>OY759974.1:0-2497315 GCA_963662945.1 Arcobacteraceae bacterium
CAGAAGCAATACCAGACATTATCACTAAGTTAGCTTTTCTTTGGGCAATATCTATGGTGAATTTTGCTGCTAAATCATCTCTCATAACACTACGTATATTGCCGTGTTTATCAACTACAACAGCTGATACATTATATCCATCTTTACGACAAGCATCGATAGTCATTTTTGCAACATCATTTGCTGCTTCTAAACCAATATTTTTCTGCGTTAAAATATCAGCACCAAATAAATTTACACTCAATAAACAACTTAATAAGATTATTGATATTTGTATGTTTTTTTTCATTATTTTTCCCTTTAAAATTTAAATTTGTTTTTTATCTTATCATTTATTGTCTTATTCCCTATAATGTGACCATATTCTAGAGATTCTAACTACTTTATCTATTTCTCTTACTTCATACACTAGTCTATGTTGTATATTGAGTATGAACCACTTAAATTTCCAATCAGTTTCTCATAAGTTGGAAACAATATAGAAGTGAATCTAATTGTACCTGTCCCCTTTATTTTATGACCACTTAGACTTTTGAATTACATTCTAGCTTTTTCAGGCTTTAAAGCTTAAATTATTGCAAGTACACCCTTGTTTTTCTTTACAATGTTTTGTTATATAAAATTTTTTACTAATACTCCAATTAATAGATGAACTCCTATAAAACTAATAATAACTTTAAAAATAAAATATTTTTGTTCATTATCTCTCTTATCATAATGGTCAACAACTGTTGCAAGAAGTATTGTGACTATACATAAAATTACACCAAACATCAAAAAAGCTTGTTCATTTTCTAAATGAATTATTCTTCTATTACCAAAAATGACTTTTCCTGCTGGTATCATTATATCATTAATAATTAAACCATAACCGCCATATATTAATAATGCAATTGATAATAAAATATTTTTTGTTCTTATGTTTTTTGGAATAGTATTTGGTTTATATTTCATACTCTTTCTTTATATAACGTTTAAAATGAGCCGATGAATTGCCCTCAGGGTAATTTATTGGCTCCACTGATTTGTTAGGTGTTTTCTAAGACTTTTTCACGTTCTAAAACTTTTCTTATGTCTTCAAAAATAGCAGAAATATTTCCTTTTGGATAGCGAATTTGTCCTAAACCTTGAATATTACTAAACTCTTTACAACCTTCTTCTAATAAAACTATAGCTTTTTCAAAACCTAAACGCCCTTGAAATAAACCAACTTCATGTATAACATTCATTCTTGCTTGATAATTTCCATCTAATTGTTCATCTTCGGCAGACATAATTAAAAAAGCAAAACATGATTGGTCTAACATTTGATTTAATCTATTTGTATTTGAAAGTCCAGCAACTGGAATTCTATTAAATTCATCCCATGTAAGATTAAGTCTGTCCTGAATGAAATCTTTTAAATCACGCCAATCACTTGAACGACCATGTCCTATAAAAATATGTGAACCTGTTTGCTTAATATTATTAATCATTTGTTCCTCCATATTATCTAAGTATTTAGATATTTTTAAGATAGTTTTATTTAGTTGTTCCAATGTATGGAAAGAAGCTATTATTTCGTGAACAGCAGATATAACTACAATATGGGGAGGTGGAATAAGTTTTTTATCAACTTTTTGGTCTCTTGTTGCAATTGTACCTTTAGGCATATAACTTTTAATAAAATCATTTTGAGATAAAATCTTTATTTTTTCTAACTCATCAATTAACTGATTAATAAATTTATTATCTGTTAAATTTTTTGCATGTATGATTAGCAATATGTTATCTTTTACTTCTTCAATTAATTTATTTGCCTCCAAACTATTTTTTCTAATACTGGATAAATCAATATTTCCAGCTTTATCTTCAATGTAAGATATTACTTCATCTGAATTGTATTCAATCCAATCTCCAGTACTTCCCATACCTAACATGCCATAATCACTATATATTCCCCATTCCGAACTAAAGTGTGCACCTCTTGGAGGTACAGAAAAGTTTTCATAATATACACTTGAATGATAGCCTAGCCATGAACCAGACCAAGCTTTAGAAATGCTTTCTGCTTCTTTAATAAGTGGATTTACACTTGAATAATCATAGTTTAAATATTTGTCTAATTTTTTAATTTCTTCTTTTAATTGTTCTGATAGTGTCAATGATTATTCCTTTATTTATATTTTATACCTAACGTTTGATTTAAGTGGACAAGGGTGTTTGACCACTTAATATTTGAACTTTTATGTTAGCTAATTTAGACTTTAATGCTTGAATTATCGCAAGTACACCCTTGTTCACTTCTAAGATTTGTTATAAGTTCTTATTTTCTTAAGTATATCTGGAATTTCATCATAAGAATCAATCCATATAATTCCTACACCAAAGGATAAAGCATCATTTTCTTCAAATTTTTCCATTAGCAAAACAAGTTCAGAAACAACTTCATCAAATTCCATATTTGCTTGAGATTTTTGACTTACTATATCGTCATTTTCGGATAATAATTTTTCTAATTTCTTTTTTATTTGATCTTTATTGTATTTCTTTTTAAAACAATAATGATGAATTTCATCATCACCTCTTTCATTTTTTGAAATATCTAGTAATCTTCGTAGGTTAGGGTCTGAGAATGACACTCCAATAAATAAACAATTGTAATCTTTAAATTTATTAATTTGGATTAAATTACTCCAACCATAAATATCATTATATTGTTGATGATACTCATCTTCACCTAAAACAACTTTATTATTCTTAGTTAAGTTTCCTTTTCGTGGTAAATACCCATGTACATGATATATAGGCAATTGATGTTGCTCATGTTTCATTCCTCTAGCATGAATTGGTATAAAAGGTATATCAACATCTATATTAGTCAAGCATTGTTCAATAATATCGTCATAGTTATATGTAATTATAGAGTCTAAATTAGGACTTCTCCCAGCAGCTATACAAAACTGTCTAATTTCTTTTAAAAGTTCAGAGTCTGTCTTTTCATTTAATCCTTCATACAGAGCATCTCTAATTGCATTTTCAAATGCCAACTGTGATTTTGGATGAGTTTTACGAAAATGATCATGTAGATACCTTGCTGTAATTAATGAGTTAGGTTCAAAAACATTAGAGAATGTTCTTGCAAGTACACCAGCTTTTGTATTGTTTTTACTTTCATCTTTATCAGACTCAAGAGTTATAAGTAGTATTTTTTGTAATAATGTATTCCAATCAGGTAAACCATATGGAACAGAAGAACCAGCACCAAGAACCTTGACTAACCTTTGAGATTGATACCATCCTGAAATAGTTGATATTTTTTCATCACGTGTTAACTTACGTTTTTCAATTAATGATATATAATCTTCAAATTTATTTGAGAAGGATTTGTTTAAAAATGCTTTTAATAAATCACTAGAAAGTTTTACTGCAAGTTCTGTTGACATTAATTTTCCTTTTACTACTAATAACTATTTATTGAATATACATTATATATAAAACAGCCTGAAAATCAACAAATAACATACATTAAAAATATCGTATATTAAAATAACTGTAAACACCTTAAATAAAGTCTTCTTGAACATTTTACTATAAAAAACATTACAATATATTATATGTTTTAAATAATTTTTAAATTTATGATATGGTTTTTATGTATGTTTAATGTCGATATTTCGATGATAATAGTACATTATGTATTATATTATGACAATATCGTAATAAACCTGCATTATGTTAAATTTATTGGGAGGTGATATTGCACAAGATGGGACAAAATTTTAACCATAAAAAAAGGTAAGATTTTCACCTCACCTTTTCCTTCATAAAACAGTTAGTTGCCTAGTCAGCTTTCTGTCTAATTCTAAGACTTAACTCTTTTAGTTGCTCTTCATCTACAACACTTGGTGCTTGAGTTAGAAGACATTGTGCTTTTTGTGTTTTAGGGAATGCAATAACATCTCTGATACTATCTGTACCTGCAAGAAGCATAATCATTCTATCAAAACCTAAAGCAAAACCACCATGTGGAGGTGCACCAAACTCTAGTGCATCTAGTAAGAAACCAAATTTTTCTTTTGCTTCCTCATCGCTGATACCCATAAGTTTAAATACTTTATCTTGAATCTCTTGTTTATGAATTCTGATACTTCCACCACCAAGCTCTGTACCATTTAGAACGATATCATAAGCAATAGACTCAATCTCTTCTAAATCACTAATATCATCTAAAGATTTTGGCATTGTAAATGGATGGTGAAGTGCTTTTGTTCTCCCATCAACGTTTTCAAACATAGGGAAATCAACAACCCATAAGAACTCAAAAGCATCTTTTTGGATGATATCCATTTGCTCTGCTAAGAAAAGTCTAAATCTTCCCATATAGTCAAGAACTGTTTTTTTATCTCCAGCTCCAAAGAATACTACATCTCCAACTTCAAGTTCAGTTCTTGCAATAATTGCTTCTAAATCAGCTTCACTAAAGAACTTAGTTAATGGACCTTTTAATCCATCCTCTTTCATTTGGAAGTATCCAAGACCACTTGCACCAAATTTTCTTACATAGTCCTCAAAACCTTTCATTTGTCTTTTTGAGAAGATATTATCTCCATTTGGACATTTTAGTGCTTTGATTCTATTTTTTGTTGAGTTTGCTGCGATATTTGAAAATATTTCATTTGTAGAGTTGATAAAGATATCATCAACATCAACCATAGCCATACCAAATCGCATATCTGGTTTATCAGACCCATATTTTTCCATAGCATCTTTGTATGTCATTCTTGGAAATGTTGTAGGTACATCTTTTCCACAAGCTTTAAATGTATCAGAAATTAGTTTTTCAGCTACTTTAATAACATCTTCTTGAGTACAAAATGACATCTCGACGTCTATTTGAGTAAACTCTGGTTGTCTATCTGCTCTTAAATCTTCATCTCTAAAACATTTTGCTATTTGGAAGTATTTATCAAATCCAGCTACCATTAAAAGTTGTTTAAATAGTTGTGGAGATTGTGGAAGTGCATAAAACTCTCCATGATGCACTCTTGAAGGCACAAGATAATCTCTTGCTCCTTCTGGAGTAGATTTTGTTAAAATTGGAGTTTCAACATCTAAAAACCCCATCTCATTTAAACAGTTTCTTACAGCTATATTTGCAGTACTTCTTAGTTTAAATATCTCGTAAGACTTTGTACTTCTAAGTTCTAAAAATCTATTTCTTAATTTAATCTCTTCATTTACTTTTTCATCATTTAAGTCAAATGGCATAGGTTTTGATCTATTTTCAATAACTAGGTTTTCAATAACAATCTCTATTTTACCAGTTACAAGATTTGGGTTTTCAAGTCCTTCCCCTCTAGCTCTTACTTTTCCTGTTGCTATTAAAACGAACTCATCTCTTACTTTTTCAGCAACTTCCCAAGCTGCTTTATTGTCAGCTGGATCACACACTAGTTGTACTAAACCACCTTTATCTCTTAAATCTATAAAGATAAGACCACCATGGTCACGTCTGCTGTTTACCCAACCAGCTACTGTTACTGTTTCACCTATACTTGTTTCTGTTACATCTGTACAATAATGTGTTCTCAAAAATATTCCCTTTTAAGTTAGTTTTTTATTATATCTTATTAATTTTTTGGATTATAGCTAAAAGTTGGTTAAAAACTAAATATCTTCTATCTCAACTTTATTTTTACCAGTTTTTTTTGCTTTATAAAGTGCTTCATCTGCTCTTTTAAAAAGCTCTATATAAGAATCTATAGAGTGAAGTTGTGATACACCAAAAGAACAAGTTATTCTTAACTCTTGTGTAAAACTAAAAGATTCAATAGTTTGTCGTATTTTTTGAGCCACTATTAGAGAATCTTGTATAGTTGTATGAGATAAACAAATAGCAAACTCTTCACCGCCCCATCTTGAAGCTATATCACTTTCTCGTATAGAAAGTTTAATGATTTTTGCTATTTCTTTTAAAATAATATCTCCCACATCATGTCCATAAGTATCATTTATACGTTTAAAATCATCAATATCAAGGAGCACTAAACATAAATCTTTATCATGATATCTTTTTATTTGTTTTATTTCATATTCAATTAATGAATCAAATTTCCTTCTATTGTAAAGTTGTGTTAGAAAATCAGTTGATGCTTTTTCTTCTAAAGAGGCAGTTCTTTCGATAAGTTTTTTATTGATAATAGAAAGCTCTGTACCTCTTTGTTTAATTATCTCCATCCATTTATTATTGAGTAATCTTAACAGCTCCGTTTGTGTAACAATACCAGAAACTTTGCCTGTATTATCTGTTACAACAATACGTTTGAAATGTTTATCTTGGATGAATTTGATAGCTTCTGCAATTGTGATATTACTTGGAACAGACTGCAAAGGTGTACTCATATAGTTTTTAATAGGAAGTTTTAAATTTGCTTTACTATTTATAATATTTAAAAAATCTTTGGTTGTAAAAATACCAAGTGCACTGTTTGATTCGTCAACAACAAGTAAAGAGTCAATATGTTTTGTTTGCATTGTTTTAATTGCATTTATAGTTGATTCATCTTTATAAATTGTGATAGCTGTGTATTGTAATATTAAATTTCCTACACTTTGTTTTTGCATCAAAATTTGAGGATCAATATTATTAATAATATCTGTTTGTGAAATAATTCCTATAAGTTGATTTTGAAACATCACAACCATATACTCATATATTTCGTCATCTTGATTGATTATTTCTAAAATATTAGTTTTTGCATCAATCTTTTTTACCTCTTTAAGAGTGAGGTTTGAAAGCTTTGTTTGTAAAGGTATATTTTGGATTTTATAGGTGATAGTGTCATTAACAGTGAGGATAAAATACTCTTCAAGAGCTTCACTGATAATTAGAACACTCCTGACATTTGCATTTGTCATTGCCCGTACAGCTGCTTCGATAGTATGATTTATATCAATAGTTACTATCTCTTTTGTACAAATCTGCTCAACTGTAGGGAACATTATAGTTTTCCTTGTTTCATATTGTTTTACTAAATCTTCTTTTATCTTCTGGTATATTGTTTAAATATGCATCAAAGGGCATAGAGATATTTCTTATTAACATTGCACCAGTTGAATTTGCTTCAATTTTACTATCAGTAATTGTTAGAAGCTCAGCTTCTTGAAACTCTTTAAGAGCTTTTAAAGCATCACTAAAATATTCTTTAAAATTAATTTGAAACTTCTCTTCACATCTTTTAATATCTAAACTAAAGTTTGACATTAATTCCATGATAACATATTGTCTTAACATATCATCATCATTTAGTTTATAGCCTTTAAATACAGGTAAATTTCCAGAATCTATGGCTTCTTCATAAGTTTTTAAATCTTTGAAGTTTTGTACATAGTAATCAACACCATCCCCAATTGATGTAACACCAATACCAATTAAATCAGCACCACCTTTTGTAGTATATCCTTGGAAGTTTCTATGAAGTTCACCCTTTTCTATAGCTTTAAAAAGTTCATCTTCTGGTTTTGCGAAGTGATCCATTCCAACCATTTTATAGCCATTTGATTCAAAAAATTCAATAGTATCTTTTAGAATTTCTAATTTTGTTGAAGGTGGGGCAAATGTTGTTTCATCAAATTTTCTTTGAGTTTTCATCATCCAAGGTACATGTGCATAGTTAAACACAGCTAATCTATCTGGGTTGAGTGTAATAATATCTCTAATTGTTTTTGCAAAAGTTTCTTTTGTTTGATATGGAAGACCATAAATTAAATCTATATTTATAGAGTTTATTCCAGCATCTCTTGCTATTTTTACTACATTTTGTGTTGTTTCAAATGGTTGTATCCTATGGATAGTTTCTTGTACTTTTGGGTCTAAATCTTGTACTCCAAAACTTACACGATTTGTACCAGCTTCTTTTAGTACATCCATATGTTCTTTAGTAAAATATCGTGGGTCTATTTCACAAGATATTTCAGCATCACTACTAAAATTTGGAAAAGTATCTTTAATAGCATCTAACACTTCTTTAAGCTGTAAAGCACTAAGAAAAGTTGGAGTTCCCCCACCAAAATGCATTTGAGTTACGGTTCTATTTGTATTTAAATGTTGCGCTAATATTTTCAGCTCTTTTTTTAGATACTCAATATATCTAACTTTTTTATCCTCTTTACTTGTAAAAATTACATTACATCCACAAAAATAACAAGCACTTCTACAAAAAGGGATATGAATATATAGAGATAATGGTCTATCATCACTTTGAGACTTAAACTTTTCTATTAAATCACTTTGTGAGAAATTTGTGTGAAACTCAGGAGCTGTTGGATAACTAGTATATCGAGGTCCTGGTCGTGAATACTTTTCAAACTTACTAAAATCAATCATTTATTTTTCATCTCTTTTTCTATCTAGCCAAACCATAATAGCTTTTTGCACATGGAGTCTGTTTTCTGCTTCTGTGAATACAACTTCACTATGTTTTTCAAAAGTTTCAGTACTTACTTCATATTCTCGATATGCTGGTAAACAATGTAAAAATATAGCTTTAGAGTCTGCAAGACTCATCATATTTTCATCAATCATATATCCAGTAAAATCTTTGATTCTTTTTTCTTTTTCACTTTCTTGTCCCATAGATACCCAAGTATCCGTTGTAACAACTGTAGCACCTGATATAGCCTCTTTTGGATCATCTGTTGTTGAGATAATTGCACCAGTTTTTTTAGCAATTTGTAATGCTTCAAAATAGATATCTTTATCTACTTCATATCCTTTTGGTGTAGCAATTCTAAGTTCAAATCCCATTTGTGCTGCTAACATTAACCAAGAGTGAGTCATATTATTTCCATCTCCCACATAAGCTACAACTAAATTATCTTGTAAATTATATTCCATAATTGTAAGATAATCAGCCATAAGTTGTACAGGGTGATATTTATCAGTCAATCCATTAATAACAGGAACTTTTGAATATGAAGCAAACTCTTCAAGTTCTTTTTGAGAGTCATTTCGTATCATAACCATATCAACCATTCTCGAAATTACTCTACTTGTATCACTAATAGGCTCACCTCGACCTAGTTGAATATCATTTGAACTTAAAAATAATCCTATACCACCAAGTTGATAAATACCTGTTTCAAAACTAACACGAGTTCTTGTACTACTTTTCTCAAAAATCATACCTAATGTTTTGTTTGGCATATATTTTTTAAAGATATTTTCTTTTGTTTCTTTTTTAATTTGAACAGCAAGATTTAAAATCTCAACAATCTCTTCTTTAGAATAATCTTTTAGTGTTAAAAAATGTCTCATAATGTTACTTTTCCTTATCTCTAGTGATATTTGCACCTAGATTTGTTAATTTCTCTTCAAGTTTATCATATCCTCTATCAAGATGATAAATTCTATGAATATTTGTTTCTCCATCTGCTACAAGAGCTGCTAGGACTAAAGCACTACTTGCTCTTAAATCTGTAGCCATCACATCCGTGCCATACAGTCCTTTGGGAGTTCCTTTTATATTTGCAACTGTTCCATTGAGTGTGATATCTGCACCCATTCTTATAAGTTCACTTACATGCATAAATCTATTTTCAAATAGTTTTTCATCAATAATACTTACACCATCTGCCATAGTAGCAAGTGCCATAAACTGAGCTTGCATATCAGTTGGAAACCCAGGATATTCTGTAGTTGTTATATTGACAGTTTTTACCTTATTAGCAGGTAAGACGGTAATACTATTTTTATCAATTAGTATAGAAAATCCCATCTCTTCTAATTTTGACAATACAGCTTCTAAATGCGATGGTTCTACATTTTCTACTTTGAGTATTGAATTTGTAATAGCACCAGCACAAAGATACGTTCCAGCTTCTATTCTATCTGGAATAATTGCAAAATCTTTAAAAGCTAATAGTTTTTTGTTGGAACCCACTATTTTTAGTGTATTTGTACCTATCCCATCAATTTGTAAACCAGCATCTTGTAAAACTTCACATAACTGTACAACTTCAGGTTCCCGAGCTGCATTAATAATAGTTGTAACACCATTTGCAAGTGCAGCTGCCATAACAATATTTTCAGTTCCTGTTACAGTAATCTTGTCAAATACTATCGTTGCACCTTTTAGTCCATTGGGTGCTTTTGCTTCTATATATCCATTTTTAATCTCAATAGTTGCTCCCATTTGTTCCAGAGCTTTTAAATGTAAATCAACAGGTCGTTGCCCTATAGCACAACCACCTGGTAATGATACTTCACAATGACCAAACCTAGTTAATAAAGGGCCTAGAACTAATATAGAAGCTCTCATAGTTTTAACTATATCATAAGTTGCTTTTGTTTGATTTATTGTAGTTGAATCTATATGTAAAACAGCGTTGTTTTTACTATATGTTGAACCTAACATTCCTAAAAGTTTTAGAAGTGTATTGATATCCACTACATCTGGTAAATTTGAAATATTTATGCTATTTGAAGATAAAATAGTAGAAGCCAAAAGAGGTAGAGCAGCATTTTTTGCCCCACTTATTTTTACACTACCACTTAATTTCTTTTTACCTATTACTTTTAAATAATCCAACTGATGCTTCCTTTTTGAAAAAATAGCCAATATTATATCTATAAAATGCTATAATCTCCTTTATGAGTCAAATAAAAAATAAAGAACAATATTTTATAAATCAATTTACAAAATCTAAATTTATTGGTGATGATGGTGCCGTTGTAGGAAAATATGTCTATAGTATGGATGCTTTTTTTGAAAATGTTCATTTTAAAACTTCTTGGATGAATCTAAAACAAATAGCAGAGAAAGCAATGTTAATAAATATTAGTGATGCTATTGTTATGAATGCAAAGCCAAAATATGCACTCTTAAGTGTTGCTATCCCTTCTTCTTATGGGAAAAAAGAGTTAGATGAGTTAGCAAGTGGTTTTAATAGTGTTGCTCAAAAATTTAATATTGAGATTATTGGAGGAGATACTATTTCAAATGAAAAGCTTGATATTTCAATAACTATTATTTCAAAAACAAAAAAACCAGTTTTACGAACGGGAACTAAAGTAGATGATTTAGTCTGTTACACAGGAGAGTTAGGAACTGTAAAAAGGGATTTGGATTTATTATTAAGTGAACAAAAAATCAATAAAAAATCTAAATTTATCAAACCTAAATTAAATCCAAAGTTTTTTTATGAAGTTTCTTCTTATATTAATAGTGCATTAGATATTTCTGATGGATTATTTTTTGAACTGGAAAGATTATCTTTATCTAATAATATTGGTTTTGAATTTTTTACACCAATTTCAAAGGAAGTTGGATGTAGTGGAGAAGAGTATGAAGTATTGTTTACCTTTGATAAAAAACATATCAATAAAATAAACAAAATAGCAAAAAAACATAATATCCAATTAAATATTTTTGCAAAAGTAATTACTGGTGAATTTCATTGTGAATGTGTAAATCACCATTTTAAATAAATAAAGAGGAAAAATGATAAAACAATACTATTTAAACCATAGTAATATAGATGTATATTTTAAACAAAGTAAAGATGACTTTGTAGTGACAGAATTGCCATTATACGAATTTACAGGAGAGGGTGAACACCTTATTTTAAAAATACGAAAAAAAGATTTAGCTACTTGGGATATGTTACAAATACTTTCTGATTATACAGGTGTAAAGACAAGAGATATAGGTTATGCAGGATTAAAAGATAAGAATGCTATGACTATTCAGTATATTTCAGTACATAGAAGTTATGAAGAGGTTTTAGATAAGTTTGAACATCCTCAAATAAAAATCTTAGAAAAAACATATCACAACAACAAGATAAGAATAGGGCACTTAAAAGGAAACCATTTTTTTATACGATTAAAACGTGTACAACCACTTCATAAAATGAAACTAGAATCTGCACTAAAAGAGATAGCAACACTTGGTATGCCGAATTATTTTGGATTTCAACGATTTGGACTAGATGGGGATAATTATAAAAAAGGGGAAGCCCTTATTTCTGGTACTTTAAAGGTACGAGATCGAAAATTAAGACAGATGTATATTAATGCATATCAATCATATTTATTTAACTCTTGGTTAAGTAAGAGAATAGAGATAAGTAAAATTATCGATAATTTTGAAGCAAATGAGATAAGTGATAAACTAGGACTTAGTGTAGAAATAATTAAAGAGATACAAAAACAAAAACACCCATTTAAAGTTTTAAAAGGGGATGTTTTTAGTCATTATCCTTATGGAAAAATATTTCATATTGAAAATTTAGAAGAGGAAGCAGAAAAGTTTTATCAAAGAGATAGAGTACCTACAGGATTACTAAGTGGTAAAAAAACAAAATTAGCTATAGATGATGCTTTAAAATTTGAAGAAGAATTTATCAAAGAAACAAAAGAAGATGGTTCAAGAAGGTTTGCTTGGATTTTCCCATCGGAAATTAGTAGTGAATACAAAGAGGAAAAAGCTTGGTTTGAGCTTAATTTTGAGTTACCAAAAGGAAGCTATGCTACAGAGTTTATTAGTGAATTAATTCACTAATATCCTTTTTATGCATTTGCAGCAGCAATTAGTGCAGCTAATTCATCCTCATCTACAAGTTCACTATCATTTGTATCACCAGTAATATGTTTTGCACTTTGTGCGAATTTACCATTTTCTGGGTCAATTGTATTTACAACTCTTTCTATTTTTTGTCTATGAGCATCTTGTGCTTGCATTGATTCTAAAGTAATGAAAATATTATTTCTAATAGAATCTATATCACTAGCTAAATTATTGCTAGATTCAAGAATATTTAATTTCTCTAAGATAATATCTAGATGATCCATAACTTCATTTGCCATCTTTTCTGATTCTTCAATTACTTCACATAATTGAGAAACAATATCTATATTTTCTATTTTCATTAATTTTTTCCTTTACATTTTGATTCTTTAATTTTATTTAATGTTCCAAAAATTCTCATTGATTCTATTTCAACTTTTTTAGCAAAATCATTAATTACATTGTTAGATGACTTATTTGAACTTGCTTCCATAAGTTGTTTTAAATAAGAATAAAGATTCTTATTCATAGCTTTTAAAGTAACAAAAATTTCAGAATCTATTTCTGGATTAGCATTTTCATATTGTTCAAGCCATTCATCAAGAATCTTAAACTCATGAACTTGAGTATCTTCTTCATTTGCAAGTCTTGCATAGACATCATCTTTATGATTAAAAAGAGCAACTTTTAAATCAGCAATACTATATATTAAGTTTACATCACAAACTTGTGCTCTTGTTTCTTGTAAAAAGCTTGCTTTTGATGCAGCATTTACAAGATTATTTGACATATCTTCAATGTTATTTGATAAAGTAGAAATATTATTTGCAACATTAGAGTTTTGTTGAGTTGCTTGATCAAGACTATTTATTGCATCATTGATTTGAATTATAGAATTTTGCTGTTCTTGCGTTGAAGTTGCAACTTCTTTGATAAGTTTTGTTGTATCTGAAATATTGTCATTAAGTTTTTTATAACCATTTATCATATTAAAAGAAACATCTTTACCATTATTTGCTTTTGCTGTTGCATTTTCTACAAGTAGTTTAATCTCATTTGCTGCTTCTGCACTTCTTGAAGCTAAGTTTCTAACCTCTTGAGCAACAACTGCAAATCCTTTTCCAGCTTCTCCAGCTGTTGCTGCTTCAACTGCTGCATTTAAAGATAGAATATTTGTTTGGAATGCTATTTGGTCTATTACTTCTATTGCTTCATTAATTGCACTTACTTCATTAACAATCTGCTCCATAGCTTCTGAAGTTGATAGTGCTAATTGCTCACCTTCTGAAGCAGATGCAGTAACATCTGATGCAAGCTGTGACATTTTATTTGTATTTTGTGTATTTCCTTTTATTTTAGAAGTAATATCTTCTAATGCAGCAGCTGTTTCTTCTAGAGATGCTGCTTGTGTATTTGAAGAAGAAGATAAACCAGAAGAAGCATCAGAAAGAGTATGTGTATTATTATTTAATTGTTCTCCTGTGTTCATAATCATAGCTAAGATTTCAGAAGTATTATTTCCAACCAATTTTATACCTGCAGTTACAGCTCCTAAATCTCCATAAATTCCTCTATCATCTATTTGGAAATCATATTTTGATTGACTGTAATTTCGTAAAGTAGTATTGATTTTGTCAAGAGTTTCTTTAACTTTTTTAATCATAAAGTTTAAATTTGATTTCATAGCTTCTACATGCGGATTTGATGCAGTAGATTTTACTTCATATACAAAAAATCCATTTGCAGTTTTTTGTAATACATCATTTGTTTCATTAATTACTATTTCATCTTGTTTTAAGTCAGCTTTAACTTTTTCCATATATTTATTAAAAAGTTCTGCAACTTCACCAATTTCATCTTTGGTTTTAATTTCTAATTTAAAATCATCTTTAAGTTCTGCTGAATCAATTAGGCTTTGGAATCCTTCTTTAAGACCATCAATAGGTTTTGTTGCACTTCGTACTACATAAAAAATAATACCAATAGTAATCCAACCTAGAATTGTTGATGCAACAATAATATTCATAATAATACTTTTAAGGCTGTCATCAGCATCTTTTAAAGAGAAAGTTAAATCCATAATTCCAATAACATCTCCCTCTTTTTGATTAACGTGACACATAAGACATTCTTGTGTTGCAATCATTGGTTTGATCATTCGTAAATTGTGAGATTTGTCATTTTCTATTTCAATTATATGTTCTTTTTTTGTATTAAATGATTCAATAATATTTGGGTCTTTTGTATAAGGTGTACTATCTGAATACATTTCCATAAGAGCTTTACTTTTTGCTATTGTTAAATTTTGTACACCTTTAATAGAACGTGCCTCTTCTTCAGCTTTTTTAATTTGTACAGGATCTCCAGTATTCATAGCATTTCTCAGACTTTGAAACATAGCACTATTAAGCATTTCCAAATTACTTTTTGTTTTGATAATATTGTCTTCACTTACTTTTGTTACCGTGGAAAATAAAACAGCCATACTACTAAGTGTCATAAGTATAAACATCCAAAATATTATTTTAGTACTAATCTTTTTATTTATATAATTCAAGTTACTTCTCCCATTTGATTATGATTTATACTTTTACTATATTAATTATTTTAACATAGTTTCAAGTAACTTTCTGCAGCTTAATTAATTACATAATTGTAATTATGCTTAAAAAAGGTAATAAAATACTAATCACTAACAAATTATTTTCTATTTGTACGATTCCACGCAAATTTTATTTTACAATTATTTAGTTAAATTTTAGATTTAACTTTAAAGAAATTGTTACTTAAATGAATTAACAAATTATTTGAGTAACTATAAAGTAAATATATGGTATCATAAATGTAATAAATGAAATAAGTAAAGATAGTGAATGATAGTAGGAATTGAAGGAAAAATTGAAAAAAAAGACCCCACATTTGTTCATATTAATGTGAATGGTTTAATATATGAGGTATTTGTGTCGGTTAATTGTAGTGCTGCGATTATTAGTGAACAAGTTAAATTGTACACGACACAAATAATAAAAGAAGAGAGTAATAATCTTTATGGTTTTTTAGATATTAATGAAAAGAGATTGTTTGATACAGTAATAAAAATCAATGGTGTCGGTCCAAAAGTTGCAATGGCAATTTGCAGTACTTTTACACCAACAAGTTTTGCTCAAATTGTTCAAACAAATGATATTGGAATGTTAAAAAGAGTTCCTGGCATTGGACCAAAAGGTGCAAGTAGGATTTTAGTAGAACTTAGTGGTTTTGTTGTTTCTTCATCAAATATGGATGGCAGTTTAAATCAAAGTGCTTCTGAAGCTGTCATGGCTTTAGAATCTTTAGGATTTAAGAAAGAACAAATCAATAAAGCATTAAGTTCAGCAGTTGCCACTGATACAGCTGGTTTAGTAAAAGAAGCATTAAAAAAATTACAGAAATAGAAATAAAATATGAGAAATAATAAAAAAATAGCAATAGTATTTGGTAGTCAGAGTTTTGAACATGAGATAAGTATAGTAAGTGCAATTACAATGAAAAAAGTTTTAAATTGTGAAGTTATTTATATTTTTATAGATAAAGATAGAGAGTTTTATCTGATACCTACAGATATAATTAAATCAAATCTGTTCAGTAGTGGAGAGTATAAGAAATTTGATAAATTACAATTAAACCATGATGGTTTCACAAAAAAGAAGCTATTTGGAAGAGAACAAATTCAATTTGATATCGTCCTAAACCTTGTTCATGGAGGAGATGGAGAGGATGGTGTATTAGCAGGATTATTTAAATTTTACAACATACCATTTATAGGTCCAAGAGTAGAAGCAAGTGTTGTAAGTTGTAACAAATATTTGACAAAATCTTATGCCTATAGTTGTGGAATTAAAACCATAGATTTTCAATATTTCACAAAAAATGATACAATAACTGTAGACAAATTTCCAGTAATTATTAAGCCAGTAAGATTGGGAAGTAGTATAGGAGTTTCTATTGTTAATAATAAAGAGGAATTAGATTATGCACTTGATGTGGCTTTTGAGTTTGATAATGAAATAATTATTGAACCATTTTGTGCAGGAATTAAGGAATACAATCTCGCTGGAACAAAAATTGGAAGTGAATATGTACTTTCGATTATAGAAGAGCCACAAAAAGAGGAGTTTTTAGATTTTGATAAAAAGTATTTAGATTTCAACAGAACACAAAGTGTTTCTCATGCTCAAATTACCTCTTCAATAGAAGAAAAGATTAAGGAGAGTTTTATAAAAATTTACAATACATTTTTTGAAGGAGCATTAATTAGATGTGATTTTTTTATTTTAGATGATGAAGTGTATCTTAATGAAATCAATCCAATACCAGGGAGTATGTCAAATTATCTTTTTGATGACTTTAATACAGTATTAAGTCAGTTATCAATTAATTTACCAACAAATAAAAGAATAAATATAAATTATGAATATGTAAATAAAATACAAAGTGCAAAAGGAAAGGCCTAGTATGAAAAATATAAATTTAGAATTATCAGATTTAAAAGAATTATATGATTATATTAGTGAAGCTATAGTTATAGTAGATGCAAAACATGATATTGTTCTTATGAATAAGATAGCTTTAAAAAAGTTTGAAACAACACAAGAGGATATTTTGTATAAAAATATTGCTGAGTTAATACCTGTTGACTATCAAGACGATATATTTAAAACAATGGCAAATCAAGATAACAGTTATTATGATATATTTTTAAAAAAGTATAGTGATCATAGTTTATTTCCAGCATTTGTGAGTGGACAAGCATTTCCTTTAAAAGATGGTGTGTATAGCATATTAACTATTGTTGATGTTACTGAATTAAAAGAGAAAGAGCAACAAAAAGTTAAACAATTAAAATCTCATATTATTACACAGGCGACTACTCATGCGCAAAAAGCAAGTGAAATAAAAGGGCAAAATACTACCGAGATAATTGCATTACAAGAAGAATTAGATCATGCAAAACATGAAATTTTTAAGCTTGAAAGAAAAATCACACTTTTTGAAAGAGAAAACCATATATTAAATGGACAATGTGAAAAAATACAAGAAAATTCTTTTAGTTTTGAACAAGTACTTGACAGAGAAATAGCTTTAGGAAAAAGATATGGTAGAAAGTTTTCATTAGCTATTGTAGGAATTGATGATTATAAAACATTCTCAGAACAAGTAAATAGTGAAGCAAAAAAAGAATTGATATTACGAGCATTTAAAAAACACTTTAGAAGTACAATTCGAACCACTGATGTTATCTATTATGAAAATAGTGGACTTTTTTATATGATTTTACCAAATTCTAACGATGTAAATATTACAGATTTAGTAAATAGACTATTGCATGCTAAAAAAATTGATACTAAAATAATTGTAAGATTTAATTGTGGTATAGCTCACTTTTATGAACAAGATACGAGAGAACATTTATTATATAGAGCAAGAAAAAATTTAGAAGAAAATATTAAAGAGAATAATAATTATGTCATTAGAGGTAAGTAAAAAAATAACAAAACTTGTAGGTCAAATAAATGCAAAGTATGGCTTAATCAAGGAGGGTGATAGGGTTTTAGTAGGTTTTAGTGGAGGAAAAGATTCTTTAACACTACTTCATACCCTTAAAAGAATGCAAAGACACGCTCCTTTTAAGTTTGATTTTAAAGCAGTAACTATCACTTATGGTATGGGTGAAAATGTTCAGTTTTTAAGTGAACATTGTAAGGAACATAATATTGATCATGAAATCGTAGATACTAATATATTTGATATCTCAGTTGAAAAAGTGAGAAAAAACAGCTCATTGTGTAGCTTGATATCTAGAATGAGAAGAGGATATCTTTATACACATGCACTTGATAATGGATTTAATAAACTTGCTCTTGGGCATCACTTAGATGATTCTATGGAAAGTTTTTTTATGAACTTTTTTTATAATGGTGTTATGAGAGCTATGCCCCCAATTTATAGAGCAGAGAATGGATTAATGGTAATAAGACCTCTTATTATGTGCAGAGAAAGACAACTTAGAGCATTTGCATTAGAGAATGAAATCAACGTTATAGGTGATGAGGGTTGTCCTGGTATGCGGTTAGATGAAAAACAAAGGGAATATATGAAAATGCCTTATGCTAGAGCAAATACGAAAAAACTTTTAGAAACATTAGAAGCAGAAAATCCAAAGATTTTTGTTTCCATGAGAGCAGCATTTGAAAATTTCCATCCAAATACTTTTTTTAGTAAAGATGATTTAGATAAAGAGTAGTTTTTGTAAACTATCTCTAAATCTCTTTCCCATCCCAAAATATAATCTTATTTCGACCAGTTTTTTTCGCTTTATAGAGTAGTTTGTCAGCTTTATTAATTGTCTCTAAAATAGAACTGTT
Organism: Arcobacteraceae bacterium; assembly: GCA_963662945.1. Lineage (GTDB taxonomy): Bacteria > Campylobacterota > Campylobacteria > Campylobacterales > Arcobacteraceae > JAIOSF01. The sequence continues at coordinate 18,956 of OY759974.1, forward strand.
TTCACTTCTTATTTGTATTCCTGCACTAAAAGTAATTGCCAGTTTGTGTTTTTTATAAACAAATTTATTTTTTGTAATAACACTTTTAATACGAGATACATACTTATCTAATTCACTTTTATTGTTATAGTGTAGTGCAACAACAAACTCTTCTCCACCATATCGTCCTACAATATCAATATCTCTTGTAAGTTTTAACAAAAGAGCAGAAAATGTTTTTAAAACAATATCCCCACACTCATGTCCATAGGTATCATTAACACTTTTGAAATGATCAATATCAAAAAAGATAATAGCGTAGTTTTGACCTTTTCTAGTAAATTCATTTTCAAACTTTTTGATCTCTTCTTCATAAGTTTTTCGATTTAATGTACCCGTTAAAAAATCTTTTGTGCTTCGAAGTTTTGCATCCGCTAATTCTCTTTCTAATGTTTTCACTTTATTTTCTAAAATGATAACTTCATTTTTTCCATTTTCTAAGTTTTTACTAACACTAGTCATCTCATTTTCTATAGTAATAGCTGCTTGAACAAGTTTTGTTTGAAGTTGATTCAGTTCATCTTTAGTTGAACCTGAGATTCTAATTGATTGTAATTCATCTTTAATATCAGATACACTACTAGAACCATATTTACTGCTATCAATTGCATCACTAAGGTATTTATTCATAAGACTAATTAGTCTTGCTATATCAGCAGTTTTTTGTGCAACTATTTTTTTATCAACTTCAAATCTTTTCTCAATAAATTTTTCCATCTCTTGTTGAATAGATTCTTCAAAAATTAATGATGGTGAGTCACCTATTTTAATACAAAATGATTGTAAATCATCATCAATACTTAAAGATATAGAAGGTTGCAGGGAAGTTTGCATAAGTTCAGACATTTTAGAGATATTTTTTTTCGGAGCTCTTAAAAGTAATATTTCAATAATATCATAAATAGATTCAACCTCTTTTACACTACTTTGGACTAACTCTTCTTTAGAAATTTTATTTAAAAGTTCTTTAAAATATTCACATTCAGTCTGTGATAAGTTTAATTCTTTGGCTACTTTGCAGTATTCTTTTGAATACTCTGCAGGAGTTATATCTTTGCCAACTTTAGTAAGGTTTATAAGTGCTTGTTTAGAAACCTGTGCGATTGAATCAGCCATAAGTTATCCTAAGAGTTTTTTTACCATTTCATTGATTCTTTTTCCATCAGCACTTCCACCAATTTTTTCTTTTGCTGGATTCATAATTTTACCCATATCTTTCATACTTGTTGCACCAACTTCAGTAATAAGTGATTTTATGATAGCTTCAAGTTCATCATCGTTCAGTTGTTTTGGTAAATAAAGTGAAAATATATCAATCTGATCTTGTTCATTTTTTACAAGATCATCTCTTGAAGCTTCTTTAAATTGAAGAATTGCTTCTTCTCTTTGTTTTATACCTTTTTGAATAAGTTTTATTACATCTTCATCAACTAGATCAATTCTTTGATCAACTTCAATTTGTTTAATCATTGTATTTATTGCTCTTATAGTATCTCTTTTAAGGATATCTTTTGTTCTCATAGCTTCTTTTAAGTCTGATTTTAATTGTTCTTTTAGTGACATCTATTTTCCCTCAATATAATAATATATATGATTATACCAAATCTAATATAGAGGTGTCCTTAATGTTAATCATTTTAATGATAAAATAGAAAAATCAAAATAAATTTTAAGGAGAATGTTTGAATATTAATACTGCCACATTATTAAGTTTATTATCTCCTAAAATAAATCCTGTAGTAAAAGATAAATTAGATAATCTTAGTGTAAATGGAAAGATAGATTTAGAAACAATTTCCAAAGATAAAGGTATTCAAACTCTACTTACTGGTTTATTAAAAGATATATCTACTGGAATGCAAACAAAAGAAAATGTTACATCTCTTTTAGAAAACAATAAACAAAATTTTAGTTTTAAAAATCTTTCCGAAGATATAAAAACACTTATAAAATCTATTCAAACCGATCCTTTAACAAATAATAAACTTGAAACACAATTATTAAGTTTAAAATCATCTCTTATTGATATTAAAAATATTGATGAAAAAGTAATAAAAACGAATATCTCAAATAGTGGGGTATTTTTAGAATCTAAATTAGCACAACAAACAATACCTGTATCAAAAAATATTGAACAACTCTTGAACCTCATTAAAGGGCAATTAGATGTCTCTACAACAAATACACTCAAAAATGAGATACCAAAAGATTTAAAGTTAGAAATAAAAAATGCCATTGAAAATATTTTGAAAGATATTAAAACTATAAAACTAGAAACTAATCCACAAAACGTATCTACTCTATTATCAAAGGTAGATTCTCAATTAAAAGTAGTTCAAGAACATTTTGTAAAGACAGGAGTAATTTCACCTGAGTTCAATAATGTTAAAATGGATAATTTGGATACTATAAAGACTCAATTAAAAGATCAGTTAAGTGTTCTTAATGGTTCTATAAATACAAATATAATACAACAAAAACTTATACGACTAGAATCAAATCCAACAATCCCTCAAGATTTAAAAGTAGAAATTAAAAATGCAATAGAATCTCTTTTACGAGATATTAAAAGTATAAAAACAGAACAAAATCCCCAAAAACAATTACAGAACCTTTCAACCCTAGAAACAAAGATTTTAAATACACAGCATAATATTAATTCACCTATTATGAAAAATGACTTTATTCCTAGTATAAAAGATTTATTTTTGAATTTAAAAGAACAAATACTCAATAAAAATTTCGTTACTATACAAACAGGGTTTCATTTATTGGAAGATAAACTTGCATCATTAGATGAGCAAACATTGGGTGTAAAAAACATAAAAAATGATATTCTAAATACTATAGAACAGTTGAAAAGTGCCAATACAGCTAAAATACCACAGCAACAGCAGATGGTGTTACAAAATATATTTAGTAATACACAAACAATTCAAACGAAAATAGATACTTTACCACAAGCATTATTTGAGAATAATTTAAGTAAAACAACGAATTTTATTCATGATTTAAAAATAACTGCAGCTATCATAGAAGAATATACTAATAATTCAAATGAACCTATTACTAAAGAATTAAAAACAATTATTGATAAAATAAATACACAGATAGACTATTTTCAGTTGTTATCTTATTCAACAAATTCTGTACATACCTATCTCTCTTTTTTACAAGATGAAATTGAAGATTCTGATATAAAATTTCACAAAAATAATGATGAGAGTTTTTCTTGTCAAATAAATTTAACACTTAAACAGTATGGTGATTTAAAAATATTAATGATTCTTGATAGTAAAAACAATATTAATATCAATATTGGATTAGAAAAAGAAGAATTTAAATCGATGGTTCAAGAGAATTTACAAAAGTTAAGAATAGGAATTAACAGTATTAATCTTCTTCTTCAAAGTTTAAATGTTTTTAGTCTTAATAGTAATGAACAAAAATCTATAAAAAATAGTTATGGAAATACTCATAGTGATTTAAGTTTTGGCTTAGATATAAAGGCTTAAAAATGATAGAAAAAGAAAGAATACAAAAAGCTGCTGCGTTACAATATGATAAAGAAAAAGACCACGCGCCACAGGTAACTGCACTTGGAAGTGGTGAAACAGCAAAGAATATTATCAAAATTGCAGAACAAAATGGAATACCAATTAAAAAAGATGAAGATTTAGTCAATATGTTAAGTCAAATAGAATTAAATCAAGAAATACCTGTTGAACTTTATAAGGCAGTTGCCGAAATTTTTAGTTTTATCTATGGCATTTCAAATAAAGAGGATAATAATATTGAAAAAAACACTCACGTCTGATTTAACTCTTTATTATCGAAATACTTTTCCATATAGATATAAAAAACAAAACTCTAAAAGAAATAAAGTAACTATAGGTATTGGTGGAAATATTGGAAAAACTATAAAAATATTTCAAAAACTTTTTTTAATGTTACAGCAAGATAGTAGGTTTATTATTGAAAAAACAACACCTATTTTACAAAATCCACCTTTTGGGTATCTTGAGCAAAATGATTTTTTAAATGCACTTATTGTCCTAAAAACAGACTTAAGTGCATTTGAGTGTTTAAGAGCTTTTCAACGTTATGAAAATAGATTTAAAAGAAAAAGAAGTTTTAAAGATGCGCCAAGAACTTTAGATATTGATATAATATTTTTCAACAAACAAAAAATAAATAAAAAAAATTTAATAGTTCCACATATTGGCTATAAAAAGCGTCAAAGTGTATTAATACCATTAAAATTTATTTAAAATTACTAAAAATCAGTTCAATAAATCTAATAATACAGTTCAATTTGATATAATAAGATAATTTAAAAGGGATAAGTTGCATGATAATAATACCAGCTAGACTAAATAGTAGTAGATTTGAAAATAAAATATTGGTAGATATTCTTGGATTACCTATGGTAATAAGAACTGCTAAAAGAGTGGAAGAATTAGATGATGTAGTAATTGCTACAGATTCAAATGAAGTTGTAGCTTTGGCTAACAAACACAATATTAAAGCGATTCTAACTTCAGATAAACATCAAAGTGGTACGGATAGAATTAATGAAGCAGCTTCAGTACTTGAATTAGATGATAATGAAGTTGTTGTGAATGTTCAAGCAGATGAACCATTCATAGAACCAGAAGTTGTGCAAGCTGTTATAGATGAAGTAAAAAGACTACAAGGCAATGATTTTACTATGGTTAGTTGTTACAAAGAGATTAGTTCAGAAATGGCAGATGATCCAAACCATGTAAAGGTGATTTGTGATGATAAAAGTGATGCAATTTATTTTTCAAGAGCAAAAATACCATATCATAGAGATCACTATAATAATACAAAATATAAAGGTCATCTTGGAATCTATGGTTTTACAAAAAAGAGTTTAAATGATTTTTGTTTATTAGAGGCTTCATTTTTAGAGCAAACAGAAAAGTTGGAGCAATTACGAGCTATCTCTAATGGTAAAAAAATAAGTATGGTAAGAGTTGATTCTAAAAGTTTTGGTATTGATACTAAAGAAGATTTAGAAAATGCTTTAGCGATTTTTCAATAGGAATACAAATGGATAAAGATTTTTTAAAAAATATTAGTATTCTTTATGTTGAAGATGAAGATGATGTACGAAATTTAACATCAAGTATTTTAAGTAAATTTTTAAAAAATGTTATCCATGCTGCCAATGGAAAAGAGGGGTTAGAGTTATTTGAAAAACACAATAACACTCCTAATAGCGAATTTACAATAGATCTGATTGTTACAGATATTAATATGCCTAAAATGAATGGTTTAGAAATGATAAGAGAAATTCATAATATTGACCATATGATACCAACTGTTATCACTACAGCGCATAGTGATGCTGACTTTTTAAAAGAAGCTATCAAATTAAGAGTAAGAGGGTATGTTACTAAACCATTAAAAATAGATGACTTAATAGATACAATTCGTATTGCTGCTGAACCTAAATATCTTAAAGACCAATTAGAGATACTTAATAAACAACTATCAATTGAAGTTGAAGAAAAAACATTGGAATTACGTTCTATTTTGGATTCTCAAGAAAATATGATACTTGTTTTTAATGAATACAATGTCTCCTCAGCAAATAAAACTTTTTTAGAGTTTTTTAAATTACAAGCTATTGAAGAGTTTATAACAAATAATAAACCAATAAATAGTTTTTTTATAAAAAAAGATGATTATTTTTATTCAATTGAAGAAGATTGGATATCTGAAATCATGAAACTTGAAGATATGAAAAGGGTAGTTCTTATTAAAAATACTCTAGACGAAGAAAAAATTTTTAGAGTTGATATAAAAACATTTTTCTATGAAACAAAACATTATGTTGTATCATTTACAGATATTACAGAACTAAAAGAATATACATATGAATTACAATATCGAGCATCACACGATAGCTTGACAAAACTTTTTAACAGACAAAAACTCAATGAAGAACTTACAAAAGAAATTTTAAGAGAAAATAGATATCAACATAATTTATCAATTCTAATGTTTGATATAGATGATTTTAAAAATATTAATGATACTTATGGACATGATGTTGGTGATATCGTTTTAATTGATTTGGCAAATATTGTAAAGAAAACTATAAGAGCTACTGATTATGCAGCAAGATGGGGTGGGGAGGAATTTATGGTTTTACTACCTGAAACTTCCATAGATGAAACATCTAGAATTGCCAATGAACTACGAGAAAATGTTGAAAAATACCAACCAAAAGATATTAGCTTGCCAATTACAATTAGTATTGGTGTTGCAGAGTTTATAGCAAATGAAAATACAAAAGATGATTTTATAAAAAATGTTGATATAGCATTATATCAAGCAAAAAGAGCAGGAAAGAATAGAGTGATAAAATATGAAAAACAATAAAATTACATCAAAAATTATAGCTGGAAAATATAAAAACAAACCGTTAGAATTACCATCGTTAGAAGTTACAAGAAGTTCAAAATCAATTCTTAAAGAGTCATTTTTTAATGTATTGCAATTTGATATTATAGATACTGTGTTTATAGAAGCATTTGGTGGAAGTGGTGCAATAGGTTTAGAAGCACTTAGTAGAGGTGCTAAAAAGAGTTATTTTTGTGAATTTGATAAAAATTCTTATAAAGTTTTAACGAGAAATTGTGAAAGTATTGATAAAGATAATACAATAGCAATTTTTGGTGATACATTTGAAAAAACACCAGTTATTTTAGAACAATTAAAAAATAGTCATGATGAAATTATCTTGTACATTGATCCACCATTTGATTTTAGAGATGGGATGGAAAATATTTATGATAAAACATTTGATATGGTAAAAAATATTGTAAATAACAATGTTATATTAGTAACTTTTGAGCATCTCTCAACTATTGAAATGCCAGAAACACTTGGTAAGTTTACAAAAAATAAGACTAAAAAATTTGGGAAAAGTGCTCTCACATATTATTATGTATAAAAGTGCTCTTTATGTTTTAATTTTTGTTATTGGGTGTGTTTTTTTTCTACCATTTTTATATACAACATCAGCGTATGAATTGAATCCACAAGCTATTCTGTTAAGCCCAAATATGGAACATATTATGGGAACAGATCGACTAGGAAGAGATATATTTGCACGAATTTTGAATGGTGGGCAAACTTCTTTAATTATAGGATTTACAAGTGCAACTATAGCATCACTCATTGGCTTGATTGTTGGTATTAGCGCTGGTTATTTGAAAGGTTATTATGATAAAACTATTACAATCATTATTGATCTTTTTTTAACATTTCCTACTTTCTTTCTTCTTTTAGCACTTGTAAGTTATATGGAGGCAAATCTTACTATACTGATTATTGTTTTATTTATAACAGGTTGGATGGGAATGGCTAGAATGATTCGAAGTGAAAGTTTTGCAATTGCTAATAAACCTTTTATCAAAATTCTAAATCTTACAAATGTATCAAAAATCAAAATTATTTTAAAGTATTTCGCACCATTATTAGCACCTATTTTTTTAGTCTCGTTTACTTTTGGAGTAGGGGGAGCAATTCTTGCAGAATCTGGTCTTAGTTTTCTAGGTCTAGGTGTAAATGCTCCTCAAATGAGCTGGGGAAGCTTACTTAGTGATGGAAAAGAAGTAATAGAAATAGCGTGGTGGGTAAGCTTTTTTCCTGGACTTTTTATCTTTATTATTACTTTTTGTTTGATGCAAATAGCTGATTATCTACAACATAAAGCAAACTCAAAAAATATAGTTTAAATTTTTTTTAGTATTTTGTCAAGTTTAGATGTGGATAAAACACGTTTTGCAAATCCTAGTATATAAGTAGCTTTTGTAATATAATATCTTGGCTTTATTTCTTTTGACATTAAAATATTTTCTACTTTTTTAGAAACAGCAATTGCAGGTAAATTAAAAGGAACATTGCTTTTATTTGCTGCCATATTTTTATAGTATACTTCTTTAAATCTTGAATTTTCTATATCGATATTTTCTTTTGTTTTGATAATAGCATTTTTTCTAAAATCACTTGTAACTGGACCTGTATTTAAAAGTGTTATTTGTATATTAGTACCCTCTAATTCTAATCTTAATGTATCTGTAAGACCTTCAATAGCATATTTACTTGCATTGTAAGCTCCTCTAAATTTTAAGCTAATAAGTCCCAAAACAGAACTATGTTGTATGATTTTTCCATAACCTTGTTTTTTCATAATAGGTAAAACTTGTATAGTAACTTCATGAAGTCCAAAAACATTAGTTTCAAATTGTGCTTTTAAAATATCTGTAGATATATCTTCTAATGCACCAGGCTGTCCAAAACCTGCATTATTAAATACCACATCCAAAGTACCACCTGTAAGTTCTAATATTTGTTTTATGGTATTAGATATAGTTTCTTTTTTTGTTACATCAAGTAAAAAGGCTTCAAATCCTAATTCTTGTAACATAGTAACATCTTCTTCTTTCCTAGCAGTCGGGAAAACTTTATATCCTTGTTGTCTCAGATAGATTGCAGTTTGAAGTCCAATTCCAGTAGAACATCCTGTAATAAGTATAGTTTTATAATCCAAACTATATATCCTTTAGGTTAATTTTCGATATTATACCTAATGGATATAAAAGAGATGTTAGATAAAGAGGTGGTGATAAGAAACTGCCAAAGTGAACTTAGTTTTGATAAACCAGATCCTTTAATGGTTGCAAAACAATATAATAATGAATATATCAGCTTAATTTGTGCACTTTTTGCTTATGGAAATGCAAATAAGATAGTGGAGTTTTTGAGTTCTTTAGACTTTACACTTTTAGAGTATAGTGAAGAAACAATTCAAAAAGAACTAAAAAATCATTATTATAGATTTCAAAACTCCCAAGACATTATTAGTTTTTTTATAGCAATCAAAAGATTACAACAAAAAGATAGCTTAGAAAATATTTTTAAAAAAGGATATGATAAAGAAGCTAGTGTTTTAGAAGGAATCTCCTCAATTATACAAAGTGTATTAGAAGTTTATGAGTATTATAGTGAAGGATACAAATTTTTAGTTAGTACTCCACCAAAACGAGATAAGCAAGGTATAATTAAATCTATTGGAAATTCTCCGTATAAAAGATACAATATGTTTTTACGGTGGATGGTAAGAGATGATTGTCTTGATATGGGATTGTGGAAAGATGTAGATAAAAAAGATTTGATACTTCCTCTTGATACTCATACTTTTAAAGTATCACAAAAACTAGGATTATTAAATCGTAAAACTTACGATTTAAAGTCAGCACTATTAATAACAGAAAAACTTCGAGAATTTGAATTAATTGACCCTATTAAATATGATTTTGCTTTATATAGAATAGGGCAGGAAAATCTTTACTAGATAGTTTCACTCTTTTTAAATTTAACTATAAACAGTGCCCCTTTATCTTTATTAGCAACTTCAATTATAGCTTCATGTTCATCTAGTATTTTTTTAGCAACATTAAGACCAATTCCAATGCCATGTGATAACTTACTACTTACAAATGGTTCAAATATACTTTCAATAATCTCTTCATTTATACCACCAGCATTGTCTTGAAATGTTATACTTATATCATCTTGATCAGCATTTATGGTTATAAAAAGAATTCTTTGTTCATAATCTTCTATTTTTACTAATTCATCTAATGAATTATTTATAATAATTGTCCAAACTTGTTCAATTTTTTGTTTATTTATACAAGCAATAAATTTATATTTTTCTTTATTTGCCGTTTCATTTTCAAACAACTCACCATTGAGATATATTTTAGATATATGCTTTGATCTATTATTTATAAGCCTAAGTGTTGTAATAAGAGTGGCGTATAAATTTGAATTTTCTTTTATAGCAGAAGAAACTTGTGCCATCTCTCGCATAGATTCTACAATATTACTTATTCTTTTTATACCATCTGCGATTTTTTTATTATCTAATAATAATGTAGTTTTTAAGTCACTATTAGGCATATCTTCTATATCAAATTTACTCATTTCATTTGTCCCTTTGATATATGTTAAGGGAGTATTTATTTCATGGGTAATACCCGCTGCCATTTGTCCTATAGTGAGAAATTTTGTATTTCTTTCTATCTCTTTTTCATGTTTTTTATGTTGTTTACTGATAAAGTCTTCATGTTGTTTATTTAAAAAATAATAACCTAAAAGTATTATAAATAGTATCAAAATAATAAAAATTGCCATTATATGTTGTTTCACATAGTGAATTTCATGCATTGGAAGGTCAGTTGTTTTTTTAAAAGCAATAATATAACCCATTTGTTTTCCATCAATATCTGGTAAGTTATAAATAACAACTCCATAGTTATTGACTTTATCTATTAAAAAACCATTAGCATTAATATATTTTTCCACACCATTAAATTGTAGTATTTGTAATATATTAGGATTTGGATTATCCATTGAGATATAATAATCACCTATAAACAAAGGATAAAATGGTTGCATAATTTGTTTTTTATATGATTTGTCAACAATAAAAATAGACTCTAAATTTTCTTTTTTTAATTTTTTATATAATGAATCAAAATGTGTTATTACTTCAAAAATACCTATAAAATTATTATTATCATATATAGGTACCATTGATTTAAATGTCATTGCATATTTACCTGTACTTATTGTTGACATAATATGAGGTTTTTCAATCATTTTAACAATATCAGCCCTTACTTTAATCATATCATCACCAGATTTGTTTGTCCAACTTCTATAAAAACTTTTACCATTTTTATCAATAATTTGAAACCAGACAGTTTTATCAAGAGATAATTTTTCAAGTTTTGAGGCAAATAATTGAAGATTTAACTGAGTATTATCATTCTTTTTTAATGCTTCTATGATTCGTGTATCATTGGCTAAAGAAAGTGCCACAAAAGAGTTAATTTCTTTTTTATTTTCAATGTGAATTTTAATTTTATTTTGAACATTTTCTGCACAAGTGGCATGTTGTACTTTTAGGATATCAGCTACTTCTCTATCTGTTATTATTTTTGAAAGCATAAATATAAAAACAATAAAGATTAAAACAGCAAATAAAACATACTTACCATAATTAGTATTTAGATAAGTATTCCTCAACTTTGTCAATAATTTCAATGTCATTCCTTATATATTATTATTTTATCATAATCCCTATAAAAAATTAAATAACTTATAGTATAATTATTTTGATTTTAATAGAAGGTAACAAAATGAAAAAAATAAGTATGATTATACTTTTAAGTACAAGTTTTTTATATGGTGGTTTTTTTGATGCAGTGAAAGAATATCTACCAAAAGAAACTACTTCAAACACAACAGCTAATACTACTAATGATACTACAAAGACATTACTTAATAGTATTACAGGTTCTACAGACTTAAGTGCTACACAAGCAACAGGTACTGTTGCAACATTAATGCAATATGCAAAATCAAACATGACAGAAAGTGAATATTCAACTGTAACAAAAGATGTACCTGTATTAAATAAAATGGAAAACAGTGGTACATCTTCTATGTTGTCATCTTTAACAAATAGTATGATGTCAAGTGAGATGGTAAAAAGTTCATTAAAAACAATGGGAGTTGATCCTTCTCTTGTACAAACAATTATTCCAATTATTGTAAATTATGCAAAACAATATGGTAGTGAAGAGTCAGGTTCTATTCTATCAAAAAGTTTATCTGGACTTTTAAAATAAAATTTATTTTATTAATAAGTGGTTAATATTTAATTTAATATGTATTAACCTCAGTACCTTATAATTTTAAAAATAAAATATAAGGGGTTCCAAATGAACAAAAAAATAGTTTTAAGTATTTCAGCAGCAATGTTATTAGCTACATCAGTATTTGCATCATGTCAAAATGGTAATATGGGTGAAGGATATAAAAATAAATCTTGTAATAGTAATATGATGCAAAAAGGTTCATCATTTAAAAAACATGGTAGTATTATGCATATGGCTATGATGCTTGATTTAACTGACGAGCAAAGGGTAAAATTAAGAGAGATTATAAAATCATCTTACAAAAATATGCCAAAACAAAGCGATGCTTTTACAGATAATAGTTTTGATAAACAAAGATTTATAGATATCTCAAAAGAAAAAAGAGAATTTATGATTAAAAATAAAGCAGAAACAATAGAAAAAATTTATGCTTTACTTGATGACTCTCAAAAGAAAGATTTTAAAACAATGATGGATATGAGAGAAGTTATGACACACAATATGAAAAATAATATGATGAAAAAGGGTAGTTGTAATGATAAAAATTGCAATGGTAGAGGATGATTTCGAATTAGCCGATGTTTTAACACAATATTTAAAGAAATTTAATATTGAAGTTGATAATTTTGAAGATCCATTTTTAGCATTAAGTACCTTAGCAATAAATCACAAAGAGTACGATCTAGTTATTTTAGATCTTACTCTTCCTGGTCTTGATGGATTAGAAGTATGTAAAGAGTTAGTAGCAAAATACAATATGCCAATTATTATTTCCAGTGCTAGAAGTGATATAACAGATAAAGTAACAGCTTTAGAACTCGGTGCAGATGATTACTTGCCAAAACCTTATGATCCAAGAGAATTAGAGGTACGTATTAAAACAATTTTACGACGTCATAATAAAGAGATTCAAGTAACACCTTCAAACAACAAAAATAAAGAGATTTTTCAACTTGATGAAGAGAAGCAAGAGATTACTAAAAATGGTGTTTATATTAAGTTTACACAAGCAGAATATCAGATTATGTCTTTGATGTGTAAAAGAAAAGGTTTTATTATCTCAAGATATGATATATTGGAAAATAGTGAACTGTTTAATAGTGATGAGCACAGCGGTTCAATCGCTGTTATAATCAATAGAATTAGAAATAAAATAGAAGATGACCCAAAACATCCACAATATTTAACAACAATCAGAGGAATGGGATATAAATTAGTAGAATGAAAATCAATAAAAACTCAATACTTTTTACAATCACAATTACATTTGTAATATCAATATTTTTTATGTTGATAAGCTTTGTAATTCTCTATGAAAACTCACAAAAAAGCACACAAGAATTTATGTTTAAAAGATCAATTGATGTATCAAAAACAATTTTACGGGAATGTAAAGGTGGCGTTGTTACAGAAGACTTAATCGTACATCTTAAACGGATGGATTTCTCCATGTTTATTGATAAAAAGGAACAAGCTGAGATACTTAATAATCCACACATAGTTATATTGATGGAAAAACAAAAAAGATACTCTATGATAGCATTATTAAAACTTGAAGGTAAATATTATGCTCATGTTCAAACACCTCATTTAGATGTTTTAGTCAAAGATAATATTGATATACCAGACAATAAAACTACTCTTATTATAGTTGCTTTTTCTGTTGTATCATTATTTATACTTTTGTATCTTTTGACCTTAAAAAAGCTATTAAAAATCAATATTTTAAAAGACAAAGTAAAACACTTAGCAAATGAAAATTTTGATATAGATTGTGCTACAAATCATCAAGATGAAATATCTCAGCTTTCAAATGAGTTCCATAAAACAGCAAAAAAACTAAAACTTCTCAAAGAATCAAGGGATGTATTTATTCGAAATATTATGCATGAATTAAAAACACCTATTATTAAAGGGAAATTTCTTACACAACTAGAAGTTACAGAAGAAAACCAAAATAAAATGGAAAAAGTGTTTTATAGGCTGGAATCTTTGATAAATGAGTTTGCAACTATTGAAGAGCTTATTTCATCTCGTAAAAAAATAGAAAAAAAGTCTTACTTTTTAGAGGATTTAGTTGATGATGCTATAGATATTTTGATGTGTGAAGAAGATGAAGTTGAAAAACATATAGAAAACTTTAAGATAGAGGTTGATTTTAAATTATTTTGTATTGCTTTAAAAAACCTTATTGATAATGGTATAAAATACTCTAAAAATAAGAAAGTAATCATAAAAACAGATGAAGATAAGATTATCTTACAAAATAGTGGCGAAAAATTATTATATCCTCTTGAAAACTATTTTGAACCTTTTTTTAAAGGAGATAATATAAAATCAAATCAAAGTTTTGGTTTGGGACTTTATATTGTAAAAAATATATTAGATGCAAATGGTTTTACACTAGAATATGAATATAATGATGGATTTAATAACTTTATTATTAAAAAAACATCAAATGATCTTTTATGCTAAAAATTTCGTTTAAAAATATCATTCAATCTTATCAAGAACTTAAATCTTCTGTTAGTGCATTAAAAGGTGGAGATATAATTGAAGTTGAAATTATAGACAAACAACTTGATTTTAAAGCATTAGTAGATTTAGCTCAAAGTTTATACTGTAAAGTTCTCTTTCCTAAAGTGTTACAAGAAGGTTTTATTATAGTCTTACAAAAACTTCATCTTGAAAACTCTTTTCATAAGGAGATAAATGACGTGGAAACAAAATATGGTGTAAACTCATCGTTTGCAACCATAGATAAAACTTCCCAACCTGCATTTATCCTTCACTATTTAAAAGCTTTAGAAAGTGTTCAATTAGAAAAAAGAAAAAGAGTTTTAAATCTTGGAGTAAATAGTGGAGAAGAGTTTGAAATTATCAAAGAGTATTCAAAAGATTTTGCAAACTTAGAGCTTGTAGGAGTTGATTATTGTTCAAGTGCCATACAAAAAGCACAAGAAAAATTTAAAGAGGATTCAAATACCTTATTTTTAGAAGGGGATATTAACAATCTTGAAGAGTTAAATCTTGGTAAATTTGATGTTATTATCACTATTGGGACTTTACAAAGTAGCAATATAGACTTCAATAAAACTTTTATGAATATAGTACAAAATTATCTTGAAAAAGATGGCGCTATGATTTTAGGATTTCCAAATTGTCGTTGGATCGATGGAGAGATGATATATGGAGCGATGGTAAAAAACTACAATTATTCAGAACTTTCAAATCTTTATAAAGATGTAAATTTTTGCAAAAAATATCTTCAACAAAAGAAGTTCAGAGTTACAATCACAGGGAAAGATTATATCTTTTTAACAGCTACTTCTATTAAGTAACAATTTATTTGATTGGGTATAGACTATTGTTATGAATACTCAAAACACAAATATCAAGCCCCTTTGGGGAGAAGAAACGCAAAAAAGTCTCAACAATTTTAACATAGGTATTGAAACTATGCCAGATGAGTTTATAAAAGCCTATGCTTATTTAAAAAAGTGTTGTGCTATTGTAAATAATAAGAGTAAAAAGCTAGAAAAACAAAAATCACAACTAATTGTACAAGTTTGCGATGAAATTATCCAAAACAAACATACAGAACAGTTTCCTCTACGTATCTGGCAAACAGGAAGCGGTACTCATACCAATATGAATCTCAATGAAGTGATAGCCAATAGAGCTTCACAACTCAATACAACTGTTGTATTACATCCAAATGATGATGTAAATATGTCACAAAGTAGCAATGATACTTTTCCAACAGCTATGAAGATAGCTACTACACTTCAAATCCCTAACCTTTTAGAAGCAATAGAGAGACTCAAACACAGTTTTCAAACAAAACAAAAAGAGTTTGAAGGGATTGTAAAAGTAGGGCGAACACATCTTCAAGATGCTGTCCCATTATTTTTAAGTGATGAGTTAAGTGGCTATATCGCTATGCTAGAACACTCAAAATCACAAATCAAAGATACACTCAAATATATCAATGAACTTCCAATAGGAGCAACAGCCGTTGGAAATGGGATAAATACTCCACCAAATTTCTCACAACAAGTGTGTGATGAGCTTAATAACGTGCTTCAAACACAGTTTATCTCCCATCCAAATAAGTTTCAATCGTTAACTTCCCACGATAGTGAAACTTTTTTAAGCGGTGCTTTAAATGCACTTGCTTCAAATATGATGAAAATAGCAAATGATATAAGATGGCTAAGTAGTGGTCCAAAATGTGGACTAGGGGAGTTAACTATTCCTGCAAATGAAAAAGGCAGCTCCATAATGCCAGGGAAAGTAAATCCAACACAAGCAGAAGCTATCACAATGATAGCTGTACAAGTGATGGGAAATCATACAACCATAAGTGTAGCTGCTAGTCAAGGGAATTTTGAGCTGAATGTTTTTAAACCTGTAATTATCTATAATCTTTTACAATCAATAAGACTTTTAAGTGATGGGATAAACTCTTTTAGTAAGAATTGCATAGATGGTTTAGGTGCAAACAAAGCAAAGATAGAAGAAAATCTAAACAATGCTTTCATGTGTGCAACAGCTTTAAATCCACATATAGGATATAAAAATTCAGAAAAAATAGTACAATTTGCCTATGAAAATAATCTTACACTAAAGCAGTCAGCTCTGCAATTAGCTCTTTTAAGTGAGGAGGAGTTTGATAAATATATGGTGGTTCAAAATATAGCTAAATGTAATATCTAGGGCTATTCATCCCCATTCTTATAAAAATTCTCTAAAATCAAACTATCAGTAATCTGGTTTTTAAACAACGCATCTTCATGTTGTTGTTTTAAAAACTTATTTTCCTCTTTAAGTGAGATAAATTGCGTATTGAGTTTGTTTATATCTTTACTTACATAATAGATGTTATTTTGTAAATATATCTTTGGCATAAAAAATACTAAAGTGATAAAAAGTGCAGAAAAAACTATTAAAAGTGCTTTTTTAGGAGTCAAATTTAAATATCCTCATTTTAGAGCTTCTACTTCTTGGATTTTGTTTTATCTCAAGTGCTGTTGGTATGATAGGTTTCTTTGTGATAACTTTCCCTTTTTGATGGTTGTTTCCACAAGTACATCGCATCACTTGAGGGGGACAAATACATTTTTGAGTCCATTTTTTAAAATAGTTTTTTACTATTCTGTCCTCTAAAGAGTGAAAAGAGATGATAGCTACTAAAGTATCTTTGAAGTTTGCAGATTCTATTTTATCAAATAACTCTTCTAAAACACCAAGTTCATTGTTCACTTCTATTCTTATACCTTGAAATGGAAGTGTTGCTGGATGAAGCTTCCCTTTGTACATATGTTTACTTAAAAATTGTGCTAACTCTTTACTACTGTTAAAGGGTCTATTTTGTACTATAAGAGAGGCTACTTTTTTATACTCTTTTACCTCTCCATAGTTTTTAAAGATATCTTCTAATTGATTTTGTGAGTAGTGATTGACCACTTCGTTAGCACTTAGGTGTTGATTTTGATCCATTCTCATATCAAGAGTATCACCTTCAAATCCAAAGCCTCTATCATTTTTATCAAGTTGCAAAGAAGAAACACCAATATCTGCTAAAATCCCAACGATTTTTTTATCTTTAAAAGTATCAATCACATTTTTGAAATTGCCTTTATTGAAAATAATTCTATTCTCAAATTTTTCTAATCTTTTTTTAGAAAAAGCCAAAGCTTCATCATCTTGATCATTACAAATAAGTTTGATATTTGGATTGGATTCTAAAATCCCTTCTGAGTGTCCACCATAACCTAAAGTACAGTCAATAATATAACCATCTTTTAAATCTTTAAAAGTTTCGATAACTTCATTGAAAAGTACAGGTATATGTGGTATTTGATTGTCATCCAAGGGTTAATCCTATTTAATGTTTTGATTTGGTATCATATCAAAATATTAATTAAAGGGCAATCCTTAAAGGTAAAGTATGATTGATAAAAAAATAGTTAACCATTTGGCCAAGATTTCACTTGCATTATTTAGAAAAAACTTTTTCGGTATTTATCATGGTTCTATATCAAAAAAAATAGACCATAATAGGTTTATTATCAATAAAAAAGATGCAATATTTGATGAGATAGAAGAATCTACACTTTGTCAGCTCTCTATGAATATTCATGATTATAGTTGGGATTTAGCAAGTGTTGATGCTGTTATTCATAGTGCCATTTATACACAAATTCATGAGGCTAAATATATCTCTTGTGGTATGCCACCTTATACTACAGCATACGCTTTAGAACATGATACTATAGAGTGTGAAGATTATTTTGGGAAAATGACTTTTGGGACATTAACAGTATATGACCCTGGTGATTTTGAAACTTGGTATGATAGAAACTTTGTCGAAGTTCCAAAATTACTCAAAGCATCACCAAACAATCTTATAGTTATAAAAGGTGTTGGTGTATATGTTTATGATAGAGATATGAATAACCTTGTAAAAAAAGTGGCAATTCTTGAAAGTAGTTGTAGAATTTTAGCTCTCAAATCACTTTGTAAAGATAGTTCAATAGAAGCTTTGGCATAAAATGTGTTACTTTTTTACATATATTAGTTTTGTGTAACTAATAATATGTAACAAAAATACACACGATCTACTATCTAAAGTAAAAAAATATTTAATAAAAATATAAAATAAGTGTTTTTAGCTAGAATTGTAATTGAAATAAAATTTACCAAAAGGACTTAATTTATGAGTTTAGTTGCAAATTATAAAGCACATACAGAAGAAAGAGCAAAGCTAGGTGTTCCACCATTAGCTTTAACAGCAGAACAAGTTGCACAACTTGTTGAATTATTAAAAGCATCTCCAATAGTTGATGAAGATTATTGCTTAGATATGTTTGAAAATAAAATTCCTGCAGGTGTTGATGATGCAGCATATGTAAAAGCGGCATTTTTAAATGATATTGTTCAAGGAAATGTTTCTTGTGATGCTATCACACCAGTAAAAGCTTGTGAAATTTTAGGAAAAATGCTAGGTGGTTTTAATGTAACACCACTTGTTGAAGCACTTAAAATTGATTCTGTAGCAGAAGTTGCAGCAGAACAATTAAAAAATACACTTTTAGTATATGATGCATTTAATGATGTAAAAGCATTAATGGATCAAGGAAATGCAAAAGCAAAAGAGGTTGTTGAATCTTGGGCAAATGCAGAATGGTTTACAAATAGCCCAGCATTAGCAGAAGAGATGACACTTACAGTATATAAAATTCCTGGTGAAACAAATACAGATGATTTATCACCTGCAAGTGAAGCATTTACAAGAGCAGATATTCCATTACATGCAAACTCTATGTTAGTATCAAGAATGGAAAATCCACTTGAAACTATGGCAGAACTTAAAACAAAAGGACATCCATTAGCTTACGTTGGAGATGTTGTAGGAACAGGAAGTTCTAGAAAATCAGGTATCAACTCTGTTCAATGGCATATGGGAGAAGATATTCCAGGTATTCCAAATAAAAGAACAGGTGGTGTTGTTATTGGTTCTATTATTGCTCCAATTTTCTTCAACACTGCAGAAGATTCAGGTTGTTTACCATTAGAAGCAAATGTTGATAACTTAGAAACTGGTGATGTAATTACTGTAAAACCTTATGAAGGTGTTATAGAAAAAGAGGGTGTTGTTGTATCTACATTTAAATTAAACCCAAATACAATCACAGATGAGATGAGAGCAGGGGGAAGAATTCCTCTTATTATTGGAAAAGGATTAACAGCAAAAGCTAGAGAAGCTTTAGGTATGAGTCCATCTGATATGTTCTTAACTCCAGATCAACCAGAAGATGATGGAAAAGGATTTACATTAGCTCAAAAAATGGTTGGAAAAGCTTGCGGTATGACTGGTGTTAAACCAGGTGTTTACTGTGAGCCAATAGCTACAACTGTAGGAAGTCAAGATACAACTGGACCTATGACAAGAGATGAGATTAAAGAGCTTGCTGCACTTTCTTTTGGTGCTGATTTTGTTCTTCAATCATTTTGTCATACAGCTGCTTACCCAAAACCAGCAGATATTGAGTTACAACACACATTACCAGATTTTTGGACAAGTAGAAAAGGGTTTATTTTAAGACCAGGTGATGGTGTTATCCACTCTTGGTTAAATAGAATGTGTTTACCAGATACAGTTGGTACTGGTGGAGATTCACATACAAGATTCCCTATTGGTATCTCATTCCCAGCTGGTTCTGGACTTGTTGCATTCGCAGGTGTTACAGGTATGATGCCTTTAACTATGCCAGAATCTGTTCTTGTAAGATTTAAAGGTGAAATGCAACCAGGTATTACTTTAAGAGACCTTGTAAATGCAATCCCTTACCAAGCTATTAAAGATGGTTTACTTACTGTTGAGAAAAAAGGTAAGAAAAATATCTTCGCTGGACGTGTATTAGAGATTGAAGGTTTAGAAGATTTAAAATGTGAACAAGCGTTTGAGTTATCTGATGCGTCAGCTGAGAGAAGTGCTGCTGCTTGTACAGTTAAATTAAACAAAGAACCAATTATTGAATATTTAGAATCTAATATTGTTTTAATTGATGAGTTAATTGCACAAGGTTATGAAGATAAAGCAACACTGATGAGAAGAAGAGACAAGATGAAAGCTTGGCTTGCTAATCCAGAATTATTAGAAGCTGATGCTGATGCACAATATGCTGCAATTATTGAGATTGATTTAAATGAGATTAAAGAGCCAATTTTAGCATGTCCAAATGATCCAGATGATGTAAAAACACTTACAGAGATTCATGCAAGTGGATTACAAACAAAAATTGATGAAGTTTTTGTTGGTTCATGTATGACAAATATTGGATTATTTAGAGCATTAGGTGAAGTTTTAAGGGGTGAGGGTGCTGTTCCTACAAAACTATGGGTTTGTCCTCCAACAAAAATGGATGAGAAACAATTAACAGAAGAGGGATACTATTCAGTATTTGGTATGGCAGGTGCAAGAACAGAGATTCCAGGATGTTCTTTATGTATGGGTAACCAAGCATCAGTTGCACAAAATGCTTATGTATTTAGTACATCTACAAGAAACTTTGACAATAGACTAGGACGTGGTTCGCAAGTATACTTAGGAAGTGCAGAGTTAGCTGCTGTTACAGCACTTAAAGGAAAATTACCAACTGCTGCTGAGTATATGGAGATAGTACCAAATAAAATTAAGCCAGAGATGACTGATAATGTTTATAAATACCTAAACTTTAATAAAGTTAGTCAAAATGAACTAACAGCTATGGTTCAATAATAAAATTAAAATTAGTTATAAAAATTAAAAGCCCTACTATTACTAGTGGGGCTTTTTTTATTAATATAAATTTGTTACAATGATGAGAAATATTAAATAATCCTCATAAAAAAGGTATCTTATATGCAACATCTTGTAGAGCAAAACTGGCATAGTATTCCCTCTAATGAAATTGTAGAGATATTACAAAGTGATATTCATGATGGACTAGGGCCTTTAAGTATAAAACACAAAACAGAGTTATTTGGTAAAAATATTCTTGAAAATAAAAAAGGTTCTTCTCTTTTAGAAAAGTTTTTTATACAATTTCACAATGCACTCATATATATTTTACTTGCAGCTTCACTTGTCACAGCTTATCTTGGAGAATGGATAGATAGTATTGTTATTTTTAGTGTTGTCATTATCAATGTTATTATTGGTTTTGTTCAAGAAGTAAAAGCACAAGAAGCTATCGATTCTTTAAAAAATATGATGACTACGGAAGCTGTTGTTATACGAGATGGTAAAAAAATATCTATTTCCTCTGTTGATTTAGTGCCAGGAGATATAGTTCTTCTTGAATCAGGTTCAAAAATACCTGCAGATATAAGAATTTTAACTCAAAAAGATATTAAAGTTGATGAATCAATGCTTACAGGAGAATCTGTAAGTGTTTCTAAAAACACAGAACTTTGTAGCCAAGATGTTACTCTTAATGATAGAAAAAATATGCTGTATTCTGGCACTTTTGTGACCTATGGAAGAGCAAAGGGAATCGTTGTAGCTATCTCTAAATATACACAAATAGGAAAGATTGCTGATCTTATTGATAATACAGTCTCTTTAGAAACTCCTCTTACAAAAAAAATATCTTATTTTTCAAAAGTATTGTTAATACTTATACTTATTTTGGCTGGTTTAACATTTTTAGTCGGTATTGTAAGAGAAAACAGTATTATAGACACTTTTATGGCTTCTGTTGCTTTGGCTGTTGGTGCTATTCCAGAAGGATTACCTGCTGCTGTTACTATTACTCTTGCTATTGGTGTAAGTCGAATGGCAAAGAAAAATTCTATTATAAGAAAACTTCCAGCGGTAGAGACATTGGGAAGTGTAACAACAATATGTTCTGATAAAACCGGAACATTAACACAAAATAAAATGACAGTTATAAATATTTTTTGTGGAAAAAAATCTTATGAAATTACTGGAAATGGCTATGAACCAAAAGGAAATTTTCTTCTGGATGGAGAAATTATTACAGATTATCCACTTAATATAAAAGAAGTATTACAAGCTGGTTATTTATGTAATGAGTCTTATTTAGTTTTAAAAGATGAAATATACAGTATTAAAGGTGATCCTACAGAAGGTGCTTTAATTGTAAGTTGTCTTAAAGCTGGATATGATGAACATAGTTTAGAAAATACTTTTCCAAGAATTGATATTTTACCTTTTGAATCTGATAAACAATATATGGCTACTTTGCATCAAGATCAACAAACAAATCAAAATACCGTATTTATAAAAGGTTCAGTAGAAAAAATTTTGGAAATTTGTGACTTTGAAATGCTTGATAGTAGTAATATTCCTATCAATATTGATTCTATATATGAACAAGTCAATCAATATGCAACAGAAGGATTAAGAGTTTTAGCCCTTGCAAAAAAAACTACACGACTAGATACTATAGATACAGAAGAACTTATGAATGGTTTTACATTTTTAGGACTTCAAGCGATGATGGATCCTCCTAGAGATGAAGCTATTGATGCTGTAAAAAAATGTCATAATGCAGGTATAAATATTATTATGATTACAGGAGATCACGCCTTAACAGCTTTTTCTATAGCAAAAATGATAACAATTGTTCCCCAAAATGATAGCTTTGAAAAAAGTGTTTTAACTGGAAAAGAACTTTTTACTCTTAACGATGAAGAACTTATAGAAAAAGTAGCAAAAGTCAAAGTATTTGCAAGGGTAGAACCTGAACAAAAATTGCGAATAGTAGATGCATTACAAGCTCGTGGAGAAATAGTTGCCATGACAGGCGATGGGGTAAATGATGCTCCAGCACTGAAACAGGCAAATATCGGTATAGCAATGGGTCAAGGGGGAACTGAAGTAGCAAAAGAAGCAGCTGATATGATATTAAGTGATGACAATTTTAGTTCAATTGAAAGAGCTGTAAAAGAGGGGAGAAATGTTTTTGATAATCTTGTTAAATTTATTACTTGGACATTACCTACAAATCTAGGAGAAGGTTTAGTAATATTATTTTCAATTATGTTAGGTGTGACTTTACCTATTTTACCTTTACAAATACTATGGATTAATATGTCTACAGCCATCTTCCTAGGACTTATGCTTGTTTTTGAACCAAGTGAAAAAAATATTATGAATAGAGCTCCAAGAGACCCAAAAGAACCCCTTATGACAAAAGTAATGGTTACACAAATGTTAGTAGTTGGATTGTATATGTTAGTAGCCTCATATACAATGTTTAATTATATGATAACACTTGGTTATACGGTAGAATATGCACGAACTGTTGCTGTTAATATCTTTGTATTTATTGAACTCTTTTATCTTTTTAGTTGTAAACAATTAGAACTCTCAATTTTTAAAACAAATATATTGGATAATAAACTTTTATTAGTTGGTGTTAGTTTTATGGTATTTTTACAGTTAGTATTTACACATACTTCATTTATGAATAATATCTTCAAAAGTGAACCTCTAAACTTAGAAACATGGGTAGCTATCATAGTGATATCTTTTTGTGTTGTTTTTGTTGTAGAAATAAAAAAAATAATCGAACTAAAAATAAATCGATTTTAAATCCATATTAGATATAATACATTTTTTAATATATGAGGATGAAATATTGAACAGATATGGTATAGATATATGGGGTGATGATAACTTCATAATAGATAAAAATGTAGTAAGATTAAACTATGAATCAAAACCTGCTTTGATTGAAATAGTAAAATCTATAAGAGATGAAGGTAATACTGGACCACTTATATTAAGATTTCCACATATTACAAAAAAACAAATTGAAAAATTATATAAAATCTTTAACGATACAATAGCTGAGAATCAATATGATTCAAAATTTTTTGCTGTATTTCCATTGAAAGTAAATCAATTACCTAATTATATATTACCAATGTTAGAAAATAGTGCACATTTAAACTATGGACTAGAAGCTGGTAGTAAAGCAGAGTTAATTCTTGCAATGGCTTATAATAATAAAAATGCCCCAATTACTGTAAATGGTTTCAAAGATAAAGAGATGATAACTTTGGGATTTATTGCTAAAAATCAAGGGCATAATATCACTATTACTATTGAAGGTTTAAATGAATTAGAAACCATCATAGAAGTTCATCAAGAGTTGCAACTTCCTTGTCCAAATGTAGGGCTTAGAGTAAGACTACATAGTTCAGGAAGTGGTACATGGGCAAAAAGTGGTGGAATTGATGCAAAATTTGGATTGAGTTCAACAGAGATACTTGAAGCTTTTGATATGCTGTCAAAACATAATCTTGTAGATAAACTTCGAATGATACATTTTCATATTGGTTCTGCTATGAGTGCTATTGCACCATTAAAAAAAGCTTTAAAAGAATCAGGTCATATCTATGCTGAACTTATCAAAATGGGTGCTACTTCACTTGATGCAATTAATATTGGTGGTGGATTATCTATTGAGTATTCGGCTTATGAAAGAGTTACACAATATAGTTTAAAAGAGTTTGCAAGTGATGTACTATTTACTTTAAATGAAATTTCTTCAAAAAATGGGGTAAAAGTTCCAAATATTTTTACAGAATCAGGAAGATTTATCTCTGCACCTAGCTCTGTATTGATTGCTCCAACTCTTGAACTTTTTACAAGTGAATATACAGAAAAAAACTTACGATTAAAAGCTAAAAATCCTCCAATCATTGAGGAATTAAATTTACTTTTTAGAGATATAAACAAAGAAAATTCAAAAGAATATATGCACGATAGTTTAGAACACCTTGAGTCTATTTTGACACTATTTGATTTAGGATATGTTGATCTTAATGATAGAAGCAATGCAGAAGTTTTAACACATCTTATTATTAAAAAAGCAATTAGTTTGCAAGATAATCTACACGATAGAGAGCTGAAAAATCTTGATGATAAAATACAAGAAAAGTATCTTTTAAATTTCTCTATATTCCAATCTTTACCTGACTTTTGGGGTATTGGTCAAGAGTTTCCTATGATGCCAATTTCACATTTGAACAAAAAAGGAACAAGAAGTGCAAATATATGGGATATAACTTGTGATAGTGATGGGGAGATTCCATTTAAGTCAAGTAAACCATTTTATTTACATGATGTAGATTTAACGAAAGAGGATTATTTTATAGCATTCTTTTTAGTTGGAGCATACCAAGATATATTAGGAATGAAACATAACTTATTTAGTTCTCCATCTGAAGTAAATATTATCTTTGAAGATGGTGTTATGAAACAAGATAAATTTCTAAAATCTCAAAGTATTATAGAAATATTTGATGATTTAGATTACAATTCACAAGATATTTTGGATAGATTATTATCTACAACAAAAAATGAGCAACTTAAAGATATTCTTATGGAATATATAAATGATAACAGCTATTTAAAAACAATAGCATCGAAAGGATAATACTAAATGAGTTTATGGAGTTTAATAAAAGAGGATTTTTCAGTTCCTAGAAAAAATGACCCTGCATTACACTCCAAAGTTGAACTTATTTTTAACTATCCTGGTATTTGGGCAATAGTTAACTACAGGATTGCAAATCGACTTTATATGAAAGGTTTTAAAAGAACTGCTAGAATTCTAAGTGGAATTTCCCAACTTTTTACAAATGTTGATATACATCCAGCAGCTAAAATAGGTCGAAGAGTATTTATAGATCATGGTTTTGGTGTAGTTATTGGACAAACTACAATTATAGAAGACGATGTTCTAATCTATCAAGGTGTAACTTTAGGAGGGGTGAGTTTAAGTCATGGGAAACGACATCCAACTATCGGTAAAAATAGCGTCATAGGAAGTGGTGCCAAGGTTTTAGGAAATATTTCAGTTGGAGAAAACTGTAAAATAGGGGCTAACTCTGTTGTAGTTAAAGATGTTCCTTGTAGTTCAACTGCTGTTGGAGTTCCCGCTAGAATTGTAAGACGAAAAGACGATGATTGCACTGAAAAATCACAACTTGACCACAATGATTTACCTGACGTTTCAAAAGAGATGTTCTCATATTTACTTAAAAGGGTTGCTGTACTTGAACATGCAGTAAAAGAGCATGATGGTATTGACGTATCACGAGAAGATAAAGAGTTGGAAGATATTTACGAAAACTTTATTACAGCTATGAAAAAAGAAGAATAGTACTTTTTTATGACACTTATACTACTTGGAATCCTTACAGGACTTATGTCAGGTTTTTTTGGTGTAGGTGGAGGAACAGTTCTGGTCCCATTGTTATTACTATATGGCTTTGAGATGAAAAGTGCAGTTGCCATCTCTATTATGCAGATGATTTTTAGCTCTATCTATGGAAGTTTTTTAAATAGTAGACAAAATAAAGATATCTTAAAAGACGGTATCACTATAGGTATCGGTGGTTTTTTAGGTGGAAGTTTAAGTGGAGTTATTGTTCCAAACGTACCTGGAATATATTTAAAATATATTTTCATAGCTGTTATTCTTTTTTCCATCTATAGAGTTGCTGCCACATCATTAGAAAATCCAAAAGGTACTGCTTCAAGAAATAAATTTGTTTTAATTTTTATAGGTTTTATCATCGGTATGATTGCTATGAGTATCGGTATTGGTGGTTCTGTTATACTTGCTCCAATACTTGTAGGCTATATGCTTTATAATCTTAAAGATGCAGCATCTTTGGGGCTATTTTTTGTTATATTTAGTTCTATTGCAGGTTTTATTAGTTTAAGTCTTAGTGGACATATGCACTATAGTGAAGGTGCTATTGTAGGAGTTGCTTCATTGATAGGTGTATATTTTGGAATTAAATTAAAAAATAGTATCAATATAAAATATTATAAACAATTAACATTATTTATGTATAGTATGATATTAATATCAGTGATTTACAAACTCTAAAGGATACAAAATGAAACAAACATTCGTAGTACAAAATGTAAAATGTGGTGGTTGTGCAAACACTTTAAAAAAAGCGCTAAAAGATGATTTTGGTGATATTGAAGTAAATTTGGAAAAAGAACCACGAGAGATAACTCTTGATATAGAAGATGATAAAAAAGAGCATTTGAAACTCAAACTTAGAAGTTTAGGGTATCCTTTATCTACAGATGAACTCTCAACGCTTCAAAGTGTTGGTGCAAAAGCAAAAAGTTTTGTATCTTGTGCTATAGGAAAAATAGACTAAAACTTACTAAAAAAAGTAAACTAATAACAAAGGTATCTAATCTTTTTTGAAATGAGAGAGCTTTTCTTATGTCACTTGTTTCAATTGTTGTTTTACCATCTCCAAAGTGAGGTTTATGTTTTATTACACCAAAATAAGAAGTATCTCCTCCAAGTTT
Organism: Arcobacteraceae bacterium; assembly: GCA_963662945.1. Taxonomy (GTDB): domain Bacteria; phylum Campylobacterota; class Campylobacteria; order Campylobacterales; family Arcobacteraceae; genus JAIOSF01. The sequence continues at coordinate 46,634 of OY759974.1, forward strand.
AACATCTAAACTTAATGCCATAGCAGAGATAGGATATCCAGCATTTGGACTTTCGTGAAGTTTTCCATATTTTGCAAAGTTTTTTAATGCTTTAGAACTAGTAAATAGTAGTGCAATTAAAACGGCTGTAATTCTCGATGGAATATAGTTTACTATATCATCAAGTTTTGCTGCTACTTTGCCAAAGTTTTCATATCTAGTGTTTCTATAACCAACCATAGAATCAAGAGTATTAATAGCTTTATAGATAAATAATCCAACAATACCAAACAATAAAAGATAAAATAGTGGTGCAATAACACCATCACTTAAATTTTCACTATAGGTTTCTATAGCAGCTTTATTTATCTCGCTTGATGAGAGGTTTTGCGTATCTCTACTTACAAGATATTGTATATTTTGTGGATTGGTAATCACATCTTTGACACTATCATATAACATTTTAGATGCTATACCAAACGAGGCGAAAAAGGCTAAAATAAAAATATTATCAACAAAATACTCAAGTGTAAAAGTGATACAAAATACGATAAATAATAGTGAAATAGTCAGTAATCCACCTCTTATAATACTATCTTTATAAAAGTATTTCTCAAATAAAGAGATAAAATCTCCCATGAAAACGATAGGATGTCTTAAAAATTTAAACTCCCCAAAGATTCTATCTATTATATATGCTATTAGGGTTATTTCAATAAACAATTTTTTAAACCTATGGCTAGAATATCTAAGTCTTTTTTACTTTTCACTGCAATTCGTACAAAACTACTATCCAAAAAGTCAAAATTAGAACAATCTCGTATCATAATTTTATAAGGTTTTAAAAGTTCTTGAAAAGTAGTTGCATCTATCTCTTTTAGCTGAACTAAAATAAAATTTGCACAAGAATCAATAATATGATGTGTATATTGAAAATCTTTCATAATATGAACTAAATATTCTTTGTTAGTGATGTTTACAGCTTTTGATATTTTAGAAAAGTTTTCATCCTTTAAAGCTTGTTGTATATAGTGGCTGTCAAATTGTGATATTTTCCAAAGTGGCTCACAATTTTTAAGACTTTGAATATTAGAACTATTTGAAACTATAAGTCCAAGACGAATACCAGCACTACTATAAAATTTTGTCATGGATTTAAGAATATAAAGCTTATCATATTTTTCTAAATACTCTATACAAGATTTATGAGTTGTAAAATCTAAAAATGATTCATCAATGAGTATAGTACAGTTTTTTTGTATCCAAGAGTCCATAAGCTTCTCTATATCATAAAAACTCCCCTCCGGAGTACTTGGATTCACAAAGACAACTATCGAGCCCTCTTGAACCTCTTTATGTAGTTCTGTAAAACGATTGATTAATTCAATATGATATCCTTGCATAGAAGCCGTTTTTTTATATTCTAAATAGGCTGGACTGTAAATAGTAATAGTTGTTGCATCAAAAAAACGAAATAAACTCACAATAGCACTACTACCGCCATTAAACAATTCTATTTGTGAACTATATATATTATAAAGCTTTGCAAGGGCAGAGTACAACGTATCATAGTTTGGATAAGAAGAGATATCTAAGTTATTAAAATCAAACTCAAGCTCAGGTTTTAAAAAGTTAATATTGGAAGAAAGATCAATAATCTCTTTAACATCGCAACCAATTTGTGATGCAAATGCTGTTATATCTCCACCATGTTTAAAGTTCATATATTTTCCAATCTATTTATTAACTCTTGATAATTTCTATTATTTATATATCTTGTAGTAGCATAATATACCAAAGCATATTTTATATACTCTTTAAATTTATCTAAAGAGATTACTAATCCATAAGAAGAGAGTAGGGCTTCTATCTTCTCATAGTTTGGCATATCATCATCAAAACACCAAGAAAAGGCAACAACAGCTAAATCAAAAACAAAGTCTCCATTACAAGCTTCACTAAAATCATACACTCCACTTAACTGATCATCTTTCCATTTCACATTATCTGGAAAAATATCTCCATGTATTATTCCATCATTTTTTAACTCTATATTTATAGTTTCAAGATGATTTTGTAATATACTTATACCCCTTTTATTGATTATATCTTTTAATCTATTTTTATTAAATAATTGAGTGTTATTTGATCTTAAATTGGTTGTTTTAGTATGAAATTGCTTAAGAAGTAGGGCAAGTTGATTTATGTGTTTTATCTCAGGTTTGTATATACTATGACCTATAATTTGTATATAAAATACACATAAGTAGCCTTTGATATAAATATGTTCTACATATTGTATAACACTTAATTCTCTAATAGTATTTAACAGACTTATTTCATCTTCAATATTATAGTTAGGTTCATCATAAATCTTTAGTGTATACTTATCCCCCAATAAGTATACACTACTTTGAACACCATCGATAGTTTCTTTTAGTAGAAATTTTTGATACTTTTTGGGTAAATCTTTTTGAGTTATTTTTATCTTTACACCCAAATTACAACCTCTTCAAACTCTTTTTTCTTTTCCCATTGTAAGGTTTCTAACTCCGGTGTATCTAAAAATTGTTTAGTATATCCAACACAAAGATAGCCTATAAGTTTGTATTCATCATTTATATCAAGTATTTGCTGTACTTTTTTATGATTGATGATACTTACCCAACCTATCCCTATATTTAGACTTCTAGCGTATAACCACATATTTTGGATAGCACACACAACACTGTATTCACCCATTTTTTTAGAACTCGTTTGCCCTAAGACTTTTTTGGTAGGCTTTTTATAGAATACTGCAATGTTTAGAGGGGTTTCTTTGATACCTTCAAGTTTTAAAGAGTTATAAAGTTCTCTTTCTTTGAAGTGTTTTTTACTTTTCTCATAGGATTTTTTGAAGTTATTATAGATTCTGTTTTTAATCTTTTTATCTTCTATAACTACAAACTTCCAAGGCTGAGAAAAGCCTACAGAGGGTGCATGGATACCAGCGTTGAGTATCTCTTTGAGGATACTCTTTTTTAGCTTTTTCTTTAAAAAGTTATTACCGCGTACATCTCTTCTATAAAGAATTATATCACTTAGTATTTTTGATTGTTGTTTTGTAAATATCATTATTTTTTGATTGTTGTATTACTATCTTGAGAAAAAACTTGGTTTATCTTCTTCCATTTTTCTGTGTGCATATCATTCCCTTTATAGAGATAAAAGAGTGCAACGCCTATTAAAAATATCCAAAATAATATATCTGTTAGTTTCATTTTAATTCCTATTGTTTTTTATAGCTGATTGTTGTTTTATAAACTTCATAGAAATTTATCTTTTAAAAGTGCTATATTACCTCTAAACATCGTATGAAGATAAGTACCAAATACATTCTTTTCTTTATTTGTCCAACTTCCAACTTTTCCCTCCCCCTTTGGTTGTTTAGATAATATATCAAAGCCTTTACTATCATCAATTGCTTTGGTATAATGAAAGCTGTGCCCTTTTATTAAAGCTTGATTGTAGTAGTATCCAAGTCTTGTAAATCTTTTTTCTAAAGTAAAATCCACATCTAAAATAGCGCTCATGACTTTTTCATCCACTTTGTTTCCAAGATACAAAAGCCCTGCACACTCTGCATATATCTTTTTTGTAAGACTATGCTGTATAAGTGAGTTTTTAAACTTAGTGGAGTTTTTTATCTTTTCATAGGCTTTATCACTCTCTACATAACCACCGCAAATATACACTATATCTGCATCTTTTGGTATCTCTTCATCTCTAACGGCCCTTACGATTGTGACTTTTTCAAATACTGTTTTAAAAAACTCTAAATTATCATAGTAAAGAAATGAAAAGTTTTCATCATTGACTATGGCTAGGTGTTTATTTTGTTTTTCTATAGTTTTAAAAGGGTAAATAGTATTTTTAATTTTTTTTCGTTTTCCTATTTGTTCTAAAGCATTTAAATCTATATGTTCCAAAACCTCTTTACTGATTTGTTCTATCTTAGATAAATCTTCTAAATCAAGCCCTAAATGAGTATCTTGTAAAGAGACAATACCATTTTGAATCCAGCCAGCAACTACTATATCATCAAAATCTTTGAGTATTTGTTGTTTAATAAGCTCATAATGCCCCATTGAAGATATTTTATTGAGAACGACAGCTTTTATAGTGTTATCTCTTTTATAGCTTTTAAGCCCTTTTAAAACAGCACTAACAGTAATATAACTTCCGCTTCCATCTAAAAGTAAAACAGTAGGAATATCTAAAAGTTTTGAAATATCATAGGCACTACTTTTTTTATCACTACCATCATAAAATCCCATAACACCCTCACAAATAGAGACTTTTTTATCGCTATAGTGGTTAAAAAGCCATTGGATTTGTTTTTTGTTCATCATAAATCTATCAAGATTTATACTTGGTGTGCCAGATACTTGTTTGTGAAATTGTGGGTCGATATAATCTGGTCCTATCTTAAAAGGTCGAACAGAATCTTTATAGTGATAAAGTAGGGCTGTAGTAAGGATTGTTTTGCCTTGATTTGATGCGATTGCACTGATACAAAAAGCTTTCATGAATTTTTCCTTTTAGTTAATAGCAGATATATAAAGAAAGGTGCTCCTACAAATGATGTTACCACACCAATTGGTATATCAGAAGTTGCACCTGTATTTCTTGCAATTACATCACATAAAACTAAAAATACTCCTCCATAAAAGAAAATAGGTAGTATGAGCTTATCTGCACTTGTTTTAGCGATAATTTTAATGATATGTGGAATAATAAGTCCAACAAAACCTATGGGTCCAGTTATACTTACACAAATACCAACAACAATAGAAACACTCAATAACAATATATAGTTTGTTTTTTTAACATTAATCCCTTTTAATGTGGCAAAATCATAAGAGGTTAAAAGAAGTTTTATATGATATTGGTATCTTTTGACAATACTCAAGATAAAAAGAGCAGCAAGTATAACTAGATATATAGAGTTAAAACCAACAATATCCAAACTTCCCATAGTAAAACGTACTATCTCATAACTCTCTTGTAAATCACTAATAAAAAACAATACCATTAAACTAGCACTATAAAAAAATGACAATGCAATACCAACTAAAAGAAGTGATGATGTTTGTGCCCCATGAAATCTAGCTGCAATTAAAAAAAGCAAGATGATAGTTAAAACAGCTCCCATAAATGCAAATAAAGAGATAAAAGCTACAAAACCAAATACTATTCCTATAGCTGTAAAAAGTGTTGCTCCACTTGCAACTCCCAATGTAAATGGTGTACTCATAGGATTTCTAAAGATTGTTTGAAAAACCAAACCACTTAAAGCAAGTATTGCACCAACACAAAAAGCTAAAACAACTCTTGGAAGTCGAATATCCCAAAAAATTTGATAATCCATTTTAGAGGGTTCAAAAATATTTGTTAATGTAAGATCAATTTGACCATTAAAAGGTGCTATGGCTATGATAATAAGAGAGAGTAATATAAATAAAAACTTCATAGATTTACCAATATATTGTTATCAACTTTTTTGACACTCTCATCAAAAAAGTTTTGTAAATTAGAGTCAGAAAAAAACTCTTCATTTGAACCATAATATTTTATCTGACCATTTTCAATAAAAAGTATCTCAAATCCAAGTTGAAATGCTAAATTTAAATTATGAGTGATGATAATTTTATTTTGAAGATAATCCTCATTTTGAAGAAGATTAAATATAGTTTTTACCCTTTTAGGATCAAGATTTGAAGTTGGTTCATCCAAAATAGTATATTTTGCATTGTGTAAAATTGCACTTGCCATTGAAACAAGTTGGGACTCCCCACTACTTAAATATTTACAAGGTTTTTCTTTCAAATACGCGATATTAAGATTTTCCAAAATAGAATCAATGGTAAAACTTGTATGAAATAGACTTAATTGGAGAAACTCCGCAACTGTTAAATACTCATCAAAAATCTCTAAGTGTGATGGAATATAGTTGATAAGTTTAACTTTTTCTTCACCATAGGTTTTAGAAGGTTCTAAATTATTGATTTGAACACAATTACTTGGAATAATACCTGATAATACTTTTGCAATGGTTGTTTTACCAGCACCATTATTTCCAAGTATTATGAGATTACTTTTAAGTGAAAATGAAATATCTTGTAATATAAAATTACTGTAGTTTTTTATCTCTAGCATTTGCTAAAAATCCTTTAAAATCTTCTAAAAAATATATCAGTCTATGGCTTGCAATTCCAGCATAATGTTTATCAATCATATAAATGTTATTTGTTTTAGTAGCATTTATAGGTAATTTTAGCCAAGGGTTGATAAGTTGTTCACAAGTGAGATGTTTATCTTCTCTAAAAGGGGCAAGAAGTATCACTATATCTGGATTGGTTGCTATGATATTTTCCATATTTAAAATAGGTTGACCAACTCTATTACTTTTAAAAGCATTTGTATTTCCACTTTGATTGATAATATCATCAAAATAGAGATTTTGACCAGCTACAAAAATCCGTTTTTCTAACGATACATTATGACCAATCACCATAAGTATTTTCTGATTTTTTATAATGTTTTGTATCTCTTGTAGTTTTGTGTTTAAAGTATTTAAAATCTCTTGTGCTTTTTGTTGCTTATTGAGAATTTCACCAATGGTTTGTATACTTTTTTTAATATCTTCTAAGGTCTTCAAACTTAAAACTTGTGTAGAGATTCCTAGTTGTTGTAGTTTGTGTGATAGTTCAAGACTACTTTGTTGCATTATCACCATATCAGGTTTCAAACTTAAAATTTTTTCTAAAGAGGGAGAAAAATATCCCCCAACTTTTGGTTTTGATTGTGCATTTTGAGGAAAAGTACAATGAGTAGTATTCCCCACAATTTTATCTCCACTTTCTAATGCATAAATAATCTCATTGATAGATGGACTTAAAGCTATGATTCTCTCATAAGAGAATAGATTAGTAACTAATACAAAGAGAATAAGAAACTTTAATTGCATGATGCAGCTTTGTAGCAATCTTCAACTTTATAAATCCAAGTCATCGTTTTATTGTCATGAAGTTTATAGTTTGATGCCATTTTATGAACACTTTGAGCATCAATAAGATAAAACCATCCATATTTCCCTTTTTGTGATAATTTCCCATTAATTGAACGAACAAAGTTGTATTTACCTGTTTTTGAAGTTTCTATTGTAGCAACTCTATCAAGAATACTTAAAGCAGTTTCACCATTTTCATAGGTTGTTTTCACAACTGTATCTGCTCTATTATCATCATAAACGATAGTCACTGTTAACTCATTTGCAAATATATTAAGTACTAAAAAAGCGATAAGAAGAAACTGTTTCATTAGAAGCTAACCTTTATACCTGCATAATATGCTCTTGGACTTGTAGCATATCCATTGACTGTTTGATAATATTTATTGGTAATATTATCACATTTCCCATAAAGTTTTAAATTCTTAGTTAAATCATAGTTTATAACAAAGTTCATAACTGTATATCTACCAGTTTGAGCACTTACTGTATGTGTACCATAAGTATATTCAACTCTTTCCCCTACATACTCTCCATTTAATCCAAAATGTAGTTTAGTAACTCCATAATAATCAACACCAAATTTTAAATTTTCTTTTGGAACTCTTTGCAGTTGATATCCATCATTATCTATTGCTTTATTTCTTGTATAATTAAGATTTAGTAGTGTATTTGCTAAGATATTTTTTTGATATGCTATTTCATATCCTTTTAGTCGTGTTGTCCCATCTAGATTACCATATTTTGAAATACCGCTATCATAATCAATCATATCTTTTACTTTATTATAAAAGTAAGTAATCTGTAAATCTTTATATTCTACTGAGATATCATACGATTGTGTTGTTTCTGGTTTTAAATTTTCATTTCCATAAGTAGAATAAAGATTGTAAAGTGTCGGTACATTATAAGCTGTCCCAGCGTTTGTACTCAAAGATAAATCTTCATTAAAATTATGTTTTAATCCAATTTTTCCAGTTGTTTTATTATCAAATTTATTGTAATGATCAACTCTTACAGATTCAGTAAGGATTGTGTTATTTATTTTATTGTTGTTTGTTACAAATACAGCTTTGTTATTGTACTTTTGATTTATAGTATTTGTGTGTTCAAAATCTTTATAATCAGTTCCAACTATCACAAATGAACTTTCATTTAAATAGGAGAAATTTGTTCTAACACCATATTCATTTACTTTCCCATCAAACTCTGAAATAGTACCGTTTGCATTGTTTTCTCTATCAAAAACTGATTTATTGTATTGTACAATTGTTGTAGATATTGCATTTTTGTTTTCATAAGTGATGTTACTAAAGCTATCATCTGTAAGCATTTCATAACCATTTTGCAGTGTTACAGATTTATCATATTCACTTCTTGCATCTATTTTTGTATGAGAGATATCAAATTTATTATTATCATCTATATTTACACCAGCTTTGATACTTGATGTTGTATTTTCATATTTGTCATCTTCATAACTATTTATATCATTACCTTTAGTAGCTCGTGATGTAAAGCCATCTGTTTTTAGCTTTTGTGAATTGAGTTTCAGATAGTAGTTATTCGTTTTATAGGAAGCAGTTGCTCCATATTTTCTCGTATTGAAGCTTCCAAACTCTGCATCAATTTCTCCAGAAAGACCTTTTGGTGGTGTTTTTGTTATGATATTAATCACCCCAGCACTAGCATCTGCACCCCAAATACCACTTTGAGCACCTTTGATAATCTCTATTTTTGATATATCTGTTACCATTAAATGTTCAAATGGTGCACCATTAAGACCTGTAATATCATTGTATCTTATACCATCAATAAGTACTAAAACTCGCTTACTATCAAAACCTCTAAGTCTCACTGAAGTTGTGCTTCCAGGTCCTCCATTTGCTGTAAAACTTATACCACTAATAAGGTTTAAAGCATCACTTACATTTGTAATATGTTTTTCTTCTAGTTCTGTTGCTGTAATCACATCAATATTTGATGTTACATCTTTGATTGATTGTTCCGATTTAGTAGCACTTGAAACTGTTATTGTTCCTAAGTCTTCATTTGCATTTATTATTGTAGCCGTACAAAATAAACTAGCCACTAGGCTTAGTTTTATTGTTTTTGTCATTATTTTCCCTTAAAATTTTAATTGTGAATATTTGTTAATAATTAAAAGTTAAAAAGGGAGGAGAGGTTTTATATTCCTGATATTCAAAGGCTTTAAGATGGTATTGTTGATTTGCATCGATTGTACATAGTTTGTACATTGTAGAATACATAGCAATAATTGCTAAACTAAAGTATCGTTTACCATAACCTCTTAAGTGTTTCATAACGCGGATTTTACCCAATAGTTACTTATTTTTAGGTATAATCTCATTATGATAAACGAACACATACAATTAGGTGAGATGAACACCCTAAAAATCAACAGAATAACAGAACCAGGTATTTACTTAGAAGCCTTAGATGAAGAGGTGGTACTTTTACCAAATGCTTATATTACTCCTTCTATGCAAGTAGATGATGAGCTAGAAGTTTTTATATATACAGATAGTGAAGATAGATTAGTTGCAACAACACAAATGCCTTATGGTATGAAAAATCAATTTATGTTTACAAAAGTTGTAGATACAACTAATTTTGGGGCTTTTGTAGACTGGGGATTACAAAAAGATTTATTTGTACCTAAAAATAGACAAAAAACACCTTTTAGAGTAGGGGAATCACGAATTGTTAGAATTGTAGAAGATGAAGAAACTTCAAGACTTATTGGTGTAGAAAAAATCACTTCTTATTTAAGCAATGAAACACAAAATCTAGCAAAAAATCAAGAAGTAGAAATACTCCTTTTTGCTAAAACACCGATGGGATATAAAGTAATCATCAATGATACTTATGAAGGTATGATATATAAGAATGAAATCTTTAGTGATGTAAATGTGGGTGAAAAACTTAAAGCGTATATCAAAAATATAAGAGATGATAAAAAAGTAGATGTATCACTGCAACCAATTGGGAAAAACAATGCAGATGATATTAATACAAAAAAAGTATTAGATGTATTAGAGCAAAATTTCAATGACTTACCATATAATTACAAAACAGATGCAGATACTATCAAAGAGCTTTTTGGTATCAGTAAAAAAGCTTATAAAAGAGCTTTAACAAAACTTGTAGAAGACAATATTATAAAGCTAGATGATGAGGGTATGAGTAAGATTTAATTAAGTAGAGAAAAATACGAGGAAAAATAAATGAATAATAAACTAAATTTAGAAACACTAGAAAAATGGCTTTGGGATAGTGCCAACATATTAAGAGGGCATATAGACTCAAGCGATTTTAAAAACTATATTTTTGGTTTAATGTTTTTAAAAAGAGCTAGCGACCAATTTTTTGAAGAAGCAAAAATAGCTGTTGAAAAAGAGGGAATTGATTTAGAAGAAGCCATTGAGGACGAAGATTATCATAGATTTTTTATTCCTAAAACTGCATGGTGGAGTGAAATTGCCAAAAAAACTGAAAATATTGGTCAAGCCATAGACCAAGCTTTTTCTTCAATAGAAGAATATAACTCTTCTTTAGAGGGAGTTATGACAGCTGTTCATTTTGGAGATAGTGAGAAACTTCCTGATAGTTTATTATCAAGACTTTTACAACACTTCAATAAATATTCTTTAGCAAATAGCGACCTTGAAAATCCTGATATTTTAGGAAACTCTTATGAGTATTTGATAAGACAATTTGCCGACGATAGTGGAAAAAAAGGTGGAGAGTTCTATACTCCAAAAGAGGTTGTTCAACTACTTGTGCAACTTATTAAGCCAGAAGCTGGAAATAGTATCTACGACCCAACTTGTGGTTCAGGTGGAATGTTAATCGAATCAGCTCACTATATCGCAAAAAATGGTGGAATGTTGGGTGAATATGTAAACTGTACACTAAAAGGTCAAGAAAAAAATCTAGGAACTTGGGCTGTTTGTAAAATCAATATGATAGTTCATAACTTCAAAGATAGCGATATAAGAAAGGGCGATACTTTAGGAAGCCCAAAACATATCATAAATGGAGAACTTGAAACTTTTGATAGGGTTATTGCTAATCCTCCATTTTCACTTTCAAACTGGTGGGAATCAGCAGAAGTTGATATAAAAAATGACGCAAAAGGTAAACCTATAACTCCTAAATACAACGATTTAGTATCAGACGAATATGGAAGATTTAAGTATGGTATTCCTCCAAGAAGTTATGGGGATTTAGCATTTTTACAACACATGTTAAGTGTACTAAAACAAAATGGAAAAATGGGAATAGTTTTACCCCATGGAGTTTTATTTAGGGGCTCAAGTGAGGGGAAAATCAGAGAGGCACTTTTAAAAGAAGATTTAATAGAAGCTATTATTGGACTTCCTGAAAAACTATTTTACAATACAGGAATCCCTGCAAGTATCATAATCATAAATAAATCTAAACCACAAAATCTAAAAAACAAAGTTATCATAATAGACGCTTCAAAAGAGTATAAAGAGGGTAAAAATCAAAATACTCTAAACCCTGAAAGTATTGAAAAAACAGTAATTGCTTATGAATCTATGCAAGATATAGAAAAGTTTATGAGAATCGTTGATTTAGAAGAAATCAAAGAAAACGAATACAATCTAAATATAGCAAGATATATAGATACAAGTAGCGAAGAAGTGATAATAAATATCGAAAATGTAATAAATAAAATAGCCCATATTGAAGAGAAAGAAAAAGAGATTGATTCTAAGTTAAATGAATATTTAAGAACTTTAGGGTTTGTGTTATGAGTAATTTGCCTAAAGGTTGGGAATTAGTTACTTTAGAATCAGTAACTAATAAAATGCAATCGGGTGGTACCCCTAAATCTACGAATGAAGATTTTTATAATGGTAAAATCCCTTTTGTTAAAATAGAAGATATAACTTCTTGTAAAAAATTTTTAACAAAAACAAAAATAACAATTAATGAAGAAGGATTAAAAAATAGTAGTGCATGGCTAGTACCAAAAGATTCTATTTTATACTCAATGTATGCTTCTTTAGGATTTTTAGCAATCAATAAAATACCTGTTTCTACAAATCAAGCTATTATGAATATTATTCCAAATTCTGAAAAAATTGATTTAGAATACTTATATCAATTTTTATTAGATTTAAAAAATAAAATTGACAAATTTATCGACCAAACAACTCAAAAAAATTTAAATGCTCAAAAAGTTAAGAATTTTCTTATTCCTCTTCCACCCCTTGAAGAACAAAAGAAAATCGCTGATATTTTAAGTACAGTTGATAAAAAAATAGCTTTTGTAGAAGAAAATATAAATGCAACAGAAGAGCTAAAAAAAGGTTTAATGCAAAAACTTCTCACAGAGGGAATCTGTCATACAGAGTTTAAAGATAGCGAACTTGGTAGAATTCCTGAAAGTTGGGAGGTTGTACCATTTATTGAATTAGCAGATAAAAATATTAAGCATTCTTTTACAGGAGGACCTTTTGGCTCTGATTTAAAAAGTGAACATTATACAGATATTGGAGTTAGAGTTATTCAACTTCAAAATATTGGTGACGGTTATTTTATAAATAATGATTTTGTATATGTTTCTGAAGAAAAAGCTGAATCATTAAAATCTTGCCAAATTTACCCAAACGATATAATACTTGCAAAAATGGCTGAACCTGTTGCCAGAGCTTGTTTAATTCCTGATATTGAAAGCAAATATATTATGTGTTCAGACGGTATTCGTTTAAAAGTAGATAATTCAAAATTTAATACAGAATTTATTTTTTATTCAATTAATTATGATAATTTTAGAAAAATTGCAGTGGCAAGAAGTACGGGAACAACGAGATTAAGAATTGGTTTAAGTGCTTTAAAATCTATACCAATAGTTATTCCTCCACTTGAAGAACAAAAACAAATAGCAGAAATTCTTTCAACAGTTGATAATAAATTAGAAAATTTAAAAGAAAAAAAACAATCTTTTGAAAATCTAAAAAAAGGTTTAATGCAAAAACTACTTACTGGAGAGGTTAGGGTTTAATATGGAGTTTATACCAAACAACTTACCCCTTGATATAGATATTGAAACAAAAGCTATACTAAAAAAATCAATTTTGGCAAATAAAGCACTTGCAAAACTTAATGGTGTAGCTAAAATCATACCTAATCAGGCTATTTTGATAAACTCTTTGATTTTACAAGAAGCAAAAGATAGTTCTGAAATTGAGAATATCATAACTACCCATGACGAACTATATCAATCAAGTTTGGATATTTCAAATATTTCTCACGCCACAAAAGAAGTACAAAGTTATAGCAGAGCCTTATTAAAAGGTTTTGATTTGGTTAAAGAGACTTCTTTACTTCTAACTCGGCATATTGTAGATATTCAACAAGAACTAGAGGGAAATGTTGCAGGTATTAGAAAACAAGCTGGAACAGTTCTAAAAAATCTCGCATCTGGTGAAGTGATTCATACTCCACCACAAGAAGAATCAACTATAAGAAAACTTCTTGATAATCTTGAACAGTATATAAATACAAATGACGGAATAGACCCACTTATTAAAATGGCAATTATTCATTATCAATTTGAAACTATTCACCCATTTTATGACGGTAATGGAAGAACTGGAAGAATTATAAATATTTTGTATTTGGTTTTAAATGAGCTTTTAGATTTACCAATTTTGTATTTAAGTAGTTATATTATCAAACATAAAGCTGATTATTACAGACTCTTACAAGAGGTGAGAACCAAAGGAAGTTGGGAAGAGTGGATTATTTATATGCTTGAGGGAATTGAACAAACAGCGACTAAACAAGTTCAATTAATCAATGATATAAAAGAGTTAATGGATAACACAAAAGAAAAACTAAAATCTGAACTTCCAAAGATTTACTCAAAAGACCTTTTAGAAGTATTGTTCATTCACCCTTATACAAAAATTGATATGTTGGTGGATAATTTGGAACTTCATAGAGATACCGCAAGTAAGCATTTAAAATCTATGGAAAAAATTGGTATTTTAAATAGTGTACAAATTAAAAACAGTAAATTTTATGTAAATGTAAAACTTTTTGAACTTCTTCAAAAAGGTTTTTTATAAAAGCTATGCTGAAAAAATGCAAAAATTTCGACATAGATTAAAAGCTATGCTGAAAAAATGCAAAAAAACCGACATAGGTTGAAAGCTATGTTGAAAAATAAAATAATTTACGAAGGATAAAATTTGAGCCAAACACCTGAATATTTATATAGTGAACTTCCAGCCATTGAGCTTTTCCAAAAACTTGGATTTAGTTACTTTGACGCTAGTGTTGCTGATACAAGAGAATCAATCAGTGAGATTATTTTAGAAGATAGATTAAAACAAAGTTTATTAAAAATAAATCCATGGCTTCAAAATAACACTTTAGAAAAAGTAGTTAGAAAACTAAAAAATATTCAAGCAACAACGCTTATGGAAGCAAATCAAATTGTATTTGACCTTATCACAAAAAAAGATTCTATAACAGAAAAACCAACTCCTGAAGCTAAACCACAACCTGTTTTTATAATTGATTATGAAAATATTGAAAATAATGATTTTTTAATAGTGAATCAAATGAAATATCAAGGAAGTGTAAAAAACTCTATTCCTGATATAGTAGTTTATATAAATGGTTTACCTTTGGCAATTATTGAAGCAAAATCTCCAAAAGTATCTATTACTGACGCTATAAGCGATTTGAGTTATTATCAAGAAAATTCTCAAAAGCTTTTTTATTATAATCAAATTTGTATAGGTATGAATAAAGGAAAAGCACTTTATGGAACTATCGGTTCACAGTTTGAGCACTACTCAAAATATAAACTAGAAGATACAAAAGAGCTTGAAGAGTTAGTTGAGAGAACCCCTACAGCTCAAGATATTTTGATATATGCACTATTTAAGAAAGAAGTTTTACTAGATATTATTAGAAACTTCACAATTTTTGAAATAGACCAAGGAAGAACTATAAAAAAACTTCCAAGATACCAACAGCTAAGAGCAGTTAATAAAATCTTAGATAGATTAAAAACTGAAAATAAAGGTGGTGTTGTTTGGCATACACAAGGTTCAGGAAAATCTATTACAATGGTTTATTTAGCTACGAAACTGCGAAGAGAAGAAGCAGGATTTGATAATCCAACTATTTTAGTAGTAACTGATAGAATAGATTTAGATAATCAAATAAGCTCAACATTTAGAAGAACTGGATTTGCTAATCCAATTCAAGCAGTTAGTATTTCAAACCTGAAAGAGCTTTTAAAAGACTCTTATGGAAAAACTTTAATGACAACTATTCATAAGTTCTCTGAACGAGCAGAGGAGAAAAAAGAAGAGATAGAAATATTAAGTGATAAAGTAAATATTTTTGTACTGATTGACGAAGCACATAGAAGCCAATACGGAATGACAGCTTCATATATGAGAAACTCTTTACCAAATGCAAAATTTATTGCATTTACAGGAACACCAATTGATAAAGAAGAAAAATCAACACTTAGAACCTTTTATGGTGGAAGTGATTATATTGATAAATATACAATCAAACAATCAGTTGAGGACGGAAATACTTTAGCTATTAGATACCAAACTGGAATGCCTGAATATTTTATAGAAAAAGAGCATATCAACAAAGAGTTTGATATAGTTTTTGAAGGTGTTAGTGAAAAAAAACTTGAATACCTTACAAGAAAAGGCTCAAGTTTAGATATTTTTATGAGTGCAAGAAGAAGAGTAGAAGAGATAGCAAAACATATAATTAAACACTTTAGAGAGAAAATCTATCCAAATAACTATAAAGCAATGCTAGTGTGTCATAATAGATACCAAGCAATAGCGTATCAAAAAGCATTTTTACGCCTTAAAGAGCAAGGTTTAAATTCTTTTGAAACGAAAGTTATCATGAGTTTTGATAATAAAAAAGACCCAATTGAATTTAGAGAATTAGCAGTTGATCAAGAAAATATAAAAACTGCAATTGAAGATTTTAAACTTCCTTTTGGAAATGAACATGAAAAAGCAAAAAGTGGTGATAAAAAATTTGATAATACAGCAATTTTAATTGTTTCAGATATGCTACTAACTGGATATGACGCTCCAATAGTTCAATGTATGTATATTGATAAACTATTAAAAGAACATACACTTTTACAAGCAATAGCAAGGGTAAATCGTACAAAATCAGGAAAAGAGTACGGTTTAGTAGTTGATTATGCAGGTATTACAAACTATTTAACAGAAGCTTTAAAAATATTTAGTGGTGATTTAGAAGCCCATGAAGTTATGACAGATATTGAAAATGAAAAAACTATTTTAGAAAATAGACACTCTAAAATGGTTGCATTTTTTAATGATATAAAAATTGATAGATTTAAAGATAGAGTTAAATTTGTGGACGAATCTGTTTTATACTTAGAGCCTGAAGATTTAAGAGATAAATATATTGATTTAGTTAAACAGTTTAATAAATCAATGGATATTGTTTTACCTGATTCTTTTGCTTTAAAATTTGAATATGATTTAAAACTCTTTAACGACATTAAACTAGAAGCTGTAAATACTCATACACCTGATAAAATGTTTCTTACAAGAGATGAAACTAAAAAAATCCAAATGATAATAGATGAGCATTTAAGAGCTACTGGTGTTCATTATTTATTACATGAAGCAATGGATATAACAGACCCTGAAGCTTTTAGAAAAGAATTGGAAAATAAAAGTGGTAAAACAAAAGAACTTACAATTGCAAATAGAATAAAACATACTATTCAAGCAAATAAAAAAGAGAATCCTGATTTTTATAAAGATATTGCAAAAAGACTTGAAGAGTTAATCAAAGCAAAAGAAGAGGATAGAATCTCTCAAGCACAACTTCTTATAGAGTTTGATAAGCTTCAAGACGAAATTAGAAACTCTAAAGAAGAGTGGAAAAGATTAGGACTTAGCTCACGTGAGCAATTTCCAATATTTAAAACTTTAGAAAAAGTTGTTTCAGACCCAAAAGAATTTACAATTGCAGTTTTTGATAAAGTGGGTATGTATCTTGAAAAATCAGATTGGAAAGACCATGACGATATAAAAAAAGAGATTAGAAAAAATATAAAATCACTTTTAAGAAATAATGGAGTTGATAAAGAGTTAGTTAATTCACTCCCAATTAAAATATTGGATATTTTAGAAAATCAATGATTGAATCTATAAACTATGGAACTCAAACAATAGAGTTTGAGATTCAAAGAAAAAAATCTTGTAAAAATACATATATTACAGTTGAACGAGATATTGGTGTGGTTGTTAAGACTAATATAGATATTTCAATAGAAGAGCTTAAAACACTTGTAAATTCAAAAGCTAAATGGATTTTACAAAAGTTTGAAGAAATAGGGCAGTCAATAGATTATGGAAAAATTGTAACTGGTTCAAGACTTTTTTATATGGGTAAAAGCTACTATATAGAGCTTTTAAAAGAAGATAGAATAGATTATAAAATAGATTTTATTCACTCAAAATTCATAATAACAACTCCTTTAAATGTTGAACAAACAAAAATAAATGAAACTATTGAAAACTTCTATAAACAAAAAGCCCAAGAAAAAATCACTAAATTAGTAAATAAATATAGTGATATTATGAAGCTATATCCTGTAAAACTATATTTTAAAAACTTTAAAACAAAATGGGCTAGTTGTTCAGCTTCAAATAAAATATCTTTTAATCCTGAAGTTATGAAATTATCCTCTTCACTAATCAAATATGTAGTTATTCATGAATTAGCACATATCCAATATAAAAATCACTCTAAAGATTTTTGGAATTTAATTAAAAAAACAATGAGTGATTATCAAAAGAAAGAAGAGATTTTAAGAGGTTTTGAAAAAAAACTTTAAATCTTTACGCACTTAATGTTTGATGCTCAAACAAAGCATAATCATCAGTCATACCACTTATATAATCACAAATTAATCTTGCTCTATAATACCACTCTAAAAGTTTATAATTATCTATATCAGTTATACCACTTACACTTTTTTTATAAGCTACAAGATGTTTTTTGGAAAGTCGAGAGAGTAAATTTTGACAAATAGCACAATCCACCCTTTTATCAGCTAACAATAATTCAAACTCTTCATTACTAAGCTTTAAAAGTGGCTCATAAATATCAAATAAACCTTGGATGATAGCATATCCCTTTATCTCCAAAGCTTGTACTTGTTTGTGAGTATAAATATATCTATAAGAGATATTTTTGAGTACCTCTACAGCTTGTGAACATTCATGGGCTTTGTCGTGTTCTAATAATGCGTTATTAAAAGAACCATCAAAGATTTGCTTATGATGTTTGATATATAAATCAGACACATAGTTTACAAGTTTAAAGATAAGTTGCGCACGAGTAAGTGTTAGAAACATATTGAACTGATATGGTTCATCCTCTTTCTCTTTTGCTTTTTTATAGTTTTTTTCCACCACATCTAAAAGCATAGTTGTATCTGTACCATATTTTTTATTGACTCGTTTTGTTTCATCAACTATAAGTTCATAAATTTTCTCTAAAGTTAAAATACCTTTATCAACAGCATCTTCCATATCAGCACTCAAATAAGAGATATCATCAGCAGCTTCCATGATATAAGTAAGTGGAAATCTATGCCCATGTTCTATTTTTAAAGCATCTAAAACAGTATCTACAAATTCTTTCTCACTATAGTAATACCCAGCTTTCTTTTTAAGATAAGAAAGTGATTCATCACTAGACTTGTCCTCAAAAGCACCCCTTGTGTATTTTAACACGGAAGCTGTTTGTGTATATGAGAGATTAAGTCTTTGTAGTTTGTGGATGATTCTTATAGCTTGGGCATTGCCATCATAAGAGGAGAGATCTTTTTTCAATAGATTTTTAAGTGTGATATCTCCTCCTATATTCATAAAGTATTTATCACACACTTTCGCCATCCATTCATTGATAGCTGTTTCTCCAAAATGACCAAAAGGTGGGTTTCCTATATCATGAAGTAAACTAGCCATCTCTGCTGTTGATACAAAAGCATTTTCCATCTCAGCAAGGTTTTTATCATCAAGTTTTTTTAATATAGTTTTAGCGATAAATCGCGATGTTTGAGATACTTCAAGAGAATGGGTAAGTCTACTTCGTATAGCTGCATTGAGTTCCAGTGCAAATACTTGTGTTCGTTTTTGAAGTCGTCTAAAAGATGGTGAAGAGATGATACGACCTCTATCACTTTCAACTGACCAATCAAGGTCAAGTATTGGATAAAATTCTCTGTGTGTTGTTAGTTTTGTTGTGTAATCTTGCATATTTTTACTCTTCCATATTTTCTATTTGATCAACCATCGCACTATCAACAATATCTTGACTGATTTGTTTAGATGGACTTATGCTTGATTTTTCTTTGAAAACCTCGATTTGTCGTACTATATTATCTTTTCCTGATGAAAGTTTTTTATAAGCATCATCGTATGATTTTTGTGCTTGAGTTAAATTTTTTCCAACCTTTTCAAAATCCTCTACAAAAGTTCTTACCTTACTATAAAGCTTCTCTGCTAGTCGAATAACTTCTGTTGTACTTTGTGCTTGTTTTTCATATCTCCAACTATTTTCAACTGCTTTAAGTGCAACTAAAAGTGTAGTAGGAGAAACCAAGACAATCTTCTTTTTAAAGGCTTTGTCAAATAGACCTTTATCACTTTCCATAGCTAGCATTAAAGCACTCTCTATAGGGATAAACATAAAAATAAAGTCTAAAGTATTAACCCCCTTTAACTCTTCATATCTTTTGTTTGAAAGTGAGTCTATGTGGGTATTTATTGATTTGATATGAAGTGTTAAATAGTTCATCTTTTCTATTTCATCTACAGATGAAACATATTGTTCATAGTTGGTCAATGATGTTTTTGCATCGATGATAACTTGTCTATCATTTGGTAAATTCACTATCACATCTGGACGGTATTTTTCCCCATCATCATTTTTAAGTGTTGTTTCTCTTATATACTCTTCACCTAGCCGTAAACCAGAGCTTTCTAATACTTTTTCCAGTACCATTTCTCCCCAACTTCCCTGGGTTTTGTTTTCCCCTTTTAGGGCAGTTGTGAGGTTTTGTGCATCTTGACTCATCTTTTGATTGAGTTCTTTTAATGTTTTAAGTTCATGAGACAATAAACTTCTATCTTTTGCCTCTTTATCATATACATCTTCCACTTTTTTCTTAAAATCTTGAAGCTGTTGTTTCATAGGATTAAGTATCAAGCTTAGGTTTTGAGTATTTTGTTCACTAAATTTTTTACTATTATTATCTAATATCTCATTTGCTAGGTTTTTAAACTGTTCTTTTAGCTTTTCTTCGTTTTCTTTTAGGTCTTTTACTCTTTCATCCATAGCATTTTTTTGTTCACTAAGTTGTGTTTGAAGTTGAGAGATAAGCTCTTTATCTTTTGTTGAGTTTGATTGCAAAGTTTCAAAAGCAACTTTAAACTCTGTTACCTCTTTAAGAATCTCTGCCATTCTATTTTCTTTTGCATCTAGAGAGGTTTTATATTTTGAATTTTCTTCTTTCAAAGTTGAGATATAGCTAGTTTGCTTTTTATATTCATCTTCTAATTGTGAGTATTTATCATGGAGTTCTTTTAGAGTTGCTGTTCTTTCAACAAGAGTAGCAATATGAAGTTCACTTTGTTGTAAATTTTCTTGTGATATTTTATATTCTTTTTGTAGTTTATTATTTTTATATACTAAAAACCCTACAATAATTACACTAATGCTAGCTAAACTTATCAATTCTATCAAAATAAACTCCTAAATTAAATTCTTTATATTTTATCCAAGATAGTTTAAAATTAATAAGATATAATTAACACTATGAGAATAGATAAATTTTTAAATGCAGTAAATATTACAAAAAGAAGAGCAATTGCTGAAGATATGTTGGCACATCAAGTTGTTTTTATAAATGGTTCACCAGTAAAAAAGGCAAAAGAGGTAAAAATAGGCGATATTATAGAGGTAAAATACCTTGAATATACAGATAAGTTTCAAGTATTGCAAATACCAAAAACAAAATCAACACCAAAAGCTAGTCAAAGCGAATATGTAACAAAACTATAAAGGGATATGATGTTTAATAAGGCACGATTAAAATTTGATGATATATTTGAAAATAGAATTCAACCAGAAGAGGTAAGAAAATATTTAATTGAACTTTATGAAAAAGGAGAAACAGCTGGAGAAATTGCAGCTGCTGCAACTGCTATGAGAGATCATATGATACCTTTAGTTGTTGAACAGTCTCTTCAAGAACAACTTATTGATAATTGTGGAACAGGAGGTGATAAAAGCAATAGTTTTAATATATCTTCAACCGTTTCTATTGTATTAGCATCATGTGGATGTAAAGTTGCAAAACATGGAAACAGAAGTATTACTAGTAATAGTGGTAGTGCTGATATGCTAGAAGCTTTAGGGGTAAACTTAGCATTAACAACATCGAAACAAATCGAAATGTTAGATAAAGTTGGATTTATTTTTATGTTTGCAGTGAATCATCATCCAGCAATGAAACATATAATGCCTATACGACATTCAATAGAACATAGAACAATCTTTAATATTTTAGGACCTTTATCAAATCCAGCAAGTGTTCATAAGCAACTGATTGGTGTTTTCAGTCAAGAATATGTACCTAAAATTGCAGAAGCCTTGACAATGCTTAATACAAAAAGAGCTATGGTAGTTAGTTCTGAAGATGGAATGGATGAGATTAGTATTAGTGATGTTACACATTGTGCTTTTGTTGAAAGAGGGCAATTTAATGAATTTGTACTAGACCCAAGAGAATATGGTTTTGATTTGTATCCAAAGTCTGACCTTCTAGGTGGGGATGCTATAGAAAATGCAAAAATTACAAAAGGGATACTTGATGGTTCAATTACCGGTGCAAAAAAAGATATTGTTGTTTTAAATGCAGCAGCAGCACTCCTTGTAGATCAAAAAGTAAACTCAACAGAAGAGGGTATTGAGATGGCAAGAGATGCTATAAACAGTGGTAAAGCCCTAGCAAAACTTAATGAAATCATAAAAGTAAGTAACGAAATTTAATAAATGATTGCTACTTTAGATAATATTAGTGATATTGTACAATATTTAGATAAACAAATTGGTGGAAAAAATATTGTCGTTTTACTTCAAGGTGATTTAGCAAGTGGAAAAACAACTTTAGTAAAAAACTATGTGAAGGCACTTGGTCTTACTGATGTTGTAAATAGTCCAACATTTTCAATACAATCTATTTATGGAAATAATATCTATCATTATGATGTGTATAACAAAACTTTAGAAGAATTTGTCTCTTTGGGATTATTAGAAGAGTTTGAAAAAGATGGTATTCACTTCGTAGAATGGGGTGATGAAAATTTAAAAAAAATTTTAGATGATTATGGTTTTGAGGTATTAGTTATCAAAATAAATAAATTAAATGAAAAAAGAGAGTATATAATTGGATCATAAAATAGAAGTAAAAAACATTGCAAAAATGATAAAAAAAACACAAATTTTGCATGATATTAGTTTAGAGATTAGAAGCGGAGAAACTGTTGGACTACTAGGACCAAATGGTGCTGGTAAAACTACAAGTTTTTATATAATATGTGGACTTATTCAACCAACAAGTGGGACTATCTCTTTTGATGGTTCAGATATCACACATCTTCCTCTTCACAAAAGAGCATTAAGAGGTATTGGGTATCTACCACAAGAGTCTTCAATCTTTAAAGAACTAACAGTAGAAGAAAATCTTATGTTAGCAGCAGAAGTTTCAATTGACGATAAAAAGCAAAGATGGGAACGTGTTGAAGAGCTACTAGAGATATTTAATATTGAGCCAATACGACAAAGAAAAGGTATCAGTTTAAGTGGAGGAGAGCGAAGAAGAACAGAGATTGCACGAGCATTAGTTTCAAATCCAAAGTTTTTACTTCTAGACGAACCATTTGCAGGGGTTGATCCAATTGCTGTTAAAGATATTCAAAGTATTATTAAACAACTAACAAGCAGAGGAATAGGGGTGCTTATAACAGACCACAACGTAAGAGAAACACTTCAAATCTGTGACAAAGCCTATGTAATGAAAGCAGGGGCAGTACTAGCAAGCGGAACAGCACAAGAGATAAAAGAGAACACTGTGGTACGAGAACATTACTTAGGGAAAGATTTTACTTTTTAATTATTGTTAATTGCTTCTTGCATTTTAATAGCTTGATAGTGTTCTTTTACATCGTGACACCTTACGATTGACGCACCTTTTCTCACACTGTCAAGATGAATAACTAATGTTGCAGGAAGTCTTTCTTCTGTTGGAGTATTTGGAAGAACTTTTTCTATAAGAGACTTTCTACTAGCTCCTATTAAAACTTCATAACCAAAATGTAAAAAGTGTTCCATATGTTTTAGAAGCGTAGTATTATGTTCTAAAGTTTTTCCAAAACCAATACCCACATCAAGAATAATTTTTTTAATCCCAAACTCTTTTGCTTTTTGGATTTTTTGTTTAAAAAAATTATCCACATCAATCATCACATCTTCATAAGTTGGATTATTTTGCATATCTTTTGGATTGCCTTGCATATGCATAATAACTATAGTTGCATCATATTTAGCAGTTATTTTTGCAACTTCATCATTTGCTAACCCTGTAATATCATTTACAATGGTAAAACCACTTTGAAGTGCATACTCAATAACACTTGGAGTATAACTATCTATACTAAAAATAGTTTTTTCATAAAGTTTTTTCTCTTTGATAAGGTCACAAATTGGTCTGAGTCTAGAAAGTTCTTCTGCTTCATCGACAGCATCACTTCCTGGACGTGTTGAAACACCACCGACATCTATAATATCAGCACCATCTTGAATCATAGCTTCTATTTTAGCTATCGCATCATTTCCTTTGAAACGACTTTTGTCAAAAAAGCTATCATCATTTGCATTGATTATACCCATAATTTTAGTTGAGAAATGAGGAGTATTTACAAAAGATTTTAACTCTTGTGCTAAATTTTTGAGTCCAAATGGTTGCGCTAACTCTTTTCGTGAAAGTATCTCAAAATGTTTTGTAGTTCCTACAAGTATAACATCTACAAATTTTTCACGAGCTACAATAACACCCATAGGTACAAGTAAGTCTGCCCCTACAGATAAAGCATCTTGTTTTAAAATATTTGCTGCACCAACGTGAAGATTTTTTATATATAGTAAATGTGATTTTGATTTTTTTGAGATAATTTTACAGCCAGTTTCATCACTACCTATGCTTTGAAAGAGTTTTAAAGTATTTTGAATATCACTTGGATTATCTAACTTATAAAATTCCATTTTATCGTTTCGTCATAATATTTAATAGTAAAGAAGTCAATACATTTATAGGTCGAGAGTTTAACTCAAGTAATTTCATAGAACTACTAAAACTATGAAGTTGTTTTTCATTCAATTTAATACCATTTTTATTTACAGAAAAAATTATTGATTCAATTATCTCTTTTGCTTCATTTTTATTGATTCTCTGGTGATCTTTAAGATATTTATACAAATCTTTTAATTCTAACTTTTTTAAATCTAAGGAAAACTCTTGAATAGTTTTTTTTGTTTTTTGATATTTCACCTCTACTCTTGAAAGAATTGTTGGTAAAATTGAACTTTTTGAGATAGTAATGATAATAAAAATAATATTCTTAGGTGGTTCTTCAAGTACTTTTAAAAGTGAATTTTGTGCCGGTATTCCAAAGGAATTACCACAAAGTAATATGTACTTTGTTTCACTTGTCGCTATATACGCTTCTTTAATAGCCTTTTTAGCTTCATCTATAAGAAATTCATTTTTCCCTTCTGTTTCATTTCTTATAATTCTCACAGAATGTTTCGGTAAAGTTGCACTAATATCTTCAAGTGATGTATCAATATCATTTACAATAAAAAGTGTCGATTTATTTATCATTATTTATTTACATCAATTTGTGCACAAAGAACGGCATCAAGAGTTTTATTAAAAAGTCTGTACATATTTAGAAGTCTTATATCTAAAGCCTCATCATTACTATCAAGATAAAAACTATTTGATAATTCCTCATCCATAAGCCATAAAAATGGTTGTTTTGATATTTTTGCAAGAGTTGCTCTTTTACTTCTACTTTTACCTATATACCAAAAAAAGTATCCATTTGGAAAAGAAGTATCAAGCATATCGTGTATAAGTTGTATATCATTTTCAGTTTTAATATTATCAATATTAGAATGAAAAGAGTCAAAAGCATAAAATGGAAAGTAAGGACGAGCAAGTTTCTTTTTATTTATATTTGTAAGAATATATTTCATAAACCACTCATGCTCATCATCAGTAATAATAAGTACTGATTTACCTTTATCTATAATATTTGTTATAGTTTGAGATACTAGAGGAAGCCAATCAAATTTTCGCTCCTCTAGCCAAGCACCCAAAAGTTTATCACTTCGTATAGTATCCACAGTCCAATTTGTAAACTCTTGCAAAAAAAATCCTTATTTATCTAGCTCATAAGCATCGTGTAAAGATCTTACAGCTAATTCTGCATATTTTTCTTCAATAATCATTGAGATTTTTATCTCACTTGTACTGATTATTCTTATATTGATATTTTCATTTGCAAGTGCAGTAAATGCTTTTGAAGCAACTCCTGTATGTGATTTCATACCAACACCAACAATAGAAACTTTACAAATAGAATCATTGTAATCTATTTTTTCACTATCTTTTTTAAAGTTTTCCATAACTTTTTTAGCTTTTTCAACATCAGTTGTAGGTATTGTAAAATCTAGATTTGTTTTATTATCAAGTCCAACTGTTTGTACTATCATATCTACATTTATATTTGCATCTGCAAGTGCTGTAAAAATTGATGAAGCAATTCCTGGCTTATCAATAACTCCATACATACCAACTCTTACTTGATTTCTATCAAGTGCAATACCACTAACTACTGGTGCTTCCATTATATTTTCTTCCTTTGTTATTAATGTTCCCTCGATTTCTGGGGTAAAACTACTTCGTGAAACTAAATTTACATTTAATTTTTTTGCCATTTCTACTGATCTATTTTGTAAAACCTTAGCCCCTAAAGAAGCTAATTCTAGCATCTCTTCATATGATATTTTATCAAGTTTTTTTGCTTTTGGCTCTATTCTAGGGTCTGTAGTATAAATACCATCTACATCTGTATAAATCTCACATAAATCAGCTTCTAAAGCTCCTGCAAGTGCAACTGCAGTAAGGTCACTTCCACCTCGTCCAAGGGTTGTTACTCTAGCATTTTCTACACTTACACCTTGAAAACCTGCTACGATGATGATTTTACCTTCTTTAATAGCATTTTGCATATTTGTAGTATCAATAGTTTCAATTCTAGCATAAGTGTGCTCAGAAGTAGTAAAAATACCAGCTTCTCTTCCACTCATTGAAGTAGTTTTGTATCCTTGCTCATTTAAAGCTATTGAAAGTAGTGCACTTGTCACTCTTTCACCAGAGCTTAGAAGCATATCTACTTCAGCTTCATTTGGAGTTTTACTATAATATTCAGCAAATTCTATAAGTTTGTTTGTTTCACCACTCATAGCACTTACTACTGCAACTATATCATCACCAGCATCTCGAAATTTTTTAATAATTTCTGCAACATTTTGGATTCTTTCAAGGGTACCTACACTTGTACCACCAAATTTTAATACTCGTAACATTTTTAAATATAACCTTCTTTTTTAAAATATTTTAATACTTTTTTATACACTGTTCTTTTGAAAAAAGTAATATAATCATGTAACTTTTCAGTTTTAACAAACTTATATTGACTAAATTCAGGAATTTTTGTTTTTATATTTATCTTGGCACCTTTTTTGAGTTTCACTAAAAAGTATTTTTGTGTTTGCCCATCATAAGGTGCCATTCTTGAAGCCACAGCAGGGGGAAAGTCATAACTTACCCACTGTGGAAATTCAGCAACAATCTCTACATCATTTGTACCTATCTCTTCTTTTAATTCTCGATATAAAGCTTCAACGGGTGTTTCACCTTTATCTATTCCACCTTGTGGAAACTGCCATGCATCTTCCACATCAATTCGTGAAGCAATAAATATTTCACAACTCGATGGATAAGAAGAAGATAAAACTATTGCTGCTACATTAGGTCTATAATTCTTTTTTTTATTTACTCTTTTTAAAGGAACTATATCGTCGCTTTTTCTGGTTTTATCTTCCATTAAATAATTTACCTTATAATTTCTAAGAAATATCAACTGTGAAGTGATATTGTATATCGCGATGATATCATAAGGATGCTTTAAATATGCTTTTATACATACATATTCCATTTTGCGATAGTAAGTGTTTTTACTGTGCTTTCAACTCTTATACTCACTTACATAATTTAAAAAATGATTATATGCTAGCTTTAAAAGAACAACTTACTTATCAACTAAAATTACAAAATAAACCAATAGAAACAGTTTTTATAGGTGGAGGGACACCTAGTACCATCGAAGCTGTAGAATATCAAGAAATTTTTCAAATTATTACTCCTTATATAATACAAAATTGTGAAATAACAATTGAAGCCAATCCCAATTCTGCAACTTTAGATTGGTTGCAAAAGATATATAATATAGGTATCAATCGTATTAGTTTTGGTGTCCAAAGCTTTGATGATGAAAAACTACAGTTTTTAGGAAGAAACCACAATAAAACTCAAGCAATTGAAGCTATTAAAAATGCAAAAAGAGTTGGATTTGAACATATTAATTGTGACATAATATATGATACAAAATTAGATTCACAACAATTATTACAAAATGATTTGGAGATAATAAAAAATCTACCAATTGACCATATAAGTGCATATAGTCTTACTATAGAAGAGGGGACAAAGTTTTTCAATAAAAGTAATGTACAAGTAGAGAATATAGATTTAGCACACTATTTATTTGAAGAACTCTACAATCTAGGTTTTACACAGTATGAAATCTCAAACTTTGCTTTAAATGAAAAAGCTAGAAGTAAACATAATCTTGGCTATTGGCAATATAAAGAATATCTAGGAATAGGAAGTGGTGCTGTAGGTTGTATTGATAATAAACGATTTTATAACTTTAAAGATGTTATGAAATATATCGTAAATCCTCTTGAATATGAAGATATTGAAAACTTATCTAATGAAGATGTTATTGTAGAAAAAACTTTACTAGGGTTTAGAAGTGTTGTTGGAGTTAACAAAGAGTTATTCACAGAAATTCAAAAAAATAAACTCAATGATTTAATAAATGGAGAAAAGCTAATTCAAAAAGGGGACAAAGTCTATTCAAATAATTTTATGTTAGCAGATGAACTGGCACTTTATTTAGATATTTAGAAGTTTTATTAATGATTATTTAGCTATAATTATAGTAATTTAATCATAATTATATATGGAGATCGATTTGAGAAAAAAAGAAGTAAAAAAAGTAGTTTTAGCATATAGTGGTGGACTTGATACAAGTATTATATTAAAATGGCTTCAAGATGAGTACAATGCAGAAGTTATTACATTCACAGCTGACTTAGGTCAAGGTGAAGAGGTAGAACCAGCAAGACAAAAAGCTTTATCTTGTGGAATTAAACCTGAAAATATATTTATTCTTGATATTCGTGAAGAATTTGTAAAAGATTATGTATTTCCTATGTTTAGAGCAAATGCAATTTATGAAGGTGAGTATCTGTTAGGTACTTCAATCGCTAGACCACTAATAGCAAAAAAACAAATTGAAATAGCAAATAAAATGGGTGCAGATGCAGTTTCTCATGGTGCTACAGGAAAAGGAAATGACCAAGTGAGATTTGAACTTGGATATTTAGGACTAAATCCAGATATTACAGTTATTGCACCTTGGAGAGAGTGGGATTTAAATTCAAGAGAAAAACTTTTAGCTTATGCTAGAGAAAATGGGATTGAAATAGCACAAAAACATCTTGATGCAGATGGTAATCCAGCTGTTAGTCCATATTCAATGGATGCAAACTTACTTCATATTTCTTACGAAGGTCTTCATTTAGAAAATCCAAACAATGAACCAGAAGATTCTATGTGGTTATGGACAACTGATCCAGTAAATGCACCTGATACTCCTGAATATATCACTATTGGATACAAAAATGGTGACCCTGTCTCTATAAATGGAGAGGAATTATCTCCAGCAACACTTCTTAAAAAACTAAATGATTATGGAAATAAACATGGTATTGGAAGAGTTGATATTGTTGAAAACAGATATGTAGGGATGAAAGCTAGAGGATGTTATGAAACTCCAGGTGGAACTATCATGTTAAAAGCACATAGAGCAATTGAGTCTATTTGTTTAGATAGAGAAGAAGCTCATATGAAAGATGGATTAATGCCTAAATATGCAGAACTTATTTATAATGGATACTGGTTTTCTCCTGAAAGAAGAATGCTTCAAGCTGCAATCGATGAAACACAAAAATTTGTAGAGGGTGAAGTAAGATTAAAACTTTATAAAGGAAATGTTTTTGTAGTTGGAAGAAATTCTGCAAATTCACTTTATAGTGAAGCACACTCGACATTTGAAGAAGATGAAGTGTATAACCAAAAAGATGCGGAAGGCTTTATTAGGCTAAATGCACTGCGACATATTATCGCAGGTAAAAAAAGAAAATAATTTTAAGCTAAGGTTTGAGCCTTAGCTTTTTTTATTATTTCTAAAAAAAATAATTTTAAAGGTTTTTTTATGAACTATCTTAAGGACTTAGAGCAGATTTGTAAAATAAACTCTTTTACAAAAAATAAACAAGGTGTAGATGAAGTTGCTTTAGTGATGAAACAATGGCTTAAAACGATTGGATTTGAACTAACAACTTATTTAAGAGACGACATAGGAAACCATCAACTCTTCTCAACTCCTAAAACAAAAGGCAAAAAGATACTTCTTTTAGGTCACAATGATACAGTATTTCCTGAAGGTACTTTTGATAGTTATCATGAAGATGACAGTTGGGTTTACGGACCAGGTGTTTGTGATATGAAGGGTGGAAATATAGTTGCACTTGAAGCATTAAAAGAACTTTATAAAAAAAATGGAAAAATTGAAAATATCGACTTTTTACTTGTAAGTGATGAAGAAACGGGAAGTGATGACAGTAAATTTATCACTTTAGAGTTAGCAAAAAACTATGATTATTGTTTTGTTTTTGAAGCAGCTGGTGAAAACCTTGAAGTTGTAACTGGTAGAAAAGGTGTTGGAACTTATACTATAACAATACATGGTAAAGCTTCTCATGCTGGTACAAGTTATAACAAAGGAATCAATGCAAATTTAGAAGCTAGTTATAAACTTCAAGAACTGACAAAATTAACAAATCTTGAAGTTGGAACAACTGTAAATGTAGGAAAAATCACAGGTGGAATTGGGGCAAATACAATCAGTCCAAAATGTGAATTGCTTTTAGAGATACGATATAAGCTTAATAGTGAAAGAGATAGACTACTTCATGCTTTAAATAGAATCACAAATAAAAGTTATGTAGAGGGTACAACTTCTACCTTAGAAGGTTTGATACAAAGAGATGTAATGGAACCAAATGAAAAGCAATTAGAATTTATCAAAAAACTTGAAAGTATCACAAATCAAACAATACCAACTGAACAAAGAGGTGGAGTAAGTGATGCAAATCATGTGGCATCTTGTGGTGTAATTACTATTGATGGTTTTGGACCATTTGGAGATGGGGATCA
Organism: Arcobacteraceae bacterium; assembly: GCA_963662945.1. Taxonomy (GTDB): domain Bacteria; phylum Campylobacterota; class Campylobacteria; order Campylobacterales; family Arcobacteraceae; genus JAIOSF01. The sequence goes on from OY759974.1 coordinate 77,530, forward strand.
TACGGTGAATGAAAGAGCTCTAAAAAGTAGTTTTGTTCAAAGAATAGAGATGATGACAAAAATTTTACAACACCATCAATCTAATAATTTTATATTTTAAAAGGGTAAAGTATGGCAAAAAATAATCGTACAATAGGTACTTGGATTTATCAAAATAGTGGTGGTCCTGAAATTGAGCAAAAAATAATAAAAAAACTTAAAGAGAGAGATATAGATACTATTCCATATCTCAACTTACGGTATGCATATTCTAAAAATGGAAAATTATATTGTCCTCAGGATAAAAAATGGTGTAAGGGTAAATCTAAAAATGTAAAACTAAATGAACTTGATCTATTTTTTTCATACAACGCAGGAGAACAAACACAATACCAAGTTTTTTTATACCAAGCATTAAACAGACTCATACCTATGATAAACTCCTATGATGCATTTGCCCTCACTGAAGATAAATTTCAAACATCTTTTGTACTTAGAAATAATGGTATTGCAACTGCTGATTATAATCTATGTCATAGGGATGACTCGTATCGACTTAAAAAGATAATTAAAAAATGGGATAAGATGATATACAAACCAACTGATGGTTGGGGTGGTGTTGGTCTTACAAAAATTGAAGATGAGTCCTCTCTTGATATGCTTATGCCATTTTTAAATCAAATGGATTTAAGATTTTTCTATGTTGAAAAGTTTATTGATTATGATAATACTGACTTTAGAATTGATATCGTTGATGGTCAGTTTGTAGGATGTTATGGACGAAAAGCTGGTGGAACTGACTGGCGAACAAATGTAACTAGTGGTGGAAGTGTATTTTTAAGAGAACCAAATGACCAAGTTGTTGACTTGGCAATAAGAGCTGCAAAAGCTTGTGGTACTGATATTGCTGGTGTTGATATAATTTATGACAGAAAAAAAGAGGAATATATTGTTCTTGAAGTTAATGGAATACCTGCATTTGCAACACCAGATCAAGAAAAAATGGGATTAAACTTTAATGACAAAAAAATAGATTTAATAGTAGACTTAATAGATAGAAAAACACAAAAAGGAAAAAAGTAAAATGGGATTAGAGAATAAAAAGCTACCAAAATTAGGATTTTTATATTTAGATTATGTATTGAGATTTTTTGACCACTCAAATTTTAAAGGGTGGCCAAATAAGATAGAAACTGTAACATATCACTGGGGAAATGATAAAGAAAGATTTATCAAAGAGGTAAAAAGAAAAAAGATAGAAGTACTTATAGGAAATATTCCTGCTACTGCTTATGAAACATTTAGAGAAATCGCACGAGCTTTACCAGAAGTGAGATTTATTCCATCATTAGATACTCAGTTTTCAAATAAATCAAAAGAAAATGTTACACGATTTGCATGGAAATATGATTTACCAATACCTAAAACATATATTTATTATAACAGACCAAATGCTGATAAGTTTTTACAAAAAACTCAATATCCAAAAATAGTAAAAAAATCTTACGGACCTTCAAATTATGGGGGATATTTTGTACATAAAGTTGATAGTTATGAAGAAGCTAGAGCATTATTTGATGAGAAAAAATACCATCCAATGTATTTTCAAGATTTTGTACCTATGGAAGCTGATATAAGAGTTATGCTTATAGGACACAAGCCTGTATGTGCATTTTGGAGAAAAGCACCTGAGGGAGAATGGCTTACAAATACAAGTCAAGGTGGAAGTATGGATTATAATGATGTTCCAAAATCTGTTCTTGATTTAGCTGTTAAGGTTTCTAAAGCTGCACGTGCTGAATACTGGGCTTGTGATGTTGCTTATGGGAAAGATGGAAAGGTGAGAATTTTAGAATGTGCTACTGCATTTGCTGCATTTCCATATATTCGAGATTGGATTGGTCAATACCTTATGTGGTTATTGAGTGAAGGTAGATTTAGAAAACCACATTGTCCTATGTTTAACTGGGAAGAGTTAGGGAAAATTGATAGCAGTCTTTTACGAACAATGAGACATATCACTTTTGGTCAATACAATTCAAGTTTCGATGGTGCATATTTTGGTAAAAAGAAAAAAATGTATGGAGAGAGTGAAGTATATTTACATGAACTTGATGAAACATATAAAATGTACAGTGTAGCAAGAAGATGGAGTGAAGAGTGGCCAAGTGAAAAATGGAACTATCAAGACAAATTCGCATTGAATAATCTTAAATCAATGAAAGTTCCAAATCTAAAAAATGAAAATGCTCCAAGTCCAACAGGTGAAGATCAACAAAGTGACAGTACTACACCAAAACTAACACAAGAAGAATTAAAAGATGTTTTAACTTCAATAAAAGGTATTGGTGATAAAAAATTCAATAAAATTATCAATAAAATTGGTCAAACTCAAGAGGTTGTTGGTGTTCTTGAACAAAGTCCATCAATTTTATTGAATATCAAAGGATTTACAAAAAAACTTATTAAAAAAGTTGAGACAAAATGGGAAAACTTTAAAAAATCTTTAGAGAAATAGGTGTTATGCAAAAAAAGATATTAATATTTTCTACGTTTTTATTTACAGGCTGTAGTACAGGTGATATTCAATCTATTACTACAGCAGCTCTAAGCAAAAATCCAACAGCAGCCTTTCAAAGTTTAGCTAGAAACAAAACAACCCAATATGCAGTAAATCCAAATCAACTTTTGAGTGACATTAAAGCTATGGATGCTTTTTTAAAAGATTTTAAAAACAATATTTCAAAATTTTGGGGTGCAGATAATGTGAAAATACCTCAAAAAAAAGAGTATGTTAAATATATGCAAAACTATAAAAGTAGGGCACTTATAGATTTTGATAAAGGGATTGTAACTGTTGAAACACTTGATGATACAAATGCTAAAAAAAGTCTCAAAGATGCTATTGTAACTACCTTATTACTTCCTGATGATCCTAGATCTGCTGATTTATTTGGTTCAAAACCAGTCAAACTTGGAGCAACTCCATATTTACTTGGGGAAGTAAAAGATGATCAAAATCAAGATATACGATATAGTTGGAGAGCAAATAGATATGCTGATATATTAACAACTACAAAATTTCAACAAAAAGAGATAACAAAAGATGGGAAAAAAGTTACAGTATCTTATGTAAATATACCTATGGTAAAAGATCATGCAGATATAAGAGTTGCTAAATTTAAACCCATAGTAAAAAAATACGCAAAAAAATTCCAACTTAGTGAAAACTTGGTATATGCTATTATCCAAACAGAGAGTAACTTCAACCAATTTGCAGTGAGTGGTGCAGGTGCAATTGGGTTGATGCAAATAGTTCCAACAAGTGCTGGAAAAGATGCCTATCAACACGCTAAAGGGAAAAGTTGGACACCTAGTAAATCTTATTTATTTAATGCTGAAAATAATATTGAGTTAGGAAGTGCTTATATACAAATTCTAGATGATAAATATCTCAATGGTATCACAAATCCAATCTCTAGAGAATATTGTGTTATAAGTGCATACAATACAGGAAGTGGAAATGTTTTAAAAACTTTTAATAGCAATAGAAACAGAGCAACTACACTTATAAATAAAAAAACACCGGCAGAAGTGTATTCAACTTTAAGAACAAAACTTCCTTATGAAGAAACAAGAAATTATCTTAAAAAAGTAGTTACCTATAAAAAACAGTTTGTAAATATCTAAATATATAATTCTAGTATGCTATTTTTTTAAGATTAATAAAAAAATTACGCGTGATATGAAGATACATAGCCTAGAATTTAATATCTTTACAACTGAATTTAAATACCAAGTAATTAACGTCTAAAGCTATTTTCTTTAATCTTAAAGAAATAGCATACTAGAATTATTTAGATTATTAACATTGCATCGCCATAAGAGAAAAATCTGTATTTTTCTTTTATAGCCTCCTCGTATATCTTCATAGTCTTTTCTAGTCCTATAAAAGAAGCTACAAGCATAATAAGTGTTGATTTTGGCAAATGAAAGTTTGTAAGAAGATAGTTCACTCTTTTTGGTTGGTTTAAAGGATTTAAAAAAAGATTAGCTTCTCCGGATGGTTGTTTTGTGTCATTATAAAACTCTATTGTTCTTGTAACTGTTGTTCCTACCGCTAGTATTTTATTTTCTCCATCTAAAACATTTTGTGATGATTTTGGAATCTCATAAAACTCACTATGCATAGGATGTTCAAGTATGTCATCACATTCAACTGGCTTAAATGTACCAGCACCCACATGAAGAGTGAGATAGTTTGTGTTGTAATTATTTTTGAGATTTTCCAATAATTCTGGTGTAAAATGCAACGATGCAGTTGGTGCTGCAACTGCTCCATAGTTTTTTGCAAAAAGTGTTTGATAGTTTGTATTATCTGACTCTTCATCTTCTCTTTTTATATAAGGAGGTAATGGTAGATGTCCTATATTGTTTAAAACTTCTACTAAAGATAAAAAGTCTAACTCTTTCCCATCTTGGTAAAACTTCACTATTCTTGTACCATCTTCTTGTAAAGCCAACACTTCTACACTCAAATCCTTATCAAATGTGATGATTGTACCAACAAGAACTTTTCCTCTCATATAGACTAAATACTCATTGTTTGGTAAAGGTTTATTAAAAAGAAGTTCTATCTTTCCACCTGTAGATTTATGTCCAAATATTCGGGCTTTTATAACTTTTGTATCGTTAAAAAATATTTCTGTATTTTTAGGGATAAAATCTAATAGATATTTAAAAGTAGTATGGGTAATAGTGTCTTTGATAGTGTCATAAACTAAGAGCTTCGCTTCATCAGCAGGAACTGCTGGATAGGTAGCTATTAGTTCATTTGGTAAGTTATAATCATAACTTGATGTTTTGAGAGGATCTAACATATTATTTTGTAGAATTTTCTTCCTCTTCCTCATCAAGTTCTTCTTCCTCTTCTTCATCACCAGCTGGATTAAATATCTTCGCAATATAGATAGATACACCATATAATACGATAAGTGGTCCAGCCATTAAAAACTGCGTTAATACATCTGGTGGTGTTAATAGTGCAGAAACTATAAAGATAAGTACAACTGCATATTTAAAAAAGTCTTTTAATGTTCTATCAGTTACAAGTCCGATAATCGCTAAGAAAAATGTAAATACTGGTAACTCAAAAGCTAAACCAAAACCAAATAATAGTTTCGTAAAAAAGCTTACATATTTTCCAATACTTGGCATAACAGATACAACTGTACTACCAAAGTTGATTAAAAATTCAAACCCAAATGGTACAACAACATAGTATGCAAATGAAGCACCAATTAAAAACATAATTGTAGCCCCTAAAACAAAAGGGATAACAAGTTTTTTCTCATTGTCATATAAACCTGGTGCCAAAAACAACCACATTTGCCATAAGATAACAGGTAGTGATACTAAAAATGCACTAAAAAATGCTACTTTAAGTGCTGTGAAGAATGTCTCTTGTACTTCAATAGCAACCATTTTTGAACCCTCAGGCAATACAGCCTCAACAGGAACCATCATCCAGTTTAATATAGGTTCATATACAGCAAAACATGCAAAAAATGCTACGAAAAGTGTAGCACACGATATGATAAGTCTTTTTCTTAAATCAGCTATATGTGGTTTTAAATCTTCAAACATTAAGCTTCCTTATCTTGAGTTAACGATATTTTTTCTTTTTTTGATTTTTTTGTATCTTCTGAAGTAGTTTCTTTTTGTTCTATTTTCTTTGGCTCTGCTGCTTTAGAGATATCATCTAAATCGATATTTGCCATACTTTGTATATTTGAAACACTCTCTTTTAATTTTGCAGCATCTTCTTTTAACTCAGAGAGATTAAGTTCTTTGTCTAAAGATGATTTTGCATCACTAAGTTCACCTTTTATTTTTTTGAAAAACTTAGCACCCTCAACCAATGCTCCCGGTAGCTTTTCAGGACCTAAAGCTATGATTGCAACAATAAGGACTAAAAAAATCTCCATAAAACCCATACCAAACATATAAATACCTTTTATTAATTAATAGTTTGGGATTTTACCTAATTTTTGATAAAATTCCACATAATTTAAGAGAATAAAAATTTGGAGAATAAGAATGATAAAATTGTTGATATTGGCACTAGTAGGATTTGTTTTTTATATGCTAACAAGGGGATATAAAAGTAGTGACTTTCAACATATAAAAGTAGATGGAAAACAAACATTAAAAGGGAACTTAGAAGATCACGAAGCAGGACTTTTAGTAGCTATGATGGCAAAAGTTGCTAAAGCAGATGGAAAAGTGAGTGAACTTGAAGCTGAGATATTAAGCCATACTTTTACAGATATTTCAAATCATTTTGAAAATAGCGAAGAGATAAGAGAACAACTTAAAGCTATCTATAAAAAAGAGATGAATAGTTTTGATAATACTATTGATGTGGCACAAAGATATTTAAAGCTTACAAAAAGAGAATATCACAAAAGATTAAAAGTGCTTGAGTATCTTCTAAATCTAGCATTTATAGACAATGACTTCTCAAAAACAGAGTTTATGATAACAGAAGATATTGCAAATGCAATGGAGATAAAAAAAGCTGATTTTGAAGCTATGATAGCGCAGTTTGAGCAATATTATGCACAAAAACAAAATACAAAGCAATTCTCACTAGAAAAAGCGTATGAAGTGCTAGGTGCGACACCAGCAGATGATATGGGAACTATCAAGAAAAAATACAGACAACTTGTAAAAGAAAATCATCCAGATATTATCACAGGGCAGGGTGCTAGTCAATCTATCATAGATGAAGCAACCAAAAAACTTCAAGAGATAAATGAAGCATACGAACTAATCAAAAATGAGAAAGCCTAATTTATGGCTGACTTTCACTATAGTTATGAAGTGTGTACTTGTAGAAAAGTCACACTTGGAGAGATAATTCACGCTATAAAAGAGCAGGGTGCTACAACTATTGAAGAGATTGGAGAGCTTACAGATGCTGGAACTGCTTGTGGTTGTTGTAAATGTGAAGCAGATGATTTTGGGCAACCTAAGATGAAACTGTATTTAGAACAGATATTAAAGAAGTTTGTAAACAATGGAAAATAATAAATTAGAACTCATAGAAGAGATAAAACAGCTTATAAGTGTAGATGGTACAACAATAGATATAAATCCTAACTATTTAGAGTATTTTGAACTAGAAGAGTTAGAAGATATAAAACAACAACTTTTGAACAATAAATCAAATGTAAACTCTTTTACAAAAGGGTATGTAGAGGAACTCTACGAGAAATTTTCACAATAACCAGAAATTTAAGGTATAGTTAATAGTTTATTGACTATAATTCTCGTCCAAAAACATTCCGGCATAGCTCAGCGGTAGAGTAGATGACTGTTAATCATTTGGTCCCTGGTTCGATCCCAGGTGCCGGAGCCACTTTTCTTTAAATATTACACTTATAAAATCAAAATAATTTTTAAATGTAATCAATTCCTACATTCAACTTATAAGTGCAACACACGATTCGCAATTATGCCACCAATTTCCTTGAAACTTCACTCATAAAAACTTCATAAGGTGTTTCATTCCTTTGAAATTAATGGTAAAAAATACCCTTAAAACCGCTTATTGTAGGATTGGATGATATTGATTGAATAATAGTGTTACTTATATCACTGAGCGTGGTCGAAGAATGTTTGATGACATTCCTATTGGTAGATTGATGAAAGTATATACTTAATTAAAACTTAAATCATGTGACAGATTTTGTGACATTAGTATGATAAACTAGCAGTAAAGCTTTAAAGGTATTTATACTTTAACATTGCAGTTTGCAATATTTTTAAGTGAAATCAAAATATGTGTTATGATTTTTAAAAATCATAAAAGGAAATAAAATGAATGAAGAAAACCCTATAAATAATTTACTAAAGAATCTTTCGGAAAGCTATAGTAGATTATATCAGTTTATTAAGAGTCCAAAAATTGAAATTAATAAAAATATTTTCAGTAATACTATGGCAGATTTTGTAATTTCATTTTCTATTGTATTTTTTATAATACAATTATTAAAAGAATTGCTACCTGATTATTTATCTATTAAACCATTAGAGCTATTAAATGTTATTCAATTTGGATTCATGTTAGCCACAAATGTATTTTTACTTGCATTTATTTTTTGTATTTTATTTTGGTTATTAAATAAAATTAGAAGAATTGATAATATAAGTTTAATATTTTATCAAGTCATAAAAACATACTCTATTATGAATATCTTTATTGTAGTAATATTTACAATTTTACTTGATAAAATATTAACGAATAATACAACAAATTGGACTTTACTAGAGAGTTTTATTGCAATAGGATTAACTATTGCAGTATTGTATATGTTTTATAGATTATTGTTAAAGCCTATTGCTGTGTTCTTGACAACTTATTTTTCAAAAAAAACTTCTTATATAATAAGTATAGCTAGTATTTTTATTGCATTAAATATAAATCAACCTATATTTACTAAGTATTTTATAAATGTGATAGATAAAGAAGAAATATGTAAGCAATATGTAGAATTGAATTTTCAACAAGATATTACTGATATGAAAAAGAATAAAGATTGTATGATTGGAAAATGCTTAAAAGAGTTTAATAACTATTTTAAATAATAGGAGAAAGAATATGAAGTTTGTACAAAAAATAAAAGATGTTTTCAAGATGTTTTTAAAAGATCAAATACAAGAGAAATCGCAAGATCAATTAAATTATAAAAATAAAAAAGCTAATCCTATTCTAATAATTAGAAGTGATGGGTATTCTTATGAACAATTTGATCCAATGTTACATGATATAAATAAATATTTTGATGAGATTTTAGAACTACTAAAAGTAAAAAATAAACATGGTAAAGATGTTAAAATTAAATTGTCTTTAGAAGCAACTAATCCTGATACTATAAAAGCATTTGCAATTAGAACTAATAAGGAGTTAGGAGAATATGAAATTAGAATGTCAGCAGGGCTTTCTTATCATATATGGTTAACTTCAAGATTTGTAATGGCAGATTACGAATATTTTACTTGGGCTAATAATTGTCAAGTTATAGATGAAGAACTTAAATCAAAAAATATTAAAGAGATTTTAGCAGATTCTACATACCACTTATTAACTTATTATATATTGTTACACGAATTATCTCATATTCTTTTAGGACATTGTGATTTTATTCAAGATAGGATGGAAATTAACTCTCTTGATGAATTTAAAGATGAAAGAGAGTTATTGAAAGAAGAGGTCTTAATTAGAAAAGCTTTTGAAGCTGATGCTGATAGACAAGCTGGAGAGTATTTAATAGCAATATTCAATGCTTCACTTGGAAATGATGGTTTAGGTGTTAAATTTAAATTTCCTAATAGAGAAGCAGTATTTGAATTTTATACATATAGTGTAACATCTATTTTTACATTACTTCAACAGTTTTCTTTACGACAAGAAACTATTCATCCTTTACCTAATGAAAGACAAAGTATAGTTATAACTGCTATGAGAAGATACTTTGAAAAGTATAATATTAAAGATTCAGAAGCAATTGTACTTCTTTCAATGATTTATATGATGGATGCAGCTCAAAAGTTTGGACTAATAGGTTCAATGGATTCTTTAGATATTGTAAATAACATAGAAAATATGGGTTGGGTAGCAGAAATTTTAAATCAAACTAAGATAAAAGAATACCAACATAAAATTATTATATAGGGATATAAAGTATGATTTTAAAACCAAAAAAAACAAATGATCCTTTAAAAAAAGAAATTGAAAAAGCTAAAAGGAAATTAAAAAATGTTTCTGCTCCAAGTAAGCTTGAGCAACAAGAAAAAACAAAATATTTAGAAAAAGAAGTTTTACCAAAAATTAGAGAAGATATAGAAAATCTAATTAAAGAAATTCAAAATGATTTATTAAGTTGTAATCCAATTCAAACATTAGAAACACTTTCTTTTTTATATAGCATAACAACACCTGATAATTTACTTGAAGATATAGATAGTATGAAAAGTGCATATTTGGATTATGTACATAGCTTAATAAGTTCATTAAAAGGTTATGATTTAAAAGGGGAGTTAAATGATGCAATATTAACAAATATTCAAAAAAATATAGTAGAACTACATAATCAAATAGTGTTTTATTTTATGATTATTGGAACAGATAAGGATGGAACACCTGATAAAACAAGATTTCTTCAAATGTTAAACCATTTAGTAATAAGAGGTTTATCTTATTCAAATCATCAATATTCGTTATGTAAAGAATTATTTTCAAATTATGATCAAATATTACAAAAAAAATATTTTATTAATGCAGAAGAATTAGTAGATGAATTAAAAAAGATTATTGAATCTCCTGAACACAATATAAATATTCAAGGGCGGTATATGGTTGAGATGAAAAAGTCTCATGAGCAATTTATAGTTGATAGCAAACAAGCCGAACTAGATAATAGAATTGAAGAATTTATGTTAAATTATAAAGATTCAGAAGCTATTCAAGATACAAATAAAAGATTACAAAAAATATATGATGAAACAGCTATTTCATGTAATGACTCAATTTTTAAAATACATAATATATCACTTACTAATGAGTTACTAGATAATATTAGTCTTCAATTTGGAGATAATACTTCATTTAAAGAAGGCACTATAGATTATTTTCCTACTAATGAATCATTAATTTATGAAAAGCCTTTGATTAAAAATGATGATGAATATTTTTGTTTTAATCCAGCAACATTAACACATAGTTTGCATATGGTACTAGAAAATCTAATTCTCAATGAAATACCTGAAAATAAAAGGGCAAAACAATACTATAAGAAAAAAGGAGATTATTTAGAGGGAAAATCACTTAAATTATTTCAGGAAATTTTACCTAACTCTGAAATATATCAAAATTTAAAATATGATATTGATGATGAAGTTGATGGGATAGTGATATATGATAATAATATATTAATAGTTGAGGCAAAAAGTAATAAGTTTACTTTAGAAGCTAAAAAAGGTAGTCTTGATAGAATTAAAAGAAATACTAAAGATATTGTAGATAAGGCATATCAACAAGCTATTAGAGCAAAAGAATACATATTATCAAATGAGATAATTGAATTTAGAGATAAAAATAAAAATGTTGTTTTAAAATTAGATACTACAAAAATAAATAATATATATTTAATTAATACAACTCTTGAACCATTAATGCATATTACATCTAATTTAAACTCTTTAAAAGAGTTCGGACTTATAAAAGGCAAAGATTGGATTTGGTCAGTGTATCTTAATGATTTAAAAATCATATCTGAAATAATTGATTCTCCTACAGAATTTATATTATATTTAGAAAGACGAATTAAATTTAATGATTATCCGCAAATACATTCTGCTGAAGAAATTGATATTTTTGGTCATTTTTTAAGTAATGGATTATATTATGATGATATAGATTTTCCAAAAGAAAACTATTCAATGGTTACAACTGGATTTTGTGAAGAAATAGATCAATATTATTTTGCAAAAGAAGGAATTTTAGATAAAAAGGTTTCAAAACCTAGTTTTATTAATAAATCTCCACTAAAACCCTTAATATTAAAATTAGAAGAATCTAAAATTGACAATTTTTCTATTGTTTCAAAACTTTTACTGAATTATTCAGGTGATGATCAAAATATGATTTTTGAACAAGTAAATTATATTTTAAATGGTAGAAGAAAAAACTTTTCAATGAGTATTAATCATAATAATATTGGATTTACATTTTGTCATGAAAACTACCCAAATATAGAAGATATGGAGTTTTATTGTAAAATAATGTCCTATGACAAAAAAGTAAATAATTGGGTATTAATTTTAATAGATGGAAACCATATTAGTAATATTGATGTGAGTTTTAAATATTTTACATTCACTAATGACTTTGATGAACAATTAGAACAAGAAGTAAAAGAATTGAAAGAAAGAAGGATGAAGCAAACTTTAAATGTTCAAAAGAAAATTGGAAGAAATGATCCTTGTCCTTGTGGTAGTGGTAAAAAATATAAAAAATGTTGTATTTAGGCATATAAGTAATAATTTAAAATCAAAGTAATGTTTAGAGTTACTGAAAACCATCCTATAAAGAATAGCTTAAACCAATAGCTATTTTTTTAGGTATTACTTTATTGTTTGCTTTTTTGAGTATTTTTAACAGAGTATTCAAAAAAGGGGACAGTCCCCATCCAATATCCTTCAGCATTCTAGAAATCTTTTTAAACCAACTTTGTTTAGCAATATTACAAGCATCACAACCACAATTTTTAGGTATATATAAAATATTTAATCACTTCTTTTAAAATATTTGTTATAATTATCACAATTAAAAGAGGTTATTAAAATGTCAGTATTAGCAAAGAGTGAAATTTTATCAAAATTAAAAGAACTAAAACCACAGTTTGACAAAGAAGGTTTTATTATAAAAGCATTATTTGGTTCTTACTCTAGAGATGAAGCAACTGAAAATAGTGATATTGATATACTCGTAGAAGCTACACCTGAATTTGCAAATAAATATGGTTTTCAAGCTATTAATAGAATCAAAGAGATACAGTCTGAAATAAGTAAATCTGTTGGAGTCCCTGTTGATTTAGCTGATAGTTCAGGTATGGGAAAAACTGCAAAAAAATTTATCTTAGATAGAGCAATATATATCTAAAGAATCTATAAGTAAAATATATTTAATAATTAAAACGTTAAATTCACCATTCTAGAAATCTTTTTAAATCTTTTTAAACCAACTTGTTCTATTAAATCTTGTTTTGCTATATTACAAGCATCACAACCACAATTTTTAGGTATATATAAAATTATTTTCTCATTTTCTTCTAATTGCATTTCACTTTTTCTTTTTAACATAAGTATTCCTTTTTCACTTTTAATGAGCGAAAGTATATAGATGAAAAGTTACAAAATCGTTACAGAAAATTAAGGATAAGAAAAAGTTATTTTATTGTATTAGTTGTTATTTAACTTTTACTTATCATTTTAAAATCAAATTATTTTTCTAAAAATAGTAACAATATCTTTTTCAATAAATTGACAAAAATGTACATTTAAACTATCTCAAAGCTTGAAAGTTGTAAAAATCAACTTTTAAAACTAACTTTACACTTTTGGGGCAAAAATGAAAATAGAAAAACTATATGACAAAGAGATAGAAGATATTTTAGAATACGATGATTTTCTAGAAGCTCTTAAAAACAATTCTTCAGAAGACTTTTTAAAAGATTTACATAGAAAGTATCAATACAGATCACAAGAAGAGTCACTTCGAGTTCTACAAGTAGAACTACTCAAACTGCAAGAACACCTTGAAAAACACAATGAAAAGATGATAATACTAGTTGAGGGTAGGGATGCTTCTGGAAAAGGTGGAGCGATACGAAGAATCACACGATATATGAATGAAAAACACTATAGAGTAGTAGCACTTGGTAAACCTTCAGATGTGGAAAGAACTCAATGGTATTTTCAAAGATATATCCAACAGTTTCCAAAAGCTGGAGAAGTAGTTATCTTTGATAGAAGTTGGTACAACAGATCGATGGTTGAGCCTGTATTTGGATTTTGTACACAAGAAGAGTACGAAACATTTATGAAAACTGTTACAAGATTTGAAGAAGATTTGATTACTCATGGTATTCACTTCTTAAAAATATATTTTTCTGTTTCAAAAGATGAACAAGCAAAAAGATTTGAAGAAAGAGAAGAAAACCCTCTAAAACAATGGAAACTAAGTGAAATAGATATCCAAATGCAAGAAAGATGGGATGAATTTACAGCAAAAAAATACAGAATGTTAAAAGAGACAAATACAAAAAAATCTCCTTGGACAATCATAAGAAGTGATGATAAATTTATAGCTAGATACAATGCTATAAAAACTATTTTAAATAAAGTTGACTACGAAGGGAGAGATGAAAGAATAGATTTCTCTGTAGATCCAGATATCGTTATCTCTGCTGAAAAAGAACTGGAAAATATGGATCAAACAGCAAATAAGACTTCACAAGGGTAATGAAGTCTTAGCTTTTAAACTCTAAAGAAGTTTAAAAGTTCGTAAAACAGTTCTTGTTCCACCTGCAGCTATAGTTTGTTCTGCTCGGAAAGTAAGATCTGACATCTCTTTTAAAAGTGAATCAAAAAGCTCATCATAACTATATGTTGGATAATCACTTTGAAGTGCAAGTTTATTGTAGTCTGTATCTGTTAAGCCTTTTTTAGTCCATTTTTTCAAGGAATTATGAGAGATAGAGTAAGCAAAATTTATAAGTCGATTATCACTCTCTTGTGCATTTAAAATAACACCTCGAATTCCTTTGTCATTTAAAATATCGATAAAGGTATCATTGATATTTTCTGAGTGTATCACTACTGGCATATTATTTACCAAAACCAATTCGCTAGATTCTGTGATTCGAAGAGCCATACAGTTTTTATCTTTTTTATCTTTAAATTCAATAGGCAGAGTATATTTAAATCGTTCATATTCATTACAAATATTTTGAGTTTTTTCTAATTCTTCTTTTGTAGTAGGATTGATTATAAAATATTCTACTCTCGTATCTTCAATCAACTCTTCAAGTTCTTCCAAAAAATCCTCATCTATACCCTCTAATGCTATATTCATATCTAAAACCATACGACCCCTTTAATATAATTGATTTTTATATGCATTTATTATACCTACAAATAATATGATATTTTTAAATTCCTGTAACTGTTATGACTATATTTCTACCACTTGCATAACCTTGCCAAGTACCAAGATTTAGTTTTTCTTTTTGTATTATCTTCATTCTATACCGTTATACCATACTTTTGATTTATCAAATCGATTAACTTCTTTTAAAAAGTTGTCTTTGTATCCAAGAGCTACTAAACAAAGTGGTTTTATAGTTTGTGGGAGTTTAAAATAGTTTGTAATGAAATTTATCTTTTGTTCTCGTGGATGAATAGCAACCCAAACAGAACCTATCCCTAAATCTGTAGCGCTTAAAAGTATATTTTGTGTTGAAGCACTTGCATCTTGTACCCAATATAATTCACTTAATTCATCATTCACTTCATAACATACTATGATGGCATGACTTGCATCTTTACACATCTTTCCATGTTCTATATTTGAAGCTATATCACTAAGTATATTTACATCATCAACTACTATAAACCGAAAGCCCTGTTGATTTCTAGCTGTTGGTGCACACATTGCACACTCTAAAATAGTTTGAATATCTTGATTATCAATTTGTTTATCATTAAAAATACGGGTACTTCTTCTTTGTTTTATAGCTTCAATTGTATTCATATATTCCCTTTGAATATTTTGATAAAAAGTATATCATCTTTTCATAATATTGAAATAAAAATCACTATTAACTTAAATAAAACTTAAAATATGTGACAATATTTATCTCTTGCTTTGTTATAATGGTAGTATATATAATAATTTTATCTCTTGGTAATATCTAATTATAATCAATTTTTGGAGGTTAGAATAGTGATATTAAAAATTTTTTTATTAATCCTAATTACTATTAGTAGTTATTCTCAAGTTATTCTAAGCAAAGAGGAGCTTGATTATATAAAAAACAAGAAAGTCATTAAAGTATCAAATGAATATGACTATGAACCTTATGATTTTTCAAAAAATGGGAAAGAGAGAGGATATTCAATTGATTTACTTAATCTACTTCTAAAAAATACTGGTTTAAAAATTGAATATGTAACAAAACCTTGGGATGAATTACTCAAAGATTTAAATGATAAAAAAATAGATCTATTACACACAATTTATAAAACACCTCAAAGAGAAAAAATATACAATTATTCTGTAGGTTATTCCAAAACTATTCAAAGTTATATTATTAGACAGAATGACAACGATATAGAAGATATCAAACAACTTTTTGGAAAAACAATTGGATTAAGTAAAGAATGGGTAGAAGAAAAAATCTTCAACAAATACCCAAAAATAAAAAAAATTTATTATACAAATTTGCAAGATAAATTAAACGCTTTATCTAAGGGTGAAATAGATGCTATTATTAACAGTGCCAACGTTGCAAATTACTATATCAATAAATATGGCTATTCAAATTTAAAAGTTTCAACACCATTTAAAGAGGAACAAAGTATACAATTAGATGATCATCACTTTGTAACATTAAAAGACAACCCTTATTTAATCTCAATTCTCAATAAGGAATATGACAATTTATCGATAGAAGAGATAGAAAAACTCAATAAAAAATGGTTTGGAAACCTCTCTCCATACAATGGTAAAATAAAAATACATCTAAGCTCAAAAGAAAAAGAATATCTAAGAGACAAGCAAACTATTAAAATATGTATTGATCCTCAATGGATGCCTTTTGAATCCTTCGATCAAAATGGAAATTATATAGGTATTATTGCTGACCATTATAAAGTTTTTGAAGAGTTGTTATCAGTCAAATTTCAAGCTCTCAAAACAAATTCTTGGACAGAAACATTAGAATATGCCAAACAAAAAAAATGTGATATAGTATCTGTACTTATGGAAACTAATGAAAGAAAAGAGTATTTAAATTTTACAGCACCATATTTAACCATGCCACTAGTAATTGCTACTAAATTAAATGTAACTTTTATTAATAATATAAACGAGCTAGCTGGTAAAAAGGTAGGTATTCCAAAAGGGTATTCTTTTGTTAAAATTTTTAAGGAAAAATATCCCTTTTTAAATATTATAGAAGTAGAAAATATTGATGATGGATTAAAGAAGCTTAAAAAAGGTGAGCTTTTTGCTTATTTCGGTACTTTACCAAGTATTATTTATAAACTTCAAAATAAATATGGTGGAGATTTAAAAATATCTGGAAAAATCGATGAACAATGGTCTCTTCGCATTGGTATAAGAAATGATGATATAGAACTTCTCAATATATTTCAAAAAGTTGTAGAAAATATGTCAGAACAATATAAAAGAGAAATTATCAATAAATGGGTATCTATTAAATACGAAAAAGGGATTAATTATGAACTTCTTTGGAGTATTGTTGCTGTTTTTATTTTAATACTCGTTATTGTATTGTATTTTTTCAATAAACAAAGAAAATTTAACATTCAACTTAAAGAACAAAAAGAGGAGTTTGAATCAATTTTTAAATACAGTAAAGATGGTATTGCTATACTTAATTTAGAATTTCAAATTTTAGATTGTAATGATGCTTATTTAGCTATTATAGGTTATGAAAAAGAAGAACTTCTTACCAAAAATTATTTAGACTTTTTTGATTCTAATATTAAAAATGAAATAGATAAACTCATAAAAGAAGTTTATTCCAAAGGTTTTGTAGATAACTTTAGTACTATATATATTAGTAAAAATGGGAAAAAAATTTATACAAATATCACTATTACTATGATGCCAGATAAACAAAGATATTTATTAACTAGTAAAGATATTACCTCTACAAAATTATTAGAATCCCAATCTAAACTTGCTTTAATGGGTGAAATGATAGGAAATATTGCACATCAATGGAGACAACCTCTTAGCGTTATTACTACAAGTGCTAGTGCTTTAAAAATTAGATTTAAATTTGATGAAAAAATGAACTTAGAAACGGTATCTGATTTTTCAAATAAAATTGTAGAACAAGCAGAATATTTATCTCATACAATTGATGATTTTAAAAACTTCATAAAAGGAGATAAGGAGTATCGTAAAATCAGTATCAAAAATATAATCAAAAGTACAATTAGTCTTACAAGTGCAACAATTAAAAATAATTTCATTAATTTAGTAACTTCGCTTCCTGATGATATCATCATATATGGAAATAAAAATGAATTAGAACAAGCATTTATCAATATTATCAATAATGCAAAAGATCAATTAAAAGAAAAAGATATACCAGATGATCATAAATTTATTTTCATTTATACAAAACAGCATGATGACGGTTCGCTAGAAGTTTCTATAAGTGATAGTGGAGGGGGAATTCCTCTTGATATTATAGATAGAGTTTTTGAACCATATTTTACAACAAAAGATAACTCTATTGGTACAGGTATTGGTTTATCAATGGTACATAAAATTATCACTGAAAGACATCAAGCGCAAATAAGTGTAACAAATTTAGAATCTAAATATAATGAACACACCTATAAAGGCGCGTGTTTTTCTATAATATTTTCAAAAGCAGCAGATGAAGAAAATATAAAAAATGATAAATAAAATCTATAGTTTTTTTACAACTATAGATTGTTTCATCATTTTATATAACTCATCAGTTCCATTTAAAAACTCATCATATTCCACAATTTCAAAACTATCATCAAAAAAACTTTTTAATTCTCCTTCTTTGAGTAAAAAATCGGGATTTGAACTGTCTTTTTCATTGATTTTATGATCCATATAGGTTTCAATCAAGAGTATTCCATCTTCTTTAAGAGCATTTGAAAGATGTGGGATAAGTTTTCTATCAAGAAAATTTGTCATCACTATCAAATGATAACTATTTTCTGTAGGAATATAGTTATCAAGGTCTATAAGTTTTGTAGTTATATTTTCATAACCTTGATTCTTCAATGTCTCTAATGCAATTTGTGAGATATCTAAAGCTTCTACTTCAAAGTTCTGTTCTGCAAGATAGATAGAGTTTCTTCCTGCACCACAAGCAATTTCTAAAGCTTTTCCTTTTTTTATTTGTTGGATATGTTGTACTAGTTTTTTACTTGGTTCTCTTTGTTTTAACAAAGTAGGGGTATTTTGATATTTTTTATCCCATTTTATTTGATCTTCTAATGCCATTTGTACTCTTTTTTAAATAATTTTACAAAATTATAGTCATTATTGAATAAAAATTAATTATTATGGCTATATATTAAGTTATATAACGATAAAATTCTAAAGTAATATTTAAAAAGGTACTTCACTAGTTTTAACATTCTCCGTATAAAACGCAACATCCCAATCAAGGTGAAGTGCCTCTCTAAATATTTATATAAGCTAAGAGACGCCATAACCTCTTAGCTTATTGTAAAACACTTTCCTTTAAATATAATCAATCTTAAGTTTACTGTAGTAAAATTCATATAAATAGATAACTTATAAAAAAAGTGAGGTTCTGTATGAAAAAAGTGATTGATCAAAATAAACTTATATGGAAATCTGAATATAGTATAGGTAATTATAAAATTGATAATGAACATATCAAACTTTTTGAAATTGCGAAAAAAGCCTTAAATGCGAAAAAAAATAATACAGAAGATGTTGAAAAATTAAAATCTATTATCCGTTCTCTCTACGAATATATTGGAACTCACTTTAAAAATGAAGAGATATTTATGGCTGAAATTGAATATCCTGATTTACCAAGACATAAAATAATTCACAAAACACTTTTAGATAATTTACACCAGTTTATTCATACCCTCAATGAACTTTCAATAGATGAAATAGAAAAACAACTTTATGACTTCATAGAAGATTATTTTATTCGGCATATTGTAAAAGAAGATAAACGCATTGAGATATGGAACCTTTCTCTTAAAAGACTTAGAAAATCTACTTTTTGGCTTAAAGCTTATGAAACAGGCAATAAACAGATTGATGATGAGCATAAAGAGATGTTTGAAATTCTCAATGATGCTTTTGAAGAGGTAGAAGAGGAAGAAAAAGAAAATAAAAATAAAAAAGTTCTAAAACGTCTTTATGATTTTATGAAAATACATTTTAAAGAAGAAGAAGCTTTTATGAGAAATATAGAATATCCAGAATATAAACATCATCTTAGTTTGCACAATGAAATCATCCAAGAATGTAACAATTTGTTAGAAAGAATCAATGAGATGAAAGATGCTCTTTTTGAAAGAGAATTAGCAAAAATTATTGATAGAGATATCATACAACATATTCTTCAAGAAGATAAAAAAATAGTTTTATGGGATAACCAAAACAATAAAATTTAAGTAAAGTTTAATATTAATAACTATTTTTTCATCAAATATGATACAATAAGTTACATATTGGTACAAATATAAGAACTATCTAAAATTAAAATGGTATATTATTTAGATTTATAATATTTTCATATACAATAAAAATAACTAAAATTTAGGAGTTAGAATGACAAAAAAATTAGTAAAAATTTCTCTTGCAGCAATTACATTCTGTAGTGTGGTAGTAAATGCGGGAACACTTGAAAATGTTAAAAAAGCAGATGTTTTAAAATGTGGTGTTAATACAGGTTTACCAGGTTTTTCAGAAGTTGGAAGTGATAATAAATGGCGAGGTCTCGATGTAGATGTTTGTCGTTCAGTTGCAGCGGCTGTTCTAGGGGATGCCTCAAAAGTAAAATTTGTCCCTTTAACTGCTAAAGAAAGATTTACAGCACTTCAAAGTGGTGAAATAGATATTTTATCTAGAAATACAACATGGACTGCAACAAGAGATACTTCATTAGGTCTTAATTTTGCAGGAGTAACATATTATGATGGTCAAGGTTTTTTAGTAGCAAAAAAACTAGGTGTGAGAAGTGCAAAACAACTTGATGGGGCTTCTGTTTGTATCCAAGCTGGAACAACAACAGAACTGAATCTTGCAGATTATTTTAATACAAATGGTATGAAATACAATCCAATTACATATGACACAACAGATCAAGTTTCAAAAGGTTTTGAATCTGGGCGTTGTGACCTTATCACTTCAGATGCTTCACAACTATATGCCTTAAGAACACAAATGAAAAATCCAGATGACTTTAAAGTATTACCACAAATAATTTCTAAAGAACCTTTAGGTCCACTTGTAAGACAAGGTGATGATGTATGGTTCAATATCGTAAAATGGTCATTAAATGCAATGAAAGCAGCAGAAGAGTTTGGTATAACCTCTGACAATGTTGATTCTATGATGAAAACCTCTAAAAATCCAGAAGTTCTAAGAATACTTGGAGAATCAGGGAAAATAGGTGAAGATTTAAAAATAGATTCAAAATGGGCTTATAATATCATCAAACAAGTAGGAAATTATGGTGAATCATTTGAACGAAATGTTGGTATGAAATCTCCATTAAAAATCACTAGAGGTCTAAATAATCTTTGGACAACAAAAGGTGGACTTCAATATTCACCACCATTTCGATAATAACTATGATAGAAGCCTAAGTATTCTTAGCTTCTATGAAAAAGAGGTAAAGTGTCAATCTTAAATAATAAACTATTTAGAGATATTTTTTCACAATTTATTATTGTTTTATTATTAGTATTATTCTTGTGGTACATTATCACAAACTTACTCTACAATATTGATCAAAGAGGAATAACTACTGGATTTAATTTTTTCAACCATATTGCAGGTTTTGGAATTGCTGAATCCCCAATAGCTTACAGTGATAGAACATCAACCTATTTTGATGCATTTTTGGTAGGACTTTTAAATACACTTATTGTATCAGGAGTAGGGATCTTTTTTGCCTCTGTTATTGGTCTTTTAGTTGGAGTTGCCAGATTATCAAAAAATTTTATTGTTTCAAAACTTGCTTTAGCATATATTGAATTTTTTAGAAATATTCCATTATTATTACAAATATTATTTTGGTATAACGTTGTTCTAGCAACCCTTCCAAGTCCACGACAAAGTCTTGTTCTTACAGCTACTACTTTTTTAAATAATCGTGGTCTTTATATTCCAAAACCTATACTGCAAGAGAGTTTTAGTATAGTTGCCATAAGTATAATTATTGCTATAATTATGACAGTTGTCTTTGTCAAGTGGGCAAATAAAAGATTTGATGAAACGGGACAAGAGCTTCTTCAATGGCCTTGGATAGTTTTAATACTGGTTGGTTTACCTTTAATGGTTTTCAATATTGTTGATACTCCTATATTATTGGATAATCCCTCTTTAACTGGATTTAACTATACAGGAGGAATGCGTTTTAGTCCAGAATTTTTAGCGTTGGCTTTTGCTTTAAGTATTTATACTGCATCTTTGATAGCTGAAGCTGTAAGAAGTGGTATAGAAGCTGTTTCAAAAGGGCAGAAAGAAGCAGCTGCTTCTTTTGGACTTAATAGCTACCAAGCTTTAAAACTTGTAATACTTCCTCAAGCTATAAGAATATCAATTCCACCAATTATAGTACAGTATTTAAATCTTATTAAAAATTCAAGTTTAGCAACAGCAATAGGATATCCAGAACTTGTCACTGTATTTAGTGGTACAGTTTTAAATCAAACTGGACAAGCTATAGAGATAATAGCAGTTACAATGGCTGTATATCTGACAATCAGTTTATTTGTTTCTTTACTTTTAAATATTGTAAATAAAAAACTAGAGATAAAAGAGAGATAGTATGGCTGTATATGAAATAAAAGCATCCAGACCAGCACCTTCTAAGTTAAAAGGACCAGTTCTTTGGATAAAAGAAAATCTTCTTGCTTCTCCTTTGGATGCGATACAAACTATTATTATCTTTTCATTTTTATTTTGGATAATTCCTCTTTTTTTAGATTGGGCAGTTTTTAATGCTTCTTTTTTAGGAACTACAAAATCAGATGCAACAGGAAGTGGTGCAAACTGGATATTCGTAAAAGAAAAACTTGATATGTTTATTTATGGATTTTATCCAGAAGAGGAAATATATAGAGTTAATATTGTTTTTGGATTGTTTTTTATTACGATAATTTTATTTAAATATATAGCAAAAACTTTTACACAAAAAGCTATTGTATTTCTTCTTTATCCGATAATATCTTTTATACTTATCAAAGGTGGTTATTTTGGTTTAGTAGCTATTCCAACAGATAAATGGGGTGGACTTTTACTTACTTTAGTGATTGCTTCAATTGGTATCGTATTTTCTTTACCCTTAGGAACAATATTAGCTTTAGGAAGACAATCAGAATTACCTGTTATTAAAAATTTGAGTATTATTTACATTGAGTTTATTAGAGGTGTTCCTATTATTACAATGCTTTTTATGGGTTCAGTTTTATTACCATTGTTTTTTCAAGAAGGTGTTGAAGTAGACAAACTCTTAAGGGCTTTAATTGTGATTATTATGATAGAATCCGCTTTTGTAGCAGAAGCCGTAAGAGGAGGGCTTCAAGCAATACCAAAAGGGCAATATGAAGCAGCTGATTCATTGGGACTAGGGTATTGGAAAAAAATGATTTTTATCATACTTCCTCAGGCATTAAAAGTTGCCCTGCCAAATTTAGTTGGTATCTCTATCGAATTATTTAAGGATACTTCACTTGTGATGATTATTGGATTATTTGATTTACTTTCTATGGTACATTTAACTTCTAATGACTCAAATTGGTTAGGTATGGAAACAGAAGGATATGTTTTTGTTACATTTGTATATTGGATATTTTGTTATGGAATGTCTAAATATAGTATGATTTTAGAAGATAGATTTAATACAAACAATAGATAAATATGAGGTAATTATGAGTGATATTATAAAAATAAAAAATTTAAATAAATGGTATGGTGATTTTCATGTTTTAAAAGATATCAATCTCAATATTAAACAAGGAGAAATAGTAGTTGTTTGTGGTCCAAGTGGTAGTGGAAAATCAACTCTTATTCGATGTATTAATTATCTTGAACAATTTCAAGAGGGAGAATTGATAGTAAATGATACTCTACTTACAGATGATGTAAAAAAAATCAAACAAGTAAGAAGTGAAACAGCTATGGTATTCCAACATTTTGAACTTTTTCCACATTTAACTATTTTAGATAATCTTATTTTAGCACCAATGCATGTACATCATATACCTAAAAAAGAAGCCATCGCAACTGCTATGCAATACCTTGAAAGAGTAAATATAGCAGACCAAGCAGATAAATACCCAAATCAATTAAGCGGTGGTCAAAAACAACGTGTTGCTATTGCACGAGCCCTTTGTGCAAATCCCAAAATAATGCTTTTTGATGAACCAACAAGTGCCTTAGACCCAGAAATGATAAGTGAAGTACTTGATGTTATGATGGAACTTGCAAATGAAGATAAGACAATGATCTGTGTTACTCATGAAATGGGTTTTGCTAAAAAAGTTGCCAATAGAGTTATCTTTATGGATAATGGACAAATAATTGAAGAAAATACTCCTGAAGAATTTTTTAACAATCCACAAAGTGATAGATTGAAACTTTTCTTACAACAAATTCTTTCACATTAAGAGGTAGAGATGATATTAGAATTTGCAGAATATATAGGAATTGCAGCTTTTGCTTTAAGTGGTTTTTATATTGCAGTGAGAAATAACTTAGATTTACTTGGTATCTTTATAGTTTCTTTTTTAACAGCTCTTGGTGGTGGAATTATAAGAGATACAATTGTAGGCATTGCTCCTATTTCTTTAAGTACTATTTATCCTATGTTACTTGTTTTTGTTATTGTAAATATACTTATATTGTTAAAATTTCACAAAAAACAAGAATACGATAGAAAACCAATTTTTGTATTTGCAGATAGTCTTGGTTTGAGTTCTTTTTCAATTTCTGGTGGACTTGTGGCTATCAATAGTGGTTATGAGATATCTGGAGTTATAATACTTGCATTTATAACTGCTGTTGGAGGTGGTATTTTAAGAGATATACTTATCAATGAAGTACCATATATACTCAAAGGTGGCTTTTATGCTATGGTTTCTATTATAATTGGTATTATCATTTATATACTACATTTTTTTGATGCTTTAAGTTTTCTTTCTATCTCTATTGTATTTGCTTTTGGTGTTATTTTAAGACTTATTGCTTTTTATAGCAACTGGGAACTTCCTAATATTTATAATAAGAAACCATAATGAATAATAAATATAAAAAAATATATATCCTTACAAAAGAGATTGAAAATAAAACTTTAATAGACTTAAAACAATTTTTTATAGATAATTACAAAAAAGAGACAATACTACTCTCTCCAAATGATGAAAATATAGAGTATAATGAACAAAATATCTATTTTTTATATCTTGATGATATATCAGTCAAACAATTTATCAAACTCAATATTGATATGAATATTCATTTAAGTATTTTACCAAATAAAATGTGTCCGCAGTCCATATTAAGATATGGTATTTCAAGAGATATTTATGAAGCTATTGATGATAGTTTTAATAGTACATTACGTGTAGATGATCAACTTTTACTTTGCAATGGGGATTTAGTCTTTCAAAAAATATCTATAGGAAATGTTAATAACCTCAATAAGAATATTGAGGAAAATTCTATTTATGAAAATTTTAAAATATTTATAAAAAACTTATCAAATCTCAAATATCAAAACATCACTATGAAAACTTCCAAAGAGAATATCATACAAACTGTTATAAGTGGTATATTGGTTTTAGAAGACTATACCATATTTAATAATCTTACTAAAAGTGGTAAAACATCTTTTCATGATGGAAAACTCAATGCTTTCATTATTGCACCATATAGTTTGATATCCTATTTATATTATCTTATTAATATATTTTTATACCATAAATTCTCATTCGGAAGTCTTCCTAAAAATATTGGGTTTATAGCAACTTCTCAATTAATACTCTCTAGTGATACTTCATTTGACTTTACAATAGATGATATTTCGCTTAGTGCAAAAAATATAGAACTAAAAGTTTATCAAAGTAAACTCAATATTAGTTATGGTAAAAAATTTCAAGAAGCAATTGAGGAAAAAAATATTACAGATGATAAAGAAACTGTTAATATCAAATATCTTCCAAAAGGTGAGATTAATGAACTTTTAATCAAAGGAAAAGTTCCTATATTCAAAAAAGCAAGTGATGAAGATATGAAAGAGACTTTAACATCTATCAAAAGTAGTGCAAATGTAACATCTATCTTTATTACTTTAATGATACTCAGTACATTATTAGCAACTGTAGGTATTTTTCAAGACTCAACTCCCTCTGTAATTGGTGCTATGATTCTAGCACCACTGATGGCTCCTATTATATCTCTAGCTATGGGAGCTGCAAGAAGTGATAAATTAATTATTTCACGAAGTATTACAACTCTTTCTTTTGGAATTTTCAGTGCTTTATTATTCTCAGCACTCCTAACAATTATACTTCCATTAGAGATAGTAACATCACAAATTAATTCAAGAGTAAATCCAAATCTTTTGGATCTTTTTGTAGCTATTTTTTCTGGCATTGCAGGTGCATATGCTACTGCTAAAGAAGAGGTTGCCAAATCATTAGCTGGTGTTGCAATTGCTGTTGCTCTTGTGCCACCATTGGCAGTAACAGGAATTGGAATAGGGTGGGGAGATATTAATATTATTTATGGTTCCTTTTTACTTTTTTTAACAAACCTTTTTGGTGTAACTTTAGCAGCATCACTTACTTTTATTGTATTAGGTTTTGCTCCTATACACAGAGCAAAAAAAGGTCTTGCTTTTTCTAGTTTATTACTAAGTATTATCTCTATACCACTGATTATATCTTTCTATTCGCTCATTTTACAAAGTAATGATTATGCAAAATTCCATGGAATACAAACTATTATGATAAATGATAAAAAAGTACAACTAAATATAACAAATATAAAATCATCAACAAAAGAATCAACAAATATTGAACTTGAAGTTATCTCAAATACAAGTTTATCAGACAGTGAGCTTAATCAACTGCAACAAATTGTAGAAACTAAAATAAATAAAAAAGTAGTTCTGGAGATAGTTACTAAAATTATAAAAGAATAATTATGAATCAAAAAACCTTTAAAAATAAACTATTTATCAGAATAAGTTTTTGTAAACCTATAGTATAATTCTAAAAAATACAAAAGGATTTAAAATGTATTGTAAAAATAGTAATGAATATATAAAAAACGATATTCCTAAAACACAAAAAGCACAAATTGCTGTATTATCTCCAAGTGAAGAAAAAGATTTTTTAGTAAGAAAAATTAAAATAGAGCAGGGTGGAAGTATGCCAAATCATACCAACCTTATCCAACATCAACAATATGTTTTAAATGGTGAAGCACAAGTTGTAGTAGGAGATAAAACATTTCATGCAAAAGCAGGGGATTTTATATATATTCCTGCAGGTGTTACACATTATTATGAAGCATGTTATGGAAAAGATTATGAATTTTTATGTATGATAACAACAGCACCCGATACAATTACTATGGTTGATTAGTATCAAATTGAAAAGGAACACAATGAAAACTAAATTTATGGAAGCTATGAATTTCAGACATGCCTGTAAAGCATTTGATGAAACAAAAAAGATATCTGATGAAGATATCAACTTTATTATGGAGGTTGCTAGAAAATCACCTTCATCATTTGGTATGGAGGGTTGGAAGTTCTTAGTTGTTACAAATGATGAACTTAAAAAGAAACTTCGTCCATATTGTTGGGATCAAGTACAAATAACATCTTGTTCACATCTTATTGTCGTGTTAAGTGCTATAGAATCTGTAAAAGTAGAATCTGGAATTCCTAGAAAAAGATTTGAAAGACGAGAATTAGGAAAAGAAAAAACAGACTTCTATATGGGTCTTTACGCAAATCACCTCAAAGATGTACTTCCTAGTGATGATAATATCTATTCTTGGACTACAAGACAAACATATATTGCTGTTGGAAATATGATGACTGCTGCAGCTTGTATAGGGATTGATTCTTGTCCAATTGAAGGATTAGAGAAAGAAAATGTAGAAAAAGTATTAGGACTAGATACTACAAAATACCAACTTTCTATGCTTTTACCACTAGGATATAGAATAAATCCACAATCAACACAACAAAGAGAGCCTTTTGAGGATATAGTAGAGTTTATCAAATAGAATGTTCCAAAACATTTTTAAATCAAAAGTAGCTTTACTTTACCTGTTATCAATATCGATGATATTCTCATTTTCTGCGTGGATGAGTTTATTGAATAACTTTGTTATAGAGGTAGCTTCTTTTAATGGTAATCAAATAGGAATTTTACAAAGTTTACGAGAAATACCAGGATTTTTAGCTTTTACTGTAGTTTTAGTTATAGCTATTATTGCACAACAAAGACTAGCATATATTTCTATGATATTATTGGGAGTAGGGACTGCATTAACAGGACTCTTTCCTAATGCTTTGGGACTTTATATCACAACTGTGATTATGTCCATAGGATTTCACTATCTCGAAACTTTAAATCAATCCCTATCTCTACAATGGCTTACAAAGGCACAAGCTCCAATTATACTGGGAAAAATAACAGCAGCTAAGTCTGTCACTGCATTAATTGTATTTGCACTTATTTATATTATGATGAAATTTTATAGTATAGAGTACAAATGGGTTTATATCTTCTTTGGTGGGATAAGCACAATTATAGCAATCATTGCTTGGATAGGTTTTGAACACTTTAAAGATGATGTGGTTCAGGAAAAGAAAATACAACTAAAAAAAGAGTATTGGTTATATTATACGCTTACATTTTTAGCGGGTGCTAGAAGACAAATATTTGTTGTGTTTGCTGGATTTTTACTTGTAGAAAAATTTGGTGTTGATATACACAATATGATGTTACTACTGATTATAAACTCTGTTTTAAATATCTATTTTGCACCAAAAATAGGGCGATTCATAGCACATTTTGGGGAAAGATTTACTTTAAGATTTGAATATATAGGATTGTTTTTAGTGTTTACTTCCTATGCTTTTGTAGAAAACCTCTATATCGCTTATTTTTTATATGTGATTGATCATATTTTATTTTCATTTGCAATTGCTTTAAAAACATATTTTCAAAAAATAGCAGACCCAAAAGATATTGCAAGTGCGAGTGCTGTTAGTTTTACTATTAATCATATAGCTGCTGTTATACTACCTGTACTTTTAGGACTATTATGGTTGTATTCTCATACTTTAGTATTTTTAATTGGTTCCTTAATAGCTTTAAGTTCATTTAGTTTATCACTTTTAATTCCTAGAAAACCAGAAAGAGGATTTGAAACAACTCTTACAATAGGAAAACATTAACTATATACTATGTTACTAGCAAAGTAGAAAATTCTACTTTGTTTACATAGTTATATTAAATGGTTAACATAATATAAATTCTTTACAAAACATACATATTAGAAATAGAGTCCTTTTATAGACTCTAATTTCTATCTTTGCATAGGATGCTTATAAGTTGTAGGATTCATAGCATTGTACGCTAAACCACCTACTATAGCTAAACCTAACAAAATCCAAACAATATATTTCTTTGCCATATCAGTTCCTCCTTATAGATTTAAAAAACTACCAAAGTGATTCTGTTTCATAATCGTCATTTTTCTCTGTAAATTCCAAATAAATATTATCACTATAATCTATATAAAGCATATACTCATCAAGATAAATCGTATTTTGAACATCCGATTTATTTATATATGACGATTCTTCACTATTTGAAGCTAAATCACTTAAATAATACTCAATCATTGATGGAGCCATTGTTTGAGTTGTTAGCTCAATCTGCTCAAACATTTCTACATTAAATGTAGAATAAACTAAATCTTTATCGAGCTTGATAACCAATTAATTATTAAACCCGTTCAATAATGATTGCATTCTACCAAGATCTATTTCTCTCTCAGATGAACTTGTATTTTCTTTTTTCTCTTCAAACTCAATATCCATTGTAGTTTGCTCTTGCATAGATAATTCACTTTCGACGATATTAACCATTTCATCTTCACCCATACTGTTGAAGCTTGGTTGTTCTACATATTCATTTGAAGCTTGATTTTTATTAGTATCTTCAAGTATATTTTTAATTCGTCCAAGCATAGTGTCAATTTCACTTGTATGTTGTTCTGTTGTATCTGTTAATTGCTCAATTTGCTCTTCTAAATCACGATTTCTAAGTTCTAATTCACTTATTTTAGTATCTTTGTTTGTATTTTCTTGTTGTAAATTAGTATTCTCATTTTTTAATTTGTCATAGGCATCTAGAAGTTCATTAAGCGCATCACTTAATTGTTGAACAGTATTGTTATCTTGCATTTAAAATCCTTATATAAATTATCATAAAATAGTAACTAAAATTAACTGATAATTCCATCAATTTTTAATAAAGATTTTATATCAGGTTTACGAGATGCAAATTGGTAATATAACTCATTCATATCAATACTACCACCTTTCCCTAATACAATTTCTTTATATTTAGCTGCTAATTGTTCATTGAAAACCCCATTTTCAATAAACAGATAATAAGCATCAGCACTTAAAACTTCAGCCCATTTGTAACTATAATATCCAGCAGCATAACCACCTGCAAAAATATGGCTAAAACCATTTTGAAATCTACTATATGATGGTGGTTTTAATACTGATATTTCATCCCTTATTGTATCAAGTAACACTTGTACTTCATCTTCTTTGTATAACTTTTGATGAAGTTTAAAGTCAAACAGAGCAAACTCTAGTTGTCTTATTGTACTTAATGAAGATTGAAAGTTTCTCGCATTGATCAATTTATCTATCGCTTCATCATCTAGTACTTCATTTGTTTGATAATGTTTTGCAAACATTTTTAAAACATCTTTATCATACGAAAAGTATTCTAAAAACTGTGAAGGGAACTCTACAGTATCCCATGCAACTCCATTTATTCCACTTACATATGGTTGCCCTACTTTACTTAAGATATGATGCAATGCATGACCCATCTCATGAAATAGAGTCACAACATCACTGTGTCTCAAAAGAGAAGGTGTTGTCTCACTAGATGTAGGAAAATTACAAACTATATATGCAGTAGGAAGTTGCTTTTTATCATTGATAAAACTATGTGAATGCCAGTTATTCATCCAAGCACCCCCTCTTTTGTCCTTTCTTGCTTCTAAATCAACGTAAAGTCTTGCTGTTGACTTTCCATTTTCAGAAACTTCATATACTGTTGCCTTTTCATCCCAAACAGGTGCATCAACCTTTTGAAATTTAATATTAAAGATTTTATGAAGAAAATCAAACAATCCAGTTAAAACGCTATTTTTTTCAAAATATGGTCTATAATATTCTTCATCTATATCATACTTCGCTTCTTTTAGTTTTTGACTGTAATAAGCCAAATCATAGCTTTGCAATTCATTAATACCATCTTTACTAGCAAATGATGCAACCTCTTCTAATTCTTCTTTAGCTTTATCTTTTGAGTATTTAGCCAATTCATATAAGAAATTGATAACTTCATCTTCACTTTGAGCCATTTTAGTTGCAAGTGAAAGTTTTGCATAATTATCAAATCCTAGTAAATTTGCCTCTTTTTCCTTCAATTCTAATATTCGTTCTATCAATTTACCATTTTGTGTCGCTCTTGTGTTGTAGGCTTTGTATAATTCTTCTCTTCTCTCTCTAGATGTACCATAGGTAATATATGCAATATATGATGGCATTTGAAGTGTAAATTTATATTTGACTTTTCCATCTTCATCCGTAAATTTAGCTGCTTCTAAATCACTCTTGGGAATCTCTTTAACATCTTCATCATTTTCTATAATCATCTCCCAAGCATTTGTAGCATCAAGAAGATTTTGAGAAAACTGTTTTCCAAGTTCACTAAGCTCTAAATTTATCTTTTCTAACTCTTGTTTTTTCTCATCATTAAGTCCACAACCACCAAGAGCAAAATCTCGTATTTCATTTTCTAAAACTTTTTGTTGTTCTATATTTAAAGTACTATTATACTTATACTGTATATCTTTAAAAGCACTATAAACCTTTTCATTTGATGACAACTGTGAACCATAAATAGAGATTAAAGGTAAACACTCATCATATATTTTTTGTGTATTTTCACTATTTTTTACACTATCAATATGAAAAATTGGTGTACAAAATTGCTCTAATCTTTCACCCATCATTTGATATGGAACTACAAAATTATCGTAAGTTTTCTCTTCAATTTGAAGTAATTCTTCTAACTCTTTTTTATTCTCTTCTATTAAAACTTCTAAGTTTTTTGCACTATTTTCAAAATCATCTAATATAAATTCTTTAAACATATTTATCCTTTTTATTATATTTTATAACTATTTTTTCTTCTTAAAACTCTCGTATTATCTTATATTTGACACCATCAGGTTTCATGATACTTTCCACTAAACATACTTTTAGATTTAGTTGAGCACTAAACTCCAATATCTTGAATTTTTCTTTATAATTAGCATCTTTGATTTTTTTTACTCTCATCAATGTAATATGTGGTTTAAAATTCTTTTCTTTTAGAACTTTATCTCCTAAAAGTTCATTGATTTGATCTTCTATTTTATAAAGTGTTTTATTTGAACTTCGAAGACTTAAAATATTTTTATGAAATAATTTAAATCTTTTAAAAACTACTGTCTGTTTTTTTACATAATGTAATTTCTTTAATTTTTCAATGATTTTTTCTATATTTGTAACATCACCTAAAAATTTAAACGTCATATGAAGGTTTTTCTTTTCTATCCATTTCCCATCAAAGAAAGGATCAAGTTCCTCTTTTAATAAACTGTAATTGTCAATAGAAGCAAACGCTCCTATAAACAACCTATGTGATGATGTTGTTGTTTTATCAAAATTTTTCATAATTATTTTTACAACTCTTTCTCTAAATAATATCCAGTATAACTTTTCGTTTCTTTATGTGTTGCTGCTAACTCTTCAGGTGTTCCAGTAGCAATAATCTGACCACCTTTTGAACCACCTTCATATCCCATATCTATAACATAATCTGCATTTCTTACCACATCTAAATTGTGTTCTATAACTATCACACTATTACCTAAATCAACAAGATGATGTAATACTTTAGTTAATCTATCCACATCTGCAAAATGAAGTCCTGTTGTTGGCTCATCTAAAACATATAAAGTATTTCCAGTATCTTTTTTACTTAACTCTTTAGAAAGTTTAATTCTTTGTGCTTCTCCACCACTTAATGTAATAGCATTTTGTCCTAAAGTTATGTACCCTAGTCCCACATCAAGTAAAGTTTGTAGTTTTGCATGAAGCTTTGGTACTTTTACAAAAAACTCATATGCCTCTTCAACTGACATATTCAATACATCTGAAATAGATTTACCTTTGTAGTGTATCTCTAATGTTTGCGCGTTGTATCTAGCACCGTTACAATCTTCACATTTCACCATAATATCTGGTAAAAAGTGCATCTCAATTTTTATTTCACCTTCGCCTTGACATTTTTCACATCGTCCACCTTTTACATTGAAACTAAACCGCCCTATTTGGTAGCCTCGAAGTTTTGCTTCTTTTGTTTGCGCAAAAAGATTTCTAATATCATCCATAAGACCTGTATATGTTGCAGGATTTGATCGAGGTGTTCTTCCTATTGGAGATTGGTCAAGGTAAATAACTTTGTCTAGTTTTTCTAGTCCCTCAATACTTACACCATCAACTTTATCAACTTTTCTAGCTCTATTTAAAAGTTCTTTTGCCACTGGTAAAAGTGTATGTAGTATCAAAGATGATTTGCCACTTCCACTTACTCCTGTAATTGCACACAAGTTTTTAAGAGGTATTTTTGCATCAAGATTTTTAATATTATTTAAATTAACATTTTTAATCTCTATCCACTCTTCTTGAGGTCTTCTTTTATAATATTTTATCTCTTTTGTACCATTTAAATATTGGGCTGTTAGAGTCTTTTTCTTCATAAGTTCTTTCATAGTTCCAGCAAAAACAACTTCACCACCAAACTTTCCAGCATTTGGTCCAATATCTACTATGAAATCAGCTGCTTCCATAGTCTCTTTATCGTGTTCTACAACTATTACAGTATTTCCTTTTTCTTGTAATGCACGAAGAGTTTTAATAAGTTTTGCAGTATCTCTTTCATGGAGTCCAATAGAGGGTTCATCTAAAACATACATAACCCCTGTAAGTCCTGAACCTATCTGACTAGCTACACGAATACGTTGTGCCTCACCACCTGAAATAGTTCTAGCATCTCTTCCTAAAGTGATATACCCTAAACCAACATCATATAAAAAATAGATTCTTTCTCGTATCTCTTTTAAAATAGGACTTGATATCATTCTTTCTTGATCATTAAAATATGCGAAGTTCTTTTCATCTTGGAAAAAATCATGTGATACTTCTATAGGCATATCTAAAATATTTGCTATACCTGAATTTGCAACTTTTACAGATAAAGATGGTGCTTTTAATCTGTGTCCACCACAACTATCACACACTTTTTCAGTCATAAAAGCTTCCATATCTTTTTCATCTTTAACCATTGTGTAGGCAATTTTGATTATACCTTCCCATTTTCTTGTAAGTTTATGTCTTTTCCAAGTAAAAACAGCATCTTCAACTCCACCATTTAAAATGCCCCCTCTTTCGTGAGAATCTAAATCATTAAATGGAATAGTAGTATCAATACCAGCAGCTTCACAATATGCTTTTAGCATTTTAAAATAATATCCTTTATTAAAACCATAGATGATTTTAATAGCACCCTCATCTATACTTAACTCTCCATCAATAACTTTTTTCATATCAAGTGTATATCGAATTCCCAACCCATCACAAGAACTACAAGCACCTTTTGGAGAGTTAAATGAAAAACTTAAAGGTTCAAGTGGTTCAAAAGAGATTTTACAATCAAAACAAGCCATATGCTCACTGTAATGAATATGTTTCTCACACCCTACTTCCTCATGATTCATAACTTCAACTTCAAGTTCACCAAAAGCTTCTTTTAAACCTTTTTCAACATCTTGTGCAATTCTTTCTTTGTTTTCCTCTTTTACAACAACTCTATCAATTACAACTTTAATCGTATGCATTTGAGATTTTCCAAGCTCTATCTCATCATCAAGTCGTACCATTACCCCATCAACTTGTGCTCTTACATATCCTTTGGCTCGTAAACTTTCAAAAAGATCAGAGAATGTTCCTTTCTTTCTGTTAATTAGTGGTGCTAGTATAACAATCTTGGCTTCTTCAGGCAATTGTAAAACTTGATTAATAACATCGGAACTACTCATTTGAGAAATAGGTTTTCCACACTTATGACAATGCTGTTTTCCAACTCTTGCATATAACAATCGTAAATAATCGTAAATTTCTGTGATAGTTCCTACTGTACTTCTTGGGTTTTTTGAAGTTGTTTTTTGATCAATTGCAATAGCTGGAGTAAGTCCCTCTATTCTTTCGACATCTGGTTTTCCTATTTTTCCTAAGAATTGTCTTGCATAAGCACTTAAAGATTCTATATATCTTCTTTGTCCTTCTGCATACAGGGTATCAAAAGCTAGTGTTGATTTTCCACTACCACTAAGTCCTGTAAATACTATCAGTTTATTTTTCGGTATCTCCAAATTTACATTTTTTAGATTATTTTCATTTGCATTAAATACTTTTATTGTATCTGTCATATTATGTTTGCCTTTTAGCTTTTAGTTTATAAAAAAATTAAGTGGATAGTATACAATAATTATGTAGTTTTATTAATTAGAAAATAGTATATAATTTAACTAATTAATAAATTTTTTATCTTCTTTGAGTCCTATTGCTATTCGAATAATTTTTTCTAGGTCTATTTGAACTAGTATTTCCAGATGAGCGTTGTTGACCTCTTTTACTTAAAGGTTTGGCTTTTATAGATTTATCTACTTCAAAACCTTCTATTACAACTTTAGTAATATCTTTTTTGATAAGTTTTTCTATATCTTTTAGAAAAATATGTTCATCAACACAAACTAACGAGATAGCTTCACCCTCATTTCCAGCACGACCTGTACGCCCTATTCTATGTACATAATCTTCAGGAACATTTGGTAACTCATAGTTTATCACATGAGGTAATTGGTCTATGTCAATTCCACGAGCTGCAATATCTGTTGCTACTAAAACTTGTATTGTATTATCTTTAAAATCAGCTAGTGCTTTTGTTCTAGCACCTTGACTTTTGTTTCCATGGATTGCTGCAGCACTTATCCCATCAGATTCTAGTTGTTTTGTAAGTTTATTTGCACCATGTTTTGTTCTTGTAAAAACCAATACTTGATGCCAATCACCCTGCTTTATAAGATATGAAAGCAACTCTCTTTTTCTACTATCATCAACAAAATGGATTGTTTGTTTTATAGTTTGTGCTGATGTGTTTCGTTTTGCAACCTCTATAAGTGTTGGTGTATGGAGTAATTCATCAGCAAGTTTTTTAATAGTTGTAGAAAAAGTAGCTGAAAAGAGTAAACTTTGTTTCTTTTTTGGAACTATTGCTAATATTTTTTTAATATCATGAATAAATCCCATATCTAGCATTCTATCTGCTTCATCTAAAACCAAAAACTCTACTGATGAAAGATCAACACTTTTTTGCCCCACTAGATCTAAAAGTCTCCCTGGTGTTGCTACAAGAATATCTACACCTTTTTTAAGCTTTGCTTTTTGTGGATTGATACCAACTCCACCAAACACAACTGCTGATGTAATTGGCAAATATTTACTATAATTTTCTATATTTTGTTCTACTTGAGCAGCTAGTTCTCTAGTGGGTGTTAAAACTAAAGCTCTCACTTTTAGTTTTTCTGTTTTAATTGGCTTTTGAATCAAAAGCTCTAAAATTGGCAGTGTAAAACCAGCAGTCTTGCCCGTACCTGTTTGAGCCCCTGCTAAAATATCTTTTCTTTGTAAAATAACTGGTATTGCTTGTAACTGTATGGGACTAGGAGTTGTATAGCCCTGCTCTTGCACAGCTTTTAAAATTGGTTTTGATAAACCTAATGAGTTGAACGACATATATAAAAATAACCTTTATGTTCTATTGAATTTCTTTCATTGTATCATAATTGTTTATCTTTAAAGATTATTTTTACCTCGAATATTATTTTGTTGTATTTGTATCGTGTTTTGAGATAGTTGTTTTTGTAAATTTTACATAATCATTTTCAGCTGGTTGTACAATTAAAATTAAACCATAAATACTTAGTGCAATTCCAACAACTATAGCAATTTCAGTAAGAAATCGTTTTTCGATTTTTATTTTAGAAAAATATAGGGTCATGATAGACCCTATTAAAAAGAGTATAATTCCAAGCTTCATATATTAAGAGAGCAACGCTATATTTCTTTGTTGATGAGCATTTGCCTGTGTTTGCATTAAGTATCCAATTTGTGTTAATAAATTTGATTTACTAAAGTTAGAAACCTCTTTACTATAATCAATATCCATAATTGTAGATTGGGCACGTGCAGTATTTGTTTCTTGGGTCATATAGTTTCTAGTCATAGATTCTAAAGCATTTGAAGCACTTCCATAGTCACTATTATATGAAGCAAGTTGTGTCATCCCTTGATTGACTGCATCTAACATTCCAGCTCGTGCATTTGGATCTGTAGCAAAATTATTTAAAAAAGATTTTAATGAATCAGAAATCGATGTTGTATCTGCTTTTGAAATTTCTACAATAGCATCTTGACCAACTATAGACATATCATCTGTACTGTCACCTGCTGCTTTTAATAATTGCTCACCATTATATGTTGTTGAATTAGCAATCTGATCATACTGTTCTAAATATTTGCCAATTTGTTCTGCGATTGCATCTCTACCTTCACTATTTGTAGTTGCAGTATTAGCTTGCAATGTTAATGTACTAATCTTTTCTAATATACTTTGCTGACTTAATATACCACCTTGTGCAATATTAGCTAAAGCTATACCACTAGTCGTATTTTCAATAGATTGAGATAAACTACTTTTTTGAACACCAAGCTTATCACCAATAGCTAAACCAGAAGCATCATCACTAGCCTTATTAATTGCTAAACCACTGCTTAGCCTTTCTATTGAACTAGCACTTACACTATTTATGTTGTAAGCATTTATATATGAAGAATCTATATTCATAGCCATAACATACTCCTTATGTTTACTTGTATAGCTATTATAGATACTTAATTATTAATTTTTAATTAAATATTCAACTTACCCTAATTATTTTTTAAGATTAAAAAAGACAAAACTAAATATATTCACTTTTATTATACTTCAAAATAGATATTATGAATTTATTATTTCTAAAATAAATTAAATTGTTGCTAAACCTTATTATGGAGTAACTTCTTGTATATTAATTATGTTATAACTTGGATTATCAATTGTACCATTTATAGATACAGGTATTGAAAACTGTCCTTTCTTATCTAAAAATAAAGAATTAAGGAAAGGAATCGTATTAACAATTTTTGCATAATCTTTTAGTGTTGAAACACGAAGTTGTCCATCAATTGAATTTTCTACAAAATTTAATTTCATTTCACCAGAAAAATCATTAATTTTACTATTTGTATTAATCTGATAAATATTTAAATATCTATTGAGATGATTATAATTAAACTTTACTAATCCATCTTCTATATAATATCCCCCTAGTTCAAAATTATTTTGGGTTAATCTATAAATTGTAGGTATCATTAAAAGAGGATTGATTAATGCTGGAGTTGAATTTAAAAACAATAATAAATTATCCACTAATTGCATCTGTACAATTGTTGTTTTATACAGTTTTACTTCTCCTTGATAATTATTAAATCCTCCCGTTAAAAATACTTCTAAATAGCCATCTTTTAAAACTTTTTTCCCAAAAATCAAATTAATATAGTCTGCATCTACTTTTTTAGATTTTATTATTGTATTTCCACTAATTTTATCAATAGATACTGATGTTGAACCTTTTTGTAACTCTAAATGTAAATTTTCTTTTTTTGTTTGTAAATTCAGTTTATCAAAGTAAAATTTAAAATTATTAAACTCTACAAAACTATTTTTCCAATATACATTTATATTATCATTATTAACTCTTTTTTCTTTGTCTTTTTGTAATACATTATAATACTCATCAAGACCAATAGAAATATGATCTAAGTTAATATTTGTATTCGCTTCCTTATCTTTAGTTAAAAGAAATTTACTTTGAGCTCCCAATCCAATAAAATCAAAATAATTTTGCAATGGCAATAACTTATTTACTAATACAGTTGTTATATTATCTGTACTTTTTTTCAATTGAAAACCTATTTTTGGTATATTCATTACAATATCATTTTTATAATTTACTTTATACTGAAAATTATCTGTTTTTTCTTTACTGACATTTGATATTTGTATATTACCAACAATATTTTTATTCAATAAATCTACATCTGTTTTAATGTCTAAATTACAATATTTATTTTCTATAAAACTTTTTACATCTATCTTATTATTTTGATATTTTATTTGAGCACTTTTAAGTCCTAAATCAATATTATTCACTAAAAAACTTGAACTTTTCATATCCGCATTGAGAACCATTTGACCTTCAAGATTATAATCTAAAAGTATATTTGCACCATTAAATTGTATAAAATTACTATTTATAGAAATATTTCCTATATTTCCCTTAAGTGTCTCATTAAAATATTGAATTTGAGCATTATTCAATTCAATATTTTTTTCAAATAAAGTTCCATCTAAACTATTTATAAAAATTTCTATATTCGTATCGTTTTTATAATCTGATTTATAAGTTATTTTATTTGAATGTAACTTTACATCTTGTGTATTATAATGAAACTCTACATTCCCAGATGAACTTATATCCTGAAGATTAAATGTATCATTTATTTTTAATGAAAATGGCTTTTGGATATTTTGAAGATTTAAACTAGAATAAAATTTTTTATCAATATTTTTGTATTTTAACTTTGAAGTATCCACTGTAAACACTTCATCTTTTACTTTTAAAATACCTTTATTTATAATAATATCTGAAAAAAATTCGTCAGTAAAATCTATAGTAAAATTACCATTTGTATTTTCTAGATCTATATTTTTAAAATGAAGATTTTTCGTACTAAAATTTCCATCTACAATATTTTTTTTAAAATCTATACCAAATTTAACATCAGAACTATACGCTAAACTAGTATTATCATCTTGTTCTTTATAAAGTCTACCAGAACCTTTTAAAATATTATTATCTAAAAAAATATTAAAGTTTTTAGTATATAAAGGAATATTATATAAATAAATTTTTGAATTTTCTAACAAAATGTTTGATTGTACTTGCAAGTCTTCTTTTATATCAAAAGGAATTAATAACTCAGTAGAAATAGTATTTTTACCTTCTTCTTGTGTAAGAGGAAGGTTAATTTTATAGTTACTCAAAAGTTCCAATAAAGGTTTTTTTAACTTATCATGAGAAGTTAGTTCTAATTTTAATCGATCTAAATCAATAATTGTAGCTTTACTTCCTTCTAAATTAACGCCTTCATACATTGGATTTTTAAAACTAAAATAAAAATTATTATCTCTAAATGTTACAAAACAACTATCTGCAGTAATAAACTTCAAGTTATTATTAAATTGTAAAGCAAAATCATTAATATTTGTATCTTTAAGTATTGATTCAAGTGAAAAATCATTTAAGTCTAAAACAAATTTTCCAGAAGCTTTTAAATATGGATCAAATAAAACATATTCGTAAACATCTATAAAGTAATCACCAAAAAAGTTTTCAATAGAAAACTTTATTTTCATATCAACTGTTTTGGTATTTCCAAGATAACCTATTGCTATATTTCTAGTATCTATTATGAGTTTTTTATCATACTTTAAATACAAACCTTGTATATTAATGTTTTTAAAAGATATATTATCTATCTTAATTCCATTTAATAAAGAGATTACCAGCATCAAAAAGATTGAAATTAAAATACCAAACATTATTAATATATTTTTGACCATTACTGATATTATCCTAGTTTTTTTTATAATTATATGTTTTTATATGACACTTGAAGTAAATACAAAAAGAGTTATATTCATACCTAAAGGCAGTACGAATTATATTGTAACATACTTAGATAAAAATAATTATGATATGAATATTCTAGATAAAATTACAATGAAACTCTTAGGGTATCCACAAAGTGGTTGGATTGATTTAAAAACAACAAACATGACGAAAATAGAATTTCTATACAGACTCACCACTTCAAAAGCAGCTTTAAAAAAAGTCACATTAATTCCTGGTGAAACCTATTATTTCTTTTTACAAGATTTAGCCCAAACATTAAACATATCTACTAGTAAACTTTTTGATGTATATGCAAAAAAAGCGTATAAACTAGATGGAAATATTATTGCAGACACTTATTATTTACCTATTGGGATGAATGAAGAGGAACTTATAGAGCATTTATTGGAAATTACAGATAAAAAATATGAAAAATTAAGTAAAAAAATATTTGGGCTATACAATAGAGAAAAATGGTATCAATATGTAACAATAGCCTCAATTATACAAAAAGAATCTGCTTCAAAAGAGGAGATGCATCTTATATCTAGTGTTATTCACAATCGTATTAATAAAGGTATGAGACTACAAATGGACGGTACCTTAAATTATGGAAAAAACTCACATATAACAATTACTCCTCAAATGATACAAAATGATAAAACACAATACAATACATATAAAAACAAAGGTATTCCTGATAATCCTATTTGTGCTATTGAATTTGAGGCTATTCGTTCAGCTATTTTTCCCACAAAAACTAATTATCTTTATTTTATGAAATCAACTAGAGGAGATAGTCATAATTTTTCCTCAACATATAAAGGGCATATTGCAAACATTAAAACTGTTCAGAAATACAATAAAATTGGAAAAAAACAAGAAACTAATACCACTATACTAAAAGAATCTCCAAAAATAAAACAAACTGTTGAAAAATCCGTTTTTAAAAGGGATTTAAAAGAGTTGTGGAAATAGTAATTCAGTATTGTTTTTTATTACAATTTGTAACACTCTTATTTATTATAGAAATATATGTGTATTTTAGTAACATAAATTTAATTTAAATCTTCTAAAAATTCATTTATTAAATATGATACAACAAACTCTTGTTACACTTCGTATACAATAAAATATTAAAAGGAACACATATGTCAAAAATTATATGGTCTAAAATTGATGAAGCACCAGCTTTAGCAACTTACTCATTATTACCAATTGTAAATGCTTTTACAAAACCTGCAGGTGTTGAAGTAGTAACTTCAGATATTTCACTTGCTGGTAGAACTTTAGCTGCAATGGGTCTTGCAGAGGATGAATTATCAAAATTAGGTGAATTAGTTTTAAAACCTGAAGCAAATATTATAAAATTACCAAATGTATCAGCTTCTGTAGGACAATTAAAAGATTGTATTGCTGAGCTTCAAGGTCAAGGTTATGATATTCCTGATTTCCCTGAAAATCCTTCAAGTGCTGAAGAAGAAGCTATTAGAGCTAAATACAACACATGTTTAGGTTCTGCTGTTAATCCAGTTCTTAGAGAAGGTAACTCAGATAGAAGAGCTGCAGCTGCAGTTAAAAAATTTGCACAAAATAATCCACATAAATTAAGAGCTTATTCAGAGAACTCTAAATCATATGTTTCTCATATGGCTGGAAATGGTGATTTTTATGGTAATGAAAAATCAGTTACTATGAATAAAGACCAAAAAGTTACTATTGCTTTAAATGGGAAAGAATTAGCAACAATTAAAGCTTTAGACAAAGAGATTTTAGATGGTACTTATATGTCTGTGAAAGCTTTAAGAGCATTTATTCAAAAAACAATTGATGAAGCAAAAGCAAATGATGTTTTATGGTCAATTCACTTAAAAGCAACTATGATGAAAATTTCTGATCCAATTATGTTTGGTCATGCT
Source organism: Arcobacteraceae bacterium (assembly GCA_963662945.1). Taxonomy (GTDB): domain Bacteria; phylum Campylobacterota; class Campylobacteria; order Campylobacterales; family Arcobacteraceae; genus JAIOSF01. The sequence goes on from OY759974.1 coordinate 120,304, forward strand.
TTAGAAGTGTTCTTTGCACCAGTATTTGAAAAGTTTGCCACAGAATTTAAAGAATTAAAAGTAAATGCAAACCTTGGTATTTCAGATATCGAGAAAAAAATAAAAGGTCATGCAAAAGAAGCTGAAATCAAAGCTGCATTCCAAGCTGTTGTAAATGCAGATTCTCCAAAAATTGCAATGGTTGATTCTGATAAAGGAACTACAAACTTCAACGCTTCAAATGATGTTATTATCGATGCATCTATGCCAGTTGTTGTTAGAGAAGGTGGAAAACAATGGGATAGAAATGGTGATGCTATAGAATGTGTTGCTGTTATTCCTGATTCAACATATGGTATGTTCCATGCTGAAATGGTTGCTGATTGTGTTGCAAATGGTCAATTCGATGTAACAACAATGGGTAATGTTGCAAATGTTGGTCTAATGGCTCAAAAAGCTGAAGAATATGGTTCACATCCTACTACATTTGAATTAGCAGAAGCTGGTACTGTAACTGTAACTGCTGAAGATGGAACTGTTTTAATGTCTTTTGAATGTGAAGCTGGTGATATTTGGAGAATGTCTAGAGCTAAAGATATTCCAATCAAAGACTGGGTTAGACTTGCAGTTGAAAGAGCAAGACTAACAGGGAGTCCAACAATATTCTGGCTAGATGCAAATAGAGCTCACGATGCAGAAATGATCAAAAAAGTAAATGAGTACTTAAAAGATCACGATACAAGTGGATTAGATATTCAAATTATGGATGTTACAGCTGCAACAAAATACACTAATGCTAGAGTAAGAAAAGGTCTAGATACTATTTCTGTTACAGGTAATGTTTTAAGAGACCACTTAACAGATATGTACCCAATCTTAGAGCTTGGAACTTCTGCAAAAATGTTATCAATCGTTCCATTATTAGCTGGTGGAGGATTATATGAAACTGGTGCTGGTGGTTCTGCTCCTAAACACGTTGACCAATTCCTTGCAGAAGGTCACTTAAGATGGGATTCATTAGGTGAGTTCTTAGCACTTGCGGAATCTCTAAGATTTATTGCACAAAAAGAAAGTTCAGCTGATTTAGAAACAGTTACTGCTGCTCTTGATGTTGCAAATGATAGATACCTTGGTGAGAATAAAGCTCCTGGAAGAAAAGCTGGTGAACCAGATAATAAAGCTTCTCATTTTTATGTAGCACAATTCTGGGCAAAAGCACTTGCTGAATCAGACAATGCAAAATTAGCTGCTAAATTTGCTCCTGTAGCTGCTGCATTAACTGAAAATGAAGCAAAAATCATAGAAGAGTTAATGGCTGTTGAAGGTAAAGCACAAGATATCGGTGGATACTATCACCCAGATGATGCAAAAGCTGAAGCTGCTATGAGACCATCTGCTACATTAAATGCTATAATAGATAGTATATAATTGTTTCAGAAAATGTAATATTTTATTACATCTTGTAACTTAACGGTGATTTTAGTTAAAGATTGAGGCTTCTGTCTCAATCTTTAATCGTTTATAGAATATAATAATTAAATTAAAATCGTACTATTTTGTAAGTTCTAAGTATTAAGTTGTTTGAACATAATACTTAGTACTTAACGTTTAGTACTTAATATAAAAGGAGACTATATGGTTGGAAAAAGAGTTGCTATTGTTGGTGTTGGAAATGTTGGTTCTAGTGTAGCCTATAGTTTGGCTATGACTGGTGCATGTCATGAAATCATTTTACGAGCAAATAATGTTGATAGAGCAAAAGGTAAAGCTTTAGATTTATCTCAAGCTGCTCAAGCAGCAAGAAAACATACAGTTATTACAGTTGCTGAAACTTTAGAAGATGTAAAAGATTGTGCAGTAATAGTTATCACTGCTGGTAGTCCTAGATTACCTGGTATGAGCAGAGATGATTTACTTATTAAAAATGCACAAATCATGAGAAATGTTATGAAATCATTAAAGAAGACATCTCCTGATGCTATTATCATCCCTGTATCGAATCCTCTTGATGCAATGGTATATGTTGCACTCAAAGAATCAGGTTGGCCAAGAAACAGAGTTTTAGGAATGGCAGGTATTTTAGATAGTGCGAGAATGGCTCACTTTGTATATGAAAAACTAGGATATGGTGCTGGACAAATTAGATGTTCTGTTATGGGTGGTCATGGTGATGATATGGTTCCACTTCCAAGATTCTCAACAGTTGCTGGGGTTCCATTAACAGATCTTTTAACTTGGGAAGAGATAAATGAGATCATAGAAAAAACAAAAAATGGTGGAGCTGAAATTGTAAGTTTACTAAAAGATGGTAGTGCATATTATGCACCAGCAAAAGCTACTGCTATAATGGTAGAAGCTGTTTTAAGTAATACTAAACAAATTTACCCATGTGCTGTTATGCTTGATGGTGAGTATGGATATAAAGATGTTGTAAGTGGTGTACCTGTTATGATTGGTGCTAATGGTGCTGAAAAAGTTATTGAAGCAAACTTAAATGATGACCAAGATAGAAAATTTGCTAAATCTGTAGGAAGTGTAAAACAACTTATAGATGCACTTTACACAAATAAGTTTTACGAAAACTAAATCTAAACGATATTGATTTAATTTTTATCAAATTAAATCAATATCTCCCTATTCCCTTTTGCATTCGCCTCAGATAAAACTCCAGTTTGTTCTAACTGTTCAATAATTGTTGCTGATCTATTGTAACCAATTTTTAATCTTCTTTGTAAATAGCTAATTGAACTTTTTTTATCTTGAAGAACAACCATTTTTGCTTCTTCATACAGTTCATCTAGTTCACCAGGATTTGTTATCGAAGAAGTTGAACTAAATCCATCTTCAGCTTTTTCTTTTAAAAAGCTCACATCATATTCAACTTCTCTTTGATCTTTTAAGAACTCTACAACTTGCTCAATCTCTTTCTCATCACTCCAAGGTGCATGAATACGAACTAATCCACTCATCCCAGGAGGTGTAAAAAGCATATCCCCTTTTCCAAGTAATGACTCTGCACCCATAGAGTCTAAAATAATTTTACTATCAACTTTTTGCCCTACTTTATAACTAATTCTACTTGGTAGATTTGCTTTAATAAGACCAGTTACAACATCCACAGATGGTCTTTGCGTTGCAACAACCAAGTGAATACCACTCGCTCTTGCCATCTGAGCAAGTCTTGCAATTGAAAGTTCAACCTCTTTTCCACTTGTCATCATAAGGTCTGCTAACTCATCTATGATAATAACAATATATGGAAACTCTGCATAACCATTTTTACTTGCTTTTTCATTATAATTTTCTATATTCTTTGTACGAGTATCTGCCATCATTGCATATCTTCGTTCCATCTCTGCAACCATATTAGCTAAAGCATTAATAGCTTCCATAGGCTTTGTTATAACTGGTGTTAAAAGATGAGGGATATCATTATATATTGAAAACTCCAACATCTTTGGATCTATCATAATAAGTTTTAGGGTATCTGGCGAATTTTTATACAATAAAGATAAAATCATCGCATTTAAACCAACACTTTTACCACTTCCTGTAGTTCCAGCAATAAGTAAATGAGGTAGTTTTTTTAAATCAGTAATAAAAGGATTTCCAACAATATCTTTCCCTAAAATCATTGTTAATGGTGAAGATGTTTTTTGGAATAAATCACTTTCAAGTATTTCTCTTATATATATTGTTTCTGTTTCATCATTTGGAACCTCAATTCCAACAACATCTTTACCAGGTATTGGTGCTTGTATTCTAATAGTTGTAGCTTTTAAAGCCATTGCCAAATCATCTTGAAGATTTAATATTTTAGACACTTTTACATTTGGTGCTGGTTTAAATTCAAAGGTTGTTACAATAGGTCCCGTATATGTTCTAACAACATCACCCTCTATTTTAAACATACTTAATTTTTCTAATAAGTCCTGAATTTTTCTATCAATAGCTGCTTCATTTATCTTAGCTTTTGCTTCTTTTTTTGGTTTGAAAAAAATATCAGTTGGTGGTAATTTAAAATCTTTTGGTTTAATAGTTTCACCTACTTCAATATCTTCAAGTAATTTTTTATTTTCTTCTAATTCTTCTACTAATATAGTGCTTGTATGTTTTTCTTCTTTTCTTCTTTGAGATTCATCTATAATATCTTCTAATGTAGGTAGTTTCTCTTCAATCTCTTCAACTACTATAGGATTAGGAATATTTAAAAATTCCGTTTCTTCCTCTTTATTATTAAATTCAACTTGTTCCATTTTCTGAAACTGTGGAGTAGTATATGAATCTTCTTCAATACTTATTTCTGCTGTATCACCTACTTCTTTAACTACAACTTTTTGTTCATGATGTTCATGTGCTCTTTGCATCTTTTGTGGAAGTTTTTTAATTCTTTTTGTAGGATATGTTATTTTAAAAAATTCAAAAAAAGAATTTTTGAAATTTACAAATTTTTCATGAATAACATCAGAACTTGATTCAAATAAAACAAATAGTGAAACAAACATTCCGATTAAGAATATTATCCAAAGTCCTGCTAATCCAATAAATGGAGACAAATAATGCACAACAAAATTTCCAATTTTTCCAGACATTGCACCAACTATTACAAGAGACTGTAATACTATAATTGATATACTTAAGATAGTTATTGCTATTGTTTTAGATATTGGATTTTCTACATAAGAAAAATTAAATTTATACAACGGATATAATAAAATTGGCAAATAAATATATGCTAAATATCCTAAATATTCTTTTGAATAAGTCGAAACTAAAAAGCCAACTTTCCCAACACTATTTGTATCAGATACAAAAATAGCGTATGAAAAAAATATGAGAACAAATGCAATTATTATAGATATTATTTTAGAAGCTATAATTTATCCTTTTAGTAATTTTTGGATTTTACTTTGTAATTTTAACCAGATTCTATGTTCCATTAAAGGAAAACCAGCCCACTGTTTTTTAGGCTCTTTAATAGACTTTGTAACGCCACCACGTGCAGCGATTGTCGTAAATGGTGCAATTTCTAGATGACCTGATGTGCCACTTTGTCCACCCATTATAACATATTGATTTAACTTCGTTGACCCAGAAAGTCCTACTTGTCCAACTATTATTGAACCTTTTCCTATTATACAGTTATGGGCAATATGTACAAGATTATCAATTCTAACACCATCTTCAATTTTTGTTGCATTAAAAGCTGCTCTATCTATAGATGTATTTGAACCTATTTCAACATCATTCCCAATGATAACATTACCATTTTGATATATTTTAATATATTTTCCATCTTTAGTATGTGCAAAACCAAATCCATCACTACCAATTACTGTACCTGAATGTATAATACAATGACTTCCAATAACACAGTCTCTATAAACAGTCGTATTTGGATAAATTATTGTATTTGTACCTATTGATACATTATCCCCAATAAATGCCCCTGCCATAATAGTACAATTATTGCCTATAATAGTATTTTTACCTATAAATACATTTTCCATTATAGTACAATTTTGACCAATAACAGGTTCTTGACCTTCTATTTCTAAAACTTTAGGAGCAAAAAATGCACTAGCATATGCTAAACTTAAATATGGTTCATCAGTAACTAAAGCAATGGTCTCTTTAGGAACCATATCAATTAAATCTCGTGTAACAAAAACTGCTGCTGCTTGTGTGTTTTTTAAATCATCTTGATATTTTTTATTTTCTAAAAAAGATATTTCATTTTTATTAGCATCTTTTAATGTATTTAAACCAGATACTTTTATATCAACTTCACAATTTATATTAAGACTTTTACAAATATCTTTTAAATTTAACACTTACAAATTCCCTTAACTTTATCTTTCCATTGCCACAACACCACTTCTTACAATTTCAAGTGGTTTATATTTTGCCATTATATTTACAAAATTTTCTATTCTATGTGGTTCATCTGTTGCTGAAATCACAACAGCATCATGAGTAACATTTTGTATAGCACCATTATATGCTCTTGCTATCACATCAATATCACTTAAATTTTCCTCAATTGGAATTTTAATTAGAACTGTATCTTTTTCAATAGCATCTTTATGCTCAATAACTTTTAATACTGGCACCAGTTTATTTAATTGTTTTACAATTTGATCAATAACTCTAGCAACACCTACAGTGATAATTGTAATTCTAGAATATTCGCTATTTGGTATTGGAGCAACTGTAAGAGAATCTATATTATAACCACGTGCAGAAAAAAGGTCAACAATTCTACTTAATACTGATTCTCTATTTATTACGATTACGGAAAGAACTTCTCTTTTTTCTTCTTTGCTATAAAAATCTTTAAAGTTATTCATTATTTTGCTCCTTGGCTTTTTTCTAACAATAACATCTCATCAAGAGCATGTCCATTTGGTACCATTGGAAGAACTTCCTCTCGTCTATCAATCATAACCTCAATCATAGCAACTTTATTTGAAGCAACTGCATCTTTTAATGCAGCATCAAATTCCTCTTTCGTATGAACTTTATATCCAACACCACCCATTGATTGCGCTAGCATTGTAAAGTCAGCTTGTATCTCTAGATTAGTCTCAGAAAGTCTATCTTCATAAAATCTAGTTTGCCATTGTCTAACCATACCTAAATAGTTATTATTTAAAATAATATTAATATGTGGTAAATTATATTGAGTACAAGTTATTATCTCTTGTATATTCATCATTATACTACCATCACCTGTAAAGTTTACAGATATTTTATCAGGATTTGCTCTTTTTGTTCCCATAGCATAAGGAAGCCCTACTCCCATAGTACCTAAACCACCACTAGTCATCCATTGTCTTGGATAATTAAATGGATAAAATTGCGCTGTCCACATTTGGTGTTGTCCAACATCTGTAGAGATAAGTGCATCATCACCTAAAAGCTCGCCTGTTCGTTGAATTACCCATTGAGGCTTTAATCTATCACTATCTTCAAAATATCTTAAAGGATGTTCTTTTCTATAACCTTTTAATTTTTCAATCCAAGGAGTATAATCATTAAATTCAAAATCTTTTGTATGTTCTAGAATTTGCTTCATAACAACAGCCAAATCACCAACTATAGGATAGTTAGGTTTTACTATTTTAGCAATACTTGCTGGATCAATATCTACATGAACAACATGTGCTTTTTTAGCAAATACATCTAGTCTACCAGTAACTCTATCATCAAATCTAGCCCCAAGACAAATAATCATATCTGTTTCACTCATAGCCATATTTGCAGCATATTCACCATGCATACCAAGCATACCAAATAAAAGTTCATCATCATGTCTCATAATACCACGAGCCATTAATGTTTCAACAACAGGTATATTTGTTTGATGTGCGAAAGCTCTAATATCTTCATAACAATTTGATAATACAGCACCACCACCAACATATAATACTGGTCGTTTTGCTTCACTGATATGTTTTAATGCACCTTTAATTTGTCTAATATTACCTTTAGTAGTTGGTTTGTATGTCGGTAACTCAAACTCTTGATCATAATTAAAATCTGCTAAATCTGCACTCACATCTTTTGGTAAATCTATATGTACAGGTCCTGGTCTTCCAGTTCTTGCTATATGAAAAGCTATTTTTAATACTCTCGTTAAATCTTTTACATCATTTACTAAAAAATTATGTTTTGTACATGGTCTACTAATACCAACTGCATCTATTTCTTGAAATGCATCTGTACCTATAACTGCTGTTGGTACTTGTCCACTAATTACAACCATAGGAATACTGTCTGTATAAGCTGTAGCTAGTCCTGTAACTGCATTTGTAAATCCAGGACCAGATGTAACAATTGCAACACCTACTTTTCCACTACTTCTAGCATATGCATCAGCAGCATGTACTGCTGCTTGTTCATGTTTTGTAAGTATATGTTGGAAATGATTTTGTTTATAAATCTCATCATATACGTTCATTATAGCACCACCAGGATATCCAAATACAACTTCTGTATTTTCCCTTCTTAATGCTTCTATTACGATTTGTGAACCTGTTAATTGTCCACTAGTATTATTTGATTTGTAACTCATATAATTTCTCTTTCTTTAAAAATATTTGGATTTTATCTAAATGAATATTAAGAGTTTATAAGAGTAAAAAACTATAGAATTTAAGTAAAATTTAAAAAAAACTACTATTTAAGTTAATTTTAAGAAAAGAATAATAAAAAATGGTGTATAATTAGTTACAAAATAAAAAAGGAGGTACTTATTATGGAACTAACTCAATTAAATAGTTTAAATTTTTCTAGTGTTGCTCAGTCAAGTATTGAACAAGTTCAAACTAAAAAATCAGTTGAAATAGCTTCTGATAATAAGCCTTTAAAAGTAGATAATCCAATTGAATTATCTAGTACAGCTAAAAGTTCATTTGCAAATAATCTCATGAATAACATTAAACAGATTTCAACTGGTATGAATATTCAATCTGCTATTTCTAAACAATTAGAAATAACTAATAAAATTGAACAGTCAATAACATCAGTTATATCAAATTCAAAAAAGAATTTAAATGATATTCAACCGGAGATTAAAAACTTAATGGATGGTTTTAATAACTATTCAAGTAAAATATCTACTTCTATAAGTGCAATTTCAGGTAACTCTACTGATAATGAAAAAAGTAGAATATATTTTGATGGTATTTTAGGTGCAAAACCATTAAGTAGTGAAGAGATATTAGCAGAAGTGGAATCACAAAGAGAAAGACTTCAAAATATCAATAAAGCTGCTAATGATGAAGTTTTAAACAATATTCAAAAGTCACACAATATGTTTAGTGCTCAAAAACAAGAACTTATTGATAAAGAACCTCAAGTTCAAAAATTTGATTTTAATATTGAAAGCAATAATTTTGACGCAAAAACGCTACAAAACATACAAGGTTCTATCACTGATACACAAGCAAATGCCCAAGTAGATCAAAGTGTAAAACTTCTTGCTTCATAAAGATATCACATACTTTTCTGAATTTTAAGGATGTGGTATTTTTACTTTTGAATTTAATAAATATCCAATAACTATCATTAATATTAATACTATATTTTCATTAGGTATAAGTTCATAAATCCATCCTAAATATACACACCAAAGTAAGATAGCACCAAGAGGTGTTGGTATTCCAGTAAAGTGTTTACTTACTTCGCCTACATGAGAATTAAGATTAAATTGTATTAATCTTCTTAATCCAGAGATAACATAATATATAAATGCGAAAGCTACAAATCCTGTATTTAAAAAGTTAATCTCTTTACCATCGATTACACCAAAAAATATAAACATTACTGGTACTATTACAAATGATAAAAAATCACCAAAAGAATCTAATTGAATTCCAAATTCAGTTGATAAATTATATTTTCTTGCAATTTTTCCATCCAAGATGTCAAAAGCCCCAGCAAGCCAAGCAAATAATGCTGCTGCAAAAAAATCATTATGTGTTAAAAAATATATTGCTAATATCCCTGAGGTGATATTAAAAAACGTAACTATATTAGCTAAGTTAAAATGATTGTCTTTATTAAATAAAAATGTCATAATGTGTATTGATCCCTTCCATACTCTTTTGATTGATAAAGTTTTTTATCTGCAAGTTTATATATATCTGTTCTTGACATATGATATATAGTTTTATCAATTAAAACTACACCCATAGATAAAGTTAAAAAACCAGTTTTACTTGCACTATGCTTTACTTTTTGTGCAGCAATAGCATTTTGTAATATTTTCAATCTTTTTTCTAATGTTACTCTATTTATATTAAAAATTAAAATACCAAACTCTTCCCCACCTAATCTAAAAACATAATCGTATTCATCTTTAAATAATGTATCTAAGACATTTGCAACAGTTTTTAAAGCAATATCTCCAGCATCATGACCATAAGTATCATTATATTGTTTAAAAAAATCTATATCAATCATTACAAATGCACTTTCCCAATTATTTTCATAACTAACTGCTGTTGTTTCATCCAAAATACTGTCAAAATATTTTCTATTGTAAAGCCCTGTCAATCCATCTGTAATAGAATCTGATTTATACTTATTTACTAAATATTCAAGTTTATTATGATTTTTAATTGTACTAATAATTGTTATTAAAATAAATATACCAATTGAAATAATGATAAATATTTGATTATAAAATAGATAATTTTTAACACTATCGTATTTTTCCAAAAACTTTTTACGCTGTAAAGAAGCAGATGATACTTCATATTGTATTAATAAATCAATTTGTTTTGTCATATAATCATAAAACTGTATATTTTGCTTTTTAAAAGAATTATTAACTTGTTTATTAATTTTATTAACAACTTCTCGTTCTTGTATAGTTTTATATTGAGAATTATAATAATTCCAATTTTCTAAAATTACGTTTTTACTTTTTACTATTTCTGTAGGTTTATTGATTAAATTTTTATATTCACTTTTAATTATATGTAGTTTATGTACAGGGATAAAATTACCAAAATAAATATTATCAATTTGATTTTTTAACTTTTCAATTTCTGATGAAAATAAAAAACTTATGTAAACAAGAGCAACAAGTACAATAATTGGTAGTGCTAATAATTTATAATTTAACTTCATTAATTATTTTCTTTTTCCATTAGCAAAATCCATAATATACTGCGCTATATCGTCAAGATGACATATATCTTTCACAGCACCTGCTTTGATCGCTTGAGCAGGCATTCCAAATACAACACAACTTTCTTCATTTTGGGCAACTGTATAGGCACCATTATCATGTAAATTTTTCATAGCAATCGTTCCATCATCACCCATACCAGTCATCATTACGGCCATCGCCCCACCACCTGCACTATTGTTTAAACTTCTAAACATAACATCAACACTCGGTTTATGACGGCTTACTTTTGTAACATCTAATAAACTAGCAACATAATTTGGACCTTTTTTATTAATTACTAAATGCATATTACCAGGAGCAAGATATGCGTGTCCTTTTTCTAAAATAACCTCTGATTGAACTTCAGAAACTATGACTTTTGAATGGTCATTTAACCTCTGTGCAAATGAACTTGAAAATCCATACGGTATATGTTGTGTAATTACAATAGGTGGAAGATTCGATGGAAGATTTTTAAACACTCTTAATAATGATTCAACTCCTCCTGTTGAAGAACCTATCCCAATAATTTTAGGACCAGGCATTAATGCTGGATTGTTTTTTATTACTTTATCAGGATGAACTTTTTCTTCGATTAAACTTTCTGATATGTGAGCCCTCTTCACTTGTTGTTCAATTGGTTTAATTGGTTTTGGTTTTTTCAGAGTATATTTATTAAGTAAAAATGTTAAATTAAGAAGTGTTTCTTTAATTCTTTCACTAAAAGAGCTCATTGATTCACCTAATGCTGGTTTTGAAACAAAACCTACAGCCCCATCATCAAATATATCATTTCCTCTAACACTTTCACCTGAAATAACAACTGCAGGCATCGGATGTAATCGCATTAAATTTCTTAAAAATGTTACACCATCCATTTTGGGCATATTTATATCTATAGTAACTAAATCCGGTTCTAATTGTTTAATTTTTTCTCTAGCTTCATATGCATCTGCTGCTGTATCTACAACAGCAAAATCTTCGATGGAATTAATAAAATCACTAATTAGCTTTCTCATTGAAACAGAATCATCAATCACAAGTACCGTATACATTATTATCTTACTCCAAGCTCATTAGAAAAATTCCATTTCCATTGTATCACTAGATTTACCATCTTCACTAAAAATTCCTGTTCCACTAATGTATTCAGCAGTTGCTGGTTGTCTAATAGAAAGTTCTCGTTGAAGTTTTTTCTCTTCTGCAACCACTTCATTTGATGTATTTTTATTATCAACATTTTTAATAAAAGTTTCAAATCGATCACCCATAAGAATAACTCTTCCAGCATTGCCTCTAGTATGGTCTGATATTATACGAAACCCTTCTGATTGACAAAATGTGTGTGCAAATTCAACATTTCTATGACCTATACTCTTTCCAAATGTTGGCATATTCATAATATCTGCACCACCTGATATTTTAGCAGCCATATTCATTTTAGTACATCCTAATTTATACATTTCATTAAGCATAGCCTCTACAGAATAAAGTCCGTATTTCATATCTTCATTAGAATTTTCTGTTGCAGGGAGTAAAAAATGATTCATCCCTTTAATTTGCTTTACTTTATCATAAAACATAATAGCTACACAAGATCCAAGTAATGTTTTAAAAGCTACATTTTCACTATCTGCAACTACTGCAAATTCTCCACCAATAATAGTATGTGTAGGCATTCCTTTTACAATTTGTGTTATTCTTGTACTTGAAATTTTTTCAATTGATCCATCTTTATGACCAAGAGTAATCATACTATATCCTTCACTTTTACAAAAATATTTTGTCCAACTCTTTTAGTATAGTTAATTAAGTCATGAGGATTTTCAGAATGTCCAATATAAAGAGTTCCACCTATTTTAAGAGTTCTAAAAAGTTTTTTTAATATTTTATTCTGATCTTCAATTGAAAAATAAATAAGTACATTCCTACAAAAAACAACATCAAATTGATGTGTATCAAAAGGATATATATCATCATTTAAATTCATTTGACCAAAAGTAATCATATTTTTCAAATCATCATTGACTTTAATAAGTATTTCATCACCCGCTAAATTTTTTTGAATTCTTCTCTTAAAATATTTTTGTGGTTTAATCCAAGATGGAAACTCTTTTGAGCTTTTTTGAAACCTATAAATCCCATTTGCCGCAGCTTGTAAAACATCAGTATCTATATCGGTTGCAATGATTGATGCTCTCATTGTACTACTAAATTCTCTTACAGTCATCGCCATCGAATATGGTTCTTCACCTGTTGATGCTGCAGAACAATACATTTTAATCTCTTTATTTAATTTATCAAATTCTGGTAAAACCCGTGTTTTTAAATCCTCAAAATGAAAATCTTCTCTAAAAAAATGAGTCTTATTTGTAGTAAATGTATTTATAAACTCTTTTGTATATTCACCATTTTCTATTTTTTCCAATAACACTGATATATCACCAGTATATTTTGTATTTCTTCGTAATTTATCCAGTCTATTTGCTATCATGACTTCTTTATTCTCTGTCAGGGTAATACCTGTCAAAGAATAAAGTATAGATTTTACTTTATCATATAATTGTTGAGTGGTCGACATTTGTACTTATTATGAAGCAGCTAAATGATTTTTACGTGGTTCTCTATGATCTGCATGAGACAATTCTGATTTTTTTTGTGCCTCTATAATACCCATTACATCAATAATTAAACCGATACTTCCATCTCCTCTAACTGTAGCAGCACCAATACCTTCAACACTTCTAAAGTTTTTATCAAGTGGCTTCACAACAACTTGATGTTGATGTAAAAATTCATCTATAAACATTGCAATTTTAGTTGCACCTGATTTTACAACTATTAACATACCTTCTTCAAGTTTTGTATGTTTTGGTTCAATATCAAATAACTGATGTAATCTTACAACAGGAATAAATTCTTCTCTTAACATTAATAAATCTTGTGTTCCATCACCAATTCTTTTAATCATCTCTGAAGTTGGTTGTAGTGATTCAACAATTGCACTTAATGGTAAAATATATTTTACATTTCCAACAGCAATATCTAATCCATCAAGAATAGCAAGTGTTAATGGTAACATAATAGTAATTGTTGTCCCTACACCTATTTCTGTATCAAGATTAATAACTCCACCCAATTTAGTAATATTTGTTTTTACAACATCCATACCAACACCACGACCTGATATATCTGTTATCTGATCTGCTGTACTTACCCCTGCTCCAAATATAAGCATTGCTTTTTCATTATCACTCATTGATGCTAATTGTTGTTCATCGATAAGACCATTTTCTAATGATTTTTGTGCAACTTTATCTGCTGGAATCCCTTTACCATCATCTTTTATAGTAATAATCATTTGTCCATTTGCTTGTTCTGCAGAAATAAGGATAGTCCCTGTTTCAGGTTTTCCTGCTGCAATTCTATCTTCTGGCATTTCAATACCATGATCTAAAGAGTTTCTAATAATATGCATTAATGGATCAGTAAGCCCTTCAATCATAGCTTTATCAATTTCAACGCTATCACCCTCATGTTTAAACTCTATTTTTTTCTTAAGTTTTTTTGAAATATCTCTTACAACTTTAGGAAATTTAGAATAAATTGATTCCATTGGTACCATTCGAATACTCATAATTGAATCTTGCATATCCCTAATATGTCTTTCAAGTAATTCAAGTCTTTCTAATACAGAATTTCTTACTTTACTTTCTCTAATAGTAGTACTATATTGTGTCAACATAGCATTTGTTATAACTAAATCTCCAACATTATTCATTAAAAGATCTATTTTATCAAGATTAACTCTAATTGTACTTGCCGCAGCTTTTTTAGAAGGTTCTTCTTTCTCTACTACTTTTGATTTTGATGGTGTTGCAGCTTTAGGTGCTTCTGATACTGGTTTAACTTCTGTAATAACTGGTTCTTCTACTTTTGATACAGGTTCAATTTTAGATTCAGGTGTAATTTTTTCAGCTTCATCAAAAAAACCAAAATTTTCATCACTATTGATACTGTCATTAGTTGTATTCCCTGACACTTCTACTTCTTCTTCACCAAAAAATCCCCAAGAATCACTATTAGATGATTGCACTGGCGTAGTCTCTTGTATTTCTACAGGTTTTGTTGCTACTTCAACTGTTGATACTGGTATTTTTTGAGCTGGTTCTGCAGGAGTAGATTCTCCACTCATATATGCTCTAATTGTAACTAAAAGATCAGATGTCATTTCAGTGAACTTTTCTCTATCCATTTCACCATCACACTCCATTTGAAGTATCTCTTTCATTACATCTAAACCATCCATCAATGTCCCAGCCATTTCAGGTATAAATTCAATCTGGTGATTTCTAAGCTTATCCATCATGTTTTCAACATCATGTGTAAACTCTGCAAAAAAAGCTAATTCAACAGAAGCACCGCTACCTTTTAATGTATGTACATCTCTAAATAATTGACCCATTTCATCATCAGTTAATGTACCATTATTCTCTGCTTCTAATAAAACGTTGTCTGCTGATTCAAAAAGTTCTTCCGCTTCCTCAACAAACATATCTCTATACATTGATATATCAAATCCAGACATTTTACACCCTTTTATTTATTATTTTTTAGTTAAAACTATATTAACAGCTTTTAATAACTGATCTGGAACAAATGGCTTTACAATCCAACCTGTAGCACCAGCAGCTTTACCTTTTGTTTTCATTTCATCACTTCTTTCAGTTGTAAGAACTAAAATAGGAGTCTTAGAATACTGATTAAGTTTTCGAAGTTCTGTTACAAATGTTAATCCATCCATATTTGGCATATTAATATCAGTTATAACTAAATCAAACTGAGTACCTTTTGCCTTCTCTAGCCCATCTACACCATCAACAGCTTCAACAACATCGTTGTATCCACCTTCATTTAATGCGTATGATAGCATATCTCTTAACATAGTAGAATCATCTACAATCAATAATTTCATTTTATTCCCTTCAAATGAATTTAAAATAATCTCTATAATAACTATAACTAAACTTAGTTTAAACTAATCTAAAAATTTCCTTAGAAATCAGTTGCGATAAGCTCTATCCTGTCTTTAGAGACTTTTAAAACTTTTACACTTATTGTGTCATTTTCATTTAATACATCTTTAATATTATTTACACGTTGTTTAGAAATTTTAGAAATATGTAAAAGACCTTCTCCACCCTTCGGAAGCTCAATAAAAGCTCCAAAATCAGCGATTCTTACCACTTTCCCTTCTAATACATCATCTATATTATAGATATGGTCAAAATTTACAACTTCTTTTTTTTGAAATGATTTTGCATTAGATGATATATTTTTAACTTGTTCCGCTGCACCTAAAATATCATTTTTATCACTACCAGTTATTTTAACAGCTCCACTTGTTTTATCTAAATCTATAGAAACTCCCCATTTTTCAATAATCTCTCTAATTACAGAACCTGCTTTTCCAATAACAGCTAAAACTTTAGTAGGGTCAATATTAAACTGTTCAATTAATGGTAAAGCATCACTAGGCACTATTTCTTTAGTTGCTTCTTCCATCAATGATAAAATATGTACTCTTCCCTCTTTTGCTTGTTCTAATGCTTCTTTTAATACTTCTAATGAAATACCACCAAGTTTTATATCCATTTGAAGTGCTGTTATACCATTTGTTGTTCCAGTAACTTTAAAATCCATATCTCCGTCATGATCTTCAAGTCCCATTATATCTGTAAGAATTGCATATTTATCATCTTTAAAAACACCTCCCATAGCAACACCTGCTACAAGTGATGAAATAGGAATACCAGCCGCTTTTAAAGCTATTGAACCTCCACAAACTGTTGCCATAGAAGAACTACCATTTGATTCAAAAATCTCAGATACTAATCGGATAGTATCTGTATAATCTTTATCAATTGAAGACTCTAATGCTCTTTTTGCTAAATTTCCATGTCCTAATTCTCGTCTACTTACTCCAAAAATAGGTTTGGCTTCACCTACACTAAATCCTGGAAAATTATAATGAACCATAAAATTTTCATTTTTAACATCTTTACTTGTTAATACCTCATACATTTGAGCATCTTTATTATTTCCCAAAGTTGCTACAACTAAAGCTTGCGTTTCACCTCTTGTAAATAAACAACTACTATGTGTTGATGGTAAAATATTTGTTTCAATTGTTATATCTCTCACATCTTTTAATCCACGTCCATCTGCTCGTAACTTTTCTTCAATAATCATATCTCTAACAATATCTTTTTTTATAATTTCTACAGCTTCTCTAAGATCTTTTAATTCTATCTCATTTTCTATAGAAAAAGCATCATTCAATATCTTCTTAGCAAGATCGTCTAATCCACTAAATCTTTCTTTTTTTGCCATAACTTTAATTGCATCTTTGATATTATTTAGATAATTTTCTTTTACATACACTAATAATTGCTCAGTAATATTCATTTCAAATAAATCTACAACTTGTGACTCTTGTTTTGCGAAATCAAAACTTTTTTCATATGTTTTATTTGTATTAGTAATAATTTTAGAAGCTATTGCAATTGCCTCAACCAATTCATCTTCACTAATATCATTAATATTATGAATTTTTGTAAAGCTTTCAATATCAACTTCAACCATTTCTTGCGATGATATAGCTTTCATTTCAATCATTAATAATTCATTTGATGTTCCAGCAACATATAAATCTAATGTAGATTCTTCTTGTTGGATTAAGGAAGGGTTAATAATAAATTCTCCATCTATTCTCCCTATTCTTGTAGCACATACAGATCTTTCAACTGGAATATCTGAAGTAAATAATGCAGCAGATGCAGCATTTAATGCTAATACTTGTAAATCAGCTTCAGTATCAACACTTAAAACCATTACAGTAATTGTTGTAGGATAAACATATCCTTTTGGAAATAGTGGTCGTAAACTTCTATCAATAATTCTTGAAGTTAAGGTTTCAAAATCATTAGGTTTTCCTTCTCTTTTAATAAAACCACCTGCAAATTTAGCAGCCGCATAAGTTTTTTCTATATATTGAACAGTTAGAGGTGTAAAATCCTCACTAACTGGATTATCAAACTCAGATACTACAGTTGCCATTAAAACCGTATTTCCCACCCTATACAATACAGAACCATTGCTTTGTTTTGCTACTTTATTAAATTCAAAAACCTCTTTAACATTATTTATTTCCAATTCACATATGGTTGACATCATTTTCCTTTTTATAATTATCTTTTAATTTTTCTATATCTTCTAATTCAATTTGTTCTAATTTTTCATAATAAAAATCAATTGAAACAAAATGTGCAGGTGCTTGAACAAAATATAAATCATCTGCTATTGTCTCTATATCATTAATCGTAACTTCTGGTAAGACAGGTACTGCAACACAAATTGATTTTGCTTGTTTACTAATTACAGATTTAATACATGCCATCATTGTAAGTCCAGTATTTAATCCCTCATCAACCAACAAAACATTACTATTAGCTAAATTCATTATATCTGAACTATCTCTATACTTAGCTTTATACTCTTGTATATCTTTTAAATACATCTCTTTAGATTCATCATAAATATCTTCCAAATCTAAAGAAAATGATTTTAATAGTTCTTCATGAACAACAATATCTTGGGTTTCTGTAATAATGGCAATTTCACATTCATTATTATTTTTCGTAAATATTTTTTTTGTAAAAAGGTAATCAAATTTTGCATTAAGCTTTTGAGCTAAATCTAATGCAATTGGAACTCCACCTGCTGAAATAGCAAGTATTATCCATTGTTCTTTTTTCATATCATCTGTAGGTAAAACATTATAAAGCATAGTAGCAGCTTCTTGTCTATCTTTAAAAATTATATTATCTATTTTCAAAATATTTACCTTTGTTTTAATTTATAATTTTGACGCAAATCAAAAAGTTGTTTTAAATTAAATTCAATATACAATATATCTTGTCTTGTAACACTTCCATTTGTTGTATTTGTAGCAACTAAAGAATTAACATATTTTAAATTTAAAGCCCAACATTTTTCGTCTATTCCAAAGATATATTGTTTTTTTCTACTCACATCTTGAATCATATCATATTCTTCTTTGTAGCTAAGACTATAATACTTATAAAAATCAAACCCTAATTCATATGTTATATACTCATCTTTTAAAAATGTAAGTTCATCCTTTTTATAACTATGATAAAGTTTTACAAAAGTATTTTCATAATTTACATTAATATTTGAAACTGATGAAACTATCTCTTTTAATGTATAATTATAAAATAATCTATTTGCAAGAGAACCATATTGAAAATAAATTATTAAATCATTTTCTAAATTCCCTTCTTCATATTTTTTTGTTAATTCATTATATGAATATATTTGATTCATTTTATGTGTAATTATAGGTGATACCGTTTCTTTTGTATAAAATGATTGCGAAAATCCTAAAGATATTGTTTCTTGAATACCAGAAATTGGAAATATAGATAATGTGTCATTTTGTGCATTACCAATTAAATCTGGATTATAAATACTACCCTCTTTTTTAAAAACATTAGGCTTAGTATAAGTTCCCATTAAATTCAATGTATGTATAAAACTATCATAAGGTTTAACTAAATCTGTATAAATAGAAATAATATGATTTGTTGACCCATAATTGGCGCTATCATATAGATTATTATCATTTGTATAATCTATATTTGTATAGTTAATTTGTTCACTTAAAGAGATATTTAAATAATCATCTAAAAGTGTAAAACTATAATTTATTGGAACATAAACTTGAGTAGTATTAGCCCCTATACCTATATCTCGAGTATCTCGAGTTACTTTTGTGTCAAGAGAATAAGATAATTTATCCAATAATAAACTATCAGAATATTTATGTAAATTTACTGCTGGTAATGTTTGCATTACATCATCATTATTATCTTTAGATAAGTCATCATAATACTTCATCTCTAAATCACCATAATACTTATTTGTATTATAATAATACTTTAACGATGATTCTAAAAATTTATCAGTATAAGTACTCGTATCATTGTCATATCGTGTATCTAAATAATCAACATCATTCATACTTACAAAATCTATCAATAAACCGTCTGTTGTAGTTAGATTATCAGAAAATAAATTTGTTCGTAAATAATTTAAACTCGTACCATAATGTTTACTATTCACAAGCTTATTTTCATCTTGATATTCATCATTTTCCTCAAATATACCTGTTTCAAATTTTAAATAAGAATAAGCGGAGTCTTTATACCTATAATTGAAATATATTCCACCTCCTCTATCTGTTCTTATTTGGGGAATAAACTCCATATCATAATTTGATTGTGGTGCATAATAGATTGGTTGTGCATAAACAAAACCTTCATCTTTTGAAATTCCAATTGTTGGTGGTAATAATCCAGTTCGTCTTGTTTTATCAGTTGAGAACCCAAAATAAGGTGTGTATATTATTGGAAAATTGTTAATAAAAAGAGTTGTATTATATGTATTTACCCATTTTTCTTCAGTATCATAATCCCCACTTGTAAAGCTAAGACTCCAAGCAGGATTACTACAATCACAGCTAGACATTGTTGAGTTATTTAAATTATAAGTATTTTTTGTTGCGTCTGTATCTGATGAATTAAACCATAACTGACTTTTATTATCAAGCATTAACATTGGTGTTATCTTTTTAATCTCTTTATTATTGTCTATAAAAAGATATTGTGAAAAACTCACTTGTTGATTGTTTTTTATTAAATTAACATCATCAAATAATTCTATAGTTGCATTCGTTTTATCATAAATTAGCTTTTTTGAAGTAATATAATAGTTTTGTGAAAATACAACCACATCACCAACTGCTGTAATAATATTATCCTTAGTATTAAGGTTTTTTGCAACTATCTGTATATTTTCATCTGTAAACTCAGCTGCATTAACTAACGTATAAGTAAAAAAAATAAAATATAAAAAAAATCTATGCATTTACAACCAATGTTTTTCCGAACTTATCGTGAAGTGTTTGTCGAGAATCCGTATAATATGCAAGAAGAAAACCAATATAAAAAATCATCTCACTAATAATTCTTCCACCAGATCGTAATGCACTATTTACTAATGATACTTTCCCAAAATCATCAAAGTCTATAACTTTAATTTTTGCTATTAATTTTCCAATAGTTGCTCCGTAATACCAAATAAAAAATGTTTGATATATAAACTTAATAAAAACTATTTGAAAAAAGGCAGAGTTCATTATAGTCATAATAGCAATAAAATCACCATTTGAAGCTTTAACACTATCCCATAACAATAGCAATACCAATAAAGTTATTGATAAATCATCAATTATAAAAGCTTTTACTCTAGAACCCATAGAAGCAAGCTGTAAATTATCTATATCTATTTTGTTATTTTCCATAGACTCTTCTTATTTTAAAGCTTGATATGCTATATCTGTTCTACACTTTTTTCCAGCAAAATGAACTTGGCCACAAAGTGCATAAGCTCTATCTCTTGCAGTTTGAATATCACTTCCAAATCCTATACATAATAAAACTCTACCACCCGTTGCTAATAGAGTGTCACCATCTTTTTTTACACCAGCATAAGAGATATGAGAATTCTCTTTTAATACTTCATCATGGATTTCATCAACTATAATTTCAGCAGGTACGCTATCCCCATAAGGATAATTACCACTAGCCATAACTACTGCAACACCATACTGTTTTTTAATTTTAATATCTAACTTATCAAGTTGCTTTGTAGCACCTTTATAAAACAATTCACTCACTGGTGTTTCAAGAAGTGGCATAAGTATCTCACACTCAGGATCACCAAACCTTACATTATATTCCAAAATTATAGGTTCGCCATCAACGACCATTACTCCAATAAATAAAACACCTTCAAACGGAGCTCCTTCTTGCTTCATTCCAGCAATTGTAGGTTTAATTACTCGTTCTTCTACTTTTTTATAAATATCATCATTGACAAGTGGAGTTGGAGCATAAGCACCCATACCTCCTGTATTTGGACCAGTATCACCATCCCCTACTCTTTTATGATCTTGAGCAGCTGGTAAAACTACATAATTATCCCCATCACAAATAGCAAAAATAGAAAGTTCATATCCATCTAAATATTCTTCAACAACTACCTTATTTCCCGCATCACCAAAACTTTCTCCACTTAGCATACCACTTACGGCATTTTTAGCTTCCTCTTTTGAAGTTGCTATTATTACACCTTTTCCTGCACATAAACCATCTGCTTTTACAACAATAGGAGTTTTAGTCATACTATCTATAAAATTGAAAGCTTCTTCTTTTGATGATGTTTCAATAAATGCAGCTGTTGGGATATTATATTTTTTAAGTATATTTTTCATATATACTTTACTACCCTCTAACTGTGCTGCTTTTGCACTTGGCCCAAAAATAGTTAAACCTTCTTCTTTAAAGATGTCAACTACACCATCAACAAGTGGTTGTTCTGGCCCTACTATGGTAAGTTCTATATTGTTATTCTTTGCCCAAGAAGCTAATTCTTTATAATCTTTTATATTGATATTGCTACCTAACTTATCCGTAGCACCATTTCCTGGACAAAAAGTAATATTGTGTTTTTTATCTTCTTTTGAAATTGCAAGTCCAATAGAGTATTCTCTACCACCACTCCCAAGTATTAAAATATTCATATTTTTAATTCCTTACTATAGCTATTAACTTATCTTTATTAATCTATAGTATATCAAAACTCAACTTAATAAAAATCAAAATGTGGTTTCATTTTTTTATAAATTATTATGGTTAGTCGGTCATTTTTGACAATCAAAATAAATATAATCAAATATTCAAAGATATTCTTATGTTATACTAAATTATTCTTTACCAAAATGTATAATTATTATAAATGCTAAGTCCATAAAATAAAGATGAAAAGTGGGAAATATTTTTTAAAATTGAATATTTAATATAGAAAAGATCAAGATAGCCGTTAACCTTAAGGTGGCCCTAAAAGCCAAAGTATTACGGTTAAGAATGTAATTTCAGGAGCAACAATCACCATCTTTAACCAAAAGTGGGAAGCGCTACACACCATCACAAGTTACATTAACCGTATAAAAACAGTATCGGACCCAAAAAATAAAGGAAAATCCCGAACTATCTAGATATCAAATTATAACATAGTTTTAATTAAAATCATTTTGTTCAAATAAACTTTTTATATCATCAATTGTTAGCTTATACAGCTTCTTAAAAATAAACTTCATATATTTTGTTTCAGAGGCTGTAAAACCTTTTGGATCCTTATTAGATACAATCAATTCTGAGCCATTTACCTCTAGTTTTTTTAACTTATCATTAATAATTTTTAAATAATATATTAAACTATAGCCATCTTTTGTTTGTTCTATTGTCACAATGATTTGATCATCTTGAATTTTATCTAAAGCAATATCTTCTGAAATAGTAGTAATATTTAAATACTTTAATAATTTTACAAATGTGTCACTATCCATATGTCCTATATAAAACTTACTATAAATTTCAAAATATTTTAAAATCTTTTTAGATTCTAAAAACTTAAAATCCAAAATACTTTTATGCTCTTTTCTTAAACTTTTAAGTACCCATAATAAATTATCAAAATATTTAAATGGTGCAACTTTAACTTCATGAGAATGAATTAATTTTTTGCTATTTATCTTTTTAAAAACTTTATCTTTAAAATTTCTATTGTGAATCAAATCATCTATAAGCTTCTCGTCTTCTAAAGGTTTGGTGACCCAAACTCTACAATAAGAAGGAAATACATTTACACCCATAGCACCTTCACTTAATATAATAAGTGCTTTTACTTTTAATTTAGGAAATAAAAACTCTAATAATGCTTTTTTCTTTTTTAATCTCTTACGCAAACTCGTTGTTGTTTTTACAATAGTACTTTCAACAAAACATACACTATCTTTAGTAAAAAAAAGTGCATCAAATTCTGTTACATCTTTGTAACCTGCTTTATATACAATTTGAGAATTTTTATCTATCATTAAACCATTTTTCATATTCTCATAATTATCTTGATGAGGCCCTTTTAGAACAAATTTTTCTATATCATCATTTTTTACTGCATATTGTAATAAAAGTTCATAAATAACATTTTCAAAAACTTCTCCTATAAAACTACTGTATGTACTAATATAATGTGGATCTTCTTTATCTGGATTTAGTTTTTGAAGCTTTTGTAAATATCTGTTGTGGTAGGTATAGAAGTATAAATTATCTAAACACGAAGATGTATCTAAATACTTAATCTCTTTTGGCATTTTTAAAAAATTATTATTAATCATAATTTATCATAGCTAATTTTTGCTTAATTTAGCTGGTGTAATCATTTTGTAAGTAAAATAGGATATAATAATTTTCATAGATACTAAAATGAACAAAGAAAAGGATTTTCTGTAAATGAGTACCAAGAGAAATATAATATATGAAGAATTTAAAGATGGTGAAGAGCTAGATACACATAAAAATGATAAACATAAACCTGATAACTTTGAGAGAAAGAGAAAAAAGCTTAAAGAAAAAGGGAATAAAATACAAATCTGGGTAAAAAAAGAAACCCTAGAATATGAAAAAGAACTCACTCAACTACAAATAGAACTTCTCAAATTTCAAAATCATGTAAAAGACAAAGGGCTCAAAGTTCTTATGATCTTTGAAGGACGTGATGCCGCTGGAAAAGGTGGAACCATCAAAAGAATTACAGAACATCTAAATCCAAGGGGAGCACGAGTTGTAGCTTTAGAGAAACCAAGTGATCAAGAAACAACACAGTGGTATTTTCAAAGATACTCTAAACATCTTCCATCAGCTGGTGAAATAGTATTATTTGATAGAAGTTGGTACAATAGAGGTGGAGTTGAACCTGTTATGGGATTTTGTACACCAGAAGAACATCATGAATTTTTACGAGAAGTTCCTCAATTTGAAGATATGCTTGTAAAATCAGGAATTGTACTACTTAAATTTTACTTTTCCGTTTCAAAAGAGGAACAAGGACGAAGATTTGCTAAAAGAGAGACTGATCCATTAAAACAATATAAACTAAGTCCTGTAGATAAAGAATCTCAACAATTATGGGATAAATATACCATAGCAAAATTTTCTATGCTTATGGCCTCTAATACAGATACTTGTCCATGGACAATCATAAGAAGTGACAATAAAAAGAAAGCAAGAATAAACTGTATGAAACATATTCTTAATAGAGTTGATTATCCAGATCAAATTAGAGGTAAAAGTGCTAAAGAGGATAAAGATATAGTTATTAGTGGTGCACAAGAAATTGAGTTAATGGAAGCACAAAACACATTTGCAAAGGTTTTATAAGAGATGAATTTAAACGATTTTGAAAGAACAGACTACACAGGATTATATAAATCAAAAGTATCACACCCTACTTTTGGTAAAAAATATATCGCAAGATTTCAGTTAAATAAAAAACGATATATGAAAGTACTTGGATATGATAAAGCAGATAATTTAACTGACTTAAAAGCATTTGGTTTATTAGAAGAATACAAAAAGACTCTTATGCCAACAAAAAGTTCTAAAACAACTCCTAAAACATCTCAAAAAGTAGTTAATACTGTTCCTACAACTTCAAATTCAAATGCAACATCTCCTTCTGAAACTGAGAAGAAAAAAATCAAAAGTCTTGAAGAAGAAAATGCTCTTTTAAAAAGTATTTTGGGTGATTATAAATCAGTTGATTTAGTAACTCTTCAAGAAGGGATTCAAAAAGTATATGATAATGCCGCAATGCAGCAATATCAAATTGAACTTATCAAAATGCAAAAATACCTTGAAAAATCTGGTAAAAAAATGATTATACTTTTTGAAGGAAGAGATGCTAGTGGAAAAGGTGGAGCAATTCGTCGAATGACTAGATTTATGAACTCAAGACATTACAGAGTTGTTGCACTTGGTAAACCAACTGAAACACAAAAAGGGCAATGGTTTTTTCAAAAATATATTGAACACTTTCCAACTGGTGGAGAGGTAGTATTATTTGATAGAAGCTGGTACAACCGTGCTATGGTTGAGCCTGTTTTTGGTTTTTGTACAGAACATCAATATGAAATTTTTATGGAAGATGTTGTAAATTTTGAACACGACTTAGTAAGACAAGATATTATTCTTGTAAAACTATACTTTAGTGTATCAAAAGCAGAACAATTAGCAAGATTTGAAAGTAGAAGAACAAATCCATTAAAACAATGGAAACTGAGTGAAGTTGATCTTCAAGCACAAGACTTGTGGGATGAATTTAGTGAAAAGAAATATGAGATGTTAAAACGAACTCATTCTAGAAGTGCTCCTTGGAATATCGTAAGAAGTGATGACAAACATCTGGCAAGAATAGAAGCTATGAAAATTGTTCTAAATAGTGTAGATTATGATGATAGAAACTATTCTCTCAATTTTGAACCAACTGAAGAGATAAATATATCTGTACAAAAAGAACTTTCACGAATGAGAAAGAAAAGAGACTACTAAACTTTTTATCTTTAAATAACTATACTAAAAATTTTACTTTAGTATAGTTTTATCTTATAATTTAAATTACAAATCAACTACAAAGTGACTTTTTGCTATAATGTATTATGAATTAATAGCTCAAGGAATAAATAAGCTTAATGGCACTAATAGACTTACAAAAAATAAATAAACAATACGATATAAAAGTTATACTTAAAGATGTAAACTTTACTTTACTCGAAAATCAAAGAGTGGCGATCATTGGTCAAAATGGTCAGGGTAAATCTACATTTATGAAAATCATTACAGGTCAAATAGAAGCTGATAGTGGTGAGATTGCTATTGATAAATCTTTAAAAATAGAAATGCTAGATCAACAACCAAAATTTAAATCAGGGCAAACTGTTCGTGATGCTATTGAAGAACAACTTGTAGAGATAAAAGCAGCACAACGAAGATATGATGAAGTTTCAGCTTTAATAGTAGAGGATTTCGAAAATCAAGAATTATTAGATGAACAAGCAAAACTTACAACTTATTTAGACCATCATAATGCATGGGATTTAGATAATAAAATACAAAGAATCCTTCAAGAATTTTCACTTAAAGATTACGAATTTAAAGATGTAACACTTTTAAGTGGAGGTGAACAACGTCGTGTGGGACTTGCAGGGTTGATTTTAAAAAAACCGGACGTATTACTTCTTGATGAGCCTACGAACCACCTTGATGTCTATATGGTAGAGTTCTTAGAATCTATTCTTTTAAAAGAGAATTTTACTTTACTATTTATTTCTCATGATAGATATTTTTTAGATAATGTTGCAACAAATATTATTGAAATTGAAGATGGTACTTTAACTAAATATAGAGGTGGATATAAAGACTATCTTATGCAAAAAGAACAAATGCTTATCAATATGCAAAAAGAACATGATAATTTAGTAAGAAAATTACGAGATGAAGCACATTGGATGCAACATGGTGTAACCGCAAGAAGAAAAAGAAATGAGTTGAGAAAAGATAACTATTTTAAACTCAAAGAGCAAGTTAAATCAAATCCAGCAAAAATCAACAAAATGAAATTAGATTTAGAAAGAGAACAAAAGTCATTTAATAATGGAGAAACTCAAAATAAGAAGAAAATGCTTTTTGAACTAGATAATGTATATCTAACACTTGGAAACAAACCTCTTATTAAAAACTTCACAACAAGAATTCTTCAAAAAGACACGATAGCAATTGTTGGCCCAAATGGAAGTGGAAAATCAAGTATCTTAAAAGTATTTCTTGAAAGAATCAAAATAGATAAAGGAACATTTAAAAAAGGTGATTTTAAAGTTGGATATTTTGATCAACATAGAGAGATGATTGATGAAACAAAAACAATTATGCATCTATTTTGTCCAAATGGTGGAGATAGAGTTGAACTAAATGATGGAAGAAATATGCATGTATTTGGGTATCTTAAAAACTTTTTATTTCCAAAAGAATATCTTGATAAAACAGTGGGAGTTTTAAGTGGTGGAGAGAAAAATAGACTGGCCCTTGCCCTACTTTTCACTCGAAAATTTGATGTATTAATTATGGATGAACCTACAAATGATTTAGATATACCTACTATTAACATACTAGAACAATATCTAGCATCATTTCAAGGTGCATTAATATTTGTAAGTCATGATAGATATTTTGTAGACAAAATTGCAAAAAAACTTTTTATATTTAAAGGGAATGGTATTTTAGAAGAAAGCTATCAAAAATACAGTGAATATCTTGAAGATGAAAAAGATGAAAAATATGTGGAGGAGATGGAAAAACAAAATCTTCAAATAGTTTCAAAAGAACTAGAGAAACAAAAAGAAGAAGAGAAACCAAAACAAAAAACAAAACTTACATATAATGATAAAAGAGATTATGAACTTCTCCCAGCACAAATTGAAGAGTTAGAACAAAAAATAGATGAAATCAATAATTGTATGATGAATCCTAGTTGTTATGAACAAAAAGGACTTGTTGCATTAAGTTCTGAACTTGATGAAATTAATAAAATATATGAACAAAAAGTGGAAAGATATCTAGAACTTGAAGAGTTAGTGGAGAGTTTTAATTAAAGCTTTTTTAGATAAAATTCATTTTTAATAAGAGAAGGATTATTCATTGGTAAACAATAAATTTAATTATACCGATATTAGCGATGATTGTATTAAGTGTGGTAAATGTAAAACTGTATGTACAATTTTCAATGTAAATCAAGATGAAACAACCTCTCCAAGAGGTTTTATAGACCTTCTTGGAGCTTATAAACGAGACGAGTTAGAACTAGATAGAACAGCAAAAGATATTTTTGAAAGTTGTTTTTTATGTACTAACTGTGTTGAAGCCTGTCCAAATGATTTACCAACAGATATGATAATAGAACAAGTTAGAAGTGATATTGCAAAAAAATATGGTATTGCGTGGTATAAAAGAGCTTTTTTCTTTTTATTAAGACATCGAAAAATTATGGATTTTATGGCAAAAATGGGATGGGTATTTCAAACTTGTGGTCTTAAAATCAATGCACAAAATCAAAGTGCTAAATTACGATTAAATTTACCTATTGAGATGATTAAAGATAGAAGTTTACCATTTGCAGATAAAAAATCATTTCTAAACGCAAATCCAGAAAATATAATTAATCATAATGAAGAAACGAAAGAACTCAAAAAAGTAGCTGTATTCATTGGATGTATGGGGAATTATGCCTACACAAACATTGGGAAAAGCTTACTAAAAATTTTAGAAAAACTAGAAATAGATGCCTTTATACCTAAAAAACAACTTTGTTGTGGAGCACCTGCTTATTTTACTGGTGATTTTGATACTGTTGATTATCTTATAAAGAAAAATATAGAATATTTTGAAACATTTATTGATGATGTTGATGCTATTATTATCCCAGAAGCAACCTGTAGTGCTATGATTAACACAGATTGGGTACATTTTCTGCATGATCAACCTGATTGGAAACAAAGAGCAGCTAAATTAGCACCTAAAGTAATTATGGCAACTAAATGGCTAGAAAATAATACAAAACTTGTAGAATTACTGAAAACTACAGGAAAAACTATGTCAGAAATAGTGACTTATCATGATCCTTGTCATGCTAAAAAGATGCAAGGTGTATTTAAAGAACCTAGAAATTTAATAGAACAAAACTATAAAATTGATGAAATGAGTGATCCAAATGAATGTTGTGGTTTTGGTGGTGTTACCATGCAAAGTGAAAAATACCATATTGCAAAAGCAGTTGGTGTTAAAAAAGCAGCAATGATAAATAAAACAAAAGCAACTGTAGTAAGTGCTGAATGTAGCGCTTGTCGAATGCAAATTACAGATTCTCTTGGAAGAACAGATACTAATGTTGTTTTTAAAAATCCAATTGAACTTATTGCGGATGCTTTATAGCAATGGAATATTGGAACCATATTTACAGTAACTTTAATCCTGTAGCTTTTAGTCTATTTGATATAAATGTACACTGGTATGGAATTATGTATGCTTTAGCTTTATTAACAGCTATATATGCAGCACATTGGCTAATAAAAAAAGACAATTTAGATATTTCAAGGGATAAATTGGACAGCTATATTTGGTGGGTTGAACTTGGTGTTATTCTTGGGGCTAGAATTGGTTATATTATTTTTTATGATCCAAATACCATCTATTATTTAACTCATCCTTGGCAGATATTTAATCCCTTTGGTGCAGATGGGAATTTTGTAGGAATTTCTGGTATGAGTTATCATGGTGCTGTAATTGGATTTATTATCGCTTCTTATTTATTTTGTAAAAAAAATAAAATATCCTTTTTATTCATAACAGATATTGCTGTTATCGCAATATCTTTTGGTTATATGTTTGGAAGAATTGGAAACTTTTTAAATAAAGAACTCGTAGGACGAGTAACTGATGTACCTTGGGGAATATATGTAGATGGGATTTTAAGACATCCTTCTGCACTTTATGAAGCATTTTTAGAAGGATTTTTAATCTTTATAATATTATTTATACTAAGAACAAAAAAACAATTTAATGGACAAATTGCTGTACTTTATCTTATTCTCTATTCTTTAATGAGAATTATCTCTGAACTCTTTAGACAGCCTGATATACAGTTAGGATTTTTATGGGGAACCCACTGGCTTACAATGGGAATGTTAATTTCATTTAGTTTTTCTATTCTTTGTAGTATTTTTTATTATTTTTTATTACAAAAGAATAAAGCTACTATCTAAGATCAGGGTCATTTGTATACCCCATTCTTATAGCTTCATCTTCAATTTTATTTTTTAAAAGATCAAGTCTCCAATTATGTCTTGAAGCAAACTCTTCAATCTCTCTTTCTCTTTCTTCTTTACTGCAAAATACATAAATTCTTTTTAAAAATAATTTAGGTATCTGTATAGCTATAAGTTGAAAATAATTTTCCTTACAACTTCGTGAGCAAAATGCTTTACTCATAGCTATCTTTTTTTTGCAAAAAGGGCAATGTGACATATCTTTTATTCCTTCTACTTTTTCACTGGTACTAATTTGTAATACTCTGCATTTGTTACATCTTGCATATATTTTGGGTCTGTTTCATGTAGAGCTATTATTTGTATCTCTTGTTCATACAGCAACCAACCTCTAGTTTCGTGATCTTCTAAAACACCTAAAGAAAACATTTCTACTAATTCATCTTTAGATACTATTTGTTCTTCCATTATATTTTTTCCAATTACTGTTTATTTTAGTGTATCTATTTGATACCCATTTGATGAGATATTTTTAATAATACCGTAATAAGTTTTATTTCTAATTTTATTAATAATATTCCTCATCGTAAAAATACTCATTTTTTTATCTTTCCAAACTTTTTCTTTGATTTCATCATAACTTGTTACTCTTGCATGATTCTGTAATAATAACTTTAATACTTGAAATTCAAATTTTGTAAAAGATATTTCACCTGATTTATCATAAAATCTTTCTCTATAAGAATCATAGTAAACACCTTGGTCTAAAGTTATTTTATCTACTCTTTTAGTTTGATTTAATGCCATAATAACTGAAAGCTTTAAATCAACAAAATCACAACTTGGAGAAAGTATTGAATACGCACCTGCATTTATACATTTAATAATGTTATTTTCAGACTGCTCTTCCAATATTACTATTTTAGGTAATGAAGGCTTTGATATTTTAGATTCATTCATAATTTCTAGTGAGGTTTCAAAATTAAAATCTACCAACAAAACATCATACAAAATATCTGAAAAATCTTCATGTATACTTTCTACAAATATTAAGTTCTTAACTTCACTTAAATTAGAATTGATATCTGATTTTAATTTAGCATTATTAGTAATACATAGGATATTCATATTACTTAATTTACGCAATTTTTTTATCATATTATCCTCACTAAAGTTATTTTTTCGTTATTATATCAAAAAAAATTATTTTTGTCAAAGGGGCATAAATTAGATAATTATTTTAACTCTGCCCAATTATTTCCTATAGAAACACTCACTTTTAAAGGCACCTCTAAATCATAAATATTTTCCATTATATAAGTTATTTTATCATTTATAATATCTAACTTATCCTCTTTTACCTCAAATATAAGTTCATCATGGATTTGTAATAACATTCTTAAATCTTCACTATTTTTATATTTCATATCAATTTTTATCATTGCTAATTTTATTAAATCAGCTGCACTTCCTTGAAAAACAGTATTAACAGACTCTCTTTCATAAGTAGCTTTCATCATCCCGTTTGCATTTTCAAAGTCAAATCTTCTTTTTCTTCCAAGTAATGTTTTTACATAACCATTTTCCATAGCACTATCTTGAATAGTTTGTAAAAAATCTTTCACTGTAGAAAAATTTTCGAAATAACTATCTATATAAACTTTTGCTTCTTTTGCTGGAATACCTAGTTGTTCCCCTAGTTTTCTGCTTCCCATTCCATATAAAAGTCCAAAGTTAATTGACTTAGCTATATTTCTTTTTTGTGTAGCTTCTTCTTCACCAAAGATTTTTATAGCTGTTTGTAAATGAATATCCAAATCATTATTAAATGCCTCAAGAAGTGCCGGATCTTTTGAATAATGAGCTAATAATCGTAACTCGATTTGTGAATAATCTATCCCTACAAGTTTATAACCATCTCTTGCAATAAATCCTTGCCTTATCTGTCTTCCAGCTTCTGTTCGTACAGGAATATTCTGTAAATTTGGATTTTTTGAACTCAATCTTCCAGTTGCTGTTCCTGTTTGTAAAAAAGATGTATAGATAATATTATCTTTGTTTTTACGCCCAAGTTCTAAAAGTGGTTCAATATAAGTAGAATGAAGTTTAAACGCTTCTCTATATTCTAAAAGTTTTGGGATAACTTCATGTTCATCTACAAGTTTTACTAATACTGCTTCATTAGTACTATATCCAGTAGCAGTTTTTTTAGGTGGAGTTAGTTTTAAAATTTCAAAAAGAACTATACTTAACTGTTTTGGAGAATTAATATTAAATGTTTCTCCACTAAGAGCATATATCTCATTTGTAAGATTATTTAAATTCTCTTTACTTTTTTCTTGTAAATCTTTAAAAAACTCTACATCAACTTTAATACCAATATTTTCCATATTATTTAATACACTAATAAATGGAAACTCTATTGTTTTTCCTATCTTATAAAGATACTCTTCATCATTTTGCTTAAAAATTTCTAATAATTTATCATAAAGTTTTAATGTGATAAAAGCATCTTCTGCAGCATATTTACAAGCCTCTTCTATATTGACATTTGAAAAGTTTTCACCTTTTTTTACCACATCTTTATAAGCTATTGTTTGATAATTATTTAAAAGTCTACTTGCTAATTTATCCATTCCAACAGGTTTATCACTATCAAGTAACCAAGCCATTATCATAGTATCTGCTTCAAGTTTTAATTCTATATCAAAATTATTTTTTACAACTTGTTTATCGTACTTATAATTCTGTAAAATCAATTTATGATTATTTAACATCTCTATAGCTTTTTTAGCATCATCAAGTGAAACTTGTTCTTCAACTCCTAAGTAAAAATGTCCGATAGGTACATAATATGCTTTTGTAGACTCATAACAAAAAGAAAAGCCTACGATATGTGCTTCATTTGTATCCAAAGCAGTTGTTTCAGTATCAAAGGCAACAAAAAAGTTATCAGGGATACTTTTAATTACTTCAAACATTTTAGAACTATCATTTAGTAAAATATACTGACAATCTAAAACTTCTTTTGGTTGTTCTACTACAATTGACTCATAGCCATCAGGAATGCTTGTTTTATAATTTAATCCATCTTTATGTACTTTATCAATAATTCTATGCATATCATAGTCTATAAGTGTGTTTGCTATTTTTAAAATTGGGTTTTCTTTTGGTAATTCAATTTTTTCTAAATCTCCAAAACTATTTAAACAATGTGCATCATGATGTAATGTAACAAGTTGCTTACTAATATATGCCATCTCTTTACTTTCACTTAATAGCTTTTGCCATCTTGGTTTTTCTATATTGTCTAAATTAGCATAAATATTATCTAAGTCATTGTATTGCTGAATTAAAGCTTCAGCAGTTTTTGCACCTATACCTTTTACTCCAGGTACATTATCAGCACTATCTCCCAAAAGCGACTGATAATCTATAAACTGTTTTGGATAAACACCATATTTTTTAAAACAATCTTCATCACTAATTATTTTCTTTTTCATAGGATCAAACATAAAAATACCATCACCTATAAGTTGATATAAATCTTTATCATGACTTACAATTCTTACATTTAAACCTAAATCTCTTCCATCAGTTGCAAGAGAAGCTATAATGTCATCTGCTTCATAACCAACTTTAGAAGCTGTAATAAAGCCCATTTTTTCTATAAAATCAATAGCTACTGGTAACTGTGCTTTTAAATCTTCTGGCGCATCAGGACGATGTGATTTATATTCTTCATAAATATCTTTTCTAAAAGTATCTCCTTTACTATCCAATGCAAAGATAAGATAATCAGTTTGAAAATCTTTCCCAATACCAGCTACAAAATTCATAAATCCAGTGAGCATACCTGTAGGGAAACCTGTTTTTGATTTTAATGGTGGAAGTGCAAAATAGCTTCTAAAAAGAAATCCAAACGTATCTATAATAGTTAATGTTTTTTTATTTTTATCCATATTATTCTCTCTTTATTATTTTAAAATATCCTCTACTCTTTCGTTGAGTTGTTGAGTATTTTGTTTTTCTATTTTATTT
Organism: Arcobacteraceae bacterium; assembly: GCA_963662945.1. Taxonomy (GTDB): domain Bacteria; phylum Campylobacterota; class Campylobacteria; order Campylobacterales; family Arcobacteraceae; genus JAIOSF01. The sequence goes on from OY759974.1 coordinate 154,866, forward strand.
TGAGTTAGTTTTTTTTCTAACTCTTTAGTATAATTATTCTCTATATTTTTTAGTTGAGACAACTGTTGTGCTATATATGTTAAATCTTTTGATTTTGGAACTATATAGGGAGTTACAATTATAACTAAATTTATTTTATCTTCATAGTCATAATCACTTTTAAATAGACTACCTAAAAGAGGAATATCTCCTAAAAGTGGTACTTTATATTCACTGGTTTCAAGTTTATTTTTTATCAAACCACCTATAATAACATTCTCTCCATTACTTACTATAGCAGTTGTTAATACCTCTTTTTTATTTGTATCAGGTATTGCATTTGTCGTTGTTGCAAGTTTAACATCTTCAATTACAGTTTTTATATCTAAAGTTACTTTATCATTTGAAGATAATCTGGGTTTAATAGTAAGTCTTAGTCCAATATCTTCTCTTTCATAATTAGTAGTAGTTGTTGTACCTACAGTAGTTCCTGTAGGAATAGAGTGAGTCTCTCCCACATATATTGAACTTTCTTTATTATTGATACACAATATAGAGGGTTCGCTCACAACTTCTAAAGCCTTATTCTCTTTCAATAGATTTATAGTAGCACCCAATGCTATCGAACTTGTTAAAATTGCTGGACTATATCCATATGTAGTAAGTTCTGTCAAACTTAAGGGCTTAACACCACCCAATGAATTTAATGAAGATGTGAAAGTATTCAAAGATGAACCTGTAGAATAAAAACCATTTAATCCATATTGTATTCCAAGATTTTGTGTTTTAGTTTCACTTATCTCTATTATTTTTGCTTCTACATATACCTGTTGTTGTTCAGTGTCGAGTTGCTTAATAATTTTGTGGATAACTTCAATATGTTGTTGAGAACCATAAATGATCAATCTATTATTTTCTTCATCTAAAGATATATAAGGTTTTATCGTTGTATTTTCACTTTGAATAATATCTTTTATAATTTTAACAACCAATTTAGATTCTAAGTTTTTGATTGGAATAACTTCAACCTGTAAAGAATTTTTATCATTAGTTTCATTGTATTTGAATAAATTTTCATCCTTTACAACAAGAAAAATATCTTCTCTACGTAAAAGAGAAAAACCTTTTGATTGTAAATCATATTTTAAAACATCTAAAATATTTTTTTTATCAATACTTTTATTTGAAATATAATTAACTTTTCCTTCAACTTTTGATGTAATTAAAATATCTTTTTGAATAATTTTTGATGTAATTTTTATAAAGTTTTCTATATCTAAGTTTTTAAAATTTATTTTTATTTCTTGATCTGCAAACAGATTGAGATGTACAAGTACTATGAAAATAATTACAAAGAAATATTGCAACCTCTTCATCTAATCTTTTTCTTTCTTGATTTAGAAAGCACATAAATAGAAGATGGTCTTGATTCTTTAAATTCTTCATTAAAAACAATAATATCGGCACTCTTTGTGGCAAAATCTTCATCAAAACTATTTTGCGTAAGATTTGCTGATGTTGAATACAATGTATGAAATTTTTTTAAAAAGGAATGATGTCTTAAATCTTGACTAACCACTCTAAAAGCTTTTTTAGAAGGATAAATAAATGTTGTTTTAGAAGAGTTACGTACTGTTTTTCTAAAATTTTTAGGTACCCTAATATTTTTTTGTAATGTTTGAAAACTATCTACAACCTGAAGGGTTTTTTTATTCAAGTCTCTTTGTTTTATCATTGAGAGTTTTTTATCATCAAAAGATAAAAAACCCACCGTGGTATCAGTTTGAGTTAAATATACTAAACTGCTATCCACTTTTTTCAAATCCACTTACGAAAGTTGAAGGAAATCTTGAATTGATTTTGGAGCAAAACCAGCAATATCTCTTTGTGATTCTATTGCTTCAACACTAGCAAGTGCACCTGCAACTGTTGTAAAGTATGGTACATTCATTCTTAAAACAGTTCTTCTTATTTGTTCCCCATCATCTTTACTTGATTCTTTTCCATCACTTGTGTTAATAGCCATAACAATCTCTTGATTCATTAAAGAATCCGTAATATTAGGTCGTCCTTCACTTACTTTTAAAACTTTTTCACAAGGTATCCCTGCTTCACTGATAATATCATAAGTTCCACCAGTAGCTACTATTTCAAATCCTAAATTTTCAAGTCCTAATGCAATTTGTGGCGCGAACTCTTTATCTAAATCAGCTAAAGAGATAAATACTTTTCCACCTTTTTGAGGTAAAAAGTTTTTAGCAGCATTTTGTGCTTTTGCAAATGCTTTTCCAAAATCACTACTAATACCCATAACTTCACCTGTTGATTTCATCTCTGGCCCAAGAATTAAATCTGCACCACTTAATTTGTTAAATGGGAAAACTGCTTCTTTTACTGCAACATGATTTTTTAACATTGGTTTTAAAAGATTTGGTGACTCTTCATTTGTTACATTCACTATTTTTTCATCTTTATCATATGTTTTTAATGCTTCTCTTAAAGATTGACCATACATAACTCTTGTTGCAACTTTTGCAAGAGGAATACCTGTAGCTTTTGAAACAAAAGGAACAGTTCTAGAAGCTCTTGGATTAACTTCAATTAAGTAAATTTTACCATGATGAATAGCATATTGAGTATTCATTAATCCACAAACACCAAGTTCTAAAGCCATAGTTTTTGTTTTTTCTTCAACTTCTTTTAAAATTGCTTCACTTAAACTAACCGGCGGTAAACTACATGCACTATCTCCTGAGTGAATACCAGCTTCTTCAATATGTTGCATTATTCCACCAATATATACATCAGTTCCATCACTAATACAATCAACATCAAGCTCAATAGCTCTATCTAAGAATTTATCAATCAATACTGGTGCATCATTTGAAACACTTACTGCTTCATCCATATACATTCTTAACTCAGTATCATTATAAACAATTCTCATACCTCTACCACCAAGTACAAAAGAAGGACGTACTAGAACTGGATAAGATACTCTATTTGCAATCTCTAAAGCTTGTTCAAGTGTAACAGCAGTTCCATTATCTGGTTGTAAAAGTCCCGCTTTTTCAACGAATGTAGAAAATTTTTCTCTATCTTCAGCTAAATCAATAACTTCAGCAGTAGTCCCTATAATTTTTCCACCAAAATCATGAATAGCATTTGCTAATTTTAAAGGAGTTTGTCCTCCAAAATGAACAATAATTCCATCTGGATTTTCTGTTTCTATTACACTTCTTACATGTTCGAAATCAATTGGTTCAAAATAAAGTATATCTGATGTATCATAATCTGTTGATACAGTTTCTGGATTACAGTTATACATAATTGTCTCAACACCCATCTCATTTAAAGCAAATGAAGCGTGACAACAACAATAATCAAATTCTATCCCTTGCCCTATTCTATTAGGTCCACCACCAATAATCATAACTTTTTTCTTATCTGATTCCACTCTAGCTTTTTGTGGTAATGTTGAAATATTTGTTGTCGAATATAAGTATGGAGTAAGTGCTTTAAACTCAGCTGCACAAGTATCAACTTCATTATATTCAAAATTTACACCTAAAGCTTTTCTAGCTTCATATACTTCAACTTCTTTACAATTTATAAGTTTAGAAATCATTTTATCACTGAATCCAAAAGTTTTTGCTCTTCTTAAAAACTCAGCATCTTGGAGTGTTCTAGATTGTTTCTCAACAATTGCTAACTCCATATTATGAATCTCTCTAAACTGGTTTAAGAACCATGGATCAATTTTTGATAATTCAAAAATATCTTCATCACTTAAACCTTCTCTCATACCTTGCATTAAATATATATATCTATCACAATTTGGTCTTCTAATCTCTTTTTTAATATGTTCTAAATCACCTTTAATTGGATCAAATCCACAAAGACCTGTTTCTAGTGAACATAATGCTTTTTGGAAAGATTCTTTAAATGTTCTTCCCATAGACATAACTTCTCCAACAGATTTCATCCCTGTTGTAAGTGTAGAGTTTGCTTTTGGAAATTTTTCAAAAGTAAATCTTGGAATTTTTGTAACAACATAATCAATAACTGGTTCAAAAGAAGCAGTTGTACCTGTAATATCATTTTCAATCTCATCAAGTGTAAAACCAACAGCAAGAAGTGTTGCAACTTTTGCGATAGGATATCCTGTAGCTTTTGAAGCAAGCGCAGAAGATCTTGAAACTCTTGGATTCATCTCAATAACAATCATTCTTCCAGTTTTTGGATCTATTGAGAATTGAACATTACTCCCACCTGTATCAACACCTATTTCTCTAAGAATTGCAAAAGATGCATTTCTCATATTTTGGTATTCTTTATCTGTAAGAGTAAGAGCAGGTGCTACAGTGATACTATCTCCTGTATGAACACCCATTGGGTCTACATTTTCAATTGAACACACGATGATACAGTTATCTTTTTTATCTCTGATAACTTCCATCTCATATTCTTTCCATCCAAGCATAGATTCCATAATCTCTATTTCATTGATTGGACTTGCATCAATACCTTCTTTTGCAAGTTTTTCAAACTCTTCCATGTTGTAAGCAACACCACTTCCACCACCTGCAAGTGTAAAAGAGGCTCTACTAATAACAGGGAATCCAATTTCTTTTACAACTTTTATAGCTTCTTCAACGCTGTAAGCATTTGCACTTTTAGGTAAATCCATACCAATTTTAATCATCGCTTCATTAAAAAGGTGTCTATCTTCCCCTTTTTTAATAGCATCTGGATGTGCTCCTAAAAACTCTATCCCCTCAAGCATCCCTTTATCATACATAGATGTAGCAACATTCAATGCTGTTTGTCCACCCATTGTTGGTAAAATAGCATCAATTTTTTCTATCTCAATTATTTGTGCAATAGTATCTTCTGTAATTGGTTCAATATAAGTTTTGTCCGCAAACTCTGGGTCAGTCATAATAGTAGCTGGATTTGAATTTATCAGTACAACTCTATATCCTAACTCTTTTAATGTTTTTGTAGCTTGTGTTCCTGAATAATCAAACTCACACGCTTGACCGATAATAATAGGACCAGATCCTATAAGTAAAATAGACTTGATATCTTCTCTTTTTGGCATTAACTTTCCTTGAATTTACTCTTTAAAAATTTGAAGATTATACCTATAATTTACTTAAAAAACGATGAATAGATTTTGTACAATTTTCCTCATGAATCTATAAAAAAATTGTCTATTTAATACTTATCTAAAGGTTAGTCTAGTAGAATAATTATATTAATACAAGGAATATTTTATGGCATATTATAAATCATATGGAGCAGCTGGTGAAGTGACTGGTTCTTGTCACTTTTTACATATTGGAAAAATTAAAATTCTTATTGACTGTGGTATGTTCCAAGGTTATGAAAGTGAAATGAATTTTGAACCATTTGGATTTGAACCAAGTGATATTGATTATCTTATTGTTACACATGCACATTTAGATCATATAGGAAGAATTCCATTGTTAGTTAAAAAAGGATTTGATCAAAAAATAATTTCTACCAGAGCAACTTATAGTATTGCACAACTTATGTTAAGAAATTCTGCTAGTATTTTAGAAACAAAACCAAAGCCACTTTATACGCTTAATGATGTAGATCCAGCACTTGATCTTTTTGGAACTTTTTTAGAATGTAATCAAAGTATGATTCTTGATGAAAATATTAAAATAACTTTTAAAAATGCTGGTCATATTTTAGGGTCTGTAAGTGTAAAAATAGAATTTTTTGATGAAGGTATGGAAAAAAGTATTATCTTTTCTGGTGATATAGGACAAAGTGAACGTATCATAACTTCCCCAATAGAATATTGGGATAAAGCAAATTATGTTTTTGTTGAATCTACTTATGGATTATCGGTTCATGAAAAACTAGAAATCTCTATCGAAAGTTTTAAAGAACAAATCTTACAAACTATTGGACATGGAGGTACTGTTGTTATCCCGTCTTTTGCACTTGAGAGAACACAAGAAATATTATTTTTACTCAAACAAATGAGTGAAGAGAATCTTTTAGAAAACATTCCAGTATATTTAGATTCACCACTAGCAATAAATGTAACCAATGCTTTTATGAGCTATCCTGAACTTTTTAGTGATAATGTTAAAAGTCTTATCCATAAAGGAGAAAATCCTTTTGATTTTAAAGAACTAATTCAAACCTATACTAAACAAGAGTCAATGCAAATCAATACAAAACATGGTGCAAAAATAATTATTGCAGGGAGCGGTATGTGTGAAGGTGGGAGAGTAAGCTACCATCTTGTAAGATACTTAGAAGATAAAGCAAATCTTGCATTGTTTGTTGGGTATCAAGTTGAAAGTACTCTAGGGAGAAAAATATCTACAGGGAACAAAGATGTTTCAATCCTAGGTACGCCTGTAAATATCAATGCACAAGTTGGTTATGTTTCTGGATTTTCAGCACACGCAGATCAAAAAGAACTTTTAGAATGGATTGATGCTGTTGAAGATATCTATTGCGTATATCTTATTCATGGAGATGTACCACAGTTAGAGATGCTTAAAAGTAAAATAAAAAAAGAGTTACAAGAAAAAGTTCATATCGTAAAAATTGGGGAACAGATTCATCTATAACAAATTCTAAAAGGTACTATATTTATGTTTATGTTTCAAAAACGACTGGAAACTACTCTTTGAAAATGACAAAAAAGAAATACTAGAGATACAAAAATAAATAAACAAAACAGATGAAGAGATAGATGCGATGTTTTATGAGCTTTATGGTTTGAGTGATGAGGAAATTAAGATTGTGGAGGGGGGTTTGATGTTTGAGGTTTTTAAAAGTCATAAATGGTGGTTTGGATTAATATTAGGACTTATAGTCATATATATTAGTTTAATAATTTATATGACTTTCCCTATTTCTGAATATTCTATTGAAAAAGCTGGACAATTTGGAGATAGTTTTGGAGTGCTAAACTCCTTATTTTCAGGACTTGCTTTTATTGCACTTGTGATAACAATTTATTTACAGCAACAAGATATGAGAGATTCAAAAAAAGTGAGCCAAAAACAAAATTTTGAAAATATGTTTTTTAATTTAATCACAATACATAATGATTTAGTTGTAAGTTTCAGAGTTTCTCATATCACACAGAATCAAGAACAACATTTTATGTATGGAGGAGAAGCTATATCGTATTTCTTAGATAGTTTTACAGAATTTGATGGCACATCATTTATGACTACTACAAGCCATTGTTCCAACTCAACTTCAAAAGAAGAACAAAAAAAGATTTGGGACGAAGCTAGAAAAAAAAGAAATTTAGATGACATACAACTCAAATATAATTTAAAAAATAAACTAGGGCGGAAAAATTTAAAATTCATTGAAAATACTTATTCTATTTTAGACTTAATTGATAGAGCAGAGTTTTTAGGTGAAAAAGATAAGCTTTTTTACTTAGAAACTCTTTTAGCTCAAATATCAGATGAAGAATTAGCTTTAATCTTTTATTACACTATTGCCGTAAATAGTAATAAAAAAGAATTATTAGAAAAATACCAATTTTTTAAAAATTTAGATGAACAATTATTACTCAATTGGGAAGATGAAATTTTATTATATAAAAAAGAAGCATTTGATGAAAGTCTGCATCAATATTTTTTTAATTAAGTTGAGAACTCATATCCAATTAAAATCAAATAAATAGAGAATATTAATCATTTCACAAGAACAAAGACATATCTTAACACATTCAAACTCCAAAGTAAGAATAAATTTTGTAAAATAGGCTTTTTTATATATGCTATACTTTATAAAATTTAAAATAAAGGAAACATATGCGAATCGATGTTGATTATTTAAAAACGGTTTTAGATAAATTTGTAGATAATGAAAAAGAATACCTCAATACAGAAGCTTTACAAAGTTTAATGAATGAAGATATAGAAAAATTTTCTTTTCATTGGGATATTTTAAAAGATAAACAGTGTATAGTATTACAAAATGGAAATTTGCCGAATACAATACAAGGGAATTCAAAACTAGTAAAACATAGTTATGTAAGGTTGAGTGATGAAGGCAATAATTTTTATGAAGCACTAAAAGATAATGAGTTTAGAAATAAAATCAAAAAAGACTTTAAAAATATAAGTACTGAAACATTGGGGAGACTTGCCAAAAATTTTTTAGATAATAAGATTGATAATTTTTTAACATAATTAGCAAACAAAAACAACCCCACAAGGAATAGCTAAAATTGCATATTGTCATATTTTCAACCTCAAATCAAAAAAGATGGTAAGATACAAAAACGAAAGGAGTCAAAGAACATGGACAAAGTATTGATAACGACACTTCAAAGTGAATTTAATCAACTATCTAACACACTTGAAGATAGCTTGATAGAATACTGGTATGCTAGGGATTTACAAAAAGTATTAGGGTATGAACGATGGAAAAATTTTGCAAATGTAATCCAAAAAGCAAAAATAGCTTGTGAAAACTCTAATATAGAAGTATCAGACCATTTTCGCGATGTCACGAAAATGGTATCAAAATGAAAGATAAAAATGCGTTTATTTTTTTATGTGCAGAACTATGTCATAATATGGAATATTTTGATTTTAAGGATTTGTTGTGACAAAGATTATGAACAAAGTTTTAGAAGATGTACGAACATTATCGACAAATGAAAAAAATGACTTAATGAAATTTTTAATAGCCTCTATGGATGAAATTCATGATAATGACTCAGACCAACAATGGGCAAACCTAGCAAAACAAAGATACCAAGAGATTGAATCTGGCAAAGTTCAAACAGTAAGTTGGGAACATATAAAACAACAAGTATTGTCTTAGTATGAGACAGTTATCTTTTCACCCAGATATAGCCAATGAGGTTAAAGGTTCTTTTGTTTGGTATGAAGAGCAACTTCAAGGACTTGGAAATCAATTTTTAAATGAGCTAGAAGATGGTTACACCGCAATTTCTAACTTTCCTGATACTTGGGCAACATTTCAGTATGGTTTTAAAAGATATATTCTAAATAGATTTCCTTTCTCAATAGTCTATAAATTGACTCCTCAAAATATTTTTATCATCGCTGTGATGCACAATAGTAGAAAACCTCTCTATTGGTTAGATAGGATAAATTAAATTTTTCTTCCTTTTCCTTAAAATTGCAAATTATTATATTTTAGTCTACTCTTTTGGTAAACCAAATTTTTGTACTGTATACTCACCCTCTTCATCAAAAAAACAATAATATAAAAAGTCTTTTTTAATAGCTAAACCAGCTAAATATCGTAAAGCAATATTTGCTTGTAAAGAAGCTATATGCATCACAATAGGTGCTGTTATCCCTGCTGGTTTGTGATCGGAGACTTTAAATACACTATTAAAAGAAGATTTATCAAAAAAACACACCTGTCCTTGAAAAGCTTCTACACTTCCGTATAACCAAGGTATATTCTTATCTTTTGAAAATTTATCTATTTTACTTCTCACAGGTAAATTATCTGTAGCATCAATAATTAAGTCATAATCTTCATTTGTAATACTAAACGTATCAAAATCATAATCAAAACTATTTACTTCTACATATGGAGATCTTTTTCTAATAAGTTTTGCTAAAACTTCACTTTTACTTTTTCCTTCATCATCAGTTTTAAAAGCTATTTGTCTATGAATATTGTGAACACTTATTTCATCAAAATCAACTAAATCAATCTGCCCTATTCCTGAACTACCAAGTGCAATACCTAAACTACATCCCAGTCCACCACAACCAATAATTGCAATTTTTTTATCTTGTAAACTTGATTGGGTATTTTCTCCCCATAGTTGTATTTGTCTATTAAAGTATTCGTTAAAGTTTTCCATATTTTTATCCGCATATTTATTTTCTTTTATTTTAGCAACTTTTAACTTTTTTTGACTTAATTATGATAAAATAATATTATGACAGATTTAAATATTAAAATAGAAGAACTTATTGAAAATAAAGCAGAAGATTTCCAAATAGCAAAAATTATTAAATGTGAAATTAAGGAATATCTTAGCTCTCTTGATAGCATTTATGAGCAATCAAGTGGTAAAGATTTTTTTGTAAAGCATACAAAAATGATAGATGGATTTATCAAAGTAATTTATAAATATCTATTAAGAAAACATTTTGGAATCTATCTTCCTATGTCTAACCATATACCAATGAGTATCATAGCTTTGGGAAGTTTTGGACGAGAACAATTATGTGTTTATAGTGATATTGATATTATGATTTTATACGATGATATCAAGGGGTATAATATAAAACCTATTATGGAAGAGTTTATGACATTATCTTGGGATAGTGGACTTAAACTTGGAAGTCGTGTACACGAAATAAGTGAGATTGAAGAAGCTGTTAAAACTGATGTTACAATCAAAACATCTATTATAGAATCAAGACTTATATATGGGTCAAAACATCTTTGGTATAAATTCCAAAGTAAACTCAATAATATTAGACATTTTGAACAAAAAGCATTTGTATTGGAAAAACTACAAGAACACACAGAAAGACTAGAAAAGTATCCACTCGTAATGCAACCAAACATCAAAGATGGTTATGGAGGTATGAGAGAATCAAATATGCTTTTTTGGATGGCAAATATCACTTATGGAGTATCTAGTACAAAAGATTTAACTGGTATATTATTTAGTGAAGATGATTATAAAAAATATAGAATTGCTTTAGAATATATTTTCAGAACAAGAAATGCATTGCACCTTTGTGCCAAAAAGAAGCTTGATACAATAACATTTGATATTTTACCAGATATTAGTACTAAACTTGGATTTGAAACAAATGAGAGATTTACAAAAGAAAGACAATGTATGTCTAAAATTTTTGAGTCTTTACATGCAATTCACCACTTTACTTCAATAATGATTAAGAAAATTGCTAGGCAACACTTATATAACAGTGCTAATTTACACAATATCTACCAACATAGAATTAAAAAAGATAGATATTTATGTAACAATACTTTGTATACTACTTATAATACGAAACCAAAAATACTAAACCAATTTTTAAAAGAGCTTATCTCATTACCAAACTATATTGAAAGATTTGATGTATCTTATATCCATTATGCTTCAAGAACTATTGTGCATAATAAAACTAATAGTACAACAAAAAAATTGGTTCATACCCTACTTCAAAGAGAAAATCTTTACCCAATAATTGATTTACTTTATAAAGCAGGATTGTTAGTGATTGTTATTCCTACTTTTAAAAAGATTATAAACCAACCGCAATTTGATGGATACCATAAACATCCTGTTGATATACACAGTATACAAACACTCTATCACATACAAAATATTAAAGACCCTTTTGTTGCAAAAATGTATGAGAAACAAAACTATACTCAAAAATATCTTGTAAAATTAGCTGTACTTTTTCATGATTGTGGTAAAGGGAGAGGAAAAGATCATCACGTCGTTGGACAAAATTTATTTAGAAAATTTGCTAAATCATTAAATATAAATGATGAAGATATCAACATAGTATCTACATTAATCAGATATCACAATATGATGACTAAAGTTGCTACAACTGAAGATATATACTCACAAAATACTATCTTGGCATTTACAGGAATTATTCAAACTAAAGAGATCTTAGAATTACTGTTTATAATGACCTATGCAGATATTAATTCTGTTGATTCTAAACTTTATAAAAGTTCAACAGCTTCACTACTAAAAGAGTTATATTTACAAACTTTACCTGCTTATGATAATCAAGAGTTACTTAAAGTAAGTAGTAGAAGAGCTGCAAAAGAAAATGCAATTAAAAACAGTAAACTCTTTGAAGGATTACCAACAACTCTCCAAAAGAAAATACTAAATATAGAATCAAATCAATTATTCTTAAAATATAAAGCTGAAGATATTATCAAAATAGCTATAAGAGCTAAAGATGTAAAAGGTTACGATTTTAAACTTTTTACAAAAGATAATTTAAAAATCAAAATCACTAGAGTATTACCTTTAAATCTTGGTTATTTACTTGGAAAACTGCAATTTTTAAATATAAATTCTATGGGTATTTATAAATTATATGATGGAAAGAAATTTTTTGAAATTATTTTTGATGAACATTTAGATGAAACAGATATCCCTTTTGTAGAAGAGATTATAGAAGATTCATTTGATATGTCAAAAACTATTAATCTTAAAAAGCCTACAATTGCAAAAGATGAAATTTTCATCAACTGTGATCACACTGATGAACTTGCACAATTTACAATACATACTAAAGACCAAAAAGGTTTATTTAGTTATATTGCCCGTGCATTTGATGAGTTTGGTATTGAAATACATAGTGCAAAAATTCAATCAAATAAAGGGAAAGTTAATGATATGTTACTTATCTCAAAAAATGGTAACTTTTGTACGAATAAAGACAAAATTGTGGAATTATTAACCCAATAAATAAAATTTAGGAGCAACAATGGAAATAAATAACTTTTTTTTAACTCTTTTTCTTATTCTTATTGTTGCTAGGTTTTTAGGTGAATTATTTGCAAGATATGGTATCCCTTCCGTATTAGGTGAGCTTTTTGCAGGTATCTTACTTGGTGCATCAGTATTAGATATTGTACACCCAAATGAGATATTAAAAATACTTGCTGAAATCGGTATAATATTATTACTTTTTGAAGTTGGATTAGAGACTGATTTTCAACGATTAAAAAGTTCTGGAACCAAATCATTTGTAGTTGCAATTTTAGGTGTTATTTTACCTTTTATTTTTGGTCTTTCATTGGCATATTATATTTTTAAATTAGACTTCACAATCTCTCTTTTTATAGCTGGAACACTCACTGCAACTAGTATTGGTATTACACTTCGAGTTCTTAAAGACATTCATATGGAAAATACAAATATTGCTCAAATAGTCATTGGTGCTGCTGTAATTGACGATATTATAGGAATTATATTACTTGTGTTTATTTATGATTATTCTTTATCACATGAAACTAGTTTTGACCATACACTCTCTGTAACAGCAATGATTTTTATATTTTTATTACTTGCTCCAATATTGGCTAAACTTTTATCTTTTATGATTCACAAATACCATAAAAGGCATTTAGTTCCTGGCTATTTTCCAACAATTATCATCTCTCTTATTTTACTATTCTCTTATCTTTCACATCTTGTTGGTGCGCCTGCTATTTTAGGTTCCTTTGCAGCAGGTGTTGCCCTGTCTAGAAGATTTTTCCTTCCATTTGGAACAATGTTAGGAACAAACGAAAACCTTTTGCAAGAAGTTAAAAGAGATATGACTCCAATTATTCAAATGTTTACTCCAATATTTTTCGTTATGGTTGGACTTTCTGTTGATTTAACAATTATTGATTTTACCTCTTTAAGTTTTTGGATTATGAGTTTATCTTTTATATTATTGGCTTTTATAAGTAAATTTATAGCTGCATTTTTTATATATCAAAAATGTTTTATGAATAATGCAATTATCGGTATGTCGATGATTCCAAGAGGTGAAGTAGGACTTATTTTTGCCGAAATGGGACGAGTTAATGGGGCAATACCCAATGATATTTATGCTATGCTTATTTTTGTAATAGTTATTACGACTGTTGTTCCCCCTTTTTTATTAAAAAAATATTTTAAAGTAGAGTGTGTATAAAATGGAAAATGAACTATATATAACTAGATTAGAAGGGATTATTAAAAGAATATTTCATTCACTTGATACAATTAATCCTACAAGTATTGAAGTAAAATATTTAGGTGAAAAATTTTTTGATACTGAAAATATTGACCAATATTGTTTTCAATTTCAAAAAAACAACTCTCATTCACTCTGGTTTGAACTTCTTATACCAACAAATAATCCAACACCTCATAATATTGATTTGACAGCATTTTCAAATCAAATTATTTATAAATATAATATTGAGAATATCGCAAATTATATCTCGATAACGACTCCACTAGAACAATACTGTTCTTGCCATTTTGAAAAAAAATATATATTTGAAGTTACCTGTACTTCACAAACAGGAGAAAACAATAGTGTTTATATAAATATTGATCCAGAAAACTTTTTTGAATAAACTCTATACTTTTTGTGCTTTACTAAAATCTATTAGCTGTTCACTATATACAATCTCTTCTGGTAATAAACTCAAACACTCTTTTAAAACCATTGCAGTACAATAAGCATCACTATAAGCCCTATGATGAATTTCTTCTTCAATATTAAGATGCTCTTTGAGATACTTAAGTCCATATCGGGGTGTATCTATAAGTCTTTCAGATAAATCAATTGTACAAAGTCTTCTATTATATAATCCACCTAAATCATATTTTTTCATACTGTCACTGATGAATTTATAATCAAATGTGATCGCATGGGCAACAAAAATATCATCTTCTAAAAAAATTTTAAACTCTTCTAATACTGTTTTTATACTAGGAGAATCATAAGTCATTTCTGGAATAATTCCCGTTAATTCTTGTACTTTTCTTGGTATTTCTCTAGTATTAACTAAGGATTCATATTTTTCAATAATCTGATTATTTTTATATTTTATGGCACCAATTTCTATTATTTGACCATCTTTTGCATTTCCAGCTGTAGTCTCTATATCAACAACACAAAATGTTTGATCTTCTATTTTTGTTGTTACAGTTTTTAAACTTACCTGATTATTTGAAAAACTAAGAGGAAGTCCATTGAGTAATAATAACTCTTTTTCTAGTTCTACACTTTGAAAAACTGTATCACTTTTTTCTAAAATACTGTTAAATTCATCGATACTTAATGGTGATTTTTTGAGTTTTTTGATAAGTTTAGTGAGATAATTCATTGGCTTTATTTATGAAGTTTATGATCTTTTGTTTATCTTTTTTACCCTTCGATAATTCAACACCACTACTTACATCAACTCCATAGAAATTGTACCCTCTTAACTCTTCTAAATTCTCGCTATTTAATCCACCCGCAAGAATAATCTTACTACAATCAATTCCATCAAACCAATCTAAAGCAATACGTTGTCCCTCACCACCATAACTTTCTACAAAAGCATCTACGAGATAATATTTGTTTGAATCAAGATTTAAAATATCTTGTTTTTCTTTTGCTCTGATTACTTCAATATATTTTGATTGTAAATGTTTTACAAATCTTTCATCTATATCGAAATGAGCCTGTACAAGGTCAATTCTTGCTTGTCTTACAATAAAATCTATTTTTGCTGGTATTTCATTTACAAATAATCCAACACTTTGTACAAATGGAGGTAATTGGCTTATTATCTCTTTTGCACTTTCTGGTTTTATATATCGTGGTGATTTTTCATAGAAAACAAATCCTAGAGCATCGGCACCAGCATTTACAGCATTTATAGCATCTTCAAGATTTGTAATACCACAAATTTTTATTCTCATATGCTCTACTTTTTTCTATATTTGCAAACTTTTTATAGCAGCACTATAATCAGATGCTCCATATACATAACTTCCAGCAACTACTATATCTACACCTGCTTCTTTTAATTGTTGAATATTTTTATCATTTACTCCACCATCAACTTCTATTAGACAGTTTGGATTTCTTTTATTGATAAGCTCTTTTAATTTTGTAGCTTTTTCTATCACTGAAGGTATAAATTTTTGTCCACCAAACCCAGGATTTACTGACATTAAAAGTACCATATCTAAATCTTCTAGAAGATATTCTATAGCTTCAGGTGGAGTATGTGGATTTAAAGTTATTGCAGGTTTAATCCCATAATCTCTTATTTTTTGAATCAATCTATGTGGATGTTTTTCCTCTTCAATATGAAAAGAGATATACTCTGGCTTTAAAGGAGCAAATAAGTCTACAAAAAAACTATTATTTTCAACCATAAGATGAATATCAAGTGGTTTCGTTGCTACTTTTGCAACCGAGCTTACAACAACTGGTCCTATTGTTAAGTTTGGTACAAAATGTCCATCCATAACATCAACATGTATAAAATCACAACCACCATCACAAATGGCAATTATCTCCTCATTTAATTTTCCAAAATCTGCACTTAATATACTTGGCGCTACTAACATATACTATCCCTTTTTTTAATTATTGTGATTATATCAAAATCTATCTTATTCTCTATTTTTCACCAAATTTTCTATAAAAATAAAAAACTACAATGAGAATCACTGCTACAAAAATCAATCCATAAGTTTTAAATTCTTCTAGATATGTATAAACAAGTTCTCCTAGCATATAAGCTGAAAGTCCTATAATAAGAGACCATACGACCGCAGCAAAAAAATTAAATATCATAAATTTTTTATAATCATATTTTGTTAATCCCATAGCAAGAGGAATAAGAGTTTTGATACCATAAATATATTTTTGTAAAAATATAACCCAAGTACCGTATTTACGCATCATTAGATGAGCCATAGCTATTTTTCTTTTATGTTTCTCCATCATTTGTTTTGCTTGATGTTTATTTTTTCTAGCAACAAGAAATAAAAATTGATCACCAATAAAATTTGCACTTGCTGCTACTAATATTGTAATAACAATATTTAAGTCTCCACTATAAGATAAAATACCTGCAACAACAAGTGCTACAAATCCTCCACCAAATGAATATAAAAAAAGTATAATATATCCCCAATCTCGTATAAGTTCTTCCATAATAATTTTATTTCCTAAATGTTTTTGGGGATTTTAACCAAATAACTTTTAACTTGTTATTTAACTTTATAATTAAAGTTTTATAAAATTAAAATATATCTTAAGTATAATAGTACCCTATATTGAAAATGTTGGGACATTAAATGAAATTTATTGTTATCTTATTGATCTATTTTGTCTATTCTATAGCAGATGAACATACTTTAGATTTTACAAATAGACACAAATATTTTATTAAAACTCACTATGGGTTAATGGCTTTACATAGATTTTACATCATTGAAGAAGAGATATTTAAGCTACAATATACTTCAAATAAATTACAGAAATTAAGGACTATTAATAAACTTATTAATAAATTTCATTTCAAAGAAGATATCAAACATTGGAATCAAAATGATTATTGGGCTTCACTCATAGAATTAATAGGTACAGGTGCTGGAGATGGGGAAGATTTGGCAATGGCAAAATACTTTATATTGTCACATTTAGGATTTGCAAAAAATCAATTTAAATTTTTTATCAATAAAAAGAACAATCAAATTGTCCTTGGCTATCAGCATAAAAAAGAAGGTAAATATGTTATTCTAAACCATAAAACTGACTCAATAAGTATTTTATATGATGATTTAGAATACAGCCCATTAGAAATATCCGATGAATTTATAAATGAACAGTACAACAAAATGTTAATGATTAATTAGCTATAATCACAAAAAATATAATCAAGGAATAAAATTATGATTTTTACAAAAGAAGAATTTAAAGCAAAAGTTGAAGAGATCCAATCACAATCATGGTATAAAAACCCTATTGGTTTTGGAATTGCCAGAGTTGATAGAGGACAATTAAATAGTGAAAAAATACTACAAGCTACATATCCAGTTGTAAATTGGAATGAAAACTTTGGTAGTGCAGCTATATTTATGGATGCATTTAAAGCTTCTGGAGTTGAAATTGATACAACAAAAAGTGAAGTTGTACTTGATATAACAGATGATTTTATCGTAAACTGTATTGAATCTTTTAGACCATATTTACCAGAGGCTAAGGGTGAAGACCATAAAAATGTACAACTAATTTCTACACTTTCAGCACTACCAAGAGAATTAGGATTAACAGCTGATAACTTTAAAGTTGTTTTTATTTTTGAGGATACAAATCCTGCAAGCGTAGAATCTGCATATTTAAAACTATATGCACTTTCAACAGGAAAAGCTGAACTTAGAAAAATCAACCTTAATGGTGCATTTGGTTTATTACACAATGTAGCTTGGTCAGATGGAAAACCAATTGAACTTGACTGGTTAAGAGCGAATGAACTTACATTAAAAGTAACTGGTAAATACCCTGCAATTGATATGGTAGACAAATTCCCAAGATTTTTAAGTCATATTATTCCTGCTGATAACACAAGAATTCTTGATACATCAAAAGTAAGATTTGGTGCACAATTAGCTGCTGGAACTACAGTAATGCCTGGTGCTTCATATATCAACTTTAATGCAGGGACTTTAGGACCTGTTATGGTTGAGGGAAGAATATCTTCAAGTGCAATTGTTGGAAGTGGTAGTGATGTTGGTGGAGGCGCTTCAATCCTTGGAGTTCTTTCAGGAACAGATGGAAATCCTATCTCTATAGGAGAAAATACACTTCTTGGTGCAAACTCAACTACTGGTATTCCTGTAGGTGATGGTTGTATTGTTGATGGTGGATTATCTGTATTTGCAGGAACAAAAGTAGCAATCAGTGATGAGCAAATTGCAAAAATTCAAGAAGTGAATCCAGAAGCTAAACTTACAAACCTTATGAAAGCTGCTGATTTAGCTGGGTTAAATGGTCTTCACTTTAGACAAAATTCTCAAACAGGTCAATATATTGTTATGAGAAGTACAAGAGAAGTTAAACTGAATGACGAGTTACACTAAAACTCTACATCTATATCAACCACAAAATGGGTATTGCTACAACAGCGATACCCATTTTTTATATAATTTTATACAAATCAATCTAGCTCATTACAAAAATATTCAAGGGGAACTTTTGGATATTGGAAGTGGAAGTGGAATCTTAGGTTTATTAGTAGCTAGAAACTATCCAAAACTTCATCTCAATCAATGTGAACTCCAAAATAGTTTTCAATTTTTATCACAAAAAAATAGTGAAGTAAATAATATAAAAAATAGTATCTACAAAGAAAGTTTTATAGAATGTTCTTTTGATAAAGAGTTTGACTATATTGTTTCAAATCCTCCATTTTATCATAGTGATGTGATAAAAAGTGAAAATGAAAATCTCAAAATAGCGAGATATTGTGATAGTTTACCACTAGAGATACTTATCTCAAAATCAACAAAACTCCTTAAACCACAAGGAAAGTTTTTCTTTTGTTATGATGCAAAACAACTCGATAATATAATGTTTATATCAAAACAAAATAAACTCAATATAGAATCAATCCAATTTTTACATCCAAACTCAAAAAAAGAGGCAAGTTTAGTGATGGTAATGGGAAGAAAAAACTCAAAATCAAAACTCAAAATATTGCCACCACTTATCATGTTTGAAGATAATGGTGAATTTAAAGAAGAGATTAATAAAATATATCAAAACTGCAATACTTATAGTATAAAATGTGAGATATAAGTAAGATTTTTGTATAATAAAACCTAAAATTAATAAAAAGAATAGAAGTGACAGAGCATAAAGAATACCCTTATAAATTTGATGAAAATAAGTGTAGTAGTTGTGAGGGAAACTGCTGTATCGGTGAATCTGGATATATTTGGATAACAAAAGCAGAATGTGAAAAGCTTGCATCTCATCTTAATATTACACTTGATGAATTAGGAATGAACTATCTATTAAAAGTGGGATATAAATACTCTATAAAAGAAAGACAAATATCTCCAAATAATTATGCCTGTGTATTTTTTGATTTAGAAAAAAAACAATGTAGTGTCTACGAAGCAAGACCAAACCAATGCAAAACATTTCCTTTTTGGGAATATTTTAAAAATAATATAAATGAGGTAAAAAAAGAATGTCCAGCTATAGTAGATTAGTAGTATTACTTTTTATATTACTTCTAAGTTCCGTTGGTTGTGCAAATCAAAACAATATTACAAAAAGTAATCCTGAAGAAGATTTATACATTATGTTAGCACTTGATAGTGAAAAAAATTCTGACTATAAAAATAGTTTTAAATTTTATAAAAAACTTTTTGATCTTACAGAAAAAGAAGATTATCTTAAAAAAGCAATTGAATATAGTTTTAGAACTGAACAATTTGAACAAATGTATAAATTATCGCAAGTTGCTCTCAAAGAATTTCCAAAAAGTAAAGAATATTTTTGGCGTCAACTTATTCTTGCTTTATACTCTTTAGGTAAAACGCAAGATGCGATTGATGAAGCTAAAGAATTGATAAAAGAGTTTCAATCTTCTCAAAGTTATGAACTCCTTGCAAATATTTATTATACATCAAAAGAATATGCAAATTCTATAAAATATTATGAAAGTGCTTATGCTTTAAATCAAAATCAAAAAACTCTTATACAACTTACAAATATACTCTATAGCTATCTCAATAAAAAAGATGTAGCCCTTGCGTATCTTGAAACATATTTACAAACAAAAGGTTGTAGCGCACAAGTTTGTAATAAACTTATGCTTATCTATCAAGAACAAGGGAATATTGATGGTATGATTTCTATTTTAAATAGAATGTATGTAAAATACAAAGACAATCCAGAGTTAAATAAAACGACTCTTTTTATTCAAAATCTTATCATATCACTTTTAGAAAAAAAAGATATTAAAAAAGCTATTAAGTTCTTAGAAGAAACTGGTGTTGACCAATCAAAACTTATCAATCTATATTACCAAGATAAGCAACTTGCAAAAGCACTAAAACTTACAAAAGAACTTTACAAGAAAACAAGAAAACCTGATCTTTTAGGGAAAATTGCTATGTATAGATTTGAACTAGCACCTGATAAGAAAAAAGTTATGCCAAATGTTATAGCTAATTTTGAATTAGCTCTTAGTAGTGGGATAAATAATGCAAGTTATCAAAACTATTATGGTTATTTATTGATTGATTTTGATATTGATATAGAAAAAGGACTTAATCTAGTAAAAGAAGCTTTAAAAACAGCACCAAACAATATTGCATATCTTGATTCACTTGCTTGGGGATATTATAAATTAAACAAATGTGAAGAAGCATACAAAGTTATGTCAAAAGTTGTAGTAGCAGCTGGAGTTAGTGACAAAGAGATTAAAAAGCATTGGGAAAAAATTAAAAAATGTGTAAAGGGAAAATAATAATATGATTTTAGATGATATCATCAAAAAAACAAAAGAAGATTTAAAAATAAGAAAAGAAAAATACAGTATGGATTGGTTAGGAAGAAGCCTAGCTTACAATCCATACTCTCCAAGAGATGTAAAACCATATTTAACAGCTACTAAAGAAGAACCAATAAGAATCATTGCTGAAGTAAAAAAAGCAAGCCCAAGTAAAGGTATTATAAGAGAAGATTTTGATCCATTAGCAATAGCACAAGAATATAGTAAAAATGGTGCTAATGCAATATCAGTACTTACTGAACCACATTTCTTTAAAGGTGATTTAGAATATCTTACAGGGATAAGAAGATATGTAGATACTCCACTTTTAAGAAAAGATTTTATTGTTGATAAATATCAAATTGTAGAAGCTTTAGCTTATGGTGCTGATTTTATACTTCTTATAGCAAAAGCATTAACAAAAAAAGAGCTTCAGGAGCTTTATGATTATGCATTGCATCTTGGACTTGAAGTTCTTGTAGAGATACATGATAAAGAGGATTTAAAGAAAGCTATGGCATGTGGTGCACATATCATTGGGATAAACCATAGAAACCTTGAAACTTTTGAAATGGATATGAATCTTTGTCACGAACTTATTCCTATGATACCAAATGGAAAAATCATAGTTGCAGAAAGTGGTGTAAGTGACCAAGCAATTATCAAAGAACTTAGTGAAGCTGGTGCTGATGCATTTTTAATAGGTGAACACTTTATGAGACAAAATGATATAGGTGCAGAGGTACGAAAGCTAAAAAATAGTCCAACAAATCTTTTTAATTAACTAGTCAATGGAAGATTTTAAAATACAAATTAAAAAGAGATTTTCTCAAGAAATTGATAATCTTGATTTCTCTTTAGATATTGATAGTTTAGAGATACGATATAACACTATTGTTGAAGAGATTTTTGAAAAGATTAAAATCAAAAAAGAAAACTATTCTATTCCTATTTCAAAAACTTCAAATAACAATATCTGTTGCAGTAGTGAATTTGATATGGACTCTGGTAAATCTTTTGAAACACTTATTAATTCAAATACAAAAATAAGCTTTGAAAAAACGCCATTAAATGAATCACGAAGCATACCAAATAATTTTTCTCTTTCTTATGAAATGAAACAATTTGCTAAGTCAAAATTTATACAAAATGTTGAAGAAACTTTTGAGAATTTCAAACTGTACTATCAGAGCAAAGGTACTATAAATAGTGACTGGGAAGCTGTTTGGAAACGATGGGTACTGAACCAAAACAAATATAAAAATCATCTTATCAAAACAACTATCGATGAGAACCTTGAATTAAAAAATAATTTTTTAAAAATAGCACAAAACTATCTTGCTAAAAAAGATATAGAACTTGAATTTATAAAATTTAAAAATCATTATATCTCTAATGGTGATTTAAAAGCATCTTGGGAAAAAGTGTGGGAAAATTGGTGCATCAATCATAAACAATTTAAACCAAAAGAACAGTCACAAAAATCAAAAGAGAAGCAAGATTATAAATGGGACTTCAGAAAAGCAAAAGATGTAAGTGATAGAATCAAAGATTGGCTAGAGTTTGAAAAAGGGATAAATTGGCTTGATGATTACTATTGGAAAGGTAGAACAATACCAGGTATTGGTTGGCAAAAAGTGATGCATCCAGATTTTAACAAAGAGGAGATACTTCTATTTAAAATAGATAGTGTTGATGGAAATTATATGTTACAATATCAAAGTGATGAGATAATAGATGCAGAGGTATTAGAAAATGACTAAAAAACAACAAGAGTTTTATAGAATACTTATAAACCAAATGATGGATTTCAACGAAGACTTCCACAAAGAGTTCACAATCAATAGAATTGAACAAATATCTGATGATAATCTCAAATACCTTCTTGAAGATATTAATACGGACAAAGACAATATAGTAAAGAAAAAAGGGTATATCACTTACGCTAAGTTTATCTACTATGCAGATAAAATGATAGATAAAAAAATCGAACTTAGTATGAAGCCACAAACTTCAAAGGTAGATGAACTCTATAATAAAAGAGAACTTCTTATAAATACCATACAAAATCAAACAAAATCTTTGCAAGAACGAAATGAGCTTATAGAAAATCTTAAAAACAGAGTTGTAATGTTTAAAAAAGAAGATGGAAAAAATATCTTAGATGAGATTGACTACTTTATCATTGAACAGTTTGGATTTTATAACTTTTTTGATGAAAATAAAAACTATATGATAAAAGAGGAGATAGAAAACTATCTAAAACTCTACACTACAAATCAAATGCTACTCAAAGAGAGCGATACAAAAAAACTTATCAATAATTAAAGATATCCCTGCTATAATTCCAACTCAAAAGTGCCGCTGTGGTGGAATGGTAGACACGCTAGATTCAAAATCTGGTAAGCTATGCTTGTACCGGTTCAAGTCCGGTCAGCGGTACCACTGACCTATATTTAATACAAATACATAAAACTATATAAATATCCATAAATACTAGCCCTATTCTTAATATTGTTCTATAAAAATATATAAAGTTTAATTTAGATACCATTCTTGTAATACCTTTTTTGTTACCTTTTATATAAATTTGGTGTTACCTTTTTTGGAGCGTGTATGAAAGATAAGCTTATATCAACAAAATATGAGGGTGTTTACTACAAAGAGTTAAATAAACTTTTCAATGGTAAGCCTGACCTATCCTACTATATTATGTATAGAAGTGGTGGAAAACAGATAAAAAAATCTGTTGGTAAAAAATCTATGAAAATGACTACTGCTAAAGCTTATCAAAAAAGGCAAGATGTCATATACGAAATAAAACACGGTATAAATGAACATAATTCAAAAGATAAAACATTTATAGAACTCCTAGATAAATGGTATGAAGATAAAAAAACTAATTTAAAATCTATACATGAAGATTATAATAGACTAAAAAAACATGCAACAATCATACTCAATAAACATATAAGCAATATCAAATCATCAGATATAAAAACAATATATGATCATATGATAGATAATGGACTTAGTGAACAAACATTTAAAAGAGTTTTTTCTATGTATAAAAGAGTTATGAGCCACAGCCTAGCCCATGAATACATTAAACAAGTTCCAAATGTTGTATTTAATAAATCTATCAAAGATAATAAAGTAACAGAGATATACACAGATGATATGATAAAAAACTACATAGAAGTGATACAAAACTATCCTGATACAACTATAGCTAAAATAATCATGCTTATACTCAATACAGGTATGAGAAGAAGTGAACCACCCAAATTAAAATGGTTCAATTATAGCTATGAAAATAGTACTGTTATTATAGAAGATGCAAAAAGTGGTCAAAATGAAACTTATTATCTATCAAATAAAGCAAAAGAGATTATAGAATCACAAAGAGGATTTACACGATCGTATATATTTGAAGATTATCATAGAAATCCTATCAAAGTAGGAAAAATATCTTATCATGCTTCAAGGATGAAGCTTATGGCGGGATTACCTGACCATTTTAGACCATTACACAGTCTAAGACATAGATTTGGTACAGAACTAGCAAAAAGCGGTCTTAATGCCTTTAAAATACAAAAAATGATGACACATAAGGATATTAAAACTACTCAAAGATATATAGACTTAGCAGATAAAGATATCTTAGATGATTTAAACAATGTGGAGCAGAACTCAAATATTGGGAATATTAACACTAATATAGAATCTAAAATGATAAGAGTAGATATCCATAATAATTAGCTATGCAAGTACTTAAAATATATAAATTGTCAAAAATTATAAAATATGCTATAATCACTAAATAAAATGAAAGGATTAATATGTCTATAGCAATACAAAACAATATGATATTTGCACCAATGATGATTAAAGATGTATTAACAGCGTTAAAGGATAAAGCTGTAGATATTAAAGATAAAACTATTTTTAATAGCATGTATAAGATACTAGATATTGCTAGAGCTGATACTGCTAATGATGCAAAAGAGATTAATAATGATTTAGAAAATATATCAATAGAAGATATAGCAACAATCGAATTTACTCAAGCATTTGAAACATTAGAATATCTCAAAGATAACTTAATGTCATTAGAAGAACTTTATGCAAATAGTGATAATGCTTATGAAATACAACTTTATGAGATTGTAGATGAAACATTAGATAATGTTTGGCAAATTATCAATGCTTTTATGTACTTAAACTCGAAACTAGCAAAATACAAACTACAAGCTTCTTAATGAATATTATATTTGACAGTAACTTTTCAAGAACAGCAAATAAATTAATTAAAAAAAGTGATTTAACACAAGAAGCTGTTGATAAAACTATAGAACAATTTAAAGACAATCCTAATTATCCATCGCTAGAATTTAAACACATTACTTGTAAAAGAGATAAAAATAAATATTCTCTAAGAATAAATAAAAATTATCGTATTTTAGCTCATAAAATGGATGAGGAAAACATACTATTTGAATATGTACTAAATCACAAAGATTATGATAGAGCAGTGAAGCCACAAAACTGTTAAAACATTCCCCCTCATTACAAAAATAACTTTCTAAAAAGAGATATCTCTCTGCTGCTAAATGATCTATTCCTGGTACTCGTTGTAGCTGCTACACAAAAACTCTTATAAATACCATAACAAAAGGATTTTTACAACATCATAACAATTAACTTTTTTTAACTATATTATCACTTTTTTACAACTTTTTTATACTTTTTTATCATTCTTTAGTATCAAGAAAATAAAAAATAATCTTTATTAAACAAAAAACTAAATATTCTAGTTGATCTAGTAATGATAGAAAACCTTAATCTCTATAAAGCCTATAAGTATGGGCTTTGTGTTTATTAACTACATTCATTAATTTCACACGATCTACAAAAGAACTCAAAAAACTAATTTTATCCATCCATTTAAATCGTATCCTGTTGAGTCACTTACCTTATTTACACTTTTTAAAAATATGCTGTAATTTTGTCGCTGTCCGCTGTGCAGTTTCGCTGTTGCTGTTCGCTGTGCAGTTTGCT
Organism: Arcobacteraceae bacterium; assembly: GCA_963662945.1. GTDB lineage: Bacteria > Campylobacterota > Campylobacteria > Campylobacterales > Arcobacteraceae > JAIOSF01. Next base: position 180,978 of record OY759974.1, read on the forward strand.
GTTTATAGTGCTTTTTTGCTGTTGCAGTTACAACAAAGCCCCATAAATAGGTACTTTATACAACTGCGGTGTATTATTGCTACTATTACATTACTGCAACTGTATTCAAGAGTATTTCAAATTTATTATATTGATAAGTTTAATATGCCAACTGCATGTATAGATTAAATATTTATACAAATCTATCAAATAAGTAGCCTACTCTATAAAATAATGTATAAAATCAGAAATAATCAAATACTTATCAACTTTTTTATGTCTTAATTAAGACAAAACACTCAAAATTAAGACAGATTAAGACACTTTGTCTTAATCTGCAAACATCCAAATGGGTATATATGTAAAATATATATAGGTATGTGTCTTAATGTCTTAAATATATAAATAATATTCTTTTTTTACTTTATATACTAGCTTTATGATTATTCTTAAATTAAGACGAGATTAAGACAAATTAAGACATTTGTCTTAATTAAGAGGATTTTTTTTACATTTTTCTTTAATATAGCTTAATTTTATAGTTTTAAAAAGTGAGATTAAGACATTAAGACACATAGCTCCATATAGAGAAAAAAGAGAGGGATATGTTCATAAATATAAAACATTCAAATGTAATATATTTATTAGTTGTGCCTTAAATGGCAATCTAATATGTAATTTGATATGATTCAGTTTAAATAGTTACAAATAAGGTGTTTAAATGATAAAATACATATATGATGAAGATGGTAATAAAACTGATGTTCAAATACCATTTGAATTATGGGAAAAAATTAAACTCAATTTAATTGATAAACATCTTTCTGATGAATTTGAAGAAATTGATAATGCGGACAATTTCTATCACACAGACTACTTACATATTCATTATATAGATATTATAGACTTATTTCTCAATAATAATGGCAAAGAAATACAAGAAGCTTACGAACATTATTTTGATTATTATAATTCGTTATCTGCGTATGATATTGAACTATTGTATATATTTAGAGGAGGTACTTTCTTCAATCTTAGAAATAAAAACTTCAATAACCATGCAAAGACATTATCTGATATATTTGAATTAACAACTCTAAATAACTTAGCAATAAATGAAGAACAATTTAATAGCATGGTTATAGAAAGCCATAGAAGAAATGAAATATCATTTTTACAATACTTTAAAATGAATTTTAAAATAAATAGAAAAATAAAATCTATAAGATTAAATAGAAAAACAGAACGAGATAGATTATTTATTTATGACATGTTACATTCAACATTTACAATTGAAAATATTATTATGGCTAAAGGCTTAGAAAAAACAGAACAAAGTATTAATTCAATAAAAAAACATCTTTTAACTATGCTATCAAATTTCTTTTATAATGGTAATAAAGCACAAGTCTATAGAGCACAAAAAGAAGTATCAGAAAGATTATTATATACAAATAGTAACTTTAAAATGTAATTTAACATATATAGATTGTTCAATAAATACATTTTAATATACTTAAATGTATTTATTTAAGCTTAATAAAAGTTAATTTAGTTCATAATTCCTTAATAAAATACATTTAAGGATATTAAAATGAAACAAATTGAAGACTTCATTACAATTGAAGAGACAAGTCAACTAACTGGTTTAACTCCAAAATCACTATCAAACTATCGTTCTAGAAAAGTAAAGTTTCCATTTTACAAAATGGGTGGGCAAATTTGGTACAAAAAATCTGAAATACTAGAAATTATAAACAATAGTAGAGTATCTGTATCTACAGAGGTACAGTCATGATACAAGAATACGAAATCAAAGACTACATCAATCAAGAGTTATCTAAAAATCAAACCATAGAAGTACTAACTGACCATTTAGTGGAACATACAGATATATTAACATTCATAGTAACCAAACACAATGGGGATACAATGAATATATCAAGAACTAGAAAAATTGCCTATGTAAAAAACTATATTGAGAATGTACAACGATATGGATAATCTATTAAGAGATTTAAAATACTTCTTACTACACCATTATGAGCAAGGGAAAAGTAAAAAGGTACTTTTAGGGCTACTTAATGAACTAGAAGATGAAAAAAAAGCTATATTACAAGTATATTTTAAATTAAAACAAGAAGATATAAAACCAATTTTAGTAAAACAATTACTCATGAAGTATATCAATGAGATAACCATACAAATTGATAATAAGCGGAAAAAATTGAATAAGATAATATAGCTATAAATTTCCCTATATATAGATAATACAATCACATAATTATGGGATTGTGGGGTAATTAATTCTTAAGGGTAATTCTTAAGTGAGAGGATAAGGGAGAGGAATTGAAACAAAATAAAATTAAAATTGAAGTGTCTAAAAAACACTAATCAATATAAAAAAACTTTAAACAATAGGAATAAAATTGCAACATTATAGCTTACAAACAGAACAATCAGTATTAGCAACTTTAATTGATAACTATGATAAGTTTGAAAAATATCATACTCAATTAAAACCTGAAACATTTTTCTATGAAGCTAACCAAAGTATCTATAGTGCTATGCAAATTCTCTATAAAGATGATAAGCCTATAGATGCAGACTTTATAAGGCAAGAGCTAGATAAACAAGGAACTTCTATAGATGATTTCTTAATAGCAGTTATTACAAGTACTCCTACGGCAGTTATTGAAAAATATATTAAACAACTGCAGAAAGCACATGAAGAAAGAGAGGCTTTATCAGTAACTACCCTACTAAGAGAAGGGAAAATATCTGTAGAGCAACTGCAAACTAAACTTTCCAAGATACAAAACTTATACGATCGTGTTGAAAACAATGAACTATCAAATAAAACTATTAATTTAGATAAACTATCTCCATTTTTAAAAGATGTGATCACTGACTTGCATAGTATAAATGAACATCCTATAAATATGATACTTTCTACTGTCTTAACCTCAATGGGTGGACTTATCGGTGCTAGAGCTAAAGTAACAAATGGAATGTTTGAAGTTTATCCTGTAATATGGAGTATCATAGTTGCCCCGTCATCATTAGCAACGAAATCAACACTTACTAGATATACCAAAAAATGTATCTTTGGTGAGCTTCAAGATAATCTATTTGAAGAATATAGAGGAAGACTGGAAAAATACAAAGAAGAAAGAAAAGCCTATAATAATCTATCGAAAGAAGATAAAAGAAACGAGATAGAACCTGAAAAGCCTGAACCACAACTTCTTATATTTCAAAATGATGGTACACCTGAAGCAAAACTCAAATCTTTAGAAGATAATCCAAATGGTGGAGTTGTGTATTATGATGAGATGAAAGCAGAACTAGAAAAAACCAACAACGATAAAAGCTATAAAGCATTAAAAACATCTACCTTTGATGGAGATAGATTTCATAAAAGACTTGTAAATGGTGGTAGTATCATACTTGAACATCCTATATTATGTGAAAATGGACTTATAACAGAACAATGGCTGTTAGATGTTATTCACAAAGATGATATCGTGAGTGGATTTATGGCAAGGTTTCTATTTAGTTACAATAAAAAAGAAGATTTTAAACCACTACAGATAAAACCACTTAGTATAAAAGTAGAAAAATATGCAAAAGTTGGAGAGTTTATAATAGAAATGTTAGAACTTGAATGTAAAGAGCCAAATTTATTTAATCTTACTCTTGAAGCTAGAAATTATTACACTAATTGGTTTAATGACTTGTCAGACACCATCTTCTATACTGAAACAGATGAAGAGATTACATCTAGCTATAGACTTACTACCTATGTTCTAAAATTTGCACTTATTAGCTATATTTTTGATATGGCATATCAAGAAAATAATATCATCAAAAGTGGTTCAATAGCAATACCACTAAAATACATAAAAGAAGCTATATATCTTTTTGAGATATTTAGAGATGAAAATGACAAAGTACTTGCATTGTTTCAAAAGAATAATAAACTACATAAAACACTTGATGATATCTCAATGAAACTACAAAATAAGATTAGAGCTACTAAAGATAAAAGAATATCAAAAACAAATGCAACTAATAGTATTAGAGGATTAAATGCTAAAAAATTAGATGAATTTATTGAGAAAAATTTATTTAGAATTGAGCAGATAGATAGAGTTAATTATATCTTTGAATGTTGAAAGGAAATACCATGACACCACAAGTAAAAAAACTATTAGTACAATATAAAAGATATAGCTACTTTGTAGAGCAATATAATACTTATCTAGTATTAAAAGGTCATTGTAAAAATACAACTAATACATATATGAGACAAGCAAAAAAGTTTTTTATATTTATGAATAAAGATCTTATAGATAGAGATATGGTTATGAAATTTGTTATGCAACAGAAAACTACAGAGTCATCAACTAAAAATCATATTATATCTTGCACTAACAATATCATAGAATTTGCTGAAAGTATAAATAAGTTTGATGACAATAAAAAAGGATTTAAACTATGTTCGGTACGAAATCATAGAAAAATACCTAAGATACTATCCTATGAAGATATATCTGTCGTATTAGATACTCTAAAGAATAATAGAAAAGATTGGATGAGCTATAGGGATTATGCACTATTTATATTTTTATACGCAACAGGTGTGAGAGTAAGTGAATGTATAGAACTAACAACAGCTGATTTAATAGAAGATAAGCTCATAAAAGTAAATAATGGTAAAGGTAGTAAGGATAGAATAGTTCCTATAGCGATGAAAGCAGTAGAAGCACTAAAAGAATATATAGAACTTTGTCCCTTTGATACATCAAAAAACTTGTGGGTTAACTACATGGGTAAAAAGATAAGTAGAATTTCTATATTTAAAATCACTAAAAATTGTGCAAATATAAGCCCACATAAACTAAGACATAGCTACGCAACACATTTATATAATAATGGTATGGATTTAATGGTTCTTAGTCAATTATTAGGTCATGAGAATATTGAGACAACAGAGATATATCTTCATGTAGATAATAAGCAACTAAAAGAATGTATAGCTAAACACCACCCTATTAATAATTTAACTCAAGAGCAAAGGCAATCTATATTATGTTAATCAATATGTTTGCAAAAGATGAATATTTAGGGAAAAAAGGTGGAAGTGGTATTCCTCAATTTATAATTTCTAAAATGCCTAAGCACGATATTTATATTGAAGCTTTTTTAGGAACTGGTGTAATTATGGCAAAGAAAAAAAAAGCTAAAGTTAATATTGGTATTGATAAAGATATATCTATACTGCAGAAAACAAACTTTACAGATGAATACCAAATATTACACGGAGATAGCATAATATTTATTAAGTACCTTATAGAAAAATACATCTATGACGGAACTGTATTAGTATATCTTGACCCACCATATTTGCCTGAAACTAGAACATTTTTTAAAAACTGTAAATATAAACACGAATTAGTACTTGATAGACATATACAACTATTAGATATCTGTACAAAATTATCTATGTTACATGATAACTTGCATTTTATGATAAGTGGTTATGCATCACAGCTTTATACAACTATGCTCGAGCATAGACATAATTGGAAACATTTTGAAACTAAAACAATGAGTAGAGGTGGAGTAAAAACAGAACATTTATGGACTAGTTTTAATCCTGATGAATATTTAAAACACGACCTTAACTATGTTGGCCATAATTTTACAGATAGACAAAGAATAAAAAGAAAAGCTAAAAGATGGTTAAACAATTTAGAAAATATGGCTTTAGATGAAAAAACATTACTACTTGAACTGATCCATCATAGATATAAAAATCTATTTAACCAGGTATCAAATAAAGCTGCTTACATAGATAATATTGACAATGGTGCACTAAAGTCACTTTTGTCTATAGGTGATGAAAGACAAAAATAGCATAAAAAAAAGAGCAAGACTCACGCCCTACTCTTTCAATACTTCCAACCACGAAAGCCCCTTATATAAGTACCAAAATTATAGCAAAAGAATCTAAAAGGTAAATATATTAATGCCTAAATGTTACCTTTTTTAAGAAAAATAACAACAATTCCCTTTATTAAAGGCATTATAACTATATTAGAACCGGTCAGCGGTACCACTTTTTTTCATTTATATTTCAATGCCTTTGTCAAATAATATTTCTGTAAACTTTTAACTTTTACAAAAGCAAATTTTCCTACTTCATTACTCTTATATTACTTGGCAATAACTTCATAACAGGCTTCTTTTTAGGTCTATTTTCAATCCAATTTCTATATATCTCTAAAACTTTATCTCTAGGTATCTCCAACGATGGATTATTTGTAAATGCCAATGCCTCTAAAACCCGTCTTTTCGTTACAACATTTTGTTGAGACTCTTGAAGTGCTATTGTTATAGTGTCTTGATTGACTAAAATGGTTCGCAAAAAAGATTCACATTGACCAATTTTTTGATAAGTTGTATTTGATAAGTTTTTTAATCTTTTATACTCTTGTTCAAGTCTATTTAGATATGTAGTTCTTAAGATTGACATATCTCTTGATGTCGCCTCTTTTTTATAAAGTTCTTTGTAGTATAACTTACCAAACTGTAAAGAGATCAGTTCAGCTTGTTTATAAGCTTTACTCGTAAGAGTATTTTGTGATGTTGATAATATTAAAAAGTTTGCTGAACAAAAACCAATACCCTCAAGATTTTCTTCATAAAACTTCGGATCTGCTAGTACTACTGAAATCATTAGACCATAAATAAACAGTAGTTTTTTCATCATTTTATTTCCAATTATTGATAAGATTTACAAAAACACTACAAAGTGTCTCAATCTCTTTTACAGTTGTTCTTTCATCAACTGCATGAATAGTATCGTTTATCACACCAAACTCAACTGTAGGTATCTTAAACTGCCCAAAATAACGTGCATCGCTAGTTCCACCAGCTGTGCTTAGCTTTGTGTCTATATTACAAATATCTTTTATACTATTTTGTATATTTTTTACAACTTGAGTATTTGCATCTGTTACAAAAGGATATGAGCCTTGAGTAAGACGTAAACTATAATCTAAATGTTTAAAATTCTCTTCTATATAGTTTGTGATAGTCTCTTGTGTTGTCTTTGTAGAGTTTCGTACATTGAACATCATATTGAGTTTATTTGGAGTTACATTTGTAACTTCCATACCTGCTCTTATATCTGTGATTACTAATTGACTTGGAGAAAAGAACTCATCTCCATTATCAAGATTGTATCCTGCTATTTTTGAAAGTATTGGTGCTATTTGATGTACAGGATTTATTGCTTTTTCTGGGTATGCGGCATGTCCTTGTTTCCCTTTTATCTCTAAGTAACCATTAATACTACCTCGACGCCCTACTTTTATAGCATCCCCAAATATTTCTTCACAAGTAGGTTCTGCTACAACAGCTGATGTTGGTAAAAAATCTATCTCTTGTAAGTGTTCTAAAACTTTTACTGTACCATTTATGGCATCACCCTCTTCATCTGATGTTAATAGTATAGATAATGTACCATCAAAATCTTTTGTATTTTTACAAGCATAAAGAAAACTAGCAACTCCACTTTTCATATCTTGGGCACCTCGTGCAGTTATAATACCATCAATAACATCTGCAGCAAATGGGTCTACACTCCATCCCTCACCTGTTGGCACTACATCAATATGTCCAGCAAAACAAAGATGTTCAGCATTTTCTGTAAATTTTTTATAATAAAATCTATTTGAAACATCTTCTATATTTAATTTTATGCAATTCCATTCATCTCCCAAATATTCATCTATAAAATCATAAATACCTGCCTCTTGTGGTGTTATTGATTTATACTGTAACAATTTTTGAAATAATGGTATAATTTGCATAAGGTTCCTATTTTATTTTTTGCTAATTTTAGCTAAACTAAACTTTTAAAATTAAAAATAAGGAAAATATATGCATATTGACATTACACCCGAAGTAATCGTAACTCAACTAGATTTAGGTCACGGTGATACCACTTTAGACCAAACAAAAACAGCTATTAATAATACAAAAGATTTTGATACATTTTCAAAGCATATTATAAGTTTAAATGATAAAATAAAACATATGAATGGATATATAACTCTTTCAAATAGCGCACCTTACTTCAAAATAAAATGTGATAATATAGAAAGTGATGAGATATTAAAAGAATTTACAGAAGAACTTCAACACTGGAGTGACAAATATAATGTAGAATTACAAAAAGTTGATAATAAAGAAGTATACTACATTTTAGGAAGATCATAAGATCTTCCTCTCTATCTATGATGAGTGATGATACTCATTTTTAAACTTAACATATCTTGCGGCATGTTCAAGTAAACTATCTACTTCATCTTGTGTTAAAGTTTTTACAACCTTTGCAGGACTTCCCATAATCAAACTATGAGGAGGAAAAACCTTATTCGCTGTTACAAGAGAATGAGCCCCTACGATACTTCCCTCCCCTATAACTGCACCATCTAAAATTGTAGCACTCATACCTATTAAACAACCATTTTCTATTGTACAACCATGAAGCATAACTTTATGACCAATAGTAACATCATCACCTATAATTGTAGGATGTCCATCTTTCATATCCTCTTGTTTATAATGTGTCACATGTATCATCGATAAATCTTGAATAGAAGTTCTTTTTCCTATTCGTATTTTATGAACATCGCCTCTAATTACTGTTCCAAACCATACAGAACTGTCAGATCCTATTTTTACATTTCCAATTACATCTGCACTTGGTGCTATCCAAGCTGACTTACTTATCTTCGGAAACCATTTTTTAAATTTTAATATCATTTTTTTCTACCTTATATTCTACAATTACCGGCTCACTATAATTTGGCACATTATCATAAGTAAACACCCCATAATATTTTCCAATATTTATATTTCCAAAATCATCATAAGTATAATTATCTGGTCCAGCATATAATTTATCTCCATCTAAATGATTTTTAGGAGGATGAAATCTATTTCGTACTACATATACTCCAACAAAATCTTTTTCTTTTGGATTTTCCCAAGTTAATTTTACCCTATTTTTATCTATAGTATATGATAAATTTGTAATTTTATTAACAGGTTCTCTTCGTCTTTGTATATATTTTACAATTAACTTTACACTATTTTCAACATCTTTGCCATACCAATCTACAATATGATTTTTGATATCAGAAGATGTAGGCTTTATAACAAATTTTGCTTTTGTATTTTCTTGGTGAACATCTTCTAATGCTAAACGTGAATAGTAATCAAAAATAAACTTATGAGTTTTTTGTTTTTGAAGGTCTGCACGACTTACTTCATATCCAATAAATTCTATTCTATCTCTATTTTGTATCTCGTCATAAGTAATATCTTCTAAATCTACAAACTCAACATTATACCTAATATCTTGTGTTGTTTTTGTTGCTTTTTTATTTTTTATTTGAATATAACTATCTGTGATGACTGTTTCGTTTGGATTTGGTAAAGAATCTAAATCAAACTCAATCACACCATATATTTTATTATTATTTGCATCAAAACCACATGCTAGTTTTGAATCATCAATAGTATCAACAGAAACAGAAGCAACTCTTGATGACTCAATTACCACTTCTGTACTAGGGATTGTGTACTTTATGTCAATTCTTGGTCTATAATGTATTCCTCCACCAAAATTACCATATCCTAAATCAAACATCATCATTTGACTATCTCTTCCTATTGGTAGTTTTATAGGTCCTGAAATTTTAAATAATACTTTTTTATTTTGAAGCTGTTTTTGTAATATATCTCTTTCACTACTATTAAAACTCCAATGACTCCAAATACCTTGTGTTAGCTTTTCAGATGGTATATTTTGCCCCAATGTTTCCAGCGTTATAGCATTATGTATTTGATCAAAATCAGTTAAATCAGCCACACTTTGTCTATCAACAAAAGAGATTGACCATTCTCCATATTTTTCTATTTTGGCATTAACCCTATTTAAAGGATAAAGAGAGATTTTAGCATCTTTTATGATGGCATTAGAAGGTATATTGTCAAGATTAAATTGTAAAACACCATAACTTATCCCTTTAGTTTCATTTACACCAATAAACAATGAATTGTAACCAAAGTGTTTTCTATTTGTTTCAATTAATTTTTGTGCTACATATCCTACTTCACTAGGATTTGGAAAAATAGTTTTACTAAACTCATCTGGTTCAAGTAATGTTTTAATATTTGTTCGTGGGGAAAAAGGAGATTTAACTCTTGTTAAATTATTCACCGCTCGTATATAATAATAATAGGCACTTCCACTTTGTAATTGAATATCTGTAAAAGTAGTATTATATGTTTCACAAATTAAATTTGATTCATTACAAGCTTTTTTATCTTCTGTGTTTCTAAAAATTTGAAAATAGATATCTTTATTTACTTCATAATCCCAACTCAAAGTAACTTCATCTGAAGTATATGATTCTATATGAAAATTTTCAACCCGTTTAGGAGCATATTTTGAATAATTTTGTGCTTCTCCTAAGGTTCTAAGAAGTGCTGGAATATTTTCATCAATACTTTCTTTCATATTTTGCATAAAATCAGGAATATTTCTTGTTCCAACTTCAACTACAGCTGCAACTATTCCTTTACTATAATAATATTCTCGTCCACTCCCACTAATAAGTTTTGTAGGTGGTTTTCCTCTGTGAATACCGTATTGTCTTCCAGTTACTTTATGAATTTCAAAATTCATATTTGCACAAATTGTATTTAAATCCGTTCCATCAATCTCACTTTCATGATTAAACTTATGTGCTGGAAAAAATACATTTCCTTGACTATGATAATCTAAAGCAATAGTAATATTATCACGAGCATCAACAAAATTTTTCATAGCCATTGTTTCTGGTTCACTAAATGGTGTTGGTCCACTATATACATTTGATGCTGTGTCGTTTATTTTACGATATCCGACACTAAAGTTTCTATTTAAATCAACTCCAAAAGTCCCATCACCATTATCTCTTCTATTTTTTCTCCAAAATGAAAAATGCGACTTACTATACTCAAAACCATCAGGATTAACACATGGTACTATATAAAGAGTATTTCTTCGAAGCGTTCTTAAAATTTTAGGATTTGAATTGTAATTTTTAAGTAGATAATCAATAAAAGATACGGCTAATTCATTCCCTATCCACTCTCTAGCATGAATTGTTCCTGTATAAAGCATAGCAGGTTTTAAATCAGCATTTTCCACATTCAGTGAAATAGTTGCCAACATAATATCCCTATCTTCCCAGGTCTTACCTAAGGATTGAATAGAAATGATATCAGGATAGTTTTTTACACACTCTTGTAAAAAATCACATGTTTGTTTATAAGATTTGTATTGTTGTTTCATATTTGATTTATAATCCTGTAAAATTTATAGTATTTCTTTTGTATTGTAACGAAATATTTATTATTTCCTAGATGAAGAGTTAATCTATATAGTTATTGTTCCGTAATAAACTTAAAACATCTTCAGCTTTGATAAGTTTCATACAATCATGATGTTTTAATGGACAAACTCGTTTCATACAAGGACTACACTCCAAATCTTTTCTAATAAGCATCTCTTTTGCATTTGCCCACTGATGTGTTTCAATATATCTTGTAGGACCAAAAATAGCAACTGTTGGTATTTCAAAAGCTGCAGCGATGTGCATAGGTCCAGAATCATTTGTGATAAAAAGATCAAGATTTGAAATACCTTCAATAAGTTCATCAATAGAAGTTTTTCCAGATAAATTTTCAAAATTAGTCACACCCGCACTTTGTAACTCTTTTTCTATATCTAAAGCGATATCAACTTCTCCTCTTCCTCCAAAAATTTTTATATCATAATTATTAGCCAGTTTTATAGCTGTTTTTGCAAACTCTTTAGGATACCATCTTTTTGCACTTCCATAAGTTGCACCTGGATTAATACCTAATACTAATTTTGAACTTTGCATTTGAGATTTTGAATCATCTTTTTTATATATTTTTAGTTTATTAGGTTCTCTAGTTATTTCTAAACTAAGATTAATAAAATCATTATATCTTACTACCTGATGTGTTTGAAGTTTATTATCTAATCTTTTATAGATAAATTTTTTCTTAGCATGAATAAAATACAATAAAAATTTTGTAGTAAAATTTTTTCTAAAACTTATTGCTATGTCTACTTCAATATCTTTTGAAATTTTATATAAATTGAAATATCTAAATCTTTGTTTTCTACTTTCATCAACAATAATTTTTACTACATTTGGATGATACTTGAAAAGGGAAGTTGAGACAAAAGAACCAAATATAGTTAACTTACAATTAGGATATTCTTTAATGATATTTTCTATAGAGGGGGTTGTCATAACAGCATCCCCCAACCAAGTAGGAATTTCAATAAATATGTTCAATGTTTATAGACCTTTTTAACTATTACAACACTGTATTTTTTCAATGGTTTTTGTTGTGCTCTTACCATCTACAAACTGTACAAGTTTTAACTCTTTTGCAATATCACTACCAACTACTTCTTTACCTTCGTAGTCACCACCTTTTACTAATATATCAGGTTGTACAATTTGTATAAGACTTAAAGGGGTATTATCATCAAATATCACTACATAATCAACACTTTCAAGTGCTGCAAGTATATATGCTCTATCATCTTGAGTATTTATAGGTCTATTATCCCCCTTTAAGACTTTAACACTACTATCAGAATTAAGACCTAAAATCAATACATCACCGAATGATTTTGCCTTATCTAGATACTGTACATGACCCTTATGTAAAATATCAAAACAACCATTTGTAAAGACTATTTTTTTATTTTGTTTTCGCAATCTATCTACAGTATTTTCAATCTCTTTAAAAGTTTTAATATGTGATTCTATACTGCTTTTATGAAGACTGCTTTTATACTCTTCTATCTCTTCTAAAGTTGCTGTTGCACTTCCAATTTTCCCTACAACTACACCTGCTGCAAGATTTGCGAATTCCATCGCATCTACAATATTTTCATCTTTTGCTAAACAATATCCTAAACTTGCTAATACAGTATCTCCAGCACCTGTTACATCATATACTTCTCTAGCGACTGTAGGTTTTTTAATAATGTTATTCTCTTCATCAAGTATAGCTATACCATCTTCACTAAGAGTTATCATAGGAACTTGTAAGCATGCTGTATTATGAAGCTTTTTTAATGCCACTTTTAAAGTTGCATCATCAGATATTTCTACTTTTGTAGCAATAGTTGCTTCTTTTTTATTTGGAGTTAAAAGATAACTTCCTATATACTTTGTATAATCGTCACCTTTAGGATCTACTAAAACTTTAACATTATTCCCTGATGCACAAAAATTAATTTTTGCCATCAATGAATCCGTAATTACACCTTTTCCATAATCAGATACTAGTATAACATCAAATTGATCTATAATATTTAAAAGACCAACTGTTATAAGGGCTTCACTCTCTTGTGATATATCTTCCTTAGATTCATGATCATAACGAACAACTTGTTGATGTGATGCTATAATTCTACTCTTTTTTGTTGTTTTTCGTTTTTCATCACATATTAAATAATGTCTAACATTTATTTCTTCAAGCATTTGAGTAAGTTCATCTGCATTTTTATCATCACCAACAACTGAGATTACCATCACATCTGCACCAAGAGCTACAAGATTATTTACAACGTTTCCAGCACCACCTAATACTGTTGTCTCTTTTTGTATTTCTACTACTTGAACAGGTGCTTCAGGAGATATTCTATCTGTCTTTCCCCACAGATAATGGTCTATCATCAAATCACCAATTACTAAAATATTTGGTTTATTATTTTTCATCTTATATCTCTTCTCTAAATAATCTCTTAATCTCAGGTATATATGCTTTTATACCCTCTTCCATAGAATATCTTGGTTCATAACCTAAATTTTCTTTTGAAGTATCTATGTTTGCTTGTGTGAAAAATTGATATTGTCCAATAAATGGATTTGGAATATATTCCTTCCCATTATCAATCTCTAACTCTTTTTGCAATATATTTACAATATCTTCAAAGCTTCTAGCTTTACCAGTCCCTACATTATAAACACCACTTTTTTTAGGTGTACATGCTAATATATTTGCTTGAATAATATCTTCAATATAAATAAAATCTCTTAAAATTTTATCACTTCCTTCAAATAATTTTGGAGTAAGCCCTTTTAAGATTTGATGACCAAACTGTACTACCATAGATGATGTTTTATTTTTGAAAAATTCTCTTGGACCATATACGTTAAAATATTTTAGTCCCACAATAGAGATATCTAAATCCTTCTTTAAATACTCATAAGTGATATTATCCATCATTACTTTACTAAAACCATATGCATTATTTGGTTGTTCATATCCAACCTCAAATCTATCACTATCTCCATAAGTAGCCGCACTACTTGCATAAATCATATTTGCACCATGATTTATAGCAATTTTTAATAAATCTTCATAAGCATTTACATTTGTTTTCATCATCAAATCTTGCTCTTGTACAGTTGTATCTGAAATAGCAGCTTGATGAAATATAAAATCAAATTTATAATTATATTCTAACTCTTTTAATGCATGTTTATCAGTGATATCTCCGCTAATAACAATACCTTTAAATCCTAAGAGATTTTTAAAATGTCCAAAGCTTTTTAAATTTCCATTTGAAAAAGTTTCTCCACTTCTAAACATATCAAAAGCTACAATCGTAGCTTTTGGATAGTGTTCTTGAAAGTAAAAAGCAAGATTGGAACCAATAAAACCAGCTGCTCCTGTAATTAATATTGTCTTATCATTAAAATCATATTCACTATATTTCATCATATTCTCTCCACTAATTTATTTATATATTTTATCATAAAAGTTTTTACATACTTGCAAGGCTATGCAGTCTTTGATACTCACTGCAATTTTCAAGTAAACTTGATTCATTACCTTTACAAATAATTTCTCCATCTTTAAATACAACAATTTTATCTGCATTTTTAATCGTACTTAATCTATGTGCAATAACAAATGTAATTTTATCAGCACTTACTTCATCTAATACTTTTGTAATAATTGATTCAGATTCATTATCTAATGCACTTGTAGCTTCATCAAAAATTAAAATTTGAGGTTTTTTGTATAATGCTCTTGCAATAGCAATCCGTTGTCTTTGTCCACCACTTAAGTTTGTACCAAATTCATCAAGAGTTGTATATATACCATTTTCCATTTTTTCAACAAAATCTAAAGCATGTGCTTGTTTGAGTACATCTCGAACTTTTTGTTCATCAACAATACTTCCAAAAGCTATATTATTTGCTATTGTATCATTAAATATATATACTCTCTGAGTTACAATAGAAATATTGTCTCTCAAGCTCTTAAAGGTAAAATCTTGAATATTTGTATCATTTAATTTTAAAACACCTTCATATGGATCATAAAATCTTAAAATTAAATTTACTAAAGAGCTTTTTCCACCACCACTATCACCAACAAGTGCAATCTTTTCACCTTTTTTTGCCATTAAATCAATATTTTTTAAAGCTATCTTATCATCGTATTTTAATGAAATATTTTGAAATGATATTTTTTGAATATCTTCTTGTAAAACTGCAATACCTTCAACAATATCATTTGTTTGTGAAAAGATATCATTAATTCTTTCGTTTGCAGCAATTGCACCTTGAAACTTATTATAAACAGTTGAAAGCCTTTTTATAGGGGTATATAGCATAAATAAAGCTGTCATAAATGAAAAGAATGATCCAACTGTCATATTTCCTTTAATAACTTCCATTCCTCCAATTGCAATAACTGTAGCTGCAGCTATTGCCCCTATTATCTCCATTAAAGGTGAAACTAAAGCATTAGTTTTAACACCTTTTATTCCAACATTAAAATATTCTTGATTGATTTTCTTAAAATCTTCTGATTGTTTTTTTTGTGAATTATTTGCAATAATTATCTCTACATTATTAAATATTTCACTTAAAATAGAGGTTAATGATGAAACTTTTTCTTGAGCTTGATGTGATAATTTTTTCATTTTTTTAGCTAATAATGAAAGAGGATAGACGATAATTGGTAAAACAATTAAACCATAAAATGCCAACATAGGACTTTGATATATTACAACAAATATTAAAGCTATAATTGTAAATGTTTCCATAATTATTACAGCAATATGACTAGATACAGCAGCCTGAATCGCACTTATATCATTTGTCACACGACTTAAAAGTTCTCCACCATGTTTTTGATGAAAGAATTTAATATCCTGAGTTAAAATATGTGAAAGAAATTTATCCCTTACAAGTCTAATAATATCAGAACCTATAAATGATATATAATATGTTTGAATATATCCACCAAAACCTTTTAAAGCATATAAGATAACAACAATAAAAGGCAAAACTTGAAGCATTGTTTCATCTTTATTGATAAAGATTTCATCAAGAACTGGCTTAATTACGTATGCTGTACCACTTGTTCCCAATGCTACCATTATCATTCCAATAATTGCAAAGAAAAATTGTCTTTTATAATTTTTATAATATGGTATATATTGTTTAAAAAATTGTTTCAATTAAATTCCCTTTATTTCTTTAATCACTTCAAGTGTCTTTTCAACATTTTTTTCGATTGTAAAGTTTTTTACAATCTGTAAATTCATTAATTTAATTTTATCGATTTTGTCTTGATTAACAAGTAAATCATCAATCTTTTCAACTATAGAATAATCAACTGAACTAGCCATAGTATAGTTAGAGTCTAAAATTTCACTTGCACCATTTTGTTTTGTTGTTATGACTACATTTGAATAATTCATTGCTTCTAAAACAACATTTGAAAAAGGTTCATATCTAGTGGGAAATAAAAATATATCTGAAATAGTATAAAAATCTTTTACGTCACTTCTTGGACCTGTGAAAATCACTTTACTTTCCAAATTTAGTTCTTTTGTTAACTTTTGATAATATCCTATTTTTTTCTCTTTCCCAACAATAAATGCTTTAAAATTTCGAAATCTTAATTTTGAAAGTATTGTTAAAAACTCTTCAACACCTTTTCTTTTAAAACCACTTCCTACATACAAAAATATTTTTTCACCATTCTCTTTTTGAATTAAATATTCTTTCTTAACATGTGTATAAGATATTTGAAAATTTGGTTTTTCTAAAGATATTCCATTATAAATAACTTCTATTTTTTCCTCTTTTATTCCATATGTATCTATAATTTGTTGCTTTATCATATTTGAATTAGCAACAATCTTTTTTGCATTTTTAAAACACTTTTCTTCTAAATATATATAGACACTATGTAATAAATTCCATCGTGATTTTTTTTCTACATTAATAAACACTTTATGTACACCATCACCAGCTCTATAAATATCGGGGCAACTGATTCGTTCTAAGGAGAAATATAAATCATCTTTTTTATTATTGCAAACTTGAATATTAAAAATTAAAACCCTTAACCATGATGGTAAAAATTTTGGGACATTAGAATAAATTACCTCATGTGATATACTTAAAATATCTAATTGTTGAGATAGCCGAGAAAGATATACTTCAGCACCACCAAATTTTGTTTTATTTGCTCTAATAAATTTAATTTGTTTCAATATTCTGCTCTTTTGTTTTTAAATAAAGGGCTAAAGTTATCCCATACAATATATAAAAATATATTTTTTCACTATCACCAAAAAAACTACCAAACATCATTGAAGACATATAACCTATAGTACCTAAAAAGATAAATATAACGTAAGGTCTATATTGATGATTATTTAAATATATATAATGTAATATCTTTAATAAATATCCTAGAAGTACTATAAATAGTAATAGTCCTATCAAACCTAAGCTAAAAAAGATTGTCATATAGTCGTTATGTGCCTGTGCAAAAAGGCTATAAGGAATATTTTCTTTTTTATCCTCAAAAATTTTTTTAATACTTTTTCCATACAAAAATCTACCATATCCTTGAGGTGTAAATAAATCATCACCTCTATATAATAAAATAGATTTCCACATTGCCAATCTGGCAACTGTAGAATGTCCTAAATTATTTTCAATAACCAATTTATCATATTCACTTGGAGTATAGCTATCCATATGTTTTACTGCTGATATAATATTAAATGCATTATATCGTGTATCAAAGTTTTTTGAATAAATTATAAAAGAAAGTATGGATAAAATTATAATTGTCAGAATACTATATTTCATAATTTTATTTTTATAAAATAACAAAAAGAAAAAAAATAAAATCATAACTGCTGCCACAAACGTTGCTCTGGTATTATTTGCAACAATTGAAACTAAAGTAATAACTAAAAAAAAGATTGCTATTTTTTTATATTTTGTAAAAAATAATGCTATTGCTACAGCTAAGGAATATGTTACCCATATACCAAATCTTTCTCCTCCTCCACTATCTAGTAATCCACCTGCTCTATAAGGCCATAGTCCATGTTCAAACCAAATATAAATATTTAATAATGTATGAAACCCTAAAGAAACTACTATGATAAAAAATATTTTTTGAATTTTTATATCATCAAATTTATAAAAAAATAAAAAAATAATTAGTGATATTATAAAAGGTTTAACTAACTCACCTCTTATTTCACTTATTGTTTCTTTTGGCTCAATAGAAAAACCAATAGAAATAATGGATATCGTAATTAACCCAACAAGTAAAAAAAGATATAATTGGAAAGATAAAATTTTTCTATAATGAATATTTTTTAGTATTAAAAAAGAGAGAAGAACAAATAATACAAAAGAAATATTTTGAATAGCTGTTACTCTCGAAATCGGTAAGCTAAATAAAAATATACTCAAAAAAAATAAATCCAAAGAATACTTATTATTTATCTCTTCTAATTTCAACAAAATCTAAAACCTCATTATTAAGTAACATTGTAATAGAATACAAATTATGATTTATTATATTATATTTTTACTTTTATATCCATTACTTTTTATCTTATCATTTTTTAGAAAAGAATCTACAAATAATCTCGTAATCCAAACTGCAAAAATAGGAGACTATGTTAATAGTTCTGTAATCTTTGATTCTCTAGTAAGCCTAGATATAGTCATTGACAAAATAAATACTTCTTTTTCTCAACATGATTCTAGAATTATAAAAACTTTTATTATTAATGATTACAAATCTAATTTATTTACTAAATTACAACTTGCTTTTACACTATTTAATAATAATTACAAAAATGTATATATTATGATGCCAAATAGTTATAACTTATTTTTAGGGCAGATGAGTTTTTCTCCTAATAAGGTTACTCTATCTACATACTCAGATAAATGGTATAATAAGCTTTTTTCTTTTGGAATAAAAAAAATTAAACATACAAAAGAAAATCTTACAATCAAAAGTTACCTGACAATGATTTCCAATAATTTAGAACCAGATATTTGTTGGAAAAAAATACAAAAGCCATTGTTCATTCCAAAGCAAGATATCATTGGTCAAAATACTAATTTTAAAATTGGTATTAGCTTAACAGCTGGAAATAAATTAAAAACTATTGACTTAGATACTTGGAATAAACTATTTAAATTACTTGATAATTTTGATTGTAATGTTTACATATTTGGTCTAACCCATGAAGTAGATATTCTAGAAAATATACAATCTCATTTGAATTTACATAAAGCTAAAATTATTTCACTACTTGGAAAAATCAGTCTTGATGAATTACCATACTATACTTCAAAAATGAATTTATATATATCTTCAGATACTGGTAATAGCTACATTGCAGACAGTTTTAAAATACCATTGATTAATTTTGCTGGACCATGCTATATGAAAGAACAAAGGCCAATTGGAAAAGATGTTTTAATTATTAATTCAAATGCAAATTGTGTCCCATTTTCTTTTATATTTAAAGCCCCTTACAATACAAACTGTAAAGATTTATATACAATCACTGCAGAACAAGAAAAAAGCATCTTAAATTTTATAACACTTGTTTATAATAGTTATATACAGAATTAATATAATTTTCCAATGAAAAAATTTCTTTAATATTTAAATCAATTTCTCTACTTGTAACTGATTTTAAATTCATAAAACAAATCTCTAAACTTTGACTTTCTCTTGGTAAAATAGTATAAACATTTTGATTTAATAATAATTCTTTAATTTCAAAACTCACTTGATAATTTGAGGTAATAATATGACACCCACGCATAAGTCCTTCTATAACTGTTCTTGGTAAACCTTCATTTTGTGAAAAAGATAATACATAATCTGAATTCTTGTAATATTTATCCATATCTTGAATAAAGCCTAACTCTACAAGTTTATTTTGTTTAATAAGTTTTTCTTTTAAATTCTCAGTGAAACTATCAAATTTACCACTACCTGCTAAATAAACTTTTATATCTTCTCTAGATACATTATCCAAAGCTTGAAAAACTAACTTATGACCTTTATTTTCTAAATAATTTGCAGGCATAAATATTTGAACTATGTCACTATTAATTTTATTTTCTATTGTTATCTTTGTATTTTCAATAGGAAAAGGATTATAAATAACATTAGCATCAATATGTAACTGTTGATTATAAAATTTATATGTTGATTGTGATACACTTATCGTTCTAAAATGAAGTTTTTTCAATAATTCTAGCTGATATTCAGTTAATAAGGAGTTTTTTCTCAAATGTTGAATTACTGGTATATTCAATTTATTTGCACCGATTATATATTCTAAATTTGTTCCAAAATGGTTATTTAAATGTATTAAATCATAATGATTAGATTGTAAAACTTCTTCAGCAAAATCAATTTTATATTGAATTTCTTTTTTATAAAGAAATTTTTTAGAAACTAATCTATAAAGTTCTTTTTTTATTTTTGATATTTTTTTATAATAAAAATTATTTTCTATAACAGTAACATTTAAAGTTTTTAAATACTGATTAATGGTCTTATCATTGTTTATTAAATAGTCATGCTCAAAAAATACATAAAAATTATACTCATTAGGATATTTCATTAATCCTTCTAGTAAATAAAGAAAACTTTTTGTACCTCCTCCATATTCATATCCGGTATCAATGAAGAGTATATTTTTCAAAAATCATTTCCTTAATCCAAATAATTTTTCCCCTATAATATCATTATCTATAAATTTTTTGGTAATTAAATTGTCATATTTTTCAGGATTTTTAGTAGCAATAGTGAAAGTATATATATTATAGAACTTATTGTCGTTTGCACTTTGATATATTGTAGTAAATCCATTTTTTTTAAATAATTCTTTGATTGCCATTGGACTAAATCTCCAATAATCTCCAAACGAACCTTCTATATAATGTACAGATTGTAAAAATGGTAATATTATTATGACAACATCATCACTCATATCACATAAATTTTTAAATGCTGTATCTATTTCAAATATATGTTCTAAGACCGTATGATTAAATACTACATCAAATTTATTTTTGAGTTCTTGATCTACAGGAGTAGATAAATCTAAAAATATTTCATTGTCTATATTTGATAAGCCTGACTCACCTTTGTAGTTTGAAACATAATATTCACTAGCATTAGTAAAATAGTTTTTGTAATAATTACCTTCTTTATCTTCATCTTTCCAACCACTTACATTCACTACTTTGCCAGTAAACAAATGTGAAAACTCTCTTAATTCAATATTACTCCAACTTCTAGGTCTCACAAATGTTTTTTGTGTTCTTTTGGCAAATTCTATAGAAAACATATGTATTTGCTCTAACATGTAAGTAGTGATTTGCTTTAAAATTGGAATTTTTAAAATTGAAATTAAATATTTTTGTATCATCTTTTTATTCACCTATAGTTTTTTATTTATAAGACTCTGTAACTTACTACTCCAAAGTAAGGCTGTATTTTCTTGTGATTGATGATGATCAACTTTATCTTTTATAATAAATTTATCATCAACTACATTCGTATCTTTATTCATTGTTTCTTCTGTAATATCAATATAATCAAGACCATATTTTATTGCAAGTAGTTTTAATTGTTCATTAAATTTTAAGGTAAGACTTGTTCTTTCTAATTGCGTAGTTGATATTGTATCTCTCAATGCAACCTCACTACTATTTTTTTGTCCATCCCTTACTGTTGGCAAAATTGCACCTGAGAGAATAATTCTTTTCTTATATGGCAACAATTCTTTTATTAGTAACTCATATCCTCTTATTGATATCGAAATATTATCATATGCACTATTCTTATAATCTTGTGCTTTCTTCCATAAGATATAAGCACAATCAACTTCCCCTAATTGTATTATAATTGTATTATAAGTTTTAAACCTATTAAGCTCACTTAAAAAATGTTTTAATGTTTGACTTGATGAATTACTATTATTTAAACCATAAGCAGTTGCACCACCTACAACTTTAACATTTATCAAATGAGGTAATATTAAATTATGATCATTGATATACTCAAATACACCACCATGTGAATCACTAAGAACTAAAATTTTTTTACCATTTTGAAAATAGTTTATTAACTCTCGATATCTTTTTTGTAATGATTTTTTAATCTTACTCAAAGCTTAAAATCCTTTCACTTAATTTTAGAACATCATCTGCTGTAATTTGCAACATACACTCTTGATATTTACAATTTTTGGCAATACAAGGATTACAAGTTTTCTCTTTTTGAATATATAGATGAATATTTTGATCATAACAAGCATTAGTTCCTATATGATTAGCAACTACAAAAAAACCTATTGTTGGAACTTTCAATGCTATTGCAATATGTAGAGGACCTGTATCAGGAGTAATCAATAAATCCAATGTTCCAATTAAAGCAGCTGCACTACCTAATTGAAATTTTCCAGCTAAATTAAACACTCTTGAATTATTAATTCCTTCTTCTACTTGATTTGTTAACTTCACTTCATTTGGTGCACCAGTAAGGATTATAATAGAATTTGGATATTTTAATAGTAACTTTTTACCTAAATCTACCCATTTATCACTAAACCACATTCTACTTACTGTTGATGCACCTATTTGAAAACCAATTACGATAGCAGAATTATCTATACTTTTACTCTCTAAGTAATTGAAAACTTCATCTTTCCAACTATCTTTTAATACTATATCCATTCGAGGGTCATCCTCAAATATATTTAGATATTCAAGTTGCCTTAATCTATCGAAAATCCCATGTCTATCACCATAAGCACTTATTGGTAAATTTGTATGAAATTTATTGTACTCATTTTTATTATTTGGTATTTTAATAATATATTTTGAACCAGATAATAATGCAAGTGGTGTTGCTTGTGGTTCATTAGAATGTAAAATTAATGTAGCATCAATTTTTTTTGTTTTTAATATTTTTAAAACTTGAAAAAACTTCTTCCATCTACCATCATACAAAATAATTTCATCAATGTATTTATTTGTTTCAAATAACTTATAATTTGTTGGATTTAATAATACAATCAATTTTTTATCTGGATAATGTAACTTTAAACTTCTAAATACTGGCGTACTAAAAAGAGTATCACCAATTGCTGTGTTTGACATTAATAAAATATTATGAACACTATCCATAGGAATATGTTCTAATTTATCAACTTTTTTATTTTTAATTAAAAAACTAATTCCTAATTCAAATAAATCAAATTTCATATTTTTTTAATACCATTAACAATCAATTCAGGTTTAATATTGTTTGCCATTTTTGTTTTATCTTGTATCACCAAATCTTCATATCCCCAAGGAGCCCATTTGGTCATATCTGTTTTACCACCAATCGATATTGTCTTGGTACCAACAGCAGGAGCTAAATGCATTGCACCACCATCAAGAGTAATAAATAATTTTACATTTGTAATCAAACCACCTAAATCTTGTAATGAAGATGTTTGAATAAATGTAGCTTTTGTATTTTCCTCTAACCAAATTGCCGATTCAAAATCATCTGGTTCTGCACTTATCAAAATTTTATAATCATCTAATTGTTCAAAAACTTGTTTAAATTTTTCCTTATCATATTTATTTTCTTTTATTCTTGAAGATATATGA
The DNA here is from genome assembly GCA_963662945.1 of Arcobacteraceae bacterium. Taxonomy (GTDB): domain Bacteria; phylum Campylobacterota; class Campylobacteria; order Campylobacterales; family Arcobacteraceae; genus JAIOSF01. The sequence continues at coordinate 205,124 of OY759974.1, forward strand.
AAAAGTATATTTTCATTGTATTGTGTATATTTATCACTTAATTCTTGATCAATATGATATAAAGTATTCTCATTATTATACTCAACACCAAATTCTTTCAAACAATCAAAACAAAATAAAACTTCATGTTGGTTATAGTTTAATTTAACATGATTTGTAAAATTATCTTTTCCTTTTTGATTTTGAACTCCTACTTTATATTGAGCATTTGTAATATTTGCAAAAAGTTCAGCAGACTTTGAATAACCACTCCTAAATATAACAACTACATCATAATTTTGTTTTTTTATATCTAGTAAAATTTTTAACTTACCTAAACCTGCTTTTATTTTTTCTAATAAACTTTTTTTATGTTTAGGTTTTGTATAGCAATATATTTTATCTACAAATGGATTTTTATAAATTGCATCATAATTATATGAATTTACGACAATATCTATTTGATTATTAGGATATTTCTTTCTTAAAGCCTCAATTGAAGGTGTGGTACATATTAAATCACCTACATTGTCATTTCTAACAAGAAGAATCTTTTTATTCTCAATATCTATCACTGTGGTTTAACCTTTGCATATATATATCCTAAAAAATTATTTGAAAAGATACTTAGGTTCTTTTTTAACCACTTTGCATCTTTTTTGACAGCAATTCTTTTTATCTCTCTTAGTTCATTATTAGGGAGATTTATCCCTCTTTTAGTGGTAAAAAGTATATCAAATTTTTCATTATTAGCTTCTTGTATTAATTCACTTGAATAAATACCTCTTGGCCAACAAAGGTAATGATCTTCAAATCCTAAATTTTCTTGAATAAGTTTTTTTGATTTTATAAATTCATCTTTCCAACTAATACTTGAAAAATAATCATCCCTATGTGTATGTGTATGTGAATGAATATCAAAAACATCATCCATTTGTTTTAATTCATCCCAACAACATAATACACTTCTTGGATTTAGTGGTACTAAATTCTTACATTCAGTATGATTTTTTTCACTATATTCACAATTTCCTGATTTAGAAGCTTCATCTATCCATTGTGTAACAATAAAAAGTGTTGCTTTTAAATTATATTTTTTTAAAATAGGATAAGCATAAATAAAATTATCTCTCCAACCATCATCAAAAGTTATTAGTACAGATTTTTTAGGAACTTTTAATTTCCCTTGCTTAAATTGATAAAACTCATTACTTGTAAGAGTTTTCCAATTATTCTCATATAAAAACTTCATTTGCTCTTCAAAATTCTTTACGCTACTAGCTATAAAACTATCTTGTGAAAGTATATGATGATACATAAGTACTGGTACACTCACCTTAATTATCCTACTAATTCTTTATAAAGTTTTTTTGTATCATCCATCATTTTTTCTACTGAAAAAGTTTTTAAAATAAATGCTCTTGTATTGGATTTTAATTCATTTAATCTTGTTTCATCGTCCAAGAGATTATTAATTTGCTTTTCTAATATATCAAAATCATCAAATAAATAACCTGTTTCTCCTTCACTTAAAGCTTCTGGGATACCTCCAACATTTGAAGCAATTACAGGAACTCCACAACTTTGAGCTTCTAGTAAACTTGTTCCTAAAGCTTCATGTCTAGATGCTAAAATAAATAAATCAAAATTTGGCAATAACTTATCAATATCATCTCTATGCCCTAACATAATAACTTTATTGTTCATATTAAAATCTATGATAGTTTGTTGTATTTCCTCTTTCATTGGTCCATCACCAACTATAATTAATTTAGCATCTCCCTTAACCTTTGAAAATACCTTGATAAGTTCTTGGTGTCTCTTAGCTGCTCTTAAAACTGCTACACAACCTACAAGTTTAGTATCTTTTGGAATATGTAATTCTTTTCTTAAATCATATACAAGTTTGTTACTAAATTTATCTGTATCAACACCTGTATAAATATTAACTATTTTTTCTTTCTTAACACCTGCACTTATTAGATAATCTTTAACTTGGTTACTCACGGTTACAACTTTTGTAGCTAAGTTATAACTAAAAGGTTTTACTGGAACTATTAAATGTCGAACTCTAACCACTTTTGTATTCGTTAGTAACCCTACAATATTTCCTATCCAAGCATCTTTCCCTGAATGAGTTGAGATAATATCTATCTTATTCTTTTTTACAAACTTACATAGAGTAAAAATTGTTTTTAAATTGTAAATTTTATTAAGCTTGACTGTAAAAAAGTCAGCATTTATTTCATTTTTTTTCTTATAAAGTATACTATCCTCTTCCACCGCCCAAAAAATTTTATATTCATTATTCGGTAAGTGATTTACTAACCTTACTGTTCTTTTTTCTTGTCCACCCCATCCTCTTGAACTTTCCATCTCTAATATATTAATCATTATTCATCTGCTTTATATTTTCTTTTATAAAATTTACATCTAACTTCATTAGACAATCACTTATCTTACTACCTTCACAACCATCTTTTCCACAAGGTACACAGTCCCAATTTTCTTGAATGACTCTATGTTTTCCCATGGTTCTAAATCCTTGTCTAGTTATATATCCTGACTCCATTAAATCATTATCCCAAGGACCCCAGTGATCTGCACCACTTGGTCCAAAAAAAGCTAATACTGGAACATTATTTGCTGCACTTATATGCATAATAGCAGTATCAACTCCGATAAAAAGCTTTGCTTTACTATTTAGATACGCAGTTTGTTTTAAAGTAAATCTTCCTGCAAGATTTATTGGACGCGTACTACACAACCTTAAAATATTCTCTAATCTTTCTAACTCTTGTTTAACTGGTGCAGCTGTAAGTACAACTTGTCTATTTAATTCAATTTGACAATAATCAATAATTTGTGCCATTGTTACATCATTGATACACTTAAACATCCATCTTGAAACTGGATGTATATGTATAAAGTTTTTTCCCAATAGCCCTTCATCTTTTAAAACAGTATCTACTGTAGTAACATCTTCATCACTCCAATATATCGATACTTTTTTTTCTTTTATTGGTAAATCTAACACCCTTAAACTATCCAAATCCATCTCAATAGTATGTCGAAATCCTTGACTTGGTAAAATCAAATCAAAAACATTTTTAGTAAGAAAGTTTTTCCCACTTTTATACCCAAGCTTCATATCTGCACCACTTAAAAGTGCTATTTGTGCACCTCTATCACCTTTAGTAGTATTGACAATCATATCATATTTATTTTTTCTAATTTGTAACGCAAATTTTATCTCTGCAATAACTCTTTTAAATAGTGATAAACTTTTAATATATTCTCTATCATAAATTAAAACTTCATTGATATTTGGATTTAAAGTGACCATATCTTGTGTCCCTTTATTAACGGCTATATCAATTAAAGCATCGGGGTAATTTAATTTCAAATTTTTAATTAAAGGTGTAGTAAGTAACACATCACCAATATTGCGAAATTTCATAATTAATATTTTTTTAGGATTTAATTTTTTATTCATTTAATATATTTCCAAAAAGTATATTGAGCATATAGTTTTGCTATCACGAAACCATGCCAACCATCCATAAATCCTCTTTTTAGTACGTATAGTTTTAAAAAAGTCCAGTATGGATTTATGATTGCTTTTGCTATATTTTTTTTCTTATGATTTAAACTTGAGTATCTATTTTGTTTTGTGATAAACTCTTCAATTGAATCATAGGCTAAATGGATAATATCATTTTTTAAGTGTGTTGTATTTGTTATTTGTACACTTTCATGTACCTCTAATTCACTAAATTTCCCTTTTTTTCTATTAAAAAGTCTAATTGTATAGTCTGGGTATAATCCACACGTTTTTATATCTTTTCCAAAAAAGTTATTGAGTCTTGGTACAAAATATCCATCATACTTTGGATTTTGTAACTCTTGAAGTATCTCAAACTGTAACTCTTTAGAAATTCTCTCATCACTATCAAGGACAAATACCCAATCATGACTAGCTAGTTCTACAGACTTTTGTTTTTGTTTCCCAAAACCTAACCACTCTTGATGCATAACAGTTGCACCAAGTTGTTTGGCTATATTTAGTGTATCATCTGTTGAACCACTATCTAATATCAATACTTCATCTGCAAACAAACTTGATTTTATAGCATCAGCTATAACGCTTTGTTCATTTTTTGTAATGATTACAACTGAAAGTTTATTTGTAGAGATGTTCATATTGATTCTTCCATCTTTGGTGAAGCCAAAACCACTCTTGTGGCTTTTTTTCAATTACTCTTTGTGTAACATCTGCTTGTGTTTGTACACATTTTAAAATATCTTTCTCTTTATCTCCCGTATCTTCATATTTAAAAGGTTCATAAAATTCAACTGTATATTTCTCATAATCATTAGTAGTTATATAAGCTGGTATAATCAAGGCATCAAATCTTTTTGCAATCAGTGCAACACTTGGAGTATGTCTAGCAACTTTACCAAAAAAGTTGATTAATATCCCCTCTTCATTTTTTGTATTCTGGTCTACAAGAATACCAACTGCTTCATCTTTTTTCAGAGCCTGAATCATCCCTTTCATAGCTCCATGTTTACTTATTACATTCATATTATGTTGTGTTCTATTTGCTTCTAAAATCTCATTCATGACATCACTATCAAGTTCTCTTCCAACTGTAGTCATTGGTATTAACTTTGCAGATATCGCTAAACCTAAAAGTTCCCAATTCCCATAATGAGCAGTTAGAAATATAATTTTTTCTTGATTTTTAATTGCATTTGTTACATAATTTTCATTTTTAAACGTTACTTTTGAAAGAAGTTCTTCTCTTGAAATTCCTTGATTTCTTACAAAATCAGCAAGTGTATATATAAGATTTTTATAACAAGCTTTAATAGTATTTTCTTTTTCCAATTCACTCATCAAATTTTCATAAGCTAAATCTAAATTAACTTTCGCAATTTTTCTATGTTTTGTATCAAGTTTATAAATTATCCAAGCTAAACTATTTAATAAAAAATTTAAAATTACTTTTGGAGTATATTTAATAAAAAACTTAAAAATATAAAATGTATATAAATAAACTTTATCCAATTAATAATTCCTTCGCTATCTCACATATTTTTTGTGCTTTTATTTCTTTAATACTAAAATCATTCTTATTTAATTTCAGAGGATTAACATAACTATCCGACTTAACTACTTTATTAATCCTCGTTATATAGGTATTTCTATACTCAGGCGTATTTCCAAATATTGTAATTGAAGGAATATTTAATGCCCATGCTATATGTGTAGGACCTGTATCGGCACCTATAACTAACTTTGAATTGCATATTATACCGATTAAGTCATTTAGACTCCCTTTAGGTGCTACTTCTATCAAACTACTCTGTTTTTTCAACCATTGAGCAATTGAATGTTCTTCTTGGTTTCCCCATACAACTGTAATATTTCTATTTAATCTTTGAGCTAATTCTAAAAATTTTTCTTTTGGATATATTTTATTGACTTTCGAAGCACCTACTACAAATACAATATCGTATTGTAAATTTTTATTTTTTGTGGAGAATAAAAAAGGTTCTTTTTGTAAGATATCATTGTGTTTAATAGTTATGCTTAAAGCATTTGATATTAATTTACAATTTCGATCTATTACATTTTTTTCATAAGCAATACTCACAGTTTCATCATAAAACCAGCTTGCCATTTTTTCACGTATAGAATCTTTATCAAATCCTATAATTTTACTTCCAACTATTCTACCACCAACTATTTTTGATACAATAGCAGACTTTAAAAGTCCCTGGGCATCAATTACTAAATCATAATTATTTTTACCATAACTATTTAATAATTGTAATTGTTTAAATATTTCTAACTTGTTGTTTTTAATTGATTTAAGATTTACTGTTAAGATATTATCAATATGAGGATTATTTTCTAAAATTCCCTTAAAAGACTCTTCGACAATCCAATCTATCTGTACTTCAGATATTTGCTTTTTGATAAACTGTAACACAACCATAGTATGAATAATGTCACCCATAGCAGATAACTTAACAATACAAATTTTCATTTTAGTCTAGTTCTACAACTATGTCTTTTGGTAATTCTATCTTAATAAGATCACTTTTTATAAGATGATTTTCATCTTCTGAACTTACTTTTAGAAGATTATCTTCAAGTACAAAATCATATTTTATTTTTCCATATTCTGTATTTAACGTTAAATTTAAAGTCATCATAAAATTTAACCAGTGAATTGTATCTATTGAAGGTAACAAATTACCAAATTGATTTATATCGTCAGTTTTAGGAAGTGCTTTACCACTATATTTTGCAACAATTGAGATTAATACTTTTTCTTCATGAGAAAATCCATAATTTAATCCATTTAAAATAAACCAAAAAGAGTTTTCTTGCGTTTTATAAAAATTCAAAGATTGTCCAATAAGCTGTAACTTTGAAGCAATAACTAAAATTGAACTATATTCTGAACTTAATTGATGTAATGGTTGTAATACTTCAAATATTTTTTTTGCATTATTTCCTAAATATGCACTTTGTGTATGATCATCTACAAATCTATCTAGTAAACTTCTCACACTAGGATTAAAGTTTGATGGAAACTTATGATTTGCTGTTCTTAGGATATCGCATAAATATACCCCTTCTCTTACACCAACTCCACTCGTAATAACATTTTGAACTTGAAAATATTCTAAAATTGTCTTAAAAATAAAAGTTCCAGTGGCAATAGTATCATATCTATCTTTTCTAATACCTACTTGTCTTAATTCTTTTTTTGTTTGTGCATTAATTATAGTATCAAATAATCCTATATTTTGTTCTACACTATATTTAAATCCATGTAAAGTATCTATAGGATACTGTATGTTTTGTATAACACAACGACTAAGAGCTCTTGAAGTTCCACCTAGTCCAATAATATGTTCAAAAAGATAATAATATGTTGTAAAAACTTCTTTATTATTTTCAATCTGACTCACTATGTAGTTTTTTGCACCTTTTAAATCATTTTTATTAAAAAACAATTCTTGAATTCTTACTGTTCCTATATTCAAAGATATAGTTTCAACTATTTTTTGTTCTTTAACAAATGCAAACTCAGTACTTCCACCACCTATATCCATTGTCACAAAATCATTACAATTTAAAAGATTTAATGCAGCAACTCCACCATAATACGCTTCTTTCTGCCCATCAATTACTTTTATATTGAGTTTTAATTCTCTAGAAACTCGATTTAAAAATAATTTTGCATTTGGAGCATCACGTAAAGCAGAAGTGGCTACACATAATATTTTTCGCGATTTTAAATTTTTCGCAATATTAAGAAAAGATTTAAGAGCATCGTAGGCTCTTTGCATAGGAATTTCTTGTAGGTTACCATCATTTTCATAACAACCTTCACTAATTTTTACTTTTGATTTTGATTCATTTATTAAATGAAAAGCATATCGACTGGTCTTTTTAAAAACAACCATCCGCATTGAGTTCGAACCAATATCAATGATGGTTGTTATTTTTGCCATTTAGTCTTCTTTTTCCAATTGATCAAATTTAAACTGTAACTCTTCCATTGTTTCTTGATTGTCAGGATCTAAAACGATACAATCAACAGGACAAACTTCAATACATTGAGGCTCATCAAAACTTCCGACACACTCTGTACATAAATCCGAATCTATAATATATATCGGATCTCCCTCTTCTATAGCGATATTTGGACACTCTTCTCTACAAGCATCACAAGCAATACACTCATCTGTTATCATTAATGACATATAAACTTTCCTATAATTAAATTTAATGGATTTATAACCTAATTTTCTTTAATAAATTCTTTAATTATATTAAGTACATATAATTTTTACTTTTTTAACTTAACTTGCTAATACATCATCACCGAATACATCTTCTCTTATGTTTCTTTTTTTCACGTAATTATTAAGACCAATATGATTATTGTAACCAAGTACTTTTGCTATTTTTCTTACACTTAAACCAACACCTAATAACTCTTCTATTTTATCTCTTTGTTGATCAAATTTTGATTTTTGAATAGTTCCTTTTGGTTTACCCAAAGATACACCATCAAGTTTTTTTGCTGTTAATGCTTCTTTAGTTCTTAGACTCATTAAGTCTTTTTCAAGATTGATAGTCATACCTATAACACCTAATATCATTTTTGTAAGCATATCATCTTTACTGACAAAATCTAAATTTTGAGTTACACTGATTATTCTTACTCCATGGTTTAGTAAAAATTTTATATTCTTCAAAATAGATGCTGTTGTACGTCCAAATACATTGATATCATAAACAACTACTACACATCCATTTTTACAAGTTTCTAAAATTTTATGAATGTTAGTTTCTTCATCTGGAACATTTACTTCTACTTCAATATTTTTATCTAATTGAAGTTTATTTTCTTTAATATATTTTGCAATTCCTAACGCTTGTGCATCTGTATATTCATCATTGTTTTTATTCACTCTTATAAAACTTACTACTTTTTGCATGACAATTTCCTTATATATTTTGTATTAATTATATATTTATAATAATACAATATTTATTAGTTTTAAATTAAAACTTATACAAAATGTTATCATTTATATCCTTAAACTAAAATTAAGAATTGTAAATTAACTAATTAAAATTTGTTCAAAAGTGCTTTTTTGATAAAATACAAAAAAATAAAGGGATAATTCTTGGAATATACACAAAACATAAAGAGATTAGTTGTTGGAATATCAGGTGCTTCTGGTGTTGAGCTAGGATTAAAGTTTATAAAATATATTCCAGAAAACATAGAAATTTATCTAATATTATCAAATAGTGCTAAACATACTTTATCCCTAGAATCCAATAAAGTAAATATTCAAAATATACCTAATAGATCAAATCTAACTTTATTAGATGATAAAGACTTGGGTGCTTGTGTTTCATCTGGTTCTTTTCAAACAGATGGTTACATTATTGTTCCTTGTAGTATGAATACTTTAGCAAAATGTACTGTAGGTATTTCAGATACATTGATAACAAGAGTATTCAGTGTAATGTTAAAAGAAAGACGCAATATAGTTCTTGCTCCAAGAGAAATGCCTTATAACACAATACAATTAGAAAATATGGCAAAGCTATCATCACTTGGTATTAGTATTGCACCTCCAGTATTAGGCTACTATAGTGAACAACAAACTTTAGAAGAGATGGAAAAGTTTATTATTGGGAAATGGTTTGATTTACTTCATATAGAACATAATTTATTTAAAAGATGGGGAAAATAAAGTGACACAAAATACAAAAAGACGAGCTATCTATAGTGGTACTTTTGATCCAATAACAAATGGTCATGTGGATATCATTAAAAGAGGATTAAAAATATACGATGAGATAATTATTGCTGTGGCAAACTCTAGCGCAAAATCTCCAATGTTTAATATTAATACTAGGGTATTACTTATACAAAAGACCTTTGAAGGGCTAAAAAATGTCAAAGTAGAATCTTTTGATACATTGCTTGTAGATTTTGCAAAAGAAAAAAATGTGTATAATGTAATAAGAGGTTTAAGAACTACCACAGACTTTGAATATGAACTACAAATGTCTTATGCAAATAGTTCTTTAGATAAAAATTTAGATACAGTATTTTTAATGCCTACTTTAGAGAATGCATTTGTAAGTTCTTCTGTTGTAAGAGAACTTATAAGATTCAACGGAAAATATGATCATCTAGTACCAATAGAAACACTAAATATGTTAAATAAAGAGGTAAAAAAACAATGTATGTAATAATAGAAGGTATCGATACAGCAGGGAAATCAACACAGCTTGATATACTCAAACAAAAATATCCAGAAGCAATATTCACAAAGGAACCAGGTGGAACACAAATAGGTTTAAAACTTAGAGAAATGGTACTTAATGGTGAAGCAAAATCAAAAGTTGCAGAAATGTTTTTATTTTTAGCTGATCGTGCTGAGCATAGTTTTGAAATCGTAAAAAAACATCGAGATGAAATTGTCATAAGTGATAGAGGGTTTTTAAGTGGAATTGCTTATGCTAAAACTGCCCCTTTAGAGATAGCAATTAGTTTAAATATAATGGCCTTAAATGGTGCAATGCCAGACAAAATCATTATTCTAGAATTATCAAAAGAAGAATTAGAATATAGACTTTCACAAAAAGAACAAGATAGCATAGAAAAAAGAGGTAGTGGATATCTTCTTGAAATACAACAAAGAATGATTGATGCCATAAATATGATTAACAGTATGGGACAAGTAAAAATTGACTTATTAAGAGTTGATGCAAAACAACCTATAGAAACAATAGCAACACAAATAGAACAGTTTTTAGAGAAAAATTAAATCTCTAAAATGACTCTATTATAGGTTTTGGAATTGGTGCTGAGAAGTGATATCCTTGAGAATAATTAGTACCTAATTCTTTTGTAATATTAAAAATTTCTTCATTTTCAACATACTCTGCTATTGTTTTAAGATTTAAACTTTTTGCAAATTCAATAATTGTTTTTACAACTTTATAACTATTATCATCATTCGCAATATTTCTTATGAGTGAAGCATCAATTTTTAAATAATCTACATTCATTTTTAATAGATGTTCAAAATTAGAATACCCACTTCCAAAATCATCAATAGCAACCTTACATCCAAGACTCTTCATCTCTTGAATAAATTCAAATAATAAATCATAGTTTTTAATTCCTTCATCTTCTAGAATTTCCCAAACTACTCTATTTGCCACATTATATTTTTTCAATTTTTCTTTTATAAAATTTATAAAATCACTATCTTGAATATCTTCATAAGATACATTAATAGAAAATTCAAATGGTAAATTTTCAAACTCTCTAAAAGATTTTTCTATAACTATTTTTGTAATATTTGCATATTGGTTTGCTTTTTTTGATACATCTAGAAAGAAAAATGGGGCAATAACCTTATCATCATCTAACATTCGTACTAGACATTCATATTTGTCTACTTTCATAGTTTCATTATTTACAAGTGGTTGAAAATAAACAATTATATTATCACTATCCATTGCCTTTTTTAACTTTTTTGTCCACAACATATTTTTTTCGTATTCTCTGATATTATCAAGTTCTTCATAGAATACTAAATAATTCTTATGTTGTTGTTTTGCAGCATGTAATGCTAAATCTGCCGTAATAAGCTTATTGTTTTTAGGTGAAAAAGTTATTCCAGAAGTTGCTCTAATGTCTATTTCATGTTCACCTTCATAAATAACATTACTTTCAATTGAACCTAAAATATATACAATTAAATCTTCAAATTCACTTTTGGATAATCCTATATTAGCTAAACAATATACATCTGCTGAAAATTTATACAGAATAACTTTCTCTCTTACAAACTTTGTCATTTCATTAATAATTTCTACTATTTTTTTTAAAATAACATCACCTATTCTATGTCCAAAGAAATCATTTATTTCTTTAAAAGAATTAATATCTATGACAGCTAATGCATTGATACCTAAATCTTTTTTTTGCACATCATGTATAAGTTTTGCTCTATTTGGTAACTGTGTGAGATTATCAATATAAAGGAGTTTTTTTATATCATTTTCATGTTGTAACTCTTTTTTGTACATCATTTGACAGAATTTAATTTTATTGAATACGAGACTATCATACCTTTTGATTTCAATAAAATCATAAATTAAAAGATGTTGGTACTTTTCAATATTATCGTAATCTCCAACAAGTAATATTGGTATCTCTTTAAATTTGTCATTATATTTTGATATAAGATTATCCAAAGCTTCTATTTCAAAATAATTTGTATTTAAAATAATAATATGAATATTATATGATTCTAAATATTTAGTAATAGTATCTTGATTGTATCCATGATAAATTGTTTTATCAGTCAACGGTTCTAAGATTTGTGTTGTTAAATGATATGAGCGACTTTCATCAATCAATAAAATATTATAAATCATAGGGAATTATACATAATTCGTTATTAATACTATATAATAAATTATTATTTAAAAACAACACTTAAATAACCTACTACACTATTTGTATCATAACTTGTATCTGCACTTGTGCGATAATCAAATATTTTTGATTCTAAACCTAATTCATTTGCAGCTTCTATCATCGCTTTAACACCTATTATACCACAAGCTTCACAACCTTTATCAAAAAGTTTTATATCTTGTTTTTGAATTGCTTCTAAACATATACTATCGCGTGCTTTCGCTTCATTCAAACTATAAAAATGACTTAAATCTGTACTAATAATAACTAGATTTTGTTCATCCTCAAGTAAATATCTGACTACCTTAGCAATATTAGGGAACTCACAATTACTGTAAATAATTTCAACAACATCAACATCACCCCCATAATATTTAATAAAAGGAAATTGCGTTTCCGTTGAATGTTCACAATGAACCTGTTCATTAAATCCTATAAAATCAAATTTATTTATAAGTTCATTAGTTAAACTTTTATTGATTGTGAGAGTTCCAAATGGTGTAGGATAAGTATCATATAAAGCTACACTAGCACCAGGAAATGCAAACTTATGTGATGGACCTATTACAATAATATTTTTTATAGTTTTTGGAATATATCTATAAACCATATTTGCAGTAAACCCACTATAAATATATCCTGCGTGTGGTACAATCATAGCTCTTGGAATTATACTTTTATCCAAAGAGATATTATTTTCTTTTAAAATTGAATTGAAATGCTCAATATATCGTGTAATTTCATCTTTACTCTTAGGATAAAAAGTACCAGCAACCGCTAATTTCCGTTCACTCATATTAAACCTCCTACATTTCCCAAATAAATATTTTTTAATCCAACTTGATAGCCTATTTCACGTGCATTTTTTAAACTTTCTATAGAAGTTCTAGGAAGTTCTAATTCTTTATAATCAGGATGAAAAGCTGAAATGTGCCAAACTATATTTTCACCCAGTTCATCTACAATAAAGGATGCTATTTTTTCTATCTCTTCTTTACTGTCATTTTGTGTCGGTACAAGAAGAGTTGTTATCTCTGTATGAATACCATTACTCACAAAAAATTTTAAATTTTCTAAAATAACTTCAAGCTTACCACCCAAATTCTTTTTATAATATCTTTCATCAAATGATTTTAAATCAATATTAACTGCATCTATAAGCCCAACCATTGCATGACAAACTTCTGATGATTCAAAACCATTACTTACCATAATGTTTTTTAGTCCATTTTTATGTGCTAAGGTTGCTATATCTTTAATATAGGGGAAAAATATTGTGGGTTCATTGTATGTATATGAAATAGAATCGCAGCCATAATGTAGCGTTAAATTAACAATATCTTTCGGTGTATAATAGTGTGTTTTATCAATTTTATCTGTTTGAGAAAGTTGCCAATTTTGACAAAACGAACAATGAAAATTACATCCAACAGTTCCTATTGAAAATGTTTTTGTTTTGGGTAAGAAATGATATAAGGGTTTTTTTTCAATTGGATCTATATGCATAGCATTTGGATATCCATACACCAAACACTCTATCTGATCCCCTACATTTTTATTAACTTTACAAATTCCAACTTGCCCTACTTTTATATTACAATAATGCCCACATAACAAACAAGTCATCTTATCTTCTGAACTTTGTTTATAAAACTGCATTTTATTGCTCTTGAATTTTCTCTACTGTGTAAGTAAATATTTGAGGAGCCTGATTTTGTTCAATCATCTCTAAACCAGCTTTTTTATAAAGATGATACATAAACATATCAAAATCAGGTATCTCTTCCCAAACTTGAGGTAAAAATGTAGACTGAAAAGATCCAAGTTTTAAAATCACTCCATGTATATTTGGTTTGATTTTAGATTTTAAATCTTTGAAATCTTTATATTTTACTTCTGTAATGGGACTTATAAGTGATATTTCTACTTTTATATTATCAAATTCTTCTTGACTCAAAGGATTAAATCGTGGGTCTTCAAAAGCAGCTTTTCTAGCATTTGTTGTCAAATCATTATATAAAGTTGTATGGGGAACTAATGAACCTATACATCCTCTTAAGTGTCCGTTTATAGTTAAAGTTACAAAAGTTGCTGCATTTTTATTGAAATTTGGAAATTTTTCTAAAAATTCTTCTTTATTTAAAGTATGTTTGCTATAGAGCTCATCAAAAATTGCAACCCTAACTAAATTTACTAGTAACTCACCTATTTTTTCTACATCCATAACAAATCCTTCTACATCTTGACAAATTTATTAATTATACCAAATATTCTTGATTTCATCAATCTATAAAAAAATTTTAGATACAATCGCGGATAATAATATTAAAGAATAAAGAAATTCAAGGAACACAAATGTCAGATTCATGTAAAAAAGTATATATAACCACACCTATCTATTATGTAAACGATGTAGCACATATAGGTCATGCCTACACAACTATCATAGCAGATATGTTAGCAAGATACTCAAGACTAGTAGGGTATGATACTTTTTTCTTAACAGGTACTGATGAACATGGTCAAAAAATTGCAGATAGTGCTGCTGCTAGAAATAAAACGCCAAAAGAATATGCAGATGAAGTAAGTGGAAAGTTTAAAAAACTTTGGGATGATTTTGATATCTCTTATGATAAATTCATCAGAACTACAGATGAAGAACATAAAATTGGTGTTCAAAAAGCTTTTGAAAAAATGTATGCAAAAGGTGATATCTATAAAGGTCACTATGAGGGTAACTATTGTGTAAGTTGTGAAACTTTTTTTACAGATGCTCAACTTATCGACGGAGAAGGTTGTCCTGATTGTGGGAGACCTACAAGTGTCGTAAAAGAGGAAAGTTACTTTTTTAAACTTTCTAACTATGAAGATAAACTTCTAAAACTTTATGAAGAAAATCCAGAATTTATATTGCCAAAAGCAAAAGCAAAAGAGATAGTAAACTTTGTAAGTGGTGGATTAAATGACCTTTCAATCTCACGTACAAGTTTTGATTGGGGTGTAAAATTACCAGCTTCTATGAATGATGATAAACACGTAATGTATGTATGGCTTGATGCTCTTTTAAACTATATTACTGCACTTGGATATGGAAGTGATGAAGCAAATATGAAATACTGGCCTGCAAAAGTACAACTAGTAGGAAAAGATATTCTAAGATTTCACTCTATTTTTTGGCCAGCATTTTTAATGAGTCTTGATCTACCACTTCCTGATCATATTGCAGCACATGGTTGGTGGACAAGAGATGGTGAAAAGATGTCAAAATCAAAAGGAAATGTTGTAGATCCAAAAGAAGTAGCAGATGCGTATGGACTAGATAGTTTTAGATATTTTATGCTTAGAGAAGTACCATTTGGTCAAGATGGAGACTTTTCTCAACGAGCTTTAATGGATAGAATCAACTCAGATTTAGGAAATGATTTAGGAAACCTTTTAAATAGAATCCAAGGGATGAGTGGAAAATATTTTGATTTTAAAGTAACAAGTAAAGATGTTGCAAAATATCATCAAAAAGAATTAGATGATGTTCATACAATTTTAGAAAATGCCGAGCCACTTATCTATAATATGCAAATCAATAGATACCTTGAAGAGATTTGGAAAGTATTAACAATTGCAAATAAAGCAATAGGTGATTATGAACCGTGGACTATGATGAAAGATGGTCGTGAAGAGGAAGCTATGGCTCTTGTTGCTCTTATTACAAATATTATGGCAAAAGTTTCATTATTACTTGATAGTGTAATGCCAGAAAAAATAGCTAAAATAGCTTCTTCGTTAGGAATTGAAATTTCAACAGAAAACTATAAAAAACTTCTAAAAAACAAAGAATTAATAGCTGATACAACTATCACTAAAATTGATGCCCTATTCCCAAGAATAGAAGAAGAACTAATAGCAACTGCTGAAGTACAAAAAACAGAATCTATAGTGGAAAAGCCAAGAAAAGAAGCTGGAAAACAAGATATAAAAGAGGAAGAACCAGACAATTTAATAACAATAGATCAATTCTTTGAAACAACACTACGAATTGGTACAATTGTTGAAGCCCAAGAGGTTCCAAAGTCTAAAAAACTTTTAAAACTTCAAGTTGATGTTGGAGAGAGTCAACCACGACAAATACTTGCAGGTATCAAAGAATTTTATAGTGCAGAATCTTTAGTTGGTACTCAAGCTTGTGTTGTAGCTAACTTAAAACCTGCAAAACTCATGGGTATGGTAAGTGAAGGTATGTTGCTCGCAGCTAAAGATGAAAATGGACTACACCTTTTAAGACCAGAAGCTAGTAAAGTAGCTGGAACAAAAGTAAGCTAGTATTTTATAAAATATGCAAATAACTGCACTAACAGATATAGTTGAAGGGAAACTTCTCAATACCCCTTCCATATCTTTTGTAACTCAAGTACATACTAATCTTGCAAAAGTAAATGAGGGTGATGCTTTTTTTGCTACAAATGCAGAAGATATTCCTGAGGCTATAAAAAAAGGTGCATTTGCTATTATTTATCAATTTCAAACAACTATTCTAGACAATGAAATTGCGTGGATTCAAACAGATGATTTAGAAAAAGCCATCTGTAATATTTTAAGATTTAACCTTTTAAAACACAATATAAAATATATCCATACAAATAAAGTATTTTTTAAACTTCTCAATGCGTTTAAATCAAAAGAACTTTCATATATCGTGACATTAAAAGATAATTTGCTTTTAGATTTTGAACTTCTCAATAATATTGTAGAAGATAAAATTATCTTCGGAACAAATTTTGACTTTTTAGAATCAATTGGAGCCGATGTATTATCTTTAGAAAACAAAATCTATGATGTGAAAAATCTTACAAGTCACTCTTTATTTGAAACCTCATTTTCTTATAAAGATAAATTTTTTGACAAGATTAAAATACCAACTGTGTATATCAATGATTTACTCCAACAGCTAGAACTTTTTGAATATAAAGTGGACTTAAAAAAACTTAATAGCTTTAATCTCTTTAAACCTATTTTTATCAATAAAAGCAACCAAATAGTTCAATTTGGTCAAACAAATCGATTTATTCTTGCAAATGAAGATAAAGAGATTTGCAACATTGAAATCTCATATCTTAAAGAGCACTATAGTTATGCAAATATTAAAGTTATTGATACAACAAATAGTGATGATAATGAAATCTTTAGTCATATCAAAAACAATAATTTTAATGCCTTATATCTTTGTGGTACAACATATAAAACAATTATAAAAATTCTTGAAAATAATTATGATGATAATAGGCTTTTATAAAAAAATATTCATTTTAGTTCTCTTTTTAGCTATAACACTCGTAGCTGAAAATCCAAAATATTTCAGTGATAAATTTATAAACACTCCATATCAAGCAAATACTTTAATTGGTTCTTTCACTACTAAAGAAAAACTAGTAACAAGAACTGATATGTTTGACTGTTTTACATTTGTAGATTATATTGAAGCTTCTAAATCACAAGAGTCTATTGAAAAAGCACTTAAAAATATACGTTATAAACATGGCATAGTAACCTATACAAAAAGAAATCATTTTTTTAGTGATTGGATTATTTATAATCCACATATGAAAGATATTACTTGTAAAGTTGGAATTTGTCAAAAAACTCTTAAGAACCTTAATCAAAAATCTAAAAATGAAGTTTATCTTCAAGGTATAGAGATAATTCAAAGAGAAATTTACTATACTAAACCAGAAAACTTAGATTATACGAACTTAGAGAGTGGAGACTATATCGGTATCTATACTGCTAAAAATGGACTTGATGTGACACATGTTGGTATTGCTATTCAAAAAGAGAATATATGGTATTTAAGACATGCTAGTTCAAAAATGAAAAAAGTAATTGATAGTAATCTAAAAGAATATATAAAAAATAAAGATGGCATTATCATCTATAGAAGTGATATGAAATGAATTTACATAATAAAAAAATATTTTTCTCTGGTCGTGGAGAGAAAATAGAAAAAGAGGAACTTTTAAAATACTTTATTCAAAATGAAGCTATTATGGTTGATGATGTAGATGAATCTGATATTATCATACAAGGATATATGACTTCAACTTATGATGAAGATAGATTTTATCTACTATCACGTGAGGGAAAAGAGCTTTATACTATTGAAGAAATTGAAAAAGAGTTTAGTGCAAATTTAGATATTGATTCTATTTTGATGGCTATTAAAATATCGAAAGAGAAACAAAGAGTTATCAATCTTTTAAAAAATAGATACTTTAGTGATGAAGTCTTTACAAAAATACTCAAATATTATGATTGGGAAAATACAGGTATTTATGATAGTGATGAAAACAGAGATGTAGCTACTGCGATCACACAGAGATTTTGTAGTTTAGTGGAAACAAACCACAATATCCAGCACTCACCAATAGGAATATACTACACAGCTTTAGAAACAACAAATGAAAAGCTTTTAGAAATTATATATAATATGCCCGCATATTCAATTAGTGATAAAAATGCTCAACAAAATCAACCCTTAACTCTTAAAGAAGTGGTGGCACTTAATCCAAATACACCAAAACCTGTATTGATACAAATATTTAAAGATAACAACCAAAGAGAGATAGAATTTTTAGCACAAAATCAATCTCTCAATAAACTTCTCAAAACAAAGCTATTTGAACTTAAAAATACTACAGTTAGTAAAAATCTTATTATTTCAAATAATATTGAGTTTGAAAATATTGATAGCATTTTAAAAAATAGTGAACTAAAAACTGAACTTTTAAAACATATCATACTAGATGATACTATTTTTAATAAACTTCTTGCAGTTAATTTAAGTGATGTAGAGTATATCTA
Organism: Arcobacteraceae bacterium; assembly: GCA_963662945.1. Taxonomy (GTDB): domain Bacteria; phylum Campylobacterota; class Campylobacteria; order Campylobacterales; family Arcobacteraceae; genus JAIOSF01. The sequence goes on from OY759974.1 coordinate 224,008, forward strand.
TTTCTCATCTAACCCTACTCTAAACTCAAATCAAATTAACAAACTATTTGATAAAAATATAGAAAATGCAAATATAAATTTACTAAAAAATCCAAACTGTAGTGAAGAAAAGATACAAGAATTTTTAGCTCTAAATGACAAAATATATAATATAACAATAGCACATAATGAAAACTTATCAACTACTATTTTTCAACATTTAATAAGTCAAAATGATATAGATATCAATCTAAGCCTAGCATACAATCAAGCTACACCAAAAGAAATTTTGACACAACTCTATAATCAAAATATTCATGAGATAAATGAAGCTATAAGTCAAAACATCAATACACCTATCCATATTCTTATGCAACTTCAAGTAGATACAAGGTATAACACCCTTGTATCAAATAACCAAACATACAAAGAATTTTCAAAGAATAATTTAGGTATATTAGAGAATAATAATTTTTTTAAACGAAATACTTATATGGATACTGTTATCTAAAAAAATTTTATTTCTCTATTGTGCTAAAGAAAGTGCAAATTCTTTTTCTATCCCTTTTTGATTTTTATCTAAACTATTTTTTATCATTTTTGCAAAATCATCTGGATATATCTCCTCTTGGTTTGTTTCTAGTCCTTTTATAATCTCAACTGCTATATCTTTTGGAGATGCTTTTGGCATATTTTCATCTGGAGTCATTTTTGTATCAATTGGACCTGGTAATACTTCTAAAACATGAATATCTTTAGACATCATTTCTGCTCTGATTGCTTGAGTTAATGAATGTAAAGCACTTTTTGAAGCACAGTAAAGCCCCATAATAGGTAAGTTACAAAGTGCTAGTATAGAAGTGATATTTACTATTGCACCCTCTTTATTTATCTTATTTGATAAAAGTTGTGTTACTTTTAGTGTTCCTTGAACATTTATAATAAAATCACTATTCTCTTCATCAAATACTCTTTTACCACTATTTACACCTGCGTTATTGATGAGTAAATCTATATTTTCAAGATTTGATAAATTATTTTCTAACATTATAGTATTTGATAAGTCTAAATCAATTATAGATATTTTATCTGATAACTCTTCTAAATATTTTCCTTTTTCTAAAGATTTTACTCCACAATATATTTTTCCAATACCTTTTTCTAATAGCTCTTTTACTATAGCAACACCAAGTCCACCATTTGCTCCTGTTACTAGTACTATTTTATTTGTTAAATCCACAGTTTTTCCTTTTATTAAGTTATTTATCATTTCGTGATATACTTTGAAATTATAGAATAAAATAAAATTTATGTCAATTAGGTTTACAATGTCATTATGTTTTTTATCATTAGAATCAGGAAAAGTGTTTAATAAAGTTATCTTAAATAGACTACAGCAAAAAGGATTTACAGGGCTTACTGAAGCGCTTATTATTCTTTTCCCATATATTGACCAAGCACAAAATATCTCTATCTCTGAACTTTCAAGACAAGTAGGATACTCAAGACAAGCTATGCATAAAAATATAAAAAAATTAGAAGAGTTAGGATATATTACCCTATCTTTAGAAAATCAAAAAGAAAAAACTATTCACTTTACACTCAAAAGTGAAAAGCTTATGAAAGAAGCAAATAAAATTATAAATGAAATTGAAAGTGAACTTAGTTTACTCCTTGGTCAAGAGCATTTAAACAACTATAAAAAACATCAAGGGGAAATTTATAGTTACTTAAATTCTTTACAATAAATCGAATTTGATTATTTTATTATTGTTTTGATTGAAAATATTCTTGATTTACAGCTTGAAATCTAGTTTTTCCTGTGACTGTTGTCCCCATGAATACTGGTGTTAAAGCATATCTTAAATAATACTCTTTACCTTCTTCTATTTTTAATTGAATTTTACCATGTTCAAAACCAGGCATAAACATCAAAGAACCTTTAACTGTAAAAGCATGATCTCCAGGTAAAACATTTATTACTAATTCTCTACCTACTCCTAATTTTCCAATATATTTATCATCAATATAGAAAAATGGTTTTTCTGGATTCAAACTATGAAATGAAGTATAAGGTCTATAAATGTATACTTTTACAAGTTTTGTTTCATCTATATTATCTATTCTATATACATCACTTTTCGTACATCCTACAAATAAAAGCGTATAAAAAAATACAATAAAAGTTAATATGAATTTTTTCATAATATTTCTTTAATCTAAATACAAATTAAGTATTTTTAGATTCCAAAGAGCTTCATTTGTTGTTTTACCTTCCCAAAAACTTTTTCTCTCTTTTAAATAACTATATGCTTCTTCTGTACCTAAATCACCTATACTTTTTAAAGCCATTGCTCTATCTTGCCACATCTTAGAATTTTTATTTAATGAAACTAAAAAATTAAATTGTGTTGTATCTCCAAGTGTACCAATACTTGAAATTGCAGCAAGTCTTATGTATTGTGCATTACTACTTGTTAATTCTTTAAGAAAACTTACTACTTTTAAATTGTTTGAAAAACCTAATTCATAAACATCAATATATGTCAGTCTTTCATTTTCTGGATTCAGTATCTTACTTTCTAATTGTTGAATATATTCATCTGTAAATTTATATCCAAAATAATCTTTATTAATTTTAGCCACTATTTCTTTAATCAATAAGCTTATAGGCTCATTGTAGCAAATTTCAATAAACTCTTCCAAACTATTACTAAACATCTTCGCTCTTTTAATCATCGATATAAATGTTTTTGTTGTATTCCCAATATTAACTCTTACTTTTACTGTTGATATTGTTACTAATGGAGAATAAGGTTTTTGCTCACTTATAATTTCAAAATCTTCTAATTTTAATTTATTATTACTAGAATTGACAAAATTAAATCCAATACCTCTAGCTTTAATCTCTTTTTCCAATGCTAATTTTATATATTCATTTGCTTTTATTTTTTCTTTATTATATTCTAAAATATAAACATTAGCTTTATTACCTTTTGAAATAATGTGCTCTTTTGTTAATAGACTATCAAACTGAATTTCTATTTTGTTATCTTTTTCTATATTTGAATAACTTACAGTAGATGTTTTTGGAGAGGAGACAGGCATTTCAAATTTTAAACTACATCCCTGAAATAAACCAACAACTATACCTAATATTGTTAGCTTTAAAATCTTCTTTGATATACTTTTCATATACTTCCTTACTATTTAATTTCTAATAATTCTATCAAAACAATGTCACATCTAATGTCACATTTTTAATAAATTTTAAAATTTCAATTATTCTAGTTATTAATAGTGCATAGTAATTAAACTTGAGACTCTATAATCTTCTTCAACTCTTCACCATCGATAACCTCTTTTTTTATAAGTTCCTGTGCAACTGCTTCTATGGCACTCCAAAGTCGTTTTACTTCATCTTCTGTATGTTTTTTAGCTTTATCTAACCACACCAGCATTCTCTCTTCTATTTTACTTTGGAAAATTGGATTATTTCCACCGAGGTCTAATCCTGAAATATTGATATACCCAAGTTCTTCATCCATACCAAATAAAGCAATTGCAGCATACACTTGCATAGTTGCAGCTTCTAAGTCACTCACTGCACCAGTTTCAAAACCATCTTCACCGAACTTTTCCATTTTTGCAACTCTTCCAGCTAAAAGTACACAAACATCATTAAAAAGTTCCTCTTTAGATGTTGCATCTACATACTCTTCACTGTGATAAGAAACAAATCCTAAGCTTTCACTTCGAGGGGCTACTGTAACTTGCTCTATTTTTACATTTGGTAAAAGGGCATAAGATAACACTGCATGACCTGCTTCATGATATGCTGTTTTTGCCATAGATTTTTCTATATCTCGTATCTGTTTATTTTCTAATTTTGAACCATATTTTATGATATTTACCTGCTCTAAAAGTATCTCTTCTGTTAACTCTTTTAAGCCTTTTCTTGCAGCATACAAAGAAGCCTCTTGCCCTATTCTTTTTAATTCATTTCCACTCATACCAGAGATGTATCTTACAACTCTTTCTATATCTATATTTTTATTATGTGGTTTTTTTAAAACATCTTTGATAAAAAATCGTCTTGCTTCCATATCTAATTTTGCTACTTCTATATGTATGTTTATTCTATTGGCTTGGATAAGTTCATGAGGTAAACTAGAACAATTATTTAAAGTAAGAATAGTAAAAATTGGAGAATCATAACTTTGGTGTAAATTATCCAACTCTTCAAGAACAGGTTCTAAGCTCATAGTAGAAATCATCCCGTTTATGATTCCCTGAACGTCTATATCTTCAAAGATAATAATCAAAGGAGCACTACTATATGCTTTTGCATACGCATTATGAATATTTTTTTGAGTAAAAAGGTCTGAACCATTTATCACAATATATGGCATATCAGCTTCTTTTGCAAATGCTCTTGCTAAAAGCTTTTTCCCCATACCTGAAGGTCCACAAAGAATCATCCCTTTTGGAATATCAAGTTCAAATTGCTTTAACCTTGTTGGGTCTTTTAATAAAGTTACTATTTCAGCTAATTCTTTTTTTACTTTTTTATGTCCTGCGATATAATCAAAGGAAATATCAGAAATATGAATATCTTCATGGGATGCGATACTGATTTTTTCTTCCACATAAAAAGCATTTTTTATTTGACATTGTACACTACCATTTAAGGCTTCGATTTCCCATTCTAAATTAACTCTTTTATGTTGTTTTGTAGTTTGTGTGATAAAAAACTGTTCATTTGCAAAAACATCTTGAAGAAAATTTTTTGCTTCATTTGAAACACTATAAATAATACTTTTAACATTCTCTTTTATTTTTAATGCTTCATAGATATGATTAAATATCATTTGTGGTATTTTTTGTTTTATATGTCTTGCATTGATATATGGTGCAAGAGAAAGTGTTATAAGAGAAATAAAGTCATCATACTCTTCATACTCGATCTTTACTTTTGTTTCTTTTATAAACTCTTTTGTCATAGTTTGTAATGACTGGTCTCCTATTTTTATCAAAGCTTTTAGTGAAAGTTTATTAAATGGGATTATTGTATGTTCATTGAGTAGAGAAAGAAGTTTTTTATCGAAAGCTTCTTCTTGTCCTCCTGATATATCTATCTTTTCATTGGCTAATTTTTCCATAAGAAAAGTATGTGCTTGTAAAGGATCTTCTTGCAACATACTTTTGAAATCTTTTCTTTGTAATAAAGAAGATAAAAGAGTCGTTGTTAAAACTAAGATAATATTTGAAAAATCAATTTCACTTTTGTCATAATCACTAAATAAAGTATAGATTGCAAGTTGTATTTGTAAATCTGCCTTTTCAATATCCTCAAAGACAAGTATAGCTTTTGGATGATTTTGACAAAAATCAATAATCTCATCTGTAAAACTTTTCAGATTAAATTTTAATGTATCTATATTATATTGATCCATATAAAAAGTTTTTATCTCTTTGACATCAGAAGAATATTTTTCTATCAATTCACAAAAATAATGTTTTCCACAATTTGGTGCCCCAATAAAAGTATATATATGGGGAATATTATTTTTGGTTTTTAAAATATCTGTTTGAAGTAAGGTTTTTATTAAAGTTTCAACAGCATAATCTTGATCAAATAAATTATTTTTTAAATCAGCTTCAAGCTGTTTGTAATTTTTATCTTTCATAGTAACTCTTTATAAAATATTATTTATTGTATTTATTATTCAATTGTATTATACCCTCTATCACCTGCATCACCAAGTCCTGGAATAATAAATTTATCATCATTTAATTTTTCATCAATTTGTGCAACAAAAATATCAACATCATTATGAGTACTTTCTATATTTTTAAGTCCTTCAGGGGAACAAATAATATTTAATGAAATAATTTTAGAAGGAGATTTTGTCTTTATAACATCAATAGCATCATTTAAAGAACCTCCTGTTGCTAACATAGGATCAACTAGCAGTACAGTTTTACCTTTACAGTCGGGAACCCTATCATAGTAAAGTACACTTTCATGAGTTACTTCATCTCTTTTCATAGCTAAAAATCCTGCTGTAATATTTGGTAAAAGTTCCATTGCACTTTCAAGCATAGGAAGACCTGCTCTAAGAATAGTTACTACCATTATATTCTCTTCATCAAGAGTATTAAAACTACTTTTCCCTTGCCATGTATCTATCTCTTTGTCTATCATTCGAAATTCTTTCAATGCTTCGTAAATAAGTTGTTTTGTAATCTCTTTTATGGTGTAACGAAAAGTTAAAGCTTTTGTTTGAGTATCTCTTAAATTTGTAATTAAAGTTTTTGTTATTGGATTTGATAATTCATAAATCATACTTTTTCCTTTTTTCATATTCTTAATTCTACACTTTTATTGCAAAAATCTATATAATCTATCTACTTAATAGCTTTTTAAATCATCTTTGCTAAAATCCATTCATATATTACAATTATGGATAAAATATGATAGCAATAGATTTAAAAGAGGCACTTATACCACTTATTGATTCACAAATACCAACTTTCGTTTGGGGAAGTCCTGGGGTTGGAAAGTCTTCACTTGTGGCTCAAATAGCCCTTGAAAAAGATATGAAATTTATAGATTTGAGACTTTCACTTCTTGATCCCACTGATTTACGAGGGATTCCATTTTTTGCAAAAGAGGAGAAGAAAGCTGTTTGGGCGAAGCCTGAGTTTTTGCCAGATACTGACAGTAGCGATTTTGGAATACTTTTTTTAGATGAGATAAACTCTGCACCTCCTACTATACAAGCTGCTGCTTATCAACTTATCTTAGATAGAAAAATTGGTGAATATACTCTTCCTCAAAACTATTCTATCATCGCTGCTGGAAACTATGAAACAGATAGAGGTGTGACTTATCGTATGCCAACTCCACTTGCAAATAGATTTGTACACTTAAACTTTGATTTGGATTTTGAGAGTTGGAAACTTTGGGGATATAAAAACAATATAGATAAAAGAATCATCTCTTATCTTAGCTATAAACCAAGTGACCTTTTTATGTTTGACCCAAAATCACCAAGTAAATCGTTTGCAACGCCACGAAGTTGGAAATTTGTAGATGATATACTCAAATCAAAGGTAAGTGAGAAACTTCTTGAAAATGTTATAGGTGGAGCTATTGGACTTGAAACTGCCCAAGAGTTTTTAAACTACACAAAAGTGATGGATGAGTTGCCAAATATAGATAAGATACTCAAAGGAATTGAAGTAGAGATACCTACAAAAAACTCCTCACTTTATGCTCTTTGTATTGGGATAGTATATGCACTAAAAGATAATTTTTCTACAAAAAATCTTACAAATGTGTTAAATTTCTCTCTTAAACTTGATGGAGAATTTACAATTTTGTTAGTTCGTGATATGCAAAAAGATGGTATTGATGTAGAGAGTAGCCCAGCGTGGAAGGGATGGGTAGATGAGCATAGATTTTTACTAACATAAAAAATAGAAAATGCTATAAATAAGCTATTTAGTTATATTATAATTCGCTTTTATTTTAAAAAAGGATTATATTCATATGAATACACTCAAATCAAAGCTATTAGCTACCTCAGTATTACCCCTTATCATATCAATGATACTAATAAGTATGGTAAGTATGTTTACATTTATTTCAACAAATGAAGAGATATTAAAATTTTATGAAACTGATATGATTCAGGAGAAACAACAACTCATTAAAAATCAAATATCAACAGCAAAAAATGTAGTTGATTCTGTTTTATCAAAATACGATAATAAAGAAGAAGCAAGAGATGAGATTATCAATATTTTGTCAAATATTAGATATTTATCAAATAAAAGTGGTTACTTTTTTGCCTATGAAAAAAAAGGTGAAGATTATTACTTTGCTTTTCATGGTACAAAAGCTAAACTCAATGGTACAAAAACAGATATAAATGCCCCAGACATAAAAGGTTTTGCATTTAGAAAAGCACTTATAGATAGTGCTACTGACGACAAATTTATCACATATTATTACAAAAAACCAAATACAGATATAATACTGAAAAAAATTGCTTATGCTCAGTATATTCCAGAAATAAAATGGACATTAGTTACTGGAATATATGTAGATGATGTGTATGCCCAAGTACATAAACTTGAGAATAACAATGCAACTGTTTTAAGTACAACTATAACAAAATTTATAATTTTATCTTTGGTTTTATGTTTAGTCTCAGCATTCTTAATTATTTTTGTTATTCAAAACATCTTTAATAAACCATTATTAGCATTTGAAAAAGGTATTAATGGCTTTTTTAAATACTTAAATCAAGAAACAAATACAGTTACGCCGCTAGATGATACGAGAAACGATGAGTTAGGAAAAATGTCTAAAGTTGTAAATGAAAATATTAACAAAACAAAAATAAAAATAGATGAAGATAGACAAGTTATAGATAAAACTATCGCAATTCTAGCAGAGTTTGAAAAAGGAGATTTATCTCAAAGAGTTACTATAAACACATCAAATCCAGCACTTAAAGAATTAACAAACTTACTTAATAAAATGGCTAATAACCTTGAAAAAAACATTGGAAATGTTTTAAAAGTTCTAGATGAATATTCAAATTATAATTATCTTAACAAAGTAGATATTAATGATATTAAAGAACATTTACTAAAACTTGCAAATGGTGTAAATTCTCTAGGTGATTCGATAACTCATATGCTTCTAGATAACAAAAAAAATGGATTAACATTACAAAATAGTTCAACAACACTTTTAAACAATGTTGAAACATTAAATGTATCATCAAATGAAGCTGCTGCATCTTTAGAAGAAACAGCTGCTGCACTTGAAGAAATAACTTCAAATATAGCTAGTAATACTCAAAATGTAATACAAATGGCTCAGTATGCAAATGAGGTAACACAATCTGTAAATACTGGGCAAACTCTTGCAAACCAAACAACAATATCAATGGATGATATTAATAATGAGGTGATTTCTATTCATGAAGCAATAACTGTTATTGATCAAATTGCATTCCAAACAAATATTCTAAGTTTAAATGCTGCTGTTGAAGCTGCAACTGCTGGTGAAGCTGGAAAAGGTTTTGCTGTTGTTGCTCAAGAAGTTAGAAATCTCGCTTCTAGAAGTGCAGATGCAGCAAATGAGATCAAAAATCTTGTAGAAAAAGCTACCCAAAAAGCGAATGATGGAAAAAATATCGCTACAAAAATGATAGATGGATATACGCATCTTAATGAAAGTATTTCAAAAACTATCGAACTGATCTCAAATGTTGAAAGTGCAAGCAAAGAGCAACAAACAGGAATAATTCAAATAAATAATGCAATTAATCTACTTGACCAACAAACACAAAAAAATGCTTCTGTAGCAAGTAATACAAAAACAATTGCTATCCAAACACAAAATATTGCAAATACTGTTGTAAATAATGCCAACAATAAACAATTCAAGGGAAAATAAACTATTATTTTCTCTTAAGTTAAATAGATATAATATCTATTATGACAAATCAACAACTTATAGAACAACGAATCAAGCAAGTTAAAGCTAATCTTTTATTAGAACAGCCCTACTTTGGAAGCGTAGCTATGCTACAAAAACCAAAACTCAATGAAGATATACAAACCTTCTCTTCAACACCTGAACACTTTGAATACAACGATGACTATGTAGAGTGTTTAGATGATGAAGAGTTAAGTTTTCTTCTTACAAATTCTGCTATGCACCAAACTTTAGGATATGCAAATCGTAAAGAGGGAAGAATGGATTGGCTTTGGACTATGGCACAAGATTATGCTATAAACTCTCTTTTAGTGAACAACGGATTAAAATTACCAGATGCCCTACTTTATGATGAGAGATTTGATACTTTGAGTGCGGAAGCTATCTATAAAATACTTGAAGATGAGATAGATGAAGATAAACACACTCCAAAAGAGGTTGAAAATATCCGTTATGAAAAGATGCCAGAAGTCAACGAATATGACCAAGACCCAGTAGATTTTGAAGATATGAATCAACAGCTTTTAAATAAAGCAAAACTTCAAGGGGATTTACCTCTTGGGATTGAGATACTTGTACCTAATTTAGACAATGCAACTATAACTTGGGAAGATGAATTGTATACTATCATAGAAAATAGTGTCAAATTTGACTACTCCTTATTTCCACCAAATAAACGCTATATTTCACAAGATATGGCACTACCAAGTTTAAGTGGTACGCGAACAAAACTAGTTATTGCCATAGATAGTTCAGGTTCTATTGATGGGGCACTTTTAGGAAGATTTTTAAGTGAAGTTGAGTCTATTATGAATACTTTTGTAGATTTTGAGATAGATCTACTTATAGCTGATGCCAAGGTACATGAACATCATGTATTATATGCAGGAGATGAGCTCGAATACACTATCAAAGGTGGTGGTGGTACAAGTTTTGAGGAGACATTTAAATATTGTGACGAAAATATTGATAATGTCACACTCTTTTTATACTTCACAGATGGTTTTGGAAAAATGCCACAAGAGGAACCATTATATGATGTAGTTTGGGTCTGTGATAACAATGAAGCAACTTTTCCTTTTGGTAGAGTTTTATCTTTATAAGAGTTTAGATACAATTCCACTATGGTATTATCAACTATAGACAACTCTATTTTTTCAAAGATATTTTGGACTACATTATTATTCAAACAAAATAAATACCACAAGTATGGAATACTTTTACATACAGTCAAAGTTGTAATTGGTGTACTCAAAGCGAAAGATTTTAAGTTTTTAGCAGCTGCAGTTTTTCATGATATAGGAAAACCTTTTGTAGCATACCAAGATAGTGAAGATATTCTAGTTGGAGAATACTCTTTTACAGATCATGAAGAGAGAAGTTACCAGATAGTAAAAAACTGGTTTTTTTTGAGTGATTGGACAAAAAATATAATACGATACCACTACATTATAAGAGATATAGAAAATTCTAAAAGAAAAGGTTTGTTAGATAGACTAGCAAGACTTGAAAAGGCTTATGCCACTTTAGATGATGATTTTATAAAAGAGTTAGAGATATTTTTAATATATGATGATTATGGGAAACAATAAAAGGAAACAAAATTGATAAAAAATATTACAGGAAATATTGACTTTATTGAGAGATTAAGAGGGAAAAGTGCTACTTTTATGTTAGCACTTTCAAACACAGAGACAGCAAAAATAGAGGGTATCACACAAGCTGGAATACCAGGACTTATACACTTAACCCCCACACTTGATAGTGAGTTTTTATGTAGTGGAGAGGTAAGAAGCCTAGAAGGGATTGCGACAACTCCGACTGGGGTACCAACTCCAGCACTGATTACTCGTGCTATTCACCTTTTACATCCATACAGTAATATTGAACTTCTTAACTTAGGATTAGAAGTAACACCACAACTACAATACTTCACAACATATAATTTTGATATACTCCCAAGTGGAAGTATAGATACAGGAGCTTCTATAGATGCACAAACTATTTTCCAAAAAGCTTTAGAATTTGGACAAAATTATGAATGTACAAATGAATATATCATTTTAGCAGAATCCGTCCCAAGTGGTACTACAACTGCCTTAGCAACTGCTTTAGCACTTGGATATGATTGTAAAAATATGTTTAGTAGTAGTTTTAAAAATGTTCCAAACAATATAAGAGAAACAACTATACAAAAAGCTTTAGAAAACATTACAGAAGAAGATGATATTTTTACAGTTTTAAGTAAAGTATCTGATAATATGCTTATATTTACAGCAGGATTTATACTAGGACTTAACAACAAAATACCACTCGTTTTAGCAGGTGGTACACAAATGGCTTGTTCACTTCTTATTGTAAATAAAATATTAGAAGAGATGGGAAGTGAATTTAATACCTCAAATCTATCCCTTTGTACTACAAAGTGGGTGGCAAAAGATACAAATAGTGATATTAAGGCAATTTTAGAAATGCTTAATTTTTCTATTAATAGTTATTATGTAGATTTTGATTTTGCACTTTCAAATCATCCAGCTTTAAAACTTTACGATGAGGGAGAAGCAAAAGAGGGAGTTGGTGCTGGTGGGGCATTGATGTATGGTGTTTTAAATGGTTTAAATAAGCAACAAATTACTAGTAAAGTGGAAGAGTTTTTAGCTTAAATGAAGATACTCTATTTCGGTGGACAAAAATCTGGAAAGTCAAACTTAGCTGAACAAAAAGCTATTAGATTATCAAATGAAAGAAAACCATACTATATAGCTACTTATGATAATAGTTATGGAGATAGTGAGATGATCCAAAGAATTCAAAAACATCAGCTTCAAAGAGTTGATAATTTTCTTACTATTGAAGAAACTCACGAGTTGTTTTCAGTTATAAATGAGGGAGAGACTTATCTTATAGACTGTATCTCTATGTGGATTTTAAACAATATTGAAGAAGATGAAACCAATTTACTAGAACAACTTGACCTTTTAAGCAAAAAAAATGCCAATATAGTTTTTGTACTCAATGATGTAAGTTCTGGTGTAATTCCACTTGATAGTTTGAGTCGTAAATATGTTGATTTATCAGGTATTATAGGACAAAAGCTGGCATCATTTTGTGATGAGGTATATGAAGTAAAACTTGGATTGGAAGTAAAACTCAAATGAGAGATATGATAAATGGTTTAAAATATGGCATCTCTTATTTTTCATTTCTTCCTCTAAAAGTACCCTACTTTGAGGCAAACAAAGAGTTTTATAAAGGGGTAGTTTTTAGTTTACCTCTTGTTGGTTTTTTATTGTCAATCATTACTATAGGATTATTTGTACTTCTTCCTTTTCCACCTCTTTATAAAGCAATCCTTTGTTCTGTTCTTTATCTCTTTTTATATGGATTTATCCACCTTGAAGCAGTTGCTGATACAATAGACGGTTACTTTGCATGTTTGTCAAATAAAGATGTACATGATATAATGAAAGAGCCACAAATTGGGGCTATTGGAGCTATTGGAACTTTTTGTTTTGTACTTTTAAAAGTTTTAGCAATTTCATTTTTACTTTACTTTGAGCACTATATTTTAATTGTTATTGCTCTTGTTTTAAGCCGAAGTTCACTTCTTTTTGCTTTAGATTTAGAATATCATGAAAGTAGCAACTTTATCAACTCACTAAAAAGTTCCTTTCAAACTCCAATTTTTATTAAAATTCTATTTTTACCTTTAAATTTATTAACAAAATTTATTCTTAACCGATTAAAGAAACATCTTGGCTTTTTAAATGGAGATACTTTAGGATTTACTATAGAACTACAAGAGATTCTTTTATTGAATCTAGGCATATTATTATGCAACTGATAAATAAAACACAAAAGTATGGAATACATAGACCTAGAGATAAATCTCTTACGCTACTCGAACTTATTGCTATAGCACTAGGAGGTATGATAGGTGGAGGAATATTTACTGTTTTAGGAATTTCTGTATCAATGATAGGAGTATTTACTCCTGTAGCATTTCTAATTGGTGGATTACTCGCTATTTTAGCTGCATATTCATATATCAAATTAGGCGTTTATTATAAAGATGAAGGGGCTACATATTCTTTTTATAAAAAAACATTTCCCAATATCCCTTTTGCATCATCACTCATAGGTTGGTGGGTAATTTTTGGGTACATTAGTACCCTAGCTTTGTATGCTTATACTTTCGCATCTTATGCAATTAGTGGATTTGAATTTGCTCACAATGAATGGATAAGAAAAGGCGTTGCAGGTTCAATCATACTAATTTTTACACTTATAAACATTTGGAGTGTAAAAGGGATGGGAAAAGTTGAAGACCTTATGGTATATACAAAATTAGTGATTCTAACCATAATCTCTTTTGTTCTTATTAACAATGCAAATACCACAATACCAACACTTATCCAAAATAATCAAGATATATCAACTCTTTCTATTTTAATTGTTGCTTCACTAACCTTTGTTGCCTTTGAGGGCTTTCAACTTGTTATTAATGCAGTAAATGAAATGGATAATCCTGATAAAAATATTCCAAAAGCTATCTATAGCGCAATGATTTTGGCTATATTGATTTATATAATTTTATCTTTAGGAGCAATCTTGACAATACCTTTTGAAGATATTATAAAAGACCAAGAATATGCTTTAGCCTCAGGTGCAGATAAAATCTTGGGACATTGGGGAACAGAGTTAGTTATTCTTGGAGCACTCCTTGCTACTAGTAGTGCTATTAGTGGTACATTATTTGGAGCTTCACGACAAATGGCAGTGATAGCTCAAGATGGTTACTTTCCAAATTATCTTGCAAAAAGAAAAAATAACATTCCAATCTATTCAATAGTAACTATGGCAATATTAGCTTTGATACTTATACTTGTAGGAAATTTAAAAGTAATTTTAGAATTTGGCAGTGTTACTTTTTTACTAGTTTCATTTCTTATGGCATACGCTAATTTTAAAATATATAAAAAAACAAATTCCTCATTACTCATCACAATTACAGCTATGATTGGACTTGCTATTGGAACTATTCTTATTGTTTATGATGAATATATCACGCAAGTAGAGCAATTGTATTTTATAGGTGGACTCTATTTTATACTGACAATTTCAGCTTTTATATATTCAAAACTAAAGAAGAATTAAAATTTTATCCTAAAAATATTTTGATTATCCCTATATTCATATTCTAAAGTAAAATGATGATGTTCTAATACTCTTTTTACTATATTTAATCCCAAACCATATCCTTTTATATTTCTACTAGTATCCTCTTGTGTAAAAGTTTGCATATAAAATTCAAGCTCATTATCAAGCTTTTTTCCATAATTTCTTACTTCTAATGTACCCTTGTCAACTACTATTTCCACATTTCCTTTTTCTCTATATTTTAAAGCATTATCAATAAGATTTTTGATAGCTATAGAGATATAGTTTATATCTGCAATACAATCAAATCTATTCAAGATTTTCACCTCAATATCTTCTTCATTTTCTACAATCATTTTTGATAAAGCATTTGCCAATATAGTTTCTATAGAATGTTTTTCAACATTCAATATAAGATTTTTTGAATTTAATCTTTCTAATTCCAACAGTTCATTGGTGAGTTCATCAATATTATTTATAGATTTTTTTAAAATTGTTTTATATTTACTCTCTTCTATCATCTCTAATGAAAATTTTGCTTTTGAAATAGGAGTTCGTAACTCATGGCTAATATCATTTAAAAATTGTGTTCTTGCAACGATTAAACTTTCAAGATTTTCAGCCATTGTATTAAATCTTCTTACAAGTTCTCCTATTTCATCTTTTGAATTTGAAATTAAAAGTCTTGAAGAGTAATCACCACTACCAAAATTTTTTATACCTTTAGATATGGTTTTAAGTGGTCGTAAAATACCAATTATTACAAAAAACATAATAATCAAGATTGAGATATCAGCTAAGATAAGATAATTCAAATGCTCTTTTTGTTCAATCTCTTTTTTTTGAGATATATCATAAAAATAAAACTCATCATCAAGATATTTCATAAAAAGTAAATACCCATCATCTTGTTTGAATATTTTTATCTCTCCAAATGAAATTATTTGTTTATAAATACTATTAGAATCTTCTATAGTTGTATTAACTATTCTTGTTTCATAATTTAACTCTTGAACTCTTTTATTTAATGTTGTTAAATCACCATTTACAAAATAATTAAAAAGTTCTTTAGAAGCTTGTATATATTTTTCCTTATGGATTAATTCAATTTTTTCATCAGTTATTTCATTTGTTTTACTAGATAAATACAACATCAAAACGATACTAATACAAAACAATATAAAAACTTTAGTAAAAATCGACATCTTTTATCCTATAAATTTATATCCAATACCCCAAATAGATTTAATATATTTTGCATTTTTTGAGTCATCAAAAATCTTATTTCGTATATTACTTATATGCATATCTATTGCTCTATCTTTGATATTCACATATTCGCTTCCTAAAAATTGTGCGATAGACTCTCTTGAGAGAACTTTGTTTTGATTATTTAAAAGTAATAAAAATATCTCATATTCTATTTTTGTAAGTTCTAAGATATGTCCCTCTTGCATAATTTGCATTTTATCTTCATCTATTGTAAATTCTCCAACAACTTTATTATGACATTTAGGTGTAATTCTTCGTAAAATAGCATTTATCCGTATCACTAACTCTTTTGGTTCATAAGGTTTCGCCAAATAATCATCTGCACCATAATCAAAAGCAACTATCTTATCTCCTAAATTACCTCTGGCACTTGAAATTATTATAGGTATCGAGCTTTTTTCTCTTATCTTTTTGCAAACATCAAAACCATCAAGATGAGGAAGCATTAAATCTAAAACAACTATATCATAACTATTTTTTTGTTCTAAACTTTTCAATGCCTCAAGAGGATTTGCAAAAGAATCTATTTCAAAATCAAAATTTTTTAAATAATCTTGAAGTAATTCTTGCATATCAAGATCATCTTCTATAAGTAAGATTTTCATTCAACCTCCCATTCATCGATATATTCTATAAACTTAGTTCTTTGTTCTTTTGACAAAAGAGTATGAATTTGTTGTAAAAATTTTATTTCTAACTCAGTAGCAATTTTAGAGACTTGAAAATTCAATTCTTCTATCTTTGTTGTATCAAAATTTTCTTGAGAAAATACTTTTTGTTTTTCCTCTAAAATATCTTTTCTTTCTTCTCTATATTTTTTAATATTTTTTCTATACTCTTTTAAAATATGTTTTAAACTTTTCTTTTGCTCATGGTCTAAATTTAAATAAGTTAAATCTTTATGGTAATAATGATGATGTTTCTCTTCATCACTATCTGCAAAAAGTGTATAAACTAAAAGAGATAGTATTAATAATAATCTCATTTTATCCCCTAATATCTGGAACTTTTATCAAACTTTTTTCTATAAGTCCATTTTCTATATCTGTATGACAAGCTTTACAGTTTGCTTTAGATTTCACCTTTGCACTTGCAAAAATATCTTTATCTATTTTTTTATGTTTTTTTTCCCAATAAGGTGTTTTTGTTATAGCTATTGTACTATTATTTTCTTTGAGGCTTTTTAATATTTTAAAAGCTGCTTTATGTGTAGAATTTTCAGCACTATTTTTTTCTAAGAAACTAAGTATGGATAAATTTGTTTCCTTATCTATACTTGCATCATCTCCAAAATGATTTTCTAAATCACCCATCATAAGAGTCCAAGAGCTTTTAGGGAGTAAAAAAGGTGGATATGTTATATGACAACTGCCACACTCCTTTGAAAAATCTTGATGTAACAAAGCATAGTCTTGTTTTATATTTGCACTAGCCACAAAAATATTGTCTTTTGCAAAAATCAAATAATAAAGTGCATATAGTGAAGCTAGTATAAAAATCACACCCAATAACTTTTGAAAGAAATTAATTTTGATACTCACATCTTGTGATGTTTTTTTATATCCATCAATCATTGATTCTATAGCATCACCTTTTTTTATAAACCTATCTATCAAACTTCCAGCAACATGTACAACAATCACAGCTAAAAATAGATTTGAGAGAAATTCATGTATCTCTTTAAAAAGTTCCATCTTTTTAAAATAATCACTATGTAAAAACGACAATATCCCATGATTTTCTTCAACTCCATAGACTAAAAGCCCAGATAATATGGTCAAAATTGCCAATACAATCATAGCTACAATGGCATAACTTGATGCAGGATTGTGTCCTAGATACTCTTTTGTTTTTGAAAAAGGGGAAAGTAGATACTCTTTCAAATCTACTAAATTAAAATTGAAATCTTTAAATTTAGAGTGTTTAGGCCCTATATAACCCCAAAAAACTCGAAATAAAAATACAACTCCCAGAGCAAGACCAAAAGCTACATGATAAGATAATAACTCATCAAAATCAGCTAAAACATAACTAACTGTAAAAAAGAGTATCATTAATATATGCGATACTCTGTTAAACAAAGGCCAAATATAACTTTTAGTCATCCCATCTTCCATAGTTTGGTATTTTAATTGCTCTTTCACTGTATATTCCTTTATCTGCTGTTGTATGACAAGCCATACAATTACTAAGTGTTCCAACCTCTTTTTGTGTTATCATTCTTTTTGGTATCTCATTATGTTTTTTTATAAAATATGCAACTTCAGTTATCTTTAGTGGTATTTCATTTGCCCTTATAGAGTTAGTTATTTTTCTACTTCTTTTATACTCCATAGCTTTTTCACTACTATTTGCTTTTAAATAGTTAAGTATCGTATTATAATCCTCTTTTGCTAAGGTAGCATCTGTATTAAAATGATTTTCTAAATTATTCATCATCTTTACCCAAGAACGCTCTGGTAAAAGACCAGCTTGAAAAGCAAAATGACAACTTCCACACTCTTTTATGTACAATTGATTATTCACAGGTTTTACTCCACTAGCAAAAACAATTGTTGTCAATAATATACTTAAAATTAATTTTTTCATAGTCTATCCTTCTATTTTGAGTTGATGTAATACAATACATCACCTTTTTCTTGAGCAGTTCCCTCTCTATTATATACATCTTTAAAATTTCTTCTTAACCATTTTTCAACATCTTTTACATTAGTTAGTCTAGTTGAATTTTTATTTGGAGAAAGAGGTTCAATAAGTTTATTTGTAAAAACATTTTTCCCATTGTTGTTAAATCAATATTATGACAACTTGTACAAGATATCTTTTCACCTTTTTTCCCTATATGTGAAGTTGTAAATATTTTCTCACCCTCTTTCACACTAAAATCCACAAAACCACCATTCTCTTTTTTCGCTTCTATTTTTAAACCATTTATATATTCTTGCATACTTGAATTAAACTGTGCTGCAAATATATTTGTATTGTAAATCAACAGAAATCCTATCATTATTTTTTCATTTTTTTCCTTTATATTTTTATTATCATAACTTTATTCCTAATTTGTAAAATGAAATAATACATATCTTTACAATTTCTTTACAATTAAAGCTAACTTAAAAATATAATATAGTAGACTAAAAATTCAATTTAAAAAAAGGTCTCTAGTATATGGTTAAAAAAGATGTAATAAATTTAAAATCAATGGATACTCTACAATTTATTGTAGATGGCATAGATGCAATTATTTACATTATTGATATTGAAACTTATGAAATCTTATATGCAAATTATCACTGTCAAAAAGAATTTGGCAATGTTCTTGGTAAAACTTGCTACAGTGTCCTACAAAAAGATAAACGACATGCATGTGAAGAATGTGCTCTTTTTAATAATACCTATTCTAAAGAAATAGGAGCTACTTATAAATGGGAGCATTATAATAGTATAAATAACAAACATTATATATTTAGTGATAGAATTACTCTTATTAATAATAGAAAAGTAAAAATTCAAGTTGGAATTAACATCTCTAAACAAAAAGAATTAGAAAATCAAATTCTTGAGCAACAAAGTAAAAATTTAGAAACCTTTGAAGCCTTATCAAATTCAACAATTGAAGGCTTAATTATCTATGATGAAAATAAAAAATGTATTAAAACAAATACTGTAGCACCACAATTACTTGGCTATACAGATGAAGAGATGTTAGGTAAAAATGCTTTTGAGTTTATTGCTTATGAATCTATAAATCATGTAAAAAAAGTTATTAAGAATACAAATCAAGAACCTTATGAAGCAGTTATGCTACGAAAAGATGGTACAAAGTTTCCTGCTATTTTAAGAGGAAAAGATATACAACTTGAAGGAAAAGAGATTAGAGTTTCTGCTGTTATGGATATAACGAAGATTAAAGAAAAAGAGGAAGAAATTTTAAAGCTTGCATATTATGATTCTTTAACTTCTCTTCCAAATAGATCTTTATTAGAAGACAGAGCTAGTCGTCTTATAAATAAAAATGGAAGAAATAAAAACTATGGTGCTTTGATGTTTGTAGATTTGGATAACTTTAAAAATATCAATGATACAAAAGGACATATTGTTGGTGATCTCATTTTAGTGGAATGCGCCAAGAAACTTTCCAAAACTATAAGAAAATATGACACTGTTGCAAGATTTGGTGGAGATGAGTTTGTCATACTTATTGATACTCAACATAATGATAAAAATTCTGCTGTTAAAAGTATCCGTACTGTTGCAAATAATGTTTTAACAAAATTATCACAACCTCTTACTGTTGAAACTAATGAATATCAACTCACTGCAAGTATTGGTATTGCTATTTTTAATGACCATATTACTTTTGATGAACTTATGAAGCGTGCAGATAGTGCAATGTATCATTCTAAAGATAAAGGAAAAAATAACTTTAGTTTTTTTGATCCAAAACTTCAAAAAGAGATAGAAAGAAAAACAATTATTACCGAAAAACTTAGACTGGCAATCAAAAATAAAAAAATTATGGTACATTATCAAAAACAATTTAATCAAGAACAACAAGTAGTGGGTGCTGAAGCACTCTTACGATGGAATGATAAGGTTTTAGGATATGTAAGTCCTGCTGAATTTATAAATATAGCAGAAGAAAGTGATTTAATTTTACAACTAGGTGATTATGTTATTGAAGAATCTATAAAACTTCTTAGTAGTTGGGAAAAAGATAAAATTAAAAAAGATTGGAGAATTTCTGTAAATATAAGTATAAAACAATTTGAAAAGTCTAATTTTGTCAAAAATGTAGAAAATAATATTTTCAAATATAATATAGTCCCAAATAAATTAAGATTGGAGTTTACAGAAAGTTTACTCTTCAAAAATACTGACAAAGCTCTTGAAAAGATACATTATCTTAAGAACTTAGGATTAACTCTTTCTATTGATGATTTTGGTACTGGTTATTCTTCTTTATCATACCTAAAGAAACTACCAATTGATGAGCTAAAAATAGATAAATCATTTATAGATGATATTCTTACTGATGAAAATGATGAAACAATTGTCTTAGCTATACTGTCTATTGGAAAAAAATTTGGTTTTGAAGTTATAGCAGAAGGTGTTGAAACAAAAGAGATGTATGAAAAACTACTTACTTTGGGATGTGAGTATTTTCAAGGTTATTATTTTGCTAAACCAATGCCGCAAGAAGAACTCTAAATTTTCCTATTGATTTAATTTTATAAGTAGAGTTAAACACATAATATTGTAAACTCCACAAAATTTTATCACACGTAAGGATAATATGAAGAATATTAGTATATTTGGAACATCCTCCGATGCAGGGAAATCAACACTCACTTTTGTAATAGCAAAAATTATTCAAGATTTAGGCTATAGTGTAGTTCCATTCAAAGCACAAAATGTATCTAATAATTCAAAAGTTTGTGATGATAACAGTGAGATAGCAATAGCTCAACACTTTCAAGCTGAAGTACTTGGAGTAAAAACCTCCTATCATCTTAATCCCATTCTATTAAAATCTGGTCGTGCAAATTCTGCTTCTTTGATAGTTGAGGGGAAAGTTGTATCTGATAAAGATGTAAGAGAATATTATAGAGATTTAGATTTACTTAAACCAGCTGTTGATAGATGTTTTAAGTATCTCAATGAACAATATGACTGTGTAGTGTGTGAAGGTGCAGGAAGTCCAGTTGAACTTAATCTTATGGACAAAGACTTGTCAAATATCTACATAGCAGATACTTATGATACAAAAATTATACTTGTAGCAGATATACAAAAAGGTGGTGTTTTTGCTTCTATTTGGGGGGTTTATAATCTTTTACCGCAAAAACTTCGTGAAAATGTTATAGGTGTTATTGTCAATAAATTTCAAGGAGATATGACACTTTTTGATGAAGGTGTTAGAATTATTGAAGAAGATTTTAAAATACCCGTTTTAGGAGTATTACCATATTTACCATTTAATTTAGGATTTGAAGATAGTGCAAGTCTTAAAAACTTTACTCAAAATTGTAAAAATGCTACGAAAAAAGTTGCTGTTATTAACTATCCTTATATGAGTAACTATAATGATTTTGAGCCATTAATCGCAGATGAAGATATTTGTTTAGAGTTTATAACTTCCAATGTAGATTTAAATAAATTTGACTTAGTAATACTTCCTGGTTCAAAACTAGTTATACAAGATTTACAATGGCTTAAAAACAATGGACTTTTTGAACAACTCAAAAATACTACAGTAGAACTTTTTGGTATTTGTGGTGGTTATGAGATGATGTTTGAAAAGATTATTGATGAACAATGTATTGAAAACACTACACCAACAATTGAATCTGGTTTAGGTTTTATAGATGATAATATCATCTTTCAAAGTGACAAAGTGCTGAAAAGAGAATTATACAGTATGTTTAAGAATAATTACGAAGGATTTGAGATACATCAAGGCATTAGTAAAAAACATCCACTCTATTTTGAAAAAAACAACATCAAAGGAACTTTTGTCCATGGCATCTTTGATGATGAAAAATTTAAAATTTATAAAGAAAAAACTCTTAATGAGTTTATAAATACTATGAAAGGAAAATTAGATATAGATAAGATTATATCTAGTATAATGTAACATGATAAAATCACTTATAAAATTTGGTTTAGAAAAACCTATCTTAAATTATATGCTTCTTTTTTTTATATTTATACTTTCTGTATTTTCATACTTCAAAATACCAAAAGAGATATTTCCACCATCAAATCTTGATGCTATTTCTATTACAGGAAGTTATCCAGGTGCAAGTAGTGATATACTCGATCTCATGGCTGTATCTAAAATTGAAGATGAGTTAGCAAATTTAAGTGAAGCAGATACTATTACAACTGTTGTTAAAACTGGTTATTTTAATATCCGAATTGATTTAAAAGAGGGAAATGATCTTTCAAAGCTTTTAGATGATGTAAAAGATATAGTCACAAAAACTCGTTCTGACTTACCAAGTGATATGGATGAACCAATAGTAAAAGAGATAACTTTTTCTTTTCCTCTTATTACAATAGCTGTATTTGGAGATAAAACAAATGAAGAGTTACTTCAAATTTCAGATGATATAAAATCAAAAATAAATACTCTTGGGGATTTAAGTGATATAACAATCTATGGAGATAGTGACAAAGAGTTACTAATCACTTTTGATGAAACAAAAATTGATGCATTTGGTTTAAATAAAAATGCCGTAATCAGTGCTATTGCAGCTACGAGTTCCATTTTCCCTGCAGGTATTATCAAAGATAAAGGAACTCACTATTATTTAAGCAGTCAAAATGGAGAAAAAGATATTCAAAAACTCCAAAATATGATTATCAAAATAGGAGATACCTCTATTTACCTTAAAGATATTGCAAAAGTTGAATATAAACTTGCAGATGTAAATACCATCTCTCATTTTAATGGACAAAAAAATATCTCTATAGGTGTAAACAAAAGTAAAACGGGAGATAGTATAGCTTTAGTTAAACAAATAAAACAAATACTTAAAGAGGAACAACAAAACTATACAGGTGTAACATTTGACACTTATACAGACACTTCTGTTTGGATAAAAAACAGACTTAACACAGTTGTATCAAATATACTTTTTGGACTTATACTGCTTACTATTGCTTTGTTTTTCTTTATTAATGCACGTATAGCTTTTGTAGTCGCTGTTGGAATACCAACTAGTTTTATGATTGGAATTATTGGTGCCGAACAATTAGGCTATAGTCTTAATATGCTTTCACTTTTAGGAGCTCTTCTTGCACTTGGTATGCTTGTAGATGAAGCAATTGTTGTAGGGGAAAATATCTATAGACACCTTGAGATGGGAAAAGATAAGATGACAGCTGCATTAGATGGTGCTGTTGAGATGTATCCTGCTGTTTTAACTGCAACAGCAACTACTATCTTTGCATTTTTACCAATCTTACTTATGAGTGGAGAGACTGGTGTATTTATGAGAATACTTCCTATTATGATCTCTATCCTACTTTTAAGCTCACTACTTGAGGCATTTTTCTTTTTGCCACTTCATGCAAAACATACTTTACAAGTCAATCATAGTGAAAAAAAATCAGAATCTATCTGGGAATGGAATAAAAATCTTTATAAAAATATATTAGATTTTGTACTTAAATGGAAATATCTTTCTCCAATTATTCTTACAGTTTTTATTATTATTGCAACAATAAGTTTTGCGAAAATTTTAAAATTTGAATTTATGCCAGAATTTGATACTACACAAGTATATATAAATGGTAGCGTTGGTGTAGGATACGATATAAAAGAAACTGAAAAAAAGATTTATGCCTTAGAAAAAAAGATACTTGAAAACTTTGAATTAGGAAATGAAATAGATAGTATAAGTTCAGTTATAGGAATGAAACTAGATGGAAAACAGCTTCCACAGAATGAAGAGTTTTATTTTCAAATTTTTGTAAACTTACAAGAAAGAGCACCTGAAAATGTGTTTGATAAATATATCAATCCCTATTTAAGTCCAAAATATGATGATACAGATATGACAAGAGTTGAATCTGCAAAAACTATCTCAAATAATATTTCAAAACTTATCAACCAAAGTGATATTCAAAAAGAGTTTGAAGAGTTAAAAGTGTATGTTCCAGGAGCTGGAATAGTCAAATATGACATAGAAATCAGTCTTAGTGGTAAAGATGATAAAGAGTTAAGTAATGCAATTCAAACAATCAAAACAGAACTTGGCAAAATAAAAGGTGTTAAAAATATAGCAGATGATGTACTTCTTGGAAATCTTGATTTAAAATTTTCTATCAATCCTTATGGGCAATCTCTTGGATTTACTGAAACTGATGTTGTAAATCTTTTGAAACCATACTATTTTAAAGGTAATTTTTCTAAAATGTATGATGATAGTGGTATTGTAGATATAGTATTTCAAAGTGTAAACAAAGATATAAAACAAAGTCTTGACAGCTTTGAAGTAACTATACCTAACACAGATACAAAAGTGCTTTTAAATGATATAGTTGAGTTTAAAGCAAAATCAAGCCTAAGTCAAATTTTCAAAGAAGATGGTGTAGCAATACAAACTATCACAGCTTCACTTGATGGTCTTACAAGTACAGAATTATATGCTCAACTGAATCCTACTTTAGAAAAACTCAAAGATAAAGTAAAAATAGATATCAAAGGGGAAGAGAAAGAAAACAAAAAAATACAAATAGAAATGGGGCAAGCTTTTATTATAGCTTTATTACTTATTTTTATCTCTTTAGTGTGGATGTTTGATAGTCTTGTAAAATCACTTGTAATCTTAAGTACAATTCCACTTTCAGTTCTTGGAGTTTTAGTTGGGCATTTTATCATGGGATTAAATATCACTATGCCAGGACTTATAGGTATGGTTGGACTTGCTGGGGTTATTGTAAATGATGGGATTATTATGATGGATTTTATCCAAAAATCAAAAGATGTAGAAGAGATGAAACAATATGCACTTTTAAGACTCCGCCCTATTCTTCTTACATCACTTACAACAATTTTAGGTCTGAGTACTTTAATGTTCTTTGCTTCAGGGCAATCACTTATATTACAACCGATGGCTGTATCTTTAGGATTTGGGATACTTTGGGCTACGATTTTGAATTTGTATTATGTTCCTATGTTGTATAGGATTATTTATTTGAGGAAAGAGTAAGGGGGAAGGTTTTTATTTTTTTAGAAGTTAATTTGTAAGGTTATGGAAAATACTTATATATTTCTCTTCTATGTTTTACAGTTTCTATTATGATTGTATCATTCTCTTTTTTGATACCAACTCTATAGTCCCCAAACCTTATTTTAAAATAGTTTTTATATCCTGTCATTTTTTCAACTTTACCTATTTCACTTAAACTCGTATATGTTGGGAAAGTATCAAATACAAATTCTTCAATAGTTTGTCCATATTCAGTTGGTAATTTTGAAAGTTCTTTTAAAAACTTCTTTTTGTATTCAATATTCATTGATATTATGAAGCTTTATTTTCTTTTAGTGATTTGTAGTATTCTTTTGCATCTTTTATAGATAATGTTTCATTTTCTTCATTTTCTTCCATTAGTTTATATAATGCAAAGTTTTCTAAAGTTTCTGTAATTTGTTCATAAGTTTTCATATCTAACTGAACAGCAATTTTATGATTTTCGTCATCTACGATATAGTTTGGATTTATACACATACTATTCTCCTATAATTTATTAATAATCCATTATATCAAATCTTAAATAAGTTTCACTTAAGATTAAATTTTTAATCTATACAATTTTTATTCTAATTTATATTTACATACTACAACCGATGGCTGTAGCTTTAGGATTTGGGATACTTTGGGCTACGATTTTGAATTTGTATTATGTTCCTATGTTGTATAGGATTATTTATTTGAGGAAAGAGTAAGGAAGGGGAAGGTTATAATACACTACCTGTTAACTTTACCGACACTTTAGTCTTTTCTACTAGGTTTTGTTAACTATTTTCCTCAATAAGATTCGGGTTTCTTAGTTCCATAGACCAATTTTCATTAAAATTATCGTACATAAAGCATACTCCCATATTGTTTCCTACACTATTAAACGGTAAAGAATCTGTGGATTCAACAGCAATTTTTGTTTTAAAGTCTGGACTACATAAAAAAACACTTTGTTCATTTTTTCTAATATTTAAAATATTGCTTTCTATTGTTTCCGATATTTTTTTCAAAGTGAAATTACTAACTTTAGGAATGTCTATACTATTGATATAATTCTGTTCTATTTCAAATATAGTTATCCATTCAGATGTAACAGGTAAACAGTATTCAATTATTTTTTCTTGGTTAGAAATAATCAAGTTGAATAGTTTTCTTTTACTAACATCAACCAAATCACTATTGATTATCCCACTTAAATCTAATGAGGCAACTCTTGATCTTATTCCTGAAAGATATATTTTAACTGCAAAAATATTAGGTAGTCCAATTTCTGAAAAAAGAGCAATGTTCTCAAGTATCTCTGCCTCATTATCTAAACTCATATCATACAATTTTCTAATAATTGCATTTAGAGCCCACGGTATAGTCATACCAAAATACTCGACACAAATTTTTTGACCATTATTGATTTGTTTTATCTCTGCTAATGAAACCCCACTAAACCATTTTTCTCTAACTAAATCAACGTCAGTCTCTTCAAAATTATGTTTAAATGAAGTAGATGGCATTTGTTGTATTAAGCTTTCAATTCTTTTTATTGTTTCAATAGTATCTGTAATGTTTTTTTCTGACTGATTATAAGTTTGAACTATTTCTTTTATTTCCTCAATATGTTCTTCAATCAAAACTGATGAACTTAATGGGATACCTGATTTTACAATTGATTCCCAATTACTTGAATCTCCTGCAATCCTTACTACGGCTTTATTTCTTGCTTTTAAAAATTGTATTACTTCTTCTTGAGTTATGTTTGACTCATTTTGTGCCTGAATATAGGCTAATGAGTTTCTAAAATAATCATCTATCCATGAAGAAGGATCAGCATCAAAAAATGCTACCTTTTTATAATCTAATGCTAGTAATGTATCATCAATCCAGTTAAAAGCTTCAAGAATATTTTCTGAATAATTAGTCGTTGTTGTAGTTAAACGAGAAAAGTTATTTTCTGAAATCAATTGAAGCAATAGGTCAAAATCAATATTACATTGTGTTGCAATATTTTTTATTCTTTTTATTAAAAATAGTAAACCACTTGTGGCTTTATCCATATTTGAGATGTCAAAATATTGATTTATCATTTCAAAATCTTTCTTTAATTGCCATTGACCTTTATTCTCATCTATTCCAAAAAGTATCTTACCTTCAATATCAACAAAAGCTCGTCCAGCTCGTCCTGCAATATTCCAAAAATCTTTTGAATCAATTTTCTCTCTTTTATTTGATTGCTGATTAAATCTAAAAACATCTGCAAATATTACTGTGGAGATACCAATATTTACACCTTGACCCAAAGTTGTTGTAGCAACAATAACTTTGGGCTTTTCTTCACGCATCATTTTTTCCAATAAAATTCTCACTTCAGCTGATAATTGACCATGATGACAGAAGATACCATGTTCTGCAAGTTCAAAAATATCATTTTCACCTGATTCAATACAAGCTAATTTTAAAGACTTTTGATTAATTGTATTTTTCCATTGCATGTATTCTTTATTATTCATATGATTTAAAATTCTTCTAGCATTAGATAAAACTTGTGTTGCTTGAGCTACAAAAAACAAAACAGTACCCAAGGTCGATAATTTTAAAGCTGTTGATGCGAAACCATCATATTTACTACTACTTTGCTCTACAAAACCTTTATTAAAAGATTTTGGTTCTTCTATCCATTCTATATCAATATTCTTACTTCTAGTCCACTTTAGTATTCCAAATCTTTGATTGGCTAACCTTTTTTTAGATTCTAAAATATTATTTTCGTCATTTGAAATCCACTTTGAAATGTCTTTTGTATTTGGTAAAACAGCAGATAGCAAAATAATCTTTCCATTGTTTTTATTCATATGAAACTTCAATTCTTCAGTAAACATCTCATTTTGAATTAATCTTTGATTCGCACCTAAAAGATGCCCTTCATCAATGACTAAAAGTTTGATTTGATCTCCAATTGATTCGTCGGCTCTAATTATCGCTTTTGCTTTTTCAGGTGTTGCAATAATAATATTTGAATGTTCTATGAGTGTTTTATCTATTTTACTGTATTGAGCACCACCATATAAGAAAGTCGTTGAAAATCCTAGTGGACTGAAAATTTTATCCATTGACTCTTCTACTTCAAATGATAGTGAACGAAAAGGAGCTAAATATAATACTTTTGACTCAGGATTATTTACTAAGGTTTCTAAAATTGCAATTTCTGCTATTCTTGTTTTTCCACTACTTGTAGGTAAACTTATCACGATGTTGTTATTATTTCTCATTGCATTAACAGCTTCATATTGAGTATAAAAAAGTTCGATTATTGAAGGATTGTTAAACGCTAATTGTTGAATATATAAAGTTGTTTTATCACTTGGTATTAAAGTTGGTAAAATATTCCAAAAAGAGTATTGTTTGTATGTGTTTAACAGAATTGATATTAGCCTACTTATCCACCAAGTCAAAGGCTCATCATCAATAGAAGATAACGCTTTTAAGTCAAGCGTATATTCTTGGGCTAAGTCTAGCCATTGTTCGTCGCCAGAATAAATATACTCAATTACAAGATTTAATACTTTTGCTAAAATAACAGTGTAAAATTTAAAATTTGCATCCATAGAATCGTCTAATGAGACAATTTGTTCTTCTTGAAACTCATCATTCAAAACAATATCATTAATTTTCAAAACTAAATCATCTATGTCTTTTTTTAAAAAAGTGCTTACTATATCAATAAATTTAGAGTTTGATTCAGCCTTTTTTATTGCAATAAACGATTTAGAATATTGTGAAGCAATATAAAAAGACAAACTGCTTATTAGCAAATAGAAATTACTGTTTTCCTTTTTATTATTTCTTGGCGAGTGAACTTGATAAATAATATCTCCGCTTTTTTCAAAAGCAATATTTGATATTTCGTGATGGACTTGCTGTTCTTTTAATGTACATGCTATAGATAGGTAAGAAAATGCTATATAATTAATCTTTTCATCAAGATTCTCTGTGTAGTTTGGGAAATTTTCAAATGGTTCATTTGCTTCAAGCAATATGTTCTTTGAGCTTGCTTGTGCAATTAGGTTCTGTGTAAATGTATCTTCTAATTCATTAAATAATAATAGTGCTTTTTCAACTGTCATATTAGCTCATTATCTTTTCAATAGCTTTATCAAAACTTTCTTTGATTAAAACTTCAGGATTTTTCTCACCATATGATATTACAACTAGATTTTCATTATCTGTATTCAAATGTGTTTCTATTGTATTTGCAACATTGTGGTTACTATGTAAAAATCCAGCATATACTATAGGTATATTTTTTTTGTGTACTGCACTGATTAAATCATCAATTTCATCAGCAATATCATTTTGTCCTAATTCATCAAGTCGGTCTCTTACAAAAGGTAATGAGATTGGTAAGCTATCTTTGGACAATGCTTTCGTTATATCTTCAACAACTATATTATTTGGTGTAGTTCTATATTTAGACTCTCCCATAATAATTTTATTTTTAATGTTATTTTTATCAAAAAGTAATACATCATCACCTTTCATTGACTGAACAATATTTGGGTTGAATCTTAACTTATAAACCAATAATTCAAGTCCTGATGATGCTTTTAAATATTCACATAATATTATTTCACCTAAATTACCTTTTTGAGTGGAGAAGTTATTTATTGGTATTGTCATATTCTCTTCAACATACTTTGTAAGTTCATTATGTTTTTTCAAAATCGATTTCTTTTTATTAAATCTCTCAATTTGCTTAGCTGTAATGTGATGTTCAATTATCCAATCAGATAACTTTTCAATTAGAGTATCTCTATTAATTCCCTTATCACTGAGTTTTCTATGTTTTTTAGTCATAGATGAGGCGAGATCTTCACATTTACACCAGTCAAAAAACAATGCTGATTTTGGATGATTTCCAATGAGAGCTGTTATTTCATCAAGTTCTTTCGAGGTATTGTTAAAATTAGTTGCGGCAAGAGAACGACATTTTGATTCTAATTCAGAAATGGAGTTAGGTGAGATATGATACTTTATAGCTAAAGCATTTATATCTAATTTTTTACCATTTGTAAGAGCTTCTAAAATTTCATGTTCTAAATCAATTTCCAAGACTATCCTTTTGTATAGTTAACGACTGAAGTGTGGAATGATGGGAATAGTCGTATATAAATATCTATTTTTCTAGTTTCTAAATGCAAAATTAAAAGCTAGTATAATCGCCGTTATAGCCTCATTTATCTTCTCTTTTTTGTTATACATTTGTTTGCTAATTTAAAATAACTACTACATTTAGGTGTTGTATTAGTGTCATATTTCAAAATAACTTTATATTCATTAATTGCAAATTTAATGGTATTAAATAAAAAATCCATTCCCTTTTTATATGTTGCTATTACAATTATAGCAACTAATATGTAAATTAACATTTGAATAGTTATTTCTATATTTACTATTGAAAAATCATTAATATTTATATTTGATTGTTTATTAAATTTAATAATAAATTGTTTAATAAAAATTGTATATCCCAACCAAGAAGTACTTACTATCCATCTTAAAGCTTTGATTCTTTCATTAGTTCTTGAATATATTATATTTATATTATTTTCAATACTTTCTAGAAGATAAGTAGTTTTTATATTATTTTGATATAAAATATTTACAATTTTTTCAATATGCTTATTTTCTATTCCATAAAAAGCATATGTACTAGGAATAGCAAAAAATACTAAAGATGTAAAAGTAACTATAACTAATATAGTGTTCTCCAATTTCATATTTATAAATAAATTACAAATATAAATAGCTATGATTGTTAGTAATAATATTTTTATAAATTTACCTAGTGGACTAAATAACTCTTTAAATCCTAATAGCATATATCCTGCTGGCAATCTGTAATCTTGATCTATAGACTTAAAAGTAGGTTTGAATGATTGTAATAAGTTTTTTTCACTTTCTTGTATAATATGTTTAGTAAGTAAAAATAATTTATTCTCTGTCAAGTCTATATTCCTCCTATGCGTATGTATTTAAACACAAACAATTATAACAAACAAATGTCACATCTAGTGTTACATTTTTGATAAATTTTAAAATTTCTATTGATTTTTATAAGGGCTTGTTTTGATTAAAAATATTTAAGATAACTATCATATTGCTATCTAAATCAATCTCATAATTTATAGTATATTTTTTAAATATCATATCTCTGATATTTTCATCATAAAATAGATAGATTTTCTATATTTATATGGAAAGTTTGGAATATTTTTTATTTGTTAAAATAACTCTTTTTTGAACTTTTTTGAAGCAGATAATTTATCTTTTGTAATATACTCAAAAATTAACTTGAAGTTTTTTCAAATTTAATATCAAGTTTAATTCGCATATTTTATTTCAAGCTCTTTTTCAAATGCATCTACATTATTTTCAAAATCTTCAAATGATATTAACTCACTTTTCCCGCTTTTAATATCATCTCGTATCTGATGAAGTTCTTTTTGTCTTTCATAAAAGTATAGGTTTAATTCTAAGTTTTTATCATTTGTAATACAATTACTTAAATTCTTTTCATCAACATTATTCATCAAATTTTAGAACCTCTTTTAATATATTTCCAAACACCATAAGCACTAATAGCTATCCAAAATATTTCGATAATAACAGAAGGTAAATTCCAATTATAAAGTAGTGAGTACATAATTAAAACTGCACCAAAAAGATTTAAAAATGAGTACCAAAAACCTTTTGCATCTATCTTATCAAATTGTAAAAGATAGTAAGTAGCTAGTACAAATGAGACACCAACTACACCTATAATATCTTCCATATTTTTAAATAAGAGCTTTTAAACTTTTTGCAGTATAAAGTTTCAACTCTTCACTTTTTAAAGATTTTAATTCACTACTAAAACCATTTTTAGAAAATAGTACAAAACTATCTACAGGAAGTTGTATCTTTGCACAATCTTCTTTAAGTTTTGTAAGAACTGATTTTTTGAGTTTGCCATTTGTATATTTACAACTTCCAGCTATAATTTTTCCATTGTTTGTTTTAGCAACCAAATCTATTTCAAGAGTATCATCCCAATAACTTCCAAGTTGTGACACTCGCTCTTCATCTTGAAGTTGAGTTTTTATAAACTCTCGACACAGTTGTTCAAAAGTGAACTGGACAAATTCTGTTTTTTTATTTTCATATAAAGTATTAAACTCTTCATAGTTTCCATCTCTTATCCCTTTAAAAATAGGAGAGATAAAAGCAAACCAAAATCGTAAAAATGGTGTTCTAAATATGAGTTTTTTAGCAATATCAGAATGATTTGACTGATTTGTAAGGTGGCTTAGTGATTTTTCACTTGAAAGTACTTTTGAATCCACAAGCTCCTCAACACACTCCATACCAGTTTTAAATGAAACTTCTGCTCGTCTAAAGCTTGAGTTTGTTCTTCTATCTCCTTGTGCTACACCACTTAAAATAGCGTGTAAAAGTGGGTCTGCTGTAGCGATATCTGCTACTTTATTTCGTAAATATTTATAGTCATCAAGAATAAATTCTTTGATAAGTTCTTCTATTGGGATATTCGTATTTACTTGAACCTCTTCAAGTCCGCCAAAAACTGCAAAATACTCTACAGCTTGGTGCATATCATTGATATTATTTTTTGTACAAAACAAAGAAAATTGCTCTTGTATTGTTTGATCTGTTGAAATTATAATCTATCCTTTTTTGTCTCTAAATTGTAATAATTATACCATAATATTATAATATCTTTGATACAATCCGAAGAGTAAAAAACAAAGGCAAATAATGAAAAAATGTGATATACAACTAAAAGAACTTATAGAAACCGTAGTATTACCTGATATTGAAGATAGTATTGATTATATATTTGAACAAATAGCGGAGAAAAAAGATGCAAGTGAAGAGCTTAACAAAGAGTTAGCACAAATGCATGAGATGAGAGATGATTTTAATGAAATTTTAAAAGATATAGAAAACAGAGAACTTTCAAAAGAAGAGTGTCAAGAGCTTTATGAAGGTATCAAAGCTATGATTGATGATATGGAGTTTGATGACGAAATGTAATTGTTAAATACAATCCTTACATTTCCCATTTACTATAACATTATTGATAAGATATCCTTCAAGTTTGATATCTAACTTTTCCAAACACTCAACCTTATTACACTCAATACAAACAAAGTGTGCATGAGGTTTGAGTTTTAATTCAAAATATCTTTTTTTGTCATTTGATTCAAAAGAGTTTACTATCCCCTCTTCTTCAAAAAGTGCAATATTTCTATAAAAAGTTGCTTTATCCATAGATATATCTACCTTGATATCTTCATAACTCAATGGTTGTTTTGCATTTTTAAATATCTCAATAAGAGCCATTCTTGCAGTTGTTAATTTTATATTTTTATTTTTTATTTTATCTTCTAAAGTCATAAAAGCATTATAACAGATTAATCTTATTCAATTATTTTTTTAATTTTAACTTTCATTTTGGATTTATTGGATAAAATCATATTTTTAAAAGGATAATAATGAAACAAACAATTTTAAAATTAATTTTACTTGCTGTTACAACATATACTTTTCTAGGGTGTGCAGGGAAACAACAAGAAGTAAAAGAATATAACAAACCAGCTATTTACTGGTATAACAAAATGATAAAGCAAATTGCAGAGTATGATCTTGATGGTGCTGATGATACTTTTACATCACTTGAATCAGAGCATAGAAACTCACCATTTATTCCAGCTGCTATGATGATTATTGCAACAGCTCATATGGAAGAAGAAGAATATGCTATGGCAAACTACTATTTAGATGAATATCTAAAAAGATTTAGTTTAAAAAGAGATGCTGACTATATAAGATACTTAAAAATAAAATCAAATTTTTTAGCTTTTAAAAGTCAATACAGAGAACAAAATCTTTTAGATGAAACTATTATAAAAACAAATGAATTTCTAGATAAATACCCACACTCTGAATATGTACATTTAGTACAAACAATGCAAGCTCGACTTCTTATGGCTCGTTCTTTATTTGATAAAGAAATTTCAGAATTATATGGAAGAATTGACCAGCCTGTAGCACAAAAGTTTTATGAAGATAAAGCTTCAAGAAACTGGAAAAATATAGAAGATATCAAAGACGTAGATGTACCTTGGTATCGAGCTGTATTTGAATAAGGAATAATATTATATGAAATTAGCAGATTACGATAGTTTTCCAGATAGATTGCCAATACTTGTAGAGCAATCTATGTTTTTGTATCCATTTATGATCGCGCCAATTTTTATTGGAGATGAGCAAAATATTAATGCAGTTGAATATGCAATAAACAATAACAAATTAATAACTGTTGCTGTAAGTAAAGAAAAAACTGCAAATGAATTTTATAATGTTGCTGTGGTTGGAAATATTATGAGAAAAATCACTCTACCTGATGGAAGAGTAAAAGTTTTATTTCAAGGATTAGAAAAAGTAGAAATCAAAGAAGTTGTAAGTGGTTCTCCACTTATTGGTATAGTTGATGTACTCCCAACTCTTCCTTATGATGAAAAAGAGATTCATGCTATACTTGAAGTTTTAAAATCAAATATTAATAGACTTTCAAAACTTAATCCAAAATTTCCAGTAGATTTAATTAAAACTATTCAAGAAAGTGCAGACCCTGTAAGGATTGCTGATTTAGTCTCATCTGTAATACAAATCTCAAATAAAGATGCTTATGCTTTATTTAAAGAAACAAATATCAGTACAAGACTTTTAGGGATTATTGAACATATTAAACAAGATATAGAAACTTTTAAACTCAAAAATGAAATTAATCAAAAAGTAAATACAAACTTAGACAAACATCAAAAAGATTATGTTTTAAGAGAACAATTAAGAACTATACAAAAAGAGTTAGGTGGAGACACAAGTAAAGACAAAGAGATACAAGAGTTTAGAAAAAAACTCAAAGCTCTTAAACCTTTTATGCCAAAAGCTGGATACAAAGAAACAAAAAAACAAATTGATAGATTAAGTAGAATACATCCTGATAGTGGTGATGCTTCTACTCTTCAATCTTATATAGAAGCTGTTTTAGAGATACCTTTTGGAGAAAAATCTGAAGAAAAATTTGATGCAACTCATGTGGAAGAACAACTTAATATTGATCATTACGCACTAAAAGAACCAAAAGATAGAATTATCGAATACTTTGCAGTAAAACAGCTTCTTGAACAAAGAGAAATCAAAACTAGTAAAGACAATAGTACTGTTTTATGTTTTGTAGGACCTCCTGGTGTTGGTAAAACTTCATTGGCAAATTCAATTGCAAATGCACTTGATAGACCACTTGTAAGAATAGCTTTAGGTGGGATGGAAGATGTAAACGAACTTCGAGGACATAGAAGAACATATGTTGGTGCAATGCCAGGACGAATTGTTCATGGATTTACAACAGCAAAAAAAATGAATCCTGTAATAGTTCTAGATGAAATAGATAAAATTGGAGCAAATCATAGAGGTGATCCAAGTGCTGTGATGCTAGAGATTCTAGATCCTGAACAAAATCATGCTTTTAGAGA
The DNA here is from genome assembly GCA_963662945.1 of Arcobacteraceae bacterium. Classification (GTDB taxonomy): domain Bacteria; phylum Campylobacterota; class Campylobacteria; order Campylobacterales; family Arcobacteraceae; genus JAIOSF01. The sequence goes on from OY759974.1 coordinate 260,280, forward strand.
CTTATATCTTAACTTTGAGATAGATTTGAGTTCATGTATCTTTATAGCAACTGCTAACAATGCTGGTAAAATCCCTGCACCTCTTAGAGATAGAATGGAGTTTATCAATATAAGTAGTTATACACCAAATGAAAAATTTCATATTGCTTCAAATTATTTAATACCACAAGAGTTAAAAAAACATGGTATGAAAAAAACTGAAGTACACTTAAGTGACCCAACTATTGAACTTATCATTGAAAAGTTTACAAGAGAAGCAGGTGTAAGAAACTTACGAAGAGTATTTAGTAAACTTTATAGAAAAGCTGCAAAAGAGCTTGTATACAATAAAGACTTAAAAAAAGTGACAATTAATACTAAAAATATTGAAGAATATCTAGACAGTCCAGTATTTGAAATAGATCCAGCAGATAAATCAAATAGTGTAGGAATAGTAAATGGTCTTGCTTGGACAAGTGTAGGTGGAGATGTTCTTAAAATAGAAGCTGTAAAATTTGCAGGTAAGGGAAACTTATCACTTACTGGTAATATGGGTGATGTTATGAAAGAAAGTGCAAGAATTGCACATAGTGTTGTTAAGGGTTTAATCGATAAGAAAAAACTTAAAAATGCTTCTTTTAAAAACTACGATATACATATGCATATTCCAGAAGGTGCAACTCCAAAAGATGGACCAAGTGCAGGTATTGCTATGAGCTTGGTTATTGCTTCAATTTTATCAAATCAAAAAGTAGATTCAACTTTAGCTATGACAGGTGAAGTTACCCTGACAGGAAAAGTTCTTCCAATTGGTGGATTAAAAGAGAAACTTATTGCAGCTTATAAAGCAAAAATGAAAAAAGTTTTAATTCCAGAAAAGAATTTCAAAAGAGATTTAAAAGATATTCCTGATGAAGTAAAAGAAAATATGGAAATAATAGCTGTTAAACGAGTTGAAGAGGTACTTGAACACGGTTTAATCTAATATGGATAGAATAAAAGAAATAAAAAAACTACAAACAGAAGGCTATAAAGTTGAAAGAAGTCAAAGTGTAGTTTTAAATAATCTTTATGCTATCGTAACAATAGTTACAGTTTGTATCTCTATTATTTTTTATAACATTTATGTTGTCCCTACACAAAAAGCAAAAGAGCAAAGAGAACTCAAAGCAAAACAGCATCAAGAGTATCTAGATATGAGAGCAAAACAAATTGCTCTTTCCCATAAACTCAATAATCAAAAGACAAATAAAGAAGTTCAAAATGACAAATAGAGTATTTACTGTAACAAATATCATCATACTTGTAAATATTTTTATGTTTATAGTTCAAAACAGTATCCATAATGGTATTTTGTATTTTGGATTGAATATTTACTTTTTTAGAAATGAATTATATTATCAACTACTTTCAACTATGTTTGTTCATGGTGGAGTTGCGCATATTTTGATGAATATGTTTGTTTTATTTCAATTTGGAAATATTATAGAAAGAGTTATCGGTATACCGAAATATCTCTTTTTATATTTTGTAGGTGGTGTTTTAACCTCAATTGGAAGTTTAGCTTATATGTATATTACAGGAGATTGGGCAAACTTAGTTGGTGCAAGTGGTGCTATAAGTGTTCTTCTTGGTTGGTTTGCGCTTAAAGACACATATCAAAGAAAAGGGATAATAGTATGGATACTTCTAATATCTTTTGCACCACTTTTATTGGGTATGCCTGTTGCTTGGTATGCTCACCTCATAGGATTTGCTTTAGGATGGGCTTTAGGCTACATTTTATAAGCATTTCAGAAGATCAAAAAAAATCTTAAATAATAGTCAAATAGGGTTAATTAGTGCCTATAAGGTACATATAATAGTACATAGTGTATAGTTCTTTTATGAATTTTATGTACCTATCTTATAAAATATGTACCTTTTGTTTTTAATAAAATTTCATTTTTAACAAAAAACTATGTACTTTTAGTATTTTTAATATGTACCTTTTCAAAATTCAACTTAATTTAAAAGGTTTAAAAATGGCAAAATATGCAGGAATAAGATCTGAAGTTATGAAGGATGGATCTGTTGCTATAATGGCTCAATTCAAACATTTAGGTGTTAGATATTCAAAAAAAAATCTAACTTCACTTTGGGGAATAAGAACTGAAAAAAAAGGTTTTGAAAAATTACAAGAAATAAAAGCTGAATTATCAGATAAAAAAGATCCTTTTGCAAGTTCAGCAAGTTCACTAAATTTAATTTGGGAAAAAAAACTTGAGAAAAATAGAGCATCAGGTGAATGGGCTAAATCAACTTGTAAAAATTATTCTTATTTTTATAAAACTCATATAAGAACTGCAATTGGTCAAAAGAAAATTGAAAGAATAACATATAATGATATTATGAATCTTTTTGATCATTTTAAAGCTAATCAAGCAAGTTCAAAAAATACTCTTATTGATATATTAAGACCTATTTTTAATGAAGAACAAATAAAAGGAAATATCACTAAAAATATATTTGATCCTATTAAAAAGTTTGTTGAAATTCCTCAAAAAGCACCTGTGTCTGATAGAACACATTATGAAGATATTGAAATAATTAGAAGAATTTATAATGCAATACCTGATTATAATCAAGCAAGAGTACATAATATTGAGATGCACCAAAACTTTTTATATATGTTGATTCTAAGTTGTCATAGAGTTGGTGAATTAACTAAATTAGAAAAAAAACATTGTAATTTAGAACATAGAATAATTGTTGCACCTAAAACTATTACTAAATCAAAAAGAGATTATCACTACCCTATTCCTGAAGAATGTATTTCATATATTGAAAATCATAAAGGTGGGGTTTTATTTCCAATAGCAAGAGGTGGAACATTAAGTAGAATATTTCAAAGAATACTTTTTCAAGCAGGTATTGATACAATTGAAGGTCATACTTTATCAAATCACTCTGTTAGAGCTATGATGATGAGTATAATGATTAATGATTTGGATATTAAAGAATCAATAGCTCACAATTGTCTTGAACATAAACCTCAAGATATGAAGAAACATTATCATAATATTCCATATAGTGTTAAAGCTAAAACATTTAAGCAATATTGGGATTATATTAAAGAAATACCAATTGAAAATGAAGATAATAAAAATACTGATGCAAATCTTGATGATTTAAAAGAATTGATCAGTAATTATAAAGAAGGATTATTGACTAAAGAAGAATTTGAAATAGCTAAAAAAATGATATTATAAAAAATCCCCACTTTAAAAAAGTGAGGATAAAATTAAGAAATTATTTTATTTTATGCTTTTAAACATATAATGTATTGTATTTAAAATATGTGAATATCTTGCTTAGTTATAAAAGAGGAAAATGTCTTTTTTCAAGAAAAATCAGGCATAAAAAAACCTTCCCTGTTAAGAGAAGGTTAATTTCTATTATCAAATTGAAATATAATTGCTTCAACTATATCTGATTTTGATATTTTATCATATTGTAATGATAATGATTTTAATGTTATATATGTTTTTTCATCATATGATAATGGAACTATTTGTTTCAAACTTTTATCATCATTTTCTAAAAATGTTAATTCTTGATCAGAATTATAGTTTTTAATCATATATCTTAATGCTGAAGATATAGTGTAGTCATATTTTTTTGAAATTAATTTTAATTTATTGATTGCTTCAATACTTAATGTAATACTTGTTGTCATAATTTTTTTTTCCTTTGAATTTTGATTTATTTTAAAACAGGGTAAATACCTGTCTTATAAAAATTTGATGTTATGTTTGTTTGTTTTTGCTTGATCAAGAATTTTATTAATGTCAAGAACTTTCTTTCCTGTTAATGTTTCAAGAAATATTTGAAGGTCTTTATTTATACTCATAATTAATCCTTACACATTTGATCTTTTATTTTTAAAGAACCAAATTTTATAAGAACTTTATCTGCCCCTTCAAAATCATCTTCTAATATATAAGATAGTAAATGAGCAAATTCACCATTATAAAACACAATTTTCTTTAATTTTGAAGAATTTATATCTGACATACTTTTTAAAAGATTATAAGCATTTAAACTCTTATTTTCAGATATGTTATATTCTATTACACTTGTAAGAAGATTTGCTCTATCATTTTTTGATTTGTTTGGAGTTATGATTACATAAGAACCATTTTGTTTCATTAGCATATAGTCTTTATTTGCTCTTTTTATACTTGCTTCATCAATTATTGTAGTAATACCTATATATGAATATAATAAGTTGATATTTTGCTCTTTTTCATATGTCTTATAAATATGCTTGGTGTAAGAATCTAATTGCTTACAAATAGATTTTCCCTTATAAATATCTAATAAAGAACAATCTTCTGTTTTGTCATAACCTAATAACTCAAATGTTTCTTCTCTCTGTATATCAAAATAAGTGTCTTTCATTATTTTTATAACTTTCTGATCAGTTTCTTTTTCACAATTTATTTCATCTGCCATTGCACTTGTTGATAATACACCTATTAGTGCTATTGTTGTTATTGTTTTTTTTAACATATTTTGTTTCCTTTGTATTATAAAATTTAATTTGAGTTGTTTAACTCTATTGGGTTATAGTATTTCATTAATGATAATTATTAAAAATGTGAGTTAATTAGAAAAAAGGCAAAAAAAATCCCCACTTAGTAAAAAGTGAGGATTATATGAGTGATTTAGTTATTTGCCAAAAACTATATTAGCAAAACTTAATAAGATAAGGTCATAAAAGTTATTTAGTTTTTTAAAAAGAAAATTGAATATATTTGTAATTTTCTTAAATATTGTTATAAGTAATTTAGGATTAGCAAATAATGCTAAAATAATTGCAAATAAAGGCATATAAGTGATTAAGAAGTTTAAAGTGTTATCAGCAGGTGCAAAACCTTTACCTAATAGATTTCCTAAGATATTAAACTCTATAGCACTAATATGTGTAAGTCCTATAGTATTTAAAAATTCTTTTATAGGATTTAAAATAATTGAAAAAATATCATTGTGAATTTCTGATTGAATTTTTGCTCCAAATTCTAAAAATTTTGTAAGTAAAAATGAAAATGCTATAATTATAACATTCTTATTAAGGTTTTTAAACATAATTTATCCTTTAAATTTATATTGTTTATTGGTTCTATAACTTTTGTTATATACTTATGAGTTTTATTTCTTGATCAATTAGTTGAAATTAAATTTATTAATTCCAAAATATTCATTATATTTCCCATCCTTAGAAGATACAATGTTTCCTTTTCCAAATATTTGTGAAACTCCACTTGTAATTTTACTTTGTTTCTTTTCTGTTAATTGGTTAATTGTAAATAATATTATTACACTTAATGCAATACTTGTTATTATTAATTTCTTTGATACTTGCATAATCTGTTTCCTTTGAAGATTGAATTGTATTTTTTTACTATTTATGTTATATATGCTTTACTAATAAAATTTATTAAATTTGATTTATAAAAAAAGGAATATCCTAAAAGGAATGGATTCACTTTGAAAAGTAAATGTAAACAAACACACACAAAGAAAACAAAATTAAAAATATTTTTCATCTAATCACCTAATGGGTTATATTATAAAATATGTACAAAAACAAAAAAACCCCTTAATAGAAGTTATTAAGGGGTTTTTGTTGTATATATGAGCAAATGTTATGATGCTAAAAAATAGGTATCTTCATTATATTCTAATTGATCATTTAGATCATTTTGTTCTAATAAATAATCTAAACTAAAAATATTTTCATCTTTATAATTATTTGATTCTAATTCATTTGATTCAAATATTACTGTTGAAATATCAACACCTTCAAGATTTACATTTGAGAGATCACAACCTTCTAAAATAGTATTATTTAAAGTTGAACCTTTTAAATTTGCTCCTGATAAATTACAATAAGATAAATCTGCACCTGTTAAATTACAATTTGATAAATCACAATTTGAAAGATCACTTCCAATAAATTTTGAACCTGTTAGATTTGTGTTTTTAAATGAAGTACCTCTGAAATTTACACACATAAATTCTTTTTTATTTGTTTTAATATTAATTGACATAATTTTGTTTCCTTTGATTTTTTATTTGATCAAATTATTTTGATCTTACCTTGTTATAGTATTGAGTAGATAATAATTATTAATATTTTTTATTAAAGAGGTTAAAACCCCTTTATTTAGATAATTTTTCTTTTATATTTGATATATCATAGTTTTTTATCATTTGATCAGCATTTTTAAAATCATTATCTAATACATAAGATAGCCATTGTTTAAATTTTGGATTATCTTTGTTTGTATTCTTGAAAAAGTTTTTAGCTACTTTTGAAGATGTATAAGGGTTACTGATACCCATTGAGCTGTAATAAGCCATTTGATCAACTAAATGATTGAATATACTGTTATTTGCACTTATTTGAGTAGTAAATGTAAAAAATTGATATAAAAGATTAATATCTTTGTTTTTTTGATATTCATTGTAAATATGTTTTACATATAAATTAAAATTGATACAAAATTTTTGATCAGAAAAATCTTCTATTATTTTATTCTCATAATTTGATAATGCCATTTCACAATATTTAATATTAGTATTTTTATAATAACTATCAATAGAATCAATTTTATTAACAGAATTTTCTAATACTGTAATAAGTGTATTATCAAAATCTTTCAAACTATCTTTGTGATGTTTTTGTTTATTTATATCTGTAATTATTAGTGATATTATGATAGAAGTAATTAAGGTAACAAATACAACTTTACTTGTTACAACTTTGAGTGTTTTTTTTATTATGTTGATTATATTATTTAATATTTTATCTTGCATAATTTTTTCCTTTAAATTTGATTTTAGAAAACTTGTTTCTATAAAATTGTTATAAGAAAAAAACAATAGATCTCATTAAAAATGAATTACAAAAAAACAGGGAAAAACCCTGATTATATTCCTTCAATATTTATAATTGAAGCACCTTTATTAATATTTGTTAAGTTTGCATTGGTTAGATTTGTATTTGATAAATCAGTATTTATAATAATTGCACCTGTAAGATTCACCTCTGATAAATTTGCTCCTGATAAATTTGCTCCTGTGAGATTCACATTTGACATATTTGCTCTTGATAAAATTGCATTTGAAAGGTTTGCCCTTGATAAATTTGAACCTGATAAATTTACATTTGATAAATTTTTAAAACTAAAATCTTTACCACTTAAATCCATACCACTTAGATCAATAGTTGTTTTCAATTGAAATCCTTTATGATAGATTGTTGAACTTAATCAACTATTGTGTTATAAGTAAAATTTAGCTTAAAACTGTTTTTAGTTATTTGTGATCAAGTAGTTATATATTTTTTTGATTTTTAAAAGTAATTAAAAAAGGTAAATACCATTTATATATATTATTATTACTCTATGTAAATGAAAAACCCAAAAGGTTACAAAAATGCTATGAAGCATTTTTTCCACCATTTGATAAATTTGTTATGGAATAATGAATTGATAAGTGTTTTGAACTTTATCTTTATATGTCTTAAATTGATTATTGTATCTTAATAAGAACAATTGAAAATCTTGAAAAGTTTCAACTACATTTTATAAGTTGAGTTGAATTGATTTATTATTCTAAATGAGAATATGAATTTAATATTCTAACAATTTCTTCATCATTATTATTATCAGCAATTCTATTTTGAATTTTATGAGAAGTATGAACTGGTTTTTTATCATCTTTTTCCCATTTTTTTATTTGTTCTTTAATTTCTGCTCCAAGAAGCATTCCCCCAACAAAATGAACTACTCCAACAACTGCATATTTAGCTAATTCATTAGCTTGTATATTGGTTGATAATATTAATATTACTAATATTGATGTTGTAATCTTTTTCATAAATATCCTTCTTATTGATATTATAGTTTATTTTAGTATTTTTTTCAATATTGAACTTAATATTTATTATGATTTTAGTGTTATTTGATTAATTTTATAAGGTTTTTCATATGAAAAAACAAATAAAGGTGTAATTACTGGTTTTAATATTATTTTGAGTTTTAGAGCATATTTAGTTTTTCAATAATAACTTATATTTTCTATCAATATTAATTAAAGTTGTTGAAACTTTTCAAGATTTTTAATTATCCTTGTGAAAAAACTTTATAGTAATTGAGTATCTGAATAAAGTTGTTGGGATAAGCCAATCTATTCTATTATCCTTGTGAAGAGAGTATTGCCAAATACTTAAATATTATCATAGAGATATGAAATATTTTTCTGATCAAAAAAACAAACCAAATAATCCTCAATGGTGGAAAAAATGCTTCATAGCATTTTTGTAACCTTTGGTTTGTTCTTAATAATAAAAGTATAGACTTCAAAATAATAAACTGAAATATTCAACAAATAAAATTTAATCAAAATTCAATCAGATTTTCTTTTATAAAAAAATTTTACAACTTTTGGAAACTGGAAAATGCAACAAATGAAATTTCTATGCCTTTTATATACTATTTATTGGGTATGTTCAAAATTATTGCCTTCTCTATCTCAACAAAAGGAAAGTAGTTAAAAAAAAGGTGGTAAAAATATCCAACTTAAATATGAAAAGGTGGTAAAAATGTCCAACTTAAATTTAACTTAAACTTAATTTATTCAATTTTCTTATGTTTAATAAACTGAAATATTCAACAAATAAAATTTAATCAAAATTCAATCAGATTTTCTTTTATAAAAAAATTTTACAACTTTTGGAAACTGGAAAATGCAACAAATGAAATTTCTATGCCTTTTATATACTATTTATTGGGTATGTTCAAAATTATTGCCTTCTCTATCTCAACAAAAGGAAAGTAGTTAAAAAAAAGGTGGTAAAAATATCCAACTTAAATATGAAAAGGTGGTAAAAATGTCCAACTTAAATTTAACTTAAACTTAATTTATTCAATTTTCTTATGTTTAATAAACTGAAATATTCAACAAATAAAATTTAATCAAAATTCAATCAGATTTTCTTTTATAAAAAAATTTTACAACTTTTGGAAACTGGAAAATGCAACAAATGAAATTTCTATGCCTTTTATATACTATTTATTGGGTATGTTCAAAATTATTGCCTTCTCTATCTCAACAAAAGGAAAGTAGTTAAAAAAAAGGTGGTAAAAATATCCAACTTAAATATGAAAAGGTGGTAAAAATGTCCAACTTAAATTTAACTTAAACTTAATTTATTCAATTTTCTTATGTTTAATAAACTGAAATATTCAACAAATAAAATTTAATCAAAATTCAATCAGATTTTCTTTTATAAAAAAATTTTACAACTTTTGGAAACTGGAAAATGCAACAAATGAAATTTCTATGCCTGCTTTCATAAACATATATTCATTGGCTTTTTTTAAAATCATCACCTGAACCTTAACAAAAGCTCTCACAAATGATTGGATTTTTAAAAATGTGTAACTTTGGGTGAGTCCAAATATCAAAAATGTGTAACTTTGGGTGAGTGCTAATATTGCCCTAAATATCAAAAATGTGTCAAAAAAAGTGAAAGTTCTTGCTGTTTAGTGTAAATACTTAAATTTAACTTAAACTTAAAGAAATTTTAAATTTTATTAAAAAAGTGGTAAAAATAATTGAAATTTACCTCCAAATAATATATATTATAAGAAATATACTTATAACAAAGTAGATATTAAAAAAATATAAATAAATTTTAAAGGAAAAAAATTGAATAATAAATTTACACATAGTATGAATTGTTTGCTTCCACAAGAACAAAATAGATTTAATAAACCAAATGTATTAATTAAGTCACAATTATCACAAGCAATAACTCATAAAGAATCTGAAGTATTTTCAGTATTAGTTAGGATGTTGTTAATAACTGAAAGAAGTAATTTTGATTTAGTAACTGATTATGATTTAAATTGTGATTATGCAGATATAAATAATTTTATGTCTGATAATCATACATCAAAAGATATTAGAAAAATTCTTGAAAAATTATTAAATACAACAATCAGATTTAATTATATACATAATGGTAAATGTAGAATTAGAAATACAAAAATAATTACAGCATATGAAGATAGTAAAGGGAGATATGATAAAGCAAGTATCTCATTTGATCATAAACTAATAAAAGTATTAATTGAAAAGGTATATCCATATACAAAATTAAATGAAATTGAGCAATATAAATTATCTAATATATATTCAACAACTTTTTATGAGTATTTTAAATTAGCTCTTGGTAATAAATTGAGCAATATAAAGTATTTTTCAGAATCAGAATTAAGAAAAAAGTTTTTTTTAGAAAATAAATACAAAAATATTAAAGAGTTTAATAAGTTTGTAATTAAAAAAGCTTTAACTGAAATAAATAGTCACACATCATTAAATATTGAATATAAAGTTGAAAAAGATGAAATATCAAATGAAAGAATATATAAATTTAAAATTGAAGATATTCCTATGACTGAAAATATTTTAAATATTTCAGAATTTAAAAATCTGATCAAAAATATGTCTAAAAAAAATAGAGAAATTATTTATAAATATAGAAATAATAACTATTATCTTGGTGAACAATTAGACTTTTATGCTACAGGAAAAATACTTTGGATTATTGAAAATAGTGATAAAACAACTTCAAAAATTATTGCTACTAAAATTTGGAATAATCTTTATAAAGAATATTTACAAAATAGTGAGCAGTTTGCTGAAAAATATTATGATTTATCATATAAAGAATTATTAGAGGATGGAAAATAATTATGACTTTACATCAATACAAAACAATACTTCATAATGAATTTTCTGATCAAATTAATGCAGAAGTTTTTTTTGAATTATTAAGAATACAAGAATCATCTTTTGAATTAAGTTTATTAATTCCATTTTTAGAGATACCTAATAAATATAATATTTACTCATCATATAAAGATATTCAAGATTGTACATCTTTGAATATGTCATTTGAAAATTTTGAAAAAATAATTATTAAATTATTAAATAAAAAATTCAAATTTCAATATATAAGTTCTGATGGTACAGAAATAATAACAAGGAACATTAATTTTGTAACTAAATATGAAAAAGAAATGATAAAAGGTGAAGAAATACTAAAAATTTACTTTGATCCAAAATTTCTTGAAATATATATGAATATGATATTTATTCCTTTGAAAAAATCTGAATAAATTCAATTATTAATCCTATTTTAATCCCCCTCACCTTCTCTTTTTGGGAAGGTTTTTTTATGCCTAACAAATTTTCAAATTTCTTCTAAAAACCCCTTTAAAATGGCTCTGAGAAGTGTTTTTTTATTGATTCTGAATTTTTCTATATATAACAAAGTATAACACTTAAAGGACTATACTATGTTAAAGCTAACAGAAACTAAAATCATAAATAATAAAAATCTAACTGGTGAATTTGAAAAATTTCAAAATTCTGAAACATATAAACATACTGAAAGAGTTGCTTATCACTCTCATATCATAGCAAAAAAATTAGGAATGACTGAAAAAGAATCTCAAAGAATTTTTGATATTGCTCCTTATCATGATTTTGGTAAAATGGTAATTGATGAAAATATTCTTTATAAAGAATCTCAATTAACAGATGAAGAATTTAATATCATAAAATCTCATGCAACTCTTGGTTATGAAATTTTAAAAGATAATAATCATGACTTTTTTGATGAATGTGCTATTGTTGCTCACCAACATCATGAAAAATGGAATGGTACTGGTTATCCTAATAATTTAAAAGGTGAAGATATTCATATCTCTTCAAGAATTGTTGCTGTTGCAGATGTTCTTGATGCTTTAATCTCTAAAAGAGCTTATAAAAAAGCTTGGTCTCCTAAAGAAATTATTTTACATTTTGAAAAAGAAAAAAATGTTTCTTTTGATCCTATTGTTGCTAAAACTGTTATTGAAAACTTCTCTGAATTTAATCACCAAAATCAAAAATTACACCATTTACAAACTTTAACAAATATATAATTTTCTGATAATTAGCTTTAATTACAACCTTCTCTTAACAGGGAAGGTTTTTTTATGTCTAATTTTTCCTGATTAAATAAATCTAATCTATTATCAAATCTAAATAAAGTTATTGAAACTTTTCAAGCTCTTTCATTATCCTTGTGAAAAAAACTTTATAGTAATTGAGTATCTGAATAAAGTTGTTGAAACAAGCCAAGATTTTTAATTATCCTTGTGAAGAGAGTATTGCCAAATACTTAAATATTATCATAGAGATATGAAATATTTTTCTGATCAAAAAAAACAAACCAAATAATCCTCAATGGTGGAAAAAATGCTTCATAGCATTTTTGTAACCTTTGGTTTGTTCTCTTTAAAAATAGTTTTTTAATATTTTTTATTAATTCAATACTATAACCCAATAGATCAATTGATCAAATAAAAATACAAAGGAAAACTGGTTATGAATACAACATTAAAAATATATGGAACATTAGATTTTACTAAGGATAATATATTTGAAAAGGATTCTTTTCATTTATTAGATTTTATGCCAATATTTATTGAAGATACTGAAATAATGAGAGGTATAAAATAATGGATAAACTGATAACTGCAATATTTCTTTTAAGTCCATCTTTATTACTTGTTATTTATTTACAAATGCAACAAACTCAAAAACTTGATAATCAAGTTGATAATACAAAAATTGAATTCAAAAAAGATCAACATAAATTTGATGAAGATTTTTATTTTGAGAAAAGTCAATTTTCAGATAATAAAGAAGCAAAAGAATATTATCTTAATAAATCAAAAGATGCTCAATCTAAATTATTAAAAATTGAAGAAGCTAAGAAAAAAGCTGAACTTGAAGCAAAAAAACTTAAAGAAAAAAGTCAAAAAACTTTTGAAAAATTAGAAAAATCTATCAATGATTTAGATAGTAAAAAAATGGATAGTGAATTTGATAATGATAATTTTGATTTTTAACAATTATATTAAAAAAAAACTATAACAAGGTGGTGATAGATTAAATTCTATCCCAACAAATTTTAAAAATAAAAGGAAACAAAATATGTTTGGACAAAATAAATATACAAATGAATCAACTGAAACAAAAGAAGTTGAAGTAAAACAGGAAGTTAAACAAACTGTTGAAGAAAAAGTTGCTGAAGCTAAAAAAGTTGAAAATAAATCAACTAAAAATGAAACAAGATTAGAATCTTTACAAAGAAAATTGAAAGATGCTGAAGCTAAAAGAAATGATGATGAAAAAATCATCAAAGAGGATGCTAAATCAAAAATTGATGTAGTGAAAGAAAGATTTTATAAAGAAAAAGAAAGATTAGAAAAACTGATCAAAGTTGAAACTGATAAATCTGATAAAAAAACTGGTAATGAGTTAAGAGATATTGCTGATAAATTAGGTCTTTCAGTTGATGAATTATTAGCTAATCTTGAAAAGAAAGCTGAAAAAGCAAACTAAGAAGTTTTACTTCTTAGGAAAGGATAAATATGAAAAATCTAATAATAAGTTTTTGTTTATTATTTAGTGTTAATGTGTATGCCCTTGATATGACAAGTGGTAATACTGTTGATGAAAATTTTAAAGAAGATAAACAAGAAAGTGATAAAAGAAATAGAAATCTTTCTTCTTCTGAAGAAAAATCAAAAACAAGAACAACTTCAGATGAAATATCTAATGCAAATTCTACTGATTTAAAACTAATTGGACACCATGATGCACTAATTGTTCTTATGGCACTTGAAAAAGCAAATATTGAACCTTTCAAATCTTGTGAAATATTAACAAAACCAAGATTATTAGATGATTTTGGATTGGGTTGTAAAAGTTGGAATGGAATGATTAATTCAAATAGATGTTCTGCATTAGAAGAAGCAGGAAAAGCAAATTTAACAGTTGAAAATCTGATTGATACAACACTTGTTGATAATCCAATAGATTTTAGAGAATTTACAGCTTGTGTTGGTTTATATGGTGCATTAATTGCTCAATCATTAAAAGAAGGAACTTTTGATGTTCAATTAAAAGATGAAGAATTAAAAGATCAATATTTATCACTTAATGATTCAATTGAATTTGATGAATGTAGATTAGATGGATCAGTATCAAATATTACTTGTGGTGAAACTACAATTAAAATAGGAGCAAATCCATCACTTACTTATGGTTCTATCCCTTTATATAGTGATAGTGTTTATTATGGTTATTCATTAAGTATTAATGATAATAAAAGTAAGAAAAATTCTGAAACATTTAGTAAATCTAAATCTAAAAAAAGAAGTGAAGCAAATTCTCTTGCTAAAACTATTACTAATAATAAAACTTTAGGTATTTCAACTGCTAAAAATAGTGGTGTAAATATTGGTTTGAGTAAATTCTTACCTAATAAATAATCCTCACTTTTATAGTGGGGATCTTCCCCCTCACTTCAATATTTTATATTACAAAACAAGTTGAAACAAAACCAACCAAAGGAACAACTATGACTAAACAAGATTTATTAAAAGAAAAAGAAATTGAATTGTATAAAATTCAAAAACAAATAGATTTGCTTTTTAAAAAACTAAAATTTGAATTAAAAAAAATTTATTAATTAAAGGAAAAAATTATGAAAACAATAGCACCAATTAGCAGTTCAACTGCAAGTAAATATTACTATGAAAAAGATCCTATCTTTAATCCTGATGGTAAAGATCAAGCTAATATTGAATGGTATGGACAAATAGCAAAAGATTTTGGTATTGAAGGCAAAAATATTACAGGAGAAGAAGCTTACAATCTGTTTCAAGGTAAATCATTAGATGGTGAGGAACAATTATTAGATAGATCAAAATCTATAACAAGTGGTAATGAAAGAGCTGTATTTGATGCAATTTTAGCACCACCAAAACCTGTTTCAGCATTAGGATTAATGGAAGGTGGTGATAAAAGAATACTTGAACTTCATAAACAAGCTGTAAAAGCTACTATTGAGCATACTGAAAAAAATATAATTGCTACAAGAGGTTATATTAAACAAGAAGATGGTTCTACTAAAAGAGAAACATATAAAACAGGTAATGCTTTGATTGCAAGTGTTAGTCATAGCACTAATAGAAATAATGATTTGCATATGCACAATCATATGCTTATTTCAAATATGACTTATGATAAAAATACTAATTCTTATAAATCTTTAAATTTGGATTTTGTAAATGATCCAAAAGAAATGAACTCTGTTTATCAAAGTGAAATGATGAAAGGTATGAGAGAATTAGGTTATCAACTTGAAATTAGAGATAATGGTGCTTGGAATGTGGTTGGTTTTGATGAAAAAACAATTGAAGCAATGAGTACAAGAAAAGAAGAAATTGTTGATGCTAAATCAAAATTAGATTCTGATAATATTAATAAAATGACTAATAGAAAATTAGGATATGAAACTAAAAATGATAAAAATCCTAATATTACAGAAAAAGATATTCAAGAAAGAGCAAAAAATCAATTAGCTTCTGTTGGTACTACTATTCAAGAATTAAAAGAAAATGCTTTAAATCAGGGAAAATATGTTAATTATTTCTCAAGTGCAAAAGAAGTATTAGAATATACTGCTGAAAAACTAACTCAATCAGATGCAAGATTTACTGAAAGAGAATTATTGAGTGCTGCTTCAGAAGTTGCACAAGGTGAATTTACTCATAAAGAATTAAAAAATGAATTAAGTAATGTAAAAAAGATTGGACAAAAAGAAAATAATGAACTTAAAAGATTAGGAACTGATCAAAAAGGTAATGAAGTTTTTACTACTAAAGAGATGCACCAAATTGAGAAAGAAAATATTCAATCTGTTAAAAATAATATTCAAGTTAATGGAATTATGACTAAGGAACAGGCTGAAGAAGCATATAAAGATTTTGCTAAAGAATATTTTGAACTTACAAAAGGTCAAAAAGATGCAGGTTTTCAAATATTAACTTCTACTGATCAAATTGGTGCAATTCAAGGTGATGCAGGTACAGGTAAAAGTACAATGCTAAAATTTGTTGCTCATGCACTTGAATATCAAAATAGTAATGTTAAAGTTGCAGTTTCATCTTTAAGTAATAAAGCTGTTGAAGGTGCAAAAGGATTTTCACAAACTAAAGATGGTAAATCTTTTGAAGGTAGAACACTTCATAACTTAACTAAACAAGATGGTTTAAATAACTTTGTTAAAGGTGATCAAAAAGGACAAACTCAAAGAGTTAAAGATATTTCAAAAAATTTGAATGATATTCATTTATCAACTGGTAGTAAATCATTTAGTAATAATAAAGGTTTTTCTATTGATCCAATGAATAAATTCTCAATAAATAGTTTTAAAAATTTTGAAACTTCAAGTAAAAGTTCAAAAACTAATTATCTTACTGGTTCTACTACTTATAAAAAAATAACAAAAGTTAAATCAGGTGAACATAAAGGTGCAACTAAAAATGAATCAACTACTGTAAATCAAAGTGGAACTTCTATTAAATATCAATCAACAATTAAAGCAAATAATGGTGAAGTTTTTAAACAAAAAATTGAAACATTTAGTCCTGTAAAACTTGGTGGTAGAAATGGAAGTCCTATTGCTAAGTTGGGTGAAAAAGTTATGTCAAGTTCTCATAGAGAAGTTAAAAATGATAAAGGTTTTTCTAAAGATAATAAATATTCAATTGCTGGAATTACTTTTGAACATAAATCTGCACAAACATCTTATGGTGATCAACATAAAATGGGTATGAATATTTTAGGACTTGCTAAAGCTGAAAAAAATATTAGATCAAATCAAACAAAAGATGGTTTAAAAGATACTACTGAAACAAAATTTAGTTTAATGGGATTAACTACTAAAAATATAGTTGAAGAAACTTATAATAAACAAGGTGAATTAACAAGTAAAGTATCAGTTAATGAAAAATCATTTATGGGTATTACTATTGGTAGAACCACTACATTAGATGATAAATCAAAAGATACTCATAATTACTCAAAAAATGAAGATAAAATAAATAATCCAAAATTAGTTGATCAAAAAGAAATTTCTAATAAAGATGAAATGAAACAAGAATCAAAAAATATGGATAAAGATATAAAATCTGATAAAAAAGAAACTGCTTTATTGGTAGTTGATGAAGCAAGTATGATGAGTGCAAAAGATATGAATGTTATTTTTAAAGAAGTTGAACAACTTAGTAAAGAGGGTTATAATGTAAGAGTTGAATTAATGGGTGATTCAAAACAATTACAAGCAATTGGTAGTGGTTCTTCATTTGATCAAATTAAAGAACAATTAGGTGATAAAGTAGCTGAAATGACTGAATCACAAAGACAAAGAAATACAACTGAACAAGGTATTACTAATCCTATTGCTCAAAAAGATATTAAAACTGCTTTTGATAATATGGAAAAAGCAGGTGCAATTAAAGAAGTTAAAGATCCTGATCAAAGAATTAATGCTGTGGTTGATGCAATTACTAAAAAAGAAAATGTTGATATTCAAAATTTTAAAGGTGAAACTGAAACTAAAAATATTGATTATAAAAATACAATTGGTTTAGCTTCTACTAACAAAGAAAATCAAGCAATCAATGCAGGTGTTAGAAATGAATTAAAAAATCAAGGTTTAATCAAAAATGAAGTAAAAACTTCAATTAATGTTGGTGTGTTAAAAAATAGTATTAAACAATCAAATGCTGTTAATTATGAAAAAGGTATGGAAGTAAAAACTTTTGAAAAAGTTAATGGAATGGCAAAAAATACTAATTATAAAGTAGTTGATATTAATAAAAAAAATAATAGTTTAACACTAAAAACAACTGAACCTGATAAAAATGGTAATCATAAATATACTAATGTTAAAACAAAAGATATTGCAGGAAAAGTTACTATTTCACAAAAAGAAGAAAGATCTTTTGGTGAAGGTGATAAAATTAGAATTACTGAAACTAATAAAAAAGCAGGTTTAACAAATTCTGATCAAGGAATTATCACTAATATGGATCAAAAAAATAAAATTGCTACTATTGATTTTGGTGAAAAAGGAACTAAGCAAGTTGATTTAAAACAACAAAAAGGGATTGAATATGGTTATTCAATGACAAATCACTCTGCTCAAGGAATTTCTGTTGATAGAGTTGTTGCAACTTTTGATACTTCAAAAAATGCTCAAATGAATACTATGAATAGTACATATGTTGCTATGTCAAGACAATCTGCAAAATCAGTTGCAATTACAGATAATAAAGAAAATTTGATGAATCAAGCAAGTAAAGAAGCTAAAAATGTTAGTACATTAGATAATCTAAAAGATGAAAAATCTAATAATAAAGTTGATCAAAAAACTGAAAATCAATCTAAAGAAAAGAATGATGTTTCAAAAGATAAACTTGAAATTGATTCAAATAGTATCAAAGATGAAAAATCTAATAATAAAGTTGATCAAAAAATAGAAGATCAAAAAGATAAATCTGTTGATAAAGATAAAGTTAATAGAGTTGAAAGACAAACTATTAATGATTTAGGTGATTCAAAAAAATCTAATGATAAATTTAAAGCATTAGATAATATTAAAGATGAAAAATCAAATGATATTTCAAAAGATAAATCTGATCAAAAAATTCAATCACCTCAAAAAGATCAAGGTATGTCAAGATAAAAAAAGGCAAAAAAAAACAGGGAAAAAATCCCTGTTAATATTTTTTTAAAATGATGAAGAGAATGAACCCTTCACACCTGAATATTCTTCATTATATCCAACTGATATAGTTAAAACTGCATTTTTATATTTATATCCAAATCCTGCCCCAACTGCACTTGCACCATTGAAATTCACTATATTTATAGCAAAACTTCTACTACCATTATTAAAATTAAAATCTAAGTTTGTTGCCATACCTGCACTTATTTTTAGATTTTCTCTTTTATCTATATCTTTTATACTTGCTTCTAATGCTGATATTCTATTTGAATTATTTGCAATATTAGATGTATTAGTTGCAATATTTTCAGTATTTATATTAATTTTTCCTCTATTTTCACTAATATCACTTGTATTTTGAGCAATATTAGCTGTATTTGTTGCAATGTTTGATGTATTTGTTGCTATATCATTAGTGTTTTGAGCAATATTAGTTATATCACTTGTATTTTGAGCAACATCATTTTGTAAATCACTAATATCATTAGTGTTTTGTGTAATATTATCTGTATTAGTTACAATATCATTAGTATTTTGAGCAACATCATTTTCTAAATCAACTATATTAAAACCAACACAAGAACCATCACTTTGCCAAGTATCATTTATAGTATTATCATCACCATCATCACAATCTGAACCAATAGTATAACCACTACAATATCCACCAATCAATGTATGCCAAGTATCATTTACTGTATTAGCATTACCATCATCACAAGCATCCCCTTCTTCTAATGCTTGTAATTCACACAATACACCTGATATTAATAATAAAAATAATTGAAAGTGTTTTTGTTTTAACATAATTTATCCTTTCTATTAAATGTACAAGTTGAACATTTTTCATAAAAAATATCTAAATCACAAACAACACATCTATGATCAAAATCTTTATTATTAATATCTCTGAATTTGGTTGTATTTCTGTTTTTTGTTGAACAATACACAACATTAGATGTTGGATCAAATAGTAATTTATTTGCTATATAAGTAGATAAAGTTGGATTTAATGCTAAATTTCTTCTCACTAACATTGAAGGATCATTTGATAACTCTTCTTGCACCTTATAATCAACTGTTTTTATTGCTATTTCTAATTTTTCTTTGTGTGTTAATTTACTTGTGTTCATAATCTTATTTCCTTGTGTTTTAAAATTTGTTATACTTTGTTATAAGACAAACTTTTCAGAAATAATATTTTTAATACTTTTTATTAAATGATTTTAATCAGGAAAAATTAGACATAAAAAAACCTTCCCTGTTAAGAGAAGGTTGAATGAAATAATTGTTGAGTTTATTTATAATTTGAACATATACCTTGTGCATAATATCTTACTTGTCCATTCTTATCATAAGTAAAATTACCTGCAATTTGTTCTGTATTAACTCCAATAACTGTACCATCATTAAGTGATCTTAATTCAATAATATTTTGATTACTATATACTTGAATAATTATATATGTATGTGAAGTATCAACCATTGATTTATTAGCTAAATTCACAATATCTACACCATTATTGAATTTAATTTTTGTTCCTTTTTCATAATAATCTTCAGTTATTTGATTTTTCTTTTGATCAAAATTAACATTGTAGTTACTTGTAAAAATTTCTTTATCAATAAATTGATCAGCTCTATTAAATTCACCTTGAATAACTAAATTTAAGAATTTCCAAAATTTAGGATCTCTATATCCTACACCTCTAACTTTTGATTGATTACCATTTTTCCAAATTGAATAAGCAAAATTAGTTGCACTAATCCCATCCCCTTTAGAATATCTTTCAGTTCCATATTTATAAGTTCTAAATCCTTTTGCAAATGGTGGGTTAGTTTCAAGAATCTTTTTAAAACCTGCATCTGAATTAAGTCCTGCATCAGTCAATCTAAACATATATGAAAAAGTATTATATAAAAGATTTATATCACCATCATTTTTATATTTTTGATCAATATGATGAATATATCCTTCAACTTGAGAACAAAATCTTCCTGTATTATAATTATACACATCACCATCAGTAGATTTAATTTGAAAATTATAATCCATACCAATAAAATCTGACATAGCAATTTTACAAGATTTAATTGCTACTACTTCATTAACTCTTATTGAAGAATCTGAAGTATCTCTATTATCTAAATTAATAGCATTTTTATCAAATATTGATGCTAAATTCCCATCAATATTTGAACAGAATTGTTTTTTCTCTGCTTCTGTATTAGCATATGCACTTATTGATAATGCACCTATTAGTGCTATTGTTGTTATTGTTTTTTTAAACATATTTTGTTTCCTTTAAATTTTAATTTGTTTAGGAAAAATTAATTCCCCTACTTAGTTATATCAAAAATAAAAAATAAAAATATTTTTTAATATTTTTTATTAACTTCTTGATCAAAAAAAATCCACACTTAATAAAAAGTGAGGATTAATTACTATAAAAGTATTTTAATAGCTTCAGATCTAATTTTTTTACCATCATATTCTTCAACTAATTTATCAGCACTTTCAAAATTTTGTTGTATTATGTATGATAAAAATTGATGAAATTTAGGATCATTAAATCCTACATATCTTTCAGATCCTTGATAACCACTTTGAAAAATGAAGTCAAACATTTCACAAGCATGATAATTATAAACTTTTAATGATAAAATATTTTCACCATAAAATGTGTTTCTTAATATAGAATTATTAGGAATAAATTTTATAAGTTCACTATTTTTATTTATTCCTCTACTAAAAAATGAAACATATGAATATAAAAGTTCAATATTATCTTCTTTCTTATATCTATCATAAATATGTTCTATATATTTATTAAGATTTTTTCCAAATCTTATAAGATTATATGTTCTCATGTTCCCTGAAACATCTTTAATTGTAAAACCATAATCCATTCCAAGTAATTTTATTGTTGTATTACAATATCCACCACCATTTGAATCACCAAACCATCCAACTTGTTTGTATCTTTCAACATCTATTTTATTACTAATAGTTGATTGTAATCCATTAACAATTTTTTGATCTATTGGATTTAATGATTTTCCAAATAAACTTATTGATAATGCACCTAATAGTGCTATTGTTGTTATTGTTTTTTTAAACATAATTAAATACCACTCATTTGTTCTTGACATAAACTCATTGATGTAAAAAACAGATAAATATATTTTTCATTATAATGAATTACAGATGTACCACCTGCACTTTCTACAATGAACTGTTTTTGTGTCACTATATCTCTTAATTTATCTTCTGTATATTCACATTCTTTATTAGCAAGATTATAAAAAATATTTGCTTCTTCATTTGTAAGTGATCTTTTTTCCCATTTTACATCTGCCATTGCACTTGTTGATAATGCACCTAATAGTGCTATTGTTGTTATTGTTTTTTTTAACATATTTTGTTTCCTTTAAATTTTAATTTGTTTAGGAAAAATTAATTCCCCTACTTAGTTATATCAAGAAAATAAAATAAATATATTTTTTAATACTTTTTATTAAGTTCTTGATATTTTATGTTCAATAGAACATATTAAAATAATTTTTTTATTTCAAAATCAAATAAAATATTTAATCATCATATCCCATATAGTTCACATCATCATAAAATTCTTTTGCACTTAATCCTAAACTTAAAGCAAAAAAAGCAACTATAAATCCAACTATTATTGCTATTATCCAATGTTGTGAAGATATTGCTAATGAAAATCCAAATATTCCCCATCCTATTGAATAAGCATATATTAAATAATCACCAAATTTTGTTTGAACAATAAACCATAAAACAAAAAATAATATAAATCCAAAAAAACCATTATCAGTTATATTTGATAAAATAAAACTCAAAATAATAGTTGTAATAGTAAAATATCCTATTCCTACATTATTCACCTCTGATTGATTATTCCCTTGTCTTATATAACTACCCATTTTAAATCCTTTTTTTTAATTACATAAAAGCCAAATTGACTTTTATGCTACTCTGTATATTCTCCCATTATGTAAATCATAATCAAAAGATAAATCACTTGCCATTGCATCAACATCAAGATAGTTTTCTAAATGTGGTGGTATTTCTCCAAATAAACCTTGATCAATAAATTCCCAAGCTAAATCTTTGAAATTATCATAATCATAAACTTCTAAATCATCAACTTTATTAATTGCTTCTTCTACTGAATAATTTAAACTATCTGTTAAATATGATAAACTTTCTATCTGATCATCATCTAAATCTAAATTATTATATGTATTAAATACTTCTTCAATATTTGAATTTTCTGTAATAATTCCTAAAAAATCATTTTCCCAGTCTGCCATAAATAGTTCTAAATCATCTGAATTAAGTCCATTTAGTCTTTTAGCTTCTTTTACATACTCATAAATCTCTTCTATATCTGTTTCTTGATCAAACCATTTACATAATAATATTCCTCCATTGTTATATAATTCCCATTCTTCTACTGCTATACTTAGATTTTCCATTGTAATTTCCTTATAAAATGATTTTTCCTTTTAGAAGATTTTTTTAAGAGGGCTTGGAGATTTTTGTAATAACTTTTAATTAAGTTAAAACAATCCTCACCCTTTTAATCAACTTTCAGGATTTTTCCCCTTAGTTAGTTTCTTCAATCAGGCTTTGAAAATTAAATTGTCATTTTCATAACTTAGAATAAAATACAAATTAGTATAATTTTATATTTAGTGTAAGTTTGCAATATGTAAGATTTGAATTGGAAAAGTTTGAAGAAACTCAATAAGATGAAAAATAAAAGTTGATCAATAAAGGTGATTGGTTTTATTAATGATATGTAATAAAAAGTTATTACCAAAATTTTAGTTTTTTGTGTTTGAATGTAATGAAAACTTATATTATTTGATCAAAGTTTAAATGCTAAGTATTTATAATTTATGTTCTTGATCAAATACCTTGAAATTTTTTTGTTTCTTTTTTAAAAGAAATATTCATATTTAAAAATATGAATAATGTTTTAATATATAAAAAAGGTAAATACCATTTATATATATTATTAATTAAGTATCTGAATAAAGTTGTTGAAACAAGTCAAGATTTTTAATTATCCTTGTGAAGAGAGTATTGCCAAATACTTAAATATTATCATAGAGATATGAAATATTTTTCTGATCAAAAAAACCATAACAAATAATTCAAATGATGAAAAAAATACTTCATAGTATTTTTGTAATCTTTTGTTTAATTACCTTTCAAATAATAATGGATTTTTTCAAGGTCTTTATTGACTTTATCCATTGCACCTAATAGTGCTTCATTTTTATTTATAAATAATTATATCTGATATTAATGCAAGAATTTTATCATCACCCTCATTTTCTTGTAAGTATTCTCTTAGCTCTTTAAAATTATTTATAATTCTGTTTTTTACATACTGATATAAATCTGCATCTATTAATTCTTTTTCTAATTTTTCATCAATATTTTTTCCATTATCAACAAAAACTAAATCATATTTTACTTTTATTTCTGTTGTATTACTTTCTAACTTATAATCATTATATTTTGGATCAATAGAATAATCTATTTTTTTTAGATCACCATTAACAAATTCACCTTGTGCAATTATTTTATTATTTGATTTAAAATCAAATCCAATATATCTTATTGCAACTCTATTTGTTTCTAATAATTGTTCTAATTTTTCATACATTATATTCCTTTATTTTTAAAGCAAATATTATATTCAAAATAACTTTAATTATTCTATTTTAACTCTTCTTTTGAATCTTTTGTTTAATTACCTTTCAAATAATAATGGATTTTTTCAAGATCTTTATTGACTTTATCCATTGCACCTGTATAGCTCCAACATATAGTTTTATCTTCTTCAACATAGTTTTCAATTAACTCTTTAATTTCTTCTAACAATACTAATGCTTTATTTTTATTTTGTATATATACTTTTGTTGATGTCATTTGTTTCTCCTATAATAAAAATTCACCAATTTTAAATATTAAATCATCTACTTTTTCTAATATCTCTTTTAATTTCATAATAATTCCTGTTTAAGAATTTCAAGCTCTTTCCATTTTTTTCTTGATAAAAATAAACTTTCTTTTAATTCTTGAATTGTGGTTTCTAAATGATTGATAATCATTTCTTTTTTAGATGATTTATGTTCACCAAAGAACTTCTTGAAAAAATTATAACTTCTATCAATATAAAATTGTTCTTCTTCCTCTGAAATATGCACTAAATAGTCACTCTTTATTTGAATAGTATCTTTTAGTTGATTACCTTGATTTACAATGATATTTTGTTGCTTTTCTAATTCTGCTAAATTCATAATAAGTCTTTTATTGAAAGTCAATAGAATAGTTGATATTATCATCACTATGTATCATATTTAAAGCTTTATCATATGCAATATTACAAGCTTCATCCCAATCATCAGCATCTACTTCAATTTCTTCAAAGGCATAAGGCATATTTTTATCAAAATCTTCATCATACCAAACTATTTCTACTCTCATAATTTACTCCTTTTAGATATTTTTATAAATAAAATCCCTTTTAAAAAGGAACTTTATCTGCACTTTTTTCTGCTTCTATTTGTTCATTAATAATTTGAGATAACATCTTTTCTTGAACATTATCTTCAACTAATTGTTGTCTGTTATATACTGTGTAATATCTTACTGTTTCATCTTTCTTAGTAAATAATTGAACTCCATATTGTTTATCATCTTTGAATGTTAAATCCATTTCATCCATATCTTTTTGAGTTAGCCAAGTATTATCTGAATAGTTTTCTTTTTTAGCTCTCAAATCTAATAATTTTAAATTTAAACCTTTATATTCATTACCTTTAATACTTGTATGTACTTCTATGTTACTATTGTGATTAGATACACTTATAATTGCTCTTTTGTAAATATCATTGATATTAAAAGTCTTTGCTGTTTTAGTTGTTGTTGTCATTGTAATTTCCTTTTAAAAATGTTTTACCTTTTTTGAAGATTTTAAGAGGGTTTTGGATGATTTGTTTAAACTTTTAATTAAGTCAAAACATATCCCCTCTTTTTCTTACTTCAAGGTTTTACCTCTTCAGTTAGTTTCAATCAGGCTTTGAAAATTAAATAGTCAATTTCATAACTTAGAATAAAATATAAATTAGAATAATTTTATTTATAGTATAAGTTTGTAAGGTGTAAGATTTGAATTGGAAAAGTTTGAAACTCACTTAGAGTTAAAATGTAGTAAGAATAAAAGAGATATATGTTTTCTTAATGGTATGTAATAAAAAGTTTAAATTAATCACTGTTTATTGTGTTTGAATGTAATGAAAACTTATATTATTTGATCAAAGTTTAAATGCTAAGTATTTATAATTTATGTTCTTGATAAAATACCTTGAAATTTTTTGTTTCTTTTACAAAAGAAATATTCATATTTAAAAAATATGAATAATGTTTTAATATATAAAAAAGGTAAATACCATTTATATATATTATTATTACTCTATGTAAATGAAAAACACAAAAGGTTACAAAAATGCTATGAAGCATTTTTTCCACCATTTGATAAATTTGTTATGGAATAATGAATTGATAAGTGTTTTGAACTTTATCTTTATATTCTTTCAACTGTAAAGTTTTTTTCATAAGGATAATTAAAGAGCTTGAAAAGTTTCAATAACTTCTTTGAAAGTTCAATATTATTCTTTATAGTTTTGTCTTTTTCTCCTAATCTTTTTATATAACATAATATGTTGATCAAATCAACAAATTTAAAAAATAAAAGGATAAAAGTTATGGATATAACTCAAGAAAACAAAAATGATACACCAAGTTATCAACAAGGTGATAGTGTATATTCTCAAAATAAAACTGTAGAGGATAATAAATCTGTATTAGATAATGTTGAAAACAAATCATCTAACAATGAAATTGAAAATACTTATTCAAGAGTTGGTCAAGGTCATCAAGATTTAAGAGGTAGTGAATCTGCACTTGATCAGGCAACTGCTGAAATGTTTGATAGATGGGAATCTGAAAGAGAAGCAAAAGATAATCCTGTTGCTGAAAAAAAAGAAGATAATGAAGTTACTATGAATCAATCTGATAAAACTGAAGCAAAAGATATTGAAAATACAAATAATTCAATTTCAAATGAACAAAGATCAAATACTTTTGAAGATATTACAACAAAAGATTTTAATAATGATATTTCAAATGAATTAGATAAATCTGCAAATAAAAATGATTTTGAAAACACTTCAAATGAACAAACTGAAACTTCTCAAAGATCAAATACTTTTGAAGATATTACAACAAAAGATTTTAATAATGATATTTCAGAAGAATTAGATAAATTTGCAAAAAGAGAAGATTGGGGTGAAGAGGTATCTGAAAAGATAGCTGATAGTATTGAAAAAGAATTTGAACAAAAATCAGATAATGAAGATAAATTTAGTGCTTTAAATGATGTTAAAGTTGCTGAAGAATCAATTGAAAAAATTGATAATGAAGCACAAAAAGAAAATAATTCAGAAATGGTTATGAGTAGATAAATATAAGGGATTTTACCCTTATATTACTTTTAGTAAATCTTTTTTCAATCCAAACATATCTTTATACATTTTCAAATAAATTTTATACATTTCATTATGTGGTTGATACATTTCAGTTAAAAATTTTCTATAAATATTTTCAATTTTATTGTATTCTAAATTATATTTATATTCTAATTCATCTTTAGTTAATGAATGAATATCAAATAAAAGACTTTTCTTATTTTCTCTTGCTATTAACTTAACATATGGTTTGCAACCTGTTAAAGCAATTCTCAATGATATTTTTTTTGTTCTAATTTTATATTGTTTAAAATTCTCAACAAATTCATTTAATAAAGGTAATCCTTTTATATTAAATAAGTTTTTAAAAAAATTGTTTTGA
The DNA here is from genome assembly GCA_963662945.1 of Arcobacteraceae bacterium. Classification (GTDB taxonomy): domain Bacteria; phylum Campylobacterota; class Campylobacteria; order Campylobacterales; family Arcobacteraceae; genus JAIOSF01. Next base: position 287,969 of record OY759974.1, read on the forward strand.
GCTATAAAATCAATCTTAAAATTATACAACATTGATACAAATAAGTTTTCAAGATTTTTCATTTGATCATAATCACCTGAAAAAACAAAAGATCTATCTTTTCTAAATTTCCAATCATTATGATCTTCATAAATTGTTTGATATAAATTTGTTGTTAGTCCAATTTTAAATGATGAACTATCACTTTTTATTAATACATATACAAATGTGTTTTTCATATTTTTTCCTTTTAGGAATTAGATGTAAGAAATAATCTTACAATCCTAATTCATCTAATTTTGATTTTGGCTGCTCAACTGGTGGAATTTTATTTGAAGTTTTTTCTTCAATTTTTTCTTGTTGATCATTATTTTGTTCAACAACTTGTCCACCACCATTTGAAGTTGGTTTTGTATCTTCAGATTTTTTATTTTGATTTTTAATTAGATTTGAAATATCTAAATCATTTCTTGGAATAAATCCTTTTGCAATTTGAGGATAATTATCTTCATCAGTAAATTTCTTTTCAATTAAAGCCCAATCATAAGAACCATTTAGATAATAATATGTATTCTTTTTTAATTGTCCTAATTCAGAAGGTAGAATTGCTTTTTCAACTTTTTCACTTGTTGTATAACTTGATCCTTCTCTTGATGCTTGATTTTCTGCACCTGTTGAAGTTGTCATTGAAGTTGATTGAACTTTTCCATCACCAATGATGTTTGCACAAAATTCTCTTGTATCAGGATCACCCAATTTAAAAATCAATTTACTTGAACAAGAACCTACAATTGCAAGTGCTAATTCTTTTCCATATATACTTGTCATTTTTCCAAAATCTTGAATACCTAACCAAAATGCACCACCTAAACTTCTTGCTAAAAGAACACCTTGAATAATTGAAGGAATCTTTTTTAACATTCCTAATTCATCTAAAATAAAATAAACTCTTCTTGTATCACTATCTGAAAAAGATAATAATGTTTTAATTATTGAATCAACAAATACTGCAATTCTTGTTGAGTTTAATTCATCATTCTTAACATCATTTACTAAGAAGATTGTTGAGTGTCCATCTTCACATTGTAACCATTCTTCTAAATCTAATTCTTCCCCATCATTAGAATCAGGTAATGATGTAAAGAACCCAACTTTTGATCTAAAATTACTCATAAAGATACCTGCTTGACTTTCAGAAGATGTTAAATGTCCATAAGCAATTTCTGCCCCTTGAACACCTTCAAGTTTATTAGCAAGTTGAGATGGACTTAATTTGATAAGTTGTTTAACTACTATATTTGTTTTCTTATCATTTACAATACAATATATTAAAATACCTTTTAATATATCCCTTGCTGTATCAGTCCATATTGTATCTTTTTCATCAGGGTTTCTTGTAATAATTGATGCAATCATTGAATCAATATCATCAATTAATTTGATCATAGAAAATATATTAAAATTCAAACTTCTTGAATCTGAAAAGTTAAATATATAATCTGTTTCAGGATTATAAAATCTTTCAATCCAATCAAATTTTACTGTGTGAACTAAATATCTTCCATAAGATCTTTTTTTTCTTAATTCTCTATAAAATTGATTAAGTGCAACTGTTTTTCCTGAACCTGCTGATCCAAATAATATTGCATGAGAAGTTTCAGTTTCCTGATCAACTTTAATATTATTTGTAATAGTAACACCTTCAATTTTATCTTTCTTTTGAAGTTCTTCAAGTTGTTTTTCTGTTAGAGTTTTTGATCCTTTAAGATGTTGATCTTCTAAAACTTTATTTGCAAATTTATTAGCAATTATTTTTTTAAGATAAATTGTTGTTGCAAATATTACAAAAAACAATGAAAGAAATATTGTTAAAAGAAGATCAATATTATCCATAATTTTTGGTAAGAAATGTTCATATGCTCCTCTTGTTGAAACTAATTCACCTCTTAACATCATATTATCTTGAAATGTAAATGTTGATTTTAAAACTGCTTCAAAATATAAAAGATTGATCTTCTCTGTTGGAAAAAAAGCACCAACAATATATAAAACTAATATTGCTCCAACTATTCCTGCAATTGCAGGATATAGTAAATGTTTTTGCCCTCTTGATATTGAATTATCAACAACATCAAATTGAGCAACTGTACTAAATTTTTTTTGATTTTTTATCATAATTTTTTCCTTTAAAATCTGTAAGTTTCAACAATACCTTCTAATAAATCTTCAAATGGTAATGTGTGTTTCTCTGAAGAATTTGTTATTGGTAATTTTGCTACTGATATTTCATTTTGATTGATGTTTGTTATTGCAAGTAAATTGTTTTTAGCTGTAATAATTACATCACCTTTTTTATAAGAAGAAACATTTTGTTTTTCTTGATCTGTTAATTTTAATTCATACATTTTTTGAAATAAAAAAACTTCTGCATCATTTAATCTTTTAGTATCAAGACTATTTATTAAATTTCTCATTGATGTTTCAAAAATATCTCCCATAGTATTTTTAATATCATTTATAGATTTTTTATTTTCATAACTTAACTTTTGAATTTCCTGTTCAAAATTAATATTGCTTGTATTTTGATTGTTATTTGGATTTAAGATTTGATTTTTAATCAAATGTTTCTTATCAATACCTGTTTCTTTTTCTATCTGATCAAATAGATCTGCTTCTTCTATTGATAATCTGATTGATACTACTTTTGTATTAGCACTCATAATAATTTTTTCCTTTAAAATTTAATTTGTTGAAATAATTCAACTTACTTTGTTATATGAAAAATTAAAATTATTTTTACTTTTTGTGTTTTTTAATAAAATTTTGTTGTAAACATTGATTTAATCCACAAATAGGAAGCTAATAAGGGGTAAAAAAGTGAAATGTTTACACTTTTATAGTGTAAACACTAAAATCATCAAATATAGGAATTATGGGGTTTTTAGAGAATTTTGATAATCATCAAAATATAGCTAATTATTAGGAATTAGTGGCTTTACTTGTGTAAACAAGGTACAAACCCCCTGTTGGGAGTCTTGTACCTTCTCTAAATTAGAAAATCATTTATGATTTTCAGCATCTTGAAAAGATGCCATATATTCTCAAAATGAGAATGACAAACTCTCAACATATTCTCAAAATAAGAATGTTTAACCTATCTAATTCCTATAAAACAAATAAAAAAAAGATTTATAAATCTGATTAAAACTTTTTTATTACAAAATATATTCATTGAAAGTGTTTTAAAATTTAATCATAAGAGAGACAAGCCAATAGTGAAAAACTTTTTAAAAAAAACTTTTGAATAATTGGAAATATTTTATTATTAAACTCAATACTTTCAATTAATATCATTTTCATAATATATTTGAAATTCAAATATGTAATATTTAGAATGAATATAGTTTTGGTTAGTTTAAATAGTTGATTAGTTTGTTTGAATAAGGGGTTCATCCCCTGAAAAGAAACCTTTTGGTTCTGATCAAAAAAGATTTTGAAAAGATAAGAAAATTTCTAAAAGAAATTTAATTAGCTTTGGTTTGTAGCTATGCTTTATCTAATTATTATTTTATCTTTTCTAAATTTGCATCATTGCTTTGAATGTATTATTTGATATTTGTGAATATTTATTTTCAGCATTATCACTTTTTAAATATGATAAAAATTTATCAAGTGGTATTGTTGTTAATTTATTTGAATTTTTACTTTTCAAATGAACTTGAATAATATTTTTACTTTCAGTAATTATAAATAATGGAATATCTGTAGGTTTAGTTTTTACTATTTTTCTTAATGAATATTTTGTTGTTTTCTTTAATCCATAAATAAAACTAACTGGTTTCACTTGAATACCAATTTTTATATCTCCATCAATTAAAAAATCTATACCTTTTTGACAATCTTCATCAGGATTTGAATGTGATATTGTATATCCTGTTGGTAAATGAAAATTTAATTCATCAAATACTTTCTGTTCTCTTTTAATCCCTATGAATGATTTGTTAATGAATGTTTCTGTTACATATTCTTTTAATGTGTTGTAATTGATACTCTTTTCAAATTGTTGCCATTTATTTGTTCTTTCTTCAATAAATGATGATAAGTCTTTTTTGATTTTTTTCATTAAATATTTATTATAAAACTCAATAAATATTTCTTTTGTAATTTGATTTAGATTATATTCTTTTAATATTTCTTGAGCAACTTCCATTACATAAAATCCACAATCTATTGGTGAATTGATTTTATATTTGTTAAATGATTGGTTTATTTGATATGAACTTGTCATAATCTTGTTTCCTTGTGTTTTAAAATTTGTTATACACTGTTATAAGACAAACTTTTCAGAAAAAATATTTTTAATACTTTTTATTAAATGATTTTGATTAGGAAAAATTAGGCATAAAAAAACCTCTCAAAAGAGAGGTTATGAATTAACAAAAATATTTATTATAGATTAGATGAATTAAAATATTTTTTATATTTTCATCAATATGATTAGATAGATCAATATCTTCATTGAAAAAAGATTCAAGAGTTTCTAAAAGAAGTTCTCTTTCTTCTTGATCATTTGTAAGATCACCAAGTAATGTTTCAATATTAAATTGTATATTGAATGAAAAATGTTTACCTATTACTGTAATAGAATCATCTTGTTGAATAAAACTTGCTCTATCATAATCTTCAATGATAGTATTAATTAAATGATCAAATGTTAATCCATCTTCATTTACATTAATTAGTTCTTCATAAGTTAATCCTGTATTTATTAGATCAATTAATTGTTCTTTAGAAAAACCAATACCAATTAAAAAACTGAATTGTTCTTTTGTTAAAATATTATTCTTCAATTTTTTTATCCTTTTATTTGATTTGATCAAATTAATGACCATTATTGGTTATAGGTAGGTAAATACTAAAAAAAGAAGAATAAAAAAATCCCCACTTAATTAAAAGTGAGGATAACTTGTTATTTGTTTTATCAAAATGCTATATTCTAATCTATCAAATCATAGAGATCATATTTATTTAATAATATGAATTGATCTTCACCACTTTCTAAATTCTCTAATGCAAAATTTCTTAAAATTGGATCATTTACATTAAATACTAATTTTGTTAATTCCCATATTTCTTTTTCTAAATTTTCTTTCATAATTTTGTTTCCTTTAAATTTAATTTGATCATTTGATCTACAATGTTATATAAATAAATATTTATAATTATGCAACTTCTAATTCTAATTCATCAATTAGATTATCTAATGTAGTTGGTGCATATTTAATTTGATCCATTGGATGAATTTCAAGTTGAACATTTTGTTTTTCTTTCATTCTTTTTTCTTCAATTAAATCCATTTCTGCAATTAATGCTTCTTCTAATGAATTGAAACCCCAAAACTCAAATGTATATTCAGGTGATCCAAAACTTCTTCCATAACCTGCTAATTTGATATATGTTGCTTCTTTTGATCCTTCAATAATTTTATATAAAATTGAAATATTTTCTTTAATTAATTGATTGTTAGTTGCTAAAACTATTCTGTCTTGTGAATTTGTAAATGTGTTTATTTTTGTTTTCATAATCTTGTTTCCTTGTGTTTTTAAAATTTTTAATATTGAGTTAATCCTTATTAACTTCTTACTTATAATATATAATTTTTTATATTATTTTTCAAGTATTTAATAGAAAATATTAAAGAATTTTGAAATTTCTTTTAGGGAAAAAATATGAGTGATTAGAAGTTAGTTTGAGTGAAATATTTTTGATCAGGAATAAAAGGGATTATATCATTTTCATTAAATTGATAATCTAAATCAAATATGTTTAAATCTTTTTTGAGTTTAAACTTTGGATATATATTATTTTCATATCTATAAACATTAAATAGTTCAACACCATTTTTTGATCTTGTAATAATTCTTCTTGGGGTTGATGTATCAATATCAATATCTTGTAAATGATAATAGAAAAATTCTATCTGATCAAGTTTTAATAATTTCTTTTCTAATATAGTATCATCATTATAATACTCTTGAAATAATTTATCTTCTAAATATTTCATAAATACTTCTATATCTTGTTCTTTTGATTTCATATATTCATATGATGCTTCTTTATCCATATTAAAAATTGATAATAAGATATATTTGTTATTGATTATATATTTATCTAAATATTTAATCTCTAAAACTTTTTCACTTCTTTTATGAGGATTATCAACATATTCATCATATTTACTTCTATTTTTTTTATTATCAATTTTATTTTTATAAAAATGTTTAATTGCTATTGACATACTTTTATAATTATGATGTTTTTTAAATTTGATAATTTCAAAATAATTAGTAAAAATATCTATAAGAGGAAAAAGAAAAAACATACTTCTTTCTAATTTTGTAGTAATAACTTTTAATTGATGATATGTTGATAATTTATCAGCAATATTTGTAAGAGCATCTTTTAATTCTTCAATTGTTTCTTTTGAATGATATGTTTGAAGTAAATATTCAGGATCATTCATTTTTTCTTGATATTCAGATTTCTCTTTTAATTTTATATTTTGTTCTTCTAATGAAAGTGGATTACCAAAATCATCAAGGAAATAATATTCAGGTGATTTTTTTTCTGAATCAAAATGATAATATTTATTACCATTATCACTTTCAATATAATCTGTTTCATAATCAATTGAATAAAGATTTTCTAAATTAGTATAAAGTTGTCTATATGGAGCATAATATTTTCTTTGCCATTTTTTTAAATGATCATTAGTAAAAATATTTATTTCTTTAATATCTGAAATAATCATATCAAGTTCATTTGATGCAATACTAATATTTTTAATATGTTGATTGTTAATTTTAGTTCTTTGAAAATTTGAAGTAAATTCTTTATATTTTTCAATTCTATTTTCTATAATATTTAATTTATTGAGAATCATTGTATATATTTTTTTTGCATTAAACTCACTATTAATTATATTTGTTATTTCATTAATACAATAAGTTTTAGAATTTGAAAAAAAAGTATTATGATTTTCTTTATCATATTTTTTAATTAATTCTTTTAGTAGTGGAATATATGATGCTTTGATATTTGATAAGGTATTTATTTGATCACATATAAATTGTGTATTTTTTTTATTTTTAAAAGCAATAGAACTAATATATAGAATAATACTATTATTTGAAATTACATAATTATTATATTTATCTTCAATATTTTCTTTCATTTCAATACAATGATTTCCATTATCTTTATTCAAATATAGAATTATATATTCAAATGTTTTATTTCTATAAAGGATATATTTTTGATCAGATTTAGAAACTTCTTTAAGGTTTTTGATCTCTTGTATTTTCTCAATATGATTTATCATTGTATTTATTACATCTGAAAAGTTTTTCAATGATGTTAATTCTTGTTTTGTCTTAATATAAGGTGTTCTTTTAGCCATAAAGATATTTTCTCATAATTTACATAATAGCACCCTGACATATAGAATTTAATTAAATTAGTATCAGTAATAACTGTTAAAGTTGTATATGAAAAAAAAGTTTATAACTTTATTTTTTTGTTATTTAAAAACTTATTGTTAATAAGTTAAAGGTGAGTAAATATTTACTCAACAAATATATGCACATTATTATGTGATAAAAGGAAAAAATTATGAAAAAAATAATAAAAACAAAAGAAGAATTAAGAGATTTAATTTTAAGTGATGAACTTAATAATAATACATTGAATGACTATGATTATAGTTCTATTACTGATATGAGTTTTATGTTTGCAGGTTGTAAAAATTTAACTACTATTCCAAAACTTGACACATCAAATGTAATTAATATGAGTTATATGTTTGCAAATTGTCATAGTTTAACAGAGATTCCAAAATTTGACACATCAAATGTCTCTTATATGGGTTTTATGTTTAAAGGTTGTAAAAATTTAACTACTATCCCACAATTTGACACATCAAATGTAATTAATATGGGTTTTATGTTTTACAATTGTGAAAGTTTAACTACTATTCCAAAATTTGACACATCAAATGTTGAATATATGAGTTATATGTTTTCAGATTGTGAAAGTTTAACAACTATCCCACAATTTGACACATCAAATGTCTTTGATATGAGTTTTATGTTTTCAGGTTGTAAAAGTTTAACAACTATCCCAAAACTTGACACATCAAATGTTGAAGATATGAGTTTTATGTTTTCAGATTGTGAAAGTTTAACTACTATCCCACAATTTGACACATCAAATGTTGAAGATATGAGGTATATGTTTGAAGGTTGTCTTAGTTTGAAATCTATCCCACAATTTGACAATTAAGGAAAAAATTTGAATTAAAATTTGGGAAGATGAATGGTGTAGAGATATGGGTGAAAGTGAAGAATGTAATTATGGATAACAGTATTACAATAATTGAGTATCTGAATAAAGTTGTTGGGATAAGCCAATCTATTCTATTATCCTTGTGAAGAGAGTATTGCCAAATACTTAAATATTATCATAGAGATATGAAATATTTTTCTGATCAAAAAAACAAACCAAATAATCCTCAATGGTGGAAAAAATGCTTCATAGCATTTTTGTAACCTTTGGTTTGTGATAGATAATTTAAAGATAGAAAAGGTAAATACCATTTATATATATTAATATATATATGGTTTTTTAAAACAAATTAAAATTTAAAGGAAACAGATTATGAAAAATATTAGTAAATTGATTGAAATAATCAAAAGAGAAACAGAAAGTAAAGTAAAAACAGATTATATATTTTTAGGGTATTACACTTTATATATGTATAAATTATTATTAAATATGTATAATCCTGAAATCAAAGAAAAAGATTTTTATAAATATTTTTATAGAACATTAAAACATACAGATGATAAAAATTCATTTATCATTAATAATGGTAAAAATGAAATAATTCTAAAAAATAGTTTTAAATTAGGTGGTGCATTAGATGTATTAGCAGGTGTTGATATGATATTAGATCATTTTAAAAAAACATTAACTCAAAAGCAATATGATAAGATAAAATATAATTGGGAATCATTAGGATTAATACAATTTAAAAAAGAACTTAAAACAAATAGAAATGGTTTAGAAAAAGTTATTAAAGCATATGATGAGATTGATCATCTTGGAATTGAAGATTTAATCAATATATATGAAAAATTAAATGTAAGTGATAGAACATATAATGATTTTTTTACTCCACCTGATATTTCTATATTTGCTTCAAAATTAATGGTTCAAAAATATATTGACAATAATAAAAACAATAAAAAAGAAGTCAATTTTTGTGATATAGCTTGTGGTTGTGGTAGATTGTTATATTATGGAATGATTGAATTAAAAAATAATGGTATTGATAATATAAGAATATTTGGAAATGATATTTATGAACCTGTATGTGTATTTACAAAATCAATATTAGAATTAGTGAATTTTGGGAAAGTACATATTTTTCAAAGTGATGCACTAACATCTAAACTTCCACTTCCTAAAATGGATATACTTTTAGGTAATCCACCTTTTGGTGGATCTTATGATAAAGATAAAATTTTAAATTTATCAAGATATAAAAAAGAAAATATGGGTATGGATATTCAATTTGAAAATATTGATTTATTAAGATTAAAAAAACTAACACCATTAAATGATATAGAATATACTGCAATTGAAAAAAATTATAGAGAAATCTAACTTTTGAGTAAGTTATATATTTTTGATCAGAAAAATATATAACAAAAAATGAAGTAAAGACTTCAAGACACATATTATTAATATAAAAAAGGATATTAAGATGATATTTAAGGGTAAAGATAACTTAGAGCTATTAAAAGTTCTAAAAGTAAAGAATTTGACACAAAAAAAGTTTATGGACTTTTTAAAAAAGTTTAATAAAAATAAACAATAATATAACCTCTCTTTTTGAGAGGTTTTTTTTTGCCTAAAATTTAATTGTTTTTTGATAAAATAAAGTTATGACTAAACAAGAAACAACAAAAATTAATTCAATTATTCAAAATTTATTAGAAATTAGAAAAGACAGCTTTGTTCATCATATTCACCAAATTAATGATGTTAAGTTTCAAACTGAAATGAATATGTTACCTGAAGATCATCCCATACATCAACACCATAATGAAATTAATCAATTTTATAATGATTTAGGAATAGATCAAAATGAGATCAACAATATGACAGATGAAGAATTTGATGAAGCTTATGATAGTCAATTTTATGAATATCAACATACATATTCTAATATTTGGGAAGAATTTCATTCAAGATTTGATAAAACACTTGTTGAATTAAATGCTCTTTTAGAGACTAATGATCAGTTGGATGAAGTATTAGAAATTGAAAAGAAAATGCAAGAAATAAAATCAAAAAAATTTATTACTACATCACAATTTGAATTACTTTATGGATATGGTACTGATTGGCAAAAGAATAAAAGATCAAAAACAAAAGAATCTTTACCTTATATTCAAGAATATTCAGGTGCAACTATTAGATATGATGTTAAAGAAGTTGAAAATTGGTTTGATCAAATGGGTATTAGAAGGTAAAATTAGGGTTACTGATTTATAACTACTGAACTACATAGATTTATTTTAATTTAGATAGAATAGTAACTATTTATAAAAATAGGTATTATTAAAATGAGTGAAGCAAAGACAAGAGCAGATTTAATTGATGTTGAATTAAATAAATGTGGTTGGAATGTCAATGATAATTTAAAAGTAATTCAAGAATATGAGATTGAATTAGATGATACTCTACCATCATTTTTTGATAGAACTAAAAGATATGTAGATTATGCACTTTTAAACAAAACAGGACAAATTATTGCTATTGTTGAAGCTAAAAGAGAGAGTAAGTCTGTAAGTAGTGCAAAAACACAAGCAGAATACTATGCAAGAAGAATTAAAAACTATCAAGGTTTTGCTCCATTTATCTATATAACAAATGGATTAGAAATAGAATTTTGGGATAGTGAAAATTATCCTATTAGAAAAGTTCTATCTTACCACTCATTAGAAGATTTAGAAACTTATAGAAAAAGAAATGATAATAATATAATTTTATCTCCTGAACTTTTAAACAAAGATATTGCAGGTAGAGCTTATCAAATTGAAGCTATCACAAGAACAACAGAAAATCTAAATGAAAAAAATAGAGAAATCTTGTGGGTTATGGCAACAGGAACTGGGAAAACAAGGACTATCATATCTCTTGTAGATATTCTTTTAAAAACAGGATTTGTAAAAAGAGTTTTATTTTTAGCAGATAGAAGAGAATTAGCAAGACAAGCTATGGATAACTTCAAAGAACACCTACCAAACCAATCAAGACAAAGAATAGAAACAGAAACTTTTGAAAAAGACAAAAGATTATATGTATCTACTTATCAAACTATGATGTCATTACTTAAAAAAGTTGATATAAGTCAGGGGTTTTTTGATCTAATAATTGCAGATGAAAGTCATAGAAGTATTTATAACTATTATGGACAATTATTTTTAAAATTTGATAGTTTAAAAATAGGTTTAACTGCTACTCCTGTTGATTTTATTGATAGAGATACTTTTAAATTCTTTGGAACTGATAAAGGTAATCCAACTTTTGCATATACTTATGAACAAGCTATAAAAGATAAATACCTTTGCCCTTATGAGGTTATGAATATTCAAACAAAGTTCCAAGAAAAAGGTATTAAATTTGATTTATTATCAAAAGAGGAACAAGAAAAACTAAAAAATAGTGGTTATGTTGAAGATGATATAGACTTTGAGGGAAGTAGTATAGAAAAAATGGTTATCAATGATGATACAAATAGAAAAATACTTACTACTTTTATGGAAAATTGTTATAGACACCCTATTTCAAATCTTCCTGCTAAAACTATACTTTTTGCTGTTAGTAAAAAACATGCTTACAGATTAGAACAACTTTTTAATGAATTATATCCACAATATCACTCAAAAGTAGCAAAAGTAATAGTATCAGAGTTAAATAATACAGAGGAACTGATAAAAGAGTTTAGAGATGTTGATAGTGGTTTTAATATAGCTATTTCTGTTGATATGTTAGATACAGGTATAGATGTTCCAAGTATTATGAATCTTGTATTTGCTAAACCTGTATTTAGTAGGGCTAAATTTTGGCAAATGATAGGAAGAGGTACAAGACTATACAATGAAGTATTTAATAAAGAAAAGTTTGTAATCTTTGATTTTTGGGGTAATTTTCAATACTTCAATGAAACCCCTGAGGGATTTGAACCAAAAGAACAAATATCTTTAAATAGAAAAATATTTAATGAAAATATTCAACTGCTTAAAAGTTTAAAGGATGAAGAGTTTGAATATGTCAAAGAAGAGATAAAATCACAAATTGAAGCACTACCAAAAGATGATTATTTTATCAAATCAAAGGCTACCCTACTTTCAAATATCAATGAAGATTTTTACAATAATATAAAATCAAATATTCTATCACTTGGAAATATATCTGAATTAGTTGATAGAATTGAAGTCAAAGAACCACAAGAACTTCAATTTAGAGTTAAAGTTAAAAAACTTCAAAATGTAAAAATAAAAAAAGATACTAAACTTATTGAAAAGTATATCAATAGTATTTTGATAGATATTGAAAAAGTTAGAGTAAATAAAACCCTATCAATAGTAAAAAAACATATAGAACTACTTAATAAGTGTTCAGATGGAAAATATTGGGCTAATATTGATTTTAATACTACAAATGAAATAACAGATATTTTAGCACCACTTATGAAATACAAATCAAAAAATGATATTCAAGTAGCTCATTTTGATTTAGAAGATAGTATATCTTCTATTACAGATATTGAGATAAACCACCCATCTGTAAATATACAAGAGTATGAAGATAATATTTTAAAAACTCTTCAATCTATTATAAATCAATCTCAAACTTTGCAAAAATTGTTTATAGGTGCTCCACTAAATGATGAAGATATAGAAAGTTTAAAAAATGATTTATTAGAGCAAGGATTAGATAGTGAAAAACTATGTAAAATCTTTGATTGTAAATCAAATGATATGATTGAGATACTTTCAAACATAATTAATAAAAAAGAGTATAAACTACCATTCTTACTTGATAAGTTTATAGAAACACATACACTAAACTCAAATCAAATAGAATTTATCAAAGCAATCAAACATTATGTTTTAGAGAAAAAAGATATTGAAAGAAAAGATTTAATGGAAAATCCATTTACCAAGTTTCATAAAATGGGAATAATGGGTATGTTTAAAGGTAGTCAAATGAATGAGTTAGTTGAGATAATAGATAATAAGGATGTAGCTGTATGATAAATAATCTTCCAAGTGGTTGGAAAGAAGAAAAAATTGGTAATATAATAAATTTAACAATTGGTAAAACTCCATCAAGAAAAAAGACTGAATATTTCACTGGTGATAATTTATGGGTATCAATTGCAGATATAAAATCAATCAATTTAACTGATACAAAAGAAAAAATTACAGAACAAGCAATCAAAGAAAGTAATATCAAAAAAGTTAAAGCAGGAACTCTTATTATGAGTTATAAATTATCAATTGGTAAAATGGCTTTTGCTTCACAAGATTTATACACAAATGAAGCAATAGCAGCTTTAAATATTGAAATTGAAGATTTAGATAAAAAGTTTTTATACTACTACTTATTAAATGCAGATTTAGAAAAGACAACAGATAGAGCAGTAAAAGGTAAAACATTAAATAAAGCAAAAATTGAACAAATTCCTATTCAATTTCCACCACTTCAACAACAAGAAAAAATAGTAAAAGTTCTTGATACTACTTCAAATCTAATAGAAAAACAAAAAGAGCTTTTGAAAAATTATGATTTATTTTTAAAATCAAAGTTTATAGAGATGTTTGGAGATCCAATTAAGAATCCTATGGGGTGGAAAACTAATCAAATAAAAAATGGTGTAAAGAAAGTTAAAAATGACAACCCATTAAAACAACCACAAAAAACATATATTTACATTGATATAGGTTCTTTAAATAATAAATATATTGAAAATTATAATTATATTTTAGGAGAAGATGCACCAAGTAGAGCAAAACAAATAACATTTTTTAATGATATACTTGTATCTACTGTAAGACCAAACCTAAATAATGTGGCAATGGTAAAATCTACATATGAAACTATTTTATCTTCCACAGGTTTTTGTATTTTAAGAACAAATGAACAAATATTTAATCCATATTATTTATTTGAAGTAGTAAAACATCAAGGTTTTATACAAAGCTTGATAAATGTAGCAAAAGGTGCTTCATACCCTGCTGTAAGTAATAATGATATATTAGATTTAAAAATAACAGTTCCTCCAATAGAACTTCAAAATAAATTTGCTTCAATAGTTGAAAAAATAGAAACTATAAAAGAAAAAGAAAATCAAAAACTAAAACAGCTTGAAGATTTACATAATAGTTCAATGCAAAGAGCTTTTAAAGGGGAAATTGAATAATGGCTATTTTTAGATTTAAAAATGATAATTTTGACAAAATAGAACAAACAAAGTTTTCAACAGAGGGAATACTTGAAACAAAAAATATTCAAAAAGCTTTAAAGAAACAGATAGATATTATATCCTCAAATCTTTTAGTTATATCAGAAGAGTTTTCAGAATGGGATGATAGTAATAGAAGAATAGATTTACTTGCTATTGATAAAGAAGCAAATATTGTAGTTATAGAACTAAAAAGAACTGAAACAGGTGATCATATGGAACTACAAGCATTAAGATATGCTTCAATGGTTTCAACATTGACATTGAAAAGAGCAGTTGAAATATTTGAAAAGTATTTAAAGTCAATTGATAGTGATTTAAACCCACAAGAAGAGATTTTATCATTTTTGGGTTGGAGTGAAGAAGAGAGTAAAGATGAGTTTGCTAATGATGTAAAAATTATACTTGTTTCAAGTAATTTCTCAAAAGAACTTACAACTTCTGTAATGTGGTTAAATGAAAGAAAAATAGATATCAAATGTTTTAGACTTATACCATACAAAATGGATAATGAAGTTTTAATTGATGTTCAACAAATAATCCCTTTACCTGAAGCAGAAAGTTATCAAATAAAAATAAGAGAACAAAAAGAAGAAAAAAGAGAAGCAAGAACTGGAATAAGAGATTATTCAAGATACTCTTTTAATGGTGAAAATGGATTATCAAAAAGAGGTATTGTTTTAACTATTTGGAAACAATATTTAAAAGATAACCAAAATTTAACTATCTCTAAACTTCAAAATGATTTTCCAAGAGATATAAAAGGTAATTTATTTGTTTTAAAACAACAAGCATTAGAACAACAAGAAAGAGATAGTAATAATCTAACAAGATACTTCCTTGAAAATGAAGCAGTTGCAATTATTAATAACAGTGAATATGTAATCTCTAATCAATGGGGAAAAGGTAATATAGAAAAGTTTGTTAGTTATGCAAAAAAATTAGGTTATGAAATAAATGAGGAATAATAAATGTTTGTAAGAAGTGAAGTAAAAAGTAAAATAGATAGTATTTGGAATAAATTTTGGAGTGGTGGGATTGCTAATCCACTTGATGCTATACAGCAAATAACAGCTTTAATATTTTTGAAGCTTTTAAATGAAAATGATAATAAAAGTATTCTTCAATCTTCATTTACAGGTGAAGAATATAATTCTATTTTTGAAAATGATAAAATGGCTAAATGGGATAACTTTAAAGAGCTTGATAGTGTTAGTATGCTTGAAACTATAAGAGATATTGGATTTCCTTTTATCAAAAAATACAATGAGGGAAGTGAGTTTAATAAATCATTAAAAGATATGGCTTTTATTATCACTAAACCATCTTTATTAAGTGAAACTGTTGAGGGTATTGATCAGATATTTAATATCCTTGAAGAAGATGAAGAGGGATTTATGGATAGTCTTGGGGATATGTATGAATATCTTTTAAGTGAAATTAGTTCCAGTGGTAAAAATGGACAATTTAGAACACCAAGACATATTATTCAAATGATGACTGAACTAACAAATCCACAAATTGGAGAAAAAGTTTTTGATCCATCTTGTGGTACAGCAGGATTTTTAGTAAGTGCTTATACTCATATGTTAAAGCCATATACTGATAAAGATGGAAAATTAGGGGCAAATCTAACAGATCAAAAACTATGGAATAAACTATCAAATGAAACTTTCTATGGAAATGATAGTGATATAAGTATGATCAGAATATCTATGATGAATATGATGTTACATGATATAAGTAATCCACATATAAAACAAACAGATACACTTTCAAAAGGTTATAATGAAAAAGATATGTATCAAGTGGTTTTAGCCAATCCACCATTTAAAGGAAGTATTGATAAAGAAGACCAAAATGAGAACTTCTCTATCACTTCAACAAAAACAGAACTTTTATTTTTAGACTTGATTGAAAGAGTATTAGATATTGGTGGTAGATGTGCAGTTATTATCCCTGATGGTGTTTTATTTGGTAGTTCAAATGCTCATAAAACACTTAGAAAGAATCTATTAGAGAAGAATGAATTAAAAGCTGTTATATCTATGCCAAGTGGGGTATTTAAGCCTTATGCAGGGGTTTCTACTGCTGTTTTAGTTTTTGTAAAAGGTGGAACTACTGATAAAGTATGGTTCTATGATATGGAAGCTGATGGATATAGCTTAGATGATAAAAGAAATAAAATTGAAAAAAATGATATACCTGAAATCATAGAGCAATATAATAAAAAAGATAGTGATAGTTATAAAGAAACTAAAAAACACTTCTTCATAGATATAAAAGATATAAAAGAAAATGATTATGATTTATCAATAAATAGATATAAAAATATTGAATATGAAGAGATTGAATATCTGCCTACAAATGAAATTTTGGGGGAGATTGAAAATCTATCTAATGCTATAAATGATGATTTAAGTGAATTAAAAAATCTCTTATAGAATCTATAACCTTTTTATAGAATGGAAATAAATTGAATAAAACCAGAGAACAATTATTAACTAAATTATATAGTATTTACATATTCATTATAAAAAAATTATCAAATGATATTATAAATACAATAGTGAGCTGTAATACATTAATTTACAATAAAATATATATTAGAGTATTTGAAATTTACAAAGATAATACTATTGAACAAAACAAAAAATTTACCAAGTATTTATATGAGTGTGTTTTGGGATTGAATCCATTGATTGATGAAGAGGATAAGGGAGAATTAGATTTATTAATAAAAGAAATAATATCAAGTGAATCAAAACTAATAGCTAAACATTATATATTAAGGGCATATTTTGATTATTATATATCTACTAATAGTGTTTTTAAAATAATAAGCAAAAAAAATATCAAAACTAATTTTAAAAAAGCTAAAAAATATGATTTAGATATAAAACTTTTAAGGAATAAAGATTACAAAGCTTTCAAAAAAGATATAAAATCAGAATTGAAAGATATATCAAATAAGATAAAAATTATAAATAAAGAAAAAATAAAACTTGAAAAAGAAAAGACAATTAATCCTATTGAAATTAAAATATCAAATATAATTGCTTTAATTTCAATTTTTTCTGCATTATCCCTAATTGGAGGCATAATTTATAATCAATTACTTTTTTACTTTTTAGGATTAAATGCAACAAACTTTTTTAATATATCAGATTATATCTCTTCAAGTGTTGATGTTCTATTTATTGTATTTATTTCTATGGCTATAGCAATACCTTTTTATTTTTTGAAAACTATTCACCTTTTAGATGAACAAATCTTAGATGATCAACTTGGAACAAATATTCAAATTGAAAATAACAAAAAAGAATCAATTATTAAATGGTTTATGTATATTTTATTAATTTTGGTAAATATTGCATTGTATATTAAAGATAAAGAGATTAATTTTGATTTTTTACTTGTCCTTATATATACTTCTATAATCTTTTCTTTACCAAAATTAGGTTTTATGAAGTATATTAAAAATTCATATCATTTTGCCTTGTCTATATTAATAATACTTAACTTTTTATTTCTAATAATTTCAAAAGCACATAATGAAAAAGAAAATATTAAAACTGATAATTACAATAATAAATATAAAATTGTTTTAAAAGAAAAAAATAATAACAAATACTCATTTATTCAATCTAATTCAAACTATACTTTCTTATTTAATAAAAATGAAAATAAAGTTATAATCATACACAATAATGAGATTGAAAGAATAGAAGTCTTACTTAATGAATAAGAAAGTATAGTTTAGATTTTAATACACTACAGATATTAAAAATAGGGTTAATTAGTGTCTATTAGGTACATAAAATAGTACATAGTAGAGTTTATAAAATCACTATAAACCCCTTAAATAATAGGCTTATAGCTATAAGTGGAACATAGTAATATCTTTTGCACCCCTACTTTTAGGGATGCCTATAGCTTGGTATTCACACCTTATAGGTTTTGCTCTTGGGTGGGTTATGGGATACATTCTTTAAGATAATTTTTCAAAAATCTTTTTAGCTTGAATAATTGCTCCCTCTATATAACCACCTTGTTCAAAAGAAAATTCTGTAGAACTAAATAATACTTTGTCCCCATATTTACTTGTATCGATCCCATAGTTTGGATGAGCTGTCATATTATTAAAATCTTCTTTTGTAGAAGTATATTTTTCTCTCTTCCAATCAACAAGATGTATAGCTAAAATTTCACTTTCCTCTATATCAAAAACTCTTTGTAATTGTTCTATTAACTCTTTTTTATAATTATCAGTATCCACTTTAATTCTTACAAATCCAAACAATGCATTTTTGGTACGAGTAGTAGCATCATGTATCTCAGCCAACGGTCCAATATTTGAGAAAACAAATCCACTCAAACCTTTCTCTCTCCAAAATGAAGTTTTAAATTCAATGACACACTTTGCACTATTTCCCATCCAAGTTTGAGTATTTTTCATTTTCTCTTTTAATTGTATTGGCAGTGGTGGGATAAAATTTAAATTTTGGGCAATTCTTGGAGGAAGTGTGGAGATAGCATAGTTGCTTGTATACTCTTTAGTCTTTGTTTTTATTGTTATATTTTCTTGCTTTACTATGGATACAACTTCACTATTTAAAACTATATTGACATTTTGTAATTGATTGTGTAATTTATCTATAAGCTTTGTAAGTGTCCCATCCATTCTTGCTGATGGGATATTTTGTTGTGGCATAAATTTTTCAACACTATTTTGTGTATCATACAAAGCATAGCCATTTTCATATTGTAAAAAGAGTTGTAAATCAAATTTTTCAATAAGTTCTAAAATATTTTTGTGATGTTGCCATACCCAAGATGGTCCCATATCATGACCATCTATACTATATATTCTTCCACCTATTCTATCTCTAGCTTCTAAAATAGTTATATCATATTTTTTTTGGAGTAAATAAGCTAAATATAACCCACTAACTCCAGCACCGATAATAACTATTTTTTCTTTTTTCAATTAGATTTTATCCCATAGGATACATTATTTCTAATTGTATCTGTTGTATTTTTTTCATAGTTTCATCGCTTAATTTTACATCAAATGCAGCAAATGAGTCATCTAATTGTTCAGCAGTTCTTGCTCCTATAATTGTAGAAGCAACAAAATCAAACTGCTTTGAATAAGCAACAGCAAGTGTTACTGGTGATATGTTTAATTCTTTTGCTAACTCCATATATTTTGCAGTAGTTAAGAGTGATTTTTCATTTACAAATCTTGTTGCTTGTCCTTGAATTCTAGGATTTTTGCTTTTTAAATATTCAGAATATCGTGCAACATCTGGATAAAACTTTCCATTGTATTTTCCACTTAAAACTCCACCTGCAATTGGAGAATATGGTAGTAATGAAATCTGCTCTTTTTTACAAACTTGTGCTAACTCATCTAAAAATCGAGGATTATTTAATGAAAAATTGTTTTGAATAGATTCAAATCTACTAATACCTAGTCTTTTTGATGTTTCATTCGCTTTTGTTAAGCCATAAGCACTATCATTTGAAGTTCCAAGATATCTCACTTTTCCCTCCTTAACTAACTCTTCAAAAGCTTTAAGTGACTCTTCTATGGGTATAACAGTATCAGGCCAATGCATTTGATACAAATCTATATAATCAGTTCCTAAACGCTTTAAACTTCCCTCGATAGCTTTTTTAATATGAAATTTATCAATTGCAGTTAGACCGTGTCTCACAGGTGGTACAAACCAACCATTTGCAGCCCCAGCCACTTTTGAAGCAATAATCAGTTTATCTCTCGTTTTTCCCTTAAGCCAACGTCCAATAATCTCTTCCGTAAGTCCCATATATTTAGCATCTGGTGGTATTGGATAAATCTCTGCTGTATCAAAAAAGTTTATACCTCTATCGTACGCTTTATCCATAATTTTAAAAGCTTCTTTTTCATCACTCCACGAACCAAAACTCATAGTTCCTAAACAAATTGGTGTAACTCTTAAACCTGTTCTACCTATATATCTATATTCCATAGCTAAACCTTTTAATCACTTTTTGGTATAATACCGAAAAATTATTAAAGGCAATTAAGTATATGAGTTTAAAAGAAAAATTAATTACAAGAAGCAATGGTGCATGTGAACTGTGTGGTTCAACTGAAGACTTAACAGTATATGAGGTAAATCCAAGTGATGGAAGTGTAGATAAAGCTATTTTAACTTGTGGAAAATGTAATGAACAATTACAAGATATGACTAATCTTGATGCAACTCATTGGTATTGTCTCAATGACAGTATGTGGAGCGAAGTTGATGCTGTAAAAGTTGTAGCATATAGAGTATTAAAAACATTAAATAACCAAGAATTACTAGATATGATGTATTTAGAAGATGATGTTAAAGCTTGGGCAGAACAAGGTTTATTTGAAGAGAACAATAAAGTAATCCATAAAGATAGCAATGGTGTAATTTTAAATGCAGGTGATACAGTAACTATCATAAAAGATTTAGATGTAAAAGGAACTGGCTTTACTGCAAAAAGAGGAACAGCTGTAAGAAATATATCTTTACCTCACGATGATTCTGAACATATCGAGGGAAGAGTAAATGGCGTTAAAATTATGATATTAACAAAATACCTTAAAAAAGTATAAGTTATATTGTAGTATAATAGCTTACAAAAAATAATTTAGGATATTTCAATGACTGAAGTTTTATCAAAAAAGATAGATTCATTACCACCACTACCAAAAACAATACTCGATCTTGAAGAATTTAAAAAATCTCCAAATAAAGATTTAGAAGTTTTAGAAAAAATAATCGAACAAGATCCTTTAATAGTTGCTACTTTATTAAAAGTTTCAAATTCAGCAATGTTTGGATTTAATAACAAAGTTGAAAATGCTAGTCGTGCTATACATCTTTTAGGAGTTAACTTTACTTTATCTATTGCATTTGGTAGTGCAATTAAAAATGCACTTGATATTGATTTAGCTGCTTATGGTATAAATGCAGATAGATTTATGTCTATTGCAAATTTATCTTCAAATCTATTAAAAGAGTGGATGAAAAAAGTAGACAATACTTTAAAAGATGAACTTCTATTACCTATTTTTTTACTAGAAACAGGAAGATTCGTTTTATCAGGTGTTGCAATAGAAGATAAAGTACATAAAGAGTTCTATAAAAGAATTCATCAAAATCCACTTGAGATTTCTGCTATTGAAAAAGAATTCTTTGCAGTAAGTTCAACACAAGTTACATCATCAATCTTTAAACACTGGAATTTAAGTGATTCGTTAGTAGATTTAATTAAATATTCTGATGATATAGAAAATTGTCCTAAAAATTATCTAAAAGAAGCACAAATATTAAATGTAGTAAAAACTATTTGTAATGTAACTGATCCATTAGGTGATCAATTTGTTGAAGCTGGTATTAAAAAAGCTCATGAGTTTGGTTTAGATACTAAACATTTAGAAAAAGCTATTGAAACTATGCAAGATAGATTATTAGAAGAGTAAAAACTCTTTTAATAATTTAGTTTTTTTACTTTATCAACTACTTCTTGTAGGTTCTCTTTTATTTCATTTTCACTCATAGTTCCACTGGTTGTTCCAACTTTAATTTTTCCAATATGAATATTTTCGATAGTACCATCTTGTTTTACATTGTAAACAAAATATTTTAAAGCATCTGATGTTGGTACTTGTAAAAAATTTCGGATTGCACCATCTCTATCATATATCCAAGGAAGATGTTTATCACCTTTAAGTTTTGTATTTTGCGTATGAGCTTGCCATCTTTTGATAAACCAAGGTTCATTTGATATATTTGACACAATTATAAAATCTCCTTCATCTAAATCCAACATCTCATCAAGTGTTTTTGCTAAAATAATTGATTCATGATTTCCTACAAAAATAATAGTCTCAGGTTTTATAATACTTTTTGTAATAAATTTCTGATTTTCGAAACCTATTAGTTCTACACTTTGAGGTAAGTTCTCAATATTAACTGCAACCTTTTCTATTTTTTTCGGAGCATCTACTGTTAACAGCGTAAGTGCAACAAGTGCAACAATACTTATAATCACAAGTTTTATTATTGACCATATTTTCATAACTATCCTTTATTTTATCTTTCTAACTTCTCTTTTAAAAAGTCTATCAACTAAAATATTTTCATCTATTTTTATATCTTTTATTATGCTATCTACTAATTGTTTTGCAAGATAAGGAGATAATACAAATCCCCTTCCCCCTACACCGTTCAGCATAAACAGATTTTCATATTTACTAAAACGTTTTGATTCTACATTTGTACCATTTTTTAGATATGGAAACTCTTTAAGAGTCTGCTTGCTATTAATAATTTGTCCAACCATAGGAAAATAATCTACACTACTAGCTCTAGCACCACAATAATCTTTTACTATTTTTATCTCTTCAAGTTTGATAATATCAGCTGCTTTTTCTAGTAGTTCTTGATAGTTTTGTTCTATATTATCTACATCTATTTTTTCTCTATGATGTGTCGCTCCTATTGAGACTAAATAGTTATCTTTATTTGCAAAACTTTTAGATACAGAACAAGCTTTATGATAATTATAAGGAACTTTTGTAGATGTTTCAATATCTATTCGTCTTCCCCAAACAGCTCGTATATTGATATAAAACTCATCTATAAGATTTATTTCATATCCTGTTGTTAGTATAATATTTTTTGCTTTTAATTCATCATTAATAAGCCAAAAACCATCTTGGTATTCTAAATTCTTCACTTCATAATTGAATTTTGTTTGGACATTCTTAGTCATATTTTTACAAAGTGCAAAACTATCTACAACAGAACCTATCTCAAAAAAATAACCATCACCATCTTTTTTAAAATCAAAATCCATATAAGGGATATAACTTTGAAACTTTTCCTCTTCACTACTATTTTTTGGAATTCTTGTTGTTCCACAATTTTTAATATATGTAGGAAAGTTTCTTTTATAAAACTCTGTAGAGTAATTCAACGACGTGGTAACCAAATCTTTGAAAAGATTTGGCTTTCCTAAAAGTGGAGATAAAAATGCCCCAGCAGCTCCAGAAGCTCCTTGTGCTACATCACTACATCTATCAACTAGAAGTATATTTTTATTATATTGAGACAACTCATATGCCACACTACAGCCGCAAATTCCAGCACCTACTATAATGTAGTCATAATTGTTCATACTAACAACTTATATAGTTATCTCTTTAATATCAGCTATAGCTTTAAAAGAGTTATATACAACTGCAATAAGGTTTTTTCTATTTGTTTTTATTTTTTCATTTTCATGATTAACAAAAACATTATCAAAGAAATTATCAAGTTCTGGTTTTAAAGCAAAAAGTGCATCAAGTTGTTCATCAAATGTTGTATATACTTTTGCTGCAACTGCACTATATTGTTTGAATAATACTTTTTCTGCTTCATCTTCAAAAAGTGTTTCATCAATAGTTAAAGTTGCTGTTGTATCCAAATCTTTTACAATATTCGCAACCCGTTTAAAAGTATCACTCATACTTTTAAACTCACTACTGTTTACAACTGGATTTAATGCTTCAATTTTCAAACTTATACTAAATAAATCTTTTTGACCATCACTATTTAAAACTGCTTTTATAACACTTGGATTTACATAACTATAAAGTTTGTATAATCTTTCATTTAAAAACTCAATTAACTGTGCTTTGTCTAAGTTTGGATATTTTTCAATCGAATTATCTATAATTGATTCTATATCTAAATGCAATCTATGTTCAACGGCAATTCTAAAGATTCCCAAGGCAGCTCGTCTTAGGGCAAATGGATCTCTACTTCCCGTTGGAATCATACCAACACTAAAAAGACCCATAAGATTATCAAGTTTATTACTTAATGCCACGACACAACTAAATGTATTTGAAGGAGTTGCACTTGTCTCTCCGTCTGGAAGATATTGTTCTTTTAATGCTGTACAAACTAAAGGATCTCTTCCCTCTTTTTGTGCATAGTAATATCCCATAATTCCTTGTAAATCAGTAAATTCATACACCATATCAGTAATAAGGTCAGCTTTACTAATCATCACAGCTTCCTCTATTAAAGCTTTCTCTTCATCCATATCAAACTGATTTGCAATAAGTTGTGCTATAAAAGCTTCTCTTTCACATTTGTTATAAATTGAACCTAACCCTTCTACAAAACTTACTCTTTTAAGTCCTTCGTTATTCAATCCATTTTTAATATCATTTTTCCAAAAGAACATACCATCACTTAATCTTGGTCTTAAAACTCTTTCATTTCCTGCAATTATATGAGAAAAGTCTTTTGTGTAAGAGTTTGATACTACGATAAATTTATTTGTGATTTTTCCATCTTTATAGACTGCAAAATATCTTTGATGCTCTTTCATAGAACCTATGATTACCTCTTCAGGTAACTCTAAAAATTCTTCATCAAATGTTCCTAAAAGTGCAGTTGGATACTCTGTAATTGCCACAACTTCATCAAGAAGTTCTTCATCTCTTTCAATAGTAATATTGTTTTCTTTTTCAATAGCATCCATTTGAGATAAAATATTTGCACGTCTCTCTTGTGGATATAAAATAACTCCATGTTTATCAAGCTTACAAAAGTAATCTCCTGCAAATTCAAAACTAAATGGCTCATAAGAAACCATTCTATGAGCGGCACTTGTTTTTGATGATTTGATACCGTAAAGTTCAGCGTCAACTAAATCTTCACCTAAAACAATACTTAATCCCCTAATAGGTCTGATAAAACTATCCGTTCGATCTGCCCATCTCATTGATTTACCAAAATTAAGTTTAGCAATAAACTCATTTACCATTGCACCTAAAAGTTCACTTGCTTGTTTCCCTGTTACAGTTTGTTTAAAATATAAAAACTCTTGACCATTTTTTGAAGCAGTTTGCAACTCTTCTACACTCACACCACATTTTTTAGCAAATCCTTGTGCTGCACCTGTTGGTACACCATCTTTATAAGCAATTGCAACTGGTGCTCCCCAAAGCTCTTCTTCAATATCTTCTTGTGCAACTTGAAATTCTCTATGCCAAAATACCAATCTTCTTGGTGTATAATAAAAATTAAACTCACATAGTAAATTATTCTCTTCTAAAATATCTGACCATTTTTTTTCAATATTTGGCAGCTCTTTTAAAAATGGTATAGCTGGTAACTCTTCAACTAAAATTTCTACTAATAATGGCTTGATCATATTTTTTCTTCCTCTTTAATATTTTGATGTTTTTCTTCTGATTCTTCTAATCTTTTTTTATGTTTTTCCACTTGTGTTTCATTCATACCTCTTAAAAATATAAATAAAATATATGCTAATCCAACCCAAATTATTATGTCAAATACTTCTTTCATAATAAGCCTTTATAGATTGCACCATCTATCTCATCAAGTGCTATTTTTTCTATCTCTTCACTATCTTCTATAACTGCTAAAATTTGACTGTCAAACATATAGTTATCAGCAATTTTTTGAGATTGAATTAAAATATTAACTCTAGGTATAATATACTTTGCACCAAGATTATGAGCATATATAACTTCTTTTATACTATGTGCTAAAACAGCACAGTTTATATCATTTGCTTTAGTATACTTCAATAAATCAAAATCAAAATCAAAAAGCACTGTTGAAGCAGGAGAAGTTTTTTTGATCTCTTCAATAGAAGTTATTTTTTCTATTTTTTCATATTCTATGTTTGGGTCACCTAGTAAAATCATTTTAAACACTCACGGCTACAAAAATATTTTCCATTACTTAAGATTGCTTCATCTTTTGATACATAAGTACCACAACTAGGACATTCTACTAACGTATCTGTAATCTCTTCATGTTTATCTTTTTTGTTTAAACTTTCTTCTCTATTTTTTTTAAAAAAAACAATATACACTAAAAATATTACAGCTATTACAGCCAAAATTTTAAATATCATCAAATAACCCTTTTCTTTTTATGTACAAATAGTTTCTATGTTCTCCACTTTGTACAACTTCATAATTCTTTATTTTAGCATCTTTTATCTCATCTTCACAAATACTCCCTTTGTAAAAAAGATATTCAGTATCCTGTGAAGCAATATTATTTGTGATACTTAAAAGTAATGTTGTATTTGTAACTGCCCTACTTGTAATCAGATCAAAATCTTGTGGAGGAAGATATTCTACCCTATTTTGTACCACTTCTACATTTTCCAATTTTAAAGCACTTTTAACAAAATTTAAAAATGCCACTCTTTTGGCACGTGGCTCTATCAAAGATACTTTTTTTGCAGGATATGCAATAGCAAGTAACATTCCAGGATATCCAGCACCAGTTCCTATATCTGCTAGTGTTTCAAAAGGATTTAAAAATTTGACAGGATAAATACTATCTAGAATATTATCTTCAATTTCCTCTTTTTTTAGCTGAGCTGATAAGCTATGTACTGCTCCCCATTGCTGTAAAAGAGTGATAAACTTTTCACATCGTTCATAGAACAAATCATCAAATTCTAAACCAATCTTTTTACATTTATCTTTTAACACTGTTTTTACCTAATTAAAAAAGATGATCCATCTTTTCTTTTTTTGTTTTTAAATAATTCTCATTTTGTGCAGTTACGCCAACTTGCACAGGGACTCTATCTACTATTTCCAATTTAATACCATTGAGTTTTGCTGGATTATTTGTCATAAGTTTTATTTTATCTATTTTATAATAATCAAAAATAAAATCAACCACTTCATAAGTTCTTTGATCTGATGCAAAACCTAATTGATGGTTTGCTTCAACTGTGTCAAATCCTTTATCTTGTAAAGCATAAGCATTTACTTTATTTAGTAATCCTATATTTCGCCCCTCTTGACGTAAATAAATAACCATTCCACCATTTGCAGAAATATAGTCTAATGCATAATTTAATTGTGCCTGACAATCACACTTTATACTTCCTATGGCATCACCAGTAAGACACTCACTATGTATCCTTACAGTTGGGATAGATTCTAGTTCTTTTGTAAATATTACAAGATGCTCTTTAATACCTTCTTTAAAAGATTGTATTAAAAAATCTCCATGTTTTGTGGGTAACTTCGCAACATTTGAAACTTCTATGTTCATAAAATTTTAATTCCTATTTAGTTATGATATCGGGATTATAACTAAAAAGGTTTACAGATATGTTTAAAAGATTTAGAAGATTGAGAATTAATGAGAATTTAAGAAATTTAGTAAAAGAAACTACACTTACAAGTGATGATTTTATCTACCCTCTTTTTGTACGAGAAGGTCAAGGTATCAAAGATGAAGTTTCATCTATGCCTGGTGTATTTCAAATGTCAATTGATGAGATTTTAAAAGAGTGTGGATATATTAGAACATTAGGACTAAAAAGTATTATACTTTTTGCAATACCTGATGTAAAAGACAGCGTTGGTAGTGAATGTCTATGTGAAAATAGTATCATAAGTAGAACAATCAAAGCTATCAAAAAAGAATATCCTGATATGTTTGTTGTTACTGATTTATGTTTCTGTGAATATACAGATCACGGACACTGTGGAATACTCAATGAAGATTCAACAGTAGATAATGATGCAACATTAGAACTTTCAGCACAGCAAGCACTTGTACACGCTAAAGCTGGAGTTGATATGATAGCTCCAAGTGGTATGATGGATGGTATTATTGAAACATTACGAAAAGCTTTAGATGAAAATGGATTTGAAAATCTTCCTATCATGGCATACAGTACAAAGTTTGCAAGTGGATATTATGGACCATTTAGAGATGTAGCAGAATCAGCACCATCTCATGGAGATAGAAAAATGTACCAAATGGATCCAGCTAACAGACTTGAAGCACTAGAAGAATCTCTTGAAGATGAAAAACAAGGTGCAGATATTCTTATGGTAAAACCTGCTCTTGCGTACCTTGATATTATTCGAGATATAAGAAATAATTCAAACTTACCATTAGCAGTTTATAATGTAAGTGGAGAATATGCTATGCTTAAAAATGCAGGTGCTGCTGGACTTATTGACTATGAAAGAGTTATGGTAGAAACTTTAATAGGATTTAAACGAGCTGGTGCAGATATAATTATCAGTTACCATGCAAAAGAATATTGTGAGTTAATTCAAAAAAATAAATAATATGGAAACTTTTCAAAATGAACTTTTCTCATTTTCTATTATCACAGCTGTAGTACTACTTTTAGCACTACTTACTGTGAAACTAGAAAAAAAGTATAAATAACTTCCTATTTTAAAAAAGCTTTTTTAAAAAATGGGGAAACTTCTGATGGATTCCAAGAGAGTATTAAAGAATTTTGTTTTAAATTTCCATAGTTTTTCAAATGACCAATTATCGCATCTCCTCCAAACTTAGAATATAACTTATAGTGTTCTTCTTTAATACCTAAGAAAGTCATATCAATTTCATTATTGATAAAAATCATATGAATTGCTGCCATAATATTTTTAAACTCTAAACTTAAACCTTGAGTTTCTTTATATACAATAAGTCTTGAAAGCTCTCCAATTATATTATATTTTTGTCTTTGTTCATCAAAAGAAAACTTATCTTCAGATGGTAATTTATTTGGAGAATCAAATATTAATCGTGTTGTTCCTGTAACTTTTTTCTCAGTTTTATATAATATTATGGCTGCATTTGTATCATATAGATCAAAATTTAATCCACAAATTGTATCTGGAAACTCTTTTTGATAATTTAAACTGCTATAAACATCACTTCTAAGTTTAAATACTTCAATAATATTTTCTGCTGTTGTTGCTAATTGAAGACTTTTATTTTCATTTGGAAATACTAAATTTTTATTAAAACTAATAGTTTCATCTATAGTTTTTTCTAAAAATATTCTTTTTTTAAATAACTCTAATGCCTCTTTTTGTTGATTATTAAAACTCTCTGGCATATAACTTAGTGTTTTAGAGATATTATTTTCTACAAGTTTTTGTAAAACCTCCAGTGAATTATTTTTGTTTATGTTTACTTTAAACATGATTTATCCTTTGTGTTAATTTGGATAATCATTGTACTAAAGGGTTTAGTTTAAAATGTCACATATTTTAAGATTATTTTAAGAAAATAGGAATTTTAATATATTGATATTAAAAGGATTATAGGGATAAATGAAAAATTTAAAGAGAAAAATGAAAAATGAAAAGTCACATATTTAAATAAAATATATAACTTATTTTAAAGATGATAATTGATATCCATTAGAATAAGCAACTTGTATGATATTACATCCAAGTTTTGATTTTAATCTATATACAAGAGTTCGAAGAGAACTATTAGATGGTGCATTATCTGCCCATAACCTATGTTCTAATTTTTCACTTGAAACTACCGTACCATTGGCTTCTGTCAAAATACCTAATAATTGTCGCTCTTTGAGTCCAAGTTTAATATGTTTGCTTTTATAATACAATTTACTATTTTTTAAATCAAAGTAATAACCAAAACCAATATAAATATGATCTTGATTTATGGTTTCATATTCTAATTTGTTAATCTTATAAAGAGCAAGCATAATAGTTGTTTTTAGTTCTTCTCTTTTAAAAGGTTTTACAAGATATCCAACAGGATCTGTAGCAAAAGCTTTCTCCATAGTATCGTCATCAGAAAATGAAGTAAGATAGAGTATAGGGATATTATATCTTACTTTTATTTCATTGGCTAATTCTATTCCATTTCTACTTTTACCAAGGTCTATATCCATCATTGTTATATCTGGTTTGTTTTGTGCAATACTAATTAAAGCGTCATTATATGAGGAAACTGTATTGGTAACTTCAAAATCTAATTTCTTTAGTGCACTTTTTAAATCAGCTGCAGTTATTGGGTTATCTTCTACAATAAGAACTTTAGCTTTAATCATTTTCTCTCCATATTATTGTATTTTTTACTCCATCTTTTATTGTTATAAGAATCTCTCCTCTAAGATGATCTTGTACAAGAGTTTTTACAAGTATAAGACCAAAAGAATGTTTTACAGTATTTGGATCGTAACCTTTCCCATTATCTTCTATACTAAGATAAAAAGTATTTTGAACTTTATGAAGTTTTACTATAATTTTTCCAATATCTTCTTCAAATGCATATTTAAATGAATTTGTTATCAATTCATTTAATATTAAACCACATGAGATAGCCGTTTCAACCTCTAACTTTACATCTATATCATAAAGAATATCAATCTCATTTTCGAAACTATCTTGCAACCCCATAATCAAATTATCAAAATATTCATGAGCATTAATATGAGAAATATCATGTTGCTTATAAAGTAATTCATGTAAATGACTCATAGCATTTATTCTATTTTGAATAGTTGTAAAAGTATTTTGCATCTCTTCATCACTTACTTCATCTGCTTGAAGTCGTATTAGAGATATGATAGTTTGCATATTGTTTTTTACACGATGATTTAACTCTTTTAATAGAGTTGTTTGTTGATTTAATGATTCTTGTAGTTTTTTTGTTTTTTCTTTTACTTCAATACTCAATCTTTCATTTTCTGTTTCTTGTTGAATTATGAGTTTTTTATCTGCAATATTTTTCTCATATTGTAGATTATTGATTTTATCTGCTAATGCTATAGAAAAAAGTAATGCTTCAGAGATAAATGTTAATTCAACAATATATGGAAAATATTGATAAATATTAAGTATACCTGTACTTGATAAATACATAGTAATACCACCAATAAAAACAATTAACCAACCACCTAATATAAAATAAGCTTGTCTATTTTTTTTAAATGAAGCATATATAACTAACATAATTAAATATATTAGTAATACTATAGATAATAAATTTCTATATTTATGTCCATGCTCAAGTATCATAAATAATAAAACAGTTATAGGTATCAAAAAGATGAGTATATTTAAGATTTTATTCCAAATTGGATATTGTATAGTTTTAATAAAAGTTTTTGAAAAAAGTGCTAAAAAGAAGACTGGTAATGCTATAAATATAGCAGCATATTGTACAGAATAAATTAACCATTCATTTTTAATTAAATAAATATGTGCCATACCTGTATACATCAAATGATGTATACTTATACCAACAAGATATAATACATAATAAAGATAACTTATATCTTTCGTAAAAAAGTATATAAATATATTGTAAAAGGCTAAGATAAACATCGCTCCAAAAAATAGTTGTAATATAGACTGATGTTTTAACTCTTTATTATAAAACTCCTGTATATCCCAAAGGTTTAATTGAACAATGAGGGTTGTAATATATGAAGATGCCTTTATATAATAAATTTTAGTTTCATTTGGTTCCAGTAAAATCTCAAAATATGGATTGAGTGTTTTTCTACTCTTATTTATTTGAAGAAGACCATCTTTATAGGCACTTTTTGTTGAGATTTCAAAAAAATTAATATGTGTGGTCAAAGGATTTGCATACTCAATAATTTTTTCTATAACTTTATCACTTTGATTATGAAGTGTAAATTTTATCCACACATCAAAATCTGGGGAATATCCAAAAGACAATCTCGATTGAGTGATTGTTTTAAACTCTATATCTTTTTCTTGAATATCTTCAATTGTCAGTGATTTAGTATTATCCTCATATATAAATGACTGTGATAATAACTCAATATTAGAACTCTTTTCATTGATTATTATAGGTGTTGCTTGAATAATAGTTGTAAGTAATATAAAAAATAGTAATTTTATTTTTATCATCGGTAGTTTTCCATGATGTATTTTATCAAAATTTCTTGAATACTTTGTCACATCAAATAAGTTTTGTTTAATTTTATTTGATGTCTATAATAATCTATTATTTATATAAAACTCTTACAATACCAAAAATAAATAGTACTATTGCTATATTGTCATAATCTGAACTAAGCATAAGTAAAAAAAATCCACCAAGCATAAAACTAAATCCATTTATAATCGGTTTTATATAGCTTTTTAACTCTTTTGAGATATATTCAAGTTGTCCTTTTGAGAGTTCAACTTCAAGAGTACCTTCACTTGCTTTTTTTATGACTGTTTTAAAATCTTTTACAATAAATGGTATATCTTTTATCTCTTGTTGTAAAGTTTCTAAAATACTTTCTTTTGCTCCCAATGCCTTTGGGATATTTTTTTGTAAAATTGGTAATATATCTTTAATCCCATTGAAATTTTCAATATAGGTTGTTCCAAGTCCCTCAATTATAGCACTCACACGAAGTATATAAATAGCATCACTAGGGAGTTTAAAAGGGAAATCTCTTGTCGTTTCAAGTACTTCAAATGCCAACTCTTGCATAGATTCGTTTGTGAGATTTTCATTTGAAAATATCTCAAACATCTTCGCTGTAAAGGTTGCTAATTCACCTAACGGTGCTTCATAGCTAATAGTTCCCAAGCGTTTATTTGCACTAATATATGCTTCATAGTCTTGTTCATTTGCAGCTTTTAAAAGTTCTATTATTGCTATTCTTGTCTCATTTGGTACAGTTTTCACCATTCCAAAATCTAAAAAAACCAATCTAGATTCTTTTGTGATAAGGATATTTCCAGGATGTGGGTCTGCATGGAAATATCCATTGATAAGCATCTGTGTAGTATAAAAATTTACAAGTTCAGAGATAATAGCTTTAAAATCAATATTGTTTTTAAGAATATTTTCTTTGTCATCAAATCTATATCCCTCTTCAAAACTCATAACTATAGCATCTCTACTACAAAACTGTTCATAAGGGGTAGGAAAGATTATATTGCTATTTTTGTAAGTATTAGCAAATTTTTTGAGATTGGATAATTCTATTGAGAGATTTACCTCTTGTAAAATCATCTTTGAAAATTCACTTATCACTGCATCAATTGAATTTTTTGTATAAAATGAAAAAAATGGTTTGAAAATTTTATTGAAATAATTAATGATTCTTATATCTGCTACAACTTGCTCTTTGATCCCATATCTTTTGAGTTTTACAGCTACTTTAGTTCCATCTTGTAAGTAAGCACTATGTACTTGTCCTATAGAAGCAGATGCTATAGGACTAGAATCAAAACTTTTAAAAATATCCTCTTTGAAACAGCTATGATAAACACTATCAAAGTGCTCTTTTTTCATAGCTGGTAGTTGGTCATGAAGCTCTTTTAACTCCACAAGATATTCTTGTGAAAAGAAATCTGCTCTTGTGGCTAAAACTTGTGCTAATTTAATAAAACTAGCTCCAAGCATTATGATAGTAATTTTTAGTTTTTTTGGTTTTAATGGCTTAAAAAAAAGAAAACTCTCTTTTTTCTTAATCACCATAAAAAGTGTCAGTAAAAAAGTAAAAACGCGATAAACTCTTAGTGGAGAATAAAATTTCATTTTAACTCTTGTTTGAGTTTCTCTAAATCCTCTTTTGTTGCAAGACCTAGTTCATCTATAATCTCTTTTAGTGTAGTTTTTATCTTTTCTTTTATTTTGTCATCTTCCTCTTTCCCTTTGGCTTCAATTGATTTTAGAAAAGATTTTGCATCATCTTTTTTAATTTTCCCTTTCTCTTCAAGTTTTGAAAGTTCATCTTCAACTTTTTCTTTGAAAACAGTAGCAAAACCTACCCCGGTATAAAGTAATTCTTGTAACATAATATCTCCTTTAATTTGTAATATTTTATTATTAAATTATTTTAGTATATAAAAGTTTTATTTGGTAGTTTTGAAATGTTAGTTAGTGATACTTTTAAAATTCACTCATATAGGTTCTATAGATTAGAGGTACCATTTGTTGTTGCAGTTTTTTATTTGTTCGTGATTCTATTGCAACACTATTAAAAAAAGTTTTCCAAAGTGTACTAAACTTCTTTTCATCATCACTCACTTTTGGTTCTTGAAAACTCGCTATCTTTTGAATCCCTGTAAAGTTATCATCTTTTATAAAAGCTATCTCTCTTTTTATATCGTGGATAATATATCTTTGGTTGTTAAATCTTGCAAGAAAATGTTTTCCTAAAAAATAAACTACATTGAATTTTGTCTCAATTTTACCATATAAAGTTCCATCATCAAGCTCTACAAATCTTATAAATCCACTCATCTTATGATTATGACGAAAAAGTTCTTTTTGGAGATTTTGTATATTTTGTACAAACGAGATATTGATATTGGATAACTCTCTTTGATTTTTAAATCCCAAGATAATAAAGTGTAATAGATCAAGCTCAAAATATACACTATCACACATAAAGATATTTAAAATAGTTTCAAAATTTCTTTTGGTAAATTTTGTTTTCATTGCTTCAAGTACTTTTAGGGAGTTTTGTTCATCATATTCTATAGTTACAATATCATCTAGTATAAGTGTATCTGGTAACTCTTTGGTTATAACTAATGGTTGTATCTTTTTATAATATACCTCATGAACTAAAGATAAAAATCCTTCAAAAGTTCCATCATATACTAACGTCATATCTCACCTGTAATAGCACTATAATCTAGATCAAACAAAGAGAGCTCTTTTGGTTTAGGTGGTTGTAAAAAATCTAATTTGATATTTTCTCGATACATTGGTATCTCTTTTTGATATTTTCCATTACACACTATAAAATATCGAGCTTTTTTTGTAGAAATCTTGAGTTTTTTCAGATCATCAAATGAGAGCTTTTTAAATCTTCTAGCATTGATAATCTTATATGCACCCCTTACTCCAATCCCTGGTATTCGGATAAGTTCCTCCAAAGATACTTTGTTTATCTCCATAGGAAAGTATTGCATATTATTTAAAGCCCATACCATTTTAGGATCAAGCTCCTCATCTAGATTTGGATTCTCACTATTGAGTATCTCATCTGCTTTAAAGTTATAAAACCGCAAAAGCCAATCAGCTTGATAAAGGCGATGTTCCCTTAAAAGTGGTGGTTTACTATCTCCTATTATTGGAAGATTTTTATCATTATTTACAGGGATATAGGCACTATAATATACCCTTTTTAATAACGCTTTGTCATACATCGCTGAACTTAAGTTGAGTATCTCCATATCTGTTTCTGGTGTGGCTCCTACTATTAGTTGTGTGGACATACCTATAGGTTTATTTGATGATTCCATACTTATTTCACGCGCTAATTTTAGGGGTTGTAGAACTTTCTCTTTTGTTTTATTTGGGGCTAAGAGTTTAAGACTTTTATCACTTGGAAGTTCTATATTTGAACTCACACGACTAGCCAGTTGAACAACTTCTTCTATCAGTCTTGCGTCACTTCCAGGTATTAGTTTTACATGGATGTAGCCATTGAACTTATACTCATGCCTTAAAATTTTTAAGGTTCGCAGGATCAGGTTCATAGTATGGTCTTCATTATCTATAATACCACTACTTAAAAAAAGTCCCTCTATATAATTTCTCTTATAAAAGTTTATAGTAATATC
The DNA here is from genome assembly GCA_963662945.1 of Arcobacteraceae bacterium. Classification (GTDB taxonomy): domain Bacteria; phylum Campylobacterota; class Campylobacteria; order Campylobacterales; family Arcobacteraceae; genus JAIOSF01. Next base: position 323,980 of record OY759974.1, read on the forward strand.
TGCTAACTCTCTTGGAGCAAAGGCCGCTCTTGGAATATCATTTGATTCTCGATTTATACAATAAGCACAATCATAGATACAAAAATTTGTAAGTAGTACCTTTAGAAGCGATACACATCTTCCATCAGCTGTAAAAGTGTGACAGATACCACTGTTGTGTGTAGCTCCTAGCTCTCCTGTTTTGTAGTTATTTTCTGTACCACTTGAACTACAACTCACATCATACTTAGCACTATCACTTAAGATTTTCATCTTATCATATATATCTTTTCTCATAAGGGTATTTTAGCTTGTTTTTTTCTTGCTATTAAAATATATTGCAAATTGACAGATTATTTGTTTGGTAAAGTATTTATCACTACTTTTTCACCATCTACCACATATTCAAACTTATGTTTTTTACAAAACTTTTCATCACCTTGTACGCACATATTTTGCGCTATTTCAAAAGCTTCTTCTATAGTATCAAAACAAAGCTCTTTTGTCCAAGATTTTCTTTTTTTTCCACAACTACACATATTGTTTATCTCTATTTTTGTCATTAGGTTTCCTCGTATAATAAATTTTTGAATAATACGATAAGTTTTGGATTTTTTGTATATTTAAAATGTTAGTTTGGTACTATAAAAATATCTTCATAGAGTTTATGAGAATTATTTTCACATAAGTACACACTATCTCTTTTCAAGTAATAATTTGGTTTGTTTATGGCGATAGGTAAACATATTTTCTATATCTTTTTTGATTAAAGGTGCGATTATTTTTCCAAATATCCCAAAAGGTAGTTGATATTTTATAGCATCTTTAAGTTCACACATACTTCCTTTTTGTGTAAAGATATGTTGATGTTCCCAAAATGGAAAGGGAGACTTAATAGCCACATCAACCATCAAGTTTGGGTATTGGTATTTTTCGATTTTTACTATCCAATTTATGGGGACAAAAGCTCTTGTGGTTTTTAACTTTATTACTTTTCCCTCATAGGTTTTTTCTTCATAATCTAAGAGTTCAACTTTTGTATGTTTTGGTGTTATAAGTTTAATATTATTGGTATCTAGATGAAAATTAAAAAGCTCCTCTAAAGTACAATTTATAAGTATAGATTGTGTAATAGTTTCCATGTTACTTCAATAACTCTACAATATCTTGTTCAATTTGTTGTGGTGTAGTAGATGGGGCATATCTTTTGATAACTTTTCCATTTTTATCAACTAAAAATTTTGTAAAATTCCATTTAATAATATCTGTTCCCATAAAACCTTGAGAATTGTTTTTTAAATACTTATAAAGCTCGTGAGTATTTTCACCATTTACATCTATTTTACTAAACATATCAAATTTTACACCATAGGTTAAACTACAAAACTCTTTTATCTCATTTTCTGTTCCTGGTTCTTGTGCTAAGAATTGATTACATGGAAATCCTAATATTGCTAAGCCCTTATCTGCATAGTTTTCATGTAGTTTCTCAAGCCCCTCATATTGTCCTGTAAATCCACACTTACTAGCTACATTTACTATTAACATCACTTTATTTTTATACTTTTCTAAAGTAAACTCAGCCCCATTTATATCTTTTACTTTTATATCATATATACTCATACTCTGACCTCCTAGTAATATATTTATTACCAATATTATTGTAACGATTATTTTCATCTTTTTTCCTTTTACTTTATGGCTCTAACCTGTGTATATCCCAATTATTATCATCTTGTAAAGTGTACTTAAATCTATCATGAAGTCTATCTTTCCCACCTTGCCAAAACTCAAAAAGTGTAGGTTTTATAATATATCCACCCCATTTATCTGGAAATGGAATCTCTCCTTTTGCAAATTTTTTTCTTATTTGATCAAATTTTTGCTCTAGGATACTTCGTGAACTAACAACTTCACTTTGATGAGATACCCAAGCTCCTATTTGACTTCCTCGTGGACGACTTAAAAAATATTTTAAAGATTCAGTTTTACTTATCTCTTCAATTGTACCCTCAATGCGAAGCTGTCTTTCAAGTCCAAGCCAAGCAAAGTGAGCTGCAACAAAGTTATTTTGTGATATTTGTTGTGACTTTTTACTTCCATAGTTTGAAAAAAATACAAAACCACTTTCATCATATCTTTTTAATAAAACTGTTCTTTGACTTGGTTTTAAATCAGTTCCAACTGTAGCTAGAGTAAAGGCATTTGGTTCAATAAGTTTTGCTTCAACTGCTTGATTAAACCACAATTCAAATTGTCCAAATGGGTTGTTATCTAAATCTTCTCTATGAAGTCCTTTTGTTGTATATTCTTGTCTCATTGTTGTTAAATCTGCCATCTTTTTTCCTTTTTACCAAGGACCTTGAAACCTATTTGGTTTATGGTCACATTTTTTGATATGTTTTGTAACTCTACTCTGAACCCTTTTTCTCCACCTATCATAAGCTTTTTTGCTTATAAGTTTTCTCATTTTGTTTTTTACTTGGTTTTCAGTTAAACCATATTGTGCATATATTATATCAAATGGCAACCTATCTTGCCAAGCCATTTCGATGAGTCGATTTTCATCAAACTCCTCGAAAGTCAAGTCTCTTTGTTTTATAGGTTTTAGTTTTTCTTTTCTTTTGTAGTTCATTGATAATTCTTTTATTAAGATACTTTATAATCTTGTAATATTTTACAATTATTACAATTCATGAGTATCTCATCTTGGTTGCATATTACACAAGGGTGTAATTCTGAGAAGACTCTTTTAACTATTGTATTGTTTGAATTATTAACAGCTACATAAGAAACATTCATAACTGGGTCAAAAGAGAGTTTTTGTAGTGTTTTCAAAGAGGTATAAATGTTTTTTGCAACAACTCTTCGTATTCTTGAAGACGGGTGTTGAGATAGCTCTGACAAAACATTTTTATCTGTTGAATTTTTTGCAATTTTTAAAAGTTCAATTGTTGACATACTATACCTTTTTTCAAATATTTTTGTAATTGTATAATTTTTTAAAATAACTTTGTAGTAGTATTATATCGGTTGATAAACATTTATCTACTACTCTACTATAAAGTCTTGTAAATTTGTTTTCCCATAGGTTATTTCAGAATTGGCATCTTTTATTTTTTTTGCTACAACTCCTATAAGAGTTTTTACACCATTTGTTTTTTCTGGGTCTGTTAATGGAAGTAATCTTACAGTTACAGCTTCCCCTTTACTTGAAAGTTGTATAAAAAAGTTTTGTGATTTCCCATTTTCAACAGCAATACTCTCAAGTAAAGCAGAACTTTCTCTATGATTTATATATTTATCTGTTATTTTTAAAATACCTTTTTCTATTGGTTGTACAAATAACTCAATGGCATCATAACACTCTTTTACATTTTTTGCTTTTTCTAAAACTATATGTGGCATACTTTTTTCCTTTATTATTCTATACTAGTTCATTATATAATTTTTTTTGATAACTTTGTAGTTAAATTTTGTTTGTTTATATACTTTATAAAATTAGGGGTTATTTTTCTATAAATAAAAGTAGTTTTTCATCTACTAAAGCTTCTACTTTATCTCTACCACTATGTTTTGCTTTATAAAGTGCTTTGTCTGTTTTTGCAAACAATGACTTTTTATTATCACTATGTTTAAAATAACTTACTCCAAAACTTGCTGTTAGTTTTATAGATTGAAAATCGTGTTGTTTAATAATAGATTTTAACTTTTCACATATATCTATAGTTTCATCGATATTTTTATCAATTATTAAAGCAAATTCTTCCCCACCCCATCTAAAAAACTGATCATTGTCTCTAATATTTTCTCTAATTAGCCTTGCAAACTCTTTTAAAATAAAATCTCCTTTTTCATGACCATGCTTATCATTAATAACTTTAAAATGATCAATATCTATTAGAACAAGAGAAAATATTTCTTGATTTAATCTATAGCCCTCAATTTTTTCATCTATTGTTTTATCAAATTTTCTTCTATTGAATATATTTGTTAGTGGGTCTATATAAATCTCTTTTTTTAAATCCTCTTCATACTTTTTTTGTTTCGATATATCTTGGGAAATACTTACATAATAGATACTACTTCCATTATCATCTTTAATAGTTGTAATATGTTTTTTATCATAAAAAAATGTTCCATCTTTTTTTTTACTTTCAAACACACCACTAAAACTTCCATTTTTTAAAAGGGTACGCCACATAGTTTTATAAAACTCATCATCTTGCATATCTGATTTTAAGATTCTTGAGTGTTTTCCTGTAAGTTCATCTTTCCCATAGCCTAATGTAGTATTAAATGTTTTATTTGTATAAACTATCACACCATTTAAATCAGTCACTAAAATGAGATTATTTGAATTTTCTACAATAGAACTTAGTAATTTTTCATTTTCAAATTTTATTTTTTGGTCTATTATTTTTTGAAAAGATATGTATGCAATTGTATTGTTATTTTTATCTTTTAAAGGTGATATTGACCATTTTACATTATAGCTACTACCATCTTTTCTATAATTTACACTTTGTCCTATAAAATCGTTACCATCAATGAGTTCTCTTTTTAACTCATTGAGTATTTTATAATTAGACTCTTCTCCTTGAAGAATTTTAGGATTTTGACCTATAAGTTCTTCTTGTAAATAGCCTGTTTCTAAACAAAAAATAGAATTTACATATATAAATTTTATCCCATTATCCCAGTTTGCATCTGTTATAGCAATAGGCTCTATACTATTTTCAAAAGCATTGAGAAGTGAATTTATATTTGATAATTCTAAAAGTTTATTACATTGAGACAATTTATACCCTTCTTATAGGTTCAGCAGTAGGTTTTGCAAAATAGTATCCTTGAGCTAAATCAACCCCAATACTTTTGATTGTTTCAAGTTCATAAACTGTTTCAATTCCCTCTGCTAATACTGTTATATTATGTTCCTTTGCTAAATTGTACAATGCTTTATATACTGATTGTTTCAGCTCATTTGTATCTATTCCACTTATAATATTTCTATCTATTTTTATAATATCAGGCTTTAGTTCAATAAGCATATTTAAACTAGAATACCCTTCACCCACATCATCTAAAGCTATTTTAAATCCTTTTGCTCTGTAGTATTCTAAAATACTTTTAAGATGTGCTTGATCTTTTACAAGTTCTGTTTCAACAACTTCAAATACTATTTGAGATGGGTCAAATTCTAATTGTTTTGCCCATTTTACAGTTGAGTTTAAACAAAATTCTGGATCATAGATAGATGTTGGGATAAAGTTTATAAATACTTTTTGGTGAACTTTTTTTGTAGCTGCTGTTTTTAAAGCACTCTCTCTACAAAGTCTATCAAGTTTAAAATTAAAATCATTCTGTTTTGATTTTCTAAATAGTTCGTCCGGATACATTAAACTTCCATCCTCTTTTACACCACGTGCAAGGGTTTCATATCCATAAATTTGATTATCATTCATATCAATAATAGGTTGAAAATGTACTGTTAAAGATTCATTATTTACTATATCAAAAAAGTCTTGGTCGTCAAATAGATTTATATATCTTTGCAGTGGTTTAGCTGTTAAGATTGATTGGAAGTTAAAGTGCTTTTCATCATCAGAGATAAATACTTTAATAGTATCTCTTTCAAGCTCTTTAAAGTAATTTTTAAATGCATCCAAGTTTTCACAAAAAAACTCTTGAACATTATTAGTTCTAATACTAATAAGTCCATTAAGGTTTTCAGGATTTAATTGAAGTTTATTTAAAAACTGTTCTGATTTTATCATCAGTTCTTCAATCTCACTTATAAAAAATATGATACCATCACTATTTTTTAAGATAAATTTTTCACTACATTTTGTACAAGCCATTATAGTCTCCTTTAATTACTTTTTAATATTTTATCTAATAGGAGTAAGGGTTTGTAGTGTTTATGTGTGAGTTAAAAAGTTATTGTTTGATATTTAAAGCCAATTTGACTAAATTAATGTTTTTATGAAGCTTTTCTACTCTGTGCTCAAATTCATTTTTATGTGTATTGTAATAGATTGAATTTTTTATATCCTCAAGTTTCTCATCAAAGTGTACTATTGTTTGATGTTGTATATCTTCATTTGTTAAACCTACAAGTAATTCAGGAGTTTGTTTTTCTAACTTTATGATTACATGTTCTAAGGTGTATTTATTATCAACATTTACTTCTAAATATTCACACATATCTATATATATTTGGTTAACATGTGAACCATATTTGTTGTAAATAACCCCTGCAAAATCATTAAGATATTTATGATAGTTTTTATAATTAGAGAAAAATTCTTTTATAATTTGATATTCAAATTCTTGATCTTCATCATAGATTTTATCTATCATATGCTTTACTGACAAATTTAAAATTTGATTATCATTTTGTGTTCTTAGTTGTTGTAAAAAAATATTTTTAGTCATAATAAACTCCAATTTCATTAATTATATCAACTATTGAAGTTTATTAGTATATATATTTTGTTAGTTAAAATATTAATGCTCTTTTGTTTCCCATATTTTATTGTATTGTTCCTCTGTTAGTTTTACTAACTCTAACTCTTCAAGAAACTTATAAAGTTCATTCCATCTTTTATCATCTGCTTTTATATTTGTCTCAAATCTTGGAATGGTATCCTCTATAATTTTATTCATAAGGTTGTTATTTTCTTGTTGTGTGTAGTCAAAGTAAATAAATTTTGCCATATCAATATTTTCTTTACAATATTGAGCCATATTATTAGTAACTTCAATAAACTTACAAAGTGCTTCTCCTTTTTCTTTGATAACTGTATCAGTTGTCATAAACTCTAAAGCTGAAAAGTTTGGATAAGGAGATAGATTCTGATCTATAAAAAGATTTTCAAAATTTTTTGCTTCTGCTTCAATTCCCTCAAAGTTATAAAAACAAAGCCATGCACCATCAAAGCTCTCATCATTTTTCATATTATTAATATGCCAAAAATCAGTTTCTACAAAAGTGACATTTTCTCTTAAAAGTTCAAATCCCTCTTTTTGAGCATACCTTTTTATTATCTCAAAACCTATTTTATTGGTTACTTCGTTTGCTGCTGGAGTTGTAATTTTTATAGGTTGGTTTGATTTTAGTTTTTCAACTCTATCTTTTCGTATCATCACTCCACCTCTTGTTTCAAAAAAACAACCCATAGATTTCAACCCATCAAAGTGATGTTCAAAAAGGTGTAAAGGTTCATTACAATGGATATCTATATCTGTATTTTTTAACTGTTCAAATCCATCATAGTGTTCATCTGGAGCTACTATCTCTAGGTCAATTCCTGCCTCTTTATATTTTCCTGTTTTGATACCTGTTATCATTGGTAAATGGTCTGGATTTAAAAACCACTCTAGTGCTATTTTTATTTTTGTCATATTTTTCTCCTACTTAAATTGTTTAGCATAATATATGGCATGTGAAGTTATATCAACACTGTTCCAAATATCACTTATAATACTGACCATATCTGGTCTAAAATTTATAATCTCATCTATGTTTTTGCTGTTGATTCCACCTATAGCACAGATAGGAATTTTGAGTCTATTTCTTGCTATTTTTAGAGTTTCTAGTGGTACTACATTTGAATCAGGTTTTGTAGGGCTAGCATAAAATGAACCAAAAGCAACATAATCAGCCCCTAAAAGTTCAAATCTTTTTGCAAGTGCTACATCTCCATAACAACTCACCCCTATAACTCCTTGAAATTTTTTCCGTATATCTATAAAATTTTCATGGTCGCTTTTTCCTATATGAAGTCCATCACATTGGATTTTGATTGCAACTTTTATATTATCATTGAGTACAAAAAGTGCATTGTACTCTTCACAAAGTTTTTGGATTTTTATGGCAATTTGTTCTAAAACAACATCACTACTTTTTTTGTCTCTAAGTTGTACAATTGTAGCACCACCACTTAATGCTAATTCTACTTTTTCCAAAACTTTATCAGAGGGTGTAAGCTTATCATCTGTGATAACATAAAGTCCTCTTAGTTTTCTTTGATATGACATATTTCACCTGCTATTCTATGAGATATAGGTCCATTTCCAGAACCAATTTTTGGAGCATTTTTAATCCCTAAATAGATAAATTTTTTAGCTATTTGAAGAGATTCTTGGAGTGATTTTCCTAAACTTAAGTTTGCTGCAATGGCACTACTAAAACTACATCCAGTACCGTGAGTTGCAGTTGATTCTAGATATGGAGTATCAAAGATAAACTTTTCTCTTCCCATAAAAAGTGTATCCACACTTCTTTTGTGGTCATTTATCTCTTGGATATGATTTTTTATCACTACTGAACAAGGAAGTTGAAAAATATTTTTTAAACTATCCGTAGAGGCAAATTCATATCCTAAAAGTTCTTTTGCTTCAAAAATATTTGGGGTGATAAGGGTCACATAGGGGAAAAGTGATTTCATATTTTCTATAGCATCTACACTTAAAAGTTTTGAACCAGCTTTAGAGATAAAAACAGGATCAAATACTATTGGGATATTCAAATCTTTTATAAACTCCCTTACTGTATCAATAATCTCATTTGAGTAAAGCATCCCAATTTTTATAGCACTTACTTCAAAATCATCAAATACAGCTTTGATTTGAGCATTTATAAAATCAGGGGTAATATCAAAAATATCTGTCACACCTTTTGTATTTTGGGCAGTTAATACAGTAATAACACTCATCCCAAACACACCAAATGCCTCAAATGTTTTTAAATCAGCTTGAATACCAGCTCCACCGCTACTATCACTACCAGCAATAGTTAAAACTATTTTTGTACTCATAAAATTCCTTTTTATTTTATGAGGATAGTTTATAATTTATAGAGATTGTTTTGTATTATAAAAATGTCTTTTTATAGGCTTCTTCTCTCAAGATAATCTCGAAACTCTTTTGCACCATCTTTGGAACTTGTAACAATCTCATCTATACCATGAAAACTTATCTCTAATTTTGATTGTTCAACACTTTGCATCGATTTTATTTTGTCCGTGTTTACTATGATTGAACGGTGGATTCTAAAGAAGCTTTTATTTTGAAGTAGGGTATCCATATCTCCTATTTTTCTTCGTACATACACATCAGCATCTTTGATCCGTACAATCACTTCATCTAAATCTGCTTTGATATAAAAAATATCATTTATCTCTATAAGATAGATTTTATTTCCCCTTTTTCCCATGATTTTTTTCCCTGTTGTGGTAGGGGTGATTTCCAAATATTTTGTCACTTTTGTAAGAGCATTTTTGACATTTTCTAGTGTTGTTGGTTTAAGAATATAATCAACTCCACCAGCTTTAAAAGCATCAATTGCAAACTCTTCATAGGCAGTTTGGAAGATAATAAAAGTTTGAGGTTCAATATCTAAAATTTTATTTGCTAGTTCAAGTCCTGTAATATTTGGCATTTGGATATCTAAAAATACAACGTCATATTTTGTTTTTTGAATATTTTCTAAAACATCTCTTGGGTCATTAAAACTTGTGATATCTTCAATCCCAAGTTCATGTAACAGTCTTGTTAGTCTACTTGTTGCTAATTTTTCATCATCTACTATTAATATTTTCATTGTTTCCCTTTGAGTTTGATTTCGAATGTTGTATTGAGTTCATCAGCTATATAGTGTAACTTTCCAATTTCTAGAAACTCTAATCTTTTTGAAAGATTGGATAACCCTGTACCAAAATTTATTGAAAGTGGTTTTTTTCCATTGTTTGATACAGTTATTGTATGGTTTTTGATTTCAATTATGATTTTGAGTTCACAAGAGTTATAACCATGTTTTATAGCATTTTCTACTAATAGTTGTATAGAAAATTTTGGAACTTTAATATCATCTATAGAGTGATTTTTTATTTCAAGTTTTATTTTATCTTCAAAACGGATATTTTCTATATTCACATAGGTTTGTACCATAGAGAGTTCATCTTCTATAGGGATAATACTCTCTGTTTTAATAGCATTTCGTAAAAATTTAGAAAGATTGAGTATAGAGTTTTCAGCTTTTTTTGGGTCAATATACACCAATTCACTCATAGAGTTTAATGCATTAAATAAAAAGTGTGGATTGAGTTCATTTTCTAGTGTTTTTATTTTGCTTAGTAATATCTCATTTTTAATCGATTCATTTTTATATTTCATAGAGATAAACTGATGTAAAATAAGCCCAACTAAAAAAGTCAAAAATCCAATAGTTATAGTGATATAAAGCCAATAAGGTTTTATTAAAGTGAGAATTTGTGTATCAAAATTTAAAAAAATAGCAAAACTAAATAAAAATCCAAAAGCCCCAGAACAAAAAGAGAAAAAGAAACTAATAATATACCAAAATTTTTCATTCACATTTGGGAGGATAAAATTATTTGATATAGTAATAAGTAAAGATGCACACAACGAGATACAAATAGCCGTAGTTACACTAAAAATTATTGTGGAGAGGTGTTGTAAATTGTTGTTTAAAAAGTATAAAAACAAAGAGATAAAAAATCCAAAAAAAGCTCCGATAATAACAATATAAGTCCAATCATTACTAGAGATTTTTAATTCAACTGTTTCCATTTAATTCCTTTTGTAATACATCAACCCCAAGTGCAACTCCAGGCCAACCTTGACCTGCAAAAACTGTATCTCCCACATTATAAAGTCCATCAAATGGGGTATTACAACTAGGTAATTGTGTGATATTGTGAAATCCTATCGCTTTTCCACCACAATTATATCTATTTATATATCTATTAAAAGTAAATGAGGTAGCACTATGTATTTTTGTAATATTTTCTTTTTTTAAACTTGTAAAATATTCTAAAAATTTATTGAGTATATAGTGTGTTGTTTCCTCTTTTGTTTTATCATAATTAACTAAATATCTCCAAAAGTTTGCTTTTGTATGGGTCGAAATAGTTACGCTAGTTCCATTTTGACTTAAAATCTCATCATCACTTTTTGAAAAAGAGACAAAAAAAGAGTTGGAGATACAGTTTGGTAAAGACTCATTATAGATAAATTGATAATGCTCTAAAAAATCATATTTTTTATCTAAAGTCAGATAGATTACAAAAGCACTTTGGTCACTAAAACTAAAACTATTATAATATTTTTGTATCTCTTTATTTTCAAATAATTCAGCTGATTGATAGATAGAGGAGTTTAGAATCAGTTGTTTTGTTCTATATTCATTTTTTTTAGATTGGAGTATATAGTTTTTCCCATCTTTTATAATTTTTTTTATCTCCTCACTCTTTTTCACCTCTATATCTTTGAGTATCTCTTCTATTAAACTTCCCATTCCCCCATATACATAAAATACATCATGAAAAGGGTAAGATAGACCAAGTGCTAAAGATAAAAGTGAAATATTTTTTGAGGTAGTTTGTATTGTTATAAGAAGTTGTGCATCGATAAAGTTTTGATACTCTTGTGAAATATCGCCTAAAGTTGTTTTGATAAAACTATCAGCACTTTTGAGTAAATCAAACCGAAAAGTCTGGAGGAGTTCACCTATAAAAGAGGTAGTTTTGAGGTATCTTTGAAAACTATATTTTCCATAATATATCTTTTTTAGTTGCCAAAATTTTTCATCTATTTGTTTTATTTTATTCCAAAAAAGTTTATTATTTTTATTTGGATAGGTTTGTTCAATATTTTCTAAAAAAGTATCAAAATCTTTAACTCTATCTATCGTTCTCTTTTCTTGAACAACTCTTATAGCTACTTTGCTTTTAGAAACATTAGGGACAATGCCAATAGTATCAAAATGCTTTTTAAGAATATGACCATCTTCATATCCTACAAGTGTTGTTGCCCCTGTGTTATAATAGTTTCCAGTTTTTCTAAAAGTACTAGCACAACCACCAAGATTTTTATCTTTTTCAAATAAAGCTATATTTTTATTGGCATTAAGAGATGCTATTAAACTTCCCCCAATACCACTACCAACTACAGCTATATTAAATGATTGCACCTTTGCTCCTATTGTTTTTTTATTATTATAGAGTTTTTTTGCTATTTTAGTAGAAGTTAAATGTTAGTTAAACATTTAAACTTCTCAATTACATTTAGGTGAAGTCTCTTATCTTTACGACTAATCTACCAATAAATTTTTACTATATACTCTCATATAAATTTTTCAAGCACTTTATAAACAAACGGTGATGATTTGGTGCTTTTGCTACACGATAATCTTCAAATCCTAATTCAGCAGCAACTTCTCTATACTCGATATCTAGTTCCCCTTGTGTTTCTGAATTATCTACTGTAAACGAAGTTGGATAGATGATTACCTTTGAATTTTTCTCAATAACTTCTGCTAACTTATCTTCTAAATAGGGTCTAAGCCACTCCATAGGTCCTAGTCTTGATTGGTATGCTACTTCTATATTTTTGAACTCTATTCCTTGTTTATCTAGCTCTTTTCTAGCGGCTTTAACATTAGCTAAAATATGTTTTTGATAAAAATCCCCTTTATCGATAGTTCTTTGTGTTAATCCATGAGCTGAGAAGATAAGAGTAAACTCTTTACTATCATCTTTACCTAAACTCTCTTTAATCCGTTCTACTATGGTTTGATTATATAAATCATTCTCATAATAATCATCTATAGTTTTAATTTTTTTTTCAATACCATATTTTTTTGCCTCATTTACAAGATCTTCTATACTTGATTTTGTAGTCGTAGAGGAATAATGTGGATACATAGATATTGCACATATCTCATCATACTCTTTGATTTTAGGTATCACTTCACTAGCAAATGGTGGTGTATATCGCATCACATGAAACACATCAGCATCTACCTCTTTAGCTAGCCTTCTAACAAGTCTTTTTGTATGACCAACTATAGGGGAAACTCCACCTAATAAACTATAATTATGTTGAGCTTCTTTCAGTCTTTTTTTTCGTATAATCCAACCTATCATTGCTCGTATTGGCTGGGGTGCTCCTATGATATATTTATCATTAAACATATTTTTTAAAAAAACATCCACTTCGCTAAGATTGTTGGGACCACCCATATTCATCAAAACTATCGCTTTTTTCATTTTATAAAACTCTTTTTGTTTTATTGTATAGTTTCTTAAGATTAATTTGTATCTATATAATGTTATTTAATAAGAATAGTACTAATAGAAAAATTGAATAAGGCTAGTATTTATATGGTGTTCGAGATTGGATTTGAACCAACGGCCACTACAATGTCAATGTAGTGCTCTACCCCTGAGCTACCCGAACTTTTTGAAAAGTTCGGAATTATACACTTATTTTAATTTATATTGTTTTAAACTATAAAAAACAACAGGAATTACAAATAAAGTTAAAACTGCAGAACTAGTCATTCCCCCTATCATAGGAACAGCAATAGCTCGCATAACTTCGCTTCCTACTCCACTTATATACATAATAGGAAGAAGTCCACCAAGTATTGCAAATACTGTCATAAGTTTAGGACGAAGTCTTAAAACTGCTCCATTTATCACTATTTGCTTTAGCTTATCAATTGTACATTTCTCATTTGTTGCATCAAAATCACTCAGGGCTTCATCTAGATAAACAAGCATAACGATTGAAGTTTCTGCTGCAATTCCTAAGAGTGCGATAAATCCTACAATAACAGCAACACTTATATTCATATGAAGATACTCAATATACCAAATTCCTCCTGCAAGTGCCAAAGGAAGTGTAAAAAATATAATAGAGGTATACAATATATTTTTAAATGCAAAATAGATAAGTATAAATATCAATAAAAAAGTCAAAGGGATAATAAATGTCAAAGTTCTCATAGCACTTTCTAGATATTGACTCTGACCAGCCCACTCAATATAATATCCAGTTGGTAATTTTATCTCTTCTAAAAGTTTTACCGCCTCCTCTTTATATGCTTGAGGTGAGATATCATTTTGAGGTGTAATATAAATAAAGTTTACATTCATAGCTTTTTCAGACTTTATCACTGATGCACCCATTTGATAGTTTAATGTTGCAAATGTTTCTAGCGGGAAGTAGCCAAATTTTGTTTTTATTTTTAACTGTTTTAATTGATTTATATCCCCTCTTGAACTTATATCATATCGCAAGCTTATCGGGTATCTTTCTAGTTGGTCATACATCGTAGATACTTTTGCCCCACCAACTCCATAAGAGACAGTATCAAGGATATTTTGTTTTGTAATACCATATTGACTTAAGGCAACACTGTTTATATCTATATTTAGATAGTAACCATTATTTATCTTATCAGAAGAAACAGAGAGTGTTTTTTTAGATGTTTTGAGTTTTTGTTCTATTTGCAACGCAATATCTGATAATATTTTATGGTCATCCCCATAAAGCTTAATACCCAAAGGTGTTCGTATACCTGTAAGAAGCATATCTATTCTTCCTCGTATTGGATACGTCCATGAGTTGATAAGTCCTTGCACTTGTAAAGCTTTATCCAAGTCTTGCATAAGTTTTTTATAAGTCATACCCTCTCGCCATTGATTTTCAGGTTTAAAAGTGATAATTGTTTCTATCATTGCTAATGGAGCTGGGTCAGTTGCGGTATCTGCTCGTCCGCCTTTGCCAAATACTGTATCAACTTCTGGAAAACTTTTAATAATTTGATTTGTTTTTTGTGTTAATCTTTTTGCTTCATCTATCCCTATCCCATAAGGAGTAACTGGCATATACATAAAAGTTTGTTCATTCATCATAGGCATAAATTCCCAATTTTGTTTTTGGTATAAATAATATGAAAATCCTAAAAAAACAATACAAAACACTATCACAACATATCGAAGTTTCAATGCAATATTTAACATTACTAAATATATTTTTTGAAAAAAGCTATTTATAAAATTTTTCTCTTCAGGGACTATATTTCCTTTTATAAAATATATCATCAAAATAGGAACTAAAGTAATAGAGAGTATTGCACCAACAAGCACTGCAAAAGTTTTTGTAAATGCTAGTGGTGTAAAGAGTTGCCCCTCTTGACCTTCTAATACAAAGATTGGTAAAAAAGAAACTACCACAAGCAAAAGTGCAAAAAATATAGGTCGACCTACAAATTTTGCAGACTTTATGATTGTTTCTACCCTTTTTGCTGGTGTGATTACTTCCCCTTTAAGTTCTAGTCTATGAAGATACTTATGAGCATTTTCAACCATCACTATACTGGCATCCACCATAGCACCAATTGCAATAGCAATACCCCCTAAAGACATAATATTTGAACCAATATCAAATAGATACATCAATAAAAATGTAAACATAACTGTAATTGGTAAAGTGATAATAATAATTAATGAACTTCTAAAATGAAATAAAAACAATCCAGTTACAATAAGTACAATAATTGACTCTTCTACTAAAGTCTTTGTAAGTGTTGCAATAGCTTTGTCTATTAAACTACTTCTATCGTAAGTTTCTACTACCTCTACATCATCTACTTTGAGACTTTTTAATTTCTCTTTAACTGCTTGGATAACTTTATATGGATTTTCTTTAAATCGTACAACTACAATACCACCTACTGTTTCCCCTTGCCCATTAAGTTCAGCCATCCCTCGTCTATTTTTTGAAGTGATATTTACTTGGGCTATATCTTTTATTTTTATAGGAATTGTTCCATTGACTTTTATTGTGATATCCTCTATTTGTGCTATATTTTTTATATACCCACTTGCAGTAATAAGATGTTCAAAACCATTTTCAAGTATAAGTCTTCCACCTGTGTCATTATTAAAAGCTAAGAGTTTTTGTCGCACCTCATCTATAGATATATCATACTGTACAAGTCTATCTTGATTTAAAGTTATCTCATAGTTTTTTATAAAGCCACCGATAGTTGCTACCTCGCTTACCCCATCTACTCCTAAAAGTGCGTATTTATAAAAATAATCTTGTAGGCTTCGCAATTCATCTAAACTTTTTGTATCTGATTTTAAAGCATACTCATAAGCCCACCCTATTCCAGTGGCATCAGGTCCCATAGTTACCTCAACACCCTTTGGTAAAGAAGGTGTTATTTCAGCTAGTTTTTCAAGTATTCTATCTCTTGATTTATATAAATCAGCACCATCTTTAAAAATCACATATATCAAGCTGTTTTCAAAACTACTCATAGCTCGTACAGTATTAATATCTTTTAAAGACAACAGTGCCGAAACCAAAGGATAACTTACTTGTTCTTCTATAAGCTTTGGTGCTTGCCCACCCCATTTTACTTGTACAATAACTTGCGGTGGTGAAAGATCTGGCAAGGCATCAAGTGAAGTATTTTTTATAGCAAATATTGACCCTACAGCTAATATAAGTGTAACTATCAGTACTAAAAATTTATTTTTGACACTAAAGTCAATTATACTTTCTACCATTGTTCATCTTCTTTTGCATTGTTATACAATCCATTAGTAATAGCATCACTATCCAATAAAAACATAACTTTATCTATTACCTCATCATTTTCATTTAATCCACTTAATATTTCAAATTGATTTGGATTAATTCTTCTTGCAATGATTTCTCTTGGTTCAAATTGATCACCACTTGGAATAAATACAAAATGTTGATTTGCTTTTGTGAGAACTGCTGATTTTGGTAAAACTAACATTGTTTTACTATTCTCATAAATTTTTGCTTTTGCAAACATCCCTGGGTATATTTTTAAATCTTTGTTATTTATTAAAACTCTCACATCTATAGTCTTTGTTTGTTCATCTATAGTTGGATAGATAAAATCAACTTTTGAAGTCACAACACCAACACCCTCGATAAAGATTTTTACTTTCATATCTTTTTTGATGTATGATAAATCTTTTTGATACACTTTAACTATAGCCCAAAGCTGTTTCATACTTGCTATTTGAAAAAGAAGCTGCCCTTTTTTAACGGCACTTCCAGTATTGATTTGTTTTGTTATAATATATCCACTATAAGGAGAATAGATATCTATATTTTCTTGCATTTTGTTTGCTTTTAAAATATTTACTATTTGTTTTAAATCTATATCAAGATTTTTAAACTTATCCATATAACTTTTATATCTTCTTTGATTGTTTAAATCTATAGATAAAAACTCTTGTAGTGAGGTATACACTTCATTTGAATAAATACTAAATAGTTTTTCACCACTATTAACATAACCATATTTTTTGTCTTGATAAAGCTTTTGAACAAAACCATCAAATCGTAGTGTAATATCTTTTATATCTGTTTCATCAAGTACTATATCTGCATAAAACTCTTTTGATAAACCCAATGTTTGCTTTTGTACCGTAACTGTTGTTTTATTGAATACTTGTGCACTATCTAAAGTTTTTGCATTCATATTCAATAGTACCAAAAAAAGTAATAATAGTAATTTCATATAGTTTATCCTTTTATATCATAATATGCTAACTTTGAAACAGCATCAAAATATATCTCTAATTCATCATATTTCATAAGCTCTAACTCATACTTTTCATTTACTGCATCATACATACTAAGGCTACCCATTATATTTGTACTACTGTGAAGTTCAAACAACTCTTGAAGTTTTTCATTTAATGGTAATAAGTTTTTAGTGATGATACTTATATTGTGTCGTGACTTAGTAGCTTTTTTTGTTAAGTCTTCAATATCAGTTTGAAACTGTTGCTCTGCTACTGCTAATCTATCCATCTTTTGATGTTTTGTTATCTTTTGTTTTGCTACTTTTAATTCTTCAGTTCCTTGAATACTTAAAGGAATTGCCACATTAAAAGAAAGATAGTCTTCAAATCTTTCTCTTTGATTGTACGACATACTAAATTTTACATCATCTATCTTTTTACTATTTTCATAAGCTATTTTTTTATCTTCTTGATTCAGTTGTTCTTTGATTGAGGCTATAAATGGATGTGTTTGATTGTATTTTACATTTATATCTTCTGTATATTCCAAAGGAACTTTGAGAGAGTCAACTTTTGTATATACAAGATTTTCTAGTGCAATATAGTATTTCTCTTTTTGATACTCAAAATTATTCTTTTTCAACTCTAACTTATAAAGCTTCAAATCAATTTTTACTATATCGCCTTGTTTTATCTTTCCATTGTCATACAATACATTTGCTATATCTTTTTGTTTTTCTAAGTTTTGTATATACTTATCTAGTACTTCTATTTTATTTTCTATTATAGTTGTTTTATATGCATAGTTTTCAATTGTAGATTGTAACTTTAATCTATAATCATCTAAAAGAAAAGTTTGTATCTTCGTATCATATACACTTATATCTTTTTTTAAATCTAACTTCCCATTTGTAGGGATACTTTGTGTATAGGAGATATATTGTGTTTGCATAGCTTCCAAATCTCTAGCACTTGCATCATCTAATTGTATATCATTGACACCTATCCCTAGGACAGGATTTGCCCAAGTAGTACTCAACTTTGTGTCATATAGAGACTTTTCTATAGATTTATTTTTCTCTTGAAGAGTATAGTTTTTCTCTTTTGCTAGAGCTAGAAGAGTATCTAAACTCATCGCACTAGCATAAGAAGAAAAAATAAGTGAAGTGATAAGTATATTTTTTAACATAATATTTTCGTGTTAAATATTAACACTACCTCTTACTGTGTGTATTACACCATCACTTGTTTTAAATTTTAAGTGATATTGCCATGTTCCACCCATACTAAAGTTAATAGCTGTTTTATATACATTACCAACTTTTGTTGCTTTTTCCTCTTGTTCCATATATGGCATACCTGGCATCTCTGGCATAAAGAATTTTATTTTAACCTTAGCACCTTCTACATCTTTTCCATCTTTTTGCAATGTTACAAAAAACTCATTGTTCCCAACGATTGGTGTATTTTGAGTATAAAGTCTTATGGCATAACCATCTTTTACACCATTTTGATCTACAGTTTCTCCATAAAGAGAAACACTTAATAACAATGTCAGTAATCCTAAAAGTAAGTTTTTCATTTCGTAAACCTTTCTATTTTTATTTATATAGAAGAAGTTTACTTATTTTGTGTGTAGTTTGTGTGTAGTTTATAAAAAGTGAATAGTAAAAGTAGTACCAATATTCAAATCTGATTGAATATCTATAGTAAATCCATATTTTTTTGCAATATTATAAACGATATTCAGTCCCATACCAAAACCACCTTCTAAAGAGGTAGCTCTATAATACCTTTTAAATATATTGTCTAATTTATCTTTATCAATACCTATTCCCGTATCTTTTATAGTTAATCTATGATCTTTTAATATTATAAGTATCTCTCCACCTCTTTTATTGTACTTTATACTATTTGACACTAAGTTAGTAAAAATTCTTTTGAAGTCCTCGTCATTCATTTTTATTGATGTGACTTCTAAATTAGTTTCTATCTTTATATTTTTTTTATTCGCAAGAAGAGTAAAATACTCTAATTCATTTTTCATAATATCATCTATTTGTATAGTAGCTATATTGGTATTATTTTCTTTTTTCAAAAATAAATATGTTAAATCTTTATAAATTTCAGATATTCTTTTTGCACTTAGATAGATTCTTTCTACATTTTTTGGGTTTTGTATAGCTTCTTTATTTGCACACATCATAATAGCAGTAATTGGCGTATTAAGTTCATGGGTTGTATCTTTGATAAAATTATCAAGTCGTTCTCTCTCATTTTGTATAGGTTTCATAAACATTTTAATAAGTTTATATCCTATTACACACATGATAATATAAAAGATTAAAAAACCTATAATTACATCAAAATAGATATCTTCTACAATCTTCTGAAAATGATTGTTTTTTACTACCACATAATCGATACCCAAGTGTCCTAAAGCACTTTTATCTACCACTATGATTGCATTGTCTTGTATATAATTTTGTTTAGAAAAATCTATTGTATCTTCAAGTTTTCCAAAAACTTTTTTTTGATTTCTATCATAAGTTGAAAATATATATTCTGGAGTATCAAAAGGTTTTAAATCTAACATTCTATCTTGCATCTGTGCATTGATAATTTGAGCAGATATTTGAAAAGCTCTATTTTGCATATTTGACAATGTAAGACTATATATCATATTATGTTGCATTTTAAATACTAAAACAGCGACAATACCCAAAAGAATAAATACAGAAATATAATATAAAAGAATAAACTTAATAAGTATATTACGTTCTTCAGTTCTCAAAACGATATCCTATCCCTTTTACAGTTCCTATTATCTCTTCTCCTACTATTTTTCGTAAGTTTTTGATATATGTTCTTATTGTTGCATTAGATGGTGTTGTATCATATTCCCAAATATTTGATACCAACTCTTCTAAACTTATAATTCTATTTTTATGTTTGATAAAATACTCAAAAATCTTTGCCTCTTTATTGGATAATAAATAACTTTGATTCTCTTTGGTTATTTTATGATTTAAAAAATCATATTCTATATTCAGACCAAACTTTACGGTATCAAAGGACTCAATATGTTTTATCTTTTTAATATGATTTATTCTTATCTCTAATTCTTTAAGTTCAAAAGGTTTTTTAATATAATCATCACAACCTACATCAAAGCCTCTTTGTAAATCATCTGTTGTGTTCAATGAAGTGATAAATATAGCAGGAGTATCAATCTTCGCTTCTTTGATATTTTGAAGTACTGTAAATCCATCTAAAGAGGGAACTCCCACATCAAGTAGTAACAAATCAAAACTTTCATCATAAATAGTATCTAAAGCCTCTTGTCCATCATAGAAAGAGACAACTTCATAACCAAGAGTGACCAAAAACTCTTCAATGAGTTCGTTAAGTATAACATCATCTTCTAGTAAAAGGATCTTCATACTATCACTTTTTTTCTATATAGTTCTGCCAAAGCTATAGCAAATTCTTCTTTGTATTTTTTATAACTTAAACCATTTTTTTTCATAAAAATTTTTAAATTTTCTTTGAGTGTTTTTGTTTTTGAAAGAGATTTAAGTAACTTATACATATAAACATTTATCTCTCTATACACTACCTCTTCTAATTTAAAATCAAAATATCCCAAGATATAGGTTTTGTGTTTCTCTTCTAAATTCATATTTAAAAAGTTATAACCGTATTTTTGAAGAATCACTTTGTTTGAAAGTTTATAATTGTTTTTGAAAGAAAATTTTTCTAATGGCTTCTTAGACTTTTTTTGCATAAAAATATATAATTCACTATATTCAAAATAGAGTAACTCATCTCTATATTCTAAAGTATTAAAAAATTGTGATGATTTTATGAACTTTCTATATTCATTTGAGATCTTCCATAAAAAAGGGGATAAAACACTTGTTTGGATAAACCCATATAAAGATTGTTCAAATTCAGCTTCAAGCTCATTTTGTTGCACTACTTCATAAAAAATTGGAAAAGAGTTGCTTATTACATCAAAAAAATTGCTATACACAAGATATTTATACACACCAATAGAATCTTTTTCTACATCTTTTTTTCCCGTAATTTGTTCTATAAAATCTTTTTGTAGATTATGCTCTTTCATTACTTTTTCTTTTATTATAGATTTTTTTCATCTTCTTATACTCTTTTTCCATCACTTGCAGTTTTGGAATATTATTATCTCTCTCAATCATTGGGGAAACATCTATTTTATCTAAAGTATATTTCAAAAGTTCCCACGTGTCATTATTGACATCTGTTCCATGGGAGTCTATTATCATCTGAACCTTGTTATCAAAATAATGCCCTGCTGTATGGATATAAGATACTTTATCTAAATCAAGGCTTTTGATAAACTTCTTCGCATCATAGTTATGATTGACACTATTTACATAGACATTATTAACATCCAACAAAAGCTTTGCTCCACTTTTATGAAGTAATTCATTGATAAAATCACTCTCACTTAGTTCAGATTCAAGGCTATGATAATAGGTTGCATTTTCTACAGAGATATTTCTTCCTAAGAAGTCTTCTGTATATTTGATATTATCACTTAGGTTCTCTATCATTTTATATGTCAAAGGAACTGGTAAAAGTTCATGTAATTGTAAGTTATCAAATGAGGAGTAACTAATATGTTCAGAATAGTATTTTATATCATATTTATCAAGTAAATTTTTGAGTTTTTTGAGGTACTTTTTATTTGGTCTTGTATTTGCACCAAGTGAAAGTGAAACTCCATGGGCAACAAGTGGCATAGAGTTTGCTATTTGTTCAAACTTATCTTGATACCAAACAGGTATATCTATCCAGTTTTCTGGGGTTATCTCCCACCAGTCAGGGACAAAAGAGTTTTTTTTGAAATCTATCTCATCAAAAAACTCTCTTCTTAAACCTAAACCACAGCCACTAATATATTTCATAATTTAAATTATGATCCACATTTTCCTGAAGCAGCTTTTTCAGATTTAACTTTTTTCATCTCCTCTTGCCCTTTTGCACCACATGTTCCAGCTGCACATTTACTTGTTCCACACGATGAAGATTTCATTTTTTCTTCTGACATTTTAGTTTCAGATGGTTTTTGTTTCATCTCGTTATCTTGTGGAGCATTTGAACCACAAGCCCCTTTTCCACATTTACCAGCTGCACAAGCCCCTGCTGCAAATGATGCTGTAGTTGTAGAAATAACAGCCCCTAAAAGAGCCCCTGCTAATTTTTTCTTTTTACCCATAATAACTTCCTCTTGTATAATTTTTTCTAATGATACAATTTTAATGTGTAGTAACTGTGTAGTAACTTAGATTAAATATTTACTGATTTCATCTTTAGTTGGCAATTTTTGTCCCTCTTGTGTAAAACTTTCATTTTCATCTTCAAAGATTACAGTGTACTTTGTATCAGCTTCTGTTTTTCCATAAGTAACTATAAAAGTAGCAGCAAGTTCTTTTTCCTCTTGTGTAGCTTTTTTATCTAATAAACTAAAAGGTCCAGTAGCATCTAAAATTCTTGCTTTATAGTACTTCTTACTTATAGTGTTTTTTAATTTTTCATTATCCTCTTGATGTCGTCCAACTATAAGTTTTGCACCATGTGGAAGTCGTAAGTGTCTCCCAGCTTTTAAAGTATCTATATCTTCAACCTCTAATTTATCATGATCAACAAAATCTCTTAAACGATTGCTAAATTGAACTTCAGTAAGTAAACATCCACCACCTGGTGATTCAAAATCTTTCAGTCCAATCTCTTTTGCCATATCAAGCTGTCTTTGTCTGTTTCTTCCATTGATATCAAGAAGTTTTTCTCTGTTCACCCATCCTTCTCGCTCAGGAAGTGAAGGTTCAAGAAGTTTTGCACACATAGGTCTTACAATCAAATCATCATAGTTACTTAAAGACTTTACACTCTCCATAGCATCTTTTCTCTGGCTCATCGGTCGCTGACCTACAACTTCACCACTTATCATAAATTGTGCATCATATTTTTCAAGTAATTGACCTGTATATCGAAACATAAAACCATGACAATCTATACATGGATTAAAATTCTTTCCATAACCATATTTAGGATCAAATAAAACCTCTTCTAAATATAATTCTCGTAAATCCAATATCTCTAACTTTACACCAATTTGGTCACACATATTTTGCATATGTTCTTGTCTATCGACAGTTGAACCAAATCCAATATTAACATTTACTGCAATTACCTCTATACCTTGGTCTACAATCAGCTTCATAGCCAAAGTAGAATCCAGTCCACCACTAAAAAGTGCTAGTGCTCTCATTTATATCCTTCTATTTTATTAATTTCATTGGGTCGATATATTTACTATCTTTTGTAGCTTGAAACTCTAAAGTGTCATTAATTCTTCCTACAACATACCCTTTTGGTATCCATTTTCCAACTGTTAATGTTGGAGAAATTTGGTCTAGATGTGAATAAATTGTATGTAAGCCATTGCTATGTTTTACAATAACAACTTTTGCTAAAAGACCAGAGTTTTCTTTTGCATAAACAATTTGTCCTTTAAATACACTAAATACTTTTGCATTTGGTATTTTAGTTTTTAAAGCCACTGATTCATTAAATAATTCCATTTTATAAACATCATCATAATATTTTCCAAATTTTTTCTCAACTGTATATGACTTCAATGGTGCCATTGTTTTTACACCATCATATTTAGATATTTTAATTCCTTTTGCAGAAGAACCTATTTTTCGAACTTCCACATCAATATCTTTATCTAACTCCTTTTTCTTCTCAAACTTCATCTGTTTTGTTTCTTCTACAGCTATCTCTTTATCTTTTGTTTCAACTCGTTTTAGTTTGGCAAGTTTTGCTTCTTCTGCTTTTTTGCGTGCAGCTTCTTTTCTTCTTTCTATCTCTTTCGCTTTTTTTATTCTTATCTCTTCTTTTTTTATCTCTTCTTGTTTAAGAATATTCAAGCTTCCAAGTAAATCAGTAATTTGATTTTGTTTATCTATAATTGTTCGTAAACTTTGTTGGTATTTTGTATGTTGTTCTTTTAATGTTTCTAATTTCTTTTCATAAGTTGCTTCAAGGTCTTTATATTTTTCTCTTACATTTTTTTGTTCTTCAAGAAATTTATTTATCTCATCAATTTTTCTCTCATTATCTCTAATTTGATTGTTGATTTTGAGATAATTAATATTAATATCTATCATTTCTTGTTTGTTATTATCAAATACTAAAGTATAAACCTCTTTACCAATCACATCTTTCAAAGATTCTTTGTTAGCTTGTTCAATCCCCATACTCATAGCATATCGTTCAATTACAAAATCAACTACATCTTTTTCTATTTTTTCTCTAATTTTTATTAATTTATCTGATTCTTCTTTAAGTTTATCTACTTTTTCTTTTGCACTTGCAAGTTTCATTTTATTTAAAACAAGTTGTGTATTTGTAGTATCTAAAACAGAAACAATTTTTTTATATGCTTCTTCCTCTTCATTAATCCTCTTTGCTAGAGATTCTAAATTATTATTGATATTCTCTTTTTTTGAAGCAATATCTTCAAACTCTTTTTTATTTGTATTTATTTTCTTTTCAATATCTTTTACTGAGGCATCAACAAAAGAATACAATAATATAAAAGAGAATAATAATTTAATCATTACTTCGATTTATATTGGATTAGAAGTCCAAAAAATGTTATAAATGGGATTATAAAAGACAATAAAAAGATTTGAAAAATTTCAAATTCCAAATGTATAATTTTAGGCATAATTGATATTATCTCTGGTTGTACAAATAAACTAATATTATTTACAACAACTATTAACAATGAAATAACAATAATACTTGAAACAATAGCACTTAAAATTATTGTTTTAATAATCGGTTTTGAACTGTATAATAACGAACCACCATGAAGTTGAATAATAGATATTCTTTCATTATGTTCAAAAAACCATATTTTAATTTGTTTTGAAAGCAATAATAATGAAAGTGCTAATACAACCATAAATAAAATAAATACAATATCTTGTATTAAAATTAATAACGAATATATTTGATTATGATCTGTTGAAAAAGTTTCAACTCTCTTGATATTTGTCATCTGCTTGAGTTCTTTTTTTATCTGTTCAAGCTTACGTGTAGTTGGGAATTCTTCTAGATGGATTTTATAAAAGTATGGTAGTTTTTTATTTAATAACTCCAGTGATGAACTTGATAAATTTTCTTGAACACCCTCTATAATTTTTGTTCTACTTAAAGGTTCTATATCTTTAACTTTAATATCGGCTAAAGTATCAATATCTATAAAAGGGGTATTTGTAATCACAACAATCGCATAATCATTTGCTATACTACTTTTATAACTATTTACAACTTTATCCACAAGTAAATATATAGAAAAAATAAAAAGCATAATAATCAAAGGAAAAGTAAAAGATAAAAACGATTTAAGAAGCTTCATAAACAACCCCTTCATCAATATTAAATCTTCTAAATTTTACCCCTAAATCTGTTGGTATTCTATGTGTTACAACTACAATTGTAATTCCTAAAATCTCATTTGCATTTTTAAGAAGTTTCCAAATTACATCTGAAGAATAATCATCAAGGTTTCCAGTTGGTTCATCTGCAAATATGATG
The DNA here is from genome assembly GCA_963662945.1 of Arcobacteraceae bacterium. Classification (GTDB taxonomy): domain Bacteria; phylum Campylobacterota; class Campylobacteria; order Campylobacterales; family Arcobacteraceae; genus JAIOSF01. The sequence goes on from OY759974.1 coordinate 350,010, forward strand.
CTAGGATTATGTGCTAAGGCTCTTGCAACGGCAACTCTTTGTTGCTCCCCACCACTTAGCTCCTCAGGGTATGCACCAACTTTATGACTTAATTTCACGTGTTTAAGAAGTTTTTTTACTTGATTTTTACAAATAGTATCATCATAATTATGAACTTTTAAAGGGAGCATAATATTTTCTTCAATAGTATAATCTTTAATAAGTTTATAATCTTGAAAAACAATTCCTAGATCTTTTCTTAACGTTAAAAGTTTATTGTAATTTTTTTTAGATAAATCAACTTTATTTACTAATAAGTGTCCAGATTTTACAGCTAATCCACCGTAAAAAGCCTTTAAAAGTGTAGATTTTCCACTACCACTTGAACCACTTATAAAAATAAAATCTTTTGGTTTGATATTAAAATTAGCATTCTCAATAATATTTTTTTTATTATCATAGGATAATGTAATATTATTTGCTAAAATCATTTTAGTATCTCCAATATTGTTTTATGTGCTTCTAGATTAGCTCTTGTAATAATAGGTTCCCCTTGAAAATATCTCATATTTCCATTTTCTAAAAGTAAATATTTTGATACTGGTCTATTAAAACTTCCAAAAGTTACTTTAATGAGTAAACCGCTTATATTCTTATCTTCAATATCATAACAAGATTCAAAATGCACCATATAATCATCTTTTATAATAGCATTTGTATCTATTTTTGATTTAAGAGTCTCTTTTTCATATAAATATGGAAAAGCAAAATCATCTTCTAAATATACTTCTTCTGAGTTGTCTTTTGCTGTTATTTTGACATCCCAAATAGTTTTTTCTTGTCTTTTCCATCTTGCTTCATATTTACTAGTAACTGCTAAATCTTCATTTGTAAGTATCTCATAATGATACCCTTTAAAGTGTTCCAAAAGAGATGTAGAATATTCAAAATAATTCGGACTATCTGTTCTAAGTTCTAAAGTTCCACCAACTTTTAAAACTCTCATACACTCTTCTATAAATTCAACACTCATAACTCGTCTATGTGGTTTTTTATCCCAAGGAACTGGAAAATGTACAAAAACTTTCCCTACACTATTTGATTTTAAAAACTCTAAAAATAATCGTGCATCATAATTGATTACCAAAATATTTTCTATATTTTGTATTTTTGCTTGTTTTAAAACTTGCTCAATTGAGGGATAATGTATCTCTAATCCTATGATGATTTTATCAGGATTTGTTTTTGCTTGATGTAAAAGATGTACTCCACTTCCAAATCCAACTTCAACATATATCTCTTTTTCTGTATGAAAATCTTTAACAAAATAGTTAATATCTTTCAAATATTTTTCTTCTGGTTTTACTTTGTTATATATTGAATTTACATTTGAAAAAAGTACTTCACTTTCACTTAGTTTTTCATAATCATTTAATGCTGTTTTCATAAGACTTACAGGTGTAAGTCTAGTTGCACTATCAAGTTTTACTAAATTATTTCCATTTTTTACAACTTTTGTTAATAAAAATTCTTTGTTGTCATATACAGCACAAATTTTTTTATCATAATCACAAGTTGCTACAAATCTAAAATGTCCAGAACTACTTGTAGTAATATCGCTATGAGGTTTTAATAGAAGATGTGGCATTAATCAGCTCTTACCCCATCTGCTAATTTAGGTAACTTAATAGACACCTCTTGTGTTTTTTCAGAAAGAAGACCATACGCATCAACTGCTTGTAACGTATAATTATACTCAACACCTCTTACAACATCTGGATCTTCAAATCTTAAACCTTGAACATTTGGAATCAATTTTTCTTTAGAAGAGATAAACGATTCTTTTGTAGTTTTATAAATATTGTATGAAACTGTTCTATCATCTGTCGATACCCAATTTAATATTACTTTATTTCCTTGAATTTGAGATAGTGTAATCTGTGGCACATTTGGCTTTGCCAATGTTGAACCCATAACTGGTGATACTTGTTTAATATCACTCTCTAAACCATCTTTATCAACTGTAGTTATTTTATAAAAATAGATTTCTCCATCTTCTTGAATCATATCATCGAATCTATTATGATCTTCAGCTGCTTTTGCAATTTTACTAAAAAAACCATTTGCACTTGATGCTCTATAAATATTGTAGTAAACAACATCAGGTGTTTTTGATTTTCCCCAAGCAAGTTGTATTTTCTTTGGTAAATCTCTTGTTGCTTCTAATTTTGAAATTTGAAGAGGAAGTGGTTTTGTTGTTGCACTTACTATTGCACTTGGATTTGATACAATTCCATCAAATGTTTCTACCATCACTCGATACATATAAATCTCATTATCTCCTAAACCATCATCAATATACTCAACATTAAATCTATCTTCGATAACTTTAAGTTGTTCCCATTTTGATTTAACTGGTGTAGTTTTTTCTATAATATATTTTTTAACTCTAGGATTTGTATGAGGTCGCCATAAAATTTTAATTTGTCTTGGAAGTTCACTAATCGCTTGAACAAAACTTACTGAATCTAAATTTGGTAAAGTTAAAACTTCTACACTTCCACTTGCTCTTGATTCCATATCATTTTTTGTAAACATAGATATTTTATAGGCATATTTACTATTTGCCATTAAATCTTTATCTAAATAATGTGTTGCATATTTATTTTTTACAGTTGCTACTCTTTGAAATTTTCCACCTTTTTGCACATCAGCTCTAATGATATAATACCCTTCTGCTTGTGCTATATCAATAGCTTTCCATTCTAATGCCACCGCATTAATATCCGGTATAGTTTTGATACTTGTAGCTTCTACTACAGGTAAGCTCTCATCAATTTTTGGTTTTATTGGTGTAGTTAATTGGTCTTGACAACCACTAATGAATAGTATCAAACCTACTGATAACAAACTCTTGGCTAATTTTCCCATTATTCTCTTCCTTGTTAAAGTGTTTATTATAAAATTCTTGCATATCTTCTGGCATACCTATAGTAAAGTTCATATCAACTCCAGTAATTGGATGTTTAAGATATAAACAAAAGGCATGCAAATAAACTCTTTTAAGCTTATCTAAATTTCCCTTAAAACCATATAATGCATCACCTAAAATATGCCTTTGAAGTGATTCAAGATGAACCCTAATTTGATGAGTTCTTCCAGTATAAAGTTTTGCTGCGATAATTTCATAATTTCCATCACTGCTAGTTGCTAATTTAGCAAAAGAAGTTTTCGCATTTTTCCCACCTTCAACTATCCCCATTTTTAATCTATTGTGTGGATTTCTTGCCATTGGTTTATCTACAGTTATATCATCTTTTAAAGGTAAATCTATCATAGCTAAATAGTATCGTCCCATCGTTTTTGTTTCCAGTTGCCGAGAAAGCTTTTCGTGAGCTTCGTTAGTTTTTGCAATTACAAGTAAGCCACTTGTTCCTTTGTCTATTCGATGAACAATACCATGTCTCTCTTCACCGCTAATTGTGGAAAGTGAAATATTTTTTTTCTTTAGCCAATCTACAAGTGTAGCTTCATTGACACTTGGTGCACCATGAACTATTACACCAGAGGGTTTATTTATCACCATAAAATAGTCATCTTCAAAAACAACATCTATATCAAACTCAACTTCTAATGCTTCCTCTTTTACAACTTCAGGAAGTTCTACAGTTACTTTTTGTCCAACTTGAAGTTTAAGCCCACTTTTGGCTTTTTGTTTATTTTCAACAGTAACAAAACCTTTTTTGATAAGTTGTTCTATTTGATTTCTTGATTCGTTTAATTGTTCAGATAAAAAAAGATCAAGTCTGATCTCTTGTGTAGGGATAAATTGTTTGCTGTTCATGATATTGATTTGACCTTTGAAATTATTTTGTATTGTACAGTATAATAACAAAAAATCAAATCAATAGTATTATCAAAAGTATAAGTTAATGTTTCACTTTGATATTATTAATTTTTAGTTTTTTTATAAACTCCATTATTTTTGCAATTTTAGACTCTTCTTCTTTTATCGACTTTTCTCCACCTAATTTAAAAATATCAAGTTTTTTATCTAAATATCCTGTATTTAAGTTTCCAGCCATAAAATCTACATCTCTTACAATTTGTCTATGAAGTGCAATATTTGTTGGAAAACCTTCTATATAAAACTCATCTAATGCTCTTTTGGCTTTTTTAACTGCACCTTCCCAATCTAAAGACCATACTATAAGTTTTCCTATCATAGAATCATAGTTTGCTGGAATTTTGTATCCTGCATACAATGCCGAATCAAGTCTTACTCCAGGACCTCCTGGAGTTAAGTATGTTGATACAGTTCCAACTGATGGCATAAAGTTTTTTTGTGGATTTTCTGCATTTATTCTAAACTCTATTGCATATCCTCTAAAACTTATCTCTTCTTGTAAAAATTTAAGTTTATCACCCTCTGCAATTTCTATCATTCGCTGAATAATATCAACACCACTAATGATTTCAGTCACAGGATGTTCAACTTGTACTCTTGTATTCATCTCTATAAAATAAATAGTATCATGTTCATCAACTAAAAACTCAACTGTTCCAACACTTTCATATCCTAATTTAAACATAGCTTTTGTAGCTATTCTATAGAGTTCTTTTCTTGTTTCTTGATTTAATCTAGGTGATGGTGCAATCTCAATAACTTTTTGATGTCTTCTTTGGATTGAACAATCTCGTTCACCTAAATGAACAACATTTCCATATTTATCTGCCATAACTTGTACTTCAATATGTCTTGGATTTTCAACATATTTTTCAATAAATACTTCCCCTCTTCCAAAGTATTTTTGAGATTCATTTACAGCACTATCGAACATATCATAAAAATCTTTTGGATTTTTTACAATTCTCATACCTCTTCCACCACCACCAAAAGCAGCTTTGATAATAACTGGAAATCCAATCTCTGTAGCAATTTTTGCTCCAAGTTTTTTATCCTCTATTGGTTCATCAGTACCTTCTAAAACTGGAACTCCTACAGCTTTCATAGCAACTTTTGAAGCCATTTTATCTCCAAAAAGATCAATATGTTCAGGTTTTGGGCCTATAAATATTATTCCATTCTCAGCACAAGCTCTTGCAAAATCAGCATTTTCACTTAAAAATCCATATCCAGGATGAATCGCATCACAAGAAGCTTTTTTTGCAATAGATATAATTACATTATAATCTAAATAAGCCTGTACAGGATCACCCATAATTGGATAACATTCATCTGCTTTTCTTACCCAAACACCTTCAACATCAACTTCTGAAAATATTGCAACACTTTTCATTTCAAGCTCTTGACAAGCTCTGATAATTCTTAGTGCTATTTCACCTCTATTTGCTATTAAAACTTTAGTTATTTTTTTCATTCTTATCCTTTTTTTATGAAATTCTTAATTGCCTATTATTTAAAAATGTAAGTATAGTGTGATTTGATTTTGATATAATTTTTGTGATAATTTCAACTTTAATATCTCTAAAATCTTTAAAAAACTCTTTAAAATTATTATACGCTTGATTAATGTTTGATTTATCTAAAAACTCTATAAGAAGAGATTCTTCACAAAATATAATTTTTTGATTTGAAACTTGAAACTCTTTTGATTTATTAATAAAATTCAAAAAAATTTGTTTTTGACTTTGTGCTATTTTGAGATAATTCTCAATATAAATATATTCCATATTTTATCCTTTTTTTAAAACTAAATTACAAAATTGTAATTGAATTTTATGAATAGAATATGAATAAATTTATTTATAAGAAGGTATTGTTATTGATGCATAAAAATAGATATATATTGAAACAATTACGAGTGCATAAAGAATAATCATTTTATTATTTTTCAAAATTTTCTCCTTTAAAGTTAATAGTAAATAACGTATATTCTTCATATTTACTTTGTACATTTAAAGTAAATTTATGAATATTTGCAATTGATTTTACTATTGATAATCCAAGACCATTTCCTGTGCCACTTCTTGCATCATCAACCCTATAAAATCTATCAAAAATATTTTTTAAATCTTCCTCTTTTATCCCTATCCCATAATCTTTGATTTTGATTTTTTCTTTATTTAAAGATATTTCTACAATAGAGTTTTTATGAGAATATTTTAAAGAATTTTGAATAATATTTCCTATCAATATTTTTAGTAATAAAGGATGTCCTTGAACAATAATATTTTCAAAATGATGAAAATAAAACTTAATATTTTTTGTTTCTATGAGTTGCTTATTTTGTGCTATCACTTCAGTGATAATTTCATCAAGCTCCACATCCACAAATTGCTGTTCAATCTCTTTATTATTTGATTTCGATAAAAAAAGTAAGCTATTAATAAGTTCTTGTAAAGATTTTGTTTCTTCTAATGTACTAGATAAAATATTTTTGTATTCTTGATTTGTTCTTTCTTTTCGTAAGCCTAGTTCTATTTCTCCTCGTATGATTGTAAGGGGAGTTTTAAGTTCATGGGAAACATCGTTTGAAAATCTTTTTATTTTTGAAAATGAATCATCAAGTTTATCAAGTAAAAAATTAAATGTAGTAATCAACTCTTCTATCTCATCATTACTACTAAGTGTTGAAATCCTTTTATTTAGGTTATGTGATTCTATATCTTTTACTTCATCAATAGCTTTTTTTACAGGATGTAAAGAACTTTTAATGATAAAATAACCAGAAATGATAGAAAGAACTAATAATATAGGAATCAATACCATTAAAATATCTTTTAAATGCACCATAGCTGGTTCTATTTTATCTTTTAAAGTTGTTGCAACTTCTATATAAATATTATTATCTTTATCACTTCTATACCGTATTACTCTTATTGTATTTTTACTGGTAAATGTTTGAAATTCACCTTTTTCTAAAAGTTTAAAATTTTGAATATCGATTGGTGATTTGTTTGAAGATATTTTATTAAATTTTCCATTTTTATATTGATAAATTACTATAGAGAAATTTTGTATTAAAAACTCTTCATTGTCAAAAGGGGTATAAAAATGTTGACTATAATTAATTTCATTAATAATTGTTAAGAGTTGATTATCTATAGTTTTCATATTTTGTTTATAAAACTGCATTATTAATACACTTGAAAAAATCGATAATATAATAGTAATTACTATTGAATAATAAAAAAGAAGTCTTGTTTTTATATTTTTAAGATTCATTATTTTGGCTTACTTTATATCCCATTCCTCGAATAGTATGGATAAGTTTTATATCATTTTCTTTATCTATTTTTTTTCTCAATCTATAAATATATACATTTATAATATTACTTGCTGTATCTTTATCCATATTCCATAAAGAGTTATTAATCATATCTTCTGTTACTACTTTTTCTTGATTCATTAAAAGATACTCTAAAAGAATATATTCTTTTGAACTAAGAGTAATATTTCTATCTCCTCTTGTGACAATTTTTCTATCACAATCAAGTCTTAAATCAGCTATTTTAAGTATATTTGTCAGAGACTTTCCCTCTCTAAGTTGTACTTTTATACGTGCAATCAACTCATCAAATGAAAAAGGTTTTGACATATAATCATTTGCACCACTATTTAAACCCAATACTTTTTCATCTATGGAACTTTTGGCAGTTAACATTATAATAGGTATTTTAATATTTTTTTCTCTTATAATTTTACATAAACTTACACCATCAATAGCAGGTATCATAAGATCTAAAATAATAAGATCATAACTATTGGTTTCAATTAAATATAAAGCTTCTTCACCATCAAAACAACAATCTACTATATAGTTCTCTTCTACTAAACCTTTCGATAAAAATGAGGAGATTTTAACATCATCTTCCACCACCAATATTTTCATAGATTGTATCCTTTACTTTTCTATTGTAAGTATAACTTATTTGTCATAACACTTACAAGGCTATATTGGTTTTGTAATTTTTTAGTTAGTGTAATTAATGTGCAAGAGGAAAGGAGTGTATTGATTTTAGTTAATATTTCTCTACTTACCCGAATATAGCCCTTGTATGTGTATGATGAAATTATAATATTCAAATATGAACAGAATATGAATTTTTTTTCATATTATATTCATTTGGAATTCATATCTATAATTTATAATTTTTAACAAATAAAAAGGAGTGATATGTTTTCAAATGCCCTCAAAGCTTTAATTGCCAATAGATTAAAAACTTTTTTAATATTCCTAAGCTTTACATTTTCTATTACTGCTATATTTCTCATCTCTTCTATTGCCACAGGAATTATCACTATGTACTCTTCTATGCTTAAAAGTGATGGAGATATTATAGTAACACAAAAAAATATTTCTGATACTTTTTTTAGTAATGTTGATACAAAACTTATTCCTAAAATTGAAACAATCAAAGATGTTACAAAAGTATCAGCGCTTATCTTTGGTGCAAGTCCAGTAGAAAACTTACCTATCATTGCTGTCTATGGAAGTAGTCAAAATAGATTTTCAAACTACAAACTTATAAAAGGTAATTATCCACAAAAAGATGAAGTAATTGTTGGTAACTCAATATATAAGCAACTTCAAAATCAAAGAACAATCACAATTGGGACAAAAAATTTTATAGTAAGTGGTATCTATGAAAGTGAAATTGGATTTGAAAATGGTGGGGTTGTTTTAAATTTAGAAGATGCTAGTAAAATTTTTAATAAATCAGCTTCTTTATTTCTTATAAATACAACAATGAAGAGCAATAAAGATACCATCTTAAAAACTATCAATAATTTAAGTGATACTATTGAAGCAAAAAAAACAACACAATTTATAGAAAATTACAATCAATTCAATATCATAAAAACCTCATCAAATGTTATCTCATTTATCGCTTTTTCTATGGGACTTTTAGCCATAGCTTCTATTATGAGTATCACAGTCAATGATAGAAAAGATGAGTTTGGGATTAAAAGAGCTTTAGGGATAAGTAGTTTTAGGATTACTATATCTTTAATCATTGAAAGTTTTATAGTAGGTATTATCTCTTTTATTACAGCTTTTGTAGTATCAAATATCATTTTAATAGCCATCAAACACTCAACTACTCTACAAGGATATGTAAATGGAGAGATTACCCTAGAGTTATCACTGTATATTTTTATCACTTCAATTATGATGAGTGCTTTAGGTGTCTTAGTACCATCTTTAAGTGCTTCAAAGATTGACCCGATTATTTTAATACAAAAGGGGAATAGATGATACAAGTACAAAATCTTACCCATTATTACAATAATGAGATTGCCCTTGATAATATTAATCTTTCTGTAGAAAGTGGAAAATTTATAGCAATAGTTGGAGAAAGTGGTAGTGGTAAATCAACTCTACTTTCAATTCTTTCAACTCTTTTAAAACCAACAAGTGGAGATATAACACTTCTAAAGACCAATACAAAAGAGATAAAGAATATTAATGATTTTAGAAAATCCAATATTGGATTTGTATTTCAATTTCATTATCTCATCAATTATCTTACAGTAAAAGAAAATATTGAATTAGCATTAGAGACAAAAGAGGATAAAAAAACTCTAGATAATTTACAACTTTTAGGAATTGAAGAATTACAAAACAGATACCCAAATGAGATCTCAGGAGGTCAAAGACAACGGGTCTCAATAGCTCGTGCTTTAGCAAATCAACCCAAAATCATCTTTGCAGATGAACCAACAGGAAACTTAGATTCTAAAAACTCTTTAAAAGTTTTTGAACTTTTAAAACAATTGTGTGAAAATGGAACTACAATACTTGTAGCAACTCACGACAAAGAACTAGCAAAACTAGCAGATACTATTTACGAGATGAACGATGGAAAAATTTCAAATATTTATTAAAAAACAATTTTACTTTTCACTAATGTTTTTTGCATTAGGATTATTCTTTGGGTTATTATACTCATTTAACTTACTTGGATTTGATTTTCATTCAGACATATTAAATCCTATCAATACAAGGTCTATTCATATCTCTTTGATGCTATATGGCTTTATCCCTTTGATGCTTTCTTATTTGCCTTTTTTAATTATCTCAAAAGATAAAATATATGATGAAAAAGCTTTAAGATATCTGGAACTTTATACACTCTTTTGGTATATCTTTTTAATCTTTATGGTTATCTCTTTACTTTTAGGGATTAATAGAGGATTAGCTTTTTATGATTTTCATTATAGTTTAAATTTTATCTTAGCCTTTGCAGGATTGTTCTATGGGTTAAGCCTTTATAGATATATCAAATTGTATGAAACTATCCCTTTATGGATAAGAGTGTGTTTATATGTAGTGATTGCTGCACCTTTTGTTTTAATTATACTTATGAACCCAACTATTGGACAAGTGGAAGCAACTATTAGTGGACCACATGGGGATAATACTTTAGGGATGAGTTTAGCTTTGATTCCTATTTATTACCTCATCATCAAATATCTAAGTACTAGTGATTTTAAAGCAAGATGGAATATCTTTTGGATAATCCCATTTTTCTTTTATATTCTTTCAGTATTACATAGAGTATTTATAGGGGAACTTTCATACAACCAAGAGTGGTTTTTCCAATGGCTCAGTTTTCTCTATGTTCCACTACTATACAGATGGTACAAAGATGCAAACATACCAAGTAGTTCAAAAAAACTTTTACTTATCTCGCTTGTTGGATTTTTATTTGTAGATATTGAGGGAAATATCCTTTTTATAGAATCTATTAGATGGCTTTTCCATAGAAACGACCTTATAGTTGCACACGCACATATCGCTATGGGTGTTGGGGTATTGTTTATGGCTTTAAGTTTATATGGAGAAGTTATCAAAGAGTTACAAAAAAAGATATTCTGGCAACTTTATATTCTAGCTATGTTAATTATACTTATCGCTCTTTCTATCTCTGGTTTTGTCCAAGCTGGAATAATAAGTCTTGATATTCAAACTCTTTGGAGTATACGAACTATTGGCGGGATTGTTGGTATAGGTTCTTTAATAGTATTTATAAAACTTCAAACAAACTATACAAAACTAGAACTCTATAATATTTTTGGTATTTTTAGTGATGGAGTTGGAGGGATAATTCTTTTTCTCTTTGCATCATCTTTATATCCACTTGTTGGCTTTAAGTTTAGTGGCGTATATGAGTATGTTGTATTTGGTTTTGTAAGTATGACAGGGATTATTCACTATATGGCATTTAAATACAAAGAACACTCACAAATACTGACACAACTTACTGCAATAATAAGAGTTTTTGTTAGTGGGATATTTTTAACTCTTTTTTTAAGTCATAGATTAGGACTAGAAGCTTTAGGAATATTCTTCTTTGACTTTACTTATGTAGTTATTTATTTACTATTTTTCTATAAGTCTATAGAAAAAAAGGAGGTATAAAATGTTCAATCTAGCTTTAATTTTATTTGTTGCATTTGAACTATGTTACTATCTTCTTATAGCACAAACAGGTATTGTAGAATATTTTGGTTCAGATTTAACACTTATTATCTATATGCCTATTGGTGGAATGATTGGTTCAATTTTGAGTACTTATATAAAATATCATCTCAAAAGAAAACTACAATTTCTCCTTTTAGGACAGTTATTAGTAACATTTTTTTATCCAAACCTTAATTTTATAATGTTATTTATCTTAGGACTAAGTGTTGGGGGAATTGCACCTTTGATTATAGAGTCTTTAAAAAAAGCAACTGCCAATGACTTTATAGCAATCTTAAGTATCTCTTATGTTCTAGGAACAAGTTTATTTAATACCCCTGTGGAGGATAGAATTTTTTATGGTATTGTTTTTACAATTATTAGTTTAGCAAGTATTTTTTGGTTAAATACGCATGAGGTTCAAAAAATAAAAAATAAAAATAAAACTATCAACTATCCAATCATTATGATGATGTTATGGGTATTTTTAGATTCAGCACTTTTTGAAACACTTTCAAGAGATATTCAAATACCTATATGGAGAGGAGGATTTAGTTATGAGATTATGCTATTTCATATTGTTGGTGTAGTTTTTGCTATTAAGTTACAACTACAATATAAACACAAAGAGATGGTTATTGGCTCTTTCTTTGCTCTTTCTTATCTTTTTTATTTTATAAGAGAACCACTATTGTTAAGTATTGTTTATCCTTTTGTGATATCATACTACAATACAATAATTTTACAAGAGTTAATAAAAATAAAAAATATAAAACAAATAGGAATATCTATGTTACTCATAGGTTGGGTTGCAAGCGGTGCTGGACTATTTTTTGCATTAGAAGATTTAATGATGTTTATCCCTATAATTTTTCTTGCTTTTATAATAACTAGCGAACTTTTTCTTAATAAAAAAACAAATTCACAACAAGGAGTATATTATGTTTAAAATTTTAATCACAACAGCGATACTGGCTATTTGCAGCTTTGCAAATGTTTTACAAGTACAAGAGGGGTATATCAAAGCACATACAGAAGTTTTTGGGGATTCTACAATTGACCCACAAACACCCCATATAGGAACATCTCTTACAATAAACGAAACTATAGAGTCAATAAAAGGTGTGATATTTATCTCAGCAGTTGATCTTATCTCAGATAATAGTAAAAGAGATGAACATATGTATGAAGTACTTAATGTTAAGAATTTTTCAACAATAAGTTTTACTATAAACAGTATTACAAAAGAGAAAGAGAATTATATCTTAAATGGTATATTGGCTCTTCATGGTGTACAAAAAGAGATGAATATCAAAGCAAAGATTTTAAAAGAAAATGGTACTGTACAAATTCATTCACTTTTTAGTATAAAAATGACTGACTTTGGTATAGAACCACCGGTTATGATATTTTTAACTGTAAGAGACCAAGTGGATATAGATGTAAATTTAAACCTAAAGGAGAAATAGATGTTAAAAACATTTTTAATCTTAATTTTCGTAAGTATAGTAAGTTTTGCAGACTTTTTAAAAATTGGAGATACACTTACACCATTTAATCTTCCTGATCAATTTGATAAAGTACATACTATTAGTAGTGATAAGTATGAGATATTCTTAGTATCGTTTGCCAAAGAAACTTCAGGAAAAGTAAATGAATTTTTAAAACAACAAGAAGATGGATTTTTAGATAAAAACAAGATTGTATATATCTCAGATATTCATACAATGCCCTCTTTTGTAACTTCACTTTTTGCATTACCTAAAATGAGAAAATATAAATATACTCTTATGCTTATGTATGAAGAGAATAAAATATTTCCACAACAAGGTGAAGCATTAACTGTTATTAGATTTAAAGATAACAAAATAAATTCTATTGAATTTATACAAGAAGATGAAAGTATTGACTCGATTTTTAACTAAATTTCAAAAAACAACTTTAGATATAAATCCCTCTATTGTATCTATACCAATAGAGGGAGAGTTTGAACATTTTATTGATATGGAAATCCTTCATTTAAGTGATCTGCATATCAATAAAAAAACTACACTCAATGAATTTCAAAATCTCATTCATACTATAAATGCAACCAAAGTAGATTTTGTAGTATTAACAGGAGATTTAATAGATACAAAAATCTCAAATATTATAGAGATACTTTTAGAACTAAAGAATATACAACACAAAACTTACTTTGTCAGTGGCAATCATGATATTTTTTATGGATACCATGAACTTCTAAAGATACTAGAAACTTGTAATATTCAAATTTTAGACAACAAATATCTCACTTTAGAATATAACAAAAAAGATTTTATTCTAGCAGGTCTTAGTGATAGATTTTCAAAATATTTTAAAATTCAAAGAGATGAACAAACACTTATAAATCAACTTCAAGATACAAATAATTTTAAAATATTTTTAGCACACCAACCCAAAGACTACCTATATGCTTTAAAGTCACATGCACAACTTTTCCTTTGTGGACATACACATGGAGGACAAATTTATCCCTTTCATTATCTAGTACGTTTAGTACAACCATTTTTAAGTGGTCTTCATTTTGTAAAGAACCTTGCAATATATGTAAACAAAGGGATTGGAACTTGGGGAATTGGGTATAGATTGTATGCACAAAGTGAACTCACTATTATAAAATTAACAAAAAAGTAGTATAATAATTTATGAAAATATTACTAATCGAAGATGATATCAGAATAATTAACTTTTTAAAAAAAGGGCTTACTGAAGAGGGATACACTGTTGATGTAGCCCAAAATGGAGAAGATGGACTTTATCTTGTGAGTGTTAATCCTTATGATATAATTTTATTAGATATTATGCTCCCTGTCATTGATGGATTTGAAGTTTGCCAAAAATTACGAACTATAAATAGTGATATACCTATTATTATACTCACAGCACGTGATAGCTTAGATGATAAAATCAATGGACTTGATATAGGTGCAAATGATTATATTTCAAAACCATTTTCATTTTCTGAACTTTTAGCAAGAATCAGAGTACAACTTCGAACAAAAGATATCACTACAACAAAACTAACTCTTGATAGTTTAGAATTAGACTTATTACATAAAAAAGCCTCAAGAGAGGGAAAGTTTATAAAACTTACAGCCAAAGAGTTTGCACTTTTAGAATTTCTTTTACGAAATAAAGAAAAAATAGTCTCAGAAACAATGATTAGTGATAATTTAACAGAACTAAATGAAGCCAATATGAGTAATATAATCAATGTATATATCTATAGACTCCGAAATAAAATAGATAAAAACTATGATAAAAAACTTATCAAAACAGTTCGAGGAATGGGTTATGTTATAACCTCTCATGATGAATACTAAAGTTTCTATAAAAAAACAACTTTTACAATACTACCTAATAGTTCAGGTAGTTATACTTATGCTTTTTGGATATATTTTATATAATTCTCTTAAACAAACAACAATAAATGAACTCAAATCAACTTTAAAAATTATTATCCTTGATATAAAAGATGATATTTCTGAACACAATAAAATTGAAGACGTGGAATTAGATGAAAACAAAGAATTTGATTTTGAAGCTTTATATATAAAAGTTATCAAAATAAACTCAGCTAACAACTCCATAGAAGAAATTAAATCAACCAAATTTCCACAGGAACTAATAAATAAAAAAGAATATTTGCTAAACTTGGAACTTGATAATATCTCATTTGAATCTAAAGCTGATTATCTTATTGCTTATCTCAAAATAGAATATAAAAATGATTTATATGTTATAGAAGTAACTACAAAACAAGAAAAACTTAATAGTATAGTTACAAACTTTATCTATATTTTACTTTTAGCTACACCTTTGGTTCTTATTATTTCGATTATTCTAGGAAACTATATCATTACTAAAAGTTTTTATCCTATAGATAATCTTCTTTATCAAATAAAACAAATTAAAGGCGATAATATTTCTAAAAGAATTAATATTAAAAATAGCAAAGATGAAATAGACCTTATCTCTATTGAGATAAATAAACTACTCCAAAGAATGGATGACTATTTTCATAAAATTGAACAATTTAACTATGACGTTTCTCATGAACTAAAAACACCTCTTACAATTATCAGAGGTGAATTAGAAGTCCTTTTAAGAAAAGAGAGACCTATAGATGAATATAAACACAGTATCAATGAATCATTACAAGAAATACTCTCTTTACAAAAACTCATTGATGATTTACTCTTTTTGGCAAAAGTTGATACAACTGATACTATTTTTGAAGAGATTTATCTTGATGAACTTCTTCTTACTAGTATCAAAGATATGGAAAAAACAGCACTACTAAAACACTGTACTTTAAACTATAACATAAAAGATGCAATCACAGTTAGTGGAAATGAAACTCTTCTGAAAATACTTCTTAAAAATATTATTGAAAATGCTATTTTTTATTCAAAAGAAAATTCTGATATAAATATCACCCTTTCTCGAAAAAACAATGATAAACTTATAGAAATTGAAGATTTTGGTTTAGGGATGACACAAGAAGAAATAGATAAGATTTATGATAAATTTTACAAAAGTGATAAAAGTCGTTCTCAAAATCCACAAAGCAGTGGTTTAGGGATGTCAATAGTAAAAAATATAGCCCAAATTCATCATATAAAAACAGATATTCAGAGCCAAAAAAATAAAGGAACTAAAATCACTCTAACTTTTTAAAAATCTAAAGTAATTTATCAAATTATTACTAATTTTTAGATAGCATTTCTCCATGGTATACTTTTTTGATAAGCGGATAATTTCCCATTTTAACTTTGAACTTATTTTACTCATAGTGCCTTTAGCATTTTTATCACATTATCTTATTCTAGAAACAAATGAAGTACTCGCACAAAAACAACTCATATATTATTCTCTCTCTATTGCTGCATTTATAGGAGTATTTATAATTCCGTTTAGAAATCTTACTAGATTTATACCGTTTATTTATTGGTTTGGAATATTTTTACTACTTTTAGTTGAAGTTGCAGGAGTAACAAAACTTGGTGCTACAAGATGGGTTGAGATACCTATAATTCATATGACTATTCAACCATCAGAATTGTTTAAACCTGCCTTTTTACTTATGATTGGATTTTTAGTAGCAAATAGACCTCCTCCAAAAGAAGGATATGGACTTAAAGATTTTTCATATTTTAGTTTTTATATTTTATTACCATTTATTCTTATAGCAAAAGAACCTGACTTAGGAACAGCGCTTGTGCTTCTTTTTGTTGGGTATGGTGTATTATTTTTACTTGGTATTCATTGGAAAATTATAGCAGCTATTGTACTTATACTAGGTATTAGTTCTCCTATAATTTATACCTATTTAATCAAAGATTATCAAAAAAAGAGAATCCATGATTTTATTAGTGAAGAACCTAGTTATCATGTAAAACAGTCTTTAATCGCCATTGGTTCAGGTGGACTCATTGGAAAAGATAAAGATGAAGCTACCCAAACACAACTGAAGTTTTTACCTATTGCTACAAGCGATTTTATTTTTGCCTCATTTGTTGAAAGATATGGTTTTATGGGTTCTGTTGGATTAGTTTTTTTGTATCTCTTGATTATTATTCATCTCTTGCTATTGCATAAGCATTTTCAAAAAGATTTTCTCATTAGTGTTTTCTCCAGTGGCTTAGCGATGCTTCTGTTTTTAAATATGAGTATCAATATACTAATGGTGATAGGATTTGCACCAGTTGTTGGATTGCCATTACCTTTATTTAGCTATGGTGGAAGTTCTTTTATCAACTTTGTTGTTCTTTTTGCTATTTTAGAAAATCTTATTGCATTTAGATTTATGGATGGCTATAGCTTTAATAGAAAAATGTAAGCAACTCCACAGTATGAAAAGATGCGTTAATTCAAGTTTTTTTAGATAAAATAACCAAATGAATACAATTGATATATTAAAAAATAAAGTTTTACAAGTTACAAAAGAGTTTAACTTTCTTCTACAAGAGAATAAACAACTTAAATATAAGTTAGAACAACTCCAAGAAAAAAATGATATATTAACAAGAAAAAGTGAGGATTTAATCCTTACAATCAACAGTAGACTAAGACAAGAAGAGGATGAGCCAAAGTGAAAAACATCACATTTCATATCAACAACGAAGCTTATACTGTAGATATAGGGGAAGACCCAGAAGATAAACTTCAAAATGGACTTAAAAAGTTTCTTACAACTGAAAAAAACCTAAGCACTGCTGAATTACTTTTAGCTTACTTACGAAAGTCTCAAGAACTTATTAATTTTGAAGAAGAAGTAAATCAACAAATAACACAACTTCCTAGTTTAGAAGACTTAAGAGTACTCTAATCATTAAAATAATTTAGACTTTAAAGTCTTCTCCACCTCTTTATAATCAGGCATATACAAACTCACCAGATTCCAAAATCTTTGAGAATGGTTTTTTTCCTCAATATGACATAATTCATGTAAAACAACATATTCTATCGCTTTTTTATCAAACTGTAAAAGCTTATAATTTATAGAAATATTATTCTCAAAACTACAACTTCCCCATCGGCCTTTATTAAATCTATAGCTAATATTTTGAGGATAGAGTTTTGTTTTAAAACACCACTCATCAAAGATTGGGTCTATAATTTTTATAGCATTGTATTGATAAAACTTTTTGAGTCCTTCAACGAAGTCATCATAAGCTTGTTTTTGTTGATTGTACTGCACTAAAAAGGTATCTTTTTCAAAAGTATATTTCACATTTTTAATGTTTTCATCTTCTACTAATTCTATAGGATAATTTTTCCCTAAAAACGGAACAACTCCACCTGAAACAAAATCAAAACTATTTTTTGGAGGTACTTTATTTATAGTTCTTAGAATCCAATCTTTATGCTCGTATACAATCTCTTTTATCATATGCGATTTAAACTTCAATGGAGTTTTAACTACTATCTCATTTTGATTTTCTAATGCAAGACTTACACGCTTTATCTTTTTATTTGTTCTATGGATGAGTTCAAAACTCTGATTATCTAAAATAACTGTCACTGTTCTCTTTTAACTTTTTATATATTTCATTTATATCAGAGCTATATACTCTCGTCTCACCAACTGTTGTCATAAAATTTGTATCACCAAACCATCTAGGAACCAAATGCATATGAATATGTTCAGCAATCCCAGCGCCTCCAGCACTCCCTAAATTCATTCCTATATTTACACCTTTTGCATTCATTACATCTTTTAAAAGTTTTACACCTTTTTGTGCATATAAAGACATCTTAGCAAAAACTTTTTCGTCTAAATCTTCCAAATTTGCTGTGTGTAAATTTGGTATTATCATAAAATGACCTGGAGAATATGGATATTTATTCATTACTATGAAAAACTCCTCATCTCTATACAAAACACCTAGATTTTCATCATCATCAAGAGTTTTAACAATGTGACAAAATACACATCCTTCGATACATTTTTCTTCTTTTGATACATATTGTGTTCTCCAAGGAGCATAGAGTCTATCCATTGTGTTGCCTTTTTCTAAATTCATATTATTTTATAATTTTATCGCTTAATCTTATTGGCGTATCATCTTTTGTTGCAATAGCAATATAATAAACCATTGTTCCATTTTCATCTTTTGAGACAATAGAAACATTAAATCTCTCATCATTTAAGATAAAAGTATCAATTTGTGTTTGTGTATGTGAAGCTATGTACTCTTTTACAAAATCAAGATGAATCTTTGCTTGTAGATGTAAATATTTGAGTTTATTCAAGTTTGATGAAAAAGTATTACTTTGTACAATACTATAAGAAAAATAACTAATCACTACAACCAACATAATAGTAATCAACAGTGCAAAAGCTTTTTTCTCTTTCATTCTCTTATTTTCCATTGTTGGCAAATACTATTTTTATCTATACAAATATCTATAGTAGTTAGTGTACCATTGGTTAAAACTTGATACGAAGATATATTATCAAATAGTATATTTGTACCAAAATACAAACTATTATCTTGATATTGTATATTTTCAAGACCATTTTTAACTAAAAACAATCTTGTGGTTTCAAGTTTGAGATTTGTAAAAGTTTGATACACTTTTGTAGTGTTTTTTCTATAAAGGTTAAAACTAATATCTGTAACCATTAAACCTATAATTGAAAACAATACGATACTAAATATCAACTCCAAAAGTACCATAGAGTTTTTCAAACTAAAAGCTTCTTATAAAATATCGTGCAGTGTGTTTGCTTTTTCCATCCACTTATGGATAGAGTCATAATCCTCATCTTGAAGCATCTGTTTTATATTTTTCATATGATTTTCATATATATCTAAAGCTTCAATCATATTGTCTCTATTTTGTCTAAAAACATCTGTCCACATATTTGGGCTTGATTTTGCAATTCGACTCATATCTTTAAAACCACCAGCAGCTAAGGTAATAATATTTTGTGGATCTTCGTGACTCATAACAGTATTTGCTAACCCAAAAGAGATAGCATGAGGCAAATGTGAGATATAACACGCATGGATATCATGTGTTGATGAATCCATATGCACAATTCTCATAGCTATAGCATTAAAGATATCTAACACTCTAGTTCTATGAATCTCATCACAACTATCTAAATCACATAGCACTATAGTTTTCCCCTCATAGAGTCCATCTATAGCTGCACTTGGTCCAAACTTCTCAGTTCCTGTCATAGGGTGAGCTGGTACAAAGTTTTTCTTAATAGACTCAGGGATATTATCCACAATAAGCTTTTTTGTACTACCAAAATCTATTATTGTAGTATTTGAAGATGCTTTTTCCAAAGTAGGCATAAAAGAAACTATAGCATCCACAGGGATACACAACACTATCATATCACACTCTAGTAATTCATCTATTTCTACAATTTTATCAACAAGTCCTAACTCTAAAGCTTGTTTTTGATGTTCAGGGTTATGATCATACCCAACAACTTGAGATGATAGATTATATTTTTTTACAACTTTTGCAAATGACCCACCCATAAGTCCAAGACCCACTATACCAAATTTAAGTTTTTTAAATTGTTCCATTATCTATTCCAAGCCTTTAAAATTCTATCTGTATTTCGTTTCATATCTTTCTCTTTTAAATCTTGTCGCTTATCGTGAAGCTTTTTCCCTTTTCCAATACCAATATTGAGTTTAACCATATTTTTATCATTGAAATACATCTTTGTTACAACAATAGTATAGCCATCTTTGGTTACTTTTTCAAAAAATTTATTCAACTGTTTTCTATGAAGTAAAATCTTTCTATCTCTATCTTCAGCTGGTCTAAAAGTAGTATGTGTAGTTTCTAAAGCTCCAATATGCATATTTAAAATATACATCTCATTTTTAATAATTCGTACAAAACTATCTTTTAAGTTTACCCTACCCTCACGGATAGACTTCACTTCACTTCCTTGAAGCACAAGCCCTACTTCTATCACATCACTAACTTCATAGTCATGAAATACTTTTTTATTTAAAAATTCTCGTGGTTTACTTTTTGTTTTATCTTTTTTTGCCAATGGGTTCTTTCCTTACTATTGTGGAATTATATCAAATATCATCTTTTTTTCCATAAGTTTCACTAGGTTCTGCTACCATTAAAGTGTCATCTATGTTATTTATATATTGATTATCTGTTACTCTCACTTGTCCATTCATAAGCATTGGAAGAAGCCAATCTCTAAGTTTTGCTAGTTCTTGGTTTTGTTTCTTACTCTGTATCATTTGATTAAAAATTGGCTTTATAATTTTTTGAAATTTCAAATAAGATTCTTCTTTAAATACTATTTTTAAATGCTCAATAGAACTACTTGCATGAAGTAGTATTGAACCTGTGGCATATCTATGAATTGTTTTTATTATTTCATTATCACAAAATATACAATATATTAGACTATTATCAAATTTTCCAGATTTATCATATATTTTTCTTAGTCCTCCAGAGATTGCACCTTTTAAGCCAAAACCTAACTTTCCAACTGAACCATCAAAAGTTACAATAACATCCCTTTCATTTACTATTTTATAATTTTTATTTGTAGAATCTATATATACTGAACTTTCACTTTGTATGTCCCCAACTCTAAAAAATTTTACACACTTTTCATTCATTTTTAAATTTAAATATTCAGAAGCCCCTGGTTCTATACCTTTTTCAAATTCTAAAAATTCTTGCAACTTTTTAACTTCCCAAGCCTCAGGAATCTCTCTTTTTAACTCTTGATTATAAACCATCTTCCCACCTGATGATTTATAAGGTTTTCCATTCTCATCGGGGAAATCAAATTGTACAAACCAATAATCATAAAGAATTTTTGCCATAGCTTCTAGTTCTTTATTGATTTTATTATTTAGTTCTATTTTTGAATCTATATTTTTTAAAATAACAACAATATTATCTTGAATAGTTATATTTGGTAAATCAAATTCTAATTCTTTTATTACACTTATTGGTGGGAAATTAGGTATTGTTGAATCACCTTTTTTTCCAACTATTAAATTAACTAAGTAAAAATTAAAATAATAATAAAAGAAATCATCATTTATCACTTTATTATTTAGTCTAATTCTTAATAATGCTTGATTTATTACACCAGATTCAGCATTTTCCCTTAATTGATAAATAGCACCATAATTCACGCCAGAACAAGATACTAAAAAATCTTTCGGTTTCACTTCAAATTTATACATTTTTTTATCATAATACTCTTTTGAAATATAATATCTACCAATAGATTCATCTTTTTGTAAAACAACACCTTGTTCATAAACTTTATATGTTGTATGGTCTTTTGGAACAAAAATTTCTTTTTTTAAATCTCCTCCAAATGGACCTCGTAAAAACCCTTTGTCTTTTAATACAACATCTTTAAATTTAAATTTATTTGTTTCCAAGAGTTAACCCCATTAACTGCTTCTTTATCTCATCTTCCAAGACTTTTGATTCACTAAACATAGCTTTTAAATTATCACTAAATCTTTTCATCTTAGTATCGAACTCATCTTTAGTTATATCCACATATTCTATTTTCACATCAAAATATTGCCCTGCAGAAAAAGAGTAATTTTTAGCTTTTATATCATTATAAGAAACAACTACAGAAAAATCATCAACTACTTTTTTATCATTAAAAGTATCTATGATTTGTTGTTCTTCTTTTTCATCTAAAACTGTTTTTTGGTTTTTACCCTCTTTTACAGTTTTCCCTAAATTTGAAGCATCTATTAAAACTACGCCTTCTTTGTTTGTATCATCTATAAATATGATTGATACATTTGTTCCTGTTGTAGCAAAAATATTACTAGGCATTGATACAACACCACCTAACATTTTGTTTTCAATTAGATGTTGTCTTATCTTTTTATCTATTCCACTTTGAGCAGTTATAAATCCAGTTGGTACTACAACGGCTGCTTTTCCACCTTTTTTTAGTGCATAAATAATATGCTGTAAAAACATACTATAAATAGACATAGACTCTTTTTTCTTTGCTGGTATTTTTGGAATACCTGCAAAAAACCTATCGTGGTTTTCTTTAGAGTCTAAATCATCTCTATAATCACTAAAATCAGTTTTAAAAGGTGGATTTGATACGATATAATCAAACTTTTGTAAACTATCTCCCTCTTTATGATATGGGCTTAAAAGAGTATTTCCTTTAATCACATTTGATATAGAATGAACAAGATTATTTAGAATCAAATTTAGTCGTAAAAGACTTGATGACTTTTGAGATATATCTTGTGAGTAGAGACTACATCTATCTTCACCTATAGCGTGGGCGATGTTCATCAGAAGTGTTCCACTTCCTGCACTTGGGTCAT
This sequence comes from Arcobacteraceae bacterium, assembly GCA_963662945.1. Taxonomy (GTDB): domain Bacteria; phylum Campylobacterota; class Campylobacteria; order Campylobacterales; family Arcobacteraceae; genus JAIOSF01. Next base: position 373,306 of record OY759974.1, read on the forward strand.
AACAAGTTACGCTTTTAAGCTCTTCATTTTCTTTTACTAAAATAGCCGCCATAATTTTTGCAACCGCATGAGGTGTATAATATTCTGCATACTTTCCACCACTATCACTGTTATAATCTTTGATTAAGTATTCAAAAATAGTTGCATAGAAATCATACTTTTGATTAAAAATATTTTCAAAACTAAAAGCTACAAGTTTATTGACAATCGCTTTAAAAAAAGCATCTTTATCATCAATAATATATTTACTCAAAGTATCAAAAAGCTCTATTTTTGCTCCACCTTCTGTTTTTACGGAAAAGATATCATTGTTTTCTATAGATATTTGATGTAAAGTATCATCAAAAGTTTGTGCAAAATCAGGACTGTCTTGTATATTAAATAAATGTGTTATAAGATACTCTGGTTTGAGCTTTGCAGCTTTTGCTCCTATTCGTCTTAGTATTTTATTTCTTTGTTCTTCACTTAAGTTTGTATAGTACTCTTCCCAACTTGGAGCATTTTTGATATTTTCATCTATCTTTTTTATCTCATAGGCAAATTTATCATTTAAAAATTTGTATAAAAATACTTGAGTGATGATTTTAAACTCATTTCCATCGTTTCCAAGTCCAAAGTTTGCACATACTGCTTTTAAATTATCTATTAACTTTTTTGTTTCTCTTTCAAACTCTACTATTACCAATTATATACTCCATTGTATTCATTTAAATATTCTGTTGCTATCATAGTATTGATGTATCTAAAAGATTCATCATTTAATTTTATTTTATTGTTATCTTCAAACTCTACATCTACAATAGGCTGTGTTTCTGCTATAAAAAAGTTTTCATGTTTTAATATGGCACTGTTATTTAAAACTTTTTCATCAAGTTGCATTTTTATCTTCTCTAAAGCACTAAAAATCTTACTTTGTTTATCTGTTATATTGTTTTGTTTGATTCTTTTGTGCATTCTTGCATATTTTCTATCACCTTTGTATTTATCTTTTAAAAGATCATTTTGTCTATTTAATTCTCGAATTTTATTATCTATTTTTTTAAGTTCCCCAATATTCTCATTCATCTCGTCTTGGGTTATTTCACTTAGATTTTTATTTTTAAATAATCTTTCAAGCTCCTCTTTTAAAGTGATATAAAGAGGGTCTTTTTTATCAAAATTATTTTGAAAAGCTTCTCTTGTTTTTCTCAATGTATTTTTTAATTTATCCGCTAAAATAAGCTCCTCTTCACTTATCTTTGTAAATTTAAAAATAATATCTTCTAGGGCTAGATTTATGATATTTGTATTTTCATCACCCTTTTCTAAAGCTTGTTTTTGATTTAAAAGATTTAAATGATTTGAAGCTTCTCTGTAAAGTAGATTTAACTTTCTAAAATCTAATTTTTCTAGTAATTCAAAATGTCCAAATAGCCTTATGAGATTATATAGACTTTTTGCATTTTCAAGTGCTTTTTTTATCTCTTGCATCTTTTTAATATCTTGAATTTTGTTTATTTGTTGTGAAAATAGTTCAGCATTTAAAGTGTCATATTCAAATAAAACATCTTTTATATTTTCTATTTCATCCGCTATCTCTTCTTTTGATTTAAAAAGTGAAGAGTAATATTCCATCTCATCACCAAGTTCATTTTGTAACTCTTCAAAATATGCTTTATTTGTAGCATCAAACTCTTTACTTATATCTGCAAAATCTACTACATAACCATATTTAAACTTTTTGTATGTACGATTTACTCTTGTAAGGGCTTGTAATAAGCCATGTTGTCTTATGATTCTACCTAGATAGAGCTTTTTAAGTCGTGGAGCATCAAAGCCCGTAAGAAGCATATTATAAACAAAAAGAAAATCTACCTTTCCATCTTTGAACTCTTCTACCCAATCTTTTCTATCCTGTTTTGTTCCTATATCGTGTAAAATGATTTTGGCTGTTAAATCTCCTTTTACTTTAATATCATCTGTTCCATAAGTTGTTTGAGGTTGGGCTACAAGTTGTGCAGAAAAGTTTACATTGTTACTAGCTTCTAGCTTTGTATATTTTGACTGAAATATCTCATACATTTTTTTAGCTTGTGCAGAACTATCACAAATAACCATAGCTCCAATAGAATCATCATCAAATCTTACTTTGCTATTTTTAAAATCATTTACAATATAAGCTAACATTGGTTCTACAAATTTTTTATGAGAATAAACTTCTTCTGTTTTTAAGTTACCTTGTAAAACTTCTATATCTTCAATTGCTTTTTGTAATTGTAACTTATAGTTTGTCTCTATCTCTTCCCTTATAAGCCTCAATGTATAACCATCAGCAATAGAAGAATTATAATAATACTTATGAATATAATTACCAAACAATGATTTTGAACTTGTATCTTCTCCTAGCAAAGGAGTTCCTGTTAGTCCAATTTTTATTGCATTTTTATCAGATGTTTCTAGGTTTGCTAAAAAACTTCCTTTTGGGTTATAACTTCGATGTACTTCATCTAGGAAATAGACTCTTTGAATGTTAATATCATAATCTTGTATAGAGATAACATCTGGATCATCTTTAAACCTTTGGATATTTACTACTGTGATTTCATATTCACCTCTATCATTATGAATAGCAGTAGTTTTTTTAATATCTTTTGCAAAATCATCACGAGTAGCAATAGTGTGAACTTTTAAACCTCTTGCTGTAAACTCTTTTTTTGCTTGTGTTAATAAGTCTAATCTATCAACAATAAAATAAAATTTTGGAATAACCCTTTTAGTTTGAAAATAGTTTGTCAGATATCTAACATTGTAAAAAGCAAGTGCTGTTTTACCACTTCCTTGGGTATGCCAAATGATACCTTTTTTTATACCATCATCAAGTTTACTTTCAATTGCTTTTGTTGCAAATATTTGAGGATATCTCATAATATGTTTTTGTACACCATCTTTTGATTTGACATAAGCAATTCCAAACTCTAATAAAAACTTTAATCTATCTTTTGAAAACAACGAAGTACTTAATCGGTTTGTTGAAGTTTCAGGTGATTTATTTGTAATAAATTCCGCATTGTTTTTTATCACTTCAAGATTATTATCTTTTAGTATATCATTTTCTGTTTCATCATCTAAATCTTTTAAAATATTTGCTAAATTTAGTTTTTCTTCTTCTCTAAAATAGTTAAAAATAGGATTTTTTGAAGGTGTAGCATAAAATGCTCCCTCTATTGGTTCAATAGAATTATCATCATATTCCATATTGTTAGAAAAAACCATAAGTTGTGTTATATTGATAAATTTTCTAAACCTATCATTTGAAAATCTAACATTTATTCTATCTCTCTCAGCTAATACACCATCTTTATTATTTGGTTTTTTAACCTCTATAAAAACCAATGGCATACCATTGATTAAAAGTATAATATCAGGTCTAAACTCTTCATCACTATTTTTATATGGAAGTTCAGTAAGCACATGAAAAGAGTTATTTTCAAAATTTTCAAAATCAAGAAGTTTTATACCTGACTTTTCTATAATCCTCTGATAAAATGCTTTTCCTAAATCTTCATAGTCAAGTAGTAAAGAAACCTCTTCAAAAACTTTATTTGAATCTAAATCATCTGTTTTGTTATTTATTCTCTCAATACTAGATTTAAAAATATCAACAAAAATATTTGTATTTATATCCCAGTTTGAGTCTTTTAAAGATAAATATTTATAACCTAATCTCGTAAGGTGTAGTATGGATGGTATTTTTACTCTGCTGTCTTCATTGTATTTCATTAATTATCCAAATTGTTTACATTATTAAAACATTTATTTTACAACAACTATCCAACTATTTGACTTAAAAATCATTATCTGCTATAATACACTTACAATTCGCCTACGGGCACACCCACTTTTTTAAGTGGGGTCAATAAATTACTTCATTTAGGTGAAGCTACCGCTAAAAAGATTTTCTTTTTAGGTCAGGCTAAATTAAAGGGAACTATTAAAGTTCCCTTTTTTTATATCCCTAAATATTTTTTAATAAACTCTTTTATTTTCTGAATATCTTCTACTTTAAGTTCAGGATATATCAAACTTTCCAATCTTTTTGTATCGATTGTTTTGATTTCATTACATATTACTAAGGAATCTTTTTCCAACCCTAAATACTTTAGCCTTTTTTGTTTATCAAAAAAACTTTTAGAAACTTCAGATTTTAATTCATAATGAAAATGTTTTATTTTTGTCTTCTCTTTTTTAGAAGTAAGCGGCATCACTATAACTTTTTTATTGTAAGTAGCATGATTAAAATTATTGCTTGATATTACGATACAAGGTCTTATTGTAGTCAGTTTTTCTTTAGAAAAGTGGCAACTAGTCTCACTACCAATATTTTCTCCGACTTCAAACCACCACAAACTCCAAGGCTGTATTCTAAACTTAACACTTCCATCTTTTTTATGATTTATATTTATTTTTCCATTAATGTGTTTTTTCTTATCGTTCCAGCTGTCCAGTCTATTATTTTTATCATCATACATCACAACATCTCCCTATCACGAAAACTCAAAAAACCTTCCCTCGTAAATATCACATGATCTAGTAGTTCTATTCCTAAAATTTTTCCAGACTCTTGAAGTCTTTTTGTTACTTGCATATCTTCATGACTAGCTTCCAAAATGCCACTTGGATGATTGTGTGCTACTATGATACTCGCACATCTATTCTCAACAGCAGGGGCGAATACTTCTCTTGGATGTACTAAGCTTTGGTTGAGTGTACCTATGGTTATCACTCTTGTTTCACACAGATGATTCGCACCATCAAGATACAAACACAAGAAATACTCTTGTCTTTTATCTTTGTAGCTTTTTAGCTCCTCATATACATCACTTGCATTTGTGATTTTTTTATTTTGTTTGATTAAGTATCTGCGAGAAAGTTCAAGGGCTGAGATGATTTGACTCGCTTTTGCAACTCCTAATCCATGTATAGTAAGAAGTTTTTCAAGATTTAAAGTATCAAAATCATCTTCAAAGAGTTTGACTATCTCTCGTGAAAGTGCAAATACATCTTTCCCTTTGATACCACTTCCTAAAAGTATAGCTACTAGTTCATAATCTTTTAGAACTTTGACACCTTTTTGGAGTAGCTTTTCTCTTGGTTTATCGAAATTGTTTAGTTCTGTTATAGTTTTCATATCTAACTATAACTAAATATAAAACAGTGTTTTAAAAATATTGCAGTTTGTTAAGTTTTTATTTTAGTTGAAAAAAGCTACTTCCACTTCCACTAAAAAAGTTTTTCCCATTTTCATAGATTTTTAGTTCTGGATAGACGCTTAATGCTGGTGCATATAAATCATTTGCTTCTTCTATAGATAAAGTTTCTAAAATATCTTTGCTTTTCATTGAAAGTAATTTTTGAGCCTCTTCTTTAGAAATCTCTTTATAAAACTTATCTCGAAATTTTGTAAAGATAGCACCTGTATTACACTCTATTTTAGGAGTAAAAGTTTGTATCTCCAAAACCTCTTCATCAAACTTTTCTACAATCTCTCCAATCCCTGTTACATTTGCACTATCATACTCATAGATGAAAAAAGGAACATCCGCACCAATCTTTGCTCCAATCTTAGCTAACTCATCACGACTAAGTTTCAAATCTGCCAGTATATTTACCATCAACATAAAAGTAGCACAGTTACTACTTCCACCACCTAGTCCTGCAAATTCTGGAATATTCTTCTCTACAACTACTTTATAGTTCTTGAATATTTCTTCTAAATTCTTAAACATACTGTATAGTTCTAAGTATGCTTTATAAATAGTGTTTTTTTGGGTTTCACAACCAAAATCACCCTCTAAAGTAAACTCTTCAAACTCACCTTGTTCAAATCTTATTACATCATAAAGAGTATGTACTCGAACAAATCGTGATACTATTTCGTGATAATTGTCTCGTTTACCAGCTATTTTTAAAAAGATATTTACTTTAGCATAAGATTTTTTTTCTATCATAAAAGCACCTTATTTAAGATATATTTTGGTTCTAAATCTCGTATCTCTACTACTGCAAAAAAAGTATCAAATATTATTAAATATTCTCCATCTTCTTTCGTTTCAAAATACTCAATACTAAGTTTTTTACCCAAATCAAACCACTCTTTTGTCCCTGTATAATTATTCAAAGGCAAGTCTAAATACTCTAAAGGATTTAAAGCTTTTTCATCATCAAAATAAAACTCTCCCTCATGAAGTCTTTCAAGATAAGATAATGTTCCAACTTCCCCTAATCTTTCAAGTAATATCTGAGCCATACTTCGTATATAACTCCCTTCACTTACAGTTATATCAAATGTTATAAAAGGATGACAGTAGTTTATAAACTTCACACCATATACTTCTGATGTGATTTTTTTCATATCAAACTCGACACCTTCACGAGCAAGACTATACGCTCTTTGCCCAGCTATCTTTTTTGCACTATATTTTGGTGGCAAGTATTCTAAAGTACCTTTTAAACTCTCTAATTTTTCTATAATTGTATCGTGAGTAAAGACCTTTGGATTTGGATTTGTAACTTCAACATTTTCTATATCTAAAGAGTTACTTTGAGCTCCAAGAAAAATAGTAGCACGATAAGATTTAGGTGTTTTTTTCAAATATCTGAAAAGCTTAGAGTATTGCCCAAAAGCAACTATCAAACATCCACAAGCAAAAGGATCTAAAGTTCCACTAAAGCCAGCTTTTTTTGTTTTATATTTTCGTTTTATTCTATTGAGATAAAAATTTGAACTAATAAATACAGGCTTTTTTACTACAAAAAGTCTATTCAACTATATCTTCTCCACAAAGGATGATAATATATCTCGTCTGTTTCCACCAAAATTAATCTTCAGTTTCAAATCTTTTCCAGCTTTTTGAACACTTTCAACTCTACCCATCCCAAAAATTTTGTGTTTAACTAAATCATCTTTTTTATATGCACTATTTTTCTCAATTGTAAGACTACCTTTGATGAGATCTGATTCTGTAAGAAATCTACTTTTTGTCAGCTGTGTTCTTCTTCCCTTATAAAATCTGCTATGAACAAAACTCATAGTTAAATTATCTTTTGCACGAGTAATAGCAACATATCCAAGTCGCCTTTCCTCTTCAATATCACTTCCATCTCCAACAATTGGAAAGAATCCCTCTTCCATACCAACAATAAAAAGATGTTTGAACTCTAATCCCTTACTTGCATGTATACTCATTAACGAGATATACTCCTCATTGATAGTATCAGCTGCACTTTCGAGTGAAATTTCATTTAAAAAGTCTTCTAAATTTAAGTCCATATTTTGAATAAAAAAGTCTCGTAAATATCCATAGAACTCATCTATATTTGCAAGTCTATCATCTGCATCTATAACTTTTGCATAGGTTGATTTAAAATCAAAAGTATCTTCAAAAAGATCGATAAATCTCATCTTTGCTTCAGCTAAAGTATCTTGTAAGTCTTCAACAGAAGCCATAAATACTTTGAGAGTTCTACTGTTTTTCTTTCCTACAATTGCACCTAATTCATCAGGTGTATATTCTTTAATAATACTAAACATTGATTTAGCTTTACTATGTGATTCTAATTCAAGTTTATCAATGGTTGTTTTCCCTATACCACGCTTAGGTTTATTGATAATTCGTTTTATGGAAAAGTTGTCATTAGAGTTTGTGATAATTCTAAAATAAGCAATAAGATCTTTTATCTCTGCTCTTTCATAGAACTTCACTCCACCTACAAGTTTATAGTTAATATTTGAACGAATTAATCCCTCTTCCAAAGCTCTACTGAGTGCATTTACACGAAATAATACAGCTATATCTTTTGGAGATTCTCCACTTTCAATAAGTTTTTTTATATCATCTACTATTTTTCTAGTTTCATCATTTTCATCATTTGATTCATAAATTCGTATAGAACTACCTTCACCTCTTGTTCCTACAAGTTTTTTACCAAGTCTATCTCGGTTATGTTCAATTAAGGCATTTGCATGAAAAAGTATTTTATTTGTTGAACGATAGTTTTCTTCTAGTTTGATTACAACTGTATCATTAAAAGTATCACTAAATGTAAGGATATTTTTAATTGTTGCACCTCTCCATCCATAAATTGATTGGTCATCATCTCCTACAACACAAATATTGTTATGTTCACTACAGAGTTTTTTTAAGAGTTTATATTGAAGTTCATTTGTATCTTGATACTCATCAACCATAATATATCTATATCGTTCACTTGTTTCTTTTGCTAATTGAGGGTTTTTTTGAAGTATTTTGTATGTTAAAAGTAATAAATCATCAAAATCCACAAGATTATTTTGCTCAAGATAGTTTTCATATTTTTCATATACATCTGCAATTTGTTTATAATTTCTATCTTGTGCTGCAGCTTTTGCCTCATCAACACTTACCACTGAGTTTTTAAACTTTGATATTTCTGCTGCTAAAACTGCTGTGGTTGTTTCTTTATCTATTGTTTTAAGTATTCGTTTTTTATCATCACTATCTATAATCACAAAATTGTTTTTTCTATTTAATTGTGTAATATTAAACTTTAAAAACAATAATCCAAATTTATGGAAAGTACAAAGTAACGGGGGATAAGAAACATTATCAATAAGTGAAAATGCTCTCTCTCGCATTTCTGTTGCTGCTTTGTTGGTAAAAGTAAGTGTAAGAATTGAAGCTGGGTCTATACCTATAGAGATAAGGTAAGCAAGTCTTGTGGTGATGGTTTTTGTCTTACCACTACCAGCTCCTGCTAGTATAAGTAAAGGACCATCTATATGCTGGGCCGCAATCTTCTGCGATTCATTTAACGTCGATAACATAATACTTCTTTCATCTAATATACTATAATTATATCATAAAAAGATAAAAACCATCTCCATACAAACTATTTTATATATTTTATATTAGTTTTAGTAATAATTAATTTTTATTTATATTATTTTATGTTATCATTGTTATTATAAAAACTTAAAAGGTATATTTTATGTTATCTGATTTTACGAAATTAAATACATTTTTAACTGTAGTTAAAGAGAAGTCATTCTCAAAAGCTTCAGCAAAACTTGGTATTTCACAGCCGGCTGTTACTCAGCAAATGAGGTTTCTTGAAAATTATTTGGATGCACCAATTGTTGATAGAAAGAAAAATGGAATAAGACTTACTAAAGAAGGTGAGAAGCTTTACCAAATAGCACAAAAGATAGAAAAAGTAATTATCAATAGTGAAAAAGAACTCTTAAAAATAATCAATAAAGATATTACATTTGTTTTCGGTGCATCTAATGCTATAGGGAACTATATCCTTCCAACATTTTTAAATGAAATTAAACAAAAAATTAATAATGATGTAAGTGTAACAGTTTCAAATAGTGCTGAAGCAATTGAAAAATTGAAAGATAAAAAGATTGATATGGCACTAATAGAGTCACCTATTTTTGAAGATGGTATTATCTATAGAGAGTGGCTAGAAGATGAGATCGTAATATTTTCAAATCAAAAGCTTCCAAGAAGAGTAAAAAATGAAGATTTACAATCATATAAATGGGTATGTAGAGATCCAAACTCACATACAAGAGGAGTATTTAAAGAGGCTTTAGAACAATCTGGTTTCCAAGATTGTGATACTTTTAAAATTGTAAGTGAAGCTTCATCACCTACAGCTATAGTACAAACTGTACTACATAGTTCAAAAGATGATACACCAACGACATCTATAGTATCTACACATGCTATTTCTGATTTTGTAAAAAATGAGATTTTATTTGAAGCAAGATTACCAGATATCAAAATGAAAAGAAAGCTTTATATTGCATATCTAAAAGAGAGAAAACACGATGCATTTGTTGATACTGTTATCAACTATCTTATGACTATAAAAAAATAATTTATAGAAACTGGCAAAGAAAAAGGGGAAGCTTAAATAAGCTTCCCCTTTTTTATTACCGTGCGTATCCAACAGAACGAATTTCACGAATGACATTAACTTTTATTTCCCCAGGATATTGTACTTTCTCCTCTATCTCTTGTGCAATTTCTGTTGCTAAGAGTACAGATTCATCATCATTTACTAAAGTAGCATTTACTATAACTCTTAGCTCTCTACCTGCATTTATAGCATAAGTTTTAATAACACCCTCTTTACTATTTGCAATTGCTTCTATCTCTTCAACCCGTTTTAAAAAGCTTTCTAATACTTCTCTTCTAGCACCTGGTCTTGCAGCACTTAAAGCATCTGCAGCACATACAGCAGCTGCTTCTATACTAGATGCTTCTTCATGACCATGGTGCGCATAAATAGCATTAATAACCTCTTCTGGTTCACCTAATTTTTTACATAAATCAGCACCAATATCTACATGACTACCTGGCATATCATGGGTTAATGCTTTTCCAATATCATGTAATAATCCAGCCCGTCTTGCAAGGATTGTATCTCCTCCAAGCTGAGAAGCAATAAGTCCAGCTAAATTTGCTACTTCAAGAGTATGAGCTAGTGCATTTTGTCCATAACTTGCTCTGTATCGTAAACGCCCTATAAGATGTATGAGATCTTTATGCATATTTGTGATACCTAAAGCTAAAACAGTATCTTCACCCTCTTTTGTTATATTACTATCAAATTCATTTTTAACACTGTTGTAAACTTCTTCAATTCTAGCAGGATGGATTCTTCCATCTCGCAATAACTCTTCAATAGTTCGTGTTGAGATTGCTCTTCTATAAAGATTAAAACTACTTACAGTTATAGTATTTGGAATATCACCTATAATAATATCAACACCTAAACAAAACTCTAAAGCTTTAATGTTTCGTCCCTCTTTACCTATAATTTTACCCTTAGCTTCCTCATCGGGAAGTGGAATATTATTGATAAGTCGTTCTGCTGCAAATTCTCCTGCATATCTAGTAACTGCATGGGAAAGCATATTGTTTATCTCTTTTACAGACTCATCTTTAGCTAGTTTATACTCTTTTCTAAACATAGAAGCAATTGTTGCTCTATTTTCTTCTTGAACTTGCTCTAGCATAAGAGTTGTTGCCTCTTTTTGTGTCAGTCCACTTGCATTTTCAAGTATTTTTGTTACTTTTTTTACTTTTTCTTCATAAACTTTTTTCAGATTTTCCAAACCAGTTTGTAATGCTTGAACTTCTGATTTTTTATTATGGGCAATATCTCTGTCTTTTTTAATCTTTAAAAGTTCTGTTTCCACTAAACTTTCTAATTCTATCTCTTTATTATCTAACTCTCTTTTCTTTTTATTAAACTCTCTATCAAAATCTTGTTTAGCTCTATGTTTTGCTTCTTTTAATAAAGATTGTGCTTCATGTTCAATAACTTTTGCTTTCGCTTTTGCCTTTTCTGTATATATCTCAAATTTTGCATTATTTAATTTATTTGCTATAAAAAAACTGATAATTGATGCAAATATTGCTACAACAGAAACTATAATAATAATTTCCATTTTAAAACCTTTATGTTGTAATTATAAAATTTGGCTTTATATCATGTTCGGAAGTTACTATCGTCTTAGATTTACAAAGTTTTAGTTGGGTAAAAATAGTTATAGGTTTTATTTTTAATTTTTCATAAAACCTATCATACATTCCTGCCCCAAATCCAATTCTCCTATATGTTTCATCTATTCCAACAATTGGTACAATTACCATATCAAGCTTAATATTGCCATTACGAAATTTCGAAATATTTGGTTGTTTTATACCAAATCTTGCTTTTTTTAATGGTAATCTATACTTTACTGGAACAAATGATTCTCCTTTCATATATGGAACATAAACTTCTATATTTTTTCGTTTTCTCAAAATCTCTATCAATGGCTGCACATCTACTTCCATCGATAATGGTATATACAATAATATAGTTTTAGGATTATAAAAATTTATAATATTTAAAATACTAAAACAAATATTTTTACTTTTTTTTCTTCTTGCATTTTTACTAAAAAATTGTAATCTATTTAAACAATACTTCCTAAAGTCCTCTTTAGTACTTTTTGACATCTCTAAGCCTTTTTAGGATAAAATCCAATTTATATTTTAACCTATGGAGACAAAAATGAAGATTAAAAAAATCACAATATTAACTATTTTAACATTAGCACTTTTTACAGGTTGTGGTGACAAAGAAAAAATTGATGATAGTGTCGTTGCAAATGATAAAGCACAAGAACAATCTATGGTATTTAATTTAAAAACTTCTGATGGTAAAGATTTAAAAGTTATTGCAAAAAAAGAGGGATGGGTTTTTACAGGATATGAGAATAAAGTTGTATTATTAAACTTTTTTGGAACTTGGTGTCCCCCTTGTAAAGCTGAAATACCACATCTATTAAATATTAGAAAACAACTCAAAGACAATTTTGAAATTATCGCTATTGATGTTGGAAAACGTGGTGGAGGTTTAAATACTCAAGAAGAGTTAAATAGTTTTATCAAAGAATTTGAAGTAACTTATCCAATAGTAACTGGTGCAGACAATGGAAAACTATTTGGGGCCGTAAGTGACTTAAATCCAAGTGGTTCTATCCCATTTATGATTCTTTTTAATAAAAAAGGGCAATTTATGAAACCATATATTGGTATGAAACCAGAAGAGATGCTTTTTAGTGATATAAGTCAAACTATTGAGATGAAATAATATGTTCGGAATTTTTCGAAAAAAAGAAAAAGAAACTCTCCAACAAGAAACACAAGAGGAGACAATAGAAAAGAAAAATTTTCTTGCTCGTGCTTTAAATAAAACTGTTTCAAATATCAAATCAATTGTCCCTCAAAAACAAGAAAAAATTGCTTTTGATACTATTGAAGAGATTCTAATTGAAGCTGATATGGAATATGAAATCATAGAAAAAGCGATGGATGGTCTTCCGGATATGATTACAAGAGATCAGTTAAGACACAGACTTGTAATGCTTTTTGAACATGCTCCAATTATTGACCAAGAAAATATACCAAAACCTTTTGTTGAACTTATCATCGGTGTAAATGGTGCAGGGAAAACAACAACTATAGCAAAACTGGCAAATATGTACAAAAAAAATGGCGAAAGTGTTATTCTTGGAGCTGGAGATACTTTTCGAGCTGCTGCAATTGAACAACTTTCAACTTGGGCAAATAAACTTGATGTTCCAATTATAAAAACAAAACATGGACATGATCCAAGTGCCGTTGCCTATGATACAATACATTCTGCAATTTCGAAAAATATTAACCATGCTATTATTGATACAGCAGGAAGATTACAAACACAAACAAATCTTGCAAATGAGTTAAAGAAAATTGTAAAAACCTGTAATAAAGCATACGAAGGTGCACCACATCAAAAAATAATGATACTTGATGGAACACAAGGTAATACAGCTATTGCACAAGCCAAAGCATTTAATGAAATGGTTGGAATTGATGGAATCATAGTTACAAAACTAGATGGTACAGCAAAAGGTGGAGCTTTATTTTCTATATCAAATCAACTGGAACTTCCTATTTTTTACATAGGTATTGGTGAAAAAGCAGATGATTTAATGGAATTTAGTCCTGATAATTTTGTTGATAGTTTATTAGATGAGATTTATAACTAATGTCAAAAAATAAACTAGAACCTTGCAGAAACTGTAAAAGTGAAATTGAGCTAAAAAGTAGAAGATGTCCTTACTGTGGAATTTTAAATCCCACAGTAAAAGTACCTGAGATACTCATAACTATTTTTGCTATTCTAATAATTATGGGTTTTGTGAGTTATTTTATTAATAATTAACAAACATCTTAGCAGTCATACCATTCTCTGTCATTTCAACTTTTAAATCGCTTCCTACTGAATCTCTTCCTTCACTAAGCATACCTTGAATTGTTTGTAAAACATGCCAATATTTTTCATAAAAAGGTGTATCAATTTCTTTAATTCTTTCTCTTTTTATTACTGTAGAAATATCTTTAACACAATGAAGATAATAAATCTTATTTACTGCTCTTTGTATTCTATATTGTTGCATTATATTTAAATTATTTATCCAAATATCTTTTTCTATCTCTTTTAAATCTGTTCTTTGTTTTACTTGTTCAATCTCTTCTTGTAAATGTTCTTCATATTTTATCTCTTCTTGCATTACTGCTTCTTTGAGATGTGGTTCATACTCATGCATAATATTCAATAATTCATCATCGCTAAATCTTTTTGTATTTGTATCATAACTGTATGATTTTTTTTCTTCATAATCTTTATCAATAGCTTTCAATATTTGTACAGCAATAATTAAATAAACATATTTATCTTCTTTTCCATCTTTAAACTGAATTCCATGATGAGATATTTCAGGTCTTGGTCCAGCATATTTTATAGTCATAACAAACTCCTTTTATATACTTAAATTATATATCATATTAAATAAAAAAAGGGATTATTTCTAATCCCTTTTTTGTTATTGTAATATATTTGTAACTAATTATAAAAAATTTTATCTATTTACAATCTCTTCTATTTTTCCAACTATACTTGGGTCTTCTAATGTTGAAGTGTCTTGTGTGATTGCTTCACCTTTTACGATACTTCGTAAAATTCTTCTCATAATTTTACCACTTCTAGTTTTTGGAAGATCAGGAACAAATGCCATATCATCACATAATGCAATCGCACCAATTTCATTTTTAATGATATTGTTTATCTCTTTCATTAATTCAAACTCATCTGCTGTTTGATCATTTTCATTTGATGGTACTGCTTTTAATACAACATAAGCGAAAATACCTTCACCTTTAATATCATGAGGTTTTCCTACAACTGCAACTGCTGCTACATTATCATGTTTTTTGATAGCTGCTTCAACTTCTGCTGTACCCATTCTATGACCTGAAACATTGATAACATCGTCAGTTCGTCCAGTAATTGTGATATAACCATCGTCACTCATCATTGCACCATCACCTGTAAAATAAACTGGTTTCCCATCTTTTTTACAATCACCAAAATAAGATTTTACAAATCTATCACTATCATTCCAGATGTTTCTTATCATAGATGGCCAAGGTTTTGTTATACACATAAAACCTTTTTCCCCTATTTCTGTTGGTGTTCCATCTGCTTCAATAATATCAGCAATAATTCCAGGAAGTGGGAAAGTTGCACAAGCTGGTTTAATAGGTGTTGCAGCAGGAAGTGGAGAGATCATATGACCACCTGTTTCTGTTTGCCAATAAGTATCAACAATTGAACATTGGCTTCCACCTACTTCTTCATAGTACCATTTCCAAGCAGGTGGATCTATAGGCTCACCAACTGTTCCTAAAATTCTTAAACTACTTAAATCATATTTACTTGGCTCATCTGCACCTGTTTTATGTAAAAGTCTAATTGCTGTTGGTGCTGTATAGAATTGGTTGATTTTATACTCTTCTACCATTTTCCAACATCTTCCTGCATCTGGGAAAGTAGGAACACCTTCAAACATAACTGTAGTTGCACCTGCTGCTAATGGTCCATATACAATATATGTATGACCTGTAATCCATCCAATATCTGCTGTACACCAGTAAGTATCATTGTCTTTTATATCAAATACCCACTCCATTGTCATTTGCGCCCATAGAATATATCCTGCACTTGAGTGTTGTACCCCTTTTGGTTTTCCTGTTGAACCAGATGTATATAATAAAAATAATGGATCTTCTGATTCCATTGGTTCAGCTTCACAAACTGAAGATTCTGATTTTACAAGTTCATTGTAAGAGTAATCTCTCCCTGCAACCCATTCAATATCTTCACCATTTCGCTCAACTATACATACTTTTTTAACACATTCACAACCACTTTTTAAAGCCTCATCAACAACAGGCTTTAACATATAAGGTTTCCCTTTTCTAAATGCACCATCAGCAGTAACAACAAGTTTAGCTTCAGCATCTATAATTCTATCTCTTAAAGCTTCAGCAGAAAATCCACCAAATACTATAGAATGAATCGCACCAATTTTTGCACATGCTAGCATTGTAACAGCAGCTTCAGGAATCATAGGCATATATACTACAACTCTATCACCTTTTTTGATATCAAATTTGTTTTTAAACATATTTGCAGTTTTATTTACTTCATACGCTAATTCTCTATATGTAAGTATTCTTTGGTCTCCATTGTCACCTTCAAAAATAATCGCCGCTTTATTTTTCTTTGTATTAAGGTGTCTATCAACACATTGGTGTGCAACATTCATTTGTCCACCTACAAACCATTTATAAAATGGTGCATTACTCTCATCTAATATCGTATCATACTTTTTAAACCAGTCAATTTTTTCATCAGCAAATGAAGCCCAAGTACCCTCGTAATCAGCCTTAAACTTATCCATTAATTCATTATATTCACACATATTTTTTATCAAAGGCTCATTGAACTTTGATTTAATTGGATTAAAAATATTTTCCACTGCAATCTCTCCTAAAATTTATATCGTTTTATTATAAATTTATTATATAGCATTTTAATAGCATTTTAAAATATAAAGGAATCTAAACTTCAAAAATATTTTTTCGTTACGTAATGTAACAAAAATGTAACTTTCAAATCTTAAACTAGCCTTTTTTCAAGAATTATTTAAGTTTAAGAAAAATCATTGAAGTCATAATTACATCATTTATTGCATCATGTTTTCCAAGTCTTGGTAGAGATAATTTATTCATAATTACATCAAATCTTAAATCGATATTTCCCTCGGGATACTTTTTTATCATGGTATCATAATATAAAGATGAAACTTCAATTTTTTTATTTGGAAGTGTTATACCTAACTTTGGTTTGATATATTTATTAATCATAGCACAATCAAATTCTAAAAAATATCCTACAAGTGGACGATTTCCTATAAAGTCCAAAAATTCTTCAATAACAAGATCAATATCTTGTGCATTTTGTATATCACACTCCCTTATATGATGTATTTTTATACTTTCACTACTTAAAGGTTTTGTTGTTTTAGCAAATCTTTCAAACTTTTGACTATGAAGTATTTGATTTCCTTTTATTATTATTGCACCTATAGAAATAATCTCATCTACTTTTGGATTTAAACCTGTAGTTTCACAGTCAAAACAGACATATTCATCATCTTTATTTACTTCAAAAAGATAGTTATAATCACTATTTTTTAAACGTTTTTTATTGAAGTATTGTTTTACTTTCTCAAACATTTTATTAACTTACCATATTTAATTTACAGTGATATGTAATAAATTTTTTAAATTTATTCACTATTTTAAAACTATCTTTTAATAAATCTTTTTCTAAAACAGTTAGTTTTGATGGATTTATATAATTATCTAACTCTTCTTTTTTATCTATTTTATCTAATCGAAATTTGAGTCTTAGTGTTAAAAGGAAATTAAATGACTCAATAAGTTCATTTGTAAACTCTCTATCAAGTATACCTAAATCATTTAACTCTTTCAGTCTTTCAACAGTATTTGTCTCCTTAAGATTTTTTTCTATTGCTAAAGTTCTTACTCCATGTACAATTGGGAAAATACCACCTTTTTTAATGTCTAATTCATCTTTATGATGTGTTTTATCAACTACAAAATCACTAAATAATCCCAAAGGTGTTTCAAAAGAAACTATAGGTTTTGCGAAAAATGGATAAAAAGATGGTGCATTTGCACAAACTGTAAAAAGATATTCTTTCAATATATTCAATAATTCTTTATCCCCTGTAATAGCAACAGCATCATAAAAAATTGCCAAATACATATAGTTTTCTTCATTTGGTTTATGTATCCAATCAAAAATAGTTTCTTGAAAACTTGTAATATTTTGTACCCAAAACGGATTTGAAACCATAATATTACCATCACACAATGGATATCCAAATTCTACAAGATGCTCTGTAAATGTTTTTGTATATTTCATAATCTCATTGTAATCCATACTACAATCATCAGAGAGTACCAAAGCATTATCTTGATCGGTTCTAAGGATCTGTTCACTTCTTCCCTCACTTCCCATAATAATGAGAGTTGATTTTGATTTTAATTCTTCAGGTGCTGTAAGTTCAAAAAGTTTTTCAAATAATTTTTCATTCAATTGTGAGATAAGTTTAGATATATATCTTACTTTTACCCCTTTTTCATATAAAACCCTAATGGTTCTTATAAATTTACTACTTGCTTCTTTTAACTCTTCTATTGTTTTTGCATCTTCAATTAATCTACTTGTTGAATGTGTATGAGAAGCAAAGAAACTACTTAAACTTACAATATCTAAAATCCCAATAATCTCTCCTTCTTTTTTTACTACAAGTCTTTTTAGATTGTGTTTAGCCATTTGTAATTGAGCATTAAATAAAAAATCAGAAGCTTCTATATATTTTAATCCATAAGTTGTTATCTGACTGACAGGACCATCTAAATCCATTCTTTTAAGTGCAACTTTTTTTACAAAACTTGAATCTGTTACAATCCCTACTTCTCCATCTGCTCTTCTAACTAAAATAGATTGGATATTATTTGAAGTAAGTTGTACAACTGCACCATATATTGTCTCACGTTCATCGATATAAATTGGCTTTTGTAAATAAGCATCTTCAACTTTAGACATTGCAAAATCTAAGAGTTTTTTCTTCTCTTCATTTTGCATACTTAAATTTAGTTTTTCAGAGATTGTTGAGAAAAAATAACTCTCTAATGCACTATTTTGATACATATATTTCAAAAATATCTCTTTTGGTAATGCATAAAGAATCGATTCTTGAACTGTTACAAAAGTATGTTTAATTTTATTTTCGATAAGTGTAATTGGATCAAAATACTCACTTGTAGAGTATACAGAAATCACCTCTTCTTCAAGCTTTTCTTGAACAACACCTTTAATAATAAAATAGAGAAATTCAGCATTTTTTGCAGGAGATAAAAGCTGTTCTCCCTCTTTAAAGTATAATATATCTAAGTAACTACAAACCTCTTCAAGCTCATTACTCAACAAATTATCAAATGGTTTAATATTTTTAATAAAACTTTTTATCTCTAAAAGACTCATAGATGTTCCTTTTCTTTTCTTATATAATCGTAATACAAATTACATAAAAAAAGCCCCTTATAAAAGGGGCTTTAACATTGATTTTAAATTCTAACTAAACTTTGTCTCATTTGCTTTTAGTGATTTACCGCACTATCAGCACCAATACCAGTTTGACATCTGATATCTTGAGCATCAAATTCATCTTTACATCTTTGTGCATCTTCACTATTATCAGTAATAGAGAAGAACCAAATAGCAATAAATGCCATAGGTACAGAGAATACAGCTGGGAATTTATATGGAACAATTGCTTGTCCGTATCCTAAAATACTTGTCCATACAACTGGTCCTAAAATAACAAGAACAAGTGCAGAGATAAGTCCAACATATCCACCAATTACAGCACCTCTAGTTGTTAAACCTTTCCAGAAGATTGACATAAACAATACTGGGAAGTTAGCAGATGCAGCAATAGTAAATGCTAGTGCAACAACGAACGCAATATTTTGTTTTTCAAATGCAATACCAAAAATAATTGCAGCAACACCAATAGCAAGAGTAGCATATTTAGAAACTCTCATCTCTTGTAACTCATCAACTTTTTCACCCTCTTTTGCAAACGCATTTGCATAAAGGTCATGTGAAATTGCTGAAGCACCAGCTAGTGTAAGACCAGATACAACCGCTAAGATTGTAGCAAAAGCAACCGCAGAGATAAATCCTAAGAAGTAATCACCACCAACAGCGTGAGCTAACCAAACAGCTGCCATATTATTCATACCTTTTAATGTATTTGTAGCAGTATCCCAGTAAATATTACCTTCAGCACCAAGTACTAATACAATTGCACCAAATCCCATAATAAATGTAAGAATATAGAAGTAACCGATTAAACCAGTTGCAACAAATACTGACTTTCTAGCTTCTTTAGCATCAGCAACAGTAAAGAATCTCATAAGAATATGAGGAAGACCAGCTGTACCAAACATTAAAGCAATACCAAGTGAAATTGCTGAAATAGGATCAGATACAAGCCCTCCTGGAGTCATAATTGATAAACCTTTTGGATGTATTTCAGTTGCAGCTTTAAATAATGCTTCAAAAGAGAATCCAAATTGAGCCATAACCATAATTGACATAAATGTTGTACCAGCTAAAAGTAAAATAGCTTTAATAATTTGTACCCAAGTAGTTGCAAGCATACCACCGAAAGCCACATATAATACCATCAATGCACCAACTAAAATAACAGCAAATTCGTACTCTAAACCAAATAAAATTTGGATTAATTTACCAGAACCAACCATTTGTGCAATAAGGTAAAGAATAACAACTGAAATTGAACCAAGAGCAGCTAAAATTCTGATAGGTTTTTGTCTTAATCTATATGCAGTAACATCAGCAAATGTATATTTACCAAGATTTCTTAATTGCTCAGAGATCATAAATAAAATTACAGGCCAACCAACAAGGAAACCAATAGAGAAAATAAGTCCATCATATCCTTTTAAGTATACCATACCAGTAATACCAAGGAAAGATGCAGCAGACATATAATCTCCAGCTATCGCTGTACCATTTTGAGTTCCTGTGATACCACCACCAGCAGTATAAAAGTCACTTGCACTTTTTGTTCTTTTTGAAGCCCAGTAAGTAATACCTAATGTAGCAAATACAAATAAAAAGAACATAACAATTGCCGGCACATTTATATCTTGTTTTGTTCCTGCACCAAGATCAGCACCAGCTGCAAAAGCAACTCCAGCAAACACAACTAAAAGAGAAAAAATTCTACTTAACATTATTTCATCTCCTTTGCGATATCTTCTTTAACTTTTTTTGTTAAATCATCAAATTCACTATTCGCTCTTTTTACATAAACACCTGTCATTATAAATGAAAATAAAATAAGTGCCATACCTATAGGTATACCTATTGTAGCTACACCTCCACTTATACTTTGACCCAATGTCTCTGGACTAAATGCAATATATAAAATAAATGCATAATAAACCACTAACATAGTTATAGTTAGTTTCCAAGAAAAAGCACTTCTTTTTGAAACAAGTTCAATATAAGAAGGATTCGACTTGATTTTTTCTACCATTGTTTTATCCACAATATTCTCCTTTTTTTAATATCAAAATGATTGTATGGGTACTTTGTAGCATTAAAGTAGCATTTCGTAATATTTGTAACTTTTAGTATATTAAATTTTTTTATATGTTACTATAGTAAACAGTTTTTAGAAATTTTTTGGAAATTTTTATCTATTTTTTTTCTTATCTAGTATTAGAAATACTAATATTACTAACGATATAAATGAAGTAAAAATCATAAGATAAAAGATATTATCCAATCCACCATCATGAAATAAACTTGCTATAAAGCCTATAAATGCTGAGATTGTAAAACCCATAACACCATTTAGTGCAGTAGCAGTAGCACTAATTGTTTTAAAATGCTCAAGAAGTAAAGATAATACATTAGCAAAAATTAATCCCAATGTTGACACATAAAGTACAAAACCTAGTATCATTATTGGTAAAATATTAAATTTTGATAAAAAGTATAATGCAATAGCAATACCAATTTGAAAAATAATAGCGTATAAAAATAGTTTAATAGAAGAGTGTCTTTCAAGTAAAATAATATTAAGTTTTGTTGCCAATATCAGTCCAAAAGCATTAAGACCAAACAATAAAGAAAAATAAATCGTATCTAATTTATAATATTCCATATATATAAAAGAGGATTTTGTAATAAAGATAAATAAAGCGGAAATTCCAAATCCTCCTGCTAACATAAGCAAAATTGCCTGCTTGTTTTTTAATATTGTTATATAGTTTGTAAATAAATTCTTTGTTTTTGTTTTAGGAGAAGTTTCAGGTAACTTAGTAATAAAATATAAAAGTAACATAGCATAAATTGATAAAAATATAAAAATAAATTGCCAAGAAAAAAAATGCAAAATAGTAGCTCCTACAACTGGTGCTACCATTGGTGCAATCATCATCACCATTGAAATCATTGAAAATACTTTAGCTCCTTCTTTCCCATGAAAAAGGTCTCGTACAATTGCACTTGTATTTACAACAGCAAAGCCACCTCCAATTGCTTGAAAAAATCTAAATACCCATAATTGTTCTAAACTAGAAGCAATACTAATCATAAATGAAAATAAAATATAGATACTTAACCCAACAAAAATAAATATTTTTCGTCCATATCTATCAGAAAGTGGTCCTCCAACTAACTGTCCAAGTGCAAAACCTATAAGATAAATACTAAGTGTTACCTCTATTTGATCAATAGAGGTATAAAAATATTTTGATATTTGTGTAAATGAAGGTAAATATACATCAATTGCAAGTGGTGATATAGAGGTTAGCATAGCTAATATAACTATAAAACCCTTTGGTAATGTTTGTTTTGTTTGATAATCCATTTGGGATTATAACTTATAATCAATTAATTACAATATGAAAAAACTATTACTCTTTTATAATTGCAATTAATTTATAAGGAGATATTTTATTTGCTTTTGCTAATTGATTTAAAGAGGCTTCTTCTTTTAATATAATATTTGCATTTTTTAATTTCAATTCAAAAACTTCCATATCTAATCCTAAAACACCAATAGAATCTTCAAGTGGTGCATTTAATACTGATTGAATAATTATCCCTTTTGGATTTGGTCCTGTTGGTGCATTAGATGTGAAACCTACAACTACTCCCATTGCGACAATAACTGATAATAAAAAAACTTTTTTTGAAAAATAATTTTTCATACTTTTCCAATTAAAAAATACATGAAAAAATACGATACCTACAAATACTAAACCAAGAGTCTCATGCATCTCTTTTACATAGTTATCGAAAAAGTGAAAAAACATCATAATTCCACTTACACCAACAACAGCAAATCCTAATGTTGTAAGTGATGTTGCCATATCTCTTGTAATAATTTTCTTCATTTCTAGTCCTTTAATTTTCAAAATTATAGATAAATTAAATTAATCATTGTTTAACCAAATATAAATGAAAAGTACTTATTTTTTTGATATAATATTTTGTAATAAAAAAGGATGGAAAATATGAGAATAAAAGCGACATTAAAAAATGGTATTACAACAGTAAAAGTAATGGCAAAACATATTATGCTTAGCCAAACAGAAGCTAAAAGATTAGGAAAAACTGCAAATTATATTACCACTATTATTGGTACAGTAAATGATACAATTGTATTTGAAGCAAGTACAAGCCAAACTTTATCAAGAGACCCTTATGTAAAATTTAAATTCGCAAATGCTAAAAAAGGTGATACATTAAAAATGTACTGGAAAGATTTATTAGGGAATGAAAAAACAGATACGGCTGTAATCAAATAGATTTCTATTTGATTACAACATTAATCTTTAATAAATAATGCCACAACTTTTCGAACTTGTGGTACTACTATAAAAATCGTTGGAAATGCTACTAAAAATGCTTTCCAATATGCCTCTAGCCAATACCAAAATATCCCTTCAACAAATCCAATGTTTATCAAAGTTACAATAAAACTCATAAATCCAGCCATAAAAGCTGCCATAAAAAATGCAAATAATACAAATTCATATTTTTTATTTATCATACAATCCTCCTTCATCGGTGCTCTTTTAATCGCACATCGATTGCGGTTCCAGTTCTTAAAGAGTGAAACTATTCACTGTTTATTAACGAACTTCACCTTTCTCATAAAATTTTCGTAAATATCTATCAACAGGATAGATAAACTTATACATTGCAGGTACTACAAGTAATGTCAATATTGTAGAACTTACAAGCCCTCCAATAATCGCCAATGCCATAGGTGAATTTGATTCACTTCCCGCACCCGTTCCAAACGCCAGTGGTGCCATAGCCCCAATCATTGCAAATGTTGTCATCAAAATTGGTCGAAGTCTTTTTTCTCCTGCTTCAAGAAGTGCCTCATCTACAGTTTGTCCCTCTTCGATTGCCTTGTTTGCAAAATCTACAACTAAAATCGCATTTTTCCCAACCATACCTAAAAGTAAGATTATACCAATCATAACAAATAAACTAAAACTATTTCCACTTAAATATAAAGCTACCATCACACCTGTAAATGATAGAGGCATAGAAACCATAATAATCAAAGGTTGTAAAAATGATTCATATAATGCTGCTAAAATAAGATAAATTAAAATAACAGCTAAGAGTACAGCACCACCAAATGCAGCTGCTGTATCTGCCATATTTTCTATATCTCCTGTATATCTATAGTTATATCCTTGTGGCAACAGTTCTTTTATATTTGTATCGATTGCTGTCACAACATTATTTAAACTATCTCCAAACAATCCAGCAGTTACGAGAACTTTTCTTTCTCTATCAAATCTATTAATAGAAGCTGTTGTGGTATCTTCTTCAAAAGTTACAAGTCCCTCTAACGATACAAATTCTCCATTTTTTGCTCGCACTTGTAGTTTTTTCATATCTTCAATTGATTTTCTATACTGATCTTCAAATCGAAGTGTTATATCAAACTGTCTCCCTTTCTCTTCATAAAAAGAGATCGCGCTATCACTACTATATGCACTTGATAATATTCCAGCTATCTCATTTGCACTTACCCCTGCAACTTGTGTATTTTGTCTTTTTATATTGATTTTGATTTGGGGTTTTCCACTTTCATAATCTCTATCAATATTTACTAAACCTTTTGTATTTTTTAACATCTCCATAACTTTTGCAGTAGTTTTTTCTAATACATCAAGGTCATCCCCTGTAATAACTATCTGAACTGGTGCATTAGAACTTCCAGTATCAAAAGGTGGTAAATCTTCAACAGTGATAGTCATATCTTTAATTGATTTAAACTCATTTGTATATTTGACTACCATATCCTCTTGTGAAATACCCACTCGTTGCTCTTTTGGTTTCATCTTTACATATATTTTTGCTTTATGTATCTCTTTTGCACTATTGTACCCTATGGAGATGACACTATATTCAACCGCATTGTCTTTTTCTATTTTATCTACGAGTGGTTGTAAGTTTTTTTTCATATTTTCTAAGCTTGTACCAACTGGTGCTTTGATAAATACTTGAAACTCGCTATTATCTTCCATTGGCATAAAGTCCATACCAACTGTAAGTTTTGTAGAAGCTACAAGTAAACCAATTGTTAAAACAATCGTCAATGTTTTAAATCGCAAAAGCTGTTTTAAAATTGAAACATAGGTTTTATCTAGTTTTACAAAAAATGGCTCTGTAAAATGATAAAACTTACTTTCACTAGCATTTAAAACCCGCGCACCAACAGTAGGTATAAACATAACAGCAACTAAGTAAGATAGAACAATACCAGCTGCAACAGTCATAGCAAAAGAGTTAAAAAACATCCCAACTATCCCATCCATAAAAGCAACAGGAATAAATACAGCTAAAAGTACAGATGATATAGCTAAAATAGAAAATGCAACCTCTTTTATCCCTTCAACTGAAGCTAAAAAAGGTTCCATTCCTTGTTCTAATTTTTTTGTAATATTTTCAATAACAACAATAGCATCATCAATAAAAATACCAATAGCCAAAGTAAGTCCAATCAAAGTCAAACGATTTAAATCATATCCCAACCAATCAATTATGGCAAAAGTTCCTATAATAGATGTAGGAATTGCCAAAGCTGAAACGAATGTAGCTGTAAAGTTTCGTAAAAAGAAAAATACAATGATAATCGCCAAAATAGAGCCATAGATTAAGTCAAAGGTTACATTGTTGATATTTACCATAATTTTGTCACTTTGATCTTGGAGTAGCTGGATATTATAATCTTCACCTGCGATAGCTTCCAGTCTAGGTAAAATCTTTTTCACCTCTTTAATTATATTTAGTACATTTTCTCCAGAGATTTTTTTTACCTCAAGCATAACACCTTGGTTACCATTAAACGAAGAAAAACTACTGCTATCACTTAAGCCATCTTCTATTTTTGCAATATCTCGTAACTTCACTCCTGGTTTAATAAGTATATTTGATAACTCTTCAACACTTAATGCATCTGCCTCAACCTTTACAACAATCTCCTGATTGTCATTAATAAGTTTTCCAGCACCTTGTGAGATGTTTTGGCTACTTATAATTTGTTGTAGTTCATAAGGAGTTAAATTATACTTATTCAGTAAAAAAGGATTAATATAAATTCGTATCTCTCTATCTTGATACCCTACAATATTTACTTCCCCTACCCCTTGTATTCTTTGAAGTTTAGGTTTAAGTTTTTCATCAGCTAGTCTCATCAATGCTGTTGAATCACCTTTTTTTGTAGATACAAAAAGTGAGATAACAGCTCCTGTAGCTCCAAGTTTTTTTACCACTGGTTTTTCTGCTTCATCTGGTAGAATAAGTGAGCCAATCTTATCTCTAACATCATTAGTTGCTACATCTAAGTCCTTAAAAAGTTCAAATTGAACAGTAACAACACTAAAACCATCATAACTGTTTGACATAAGTTTATCAATACCATCTATACCACTCACAACCTCTTCAATTTTATCTGTGATTTTAGTTTCTACTGTACTTGCATCTGCTCCATTATAAGCTGTTTGTATAGTCACAACGGGAAAATCAACATTTGGAAAAAGATTTATTGGCATAGTTTTATAGGAGATAAGTCCAAAAACTATAAATGTTAATACACCCATCAGTGTTGTTATGGGTCTATTGATAGCAAATTTATACATTGCTTTCCTTTTTTTGTTCTTCTTTTTGATCTAATAAATCATCAAAGTTTAATCTTTGATTTTCTATTTCATCTCTATATTTTATATAATCTCCAAAGTCAAAGAAATTATCATATCTTGAATGTTTGTCTTTTAGAGGTTTTGAGTGTTTTATAGGACACCAAAACTGTTCAGTCCTTGCCGCAATTTCCCTTACATACGCAACAACTCCATTAAAATATTCACAATACCAACAATTTATTTTTTGCACTCTATCAAGGTAAAATAAATTATATCTATCCATTATTACATATTCTTTTCTTTTCACTTTTGGTATTTTATAAATAGGAAAACAAATAGCTTGATAAATAGTTACAAAAATATCTGTGATAACTATAGGAATAATCATACCCCAAATAAAAGGAATAGTAAGTATTACTCCTAATGGAAAAGATGAAAGATATTGGATAGAACTTATTATTTTAGACTTCCCCTCTTTGATTACCCTTTCTTGAAACTTTGCTTTTTCATTTTCAATTGTATAAAAAAATTGCTCTTCTTTTTTCTTAAATTCTTCAAGAAGTTCATCTTCCAGTACTTTAATTTGAGATATTATGTCCTCTATTTTTTTATTTTCCATTTTTATTTATGTCCTTTTTAATATTTTCTTCTATTATACTATCACTTATAAATATTGATATCCAACGATATTTTTCACTACTATCAAATCCTATTTTTATAATAATTGTTAAAGGTACAGCTAAAAACATACCAATAGGACCAAAAATCCATCCCCAAACTATCATAGAAATAAAGATGATAAAGGTTGATAATCCAACATTTTTACCCATAATCTTAGGTTCAATAAAATTACTAATAACTATATTTATAACCAAATACAAAAACATAATTAAAAGTGTATCTACCATATTCAACTGTAATAAGGCAATTAACAATGCTGGAATTGCTGCAATTATTGAACCAATGCTTGGTATAAAGTTTAATAAAAATGCTATTATTCCAAAAAGCAATGCATATTCCAGATTAAAAAAAGACAACATTATCCAAATAAGTAATCCTGTAGCAAAAGAAGTAAATGTTTTAGTTATAAAATATGTATTTACATTATTTAAAAACTCATTTAATCTGTTTTGATTCTCTTCATTAATTAATAATATTAATTTTTTTTCAAATAAAGATAATTCTAAAAAAAGAAACATTACGATCAAAATAGTTATAAAACTATTTGTCAAAATATTACCCATATTTTTTAAAAACAATGCCGTATAGTTTATAATTTTAGTAGGTTCAAATAAACTAACTATCTTACTCTTTTCCAAAGGGATACCAAGTTGTTCAAACAAACTAGTAATTTTAGGCGTAATTTCATGAAATTTATTTTGATACATTCCTATATTTGAACTTATATCCTCTACTGAAGATATTAAGAAAGTACTTATAAAAAATAAAATTACAACCATTAAACCAAAAACAATAATAGTGGTTAAAACATCAGGTAATCCTGACAATCGTAATCTATTTGCCAAAGGAAGAAATAATACAAATAAAAAAATTGCCATTAAAAATGGTAAAACGATAGTACTCGCCATCTTTAATCCAGCAATTATTATAATAAGATAAGCCAATGATTGTAAAATAGTTTTATTACCCATTTTTTTTCCTTTTATCTGGTCTTAGATAGCCATATAAGCAAAGTGCAACTATAGCCCCAATTGTATTTGCCAACATATCTTTTTGAGCATCCCAGTTATCACCTTGTGAACCTAAAAACTCTATTCCTGTATTGCCACCTTCAAACTGGGCATATATCCATTCAACTATCTCATAACCACAAGCGATACTCATGATAAAAAAAAGTGCAAAAAAGATTGCTGTTATGTGATTTGTGTCTCTTTTTTTTATCATAAATTCTGCTATGGGATACGCATATAAACCAACTAAAAAATGCCCTATTCTATCATAATGATTTCTTTGAAAATCGAAAAGCTGTGTGATAAAATCAAAAGGAACATTTGCAAAAGTATAGTGTGCTCCAATTGTATGCCAAATCAAACCAATACTGATTAAAGTATATGACAAGTTTGTAAACCTAAATCTATCAAAAGTAACTAATAACAATAAAAAAATACCAACTACTGGTAAAATTTCTACAATCCATACAGCTCTATCTATTGGTTCAATTGCCAATATAATAAAAAATACAAAAAGCAATAGTGCTAATATATGGGGATAATATTTTTTCTCATAATTTACTGTTTGCAATAGTTTTTCCAATCTCTATCATTTTATACCCTTGAGTAAATTCATAAAATTCACAACTACCCCTTGGTATATCAATCATTATATCTGTATTATAGTTCTGAATATAATACTTTGATAAAATAGTTTGTGCTGTATCTAATGTTCTACTCAATACAAAAGGTATATTTGGTTCCACAATATTTTCCTCTTTTGTTTTTTTAGAGGGTAAAATATCAAAAAACTGCCTAGGTATATGAGACTTGGCTTCTTCGAAAAAAGTTTTTACTTTACTGTACAATAATTCTTCTCTTGTTTTTTGTTCATCAGGAACTTTAATAGTATATTTATTCTCTATATTAGCATCAAGATTGACTGCAATTATCAAATCTTCATTATTTTCTTCTATTGTATTGATTGGTAAGGGATTTAAAACTCCACCATCAACTAATATCATATCATTTTGAACTATAGGAGAAAAAATTGTTGGTATTGATACTGAGGCTCTAATTGCATCAACCAATTTTCCTTTTGTAAATAAAACCTCTTTTTGTGTATTAATATCTGTTGCAACTGCTATATATTTTATATCTAAATCTTCTATATTAACATCACCAATCATTGTAGCAATCTTATCAAATACTTTTTGAGCATCGACTAAACCTCCACTCATTGAAGAAAAACTAATAAGTTTAAAAATATCAAAATAATCTAAAGTTAATATCCATTGTTTAAATTCATCTAGTTTACCAGCGGCATAAAGTCCACCTATTAAAGCACCCATAGATGAACCTGAGATAGCATTTATTTCATAACCTTTTTCTTGAAGTATCTCTATTACACCAATGTGAGCATACCCTCTTGCTCCACCACTTCCTAATACTAAAGACACTTTTCTATTTAACATCTTAAAGGCTACCTTTGTTAATATTTATTTATGATTATATACTATAACTATTAAACATAAACGACTATTAATAATTTAACAATTTAAGCTGTTAATCAGCAAATTGATACTATCATTCCCGTAAATGACTCAGAGTCATTCATAATTATAACCAACAATAAATAAAATTAAAGAGTCAAGGAAAACTATGCAAAAGTTCACAAAATCAATTATTGTAACAGTAGCTACACTGCTTGTGATGCCAACTATTAGCTTCTCAGCTGAACCAGCAAAAAAAATGCCAGCACCAAAAGCAGATGTATATGTTATACCTCAAGCACAAGATTTACCAATCGTTTTGAAGTATCCAGCCCAAATTAAATCATTTCAAAATATTAAAGTTGTTTCGAGAGTTTTAGGTGTTTTAGAGAGTAAACATTTTACAGAAGGACAAAAAGTAAATCAAGGTGATTTATTATATAAAATAGAAGATGATGTTTATAAAGCTAGAGTAGATGCAGCTGCAGCTTCTGTTGAAATGAATAAAGCATCAATGAATAATGCTTCAAGAAATTGGGAAAGAATTAAAAGACTTTATAAATCAAGATCAGTTAGTGATGAAAAAAGAGATGATGCTTTATCTGCTTTTGAACAAGCAACTGCTTCATATACAATGGCAAAAGCACAGTTAGCCCAAGCAAAAATTGACTTTGACTTTACGAGTGTTAAAGCTCCAATCAGTGGGATTGTTGGATTAAAAAAAGTTGATATTGGAGATTTAGTTACAAATAATCCTCCACAAGAACTTACTACAATAACACAAAACGAGAAAGTATTTATAGATTTTTCTATGCCTTTAAGTGATTATAAAAATATTAAAAACAATTTATGGTCATTACCTGAAGATAATAAAATTAAAGTAAATATAGAAATAAACAATAAACCAACTACATACAATGGTATTATAGACTTTATAGATGTAAATATAAATCAAAATACTTCAACAGTAAAAATGAGAGCTATTGTTGATAATAATGATAATTTTTTAATGCCAGGAAATTTTATAAGAGTAGTTCTTAATGATATCGTACAAAAAAACGTTATCACTATACCACAAAAAGCTGTTTTACAAAATCCTATGGGAACTATTGTATTTGTAGAAAATGGTGGAAAAGTTGGAGTTAAACCTGTAATGATAGGAAAAGAAACAGGTGATAAATATGTTGTAGCTGGTGGACCACTTCAAAGTGGCGATAGAGTAATTGTAAATAATTTCTTTAGAGTAAAACCAGGTGCTGATGTTGTTGTAGACAAAATAATTAATAAATAAGGTAACTAGATGTTTTCAAAGTTTTTTATCAATAGACCTATATTTGCAACAGTAATATCAATTTTGATAATACTTGCAGGTATAATCTCTATAAATATACTTCCAGTTAAAGAGTATCCAGCTGTTACTCCACCTCAGATAAATGTACAAGCTACTTATCCAGGAGCTGATGCAGCAACACTTTCCGCAACAGTAGCAACTACACTAGAAAATGCAATCAATGGTGTAGAAAATATGACATATATGACATCTACTGCGAGTCCAAGTGGTGTATTATCTGTTAGCATTATTTTTGAAGTTGGAACTGATGTAGCACAAGCAAAAGTTGATGTAAATAACCGTGTACAACTTGCATTAAATAAATTACCTGCAGAGGTACAACGACAAGGGATTACAGTAAAAGAAAGATCACCAGATATGTTAAAGGTTCTTGCTTTTAGTTCAAAAAACAATGTACATGATACAACATTTATCTCAAACTACCTTACAATCAATGTTATTGATGATTTAAAAAGAATTAAAGGCATTGGTGATGTTATGGTTTTTGGAGCAAAAGATTATGCTATAAGAATCTGGATTGATCCTGATAAATTAGCATTTTATAATCTTATTCCAAGTGATGTAAATGAATTAATTCAAAGTCAAAATAACCAATATGCAACTGGTACAGTTGGTGCTGAACCAATAAAGCAAGTAACACCATTTACTTATTCAATAGCAACAGAAGGTCGTTTAAAAAATGTTGAAGCGTTTGAAAATATTATTATCCGTTCAAATGCAGATGGCTCAACACTAAAATTAAAAGATATCGCACAAGTTAAACTTGGTTCTGATGCATTTAATACTTTAGGAAGATACAATACAAATCCAATGATGCCTGTTGGTATATTTCTTACACCTGGTGCAAATGCTTTAGAGGTTTCAAAAGCTATAGATGATACTTTGGCAGAATTAAAAACAAAATTTCCTGAAGATTTAGAATATAAAGTACCTTATGATGCAACATTATTTGTAAATGAATCAATTAAAGAGGTTATTAAAACTTTGCTTGAAGCAATTGTATTTGTTACAATTCTTATTTATTTGTTTTTAGGAAATTTACGAGCTACAATTATACCTGTTCTTGCAATTCCTGTATCTGTTATAGGTACTTTTGCTGGACTTTATGCCGCAGGTTTTTCGATTAATTTACTTACTTTATTTGGTATGATTTTGGCTATTGGACTTGTTGTTGATGATGCTATTATCGTTATCGAAAATGTTGAAAGAATATTACGAACTAAAACTATTAGTGTAAAAGATGCCACAATAGAAGCAATGAAAGAACTTACTACACCTCTTGTAGCTATTATTCTTGTACTATCTGCTGTATTTATTCCTGCTGCTTTAAGTGGTGGATTTAGTGGGGTTATGTATAAACAATTTGCTATTACTATTGTTATAGCTGTTGTTATCTCTGGACTTGTGGCATTGACACTTACTCCTGCTTTATGTGCTATATTTTTAAAAGAGCACGAGGAAGAACCAATCTATCCTATTAAAAGATTTAACGATTTTTTTGATTGGCTTACAATAAAATTTTTAGGTATCACTAAACAAACTATCAAAAAATGGACTTTTTCTCTTTTATTATTTGCTGGTCTTTTAGTTTCTACCTATGGTATTATGAAACATACTCCAACAGGACTTGTTCCTACTGAAGATAAAGGTGTATTAATGGTCCTTACATACCTTATGCCATCAACTTCACTTGGTGAATCATCAAAAATAACAAAAGATATAGAACAACAACTCTTAAAAAATCCAAATGTTATAGGAGTTGGGGCAATTACAGGTATTGATATTGTTACTTTTGCATATAAAACAGATGCAGCTTTAATGTTTGCAATGCTAAAACCTTGGGATGAAAGACCAGCTGCAAACCAAAGTTCTCAAGTTTTAGCAGGACAACTAATGGGACAATTTATGCAAGGAAAAGATGCTTTTGTAATTCCAGTTAATCCACCTCCAATTAGAGGTATGAGTACAACTGGTGGATTTGAGATGTGGATTCAAGATAGAACAGGTGGAGAACTTGCTACTTTAAATCAATACACACAAGAGATTATAGGTAAGGCTGCTACTGATCCTAGACTTTCAGGAGTAAGAACTACATTAAATACAAATGTACCACAATATTTATTGACAGTTGATAGACAAAAAGCAAAAGCAATAAATGTAACAATTGATTCAATTTTTGAGAATATTCAAAATACTTTTGGAAAAGGATATATAAATGATTTTAACTTATATGGACGAACTTTCCATGTAAATATTCAATCTGAATCACAATATAGAGCAACCCAAGAGCAATTCAAAAACATATATGTACGATCTAGTGATGGAGTTCTTGTACCAGTAAGTGAACTTGTAAAACTAGAACGCAAAGTAAATGCAAGTGTAATAGAAAGATTTAATATGTTCTCATCTGCAAAAGTTACTGGAAATCCTGGTGCTGGATATGCTTCAAGTGATGCAATCAATGCAATTGAAGAGATAGCTACAAGTGTTCTTCCAGATGGATATACAATCGCTTGGGCTGGAACATCATACCAAGAGAAAAAACTTTCAAATGAGGGAAGCTATACATCTTTATATGCAGCCATATTTGTATTTTTAATTCTTGCTGCATTGTATGAAAGCTGGAGTATCCCAATGGCAGTTATCATCTCTATCCCTTTTGCTATTTTTGGAGCTGCTGTTGCAGTATTTTTAAGAGGCTTAGAATCAGATATATATTTCCAAGTTGGACTTGTCACACTGGTTGGATTAAGTGCTAAAAATGCTATTTTAATAGTTGAGTTCGCAATGGATAAACTAAGAAATGGTATGACATTGTTTGATGCGACTATTGAGGCTGCACGATTAAGATTTAGACCTATCGTTATGACTTCATTAGCATTTATTGTAGGAACATTGCCACTTGCTTTAAGTAGTGGTGCTGGAAGTGCAAGTCGTCATATCATTGGTACAACTGTTGTTGGTGGTATGATTTCTGCTATGGTTATTGGAGTATTATTTATCCCTCTATTCTTCTATCTTGTAGTAAGAGTAAAACAAAAATTCAGTAAATCAGAAGAGATAGGTAAATAACACTACCTCAAAAGAGGTGATTATATGAATAATTTATTTTTGAATTATGAGAATGAAAAACTCACCCTTGTTTTCAAGGGTGAATTTATCTTATATAGTATTTCAAAATATCAAAACTTGATTGATACTATTGATTTTTCAAAATTTACAACAATCACTATAGACTTATCAGAACTTACTTTTATAGATACAGCCTCAGCTATCTATATCACAAACTTATATGATAAATACTTATCAAACAAAACAACTGTAATTATAAATACACCAAATCAAAATATACGTAATACATTAGACCTTGTGCAAACAAAAAAAACACCCAATACGCTCTTTCTATATACAAAACAAAACAACATCATAAAGTATATAGGAGAAATGGCATCTAAATATTATTATGCTTTCATACAATTTTTAGCTTTTTTAGGAGAGATGTTTGTTCATTTTCTTTATTTATTAAAATCACCAAAAAGTATAAGATATAAAGAAATTTTATTTGAAATGAATGAAAGTGCTATTAAAGCTTTTTTTATAATTGCATTAAGCAGCTTTCTCATAGGAATTGTTGTAGCGTATCAATCTGCCAACCAATTAAGCTTATATGGGGCAAATATATTTATCGTTGATATGATAGGACTTTCTATGCTGAGAGAATTGTCACCTATTATTACAGCTGTCATCATCGCTGGACGAAGTGGTTCTTCATATACTGCCCAAATTGGTGCTATGAAAATTACACAAGAATTAGATGCTATGAAAACTATGGGATTTGATCCTTATAGATTTCTAGTTTTACCTCGTGTACTTGCATTGATTATAATGATGCCTATTTTAATTTTTATCTCAGATGTCATGGCTGTTTTTGGTGGGATGTTAATCGCAAATATAGATTTGGGACTTAGTTATAATTTATTTTTAGATAGGTTTAGTAATGTTATTGAGTTGAGACATTTTTTAGTTGGTATTATCAAGGGACCTTTTTTTGCAATAATTATTGCTTCTATATCTATCTATAGAGGGTTAATGGTAAAAGATGATACTCAAAGTATAGGTTATAATACTACAAAAAGTGTTGTTGAATCAATATTTGCCGTTATTATTTGTGATGCCATTTTTTCTATCATATTTACAAATTTGGGTATTTAATGAAAACTATAATAGAAGTAAAAGAACTCAAAACAATTTTTGGAGACAATATTGTCCATAATGGCTTGAATTTAAGTATCAATGATGGTGAAATATATGGACTTTTAGGTCCTAGTGGTTGTGGAAAGACTACATTACTTAGAGAAATTGTTATGCTTGAAAAAATACATAGTGGAACTATTAATATTTTAGGAAAAAATCTAGCAAATATTAATCCCCAAGAGGCTCAAAACTTAAGACAACAATGGGGAGTTTTATTTCAATTTGGTGCATTATTCTCTTCTTTGACACTTGCACAAAATATTGCTTTACCTTTACAAGAATATACAGATTTAAATGAAAAAATGATAAAAGAAATTGTAGCTTTTAAGATTCATATCGTAGGACTTAAACTCTCAGACGCTTCACTTTATCCATCACAAATAAGTGGTGGAATGAAAAAGAAGGCAGCTCTTGCTCGTGCTTTAGCTCTTGATCCAAAACTTTTATTTTTAGATGAACCAACAAGTGGCTTAGACCCTATTTCAGCTAGAGAGTTTGATAAACTTATTGTGAATTTAAGAGATTTATTAAAACTCACTATAGTAATGGTTTCCCATGATTTAAAATCAATTCATAACACTATGGATAGATTTGCAGTTATTGACGATAAAAAAATTGTTTATGAGGGTGCTTTAGATAATATAAGTTCAATAAACAGTGAATTTATCAATACATTTTTTTTTGGAGGTGATATATAGTATGAATAATAGAGTCAATTATACTTTTGTTGGATTGTTAGTAATTATTGGATTTACCATGATAATGATTTTTTCTTATTGGTTATTGAAACCTGAACAAGAAAAAGAAACAAAAAAATACCTTATTCGTTTTGATGAATCAGTTTTAGGTTTAAATGTTGATTCCGTTGTGAAGTATAGAGGTATTGATGTAGGAAAAGTAAGTAGCATTAAAATCAGTCCAAAAAATACAGAACAAGTTGAAGTTCTTATTACTATTTTAAAAACTACACCAATCAAAGAAAAAACTGTAGCAAAATTAACTTCTCAAGGGATAACAGGATTAAGTTATATTAATCTTAACCTAGGAGATAATAACGCACCATTTTTAAAAGTTCAAGATGGGGAACAATATCCAGTAATTAAAACTACCCCTTCTTTATTTGAAAATATTGAGAAATCAATGGATAGTGTTTCAGATAAAATTTCAAAAGTCTTATCAAACATAGAAAAGTACTTAATGAAGGAAATCAAGAACAATTTGCACTTCTGTTAAAACAAACTGCTGATTTTATGAATAAAATGGATCAAATGATTGATAAAAAAAGTATCAATCATTTTCATAATATTTTAGAAAACTCAAATAATATAACATATAAAATTGATAACTTTATACCAAAACTCGAAACTTTAGTGACAAATACTACTGATTTTGAAAACAATTTAACACAAGATATAAATTCTATTACAAAGAGTTATTTATCAGTTAGAGCTGCAATGAATGAAATTGAAAAAGCAATGGCAAGTGGTGATTTTAATTTCAAAGATATGACAAAAGATACTATTCCACACCTTAATAATACACTTATAGAAATGGAATCACTTATGCTACAACTTAAAGAATCCTTGAAAAGTTATAATAGAAGTCCAGCTGATATTATTTTTAAAACAGAAGAGATTAAAAAAGGTCCAGGAGAGTAAAGTATGCTAAAAAATATAAGTTTATTTATTGTTATGATAGTTTTTATTGGATGTAGTATCAAACAACCTTATACTACAGAGTATAAAATGGAAATAAAAGAATTTCCAAAGAATCAAATTGTAAAAAATTGTAATAAAAAAAGTATAAAAATCATTCAAGCTTTTAGTGATGATACTCTTATGAGTACTAATATGAATTATGTTTTAGGGAAATATAAAGAATACTCTTTTACTCAATCTCAATGGAGTATTCCAGTAAATCAAATGGTTACATTACATTTAACTAATATGTTAAATCAATTAAATATTTTTAAAAGTGTACAAAACTATAAGTCAATCACAACCGATGACTATATACTTCAAAGTAATATAATAGATTTTAAACAATATTTTAGTGAAGATTCTAAGTCATCTTATGTAAAAGTCATAATCAATATCTCTTTAATAGATTATAATTCAAATACAACTATCCAGTCCAAAACATTTTCATCTACTATAAAGACAGATACATTAGATGCTTATGGTGGAGTAAAAGCTTTAAATAAAGCATTTTCAAATGTGTTAGAAGATATTGCTAAATGGATTGTGATTAGTTGTTAAACACTTCATTTAGCACGTAGTATTATTTCTTTTTATTCTTTTTCTTTGCAGCTTTTGCCAGTTTTGCATTTTTCTTTTTCTTTGCTTTTTGAGCTTCTAAATTCACACCTTTTCTCGCATTCACTATTTGTTCTTTCTTATCAGCTGCATCTGGTGCAAAGCCTGCCTTTAAATTATTTTTAAAAACGTTCATTTTTTGTGCTATTCTATCACCTTTTGTTGTATCAACACTTGATGTGTTTGCTCTTCCCATTATTCACCTTATTGTTTTAGTGATGACAGTATAGTAAATTTTCAATTGTGATATGGTTAAATCCTTTTTAATCCATTTTAACAATAATATCTTGTAAAGTATTTGCTGCTGTATGAATTTTTTGTGCAATACTTTTTAGTTGAGAAAGTATCTCTTTATATTTAAACATTATTTGAGGATTTTTTTCACTTGATAGTTTTACCATTTGTTGAATATATTCTTCACTAATTTCATCGGTAAGTTGTCGTACTCTTTGGGATAATCTTGATAATTCTGCATGATTATCATTATCTAAGGCTTCAAAACCACTTTTTAATTTTTTACTTGCTTTATATATAAGGTGAAATATCTCTTTATATTCTACCAACTCATGAATTTTATATGCTTTCGTTTCTGATACAAAATGCTTGACAGATATACTTATCTCATCTAATTGTGTAATAGCTCGATAAATAGATTCTCTATCAATAGGTGTAATAAAGGCATTTAAAAGTTGATTCATATTTTTTTCTTTTAATAGCTCTGTTTGATGCTGATCTTCTCTAATTGATTCACAACCATCTTCATTTTCTTTAATAAAACAAGCATATAAATCTTCTATCATTTTATGTGTAGCATTTGATTGCTCTTGAAGCATATCAACAATATTTATTTCATGAGGAACAATATATTTTTTAAATAATGATTTTATATTCATCGTTTCTAACCTTTAATTTAATATCAGTAAAAATACCATACAGTATAATGCTCCAACTAACATAGATACTGGTATATTTACAAACCAACCGCCGATAATGGAAGTAGCAACTTTCCACTTCACATGTCTTGGCTTCTCCCCTGCTCCAACTCCTATTAGAGTTGCCGTTACCACTTGAGTTGTTGAAGTTGGAGCTCCAATAGAAGTAGCAATAGTATTTATTAAAGCTGAACCAATTTGATTTGTAAATGAATGTAATAATTTTACTCTAATTATACCAAACCCTAAAGTCTTAATAATACTCCATCCACCAAATAATGTTCCAAAAGAAATAGCACTTGTACAAAGAATGATAACCCAAATAGGAACTGTAAATTCTGATGTGTATCCACTAGCTAATAATACCATAGCAATAATTCCCATCCCTTTTTGTGCATCATTGGCTCCATGTGAAAAACCAAGCCAAGAGATACTTAAATATTGACTAAAAATAAATATTTTTCTACTTTGAAATGTCAATCTACTAAATAGTTTCATAAAACACTTCATCAAAAAAAATCCAACTATGAAACCTGCAAAAGGGGAAAACAATAATCCAACTATAATTTTCATAACACCTTCTAAGTGTCCACTAAAAAGTGCTGTCACTCCCCAATGTACCGAACTATCTCCCAAAGCATATAAAGAAGCCCCAACAAGACCTCCCACTAATGAGTTTGATGAAGAAGATGGTAAACCTAGTTTCCAAGTAATAAGATTATAAGTTATGGCTGCTAGAATACCTGATATCACAATACTTTGAGCAACTACTATACTCACACCTTCTATATCTATAAATGTTCCAATTGTGTCAGCAACTGCTAGTCCTGCTATAAATGGTGCAATAAAAGTAAATGTAGTAACTATTACAATAGCAACTGTTGGCGTCATAGCCCTTGATGCAATAGCAGTTGCTACCATATCTGCAGCATCATGAAAACCGTTTGTAAAATCAAAAACAGCCACTGCTAATATTGTAATAATTGCTAAAATTAAAATTAAATCCATATTGTATTATCCAATTTTTTTCCTGAACATCCAAGATGCAAATAGTAGTGAAACAAAACCCAATAAAAACATTGGAGTTACAAGTCCAATCGCAGTATCTAAAGAAATATCTTTTAGAAATACACCTTTTAAAAGTATTAAAAAATATTTTAATGAAACAAAGTCAGTTAGCGGAATAAGCCAAGATGGCATATTTTCTACGGGTGTTGCAAAACCAGACATTAAAATATATGGCACCATTAAAACAAAAGCTCCCAATATCCCTTGTTGTTGCGTTAAGGAGATAGAAGAGATAAATAATCCTAATCCAACTATAGAAAATAAAAATGCAAACAATCCTAAATACAATATAGCAAAACTTCCTACAAAAGGTATACCAAAAAAAGCGGTCGCTATCAATAAAATTACACTTGCTTCAATAATACTTATAATCAATGGTGCTATAGTTTTTCCTAAAATCAAAATAGTAGGAGAAAGAGGAGATACAAGTATTTGGTCAAATGTACCCATCTCTCGTTCCCTTGCAACAGAGAGAGAAGTTAGAAGTAATGCTATTATCATAGAGAGACTTCCCATAAGATTTGGTAATATCCACCAAAAATTATCTAAATTTGGATTATACCAATTACGAGCTATAAGAGGTTGTTGTACAACTTTTTGTTCTATATTTAGTTTAGAGATTGCATTTTCGATATATCCTTGTGCAATTTGTGCTGTGCTTGATTTTCTTCCATCTGCTATAATTTGGATAAAAACTTGTTCTTTATTTTGTATTTTTTGTGCAAAGTTTTGAGGTATATACAAAGTTGCTAAAACTTTTTGTTTATCTATAAATTCAGTTAATTCTTTTTCACTTTGAAGTCTATAAATATTTGTGAAAGTTTTACTATAAGAGATATTTCGTATAAGTTCTTGACTATAGTTACTATTGTCTCTATCTAGAACTGCTAAATTGATGTTTTTTACCTCTAACGTTACAGCAAAAGAAAAAAGTAAAAGTTGTATTAGCGGTGGTACTATAATAATAGTTCTTGATTTTTTATCACTCCAAATTGCTAAAAGTTCTTTTTTTATAAGTGCAAGCAGTTGATACATTAATCTAATCTCTTTCTTGTAATTTTAAATATGATGAAAAAAACAATTGAACCTAAAAGTATCATATACAATAGATTTGGAACAATAACTTCATATATATTTCCTGTTAAAAAAAGTGTTTGTAAAATAGAAATAAAATATTTTGCAGGTATTATATGTGTAATATATTGTAACCACCAAGGCATACTGCTAATTTGAAAAATAAATCCTGATAAAAGCATCGCAGGTAAAAATCCAGT
This sequence comes from Arcobacteraceae bacterium, assembly GCA_963662945.1. Lineage (GTDB taxonomy): Bacteria > Campylobacterota > Campylobacteria > Campylobacterales > Arcobacteraceae > JAIOSF01. The sequence goes on from OY759974.1 coordinate 414,449, forward strand.
AATCAGTGCTGCTTGTGCTGCAACAAATTGATTTTTAGCCAATGTTGATATTAAAAGTCCAATATTCAGTGCCGTAATCAAATAAAAAGATGAAGTTATTCCTAAAAGCCAAAAAGAACCTCTAAATGGTATTTGAAACCACAATAAAGTAATCAAAACACAAATCATCATAGATACCATTCCCAAAATAAAATAAGGCAATACTTTTCCTAAAAGAAGCTCAATAATTGTAATTGGTGTTGACATAAGTGCTTCCATTGTTCCTCGTTCCCACTCTCTTGCAACAACTAAAGCTGTTAAAAGTGTCCCTATAAGAGTTAAAATAATGGCAATAGACCCTGGCAATAAAAAGTAGCTACTGAGTAATGGAGAATTAAACCAATAGCGTGTTTGAATATCAATTGTAGAAACAGTTTGTAATTTATCTAAACCTTCTTGCCCTAACCAATTTTTCCAAACACCCATACTGTATTTTTGAATAAATCCTGCAATATTTGGCTCACTTCCATCTGCAAGTATTTGAATTTGAACACTATTTTTCACCAAATCTTTTTCAAATGTTGAGGGGATAACAACGATAGCTCTTATTTTTCCTTGTTGAATTTCTTGTATAAATTTATGTTTGTTTGTATCAAGTTGTACATCAAAACTTTCAGACATTCTAAATGAGTTTACTAAACTTTGTGTGTGTTGTGAAGATTTTTCTACCACAATACCTATAGGAATATTTTTTGAATCTAAAGAGATAGCATATCCCATTAAAAAAAGTAAAATAAGTGGTAAAATAACAGCTATTAAAAGTGAACTAGGATCTCTAATAATTTGTAAACTTTCTTTTAGAAATAGTGCTTTTAATCGTCTTGTACTATTCATTGTCACTTCTTTTAATGAGTTCTACAAACGCATCCTCCATTGTAGCTTCCCTAGAAACTTGTGCTATCAATTCATCGGGAGTTCCTAAGGCTATTGCTTTACCTTTATAAATCAATGCTATTCTATCACAATATTCAGCTTCTTCCATAAAATGAGTTGTCACCATTATAGTCATCCCTTTTTGCACCATACCATAAATATGAGTCCAAAATTCTCGTCTTGTAATTGGATCAATACCAGAAGTTGGTTCATCTAAAAATAATACAACAGGATCATGCATTACAGCACACGCTAAAGCAAGTCTTTGTTTAAATCCTAGTGGTAAATCTCTTGATGCACTTTGTGTATACTTAGCTAAATCAAAAATATCAATCATATCTTTGATTTTTTTCTCTTTCTTTTTCCCTTTTAGTCCATAAACCCCAGCAAAAAACTTTAAATTTTCTATAACTGAAATATCTCCATATAAGGAAAATTTTTGGGACATATACCCTATTTTTGCTCGTGCTTTATAGGAACTTTTTTCTAAGCTAAGCCCAAAAACTTTTGCCTCTCCACTTGTAGGCTGCAATAATCCACAAAGCATCTTAAATGTTGTAGATTTTCCAGCGCCATTTGGTCCTAAAAAACCAAATATTTCACCCCTTTTAATCTTAAATGTTACATCATTTGTTGCGGTAAATGTTCCAAATTTTTTTGTAAGATTTTTGGCTTCTATTAGATTACCCTCAATTGTTGGGGTATCTTTCATCTGCAAAGCTAAAGAGGATACTCCATTAAAATCTCCTCCAAGAATATTGATAAATCCATCTTCAAAACTTGCTTTTTCATCTTGATAAACACAATTTATCGCTTGTATATCTTCAAGATTTGGCAACTCTTCTTTACTGTTACAAATAATTTTAATACTATTTCCAAGGATTATTCCATCATTTACACTGTCATGTTGTAAAGCTAATTGGAGTGTTTTTCTTTTATCTTTAATATCTCCTATAATTTTGAAAACTTTTCCATCCATGTGTGCACTTAATGATTTTGGTTTTCCTTGAAAAAGTATTTTCCCTTCATTTAAAAGGATAACCTCATCACACAATGCTGCTTCATCTAAATATGCCGTACTCCAAACAACTCCAATATCTTCTTTGATAAGTTCTTGTACCATTGCCCATAATTCTCTTCTTGAAATAGGATCAACACCAACACCTGGTTCATCAAGAAGCAATAATTTTGGTTTTTTGATTAAAGCACATGCAAGACCTAGTTTTTGTTTCATACCTCCCGATAAATCTTTTGCTAAAAATGATTGAAATAAATCTAGTGAAGTAAAGTCTAAAAGCTCTTGAATTCTGCTTTGTAGTAAATGTTTATCTATAAGCTGTAAATTTGCATAAAGACTAAGATTTTCATAAACAGTCAAATCTTCATATAAGCCAAACTTTTGTGGCATATATCCTATAAGACTTTGTATCTCTTTTGAGTCTGATAAAGTATCAAAACCTAAAACTTCTAACTCTCCACTATCTTTTTTCAAAAGTCCCGCAATGAGTCTAATAAGTGTAGTTTTTCCAGCACCATCTGGTCCTACTAAACCAGTAATTCTTCCACCATAAATATCTAAACTTATTGTATCAATAGCTTTTGTATCTAAAAAAAATTTTGTGATATTTTTAGCACTTACTAACAACAACTTGTTCTCTTTTATTATTGAAGATTTGGAAATATAATAGTTACAGGCATCCCTTGTCGTATTTTATCATCTTGATTTTCTAAAATGATTCTAAATCTATATACTAAATCCGTTCTTAAATCTTCTGTTTGAACACTTTTAGGTGTAAATTCTGCTAAGGGAGAAATAAAACTTACCTTTCCTTTATAGACCTTTGAGGTATCACTATCTGTATAAATATTTGCTTCCATACCTTGTTTAATAAGTCCTAAATATTTTTCACTCATATAACTTCGTATCCAGTAAGTATCATCTTTTGCTAACTCAATTACTGTTTGAGAACTATTTACTATTGCACCCTCTTCATAAACTCTTGTAAGCACTGTTCCACTTGTAGGTGCATAAATTTTTGTATCTTGTAAATCTATCTCTTTTTGTTGTTTCATTGATTGTAAATATTCAAGTTGTGCAGTTGCTTCTAAAATATCTTCTTTTTCATAACCATTTTCTAAAAGTTCTACACTACTTTTAGCATATAAATAAAGAGCATTAGCATTGTCATAAGCCATTTTTACATCATCATATTCTTGTTCTGAAACAGATTTAGATTTAAAAAGTTTTTCCACTCTTTTTAAATCTTTTAATGCTTTATTTTTTGCAACATCTTTTTGAAGTAAAGTAGCTTTTGCTTTTGCTATCTCCTCTTTTCTATACCCTTTTTGTAGCTTTTGTATTTTTGCCTCTTGGAGTTTGATTTGGGCATTGATTTGATTGAGATATTCTTTATATAGTTTATCATCTAATGAAGTTATGATATCACCTTTTTGAACTCTTTGTCCCTCTTCAAAACTAATTGTATCAATTCTTCCTGCTACTCTAAATCCTAATGATACTGTTCTAACATCAACATTACCATAAAACTTTGTATTATCACCCTTTGTATCATAGCATCCACTAAAATAAACCACAATTCCCACTATTAAAAAAAACAATTTCTTCATTACTTGCCCTTTATATTTTTAAAACAAACTTCTAAAAAATGAAAAACCAAAACTTATTTTAGTATTACTTTTATCATAATCTATTAAACTCTCGCCATATCCATTAAATACTTTTACGTACCAATATGTATTTTTAGAATTACTAACAGGAACAGACCAATCAAATTGTATCGCACCTTTATTTTCTGATTTAAAATTATTACGAAACATCAATCCAAATTGATGTTTCCCATATAGATATTTTATATCTATATCTCCATATCCATAATAATCTAGTATATCTGGATTATCATCCCCTTTTGCATTAAGATTTGTTCCATTATAAAACTCTACACCTTTTCTATCTTCTGGTATTCTATACCAACCCTCAACTTTTAAAAACAGATTATCCCATTGCCAAAATGTAGCTAAAAACAATCTATCCCATGAACGAGAACGATAACCATCTTGCCCATTTGATTGATGTCTATACCCAAATTTAACTGCTTTTAAATTATTGAGTTTATCTATATCGTAAGATGTTGGGATTATAACAAAAACTTCAGGAGTATAGTTCGTTTCTCTAAAAGGCGCTGAATCCGTATATAATTGCCACCAAACATGCTGTGTATATCCCAAAGATATATATTCATTCAAGCCAAAAAGATCATAACTTAAATTCTTTTGTAAACTTAGTTGGAATTCAGCTTCTGTATTGCTTTCATATTGTTCACTAGTCGATTGTACTGTTGAATATTTTTTTGTATATTTATTTGTATTATATGAAATAGGAAGAATATAATTAGAATGATAAGGTAAAATTCCAAAATCTTTATTTACTATTTTTCCTACTTCATCTTTAACATTTGGAGAACTTAAATCCATTTTACTAAATATAAACTGTAAAGCTTTTTGTTCTTCAATATCTTCATTTTCTGAAACAGTAGTATTAGTAGGAATTGTCGTATTCTGATCTTCTAATTGCGTAATATATGAATAAGTTGAAGAAGCTTTTTTATACCAATAGATAGATTGTTCTAAATCTTTTCGTACACCCAATCCATTCTCATACAAGTTAGCTAACAAATATTGTGCTTCTTTATTTCCTTTTGTTGCTTCTTGAAGAATAATAGGATATGCTTGTTTGTATTCCTTGTGTTTATAAAATTCTAATCCACTATTATAATCTGACATATCATTTGCAAAAAGCAAAAGAGAAAGTAAGATTATAAGAGAAAATATTTTACTCATAGTATTATTTCACTTGGATATACCCATCTCCAAATAATCCAACCATTAAATCTTTTGTAATAACTTCCGCTTTAATCTTTCGTGTATCTGTATTAGAAAAAGGGTATACTTTTGATATTTTTTGTTCATATACAGTATCATCACCATCTAATTTATATTTAAAAACATCCCCTACTTTTACAGTTGAATGATACTTTTGATCAAACTCTAATATAAGTTTTCTAGCTGTTTTACTTTGTATTTGAAAAGCTGTTTTAATAACTTGACCACTTACTACATCTCCACTTTCAATCTCTTTTGAAATAATCACACCATCAAAGGGTGCTTTTAAAATAGTTTTGTCCAATAGGGCTTCTTGGTATTCAACTTGTGCTTTTGCATTTTCATAAACCATCTCATAATTATCAAACTTTGCCTGATCGATTAAGTCTTGTACTTGAGATTGTCTATCATAATCTTTTTTTGCATATTTTAAAGTTATTTCATAGATATGGAGCATAGCTTTTATATCCTGATTTTTTAAAATTGCCAATTCTCCATTTTCTTTTACGATACTTCCAACATCTACGAAAATTCTATCTACAATTCCACTACTGTTAAATGCTAAATTTGCACTTTGTTTTGCAACAACTTGAAAAGTTGCATAAACTTCTTGTGCATTTAAAGCTGATATCAATAGAAAAAAGTAAATAATCACTTTTTTCATTGAATATAATCTTCTAAGTTTTTACCACTATGATAAATAATATTTGCTTTTTTAATCTCTAAATCATACTCAGATGATTTTAATGCACTAATTGCTGAATACTTTTCACTTAATGCTTCTAAATACGCAACATTATCCACTAATCCATTTTGATATTTTTTCTCTATAGTATTATAAGTGCTATTTGCAGCTTTTAACGCAGATTGTGCTGAGATAATTTTTAATTGTGCTATTTCATAAGCTTTAATAGCCAGTTTTAAATCAATACTTGCTTTATTTTTTTCATACTCATATTGTGATTTTAAAGAAAGATATTTTTTATAATTACTTTCATAAGTTCTAGTTGTTGCACCAAAATCAAATATCTTCCATGATAAATTTACTTTTAAAATATTTTGTTCGTCCATTGTTACACTATTTTGATATGCTGGATTATCGTAGTTAAAATCATAATCTGTATACGTATCATCTAAACTCAAAATTGGATAATTTGAACTTTTACTACTTCGTGCTGTTGATAATTGAGCATTCATTTCATGTTCTAATGCTTTAATATCAGCTCTTAAACTTTCTTGTTGCAATAAAACATCTTTCATTGTTGAACCTGATTCAATATTTATATCTTTTGTAGTTAAATATTGTAAATTATGTATAATAGTTTGTACTTGAAGTTCTATTTCATGAAGTGTTACCGTTGCACTTTGTACTCTTGATACAATTTTATCTACTTCATCACTTGTTGTAGTTCCAACATCTAAAAATCTTTTTAATCTTTTATATTGTGCATTTAATTGTTCTATCTCTTTTAACTTTGCTTCTTTTTGCGAGAGAAGAGAATAATAATTAAAATAATAAGTAATTACTTGTAATGCTGTACTATTTTTTAAAGCTGTTAAACTTTCACTTGCACTACTTATTGAAGACTTTAAAGCATCACTTGTAGCACCTCTTGCTCCACCATCATAAACTACATAGTTTACATTTGCCCACGCAGCTCTTGTATTATCTGGAGTTGAAGTTGTTTCTTCATTTGTTTTTGTATATGTACCACCTATTGAAACAGTTGGGAAATACGTATTTTGCACACTTTCATATTGATCTTTTACAGATTCAACATTATATTTTGTAGCCGTTATTAATTGGTTTTGAAAAGATTCTTCAACCAATTTACCTAAATCTTGTGCATAAATTGTAAATGGAATTACAACTATTGGAAATATTTTTTTTATCATTTTTTTACCTCTATTAAATCAAATATCGTATTTAAGAACTCTTTTAGTTCATTTTTTATATTTTTCTTTTCTGTCCAAGTTATCATTAAAAATCCTTTTTCAACAGCTAAAAGACCAGTTACTAACTTTGTAGATTCTTGAATAAGTTCACCTTTTTCAATCCCTTCTGCTATTAATGTTTCAATAGTATTCTTAAAAAACTGTGAACACTCTTGATTAAATTCACACATATTATCATTTTTAGTTCCCAGATCAATACTAATATATTCTTTATAAATATTTTGATGCTTTTCAAACATCTCATTTTCATTTAATAAAAAGTCAAATAATAAAAAAATCTTTTGCCTAGTTGATAAATCTGGAGTTATCTGTGTATAAAGATCATCTTGATAGTTTTCTATATGAATTCGAATAATTTCAAAAACAATATCCTCTTTATTTACAAAATAATCATAAATACTACCCTTAGCTACACCAGCTTGAGCTGCTACTTCTGAAACGGTTAATTTTTTAATTCCTTTTTCAAGAAGTAAATCGATACATGAAAGAGCAATATCCTTTCTTTTTTGAATTTTATCTACAATAATTGCCATAAATACCTTTCTAAAAATGAATGACCCGTGTTCATTTTAAAAATTATATTATTTAAATACTTAAAAAAAAGATAAATTCAATATATAGTTTTTATAGTGGAGAGATAACATATCTATCTACTTTATATCCGACTCCTTTATGATTTTGGATAAAATCTTCTTTTAACACTCTTCTGAGACGACTAATCTCAGCTCTTATTGTTGCATCACTAACAAGATCAGAACCCCATGCATACTCTCTAAAAATATCAAAATCAATAATTGTGCCAATATTTTTACATAAACACTCTATGATACTGTGTTGTTTTTTTGTTAGTATTTGTACTTCATTATTATATAAAAGTTTATTGTCTTTTTTAAGGTAACTATAGTTTGGACTAAGAAGTATATGTTCTCTTTTTGTATTATCCATCTGTTCAGATATTTTTTGAACTCTTATAGCTAACTCTTTCAGATGAAAAGGCTTTTTAATATAATCACTTGCACCTAAATCAAAGGCCTCTGTAATTGTTTCTATATCAATCAAAGCACTTATAAAAATAACTGGAGTATTACAATTATTCTTTTTTATACCATGAACTAAATCTATTCCATTTATATTTGGTACATTTATGTCTAAGATTAAAAGATCATATTGTGTTGTTTTCAAATCATTTTCAACATCATATCCATCGCCATAAGCGACACACTTATGACCCAAACTTTCTAAATATTCTAAAATAGAACTTTGTAACATTAATTCATCTTCAAGAAGTAAAATCTTCATATTATCACTCTTTCTATTTTAATTGAAAACTATACACAAATTGCGTTATATTATTTTCTGATTTTACGTCTATATCCACATGATTACTATCACAAATCTCTTTTATTATATTTAACCCCAAACCAAATCCACCTCTTGCATCATTTTCTCTATAATATCTCTCAAATAATTTAGAAGGATTATCTATAATATTCCCTTCATTCTTTATTGTAAAAATTATAGCATCATTTTGTTTTATCAATGATATAAAGATAACACTATTTTCATAACTATATTTAATAGCATTTGATAAACTATTATCACATACTCTTTGAAGTTGTGTATCATTAAAAAATATATATAAATTATCTTCTATATGAAAATCAAAACTTAAATTATTTCCTAAGGCAATCTCTTCAAAAAAATCTAATCTAAATTTTAAAAATTCAGAAAAATTGATATTTGTTGGCTTATATTCTATTCTATCTTTTTTTACTAAATACGATAAGTCATTATAGATATTATGTATAATTTTAGATCCCGCTTCAATTTTAGACAAATATCTATTCTCTCCATTTTTAAGTTTAAATAGATCTATGTTAGTAATAATGATACTTAATGGTGTATTTATCTCATGTATTGCGTTTTTTATAAACTTATCTTGTTTTTGAACTAAAGAATGTGCAAACTGTTCCGATTGTTGTAGTTTCTTAGTTCTATCATCAACTTTTTTCTCCAAATTGGTATTTAGCTCTTTAAGTTCATTTATCATTAGATTAACATTAAAAGAGATATGTTCAAACTCCCTAAATGTTAATTTATCTAAATCTATATTATCATAATTTAAAGAAACATTTCTCAATGTTTCTTTAATATTTTCTATATCATTTTGTATCAATAGTGTAAAATATCTTGAAATCGCCATACTTGTCATAAACAAAGCAAATGCAAACATTAATATTTGAATACTATATTCAAATACTTTTTGTTTATATTCCATTTTTTTTTGTAATAAAACATTTTCAATATCATCAAGATAAACTCCACTTCCAATCATCCAGTGAAATGGTTCATAAGATATAGCATAAGATATTTTATTGGTGAGTTTATTTGTAGTTGGTTTGTTCCAAACGTAATCAACATATCCACCCTCTTTTTGTTTGGAAACATCTATCAAGTCTTTTATAACTAATTTACCATTTGGATCTTGAAAGTCTATAAGGTTTTTTCCAGCATTCTGTTTTAAAATTGGATCAGCAATATTAATTCCATCATATGTATAAATGAAAATATAACCACTTCCATCTCTAATATCTCGCATATTTTCAATGGTTTCTACAATTTGATTCTTTATCTGTTCTAGAGGTAATTTATCCTTATATTTATTGTGTTTATACTGTATAAATCGCACTGCTCGTAAGGTTTCATTTTTAATAAGACTTTTTTGGGACTTAATATACTCATCTTCAATCTTTATAAGCTCTTTTTTGTGTTCATTATACGTATTTATAAACAATATAAGTGTAATGAACAATGTAATAGTAGCCATGAAAACAACAGTAATTTTAGTTACTTGGTTTATACTTTTATTTTTAAATAATCTAATCATGCTTTATTATAACACAAAAAATATTGTAAGATTATTGCATTTATGCTATGATATTTTTCATGAAAAATAAACTTATTATACTTCTAATTCTATCATTATTTATTATTGCTAATATTGTTGTATATAAAGTCACTGCCATCAATCAAGAACAAAGAATTAATAATACTCTAGATAGTATTTCTAATCAATTACAAATACACTATGAACTTCAAATTTATCATCAAACTATTACAGCTAATGCAGCGTATCAAGCTACAATTTCAAATAAACGTGTAATAGAAATCTTAAAAAAAGTACAAACAGCTTCTAAAAAAGAAAAAGATGTGTTAAGAAAAGAACTTTATGATTTACTTATTCAAGATTATCATATATTAACATTACAAGGTGTATTACAATATCAGTTTAATCTTAAAGACAATACCACATTTTTACGACTACACAAACCAAGTAAATTTGATGATGATCTAACGGATATTCGATACAGTTATACTTATGTAAATAAAGAGCATAAAATTATCAGAGGATTGGAACAAGGGAAAACAACACACGGATTTAGAAATATGTATCCAATATTTGATGAAAACCATAATTATTTATGTGCAATGGAGATATCTTACTCAAGTGACTTGTTACAAATAATGTTAACAGATGTAAGTAAAATACACACACACTTTATCGTTAATAAAAAAGTTATAAACATGAGGGCTTGGAAAACAAATGATTTTGTTTCAAACTATATGCAAAGTGATGAAAATGAAAACTATATGATATCTCAAATGAAAAATCATCAAGATTTTGAACACTTCGAACATTATAAAACTATGCTTAAAAGGTATAAAGACTTTATCTCGCAGTCAATCTTAAAAGATCAGAAGTTTAGTTTTTATGATACCTTTGATAATGAAACACTTGTAATTTCTTTTTTCCCAATAAAAAATATCAAAGACAAAAAAACCGTAGCTTGGCTTGTAGCTTATGATACTAATTACTTTATCAATGAGACTCTTAGTAATACTTTTTATATGAGATTACTCTCTTTTATAGTTTTTGTTTCTTTAGCACTTTTTATATATCTTACTCTTGCACAAAAAGAAATTTTAAAAGAACGAGTAAAAAGAAAAACAAAAGAATTAAAAGATATCAATAACAATCTAGAAAAAAGAATAACTGAAGAGGTTGAAAAGAACAAAAAAACACAAGAACAACTCTTTAAATCAGAGAAATTAGCTTCAATGGGTGAAATGATTGGAAATATTGCACACCAGTGGAGACAGCCATTGTCGATTATTTCAACTGCAGCAACGGGTATCATCCTACAAAAAGAGTATGGAAAACTTACAGATGAGCAGCTTCTTCAAAATTGTACAGTTATTGATGAAAATGCACAATATCTATCTAAAACTATTGATGATTTTAGAGACTTTATTAAAGGTGATAAAAAATCTATTCTTTTTAATCTTCAAGAAACCTTTGAAAGTTTTTTACACCTTATTGAACCTTCTATGAAAAATCACAATATCTTGGTCATAATTAATAATGATAAAAATACACAACTAGAAAATCATCCAAATGAACTTATACAATGTTTTATTAACATATATAACAATGCTAGAGATGTTCTAAAACCTTCAAGTTTAGAAAAAAAGTACATATTTATCTCCACACAAGAAACAAAAAAGTTTGTAATAATTCATTTTTTAGATAATGGTGGAGGTATAGACCCAAATATTTTACCAAAAATATTTGAACCTTATTTTACAACAAAACATAAAAGTCAAGGTACTGGACTTGGATTACATATGACCTATAATCTGATTGTATATGGTATGAAAGGTTCTATTGAAGTAAAAAATACAAATTATTCCTATGAAAAAAAAGATTATACAGGTGCAGAATTTATCATTACTTTACCTAAACAAATCAAATGATAAATCACTTTTTATTGAAATAATTTGATCATTTGTACTAAAATATTTTCATCTGTATAAACTTTTGTAAATTGAATTCCACTACTTTTAAAATTTTCATATAATTTTTCATCGTTTTGATGAACATTTTTTTCATATTCTTTAATAAGATTACCACTTAAAGTACCATCAAATTTTTGAAATGTCTGAGGATCTGTAAAATGAACACTTCCGATACTTGATGGATGTTCTTCAAACCTATCTCTTACAATTACAGCGATAACTTCATGTTTTTTTGCCAATAGTTTTAAATTTAAATTTTCTATATTAAAAAAATCTCCAATTAAAAAGATAATAGATTTTTTTCTTATTTTGTGAAATAAATCATTTGCAATCAGTGTATAATCGACTTTTTTTCCTATTGCTTTATAGTTGTAAATATTTTGTACCATTGCATCAACTGTTATGAGTTTTTTGGTTCTTTTCGTTTCTAGTTCTACTGTTTCATTTGCAATAAAAGAACTATAAGTATCCCCTTGAGCACAACAACTATATCCAATTATTGCACATATTTCAGCGATTACTTCTTGTTTTAATCTAGATGTTCCAAAATGAACACTTCCACCTAATATTGGAACAATATTTATATCTAATTCTCTTTGAGCAAGGAAAACTTTCACAAAAGGCTTTTGCATTTTTGCACTAATTACCCAATCAATTTTCCGTATATCTTCTCCATCTTCATATTCTCTTAATTCAACAAAGTCATAACCTTCACCTTTAAACTTTGAGGTGTTATTTCCTATTTTCTGTGAAAAAATAGCTTTTTTTGTTTTGATTAATATTTTTTTTAAAACTTTATCCAAGGCTTTATCTTTTTATAATTCTTTTAAACTCTTCTATCGTTTCGTTTTCACGTTGTTTTAAATATTTTGCAAAATTACTTTGACCAGATTTTTGCACCTCTATCTCCATAGCAATATGTAACCCTGTACTTGTTTTATCCACTCTTAGTACTGTCCCTTTTGCAAAGGTTTTTGTAAATTTTCTTTCTTTGATAAGTACACTTGGGGAAGCAATATCGAAACCAAAAGTTAAATCTAATTGCATATTAGGTTTAATATCAAGTTCTAAAGCATCTGTTGTCAATAAAACATATTTTAAAGAGATTTGTTTTGCTTTAAAATCAATATGAGTTTTATTAAAAAACATTGTAGCTTTGAAACTTTCATCTGCAGTCAATCTTAAAACATTTTTATCTCTTTGTTGATAATTGATATAATGGGGTTTTACGAGTCTCATTTTATTATTTTTCAAATCTAAGTTGATAATATTTGCAAATATGTGTTTATTGTTACTTTCAATTTTTAAGACCACATGTTTTTCATATTTTGCGGCAACTATCTGTGCTGTTGAGGCTTTTACTTCAAAACTATTTTCATCACAATCTATCAATTCTCCTTGATTATGTATTGTAATTCCTTTATAAGTACTGATTAATAAAATACTTTCATCATTTTTAACATAATCATTTATATCTTCCAAACATGTTCTAGGAATTTTAATCTTTATGTTTTGATCAACTATTGGTTCTTTTTTTAATACTTCTTTTTCTTGCTGTACTTCATGAACGATTGTAGGCTTTTGAACAACTTTTTGTTTAACAGGCTCTTGTATATTTGTTTCTACTACTTTTTTTTGCACAACAGTTTGTTTCTCTTTAGGAAGGATTGGAGCTGCAGTTATTTTTGGTTTTACAATTTTTTGAGGTATAACTTTTTTTATAGGAGGAAGGATACCAATAAGCTTATCTGCTAATTGAGCAAAGTTTACAGGTTTCAATAACATCCCTGCTAAACCCATATCTATTGATTGTAAAAGTGTATAGTTTTCATCACTTTGACTTAAAGTAATAATAATGATATTCTCATTAACTTCTTTTATGTCAGCCAATAATTCTATAGAATCTTTCTTCTCTAAACTTAAATCCATAATAACCACATCAGGTTTTACTTTCAAAAAAAGTTCAAATCCCTCTTCTCCATCATAAGCTTGATAAAAATATTTAAATGTTTTTTGTAAATATATTCCAAAATTTTTCTGTAATGTTTTATCACCTTCTATATATAATAATATCTTATCATTAGCAATATTTTTTAACTTTTCTAAACTACTCATTATTGTACTCTTTTTATTGATAGATATAGAATAATCTATTTTCTATAAATATTCCCTTAGGATTTTTTGGATACAATTACGCAAATTAAAACTAAAGGGATAAATATGTTTCACGAATATAGAGATATAGTTACAGAATTAAAAACAACAAATGCGCACTTCAAAAAAATTTTTGATGAGCATAATGAATTACACGATCAATTAGATAAAGCTGAAGCTGGTGGAGTTGATCATATTGATCCAATGGAAATCGAAAGAATGAAAAAAGCTAAGCTAAAACTAAAAGATGAAGCATACGCTATGATTATGGAACATAAAAACAAATAGTTTCTTTATTTACAAAATCTTTAAAGGTCAAGTTTTTTTAACTTGACCTTTTTTATTATTTAAGTATAGTTTAGATACAATAATTTAATTTTACAAAAAGGTATAAATAACTTATGGAAAATCTTTTCGAATCACAAGACATAGTTGACATTAAAATAGAAGATAGTATAAAAGCTTCATACCTAGACTACTCAATGAGTGTTATCATAGGTAGAGCTTTACCTGATGCTAGAGATGGTTTAAAACCTGTTCATAGAAGAATCCTTTATGCGATGCATGACCTTAATATGAGTTCAAGAACACCATATAAAAAATCAGCAAGAATTGTTGGAGATGTTATTGGTAAATACCATCCACATGGAGACACCTCTGTATATGATGCGCTTGTAAGAATGGCTCAAGACTTTGCAATGAGAATGCCACTTGTTGATGGACAAGGGAACTTCGGAAGTGTTGATGGAGATAGTGCAGCTGCTATGAGATATACTGAAGCTAGGATGACAAAACTTAGTGAAGATTTATTAAAAGATATTGATAAAGATACTGTGAACTACGTACCAACATACGATGATACAGGGAAAGAACCTTCAGTACTACCTACAAGAATGCCTACGTTGCTTGTAAATGGTAGTGAAGGTATTGCTGTTGGTATGGCTACAAAAATACCACCACATAACCCTACAGAAGTTATGGATGCATTGATACATCTTATTGACAATCCAAATGCAGATGCTACAGACCTTATGGAATTTATACAAGGACCTGATTTCCCTACAGGTGCTACAATATTTGGAAGACAAGGTTTCACAGAAGCATATAAAACAGGTCGTGGAAAAGTAAGAATAAGAGCAAAACATCACATCGAAACAAGAGGTAAAAAAGAGATTATCGTTATTGATGAACTTCCTTACCAAGTAAACAAAGCAAGACTTGTAGAACAAATAGCAAATCTATCAAAAGATAAAATGATAGATGGTGTGAGTGAAGTAAGAGATGAATCAGATAGAGAAGGTACAAGAGTTGTAATCGAACTAAAAAAAGATGCAATGGGTGAAATCGTTTTAAATAACCTTTATAAACAAACACCGATGCAAACTACATTTGGTATTATATTACTTGCAGTACATAATAAAGAACCAAAGATATTTAATCTTCCTCAAATTTTAAATATCTTCTTAAATCACAGAAAAACTGTAATTATTAGAAGAACTATATTTGAGTTAGAAAAAGCAAAAGCAAGAGCACATATCTTAGAAGGTCTTAAAATTGCTGTTGATAATATTGATGAAGTTGTTAAAATCATTAGAGCAAGTGCAAATGATACGGAAGCTAGTGAAAAATTAATTGCTAGATTTGATTTGAGTGAAATACAAGCAAAAGCAATTCTAGATATGAGATTAGGAAGATTAACTGGTCTTCAAATTGAAAAACTAGAAGAAGAGTTACGAGCTCTTTTAACGCTTATAGAAGAATTAGAATCTATTTTAAAATCTGAAGAAAAATTAAATACTATTATAAAAGAAGAATTAATAGAAACTAAAGAAAAATACAATGAACCAAGAAGAACTGAAATAGAAGATAGTTATGATGATATTGATATTGAAGATTTAATACCAAATGAACCAATGGTAGTAACTATCACACATAATGGATATGTAAAAAGAGTACCTATTAAAGCATACGAAATGCAAAGACGTGGTGGTAAAGGTAAAGTTGCTGTTACTACACACGATGATGACTTTATCGAAAAATTCTTCGTAAGTAATACACATGATACACTTATGTTTGTTACAAACTTAGGGCAATTATACTGGTTAAAAGTTTATAGAATTCCTGAAGGTGGACGAACTGCAAAAGGGAAAGCTGTTGTAAATCTTATCAATTTAAGAGAAGATGAAAAGATTATGGCAATCATCCCTACAACAGATTTTGATGAATCTAAATCTTTAGCATTCTTTACAAAAAATGGTGTTGTAAAAAGAACAGCATTAAGTGAATTTAGTAATATTAGATCAAATGGGGTAAGAGCTATCGTTCTTGATGATGATGATGAAATTGTAACGGCATCTATCACTTTCCCTGAATCACAATATCTAATGATATTTACTGCACTTGGACAAGTTATCAGATTTGAAATTGAAAAAACAAGAAATCAAGGTAGAACTACAAGAGGTGTTAGAGGTATTAAATTTAAAGACCCTAAAGATTATGTAGTTGATGCAGATGTTATTGAAAATGAACAACAAGAATTATTAACAGTAAGTGAAAACGGTGTTGGAAAACGAACAGAAGTAGAAGCATATAGACTTACAAATAGAGCTGGTTCTGGTGTTATTTCTATGAAATTAAGTCCAAAAACAGGAAAAACTGTAGTTGGAAACGTAATCGTTGATGAAGACCAAGATTTAATGGCACTTACAAGTATTGGTAAAATGATAAGAGTTGATATGCAAACTATTAGAAAAGCTGGTAGAAATACAAGTGGTGTAACAATTGTAAATGTTGACAAAGAAGATAGAGTTGTAAGTATTGCAAAATGTCCAAAAGAAAAAGATGATGAGCTAGATATTCAAAATGCAGATGATATGGCTGGAATTGATTTAGAAGAAAGAAATTTATTAAACACTGATAATAATGGAGAAAATGAATAAATGAGTTTGAAATATAATGTAGCTGTAGTGGGTGCTACAGGTGCTGTTGGGGAAGAATTATTTAGAGTTATGGAAGAGATGAACTTCCCAGTTGGTAATCTTTTACCACTTGCAAGTGCAAATAGTGTTGGAACAAACATCACATTTAAAGGGAAAGAATATCCTGTATATGAACTAACCGATACAGTTTTTGAAGAACATGAAGTTGATATTGCATTTTTTAGTGCTGGTGGAAGTATTAGTGCTAAATTTGCTCATTGTGCTGTTGAAGGTGGTGCAGTTGTTATTGATAACACTAGTCATTTTAGAATGGAAGAAAATATTCCTTTAGTAGTTCCTGAAGTAAATCCTGAAGATATAGCTTTATGGAGAGAAACAGGAATCATTGCAAATCCAAATTGTTCAACAATCCAAATGGTACAAGTATTAAAACCACTTGATGAACTCTATGGTATCAAAAGAGTTGATGTATCAACATATCAAGCTACAAGTGGTGCTGGAAAAAAAGGGATGGAAGAACTTGTAAGACAAATGCAAGATTTTTTTGCTTTTAAACTAGATGAATCAGAAAAATCTGCTTTTGCACACCAAATTGCTCTTAACGTAATACCACATATTGATGTATTTCAACCAAATGGTTTTACTAAAGAAGAGATGAAAATGGTAAAAGAAACTCAAAAAATTATGAAAAAGAAAATGGCTATTGCAGCAACTTGTGTTAGAGTACCTGTTTTAAGAAGTCATAGTGAATCAATTACTATTAGATTTGATGATGGTGTAGATGCTGATGTAAATGCAATCAGAAGTGCATTAGATAATTTTGAAAATGTAGAAGTTGCAGATGATGTTGAAAACAACATTTATCCAATGCCAATTATGTCAACAGATACTGACTTAACTTTTGTTGGAAGAATAAGAAAAGATATTTATGAACCAAATGTCATACATCTTTTTAATGCAGCTGACCAAGTAAGAGTTGGTGCTGCAACAAATGCTGTAAGAATTGGTCTTAAATGGATTGCTTTACAAGAAGAGGAGCTTTAAGAGATGTTAGAAAAACTATTTGAAGGTGCTATTTGGAGAAGTAGATTAGTAGTAATACTTGCTGTTGTATTTGGTCTTTTAGGTGCAATAGTTTTATTTATTGTTGCTTCTATAGATATTTGGGGAGTCGCGGTATATAGTTTTAATACAATTGTAACTGGTGCTCATCCTGAGCATTTTCATGAAGATATAGTTGCTGGTATTATTGGTGCTGTTGATTTATATCTTATTGCCGTTGTACTTTTTATTTTCGCATTTGGTTTATATGAACTATTTGTATCAGAAATTGATGAAGCTATGGAAAAAGAAAATGCAAATAAAATACTTGCTATTCACTCTTTAGATCAATTAAAAGATAAAATAGCAAAAGTTATCGTAATGGTTTTAGTAGTTAGCTTTTTTCAAAAAGTATTACATACAAGTTTTGCAACACCATTGGAGATGTTATATTTTGCACTTTCAATCACAGCACTTGCTGTTGGATTATATTTTTTAGGAAAAGTAGGTAAACATTAATGGGGAAAATATTTGTTGATGCGTGTTTAGGTAAAGAGACACCTTATACACCAGTATGGATGATGAGACAAGCGGGAAGATACCTTCCTGAATATATGAAAGTAAGAGCAGAGGCTGGAAACTTTTTAAACCTTTGTCATGATCCAAAAAAAGCGGCTGAAGTCACTATCCAACCACTTGATATTGTTGGTGTTGATGCAGCAATATTATTTTCAGATATTTTAGTTATTCCAGATGAAATGGGTATGGACTTATCTTTTGTAAAAGGTGAAGGGCCTCAATTTAGTGATCCAATTAAAACTCAAGAAGACTTAGATAGACTTATAGGTGGAGAAGAAGCTTCTAGTAAACTTACTTATGTGTATGACACTATCAAACTTTTAAGAGAACAATTAGACTCTCGTGGTGACGATAAAGCACTTATAGGATTTACAGGAGCACCTTGGACACTTGCAACTTATATGATAGAGGGTCAAGGGACAAAAACATACAATATTTGTAAAAAAATGATGTATTCTAATCCTGAACTTTTACATAATATATTAAAAAAAGTAACTGAAGTTGTAAAACTCTATATGGAAAAACAAATCCAAGCTGGTGTAGATGTAGTTCAAATTTTTGATTCATGGGCTGCTGCAATTGAACCAAGCAAATATGATGAATTTTCTTGGTCATATATGGTTGAAATAGCTGATTATTTAAAAGCAAAATACCCACACATTCCTATTATTATGTTTCCTAAAGGTGTAGCTTCTTTTATAGAAAGAGGTCTAGTGTACGGAAACTTTGATGTATTTGGTGTAGATTGGGGAACTCCAATGGCACTTGCGAAAGAAAAACTAGGAAGTAAATATGTTCTTCAAGGAAATATGGAACCATGTAGACTTTACTCAAAAGAAAGAACTACTGAATGTGTAGAAGCTTTACAAAACATTATGGGTGGCAAACGTCATATCTTTAATTTAGGTCATGGAATCTTACCTGATGTACCTGTTGAGCATGCAAAACACTTTGTAAGTGAATGTCAAAGAGTTAGCGGTAAAAAATAGTGAATAATATCATTTTTGGACCTATCCCATCAAGACGATTTGGGATGAGTCTAGGAATTGACCTCTCTCCTACTTTAAAACAATGTAACTTTGATTGTTTATATTGTGAGCTTGAAAAGGCAAAAACTGTTTCAAAACAAACTGAAGTTTTAGAAGTTGAAGCAATAATCACAGAACTTAAAACTGCTTTAGAAAATCATAAAAACATTGATGTAATAACATTTACAGCAAATGGTGAACCAACCTTATATCCAAAACTTTCAACTCTTATAGATGAAGTAGATAAAATTAAAGGCAATATAAAAACACTCATACTTAGTAATGGTGCAAACATATATGAACCACAGATACAACAAACACTTTCTAAAATAGATATAGTAAAACTTTCCCTTGATTGTGTGAGCCCTACTTGCTTTAAAAAACTTGATAGAGTTGATGATAGTATAGATTGTACTAAAATAGTAGATGGGATGATAGCTTTTAGACAACTGCATAAAAAACAACTTATCACTGAAACTCTTTTTGTAAAAACACTTAATGACAATCAAGAAGAGATCAGTAAAATATATGAAGCACTTAAACTTATTAAACCAGATAGAGTGGATATAGGTACCATAGATAGACCACCTGCATATGATGTAAAACCTGTAAGTTATGAAACACTACTTTCTATAGCAAATAGTTTTAAAAATTTACCAGTAACTATTGCCCATAGAGATAAAAATATTGCAAAAGAGGAATATAGTGAAGCAGAGATTTTAAGACTTCTTTTACGAAGACCTTTAACACAAGATGATATAGAAAATATTTTTACAAAAAACTCTCAAGATATATTGAAAACTCTACTAGAAACTAAAAAAGTCTATGAAGTTATCAACAACAATGTGAAGTTTTATAAAATATCATAATTTAAGCTAAATTTAATTGACAAAATTGAAATATTTAACTATAATTTCGCCACTTAAAAGGAAACATTCTTTTTAAATTCACAAACATTCCGGCATAGCTCAGCGGTAGAGTAGATGACTGTTAATCATTTGGTCCCTGGTTCGATCCCAGGTGCCGGAGCCACAAACTTAAAATCCTTTTTTAAAATTTCATTTTTTAATTTTATATCAAACTTATTCCAAAACTGTACTAATTTATAGTTTAACTAATTAACCTTTATCAGCATGTTCAACATGTGTATAACTGTAAGTTTGCGTATAACAATGTAGTAGTTTGTCATTTTCTTTTTTTCTTTTATAATAATCATCTTTTATAGTTTCAAGATAAGAGGTCACAGTCTTAGAACCTTTATAAAAATTTGAATTTGTATCATAATGTCCTTTTGTTTGAATACTATCAAACTGTTTTGCCATACTATCAAAAGTATTAAATAATGCATTTGTTGTAACCTCTGTCTCAGAACTAAATACAGTTTTAGTGGAGTACTTAGCTGTTCTTTTAATATTTTTTACTGTTACTTCAATGTTTTTTGAAAACTCATAACTATAATCTTTTATTGTATAATCTTTTGTAAACTCTTTATTCAAAGTAAAACTTTCTACATGTTTTACTATTGCTTCAAATTGTATACCAAGATATGTAATGGAATTCCAAGCATCAAATATTGTATTAACAACTTTATTTAGTGATTCCAAACAAAGAGCATCTGAAGATTCAAAAGATTCTAATTCTTTTTCAAATAAAACTTTATTTAACACTTCATCATCTGTGATATGTGCTTTTATATACAATGATGTTGCTTCATTATTTTGCTTTATCATCGTATCTTTTGGATACAAAATATCTATATCTTCTCTCGTTAAATTTTTATACTCATTATAAGTTATATTTCTAGGATTTCTTTTTTTATACAATTTATCAAGAAAAGAATGTTTTTTAGAATCGCTATTCTGTTTAGATTTATGAGTATAAACTGAATGCTTATTATTTGTTGTATTATTACTCGGTTCTGTGGTTCTTATGGTTATTTTCATCTTTCTTTCCTCGTTATAATATCTTTAATAAAATATTAACAAAAAGATGTCACAACGCTGTCACAGAAAACACATAAGTTACAAAATCATAAAATAATTTACTCTCAAATCTTTTCTCTTTTAATATGTAAGTATAAATAAGTTAGAATTATATAATAACTTATTTATAGGATAGAGGGAACAAACTATAGAATGACAAATGAAGATGAAAAAAATTTATTATTGTCAATAAAAATCATACCTCTAATTATTGTTATACTTGTTGCTATTATAGGAATTATTACTGCTTTATTCATAAACAATCAAAATTTTAATAATGAAATTAAAAATGTTAAAAGCGTATATTTAAAAGAAGAAAAAAATGCTTTAAAACAAGAAGTTTTAAAAATACGCAATAACATCTTAAATGAAAAACAATTAACCAAAGAACAACTCAAAACAAATATCAAAGAAAAAGTTTATATGGCACATAGTATTGCTACAAATATTTACGAACAATATAAATCTACAAAAAGTAAAAATGAAATAAAAGAGATAATTAAAAATGCTCTTGTAAACGTTAGATTCAATAATGGTAGAGGTTATTTTTTTATTTATTCTATGAATTATGAATGTATTTTATTACCTGTTTCTAGACATTTAGAAGGAACTAACTTTTATAACTTTCAAGATGTTAAAGGTATGTATCTCACTAGAGAAATTATAAAACAAATCAAAAAAGAAAAAGAGGGATTCTTAACTTGGTGGTATCATAAACCAAATGATATGATTGAACAATATGAAAAAATAGGTTTTAACAAATATTTTGAACCATTTAATTGGTTTATAGGTACTGGTGAATATGTTAAAGACTATGAAGAAACTGTAAAGAAAACTATTACTAAGCGATTATCTTTATATACCTATAAAAAAGATTCTTATATATTTATTATCGATAAAAATGGAGTGATTTTAGCACACAAAAATAAAGATATCATAGGGAAAGATAGAATAGAAACAAAAGATGTTAATAATTTTAGTATTACACATGAAATTACTAAAACAGCCCAAAATGGTGGTGGTTTTATTGAATATATATTTCCTCCAACAGGAATAAATAAAATCTCTTATGTGCTACCACTTGAGGAGTGGAATTGGACAATAGGTTCAGGATTCTATACAAATGATTTAAATGCATTGATTGAAAATAAAAAAAAGACTTTACAAGAACAAAATCAAAAACAAATTAATACTATCATTCTAGCTTCTATTGTCATTATTATTTTGATTATTATTCTATCACTATCTCTTTCTTACACGATCCAAAAAAGATTTGAAAATTATAAAACCAAAGCACATCAAAAAGATAAAATGATAACAGAACAATCAAAAATGGTAGCAATGGGGGAGATGATAGGAAATATTGCCCATCAATGGAGACAACCTCTA
Source organism: Arcobacteraceae bacterium (assembly GCA_963662945.1). Classification (GTDB taxonomy): domain Bacteria; phylum Campylobacterota; class Campylobacteria; order Campylobacterales; family Arcobacteraceae; genus JAIOSF01. Next base: position 437,186 of record OY759974.1, read on the forward strand.
TCAATAATTTCAACAGGTGCTACAGGAATGAAAGTACAAAAAGAATATGGTCTTTTAACTAATGAAGAATTTAATAAAATATGTGATTTAATCAATGAAAATGCCCAATATCTTTCAGAAACAATAGATGATTTTAAAAACTTCATTAAAGGTGACCGAGTAAAAGAAATTTTTAGTTTGGAAGAAAATATAAATTCATTTGTTCATTTAGTAGAAGGCTCTATTAAATCAAACAATATCAAACTTATTTTAAATTTAGAAAACGATATAAAAATAAACGGCTATAGCAATGAATTAATGCAATGTTTTATCAATATCTTCAATAATGCAAAAGATGCTTTAAAAGAACAAGCAAAACAAGATAAAATTATAATGATTTCAACTTATTCTCAAGAAAATACAGCTGTGATTGAGATACTAGATAATGCAGAAGGTATAGCAGAAGATATTCTCCCTAAAATCTTTGAACCTTACTTTACTACAAAACATAAATCACAAGGCACTGGACTTGGACTTAGTATGACTTACAAATTTATTGTTGATGGTATGAATGGAACTATTGAGGCTCAAAATAAAGAATTTCAATATAACCACAAAAACTACAGAGGTGCCGAGATAAAAATAGTATTACCTCTTCAAATATTTGATGCAGAAGAGTTAAATTTAGAAAACTAAAGTTTTGCTTACATCATAAATTATTAAAAAAAACTTTTATGTGACACTAGATGTGACAACTTTATGATAATATAATATGAAAAATTTTAATTAAAAAGGCCTAATAAAAATGCAAAAGAATTTATTAATAATTTTAATCTTTATCTCTAACTTATTTTCAAGTCAAACACTAGATACAATAAAAAAATTTAATCCAACAAAAGAAGAGATAAAGAATGGTGCTGTAATCATAAAAAGGAATATAAATACAACATTGGATAATAACAATTTTGCAACAGAAAAAATATATTATCTTATTGCAATACTAGATGATCAAGCAGCAAAAGACTACAGTCATATAAAAGCATCCTTTAATTCATTTTATAAAGACTATAAAATTGATTTTGCAAGAGTTATTTCAAAAAATGGAGAGATAGTAAATTTAAAAGATGATGCTGTTATTTTAAAATCATCAAATAATAGTTATTATAGTGATAATAAAACTTTAGAGTTTTCCCTACCTAATTTAAAATCTGGTATGTTTATAGAATATCAATTAACAAGTACTACTTTAAAACAATTAATCCATAATCATTATTTTGATAGTGGTAATTTCATGAAATTACATACCAACGATAGTTCAAAAATAAGAATTGATGCAATCAAAGAATCAAGTGTAAAAATAAAGTTACCTAAAGGACAAAAACTCTACTATAAAGTTAAAAATATTAAAGATATTTTTAGCGTCACAGACCATGACACATATACTGAATATGAAGCAAAATATAAAGATCTCCAGCATATCGAACTTGAACCTTTTTCAGCAATACAGTATTCTGAAATAGTACCAAATTATAATATCTCTACTACAAAAGATTGGAATTTATTATCAAAACATTTTTTTAAAATATTTAGTGAAAAAACAGTAGTTACTGATGAATTAAAAACCTTGGCTTTTAATATTACCAAAAATAAAAATAGTAATAAAGAAAAAATTTTAGCAATTTATGAATTTATTCAAAAAAATATAAAATATATTTTTGCTAACTTGGGTTCAGGAGGATATACACCCCATGCAGCAAATGAAATTTTTGATAACCTTTATGGTGATTGTAAAGATCAAACCATATTATTTATTACATTACTAAAAGCTATTGGTATAGAGTCTTACCCTACTTTAATTAGCTCATACAATGATGATATTCTAGATAAAAATAGTATTGTTTCTCCCTATTATTTTAATCATATGATTGCATATATTCCTAGTGAAAATGTCTGGGTAGATAATACAGGTAGTAACTTTAAATATCCTGGTATTACTTATCAATTAAAAGGAAAGTCTTCATTTATTATACAAGAGAATGAACCCCTTTTTAAAAAAGTCAATACTCCTTTAAAAAATATTATATATATTACACAAAACTTTAGTATTGAAAATAAACTTTTATTACAAAATATAGAAATTGAATTAACTGGTGTATTTAGTCAAATTTATAAGTCATACTATGCACAAAATAGTAAAAATCTCAAATTAGGCTTAAAAGGTTTTATAAATCAAGCTTTTCAAAATAGTGAAATAACTAACTTGTCATTTGTAAATACAGACTCTATCAAAGATAATTTTAAAATTATAATTCAAGCTAAAGAAACTCGAGAATTAAAGCTAGATGATCAAGTCAATCCAGTTATAACTTATGGTTCAAGTATCATTGATGGTTTTGTATTTAACTTCACAAACTTAGCTTATTTTATTAAAAATGAAAATAATAAACAAGGTTTTAACTTCGGTTTTGAATATGAAATAATTAGAAAATTTCATTGCTTAGCTCCAACTAGTGATACAAAACCTACTTTAATTCAAGTACCCACTATATTACAAACAAAGTATTTTGAGACTAATTTTAAGCAAAAGGAAGATGAAAATAATATAATTATCTTGACTAACTTGAAAGTAAAAGAAAAATCAATAAAACCAAATGATTATAATCAAGAGCTTAACAACTTTAAAAAATTTTTGAATAATTCACAATGGTTATTACAATATAAGTATAATCAATTTTATGCAAACGAAAGAAAATTAAAAAATAATAAAGATTTAGACTCACAAATAAAACTAGCAGAATCTTATATGAATAGAATGCAACTTACAGAAGCAAAATCACTTTTAGATGGAATAATCAACAACTATCCTAAACATTATCAATTAAATTACACTTATGGAATACTTCTAGGATTAATAGGTGATGATAACTTATCTAATAAGTATCTTTCAATTGCTAATGAAATTAAACTTGAAAGGAATAAATAATATGAAAATTAAAATATTTATTATATTATTAGTTATATCTACTAACTTATTTGGTTTTTTTAATTTTTTTGAAAGTGAACAAGTTAGTCATTTAAAAAAAGAGATTGAAAAAGATTATAACAATGTTGATTTACACATACAATTATCAAATGAATACTATAATGAATTTTTAAAATCAAAAGATAAAAATAGTATTGAAAATGCATATTCAGAAATCAAAATTGCCCAATCTTTAAATCCAATGGACTTAAAACTCGTAAGTATGTGTTATGAAATTGGATTTAATTTAGTAAAGGAAACTAAGAAACAAGAATTTTTAAATGAGTTGAAAACTTATTTTGATATATTAATAAATGCTAACATGAATATTGCTCCAATATCTTATTTGGAATCTATAATTACTCCATATAATGAAGAAAATTTTACTAAACACATTATTTTATTAAAAAAAGCTCTCAAAGATAATTATAAATTTGTAGACACCTATAATCTTTTGTCTAGTGTTTATATAGATACTAAAAAGTATGATTTAGCTCTGCAAATTGCAAGAATGGGAACAAAGTTAGCTCCAAACTATTATAGGTTTTATTTAACACAGGCTACTGCTTTACAAGGTAAAATTGATAATAATGAACAGAATAACAATTGTGATTTGTTTAATGATAAACAAAATGAAGAAATTATAAAATTACTTCAAAAGGCAATTAAACTAAATACTCAAGATACTACATATATGAGACATATGCTCTCTACAATATACAAAAGAACAGGAAAAAATAAATTATCTATCTTTTTAATTAAACAATTAGTTGAACAAGACCCGAAAAATCAAGATAATCTTTTGCAACTTATAGAAAATTATACAGAAGACTTACAAATAGATAAATCAAAAGAACTACTTGCCACTATAACACCCAAAGATAGTGAATTACTAAATTGGTATAATAGTGAATATGCAACTATTTATATATTAGAACGTGATTGGAATAAAGCCTCAGAATATTTTAAAAAATTTTTAGATGGTTCCAAAACAGATAACTTTTATAGATATTTTACTTATAGTATTATTACCAACCCAAAAAATATCAATTCTTTTAAAGAGCTTGATAATCTTCCAAAATATGTTAAAGTAAATGATTGGCACAATGATTTAAAACTATTTGTTCAGCAAAAAATTGATGAAAAAAGCTTATTAGCTAAAGCTGATAATATATGTAAAAAGAGTGAGGCATTATATAGTATAGGTATAATAAATTTATTAAATGGTAATGAAACCATTGCAAAAAAATATTTTCAAGATACTGTAAATTTAAAAGTTTATAGTTATACTGAATATATTCACAGTAAATACTATATAAAAAATTTAAAATAGATTTTCACATTACTTTTACTTTAAACACAAGTTTTTTCATTTTTCCTTCTCCTAAAAGTGGTGCATGTGCATCTGTTGGAAAAAAAATAGCGAAACTTCCTTTTGAAACTGCAAAGATTGATTCAAACGATTCATGAAAAAATCCATAATCTTTTTCTTTATCAAAAGGGCTAACCCATTCTTGACACTGAGATAAGCTTTTCCACCCCATAGACTCACCATCAATAAGTGGTATTTGTATATCGATAAATTGTCGATGAACTTCAAGTTTTGCATTGTCTTTTATTCTCAATGGAGAAATTTCATAAATCATATAAAGTTTATCTTTTATAAGTTCTATTTTGCCCTCTTCAAGAGTCTCTACATTAAGCTGTTTTAAAAATCTTGACACCTCACCAAAAAGTGGATGTAAAGTGACATATTTATCAAAATTATCAAGTGTATCTAGTATCATCAGTATCCTTTATTTGTCGATATTATATCAAATCTTGAAAAAATTTATTCTCTCTTCCAATTAAAATTTATAAAAAAATAAACTTATAATCTTATATTATATTTTTAAACTGAAATATGATACACTATTCTTACTACAAAACATACAATAGGATTAAGTAAAAATGCGACTTATAGATTTATTTTCAGATTACATTAGAAACAAAAAAGACCTTATAGAATATATTGAAAAAAGAAAAGATATAAATGAAAGAGGTGAGTTCAATGATGAAAAACTAAGACTTGCTGCACAAAAACTTGAAAGACTCAAAAAAGAATATCCGGAGATTTATGATGGGATGTTTGAAACATTAGAAGAATACTATAGAAGAGATGAAGGACATTATGTAGAATATCCTATAAACTTTTTAAAAGAGATTTTGATGATGTTTGAAAACCATGTTACTGTTGAACAAATTTACAAATCATACAGAGATGGTTTACACCATAAATGTAGGGATGCTTACTAATATTTTATACCAAACAACAAAGATAACTTTGTTCTTGGTACTTATTTAGCTCTTTTGGATAAGTCACTTCCATTTTCTTCTCATATTTACTTAATGCTTGAGGAGACACAAACACAACTTCACAAATATCATTTAACTGAATAATTGTTTCTATTTTAAAAGTGATAGCACCACCAGCAAAATTTCCTTTTTTTGAACGTTTTTTAACAATGATTTTTTCTATTTGATTTTCTTGAATAAATGCTTCAAAACTTTTTTTAAATTCAACTACATTAGCTTGTATTTCATCATCTTCAAGTATTAGTTTTTTTATCTTTACATCAAGATAATTTCCTTTCTCTACAATGCTTAGTATTGCATAATTAGATTTTATCTCTATACCACATATTCTCATATTTTTATCCTTGTATGATTTTATATATGATATTGTAACTTATAATTTTAGAAGAGATTCATTTCCTTGCATATTGCAATGAAAACTATTTGTAAAATACAAACTAAAATAAATTTCCATAAAAATGAAATTTTTTTTATCTTATGCCGAAAAATAAGCATAGCTAAAATAGAACCAACTGTACCACCAACAAAGGTAAAAAACAATAATCGTAATTCTGATACTCTTGATATATTTTTTTCCACTCTCATAGCTTGTAACTTATCGAAAGAATATAATATAAATGCAAAAATATTTATCAATAGAAAATAGAGTTCTATATATGTAAGTGTAAAATCTATATGTATCATTCTGCTTCAAATAAACCTTTATTTTTCTATGATATACTACCCTACTTTAATACAAATTTGGAGTTTGAATGAATAGTTTACCTATTAATATAAATATTAAGTTTAAAACTATAACACAGCTTATCCCAAAAGAACTTGGAATACGAAAAAAAATCGGCATTTATACTGCGATTGATAGTCTAAATCAAACATATATTTTCTTATATATTATACAAAAAAGTAGATTTCTTCAAAAAGATGTGGAAAAGATTGAAGATATTTATACTCTAATACAAAGTTACACAAATACTAGCTTTAATAAAAAATATATCATCATAGAATCTCCACTTTGTTCAAAAGCAAAAGCAAAGTTAGAAAATAATTCTTGGAGTTGTGAAAATATATTATGATGAAAAACGAAATTTTCAACTTTCTAACCAATATTCCAAAAGAATCCTCAGAGGAAATATTTCAAACTATTCTACAAAATGACAATATAAAGGTAGAACGAATTATCTCTTATGGACAAACTACTCCAAAGGATTATTGGTATGACCAAAACGAAGATGAATTTGTTTTAGTTTTAGAAGGTGAAGCAAAGATAGCCTATGATGATGAAAGTTTATATCATCTTAAAAAGGGAGATAGTCTTTATATAAAAGCTCACCAGAAGCATCAAGTTAGATATACTTCAAATCCTACGATTTGGTTAGCAATCTTTATTTCTAAAAATTAATAAACATTTCCAACTTCTCTTTGTCTAAAAGAGTATGTTCCTTATCTATGATTTTTAAGTCTTTAAGCTTTTTAAGTATTCTTGAAAGTGTTTCTGGTGTCATATGTAATTCTGTTGCTATGATTTTATTTTTTTTATTTTTAAATGATAAGGGATTATCGTGTATATAAGAAGCTACTTTTGTAGTAGCATCAAAGATAAGACTTCTATTTAAAAGTCCATCCATCCCTTTTATTTTTCTTGTAAGTGATTTTGTTACTTGAAACGATATAGCTGCATTTGTTTGTAAAATTTTTAGAAACTCATCTTTTTTTATTAAAGCAAAAGTAGAGTCTTCTACACAGATACAAGTTGCGGGAAAATTAAATCCCTCAATACTTGCCATCTCTGCAATAAGCGTAGTTCCTACAAAATTATGCAAAACAATTTCAGTTCCTTTTGGATCAACTTTATATACTTTTGCAAAACCATCAATCAATAGATAAAAATAATTTGGTGTATCGCCTTCGTAAAATACAATATTTTCTTTTTTAAATTTTTCTATTGTAGTTATATATGCTATATCTTGTAATTCATCACTACTTAATGAACTAAATAAATCTAATTTTTGTAGTTGTTCTATCATTGTGTAATAGTAGCGAATATCTTTTCTTAGGTCAAGAAAATAATTTATTTTTTAGTTTTAATAACCCTAATTTTACTCCACTAAATCGCATAATTTTTGCTAACTGTTTCCATTGTGATTTTTCATAACAAGGAGTAGGACACTTTCTACACCTTGGTTTTTCTTCATGTGGACAGTTTTGAAGTTTATCAAGAGAATACTCAAATATCCCTAGACATTCACTACAAAGATTAAGTGTCGTTGAAAAGTAGAAGTTTTTATAAGGTATATTCTGTTTTATTGGAAATTGATTTGTATGTTTACTAGCACAATAAGTTTGTAAAAAAATTTTTAAAGTTTCTATTTCATGTTCAAACTTCTGAGTTGTCATACTATTTTACATTTTTGGATGTCATCTTTATAACTTTGTGCTATAAAATCAGCGGCTAAAATCGTATCTAAAATATTTTTTTCTATTGTTTTTGTTTCTAAATATTGTGTCATCTCTTGTATTGTTATATCACTTTTTCTTTTCTCTAGTTTTACAATATCATTAAGTTTTATATTTCCTTCTTGCAATACTCTGACATACCAACCAGTAGCATTATGTTGTTTAATAAACTGAGAAGCTTTATTTGAGATAACAGCCCCAATTTTCCAACATGGCTGTCGTGGTTGCGTGACTTGTAATAAAACCTCTCCTATACTATACACATCTCCTACACAAACAGTTGTTTCATCTACATCATTTACTAAAATATTTGCAGAAAATATAGTCATATCCATAGACTCTTTAAATTCTTCTTCATAAATTATACTATGATTTGTTGACGCTATTAAGAGTGCTTTATCTAAGCCTCCATGATATCTTTTATCTGCTTGTTCATCTTCTTTAATACCATCTTTTGAAATATATGCAATTTGATATGGTTCCCTCTTTAAATACCCACTTTGAAACTCTTTTTCTTTTATTTTATAAGATTGAATCTTTCCACCAAATATATATTGGACTGCTATACTATTCATAATATTGTTATAACCTTATCTTTATTTTTGAAGATTTCTCTAACTCGTTCTTGCCAAATTTTACCAAATAGTACCTTATCATCTTGTGTTGCAGTTTGTTTTAAAATTTTTTCCATTAGTTTTGGTTGAAGTGGATTAATACTTACAGAACTTGGGTTGTAAACTACTTCTACAGTTTCTCCCGTATCTAATCTTTGAAGTTTCACATCGGAGGTTATATCTGCATTAAACTTCATCAAATCATGTCTAACATAATTACCTCCAATTCCTTTAAAACCAAACTGTTCTGTAGCACCAGTTATTTGTGTAAAGACATTTGCAATAACTCCTGCAACGCCATCATTACAGTCTTCTTTAAAAGCCACAAAGATTTCACCTCTTTTAGGTAACTCATCTTTATACAATGCTTTTAATCCAGCTTGAGCCATCAAATATGCACCAGCAACTGTCGGACAACTATGCCCTGCACTTTTAACTATATCTAAATAACTAAAATGCATTACACCATTTTCAAAAATGCCTAAAAAATCTGACAACTCATCTTGTAAAGTTATTGTTTCTATAGTGCTAAAAAAATCTGGGTATTTCATAAAAATCCTCTTTGTATTAATAATATTACAAAGAGTATACAAAAAAGAGAAGGGAAAGATATTGATACATATCAAGATTTAGTATTAGTTTTGATTATCCCAAACAAGTTGTTTAAAGGCTTTCATTGAAGGTTTATCTATATTTTTCATCATAGCGACTCTTAAATTATGGATAATCTCTTCATACTCTTTTTTGGGTTTGATAGGATTATCAGTTCGTGACATCGCAATAATTTGATGTATTTTTTTGTTTAATGGTGTTGGTTCTTTATCTACTATTCCATCATAAACTGACATAAACAGATTATAGTTATCATAATCCATTTTACATGAACCATCAAGTATTTTCAAAGCTAACAGTGTACAATAATGTAAATCTATCTCATCAAACTCATAGGTTCTTGCCCACTCATAAACTGTGGATAAATCATCCATTTTCTTTTTCTTCAATAATGTTTTTTGCCACTTTTTTATCTTTTACATATTCTAAGATAACATCTGCTTTAGCATCAATAAAATCTTTTGTTATGATACATTTTTCAATATCATTTGATGCAGGAAGTTCATACTGAAGTGGCAGCATAATTTTTTCTATAATACCCCGAAGACCTCTTGCCCCAACACCTTTTTTCTGCGCAAGTTCTGCAATTGTTTCTAAAGCTTCAGGAGTGAACTCTAAATCCATACCATCAAGTTCAAATAATGCTTGATATTGTTTAATAATAGCATTTTTAGGTTCTTGTAAAACTCGTATTAAATCTTCTGTTGTAAGTTCATTGAGTGTTGCAATTACAGGAATTCTTCCTATAAACTCAGGGATTAATCCATAAGAGATTAAATCTTTTGATTCAACCTCATCAGTAATATCCGCAAAACTTTCTTTCATAAATCCCATAACTTTTTTTCTATGTTTTTTCTTTTGTTCATCATCTCCAACAAGACCAACAAAAGCACCACCACAGATAAAAAGTACATGTGTAGTATCAAATAAAACAGTTTCAGTAGTTGAACTTTTTCTACTTCCTTTTACAGGAACATAAACCTCTCCACCTTCAAGAATTTTCAATAATCCTTGTTGAACACCTTCTCCACTTACATCTCTACCACTTGTTGCACTTTCACTTTTATTTGCAACTTTATCTATCTCATCGATATAGATAATCCCTTTTTGCGCTCTCTCAACATCAAAATCTGCACTTGCTAAAAGTCGTGAAAGGATAGACTCAACATCTTCCCCAACATATCCAGCTTCTGTTAAAGCTGTAGCATCTGCAACTGCAAATGGTACATCCATAATCTTAGCTAGTGATTTTGCCAAAAGTGTTTTACCACTTCCTGTTGGACCTATAAGCATGATATTTGATTTTTCTATCTCAACATCTTTAAAAACAGGTCTATCTATTCTTTTATAATGTGAGTATAAAGCAACTGAAAGTACTTTTTTTGCATCACTTTGCCCTATTACATAATTATCAAGATGTTCTTTGATTTTTGTAGGAACTGAAAGCCCTTTTTGAAAATCTTCTTTTGCTTTTTTCAACTCGCTTTTGTGCATAACCATTGAACAGGTTTCTACACATTCATTACAGATATGTGCATTTTCAGCACTAAATATTTTATTTACTTCTGAGACTTTTTTACCACAAAAATCACATATTAATTCTTCTTTATTCATTATAAGGCCTTTAGAAGGTATTTAAAATTTACCTGCAAGAAATGTTCCTTTTAAAAAAGGAACATATTAGTTACTTACTATTCTATAACCATCACCTCATTTTTCCCTAAAAACTCTTTCTCATTTGCACTTGACAATACTAACTGTGCCGTTTTGTCAATCTCAATAGCAGCATCATGAGTCTGTGATGCTATCATAGCATTTTGTTGTGTTTGTTGATCAAGAGAGTTTACAGCATCATTAATCTGTTCAATTCCTGTAAGTTGTTCTTTAGAAGCCATCTCTACATCTTTGATTAAATCTATTGTTTTAGAAATACTTTCATTCAATGCTGTATAACCACTTATCATCTCATCTGCTATTTTCTTTCCATCATTTGCTTTACCTGTTGCTTTTTGAACTAGAGCTTTAATCTCATTTGCAGCATCCGCAGATCTACTAGCCAAGTTTCTTACCTCTTGTGCAACTACTGCAAATCCTTTTCCAGCTTCACCAGCAGTTGCAGCTTCAACTGCGGCATTAAGAGATAAAATATTTGTTTGAAATGCTATTTGGTCAATTACAGTAATAGCATCATTAATAGCATTTACTTCTTCATCTATCTCATTCATAGCTTGTGTAGTTTGGTTTGCTAAAGCTTCCCCTTTTGAAGCTGATTGAGTTACATCTGATGCTAAATTAGACATTTGGATAATATTGCTTGTATTATTTGAAATATTACCTGTAATCTCTTCTAAAGCTGCTGCTGTTTCTTCTAGTGCTGCTGCTGCTTCATTTGAATTTATGTTTAATTGATTTACATTTTTAAGTAAAATTTTTGAATTATTATTTAATTGTAATCCACTTTGTTTGTTCTCTAATAATATTTGATTTATTATATCCGCTAAATTATTTAAACCTTTAGATACTCCACCTATATCATTTTCTATCCTATCTCTAAAGTCAAGTTGTGCATAACTTTCAAGAACTCTATATATTTTATTTATATCTTCTGCTATATTATTAGAGGTAATTTCTAGCATATCATTAAATATCACTTTTAATTCATCTAAAGATTTATTTTGAGTAACTTTTTCTATCCTTTGATGTAGTCTTCCCTCTTTTACTTCATGAACTATTTTTTTTACATCATCTATTAGTTTTACATCTTGTTCTAAAAGAGTTTTTGTTTTAATAATATTCGTATTTACAACTTGTGCCATTTTTCCTATTTCATCTTGGGAAGTTATCTCGATAAGATGACTTTCATTTGTTTCTTTATTAAGATACGCAAAGAAGTTTAATAATCCTGTTTGAAAATTTAAAAGTGGAGCAATAATAGCTTTTTTAAAGAATATAGATATTGTCAATACTATAAATATAACCAATAACACAATTATCATCAATGCTAAATCAATAATAGATTTTGAACTTTCAAAAGCTATATTTGCCTTATTTATAGGTATTCCAAGTAAAGCAATACCAAGCTTTTTATTTTGAAAATCAATGATATCTATATAACTATAAAGATATTTATCTGTTGTAACAAATTTTTCTTTAAAAAGTTGGTCTAGATTAATATCATTTGCATCTTTTAAAAACTTTTCATCTATATTTACTTGAGAAGTGATGTAGTTTTTATATTTTATGTGTTTTGCTTTTGTAGTCATTAACTTAACATTAGAAACTACCTTTTCGTCCATTAAAAGTAAAAACTTATTTCCCTCTTTATTAAAAGAATCAACAACTGGGTCTAATACTTGAATAAAATCCAGAGAACCTAAATGTTCATTATTACTTACAATAGGAACAGTTGCAAATAAAGTAAGACCTATTTTACCTACTTCAAAAGTATTTACTGCTTTTTGTGTCGCATTTACCTGTACAACACTATGTCTAAATTTACTTAAATCATCGCCAAACTTTTCAGGTTTTCTTGAACGTAAGAAAGAATGATTATCATTGGTATGAATATGAATATTTGCTTTTTTAAAAGTTGTAAAGTCACTCATATTTTTAATCAAATCTTTTAATGCTTCTAAAGCTAACGCTCTGTTGTTTTCTTTAAGTGCTGTTTTTATTGCATAGTTATTTGCAATACTTACTGCACTTGTTATACCAATCTCTTTTCTTGCTTGCAATCTAAATTCTGCTTCTGTTTGTAATTCTTCTGCAAGATTGTTATAAATCTCTTTTTTTCCTTGATTAAAATAGTAATTCAATCCTAGAAAACTTAGTAATAATGATAGTATTGCAATACTACTTATCACTAACGTTAACTTTTTGCCCAAAGATAAATTGTTCATATTTACTCTCCAATAATAGTTCTATATATAAGCAATTATAATATCTTAATGTAACTTGAAAATAACTGATTAATTTCATATTTTTTAATAATTATTATTTTTCTTCTTACTCACTGTCTTCTTATAAAATCTAGACTATATTAAGACGAGAGTTGTTTATAAAGTTCATTTTGAAAAGTAGAATAATAAGATTTACTCATAAAATAATAAAATATATCTATTATTGAATTCCTAGATTAATCCTAGCTCTTCACTTATATCTTTTATGAGTTTACTAAATGGCTTTTTAGATAAATCTTCATTTTCATCTATTATCATAAATCTATCAATAGTTTCTAAGGTTCCATTTTGGAACCTTAAAGATTCATCCAAACTTGAGGTTCCGAATTAGAACCTCAAGTTATCATATTCATTTTGAGTAAGTTGAAATCTAAAATTTTCAGGAAATCTTTCAGTATTTCTTTTTACTGCCTTATTTAAATTTTTCGTTTCTACCTGATAAAGGTCTGCCAAATCTTTATCAAGCATAACTTGTAGACCTCTTATAGTATAAATCTTATTTTGAATAGTTTCTTTTGATATATCTGTTATTTTATCCATCTAAGATACCTTATATTTTTGTTTATAGTATCACAAAAATATACTTCTATTAAAAAATATTGCATTTTGTCATATTAGTTTTAAAATTCTATCTACAATATTTTACCATACAAATGTCACATCCATTGTCACAAAAATAAAAAAATGTAAAAAAAAAGCAGGCAAATATTTGCCTACTTTTTATATGAAAAGATTTAAGAAGTTTTTATAAAGATTTTAAAAAACTATTTGTATCCTCTTTTACTAACTCTAAGTTATGTGTAGTTATAAACTTATCCTCTTTTTTACTATGTTCCTCTTTGTTTGATACAACTATCCCTGTATCAAGTCCTAGAGTTATCTCATTTGCTACCATTCTATAAGTATCTCGGCTGAAATCTATCCCTAAAAACAGATATGATTTACCTTGTTTGTACCCTTTTAAAAATGGTGGTATCGCATATCCACCCATAGCTTCCGTTAACCAGTCAACAAAGTCAGCATCACTAACGATAAAATCCATATCAGGAACAGTTGAACCCATAGGTTTAAAAAGGATTGGGATAGAATCGTTTAATTCATCTTTTTCTATTTTGTTGTATGTTTTTGTTGGTAAGTCGTATTTGTATACGATAAATCTATCATATCCACCCATAACTCTTGAAACACCAGTTACCATAAAATGCTCTACATCTTCATATACTTTACAACCACTATCATCAAGATTTGTATCTATCATATATTTTGGTTTAATTTCTTTTAAAAATTGGTATACATAAGGAAGGTCATACTGTTTCGAACTGTAGATATGATTTGTCATTTGTATGATAAACTCTCTACCTTTTCGTTGCTCCAAACTCATAGCAGCTCTTGTGTACTCATACATAAGTCTTGCACTCATAGCTCGACCATTGTTAAGTGCAAGTACCATACTATCACTATCAAATGGAAGTTGTACACCATCAGTAGATTTTACACCTTCAAATACACCCATACCTAAAAATGGAACGAGTTCACCACTTATTATTTTTTCTTTTATATTATCCATTATACTTCCCATTTATTATTTTATATACTAGAGGTATTGCATAAGCCATTCCACTTATAAATAATACTTATAAAATAAAAAAAGTAGTTTTTTACTTTATGAGATAATTAAGGTTTAGCCGTGGCAGCCTACACCTGTATATGTTACATATGCTTTATTAAGTTCTACTTGTAATCTATCTAAATCAAACTCTTTTTCTAAATTTGATGGCATATCCAAAAAGAAAACTGCTCCATCTTTTGAAATTAAAAACAATGCTTTTGTAAGTTTATCTTCCATACTACCACTTACTATTTTTGTTCCATACATATTTCCAAATTCATCTTCACTATCAAAGACCATCTCAAACTTTTTTAATCTATTTTTAAATACAGTAGTATTTTCTAACTTTTCATTGAAAATAAAATAACATTGAATTGGAACTTGTATATTACTCATAAACTGATCTATTTTTAAAATCTCTTTACTAAAGTTATCACTTGCATCAGGAAAAGAGATAAACAAACTCATAGCTCCATCACTATGACTTCTTTTAATCTCTTTTTTTTCTCCATTAACATCAGAAACTTCAAAGTTTTCAGCCATATACCCTATATCGATAAAATCTTCGCACAGTTCGTATTCTTCACCTTTGAATGTAACATTAGATTCCATATTTTTTTACCTTATAGCCTATTTGTCGTACTGTAATTCCTAACATATCTGCTGCACGTGATTGATTATTATCACACTCTTTCAATGCTTTCATAATCGCTTCACGTTCTAGTTCATCAAGAGTTTTATTTTCCATTGGAATTGTTTTATACTCTTCAATCAGTTTTTCATTTTTCAATGCAGGAAGAAGTAAAAGCATATCAGCAGCACTAATGCCATCTTCATCCCCCATCAATACAATTCTTTCAATTGTATTCTCCATCTCTCTTACATTTCCAGGCCAAGGATATCCCATAAGTTTATCCATAGCTTCATCTGTGATTTTCACCACTTTTTTATGATTTTTCATACTTCTTTCAAGAAAGAAATTTACAAGAAGTTTGATATCTTCACCTCTTTTTCGTAGAGGTGGTAAATCTATTGGAATAACATTCAATCTGTAGTATAAATCCTCTCTAAACTCACCATCTTTTACCATTTGTTCAAGATTTCTATTGGTTGCTGCTACTAATCTTACATTTACTTTGATTGTTTTACTTCCACCAACTCTCTCAAACTCTCTTTCTTGTAAAACTCTTAAAAGTTTCACTTGCGCACTTGCACTAATGTCACCTATTTCATCTAAAAATAAAGTTCCTTTATCTGCTAGTTCAAATCTACCTTTTCTTGTCTCTTTTGCATCTGTAAATGCACCTTTTTCATGTCCAAAAAGTTCACTTTCTAATAAACTGTCAGTGATAGCTGCACAGTTTAACTTCACGAACGGCTCTTCAGCTCTACGACTTCTTTTGTGAATTGCTGCTGCAACTAGTTCTTTCCCAGTTCCAGTTTCTCCGCGTACAAGTACTGTCACGTCACTTTGTGCAATTCTTTCAACAACTTTGTAGACATCTTTCATCTTTTTACTCTCACCAATTATGTCACCAAAATTATGCACTTTTGAATCCCACTCCATTTTATAATACTGTTTAAGATCTTTTAATTTCTCTTTTTCATCCTCTAGAACAAAATGAGAATACATACTTTGAGCAAATAATGAACTAATGATTGACAATATTCTAACAGTATCATCAAATCCCATTTTTGTAGATTTCGTCAGATTTGTTGCTAACACACCAATTGTTTCATGTTCTACAATCATAGGAACTGCAATATAAGAAATAGTATCACTACTTCTGTTACCTGATTTATTTAAAAACAATATATCATTGTGCACATTCTCAATAACAACTGGCTCCATACTTTTTGCAGCTAAACCAGTAGCACCTTCACCAATTCTATATTCTGAAATGATTTTTTGATGTTTGTTAAAATTGATTGATGCGAAGATATTTAAAATATCATCTTCTCTTTTATATATAACACAATTTTCTAAATCTAGATTTTTCTTCAACACCATAAGGCATTTTTCCAAAGATTGAACAATTTGTCCACGAGAATCAGCTATAATTGTAGCAATCTCTTGTAAAACATTAAGTTCTATTTGTATCAAACTATCTTCATTATTCATTATTCATCCAATCTATATAATATATTTTGAATATTATATCATTGTATATAAATAATTTATACATGCTATATGTATAAATTATAATCAATCTGCAAGTTTTTTACAAACTTCCTCTTTTGGCAAATTTTTAGGACCAGGTTGTATCCACCAAGTTTCACCATTACTTAATTCAACTTCTCCACCCCAATTATCATCATCGCTAAACTCTATTGTTTCAATAGTTTCTTCCATATCTTTTTTAGCTATATAAAAATAAATCTCTCCATCTGCTTCTCTTAACATTACTTTTGCCATAAATTATCCTTTGTATTTGTAAACTATATGCAATATTTGTTCCTAATTATTATTAGCAATCATTCTTCGCAAATATCCAAGTAAATTATTCTTTTGAAGCCATACTTTATAAAAACCTCTTTTAAGTTCATTAACTAAAATGCTATGTTTATATTCATCATTGATATCAGGATAATCATCTCTATGATGTGCTCCTCGACTCTCTTTTCTTTTTCTTGCACTTAGTACAACTGTTTCTGCAACTTCCAATGCATTTTGTAGTTCTAAAATAGAGATAAGTTCCACATTGTTACTTCTCCCTTTATCTATACAATGTAAAGTTCCAGCTTCTCTTCGTAAATATTTCAAATAATCCAATGCTTTAAAAAGTGTTTTTTGAGTTCTGCTTATTCCTGCTAACTCAAACATAGTTTTACCAACAGATATTCTCATAGAGTTAAAGTTCTTTGTTGTATCTTGATCAAAGATATAATCAACTTTTTGTTGGTCTCTTACTACAATATTGTAATCTATTGGTAAAAAATCTTTTTTTATACTGTATTTTAAAGCATTTTTTCCTGCTAATTCCCCAAAAACAGCACCCTCTAAAAGTGAGTTTCCGCCCAGTCTATTTGCTCCATGTACTCCATTTACTGCACATTCACCACAAACAAATAAACCTTTTATAGTAGTTTTTGTCATATTTGCTTCTATACCACCCATAGTATAATGTGCAACAGGTTTTACAGGCAATAATTCTGTTCTAACATCAACACCAGCTTGCATCAAAGCTGCTTTTTGAAGACTTGGCAATTTTGTTTCTATATGCTCTGCACTTAAATGTCTTAAATCTATAAAAACTGATTTTCCCTCATTAATTTCTTTTGAGATGGCACGACTTACAACATCTCTGGTGTCAAGTTCATTTACAAATCTTTCCCCCTCACTATTAACAAGATAACCACCCTCACCACGTGCTGCTTCACTTACAAGATAACTTGTTTTTATAAAACCTGTTGGATGGAATTGAACAAATTCCATATCTTTTAAAGCCAATCCAGCTCGCAAAGCAACTGAAAGCATGTCTCCTGTGTAGTCTTGGGCATTTGTACTAAAACCTCTATAAAGTCCTGCATAACCGCCACCTGCAAGTACCACAGACTTTGCAGGATAAACCATAACTGAAGAATCAAACCGTCTTAATACAACAATTCCACTTACTTTATTGTGCATTTTAGTAATATTCATTACAAAATTATTTACTAAAAACTCTACACCCATAATTTTGGCTTTTTTTATAAGAGCTTGTGTTATTGCGGAACCTGTTTTATCACCCACATAACAAGTTCTCTTACTACTTCCACCACCAAAACTTCGCTGTGCAATTTTTCCTTCTTCATCTCTATCAAACTCTACACCATAATCTGAAAGTTTTGAAATAATTAAAGGGGCTTGTTCACACATATATGTTACTGCTTTTTTATCAGCCAAACCAGAAGAACCTTTTAAAGTATCATCTATATGTTTTGCAATACCTTCTTTATCACTCTTATCTAAGACACCGTTTATTCCACCACTGGCCAAACTACTATTAGATTTAAAAAGATTTCCTTTTGTTACAATAGCAACTTTTACAGTAGGATCACTTTTTGCTTCAATTGCAGCCATTAAACCAGCAATACCTGCGCCTACAACAATAACATCATATATCATACATTATAACCTGTAAAGTAAATCATATTTACTTTTTGGTACTGCTTTTACTTTTGAAATCTCACAATTGTGTTTAATATTTACAGGCACCCTACTTCCAAAAAGTCCACTTACTATTCCAGGAGTTGAACGAACAAATTGCAATGCTAATTGAATATCACTTTTTAAAGTCATACTATTATCAAGAATAACACCTGTTTCTGCTGTGAAAGATTTTTTGAAAAGATTCATTTGCAATAAACTTGAACTACTTATAACCCCTAAACCTAATCTATATGCCGCTTGTAAAATCGTACATTTCTCACCATTTACTTTTTGTGTTGGTGTTGTGTATGCTGTTGTTTTCCCCATATTAAAAGGTGTTTGAATATATTTAAATCGATGATTTTCACCACCAGCTTTTTTTGCACATTCAACTAATTTTTCTATCTCTATAGTTTCGTTAATTTCTGACATAAAACCATTCCAAACAGCAACTCCATAACATTTAAAAAGTCCTTCATCTGCTAATTTTTCAAATCTTTTAAATATTTTTTCTATTTGTTTATAAAAGTTTTTTTCTCCAAGTTTTAAAATCTGCATCTCTGGATTATGAAGGTAATAAATATCTAAACTTTCAACTCCAAGATTTTCTAAACTTCTTCTACAAGACCATTCTAAATAATCAGGTGTCATACAATGTTGGTCTAACTCTATATCGTCTTTTGTTGCAAGTTTTTTATCTATGATGTTTTCTTCTATCCATGTATAAGGATTTTCTGGAAAAGGATAATCTAGTTGGATAAATCCACCTTTAGAACAAATTATAAGCTCTTCCCTTTTTACTGCATCTTCAGCATATAATTCTACTAAAGCTTCCCCTATCTCTCTTTCACTCTGTCCATATCTATAGTTACTCGCAGTATCTATTAGATTTATACCATTTTTTACAGCTTCTTTAACAGCTGCTATATAATGAAATACATAATTTTCTTCTTTATATGGTTCTTTATTAAATGTACCTAAACCTAATTTTGAAAATATTAATCCGTTACTTTGTGTAAAAAAGTCTTTATAATGAGAAAACTTCTTGGCAAACTCTAATGTATCTGTTGGTGTTGCTACTTTCAGACTCATTATTTCTTTGCCATTTTTGCGTAAGTTTTATTTGTATAAATTACTATTGCCACTGTATAAGATATAAGTATAAGTGGTAGTATATAAGTTTCCATAATATATTTCCTTTAGGATTTAATCAATTGCTTACAATTATGCAAGTACCATTCCATAAATTTAATACGATTTTAACTTCGCTATCTCCTCATTACTAAACCCTGCTTTTATCCTAGCTTCTACATTTATATGCTTATTTTTTTTAAAAGAGTTTGGATAAATTTCATTGACAATTTTGAAATAGTCACAACTAAAATTTTCTTTTTTGTCACAACCATATTTATACCAAAAATCACCTTTTTTTACATGACTAACCTCTTCTTCAAGAATAACTTCTAAAGCTGTTACTATCGCTTGGGTATTTGGAAAATTTTTTAATTTGTTGATAATCATCATATTTGCATCTAAACCATTTGCTTCCATATATCTAGGAATAAGTGCCATTCGAGGAATAAGCTCTAATGTTTTCATGGAAGCATCAAATAATCCTTGATGAACATCATAATCTCCATATTTTTTTCCATATTGTTTAAGTAGTTTTTCAATCATTATAAAATGTCGTATCTCATCATCTGCTACTTCCATCCAGTCTTTATAAAACTCATAAGGCATCTTTTGAAATCTATAACACGCATCAAGTGCTAAATCAATTGCACTATACTCAATATGAGCTACTGCATGTAAAAGATTTATAATCCCCTCTTTTGTATCAAGTCTTTCCCTTTTTGGTACTGCACTTGTGTGGACAATATTACAAATATTTTTATAAGAGGGTTCACTAAAAACTTCAATTGTTTCAAGAGGTGTAAAATCAACTTTTTGATTCAAAAATTCTTCGTATAATAACTGAAACTTATAAAACTTTTCTATAGGATTTGTCGATAACAAGGTATCTTTTACATTTAAAAAATAATTATTCATAATGATATTATATAATAATTTTATTAATTCTTTCAGTCATTTTATGCTATTGTATGCAAAATAAAAAATAAGGATTATCATTATGTATTTAGTGGTAGATGATTCACGTATGGCACGTAAAATGGCTGTGAAAAACTTAACATTAGTTGTGGGAGAAACAGCCAAGATAATTGAAGCACAAGATGGTCAAGAGGCTGTAGAGCTTTATAAGACTTATAAACCGACAATTTGTTTTATGGATTTAACTATGCCAATTATGGATGGTTTTGAAGCTATTAAAGAGATATGTAAGTTTGATCCAGATGCAAAAATCATTGTAATCAGTGCAGATATACAAGAGCTTTCTATGAAGAAAGCAAAAGATAACGGTGCCATTGGATTTATAAAAAAACCTATTAGTCAAGATAATTTAAAAAGTATGTTAACAACATTGGGATTGGTATAAATGGAAAATATAATTGAATTAAATGAAGATGAAAAAGATTGTTTACAAGAATTAATGAATATCTCTTATGGTGCAGCAACAGCTGCAATTTCCGAAATAATAGGAAAATTTGCCACATTAAGTATCCCAAATATTGATACTATCTCATCAAAAGATTTAGTTGCACATCTTAATCAAAAACTATTAAGTAAAAATAAATATTATGTTGCAAATCAACTGATTAATGGCTATCTTGCTGGTGAAAATATTTTTATTATTGATGAAGTTTCGAGCATTAATTTAGCACGTGAATTTGATTTAGATGAAGATGAAATAAATGAAAATGAGATCAAAGATATAATCCTTGAAATTACAAATATTCTTTCTTCAGCAACTTCAGGAAAACTGGCAAGCTTAGTAGATACAAGTATCTCTTTTAGTGCCCCACACATCACTAAAATAAACTCAATTGATGAATTTGACAAAAGATTTGAGGGGGAATATAGTCATGTGATTATTATCTCTACTGAATTAAATTTTAAAGAACAAAATATAAAAGGTGAATTGATGATACTTACAAAAAGAGAATCATCAATTTTTCTAAAAAAAGCACTTGATAATGCTTTAGATAATCTCTAAATTAGGAATTTATAATGCAAATAGATAACAATATAATTTTTAATACTGTTAATAATGGAATTATTATTCTTGATGAAGATTTAAATGTAAAAGCTTGGAATAAGTGGCTTGAAATTTTTACTAAAGTGAAAGAAAAAGATATTATTGGAAAAAGTCTTTGTCAATATTTTCCTTATATCAATGAAAAAAAACTCAGAAGAAAAGCAAAAACTGTTTTAGTAACAAAAAATCCTTCTTTTTTAAGTCTTAATACAAATAGATATCTTATAAATATCCCTGTTAGTAATGTTACAAATACTGTTTTTGAATCTATGCAACAAGATATTACAATACTTCCTTATGATTTAGAGAAAAAATACATTTGTATCTATATTTATGACAATACTTTAATGTGTGAGATTAACCAAAAACTTGAACGGGCAAATGAAGAACTTATTGATATGTCTCATAGAGACCCTTTAACACAGATTTTTAATAGAAGATATTTTTCAGAACAATCAAAAAAAATCAAATCATTCTCACAAAGAAACAATAATATCCCATTTAGTATTATAACTTTAGATATTGATAAATTCAAAAAAATCAATGATACCTATGGACACTTAGTTGGAGATGAAGTTATCATAAAAGTTGCCCACATTATTGAGGAAGAGGTAAGAACAAGTGATATTGTTGCAAGATTTGGTGGGGAAGAATTTGTTATGTTACTCCAAGACTGTGACCTTGACAATGCTTATAAAGTAGCTGAAAAAGTACGACAAGATATAGAAAAAGCATCTATACCAGTACATATTGATACCGACGTAAAATTTACCGTTAGTATTGGTGTTGCTCAATTTAGTGAAGCAGATAATAATAATATAGAACTCACTCTTTCACGAGCTGATGAAGCACTTTATAAAGCAAAAAATATTGGAAGAAATAAAACTGTAGTATCATACTAACAGTTTCATTCTAGTTCCAATATTTGCCATCCCACACGTATATACTTTACTTGTAACAATGCCATCAATTCCAGTGGCGGCAAACTCTTTTGCATTATTAATATCAATACCTCCAGAAGCTAAAACTTTAACAGATTGAAATTTTTTATTTTTATACTCAATAATTTTTTCTAAGGTTTCAACAGTTACTTTGTCCATTTGTAATACATCTGCACCATGCATCATAACTCTTATTGCATCTTCTAAATTATCTGATTCTACTACTATCTTTTTTTCTGGTACTTTTCGTTTTAAATTATAAATATTTTCATAAAATTCTTGATTAGAGTTATAAACTATTCTATGATTCTCAAAAAACACTATTGTTTCACCAAGATTTAATCTATGTGGCATTCCCCCGCCAGTAAGAATTGATTTTATACAAAACTTTTTTGCAAAAGGAAAAGTTTTTCGTGTAGTTAATAACTCACAATGTTGGTTTGTTTTTTTCATCTCTTTTTTCATATTATAAGTATATGTTGTCATTTTACAACTATACTCAAGTAAAACTTGTGCTGGTCTCCATGCTTTATGTACATTGTTATAATCCCCACTAAACTTCAATAAAGTCTCACCTTCTTTTGCTTTTTGTTTAGAAGAGATATAAAAATCTACATCACAACCCAATAATTTTACTATTCTACAAGCTTCTTCCATACAAGATACAATAACATTTTCTCTCGTAACGATTTCCAAACTTACATATTTATCTTGAATATCTTGTAAATGTGTGGTTAAATCTAGATATGGAATATCTTCATTTATATATTGTTCTAATTCATAATCACTAAAATGTACCAAAAAATTTTCCTTTTTATTTTCATTGTTGCTTGGTTTATTTCATTAAAATGAAATAAACCAAAATGTCTTAAGCAATTAATATAACACTTGAAGCTTTAAAGATTGCATAAACCGTATCACCTTTTGCAATTAATAAATCTTCAACTGACTCATTTGTCACTATAGCACATATAATACTATCTCCTACTGCCAGCTTCACTTCACTATTAACTGCACCTTTAATTACTTCTGTAACTACACCTTTGAGATTATTTCTTGCCGTTGCTTTTAATACAGATTTACTTAAAATAATTGAAGACGCTTTTACAATAGTACCCACAGTATCCCCAATACTCAAACCTAAAGCTTCTTTACCTTCATTTGTCACTGTAGCACAAATATGTACCGCATCTGAAACTTCAACTTTAACTTCAGTCATAACTGCACCATTGATAAACTCAACAATTTTACCACTTAATTGATTTCTAGCACTTGTTTTCATTGAAAACTCCTTATATTAAAATTAAATCCTTTAGCATTTCCGCTAAAAGACTTAAATTTAATATACTAAATAACTTTCTCTTTTTTTTGTAAAATACTTAAACTTATAAAAAATATTAAAGATGTCACAACTAAAATACCACTTAAAATCATTGCCAAGTCATACTCTCCATCAAAAACAGCATTATAAATTGCCAAAGATACCGTATCTGTTTTTCCTACAATATTTCCACCTAACATTAAAGTAATTCCAACTTCACCTAATGCCCTAGCAGTTGCAATCAATAAAGCAACTACAAGAGAATTTTTTATTGTTGGCAAAACAATGAAAAGAAATGTCTTTACTTCACTTTTTCCACTGATAAACGAAGCTTCTTTTATCTGCTTTGGAAACTGTTCTATACTTGATTGCAATGGTTTTACCATCAGTGGTAATCCAGCAACAAATCCAGCTATGACAATCCCTGTGAAACTAAATATTAGACTAATGTCAAACTTTTGGAGAAATGCCCCTAATGCTCCATCTCTTCCCAAAAGCAAAAGGAGAAAAAAGCCCACGGCAATCGGTGGAAAAATTAGAGGCATAGTAACTATGGTATCTAGTAACCATTTAAACTTTAAATTCTCTTTTGAGAGTAAATAAGCCAAAGGAACACCCAATACTATAAACAAAATAGCACTTACACTAATAGTTTTAACACTTAATAAAAGCGGTTGTGTTATGAGTGCAAGTTCTATATTCATTACAAACCATACTTTCTAAATATATCTTTTGAGGTTTGTGTTGCTAAAAATTCTACAAATTTTTCACACTCTTTTGTATTACAGCTAGCCAGTTTTCCAGTAACTATCTCAATAGGCGAATAGTATTGTTGCGGTACTTCTATATATCCACCTATTTTAGCTTTGTTTGCCAAAGTAGCAGTAAGATTTACTATACCTGCATCTACTTCATTTGTAATCACGTAAGTCATAGATTGAGGTACTGTTGCAACTACATACAATTTCTCTTTTACACTATCATACAATTTTGCATTTTTTAGAAATTGCTCACCAGCTATACCATAAATAGCTTTTTTTGGCTGAGGCATAGATATTTTTCCTATTGTATCTTTTGTTAAATCTCCAATTGAAGTTATGCTTTTTCCTTTTGGGTATGCAACTACAACTTTTCCTGTACCTAAATATAAATACTCTTTAAAATCTAACTTACTTTTTTTTGATAAAAAGTTTTTATCCCCAACAATTACAGCAATATCAGTTTCTTTTGCTTGAGTAGTTATTTGTTTCATATTTCCAAAAAAAGCATCAATCTTGTCACCATTTTTTTCATACTCTTTTATCACATCCATCAAAGGTTTTTTATACCCAGCACCAGCTGCTACTTTTAAATTTGCTCCGTTTACAACTACACCTAAAGCTATCACACTTAATACTATTTTTTTTAACATTTTCTTCCTTATATAATAAACTATACAACGATAGTCAAATTTTTTTAAATTTTTTTTATAAGCGGTGTAAATGCTTTAGTACTTACAATAACACTTTGCCCCATCTTTAAAGTTGTTACTTCTTCATTGCTTACAACAACTTCAACTAATTGTTGACCAATAGATACAATAGCAATATTAATTACATCTACTTTTATAATATCTAATAACTCTCCTTCAAAAGAAAATTTTTGACTCCCACTAGTTTTAAGTAAAACATCTTTTGGTAATCCATCATTAATAATTTCACCATAATTTAAAACCACAACTCTAGAAGCTAATCTATAAATTTCACTTGGATCATGACTTACCATAATAGTAGTAGTATTAAATTCTTTATGAAGTGTTAATATCTCATTTTGTAATTTTGTTCTCATAGTAGGATCAAGAGCAGAAAGTGGTTCATCCATTAGAAGTAACTTAGGTCTATTCATCATTGCTCGACATAAGCTTACACGCTGTTTTTGACCACCACTTAATGTGTTTGGCATTCTATGTTGTAATTCTATAAGTTCTGTCATATTCAAAAGTTTCTGTGCTAATTCTTTATCTTTTTGGACAAAAAGTAAATTATCTATGACACTCATATTTGGAAATAAAGCATAATCCTGAAATACAAACCCTATTTTTCTTTTTTGAGCTGCTATTGTGTATGATTCATTTTGCCAAATTTCATCGCCAACTTGAATGATTCCATTTGATTTTTCAAGCCCTGCCAAGATTCGTAAAAGTGTTGTTTTCCCACTTCCACTTTGTCCAGCAAGAGCTACAAAATCACCTTTTTTTATATCTAAATTGACATTTAAATCCATTTGTCCATTTGCACCATGTAATTTTTTATTAATATTTATATGAATCATTATTATTTCCAATCTCTTATAATTTTATGCAAATTCAACATTGCAAGCAAATACTCTTTTATAAAGTTTTAATTTTTTTGTAAGTGGTAACCATTTTATAAGTAGTGTTGCTAAGGCTTCCCATAAAGAAACCCAACCTGCAACCAACATCCCTTCTGATACTATTTTGATGAAAAAATTCTCACTACCTCCTGTAAGCAGTGCACATGCAGTAAAAAATAATCCTATTACTATGAAGATAAAACTATTCTTTATCTGCTCTCTCATCTTTTTTTTCTCTAAATCTTGTAAATATGAGAAATAATGTTTAATACTATTTCTTACTTTTTCTTGAAGTCCCTTATCTACTTTTTCTTCAATATAAAATTTAATATAAAAAGATTCTTTTCCTATTTCATTGACACTTTCTATTATATATTCTACAAGTTCTTGATCCAAATCTTTTTTTGAAAAAGATGATTTTTTATCAAACTCATTATATAAATCTTCAACTTTTACCGCTGATACTTTAATGATAACCTCTCCATTATCACTTATATCATATCGTTCTAGAATCTTTTTTTTCATAACTTATATCCCAGAGTTTTTATTTACTTTGCCATTAAATATATAAACACTTAACAACACTAAGAAACTAATCACTA
Organism: Arcobacteraceae bacterium; assembly: GCA_963662945.1. Classification (GTDB taxonomy): domain Bacteria; phylum Campylobacterota; class Campylobacteria; order Campylobacterales; family Arcobacteraceae; genus JAIOSF01. The sequence continues at coordinate 464,292 of OY759974.1, forward strand.
CCATAATTGCACTATAAATATGTGCCATTTTATAATCCATAATCTCAACAAATTCATAAATAGCAACTGATGCTACTTTTGTTTCATTAGGAATACTTCCACCAACCATTAATACAACTCCAAACTCTCCAACTGTATGAGCAAAAGTAACAATAATTGCTGTCATTAAAGCTGGTTTTATATTTGGTATTGCAACTTTAATTATAGTTTCTACTTTTCCTTTTCCACTTATATAACTAGCTTCTAGCATATTTTTATTGATAGACTCAAAACCACTTTGAAGGGGTTGAACCATAAATGGTAAACTATAAAAACAACTAGCAACAATAAGACCTGTAAAGTTAAAAACTAATTTCACTCCAAATACATCTTCAAAAAACATCCCTATAGGAGAGTTATGGGATAATGCAACGAGAATATAAAATCCCAATACAGAAGGAGGTAATACAATTGGCAAAGCTGTTAATGCTTCTAAAAATGGTTTTGCTTTTGAAGTAGTTTGAGATAAATACCAACTCAGAGGAATACTAATAAAAAATAATATTGCAGTAGTAATCCCAGCCAATTTAAAAGATAATAAAAAAGGCTCAAATTCTATAGTTTGTAATAATTCAATCATTTATAATTTCCCCAATTGAGAGTTCACTTGCTTTTATCAATGCAGTAATTTTATCACCTACTTTCAAATCCATTTTTAATGAAGAGTTTAAAGTAATGATTGACTCCAAAGTAGTATCAACAAATGAAAGTTTCACACTACTTAAAAGTTGCCCATTTTCTATTGAAACAATAGTTGTATCAAGTTTATTAGAATAGCTCACTTCTCCACTAAAATTTTTTGCAATTGCTATGTGAGATGGTTTAATAAGTAATTTTACAACCGTACCAACTTGTATTTCATCACTCAAACCTAAACTCATCATTGATAAAGTTTGACCTTTTAGGTCAAACTTCACAATATGCAAATTATCACAATTATTAATTTGAGATACAGTTGCAATTAAACTACTCATGGTACTAAATATCCATATTTTTTGAATATTGCTTTTGCTTTATCCCCTAAGATAAAATCATAAAAAGCTTTTGCTTCACTATTATCTTGAGCATTTTTAAGTATTACAATACCTTGATTAATTGGTGTATATAATTTTGGATCAACATCTGACCAATTAATACCCTCTTTATATTGAGCCATTTTAGGACTATATAATGAAGACTTTGCAATAAATCCAATATCAGCAGCTGTTACAGCATATGATACTGTTTGAGAAATTGACTCTGCATATACAAATTTTCCTTCTACTTTATCATAAACATTTGCATTCTTCATAGCTTCTACAGCTGCTTTTCCATAAGGTGCAGTTTTTGGATTTGCAACAGCAATTTTTGCTATATCTGCACTTTCAACTAAATGAATACCTTTTGAAAAATCTTGTTTTTTACTACTTAAATATGCAAGACTACCTTGAGCATAAACAATTGGCTTCGTTATAGCAATTCCATCACTATATAAAGCTTTTGGGTATTTCATATTTGCAGCCATAAATAATTGATATGGTGCACCATTTTTTATCTGAGCAGTTAACTTTCCACTACTTCCAAGTGTAACTTGTACTTGTGTATCTGGATTTGTTTTATTAAACTCAGCTTTTAATTCATCAATAGCATAACTAACATTTGCAGCAACTGCAATATTTAATGTTCCTGCATATAAAGAACCAACAAATAATAAACTTCCTAAAACTATTTTCTTTAACATTTTCATCCCTTTATTTTCCTATCATCACATCAGATGATTTTATAATAGCACTTACACTATCACCAATTTGTAAATCTAAATTTCCTGTAGCATTTTTGGTAATAACAGATGCAATTTTATCCCCATTACCTATATCTACTAAAACTTCACTGTTAATCTCACCTAAGTTTATATCAGTAATCTTACCTTGAAATTTATTTCTTGCACTTATATTGAGACTTAAATCAGTTGTTAAAAGAACTGAACTTGATTTGAAAATAGCTACAACTTCATCTTTAAGCTGTAAATTTAAATTTTCTATTGCACCATTTGTAATAACACTTACTAATGTATATCCACTTTTTAATTTTACATATACAGAAGAATTTACTTTTCCTTGCTCAATGTGTTCGACTGTTCCTTGTATCTGATTTCTTGCACTTATTTGCATTGAAAACCTTTCTAGAGATTTAAGGGCTCCTGTGTTAAAATCTGTCATCTTTGTCAATTGTGATAAAAACTTTTCATGTTCTTTTTGAAGAGTCGAATATGTTTTAATTAAGTTTTTACCATAAGGTGTCACTTTTGCACCACCACCTCCAACACCACCTGTAGATTTCTCTACAACGGTTGTTGGACAAAGGTTGTTTATGGCATCGATAGCATCCCATGCAGCTTTATAGCTCATGGGTACCTTTTTTGCAGCTTTACTAATAGAACCAGCCTCTTCTATATAACTTATGAGTTTGATTCTTTTTTCTAGTAGTAATGGTGTATCGCTATTAAATATTGTTAAAGATGATGAAAATTCCACATTGAGTTCCTTATATAAACTGGTACATAACGATTTTTAAAAAAAATTCGCTATTCCCAACAAAAATATTATCGTTATATAACTTAATATACAATGAATATCTAAAAAAAACTAGAAGAAGTATCTTCTAGTTTTAATCTGTAAATTTCGAAATTACTATTGAAATTATCTCACACAATCAAAGAAATAATCTGTTTTAGCTATATCTTTTGTTTCTTCATCTAATTGATCAAGAACAGAGTTTGTAATCCATGTTAATAGATTTAAAGCACCTTTATAACCACTCATAGAGTATCTATGTAAGTGATGTCTATCAAAAATTGGGAAACCAATTCTGATTAAAGGTATTTTTGTATCTCTGTATAATTCTTTACCGTAAACATTTCCGATTAAGAAATCTACAGGCTCTGTAAATAATAATGATCTTAAATGCCATAAATCTTTACCAGCCCAGATTTGACAATCACTTGCCCAATCAGATTTGTCAATGATTGCTTGCATATCTGCTTCCCAACCTTTTCTTGGAGCATTGTGACATAATACGTGAGTTGGAATACCACCCATTTCAACGATAAATGAAACAAGACCTAATAAGAAATCTGGATCACCATAGATTGCAAACTTTTTACCATGCATATATGGGTAAGAATCTTGCATTGCATCTACTAATTGTGCTCTTTGAACTTTAAGAGCTTCAGGAACTTCTTTTCCTGTTAATTCAGCTAATTTCATTACAAACTCATCTGTACCAGCAAGTCCTATTGGATTACAAGTTTCGTATCCTTGTTTCCATTTATTTTTAATAGTCTTAGCAGTTTGAACTGTAGAATATTTTTGTAAAGAGATAGTTGCTTTAGCATTAATAGCTGTTTTAGCATCTTCCATTGAAGTACCACCAGCATATAGTGAATATCCACCAGCTCCAGTATTCCATTGCTCTTCGTGGTCACCTAACATTACAATTTTGTCAGAGAACATTTTTGAAATTTCTTTAACTTCAGCTAATGATCCTAAGTATGGTTCAAAACCTGGAATAATGTTAATTCTTTCTTCATCTTTAACACTTGCTTCTTTACCGATACTTAATTGCTCAAGCATAGATTTCATCATATTATCATAACCTGTAATATGTGATCCAACAAATGATGGTGTATGAGCATAAGTTATTGGTAAATTATCTAATTCACCCTCAGCTTCATCTTTAGCACCGATAATAAATGCACCTAAGTCATCCCCGATAACTTCTGCCATACAAGTTGTAGATACAGCTATGTGTTCTGGTTTGTACATTGCATTACAGTTTCTTAAACCATCTTTCATATTTGCTAATCCACCGAAAACCGCTGCAGATTCAGACATAGAGTCAGAAACACATGGTGTTGGTTCTTTAAAGTGTCTTGTAAAGTATGATCTGAAGTATGCAACACATCCATGAGAACCATGTACATAAGGCATAGTATTTTCAAATCCAAGAGCAGCCATAATAGCACCTAATGGTTGACAAGCTTTAGCAGGGTTAACTGTAATAGCTTCTCTTGCTAGGTTTTTTTCTCTGTAATCCCAAGATTTAGTCCACTCAGCAACTTCTTCAACTTTAGCAGGATTAACTGCACCCATTGAACCTTCGAATTGTTTTTTCGCTGCAAGAGAAGTTTGGTATTCTTCTTTTAAAAACAGCTTTTGTCCGTTTACTATATTATTTACATCTTGCATATTAAGCTCCTACCTCTTCTTTTTCCCATGGTGCTTTTGTATGACTCCAAACTGGTGAGTTCATAGCTAAGTCCATATCTTTTGCGAATACTGCGAATGCATCATAACCATGGTATGGTCCAGAGTAATCCCATGAGTGCATTTGTCTAAATGGTAATCCCATTTTTTGGAATACATATTTCTCTTTAACTCCAGATGCAACTAAATCTGGTTTTAATTTTTGAACAAATTTTTCTAATTCGTATTCATTAACATCATCATAGATTAATGTTGATCTTTCTAAATCTTCTTTTGTTCTTTTGTAATCATCACCGTGAGCAAATTCGTAACCTGTTCCGATAACTTCCATACCTAAATCTTCGTAAGCTCCAATAACGTGTCTTGGTCTTAATCCACCAACGTATAGCATTACTTTTTTACCTTCTAATTTAGGTCTGTATTTAGCAATAACTTCATCAGTCATTTTTGTATATTTAGCTATTACAGCTTCTGCTTTTTCTTGAACTTCTGGTCCAAAGAACTCAGCAATTTTTCTTAAAGACTCAGTAGTTTTACTTGGTCCAAAGAAGTTGTACTCCATCCAAGGTATACCAAACTCTTGTTCCATATGTCTTGAAATGTAGTTCATAGATCTATAACAGTGTAATAAGTTAAGTTTTGCTTTTGGTGCGATAGCCATCTCTTTATATGTAGCATCTCCTGACCATTGTGCAATAACTCTTAATCCCATCTCTTCTAATAATATTCTTGAAGCCCAAGCATCTCCACCGATGTTGTAATCTCCAATGATAGCTACGTCAAAATCTGTAGATTCAAAATTTTGTCTGTGTGAAGCATCTGGCATAACTTCATCTCTAATCATATCGTTAGCGATATGGTGACCTAAAGATTGAGAAACCCCTCTAAAACCTTCACATGAAACTGCGATTGTTGGTTTATTAGATTCTTTTTTATGTACTTTTGCAACAGCTTGAATATCATCCCCGATAAGACCGATTGGACACTCAGATTGAATTGATATACCATTATTTAATGGGAATAACTCATCAATTTCTGTTAAAGCTTTTTTAAGTTTTGTATCTCCACCGAATACAATATCTTTTTCAGAAAAATCTGTTGTAAAGTTCATTGTTACGAATGTATCAACACCTGTTGTACCAATGTAGTAGTTTCTTCTACCAGCTCTTGAATATTGTCCACAACCTACTGGTCCGTGAGAAATATGGATCATATCTTTAATTGGTCCCCATACAACACCCTTAGAACCTGCGTACGCACAACCTCTTTGAGACATTACACCTGGAACAGTTTGTTTATTACTTCTTGTTTTATCACAAGCACCTTTTACACCCTCTGGGCTATCAACACCTAAGTGCTTTGCTCTGTTTTTTGCAGCTTTTGCAGGGTAAACAGACAGTACCTCTTCGATAGCTTCTTTTTGTAAAGCTTCTAATTCTTCGTTTGCCATAACTTTCCTTTCTTATTTTGAAAGAGGAATTAAGAGAACTAAACTCTTAACTCTTAACTCTTAATTTTTTAACTTAATTACGCTACTTTAACTCTGTAAAGATTCATATCATCTAATTTTTTACATAAATCTTTTGTAGCTTCTCCATCAACTGATTTAGAGATTTCTGAAATTTGGTATTTATTTGTGTAATAAATCATTTTGAAATCATCTTTTGCAGCAACTTCAGAATTTGTGTAGTAATCTACAAACGCTGTGTGAGCAAATGTTCCTGCTGGAACTTCTATAGTTTCTAATTGAACACCTTCTCTTGTTTCACTTGTTAATGTAACAGTTTTACCTGCTGCATCAGTACCTTCTTCTACTTTAGCTATAACTTTATCAAAAGCTACATCGTTCCCTTCACTTGCTGGAAAATGATAACCACATACAAACATAATTTTCTCCTGTTGTTTAATTTTTATTTTGTTTATTTTAATTTTTTTATTTTATACTTGAGGAGTTAACCTCAAGATTTGAAACCTGAAATCTTAATAAATATTAAGCTTCTTCTGCTTTTTTACCTAAGTTTTCTTCGTCTACTTCTTCTTCTAAACCGAATTCCATTAATAGGTTTTCTAAATCATCCATTTCTAATGGAGTTGGGATAACTTTTAAGTCATTAGCAATAATTTTTCTAGCTAATTCTTTGTATTCCATTGCTTGATCTGAATTTGGAGCAAACTCAACAACTGTCATTCTTCTTAACTCAGCTCTTTGAACGTGGTTAGATCTTGGAACGAAGTGAATCATTTGTGTACCAATTTGCATTGCTAAGTTTTTAGCAAGATCGTACTCTTTATCTGTCATTCTCGCGTTACATACTAAACCTGCAAGTCTAACTCCACCTGTGTTAGCGTATTTTAAAATACCTTTAGAAATGTTGTTAGCTGCGTACATAGCCATCATCTCACCTGACATAACGATGTAAATCTCTTGAGCTTTACCTTCTCTAATTGGCATAGCGAATCCACCACAAACAACATCCCCAAGAACGTCGTATGATACGAAATCTAACTCATCATCGTAAGCACCTTCTTCTTCTAGGAAGTTAATAGCTGTAATAACCCCTCTACCTGCACAACCAACACCTGGCTCTGGACCACCAGACTCTGTACACATAATGTAACCTTCAGTTATTTCATTATTATCTGGATGAAATTCATCTGCACCTGGTTTACATACATCTTCTAATTCTAAATCCTCAACTGTACCAGCTTCTGATGCAAGTTGCATAATTGTTGATTGAGCTTTTTCATGTAAAATAAGTCTTGTTGAATCCGCTTTTGGATCACATCCAACGATTAATATTTTTTGACCATAATAATGACACATAGCTGCTAATGTGTTTTGTGATGTTGTAGATTTTCCAATCCCACCTTTACCGTAAAATGCAATTTGTCTTAATGCTGACATATTGACTCCTTTTTTGTTTAATTTTGTTATCACAGATATATAATGCACATAGTGTTCCACAAAGAAAAATTTAAAATATAAATTTTTAAAATTTTATCTAGTTGCCTTATTTAAGGGCCTTATAAGTATTTAAGATAAAAATTATCTTATTTGTTAATTTAAAATTGTTGTTATTTTGTAAGAACATTTTTGGAATTTTTCCATTTACAAAAATGTTTTTGTAAAATTTATAACTATTTACAAAAAGTAGTTATTAATGTAGAATAGGCAACATTAAATAACTTCTAAAGGGAAATAATGAAAACTCAACTCAAAATGTCTAACTTACTTAGTATGAAAGTTAGAATATATCTCTATATTTTTTCTTTATCAACTTTACTCTTTTCTCAGAACTATTGTATTAACGTATGTCCTTTTATTGATAGTATTACTAATAGTGAACTTGTGTTTAATCTTTTTATAATATTTTTGATACATATTATTGTAAGAGAAATTTTGTATAAAGTATTTAATACCCCATTTAAAAATTTAACTTTACCTAGACATGCTTATTATTTATCTATTATCTCATGGATGATTGCTGGTATAGCTGCTTTTATATTACATTTTTTTAAATATCCTACATTTCCAATAGGAAGTCATATCAAACTTCTTAGCAGTTATTGGATACTTGGTGCTGCAATTTTATCACAGCTTGAATATATATTATTCGAAAAAAGATTTAAAGAGATTGCTACGAATGTTGATATTTCTAAATATAATGAAAATATTTCGAAAAGAATAGTTGAGAGCTTTATTATTCTTACTGTTGCCCCAGCAATAACTATTTTTTTAATACTAGCTCGATACTATCACGATAATGTTTTTAATAACTCTCATATTATTCAAGAGATAGGTTATGTTATAGCACTATTTGTCATAACTGCTATTGCATCATCCCTCCTATTTTCAAAAATGTTAAAAAAAGATACAAAAATGATATTAAAAAATATTAAGAGTATTCAAAATGGTAATTATCAAATCAATATTGATATTACAAGAGCTGATGAACTTGGAGAGATATCAAATGCAATAGAACATATGGCTACAAAAATTGATTCTTTAAATCAAGAGATTGTTAGCACCCAAATGGAAGTTGTAAATAAAATGGGTGAGATAGCTGAAACAAGAAGTAAAGAGACAGGAAATCATGTTAAAAGGGTTGCTCTTTATACAGAAGTTTTAGCTTTGAAATATGGTATGAGTGAAAAGGAAGCTGAAATTCTAAAACAAGCAAGTCCTATGCACGATATTGGCAAAGTTGGAATTCCTGATAATATTTTAAATAAAACAGGTCGTCATACTATTGAAGAGTTTGAGATTATGAAAACACATGCACAAATTGGTTATGATATATTAAAGAGTTCTGATCGTCCTATATTAAAAGCTGCTGCAATAGTTGCTTATGAACATCATGAAAAATGGGATGGAACTGGTTATCCAAGAGGACTAAAAGAGGAAAATATTCATATTTATGGTCGTATAACGGCTGTTGCAGATGTATATGATGCACTTGGTAGTGATAGATGTTATAAAAAAGCGTGGGATGAGGGAAAAATTTTAGAATTGTTTCAAGAACAAAAAGGGAAACATTTTGACCCTACTATTATTGAAATATTTTTTGAAAATATAGATACCTTTAGAAAAATACGAGATAGTTTAAAAGATTAAAACTAAATAAAAAAACTCCCCAAGGATAACCTTGAGGAGTTTTAGAGTTGAGTAAAACTTTAGTTTTAATTCATAGAGTATTAGTATAAAATACTAAACAGCTTCTGCACCTGTTTCACCTGTTCTAATTCTTACTACTTCATCTACTGGCATTACAAATATCTTACCATCACCAATCTTTCCTGTTTTTGCTGAACTAGTTATTAATTTTACTACATTATCTACTTCATCATCATTTACGATTAGTTCTAATTTTGTTTTAGCTAGGAAGTCTACTATATATTCAGCACCTCTATAAAGTTCTGAGTGACCTTGTTGTCTCCCATACCCTTTTACATCTGTTACTGTCATACCTGTAATTCCAGCTTCACTTAGAGCATCTTTTACATCTTCAAGTTTAAAAGGTTTAATTATTGCTTCTATTTTTTTCATTGAATATCCTTTCTATTATGCTTTTTTGAATTCTGGGTAACATTCAAGACCTGTCTCATGAATATCTAAACCATTGATTTCTGTCTCTTCATCTACTCTTAATCCAACGATCATATCTAGTATTTTCCAGATTATGAATGAAACGATAAATACGAATGCTCCAATTACTACTACACCTTTAAGTTGTGCCATAAATGTTGCACTTTCTGTAAATAATCCTACTGCTAATGTTCCCCAGATACCTGCTACTAAGTGAACTGATAATGCACCAACTGGATCATCTATTCTTAGTTTATCAAAGAAAGGAACTGCTACTACTACTATTAAAGCACCTACTGCACCTACACCGAATGCGTACATCATACCTGCATCTGGAGCTGCTGTTACAGAAACTAGACCTGCTAATGCACCATTTAATACCATTGTTAAATCAACTTTTTTATAAAGTATTTGAGTTAAGATTGCTGCTACTATTGAACCTGTTGCTGCTGCCATATTTGTATTTGCAACTACCATAGCAATACCAGTAATATCATCTTTAGAACCTAATGCTAATTGAGAACCACCATTAAATCCGAACCATCCCATCCATAGAATGAATGTACCTAAAGTTGCCAGAGTAAGGTTTGAACCTGGAATTGGTTTTACTTTACCATCTGCTGTATATTTACCTTTTCTTGCACCAATGATTAGAACACCTGCTAAAGCTGCCCAACCACCAACACTGTGAACGATTGTAGAACCAGCGAAGTCAGAGAATCCTGCTAATATACCACCAAGTTCTGATCCACCCCATGTCCAGTGACCTTGTAGAGGATAAATTACACCACTTAAAAGAACAACGAAGATTAGGAATGGCCATAATTTCATTCTTTCTGCTACTGATCCACTAATTACTGAAGCAGCTGTTGCTACGAACATTACTTGGAAGAAGAAATCTGATGCTTTTGGGTATGTTGCATCTGCTGCATTTGCCATATCTACTACTGATAAGCTTCCCATAAATGCTCCACCTTCTCCATACATTAGGTCATAACCTATGAAGTAGTACATTATACAACTAATTGAGAACAATGCTAAATTCTTTGTTAAGATTGTTGCATTATTTTTTGATCTTGTAAGACCTGCCTCTAACATCGCGAATCCTGCTGCCATCCACATAACTAGTATACCTGAAATAACGAACAAGAATCCATCTAAGATAAACTTGACATCATTGAAATTTTCCATCTTGGAACTCCTTTTATTTTAATACCATTTTTGATATTTGTAAATAAATTATTACATATTTTTTTTATTATTTTTTCATATATTGTGTATATATTTTATACATTACGCATAAATTTTTATTATAAAAAAAGGGTGATAGGAAAACCTATCACCCTTCCAAATAGTTTTTAACTATTTAATTATTAACAAGAATAAGTACTAATAAACTCAAACGCAGTTGGTCTAGCTTCATCTGGCCAAACTTGTGTTTCAAATTTATATCCTTGGTAAGTATCTATAAATTCTTTTGTAAATACAGGTTGTAAGAATTCATTATCTCTAATTAAAGCTTCTAAAGAACCTCTTAATGTATGTGGCATTTGAGGAATACCTTTCTCTCTAATCTCATCTAAACTTAATTCAAATAAATCTTCATCCATTGGTCCTACTGGTACATCTTTATTTTTAATACCATCAAGTCCAGCCATCATCATAGCTGCAAATGCTAAATATGGACAAGCTGTTGAATCTGGGAATCTCATCTCAATTCTTGTTGCTTTTTCACCAGCTCCATAAGGGATTCTACAAGATGCAGATCTATTTTGTGAAGAGTATGTAAGAATTGAAGGTGCTTCAAATCCTGGGATTAATCTTTTGTATGAGTTTGTTGATGGATTTGTAAATGCAGCAACTGCTCTTGCGTGTTTAAAAATTCCACCTACATAGTTTAATGCCATCTCTGAAAGATTTCCGTATCCACCTTCTTTGTAGAATAAGTTTTTACCATCTTTCCATAATGATTGGTGTACGTGCATACCATTTCCATTATCACCATAAAGTGGTTTTGGCATAAATGTACAAGTTTTACCATTTAAGTGTGCAACCATTTTACATACATATTTGTATTTTTGTACATTATCTGCAGCTCCAATGATATCTGAGAATACTACTCCAATTTCACCTTGTGCTTGTGCAACTTCGTGGTGTCCAAGAACAACTTCTAAACCAACCTCTTCAAGAACTTGCATCATCTCTGCTCTTAAATCTACCATAGAATCTGTTGGTTGTACTGGGAAGTATCCACCTTTTGTTCTTGGTCTATGTCCCATATTTCCACCATCGATTTCATATGAATCAGCCCATAAACCTTCAGAAGAGTCAACTTTGTATCCAGCTTCGTTAATATTATCAATAAACTGAACATCATCAAAAATAAAGAATTCATTTTCTGGACCAAAATATGCTGCATCAGCTATACCTAAATCTTCTGCATATTTTAATGCTTTTTTAGCAATACTTCTTGGACATTTTTCATACATTTGTCCTTTATAAATATCATATACATCACAGAATAAGATAACTGTACTATCTGCTGTAAATGGATCTAAAAATGCTGTAGCAACATCTGGTTTTAATAACATATCTGATTTATTAATTGGTTGCCATGCATCTACAGAACTTCCATCAAATGGCATACCATTTGTTAAGTTATCTTTATTTACTGCGCTATACATATAAGTTAAATGATGCCAAGCACCTTTAATATCTGTAAATCTTAAATCTACAAATTTAACCTCATTCTCATCACAAAACTTAAAAAACTCTTCTACATTGTTTACAAATTTTCCCATTTGTTCTCTCCCTTTTTTTCTTGTTAATTTAACGCGATTATGATGACATAAAATACAATAAAATAAAAGTGTTTTATTGTATATATATTATACAATATCACTTTTATTTATTTTTTTCTATAACTTTATCTATTAAACCATATTGAAGTGCTTCTTCTGCACTCATAAAATTATCTCTTTCAGTATCTTTTTCTACTGTTTTAATATCTTGTCCTGTTTGTTCTGATAATAAATGATTTAACAACTCTTTTATTCTTAATATCTCTTTTGCTTGAATAGCTATATCTGTAGCTTGACCTTGCGCTCCACCTAATGGTTGGTGTATCATAATTCTACTATGTGGTAAAGAATATCTTTTCCCTTTTGTTCCTGAACTTAATAAAAAAGCACCCATTGAAGCTGCTTGTCCTATACAAATAGTACAAATATCTGGTTTGATATAATTCATAGTATCAAAGATTGACATACCACTTGTAATAACTCCACCAGGAGAGTTAATGTAAAGGTAAATATCTTTTTCTGGATCTTCTGCTTCTAAAAATAGTAACTGTGCAACTATTGTTGATGCTACAGCATCATTTACTTCACCACTTAACATAATAATTCTATCTTTTAAAAGACGAGAGTAAATATCGTAACTTCTCTCCCCTCTTCCACTTTGCTCAACCACATAAGGTATATAACTCATATTAATCCTTTTTGACAATTTGATCTAATTTCTTTAAACCGGTAAAACCCTAATATTTTCATCCACTTTTTGTTTCAATGTAGACTCAATAGCATACAATGTTCCTGTACTTCCTGTTGAACAAGATGAACATGCTCCTAGATATCTTATATAGATATCATAGTATGGTGTATTTTCTTTAATATCAATAATTTCCATATCTCCACCATCCATTACTAACATTGGTCTAATATATTCTTCTATAATTGCATCTACTGCTTTGATTCTTTGAACTATTGTCATTTTATCAAATGAGTTTTCACCACTTTGTGTTGTATCTGCTGCTGCACTTAATTTCTCTTGTTCCATTGATGCTTTTACTTCTGCTAAGATATCTACTAGATATACATCTTTTGCTTCATGTCCACCTGGGCGGATACATGATTTACAGTAACTTCCTGCTGTTGTTTTCTCAATAATCTCTTCTACTGTTTGAAGGTTATTTTCTCTTATTGCATCTACGATATCTTTTCTTGTTTTTCTTGCACATTCACAAACGATATCTTGGTTTTCTATTTCACTTCGCTCAACTCCTTTGTATTGTGCTGCTGCTTCAAGGATTACATCGTATGCCATTACTGAACAATGCATCTTTTGAGGTGGAACTGCTGGAGTATTTGGTTCATCTCTTAAAAATGCTTCCACTTCTGTATTTGTAATATGGATTGCATCATCTACTTTTCTACCGATACATAGTTCTGCCATAGCATCACTTGAAGCAATAGCTGTACCACAACCGAAGCTTCTAAATTTTGAATCAAGGATTGTATCTGTTTTTTCATCTACCAACCAGTAAAGTCTTACTGCATCACCACAAGACTCTGCACCAAAGTCTGCAACAATTAATCTTGCACCTACTTTATCTGCATCTTCTTGAGTAAATTCACCAAGTGCTCTTGGGTTATTCATTCTATCTTGTACTTTTCTACTATATTGTTCCCAAACGTTTCCTGTAACTAATTCATCTCTTGCCATAATATTTTTCCTTTATAATTTATTCTCTATTGTATTAATCGTGTAAGTGTACACTAAAAGCTTGTTGTTTTGCATACGTCATAGATATATTTCTAAGACGAACTACAGTTGACTTCACTTTCTCAATAACATAATCTATCTCTTCTTCTGTTGTAAATTTACTCAATGCAAACATTACTGTTGCATTTGCTATCTCTGTTTTTTCACCTAATGCTTCAACTACTGCACTTGATTCTAAATCTTCACTTGAACAGCTTGAACCTGTTGAGATATAGATACCATGTTGATTCATATCCCAAAGCATCGCTTCCCCTTCAACACCTCTAAAAGAGATTGCTACAAGGTTTTTGAGTCTTTTTACTCTTGGTACATAAGATTTTGTATCTGGTATTTTTAGAAGTTCATCTTCTAGTTTATTTCTCAATTTTTGTGTTGTATGATCCATAAAAGAGAGGTTTATATTTGCTAGTTCTACAGCTTTTGCCATTGCTGCAACACCGTTATTATAAAGAGACCCACCTCTTTTTCCACCCATTACATTTTTTGCACCATGGATAAGTGTTGTATATGGCGCTCCTGCTTTTATATACATTAAACCTACACCTTTTGGTCCATGGAATTTATGTGCTGAACAGGTAAAGTAATCTACACCTAAGTCTCTTACATCTACTTTCATTTTCCCCATTGCTTGGGCACCATCACTATGGAAGTATACGTTATGTTTTTTTGCAATTTCACTTATTTTTTTAATATCTTGCACTGCACCTGTTTCATTTGAAGCCATAAGAACAGAGATTAAACATGTTTGAGGAGTAATTGCTTTTTCTAGTTCATCTAATTTAACAAGACCATTTACATCTGTTCCTACGTAAGTAACTGCCATACCCATATCTTTACAGAATTTCAGTGGAGATTTTATACTTGAGTGTTCTGCCACTGTTGAAATGATATGATTTCTACTATCACCTTTTAGGAAGTTATGCAAAAATGTTTTTATTACTGCGTTATTCCCTTCTGTTGTTGAAGAGGTGATGATAATATCATCTGCATCATCTGCACCTATTCCTTCATACAATGTATCATAGGCATCATTTAACAATTTTCTTGCTTCTATACCTTTATTATAGATTACATTTATATTTCCGAACTTCTCTATACTCTCACAGTAAACCTTCTGTACTTTTGGGTCTATTGGGGTTGTTGAGTTATTATCTAAGTATACTTCCATTATATTATTTTCCTTTTTTATTATATTAATTTTGTTCTGAAACTTTACACGTGAAACAATTTATCTGATCTTTACAATCCTCACACGCAGGAGCAATTTCACCAATACTATCGTATATAAATTTTTTCCATAATTTGTCTTGTGGTTTCAAATCAAACAAAACTGGAAAATGTTCTTTCATAAATTTACCCATCTCTAGCCTGCTTTTAAAACCCAAATCTTGATAAAGATGATTTTCCATTAATGAAGTTTTCGCAACATGTACTGAGATAATATCTCTTGCTCTATCATTTTTTGCATATTCTTGTAAAAAGGATATCACCTTTTGTTCTAATATTTTTAACGGCGTTTCACTTTTTATACTCATAATGTCATCTCCATCATTTTACCATTTACAATTTCACCAAATTCTACCCCAAATTCAAAACAATCCATTAGTTCTTCTTTTGTTGGAATAAGTTTGATTTTTTTAGGTTCTAAGGGAACTCGAAATTTTAAATTTTTTAATCGTCCTTGCATCATATCTACAGCTTCGCCACTCCACCCATACGAGCCAAAACAACCACCAAATTTTCCTTTTTTCTCTAATAACATCATACAGCTAAGTAGATCCCAAACAGGCTTTGGAACATCCCCATTAATTGTTGGACTTCCTATAATAATACCTGTACTCTCTTCTAAAATTGTAAGCATATTTTGTTCATCAAGTGCAGTTAAATCATAAATATTTGCTATTAAATTATCATTTGATTCAATACCATCATAAATACTTTCTGCCATATCTTTTGTATTTTTATAACTTGTTACATAAAAAATTGAAACAACTTTTTTACCATGTCGTAAATCTTCTTTATTACTCCATTTTGCATACTTATCTATGTATTTTTGAGGATCATTTCGCATAATTGGACCATGAAGATTACAAATCATATCAATTTTACATTTTTCATACAATCGTAAAGCATTTAAAACATCTGTTTTAAATGGTCGCATAATATGGTCATAATAGTATTTAAATGCATAGTCAAAATCTCCCACTAAATCATCAAATAACCTATCATCAAAATAATGGCTTCCAAAAACATCACCACTAAATAATATCTCATCTTCTACTAAATAACTACTCATAGTTTCAGGCCAATGAAGATTTGGTGTACTTAAAAACTTTAATGTTTTATTTCCAATTTTAAGTTCTTTATTTGTCCAAACATTTTCAAGATTCATATCATCTGTTTTAGCAATTGATTTTAACATAGGACGAGCCATAGGAGAGATAAATACTTTAGCATTGTTTGTTCGTTTAACTAGTTCAGGTAAAGCACCACTGTGATCTGGTTCTAAGTGGTGCATCACAATATATTTTATATCTTCATATTTACAAACAGATTCTATTTTTTTGAAAAACTCATCTTGAAACTCTAACTTAACAGTATCAAAGATTACAATACCATCTGTTGTTTTAAGCAAATAAGAATTATAAGTAGTACCATTTGCCGTTTTCATAATAATGTCAAATGTTCGAATATCTGGGTCACTGACCCCAATATAAAAAAGGTCTTTTTTTATTTGTATTGCTTGTTTCATAGTTATCTTTATGCAATAACTATTCCTATTTTAGCTCAAGAGCCTTTTTTACACAAGATTCTAAAGAAGTGTTATCAGAAATAACTGGTTTTATATACTCTGGAAAGAATTTTGCAGTGGTATGTCCTATACTTATAGCTGTAAAAGTTTCATCCCAAGTTACATTTTTAAGAAAACACTCTATTGTCGATGGAGAAGAAAAAATAATAGTAGAGTGTTTAGGGAGTTTTATCTTTTTCTTATACTCTTTACACACAGTTTCATATACAACTAAATTATCACATTGTATTTTATTTTGTTGTAAAATATCTACAAGATTAGAAACTATTTTAGCACCACCAACATACAATGCTTTTTTCCCTTTTAGTTCTTTAATTATCTCTTTTGCAAATTCATCTCCATGATGTTCATGACCAACTAACTGTAACTTTCCGCCTAATGACTTCACTACTTTTGCAGTTTGAGGAGCTATTGCATAAGATGGTATTTTCTTCCAAGTATCATCCATATTGTTTAAAGCTTTTATTGCATTTTTAGAAGTAAAAATAAGTGCATCATATCCTGCTAAGTTAATATTTTGTTTTTTATATTTAATATCAATTACTGGGATACTTTTTGTATGTTTTATATTTTTTTCACTTAAAATATATATTTTTTTATTACTATTTTTTATCCCTTTAAAAATATTTTTTATTCGTTGTTTAAGTCTTATTAAAAATCTATCTTCATAAGATATCACTATATCTTTATTTTCATCTATAAAAAAATCAATATCATTTTTTGATAAGGTATAGGTAATCTTAATAAGTTCTTCGTAGGCATTCTCTTTTGGTGCATTCGTATCCACAAAAAGGGTATTTGAAGGTAGGTCATATTCATAGTACAATAAATTTAAAGGTTCTAATAATTTTTTAATTTTGTCCATTTTAAAGTTCCAGATTATTTTATTTGGATATATTACTACAATAGTAATAAGGATAAAGTAAAAATGAAATTTAATACACTTCATCATGGAAAACTTATAAAAAGATATAAAAGATTTTTAGCAGACATAGAGCTTGACAATCATGAAATTATAACAGCACACGTGCCAAATAGTGGAGCAATGACCTCTACAATAGAAACTAACTGTGACGTTTGGGTAAGTTTTCATGATAATCCCAAAAGGAAACTAAAATACACCCTAGAACTTACAAAATTGTATAATCAATATATTTGTACAAACACTAATGTAGCAAATAAACTAGCCATAGAAGCTATACAAAATGGTACAATTAAAGAATTGCAAAATTATTCAACTTTGAAACCTGAACAAAAATATGGACAAAATAGTCGTATCGATATCTTACTTGAGAATGAAAATAAAAAATGTTATGTAGAGGTAAAAAGTGTAACATTAAAAATTGATAACTATTTAGCATTTCCTGATTCTGTTACATCAAGAGGAGAAAAACATCTTAATGAATTACTTCAAATGGTAAAAGATGGGCATAGAGCAGTTATGCTTTATATTATCCAAAGAACAGATGATTTACCTTTTAGAATAGCAAATGAGATTGATAAAAAATATTATGAAAGTTTTTTAGAGGTTACAGAACAAGGAGTGGAAGTATTAGTTTATCAATCAACTATATCTCAACAAGAAATTGTTATAAATCAAAAAATAGAATTTTAACTTCTATTTTTTTCTCCATAAATTTTAATTGTATCTCTACCACTTCCTTTAGCTTCATATAGAGCTAAATCTGCTAATTTAAATGCAGTTAAAAAGTTTTTTGATTTAGCTGGTTCCGTATTAATTCCTATAGATACTGTAATATGAATATAATCTTCACTGTTTATAAACATTTTATGCTCTTTTATATTTTGAAATATTCTTTTTATTACATTAAGTGCGATATCTGTTTTTTCAGATTTTGTCTTAATCAAAATTACAAATTCTTCTCCACCATAGCGAATAACAAAATCCTCTTCAACCCTAATTGTATGAAGTAATACATTTCCTACTTCACGAAGTACAATATCTCCAATATCATGTCCATAAGTATCATTAACATTTTTAAAATAATCAATATCAAGTGCAGCAATAATAAATTCATCTAATTCAATTGTATCTTGAATTTCATGAAGATAGTTTCTATTATATGTATTTGTTAACTTATCTACATATGATGATTTTTTCATCTTTCTATATTTGATAAACTGCATTGCAACAATACAAAAAAAGATAAATATTATAGTTAAAATAAAAAACAATCCACTTTTCATCATTGTAATAATTTGATTTATCTTTTCTAATTTATCAACAGAAAAATCTATGACTAATACTAATGTTACTTCGTCTTGATAAAGAATTGGAACTAAATAACTTAATGATAACTTTCGTATTAACGTATGTTTAATTACAACTGGCTCTTTTGTTTTATAAAGTTCAAACCATTGATTACTCGTAATATCAAATTTTTGATTTATCATCGCTTTTTCTTCACTAGGAGAACCATCTACTAAAAATCGAAAAGTATTTTTTTTATCTTTATACAGTAAATAAGTATATTTTATATTAGGTGTTAGAAGATTTTTTAGTTGTATCTCCAAATTTTGCTGTAATTGTGTATTCTTTTTTATATCTTCTATATAATTTGTACTATCTTTTAAAATCAATTTAATATGTTCTGCTTTATTTTGTGTTATATGCATTACATCTGTAGTCGCTATTTTAAACATCTCATCTTCAATATTTTTTTCATACTCTAAAATAATATATAACAAAAATATCAGGAAAGGAACTATAATAAACATTATACTCACAAAAAAATAAGTATTTTTAAAAATTGATTTAGTCATTTATATCTTCTATATATTTTGAATATTCTTTAGATAATTGTACGTGGTTCTCTTCTAATCGTTGTTTAATAAATACTATATTTGGTCTACTTTTGCTCCAAAAAAATGCTCCATAATATTGCTTATTTACCATAAGCCTTCTATAGTTATTTGTAAAAAAGAGTTTACCTAATTTTTTACACTCATTACTTACTAAGCCTTTATTATCAAAAATAAAATTTGCTTCTTTACAATCATCTGTAAGAGTAAAAAATTGAGAATATATCTCTTTTTCTTGTACTGAAATTTCAGGAATATATAATATTACTTTTTCTTTAAGAGAAGATGTTGCGATTTTTGAAATTATCTTTGCTTCGAATTCTATCTCCTTATCATATGTATTAACTAAAAAAACATGTTGTTCACTAAAAGAAAAAGAAATAACTGTTAGTAATAAAATTAGTATTTTCATTAAAACACCCACTTCATACTAAGAGTTACTTCTCTTTGATAATCTTCTAAAGCAAAAGGAGTTCCCGTAAATAATCCCTCTTTATAAAGTGATTTTGTAGATTTATCAAGAAGATTTTCCCCTTTAAGACTTATTGATTGATGTTTTGAAAGATGATAGGTAAATCCTAGATTAAGGTTATAACTATCTTTTACATTAACTGTAGTAAATCTATATGCATTTTTATATATTAATGAAGTGAAATAATCAAGTTTATCATATTCACCTGTAAACTTAATATAACCACCTTTATTTGAATTATTTAAAGTTTCACTGAGTTTTGTTGTAAAATAATTTAACTCTAATTTATGATTTAATGAAAGCTCATAGGTATAATCAAAAATCCAATTTTTTGTTTTAATTGTATGATCATTAATATTTGTAAAGCCAACTGGAGTATAATAAATAAAATTTTCAATCTTAACATCATTATACAAAATACTTAATCGAGATTTTTCATCTGCATATACACCTTCAATAGTGTAATATTTATATTCTTGATTTTTAAGATTAAGTCTATTTGGATTTGTAATATCTGAATAATCAATATTATAAAATGATGGTGCTAAAGATGTCTTAGTAACAAAGCTTTTTAATCCAAAATGTTCTAAAGGGCTATAAATAGCTCCTATTCTATAATGTTCTGTATTAAAATCTTCTAACCCACCATTTCTCTTATATTTATCTACTTTGGCATTTCCTATTACTAACAAATCATCATGAAGTTTATAATCATCTTGGATAAATAAAGAACTAATAGTTTCTGTATCAAATCCATTAAAAGCTCCAATTTCAGTAGTAGTATTAAGAAAATTGACTGTCGTATTTTGTTTTGTTTTATATTTTTTATTTTGAATAGAAGTTCCAATAAGAAAGTTATTACCTCTAATTGAAAAACTTTTTGATAATAATCCACTATATTTTTTAAATTGAGTATTTTGATAATATTCTTTTGGAATTGTCGTACCTAAACTAGCCATATTCAATGCAGGTATTATCTCTAACCCAGCACTATTTCGTTCTTCATATTGTAGTTCATTAAAATCATAAGATAAATTTAATTTTAATGATTTATCATCTAAAAAATAGCTTGTTATATCAAAAAAATAATTTTTTGATTTTATCTTACCATCATCAGGAACTACATCTAAAGCAAATCCTGTATAATTATCTTTTTCTAAATCAGTATATCCAAAATTAACACTTGAACTTTCTTTTTGCCCATTAAAATAAAAATAATTCCTACTAGAATTATTATGTAATTGTTGTGTTTTATAATTTTGTTTTTCATGTACCTTGCTATTATTAAAATAAGCAAGATATGACCAACCATTGCTTAAAACATCTGCATGACTTATACTTTTAGAATTTGTCCCATGAGAAGCAATAGTTCCAACTATTTGTGACCCATTCTCTTTTAAAGGGTTTTTTGTATACACTCGTATAAAAAATATCCCTGCATCACTTCCTAATGCAAAAGAACTATTTCCTCTATATACTTCTATATAATCTACAAAATCTAAAGGAAGATTTATCCATGAGAAAGAGGGAGATTGCATATAGATTGAACTAACTTCATGATCATTGATAAACAATCGAAAAAATCCACTTACATCTGTTTTACTTCCAGAGAGAGAAAGATTTGAAACACCTAATTTATTAGTATTAAAATTATTTATTGGAAATTCTTTTAAAATATCAGAAAGTGTAGTATATTGCATACGTTTTAATTCTTCCTGAGAATAAATAGTCACATTTCCCAATTTTTCATCGACAGTTTTAAGGGATTTTTTAGTACTTGATTCATACTCTTGAAGTAAAGTATCTATATTTTGAGCATACATAAAATTTATACATATAAAAAAAATAAATAAGATATACTTATACATAAATTACTCCACTAAATTTTGCTTATTCTAGTGAAATAATCATTAAAAGATGGTTATTGATTTTGATTTTTTAAAAGTATTCTTTTGAGCCAAAGTGGTGCATTTCCTTGCATCATTTTTTGTAATGATTGTATCACATCTTCTATTCTTTCAGCTTCATGAGATGACTTCATTGGATAGATACCACACTTTTGTACCATATTGGCAGCTTTTGGTCCTATTTGAGATACATAAACGATGTCGCTATCTTCTAAACAATTGATTTTATATTCTAATTTATCCACCTCATCATCAAACTTTAGTGAAGAATCAACTTCATTAATAAGTTCATAATCATCTTCAGAAACTTCATAAATATAAAACATCTCACACCAACCAAAATGTTGGTTTACATGAACATTATCTTTTGATGCAAATGCTATTTTCATAAATTTGTCCTAGTGTTAGATAATATATATCTGTATATTCTCATCAATGATTTGAGAAAGTGTATTTTTAATCATATCATAAGTACTTGTAGCACCCAAGCTACACCCAGCACAGGCACCTTGATATGCAAGTCTTATTTGAATCTCTGGTTCATTAATATAATCTAAAATCATCATATCTCCACCATCTTTTACTAAAATTGGTCGAATATAACGGTCAAGTGCATCTGCTATAAGTTCATATTGCTCTTCATATGATTTTGCTCTAAATACTTGATTAAGTTCACATGTTTTATTTGGTAATTTATCAACACCACCCATTTGAGCTACTGCCATTGGATGACCAGATAGTGCTGCATTTAACATGGCATTAAAACCTTCTCTTACTCTATCTTCATTTGTTCTATCTTTTAAAAGAAGAAGCCCTAATCTAAAATTTGCACCTTGATGATTTTTTTTCACTGCAATTCTAAAATAATCTATTGCTTTTTCTTCATCCTCTTCTACACCAATTTTTGATTGATACATAAGTGCCAAATTATATGTTGCAGAGTCATTTTCATAAACTGCACCTTTTTCAAACCACTCTCGAGCTTTGTCAAAGTCTTTTTCTACACCCTCACCTTTTAAGTACATCAAACCAATATTTGCCATTGCTTGGTCATTTTTGAGTTCTGCTTCTTTTTCCCAAATACTTAATGCTGTTGCAAAATCTTTTGCTCTATATGCTTTTAATGCTTCTCTATGTTCCATAAATCTAATTCCTTCTTTTGGATTTGGGATCTCTTTCCCTAACTCTAATTGTTTTTTTATATGCTTTTCTAAATACTCAGTAGCTATCTCTATCGCTTCGTAATAATCTTCACTAGAACCTTTTATATCAAAGTCAGTATAAACTGCCAAATAAGCATCACCAACCTCATGTTCCCCTGGATAAACTTCAACTGGATAATCCAAACTCATATAGTATTCTAAATTTTTTTCCATCTAGCAACACTCCAACTCAACTTGATCTAGAACTTCTGTACCTTTTTGGAAATCAAACTCTTCAAATAAATCATGGATATAAAACACATTTGCACATACTAAATACAAAGTATCTTTTTCTTCCCCTTTACTCCAAACTTCTCGATAATTTTCTGGTATTTTATCCATAAAATTAACCCATAAACCATTTTTCGATTCTGGTTTTGATTCAAAAAGTTCATTCATAGCATCAAGAACCAATGCAGCATTTTCATAACAATCTATATTGTTAAATGTAACATATCTATCTTTTACTTCCATAATTTACTTATTATCCTCACAACCACAACTACAAGTTTCACCCTCACCAGGATTGAGTAGGTTTTTATAATTGTCATTTGTAAGTTTTACTAGTTTGTTATTATTAAAATTATTACATATATCTTCTATTGAATAAGTATTATAATCAGCAGTGTAAACATCCATACCATTTTTATCAAATGATTTATAAACACCTTCACCCATATAATAAAATATAGTAGAATCTACACCTTTTGTTTTTAAGAAATCACCACTTTTAGGTCCTTCCCCTTGAACATCATTTGTTATGATTTCATACTTACCTGTATGGGTATCTAGTAGTGCAAAATATGGAACTCTTCCATAAAGTTTTGAAATAGTTGTTGATTCTTTTGTATCGATTGGAATTGCTAACATTATAAATCCTTTTCTACATTTATATGCTAGTATATTTGCATAATCTATTCCCTAAATATTGTTTTATCTCGTCCTGTCAATTTTGCTTTGTATAATAACTTATCTGCCTCTTTTAATAAATCATCAATTGTTAGAAAAGTATCATTGTATTGTGCAATTCCACTACTAATAGTAAAATTTACTTTTTTTGATTCTACATCTAAAGTATCTGCTTTTATATTATTTCTTATAACTTCAAGAAGTTCAAAAAGTATTGCTTTACTTTCAAAATTACAAACAATTGCAAACTCTTCACCACCAAGTCGTCCAAATATACTCTGTGATGGAAGCATACTTTGAATCATCTTAGCTATTCTTTTTATCACAATATCCCCAATATGATGTCCATAAGTATCATTAATACTTTTAAAATTATCAATATCAATCATCACAGCAAATAGATCTTTTTGTTGAAATTCAAATCTTTCTTGTGCTAATTCAAAAAACTTTCTACGATTTAAAATACCTGTCATAGTATCATGAGAAGATATATATTCAAGATTTTTTATCATACTTTGTAACTCTAATTGAGTTTTTACTCTAGCCATTAATTCTTTAGGTTTAAATGGTTTAGAAACATAATCACTCCCACCAACTTCATAAGCTTTTTCAATACTATCTTCATCTGTTTTTGCAGTAATAAATATTATAGGAATTGCTTGAGTTTGAGGATTTTGTTTTAATTGTCTACACACTTCATATCCATCTATATTGGGCATCATAATATCAAGAAGTATTAGATTTGGTACCTCTTCATTTGCTATTTCTATAGCATTTTTTCCATCTAAAGCAACTATAACATCATACTTGTCCCCAAGTAATTCTACTAATATTTTTATATTTATTTTTGTATCATCAATAACCAATATGGTTTCCACAATTTTCCTTTATATGAGTGCAAGAAGTTCTAAAGCCTTTTGAAAATCAAATTTTTCTGTACATTGCTTTATGTGATTAAAATTTATTTGTTCCTTTTTTGAAAGCTTATATTGATTTAGTTCCTCTAGTACCTTTTCAATATTTTTAGGTCTTTTAGAATGTAAAGTCTCTTCAAGTTTTTTACACAACTCTTTTTTCTTTTCACTTGTTAAGATCTCTTTTGGGTTCATAGATGACTCGTTTTGAAAACTCAACTGTTCTAATTCCTCAATTACTTTATTCGTTTCTTTATAAAGTTTATCAATTAAACTTGAATCATTTTTATTTTCAACTTCTTGTATAATTTTATTAAGATTAATAGCCCCTATATTAGCGCTTAATCCCTTCATAGTATGTAAAACTCTTTTTTTCTCTTCATCTTCTAAATTATCTATAGTAAAACTTTTATAATCTTGATAAAAAGTATTTAATACTTTCAGATATAACTCTTTATTATTGGCTAAATGTTTTAATCCATTTATTGTATCTATATATTTAAAATTCGGTAATTTTATTAGCTCTTGATTTTCTACAATTTTATCTAGAGAAAGATATTTTCTTAATGTTGTATATAGTTTTTTTACTTCAATTGGTTTATTTAAGTGTTCTTGCATCCCTGCAGCTTTTGTTGCTTCGATATCCTCTTTCATCGCATTAGCAGTTAATGCAATAATAGGTATATTTTTATTAATCTTTTTTATATGTTTAGTTGCTTCATATCCATCCATTATTGGCATCTGAATATCCATAAGGATCAATTGATATTTATTTTTATTTTTTTGAAATATCTCTAAAGCTTCTTTCCCATTTGATGCTATATCTATTGTTATTTCGCTTTGCTCTAACAGCCCTACAACTATCTCTTGATTCATTTTATTATCTTCAACTAATAATATATGCTTTCCACTAAAAGGAATAGTTTGCACTTCTCTTTTTATAACTGTTTTATTTAAATCTTCAATATTAAAATCTTTAATAAATATATCACTTAAAATATCATTTAATAAAGAGGGATTCACAGGCTTTTGCAAAAATAATTTTATACCAACTTCTCTTGCTAATTGGACTATTGATTCTTGTCTAAAGCTACTAACCATTATTACAGTTGGAGGCTTTTTGCCCTTATACTGTTCATTGATAATTCTTGTTGTTTCTATACCATCAAGTTCAGGCATATTCCAATCCATAAGTATAAGATCATAATCGATATTACCTTTTTTCAGATGTTCTATCGCTTCATTTCCACTTTTTACACCATATACTTTGATATTAAACATACCCAAAATATTTTCAAGAACTTCATGCCAAGTTTCATTGTCATCTACAACTAATACTTTTTTATCAGGAAAAATATTATATTTTTTTGTTTCATTTTTTTCTTCTAATTCAATTTCAAATATGAAAGAACTTCCAACTCCATATTCACTCTCAATCCATATTTTACCATTCATCAACTCTACAAGCTGTTTTGATATGGTTAGACCTAAACCCGTACCTCCATATTTTCTTGTAGTACTTCCATCTGCTTGTGAAAAAGACTCAAATAGTTTTGATTGTTGCTCTTGGGTTAAACCAATTCCTGTATCTTTTACCTCAAATTTATATCTGTTTCGAGATGCTTTTGAAATATATAAACCAACTTCACCCTCTTGTGTAAATTTTACTGCATTAGCTAAAAGATTTGTAAGAATTTGTGAAAGTCGTAAATTGTCCCCATAAAACTTTTTACCTATACTTGTATCATAACTCACAATAAGTTCAAGATTTTTTTCGTGAAGTTTAAACTCTATGATATTAACTACATTTTCTATAGTTTTAAAAAGATCAAAATCAACCTTATCAATAGAGAGTTTTCCAGCCTCAATTTTAGAAAAATCTAATATATCATTAATAATAGAGAGAAGTGTTTTTGCACTATGATCTATCTTTTGTATATAATTTTTTTGTCTCTCATTAAGGTCTGTTTGCAGTGCCAGATGAGACATACCAATAATACCATTCATAGGTGTTCGTATCTCATGAGACATATTTGCTAAAAATTCTGATTTTGATTTTGTAGACTCTTCTGCTTTAACTTTAGCGATTTCAAGCTCTTTGGTTCTATTTTCAACCTTCTTTTCTAAACTTTCATTAAGATCTTTTAATTGAGAATATGAATGATTGAGTTTTTTAGTCATATTTGAAAATGTTTTTGCTAAAATTCCAACTTCACCTTTTGTAGTTATATTATCCAATTCCTCTTTAATATTATTTTTTCCCTCTGAGACCCTTTGTGCAATATCTGTTAAAAGTATAATTGGTCGAATAAGTCTTTGAGCAAATATATAACCTAAAAATGAGAAAAATAAAGCTATAGAAAGTGCTGTAATAAGTGATGTTTTAATATTAGTGTATATTTTCTTTTCAATATCTTGCTGCGCTTTATCTACTTCAATATTCAATTTTGTTAAAGGATAAACAATACTCAATGTACCCCATTTTTGAAATAATTGAATAGGTGTAGAGATAACAATATCGTTATTCAGCTCTTTAATAGTAACTTTATCGACGGACATTTTGTAAATACGCCCTTCAAATATTTGAACTGTATTATCAAC
Organism: Arcobacteraceae bacterium; assembly: GCA_963662945.1. Classification (GTDB taxonomy): domain Bacteria; phylum Campylobacterota; class Campylobacteria; order Campylobacterales; family Arcobacteraceae; genus JAIOSF01. Next base: position 491,864 of record OY759974.1, read on the forward strand.
ATTATTTAACACTATACCATCTATCTCATCTCTACTTATTAAGTTTTTAAATATTGTGTTTATATGAGATAAATTTAATGAAGCAATATCATTTTCAATCTCTTTTTTATAATACTCTATTGTCTGATTTGCATTAAATTTTAAATTTGATTTCATTAAAGAGATTCTTTTATCAAGTTCATTATTCATTATCTCAATTTGCTCATTAATATTTTTAACAGTAAATATTACTGTGATTGAAATTACTATTATTAATATATTTGAAATTAATTTACTCTTTAAACTCACTCTAATACCTTATTAACAAGAGATAATCCATTTTTATTATACTTTAAATTTAACTTGTCTGCTATTTTCTTATTAAAAATCACATTTGTACCCATTGGCATTTGAATAGGTGTAAATTCTTTCTTTTGCTCATATTGATTTATCATTGAAGCTATTTGTCGACCTATTGTAGGATTATCTGCTGATATTATTAATGTTGCATCATATTTTAAAAATAATTCATGATATGCAAAGAGAGGCTTTTTTGCCATTGTAACTTTTTCAAAAAGTGATAAAACTTTTTTTTCATCTTTTAATAATAATGGATCAGCAATTAAAATTAAACCATCACTCTCTTGAATTTTATCAATATCTATCTCATTATCTTCAGTCATCTCTTCACCTATTATTTTTATACCTATTAATAAGGCATTTTGTTTGAAGTTTTCATAGAGTTCTTTTGTATAAGAGCTATAAACAATAGTTAACTTTTTAGTATCTGGAAAAAGTGATTTAATAATAGTTAAATTCATACCCGCATGAAGTTCATTGGAAACACCAAATCTATTTTTTATCAAATCTAATCTTTTATAGTTTACAATCGAACTAAAAAATAATGTTTTTTCAGGGATATACATATCTACATATTTGTATGCTTTTGTTCCTATTGCATAAACAATATCAGGATACTCATCATATAAATACTCTTTAATTTGTTTATTTGTCATTTTAGAAATATCCAAAGATTTATAATCACCTATAAAATTTTCTTTAAATGATCTCTCTACACTTGAATATTTTTCGATATTATTATTTGAGTTCAATACTAAAATCTTCTCAGCAAATAAAAAGGAGATGGTAAAAAGGGATATTGTAATTAAAAACTTCATTTTACACCCCCTAGAATTTTATTATAGTCATTTTTTGTTAGTATAACGATATCATCAATACCTAACAAATTTAATATCTTTTTACCATATAAATCTGAATTCATAGACTTAAATAAATTAATACATTCCTTACTATATTGATTTTTTAATTTTGAAGCTATAAGCATTCTAAAATTAGGTTTTGATTCTTTATAAATAATCATTTGCTTTGCTAAAAAGCCATTTACATTTTTTAATAACTCAAAGCTATCTTTTGATACTAAAGCAAACTTGCTTAATCCAAATCCAACAGACATTAAAGCATCAATCTCTTTTGGTACATTTAAAATATTTAAATTATTATTTTCTATAAGTGTATCGATAAGTTTTCTTGAATAATCTTGAGAGTACGTTGTAGTGATGGTTCCATCAAATTGTAAACCCTTTTTACCTACAATTATTTTAGTATCTGTCATACTCTCTCTTTTTAAAGCAACGAGCTTTGCTTCTAAGTCATATTTTTTAGCAATTTGTTTATAGTGCCAGCTTGAGAGAATAACAATAATATCTTGATTTTTTAAAAACTGCTCAAAGATCTCTTTTTTGTTAAAAGGTTGAAAATCATAGTCTCCATATTGACTTAAATATTGCTCAAAAGTAACTTTTAATGACTTAAAATCATTTACATTTGCTTCTGTTGTATAAAAATATATTTTTTTAGGCTCAGCAAAGAGAGTATTTGACAATAAGAAGATAAGGAATATTAAATATTTTATTTTAACCATGGTTGGGTATATTTATCCTCTCCACCTAGTGAACTATTCATTATTTCCCAATTTGCAATAAGTCCAGGGCAATTTTTAACATTTTTAGGTGCATCGATAGCTACTACATAGAGATTAATTGTTTCAACTTCAGGGTCATTAAATAATTCTTGTAATTGTGTAACATCACAAATTTTTATTTCAGGTTTTGAAGAAGCCTCTTTTTTATAAATCACTTCTGGCAAATAACAAATTGAATCAGGTCCCATTATGTATGGTTTTTCTATCTCATTACTTTGCGTATCTATAATAATATTAGCATAAATATTTTCATTTGCAGTATATGCTTTAAAAGAACTATTTTTGTAAAGATTTAATCCTTCTATTGTTAATATCCCGATATCTTCACCATGAATTGGTTTGGAATCTATTTTAGTTAATGTCCCATAAAAAATATCTTTTGTAAATCTTTTCTCTTTACTGTCATTATTCATATAACTAATGATTTTTGTTAAGCGAGTTTCAGTTGTCTTCTGTGTTTCTATAATAATTCCAATATTATAAGAATCTGTTAATGTATCTTTTACTACATACTCATTTTTAAGATTTTCTTTCTTCGTTGGATATAATGAAAAACCACCACTATTTTTAAATGCACTTGAAGTAAACATCTCTCCAAAACACTCTTGAACATGATCTAAACTTTCAAGATTATAAGAGGAAAAATAAGGAACTTCATTTCCACTTGCAATAAAATTTGGATAAAATTTACAGTTATAACCAGCAAAAAGTGTTAAAGGTAAAGTTGGTGTTGCTCTACCTGAGGGATCTGCATCTATTACTTTTAAGGTTTTTCCTTTATTTTTTGCTAATTTACAAGCAATAATAGGTAAAACAGAGTTTACTGTTCCAACCTCCATAGGGAGAATATATTTAAACTCATCAAAATCTTTCTCATTGCAGCTACACCAGTGTTCTATTATTTCAATTACATTTAATATTGACTTGTTAAGTTCTGCTGGATGAAATGAAGCACTAGGTAAACCCATTCCTGAAGTTGGTACTATCCAATCGGCATTTTCAATACTATCAAAAGATACAACTTCAACAAAGTCATCTACAGTGAAATTTGCATCGATACAACTTTGCCCAAGTGCTAAAGGTCCCCCTCCTCCAGAGGCTAAAAAACAAGCTCCATTGAGTATATATTCAAGTTCTTTTTTACCTACTGTCATCTTTTCTCCTTATTTTTTAGAATGTATATTTAAGCTCAAACATAAAGTTTCTGCCATCTTTTTCATAATCATCAACAGTAAATCCAACTCGAGAGGGGTCATATGCTTCTTTATCAAAAAGATTATTTATGGTTGCTTTTAATTCAAGATTTTTATAGAAATTTTTTAATTGCATTGAAACATTTACCAAAGCATAACCTGCTACATCAGCTCTACTATCTCCTGATATTCTTTTCATTTTACCTCTTAGTTCAATATGATTATTAATATTTAAAAACTTATTAATTTTATAGTTGAAAAATATATTCCCTTTATGTTTTGCAATATCTGCCAAATCTGTATTGTTGATTTTATCTTTAGCTTTTTGATAGGTATAATTTGCCATAAGATATGATCCTCTAGTTAAATCATACTTAGTCTCAATTTCAATACCCTCAGAAGAAGTTTCACCTTGATTTATATAAATAGTTCCACTTTGAATAATTAAGTTATCAAAATCATTATTAAAATAGGTTATTTTAGAGTTTAGATTAGCTATTGAACTATTTTCATAAGACAATTCATAAGTTTTAACCTTTTCAGGTGTCAGATTGGTGTTTCCTTGTATTACTGCTGAAGCATTATATGATTCTGCAAAAGTTGGCGTTCTAAACCCTTCTCCATAGATCGCTTTTAATATATTATTGTTATTAATTTGCCAACTTAATCCACCTCTTGGTGCAGTATTGGAACCAAAATCACTATAATTATCATGTCTTATTCCAACTGTTAATCTTATATTATTACTTAAGTCATAAATATTATTAGTATAGAGTGCCCACATATTTCTATTTACATTAGGAGCAAAAGTATTTGAAGTGTTAGATAAATTGACAGAGTTTACAATTGTTTCAACATCATACTGTTTATGTTTTTCATATGTCGCACCTAAGATAGAAGTCAATTTTGTATTTACTTTATATGTTAAGAGTGATTCTATACCATTTTTTTCATTTGTAAGAGAGTTTCTCATTTTTAAATCAGCAGGCACAGTTAAAAGGTGCCAATAGTTATTAAACTTGTATTTATCAAAATATAATCTTGTAGATAGATTTAATTTTTCTGTTATTTGTTTATTATTGCCTGTTTCAATGAATAGGTAATCTAATTTTGGATCATTCTCTACTGCAATCTCTCCTAAAGGTCCAAAATGCTCCCCATCATCTCTATTTAAATACATAGACTTCAAATAAAAATCTTTATAATCAATTTTTATATTAGCTGTTAATTGCTTTAAATATGGATTATTAGTAGCACTTTTATTTGCTCTATCTTGTTTAATATAAACCTTATTTCCATCAGTATCTTTTACATTTATATTTGCAACTAAAGATAACTCATCAAATTGTTTACCATATAATAAATTTATCTCTTTTGTATTATATGAACCTATTTTACTATTTACAATTACTCCATTGATATCTGCGGCATCTTTTGTAATTATATTTATCAACGCTGTAAATGCATTTGCTCCATATAAAGCAGATGCTGGTCCTTTGACTATTTCTACTCTTTTTATATTATCTAATGAGATTTTGTCTAAGATTGGAGCAGCACCTCCATTTAATAATAAAGCATCTATAGAATGACCATCAATCATAAATAATACTTGTTTTGAAGTAAAGTCTTTAATTCCCCTTACTTCGATTTCATTGAAAAATATATTCCCTTGTGTCACACTAATACCTGGAACTGTATTTAATAATTCTGATATATTTTTTACACCTGACACCTCTATCATCTCTTCATCAATAACATTCACAGAAGCAGATGTTTTTTTAATATTTTCTTTTACCCTTGAAGCAGAAACAACAAATGTTTCCTCTTCTAACCATTGCATCTCATCTTGCAAAGTTGTTTCAAAAGGATTAGCAAATAGTAGAGTAGGTAAAAATATATATAACAGTTTTTTTATCATAAAATTTCCAATAATAATCTTTTTCGATTTAGTATGGTATCACAAACAAGTTTTAAAATACTAATCAAACTTTAATCCAATAACTTTAAACACTCTCTAGTTTCATTAAAATTACATTTTAAACTATACTTTTTTAGCAAATTAAACCATAACAAATTAGCCTTATAAAGCTCATATATCCTTTAAATATACAACGGAATATCTTATGCATACTTATTATTAATACTACTAGCGGAGTACAAAGATGATGGTAAACAAAAAACAAATCAGAGAACTTCTGAACGAATCAGCCTGTTCCCACAATGAGAAAAAAAAATCAAGCTGTGACAAACCAAAGCCAGGTGCTACAAGTGGTGGTTGTGCTTTTGAAGGTGCACAAATAGCCCTATTTCCTTATGCGGATGCAGCTCATTTAGTACATGCCCCAGCAACCTGTCAAGGAGCAAGTTGGGAAACAAGAGCCACGCCAACTAGTTGGGAAGGTGAAAATAATACTCCACTTGGATACTGTACCGATGTAACAACAAATGATGTTATCTTTGGTGGAGATCAAAAACTTGAAGATAGTATCAGTTATATTTGTGAAGTAAAAAAACCAAAAGCAGTATTTGTCTATGAAACTTGTGTAACAGCTATGATTGGCGATGATATGGATAATGTTGCCAAAAGAATGGAAGAGAAATATAATATTCCAATTGTAGTAGTTCATGCACCAGGATTTGTAGGGAGTAAAAACTTAGGAAGCCGTTTAGGTGGAGAAGCTGTTTTACATCAACTAATAGGAACAAGAGAGCCAGAAGAGATACATCCATTTGGAATTAACTTAATCGGTGAATACAATGTAACAGGCGATATGTGGCAATACACCCCTATCTTAGAAAAAATAGGGATAAAAGTTGTTTCAACTCTAGCTGGTGATGGAAGAATTGAAAATATCCAAATGGCACATAGAGCAAAACTTAATGTAATCGTATGTGCAAAATCACTTGTAACATTAGTACGAAAAATGGAAGAGAAATACGGTATTCCACATATCTCTGTTTCTTTTTATGGTAAACGTGATACTACAAATGCCATCATGTCTATAGTCAATGCTTTTGGAGATGAAACATTGACAAAAAAAGCACTTGAAATTATAAAAGAGGAAGAGGAAGCTTTAGAACAAAGACTTCTTCCTTATAGAAAAATATTAGCTGGAAAAAAAGCTATTCTTAATACTGGTGGAAATAAATCTTGGTCAATAGCATCAGCACTACAAGATATAGGAATCGAAGTGGTTGCTACAAGTATTAGAAAATCGACTTTAGAAGATATAGAGATTGCAAAAAAATATGTTCCAATCTTAATGAAAGTTCCAGCAAATGAACAAGCTGCACTTATAGATGAACACAAAGTTGATATACTTCTAGCAGGTGGAAGAAGTTTATATACAGCTATCAAGAAAAAAGTGGCTTTCGTGGATGTAAATCAAGAGAAAAAAGTAAGCTATGGTGCGTATGGTGGCCTAGAAAACTTAGCTATAGATGTGTGTGCTGCCGTATTAAATCCAGTATTTAAAACAGTAGGAGAACCAGCTCCATGGGATGAGAGCTGTTAAGAAAAAGACAATAGTTTGTCTTTTTTCTCAAAGAGAGTGCAAGCACAAGAAGCTCGGAACTGGAACGGTCATAACGAAGTGAAGCCGTGGAAGATAGCGAATAATTTATTCTTCCTATGATATACTCATTGCATGAAAATATTATTAACAGGTGCAAACGGATATATTGGAAGAAGAGTTAAAAATATACTCAAAACCAATCCAAATATCAAACTAAAACTTTTTGTTAGAAATAAACAATCACTATCGCAAGAGATACTACAAACTTGTGAAGTAATAGAGGGTGATACCTTTAATCTTGATGCTTTAAAAGAAGCACTTAAAGATGTAGATGTAGCATACTATTTCATACATTCATTAAATAATGAAAACTATAAAGAACTAGATAAAATATCCGCACAAAACTTTATCCAAACAGCAGAACAATGTGGTGTAAAAAGAGTTATTTATCTAGGTGGGCTTGGTGTAAAAGATGAAAATACAAGTGAACATCTTTTAAGTAGACTTGAAACTGGAGAGGTTTTAAGTTCCTCATCAAAAGTGCAAACTATTTGGATAAGAGCTGGAGTGATTATAGGTTCTGGAAGTGCTAGTTTTGAGATTATTAGAAATTTAGTTGAGAAACTTCCTGTGATGATAACCCCAAAATGGGTAGATACTTATGCACAGCCAATAGCTGTAGATGATGTTATAAACTATCTCATCGCAGCTATAACACTTGAATATGACAAAAATGTAATAGTAGATATAGGTACTACAAAAATGAAATACAAAGACCTTATGCTACAAACAGCGGTTGCCTTAGGTTTAAAGAGGTATTTGATTCCTGTCCCTTTTATGAGTATCAATATCTCTTCTTATTGGTTAAATCTTTTCACACCTGTCCCATTTACTGTTGCTAAAGCATTAATTGAGGGATTGAAATCAGAAGTTACAATGCAAAATGACAATGCAAAAAAATACTTTCCACAAATAACACCTCTTAATTATATTCAAGCTGTTAAAAAAGCTGTTGCAGAGATAGAACAAAATCAAGTGGTAAGTAGATGGAGTGATGCCGATGGAAGTAGTTGGGATAAGACACATAGAAAACAGATACATGATGCTATTTTTGTAGATAGAGTTGAGGCTGATATTAGTTCTTATGATAAAGCAAAAGTATTTCATGCTGTTAAATCAATAGGTGGAAAAAATGGCTGGTTTGATTATAGCTATTTATGGAGAATACGGGGTTTTATTGATAAACTTATTGGTGGAGTTGGATTGAGTCGTGGACGAAGAGATACTTGCGATATCAGACTTGGTGAATGTTTAGATTTTTGGAGAGTAGAAGATATAAAAGAGAATGAAAGGCTCCTACTCTTTGCACAGATGAAACTACCAGGGGAAGCGTGGCTTGAATTTAAAATTCAAGATAATAAACTTATCCAATCTGCATACTTCTATCCTCGAGGTATTTGGGGAAGAGTATATTGGTATAGTATGATTCCTATGCACTATTTTATTTTTAAAAATATGATAAAAGGTATTTTAAAAAATAGTGAATAAGCTTATTATGATAAAATGTTTTACTAATAAATCTTCCATAAATGAGGTCAAATGATTCGCTACAAGTACAAAATAAAAGGTGTTGTTCAAGGTGTTGGATTTCGCCCTTTTATTTATAAACTAGCAAACCAATTTAACCTTACAGGAAATGTCTCTAATGATAGTGATGGTGTAAATTTAGAACTGCAAGGGTATGCAAAAGATATAGAACTTTTTGATGAAGAGTTTTTAAATTCCCTTCCACCACTAGCCCACATTGATAGTTTTGAAAAACACCCAATTTGTATAGAAAATGAAAGCACTTTTGAAATCATTCAAACAAATAATTCAAATCTGAAAACAACACTTATTTCCCCTGATATAAAAGTATGTAATGATTGTCTTAAAGATATAAAAAACAAAGAGAAATATCACAACTATTTCAATACAAACTGTACAAACTGTGGCCCTAGATATAGTATCATCAAAACATTACCTTATGATAGAATTAATACTTCAATGTCTGACTTTACCCTTTGTACAAGTTGTAAAAAAGAGTATGAAAACCCACAAAATAGACGCTATCATGCACAACCAATTTCATGCAAAGAGTGTGGTCCACAATTAACACTAACTATCAAAAATAAAGTTGTAAATAATAAAGAAAATGAGATATTTTCAAAAACAGCTAACTTAATTCAAGAGGGAAAAATAGGTGCTATAAAAGGAATGGGTGGATTTCATATAGTTTCTGATGCTACAAATGATGATGTAGTACAACGCTTAAGAACTTACAAAAATCGTCCTGCAAAACCTTTTGCTATCATGTGTAAAGATTTGGAGCAAATTCAAGCTATTGGAAAAGTAAATGCTATAGAAAAACAACTTCTTCTCTCAAAAGAGGCTCCAATAGTTGTACTTGATAAACTTCAAAACTCCAATATAAGTGATTTAATTGCACCACAGATTAAGAAAATTGGGTGTTTTTTACCCTATACACCTATACATTATCTTCTTTTTGAACATCTTAATACTCCTATAGTTGCTACAAGTGCAAATATGGGTGGGGAACCTATCATCATATCAAAAAAGGAGATTGAACTAAAGTTACCTTTTATTGATTTTATTGTTGATTTTAATCGTGATATCATCAATGCAATTGATGATAGTGTGGTACAAGTTATAGAAAACAAAGTACAAACATTGCGATTAGCAAGAGGATATGTGCCAAAAGTTACGAAACTGCCTTTTAAAATTGAGAAAAAGATACTATGTGTTGGAGCAAATAACAAAAGCACTATCACTATAGCCTTTGAAGATACAATTATCACTTCACCTCATATTGGAGATTTGGATAATATTAAAGCTTTTGAATATTTTGAAAGAACTATTGAAACTTTTAAAAGGTTTTATGACTTTAACCCTGATATTATAGTACACGATTTACACCCAAGTTATGAGACAACAAAATGGGCAAAACAACAAAATATAGAACTAGTTGAAGTACAACATCACTTAGCCCATATCTATAGTGTAAAAGCTGAACACAACTTACAAAAAAAAGAGTATATAGGCTTCAGTTTTGATGGAACAGGTTATGGTCTTGATGAGACACTTTGGGGTGGGGAAGTTTTTATAAATGATAAAAGAATGTATCACTTCAAACCTATGAAACTTTTAGGTGGTGAAAAAGCGATAAAAGAGCCTAGAAGAGTTGCCCTTGCTTTATTGTTTGAGAAATACACTTTAGAAGAGATTATGAAGTTTGATTTAGCACTTACAAAATCATTTTCACAAATAGAACTTTCACTTTTATATCAAAGCTACCAAAAAAACATCAATAGTTTTGATACAACTTCTGTTGGAAGATTATTTGATGCTGTTGCATCATTTTGTGACCTTTCCCAAGTTTTATCTTATGAGGGAGAGAGTGGACTTTTACTTGAATCTTATTATGATGAAACTATCACGACAACTTTTAAGTGGAATATCACAGATGATATTATAGATATAAAAATAGTTGATTTTATTCTCAATAATGATTTTGATGAAAAACTTTTATCATCTATGCTAATTAATACTTTATCAACTATTATTATAGAACTCTCAATCAAACATAGTTTTGATGTGATACTCTCTGGTGGAGTATTTCAAAATAAAACACTTCTCCAAAAAGTTCTAATAGATTTAAAGATAAATGATAAAAAATACTATATAAATGAAAAAATTCCACCAAATGATGGTGGTGTTAGTTTAGGTCAAATTTATTATATTTTTAATTCTTAAAAAGATTTTTATCATCAAAGAATTAAAAATATAGTATAAAAATTACTTTTTTTATAATAAATTTTTATATTATTTTAAGTTTATATTAATTGGAAATATATATAATCTTATCAAATCTTAAAAAGGGATGCAAATGTTTAATTTTGGGAAGACAGAAGAAGAAAAAGGACGATTAAGTGCAATGGAAGAAAACTTTGCAATCATATCGTTTGAACCAAATGGAACTATATTACATGCAAATGAAAATTTTTTAAATGCATTAGGATATAAACTAAATGAAGTAGTTGGAAATCACCATAGAATGTTTTGTGATAAAACATATACAAATTCTAAAGCATATATTGATTTTTGGAATGATTTAGCCAGTGGAAAATCTCAAATTGATGAGTTTGAAAGAATTAGAAAAGATGGAACTTCTATTTGGATTCAAGCTTCTTATACTCCTGTTAAAAATGGTCATGGAAAAGTAACGCGTGTAGTCAAATTTGCCCAAGACATTACCGAATCAAAAAAAGTAATAGATGCTGTTAAAAAAGCTATAGATTTAGCAAAAACAGGGATTATGAAACAAACTATCAAAGAAACAACAACAAATGAGGGGATAGAAGAGCTTAAAAATGGTGTTAATGAGTTATTCGAGGTTGTAGCTACTAAAGTAAATGGTGACCTTAATAAAGTTACAAATATTATAACTGCATCACAAAATCTTAACTTCACAACAAGAATAGATGGAGAGTTGGGTGATGTAGCAAAAGGATTAAATGAACTTTCTGATATTATTAATCAAATGCTTATAGAAAATAAAGCAAACGGACTAACACTAGATAATAGTAGTGATATATTACTTAAAAATGTAGATATCCTAAACCAAAACTCAAATGAAGCAGCAGCAGCTTTAGAAGAAACAGCAGCAGCCCTAGAAGAGATAACAGGAAATATCTCAAACAATACCAATAACATTATCCAAATGGCACAATTAGCTTCAAACGTTACAGAGTCTGCTTCAAGAGGTGAAGCTCTAGCAAATGAAACAACTCAAGCTATGAATGAGATAGATAAAGAAGTAAATGCAATCAATGAAGCAATTACAGTTATTGATCAAATTGCATTCCAAACAAATATTTTAAGTTTAAATGCAGCAGTAGAAGCTGCAACTGCTGGTGAAGCTGGAAAAGGATTTGCAGTTGTTGCTCAAGAGGTAAGAAACTTAGCATCTCGTTCAGCAGATGCAGCAAATGAGATTAAAGCACTAGTACAAAATGCAACTACTAAAGCTAATAATGGAAAAAAAATCTCTGATGAAATGATAAGTGGATATACAGCACTTAATGAAAACATCACTAAAACAATAGATTTAATAAAAGATGTTGAGATGGCAAGTAAAGAACAATTAACTGGAATTGAGCAAATTAATGATGCAGTTAATCACTTAGACCAACAAACACAACAAAATGCAATGATAGCTTCTCAAACACATGATGTGGCAGTAGATACTGATATGATAGCAAAACTAGTAGTAAGTGATGCAAATGCAAAAGAGTTTATAGGAAAAAATGATGTAAAAGCTAAAACTATGGATAAACATCAAACAGCTACTCCAAGTAGCTCACCAAAACCTCAAACTTCAAAACAAGATATACCCAAACCTGTATCTCAATCTAAACCATCAAAACAAATAGAACCTATTAAAGCTTCTAAAAGTGACGATGATGAATGGGCAAGCTTTTAGGCTTGCCTATACCATTAGAAATAAGGCCCTGAAGGGGCAAAAATCCTTAAAATAATACAACGTTGTAAAGATATAACTAAATCCCTATAGGCTCATTTGCTTCCATTTTACATTCATTGTTTTTATTACATTCAATATTTGCATCTAGATAAAAAACTCTATCTGTATCTACTTTTAATTGCTCAAAGTAACCTCTTCCTTCAATAGCTCTAGTTCCTGTTCCACAAAACAATATCACTTCACCCTCTTTTGGGATAGCTTCTACAAATTGTGGTGCTTTTTTATCTCCAACATAAATATTGATTGCACCTGGTATTGTACCTGATTTAAAATCTGCACTTGAACGAACATCTACAAGAGTAACTGATTTTGGAAGTTGTTTATAATTTTTTATAAACCATTCACCGTCAACTGTACCTGTATCACTCCCAAGCATTAGGTTACCACTTTTGCTCATTTTAGGTTTTTTATCTACTTTTTTTGTTTGAGAAGTTTTAGAAGAACTTCCAGTAACTGGATTGCCAACATCTTTCCATTCAGGAAAACCAGCTGCATAAACTTTCACTTTTGTATACCCAAGTGCCACAAGTTTTTTTGCTACATTGTGTGATTTGTTACAAGCATAACCACCACAATATGTTACGATTGTTGCATGTTTATCAACAGGCATAAGATGTGCATATTTTTCAAATTGTGTATCTGGTACATTAATACTTCCAATAATAGTACTACCAAAAAATTTAGGCCAAGGTCTTGCATCTATAAATAACGCATCTTTCTTTTCAAATATTGCTTTGGCTACATTGGTATCTACTTCAACATAATTTTTTGCATTCCATTGTGGCATACCTGCAATATAAACTTTTACATTTTTGTGACCTTTTTTCAAAAGTTCAACAGCAACTATTGGAGATTTTACACATTTATATCCACCACAATAAACTATTATCTCTTTTGATTTGTCAACTTTTCCCAATACACCCTCATACATTTTATCAAAACTTGTATCGGGTAACGCAAGTGCACTTGGAATATGTGATGCTTGATATTTTTTCAATGGTCTTGAATCAATTATTATTGCTTTAGCACCATTTCGTGTACCTTCCCCAACTGCATTTAAAACATAATTATAATCTACAATTTCTAGCTTATTATCTTGTATTATCTTTTTAACAGAAACTGCTGCTTGTATATCAAATCGCTTTTGCTCAACACTTGATAAAGCAAATCCATTAGAACTTAATCCTAAAAACACAAATATAACTAGTGAGACTAATTTATTATTTATTTTTTTCATGACTTCTCCTTAAAATAAAATTATCACTAAAAAAAGTAACCTATAAGTTACAACCATTTTATCTTCCTCTTATATGAATTGTATCATACTTTTATTAAAGATGAATTATCATTCATAACAAAGGAGAAAAAATGGAACAGTTAGTCAAAGAACAAATACAACAGCTACAAAGTTTGAATCGTAGAGATGCCTTGAAACAATTAAGTGTTTTAGGAGTAACTCCTTATTTGCTTTCTCAAGAAGTACAAGCTTCTGATACTCCACAAAAAACAAATGCTAGAATTGTAATAGTTGGTGGTGGAGCTGCCGGTATTACTGTTGCAGCAAGATTAACTCGTGCCTTAGATAATCCTAAAATAACTATTATTGAACCAAGTTCTAGACATGTATACCAAGCAGGTCATACTTTAGTAGGTGGTGGAATTATCAATGCTTCTAAAATCACAAGAACAACAGCAGAGTTTATTCCTGATGGGGTCAAATGGATTCAAGCAAAAGCTACAAATATAGACCCCGAATCCAATAAAGTTGAAGTTGAAAATGGGCAAGTGTTAGAATATGACTATCTTGTTGTATGTCCAGGTTTACAATATGATTGGAGTAGAATAGAAGGTTTAAACCCAGAACAAATAGGTGAAAATGGTATCAATACAATCTATACTCTTGAAGGTGCAGAAAAAACATGGAAAAACCTTCAATCATTTGCAAAAAATGGTGGAGAAGCAATCTTCACACATCCTGATACCCCTATAAAATGTGGTGGTGCTCCTAAAAAGATTTTATATCTTATGGATGACTATATGAGAAAAGAAGGGACAAGGAAAAAAGCAAAACTAACATACAATTCAAATAGTGGGAAACTTTTTACTATTCCTATTTTTGCAGATGCAATTAAAAAACATTGGGAAGAAAGAGATATTCATTATAATCTTAAACATAATCTAGTCAAAGTTGATATGGATAAAAAAATTGCCACTTTTAAAACTCAAGTGAAAACAAAAGGAGCTTGGGATCCTGATCTTGAAGAATTTGGAGAAATTATTGAAGATAAATATACTACAAGAGAGTATGATTTTTTACATGTTCCACCTCCAATGAGTGCTCCTGATTTTATAAAAAGCACCCCTCTTCCTTGGGACAAAGGAGACGCAGGAAAACTAGGATTAATCAATGTTGATAAGTATACATTACAACACGTAAAATATAAAAATGTATTCTCTTTAGGAGATGTTATAGGTACTCCTTATGGAAGAACTGGTGGAACTGTTAGAAAACAAGCGCCTGTTGTAGTAAAAAATATGTTAGATGTTATGGCTGGACGTGAGCCAAGTGCAAAATTCAGTGGATACACTGTTTGTCCTATTGTAACCAGATATGGAAAAGTTATGTTAGCTGAATTTGACTATACAGGAAATCCAGCACCAACTATTCCAGGAATTGATGTAGCAGAAGAACGATGGATGTGGTGGATTATGAAAGTTTACATCCTCGAGCCTATGTATTTTTATGGAATGCTAAGAGGAAGAGCATAACTTATACAAAGCATATTTTGTATAGTACAAAATATGCTTTACTTTTTATGTTATGCTTCCAAAGCTATTCTTAAATCTTCTATTAAATCATCAGCATTTTCAAGCCCTATACTTAATCTAATAAGTCCTTGTGAAATACCAATTTTGGCTTGTTCTTCTAAAGGTATTTGTTGGTGTGTTGTTGATGATGGATGAGTAATAATAGATTTTGAGTCACCAATATTTACCACTATTGAAAACAGTTTTGTATTATCAAGTATCTTCCAAGCTGTTTCTTTATTGGCAACTTCAAAACTTAATAATCCACTACATAATCCATCTTTAAAATAGTGTTTTGACAAACTATTATATTTATTCGTTTCTAATCCTGGATAATTTAGATTTGAAACTTTTGGATGTGATTCTAAAAATTTTGCTACTTTTAGAGTATTGTGACTATGTTTTTCAATTCGTAAACTCAATGTTTCTAAACTTTGTATCAAAGACCACGAATTAAATGGCGATGGAGTTGCTCCAATATCTCGTAAAAGAGAAAGTCTAATTCGTAAATTAAATGGTGGAAATGGCAAATCTGTATACACTAAACCATGATAACTCTCATCAGGTGTAAAAAAGTGTGAGTATCTTGGATTGTCTTTAAAAAACTCCAATAAACCATCTCTATCTATAATCGCACCACCCAGTGCTAAACCTTGACCAGAGATATACTTACTACAACTATGGACTACAATGTCTGTTCCATGTGCAATTGGATTTACTAAATATGGAGTTGCAACTGTATTATCACAAATAGAGATAATCCCATGTTTTTTTGCAACTGCACTAATAGCTTCTATATCTGCTACAGCAATTTGTGGGTTTGAGAGTGACTCAAAAAATATCGCTTTTGTTTTATCATCTACAAGTGGTTCTATAGTTGATGGATCATCGAGATTAAAAACTCTCGCTTCTAAACCAAACCTTTTTAAAGTATGTTTAAAAAGTGTTACACTTCCCCCATAAATTTTATCTGAGATAATAATATTATCCCCTGCTTCTATTAAATTTGAAACAGCATAAAATATAGCTGCTTGACCACTAGATGTTGCTAATGCACTAGCACCACCTTCAAGTTCAGCTAATCTAGCTTCTAAAATAGCTGTTGTAGGATTTGTCAATCTTGTATAGATGTTTCCTAAATCTTGCAGAGTAAATCTGTCTGATGCTTGTTTTGCACTATCAAATGCAAATGCCGTTGTTTGATAAATTGGTACAGCAGTTGTACCTTGTGTATCTTTTTCATATCCATGATGGATTGCTATTGTTTCTTTATTCATTATTTGTCCTTTTATTATATTCTTTTTTGTATTTTTGATTTTTTAAACTTTTGTCAAATCTTTTGGGATATACAACCAAAGCTTATAATAAAATTCAAATAACTTTCAAACTTTATTTTAAGTTGCATACCCCTTACGCATGGCGATGCTTCGCATTAGTAATAAATTATTGTATTGCATTTTTTTCCTTTTAATTACTCTTAATTATACAAAGAGGCACTTAAGTATCTCTCACCTGTATCACAAAGGATGGTTACTATAATTTTCCCTTTATTTTCAGCTCTCTTTGCTACTTGTGTTGCTGCCCATACATTTGCACCAGCAGAAATACCCACTAGTAACCCCTCATTTTTCGCTAATTGCCGTGATGTTTCATAGGCATCTTCATCATCAACTTTTATTACCTCATCAAATATTTTCGTATTTAATACCTCAGGAATAAATCCAGCTCCTATACCTTGTATTTTATGTGGTCCTGCTTGTTCTCCTGATATAACAGCTGAACTTAAAGGTTCTACTGCAATAATCTTAGCATTTCGATTATGTTCTTTTACAACTTCTGAAATTCCAGTCAAAGTCCCACCAGTTCCAACAGCAGCTACAATAATATCTACTTTTCCATCTGTATCTTTTAATATTTCTAATGCTGTGGTCTCTCTATGCATTTGAGGATTTGCAGGATTATTAAACTGTTGTGGCATAAAACTATTTTTTATCTCTTTTACTAACTCTTCTGCTCTTAAAATAGCACCACTCATACCTTTAGATGCCTCTGTTAAATCTATATTAGCACCCAATGCTTTTAAAAGTTGTCGTCTTTCCAAGCTCATAGACTCAGGCATTGTAAGAGTAAGTTGTAATCCTTTGGCAGCACATACCATAGCTAAACCAATACCTGTATTTCCACTTGTTGGTTCTATAATTACCGTATCTTTATTAATTTTACCCTCAGCTATTGCTGTTTCAATCATTGCTAGGGCTATTCTATCTTTTACAGAACTACTTGGATTCATAAATTCACATTTACCTAAAATTTCGGCACCTGTTTCATTTGAAAATTTATTTATTTTTACAAGAGGTGTATTTCCTACTAACTCAGTTACATTTTGTGCTATATTCATTTACTTATCCTTATATGTAATATACTAAATTAGAAGTGTCTTTTTCTAAAAATTCTTCTAATTCTGTTATTGTAATTTTAAAAATTTTTTCCACTTTTTTTTGAGTATCTTCCCAAAATGGTTGTAAAATATTTTTTTCTGTGTTATCATCTGTTTGTGCAAAACAACACTCCAAAGATTGTAATACATCAAATACTGTTATTATATTTGGATCTTGTGCTAGTTTGTAACCACCGTTTGCACCTCTTATACTAGTAACAAGCCCCGCTTTTTTTAATACCACTAAAATTTGTTCAAGATAATTTTGAGGAATTCCTCCTCTTAAAGCAATCTCTTTAGTTTGTAATAATTCACCATCTTTTTGTTTTGATAAGACAAGAACTGCTGTTAAACCATATTCACCTTTAGTAGATATAATCGCCATTATGAACTCCCTTTTCAAACTAATTACGAAATAATATCAAATTTTTTATTTAATGTCAAGTAAATCTATCAAGTTACTTGACATTAAAAAATTTATTTGTTACTATTCCGTTATATTATAAAGAAAAAAGGATAAATATGTTTAATTTAGCAAATTATGAAATTTATGAAATAATCAATATTTTAGGCTTATTACTAGGAATTACCTTTGGTATGGTGGCTCAGAAAAATCAATTTTGTTTTAGTGGTTCAATCAAAGATTATATTTTAACAAATAGTACAAGAAGAGCTTCGTCTATTATTATGGCGATGATTGTTGCAATAAGCTCAACCTATCTAATTTCATTATATTTTGAAATAGATTTAACACAAACAAATTATTTTAGAGAAAATATTAACTATTTTTCAATTATATTAGGTGGCATATTATTTGGAATAGGAATGATGATTGCTGATGGATGTAGTAGTAGACATTTAATCAAGTTTTCACAAGGTGATTCCAACTCACTTGTAACAGTTATATTTATAGGAATATTTGCTTATGCAACCACAAAAGGTGTATTTCATAGTTTCATTTCTCAAATTACTAATAATCAAACTTTAATAAATATGTCATCATATATTGAAAACATACAACTAAATATCTATATTGTAATTATACCTTTACTCATAGTATTATGGATTTTAACAAAAAGCTTTAAAAGAATTGTATCTCTAAAAGATGGTTTTATAATTGGATTACTTATCCCAGTTGGTTGGTATGTAACAGGGGTTATTGGTATTAATGAACTTGATAGACAAATCAGCTTAACTAGTATGACTTTTGTATATCCTACAGCTAAAACTCTAGAATTTTTTACATATTATGAAGTGAATGAACTTTCATTTACTATAAGTATTATTATAGGAGTTATTTTGGGAGGATTTTTTATGTCAAAAATTAATAAAAAATTCTCATTTGGTTGTACTTCCAATATTAAGACGAGTAAATTAAAAAATAGTATGATAGGTGGTGCTTTAATGGGTATTGGTGGAGTTATGGCGATAGGTTGTACGGTGGGACAAGGTCTTACAGGATTATCAACATTAGCATTTGCATCAATATTGGCTATATCTTCAATAATGCTTTCAGGATATATTACAGCTATTTATCTTAATAAAAAAGAGCAACTTCCTATGTGTTTTGTTTTTGATTGGGAAGATAAAGACTTAAAATAACAAGAAAGATATTATCTAAACTAAAATTCAGATAATATCTTTAGTTGTTCCTCTTTTGTATAATTAAATTTAAACTCACACTCTTTTAAGTAGTGAAAAAAATTCGCATCATTTATTCCCTTATATTTTAAAATATAGTTTTCAAAAAAATTCCAAAATTTAATAATTGTATTATCAAGTTGTTTTGTTTTTGCAATCTTATTAAACATCATAAAACGTGAAAACTCTTTAAAATAAACCTCTTCTAAATTATCACTTTGAAACTGTTGCTTATATCTATTAAGATTTGGCATAAGAAGATTATAAACTTTATTTTCATCATAACAAAAAGTTAAAAAATTTTGTGCCTCAAAAATATTTTCTTTTATTTTCTTTTTAGTTTTTGGTAAATACACATACTCATCATATTCTTTTGTTTCAAATTTTTCATACTGTTCTTCTAAATAAGAGATCAGATATTCTCTATAAGAAACAAATTTTTTTTGCACTGTTTTATAGTTCATTTGTAAACTTTTTGCTGTTTCATTAATATTTTTATTATTACAAAAATATTCACAAATTTTTTGCTCTTGTAAAATTTTATTTGTACTAAATTTTCTTTTACATTTTGAACATTTTTCCTGACCAGTTTTTAACTTATAGGTAACGCTATGATTACAATATGGACATCTCATACGCTATTGTATCATAATTAGTACCAAAAATA
Organism: Arcobacteraceae bacterium; assembly: GCA_963662945.1. GTDB lineage: Bacteria > Campylobacterota > Campylobacteria > Campylobacterales > Arcobacteraceae > JAIOSF01. Next base: position 511,708 of record OY759974.1, read on the forward strand.
CATAAGAAATGATTTTTTTTATATTGCTTTTAAATATTTTAGTCAAAATATGAATGTTAATTCACAAAGTAAAAATTATGAGGAGTGAGTATGAAAATTTTGGCGTTAATGTTAGTGTTGTCTAGCTTAGTTTTTGGGCATACAAATATGCTTGAACATGGTGGTTTTATGAGTGGCTTTATGCATCCTATTAGTGGGCTTGATCATATTCTTGCTATGCTTGGTGTTGGTATGGTTGCATTTTATGCTACACAAAAAGGGTTTTTAACTCTTGTTGCTTTTATAGGTGCTATGGTTTTAGCTGCTATAGCTGGATATAATGGTTTACAACTAGTAGGTATGGAAGAGGGAATTTTAATCTCAATTGCTGTAGTATTTGGTCTTATTGGATTTGCTTCTAAGCTTCCAATTGGTACTATTGTAGCTGTAGTTGCATTTTTTGGTATGTTTCATGGATTTGCACATGGAGCAGAGTTTACAACAGGAAACTTTATAGCTTATATGTTTGGATTTTCAAGTTCAACGTTAATACTTCATTTAAGTGGTATGGCGATGGCTTACTTATATACAAAACAAGCACAATTAGTATTCAGTAATAACTAAAACTCTAAAGAGGTAAGATGGAATTAGGTCTATTATTAATTTTTTGGTATGGTATCTTACACGCTTTTGGACCTGACCATCTTACTGCTATTGCAGACTTTTCTATAGGGAAATCTAAAAAGAAAACTTTATTGATAACAATTGCATTCGCCATAGGACATGGTGTGATGCTTTTTTTATTTGCAAAACTTTTAGAATTTTATAATCTACCAGAGTATATTACAAATTATGGGGATACAATTAGTTCAATTGTAATTTTATCTATGGGACTTTATATACTATTTATGGTTTTTTCAGATAGAATTCAACTCAAGATTCATAATCATGCAGGGAAAGAACATATTCACATTTGGTTTGGAAAAAATCACGAACATGACAATACTGCTACAACTTCAGCCTTTACTATTGGGGCTTTAATGGGTATTGGTGGAGTTAGAGGTATGCTAGTTACATTAGGACTAATTGAAGGTCAAAGTGTTGATTTAAGTTTAATACTCATGTTTATTTTAGGGGTTAGTGTAGTCTTTGTTTCACTAGGTGTTATCATACTCTATATAAATCAAAATCTCTTAAATAATATACAAAATATACGAAGAGTATTTACAACAGTTGGAACTATTTCTGTACTTGTTGGTATAAATATGCTTGTAGGCTAAATAAAATAATTTTAATAAAAAAAGGAAGAAATATGTGTAAAGATTGCGGTTGTAGTATAACAGAACATGAACATAGTCATCATCATACTCATGAGGAGGAAGGACATCACCACCATCATCACCATGATGATAAAATGGAAAATGTTCATGCAAACCCACAGTTAAATGATAAGAAAACAGTTGATGTTATCAAAAAAATATTAGATAAAAATGATCATGAAGCTATGCATAATAGAAAACATTTTGACTCTCATAATGTATTAGCAATCAACCTTATGTCAAGCCCAGGAAGTGGGAAAACAACACTTTTAGAAAAACTAGCAGACATCGCTCCTTTTAAATTTGGTGTTATTGAAGGTGATTTAGAAACTTCAAGAGATGCAGATAGACTCAAAGCAAAAGGGATTCCAGCATATCAAATACAAACAGGTTCAGCTTGTCATCTTGATGCATTTATGGTACATAAAGGGCTTCATGATATGCCTTTAAATGATATAGATATTTGTTTTGTAGAAAATGTTGGGAATCTTGTTTGTCCTGCTTCTTATGATGTAGGAACTCACCTAAATATTGTCCTTGTATCAGTTCCTGAAGGAAATGATAAAATAGAAAAATACCCAGTTATGTTTAGAAGTGCAGACTTAGTGCTTATTACTAAAACCGATTTATTAGCACATTTTGATTATGATATAGAACATGAAAAACAAGAAGCTAGAAGATTAAAACCAAATGTGGATATTTTAGAAGTAAGTACAAAAGATGAAGCTTCTATACAAAAAGTAGTAAATTGGATAAAATTTAAAATGGAGATGCGATAATATGTGTTTATCAATACCTAGTCGTGTAACAAAGATAGATAAAAAAAACAATATGGCTACAGTGGATACTATGGGTATTTCACGAGAAGCCAGTCTTGATTTAATGGAAGATGGTGATGTAAATATTGGAGATTATGTTTTACTTCACATTGGCTTTATTATGAATAAGATTGATGAAGAAGATGCTCTAGCCTCCCTAGAAACCTATCAAGAAATTTTACAAGCAATGGATGAAGAGGAGAGGCAAAAAGCTATAGAAGAAAGCGACAACTGTCCAAATGGATAAACTACAATTAAAAGATTTATACGATGGTTTTCGGCAACCTGAAGTTATAAAATCTTATGCAAGACTCATTTCAAAAGAGGCTCTACAATTACAAAAGCCTATAAATATTATGGAAGTATGTGGCGGACATACGCATAGTATTATGAAATATGGTTTAAATCAACTACTTCCAGAAAATGTAAACTTTATACACGGACCAGGATGTCCTGTCTGTGTAATGCCAAAAGAGAGAATTGATCATGCTTACACTTTAGCTCTACTTCCTAATGTAATTTTAGTAACATTAGGAGATATGATAAAAGTACCTGGAAGTAATGGTAACTTGCAAGATGCAAGAGCAAAAGGTGCCGATGTACGATTTGTTTATTCTCCTCTTGATTGTCTTAAAATTGCTAGTGAAAATTCTGATAAAACAATCATCTTTTTTGCTATAGGGTTTGAAACTACAACTCCTATGACTACAGCACTTATAAATCAAGTGATACAAAAAGACATCAAAAATATACTTTTTCATATCAATCACATCACAGTACCTGAACCTATGAAGATTTTATTAGATGATCCTACAAATACGATAGATGCTTTTATAGGACCTTCTCATGTTAGTGTTATAAGTGGTAGTAAAATCTATGATGAGTTTGCACAAAACTATAAAAAACCTGTCGTTGTAAGTGGTTTTGAACCACTTGATGTGATGCAATCTGTTCTAATGATTTTAAAACAAATCAATGAAGGAAGATGTGAAGTTGAAGTTGAATATAGTAGAAGCGTTTCAAAAGAAGGTAACCTCGTAGCTCAAAAACTCAATGATAAGTATTTTGAAAGAAGAGAGCATTTTAGATGGAGAGGGATTGGGGATATTCCAAAGAGTGCCTTAAAACTTAAAAGTGAATACTCTTATCTTGATGCCGAAGTAAAATATGCTGATATTCTCCCTACACAACTTATAGATGACCACAAACTTTGTATTTGTGGAGAGATACTCAAAGGGAAAGCAAATCCAGTTGACTGTAAAGTATTTGGAAAAGCCTGTACACCATCAACTCCACTTGGAAGTTGTATGGTAAGCAGTGAGGGTGCTTGTGCTGCTTATTATAAATATGGTGGTATTTTATAATGGATTTAGACAAAATAAAACAAAGAATACAAAAATTTAGTGATGATAGAAATTGGAACTCTCACCACAATCCTAAAAATCTAGTTATGGCGCTCAGTGGGGAAGTTGGAGAGCTCAATGAAATATTTCAATGGCTTGATTTTGATGACTCTTTGAAGCTTCCCCCAGAAGTTTTAGAACATACAAAAGAGGAAGTGGCAGACATAGCTATTTACTTACTTCGTCTTTGTATGAAACTTGATATAGACCTAGAAGATGCAATTCATAATAAAATGGGTAAAAATGAGATAAAATATCCTATTCACAATTCAAAAGGTGACCAGAAAAAATATAGTAAAAGTCTAAATAGATAAGAAAGCACAAATATATGAATTTAAAACAATATAAACAAAAACTCATTGATTTATTAATTACTCTAAAACAATTTGATATCAATAAAGCAGATGATGATTATCAAGAACTAGAAAAGCTTTTTGATGTGGTATATAAAAGTGGTGTTTTAAATATCACTCACCTTGAAAAAAACATACAAGATGAATTTAAATTAGAACTTTTTACATTTCTATCAAGTATATCAGGTAGCTTAGCATTTTTAACTATACAAATATTAGCAGCTTATAATATTATGACAAAAAACAATTTTCACAAACGAGAATTTTATTGTCATAAAAAATGTGGAATAGCTATTAATCATCTTCGGGCTCCTGTAACAGTCATTAGTGGTAAAAAAGTTGCAGGTGGTTTTATACTTAACGGAACTTTAACATGGGCAAGTGGTTACAAAATATTTGATACGCTTCTTATTGGTTTTCATAATGATGATTTTGAATATGAAGCAATGACACAATTTACACAACAAAAGGGATTTCATATAGGTGAAATAGAAAAAACATTTGTTGGATATGCACTTAATACTGTAAATATTGAACTCGAAGATTTTTTTGTTAAAGATGAAGATATTATTTCATCGCACGATATAGGAAATTATACACAAGTAAAATCCGCATCAAAAACTGTACATTTTTGTCTTTATGGATTGGCATTATCTGCAATTTTACAATCACATAACAAACAATTTATCTCAAAAGCAACTTATGACCTTGAAACAATAAAAAATAAAATAATTAACTCTACAGACACTTATGAACTTGACCTTTTACGTGTTGAACTATTTGATTTAGCACAAGATATAGTTACTACTGCTATGACTTTATTAGGTGGTATTTCTGTGTTATCATCACAAAATCTACAAAGAGCATATAGAGAGCTTATAATGTTTAATTCAAATGGTTTAAATGATACTTTAAAAGATATCTTTAAAACAAAATTTATCAATAGATAACTTATGTATCAAATATCATTTATAGACCTTATTTGGATAGTATTACCACTTTTATTTGTTTATTATATCTATCAAAAATGGAGCAATGACAAAATAACTATCCCCTATGCCATATCGCGAATGTTTTTACAACTTATCGTTATAGGATATGTCCTCACCTATATTTTTGAAACAAAAAACTTTTATATTATCATGGCTATACTTTCTATTATGCTTATTGTTGCTAGCATTATAAGTTTACGCCCTGTTGCAAAAAAAAATCTACAACTTTATTGGTTTAGTTTTCTATCTATTTTTATTGGTGGTGGTATCACTTTGGTATTTGTTATTGGAGGTGTTTTAAATCTTACACTTTGGTATGAACCTCGTTTTTTAATACCACTTGCAGGTATGATTTTTGCTAATTCTATGAATAGTGTTTCTATCTCTGCTGAACGATTTAATGTAGAATATGAAAGAAGTTTTCAATATGAAAGTTCACGAAATACAGCCTATAAAGCGGCACTTATTCCAACTATAAATACCCTCTTTGCTGTTGGACTTGTATCTATTCCTGGTATGATGACAGGGCAAATACTTTCAGGTGTTTCTCCACTTATTGCGGTAAAATATCAAATTATGGTTATGTGTATGATACTAGTAAGTAGTGGTATATCAACAGCCATGTATCTCAAACTACTACAACAAAGGTAATAAATGTCAGAATTAGAAAATGAATTTTTAGATAATAAAAATAAAGAAAAAGATATATGGAGAATGTTCAAAATATTAAGTGATTTTACAGATGCTTATGAAGATTTAAATACTCTTCCTCCTGCTATATCTATTTTTGGAAGTGCTAGAACTACTAAAGATGACCCTAACTACACAAAAGCTTATAAACTTTCTAAACGATTATCAAAAGAAGGCTTCGCTATCATCACAGGAGGTGGCGGTGGTATAATGGAAGCTGGAAACAAAGGTGCAAAAATCTCTGTAGGACTTAATATCCAGCTACCAAATGAACAAAAAATGAATAAATTTGTAAAAAAAGCTTTACATTTTAGATATTTTTTTACAAGAAAAGTAACTTTTATCAAATACTCTGTTGCTTTTGTGGTTATGCCTGGAGGATTTGGAACTTTAGATGAACTTTCTGAAGCTTTATGTTTAGTTCAAACTAAAAGAATGGGTGCATTCCCAATAGTTTTATTTGGAAAAGAATTTTTTGCTCCACTTGAGGATTTTTTTAAAATGATGCTTAAACACAAATATATAGATAAAAAAGATATGTCAACGTACCTTATCACTGATGATATAGATGAAGCGGTATCTTATATAGAAAAATACACTATTAAAAATGGATATAACTCATGGGCACAATAAAACTAGCACACGGAAACGGTGGAGAAGAAAATAATAAACTTATAAGTGAAGTTTTTTACAAAGCTTTTCAAAATGAAATTTTAGCCAAAAGCGAAGATGCTGCAGTTATAGAAAATGGTAAACTTGCTTTTTCAACAGATAGCTTTACTGTAAGCCCCCTATTCTTCAGTGGAGCAAATATAGGAAAACTTGCTATTTGTGGTACTTGTAATGATTTAGCAATGATGGGTGCACGTCCTAAATATCTCACTTGTAGTGTGATTATTGAAGAAGGTTTTAGTATTGATGATTTAAATACCATTGTAGCTTCTATGAAAGAAGAATTAGAAAAGAATGGAGCAATAGTCGTAAGTGGTGACACAAAGGTTATGCCCAAAGGAACCATTGATAAAATTATTATAAATACAACTGGAATTGGAGAAATACTCAAACACAATATTAGTTCAAACAATATTTCATCTGAAGATATAATACTTGTAAATAGAGATATAGGAGCTCATGGAGCTACAATCTTTACAGCTCGTGAAGGAATTGATATGAGCAGTAGTTTACAAAGTGATTGTACCTCTTTATATCCAATTGTAAAAGCTTTAATTGATGCAAATATCAAGATAACAGCAATGAGAGATGCAACAAGAGGTGGAGTGAGTGCAGTACTAAATGAATGGTCAAAACAATCAAACATATGTATTGAAGTTAATGAAGAGACAATACCTGTTAGTGATGAAGTAAATGGTGTGTGTGAAATGCTAGGTTTTGAACCAACATCTTTGGCAAATGAAGGAACTTTTGTACTTGCAATCAATAAAGAGGATCAATACAAAGCTCTCGAAATATTAAAAGATTTTAATCAAAATGCTTCAATCATAGGAAAAGTAACTGATAAATATCTGCAAAAAGTTGTTTTAAATAGTGCCTATGGTACTTCAAGATTTTTAGATACACCAACAGGTGAATTACTTCCAAGAATTTGTTAATATTTTCTAACCTTATAGTTTATAACAACAATAAGGTTTTATTTAGCAGAAGTTAAAATAGCATTATATAGATAATAATTAATACGATAAATATGTATACTTACTCGATATAGCCATCGTATAGCTTCTAATTTGTCTGAACCACCTGGTACATCTAAATCTCCACTTGCTATTTGATTTGCTATCTCTTCCCTAAAATTTTGTTTAATTTGTTCTATATTATGAGTTAATTCTTCACTACTCTTTACAACATCACTCCATTTGTTTGTTTCTTGAACTGATAAAGTTTCTAAAATAATAGTATCCAACTGTTTCACTATACTTTGTAATTGTTCTATGTTTTTTGCACAAACAGCTCTATCTTCTTCCTCTTCACAACGTTCATGTAATCTTTGAAGATGGTCAATTATATGTATAATTGCTACCAAATAATCCCAATTTGGGCCATCTTTATAATGTATATGAATTTTATCAGCAAATTTATGTGTTTCATCAAGTACTGTTTGTATCTCTTGAATATCCATACGCATATATTTAGAATTATCATCAAATACAGCACTGATATGCCCTAAAATTACCTGATACTCTTTCATAACACTTTGTAACAACATATTTAATGCCATTCTTGGATCTTGCAGTAACTCATCATCTAGATTTTTAATAAAAATACTTTCTTTCTCTTTGATGATTTTTTTAATAAATTCTGCAAAAATATTTGTAAATGGTAAAATCAATAAAACACTAATAATATTAAATGCACTGTGAAATGCTACCAAAGCAATCTCTTCATTTTCTCTAATAGAATCAGGCTGTATATATTCCCAAATTCCTATATATGGACTGATAAACATAAAAGCAAATAGTGCACTCATAAAATTATATATCACATGAGAAAAGCCTGTTCTTCTAGCATTTATATTTCCACCAATAGTGGCCATAGCAGCTGTCACAGTTGTCCCTACATCCATACCAATAACCAAAGCTGCTGCTTGTTCAAAGTTCACAGCACCACCATAAAGAAGTGTTAAAGTCACAGCAATACCTGCACTTGAAGCTTGAGTAATCATTGTAACAATAATTCCAATTGCTATTAATATCAATCGTCCAGTGATAGAATCCTGTGGTAAAATTTCAGGTGTTATAATGTTTTCAAAACCTTTCACAGCTTCTTGCATCGTGTCAATACCAACAAAAATAAGTCCAAAACCTGCAATTGCAAAACCAATCGAAGCTAAATTATTTTTTGTAAAAAGTTTTAAAATTGCTCCAAAAAAAATCAAAGGTAATACAGCAGTCCCAAGACTAAATTTAAATCCAAACAAAGCAACAATCCAACCAGTGAAAGTACTTCCAATATTTGCACCAAATATAATACCAAGAGATTGAGAAAAAGTGATAATACCAGCACCCACAAACCCTACAGCTGTAACAGTTGTAGCACTAGAAGATTGTAACATTGTAGTCATAAAAGCACCACTCATGGCACCACTATATGGACTTTTGGTAAATCGTAGCATTATATTGCGTAAAGTATCTCCAGCTACAGACTGCAAACCTTTCGTCATAATAATTAGCCCAATCAAAAATATCCCAAGTCCACCAATTAAAGTAACAACTACCGCTATCTTTGAAAAGTCTATCATTTGTACACCAATATTTTTCTTCTAGTTTACATATTTTTTTATTAATTGTTGCTATAATAGATAAAAATATTACAAAGGATAACTATATGCATGAGTATAGTATTGTACAATCACTTTTAGATAGTTGCGAAGAAAATGCAAAAGCCAATGATGCTACAAAAGTTACAAAAGTTGTAGTCAAAATTGGTGTTATGAGTGGTGTAGAACCTGATCTTTTACAAACAGCATTTGATACTTTCAAAGAAGAGACAATTTGTCATGATGCTCAGTTTATCATTAATATTCAAAAAGTAAAAATACTTTGTAATGAATGTCAAACAACAAGTGAATTAGAAAAAAATGAATACTGCTGTCCAAAATGTAAAAGTACCCAACTAAATATTCTTGATGGAGAAGAAATGTATCTTATGCAATTAGAGTTAGAATAATCTTCCTATTTACTTTAATGGAAGTATTATTGTAAATTCTGCTCCGTAATAATATTCTCCCTCATAATTATAATTTACATTTTCTGCTGTAATAGAACCTTTCATACCTTCTGTTACTAAAGTATATGTCATACTTAATCCAAGACCTGTACCTTGTGATTTGTGTTTTGTAGTAAAATATGGTTCAAATATTCTTGGTAATACCTCTTTGGGTATCCCTCCTGCATTATCTCTAAATTTAATAACCACATTATCATTTTGTGTAAATGTATCAATAAATATAAATTTATTATGATGTGAAGACTCTTTTAGTACATCTTTTGCATTATTAAAGATATTCATAAAACATTGCACGAGTTCATTTGGATAACTTTTTAATTCGATTGATTCATCAATATTCAATATAAGTTGTATATTATGTCTTTTAAATGAAGGGGTTACTAAACTTAAAAAGTTATTGATAGTTTCTTTTAAGTTAAAGTAAACAAACTCTCTCTCACCTTTAATAAAGTTTCTAAAATCATCGATTGTTTTTGAAAGATATTGGGCATTATCATTAATCATAGTACATGTTTTTTGAAATTGTTCATCACTTAAGTGTCCCATTTGTTTTTGCAATAACATCCCAGTTGCACCTGTAGAAATAATAGAAAGAGGTTGTCTCCATTGATGTGCAATATTTCCTATCATTTCTCCCATTGATGCTAATTTAGATTGTTCTAAAAGTAAAATATTTTTTGTACGGATCTCTTCTTGTGCGAGTTTTTGTGCTGTAATATCATTATAAACTCCAAGTATCCCTTGTACATTTTTTTTATCATCCAATAAAGGGACTTTTGATGTTAATAAATAACCCCTTGAACCATCTGCTAATGTAATTGGTTCTTCAAATAATAACGTAGGTATTCCTGTCTTCATCACTCTATTATCATCGTCAATAAAAGCTTGTGCTTCTTCTTTCCAGACAAGTTCTCTGTCAGTTTTACCTATAATTTGTTTTTCATCAGTCAATCCTGCATCTTCTAAAAAGAGTTTATTTGCCCCAAGATAAAAGTTATTTTTATCTTTCCAAAATATTCTCACAGGAACTGTATCTAGAATTTCCCTCATAAATCTTTTTGCACTTTCAAGTTCATTGATACTTTTTTTATATTGAGAAAGTAATTTGCCAACTTGAGTAATCATTGAATTTATACCTGCTTGTAAATTTCCAATCTCATCAAATTGAGAAATTGTAATTTTTGCTTCAAGGTTACCCTCTTCTGCATTTTTTAAAACTACTAAAGTATCATTAATTCTTCTAGCCAAAAATCTTTGAGCTACCAGAATAATTGCTCCTGAACTCAATAAAATAAAAACAATAGAACTAAAAATAGAAAATATTAAAATCTGCTTTTTTACCATCATGAGTTTCTCTGTACTAATAGTAATAACAGTATGATAAAGAGGTACTGTGCTACTATCACTATTCAAATATGCAATTGATGTTAATTTATTTTCTTGAATAATAAATTTTTCTCCAGGTTTATCTATAAGCCATTGAGATTTAAATCCCTCTATAATATCAGGTTTTCTTCCCAAATATTCTGCTTTATTGGAAACAATAATAATGCCATTGCTTCCAATTACTACACCTGATAGATAATGTTCTCCAATCATACTACTCATAAAAGAATTACGAGAAATTGAACTTATAGGTATCTCTTCATTTGCAACCATTTGATTAATTTGATGTACTCTATTTCGAATATTATTTTCTATATCTGAAGCATATTTTTCAGCATATAGATAACTCAATAAACTAAATGCAATTAATTCAATAATGCTAACTAAAATAGCAATTTTACTTATAAGTCCTAATTTGATTTTTTTCATGGTTTATAATGCGGTGTTTCTTCAAATGATTCAAGAGTTGTTGTATCCTCTTTTGTATATCTTGAATCTTCTGGCGAAATATGTCCTAAAATTTTTATACTATTTTGCGGATGTGTGGCATCTGGACGCCAAGTAGCTGCATAGGTACTTTGTTGTAAGTGATGACTTTTTGGATCCATATATGCTTCTGAATTTTGCATTCTTTCATCTGCACTAGCTCTATACTGTTCCAGCTCTTTAATCACAGCATGATTATCAGTAGTACCTACTTTAATGATAGCATTAAGAAGTGCTTTCGTAGCTAAATATGCAGAATATGTAACATGTCCAGGATAATCTAACTTAGTGTTCCCATATCTTTTACGATATTTTTCTACAAATTCTTTTGTTCCATGAGTATCAAGATTCCAAGACCAATTTACTCCAAATAAAGGTCGAACATTCCCTGGTGCTAAATACAAATCTTCCCAATCAACTTCCCCTATAACCCAAGACTGTTTATCAAATACTTTTGGGTCTATTTGTGCAAATAATTTAACTTGATTGTTTCCACTAATATTTACTGCAACAACATCTGCATCAATATTCTGAATCTCATGAATAAGTTTAACAGGGTTACTAAGTGATTGAGGTACAAAAATCTCTTTTACTATTTTCCCACCATAAATATTAATATAAGGTTTTGAAGCTTCTGCATTACTTCTACCCCAGTCATTATCTTCAGTTAAGAGAATCACATGCTTCTTTTTAGATTTATCCAAAGCATATTTTAGTAATGTTTTATTATAATTTGCTCCATTTGCATCAAAAACAAATTTTGTTCTGTGCGCATCTTCAACTGCTTGTGATGGTGCAGATGAATTTGTATTGATAAAAATTACACCATATTTTTGACATACTGCTGACATACTTGAAGCAACTCCTGAATTTACAGCACCAAGCATAAATCCTATTTTATTGATAGTAATTAAATCTTTAGCAACACTAGCTGCTTTTCTAGTATCTAACGTAGGATTTTGTGATATAAGGACTACTTGTCTACCAAGAACTCCTCCATTTGTATTATATTCGCTAATTGCCAGTTCGGCACCTCGTCTATCAGCTTCTGAATGTATTGCAAAACGTCCAGTCGTAGGGGAAACATGCGCTATAATAATTGGTTCTGTTTCTAAAGCAAATGAAGTATTTGGTACAAAAGATACAAAAAGTAGAGTCAATACATTATATACTAAATGGTGTAGTGATTGTAAATATGAAGCTAACAACTTAATTTTCATATATCTTGCCTTTTATTTAATAAAGAGGTTGGTTTAAAAGATTATAACCATAAAATTATTTATTTTTAATTAAAAATAGCACTACAGAACTATAGCGTTATTATAGTAATTTCAAGCTGGTTATATTTGATTTTTATATAGATTTTTAGAGATAAAAAAGGTTCGTGAGCTAACCTTTATTAAATTGTGGAATTATTTTGCTAAAAGATTTTTAGCAATATTTGGACTTAGTCCTGATTTTGAACAAGCATTTTCAAATTTTTCATTTGATTTTAAAAGTCTTATTAAAACTTCTAATTTTTGTTCATTTGTAATATTTCTTATTGACATTTTTTCTCCTTATGTTTTGATTTACTAACGAGGCAAATTTTCAAACAATTTGAAAACAAGTGGATAAAAAAATAACTTTGATTTTGTAAAAGAAATTTTGGTTGCGGAAACTGGATTTGAACCAGTGACCTTCGGGTTATGAGCCCGACGAGCTACCAAGCTGCTCTATTCCGCGATATGATAATTTGGATTTAAAAAGTGGATGGGGTAGAGGGATTCGAACCCCCGAATAGCGGCACCAAAAGCCGCGGCCTTACCGCTTGGCGATACCCCAATAAGCGTATCTCTTTTTAAGTGCTGGAATTATAGTAAAAAAAATTCTATTTGTCAAGAGCTTTTAGGAGAAATTTTAAAATTTGTGTTATAATCATAAAAACAATATAGAATAAAGGCAAGATATAATATGTCAGCAATACAAAGAGTAAAAGAAGCAATAGAAGAGATCAAAAAAGGCAATATGGTAATTATGCTTGATGATGAAGATAGAGAAAATGAAGGCGACTTAGTATATGCGGCTGCTTTAAGTGATGATAAAAAAGTAAATTTTATGGCTACTCATGCAAAAGGTTTAATCTGTGTAGCAGTAACAAAAGAAACAGCTATTAGATTAGATTTAAATCCAATGGTTGCTAGTAATACTTCCTCTTATGAAACTGCCTTTACAGTTTCTGTAGATGCAGCAAGTGCAAGTACAGGGATTAGTGCTCATGAAAGAGATGATACAATACAGATATTAGCAAATCCAATTAGCAAATCAACAGAGCTTGTAAGACCTGGTCATATTTTCCCTCTTATTGCAAAAGATGGAGGGGTATTAGTAAGAACAGGACATACTGAAGGGAGTATTGATTTATGTAAGCTTGCTGGACTTGCTGGTGAAGCAGTTATATGTGAAATCATGAAAGATGATGGAACAATGGCTAGACGTGATGACTTAGATATATTTGCCAAAAAGCATAATATGAAACAAGTATATATCTCTGACTTAGTTGAATATAGAATGGCTCATGAGTGCTTAGTTCAAGAAATTTCAAAAGAAAATATTACCTTTTTTGGTCATAATGCTATTAAAAAGACTTACCAAGACCATTTAAATAATACACATACAATCATAGAATTTGGAACTTTACAGGAAACAAGTTTAGTCAAATTTCATAATGTAGAAGCTGATATTCACTTATTTTTAAATGATGAAAAACTAAATTCGATGTTAAAATCAATTAACTTCTTACAAAGTAAAGGTGGAGTTTTAATCTTTTTAAATAATACTCACGAAAATAAAGAAACAATGAAAGACTTTGGTATTGGGGCACAAATACTCAATCTTTTAGGGATTAAAAATATTAAATTACTCTCAAGTGGTGGGAAACATTCATTTGTAGGAATTAATGGTTTTGGTCTTGAGATAGTTGAAGAGATACAAATCTCTTAAACTTTCTCATTTGGCCTTCAAAACCATTAATAGTACTGGTAATAATAAGAGATCTGCAACTATTGCCATAAACATAGCAATCATAGTCAAAAGTCCAAAATAAATAGTTGGTACAAAATTTGATAAAACTAATATAGAAAAACCAATCATAATAATAGTAGAAGTGTAAAACATCGCTCTTCCTATACTTCTATGTCCATTAATAATTGCAGTATCCACATTCTTTGTTTGCTGCAACTCTAATCTATATCTGTGAATATAATGGATTGTATCATCTACTGCTATCCCTATACTAATAGCAGCAATTGTAATTGTCATCATATCTAAAGGAATATTCATCCAACCCATAAATCCAAATATCACTCCAACTGGAACTATATTTGCTATGATTGCTATAATTGCTATTTTAAAGTTTTTAAATAAAATTAAAAACATAATAAAAAGTATGATTACGGTTAAACCTATAGTTTTAATTTGTGAATTAAACAGTGACTGTAACATATTGTTGTACATTACTAAAAGATTTGCCACCCTAAATTCTTCACTTTTTGGATTTATTATTTTTGTTATATCTTTTTTAATCTTTTGTATCAGTTGTTCTCTTTGTAATCCTTCTTGACTATCAATAACTCTTGTGCTTATTCTTGCCATATTATTTTGTATACTAACATAAGGTGAAAGTATTACTTGCTTATATTTTTCTGGAAGTTCTTTATTCATTAAAGCTAAAGTTACACCATCTAACTCTTTACCATCATTCAATGATTTTCCAACTTCAACAAGAGTTGCCAATGATAAAACTTTACCAATAGGTTCTAAAGATTCCAAATAAGTATGTATTTTTTTTATTGTATCTATTTTTGAAGCTGTAAACCAATACTTTTCTTTATCTTCTTTTGTAAGTTCAAACTCATCTTCAAAACTATCAAGTTCCTTGTTTGTTGTAACGTCTATAGACTTTATCTTATCACTATTATCTTTAAATGTTAAAACAACATCAAGAGGTGTTGTACCACCAAGTTTTTGATCAATAAGTTTCATACCTTGATAAATCTGTGTATCTTTTTTAAAATAATCAATAAAACTGTTTTCAACTCTTAAATTCATAGCACCTGTAATAGAAAATAGTACAACTATAATAGTTATAAAAAGGATTGTTTTTTTATAACCAAATGCTATATTTGCAACTTTTGAAGTAAATGGTACATCAGACTTAGCAAATCTATCTTCTTTACTTTTATACATAAAGGATAATAGAACAGGAAATAAAATAAAAGTTATTAAAAGAGAAATAACAATACCAACACTCATCATCCATCCAAAATGAATAATTGGCAAAATATTACTAAATACCAACGAACTAAATCCTGCAATTGTAGTAATTACAACAAAAAAAGATGGTTTTGCCATAGCTAAAGCAGTATTAGTCACTAATAATTCTTGAGTATGTGTAGGATGTAAGGTAAGTAGTTCTTTATATTTTATGATTAAATGCACTACCAAAGACATATTCATAATAAGCTGTAATGATATAAAATTTGAAGAAACAACGGTTATTTCCCAACCAATTGCCCCAAAAATACCACTTGTAATAATTATTGATACTGTTGAGATAAACAAAGGTAAAAACACCCATCTAATTTCTCTAAATAAAATATACAATATAATAATTAATAAAATAACTATTACTATTCCAAAAACTTCTAAATCACTTCGTACAAATTCTACCATATCATCTGCAACCATATTAGCCCCACCTAGATGGAGTTTCGCATTTGTAGTTTGTTCATATTTTTTAAGGAGTTCTCTAACTGTGACTATAAGGTTATGATTTTCAAGTCTTATTATATCTCTGTACTCTTTTAATTTTTGTTTAGCTATTTTATAATCTTGAAGTTCTTGTGTATCAAGTTTTTTTGTTTGTTTAAGTTTTATGAATTTATTTTCATTCTCAACAAGTGTTGCATATTTTTCATCTCTTTTTATATTAATCATAATTGCAGTTGTCTTAAAATCATCACTGACAAGATTTTGTTTATATATTGCACTATGTAACAATTCATTCTTTACTAGTTGTTTATTCACACCTTTAGTTTGTAAAGTCTGTACATCTTTTACAAGTTCATCAATAGGCCTTGGAGGAGATTCTAAAAGAGGAACATTCAAAATAGAAGTTACTGATTGAATATTTGGAAGTTTTGCTATCTCTTGAGAAATTTGATTTATATTTTCTAAATTTGCATCACTTAATAAATCATCTTTAATAGTATAAGTTACTAATAAAAAATCATTTGCTGCAAAATTTTTACCTATTTTTCTCATAAATGCCAAATCTTTATCACCCTCAAGTAACAATGTTTGAGCACTAGCATCTATCTCTAATTTTGTAGTATTTATGGCCATAAAGCTCATAAATACAATGATCAAAGATAAAAATAGTTTTGGAAACTTTAAAAGATAATTAGTATAAAATTTCTCTAGCATATTTTATGAATTTGAAAGCTTTGTAATAAGATCGTCTATAGTTTTTGTTTGTAAAAACTCACTAAATTGAGCTCTATCTGTTTTTAAAATACTAATACCTAAAATAGTTACATCATATATAAGCCACTTATCTTTCCCCTCTTCTTGTTGAGAAGGTTTATAGTATTTATAGCTTATCTCTAATTTATTTTCAGGATTAGCAATATTTGTAACTAACTCTATTCTATTAGATTTTGGTTGTAATATATTAGTTACTTCTATCGCTTGTCCATTATATGCATCTAATTTAGAAGAATATGATTGTTTCATTCGTTCAACATAAAGTTCAACAAATTTTGTTTTTTGCTCTTGATTCAATTTTGCCCATTCACGACTTCCTAAACTCAATTTTGCCATAATCTCAAAATCTATTGTAGGTTTTAATACAGCAACAATTTTACTGTTTCTTTCATCTTTTGTTATTGTTTGATCTTGAACAATTGTAGTAATTGTTTGTATTTTTTGTAAAAAAAGTTCTTTTACCTCTTGCTGTGCATCAGCAAACATAGATTGTCCAAAAAATAATATTCCTAGTACAATCATAACCTTACTTATAATTTTCATTTTATTCCTCTATTTGTTTTTTTCTATACTGTTCATATGAGTCTCGTAAAAATGGATACAAATCTATTGCATCTTTTTTCATAATTTCATAGTTTTTATAGGTAAATGATATGTTATTAACTTGTTCAAACACTTTTAATCCCATTGAATCTTCATAATTATTCACCAAGTTATGTGCTCTATCTTCATAATATGAGGTAGGATTTAAATAAGAATCAACACCAAAAGAACCAATACTATCTCTTAAGTTTGATGGTCCAAAAAATGGCCAAACTATATGAAAGCCACTTCCAACGCCCCAATACCCCAAAGTTTGTCCAAAATCTTCATTATGTGGATATATCTTAAAATTATCCTGCCCTACATCAACAAAACCTAAAATCCCAATTGTACTATTTAATACAAATCGTTCAGTCTCTTCTAATGCATTTTGAAATTTTAATTGTAAAACATTATTCACAAATCGTACTGGAAACAGTAAATTATGAAAAACATTTTTAATACCCTTTCGAATATCTTCATGAACAATATCTCCATATGTCCTAGCAACAGGAGATAACACATACTCATATGTTACATCATTAAAGCTTGTCATTACCCTATTAAATCCACTTAAAGGGTCAATACGTTTTTCTACTTTTATCTCTTCTTCAAAATCATCAAAAGAGTCACTACTATATAAAGATGAAGTAAAAGATACAATTAAAAATATAAAACTAAATATAAATCGCATCTTTATCCTACTTTAAAAGTTTTTGTTGTTTTACAAACATCTGTTAAAAAACATTTGTCACACTCTGGTTTTACCGCTTTACAAATATATCTTCCAAACAATACCATAGCTTGGTGAAATATATGCAAATCTTCTTTGAGCTTTTTTACAAGTTGAGCTTCTGTCTGCTCTACTGTTTTAGCGTCACTAAGCCCTAACCTATGGGAAACTCTAAATACATGAGTATCAACAGCCATTAAATTAGCACCATCAGCTTCAATCATAAATACATTTGCTGTTTTATTTCCAACACCTGCAAGTTTTATAAGCTGTTTTGTATCATGAGGTATCTCTCCATTGTGCAATTCTTGTACCGACTGAGCCATTGCTATAATATTTTTTGCTTTATTATTAAAAAAACTACAGCTTTTCAATAACTCTTTAACATCTTCTAAAGAAGCTTCTGCTAATTCTTTAGGAGATGGATATTTTTCAAAAAGTGCAGGAGTAATTATATTAACCCTCTTATCAGTGCATTGTGCTGATAGAATTATAGCAATCAGTAATTCAAAGTCATTTGTATAACTAAGTTCCGTCACAGCTTCACTATAATGTTCTAAAAATTTATCTCTAATAAATTCTATATCTTTTTTTGTCGCTTTTTTACTCATAATCGGGATTATATCTAAAGTTAGCTTTTTATTTTAAAATTATATTAATAATTTTCATAGCTAAATACAATGCTTGTACTCTGTGTCCTATTTTTTTCTTAATATTTTCATCCAAAACACCTAATGTTGTATCATACCCATTTGGAATAAATAATGGGTCATATCCAAAACCACACTCACCTATAGATTTATCAATAACATCTCCATACAGCCAACCGTGTGTAGTATAAATATTATTTTGATAAGCGATTGCTAAACAAGCAGTATAAAATGCTTCTGTTCTCTTTATATCTTTTTCCTGTAATTTCATAATAAGTTTTTGATTATTTTCTTCATCAGTTGCATTCATTCCTGCATATCTTGCACTATATATATTTGGTTCATTATCTAAAATGGGTACTGTTAACCCACTATCATCAGCTATTACTATAGAATCATTTTCCCCGATCTCTTGAAGTTTTTTAATTACAGCTTTTGCTTTTATAATCGCATTCTCTTTAAAACTCTTTCCATCTTCAACAATTTCAAAACTTCCTAATAAATCACTATATGCAACTACCTCAACATCTGGTAATAATTTTTGAATCTCTTTTATTTTCCCTTTATTTGATGAGGCTAATACTATCTTCATACACTATCCTAAATAATTTTTTAAAATATTAACATAATAACTTTTACATTTAAACCAATTAACTTACATTTAGATATAATCGCAAAAATTTATTATAAGGCTTATTCAAATGTTTAAAACTATTATGCCATTAAGTTTAATTATCTCATTTAGATTTTTAGGACTTTTTATAGTGCTTCCATTGATTTCTGTATATGCACTAAGTTTACCAGGTGCTACAACAACATTAGTTGGTATAGTAATAGGTGGTTATGCGATAACTCAAATGATTTTTCAAGTTCCATTTGGAATCATTAGTGACAAATTAGGAAGAAAAGAAACAATTATTATGGGACTATTGCTTTTTGCAATTGGTTCTATTCTTTGTGCTATTGCTACAGATATGCTTACTCTTTTATTAGGTAGATTTTTGCAAGGTGCTGGTGCTATTGGTGCAGTTGTTACTGCTATGATTAGTGACTTAGTTAAAGAGGAACAACGACCAAAAGCTATGGCTTTAATGGGTGGAAGTATTGCAGCAAGTTTTGCATTAGCAATGTTATTAGGTCCAATTATTGGAGCATATGCAGGAATTGGAAGT
Organism: Arcobacteraceae bacterium; assembly: GCA_963662945.1. Classification (GTDB taxonomy): domain Bacteria; phylum Campylobacterota; class Campylobacteria; order Campylobacterales; family Arcobacteraceae; genus JAIOSF01. The sequence continues at coordinate 531,538 of OY759974.1, forward strand.
TTATTTTGGCTTACAGCACTATTAGCTATTGGTTCAATTTTTATTTTAGTAAAACTTGTACCAAATGCACCTCATGTAACTCATACTTATCATAACCATAGTAAAACAGCATTTTTAGTAAAGCCTGAGCTTATCAAAATGAACATCACAAATTTTTTACAAAAAGGGATGATGACTTTTGCTTTTATGATAATACCAATTATCCTTACTAAATCATTTGATTGGGAATTAACTGATCTTTGGAAAATATATCTTCCAGCTATGATTGCTGGAGTTTTAGCTATGGGACCAGCAGCAGTAATGGCTGAGAAAAAAGGAAAATTTAAAGAAGTATTATTACTTGGAATTGTATTTTTTGCATTATCATTTTCTTTTATTGGATATGCAAATACACAAGTATTCTTTTTAGTAGGTATCATAATATTTTTTATCGGATTTAATATGCATGAACCAATTATGCAAAGTTTAACTACAAGATATATCAAAGTTCATGAAAAAGGGAAAGTTTTAGGTGTATTTAACTCTTTTGGTTATCTTGGTACATTCGTTGGTGGTTTTGTTGGTGGTATTTATTTAAAAGAGATTGATGGAAGTTTTATACAAAGTTTACATGATATTTCAATTGTTGTTGTAATAATTTCAATATTATGGTTATTGTTAATTTTAACTTTACCAAATCCTTTAAAGAAAAGAAATCTCTATCTTCATATAGAAAATTGTGATGAAAATAAATATACACAATTAGATACATTAAATGGAATTGATGAATGGTATTTAAATAATACAGAAAAACTTTTAGTTATCAAATATGATCAAGAATTAATCAGTGAAGAAACAATTAAAAAAACAATAGAATAATTATTAATATTTTATTAATAGATTTTATATACAATATCACATATTGTCACTAGGAAAATAGATGTTTGAAAAATTTTTACGATTTTTTGTTGATAACTCAAGAATGAATTATGTTCTTTTTATTTTAATTTTTGCTTTAGGTATTTGGTCTTATATAAAAATGCCAAAAGAGATCTTTCCAACATTTGATATGGACATGATTTCAATCAGTGGTTCTTATACTGGTGCAAGTGTTGATATTCTTGATAAAATGGCAGTAAGTGAAATTGAAGATAATGTTAAATCTTTAGAAGGAGTTATAGAAACGACAACTGTAATTAGTCCTGGTAAATTTACTATTATCTTGGAACTTCAAAAGGGAAAAGATCGATATAATATGGCAGATAAAGTTAAAGATGCTGTTGCTTTAACTAAAGGAGATCTTCCTAGTGATATGGATGAACCAACAGTAAGTGTTGTAGAAAGAAGTAGAGATTTAATCAATATTTCTCTTACATCTGACAAATTTACTGTAGATCAAATGAAAAAATTTGCTGATGATTTCAAAAGTCAAATATTAACTATTAGTGGTATAAGTGAAGTAACAGTTTTTGGAGATAGCGATAAATATTATGAAATCCTTTTAGATGATAAAAAACTTGAAGCTTATGATATAGATAAAAATGAACTTTTTAATACTATTGGAACCTTATCGTATATATTTCCTATTGGAAAAATTGAAGGGACAACTAAACATTATTATATTTCTACATACAATGGAGCAAAAACTGCTAATGAGCTAGCAAATACACTTATAAAACTATCCAATGCAACACTCTATTTACGAGATATTGCAACGATTAAAAAAAGGTATGAAGACTCAGACACTCTTTACTCTTTCAATGGAAAAGATTCTATTTCCCTTGCTGTAAAGCAACTAGATACTGCAAATGCCATGAAGATATCTGAAGATATCAAACAACTTATTCAAAAAGTACAACCAAAACAGCCAAATATAGAGATTAGTATTAGTGATGATAATAGTGATAGGATAAAAGAAAGACTTGATATTGTAGGTTCTAATATTTTAATTGGAATCATTGCAATAGTTGTTCTAATTTGGTTACTTATTAATGCCCGAATGTCATTTATAATCTTTATAGGTATCCCTACATCTTTTGTTATAGCTGCAGTTTACATGTATCTTTTTGGTTATAGTATTAATCTAATTTCACTAGTAGGAGTACTTATAGCCATAGGTATTGTTGTTGATGATGCTATAGTTGTAAGTGAGAATATTCAACAACATATTGAAGATGGTTGGGAACCCAAGGAAGCTGCCATTGCAGGAGCCAAAGAGATGGTAGAACCTGTTACGATTGCTAGTCTTACGACACTTTTTTCATTTTTACCAGCTTTAATGATAAGTGGTACTATGGGAGAAGTTATGAAACTTATACCTATTGCACTCTCAGCACTTGTAGTTGCATCTCTAATAGAAACATTTTTATTCCTTCCAATTCACGCAGCACACACTCTAAAAAATGGCGCTAAAGTTACTGATTGGTCAAAAATAAATCTTACATATAATTATGCAATCCATTTTTTTATGCGATGGAAAAAATCATTTTTAGTTATATTTATAATTTTAGTACCTTTATTAACAGCTATAATGGTTAAAAACTCAAAATTTCAAATGTTTCCAACTTTTGATGCTGATGACATTAAAATATCAATTAAAGCAAATCAAAATACAACATTAGAAGAATCTTTTGAAATAGTGAAGAAAATTGAAGCTGATCTTATTGCAAAAAAAGAACAATATCATATTAAAAGTATTGATTCAAGAGCTGGTTATAGAAAAGACAGTGGAAACAATACAGAAAAATTTTCTTATGTAATGTATATGACTGTCGAATTAGAAAAACTTAAAGCTAATAATATTTTAGATAAATATATAACACCTTACTTAAGTATTTATTATAATCCAGATGAAAGAAAAAGAACTTTAACCTCCCAAGAACTCTCTCGTGAATTAACAAAGTTTTTAAATGAAAAAGATTATAAAAAACAATTTAATCTTACTGATATATCTGTATTAGAAAGAAAAGTAGGACCTATTAAAGCAGACATTAAAATAGGACTTGTTTCAAGTGATGACACAAAAATTATTAAATCATTAGAGTTACTCACTAAAGAATTAAAAGCCATAGATGGAACGAAATCTGTTGCAAATTCTGCAAAGCTTGGAATTGATGAAATAAAACTAAAAGTTAATGCATATGGAGAACAACTAGGGATAACCGAATCAAGTATCGGAACTTATCTTTCAAATCTCTATCTTACAAAGAAAAAATCAGTTTCATTTGATATTAAAGATATGCTTGATATTAAAATAGAATCCTTGAATAAAGATGATTTTGAAACATTTAAAAAAACACCTATTCCAATCAATAATGGAACAGTTAGATTAAATGAAATATGTGATTTTATTGTTAAAAAATCTTTTGAACAACTCACAAAGGATAACGGTGAAAAAAACTTTTATATTTATGCAAATGTGGACACAAAAATCATTACTTCTTCAGAAGTTATGGAAAAAATCCAACCACTTTTAGATGAAATTCAAAAAAATGGTATCAAAATAGTTCTCAAAGGAGAAGCTAAAAAGAAAAAAGAATTAGCCCAAGATATGTTAGCTGCAGTAGCATTAGCTTTAACACTTATTATGCTTTCTATGTTATATTTATTTAACTCATTTAGAGAAACAGCAATTTTAATGTCAGTTATACCTTTTTCATTTTTAGGAGTACTTATTGGTCATCAACTCTTAGGTTTAAATCTTTCAATGCCATCAATAATTGGAGCTTTAGGATTAGCAGGTGTTGTTATAAATGATGGTATTATTATGATGACTTATTTAAAAAAAGCTAAAACAATCGAAGATGTATTTATACGAGCAACAAAAAGGTTCAGACCAATTGTTCTTACAACTGTAACAACACTCATAGGAATGAGTTCATTAATCTTTTTTGCTACAGGACAAGCAGTCATCTTCCAACCAATTGCCATAGCTCTTGGATTTGGACTTGCATGGGGAACAATATTAAATCTTATATATCTTCCTGTATTATATACTTTTGCACACAGATTAAAATAGATTAAATGAACTATAATCATCTTTTAGCTAAACTTATTGTCTATTTTTTATTAAGGAAAAACATTGTTTAAAAAAATTATTTTACTCTCAACCCTTTATAGCACCTTACTTTTTAGTGATGGTACATTTGAAAACATTCAATTTGAAGGATTAACACAGATATCAAAAGAAGTTGCCTTAGAAACTATTAAATTAAAACAAGAAAATCATTATACAAATGACGAAATAAATGAGGCAATAAATAAATTTTATACTTTCAATTATTTTCAAGATATATCTGTAACAACACAAGGAAATGATTTAGTTTTTAACTTTAAAGAATATCCATTTATATCACAACTTGAGATGACTGGTTATAAAAATAGAGAAGATGATTTAGAAGTATTGTATACAGCAATGAATATAAAAAAAGGTGCAATGTATACGAAGAAAAGAATAGAATCTGCAAAAAATGCACTTCTAGCAGCACTAGATAGAGAAGGATATATAAACTCAGTAGTTGAAGTTGAAGTTGAAGATATTAGTGATACTAGTGTTGCTATAAAATTTAATGTTAATAAAGGTGAAGAAATCATTATTAAGAAAGTTTTATACAAAGGGGCAACAATATTTACAGATAGTGATTTTGAAACAATGATTGCAAATAAAGAGGAAGATTGTTGTTTCACATGGTTTTTTGGACAAAATGATGGTGAAATAAATTTTGAAGAATTACGAATGGATAGCCCACGAATTAGAGAACTTTATTTACAAAATGGTTACTTAGATGCGAAAGTTTCTGCTGCTTTTACAAAAATAGATTTTAATGCTAATACTGCTCAAATTGAATATATCATTACAGAAGGTAAACAATATAAAGTTAACGATACAATTATTTATATAGATGAAAGTATCGTAAAAAGTGAGACAATCTATCCAAAACTAAAACTTGAAAAAAATGATATATTTGATATTAGCCAATTAAGAAAAGATCAAGAATATATCAAAACACAAGTTGCAAATCAAGGATATGCTTTTGCCGAAGTAAATTTTGATATTAAACCAAATAAAGAAAATAACACTGTAGATATTGTTTATAATGTAATTCCAGGTGATAAAGTATATATCAATGATGTAATCATTGCAGGAAATAGTAGAACATTAGATAGAGTTATTAGAAGAGATATTTATTTAGTTCCTGGTGATCTTTTTAATTTAACAGATTTTAAAGATTCTAAAAATAAATTACAAAGAACAGGTTATTTTGAAACAACAGATATTCAACAAAAAAGAATTAGTTCAGATAAAATGGATTTAATTGTAAATGTTACAGAAGCACCAACTGGAAACCTTATTTTTGGGGGAGGATATGGAAGTTATGAAGGTTGGATGTTAAATGCCAGCGTTAATGACTCAAATATCTTTGGAAGTGGTATGAATCTTGGGGTATCAATAGATTACTCAAAAATCAATACTGATTTATCTATTGCACTTACTAATCCAGCAATTAGAGATAGTGAATACAGTGGTACTATCAAAGTTTATAATGAAGATTCAGAAATAGAAAATTACACTTCAACCTATGGAGATAGAGATACAAGTAGTACAGGTTTTCTTATAGGAGTTTCAAAAGCAATTGGACGACATACAAGAGCAGGTGTAAATTATGAAATTTCTGATACATCAATCCACTATCAATTATTACCTTCAGCAAATGAAGATTTTATTACAAGTGCAATTACACCATATATAAACTTTAATAATACAGATGACTATTTTTTACCAAGAGAAGGGTTTATTGCGGGAACTAGTTACAAGTTTGCTGGTATTGGAGGAGATGCAAAATATGGCTTAAGTAATACATATTTTAAATATTTTTATGGTTTAGAAGAGCTCATAGATTATGATGTAATTTTTAGATATAAGAACAATATTAAAATCCTAACAGACAATGGTTTTATGCCAAACAATATGTCATTTGCACTTGGAGGTCCTAAAAGTTTAAGAGGATATGAATCATATGCATTTCAATCAAGTGATGAAGCAAATCATCCTTATAAACACTTTTTTTCAAATGCAATTGAATTAAGTTTACCATTAATCCCAAGTGCAAAGATGAGATGGGGTGTATTCTATGACTACGGTATGATAGGTGAAAATAATTTTACAGATATTAAAAGATCTGGAACTGGTGCATTTTTATCATGGAATTCACCTGTAGGTCCTATCCAGTTTATCTTCTCACAACCACTTGATGATAAACCAAATGATAAAACATCAAGTTTTGAATTTAGTTTAGGTGGAAGTTTCTAATGTCAAGATTGACAAATAAAGAAGCTTTAGATTTAATTCAAAATGCTTCTCTTATAGATTTAGGAATTATGGCTAGTGCTAAAAAGTCAGAATTACATCCTAAAAAAGTGACTACTTTTGTTGTTGATAGAAATATAAATTATACAAATATCTGTTGGGTAGATTGTAAATTTTGTGCTTTTTATCGACATGCAAAAGATGAAGATGCTTATATCTTAACCTATGAAGAGATAGATAAAAAAATAGATGAATTACTTGAAATTGGTGGTACACAAATTCTTTTTCAAGGTGGAGTTCATCCAAAATTAAAAATAGATTTTTATGAAGATTTAGTTGAACATATTCATAATAAATACCCAACTATTACAATCCATGGATTTAGTGCTATTGAAATAGATTATATATCAAAAATCTCAAAAATTAGTTATAACGAAGTATTAGCAAGACTGAAGGCAAAAGGTCTAGCTTCTATTCCTGGTGCTGGTGCTGAAATTTTAAATGATGATGTAAGAGATATTATAGCACCTAAAAAACTTGATACAAAAGATTGGTTAGAAGTACATAGACAAGCTCATTTATTAGATATTAAATCAACTGCAACAATGATGTTTGGAACAGTTGAAACAGATGAACAAATTATCGACCATTGGGATAAAATACGACAACTACAAGATGAAACAGGCGGTTTTAGAGCATATATTATGTGGAGTTTTCAATCAGCACATACAAAACTAGCTCAAGAATTACCAAATATACCACATCAAAGTTCAAATAGATATCTAAGACTTTTAGCAGTTGCAAGACTCTATTTAGATAACTTTCCAAATATACAAAGTTCTTGGGTAACTCAAGGAAGTTATATAGGACAACTTGCTCTTAAATTTGGTGCAAATGATTTAGGTAGTACTATGATGGAAGAAAATGTGGTAAGTGCTGCAGGAGCAACAAATAGTATGAATCAACAAGAGATGATTAACTTAATTAGAGATGTGGGGGAAAACCCAGCAAAGAGGGATACTGCTTATAATATTTTAGAAAGATTTTAATATGGCATATTCGAAGAATTTGATTTATAAAAAACTTTTTACTTTTTACTTTTTACTTTTTATTTTACAAGGAATGTTAATGTCAGCGACGCTAAAACAGATAGATTATAATAATACAGAAATTGCAACTATTTACGAAAAAAACAAAAATTTACCAATATTTAATTTACAACTAGTATTTACAAATAGTGGTTACATTAATGATAACACAAAACCTGGAATAACTAATATAATTTCACAACTTCTTAATGAAGGAACAAAAACAGATGGAGCTGTAAATTTTGCAAGAAAATTAGAAAATGAGGCTATTTCAATCAGTACCTCAACAGGCTTTGAAACATTTGTTATAGAAGTTAGCTGTTTAAAAAGTGAGTATAAAGCTGCTTTAAACTTTTTAGCACAACTTCTAAATGATCCAAATATCACACAAAAATCATTAGATAAAATTAAGACATTGCAAATAAGTAAACTAAAACAAAAAGAAAATGATTTTGATTATGTTGCATCTTCTCATTTAAAACAAATTACTTATAAAAACACCCCTTTAGAATATACTAGTTCAGGAACAATCGAAACAATAACTGCAATAGAACTTAAAGATGTAAAAAAACAATTAAAAACTATTTTAAACCTTGATAATCTTATTATTGCTGTAGGGGGAGATATTAGTTTTAAGGAGTTTTCATCAGATATATCTCCTATTTTGAAAAACTTACAATCTCTAGGAAAAACAAATTTTGAAAAAATTGAATATGCTAAAAAATCTCAAGAAAAAATAATTCTCAAAGAAACAGAACAATCATATATCTATTTTTCAAGCCCATTTTTTATTGATGCAGATTCAAAAGAAAATTATAAAGCAAAAGTTGCTTCTTTTATCCTTGGTGGAAGTGGTTTTGGAAGTCGTCTTATGGAAGAGATACGTGTTAAAAATGGTCTTGCTTACAGTGCCTATGGACAGATAAAAAACAATAAATCACATAGTAATTTTACTGGATATCTTCAAACAAAACTTGATAACACACAAAAAGCAAAAGAGATGGTTACTTCAATTGTAAAAGAATTTGTAAAAAATGGTGCTACACAAGAAGAGTTAGATGCAGCAAAAAACTTCTTAAGTGGTAGTGAACCTTTACGTACTGAGACATTTTCACAAAGACTTAACAGAGCTTTTCATCTTTATTATAATGGGTTGGCATTTGAGTATCCACAACAAGAATTAGAACTTATTGATAAATTATCATTAGAAGATTTAAATACATTTATTAAAGAACACAAAGAGATAGAAGATTTATCATTTTCTATCGTAACAAAAGAAGTTAAAGAGGAAAAAAATTAATGTTAAGATTTGCATCAAGTCCAACAGGAGATATGCATATAAGCAACTTAAGAATTGCCTTATTAAATTACATAGCATCAAAACAACTCAATGTTGAGCTGTTAATCAGAATTGATGATATTAATAAAGAGCAAAATATTGAAGGAAAAGATAAAGAGATTTTAGAAATACTTGCACTTTTTAATATTGATTATACAAGAGTTGTTTATCAAAGTGAAAATATAAAATATCATACACAAATGGCTATGAAACTCTTACTTGATAAAAAAGCATTTAATTGTTTTTGTAGTGATGAATCATTGGAAAAAGATAGACAAAAAGCAGAACAAGAGGGAAAACCTTATGAATATAGTGGATTTTGTGAAACTATCAGTGATGAAACAAAATTCAATTGTAATGCACCATTTGTAGTAAGACTTAAAAAACCAGAGCATGCAATTAAATTTCACGATTTTTTAAAAAGTGATTGTTCTTACGAACCTTTTGAAGTGGATAGTTTTGTAATTTTAAAACATGACAAATCTCCAACTTATAATTTTGCATCATCAATTGATGATATGCTCTATGATGTTTCAATGGTTATACAAGAAGAGGAACAGCTTTGTAATACACCTAAACAGATACATGTAAGAGATTCTTTAGGATATGACAAAGAGGTTCAATATGCGCATATACCAACTATTACAAATCTTGTAACAGAAAACTTCTCATCAGTAAAACACCTTGTTGATGACGGATATTTGCCAATTGCAATTGCAAACTATCTAATACTTCTAGGATATGAAACTCCAAAAGAAATATTTACAATTGAAGAAGCCCTTGAATGGTTTGATATAAATAATATTTCTAAAGAACCAGTAGAATTTGATATAAATAAACTTAACTTTATCAATAATGAACATCTAAAAACTATGGATGAATTACGTTTATCTAAAATTTTAGGTTATGCAGATCAAGATATAGGAAAATTAGGAAAAATCTATCTTGAAGAATGTAATACAATTAAAGAAATAAAATCTAAGATTGATGCAATCTTTAGTAAAAAAGAGAATTTAGAAGATTCTAAAGAAGAATATAAAACAATAAAAGAGTGTTTAATCAATGCACCTTTTATAGAAGATTTTAATGAACTTACAAAATATATTACAAAAAAAACGATGCTAACTGAGGAACAACTTATGGTACCTTTATATTATACTCTTACAGGAGTAAAAAATGGTCCAAATCTTAGTAAGATATATCCATTGATTAAAAACTATTTAGGGGAGATTATAAAATGATAGATTCATTACTAGTTGCATTTTCAACAATACTAATAACAATTATATCACTTTACAAATGGGTTATAATTATTTCAGCACTATTATCATGGGTACAACCAGACCCATATAATCCAATCGTTCAGATGTTATATAGACTAACAGAACCTGCATATGCTATAGTAAGACGATATATACCAACAGTATTTGGCGGAATGGATATGGCACCACTTATTCTAATTTTTGCTTTACAATTTTTAGAGATTTTTTTGCAAAGTTTATTTGCGAAAATGTTCTAATTTATAATAATTTTTAAAATCAAAGAGGTTTAATAGATGAGTGAAAAAAAAGATTTTTTACGTACCATTGTTGAAGTGGACTTAAAATCAAACAAATACAAAGAGGTCGTTACAAGATTTCCTCCTGAGCCTAACGGATTCCCACACATCGGACATGCTAAATCTATCAATATAAATTTTGGTATAGCTAGAGATTATAATGGTCATTGTAATCTTAGAATGGATGATACAAATCCTACTACAGAAGATACAAAGTATGTGGAAGCCCTTAAAGATGCTGTTGAATGGTTGGGATATGATTGGGGAAATACTGTATATTATACATCTGATTATTTTCCAAAAATTTATGACTATGCTGTACAACTTATTAAAATGGGCAAAGCATATGTTGATAGTATCAATGAAGAAGAGATGAGAGAATATAGAGGAACTGTGACAGAAGCTGGAAAACGTAGTATTTATGCAGAGCGTTCTATAGAAGAAAATCTAGACCTTTTTGAAAGAATGAAAAATGGTGAATTCAAAGATGGAGAACATGTATTAAGAGCCAAAATAGATATGAGTGCAGCAAATATGAAAATGAGAGACCCTCTTTTATACAGAATCAGACATGCACATCATTTTAGAACTGGTGATAAGTGGTGTATTTATCCTATGTATGACTTTGCACATTGTTTATCTGATTATATTGAAGGAATTTCTCACTCTATATGTACATTAGAGTTTGAAAATAATAGAGATATTTATGATTGGGTACTTGATGAATTACATCTAACTCCTCCTAGACCTTATCAACATGAGTTTGCAAGACTTGGTATCAATTATACAGTTATGAGTAAAAGGAAGCTTTTAGAACTTGTGAATGGGAACTATGTAAATGGTTGGGATGATCCAAGAATGCCTACAATTGCAGGATATAAAAGAAGAGGATACACTCCTGAATCTATTAATAACTTTTGTGCTCAAATAGGTATTGCAAAAGCAAACTCAATGGTTGATGTGTCTCAACTTGAATTTTGTATTAGAGATGATTTAAATACTAAAGTACCACGTGTAATGTGTGTTTTAGACCCACTTAAAGTTACAATCGAAAATTATGAGGGAAGTGAAAATATTGATGCGTCATATTATCCACACGATGTGCCAAAAGAGGGAAATAGACAAATACCATTTTCTAGTGAAGTTTACATAGAACGTGAAGACTTTAGTGAAAATCCTATTAAAGGATATAATAGACTTACACCAGACCAATCAGTAAGACTTAGACATGCTTATATTATTACTTGTAAAGAAATTATCAAAGATAAAAATGGCAATATTATTGAGATAAAAGCAGAATATAACCCAAATTCAAAAAGTGGAAGTGATACAAGTGGAATAAAAGTAAAAAGTGCTATTCAATGGGTTGATGTAAAAACAGCAAAGACAATAGAAGTAAGACTCTACGATAGATTATATAAAAATGAAATGCCTGAAGGGCTTGAAGATTTAAATCCAGATTCATTAAAAATAATAAAAAATGCCTTAATTGAACCAGCTGTAATTACAGACAAACCAGACGAGAGATTTCAGTTTGAAAGACAAGGATATTTTTATGCTGATCCTGTAGATTATACTCCTCAAAATCCAGTATTTAATAAAATTGTTGGACTTAAAGACTCATGGGCTAAAAAAACAAAAACAGATGATAAACCAAAAGAGTTCAGAAAATCTGTAGAGAAAAAAGTTCAAGTAGAAGGTGTTGTCTCACCTATGAATGAAAGTGAACAAAAATTATTTGATAAATATACAAATGAATTAAAACTTAATAGTGAAGTTGCAAATACTTTAGCTCGTGACGAAAAACTATCTTCATTTTATCAAGAGGCTTTAAGTAAAGTAAATAGTCCTGTATCATTGGCTAATCTTGTAGCAAATGAAGTAGCAAGAGAATTAAAAGAAAAACAAATAACAGAGTTAAAATTTAGTGCATCTCAAATAGCCGCACTTATTAAAATGATAGACGATGAAACAATATCAACTAAAATAGCTAAACAAGTGTTTGAAGAGATGGTTCAAAATGGTGAAAATCCTATGCAAATAGTTGAATCTAAGGGACTCGTTCAAATAAGTAACCCAAGTGTAATTTTACCTATTATTGATGAAGTTATTGAAAAAAATCCTGACAATGTTGCTAAATATAAAGCTGGAAATAATAAACTTTTTGGTTTCTTTGTAGGGCAAGTATTAAAAGCTACTGGTGGGAAAGCAAATCCTAAAGTAGTCAATGAACTCGTGGAACAAAAACTCCAATCGTAAACTCTTCAAAAAATAAAGTGAAGTTAGAACTTCACTTTATCTTAAAAATCCTATAATCTTTTTTTCTAAGTCTTTAATATTAATCACTGTATCATGTATAATCGGACTACTAAATAGTTCTTTTATTTGTTTAGGAATTTTTAAATTTAATTTTTTAGAGATAGATTCTAATGCTTCTTTATCACTATATTTTTGATTATCTTCATTTAAAGCATTTAAAACTGTTGGTGAGAACTTTGTCCACTCTGCTGTTGAGTATATCACTGTTTTAAGATTTTTATTCTCTCGTAACTCTTCATACCCTTTGATACAAGTTGCAGTATGTGGATCCATTAAATACCCCTCATCAGCAAATGTTTTAATAGTTGTTAATCCATAAGCATCATCACTAAATGTAGCACTAAAATATTTTTGTAATGCTTCTAATTCAACTTTTGTATGTTCAAAATGCCCTTTTGTATTCAAGTCTTCCATAAGTTCTCTTGTTCTTATGGCACCACAAATATCATAGATAACTCTCTCTATATTTGATGATTTTAAAATATCCATTGCAGGAGATTTTGTAAGTTTTAGGCGTTTCCCTCTTATATCATAGATACCCAATGTTAACCATTGTGTTAAGATATTATTTTCATTTGAAGATACAAGAAGTTTTTCAACTGGTAGTCCCATCTTTTGTGCATAATAAGCACCTAGAACATTTCCAAAGTTTCCACTTGGTACATTGATATAAATCTTTTCTCCAAATGTTATCTCTTTTTGTCGTAAGAGTTCTAAATAACTTTGGAAGTGATATACTATTTGAAATATAATTCTTCCAAAGTTTACACTATTTGCAGCACTTAAACTTATACCATCTTTTTTTAACTCATTTTTAAATGATTGTGAACCAAGTAGATTTTTAAGGGCATTTTGTGCATCATCAAAGTTTCCATTGATACCTAATACTTTTAGATTTTCTCCATTTTCTGTAATCATTTGAAGTTTTTGAACATCTGAAGTTCCACCATTTGGATAGAGACAAACAACTTTTATACCCTCTTTGTTTTTAAAAGTATTGAGTGCTGCTGGTCCTGTATCTCCAGAAGTTGCTGCTAAAATAAGATACTCTTCCCCTCTTTTTTTAGCGATACTACTTAAGATATATCCAAAAGGTTGTAGTGCCATATCTTTAAATGCACGAGTTGGTCCATGGTATTGTTCATTTACAAACAAATCATCTTTTATTTTTACCACTGGCGATGGATTTTTACTATCATCAAAGTTATCATATAGTGCCAATGCTTCATTGATAGTTGCATCATCAATATCAATTTTAAAAGCTTTTAAAATATCATATGCCAACTCTTTATAGCTTGTATTAAGATGTTTTGTTAAAAACTCTTCCCCTAAAACAGGTATTTGTGTAGGTACATAAAGTCCTCCAAAAGATGAACTTGGATTTAAAATCGCATCTGAAAACTCAACTTCTTTTGGTTTTACACCATCATTTCCTCTAGTTTCTATAAAACTCATAGATAAAATTCCTTCATATTATATTTCGCGATTATATCAAAAATATGGTTAAATGGTTTTAAATTGTGGATTTACATTATTTTATTTATATTATAATGATTAAAAATCCAATGGTGATTTTATATCGCCTTTATTTAACTCCTTAACAACATGTGTATATATCATCGTAGTTTCGATAGATTTATGTCCTAATAACTCTTGTATGCTTCTTATATCTGTGCCATTCTGTAATAAATGTGTGGCATAAGAGTGTCTAAATATATGAGCTGTTACTCTTTTGTCTATATTAGATTTTGTAACTGCATTTTTTATATTTCTACTTAATGTTACATCTAAAATATGATGCCGTCTTTGTTCACCACTTCGTGGATCTGTTGAAATTTTATCCATAGGAAAAATATACTGCCACTTTGTTTCATATTTAGCATTTTTAAATTTACGCTCCAATGCATAAGGAATATAAACACTTCCAAATCCATCTTCTAAATCCTTTGTATGTAGTTCTTTTACTTTTTGTACTTGTATTCTCAATTCATCCTTTATTTTTATAGGCAAAGGTAAAGTCCTATCTTTTAAAGATTTGCTATCCCAAATATAAATTTTATCGTATCCAAAGTCGATATCCTTAACCCTAATATTCTGAACTTCACTCATGCGAAGTCCGCATCCGTACATCAGTTTTACAATAAGTTGATAAATACCTTTCATATTTAGAATGATATTTTTAACTTCATCTATAGTAAGCACTACAGGAATATGTTTCCTCTCTTGAGCTCTTAAAGCTTTAATATTTTCATTTTTTAATGATATATTCAAAACTTGTTCGTAAAGAAAAACAATAGAATAAAAAGCTTGGTTTTGTGTAGTTGGGGATACATTTTGATTTTTTGCTAGATAGGTTAAATACTCTTCAATCTCTTTTTTACCCATAGTATTAGGATGTCGTTTATTATGAAACAAAATATATTTTTTTGCCCAATAAATATATACATTTTCTGTTTTTATACTATAGTGCTTTACTCTTATTTTGTCCCTCATTATATCAAGTAATTTTTTTCCCATAACAACTCCTAAATTATAAAAATGTTGTTTAAAGTTAAGATTTTCACTTTTAACATACATTTTGTACATTAAAGTTCTAAATTTCAATATAAAATAAACATAAAACTATAACAAAAATAATAATCTATGGTAAAAAATATTGCATTTTGTAATATTTTTTACAAAAAAACCTAAAATAAGCTCTTCGTATCAATATATTAAACGAGTGAATTTAAGTACTTTATTTATATAATGTATATTCAATAAATAGTTAGCTTAAAGGAGTATCATGCAAGATAGTATTATAGCAGGTTTAATTTCAGGTCTAATTGTAACGTTATTTATAATTATATTTAAATCATTATGGGATAAAATTATAATTCCTTGGTTTGAAGAAAGAATTTATAAAGATGCTTACATTGAAGGCACATGGTATAGTTTACATCCTGATGAAGCTTATTTTAGACAAGAAATTTTTGCACTAAAAAGAACAGGTCATAATATTATTGGTACAATGGTTTGTGTTGAAGGTGAAGATAAGGGTGAAGAATATACTGTTGAAGGAAGTTTTAGAAATATGATATTACCTCTAATTTATGAAAGTTCGGATACTTCAAAAACAGATAGAGGAAGTATTACATTAAAAGCCATAAGAAATGGTGAAGTATTAAGAGGAAAAATTTCTTTATATAATAATGGAAATGATGATATTACTTCAGCTACAATTATTTTGTTTAAAAATAAAGATGAATTAGAAAAAACAGTAAAGCATATCAAACAACAAAAAGAAAAAATATTAAAAATGAGATTAGAAAAACAAAAACTTGAAAAGAATTTAAAAGAAGTGGAAGCATTACCTGAGGAAGCTAACAAAACATTGGAAGAAGAACGAGTGACCCCTACGACTGATAAAGCTTAAATTAGCTTTTATGTAGTGGTTATAAAAAGAAGTTAGTAAATATTTTGAGAGGGGTCATCGTCCTTCAATTTAGGCGTTATACAGGTGAAGCAACCAATCAAGGAGAGCATTAGTGAAAAAAATATCCACAATATTAGTTTTGTTAGCGGTCATAACATTTACAAGTATAGCAATAGCAGAAGACAACAAGTCGACTTTAACAATCAAGAAGAATATGCAAATGGAGAAGCTTCAAAAAATAGCAAAGGAACCTTCTAATCATAATTTATATAAATTACTTTACGAAAATTCATCTAGCTCAAATGATAGGATAATTTCCACTATACAATGGTCCATCGGGATAATATCAACTTTTGTAATAGTTTTACTTGGTAGTCAAATTTTCTTTAACTATCGGGTAAATAAAGAAGAAATCAGAGCAATTAGAAGTGAATTAGAAGAAAGTTTTTCTGATTTAAGAGCTAATGCATTGGATGCCTCAAGCAAAGAAAGAAAAGAAATAATTAATAAGATTGATGACAAACTTGCAAAGGCAGAACAAAGTTATAAAGAAAGTATATCAAGTCATTACGCTGAACATGGTAGATACATTGATACAAAACTAGAGTCATTTGATAAGGATTTAATTAGATTAAAAGATACATTAAAAGTAGACATTAGTTATTTATCAATTGATTTAAAAAGATTAGAGGGTGAGGTATGGAAGCTAAAGGGTGTTCACGCAAATGCACTTAAGGATTTTATAAGTACTGTAGAGCTAGAAATTGAAAATGGTATCTCTCCAAAATATTCGTTAGATCATACAATAGAAACTCTTCAAAATGTCGAAAAAATTAGTAAGGATGATCGTATTGCACTAGAAGAGATGATAAAAAAAGTACCCAAAGAATATGATGCTAAAGTATCAAAGATTAAAGAACTATATTTATCCTTACCTCAATATATTTATGCTGAGGATCCTCAAAGACCAGGTTATTTAAAAACAGTAGATCTTTAGTACGGGAACATGTATAACAAAACCTTGGAGAGAAATATTTGACCCTGCGGCTCAATATTTCTCAACTTAAACGTTAGACTAGGAGGAGTAAATGAAACAAATTTACAAAAAAATTATAGTAAGTGTATTGGTGATATTATTTTTTGCAGGTTGTTCAAAAATTGATTTTCAAACATACAAACAAAATCCAACCATGCAAAATAGTACATCTATAGTTCTATTAGGAATTAAAGGAAATAGAGCAGTTAATTATCTACAATTTATGAGTAATAGCAAATTTCCACCTGCATTTAATTACAGAGGACTTAATATACATAATGACATTATTGCCCTTAGAGTTCCTACACCACAAGAAAACTATTATTTGGGTGTTTTCACTACGGGAAAAGCAGGCTATCTTACTTATGGTAATATGTATTCTTCATATGGATATATTAGTGCTAAGTCAAAAGGAATAAATATTGAGAAAAATGGAATATATTTTTACGGTATATTAAATACAGATAATGCAACAATTGATCAGACAATAAATGAAGAATTTTTAAATATTGCAAAACAAAAATATAAGAATATATTCAAAAATTTAAAACCTATTAACTTTAAATAGTAATTAAAGACTAACAAAACGTTGGAAAAAAAACAATGTACTCAGGGCATCTAAGACAAATCTAGCTAAACTATTTTAGTAAGTTTTCCTCGTTTCACCTCTCCTGAGGTGAAATGCATGTCATTAGCCAATCTCGACTAAAATATCCAAATAGAAAGAGCAAGATATCTTGTAACTATAGTCTCTGTAAAAAAATAGATAAACTAAATCATCCACACTTACAATACTGCATTCACTACAAGTATTTATAAATAAAGTTTGTAGAAGTTAAGAGATTTCAGTAATCTATTTTAACTTCTACATTCATTCCACCTCAGGAGAGGTGGAACAAGAGAGTTATCTAACAAAACAAACAATTAAAATTGCAAATTGCCATATTTTTTAATCACTCTTTATTTTTTTGATATTATCTCTTTATAAAATCAAAAAAGAGAGGTTGTTATGGAAAAAGAGATTTTATCAAGATGTAAATGTGGTGGAGATATTATCATCCATGATGCACTTTTTGAATGTAACAAATGCAAAGCACAGGTGTGGAAATATAGTTTTAAAAGAGAGTTTAAAGAAAAAGAAGCCAAAAAACTTTTTAAAGGTGAAACTATCATGCTCAAAGGTTTTAAATCAAATACAAATAATCTTTTTGATACAAAAGCTTTTATAAATGAGGGAAAAGTGGAGCTACTCTTTGATGATGATACAAAATCTACTACTATGTTTTTATGCCAATGTGGCGGGGAAGTTACAAAGATAAATGGCGGCTACAAATGCCACTCTTGTGAAAAAATAGTATGGGAAAGATTTATGAACAAACTTCTCACTTTTAGACAAGTAAGAAGACTCTTTAAAGGGGATGGTCTAAAACTTAACAATCTTAAATCTCAAAGGGGAAATATCTTTAATGCTGAGATATTTTATGCCACTGATGGTGTGAGTTTAGAATATATTTGATAGAATACAAAAAAACTAAACAAAAGGTATTTTGATGTTATTAGGTGTAAATATTGACCATATTGCTGTTTTAAGAGAAGCTCGAAAAATAAATGATCCAAATATTGTAGATGCTATTGGTATTTGTAAACTTAGTGGTGCAGACCAAATCACTATACATTTAAGAGAGGATAGAAGACATATACACGATGAAGATGCTGTGAATATTATCAACCTCTCCCCTCTTCCTGTGAACTTAGAGTGCAGTATCAATGAAGATATTATAGATATAGTTTGCTCCCTTAAACCTCATAGAGCAACACTTGTTCCTGAAAATAGAGATGAAGTGACCACTGAAGGTGGACTTGATTTAGCATCAAATATGGAAAAACTCCAAAAAGCAATAGAGAAACTACACCAAAATGAGATAGAAGTTTCACTTTTTATAGACCCAACACAACAGATGATAGAACTCTCACGTGAATTAAATGTAGAATGGATTGAACTACATACTGGAAGTTTTGCAAACATTTATGCAATGTTATATGGAGGATTACAAAATTCTCATCATAGTATCAAAGAGTTAGAGTTACCACGAGATATTCTTACAAAAAAATTCACTAATTCTATTAAAGAGATTGAAGAAGCTTCAAAATATGCAAATAGTCTTAAATTAAAAGTTGCAGCTGGTCACGGACTTAATTATCAAAATGTAAAATATATGACAAATATCAAAGAGATAGAGGAGCTAAATATTGGTCAAAGTATCATAGCTCGAAGTGTATTTACAGGTCTTGAAAAAGCTATTCTTGATATGAAAGAGTTAGTACAATAAGATGTTAAAAAAAGTAGCAATAAGTATTGGGGATATAAATGGTGTTGGTATCCAGTTAGCATTAGAAAATCATGAAAAAGTATCAAAACTTTGTGAGCCAATCTATTGTATAGATAAAAAACTTTTAAATAAAGCTGCTAAAAAACTCAATCTTACTATTCCAGATGATTTTACTATATCTGGTAAATATAAAAAAACAGAGATAAATCCAGGTGTTGTAAAAGAAGATTCTGGGTTATTCTCATATCATTCTTTTATAAACTGTATAAGTTTAGCCAAAAAACACAAAGTTGATGCAATCTGTACACTCCCTATCAATAAAGAATCATGGAGTAAAGCTGGGATAGATTATGTGGGGCATACAGATATGTTGCGAGATATATTTAAACAAGATGCTATCATGATGTTAGGATGCCAAAAAATGTTTGTGGCACTTTTTACAGAGCATATTGCTTTAAAAAAAGTTCCAAAACAAATCAAGACAAAAAAGTTAGTCACTTTTTTAACAGATTTTTATAGTGCAATTAGAAAACCAAAAGAAGCTATTGCAGTTCTAGGACTCAATCCTCACGCAGGAGATAATGGAGTATTGGGAGATGAAGAGATAAAAATAAAAAAAGCTATCAAAATAGTAAATGAAAAACTCAAATCAAACTTTGAACTTCAGGTTCCAGATATAGCATTTACTCCACATATAAGAGAAAAGTATCAATATTTTGTAGCAATGTATCACGACCAAGGATTAGCACCATTAAAAGCGCTTTATTTTGAGGAGAGTATCAATATATCTTTAAATCTACCAATTCTTAGAACATCTGTAGATCATGGGACTGCTTTTGATATAGCATATAAAAAAGATAATAACCTTTCAAATAAAAGCTATATCAATGCAATCAAAGCGGCAGTTAATTAAAATTAACCGTCGTTTGTAATAGCTTCAATCAGTTCTTCTAAAACTCTCTCTGCATCTTCATTTGCAACTTGACAAGTTCCAGCAGCAGTGTGTCCACCACCACCATATTTTAAACAAAGCTCACCAATATTTGTTTTTGAATTTCTATTTACAATAGATTTTCCTATAGCAAAAACTGTATTTTGATTTTGGAAACCATTTAATACATGGATAGAGATATTTATCTCTGGATTTACAGCATACATAATAAATCTATTTCCAGGGTATATAACCTCTTCATCTCTTAAATCAAGTACTATAAGATTGTTGTACATAATTGAACATTCTTCAAGTTGCATTCTAAATTGATCTTCGTATGATTTATATAAATCAGTTCTTTCAACTACATCAGGAAGTTGCATAATCTCTTCTATATCATGATCAATACAATAATCAATCAAATCCATCATAAGCTGATAATTTGATATTCTAAAATCTCTAAATCTTCCAAGACCAGTTCTTGAATCCATAATAAAACTTAGAAGCTCCCATCCCTCTGGATGCAAAATTTCATCAACACTAAATTGTGCTGCATCTGCTTTATCAACAGCAGCCATCATCAGTTCACTTACATTTGGTAACTTCTCTTTTCCACCATAATAATCATATACAACTCTTGCCGCACTTGGTGCATCTGGAATAATAAAATGGTTAGGAGCTTTTTCATTTCTTATAGTTTCACTTTCATGATGATCAAATACCATATAAGCTTCTTTACAATAAGGAAGATTTGTAATAATGTCGTTTGATGTAATTTCGATAATTCCATCTTGCATATCTTTTGGATGTACAAATTTTATCTCATCAATCATATCTAATTGTTTTAAAATCACTGCACACACCAAACCATCCATATCACTTCTTGTAACTAATCTATATTTCTTTGACATCTTAAATTTCCTTCTATTCTAAATTTGTATACACATGTTGTACATCATCATCATCTTCAAGTTTTTCTAACAATACTGATAACTCTTCCATCTCTTCATCTGTTATCTCTATTGGTGCATTTGGTACTCGAGATAATGTTCCTTTTTCATATTCTAAGTCCATCGCATGCAGTTTATTTGACATATTACCAAAGTCTGTATAATCTGCAATTATAGAAATATTTTCATCATCTTCTATTTTAATTTCTTCTAATCCAGCATCAATAAGTTCCATCTCTAAATCATCCATATCCATATCTGGTTTCTTCATCTCAAATATAGCTTTTCTATCAAAATGAAATTCTAAAGAACCTGTAGGAACTAATGAACCACCATTTTTATTAAATATTGTTTTTATATTAGCTACTGTTCTTGCTGTATTTTCCGTTGCTGTTTCTACAAAAATAAGTACTCCACTCTTCCACTTACCTTCATAATTTACTTCTGCCATATTTGCAACATCTTTAGCACTAGCTCTTTTGATAGCTGCTTCAATATTATCTTTTGGTAAATTTTGCGCTTTTGCTGTTTGTATTGCAGTTCTTAATGCTGCATTTGAATCAGGATCACTACTCCCACCTTTTGCAGCCATGGTTATTGCTTTTGCTAATTTAGGGAATACTCTTGACATATTTCCCCATCTTTTCATCTTTGCTGCTTTTCTATACTCAAAGGCTCTACCCATTCTTTATATTCTCCTTAAACTTATCTATTCTTAATATTTTGGACAATTTTATCATAATAAAACTAATTTTTCACAAACCTTGAAGCAAAATATTCCAGATATATTCAACTTCATCATCATTAAATGATAAGGTACTTTTCCCTTCAAAAAGTTCTTTTATTTTTTGAAGAGAAAAACTTTTGCTGTAACTACAGTGTGCATGTGTTGGTAAAAAACTCCTAACAAGAGATATATCTTGAGAAATTGTCTCTTCACACAATAAACACTCATATTCAGTATGTAAACGACCTTCATGTTCACATAATAAAACATAACTCTCTATAATAGCTCTTTTAGGATTTTGTTTTACCATTTTATGAGCTAACGTATCAAGGAGTTCAAAATAAAAATCTTCTATCTCTTCCACATCTTTTAAATGGGGATAAAATAGTTTTATAAATCGTTGCCAACAATATAATTTTTGAGAATCTAATATCCAAGGATATCCAATTTGAATAACATCTTTAAGTCTAGGGATGGTACTTTTTAAATTTGTTTCTATTTCAAAATCTATTTTAAATCCTACATGTATAATAGAGTGTCTAGCCCCATAAAAACGGTAAGTTGTATAAAGATTATTTTCTGTTAATATGGTAACAATTAAGTCCTCATCTTTAACATTATTGATGTTTATTATATATCCCTGCATTGGATTATTATAGCTTAATTTTTGTTAAACTAGATTTTAAGCTTCTTTTGGATACAATCGCATAAATATAGGGAATCTTTGCAAACAAACTTAAATAGGTTAAGTTTCTATTTTAAAGATACCGTATTTATACACAAAGGTAATTAATAAAATATGAAATTTACAGATTTTAATCTAAAACAAGAGCTTAACAAAGCAATCGAAACAGCGGGATTTATTCAACCAAGTCCTATTCAAGAAGAGGCTATTCCTCAAGTGCTTATGGGTAAAGATATCGTAGCACAAGCACAAACAGGTACAGGGAAAACTGCAGCATTTGGACTTCCAGTTCTAAACATGATGGAATGTAATGGAAAAGTTGAAATGGTTGTTATTGTACCAACAAGAGAACTTGCTATTCAAGTAAGTGATGAATTATTTAAATTCGGAAAGTTTTTAAATATAAAAACAGCAACAGTCTATGGTGGAACAGCGTATTCAAGACAAATTAAACATGTTGAAAGTGCTTCAATTATTGTAGCAACTCCAGGGAGATTTTTAGATTTACTTTCAAAAAAACAAATCAATATAAATCCAAAATATGTAGTTCTTGATGAAGCAGATGAGATGATGGATATGGGATTTTTAGATGATATTAAAGAGATTTTTGAACATCTAAAAAATAGAAAACAAACTTTAATGTTCTCTGCAACTATGCCCCTTCCAATTAAAAAACTAGCGGAAAAAATACTAGTAGACCCATCTTTTATTACAGTAACTAAACAAGAGATGACAAATACGAAAATTGCACAATCTTTTTATGTTGTTGAAGAATATGAAAGAGATGATGCACTTATTCGACTTTTTGATTTTAAAAATCCAGAAAAAGCGATAGTATTTTGTAAAATGAAACGAGATGTTGACAGACTTTCAACATATTTAGTAGCACAAGGTTACAGTGCAAAAGGTCTTCATGGAGATATGGAGCAAAGACAAAGAGAAGAAGTTATACGAGCTTTTAAAACTGATACGTTAGAAGTTTTAGTTGCAACAGATGTAGCGGCACGTGGACTTGATGTAAAGGGTGTAACACACGTATTTAACTACCAACTTCCATTTGATAGTGAAAGTTATGTTCACAGAATCGGACGAACAGGTCGTGGTGGTAAAGAAGGAAGTGCAGTTTCAATTGTAACTCCAGCAGAATTTAGAAGTTTACAAAAAATACAAAAAGATGTAGGTTCAAATATAGAAAGTAAAATTGTTCCAAATAAAGCTTTAGTAAAAGATAAAGCCGTATTAGCGCTAAAAGAAAAAATTGCAACACAAGAGATTGATGAAGCAGTATATGAACTTGTTGAACAATTAAAAGAACAATATGATCTATCTAGTATCACTTATAAACTTGCGACAATCCTTATGAACCAAACAAAAATCAAAGGAAAAGATACTATTGGTAAATCTCAAAAAGATATTGAATTTTTACTAGAACGTGCTTTAAAAAGTAATGGTAGAGATTCAAGAGGTGGACGAAGTGGAAGCCGAAGTAGAGATAGAAACAGAAGTGGCGGAAATAGAGACAGAAACCGAAATAGTGGAAATAAAGACAGAAATAGAAGTAGTGGAAACAAAGACTCAAGAGGTAGAAGATAATCTATGACTTCTCAAAAAAAAGCAACAGTAGTATCTAGTAGTGTAGCAGCATTTCTCACATTGATGAAATTTGCTGTTGGACTTTTAAGTGGTTCTGTTGCTGTTTTAGCAAGTGCTGTTGATAGTATACTTGATATGTTTGTATCTGTTTTCAACTACTTTGCTATTACAAATTCTGAGAAACCTGCTGATGATGAATTTAATTATGGTAGAGGAAAAATAGAAGCACTAGCTAGTGTAATAGAGGGTGTTATTATCTCTATGTCAGGGCTTTTTCTTTTATATACTGCAGTTAAAAAATATTTTTCAAATGAAACATCTTCTTATTTAGATGTTTCACTTATCGTAATGATAATATCACTTTTTATAACTATAGGACTTGTAACATACCTTAACAAAGTTGCAAAAGATACAAATAGTATGGTTATAAAAGCTGATGCACTTCACTATAAAACAGATGTTTGGGTAAATGGTGCTGTACTTTTTTCGATAGTAGCTGTTTACATTACAGGTTATGAAATAGTTGATATTTTAATTGGTGGAGCTATATCCGTTTATATCATTTATAGTGCCTATGAACTTATTCAAGAAGGAATTTTAGTACTTTTAGATAGGGCATTAGATGAAGAAATAGCCAAAGAAATTGTAACAATTATTAAAAATGAAAAAGTAGTAAATGATCACCATTTTTTAAAAACAAGAACTGCAGGGCATGATAATTTTGTTGAAGTTCATTTAGTTTTTGATTGTTTAATAGGTTTAATGGAGGCACATAAGGCTTCAGATAGAATTGAAGATAAAATAAGACAACTTGATTCCTCAAAAAATTGGGTTATAAATATACATCTTGATCCATATGATGATTCTGGAATGAACAAACACTAATTTAACAAATAATACAGTAAAAATTAATTCATATATTATTAATTTTCATATATACTTTCAGATATTAATAATTAAGAAGATAGTATAATCATTCAAAATTTAGTCAAAGATAAATAGGATAATAACAATATGATAACATGGATGCAAAGACACAAAAAATGGCTTATAGTAACAATTTGGGTCAGTACAATAGCGTTTGTTGGTGCTGGTTTCGTTGGTTGGGGTAGCTATAACTATGGTAAGTCAGATAGTGCAGTTGCAGTTGTTGGAAATAAAGAAGTTCCATTAGCAGATTTACAAACTGAATACAGTAATCTTTATGCACAATACCAAAAAATGCTAGGAAAAAGTTTCAATCAAGAGTTAGCTAAACAATTTAAATTAAAACAAATGGCATTACAAAGAGTAATTCAAAAATATCTACTTTTAAATTATGCAGATGAATTAGGACTTATGACTACAGATTTAGAGGTAGCAAAAGAGTTGGTAAAAATACCATCATTTTTAAAAGATGGAAAATTTGATAAAAATACTTATGTAAGTGTTTTAAAACAAAATAGAAGAACTGTAAGTGAATTTGAAGATCAACTAAAAAAAGATTTACTTGTAGCCAAAGTTCAAAAAATATTTGATATAGCACTTGAAAAAAATGAAATCAATAATATAGGTAGTTTACTTTTTAGTCAAGATAAAGTAAGTATCAAAATAATCAAAGATGATATGATAAAAATTACACCAACATTAGATGAACTTAAAAAATATTGGGAAAAAAATAAAGAAAACTACAAATCTCCAAAAGGCTATGATATTAGCTACTATAAAGTAGAAAATATTGATGGAAAAGATACAAAAGAGATGAAAAAAGAAGCTTTAAGAGAGTATCTTGATCTAAAAAAAGAAAAAAACCAATTTCAAAAAACAATCACTATTTTTGATAATTCAGACTTCTTACCAAAAGAGGAATTAGATAAAGTTATTACAGCTGAGAATAATGAAGTTTTAAAACCTATTTTAAAAGACAATAGTTACTATGTAATCAGAATGAATAAAAAAGTTGCAGCACAAACTTTACCATTTGAAGATGTAAAATCACAAATTAACAAAGCATATATAGTTGAACAAAAAAATAAACAACTTGAAGAGTTAGCACAAAAAGAACTAAAAAACTTTAATGGTGTTAACATAGGATATGTTACAAGAGCTTCTGATATTGAAGTGAATGGGCTTACTAAAGAAGAAACAACTCAAGTATTACAAACAATTTTTAAATCACCTAAAAAAATGAATTATGTAAATTTAGGAACAAAAATTGTATTATTTGAAATTACAGATACAATGATGCCAACTCTTGATGAAAAAAATATTGAAATAGTAACATCATCAATAGAGGGTGCAAAAACGAATGCAATTACCAGTGTATTTTTAGAGAAACTACAAAACAAATATGATGTGAAATCATACTTAAGCGAGTAATATTTGAATAATTCTATTTTAGCTATTGATATTGGTACGACAAATATAATTGCTATAGTTGCATCAAATGACTATAGTAATAAAATAAATATTTTAGGTGTTGGTCAAACTAAAAGTGAAGGTATAAAAAAAGGAAATATTGTTGATATTGATTTAGCAAGTCAATGTATCAATGATGCTGTAGCAACTGCTACAAACAGCTCAGGAACACAAGCTACGAAAGCAGTAGTTTCAATAAGTGGTGCAAATACAAAAACATTGATGAGTAATGGTGTAGTGAATATTCCAAGTGGACAAATCACACATAATGATATCAAACAAGTTCTCAAAATGGCACTTTATAATGCGCAAGTAATTTCTGACTATGAAGTAATCCATGTATTACCTATATTTTTTAGAGTTGATGATGGAACAACAATTACAAATCCATTAAATATGAATGGTTCTAGAATTGAAGTATCTGTTAATATAATAACAGCAAAAAAAACATCTTTAACAAATGTAAGAAATGCATTAAAACAAGTCAATCTTTCTGTTGATAAATTTGTTTTGTCTGGATATGCAAATGCAATTGCAACACTTAATGAAGACCAAAAGAAATTAGGAGCTGCTGTTATCAACCTTGGTGGTACGACAAGTCAATTTGTTGTTCAAAAAGGGACAACAATCATATATAATGATTTTTTACCTATTGGAAGTGAAAACATTACGCACGATATTGTTTCTACATTTCATACACCATATAGTGCTGCTAATATGATCAAAAAGCAGTATGCTACACTTTTACCTTATGATGATAATGAAAATGAAAATAGTATTAAAAAAGTAAAACTTCCATTATTAGGAAATGAATCAGAATCTAAAGAGATTTCATTAGAACAAATTCAACCAATCATTCATGCAAGAATAGAAGAAACACTCTCAATCATACATGATAGACTGGTAGATAGTGCTGCTATTGAAAGTATTGATGGAGGAATAGTTCTTACAGGTGGAATGACTTATATACCAGGAATAAAAGAGTTAGCTAGTAAAGTATTTAAAGATATCCCCGTTCGAATTTCCAATCCTAAAAATATACAAAATGGTTATATCAATTTTAACGTTCCTACAATGTCAACAATTGTTGGATTATTACTATATGAATTAGATTGTGATAATGTTTTTGAATTAGATAGTAATACAAACCTTGTACAAATGCATACAAAAAAACAAAATGAAAATACTATGACGCATGCTAAAGAAACTGCAAATCATTCTCATGAAACGAGTGAATCATTGAATAATATTCAAGATATAAAAAACAATAAACCAAAAGAGGCTAAAAAATCTCTTTTTGGTTCTGTATTAGATAAGATGGCAAGGTGGATTTAATGAATGAAAATCTTTTTGATCATAGTAATATAAGAGTTCAAAAACCATCTAAAGTATTAGAACAAAATGCTGCAAAAATTGCAGTAGTTGGAGTTGGTGGTGGTGGTTGTAACATGATCAACCATATGATAAATGAAGGAACTCATAAAATTGATTTAATTGTAGCAAATACAGATTTACAAGTTTTAAATTTATCAAAAGCACCTAAAAAAATACAATTAGGTATTGAACTAACGAGAGGATTAGGAGCAGGAATGCGTCCTGATATTGGAAGAGATTCTGCTTTAGAAAATTATCAAGAGATAAAAGAATCTCTTGAGGGTTCAGATATTGTATTTATAGCTGCTGGTCTTGGTGGTGGAACTGGAACAGGTGCTGCTGCTGTTGTTGCAAAAGCAGCTAAAGAGATTGGTGCTTTAACTGTATCAGTGGTAACAAAACCTTTTAAATGGGAAGGTAAAAAAAGAACTGGTTTAGCAAATTTAGGTTTAGAAGAACTCAAAAAAGTTAGTGATTCGATTATTATTATACCAAACGATAGATTACGAAATATTGTTGAAGAAAACATTGGTATGAAAGACGCTTTTAAAGTTGTTGATGATGTTTTATACCAAGCTGTAAATGGGATGAGTGAAGTTATCTTAAAACCAGGTTCAGATGATATTAATGTGGATTTTGCTGATGTAAGAACTATTATGCAACACAAAGGGATTGCACTAATGGGAATTGGGAAAGCAAAAGGTGATGATGCTGCAAATCAAGCCTTAGAACAAGCAGTAAAATCTCCATTATTAGATGAAATTTCATTAAGTGGCGCCAAAGGGATTATGATTCACTGGACAGTAAATCCAAATGTATCAATGTTTGCCATTGGTGATGTTATGGAACATATTCACGAAACTTTAATCGGAACACCTGATATTATTTTTGGAACTACTACAGATGAAAACTTAGCAGTAGATGAGATTAAAATCACAATTGTTGCAACAGGTTTTGCTTCACCTGAAGAACCACAAGAAGAAGAGCTTATAAAGCCTGTACACAAAAGTAATGCAAATATTAATACAAGACTTTCAGCACAAGATATAGAAAGTCAATATGATCTTCCTCCACTTATGAGAGGTTATTCTATTAAATTTAGCTTATCAAAACAAAGCTAAATTTATTTCTATTCTTCAAAAACAATAATATCATATTGACTTTTTTTCACAACAAGTGCTTTACTTGTTGCTTCATTCAATCCTTTTGTTTGTAATTCACATATAGATATTTCTAACTTTTTGATTTTATCTTCTAATTCAAGTATTCTACTTACTCCTGCAATATTGATACCTTGTTCTCTAGTAAGCATCAATATATACTTTATATAATCTATATCTTCTTGAGAATAAAGTCTAATTTTCCCACTCGTACGACTAGGCGTAACTAGACCTTCTCTTTCATATTGTCTTAAAGTTTGAGGATGTATATTTAATATTGTCGAAACTTCACTAATAAGGTATACAGGTTCACAATATGATTTTCCAAAAGACATTTTATAGTCCTTCCGGTAATTTTTCTTCTAGTAATTTTACTAACTCACTATCTAAAGACTCTAATTTTGGTAAAATAATATTAGCTTTAAGATATAAACTTCCTTTTTCTTTTGTTTTTCTATTATAAGCACCTAATTCTTTTACTCTAAACTTTTGATTTTGTTTTGTATTTTGTGGTACTTTAAGTGTAATATCTTTTGTAAGAGTAGGTATAACTACTTTTCCACCAAATAATGCAGTTTTTAAAGGTACGTCAAATGATTTTATGAGATCATCTTCATCTCTTTCATATTCATCACTTGGACGAATATTTAGAGTAATTATTAAATCACCTCTAGGAAATCCATGTGATTGACGCCCTTTCCCTTTAGCTCGTATTTTTTGGCCATCTGCAATACCTTCTGGTATCTTAATATCAAATGATTCACCATTTATAGAGACGTTTTTGACTCCACCTAAAATAGATGTATTAAAATCTATTGTCAGATTTGCACTCACATCTAAATCAGGTTCTCCAAAGCCCCCTCTTCCAAACGAACTTCCACCAAAGCCACTACTTGAAAAACCACCTTGACTAAATCCTCCGCCAAAGCCTCCACCTTGACCAAACATTTGTCGTAAAATATCATTGATATCAACTCCTGCACCTTGCCCTCTTGCAAAGTCATGAAAATTTTGACCACCAAACATATCATCACCATGCATATCATATTGTGCTTTTTTCTGTTCATCCCCCAAAACTTCATATGCAGCATTGATCTCTTTAAACTTCTCCTCTGCTTTTGGGTCTTTATTCATATCTGGATGATATTTTTTAGCCAATGTTCTATAAGCTTTTTTTATCTCTGCTGCTGTTGCATTTTCACTAACTTCTAATGTTTCATATAAACTTTTTGCCATTTTTTATAAACCTTCTAAATAATTTAATTATATTTTGCTATTTTTAGCGATAAAATTATATCACAAAGTTGAGTCAAAGTCAATCAAGGTTTGAATATTTTTTAATTTAAAGGTAAAATAATTTTAAAATTTACACCTGAATATTTTTCATTATTATAAATATATTTTTCATTTGTAACAAAAATTTCACCATGCATATGTGCTGTGATGAGATTGTAAGTCATATGTAATCCAAGTCCAGTACCTTGAGATTTGTGTTTTGTAGTAAAATAAGGTTCAAATACTTTATTCATTACCTCATTTTCCATACCACCAGCATTGTCTTTAAAGCTAATTTCTAATTTTTCATTAAATTTTTTTATTTTAATAAAGATATATTTATTTTGAATCTTATGATCAATAAAAGCATCTTTTGCATTATTAAAAAGATTCATAAAACATTGTATTAATTCATTTGGATAACCAACCATTTCAATATCAACTTCAATATCTAGAATTATATGGATATCATTATTTTTTACAACAGATTCAACTAAATGTAAAAATTTATCGATATTGTCACTAATTTTAAAAACATCTTTAGTTGAGTCACCTTTAATAAAGTCTCTAAAATCATCAATTGTTTTTGAAAGATATTGGGCATTATCATTAATACTGTTACAAGTTTTTATAAACATTTCATCAGTTAATGCATTGTATTGTTTTTGCAACAACATACCTGTAACACCTGTAGAAATTACAGATAGCGGCTGTCTCCATTGATGAGCAATATTTCCAATCATTTCACCCATACTTGCATTTTTTGATTGTTCAAATAATAAATGATCTTTCCTTTTAGTATCAGTTATATCTACAAATGTAAGGATAATAAAACCATCACTCATATCTTTAATAACAGGTTTACTAGCTCGTACAATAAAATGATAAACTTCTTCATCTTTTTTCATCGCAACTTTAAACTCTTTAGAGGGATTTTCAACAATCTTTTGAATCCAATTTTCAGTATTGACAATATAAGAATCATCATTTTCTTCAGGTTTAATAAAAAAATTACATATACATTTATTTTCTTTTTTAAATTCTTCTAAACTTTTATATTGACTAAAAAATTCAAAAAACTTATCATTAACATCAAAAGATTTATTCTCATGTAGTAATATAATAATATAAGGCTGTGAAGATAATATAGCATCAATTTTTTCTTTTTCTTTTTTTGTATATTCTAAATTTTCCTGTAAAACATTGTTATATTTTTTATTTAAAATATAATAACCAAGAATTGAGATAGCAATAATGATTAAAAACATTATAAAAGTAATATCTTTTTTAGTCGTTTTTAAATCAGTCATTGTAAAATCTTCAAATTTCTTAAATAATACGATATATCCCATTTTGTTATTTTGTATATCTGGTATATGATACACTGTTATAAAATAACCATTTTCTTCATCTAAAAAATACTTCTCATGATGGTTAATATAACTTTCAACTGAATTTTTTTCCATCAATTGTAATAATGATTTATCTGCATCTAAATTTGCAACGTAATAATCTTGGATAAAAGTATTTGTAAAAGCTTTTGTTAACTGTTTTTTATACTTTTTATCTGCAAGTATTACAGCACTAAATTTCTCTTCTGCAAGTTTTCTAGATATGGAATTAAAATGTGTAATAATTTCAAATATTCCAAGATACGTTTTATCTAAGTCATATATGGGAACCAAAGTCTTAAATGTCATATCAAATTTCCCAACACTTATAGTAGATGTAATTTTGGGTTCTTTTAACATTTGTTGTATATCAAGTCTTGATTTATATATTAAGTCTCCTCTATCATCTGTCCAACTTCTATAAAAATTTCTACCTTGATTATCTATAATCTGAAACCAAACATTTTTAAATCGTGTAAATTCACTCAATGTAAACGAAAGCTTATCTAGCTGTAAAATTGAATCATCTTTAATCCGTAGAGCTTCTATCATATGCTTATCTCGAGAAAGTGCAAGTGCAATAGAAAGAGTTGATTCTGTTTTATTTTTAATGAGTAAATCAATTTGTTTTGTGATATTTTTTTGTGTATTTGAATAAATTTTTTGTTTGATAATATCTGTTTTAGTATTGATGGTACTGTTGGAAACATAAAAAACAATCGCCGATAATGTAACTATTATAGCGATTGTAATCAATTTAAATCTATTAAGCATTATTATCACCTTATTAGAAATAATTATACTACTTTTTACTTAAATTGTATGCAAAAGCCTCTATCAAAGTTCTCTAAGTCTTTATAAAACGTAACACTTTTAGTATTATAATTTTTTTCAATAAAGTTTTTCAATGGAATTTTTTGATCATATCCCATCTCACATAATAAAAACTTTATCTCTTTTTTATGTGTTTCTTCTATAATATTTTTTAATAATTCATCACCACCTTTTCCACCAAAAAGTGCATTTGAAGGTTCATATTTTACATTTTTTGGCAACTTATAATCATCTGCTATATAAGGTGGATTTGATACTACCATATCAAATTGTATATCTAAAGGTACATTTGTAAATAAATCACTTTTTATAAATGTAATTTTATCTTCAACTCCATGTTTAATTGCATTTTCTTTTGCTAGTTCAAGTGCTTTATCATTTATATCTACAGCTACTATTTCTATATCTTCTATTAATAGTGCCAACATAATAGAGATGATACCACTTCCAACTCCTATTTCTAAAACTTTAGGAGATTTATTCTTTTGTAATATTTCTAAAGCTTTATCTACAAGTATCTCTGTTTCTGGACGAGGTATTAAAACCCCATCTCTTATATGAAACATCTCTCCATAAAAACTTGCTTTTTGAGTAATGTATTCAATAGGATACTCAGTCGCTCGTCTTTGTACAAGTTTTTTTAATTCTATTTCACAAGTACACTCTTTATCATAATTAAGATGTAGCCATATCGTATTTTTTTCTAAAAGATGTAAAATAAGTATCTCTACCTCTTTTTGTGGTATATGTGTAACTTCTCGTAAAAGTACGCTATACTCTTTTATTATCTGCTTATATGTCTTCAAGATTCTCTCTTAATGCCTCATCATCTTTATTTGATTGCCCTATTCCAGCACCATCATATCCTAACTCTTTAAGTCTTTCAACTAATGGAGGATGAGAATAAAAGAAAAATATATACAAAGGATGTGACAGAGGAAATGATTTGTTTTCATTTGCTAATTTCAATAATGCGTTTACTAAATCTTCTTTTGTAGCCATAGAACTTCCAAACTCATCTGCTGCATATTCATTGTGTCTACTAATTGCAGAAATTAATGGCATTAAGAAAAATGATAAGATAGGACTAAACATCAAAAATAATAGGATAATAGCGTATGGTTCATTATTTAAGTGTAATTGCAAAAATAATTCCTCTGGTAAATTTCCAAATAAAGCAAAAAATACAAACATCACAAACCCCATAATCCCTATATTTTTTAAGATATCTCCATTTTTAAAGTGTCCAAGTTCATGTCCTAACACTGCTAATAATTCATTGTGACTTAACTTTTCAACTAATGTATCAAAAAGTACTACCCTTTTTGTACTTCCTAATCCTCCAAAATAAGCATTTAAACGATTATCTCTTTTACTTGCATCTACACTAAAAACACCACTACTTTTAAAACCAACTTGGTTTAAAAGTGCATTGATTTTTCCTTCTAATTCTTTATCCTCTAAAGGACTAAATTTATCAAACATTTTATCTCGAATAACTGGATACAACATATTGATTAAAATAATGACTGCAAAAATAAACACAAACCCATAAATCCACCATGATGGAAAAGATTGAATAATCATACTTAATGCAGCTATCACTAAACTTCCAAAAATCAAAAATAATATTGCAGTTTTGATGGTATCTTTTATATATAAAGCTGGTGTCATATTTGAAAAACCATATTTTTTATCAAGTTTAAATGTTTTGTATAATTCAAATGGCAATCCTAAAATCCAATTTATGATAATAAATAAATCTATAAACACAACAGCTTTTTGCCACCCTTCAAAACTATTTGTAAACCCATCAAGTGATACAAGTCCAAAACTTATCCACATAAAAAACAATATAAAATCATAAAATGTAGTAGCCATTGAGAGACGATTGTTCTCTATACTGTATTCACCTGCTACTTTATATTTTGAAGGTGTTAATATCACCGCATCTTGATTTTTAGCTTTTTGTACATAATCTACTTGCATAAATAAAGTATATATATTTACTAAAAAATATATACAATATGCTCCTATTGCAAATTCTAACATCTAATTTTCCCTTTTTATTTTTTCAACTATCTCTTGAAATTTTTGAATTTTTTCTTTTTCATCTGTAATATTTATAATTTCATAATTTTCTTCAAATGATTCTTTTTTCCAATTTGCACTTCCATATATGGCAAATTTTTTGTCGATTATAGCTAGTTTTATATGTAATTTTCTTTTTGTTTGAACAAGCTTTATATTTTTATGAAACTTTAATTTTGATTTTTCATAAAGTATAACTACATTAACACCATTTTTACTAGCTTTTTCTAAAGCTTTCTCAAACTT
Source organism: Arcobacteraceae bacterium (assembly GCA_963662945.1). Lineage (GTDB taxonomy): Bacteria > Campylobacterota > Campylobacteria > Campylobacterales > Arcobacteraceae > JAIOSF01. The sequence continues at coordinate 566,563 of OY759974.1, forward strand.
TTTATAATCTATATTATACATCACTATATCAATACTTGTATGTGCATTTTCTATTAAATCAATAATCTCTTTTTGTACAAATGAAGATTCATCTGGCAAAAAATAAATCTTATCAAAACTAAAAGATGATATGACCAATAAACACATTAATAATATTTTTTTAAACATTGTCTTTATTTCCTTTGTCAAATAATTTTATAGTATCTATATTATAAAATCCTTGTAATTGTTTATACACTTCTGGAAATTCTTGTTGTAGTTGTTTTGGTTTTTCAAAAAACAACTCACTAGAAACTGCAAAAAACTCTGCTTCGTTTATAGCTGCATAATGTCCAAATAATTTATACTTTCCTAAAAATCTATTTTTTAATGATTTTGCATTTAGTGTTTTATAAGTGTGAAACATTATATTTGCCCAACTTGTATATTTCATATTGTCTAATATAGGTACACCATCTGCAACTCCATCTTCAAAATCCAACTCATGGGCAAACTCATGAATAATAACATTATGATTTTTAAAATGATATGCTTCTTTTTTTGCATGATGCCAAGATACTAAAACAACACCACCGGTACTTTGACCTTCTAATACTGACTTTTCTTGCGTATAAATTCCATCATAACTTTTCACTTCATCAATAACGTATTCATAAGGGTACACATAAATTGTACTCAGATTTCCATAACTTTTTTCATCAAGATTTACTATCATCAGACAAGCATAAAAACTAATTACAACTTTCATTTCAAAAGTCACCTCATTTTTCATCCCTATCCACTCTTTTTCTTCTATAAAAACCAACATTTTATATTGAAGTTTAAGTTTTGTCTTTTCATCTAGTAACCCATAATAAGGTATTTTTTCTAATACTTTTTTATAATGTTCTGGAAAAGGGATATTTTTGAGTCGTTTTAAAAGTAAGATATGATCCATCCACTTAATACTCTCTACAAATAAAAATAAAGCTAAAATTATTAGTAATATTTGAGCTAAAGCACTAGAATAAATCAAAATTATCTTTCGTTAATGACACTCTAAAATTGTTCTATCAGGATTGATTAAATAGTCATATCCATTGTAAATAGTATAACTACCATAAAGGATTACTGACACAGCAGCTAGTTTAATCATAATATTTCTAAATTCGCTTTGTTTAAAAAGACCAACAAAGAATCCTAGACTAAATAATGCAGGAATAGTACTTAAACCAAAAATCATCATCACCATAGCACCATACAATGGATCAGCAGTACTAGCAGCTGTTATAGCAAAAAAGTATACAAAACCACAAGGAAGAAGCCCATTTAACATTCCAAGTAAAAAGAAACTAAAAAATGTTTGACTTTTTAAAAGTGCCTTAAAATTTTCTTGATACCAAGTTGATTTTGAAAATGAGTGTTCTATAAGTGTCAAAAATTTAATTTTTCCTAAAAGTGAAAGTCCAGTTAAAAGCATAGCTGTACCAGCAACTAACCATAATATCCCATTTGCAGTATTAGAGAATGTAGCAACTCCACCAAGATATCCAAAGATAGATCCTAATATTGCATATGTTAAAATTCTCCCAAAAGAATATAAAAGATGTGCAACTGATTGTTGTCCTTTACTCCACTGATTTTGTACTTTGGTACTAGAATATGCTATAACAATCCCACCACACATACCAATACAATGCCCAAAAGAACCTAAGAATGCAATAGTAATAATACTTAGTATATCTACTGTTTCCACTAATTTTGTCCCTCTAAAAGCATTTTCTTAATCTTTGGATTTCCAAGATGTTCCCCTCGTAGCATATGTAAAGACATAGTTTCAAAATCAATTAAACCATCTTTTTTATTCTCATAAGCACCAAAACCATAAAACATAGGGGTATCATCTGTTCTACTATACCAAGCAGTTCTTCCATCTATATACCGTTTTGTATCTTTAGTCATTACCCAAATAATAGCTTCATCTTTAAATACTTTATTAGCAAGCCAATGTACCATTCCTCCATGATCATGAAAAAAATATGTTTTTCCTGATGGAGAAATAACTTGTGACGCATAAGTCATATCATCTATCACCATACCACAATCACTATCTTGAAATTTATTTAAAACAATTTTAATAGGCTTCTTTTCAAGGTTACCAGTATAAACAACAGTCATATTTTGACGTGTTGACATAGATACAAATAATACTACAATTACGACCACAATTAAAAGTACAGTTATATAAGGAAATATTTTTTTCATAGGGTATTATATTGTAACAGAGTTAATGTAACGTTAAAACTACTTTTAACATTTTGGCAAAATTATTTTAAATTTTGCACCTTTTTGCTGTACACCATTATGAGAAAATTCGATATTTTCAACGCTTAATGTACCATTGATTTTTTCTATAATCTGTTTTGACATATATAAACCAATTCCTGTTCCTTGTCCATTTGCCTTAGTTGTTATATTTGCATCAAAAATTGTATTTATGATTTCTTCTGGTATTCCTCCCGCATTGTCTGTAACGGTAATTGTCACAGTTGAGTCATTCTCAAAGAAATTAAAAATAAGTTTTCTATTTTTTATATTATTTTGTATAAATGCATCTTTTGTATTATTGATAAAATTAATAAATACATGTTTGAATTCAGCTTGAAAAATCTCATATTTCAGATCTTTATCCACATCAACAATAACATCAATATTATTCATATTTAATAAACTTTTATTAATTTGAAGAACTGACTCAATAAGCTTTTTAAAGGATACCAATTCTTTTTTCCCATCTGTTCTAAAAAACTTTCTAAATTCATCAACTGTTTCAATCAAATGTCTTATTTGTAAATCAATATCTTTCGCTGTTTTGTCTATTAATTCCTTTGGTACTGTGTCTTTAATCTCATTTTGTAACCTTAAATTACTAGAAGTAAGACTAATGACAGATAAAGGTTGTTTCCACTGATGAGCAACAGCATCCATTATTCCAGCAATAGATGCTAATTTTGATTTTTCCATCAATAAATGCTCTTTTTGTATATTTTTTTCTACCTCCTTAGCAACTCTTTCTTCCAAATTTTTATTAATATCTAACAATTCATTTCGTTTATTTTCAAGTTCATTTCCAAGACTATTAAATGACTCAGCTAATAGACTTATTTCATCATTTGTTTTTAATTTTATCTTTTTTGTGTAATTACCTTGAGAATATTCTTCTATCTGATTTAAAAGATATTCTAAAGGATTTGTTAAACTTTTTGAAAATATAAAAATGATAAAAAATGCAATAAATAAAATAATTACATAAATAAATATATTCATTTGAATATAAGAATTCACTAATTCTTGAAAATACTTATGAGGGTAACTAATTATAATATCACCATAAGGGGTCTTTGTTAAATCATACCAAGACTCTTCTTCCATAAGTTTTGACTGATGCATATTTTGCTTTTTTACAACTTCTTGCATGCTTAATTTCTTCATGATTTCCGTAACATTTGAAGAACTTGCTATATATCCTTTTTTGTCAATTATTCTTATTCTAAAATCTTTGTTTAACTCAATATAACTTCTGTGAATAAAGCTATCTATTGGTACAACAGCAAAAAATATCCCAATATCTTCACCAAAATAATTTCTTTTTAGAATAGAAAGTGCAATAACTGGTCTTTTTAATAAATCACAATATTCAATATCCGATACAAATATTTTATTTGGATTTTCTTTAAATTTTTTCATATTTTGTTCTTTTTTTTCAAACAAATGAGCTGGTATTGGATATTCCTTGTAACTTATAACAGAATCATCCTTCATAATAAAATAAATATTTGGAAAAACATCACTGTAGTTTTTAAAAAGTTCTTTAATTAATTTATCTTGTAAATTATAAGCATAAGAGTCAAATTCTCTACTATTAACTATATGATCCAAATTATCAACTTGCGTTTGGATATAATGTTTTAATTCTTTATTATAGTAAATACTTAAAAAATGCATTTCATCTTTTATATTTTTATCATAATTGTTTTTTGTCATGTAAATATTTACACTTATTGCAACTGTAAGTGATAAGATTAATATAGCAGTAACTATTATTAAAATTTTTTTAAAAAGGGTTGTTTTCATTGTTTAATATTATAAATTTGGTAGTACTTCATAATCACGCATAATTTGTTTTGCTTCATCTGACTTTAAAAATTCAATAAAATGCTTTGCTATTTCATTTAACTTCCCTTTATAAACCAAACCTAAAGGAGTAACTAAATTATATTTATTCATTTTAATATTCTCTAGAGTTGGTAATATACCATTATATTGAACAATGTGAAGATTAGTATTTTTAACATTTCCCATAGCTAGATAACCTATAGTATTACGATATTTAGTTAACATTGAAATCGCTTCTTGATTATAAAATGCTGTTGCCCCTACTGTTTTTTGAATATCTTTAAAACTTGGAATATTTTCTTCTAATATTGTTCTAGATGAATCACCTTGTTCTCTATGTACAATATAAATTTTGCCAATTAAACCAATATTAGGTAATTGCTCCCAGTGTGTAAGTGTTCCATCAAAAATACCAATAATATCTTTCTCTGAAAGAACATTATTTGTAATCTTGCCATTGATTACAAAAACTATAGGAGAGTAAGCAAATATTATATTTTTTAAACCTTTTTCTTTTTCTTTCTTTTTTAAAGGTCTTGCCACTCTGGCAAGTTCACAAGCATTAGCAGTAACTTTTTTTATTCCTCCACTACTTCCTACACTATTTGGAACTATGATAGAAGTATTTGGATATTTTGTTTCATATAATTTCACTAATTCTTGTAAAAGCTCTTGAGAATCTCCTGTCCCTTCAATAGTTAGTGCTTTAGTCGCTGTTACATGAGATAATAAAAGTGTATTTATAAATAGAAAAACTATTAAATTTTTAAGAAACATCTATAACCTTTTAATTATTTATATTTTTAAGATTACTTGATTATACCAAAATTACTAATAAGCTTACTTAAACTTCATATATCCATTTTATTATTTTTTTAATTTTGATACAATTTGTTTCTACTCAAAAAAATTAAGTTTAATTGTAGTTTTTTTGACTATCATCTCATTTTTAAAAAAGGAATTTACTATGAATATAAAAAAAGAAAAATTTAGAAAAATTGCAAAGATTGAGGGATATTCATTTTTAATACTGTTATTTATTGCTATGCCTTTAAAATATGTGTTTGGCATACTAATTGCTACTAAAATTGTTGGGATGATTCATGGTGCTTTATGGTTAGGATACTTATATATGCAATCTGAAGCTTCAAATGAACAAAACTGGAATATCAAATTCAATATCTTTACATTTTTTATGTCGATAATACCTTTTGGTACATTTTATCTAGATAAAAAACTTCCAAAAGAAGAAACTTTATAGTATTACTACTTGGTTTCTTCCATTTCTTTTTGCATCATATAGTGCGTTATCTGCTCTTTTTATAGTAGTCTCTATAGATTCATTTTCTTCATAAATAGTTGCACCAATACTACAAGTAAGTCTCTCTACGTGTTCAAAATAATGTTTTTCAATTACAACTCTAAAATGCTCCAAAGCTTTTTCTAAACTATAGAACGAATCGACTTTTAAAATTATAACAAACTCTTCTCCACCCCATCTTATTAAAGTATCATCAACTCTTGATACACTTTTGATTTTAGTTACTAACTCTTTAAGCACATAATCACCCACATCATGTCCAAATGTATCATTAACACTCTTAAAATGATCAATATCAAGGATAGCTAAAGCAAAATGACTATTAAATTGTTCAAATTTTTGTATCATTTTTTGATAGTTTTGTTCAAAATATTCACGATTATACGCATTGGTAAGTTTATCATGAATTGTTTTTTCCTCTAACTCAATATTTATTAACATTGTTTGACTTATATCTGTGAAACTAATAATTTGTAAATTTTCCTCAAACTGATTAATAGTTACAGAAAAAGCATGTACTATAAAATCTTGTCCCATTATTGCAACAACTCTTTGTGAATGAGGTAAAACTTTAATAATGTCTATCCATAATTCATCATCTTTAACCTGTGCTAGACTAAAAAACTTTTCACTATCTATAAATTTTTCACAAATACATTTATGTTGAAATTTAAAATCTTTTAAATTTTTAAATCCAAGAAAATCAAAAAATTTCTTATTGGCAAAATCAATCTCTTGACCATCTGTTAAAATTACAATATTATCTTGAGTATCAATAAACTTATACAATTTATCGTATGCTTCTTTTTGTAATGTAATATCATTAATCATACCTTCAATATATTGATGATTATTTTTTGTTATAATCTCAATAGAATCTTCAACCCAAATGATATTTCCATCCTTAGTAATAATTCTATATTCCAGCTTGATATTTTTTCTATCCTCTTTGATACAATTAAAAACAGCCTTTTTTATTTTTTTATAATCTTCAGGAACAATAATAGAAGAAAAAGAAAGCACTTTATTTGACTTTAATTCATTTGGTCTGTAATTTGTAATTTTTTTAACTGCATCATTCACATACAAAATTGTAAAATTTTCATCTATTTCTCTTCTATAAACTATAGTCGGTATATGTGATACTAAAGATTCAAACTGATCTTTAATTTTTTCTATTTTAATCTGATATATTTTTAAATTTGTGATGTCATGTACAGTTCCTAAAGACTGCACTACTTCACCTTCACTATTGAAAGTATGATGACACTTTTCCTCTACATATTTTATCTCATTTTTTTGAGTCACAATTCTGTGTTCTATTTGATAAGATGTTTTATTTTTTACAGAATCTTGATACGCTTTAATCACTTTTTCCCTATCATGGGGATGAACATGTTCTAAAAAACTATCGTAACTTACTTTAAATTTTTTCTTATCAAGTCCAAAAATACGATATACCTCATCGCTCCAAACTAATTCATTCTCTATCGCATTAAATTCCCAAAAACCTAAATGCCCTATTTTTTGAGCTTCTTTTATAACTTTATCTTTTCGTTCAAGAATACCTTTTGCAGTATCTAAATGATATACAACATAAATTATAATTGCAGTTAAAACTAATAAAACCACTAAAAAGAATATATAGTGCTGATTGTAGTGAAAAAAAGCATTATGTTCTTTTACAACTGTTATATAAGCTACTGTTTCATTAAAAACTGCATTTTTAATCGGTAAAAATGTTATAACATAATAATTCCTATTATATTGAGAAACAAAATTGAAAATCTCCCCCTTTGCTAATTGAGACTCTATATCATAAGACTCTATATACTTATGAAGTATCTCTTCAATAAGACTATTTGAGCCATTTAAAATTGTTTTTTCATGATAGTATCCTTTGGTTGTAGGACATTGTACATAATTATTTTTTTCATTGTCAAAAACTTTTGATTCAACAGTAGATTTTTTGATTATAAAGTCAATATCTTTTGGCATCTCTTTTCGAAATTCATTAATAATAGTATCCATAGATACAGAAATTTCTACACTTCCTAAAAATTCACCTTTATAACTTAGGGGATAAACAAATCGATATCCATTAAATATTCTACCCTCTTCAAATCCTGTTATTGGTTTATGATATTTATTCACATATTCTACTGTTGCACGAATGCCTGTTAAATTATCTCCATATTTATTGGGTCTATGAAACCGTAAAAAACTTTCATTATTTTTTAAATGAAAATGAAGTTGTTTGAGTTTAAATTCCGTTAGATTACTGTTATACATAGCAAGAAGTAAATTATGAAGTTTTTTTCTAATTATATCTTGTTCTTTAGGTGTTGCACCATATACTTGAGATAACAGTGATTTGACTTCTGGAGTATCTATTTTATTAAGATAAAGAATGCTTGAATGTATTCTAAATGCTTCAACAATTGTATTATAAGATACAGAAACTAATACTTGCTCGCCTAAAAGATGTTCTTTTTCTCTATTTTGTATTAAATTACTGACTATTGATACAAATACTGAACCAATTACAATAAAAATAACAGAATAAAATAGTTTTTTTTTCAATACTACCTACTGTTCATTAAATTTTCTTATTTTATTATAGCAATTATAAGCCCTTAGGTCTCTTAAAAGTCTTAATTACTATAGTTTTTGTTACTTATATTCTCAATAAAAACTGTTGCATAACTACTTTTCGGTAATGTGAACTCTAATTCTAAACAATTTTTATCTGCAAGAAATTTATTTTTAATATCCTGTGGCTTTATCCATGCGTCTCTTCTATATCCCTTTTCATGAATAAATAAATCGTCATATTGTTCTTCTAAAAGTCTTGCTTTTCCTTTAGCTCTTACTATATCTCTACCTGGTAAAAGTCCTGTAACAATAGTTCTATCATATAAGTTATATACATCACCTTCTAATTCGATAAGTTTCTTTAAACCTTGTTCTTTTGAAAGTTCGACTCTTTTTATTAACCAATCATTAAACAAATAACTTTGATATGCTAGTTTTAAAAACTTATTTAGTTTTTTATCACTTATTATCTCTTCACCATACACAACTCTTTTTGTTTTTTCAAAACTACACTCTTGTCCAAATCTTTGAAATCCAAAATAGTTTGGCATACCGTGTTTTTGTATTTGAGAAATGGTTTGATATATTTTTGGTAACTCTTCTGGTTTTATATCTTTAAGGGTAATTTTAAATCTATTACCACTTAAATCACCAATTTTCAGTTTTTGGTCATGCTTATAAGTTTGTAATATTTTGACATTTCTACTATTTAAATGTTCTATCTCTCTACTTTTATTCATAGGTATTGAGATATATTGTGTAGTAGTTGCATTTTTATCTTTTAATCCTGCATATCCTATAAGATGTTCATCAATATCCAATGTGTTAGAGATATAACTTAAAAGTTCCCATGTGGACATTTGCTGTTTTTTAATTCGTAAAATTAAAAAACTTCCCTTATTTTTAAACTTGATACTTGGTATCTCATCAACAATAAAATCATCCTTATTTTGAGAAAAAGTAAAACTGAGTGGTTCGTGGTCTTGTATATATAATCTTTCTGTATTCATTTTTGGATTATACAGTTAATATACTTTTATTCTATGGTATAATTCTAAACTTTTAAATAGTAGGGATAAAGATGACTAATAAAAAAATTGTTGGGAAAAGAGAACTTATATCTATTATCGATTTAGAATTGTTTGATTTAGATGCAAAAGTAGATACAGGTGCTGATTCAAATGCGTTACATTGTGACCATATTGAAATTGAAGGGGATAAGGTAAGTTTTACACTTCTTGATGAAGTTCATGAAGCTTACCATGGAAAAAGAATGACTTTTCCAATTTATAAAATAAAAAAAGTAAAAAGTTCAAATGGTCAAGTACAACAAAGACCTGCAATAAAAGTAAGTGTAAATTTTATGGGAAAACGCTATAAAAGTGTAATCTCACTTACAAATAGAGCAGATATGAAATACCCAATGTTAATAGGAAGAAGATTTTTAAGTGGCAAGTTTCTTGTAGATGTGCAAAAAGAGTATTTAAGTAAAGAAGTAAAATAAGGAAAAGAGATGAGAGTATATATATTATCAAGAAACAAATCATTGTATTCTACAAGAAGATTAGTTGAAGCAGCAGAAGCCAAAGGTTGGGAAGTTAGAGTTGTTGATTATTTAAAATGTTCTATAGAAATTATGAAAAATGAATTAAAAATAAATTATCAAGGAAAAGAATTACCAGCACCAGATGCTATTATTCCAAGAATTGGAGCTAGTAGAACTTTCTATGGAACTGCAATGGTTAGGCACTTTGAGATGATGGATACTTTTTCTACTTCTGGAAATTTAGCTATTAAAAGAAGTAGAGATAAACTTAGAAGTTTACAAGTTCTCTCAAAATATGGTGTTGATATGCCAAAAACAGTTTTTGCTTCAAATAAGTCAAATGCAAAAGATGTTATTGAACTCAGTGGTGGAGCACCATTAGTTCTTAAAATCCTTGAAGGAACACAAGGAGTTGGAGTCGTTTTAGTTGATAGCGAAAAAGCTGCAAAATCGGTTCTTGATGCCTTTTACGGAATGGATGTAAACTTACTTGTTCAAGAGTTTATTGCAGAAGCTGGAGGTGCTGATATTCGAGCATTTGTTGTTGGTGGTGAAGTTGTTGGTGCTATGAAAAGACAAGGTGCAGAAGGTGACTTTAGATCAAATCTTCACCAAGGTGGAAGTGCAACTGCCTATAAATTAAACCGAAAAGAAAAAGCAACAGCATTAGCTGCTGCAAAAGCAATGGGACTTGGAGTATGTGGTGTAGATATGATACCTTCAAAAAGAGGTCCACTAGTGATGGAGGTAAATTCTAGCCCAGGACTAGAAGGTATTGAAAAATCAACAGGTATTGATATAGCTGGTAAAATAATGGAATATATTGCAAAAAATGTAACACCAAGATGCCCAGAAAACCCTACCAAAAAAAGAAAACTTAAAAGAGATAACATAGGAGCATAATAATATGCCAGTCCAGAAATTTACTCTTGGTGGTGTAGAGATACCACGAGGAGCAAATATTACTATAAATATTGAACTTCCAAAACTTTATAATACCCCTACACAATTACCTATTCGGGTAATCAGAGGGAAAAAAGATGGTCCAATTGTATTTATAAGCGCCGCTATTCATGGTGATGAGTTAAATGGAGTTGAGATTATTAGAAGATTTCGAAAATTAAATATTTTAAAAAGACTTAAAGGTACTTTGATACTTGTTCCTATAGTAAATGTTTATGGAATTATGAATCTTTCAAGGTATCTACCAGATAGAAGAGATTTAAATAGAAGTTTTCCTGGTAGTAGTAAAGGAAGTTTAGCAGGTCGTGTAGCAAAAGTTTTTTTTGATGAGATTGTTTTAAAATGTGATTTAGGGATAGATTTACATACTGCTTCAATTCATAAATCAAATCTTCCTCAGGTTAGAACAAATATAAACAATGAATATACTTTTAATCTTGCAAAAGCTTTTGCCGCACCTGTTATATTACACTCAGAAGTAAGAGATGGTTCACTTCGTGCTGTTGCACAAGAAAAAGGAGTGCCAATACTTTTATATGAAGCGGGAGAAGCTTTAAGATTTGATGAAACCTCTATACGCATTGGTGTAAATGGATTGGTAAATGTATTACGAGCAAACAATATGCTTCCTCAAATAACAAGAAAAAAAGCACCTAAAACACCACTAATTTCAAGAATAAGTAAATGGATTCGTTCGAGTGAAAGTGGTATGTTACGAACTATTAAAGCTCTTGGAGACACGGTAAAAGAAAATGATGTGATTGCATATATTGATGAGCCATTAGGAGAACAATCATTTGAAATAACATCCCCTTATGATGGAGTTATTATAGGAAAATCTGAAATTCCTCTCGTTCAAGAGGGAGATGCTGTTTTTCATATAGCAAAATTTGGTAACCTTGAATTGGCTGAAACAAAAATAGAATACTTTAATGAAGAGATAATCGAACAAAGTGAATTCTATGAATTAAATAACGAAGAGATAATAGAATAGATGGAACTTTTTTACGATATTTTAAAACAACTTATAAGAATCCCAAGTGTAGTTGGTGCTGAGCATCCTTTTTTCATGTTTGTTAAACGAGAATTAGAAGAACTAGGGGTTGATGTTGAATACTATGATGGTGTACTTGTAGCAAAGGGAAGTGAACCAACAAGTGGTTATATTTCAGCCCATGCTGATAGACATGGACTTATTTGTACTGGACATAATGAGTTTCAATATGCTGCTTTTATCGCAAAAAACCAAGCAGACCTAACAGGAAATTCAAACTCTGAACAACTTCTAAAAAACTTTACAGATAGATTTGTAGATCAAAAAGTTCAAGCGTATGAACCTTGGTCTGGAACATATCTTGGATTAGGAAACATTAAAGAAACTTTTTTATGTAAACGGCGAAACAATATTATTTTTAAAGTTGATGGTTTTGAACATCTTATGCCAGGAACTCCTATAGGCTTCGTAGATAAACTTAAAATTGATGAAAATGGGCTCGTTTCTGCACAATTAGACAATGTTATCTCTGTAGCAATTATTATTTATATGTATACAAAGGGATACAAAGGTACTTCGTTTTTTACAGCATCAGAAGAAGCTGGAAAAAGTTGGAGATTTTTATTAGAATATTTTAGACGATTTGATCTTGATACAAAAAAACTTTTGGTACTTGATACAAGCCCTTATAAAAATGTAAGTGATATCAATCATCTTGATGTAGTCTTGCGAAATAGAGATGAAAATGGTGTATTTCGTTCGTCACTAAAAAACAAAATTAAAAATATCTGTATTGAAAACAATATAAACTATCATTTTAAAGATGCTTATTTAAAAAATATAATGCAACAAGAGGGAACAAAAGGTTCATTAGGGGTTACAGAACTTGGAAGAATCATACATGCAACAAAAGGAAATATTCAAGGGGCAACTCTACAGCTTCCAACAATTGGCTACCATACAGTTGAAGAAACAACAACAAAAAAATCTATAGATAGTATGATACTTATTCTTTCAAAACTATATGGTGTAGACGATAATGTTTAAAATATTTATCATCTCTCTTATTCTTCTTACAAATCTTTTTTCAGATAAATTAATTTTAGGAAAAAATGATAAATTTGATTTACCAGAACTTTCTTTAAAAGAAGTACGAGCAAAAATTGATACTGGTGCAAAAACCTCATCATTACATTGTAAAAGTATCAAACCTGATAATCAGGGTAATGTAACCTTTATCATTTTAGATGAAAAAAATCCAAAATTTACAGGACAATCTATAACAAAAAAAATATTTAGAATTGCCGATGTAAAAAGTTCAAATGGAAGTGTGCAAAAAAGGTATTTCATTCATACACCAATCATAATATATGGTAAAACTTATACGATGGAATTATCATTAAGCTTTAGAGGAAGTATGAAATTTCCTCTTTTAATAGGACGAGAACTTATCCAACAAGGTTTTTTAGTTGATGTAACAAAAACTGATTTATCATTTAACGCTAGTCAGTTGTCTCAATAATATCTTCTTTTTTTACCTTATTTTTTAGTTTAATAATGGGCTTTTGTAAAAAAAGATTATTGGGATATAGTACAATATTATCATTTTCATCTAAAATCTCAATTTGAAAAAGTGATATTTCTATAATCTCTCCAATGATAGAATTATCCCCATCTACAACTTTAATTTTATCCCCTACTCTTGCTGGAAAAGTAAAAAATATAATAATACTTGAAGTAAGATTACTCAAAATTGACCATTGAGCAAAAAGGGCAACTCCAATCACTGCAAAGATTGATGAAGCAAATATCATAACTCCACCTAATTGTACATTCCAGATTACAGCTAAAAAAAGTACTGTCATCAAAATAATAATAAAATGTGAAAACTTTGTAACATAATAAATTCTTTTAGGAATAGTACGTTTTGTTCGTCCAATTTTGTTTATAAAATAATCTGATAGTTTAGATACGATAATTGATAATACAAAAAGTCCTATTGTTAAAATAAAATTTGTTGTCATAAATATGCCTTGAATATATAATTTTATTGCTATAATTGTACAATAATTGTAAGGATATAAAGTTGAAAGCACTTACTCTTTTTCTATTTTTATGCTTGAGTTTATTTTCAAATGAAAGTATTATCAATACAAACATTACTGTTGAAAAAAATATTTGGTTAAAAACATACCAAAATTACAAGAACTACAATATACTTATCAACAATATAACTGTAATTGAACAAAAATTAAAAAATCCAGATAATTCAATAAAAACACAAGAAGAACTCAATAAACGATTAGGTATTTATAAATCAAAACTAGAACTTTATGAGAGTAATCAAACTTTCAATAGTATTTTAAAACAATATAAATACACTTCTCAACCTATTACATTAAGAGATTTTATTTTCAAAACTTCTTTAAAAGATATTGAGAAAATTTCACAAAAATATAAAACAGTTAAAGATAATTTTTATATAGCAAAATCAACTGTTAATAATAAATATAAAACACTTTTAGACCTTAATGAAGATACTAAAAAACTCAAATCTGCAAAAGAAGATTTAGACTATTTTATAGAATATACAGAAAATATAGATAAAACAGAAAAAAATCTTTTAGAATCAAAAGAAGAGTTGTTAAAAAAATATGAAGAATACAAAGATGAAGTTTTTATCAAACATCTTTTTACTTTTGGTATGATTATCCTCTTTTACACAATTTATAAAGTATTATCTTCCTTAGTTTTCTATCTTACACATAATTCAGAAAATCATGAAGACCAAAAAAACTATAGAAAACTTCTTTCACTGCTTTTTGTAATCTTAGTAATAGTATTTGTCGCTATTCGGTATATTGATGATATTATGTATATTATAACATTTTTAAGTGTTATAGCAGCAGCTCTTACACTTGCAACTAGAGAAATTATTCTTAATATTGCAGGAGCTATTTATATATTCTTTACAAGTATTGTCAAAGTTGGAGATAGGATTATGGTGCAGTTTGAAACGAAACACACTATTGGAGACATAGTGGATATCTCATTAGTCAAAATGAAACTCAATGAAATAGAAGACTATACAAATATTAAAGAAGTAAAAAATGTGGGACGAACTATCTATATTCCAAACAGCTATATTTTTACAAAAGTTTTTTATAACTACTCTTTGAAAAAAAATGGAATCATCACTGACTTAATAGAATTTGAGTTTGATATCAATAACGATTTTGAACTTATAGAACAAATCACCCACACAGTTTTTACAAAACTTGGCATCACCTATAAAATCTCATTTAACCTTAACAGTACAAAAACAGCTATTACAGCTTTAATATCTTATCAAACAAATTATAAACGTGCTTCAAAAACAAGAGGAGAAGTTGCTATAAAGCTCTTAAGTGAATATAAAAACAACGATGCAGTTAAACTTAAAGCAGCGAAAGCTCTGCCAAAAGAGAAAGAGGAAGTAGAATAAAAATTATTTCCTCTTTAAAAAATAGGCAAGTAGTGTTGAAATAAGTCCTATGCTTATAAGAATAGATATAACAGAATAAGTTCCACCTTCTCCTTGTGTAAAAAATAAAGAAGTTGTATTCATTCCAAAAAAACCAACTATAAAATTTAAGGGTAAAAATATTCCTGATAAAATAGTCAATGTGTAAATGATTCTATTCATTTGTTCATTGGTTTGTGTCAAATGAAAATTATACAAAGCATCAAGCTTTTCTAAAAGTAATCCACTATTTCTGTAAGCTCTTTGTAAATGTTCCTCAATATCTTCAAAGTTTCGCTCTAAATACTCTTCTTCTTGTTTATAATTAAATATTAAATCATCCATTGTCTGTCCAGCTTTAAACAAAACTCTATTAATTCGTACAATATTATTTTTATACATAAACCATTGCTGATTAAAATCTTTTAAAGATTTCCCGTCATAAATACGATCTTCAATCGCTTCTATCTCATTAAAGTGATCTAAAATAATTTTTAATACATCATCTATTTTTTTATCTAAAAATCGATAGAAACCCTTGATATTTTTCAAATCTACAAATAAATCTTTGACTTTATCAAAATAATAATATGATTCATCTGTAACAACAAAAGCATTACTTATTTGAACTATCCTATCATCCTTTACTTGTGGTAATCGTAAAATAATAAGATCATAATTTTCATGTTTGAAAAATACTGAAGGATGTACTTCACTTCTTACATCTTCTAAGTGGAAACTATCTAATTTTTCTCTTATCATCTTAATAATCCTATAATAATATTAAAGTAGCCAATCCTAAAAAGCTAAAAAATCCAACAACATCAGTAACAGTTGTTAGAAGTACTGTACTTCCTATAGCAGGGTCTATTCCCATTTTTTGTAAACTCAATGGAATTAAAGCACCAAAAAAACCTGCACTTAAAAGATTTATAACCATAGATAAGGCAATAACTACTCCAAGCATTGGCATAGAGAACCATAGATATGAAATAACTCCTATAACCACTGCAAATAAAAATCCATTTGCCAAAGAGATTAAAACCTCTTTATAGATTGTTTTCTTTGCATCTTCTTTTTCGATATCCCCTAAAGCCATTTGTCGTACAGTTACTGTCAATGTTTGTGTTCCAGCATTTCCACCCATTGAAGCAACGATTGGCATCAAAATAGCCAATGCTACAAGTGATTGAATAGTAGTATCAAATAAACCTATTACAATAGAAGCGGCAATTGCAGTTACAAGATTAATTGCTAACCAAAAAGCTCTACTTTTCCCAATCTCGTAGATACTTTCTTCTTGCTCAACCTCATCATTAACCCCAGCCATGTTATAGATTTGTTCTGTTGCACTCTCTTGGATAATATCGTATACGTCATCTGAAGTGATTCTTCCCACTAACTTTTGATTATCATCTAAAACAGGTACACTTGTAAGATTATAGTTTGTCACCATATCTACAACCTCTTTGATTGTAGCTTTGTGAGAGATATTGTAAGTTCTAAATTTTTCACTTGGAATATCTGAAAACTTTAATCCATGTTCAAAAATAATCAGTTCCTCTAAACCAACACTTCCAATATATTTACCTCTTGTATCTGTAATATGACAATGCCAAATATTATCTACTTCACCACTTTCTTTAAGCTCTTTAAGTCTTTTGATTGCATCACCTATCTTTTCATTCTGTTTTGCAGAAAAAAGCTCTGATTGCATGTATGAACCAGCCTCATCATCATCATAAGAGATAAGCTGTTCTAAAAATTCTTTATCCTCTTCATCAAAACTTTCTAAGATAGTTTGTGCAACATCTTCATGGTCTTCACTAATATTTTGAATAAAGTCTGCTGCATCATCTGTATCCATGTTTGAAGCAATGGCAACAAGTTTTTTTGTACTGATATATTCACTAATCTCTTCTTGAACATAAGAAGGCATTTCGGAGAGAACTTCAGCAAGAAGTGCACTTGGTATTTTTTTGAGGATTGAAGAATATTTATCTTCATCTAAATCCCGAAGCTTTAATAATTGCTCAGAAATATCATAAGGGTGGACAGTATTATTTTCCTCTTTATATTGGGAAATTTCTTCAATTAATTGGTTTGATAAACTCTCAATTTGTTCTATATCTTTTTCATTCATAACTGGCTGTTTCCCTTGCTTTATACTAGTTTCGTATTATATTGAAAATTTACCAAATTTTTTGACGCAAATTGATAAAAAAGATGTATAATTCGCAAAATTAATATAGGAGGCTTACTATGTCTACTTTAACTGTGAGTAATTATACTTTAAAACACTTTGATTTAAAAGCAAAAGAGATAATGGATAGATATCTTGATGTGATTAATGTTGATATTAGTGATTATACTTTTGCAGGTAATTATATCTGGCTTTCAACAGCAACAGGTTTTTATGCAATAGTAAATGATACTTTTTGTTTATTTATCTTAAATTCTGGGGAGCTGTCTATGTTGCTTCCACCTTTAGGGAAAAAAGAAAATACCTATGAAGCTATGCTTGATTGTTTTGATATTATGAATACTCACAATAGTAATAAAAACTATTCTAAAATAGAATATGTTCATGAAAACTTGTTAGAGGGATTTGTAAACTATCTTGAAGAAGGAACTGTTATCTATGATATGTTAAAAGATTTTTTAATAGAAAAAAAACTTGTTGACTATATCTATGAAACAGAAGATTTAATAGAGTTAAAAGGTGATCCATATAAATCAAAAAGAAATGAGATAAACAAGTTTAAAAAAGTATATCCAAACCATAGAGTTGAAATCATTGATATTGCAAAACATAAAGATGGTATTACAACACTTTTTAACAAGTGGGTAAAAGATAGAACACTTTATATGCCAAAAGAGGAAGTAGAAACTTTCCTTGATGGTATCTATTTTGAAAGGTTTGCAATCAAAAGATTATTGAATGATTATGAAAATCTTGATGTAGTTGGAATGGTTTTATATATTGATGATGAGATCAAAGGATTTACAGTGGGTGAACAAATTAATGAAACAACCTCAAGTGTTATTATTGAAAAAACAGATTTTGAGATACTTGGATGTGCACAATTTATCTTTAGAGAATTTACAAAATATCTTAAAGAATTATACGGAAGTATTTATATAAATGTTGGTGATGATATGGGATTTGAAAACTTAAAAAAAGTAAAAATGTCATATAGACCTGATAAACTTATTCCTAAATATACTATTTATCAAAAACAATGATAAAAATTGCAACTTTACAAAATACAAAAGAGCTTTTTAATTTAGAAAGCTCTGTATTTTCAAAAGATGATTTCGGATTGAGTTTGAACTCTTTTTATTATCATATAAAAAGAAATCAACTCTTTACCTATATCATTAACGATAAAATTGTAGGATATATTTTGTGGCTCAAAAGAAAAAATCATTATAGACTCTACTCTTTATGTATATCTACAGAGTTTCAAGGGCAAGGTATTGCTTCAAAGCTTTTAGACTACTCTTTTAAAACACTAGAGATAAAAAATTTTACTTTAGAGGTTAAAACAATAAATCATACTGCAATCAATCTCTACAAAAAAAATGGTTTTGAAATTGTCAAAGTTTTAACAAACTATTATCCAAATAACTATGATGGGTATTTAATGAAAAAGGCTGATTAATGGCTTTAAAAAATTATAAAACAATGTTTCTTGAAGTAAAAAAATCTTACTTTTTATATCTTCAATCAATCGTATTATTTTTAGTGACTTATATCGACTGGACATTATTACCCTATATTACAAAACTAGAAGGTACTTATCTTCCTGTATTTATGATAAGTTTTTTTATGCTTTTAGGTGCACTTGATGGAATAGTGCAACCACTTTTTAAACATATCAAGATTTATAATATCTATCTTTTTACAATTATTTTAGATATTATTCAAATATCCTCATATCCACTTCTTTCACATTCTATTGTAGTTTTTACTTATGTAATATTATCAATATTTACTCTTCAAGCTATCACTTTTGAAATTGCAAGGGTTCATACTGTTGATTTTATGCAAGATGAAGCTATTGAATTAAAAGATTATCTAATGCTTCGTTCTTTTATGATTTCTATTGCTATTGTATTTGGAAGCTTGAGTGCTATGTTATTTGATTATTTTGAAATAAAACTTATAAATCTTTTGTATTATATAGCATCTTTGGGAATAATTGCTATTTATATACAATACAAACTTTATAAAAAATTCAAAGTGAAAACTTATGAAAATGAAGTAGAAATTTTAAAAGAGAGACGAGATCTTTATGAGAAGTTTAAAAAATAAACTTCTCCTACAAATGATCCATTATATTCATAATAATTTCAAATGCAATCAGCACAATTATAATCCACTCTAAAAATGAGGAATAATTATGTTTTTGTTCATTCCCAAGCATATCTAAAAGCTCTTGGATAACTTCAACTTTTTTATTAAGTACCACAACCCTTGAGTTTATATCCAAATATTTTGTAATTTTTTCATAATAATGTTCACACTCAGGATACTCCCAGATAAATTCAGGAGTATCAAGCAAATCATAATGAAGATTTAATTTACTTTTTACTAGAAACAACTCCCCAATTTTACGAGAAAGTTCTTTTTTTCGTAGTGAAATAGCACCTTTAATTGCTAATTCTTTTGGTATATTTGAATTTCTATCAATACTACTTTGTATCTCATTTTCAAAATTTTCTAATTTTAAACTTTGAGCTATAGAACTCGAAATCGAAACTTTGGTTAAAATATCATCATTATCTAAAGAGATGTGGTCAAGATGTATTTTAAAAATATCCCCATAACTATATTCTAAATGTTCCATAAGTTTCACAGGTAATGGTTCTATAGTATAATCTTTGATAAAATCTTCAAAAAATTTTATAGTTTCAAAATCAACACCCCAGCAAACAAAGATACCATATCTAAAAAGAATAATATCTTTGTCTTCTTTTATATTTACAACTATAATATCTTTTTGTTGTGTGACGGGATATCTTTGTTGTAATATTTCATAAATATTATCAGTAAATTTTTCACATATATTGTACGCAATAATATTTTTAGAGTTTTGCATAATTAAATTATTTTCCTAATTGTTTATATAACACATTTAAGTCCCCAAGAACCCAAATCTCAATTATTTTTTCATTTTCAATTTTGAAAAATGATGCACCATTGTATTTAATTCTATTATTTGTTGCTTCAAACTCAAATAATTTTCCTTTATGTGTACCATTATATACAGCTCTTACTGCTACTTGATTATCTTCTGCAATAATTGCTTCAATTCCATGATAAAGGTTTGGAATAGCAGTTGTAATCATATCAAAATACCCTTCAAAACCTTCTTTGCCCTTAGTTTCAATCCCTAAAGAACCTCTAAAAACAATATTGTCATCGAATAACTTATCTATGTAAGTTTTATCTTGCTTATTCCATAGATTTTCATAATATGACTCTACAATTTGTTTTTTCGTTTTCATTTTTTTCCTCAAATTCAATTTTGTTGAATTATACAATATTTTTCAAATTTTCTTATTAAAATAGTTTTTTTCGTAACTTTTCAAAGTTAACTCTTAAGAGTAAGAATACTATAATGACACAATTTATTTAGGAGAAGACTTTGGATTTTATTTATATTATTATGGCTATATTGCTACTTGTATTCATCGTATTTCTATTAACAAAAACATTTTTATTTACTTCTCATTATCCTAAAGAATCTGTGAACTTATTAACACAAGTTTTTGGAGAACAAGATTTTTCTCAAAATGGAGATATCTTTCAATTACAAGAAAAACTTCATATTAAATTTCATCCACAAAACAACCACGAAAACTCACTTCAAAATATTATAGAAGTCACAAAACATAAAATAGATGTTATATATACACAAAATATGAGTAAAAACAAACCTTATGATGAAACAACAACATTTCAAATTTTAGCAAATGAAGTTATTGATTATAGTATCAAAAAAAATATAAACCTTAAAGGTGCTATTCGATTATTATTTTTAACTTTAAATAACAAAGTATTAGAATCTATTTTAGATGAAAAAAAACAAGAAAAAGAGTTTATAAACTTATTCTATGACTTACTTCCAAATTTTGTAAATAAATATAATAAAAGATTCACAGAATAAAAACTTTTAAATAATAATTGTAAAAGAGGTCTTATGATAAATTATCAAGAAGTATTAGATGAAATATTCCAAGAGATACAACCAACACTTTCAAAAGGAAAAGTTGCTGACTATATTCCTGCTTTAGCTAAAGTTCTTCCAAATCAATTTGCTATGAGTATCACACTTTTAGATGGAACAAGTCATCATATAGGATGTAGTGACACTAAATTTTCTATTCAAAGTATCTCTAAAGTATTTACATTTACAAAAGCTTTAAATATCTATAGTCGTGAACTTTATAAAAAAGTAGGAATAGAACCATCAGGAAATCCCTTTAACTCTTTGGTACAATTAGAATACGAACATGGTATTCCTAGAAATCCATTTATTAATGCAGGGGCAATAGTAGTTACAGATACACTTCTATCGCACTACAAAAATGTCGATAATACTTATGATAACATCATAAGATTTATCCAAGAAATAAGTGATAATCAAGAGATTACTTTTGATAAAGATGTTTGGTTTTCAGAATATAGACACGGTCATAGAAATATAGCTTTGGCTAATCTTATGAAAAGTTTTCATAACCTTGATAACAATGTAGATGATGTAGTCAAAACCTATTTTAAACAATGTTCTATTACGATGACTACAAAAGAACTTTCTCGTGCTATGTTATTTTATGCAAATCATGGTGTAGATCCTATTACAAATAAACAATTTATAACTACAAGTCAAGCCAAAAGAATAAATGCTGTTATGCTTACTTGTGGTCATTATGATGCTAGTGGAGATTTTGCATTTCATGTGGGGTTACCTGGTAAAAGTGGTGTTGGTGGTGGTATCGTTGCTGTTGTTCCAAAAGTTATGAGTATAGCTGTCTTTAGTCCAAGATTAAATAGTTGGGGGAACTCATATAGTGGTACAAAAGCACTAGAACTTTTTACCAATAAAACAGCTTTATCAATTTTTTAAAAAAAAGTTTTTTTTCTAAGAAAAATAAAAAATATTTAACAAAATTTTCGATGAAAAAAAGCTATTTTTTTCCTTAGAAATGCGGTAGATAAAGGGCTCTATAAAGGTAAAGTAAAATTCAGAAATCTTTCAGCTTAAAAATCTCATTTTTAGTTTATAATTTCAATTACGAATAAGGGAAAAAAAAGAACCCTAATATCTATAGTTATAATTGGCGTTAGACTTGTAGATATCAGAGTTAAAAAATGTTGTGTATTCTCTAAAAAAGAATACATTTATACTAACAAAAAAAACTTATCTTAAAATTAAAGGAAGTATAAATGATACTAAAAAAAGTTGCGATTTTTGTAATTGCTTCAATTCTTTGTGTAAATCTAATTGCAGCTGAAGAGGTTGCATCTGAAAATAAAACTGCTGACAAATGTGAAGCTGCGTATTCACAATGTTTAACTGTTTGTGATTCAAGTGGTGAATCAAATGTAGAAAAATGTTATGACAAATGTGACGAAATTTATTCTGCTTGTCTAGAAAACGCACAAGAAAAATAACCAAAAAATTCTGAAAAAAATCCCCCTTATTCTAATAATCCATTACTAGTAGTAACAATATATGCAAATATCAAATCACATATATTGTGATAATCTTTTTAAAGATATCACAATTGAAAATCTTCTCTTACCAAATCCATACAAAGAGTATCCCTATTTGATAATAGAAAATTTTTTTACTCCTGAACTTTTAAAAGAGATAGTTGACTATTCAAAACAAAAAGATGATATTGCCCAAGCAAAAATTAAAGCAACTCTAGTGGATGGAATTATTCAACCAAAACTTAATGAGAAACAAAGAAAAACAAATATTCTTAAACTCAATAAACTCTTTTTAAATATCTATAATAAACAATTTCAACACTTCCAACCACAAATTGAAGAGTTTTTCAATACCCCTTTAACTTTTAGCACAAAAGTGCAGATGCTTCAATACAAAAAAGGTTTTTTCTACAAAAAACACGCTGATGAT
Organism: Arcobacteraceae bacterium; assembly: GCA_963662945.1. Classification (GTDB taxonomy): domain Bacteria; phylum Campylobacterota; class Campylobacteria; order Campylobacterales; family Arcobacteraceae; genus JAIOSF01. The sequence continues at coordinate 589,795 of OY759974.1, forward strand.
TCAAGTGAACTTGTAGATGAAAATGGAAAAACAGTTGGATTTGTCAATGTGGCTAGCCAGAGAAAAGTCACTACTGTACTTTTTGCTACAACTTGTCAAGATGAAAATGATGGTTATAGTTTTAGCGGAGGTGAGTTAGTATTTAACTACCTTTACGATAAAGAGGGCAATCAAATAAAACTCAAACCAAAAGCTGGTGATATGGTGATATTCCCAAGTAATCCATACTTTAGCCATGAGGTTTTACCAGTAACTGATGGATATAGACTTACTCTTGTGCAATGGCATGATGGGATCATTCAGTAAACTTTTCTAGAAAAATAAAATACTATCTAAATTATAATTTTTAAAATTTGTAAAAAATGTGACACTAGATGTGACATAGTTTAGGTAAACTAATGGCATAAATTGTTATTATTGACTATAACAATTAAACAACAAAAATATGGAGAAAAAATGAAGATTAACTTATCATTAATTGCAACAGGATTTATAGGTATAACATTAGTAGTTGGATTTACAGGTTGTGGAGCAAAAGGAAAACAATTTTCTGGTTTCAAAACACCATCAGAAGGTAAAGGGATAGTCTATGTATATAGACCATCAAGTTTCGTAGGTGCTGGAGTTTATTATGATGTCAAAAATAAAACAAACAATGATGAAGTTATTGGAACATTAAGAAATGGTGGTTTTATTTCAAAAGAGATGACACCAGGTAAGAAAATTATATGGGCAAAAACTGAAGCTACTTCTACAGTTACAGTAGATGTAAAAGAGAATGATATTGTTTGTGTTCAGGGTAGTGTTAATATGGGACTTTTAGTGGGTAGACCTGATTTAAAAAATGTAGATAAATCAGTATGTGAAATAGAAATAAAAGATACTAAAGAAAGTATAGAGTGACTAAATGTCACTCATATTTTCATAATGTTCAGCTCGTAATCTTTTCGCATACAATAAAAACAAAATACCAATACTAGCTATAAAAGCTGTAAGATACAAAGTGGTATTATAATTGCCATATTTCTCTATCAAAGCTATACTATAAAGTGGTGCACTCACCTGCCCTATCCCATAAGCAGCTGTCATAGAACCCATAAATATCACAGGATTTTTTCCAGCTAACTTTCCACCATAGTGCATAAAAAGAGCCACATGACCTATAAAGGTACTTCCGTACAGAGCTCCACTTAAAAGGTTTAGATAAATATTATTGCTCAATGTAGGTATCAAGATACCAACTATCTGTAATACAAAAGCTAAGATGATGATATCTACACTATTGTATCTATGGGCAAGTCTCATCCAAATAATTGCAGAGGGAATACCAGCAACTCCAACCACAAGCCAACCTAAACTCCCATAACCATCAAGCCCCTCTAAAGAGTTAATAATATCTGGAAAAAATGTAGCTTGAACCACGAAGCTCACCCCTGCTGTAAAATAGGCTAAGATTAGTAATATAACATAAGGTGTAAACATATCTTTTGAAACTTTATGTTTCGTTGCCTCTTTTTTTAACTCTTTATCAAAAGATAAAATATAAATAGCATAAATAGACGCAAAAAAAGCAAAGATAGTAAGTACCATCCAAGCATCACTCCAAGTACCACTTTTCAAAGTGTATTGGGATATGAGTTCACTTACAGTTATAGCAAAACCTATCCCACTAAAATGTATCCCCATAGCTTTTGTTTTATCTTCATAGTTGAGTTTCACCATAACTATAGCCCCACCAACTATCAAAACCATAGCAGACCCAAATCCAGCAATTACACGAGATACAAACCATAAAATTTCATTTGTAGTAGTTGCCAATACAAGTGTAGTTAAGACACTTAAAATTATCCCTATCCTAAAGTATTTCACTTTACTATTGATATCTTTTAAAAATATACTAAATACAGCACCACTTAGATACCCAGCATAGTTAAAAGAAGCAAAAAGCCCAGCATTGGTCACACTTAAAAAATCTTCAAGCATAGAGGGAAGCAGTGTAGTAAATGCAAATCTTGCAACCCCAACACCTATGATGATACTTATAATCCCTGCAAGGAGTATATTGAAGTTTTTGTTTTTATCTAATAAATTTATGTTCATTTTTTTCTTTTATATGTAGAAATTATTTGATTTTTTTATTTTAATATTTGAATAATTCTTTCCACTATTTGACTAAGCCCTTTATCTAACTCATTTCTATTTGCAAGGTCTTTTAAAGACAAAATTGTTTCTTCACTTTGTTTAGTGAGTGGATTTATATTTTTTCCATAAGCAAGATATTGAAATTTACCAAGTCCTAAAATAGCCTCTTGTTTTTCAGTTGGATTTTTTATTGCACTTCCTAATTTATCTAATCCTACAAAATCACTTACTATAACTGGTAAAATCTTCTTATTAGTATTTTGAGCTATCATCTCCATCCCTTTTACAACCTCCTCTTCTAAAATATAAGCAGATGTAAAAAAGTTAGCTGAAAGCATATAAATTATTAGGTCACTTTCCTCAAGCTCTCTTTGAATTTGATCATGCCATTTACCAATTTGTATATCCTCACAAGCCCAATTGTCAGCTAAATCAAAAAACTTTAATACACTTAAGTGTTTTCTTAATTCGTCTCTAAAATCAATATCTTTTCTTGAATATGATATAAATATCTTTTTCATCTTACTTATCTCCTTGTTATCTGAAATATTTTTAAATGCTCTTGTTGAAAGAACTATACTATTTTCTTTATTTATTTGTTTCTCTTTTATATTAAAAGCGATAATTTGTTCTTTTGTTTTTTCTTCATCTTCTAGTGTTTTATAATGAACAAAGTGTTTGTTATTTAACGATATATATAAATCATCAGGAATAACCTTTTTAGTTTGTAATCTTTTTTCTAAAATTTCATTATTCTCTTTATGTTTGTTCTGTTCTATCTCATTTTCTTTTCTTGATGGATATAATTTACTTTCATATATTTCAATATCATTATATAACATCAATATCTCTTCAAAAAGGTATTTCTGTGTCTCATCTATATCTTTTTTTGAAGTTTTATTATCCCCTATTACATATAATTTTATTTTTAATTCTTCAAAATCAAGTCTTATAAATACTTTGATATGTTTATTGTTAAGTGTAAAAAGTAGCACATCTTTCCAATATTTCTTTATATCAGGAGTTCTGCCGTAAATACTAATCAATCGATTCATAAATCCAAAAGGAATAAAATACTCAAACTTCAAAGTTATACAAGGTGTTTGTATATCAAAGATATATAAAAAATCAGAACTATCTTCATTTATCCTAGGAAGATAACTAGGAACTATATAATACTTTTCGTTTGATATATCATCTGAAAATATCACTTTATTTTCTATAAGCATTAACACCAAATTTTCATCATTACAAAGTTTTCCAAATTTATCTTTTGGTACTCTCCCTTTGTATGTAGATAGACTAGATACATCGAATATCTCATCATGTATTTTTTTTAGTGTTTTAGATGGATTAAGCCACGCTATTTTTGATAGTTCTTTATTATGAGGATAATAAAGTATCAATCCCTGCCTTGCAAGTTGATTTAAAATAAAATTAATTCTCTCTTTTGCATCTGGAAACTTATCTACTATTGCAGATATTTCTATAGCATCGGGGCTATTTTGTTCAAAGATATATTTTTCTACTGCTATATCTATAGGGAGCTTTTTTATCATTTCACTATTATCTATCTCATTTTTTAAATGTTTTTTTAATGAATCTAAATCTATATCATTAGTATTTTTATTATTTATATGAAACTGTCTATATATTTTTTTTGAAAGAATTTTATTATCCAAAAACTCTACACCATCATCATCAATATGTGTTTGAATAAGCCAGTACCTATTTAATAATACTTTTTCTTTATCTTTTTTATCACCATTACTATTATAATTTTCATCAAAATTCCAAAGCTGTTTTATCCAATAATCTTTTGTAAAATTCTGAGTCTTTTCATTTCTTTTACTTTCATCATCAGATAGAGTATTATTATCAGTTTGTTTTTTCCAAAAAATTAAACTTGTGGCATGATTTGTCATAAATGCTTTATATATCCCATGATAATAATCTTGTCCACCAAAATCATATATAATAGCTTTTTTATTTTCGTTATTTGGATAGGAAACAATATTAAGTATATGAGTACTTCCTGTTTGTGAATTATCTTCTATAAAGTGATTTAAAAATTCACTCTTACCTGAGCTGTGATTTCCAACTAGCATTATTTTTTTTATACTTTTTATATCTTTTGCACTTTTACTACTAATACCTTGAAAATAATCTTTTAGATCTTGAAGATTATTTGAGTCATAAGTTTCATCAAGCTTGAAATCAATTAATTCTTCTAAAAAAGGATTTTTGTAAATCCGCAATTCATCAAGTTCAGGTAAAGATTTTAACTCTTTTATACTCTTCATATCACTTATCTGATTCCTTGATAAATCTAATTTTTGTAAAGATTTTAACTCTTTTATACTCTCTATATCACTTATCTGATTATTTGATAAATATAATGTTTGTAAAGATTTTAACTCTTTTATACTCTTTATATCACTTATCTGATTATTTGATAAATATAATGTTTGTAAAGATTTTAACTCTTTTATACTCTTTATATCACTTATCTGATTACTCCATAAATATAATGCTTGTAAAGATTTTAACTCTTTTATACTCTCTATATCACTTATCTGATTATTTGATAAATATAATGTTTGTAAAGATTTTAACTCTTTTATACTCTTTATATCACTTATCTGATTATCTGATAAATCTAATTCTTGTAAAGATTTTAACTCTTTTATACTCTCTATATCATTTATCTTATTATATGATAAATCTAATTCTTGTAAAGATTTTAACTCTTTTATACTCTCTATATCACTTATCTGATTATCTGATAAATCTAATTCTTGTAAAGATTTTAACTCTTTTATACTCTCTATATCATTTATCTGATTCCTTGATAAATATAATGTTTGTAAAGATTTTAACTCTTTTATACTCTTTATATCACTTATCTGATTACTCCATAAATATAATGTTTGTAAAGATTTTAACTCTTTTATACTCTTTATATCACTTATCTGATTACTCCATAAATATAATGTTTGTAAAGATTTTAACTCTTTTATACTCTTTATATCACTTATCTGATTCCTTGATAAATCTAATTTTTGTAAAGATTTTAACTCTTTTATACTCTCTATATCACTTATCTGATTATCTGATAAATCTAATTTTTGTAAAGATTTTAACTCTTTTATACTCTCTATATCACTTATCTGATTATCTGATAAATCTAATTTTTGTAAAGATTTTAACTCTTTTATACTCTCTATATCACTTATCTGATTATTTGATAAATTTAAACCTACTATATTATTATCTTTATCTAATACATAGCCACCTTGATAGATGTTATATACCTCTTCTAAAGTAATACCATATGTTTTTTCCAATTCTAATATTAAATTTGGTTTTTCATTTTTCTTCATAATATAATATCCTATATTTTATATTGATAATTATTTTATCATATCAATGTCACATCTAGTGTCACAAAAAATTTAAACTTCTATTTTCTTTTAAAAAGCACCCAACACCATAAGGCTTTTTAGAATAATAATGTTTCCCATGCTCAACAATAAGTGCATGGTATTCTTGATATATTTTTCTTCTTTCATCTGTATCTTCTATCTCTTTTTCTAAAGCATCTTCAAATATCTTTTTTATATCCCTATACTTAGACTTTTCATCAATCAAACCAAGTTCTAAAAGCAATCTTTTAGTATAGGCATCTACTTTAAATTGCGCTTGATTATAACCATATAACAAAATAGAATCTGCTGTTTCTTCCCCTATTCCTTTTACTTTTAAAAGCTCTTCCCTACTTGGAACAGCCCCATTTAATGTATCAAAAAACTGTATAAACTCCAAAATATAATTTGCTTTTTGGTTAAAATACCCTGCTGGTTTTATAAGTGTTTTAAGTTTCTCTACATCCATAGCTTTTATAGCAACACTAGTGATACAATTATTTTCTTGTAAGTTGTTCATAGCTTTTGTAACAGATATAAAAGTAGTATTTTGCGTCAAAATTGACCCCAAGGCAACTTCAAATATTTGATCACTATTTTTAGGATAGCTATAATCATTTGGATGATAACCTATATCTAAAAAAGGCCACCAACCTTGTGCCCCATAATGTTTAAAAAGTGTTAAATAAATTTTGTAAATACTATTTGAAGTTTCCATCAAGTTTCATCTTTTTTAATATCTCATAAGTTTTACTTACATCATAAGTTGCACTATGATATGAATATGGATCAAAATCTATACCATAGTAGATACAAGTTTCATCTAGTTTTGGATTTTTAATATTGCCATTTTTATTCAAAGCTTTTACTATCTGTTTATTTTCTTTCATAGTACAAAAGTGTTTTTCAAACTTTACAAGCTTTTCTATATGTCGTAACTCAAAGCTGATATTATGAGCAACCAAAGTCGTACAACCTTGACAAAAGGATACAAAATCTTCATCCTCTTTAAAATATGATGCATATTTTATCTCTTGTTTATTTCTATGTTCAAGAATAAGTTCTGGGGTTAATCTATGAACTGCGTAAGAGTAAGGGTTTACACTGTGTCTTGAGAGATAATATCTATGAAACTTATCTTTTACTATTATTTCATTATCTACAATTTCAACTTTTACAGCTGCTGCTTCTATCACATCATACTGGTGTGTTGTATTTGTTTCAAAATCTAATATTATCATATATTATCCCACTATTTTATACTGTGAATTGTAGCGAAGTTCCCATTTGTTTTTACTAACCCTGATAATTTTTGTTGCTCCTGTTTAGTAATAATTTCACTTTTTAAAAGTTCTCCTAAAATTGCTCCCGTTGTTCGTTCTAATTTTAAAGCTATTTGATCTATAGTATTTCCTTTTTTAAACATACTTTTGAGTTTTATTTTATCTTCTAAACTCCATTTAAGTCCACTATTTTTAGCTTTTCCATCTTCTTGATTTTTTTGCTGTCGAAGGAGTTCTTTATCTTCTTGTTGCATTTTAGATGCACTAACTTTTTTCCCTGATTGTATCGCTTCTATATTTGCTTTTGCATCTTTGATTCTAGTGTCTATAAGTTTATCTACATTTTTAGCCATAAGATAGTGAAAATTCTCACTATCTTTAACAAGTGCTTTTTTTGCTCTAGTAATAGCTACATAAAACAAATTAAATTCATCAAGAAGTTCTTGATTTGGTAGAAAGTTCTGCTCTTGCTTAAACTCCTCTAAACTATCACAACCAAAATCAACTATCAAATCTGCAAAATCTGTAAAGTCATCAGCTATCGTTACTCTGTCCCACTCTAAACCTTTTGCAGTATGTGCTGTTGTTAAAAAGAGTATCTCTTGAAGCCTTTGTTCAAAGCCATTATTTGTTCTATTTTTCCAAGCATCATAAAACTTTTTTGCTACCTCTTGAAATTCAAATATCTTTTCTTTATACTCTTTGGCAACTTTAAGTGCTGATTTTAGTTCAAAATCTTCAACCTCTTTTGCATACTCTACAATATCTTCTTCACTACTAAAATCTTTTAAAAATCTATTTCGTACTATTTTTTCTTTTTGCTCATTAAGAAAATAATATACTTCAATAGTAAGATTAAATATCTCATTTGGATCTCTTACTGTTACAAAAGGTTTTCTTTCATCTATTCGAGTAGAAATAGTAGCTATAAGTTGTGCATTTGTTCTTGAGATATATCCACTTGTATTTATTGTTTTATCTCTATCTTTTGATGCTTCTATCTCTACATTTTCATTTTTAAATTTACCTAATAATTTATTGGCATACTGTGCTATATCGTTATTAAATCTAAAACTGGAACTTAAATATAGTTTTTTATCACATTTAATTTTATCCAAGGCATTTTTACTTCCACGAAATGAGTAAATTTGTTGGTGTTTATCACCCACATATATTTTTGTTTTTGAACTTAAAGCTTCAAAGATACCTAATGTCACTTCATTTGTGTCTTGTGCTTCATCAAGCATAATAATATCGTAAGTGAATTGTGGGATTTGTTCAGAGGAAAGAAGAAGAAAATAGTACTTTAAATAAAAGCTATGAGTTGGTTTCATCTTTCCTAGTAGCATCAGGTCAAACATCTTTTGAGCACTTTTATGTTCTATATCATCTTTACCTATCTCTTGTTTTGTATTATTACAAAAATTTTCAAATATTTTTAAAGTACCTATTGCTTGATTATAAGTAATTCCAAACTCTTTTGATATATCAATTGCTCTATAATTTACAAGAGAATCCAAATTTACTTTAGTATATTTTTTTACTGCAACATAGGCTAAACCATGGGTTGTTTTTACACTTGTATTAGAAGGAAATATATTTGAGGCTTCATTTTTAATAGCACTGTTAAAAGCAAGATAAAGTATTTTTTTATTATGATATTCTTGTGCTATAAGTTTTAAAGTGGTTGTTTTACCAGTACCTGCAAAAGCATTTATTTTTATATTTCTATACTGTTTTATAGATTCTAAAATCTCTTTTTGTTGTTGAGTTATTTTCATAAAGAAATTGTAACAGAATTTTTACAAGAGATAAAAAAATATTGCATTATGCAATTTAAACAAAATTCTCTATTTGTAAAATCTCTTTAATAAAGATTTCAAAATCAGCTTTACAACTTCCAGCAAAACTGTTTTCTAAAAATTTATTTATCCCTTTATTTCTATGTTGTACTATTGGAACTATTTTTATCCCTGTAATTTCAGACATAAAATGTGACTCATCTGCTTCTTCATACGCATGATTTAAAATTGATCTTGAAAAGTTATTTAAGATATGATAATAGATATGTAAAAACTCGAGTTCATTTACCTTTAAAGCATAAAGATGTGTTACAAATTTTTCATCTTCATGGGAAACTACCCCTTGTACTTTTTCAGGTCGTACGCGAATACCAACTTCTTCTTTGATTTCCCGTACTAATGCATCTAAAAGAGGTTCCCCCTCTTCTAATGTTCCACCTGGAAAACCAATCCGTCCATCCCATCTATCAATCATAATAACAGCAGGGCAACGCGTGTGTTTTATATCGTCATTGAAGTATTTCCAAGGGGCTATCTCATCTGTATAAATTGATAAGAAAACTGCATTTTTTTTATGATGATTAATCTCTCCAAAAGGGATTCGATTACTCAATAATAACCCTTTTAATAGATGGTTTAAGGTTTGTAAGTATTTCATAGGTGATTGTGTTATGAACTTGCGCTAAATTTTTTGCATTATCAAAAACACATACTTGATTTTCTACTGATTCTACAAAAAAACTATCCATAGAAACACGACCTAATATCTCTAATCCATTTGCTATTTTTCGAGACTTTTGTGTATTAGCACGACTTAAACCATCACCATAACCAATATCATAATTTGATACAATCATATCACAAGGTGCAATAAAAGCATCGCTTCCATACCCTATATGGTCACCTTGTACAATCTCTTTTGTTGCGATTTTTTGTGCATAAAGAGAGAGAACTGGTTGTAGCTCTTTTTCTTCTTCAGTATCAAGGTAACCATAAATACCAATTCCTACTCTTGCCATGTCATATTGAGTCATATCTACTTTAAAAACACCTGTACTATTTGCACAATGTACTCTAAAGTTATAATCTATATATTTTTGTGTCTCTTTGATAGCTAATTGAAAATTTTCTTCTTGTTCTTTAGTAATACTATTTTCTTCATCTGAACAGCAAAAATGTGTAAAAATACCATTTAAAATAAGATGTTTGTTTTGTATCATTTCACAAGCTTTTTGTATCTCATTGATATAAATACCATTTCGATTCATTCCTGTATCAATTTTTAATTCAACTTTACTACCGTTTGGAATTTGTTCTAAAAAAGCAAGTGAGTTTATAGATATTATGATACTTTGATCTTGTTTTGTGGTTGGAATATCATAAAGAACTAAAATTGACTCAAAATTAAATTTCAAAGCGATATGTGCTTCAGTCAAATCCCTTACAAATACATGTTTTATCCCATATTTACTTGCCATTGAAGCAACTTTTTCTGTTCCATGTCCGTAAGCATTGTCTTTTAAAGCTATAGCTAATTTGTTTTTAGAACCACAAGCTTTAGAAAAGAAATCTAAATTATGAAAAAAAGCTTTTTGATTTAGTTGAATATATCCCATTTTATTTTTGTAAAAATTGTGTACCTATACCATCACTTGTAAATAGTTCAAGTAAAATACTATGTTCAACTCTTCCATCTATAATATGAGCTTTATGTACGCCATTATAAATTGCTTCAATACAACTATCAACTTTTGGTATCATTCCACCAGCAATTGTTCCATCATCTTTGTATCGTTGTACATCTTCTTTGTCAAGTGAATTTAAAAGCTCTTTATTTTTATCTAAAACACCAACAGTATCTGTTAAAAATAATACTTTATTTGCTTTTAGTGCTATAGCTATTTGAGCTGCTGCAATATCTGCATTGATATTAAATCCCGGATGATTTGGACTCTCACTGTTTGCAATAGGAGCAATAACAGGAACAAATCCCTCTTTAATCAAATCTTCAATCATCTGAGCATTGATAGAAGTAACTTCACCTGTATAACCAAATTTTCCACCATCTTTTGGTTGAGCTTCAATACAATTACTATCTTTTCCACTAATACCAATAGCTTTTGTTCCATGATAATTTAAAAGTGAAGTGATATTTTTATTGATTTCACCACTTAAAACCATTTCAACAATTCTCATACTCTCTTCACAAGTTACTCTATGCCCATCAACAAATGTAGATGGAATCTGTAGTTTGTTTAACATATCAGATATTTTAGCACCACCACCGTGTACAATAACAGGTTTTATACCAACAAGTTGTAAAAGTGTAATATCTCTAGCAAATTTTTCTTGTAACTCTGGACTTGTTTGTGCACTTCCACCATACTTTATAACAATTGTTTTATTTCTGAACTCTTTGATATAAGGAAGGGCATCAAGAAGTGTTTTGATTTTTTCTTGTTTTAATTTCATATATGTTGTCTTTTTAGTTTATTTTTATTCTTTAAAAATATATATTTATCAGGATCAAGACTATCAAGAAAATCTATAATATTTCTATCTTTCATTTTAATAGCATACATATAAGTTTCACTACTTACATGTGCACCATTATTTACTAAAAATTCTACAGCTTCTAAATGTCTATCTTTAATAGCATAATCCAACGCTGTCATATTAAGAGCATCTTTATCATTTATTCTAGCGGCATAACTCAATAATAATCCCATAGAAATAGTATCATTATTTCTAGCAAAATGCATCAAAAGGGTAAAACCATTTGCATCAGATGTATTTGCATCTGCCCCATTTCGTAATAAATTAAATAAATCCTCTTTCATGACATCTACTAACTCTTAAAACTATTTATAATAAATTTTGCAGCTACTTTACCATCAGCTGCTGCAGTAACAGCTAAATCTGCACCTCTTACACTATCTCCACCAGCATAAATCTTAGGATTAGATGTTTGGTATTTTTCATTTACTTTTAATCCATTCCATTTATCTAATTCTAAACCACTCTCTTTGATAAAAGTAGGTAACTCTTGATCAAATCCAAGTGCAAGTATAATTATATCAGCTTCTTCTAAATATTCACTATTTTCTATAATTTGAACACTTTGTCTTCCTGAACCATCTGGCTCACTCATTTTAGTTTCTAAAACAAGTACACCCTCTTTTACAATAGCTTTTGGAGAAACATTAAATACAAATTCAACACCCTCTTCTTTTGAGTTAACAACCTCTTTTTTACTTCCAGGCATATTTGCTTCATCTCTTCTATAAAGACATTTTACAGATGATGCACCTTCTCTTATAGATGTTCTTACACAGTCCATAGCAGTATCTCCACCACCTATTACAACTACGTTTTTATCTTTAACATCTATAAATAATGGATTTTCTTCTTCAAAATTTCTTTTTTGAATTCCTGTTAAAAACTCCATTGCCAAATAAACATTTTCGTTGTTCTCACCATCAATATTTGGTAATTTCCCTTTTGTTGCACCAATTCCTAAAAATACTGCATCATAAGATTTTTCTAATTCTTCAAATGATTTATCTTTACCAATTTCACAATTTGTATAAAGATTCATACCAGCCTCTACAAGCCAATCAATTCTTCTTTGTACTCTAAATTTATCAAGTTTAAATCCTGGTATTCCGTATGTTAAAAGTCCACCTGCTCGACTAGCTCTTTCATACATATCTACATCAACACCTGCTCTTAAAAGAAAAGTTGCCACACTAATACCAGCTGGTCCACTTCCTACAACTGCAACTTTTTTTCCTATTTTATGTGTAGCAAATTTTGGTTTTAATCCTTGTTCAAATCCAGTTTCACTAATATGTGTTTCAACTGCTCCAATAGTAATAGCTCCATGAGTATCATTTAAAGTACAATCTCCCTCACATAATACATCTTGAGGACATATTCTTCCTAAAATTTCAGGAAAAGGTGAAGTTTCATTTGAAATATTAAAAGCTAATTCAATATCATTTTGTGCTGTTTGTTTTAACCATGCAGGAATTATGTTATGCAATGGACATTTATTATGACAATATGGGTCACCACATCCTATACATCTATCAGCTTGCTCTTGTGCTTTATTTTTATCGAACACATTATACACTTCACTGAAGTCTTTAATTCTCTCCATAACCCCTCTTTTTGAAGGGTTATTTCTATCTACTTTTGTAAAATTTAACATTCTATTAATCTCCCTGCTCTGGGTTTAAAGGTAAAATTGTCATATCTTTTGGTTTTACCATCCAGAAATTTCTAATCTCTGATCTAAAATCTTCTAATATCTCTTCTGCTTTTAAAGACTCTGTTTCTTTGAGATAATCTTTAAGTGTATTTTTTAAATAAATTCTTTCTAATTCTGTATCATCTGTATCAATTCTAAGAGCTTCAATTAACTCTTGATTCATTTTATCTGTAAACTCTCTATGTGGATCGTAAATAAATGCTAATCCACCTGTCATACCTGCACCAAAGTTAATACCTGTTTGACCTAAAATCACAACAATACCACCTGTCATATATTCACAAGGAGAATCTCCTGTTCCTTCAACAACAGCAATTGCTCCAGAATTTCGTACTGCAAATCGCTCTCCTACAGAAGCTCTTACATAAAGTTTTCCACCTGTTGCACCATAAAGACATGTATTTCCAGCACCTGCGTATTCACTTCCTTGTAGTGTTGGTTTAATAACAACTTTACCACCACTCATACCTTTTCCCACATAGTCATTTGCTATACCATCAAGATAGATTGAAACACCACGACTAAGGAATGTTCCAAAAGATTGTCCTGCAACACCTGTCAAATTATATGTAATAGTATCTTCAGGAAGTCCAGCATCTCCATATCTTTTTGCAATCTCACCTGATGTTAAAGTACCAAAACTTCTATTTAAGTTAGAAATTTGTGCATCTACTGTTACAGGAATACTTGGACTTTGAATTGTTGGTAAAACTTTTCTCAATAATTTATGAGAATCTTCATTTTGATCATAAGGCACATTCGAATTTACTTGACAAGTATCAACTCCATCAATTCTTCTTAATACATTTTGGAAATCAAATTTTTGTGAGAATTCATCATCAAGAACTTTTAATAAATCACTTCTACCAATAATTTGTTCTAATGATGTATATCCTAATGATGCTAATATTTCTCGAACATCTTGAGCTAAAAATTCAAAATAAGAAATAAGTCTTTCAACTGTACCACTAAATTTTTCTCTTAAATCTTCATCTTGAGTTGCAACACCAACACTACACTTGTTTGTATGACAAATTCTTAGTATTTTACAACCAAGAAGTGTAAGTACTGAAGTACCAAATGCGTAACTCTCAGCTCCTAACATCGCTGCTTTTACTACATCAAGACCTGTTTTTAATCCACCATCTGTTTGAAGATGAACCATACCTCTTAAATGATTTGCTTTTAATGAATTATGCGCTTCACTAAGACCTAATTCCCAAGCATTTCCAGTATGTTTAATAGATGTTAATGGTGCTGCACCTGTTCCACCATCGGCACCACTAATAATAATTTTATCAGCATATGCTTTTGCAACACCTGATGCAATTGTTCCAACACCAATTGAAGAAACAAGTTTAACAGCCACTTTTGCTTTTGGATTGATTTGTTTTAAATCAAAAATCAACTGTGCTAAATCCTCAATAGAATAAATATCATGATGAGGAGGTGGTGAAATTAATGTAACACCTGGTGTTGTATGTCTTAATGTTGCAATCATAGGAGTTACTTTAGATCCTGGTAACTGTCCACCCTCTCCTGGTTTTGCACCTTGTGCTAACTTAATTTGTAACTCTTCACAGTTTACTAAGTATCCTGGTGTTACACCAAATCTTCCTGAAGCAACTTGTTTGATTTTAGAGTTTTTAAGTGTCCCAAATCTTGCAGGATCTTCTCCACCTTCACCTGAGTTACTTTGTGCACCGATAGTATTCATAGCAACAGCAATCGCTTCATGTGCTTCAACAGAGATAGAACCACAAGACATAGCAGCAGCTGCAAATCTTTTAAAAACTTCCTCTTTTGACTCAACTTCATCAATACTAATTGCCGCTTTATCACTATTAAATTCGAAGAAATCTCTAATAAATTTTTGACCTCTATTTTCTACTAAAGATTTTAGACCTTTGAAATCACTAATATCTTCTTTGTCTGTTGCATTTTTATTATGCATAGCATGTGTAATAGCTGGTGCATAATCATGATATTCTCCACCATCAATATATTTATAAAATCCACCCATATTTAAAGGGAACATAGATTTATCATCAAAATATGCATCATAGTGTACAACTTCTATTCTTTTTTCAATATCTTCATATCCAAGACCAGCTAAATCGCTGTTTGCATGTTCAAAACAATCTTTTACAATTTGGTCACTTAATCCCATAATATCAAATAATGAAGAGTTTCTATAACTTGCAATTGTAGCAATACCCATTTTTGACATAATTTTTAATAATCCAGCACCTATAGCTTTCATACTATTTTTTAATTTTTTTTGTAATTCATAATGAGAAATATTTTTTCTTTCATAATATGATACAATTGAAGCATACATCATATATGGATAGATTACAGATACACCAAATGCGATTAATACAGCTGCACTATGTGGATCATAAACTTCACTTGTAACTGCAACTATTGAAACTCTACTTCTTATTTTGTCATTTTGAAGTTGATGATTGATATATCCTACTGCCATTGCCATAGGTATAACTTTAGAATCCTTTGATACATCTCTATCATCTAATATTACAATACTAATATTTTCATTAATTACCGCATCTTTTACATTTAAATAAAGATTTTTTAGTGATGTTTCTAAATCTGTTGTAAATGTTGTACTAAAATTTTTATTTTGAAAATCTTCATCATATAATGGATCTTTAGCATCTCCAAATCTTTTCATAACATCAAATTTTTCTTTCATTAAAATTGGACTTACCGCTTTTAATCTTTTTGAATTGTGTTCACTTTCTTCTAATACATTATATGCATGACCAAGTCCTGTATTTAAAGACATAACTATCTTTTCTCTATATGGATCAATTGGTGGGTTTGTAACTTGTGCAAACTTTTGTCTAAAGAAATCTGTAAAGTTTCTTTTTACATTTGAAAAACATGCTAATGGAGTATCATCTCCCATAGAACCAGTTGGTTCTTTTCCATCATCAGCCATAGGAATAATCATCTGATCTAATGTTTCATAAGTGATATTTGCATATTTTTGTCTATGTTCTAAATCATCAAATTTATAATCTTCTAAATCTGTAAATGTATCTTCTACATATTCTTGAAGATATTGCATATTTGATGTAAGCCATTTTTCATAATTTTGAGTAGATTTTAAATAATTATTGATATCATCATTTTTTAATATTTTACCACTATTTAAATCAACAGCAATCATTTGACCACTTTGTAATCTTCCTCTATCAATAATCTCTTCATCAGGAATTAATACTGTTCCATATTCACTTGTGATAAAAAGTCTATCATCTTTTGTTTGAAAATATTTTGATGGTCTTAAACCGTTTCTATCAATTAAACACCCTATATGTCTTCCATCTGTTAAAGATACTGCTGCTGGACCATCCCAAGCTTCAAATCTAATTGCACAATATTCATAAAAAGCTCTTAATTCTGAGTCCATATATGGAGCATTTTGCCAAGGAGCTGGAACTAAACTTCGTGCAGCTTTAAAAAAGTCCATACCATTTATCATTAGAAATTCAAACATATTATCTAAAGAGGCACTATCACTTCCACCATCTTGTAAAAGTGGGAAAATTCTTTCCAATTCTTCATCACTAAATATTTCAGATTTTATTGCTTCTGTTTTTACTAATACATTAAATCTATTTGCTTCAACAGAGTTTATCTCACCGTTGTGTGCTATTCCTCTAAATGGTTGCGCAAGTCTCCATTTTGGTAATGTATTTGTTGAGAATCTTTGGTGAAAGAGTGCAAAAGATATTTTGAAATCTTGATCATTTAAATCAAGATAAAACTGCTTAATAGTAGTAGGCATAACAAGCCCTTTATAAGCAATCACTTTTGAACTAAATGTTGGAATATAAAAATCTTCTTGATCTTTTAATGCGTGTTCTGATTCTTTTCTTGCAAGATATAACATCGCATCAAATCTTTTTGAAGAGATTAAAGTATTTGGTACAACAAATACTTGTGTAATCTCAGGTAATATTGCTAAGGCTTGTTCACCTAAAGCATCTGTATTTACAGGAACTTCTCTACTTAACAATACTTTTAAATCATTTTTCTCACAATAATATTTAAAAGTTTCTAGCTGTGCTTCCCCTTTTGAAAATACCATTGCAACTGCATAAAGCTTTGGAAGGTCAACTCCATTTTGCATTGCAACTTTTCGCATAAACTCATCTGGAATTGATAAAAGCAATCCACTTCCATCTCCACTTTTACCATCAGCTGCAACTGCACCTCTGTGCATCATTCTCTCTAATGCTGTTATAGCATCCTCTAAATTTTGATGTGTTTGTTTATTTTTTAAGTGAGCTACTAGTCCAAACCCACAATTGTCTTTGAAAGAAGTTAATTTGTCTAAATTACATCCCATTATTTTCCTTTATGTGTTTTATCTCTATTTATTAAAATTTGTTTGTATTTAAGAGATAGTCTAAGATTATCTTACATTATTACGGCGATTTTATCTAATTTTTGTTTAAAATGGCGTTAAATAAAAACAATAAAAAAAGGTGATAGAAAAACTCTATCACCTTTTTAAAACCCTAATAAATAAAAATTTATATTAACAAGAATAAGTACTGATAAACTCAAACGCAGTTGGTCTAGCTTCATCTGGCCAAACTTGTCTTTCAAATAAATAATGTTGATATGTATCAACAAATTCTTTTGTAAATACAGGTTGTAAGAATTCATTATCTCTAATTAAAGCTTCTAAAGAACCTCTTAATGTATGTGGCATTTGAGGAATACCTTTCTCTCTAATCTCATCTAAACTTAATTCAAATAAATCTTCATCCATTGGTCCTACTGGTACATCTTTATTTTTAATACCATCAAGTCCAGCCATCATCATAGCTGCAAATGCTAAGTATGGACAAGCTGTTGAATCTGGGAATCTCATCTCAACTCTTACAGCTTTTTCACCAGCTCCATAAGGGATTCTACAAGATGCAGATCTATTTTGTGAAGAGTAAGTTAAAATTGATGGTGCTTCAAATCCTGGAATTAATCTTTTGTATGAGTTTGTTGATGGATTTGTAAATGCAGCAACTGCACGTGCGTGTTTAAAAATTCCACCTACATAGTTTAGTGCCATCTCTGAAAGGTTTCCGTATGCACCTTCTTGGAAGAATAAGTTTTTACCATCTTTCCATAATGATTGGTGTACGTGCATACCATTTCCATTATCACCATAAAGTGGTTTTGGCATAAATGTACAAGTTTTACCATTTAAGTGTGCAACCATTTTACATACATATTTGTATTTTTGTACGTTATCTGCAGCTCCAATAATATCACTAAAAACAATACCAATCTCACCTTGTCCTTGTGCAACTTCATGGTGTCCAAGAACAACTTCTAAACCAACCTCTTCAAGAACTTGCATCATCTCTGCTCTTAAATCTACCATAGAATCTGTTGGTTGTACTGGGAAGTATCCACCTTTTGTTCTTGGTCTATGTCCCATATTTCCCATTTCATAATCTACATTATCAGCCCATTCACCCTCTGTAGAATCAATTCTATATCCTGATTCATTGATAGAATCTTTAAACTGAACACTGTCAAAAATAAAGAATTCATTTTCTGGACCAAAATATGCTGCATCAGCTATACCTAAATCTTCTGCATGTTTTAATGCTTTTTTAGCAATACTTCTTGGACATTTTGCGTATAATTCATTTTTATAAATATCATATACATCACAAATTACTATAATTGTTGCATCAGCCGTAAAAGGATCTAAAAATGCTGTTGGAACATCTGGTTTTAATAACATATCTGATTTATTAATTGGCTGCCATGCATCAATACTAGAACCATCAAATGGTAGTCCATTTTCAAGTTGACTTGCACTTACTGCACTCATTCTATATGAAATATGATGCCAAGCACCTTTAATATCTGTAAATCTAAAATCAACGAATTCTACTTCATTCTCTTCACAATATTTAAAAAATTCTTCTGTGTTATTCACAAATTTACCCATATACTTAACTCCTGTATTATTTTTATACCATTTTAGCTGATTATATCAAAAAGTTACGTTAATTTTTGTACATAAAACATACAAAATACTATTTTTACATTAAAATTGTATAATACCAAAAACAATCTAATAATTTTTAAGATAGAAGGAGTTTTATGACACAAAATCAAGCAGTAAAAAACTTAGATGACATAATAACGAAAATAGAATTTTCGAGACTTCAAGTAAGTGATCATCATATTGTACAACTTGTTGCAATTAGTAAATATTCAACAGCCCAAGATATACAAACCCTTTATGAAGCAGGTCAGCGAGCTTTTGGAGAAAACAAAGTACAAGATTTAAAAGAGAAGCAAGAGATATTAAAAGACTTACCAATTGCATGGCATTTCGTGGGAAGTTTACAAAAAAATAAAATCAATAATCTTATAGATTGTAATCCAACTTTAATGCACTCTCTTGATAGTCTAGATTTGGCACAAGAATTAGACAAAAAATTAAAAGCAAAAAATAAAACAATGAGATGTTTACTTCAAATAAACTCTGCTTACGAAGATACAAAATCAGGAGTTGATCCAAAAGAAGCAATTGCTATTTATAATGAAATTCAAGAAAAATACACAAATATAAAACTTGTTGGGGTTATGAGTATTGGTGCTCATAGTGAAAAGAAAGAAGAGATATTAAAAAGCTTTCAAACTACAAAAAATATCTTTGATCAATGCCCTGATGCAACAATATGTTCAATGGGTATGAGTGGAGATTTTGAACTTGCTATTGCAAATGGAAGCAATATGATACGAGTCGGAAGTGCTTTATTTAAATAACACTTCTTATTCTTTCACTGTTTCTAAACCTTTGTCAATCCAACCGTAATTAATTCCACCATCTAATTCTTGCACGTATTTATATCCAAGTTGTAATCCTAATAATTCACCTACCGCTTTCGTTCTATTTGCATGGGCACACACAAGGATAAAAGGTTGTTCTTTTGAAGTCACTATTTTAGTAAACTTATCCATCCACACATTAATATCATATCTACCTTGTCCATCAAAAAAAGTAAGTTTATGACTACCTTTTATTATACCAAATCGTTCCCACTCATCTGGTCGTCTTATATCTATCACCACAATACCATTTTTTATGGCTTCTTGTACTTGCGTTGTTTTTAATGTTGTAAAACCAGCCATTAATGTTTCTGCCATCAATAACACTCCTAATATAATTATTTTTAATCTACTCATTTCGTAATACATCCAATACGTCTATTTGTGTTGCTTTTTTTGATGGATAATAAGATGATAAAAACACTATTATCATACTTCCAACAACTATAGAAATAAAGTCTACAATATCTAATACTAAAGGTAATTTTGTTGTTCCATACACATCAGCAGGAAGGGAAATAATATCAAAATTTTCAAGTAAATATATTCCACTAAAACCTAACATAATTCCAAGTATAATACCAGTATATCCAATAATTACACCCAGTCGTAAAAAAATATGTTTTACCTCTTTTTCACTTGCACCCAGTGATAAAAGTAAAGCTATCTCTTTTCGTCTACTCATAACAGTCATTAAAAGAGAACTAATAATATTTAATGATGCGATTAAAATAATCAGCATTAAAACAACAAAAAGAGCTTTTTTTTCCATTTCCATTGCTGCAAAAAAATTCCCATTTTGTTGCCACCAACCAATTACACCCACTCCAAAACTAGGTAACTCTTTTTTAATAAGTTCTATGTCTTTAAATGGATTATCACTATAAATATGTATTCCATCATAGTATGTATCACTTTTTTTCAATAAAGTTCTCAAAGCATCAATAGAAGTATACATATAAGCTTTATCATAAGCTGTTAGCCCAGATTTGAACTCACCACTATAAACAAATCTTTTCATTTTTGGCATCATTGAAAAGCCACTTGGATTAATAGTAGTAAAATATAAAGTAACCTTTTGTTCATCATAAAGATACAAACTATCTTTGATCCCTTGCCCAACAATAAGATGATATTTCCCTAAATTAGTTAATTTATCTGCTGTTTGTTTATAAATTTTATTTATTGATGATTCTTTATCTTTATCAACACCAAAAATAACACCACCACCCATAGATTCATCACTTTGTACCATAACCTGAGAAGTAAGATATGGTGAAAATTTTAAATTTGGGAATTTTTTTTCTAATTGTTGCAGTAGTTCTTCATTTACAGTACCTTCGATTTGAGGATAAATACTTAACGGATAATTCATCGTAAAAAGTTTATCTTTAAACTCTTTTGCTGTTCCATTCATAATAGCCATTGCAACTATAAGTACCATTACTCCAACACTTACACCAACAAATGCCAAAATGGCACTTATAGAGATAAATGGATTTTTTTTATCAAATTTAAGATACTTTCTTATTATAAAATTAATTAATTTTGTATTCAAGTATTTTACCTAATTTCTTGCCAAAAGTCCTTTTTTAGGACCACTTTGTCCACAACATTGTTTATATTTTTTTCCACTTCCACAAGGACAAGGAGAATTTCTAGGAATTTTCTTTTCTGTCGTTGTTTGTTGTTCTTCATTATTTAAAGAGATATCGTCAATTGTATGTTCCATCTCTTCTCTTAATTTTTCAATAGCTTCTCTTTCTCTTTCCATCTCTGCTTCATCTCTTAATTGAACAGAAAATAGTATTCGAATAATTTCAAATTTAATAGAACTGATTAATTCTAAGAACATATTATATGATTCTTTTTTATACTCAACAAGTGGATCTTTTTGGTTATAACCTCTAAGCCCAATACCTGTTTTTAATGTATCCATTGAGTATAAGTGTTCTCTATATGCTTTATCTAAAACTTGAAGATAAAGTATTCTTTCAATCTCACTTCTTTGTTCTGGTGCAGGTGCAGACATTTTTTGTTCATAAATATCTTTTAATATTTTCACTAATTTTTCATACATTTCATCAAAATCATTTGATTCGATATCTGCTTTTGTAATGTCAACATTTAAATCTTCTTTGATTTTAAGGACAACATTTTCATAGTTAAAATCTTCAATCATAACACTATGACTTACATCTTTCGCATTTTCAATAGTAACAGCTACAAATTCACCAATATTTTCATCTATTTTACTTGCAATATCATAATCTTCATTTAAAAGATTATTTCTAAAACTATAGATAACTTTTCTTTGTTCATTTGCTACATCATCATATTCAAGTAGATGTTTTCTTGATTCAAAGTGCATTGACTCAACTTTTTTCTGTGCGTTTTCAACTGCTCTTGTAACCATACCAGACTCAATATGTTCACCCTCTTCAAGTCCAAGTCTACTCATAACTCCAGCAATTTTGTCACTTCCAAAAATTCGTAAAAGATTATCTTCTAAACTTAAATAAAATTGTGACTCACCAACATCCCCTTGTCTTCCAGCACGACCTCGAAGCTGATTATCAATTCTTCTACTTTCATGTCTCTCTGTTCCAATGATAACTAATCCACCAAGTTCTAAACACTCTTGTGGCAATTTAATATCAACTCCACGTCCAGCCATATTTGTTGCAATAGTTACAGCACCTTTTAGTCCTGCATCCTCAACAATTTTTCCCTCTTTTTCATGTTGTTTTGCATTTAAAACTGTATGTGGGATTTTCTCTTTTTTCAACAACTCATGAAGTTTTTCTGATTTTTCAATACTTGCCGTTCCAACTAAAATCGGTTGGCCTGTTTTATGAATCTCTTTTATTCTATTACAAACAGCAATAAACTTTTCTCTTTCTGTTTTATAAATAAGGTCATTTTTATCGATTCTTTTAATAGGAACATTTGTAGGAATTGACACAACATCTAAATTATAAATCTCAGCAAACTCTGTCGCTTCTGTTTGTGCAGTTCCTGTCATACCAGCTAACTTATCATACATTCTAAAATAGTTTTGGAAAGTAATATCCGCTAAGGTTTGAGATTCTTCTTTAATTTCAACACCCTCTTTTGCTTCCAATGCTTGATGTAATCCATCGCTAAATCTTCTACCTTCACTTAAACGTCCAGTAAACTCATCAACAATTACTACTTCACCATTTTGAACTACATAATCAACATCTTTTTCAAATAAATTATTTGCTTTTAAAGCTTGGTCAAGATTGTGAGAAAGTGAAGCATGTTCTAGTGAGTAAAGATTATCAACCCCAAATAACTCTTGTGCTTTTTCAATACCAGCTTCAGTTAAAAGTACCACTTTATTTTTTTCATCTACTGTATAATCTCCAGTAACTTCATCTGACTCACTTGGATTTTTAGCCTCTTTTCTTTCACCTTTTTCTAGTTTTAAAGCTATTTGATGTGATCTTACATAATCAGAATTTTTATGACTTGTAGGACCTGAAATAATTAAAGGTGTTCTTGCTTCATCAATTAAAATTGAATCCACCTCATCCACTATAACAAAATTATATTCTCTTTGTACTTGCTCTTCAAGTGAGTAGTGCATATTATCTCGTAAAAAATCAAATCCAAATTCATTATTTGTACCATAAGTGATATCTGCATTATATTGTTCTTTTCGCTCACCATCACTCCCAATAGCTGCAGTTAACGCACCAACACTAAATCCTAAAAAATTATATAAAGGCTCTAATTCTTTTGCATCTCTACTAGCTAAATAATCATTTACAGTTACAACATGTACACCTTTTCCACTTAAAGCATTTAATGCAACTGCAAGTGTACCAACAAGAGTTTTTCCCTCTCCAGTTTTCATTTCTGCAATTCTTCCATCATGTAAAACCATACCACCGATAAGTTGTACATCATAATGTCTCATACCTAAAACTCTTTTACTTGCTTCTCTTGTGATTGCAAAACTATCTACTAGTACTTCATTTAAAGTTTTTGTATTATTTTGAACTTCTGTTTTTAGTTCGTTAAATCTTTGTTGTAATTCTTCATTTGAAAGTGCAGAGTAAGACTCTTCTAAAGCATTAATAAGCTCTACTCTTTTTCTATACTTTTTAACCTCTTTATCATTTCGTGTACCAAATATTTTTGAAAAGATATTTAACATCTATAGTGTTCCTTGTTGTATTTTTGTAAGTAAAATCGCTTAAGACGATATATGCTATGATTTGAAGCCCTTATTTTATCTAAAGGTTTGTTATGAAGTTATTAAGCCAGTGAAGTTTCACATGACATAATAATTTCTAAATATGCAGCATTTTATGGTTTACACACTTTTGCTACTTAAACTATATTGACAAATATTTAAATTGTAAAGACATTACATCGTACAAAACTAGTACAATTGAGTTTTATTCTCTATTCGCAAAAGATGCTAAAAATAAAACTATAATATTTTGAGATTTTCTGAATATAGCGGTGGTCGAGGAGATGTTTGAACTCTTTTCTAAAATCAACAAACCCCTTAACTAAAGGGAATAAAATTAAAAAAATTCGCTCATAACTAACTGAAAACTATAAATGTAGAACAATTGTTCTACAATTTATCTCCATCTATAAGTCAATAAGACACTACTTATATGTCTACGTTCTCAAAAAGTTTGATAATTCATCATTATTTCCTTATAATATCATATCGTAATAATTCTATATATAAATTATTATGTTGACTTACATCAAACTAAAAATATTAATTATAAGATAGGATATTATTATGACAAATATGACAGAAACTATTAAAAAAATTAACCTTTTTGCACATTTAGATGATGAGTCTTTAGAGAAATTAGCTTCGATATCTTACTTGTCAAAATTTGATAAAGATGCTATTTTATACTATGAATCAGATTCAATAGATAAAATACTTTTTTTAATCACTGGACTTATAAAAGTGTATAAAATAGACAAATATGATAATGAGATATTTTTATATTATATCTACCCAAACAGTATGATATCAGAGTTATCAAATCTCAATCATAATAAAATTAGGTGCTTCTCAAATACGGAATTTGTAGAGGACAGTTTAATGCTTTCAATAGATTATAAAAAGTTTAAAGAGTTTTTTTTACTAGATAATGAACTTGCGTTAAAATTTATAGAAGAGATTATATACAAAAACCAACAATTACAATGTATTGTCAACCGCGAATTAGTATTTGATGCTACTTCAAAAGTTGCCTTTATGTTAGTCAATGACTTGGATATGTTTAATCAACTTAAACGAAATCAAGTAGCTTTAATGTTACATATTCAACCAGAAACCCTCTCCCGAGTTTTAAACAGACTTATGAGAAATAAAACAATAAATATAGATAAAGGAAATGTAATCATCGAAAATATCGAAGAGTTACAAAGTATCTATTTAGGAGTATAAACGTGAAAAATATTAGTGTAAGTCAAAAAATAAAAGTATTAGCATCTCTTTTAATAATAACTGTTTTTTCAGTTATTAGTATAACCATATATTTAAATCAAAAAAATGTAAAAGATGCCACTATTGTCAACCTTGCTGGTAAACAAAGAATGCTAACTCAAAAAATCACAAAAAATATTTTTTATCTTCATCAATATAAGACAAATAATTTTTCAGAACTTGACAATGCAATTTCAGAGTTTAACCATGGACTCAGAACATTAAAAGATGGAAATAAACTTTTGGGTATAGCACCTGCCCCAACGCAGGATATTAGTAACCAAATAGCAAAAGTGATCATTTTGTGGGATAGTTTCGAAAAAAATACCAACAATTTTAAAGTAGCTTTAATGAACAATGATATTAATCAGCTAAATGCAATTTTAAAATATATTAATTCATCAAATAATAAATTACTTGAAGAGGTAGACACTATTGTAACTCTCTATACAAAACATATTGAACAAAAAACAGATTTTATTAAAAATTTTCAATATCTTTCATTTTCTTTTTTATTTGTTTTTACACTTTATGCACTTATTCAACTAAGACAAATAGAAGCACATGCAAGAGAATTTATAGAAAAATCTAAAAAAATAAGTTCTAATGATTTAGAAAATATTGAACTTTTAGATATGAATGGAGAGAGTGAATTTGTTGAGATGGCAGATAGTTTCAACTGCTTTATCAATAAAGTCTCAAGTGCTATGGACTCTTCACAAATTGCACTAGAACAATCAAAACTAGCTTCTGCTAAGCTTGAAAGTCTTACTAATGAATTTAGTGATATTATTAAAGAACTTGAAAATAGACCAGAGATATCAAGACAGCTGGACAAAAGTGAAGATATTGTTATAGAGTCAACAGAAGATTTAATGAAGTCTACAAAAAAACTACAAAATTTAAAAGATGAACTAGATAAGTTACTTACAAACTGCAAGTCCAATATATAGCTAAATTAGCTATATATTACTCGTCGTATATTCTCTTTATCAATATTTCTATAATTATCATAAAGTTTTTGAAATTTTAATTTATCCTCATATGAAATAGGCACCCGTATAGATTTGTATTCTACTAGTTTATCATCTTTATACACACCGCTAATTGTGGCATGAACCCAATAGTATCCCGTGTCTTTTCGTAAGTTTTTTACTACACCTGTCCATTGTTGTTGATTTTGAAGTTTATTCCACATCTCTTTATAAGCCCGTTTGGGCATATCTGGATGACGAACGATACTATGCGGCTGTCCAATGAGTTCCTCGACACTATATCCAGAAATTTGTGCAAAAGTTTCATTCGCATAAGTTATGACACCTTTTAAATCAGTTCTTGAAATGATAAGCTCATCTTTTGGAACTATAGTTTCTATCAAAAATTCACTTTGATTATATTCCATAATATTTTCCTTTGTACTTTTAGCTACTTAATCTACTCTATCAAAATCAGCAGCAAATCCTTCTAAATCTTTTTTCTTCAAATCACCTCTATAGATAACATTATCTAAATCTATAGTATCATCATTTAACATTTTTGGTACGGCATCTGCATTGTCTAATATTTCCATATGTTCATTTAGTTCATCTTCACTATATGCCATTTGCATATCTGCTGCTATTACATGAGGTATAGCTTCTATAACTCTTAGTTTCTCTAACTCCTCTTTTACACCATTTCCCTCAATAGTGATAATAATTCGCCCCTTTTCATCATGCATATGATAATCACATACTTCACAACTTTTTAAACTTTCTACAACCTCATCTAAATACTTTGGTACCGTTTGTACTACTATACTTGAAATATTCATTATTAACTCCTTAATTTAATATATAATAATTTATTGTTTGACTATCACTACTTACAAATAGCTCTTTATCATTTATAAATAGTATTTGTGTAAGTGTCGCCTCTTGGGCACTTAAATTATATAAATACTTTTGTGTTTTTATATCAAATACTAAAACCTCATTTTGTTCATTATAAGCTATTGCACCTAAAGTTGCATTTGGACTTAAAGCACAGGCATACAATAAAAAACTAAAATCTAAACTATACACACTATTTTTTCCATATACTACTGCTTTTCTATCTTGTCCTGCTGTTAAAATCAACCCTTTTTTAAAATCCAGCTGATACACTCTATCAAGATTTAAAGCTTTTGGTGCATGTAATACTTGTCCGTTTTGAACATTTAAAATTCTTACTATTCCACTTTCATCTGTATGAGAAAATTGTTTTTTGTCTTCACTTACCATAAAATGTGAAAATGAAGAAGGACTCACCTGAATAAGATAAATTTGTTTTTTATTTTTTATATCATAAAGCCCCACTTGATTACTTAGCAAACCAAATAAAACTAAATCAGGTGCAACAAAGGCGGCTTTTTGTATAAACATTTTTTTATCTATACCAATCACTTTTTCTAGTTTTTCCTTTTCATATACAAAGATATTTCTATAGCCTTTCATACCTTGTGAAACTATTAATATTTTATTATCAATAAGATCAATAGAATATATTTTTGCAGCTATAGTATCTCCCATAAAATCTTTTATATCAGGTATCTTAATAGTTTTTATTTTTTCATTTGAAGTAATATCAAAAACCTCAACACTCCCATTGTCTGTTCCAGCATAAAGTTTTCCATCTTGAAAAACCATACTTTGTACAGTACCTGTTGCTTTAAATACCTTTGCAGGAGATAGATTTTGTACTGCAAAAAGATTTAAGCTGAACAGTAAAAATATGAATAATAAGTTTTTAGCCATTTGGATTGAACCCACTTTCATCTTGATTTTGTTGACTGATTTGCTCTATCTCATTTTGATATTCTTTTTGCAGTTCTTCCATTTTATTACTTAAATCTTGATAGTTTTTTGGAGAAAGAGTTTTTGATTTAGTCCATATAACTTCTATGTCAGCTGCATATTTACTACCAAGTTCTTCAATATTTTTTTTGTATTGCTCTAAATCTTTACAGACTACTGTTGTTTCTTCTAAAGTATCAGTTAATTCAATAAACCAATTCCCAAAAACATCTTCATCCACATATGATATAAATTTAACTGCCATTTTTTTCATCCTTTATTAGTATAGCGTCCGTTGGACATACATTAATACAAAAACCACAAGAGGTACATTTATCATTTAAGATACTTGGTTTGTATATACCTAAAAATTCTATTGCATCTTCCATACAAGGATCTTTACAACTAAAACACATTGTTCCATGCCAACTCATACATTTAAGTATATCTATTTCTACTGTTTGTTGAATATTTTTTTTATATTCAATTTTTAAAACTTCATGTGGACATGCCACAGCACAAGCATCACAATAAGTACATCCACCAAGCTTAAAATCTAATTTTGGTGTTTTATCTTCTTGCATTACTATAATTTTCTCTTCACAAAAAGTGCTACAAATACCATCGCATTCTACACACTCTTTAAGAAAGGAATCTTCTTCTTGAAAATATGGTGGCCTTATAATTATCTCTTTTTTTTCTTTTGATTTAGAAGAAAAAAGAGAACCAAAAAGTTCTCTTCTATCCAAGGTTATTCCCCCATTATTGTATCTAAACCTTCAGTAAGTTTAGAACCATTCCAACTTGATTTTGAAGCACCATCTTTACTTGTAAATTCTGGACTAAATGTGTTTTCTACAAGTTGTCCCTCACTTTGTGGTGCATGACATTGGCTACAGTTAAATCTCGCATTTACAAGTGTATCTTTTTCTTGTATTGCAATCTCATTTTTCATATTATCAATACTTTTTTCAAACTTTTTCCCATCAAATTTATGATGTGGTCTAAAATTTGTAAAGTGAGATTTTGGAATTGGTGTTGCATTCATCCCAACAGCAACTTCTGGCATATGACACCCCACACACTGATTGTTTTCGATTGTAATTGGTAACATACCCTCTGTATCATGTGGTATCATAGGTGGTGCATCTTGAAATGCTCTTGCTATCTTTTTACCACTTCCCGCATACTCTTTACTATATTTTGTCTCTTCAGGTTTTACAACATTTTCGCTATATAAATCTACTTTTCGTAAACCTAAAGATTCTTCACTTACTAATTTAGCTGGTTTTACCTCTGTAGCTTTTTCTGGTGCACTATTACATCCAGTAAAAAACAAAACAGACCCAGTAACCACACTTAGACTAATTTTTATCATTGTTTTCATAACTCATCTCCTTAGTTTTTTGACTTATTAAATCTCTTATTGAGAAATTCAAAGCATCATCATCACAAACCTCTATACATCTTGCACAATTTGTACATTCACCACTCAAAACCTGTTCACTTGATTTTCCAACCATAAATAACACTTGACTTTCAGGACAAACTTCTTTACACTTCATACACAATGTACACTTTTCTTCTTCATGCTTTACTCGAATCAAACTAAATTGCCCAATCAAAGAGTAAAATCCACCCAATGGACAAATATGTCCACACCAACCATTTTTTAAAACAAAAAGGTCAAATAAGAATATAACTACAATAGCAGCCCATCCAAAACCCATTCCAAAAACAATACCTCTATGTACCATCGATATAGGAGAGATAAATTCAAAAGCAGTCACTCCAAAACCTACAGAGATAACAAGACTCAAAGCTATAACCCAATATCTCATACTTCTAGTAGCAGGTTGTCTTTTTTGTATTTGATTAAACCCTAATTTTCTACGTAAATAATTTGCACCATCTGTAATAATATTTACAGGACAAACCCAAGAACAAAAGGCACGACCACCAACAAGTCCATAGAATAAAACTGCAACTAAGGCACCTATAAATACATTGGATGCTATTAATGCACCTGCTGCAAACATTTGTAACACTGCATAAGGGTCACTCATAGGAATCGTATCTAATATTAAAGAACTACTTAAATTTCCTACTATAAAATCCCAACCCCATGCATTTGCACCAAAATATAAAACCATCAAACCTATTTGAGAGATTCGTCTCAAGATGAGATATTTATTTTTAATCATCTAAAAGCCCTCCCATATCATTTAATGAATCCACAGCTTTTTCTTTACTAAGCTCTGTTTTTGTTGTTTGACTTGTAGCATTTTCAAGCCTTTTCTCATCATTTTTATCCCAACCTTTGATATAGTAATCTCCAGCTTTACCTAAAGCTATATCTCTTGGTAGTACAAAAATAGATGCTTTTTCAGTTACACAAGCCCTTTCACATAAACCACAACCTGTACAAAAATCACTATCTACAACAGGTTTTAAAAATGCATGTTTACCAGTTCTTTCATTTTTTTCATATTCTATTTTTATAGCCACATCTAACAATGGACATGCTCTATAACAAGCATCACACTGAATACCCCAAAAAGCTATACAGTTTTTAGTATCAATAACAGCGATTCCCATATCTGCCATATTAATATCAAGTTGCCCATCAGATTTACTTACCTTTTTTATATCTAAAGCATCTGTGGGACAAACAGGCACACACGGTATATCTGTACACATATAACAAGGAACTTCCCTTGGTGTAAAATACGGAGTACCTATTGGTTTATTATCTCCAGGTGCTGCTAATTTTAATGTATCAAATGGACACGCTTCTACACACATTCCACATTTAATACAAGTTGCAAGAAAATCTTCCTCTTCTAAGGCTCCAGGGGGACGAAGCACGAATGAACTTGCTGTTACCTCATCAACATAAGCACTCCAAACTAAGCCACCTAAAGCAGCTAATCCTGTAGCTCTAGCTATCGTTAAAAAGAATTTTCTTCGATCAGTCATTGTATCTTTCATAATCTTCACTTCTTGTTTTTAAAAGTAATTAGTCTAAAGACTAACTACTTAAATATTTATGCTTGGTAAATTTTTACAGCACACTTTTTAAAGTCAGTTTGTTTTGACTGTGGACAAGTTGCATCAAGACAAACTTTATTGATAAATACTTTTTCATCAAACCATGGTACGAATACAAGTCCTCGTGAAGGTCGATTTCTACCTCTAGTTTCAACTCTCGCTTTTACTTTTCCTCTTCTAGATTCTACCCAACAAAGACCACCTTGTTTGAGTCCTTTTGCAGCTGCATCTTCTGGGTGTATATAACATAAAGCTTCTGGAACAGCTCTATAAAGTTCAGGAACTCTCATTGTCATAGTACCACTATGCCAGTGTTCTAGTACTCTCCCTGTACATAACCAAGTATCGTACTCACTATCTGGTATTTCTGGTGGATCCATATATGGTCTTGCAAATATTTTAGCTTTATTTGTTAACGCTTTTTTGTTTTTATCTTTTACACCATTTAAGTCACCATAAGGTAATGCTTTGGCTAACTTACCATAAAATGCAAACTCTGTATGTCCCGTCTCTTTTCCATATTTTTTAGCATAAGGGTCATATTTTGCATTAAATCTCCATTGAGTCTCTTTTCCATCAACAACTGGCCATTTAAGTCCTCTTACCCTATGATAAGTATCAAAGTCTGCTAAATCATGAGCATGTCCTCTACCAAACCATGCGTATTCTTCAAATAAGTACTTTTGGATAAAGAATCCATACCCTTTCCAAGCTTTACCGTCTGATCCTAAAACATTTCTACTATCTCCAAAACCTTCAGTATTATCATAGCCTTTTTGGATAGGATCATTTTGATCTAGTTTATAACTTCTAGCTTCATCATTTGCAAAAAGGATATCAAACATTGTTGTATCTTCATTGTATCCCATTGCCTTTGCTTTTTCAATAATATTTGGTAATGCTTCTTTTCTTGGACCACTTGGTGCATAAGAACCCCAAACATCTTTAACAGTAAACCTTTTTGACAATTCAACCCATTGCCAAGTATCAGACATAGCATCACCTACTGGTAAAACTTGTTGTCTCCAATGTTGTGTTCTTCTTTCCGCATTTCCATATGCTCCCCATTTTTCATAAATCATTGCAGATGGTAAAATAAGGTCACTAACTTTTGCAGAAATACCAGGATATCCATCAGATGTTACGATAAAATTATCCATCTCACGTGCAGCTTTAATCCAGTGTTTTGCTGATGCTGTATCTTGATAAGGATTACATACATTTACCCAAGCAAACTTAATAAGTCCATCTTCAATATCTCTATGGATTCTCATTATATCTTGAGTTCCAACAGGATTAATTGTACCCTCTGGTACTTTCCATCTATCTTCAGTGATTTTTCTATGTTTTGGATTTGCTACCATCATATCAGCAGGCAATCTATGACAGAACGTACCAACCTCTCTAGCAGTTCCACAAGCAGATGGTTGTCCCGTAAGTGAGAATGCACCACTTCCTGGTTTTGCTTGTTTATTCAATAAGAAGTGAACATTGTACGAAAGTGTATTTACCCATGTACCTCTTGTATGTTGGTTCATACCCATTGTCCAGAAACTTACAACTTTTCTGTCTTTTTCAATATAATATGAAGCTAATGTTTTAAGTTTTTTCTTAAACTCTTCAATATCTTCATCAGGATTTCCTTTAGATATTTTTGCTACATAATCAAGTGTATAAGGAGCAAGAAATTTTTTATACTCTTCAAAAGAAATTTCCCAGTGAGCTAAACCTGCTGGTTTATTCTCCATTACATCACCCTCTTTATATCCAAAAGGCTCTAATGCTGGTGCTTCAGTAGCTGAAACTACTTTTTTCATCTCTTTTGAAATAGTCTCCATCTCTTTTGCTGTATATTTTCCATCTTTAAGAGCTTGTTCTCCATCTCTTCTCATACCATACCCTGTATTTACAGGTTGTGAACAGAAAATCATATGTTTGTTTACAAAGTCCCAATCAATAGACTCTGGATGATTATACACTATCTCATGTGCGATATAGTTCCAAAGTGCCAAGTCAGTATTTGGTGTAAAAATAATCTCGATATCAGCAAGGTCTGAAGTCCTATGTCTATATGTAGAGATATTTACAACTTTTACTCTATCTGGATCAGATAGTTTTCTATCCGTAACCCTAGACCATAAAATCGGATGCATCTCTGCCATATTTGAACCCCATGATACAACTGTATCAGTAATCTCAATATCATCATAACAACCACTTGGTTCGTCAATACCAAAAGTTTGATAAAATCCAACAACCGCAGATGCCATACAGTGTCTTGCATTTGGATCAAAAGCATTTGATCTAAATCCACCTTTCATCATTTTTTGAGCTGCATATCCTTCCATAACAGTATATTGCCCACTTGCAAATACACCAACACCCTCTGGTCCACTCGCTTTAAGTGCTTTTTTAATGTGAATTTCCATCTCATCAAATGCTCTTTTCCAAGATACAGGTGCAAATTTTCCATTTTTATCAAACTCACCTTTTGCATTTACTCTTAAAAGTGGTGTTTTAAGTCTATCAGCCCCATACATGATTTTTGCATTAAAGTATCCTTTAATACAATTAAGCCCTCTGTTAACAGGTGCAGCTGGGTCACCCTTTACTGCTACTATCTTACCCTCTTTTGTAGCCATCATAATTCCACAACCTGTACCACAAAATCTACAAGCTGCTTTATCCCAACGCCAACCAGCTTCAGCCGTGTTTGCAGCAGCGCTTAAATTACTTGGTACACTCATACCAACAGCAGCAGCAGCTGAAGCAGCAGCTGAACTTTTTAGAAAGTCTCTTCTTGAAAGTGCCATGTTTTCTCCTTTTTATATGTTTGTCCTTAAACAATAAAAGTTTAACACTATAAATAATTAATTATCTTGACCTTAGTCAATTATATTAATTATTAAACCTAAACAACTAAATTTTATTGTAACAACTCTCAACTTAAGATTTTAATTTTTTAAAATTATAATTTAACAATAAATATATTTGATGTAAGTCATACTTTTTTTGATTTTATTTTTATAGAATTTCGTAAATTAAAAACCGCTTGTTTTTTACGGACCCTCCTAAAGTCATAAAGTTTCTTTCGGTTTTTAGTTTTTTGCATATTGAACTTAAATATAATTTTATTAAGTTAAGCACTTTTATTTATTAGTGTGTGATACCTATAATAAAAAAACTTTTTTAAGAATTTAATTAAGTATCCCAGCACCATCAATAGCAGTGCTTCTATCTTGGGCATACACTCTTTCACCCTTGATAATATCATATTTCCATATAGGAGCACTAGCTTTAAAGTCTTCTACAAACTCATCAATAAGCTCTAGTGCAACTCTTCTTTTTGGGCTACATACTGCTGCTATATAGGAGCTTGTATGATTTGGAACATCACCTCGACTATGAGCCATCAGTACTATTGCATTTTTCTCTTTTGCTTTTATCTGCCAAGATTCAAACCAAGAGTTTAAGATAGGCTCATAGATATCAAAACTCAAACCATCAATTCCATCTTCATCTCGAACTACTCCAACAAAAGTGATAATTGCTCCAAAATTAGAAAGTCTAAAATTGTTATACCACTTGTTTGTTATTTTTTCTACCTCTAAGCTACCATCATATAACTCTAACAAAATTATTCCTTTTTAAATTTTAATTTTATACCTGAGTTTTTTATGCTAAAGCATATAAAAAAACTCCTCCTAAGTTAAAAAAGCAAAGCAGTTTGCTTTTTCTTAACACTTATCCGCCACATACAGGAGGAAGTAAAGATACTTTATCTCCATCTTTGAGTATTTTATTTTTATCTTTTACTAAAGTGTCATTTACTGCAACTGCACTATTGTTTAACCAGCTTTTTAAATTTTCATCTTGTTTTAAAATTTCACTTAATTCATTAAGGTTTTGTATATCAACACTTATTGGTTTTTTATTGATTGGTCCTAAAAATTCTATTGTTACCATAATCTATCCTCCTTCTCTCTATTAAAATCTCCAGATTTTCCACCACTTTTATGTTCAAGTTGTAGATTTGATATTATCATACCTTTATCTATTGCTTTTACCATATCATAAATAGTAAGTAATCCTATAGATACTCCTGTTAGTGCTTCCATCTCTACACCTGTTTGTCCTTTAAGTTTTGCTGTAACTGTTAGTTTAAATCCTGGCAACTCATCTAATTGTTCTACATCACAATTAATACCTGTTAGTAGTAGTGGATGGCACATAGGAATAAGTTCAGGTGTTTTTTTTGTTCCCATAATTGCTGCAACTACTGCTGTTTGTATTACAGGTCCTTTTTTATTTTGATTTGATATTACATTTTGAAATGCAACATTGCTCATAGATATAATTCCACTTGCAACAGCAACTCTTGTAGTATCCTCTTTAGAAGAAACATCTACCATTTTGGGTCGATGGTTTTGGTCTAAATGTGTTAAGTTATTCATTGTTTTATCTTTCCTATTTTTTAAAACTAATCACAAAGTAAAATATTTATAATTCTCTTTGATGTAAGTCATAGCATTGAATATAATTTATTTATATAATGTTACTAGTAAATTAAAAACCGATTATTGTTCAATATCCTTGTCTCCTAAAGTTAAAGCAAAGAAGTTACAATATTTAATTGGTTTTTAATTTCTAAGGATATTATTGGTATTCTATAACAGTATAAAAAATATTATCTTCTAAAAAGCACTCTTTTACTGTATAGCCATCTTTTAACTTTAAAAATGGTTTTAAAGAGTTATTTGAAGAGACTACTAAGCGATCATTGTTTTGCAATAATGTTTGTCCAATTTGGATATTGTGTAAGATCTCTTCTCTTTGAAGATATATTCCCTCAAAACAATAATGTATACCATCTTCTTGTTTTACTTTATAAAAATCTACTGTTGTCTCAGGAAGTATAGATTTATTTGTATCTTCTACTACTCCGCCACTACATAGACAAGCTCCTGTTCCACAACTTTCCATTTTTTATCCTTTTTTGTTAATTTTGAATAATTTTAGCTTTTTTAGTATGATTTTAAATTGACCCATATCAAAAATTTTTACTATCTATTTTGATTCATAAAGATAAGTTGCAATTTTTTCTAAAGTATCTTTGTCGTACCCAAGCTCTGGCATAATCTCATATTTTTCTATCATATCCTGCATAATTGAGCCTTCATGAAAAGGTTTATAAACCCAATTCACCATATAATTTACAAACTCTTTTTTCTCTCCAAAAGCTTCGTGGTATCTCTGTTTTATCATTTTTAAAGAGGGTGCTGAGATATTTTTTGTTTCATGATGACAAGTGATACAGTTACCATACAAAAGTAATCTTCCATAGGAATCTGCATAACCCAAGCTTGTACTGAATAGTAGTATTAAAACTAAATGTATTGTTTTCATAATATATCTTTCTCTTATTATTTTTATTATTTATTATAATATCTTAAATATAATTATTTGTAATTGACATATATCAAAAAAAAATCCATTTTTTTTCTATAAAATTAACCTATGAAAAAAATAAATAGTATCAGTAATACAAGAATAAAACCAAAACTTCTAAGGGAACAAAAAACAGAAGCACTATTAGTTTTTATTCGAACTACCTTAGAGCAAATCAACTATCAAGAAAACTGTATAGAACTAGGCTCTTTGGAAGATAGAAACTATATTCAAAAAACTTTACAAGAACTACTTGAAAATCTTCAAAAATATGTTGTCAATTCTTCCTATCTTCAATACCTTATAGACAATAGTCATACAAGTAAGAAGCTTTCTATACTACTTATTACAGAAATGCCTCTTATTACTTATTATAGTGATCTTTCAAGAGTTATGAAACACAAACTACTAAGTGGAACAAGATGGATACCGCAGCTCATAGTGATAGCACTGTTAAGTGAATGGATACTAGAAGAGGAAAAATCTATGCATCTTTACCCTTTTTTACAAAATATTGACTATCTAGATTTAATAGAAAGATATGATAAAATAAAGCAAAGTGAAACATCAAAAAATAAAACAACAATTATGAAAATGTATAAACTATCTACACTTTTAATCCAAAAACTCAAACTTTCATCGTATAAGATAAAAAAATCTAAAAAAAAGAAAAAAAGATAACTACCACCAATGAATAGAGATTTATATAATTTGACAAAGGTCAAAGATTTAAATTTTAATTTAGTATAAAATTAGACAAATTAAAAAAAGGAAAGAAAATGAAAAAAATAATTTCAATTGGTTTATTATTAGGGTTTGCTTCAACTATGGCATTAGCAGATGGAGCAACAGTATATAAAAAATGTGTTGCATGTCATGGGGCAAATGGGGAAAAAGTTGCTTTGGGAAAAAGCAAAATTATCAAAGATATGACAAAGGCTGATATAGAAAGCTCACTTTTAGGATATAAAAATGGAACATACGGTGGTGCTATGAAAGGTCTTATGGCTGGACAAGTAAAATCATTAAGTGTTGCTGATATTAAAGATATTGCAAATTTAATAGGAAAATAACTCCTATTTATTCACGTCTCACATCTTCTAAAGTTGTATTTTTAAATGTGTTAAAATATACTCTTTAGAAGATGCCTACTTGAGTTGTAACTCAATCTGTACTTTATTCTTTTAAGATATAATCAACTATAAAGTTAGGAGTTATTCTAGTGTTCCAAAATTTTTCTATAAAACAATCTTATACACTAATATTTATCATCCTTATTTTTTGGGCAAGTATAGCATACTATACAATGAATACTCTTATTAATTCGCAAAGTTACTATGCAAAACTTATAAACTTAAGTGGTAAACAAAGAATGCTTTCACAGAAAAGTGCTTTTCTAGCTTCAAAATATATCCAGCAATCATCTAAAGATTATTTAATATTAATCGAAGAAACTATTAAAGAACTAGAACAAAATCACTTTTATATCACAGAAAATCTTTCACAAGAAGCACAAAATTTTTACTTTAAAGAACCTGTAAAGTTAGACACTAAAGTTACAAGCTATATAAACTTGCTCAAACAGTTTCACTCAAATGCGACATCTACTTTGGAAATAGCTATCTTTGAAAATTCCCAAACACTTCTGATGCATTTGGATAAAGCTGTAGCCATATTTCAAAAAGAAAGTGAAACAAAAACAAAAAATCTTCAACAAAGAGAGTTCCTAATATTTTTAGGAACTATTCTTACTATTTTGATAGAAGCACATTTTTTTGCACGGCCTGTTATTGAAAAAATGAAACTTAAATTTCAAGATTTTTATGACAAATTAAAACAAAAAGACAACCTTATAGACTTACAAACAAAGTTTTTCCAAAATGCTCATGAGGGTATAGTAATAACAAATAAAGATAACAATATCATTGATTTAAACAAAGCTTTTGAAACTGTCACAGGATTTACTAAAAATGAGCTTTTAGGAAAAAATCCCTCTATTTTAAAATCAGGGGAACACAATGAAGATTTTTATAATACCATGTGGAAAAGTCTCAATGAAAAAGGATACTATAGAGGGGAAGTAATCAATAGAAAGAAAAATGGAGAAAAATATGTACAAAATGTATCTATCTTTGCCCTTAATGATGAAAACCAAAATCTTTTAAACTACTTTGCTTTGGTTTCAGACATCACAGAAAGCTATCTAACACAAAAACAACTCTATAGTCTTGCCAATTACGATACACTAACTAATATTTACAATCGCCACTCTTTTTATGAAAAATTAAAACTTTTTATAGATGAGCACAAAAGAAATGGTAAAAAATTTGCATTAATATATATAGATTTAGATGATTTTAAAAATATAAACGATACTTTAGGGCATGATTATGGCGATATCTATCTTGTAAAATTTACACAAATTTTACAAGAGGCAATAAGAAAAAATGATATTATAGCAAGAATTGGTGGTGATGAGTTTATGGTTATACTCAATGGTTTAGAATCAAGCGAATCTGTACCTCATTTTTTTAAAAGACTATTCTCTTACATACAAAATCCTATTATGATGAAAGGCCTCACACATGATATTAAAGCTAGCTTTGGTATTAGTGTATTTCCAGATGATGGAACAAATTCACATCAATTAGTCAAATATGCAGACCTTGCCTTGTATGAATCAAAAAAAAATGGAAAGAATCAATACACTTTTTATAATATTGATTTTGAACAAAAGCTTTTAGAGGAACTACAACTAGAAAAAGATATTCAAAAAGGACTTCAAAACAATGAATTTATATTGTTTATGCAGCCAAAAGTTGATTTAAAAAGTGGTAAAACTGCAGGGGTTGAGATGTTAATACGATGGGAAAAAAATGGAAAACTTATTTTCCCTGATAACTTTATCCCATTTTGTGAAAAAAGTGATTTAATCGTAGATATTGGAAATGAAGTCTTTAATCAAGTTATTTCAGTCATGAAAAGATGGGACAAAATTGAAAAATTGAAAAATCTTAATATCTCTTTTAATCTTTCTGCAAAACAAATTCAAAATCAACAGTTTAAAGAAAAAATCTTAGAAAATAAAGATTTTTTACTTTCTAAAAAATCTATTTTAATTGCAGAGATTACAGAACACTCTATTGTAGAAGACTTTGAAAATATGCAAAATTTTTTAGGGTTTTTAAAAGAGTGCAATATTAAAATTGCTCTTGATGATTTTGGTACAGGATATTCATCTTTACAGTATCTCAAAGTTTTACCTATTGATTATCTAAAAATTGATAAGGAGTTTACTTTTAATATTTTAAAAAATCCAAAAGATAAAGCTATAACCAAAACGATTATAGACCTTGCGAAAAATCTTGAACTTGAAATTATCGTAGAAGGGGTTGAAACAAACGAACATGTAGAGTTTTTTGTGCAAAATAACTGTAAATATGCCCAAGGGTATTTCTACTCAAAGGCTATTCCAGTTCAAGAATTAGAAACAAAAATTTGATAAATAAAGATTTAAAGCCTCAATGAATTTTGAGGCTTTTTGATAAATGTGCTTGTATTAAAACTTTTTACTAGAAGATTCTTCTACAATAGTTTGAGCTATTGAAGCTACTTGATTAGCCACACTTGATGTTTGATTGGCAATAGCAGCATTTTGTTGGGTTTGTCTATCTATGGAGTTAACAGCATCATTAATTTGTTCAATTCCAGCTCTTTGCTCTTTACTAGCAGATTCTACACTTTTTATTATCTCTATGGTTTGAGTAATATTCACATTGAGATTTTCATATCCTTGTATCATCTCATTTGAAATATTTTTTCCATCATGTGCTTTTTGGAGTGCATTATCAACAAGTACTTTAATCTCATGAGCAGCTTCAGCACTTCTTGAAGCTAGATTTCTAACCTCTTGTGCTACTACAGCGAATCCTTTCCCAGCTTCTCCAGCAGTTGCGGCCTCTACTGCTGCATTGAGACTTAATATATTGGTTTGGAAAGCTATCTGATCAATTATCCCTATTGCTTCATCAATAGATTTTACCTGTAAATCAATCTCATCCATAGCTTTTGTAGTATCTTTTGCTAAGTTTGCTCCTTTTGTAGAAGCTTCTGTAACACTATTAGCCAAATTTGCCATTTGAATAATATTATTCGTAGTATTTGAGATATTTGAAGTTATCTCTTCAAGTGCTGCTGCTGTTTCTTCCAAAGATGCAGCTGATTGATTTGAATTGTGACTAAGGGTATTAACATCTTCTAAAAGTTTGTCACTACTGTTTTGAAGAGTATTGCCATTTTTTATATTTTGAGTAAGCATACCCACTATAGAGTCTCTTAAGCTATTAATTCCCTCTATTAGCTCTTTGTATTCCCCTGTCATTTTTGTATCAAGAGTAATTGTTTGACGATAATCATACGATGCATATTGACTCAACACTTTCAAAATATCTTGAAACACTTTTTGTTGTGTATCCATCGTTTGATTAACAATATTAACAAATGTTTGTACTTGTGGACTTGAAGCTGGATTTTGAATTCTAAAAGAAAGATCTCCATCTTGCATTTTATTTAATGTTAATATAGTTTCTCCAGCACACAACATGTCTAGTTCTGTTGCTTCATTCACTACAAGAACATTTTGGTTTATCATCTTAGCAAGTGTACAAAATTCATCTTTTCCCTCAAGATTTATAGGGTCAAACTCATTATTTTTTCTTTCCAAATAGGAAACAAATCCTAACACTCCACCATAAATCTCTTTGGTGGATGAAGTGATATTCAAATAGATAAAATGAGCAAGTGCATTTACAATAAGCACTAAAATGCTTAACAAAATTGTAAAAAAGTAAAAATTTGAATTTTTATTTTCTAATTCGGTAGAAGCAGTATCAAGTAAAATGTTTCCCAAAGAATCGTCAACTTTTTTAAGTAAATTTATCTTTTGAGTCATAAGATCAAACCAATACACAGCATCAGTAGAAAATTGCTTATTCAATATTTCATCCTCTACTGCTTGAATTTTTTGAAAAAGATTCTTATCAATATTAGTTTGAAAAATATTTTTATTTACACTATCACCCAATGATATAAATTGGTTCAAATAATTTTCTTGCAATACTTTAAGTGAAATAAACTTTTGAATTAAATTTTCATTCTTACTTACAAGAATTGTTGCACCTACAGCTCTTTGGATACCTGCCTTCTCTTTGGACATCAAAAAACTATAATATGCTAATATATCTCTTGAAAGTTTTGGAGATTGCATTTCATTTGCAGTTGAAGGTAAAATACTCAATAAGCCATTATTTATAGAGGTATAATAACCCAATGCCTCATTTAAAGAGCTTTGGAAGTTTGAAATTTTCTTTCTCATATTTTGTAAAGATTTCAGTTTTTGCTCTACATTAGAGATAGTTTCTTGAGTACTTTGATGAAAGATATCTTTAGAAAGTGAATTGTAAAATTTTTCAAATTCTTCTAATTTAGTGTTTGTAAGGGCTCTTTGAGATTGAAGTGATTCTGCAAATTTTTTTCCATCACTTCCTATAAATCCAGCAGTCAATCCTCTCTCTTTTTGAGTTTCATGAATAAGAAGAGATATCTTTGATGATAGTTGCATAAAGTAAGTAATCTTTTCATACTCTTTTTTCTCTTGATAAACTTCCTTTACATACAATAAACTTAGTAAAACCATAATTGTTATGGGAATAAAAACCAAAAGAATTAATTTTGTACGAACATTGAAACTTCTTAAAAATATTGGATAATAGTGAATCAAATTTTTCATACTTTCATCTCCTCTTGTCTCATTTTCTTATATAGAATTTCATATTTTTCCACCTCTTTTCTTGAAGCTCTTCTTCTACAAGAGATATATCCCCTACCTCCGTTTGATGAAGTAAAAGGAAAAACTGTAGCAAATACCCAATAATATTTTCCATCCTTTGTTTTGTTTTTCACAAAACCTCTCCACCTCTTGTTACTTTGTACCGCTTTCCACAAATCTTCAAAAGCTGCTTTTGGCATATCTGGATGTCGCACAATATTATGAGGCTTGCCGATAAGTTCTTCAAGGCTATACCCAGCAAAATGGCAAAACTCATCATTTGCAAATAAAATAATCCCTCTTTCATCTGTCTCTGATACTAGAAAAGATTTATCATCTAAAATTAATTCATTACCTTGAATATCCATAATAAACTCCATATTATATAGTAAAAATAGGTTATCATATTTGAAGAGATTTTTTTTTGATATAAGTCAATAATTTTATAATTTATTTTTATACAAAAAATTTAGTAATAATTTAAAGCTATAAAAAGTATCACTACAACCAACCAAAGTATAGGAATAATACGATACTTCAATGATACAGCTTTTAAACCCATAAAATGTTCAATCACTAGATAAGCTTTTATGAAAGTAGTAATAAGTAGTATTGCTACAAAAAAATCACTTACTATCTCAAACCAACCCAAAACAAATGCAAAAGTGGAAAATAGTAGTAATACTATCCAAATTTTTGTGATTTTGTCCATACTATAATCACTTACCTTATGATATAAAGCAATGGAAATAAAACAATCCAAAGTAAATCAACCATATGCCAATAAGAAGCTCCAGATTCTAACCCTCTATGCTCTTGTGTGGTATAAAGACCCGCTTTTGTATTGATATACAAATTGTACAAAATAATCATCCCTAAAATCACATGCAAAAAATGAAACACCGTCAAGATAAAATAAAACATAAAAAAAGTATTGGTGCTTAAGTTAATTCCACTAGCATATTTATCACTTAACTCAAAAAGCTTTATCACTAAAAAAATAGCTCCGCTCCCCATAGCTGTCAAAAGATAATAAGAAGCTTTTTGGAAAACCTCTTGGGTATTTATTGTTTTGATTTTGTTAACTGCCTTCACCACAAAATAGCTACTAGAGATAAGCAAAACAGTATTGACAAACCCAAACCTTTGATCTAATAAAAGCTGTGAACTATTAAAAATCTCAAGCTCTTTTTGTCTTGAAAAGGCAAAGCCTATAAAAAATAGTCCAAAGGTCAGTAGCTCAATATAGATAATAATCCATACACCAAAATCGCCAGGTGGGTAAAGTAGTTTTTCTTTTTTCATAGTGAAAGTTTATAGGAAGTTTTATTAAATACTACTTTAAAGTAGAATTAAAAATAAATAAGCTATAGTTTCATATACTACTTTAAAGTAGAATTTATAAAAGGGGTTATTTATGACAGAAAGAATTACAAAAAGTATGGCTAAAAATATCTATTATGGTGGCGGTATGTTTGCTTTATTAGTATTTTTAGGCTTATCTTTTGACACGGTACAACAAATACCAGAACGCTCAAATGAAGTGAATATGACACACTCTGTAGTTGCAGGAAAAGCACTATGGGAGAAAAACAACTGTGTTGGATGTCATACACTTATTGGTGAGGGAGCATATTATGCACCTGAACTTATGAATGTATTTCAAAGACGAGGTGCTAGTGATGAAGCAACTTTTAAAGCCTATATGCAAGGATGGATGGCAGCTCAGCCATTGAGAGAACCTCATAGACGAAAAATGCCACAGTTTAATCTAAGTACTGACGAGGTTGATAGTTTATCAGATTTTTTAATCTGGACATCAAAAGTAAATGCCAACAAATGGCCACCAACTATTGAAGGGTAGGAAAGTTTATGAAATATAGTTCACAAGCGGTCGCAAAACCGTATTTTATTTTTGCATTGGTTCTTCTTGCTGGAGAGATTCTGTTTGGTTTGCTTATGGCAATACAATACTTATATGGTGATTTTTTATTTCCATTAATCCCGTTTAATGTTTTAAGAATGGTACATACCAACTTGCTTATTGTGTTATTGCTTTTTGGTTTTATGGGTGCTACTTATTATTTGATACC
Organism: Arcobacteraceae bacterium; assembly: GCA_963662945.1. Taxonomy (GTDB): domain Bacteria; phylum Campylobacterota; class Campylobacteria; order Campylobacterales; family Arcobacteraceae; genus JAIOSF01. The sequence goes on from OY759974.1 coordinate 634,337, forward strand.
TGAAGAGGCTGAGAGGGAACTTTGGAGTCCTAAATTAGCAATAATTACTTTTTGGGTATTTGCAGCAGCGGGGGTTGCTACTATTTTGGGATATCTGTTTGTTCCTTATGCACAACTTACAGAGATTACTTTCAATGAATTGCTTCCAACTATGGGGAGAGAGTTTTTAGAACAACCACTTCCTACAAAAGTTGGTATAGTTTTAGTTGTAGTTTCTTATGTATTAAATGTTGCCATGACTGTTTTAAAAGGGCGACGAACTGTTATCACTACTGTTCTTATCACTGGTCTTTTGGGACTTGCTGTATTCTTTTTAATCGCTTTTTATCTTCCTGAAAATCTTATTTTGGATAAATTTTTATGGTGGTTTACGGTGCATTTATGGGTGGAAGCTACTTGGGAACTGATTCTTGGTGCAATTTTAGCTTTTGTACTTATCAAAGTAACGGGAGTAGATAGAGAGCATATTGATAAATGGCTATATTTAATCATCGCTATGACTATGGTATCTGGTATATTGGGAACTGGACATCACTTCTTTTATATGGGTGCTCCTGAATATTGGTTATGGATTGGATCTATTGCATCTGCTGCTGAACCATTACCATTTTTCTTGATGATTTTGTTTGCTTATAATATGACAAGAGATAGAAAAATACAACACGACAACAAAATCGCACTTACTTGGGCAAAAGGGACGGCGGTGATGGCATTTTTAGGTGCTGGTATCTGGGGATTTATCCACACTTTAGCACCTGTGAATATGTTTACACATGGAACTCAACTTACCGCTGCTCATGGACACTTGGCTTTTTATGGGGCGTATGTGATGATTGTTTTTACGATGGTTTCTTACGCAATGCCAATTTTAAGAGGTCGACCACATGGAAATAGTGCTGCTGCACAAAGTTTAGAACTCAAAGCTTTTTGGATGATGAATATTGGTATGTTGGGGCTTACATTGGCTTTAAGTGCTGCTGGCATTTCACAAATACTAGATCAAAGAGTGGGAACTGAACTTATTGGATTTATGGAATCACAAGAATCAATCTCTGGGATTTATACTATAAGAGCTTTCTTTGGGGTATTGGTATTTGCAGGACTTATCACTTATTTTACAAGTTTCTTTGTAAAAGAGGAAGAAAAGTAAATTATGCTTAGCTATTTTTTGGAGTTTGAAGAGAGTATCGGGAAAGCTTGGGATAAAATTTTGAAAAAAAAAGTTCATAAGTTTTATGAAGAGCAACGGGTAAACCTTGCAGAGATCTCCAAAAATCTTACCATTTTTCATCACCTTTTAGGTGGTGAAAAAGCTAAAGATATAAAAGCTACAGATAAAAGAATACTTCAAACCAAAAGAACGATACTAGAAAAAATCTCTTTTTTAGGATATGAGTTTTATCTTCCATGGCAAGATGAAAAATCTTTGTATTTGCCACCCTCATTTGCCTATTTTCCAAAAAAAGAGGATAATGAGATGTTGTATTATTGGCTTGTAGCTATGATGAGTCAAATTGATTGTCAAGATTCAAATATGATAGAGCAAAATATCAATATAAGTGAAAAGTTGCAAAAACACTACGCTGGATTTGAACAGTTTTATGCTTACGCAAAAGAATTTTTAAGTACGCAGTTTGAACAATTAGATTTTATTAAGTCTTTAGAAAAGATAGATTATAAAGATTTAATAAAACACTATCCAAACCCTTTATGGGTCTATCCTACTCCTTTTTCAAAACAGAATAACCATAAACAGACAAGCGAAGAGGAAGAGCTACAAAGGGGAAACGACAAAGAAAAAAAAGATTCATTGGAAATGAAAAAGAAAGCTAATCAAACAACTCAAAAAAATGAAACAGATGGTTTTTTGGCTTTTTTACCAGAATCTTTGATGAGTATTTTTGAACAAGTCAATGTTGATAGGATGGAAGATGATAGTTTTGATGAAAATGCTTTGTATCATGCCCAAGATTTAGATGAGATTACTATTGGGAAAAAAGAGGCGAATCTTTCTTCAAGAATAAAATTAGATTTGGATTTAGTTCCAGATACAAAAGAGATATATCCATTAGGTAAAGGGCATTTTATCGATGAGTGGGATTATAGAAAAGAGAGCTATCTTAAAAATTATGTGTGTATCAAACCACAAGTTACTATCAATGTTACCCCTATAGAACTTCCCATAAGACTTAAAAAAGAGGTGCAAAAAATCCAAAGAGCCTTGGATATATTAGCTCTTGATAGAATCAAAAATGATAGATTACCTTATGGGGATGAGCTGAATATTGATACTTGGATAGATTACAAAGGGCATCAGAACAAATCACTACACCATCAAAACTTTTACACCTCATTTGAGAAAAAAACAAGAGATATGGCGACACTTATTTTGGCAGATGTTTCACTCTCTACTGAGGGTGGTATCACTCAAGAGTTGCGAATAATCGATGTCATCAAAGATGGTTTGATGGTGTTTAGCCAAGCTTTGGAAAAACTGCAAGATAGATTTGCTATCTATTCTTTTTCATCATTGCAAAACAAAAAAGTTTATTTTACTATTATCAAAAACTTTAAAGACAAATACAATGACCTTATCCGTGGACGAATTGATGCTATGCAACCATTTTATTATACAAGATTGGGTGCAGCTATTAGAGAGTCCTCTAAGATTTTAGAAAAGCAACCCGCAAGCAATAAGCTACTTCTTATAATAAGTGATGGAAAACCAAATGATGAAGATAGATATGATGGAAGATATGGCTTAGAAGATACAAAAAAAGCAATAGAAGAGGTGAAGAAAAAAGGGATTACCCCTTTTTGTATCACTATTGACCAAGAAGCGAAAGATTACTTACCATTTTTATTTGGGAAAAAAGGTTTTGCTATAGTTAAAGATGGAAAAAACCTACCAAAAGTAATACCAGAGATTTATATAAACTTAACAAAGTAAAGGAAAAAAAAATGGAAAATATATATTATAAACCCCAATCAAATGAAGTGGAACTTTTTGAAGCATCAGCTCATATGAATTTACCAGTTCTTATCAAAGGTCCTACAGGATGTGGAAAAACAAGATTTATAGAGTATATGGGACAAAAGCTACAAAGAGAAGTTTACACGGTGGTATGTCATGATGATTTAAGTGTAGCAGATTTGGTGGGACGACACCTAATAGATGAAAATGGCACTTTTTGGCAAGACGGTCCACTTACAAAAGCTGTACGCAATGGAGGAATTTGTTATCTTGATGAGATAGTGGAAGCTAGAAAAGACACTACTGTTGTATTGCATTCACTAGCAGATTATAGAAGAATTTTACCCATTGATAGAACTGGTGAACTTATAGTTGCACATCCTGATTTTATGTTGGTAGTTTCTTATAACCCTGGGTATCAAAATCTGCTAAAAGGTATGAAACCAAGTACAAAACAAAGATTTATAGCTTTAGAGTTTAACTATCCAAAAGAGGATATTGAAAAAGAGATTGTAATTAAAGAGAGTGGAGTTGATGAAAATATAGCCTCAAAATTAGTTAAAATAGCAATAGAAATCAGAAATCTTGATGATGTAGAGCTAGGTGAAGCTGTATCAACAAGACTTTTAGTATATGCAGCCAAACTTATAGTGCAAGGATTTAACCCTTATGAAGCATGTGTACATTCTATTATCTATTCACTCACTGATGAAGATGATCTTATAGAAGTACTTCAAAAGCTTGTAAAATTGTATTTTGTATAAAATTAAATAAGAGTTTTGATAGAATAATAAAAAAGTTCAAGGATAAAGATGATACTCTCTACTACTTCACAATATGCTATTAAAGTTTTGATATATATGTCGCAAGATACTTCAAAGCTTTATTCAGTCAAAGAGCTTTCAAAAATTCTTGAAATACCCTATAAATATCTTTCAAAGATTATGACAAATCTTTCAAAAAAAGAGTTAATTTTAGCTATTCAAGGAAGATACGGTGGATTTAAACTCTCAAAACAAAAAGAGGATATAAAACTCAAAGATATCCTCAAAGCACTTGAGGATGAGAGTTTTAAAGAGTGTATTTTAGGAGGAAGAATTTGTGATGGAACCGACAAATGTGGACTTCATGATAGCTGGATAAAACCAAAACAAACAATCCAAAAAAACTTTTTGGAACTGAACCTTGGGGAGTTAAAAGAAAACTAAAAAATTTTTATATTATATAAGAAACCTTTTATCAGACCTTGCATAACTTACCTCTTCATAAGACTTTTTCATCCAACCTGATTTTGAGGGAGTAATTATTTTATCAAAATTTTCAATATAAGGCTTAATATCAAGTAGCGGTGTACCGTTAAGTACATCAATCCCTTTTACGATTACGATATTTTGCTTCACAGTTAGAAGTTCGACAATTGAAAGTCCAATACTATTTGGATGCATAGGAGTTCTTGTAGCAAATACTCCTCTTTTTGTATTTGTATGGTCGTTAAAAGGAATCACCTCAAGTTCATAGTCTTGAACTTTATGAAAATAGTACATAAGGTACACATGAGAAAAACCATCCAAATCTTTTAGTCCCTTTTCATACTCTTTTTTAAAGACAATTTTTCCTATAGATGCATCAGCCCCACAAGGTTGCACAGGCATATTTTCCAAAAATTCAAAAGGGGTATGTATTGTAGCTAAACTATTCAGTTGAAATTTCATAGTACAAGCTTCACTTTATCCATCAATTCGTAAAATAGTTTTACCGTATCGGATACTCCAACCAAGAAATAAAACAATCCATAAAATGATACTTAAATGGAAAAAACCCATAAAAAAGTTATACTCACTTAAATATAAAAGAGACCCCAATATTCGTGAAACAATAACAACTTGCAATAGTACAAAAAGAGCTATTGTAAATTTATCTGCAACTATTTTTTGTGCAGGTACAGCATGACCCATAATAACACGACTACCAAAACCAATCAAAAGATTAAGAACAAACCCCAAAGCAAAAATATGTAAAGAAAGCTTCATAGTATAAATTTCTAATACAGCTTCTAAAAAATAAACCACAACGCCTAAATAGAACCAAAAAAATGAAACTACTAAAATAGAGATAATTGCAGGGGTTTTGCTGTAAATATTAAGATTAAATATTATGTATCCAAAAAATCCAAGAGCTATGAGTGCTATAACTTTTGAAAAAAATATCAACTCAAACTGCAATACTATCCCTATAAAAAAAAGTAAAATTAAAGAAAACTCTAAAGTAAACTTTGGTTTTTGCCACTTTGGTTTTTGGGTATAAAGAGCGTAAAAATTAGGTACCATTTTTAAAGCGACTAAAAAAACTGTACTTAAAAGGTACCCATAAAATATCAAAATAGATAAATCTTTTTTAAAAGCAATCTCACATATAAGTATCCATGAAGCTACAAAAAGTAATAAAGTTAAAAGATAACTCTCTTTTTTATCTATACTGTATCCCTTTAAGATTATATTATGAAATAAGATTACAGTAAGCAAAAGAGTCGTAACAGTTATTAATTTACCTAAAAAAACAAAATCAAATAATACTAAAATGACTCCTATTTGATACAAGACCCATAAGGGTAAGTATCTTTGTTTTCGTATCACTTGAGATGTAGAATATTTAGGAATAACTGTAATTAAAAATCCCAAAAAGGCATTGGTAAATACTCCAAACAACAATCCAAAACTATGCAAGATAGAAAAATTGACCTCTTTACCTATAAAACTTAAAAAAGTTCCTATCATCGTATAAAAAGCAAAAAAAAGTGTAGAGGCAAAAAAAAGTTGATGGGGTTGATCGCTAAATCGTTCAAACCAACTTTTTTTCACTAAAGGTTGAGAACTAAACTGTGAAAATTGCATAATAAGCTCCATTTATTTTTAACTAGGAGTAATTCTATCTTATTTGAAAATATTTTAAATTGACTTGGGTCAATCTAAAAAAATTTCTTGCAAGCACCTTAAAATAGTAAAAATGGCTCTTGTAAATAAAACCCTTGAAGATAATCGATTCTTAACTCTTGGCATATTTTACAAATTGGTTCATTATGAACATATTCCGCTACACAGGAAGCTTGAAGCTCTTTTGCCATAGAGATGATGTTTTTTACAAGTATCTTTGAATCACTACTTGTATCAAGATTTTTGATAAGAGTTCCGTCTATTTTGATGATTTCAGGCTTGAGTTTGAGGATATTTTCCATACTTGAAAACCCGCTTCCAAAATCATCTATTGCTATTTTTGCTCCATACTTTCTCATCCAAGCTGCAAAGTTTTCTACAATAGAAAAGTCATCAATAAACTCACTTTCAACTATCTCAAAAATCACTCTATTTGGTTTTGGAAAGTTTTCCATCAACTCGTCTAAAAGTTTTATAACTTTTGGATTTGAAAGGTCTTCATAATCAAGATTGATACTAAATTCATAAGCGTTGTTTCTCATCAAATCAAATACTTTTTTGATCATAATAACGGTAAGTTTTTCGTATATTTTGATATCTTTTGCGGTTTTTAAATAAGGAAAAATTGAAAAATACTGATTGGTCTGTTTTTTATAGAGTCTCATAAGCGACTCATATTTTGAGATTTGAAGAGTTTTTGTATCAAATATAGGCTGAAAAAACGGTACTACATTATCATTTGCGACACAATCTCGAATAAAGACGATATCTTCAAGAAGTTTTGCTTGTTCGTTTTTTGAATAAGTAACGGTCAAGATATCAAGATTGATATCAATTATCTTATCAACTGAACTTAAAAACTCTAGCTTATTTTCTCGTATCAAAACATCTTTTAAAAATCTTCTTACATAGCTAAAAGCAGCATTGACATAGTGATGGGGAAGCCCTATTTTTACATGCACTTCACTGATGGTATTGAGTTTTTCAAAATATTTGTCGTCATATTTTCCGCTAAAAAGATTTAAGTACCACTTCCCTATTTCACTTTTGTGTTTATCATGTACGGCATCGCTATTGATAAATTTTTTGGCATATTCAAAGTTGAAAATAAAACGATAAAATCCATCTAAAAACTCTTTTGAGTAGTTTGAAAAAAGTTCTGAAACTTTTTCAAGATTGAAAATATCTTCATTTGTAAAATCGTAATTTTGTACTATTTTCTTATAGTGGGTGTTGTTTGTCATTTTTTATCCCTAAAGTTATTTTTTCCATACTAAAAGCTACAACATACAAAATCAAAGCACCGCTTAACACAGGGGATAAAAGATAAAAAAATCCTAATTGATGAATCTGTTCGCTTCCAACTACTGCAATCAACGCCGTTGCACCTCCTGGTGGATGCAATGTGTCGGTACTTTGCATAAGTAAGATTGCAAAAGAAACCGCAAAAGCACTGCAAAGTACAATGTCAAAAGATAGAAGCTTAAAAGAAATCACCCCTGCAAAGCCACTTAAGAGATGCCCAAAAATCAAATTTTTTCCTTTTGAAAGAGGGGAATGAGTTGCAGCATAAAGCAACACGGCACTTGCCCCAAAGGAGCCTATCATCAGAACCAAATCTTTGTCGTTTAAAAAGTTTTGATGAAAATAAGCGACTGTTACAATGCCTAAAAAAGAGCTAATAAATGAAAAAATCAAAACTACACTCCGTAAATAAAAATCCACCATAAATTAATACTGAAAAAATATGCAATAGTTTTATAGTAATAAATATCATTTTTTACCTATACTTATAATTATCGGATTTTTATAAGACTCAAACCAATCTTTTAATATTAATACAATTGATATAAATGCCAAAACATCAATAATAATATTTGACTCTAATTGGAGAGAAAAATAATGAATTACAAAATAGACAACAATAGGATATTTGATAAAATAAAAAAAGATTATCAAACTCCCGTATAATTTTTTCAATTTTAAAATCCTCCAAGTTTAGCTTTTACTTCATCTGTAGCCATAGTGATATTCCAAGCAGGTTCCCACACTAAGTTCACACTTGCTTTTTCTACTTTTGGTAACTCCCTCAAAACCGCTTCTTCCACCCACTGGATAATCATCTGATGCAATGGACATGCTTTGGTACTTAATGTCATAGTGACTACCACTTCCATATTTTCACCACAAACTGCATCATAAATAAGCCCCATCTCTACTAGATTGAATCCCACTTCTGGGTCATTGACTGTTGAGACGGCTTTGAAAATCTCTTCTTTGCTATACATAATTTATCCCTTAAAATTTATCATAAAAACTATATCTTTGACTAAAAAAATAGTCCCAATAACCAAAAAACTCACTCCACTGAAAAATAGAGTTTGCATTTGTAATAAAAGGGCTACCCCAACTATACTAAAACCAACTGTACTAAATAAAAACTGCATATTTGCACTTCTTACAGGTACCATATCGGCTAACATCGGTACTTTTCTCTTCCCAACATAAGGGGAAAATCTCTCATACCACACTAAAAAAGGGATGATTTTATACAAATGTCCACTTATCATAAAACTAATAAATCCAAATCCAAACCATCCAAGTGTCAAAAGTAAACTTTGTGAACTATTGTATAAATGCATTCCAGCTAACACAATAGTTATAACAAAAAATACAAAAGATGCCACAATACTTTTAAAATAGATATCTTTTTCACTTCGCACTTTTGTTTTATGTATGATAGCTATTTGCAATCCATACAAAAGTATTGCTAAAAGTGTAGCGATATATCCTAGCTGTTGTATCTCTTGAACATTTATCAATGCTCCAACTCCTACACACACTACACCACAAGATAAGATACCTAAAGAGAGTTTTACCCATTTCCACGAGAAAGAGTGACTGAGCCAAAACATAGGTAAAAGCACTAAACTCATCCCCATGATACTGATCCCAACATACCCAACAAATACAAAATAGATATGGGTGGTTAAAAATCTATTCAAATCAACCACTACCATTCCACTATACCCAAGTGCTAAGATAATACCTACAACCAATCCTAAGAGTAAAAAAAAATTTGCAATGATGACCGATAGTGTGACAAAACTCAGTTGTTTGAGTTTGAGTAAAGTTAAAAAAGTCTCTACTAAAAATATCCCAAAAGAGATAAATGCTACCACTCCACCAAATGGAAGAACTATAGGATACTTTACAAATCCCACTACCATCAAAATAGTCCCTAGCAAAAGAAGAGGATAAATCGCATAATAAAGCTCCACTGCAAAATGCTCCACTTCAAAAACCACAGGAACTAGTTGAGCCATCGCACCAAATATCACCATCATCACAAACCCTAACAAAAATAGATGTACCCATGAAAGCACTTTGCTATCAAGAGTGGTAAGTGTTTGGATATCAAACCAAAAAAGAGTTATGATAGAGACTACAAAAACAAAAACCCCTATAATAAAAAAAGGGGCTATAAGTTTAAAAGGTGGGGCGAAATTGGTAGAGATTTTCATCTTTAAGCCTTAGTGAGTACACTTTCCACCACTGCAACTATTTTGAGAAAAATCTGTTATATTTTTACCATCTTGTTTTTTGGTAAAAGTGATTTTTGCTTTTCCATCTTCTGTAGTTTCTTCTACAAAATCAAAATCAGCTTCAATCTTTGGGAATAATCCCCCTGGAGATTTGTGATTGATCATCACAAGGCAAGAGTTCTCATCTAGTAGTTGAAGTCCTGCCATTGCGTTTACCATAGGATGTGGTGGTTCACACGAACTTGTATCAAAAAAGTAGATTGTCAAACCATCTTGCACCTCTTTAAAAAAATCTACTGTTGCCCCTAATGCTTCTATTTTTTCCATCATTGTATCCTTTTACAATTTAATAGAAGAAGTATAACGATTTTGAGAGGTATTATCATTGACTTATATCAACAAATATTTTATAAAATTTGCTTACAATCTCGTTAAAAAAAATCACAAAGGTATTTGATGAATCCATATATTTATTCATTGCAAATAGGAAAAGTGCAAAAGCTTGATGGTTGGGAAACAGGGTCTTTTAAAGATGAAGTTGAAGAGATAGAAGTTTTTAATAATGGAATCAAAAATGATGAAGTATCCGATACAAAAAATCATGGTGGAACTCAAAAAGCAGTGTTTGCTAATAGTTTACATAACTATCCACAGTGGCAAGAATTTCTAGGTCTTTTTTCACTTCCAAAAGGCTCATTAGGTGAAAATTTGACTATTTCAGGACTTAATGAAACCAACGTATATTTAGGAGATATTCATAAAATTGGTGAAGTGATTCTTCAAGTAGTACAACCTAGAAAACCTTGCTGGAAAATATCAAAAAAACACAAAAATAACAATTTTACAAAATTTATTTATGATACTGGCCGTACGGGATGGTATTATAGTGTTTTAGAAGCTGGACAAATATCCAAAGGAGATAAAATACAAGTTTCTCATAACAATGGGGAAAAAATCTCTATCATGGAAGCTAATCAGGCTTTTAAAAATTTTAAAACAAGTCAAACAACTCTTAAAAGAATACTAGAGATTCCAAATATTAGTGAAGATTATAAAAAAAGTATCCAAAAACGACTTGAAGATAGGTATGATTTAGGGTTTATGCAGTTGCCTCAATAACTATCTCAAAAGAGGCTCCATTAGAAATATTTTTGGCATTTAGTTGTGCAGAAAAATTTTTCTCTAAAATTGTTTTTGCCATATAAAGTCCAATACCAGAGCCTCCTGTATCGTGTTTGGTAGAAAAGTAGGGATTAAATATTTTATTGATAATTTTTGGATCAATTCCTCCTGCATTATCTAATACTTTTACAACAATGTTATTTTTTTGTTGTAAGAGTTCTATTATAATTTGTCCACTGTTTTTTTCTTGTTTTTTATTTTGAATGTTGTTTGCTATTTGTTCGATAGCATTGTTTACAAGTGTTAAAATTACTTGTTTAAACTGCCCTTCAAACCCTAAAAGAGTGATTTTCTCTTTTTGATTGTCAAAACGAATATTTATAGTATGTCGATATAAAGAGGTTTTTTCTATTTTTATCACCTCTTGGATTGCTTGAGTTACATCAAAAATTTTTTTATCTGTATCAAGTTTGTAGAAATTTTTAAAATCTTCAATGGTTTGGTGCATATGTTTGATAAGCTTAAAACATTCACTAAGGTCATCAGTTATTTGCTCTTTTGATATTCTATCTTCGCTAACATCTGTTTGTATAGTATCAAGTTGAAGGGAGAGAATCGTAAGAGGTTGTTTCCATTGATGAGAGATATCACTTAGCATCTCACCCATCTCAGCCATTTTTGATTGCTGGATAAGTGTCTGTTCTTGTTCTCTTATTGTATCTATCTGTTTTTTTACTTTTTTATCTAAGCTTTTATTAAGAAGTTTGAGTTCATTGTGTTTTTTATATACCTCAATTAACGCAGGACGAAAAATAAAAAAACCTTCAAGGATTATAGTTGAAATAGAGATAAGCAATATAATTGTTTCATAAAGTAAAAGAGAATTCATCCTTTTGTTTACCATATTTTCATAATAATAAGTGCTCTGCTCATACAAAGAAAACAAATGTTGGCAGATGGTTTGTATATCTTCTTTTTGTTGAAACTTATCTTTATAAAGGCGTAATGACTCTACAATACCATCTTTTTTCAAAAAAATATTTTTTAAAAAAGTATCTTGATAGCTTATAGAAGTTTTATCTTGTAATTTTTCCAAAAGATATTGATTGTTTTTTTCTAAAGCTTCAAAAGTTATTTGAACCTTACTATCTAAATCTATACTATTTTGATAGTAATAGGTAAGAACTCGTTGAGTAAGCATCCTTTGTTTTCCAGATTTATTGATAAGCTCTGCTCCATCTTTTTGAGTAGAGATAATATCAGTAATCACAACATAGGCACTTATAACCATTGCCATGAGTATGACTATTGCTAAAAAATGATTTCTTAAAAGATTTTTTTCTAAAGTGTCACCTCTTGAAAATATTTTATAAATTAAAAAGTTAGTTTTCATGATATTTCCTAAAAATTTCTAAAATTTCATCAAATGATTCTGTAAAAATTTCTACTAAATTTGGGTCAAATTTCATCCCTTTTTGTTCTTGTATAAAACTAACCGTTTTTTCTATACTCCAAGCTTTTTTATAACATCTATTATAAGTTAGAGCATCAAATACATCACACAAAGATACAATTCGCCCCTCTAATGGAATTTCTTTTCCTCGTAATCCGCAAGGATAGCCACTTCCATCCCAATTTTCATGATGGGTATAAGCGATATTTGCTGCCATTTGTAAAAGTTCTGTTTGTGAATTTTTGAGTATCTCATATCCTTTGGTTGTATGGGTTTTGATATGTTCAAACTCTTCATCGCTGAGTTTTTCAGGTTTATTAAGAATATTGTCATCAATAGCTATTTTCCCTAGATCATGAAGTACAGAGGAGGTTTTAAGCATAGAGAGTTTATGTGAATTAAATGATAGCTTTTTTGCTAACACTTCACTGTAAAGGGCTACTCTTTTTACATGCAAACTTGTCTCTTTAGAACGATTTTCCACTACATTTCCAAGCATACATATTATACTCTCTTGCATTTGTCTTATCTCTTCATTTTGTTTGAGTTTTTTAGCATCTCTAGCGTTAGTAATATTGTTTGAATAATGCTCTAAAGTTTCTAAAAGCATATCTATTCGATAAGGTTTTGGGATAAATTTATCAATATTTTCATTGATAGCTTCCATAAGGTAATTAATATCATTAGAAGCAGAAAGTAAAATGGTAACTATATCTTTTTTTAAAAGTTTTGCACTTTTACAAAGCTCAATCCCGTTAAGATGTGGCATTCGAATATCACTAATGATAATATCTATTTTTTCATAATTATTATTGATATATTCAAAAGCCTCTTGTGAATCATTGAATGTAATAAACTCTTTACAATGCCTTTGAAGATTGCGTTTGAGATTATAAGTTATAGCTTCTTCATCATCAACAGCTATGATAAAAAGTTGATTTAGATTCATTTTCACTCCTGTTTATACGTTTTAAGCAATAAAGCACATTGAATAAAATATAAAATCATCCACCTGTAAAATAAAAAGCTCTACTTGAAACTTCAGAAGTTGTATCCACATTATTATTTGTATTATGTGACCATTTGTTTTTTTCTGGTTTGTTTTTTACTACTGTTTTTAAAACCTCTTCTAGTTTTTTATCTGATTTTATAGCACTTTTGATATTGAGTGAATCTTCATAGTACAAGCACGGTATTAAATCTCCCTCTGCACTTAGTCGTATACGATTACAAGTTTTGCAAAAACTATCATCATAAGGTTCTATAATACCAAAAACAAAACCACTCTCATCTTTATAAAGTTTTGCTGCTGAGTTTTCTTTTGTTTGAACTTCACTTATAGAGTGTTTTTTTGCTATTTGTGCCAAAATATCTCTGCTTGGTAGAGTTTTTAAAACACCATTTGCATTTTCATTTTCCATATATTCTATAAATCGTATCTGAACACCTTTTTGTTTTGCATATTCGTACAGTGACACTATCTCGTGATCATTGATATCTTTCATCATAACCGTATTAAGTTTTACAATCATCCCCTCATCCAGTGCTGTTTCTATTCCCTCTTGTACATTTTGTAGTGCATCTTTTTTTGTAAGATACCAAAAAGTTTCTTTCTCCAGTGAATCTAATGATATATTCACTCTTTTTAACCCTGCATCTTTTAGCTTTTTTGCCTGTGATTTGAGTAAAAAACCATTTGTAGTCAATGCTAAATCAATATCATTTTTATAATTATAAATCATCTTAATGAACTTGTCTAAATCATCCCTTACTAGTGGTTCTCCACCTGTAATTCGTATTTTTTTTATTCCATTATCAATAGATATTTTTATAAACTTAAACATCTCTTCATATGAAAGCAACTGTTCCCTTGGTGTCCATTCAAAAGGTTTTTCAGGCATACAATACTGACATCGAAAATTACATCTTTGTGTAACAGAAACTCTTAAGTAATCAACTTTTCTATCATAATTATCAACTAACATTTTTAATTCCTTATCTGAGTATTCTATGATATTTAACTCTGTATTACATTGACTTAGGTCAAAAATTATTAGTTTCACAATTTGTATAACTATTTGATGTAAGTCATATGTTTAATCTCTATTTCGATGTACAATTTTACAAATTACCATAAAGGGATAATATGAAATACATCATTAAAAGAGACGGTTCAAAAGAGATATTTCAAGACTATAAAATAGAAGATGCTATTAAAAAAGCTTTTAAAAGTGTCAATATATCTTATAACAGAACTATCTTCACTAAAGTTATAGATACTACTGTGGAAAAAAACATTAAAACAGTTGAAGAGATTCAAGACTTAATAGAAAAAACACTTTTTCAGTATCAATATTTTGATGTAATGAAATCATTTATTACTTATAGGTTTTTACATAAAATGCAACGTGAACATATCTTAGGCCTTGATAAAGATACAACTTTTGTCAACTCAAGTGCAAGTGTAGAGGAATATATACATAAAAATGACTGGAGAATAAAAGCAAATGCAAATACTGGCTACTCAAACTCAGGACTAGTAAATAATCTTGCAGGAAAAGTGATAGCAAACTATTGGCTAGACAAAGTTTATACAAAAGAGGAAGGTTATGCTCATAGAAATGGTGATATTCATATCCATGATTTAGATTGTTTAACTGGATATTGTGCTGGTTGGAGTTTAAGACAACTTTTAAATGAAGGGTTTAATGGAGTTCGTGGAAGAGTTGAAAGTGATGCGCCAAAACATTTTCGTGAAGCTTTGGGACAGATGGCAAACTTTTTGGGAATACTTCAAAGTGAGTGGGCAGGTGCTCAAGCTTTTAGTTCTTTTGATACCTATCTTGCTCCTTATATTTTTATGGATGATTTAAGTTATACAGAGATAAAAAAAGCTGTAAGAAGTTTTGTTTACAACCTCAATGTTCCCTCACGTTGGGGACAATCTCCTTTTACAAATATCACAATAGACTGGACTGTACCAGATGATTTAAAAGATCAAATACCTACACGATATGATTTCCATCTTTTTAAAAATATCAATTCTCTTTCTTTAATAGAAAAAGCACATCAAAGAGGAATAAAAAATCTTGAAGATTTAACCTATAAAGATTTTAAACCAGAAATGAATCTAATCAATAAAGCATACTATGAGATTATGACAGAAGGTGACAAAACAGGACAACCATTTACTTTTCCGATTCCAACAGTAAATATCACTGAAGATTTTGACTGGTATGGGGAAAACGTCGACATACTCCTAGAAAATAGTGCAAAAATTGGCTCAAGTTATTTTCAAAACTTTATAGGAAGTCAATATATTGTAGATGAAAATGGAGTTAAAATAGAGAACCTGGAAGCATATAAACCGAATGCTGTACGAAGTATGTGTTGTAGATTGCAACTAGATTTAAGAGAACTTCTAAAAAGAGGAAATGGTCTGTTTGGCTCAGCTGAAATGACAGGAAGTATTGGAGTTGTTACTCTTAATATGGCAAGAGTTGGGTATCTCTATAAAAATAATAGAATAGAGTTTTTCCAACAACTTGAAAGACTTTTAAATATAGCCTATGAAACTTTAGAGAAAAAAAGAGTTGTGATAAATAAACTCTTTTTAGATGGCTTATATCCTTATTCAAAACGATATTTAAAAGGATTTAACAATCATTTTTCAACTATAGGAATTAATGGTCTTAATGAAATGATACGAAACTATAGTGATGATACAGATGATATAACTACAGATTTTGGAGAAGAATTCTCTTTAGAAATTTTAGATTTTATACGGGGAAAAATCAAATCATTTCAAGAAAAAAGTGGCAACCTCTATAATCTTGAAGCAACTCCAGCGGAAGGGACAACTTATAGATTTGCAAAAGAGGATAAAAAAAGATATCCAGATATTTTACAAGCAGGATTTGAAGATAAAATATATTATACAAACTCTTCACAACTCCCAGTTGATTTTACACAAGATCCATTTGAGGCACTTTTAAAACAAGATAAATTTCAAACCAAATATACAGGAGGTACAGTATTGCATCTATATATGAATGAAAGATTACATAGCGTTGATTCTACACGAGAGTTTTTAAAAACTGTAATGGAGAATTTTAGATTACCTTATATCACATTAACACCAATATTTTCAGTATGTCAAAAACATGGATATATCAATGGAGAGCATGAATATTGTCCAAAATGTGACGATGAGATATTACAAAACCACACAAAGGAAGCTTCATGAATGATAAAAAAATTTTAGAACAAAACAAAGAAAAAAGAACAAAATGTACTGTTTATACAAGAGTTATGGGCTATCATAGACCAGTTGAAAGTTTTAATGTAGGAAAATATGCAGAGCATAGAGAAAGAAAATATTTTGTGGAAAACAAAGAAAATATTTAACTCTCTTACACCTTTTACACTTTTAGACTTTAACTCATATCCATCTGCTATACTTTGGTTTAGTGGTTGTAATATGAGATGTCCATTTTGTTACAATAAAGATATTGTAGAAAATAGAGGAGAATACTCTTTTAAAGACTTCAGAACATTTTTAAACATACGACAATCTCTTCTTCAAGGGATTGTTTTATGTGGTGGAGAGCCTACAATTCATCCAGAAATTATAGAGATTGCAAAAGCATTAAAACAGCTAAACTATAAAATCAAACTCGATACAAATGGACTTAATCCAACTGTAATCAAAAAACTAATAGAAGATAATCTTGTTGATTTTATAGCACTTGACTTTAAAGCACCAAAATCAAAATTTGCTCAAATCACGAAAACTACAGAAAGTCTTTTTCAAAACTTTCTAGATACTTTAGTACTACTTATTAGAAGTAATCAAGATTTTGAGGTGCGAACAACTTTTCATGATACTCTTTTAACTACAAATGATATCTATGAGATTTTAAATATATTAGAAAAATACAATTACTATAAAACCTACTACATCCAAAACTTTATGAATAGTACTCAAACAATAGGTAATATAACAAATAAAAATCGTATAAATCTTTCCAAAATTATAGATGGTTCACTGTACAACTTTAAGATAGAATATAGAAACTTTGATTTAGGTCAAGGTAATTAATCTCAATTAAGATACACTTATCTTATATTTTACGGAGATTAAAATGGGAATTTGTATAAAAAAAGCTTTGGATATTATCTTAGCAAATGTAAAAAAGGTATCTTATGAGATATTACCTATAGAAGATGCAAAAGATAGAATTAGTGCAGATACTATCTATGCTACACATAGTTTACCAACTTTCAATAACTCCGCAATGGATGGATATGGGGTAAAGCTCAAAAATACTAGTCAAAAAGTAAAAGTAATAGACACTATCCTAGCAGGAAATGATAAACAAACCAATATCAATGATGGTGAAGTTATTAAAATTATGACAGGAGCAAGAGTACCTTCAAGCATAGAAGCGGTTGTCCCTCAAGAATGTGTAGAAATCGTAGATGAAAATTATATTGTTTTACCACCAGATATAAAAAAGAATCAACATTTAAGATTTATAGGTGAAGATATTAATAAAGGGGAACTGTTATTAAGTGATGGAGATGAGATTAATTATGCTACAGTTACCATATTGGCATCGCAAGGTGTTACACATATCAAAGTATATAGACAACCAAAAATATCTGTTTTTACCAGTGGAGAAGAGTTAAAACTACACTATGAGAAAATAGAAGATTATCAGATATATAACTCCAATACTCCAACACTACTTGCCCGTGCAAAAGAACTAGGTGCAGATGTAACATTTGTAGGTATGGCACAAGATACAATTGAGTCACTTAAAGAGATGATAGAAAACTCTTTGTATGCAGATTTTATTATCACAAGTGGAGGTATTAGCGTAGGTGAAGCTGATTTTACACAAGAAGCTTTTGAACATTTTAATATGGAGATACTTTTTGATGGTATAACTATAAAACCGGGTAAACCTACTCTTTTTGGCAAAATTGGTAAAACTTATATATTAAATCTTCCAGGAAATCCATTAGCAGCTGCTTTAATCTTTGAAGCTTTTGGAAAAATTATTTTACAAAAACTTAGTGGAAATAAAAATATATATCATAACTATATTGAGACAAAAATATCAGAAGATTTAAAAAATAAAAAAGGGAGAACAACCATAATTCCAGGTTTTTTTAATGGAAGATATTTTACCCCTGCTCAAAAAAGACTCCCTGGAATGGTTGGTGTTTTACACAATTGTAACAGTATGATTGTTTTAGGTAAAAACAATGAATATATTCAAAAAGAAAGTACAGTAAAAGTATTGCCAATAAATTGGAAGTTTTTTACAGATACGCAACTAGATTTTTTTAATTAAACTATCTACAATAGTAAAATTGTTCCATATTTTGATGATATTATCTATTTAGAGTTGATTTGTTAGTCTTAATTTCAATTAAAAAACAAGCTCCTTTATATTTTTGTTCATTTAATTCAAATTCTTCATTGTAAACTTTTATATTAAATTTATGACGGTCATGTAATATCTTATAAGCCATAGTAAGACCTATTCCTGTACCAATTAATTGATGTTTTGTCGTAAAATATGGTTCAAATATTCTTTCTATTGCATCAGAATTAATACCTCCACCACTATCTAATATTTTAAGTTCTAAAAATTCATCATTGTGTTTTTGAGTCGATATTACAATAAATCTAGTTGAATGTTGTTCTATATTTTCTTTTAGAGAATCTTTCGCGTTATTTAAAATATTAATTAAAGCTTGAATGAGTTCATTTTTATTTCCATAAATTACAATATCATCTTGCACATCACTTATCAATGTAATAAAACTACTTTTTAAAGAAGCATCAATTAAGTTTATTGTCTCATTGATAACTTCTTTCATACTAATATTTGTACACTCTGTATCACCTTTGATAAAATTTCTAAAATCATCTATTGTTTTTGAAAGGTAGGTAGTTTGTTGAACAATAAGATCCATCTCTGTTTTAAATTTTTCTTCATCTAATATGCCAAATTCATGTTCTAACTTTGCTCCACTTGCCGCTGTGGATATAATAGAAAGAGGTTGCCTCCATTGGTGTGCAATATTTCCTATCATTTGTCCCATAGAAACTAACCTTAACTCTTCTTCCCTTAACTTTAAAGAAGTTACATCTTTTGTTACAACTAAAAACCTTTTTTCATCTGGTAATAAAGAAACACTCATATTTGTTTTTATTCTCTGTTGGTTTTTAACTACACATGTTTTTTCAAAATTCTCTAAAGGAATTCCCTCCCTAACAGATTTTAATGCTGCTAAACTTTTTTGCCTATCCTCAGGTGCTGTAAGTTCTAAACAAGATTTTCCCAATAATTCTTCTTTTGTAAAACCTGTCATTTCTAAATATGCATCATTAAATTTTAAAAAATTTGATTCTAAATCTAAAATAGCAATACCATCTTTGGAATATTGAAAAATTGTTTCAAACTCTTTTTTACTTTTTTCTAGTTCCGTCATTTTTGAATGTAAAATTTCAACATTGTCTGCCAATGATTTTTGTAGTTCATCAATTTTTAAATGTGTATACACTCTTCCTAGTAATTCTTCTTTAGAAAAAGGTTTAGAAATATAATCTACTGCACCACAATTAAAACCTGTCGCTATACTTTGAGGATCATTTTTTGAAGTTAAAAAAATAAATGAAATATCTGCTGTATTTTTAGTATGAGTTAAATATTTTGCTACTTCATATCCATTCATTTCTGGCATCATAACATCTAATAAAATTAAATTTGGCTTTTCTTTAGCAATCATTTCTAAAGCAATTTTTCCACTTGTTGCAATTCTAATTTGATAGAGTTCTCCTAATATACCAGCCGCAATATTTATATTTATTGGTTCATCATCTACAATTAAGATACTTTTTTTATTCATTTTAAATCTTTTTCTATTCTTTTTAATATTATTATTGCATTTTTATAGTCGAAATGTAATAAATAATTTTCCAATTCCTGTGCTGTTTCTTCATTAATAAACATTTTAACTTGATCTACTATATTGTGTACTTTCTCTTGAGATATGAAATTTCCTATCTCTATATCTTTTCCTAAATTATCAATAATATTTAATAATTCCTGTTTTGTATAAGTATACATTGCTGAACTATTTTTCAACTTTGGAACAATATTTCTCTTTATGGTGTCAAGTGCTGATTGCAAACTTTTTTTCAGTAATGGTACTAATTTTTCTTTATCACTTATTTTTTTACTTGTATAAATCTCTGAACTATATTTAAAAACATCCTGTAAAGATAAATTTCCACTAACCCCTTTTAAATTATGCATTAAGGAATCAAATTCATTGGAATGAATATCTAATGCTTCTATTTTTTCTATTATATCACTATTATTTTTTAAAAAATCTACCAACACTTCATAAGCTAATTCTTCATCATTATCAAGCCTATCAAAGAGTTCTTTTAAATCTATACTGGTAATATTTTCTTCAATATTTTTAGTTTTTTCTGTTTCAATAATAGTTAAATCAATATTCAAATACTCTATTAAAATACTTTTTAATTCTTCTAAATTAATAGGTTTTGCAAGATGTTGATTCATACCTTTATTCCGCGTTAATTGAAGTTCTTCTTTCATTACAGCAGCACTTAATGCTATAATAGGAACATCTTCATTAAACTCTCTTATTCTTGAACTTGCTTCATATCCATCCATAACTGGCATTTGTAAATCCATAAAAATAATATCATAATTATTCTCTTTTGCCTTTTCAACAGCGATTTTACCATTGATTGCACAAGTTACTTCCAATCCAAAACTCTCTAAGTTCTTTTTTGCTACTAATTGATTTATCTCGTTATCTTCTACAAGAAGAACTTTTTTTGAAATCATAAGATTTCCTATATCTATACTTTTGTTCTCTTCCATTAATTCTACATTTTGAGAATATTTAAATGAAAGTGTAAAACTAAATTCACTCCCTTTCCCTTCTTCACTTTTAAGTGTAATATCTCCACCCATAAGTTCAACAAGTTGTTTGGAAATCACGAGCCCTAAGCCTGTTCCCCCATATTCTCTTGTATTTGAAGCATCTGCTTGCGAAAATGATTGAAATAAACCTTTTTGTTTCTCACTTGAAATACCAATTCCAGTATCATGAATAGAAAAATACACATCTACATACTCTGAATTTTTTGCCAGTACTTTTATATCTAGATAAACATACCCTTTTGGAGTAAACTTAATTGCATTACCCACTAGATTGGTTAACACTTGTTTAATTCTAAATTCATCTCCAATAAGTGCATATGGGAAATCATCTATATCATATTCAAGTACAATATTTTTCTCTTTTGCATTGTATCCAAATAAGTCATTTATGTATTCTGCAATTGAATGAATATAAAATGGCAACTCCTCTAAATCTAGCTTGTTTGCTTCTATTTTAGAATAATCTAAGATATCATTTATTATTCCTAACAATGTCTTTGAAGATATTATTGATTTTTTTAAATAATCTCTTTGCATATCATCTAGTTTTGTTTCTAAAACTAAATTTGTCAATCCAATAATACCATTTAATGGTGTTCTTATTTCGTGACTCATATTTGCCAAAAATGCAGATTTTGTGCTCAATGCTTTTTCTGCAATCTCTTTTGCTACAATCAATTCTTTTTCTTTTTCTTTAATAAAAGTACTATTGTAATTTGTTCCATAAGCCTTCAAGGCCCTACCATTTTCGTCATATTCCACAAAATAATCTACAATAAGATAAACAACCTTACCATCTTTTCTCATTACTTCATACTCAAAACGACCACTGAAAGAACTACTATGTTTTTCTAATAAAGATAACTCTTCTTGAATAATGTTATAAGACTCTTTATTAGGTACAAATCTTTTTAAATACTCATCAAGATGAATAGTGTCACCACCTTCATCTTCACTTTTTGTACCTAATATTTTAAATGATAATTCATCTAAATGCAGCATCATAGAGTTTAAATCTATTTCCCAAAATGACATTCCTGATAAATCAGCAGATGACTCAATCTGGTGACTTCTTTTAACTAGTTGTTCCTCAATAATTCTTTGTTTTGTAATATCAATTCCAACGGTAATAATATACTTCATTTTACCATTATCATCTTTTACAAGAGCATTTGACCACTCAAACATTCTTTCTTGATGAAATCGAGACACCCAAGCATTTTGAAAACTTTGAATAATATTTCCTTTTTTAGCATTTTCAATAATATCCATAACCTTATCTTGTACTGCACCTGGGAGAAATCTTGCCCAAAAAAATGGTTTTTTTGAAATCTCTTCTTGAGTATATCCAACAAAATCAGTCCCATACTTATTTATACGTATCATTACACCATTATGATCTATGAGTGCAATAATAGCATTTGTCCTATCAAGAATGTTTTCTAAAAAGTTTTTCTCAAAAAGAAGTTCTTCATCTAATCTTTTTTTCTCTGTAATATCACTTTGAATTCCAATAAATCTTTGTAACTTATGATTTTCATCAAATACAGGCGTCACAGATAGACGATTCCAAAAAGAAGTTCCATCCTTTTTATAATTTAAAATTTCACACTCAAATGGCACCTGATCGACTATATTCTTTTTAATAAATTCAATAGTTTCTTTATCTGTACCTTCTCCCTGTAGAAGTTTTGGATTTTGACCATAAATATACTTTTGTGTATAGCCTGTAAAGTTTTCAAATGCTTTGTTAGCGTAGATTACATTTATATTAGTGTCAGTAATTAATATACCTTGAGTAACTTTTTCTAATAATTTATCTTGAAGTAACAAAATTTCATTTCTTCTTTTAATAAGCAATGCAATTAAAATACTACTTAGAAAACCTAAAATAACAACCAATGCAATAGTTCGACCTATTGCATTTATATCCGAAAAAGATTCTAATGCTACAATTTCAAAAGTCCATTGGTGCCCATCTAAATCTAATCTCTTTACCATTTTCATAGAATCAAATAACTGTTCACCTTTATTTGAATTAAATAATAAATTTTTTTCATCTATTTTATGACCATCATATACTTTTAATTGTACTAATTTTAAAGATTCTTCCACTACACCTATCATAAAATCTTTTGTACGAAAAGGTGCGTATACAAAACCTTGTATTGCATTAAAACGTTGTTTTGATGTATATAATGGCATATTTTGCTTATATAATGGTAAATACAGTAAAAAGCCAGACTGTTCATCTTCTCCATTTTCTTGTACGAGTCTGACTTTTCCACTAAGAGATAACAAACCTGTTTCTATAGCATTGTCCATAGCTTTTCTTCGGACTGATTCTGAATACATGTCATAACCAAAGGCTCTTTGATTTCTCCAGTCAAAAGGTTCAAGATAAATTATTGAAGTATAAAATTCTCTTTTTCCCATTGGGTATAGTTTATATGTATCAAATCCTTCTGATTGAATATTTTTAGTATGTTCTTCAATCTCACTTTCTTGTAAAACTACACTGTATCCAACACCCTGAATTCCTGGGTAATACTTCTTTATTTGAAGTTCATCAATAAAATTTTTCCATTTTTTTCGACTAACATCACCATCAGATACTTTAAATAAAGCTCGACCTCCATATAAAACTTCTCGATAAGTATCCATCCTATTTTTTATATGATAAATGATATCTCCAGCAATAAATTCAAATCGTAACTTTTCTTTTTCTTCATTTATTTTAAAACTATGGTAACCAATATATATACTCATAATAATACCAAACAAAAGTACCAAAAATGGTGCCCTATACATTATTTTGCCCATACTGTATTTCAAATCTATTATCCTTTGAATTATACTTTTTTTGTAAAAAAATATATAATAATATTATTATTGTATCATATGAGAACTTTATAGTTTCCATCTGAAGAAATTGATAATAATCATTTAAAATCTAAGCAAATATAATGTAGAATGGTACAAAAATAAAGGAATATAATAAGAATGAAATTCTTAATCATCGTACTCTGCTTCATTGTAACATCATACGCTAATAACTTAAAAGATATTAACAGTTTTGAAGCATCTTTTAAACAATCTATCATCAATAGTTCTAATAAAGAGATCATATATACAGGAAAAATATATATTAAAAAACCTCTAAAAATTTTATGGCAATATAATGAACCAACAGAAAAATTTGTTTATATCACAAGTGACCAAGTAACTATTGTTGAACCAGAATTAGAACAAGTAATTATCTCAAAACTGGATAAAGAATTTAATATTTTGGAACTTTTGAATAATGCAACAAAAATTTCATCTTCTCAGTATCTTGCTACTTTTAATAATATTCAATACAATCTAACTATCATAGATAATAAACTACAACAAATAAGCTATAAAGATATTATAGACAATGATATATTTATCACTTTTTCTCATGTTTTGCAAAATCAAATAATTCCAGATAAAATCTTCGCATTTCAAATCCCAAAAGAGTATGATATTATTAGAAAATAAGCTGTTTTTGATATAATACTTTTCAAGGTACAATAAGCAATAGCTTGCAGATAATGTAAGAGGAAAGTCTGAGCTGCCGTGAAGTATGGTTCCATTTAACAAATGGCTAGGGAAACCTAAGGGATAGTGCAACAGAAAGTAAACTACCTATATTTATATAGGAAAAGGTGAAACGGTGAGGTAAGAGCTCACCAGTGTCTTAAGTAATTTAGACAGCTATGTAAACCCAACCTGCAGCAAGAAGAGATGGTATAAGCTTCACATTTTTGGCTCTTCGCACGATTGGTTTTGTAAAAAATCAACTAGATAAATTATTGCTTACAACAAAACTCAGCTTACCGTTGTACCTTTTTAATTTAACTGATGACTAAACTCTGGAACAATTTCTTTTAATTTACCTAATTTATCTTGTGTATTGATAAGTTCTTCAATATCATTATTTAATTTTTCTATATCATAACTTGAACGTCCAGCAACAGTAATAGATTCATACTGTGTTTTTGCATCACTATCATTTATAAGTAGCTCTTCATAAAGCTTTTCACCAGGTCTTAATCCTGTATATTCTATAGTTATATTATCTCTACCACTTAATTCTATCATCTTTTGGGCCAAATCTGCTATTTTAATTGGCTCACCCATATCAAGTATAAAAATTTCACCTTTTTCTCCTAAAGATGCAGCTTGTAACACTAACTCACATGCTTCAGGAATCAACATAAAATATCTTGTAATATCTTTATGTGTTACAGTTATTGGTCCACCTGATTCAATTTGTGATTTAAACTTTGGTATCACACTTCCGCTACTTCCAAGAACATTTCCAAATCTTACAGCTACCATTTGTGTTTCTTTTGCATCTACATTTTGCAAATACAATTCACAAATACGTTTTGTTGTTCCCATAACATTTGTAGGACGAACTGCCTTGTCTGTAGAGATTAATAAAAACTTCTCTACTTTAAACTTAATTGCACAGTCAATTGTATTTTTTGTTCCAATAATATTATTTACAATTGCTTCAGTGATATTATCTTCCACTAAAGGAACATGTTTATATGCTGCTGCATGTATTACTATATTTGGAGAGTATTTTTCGAATGTTTTTTCCAATAGTTCTTTATTAGATACGGATTGCATCACCATAATTGGATTATATTTTTCTAATTCTTGAGATATACTATACAAATTAAATTCACTATGATCAAGTAAAATCAATTGTTTAGCTCCAAAATTGACACACTCTCTAGCTATCTGACTTCCAATACTTCCACCTGCACCTGTGATAAGTACCGTTTTATTTGCTATAAAACTTTTAATTGCTGTTTTATCTAAATCTTTAGGATGTCTTGCCAATAAATCTTCAACAGAGATATCTTTTAATTGTACTGTAAAATCTTTATCTCTTAAAATTTCTGATAAAGCAGGTAAAATTTGTACCTCTTTAAAAAATTCATGTAAATTATCATATGCATCTTTAATTTGAGATGTAGATGCACTAGGCATTGCTATAACCAATAAATCATATTTTTGTTTATCGAGTTTTTGTTTTAACTGCATTGGAGAAAGAATACGAATACCATCTATACTTCTACCTTGAATAATCGTATCATCATCACTAAAATACTTTACTTTATACTCTGTATTTCTAAACTCTTGTTCAAGTTTCATACCAGCTTTTCCAGCTCCGTAAACAACAACATTCTTTGTTTTTTCAACGCGACTTCTGTTGATAATATAATAATAAACATACATAGTAAAATTTATTACAAAAATATATAAAAAAAGCTCACTAGCTAAAAATGCAAATCGTACTTCCCCATGATAATAAGGTGCATATAATAAAAAAGGAATAATATATACAAAACTTTTTAGCAAAAATGTTTTTTGCGTAGCTTTACTCCAAGAAAGAGAATAATCCTTAAAAATTAAAAAAGAAGCAATCATACGCAAAACTATAACACTTAATACCAATTGTATATTAAATGCCGTATGAAATATAAAAAAAGTCCATCCAAAAGTAATAAAAGTAAATGCAATTATCACCAAAAAATTCAATATTCGTTTATCTAAAATCATTTAAATTCTTTCTTCTTATCTATAAATTTTACAATAGAGTATAATAACACAATAGTGATGAGAAAAACTAGAAAAATGTTACTGACATAATAAATCAATGTAAATAAAACTATATTCACAATAATCAAATTATTTGTAACTTTATAATGACTCCACCCAGCTTGCGTAAGTCTTTGATATGCATGCTTTTTGTGTGCTTGAGAAAGTTTTTCTCCATTAAGCTTTCTTCTTACCAATGTTAAAGTAGCATCAAACCAAAATACGCTAAAAAGAACGATCCATACCCAAAAATTTGAAGCTTGTAGATTAGCATAATATATTGTAAATATAGCAATAGTATAGCCTAATAATGTACTACCTACGTCCCCCATAAATATTTTTGCCCTATTCCAGTTCCAATACAAAAAACCTAACACAGATGAAGCTAATACAGCAAAATGTAAATCACCAAAAAGCAATAATCCAATTAAACTTAAAAATACAAATTCACTCCCTACATAACCATTGATTCCATCAATAAAATTTGTAAGATTTATATACCAAACTATCATAAAAAAAGCAAAAATATTTGTTATAAATACATTTGAAATATCAAAAAAACCAAAACTAAGTAGATTTAGTCCACCTAAAACATATAATCCTAACATCGCTATCGCTGACTGTACAATAAGTCTGAGTTTTGCACTTAATTCATATATATCATCCAAAAAACTTATTATACTTATAATTATCCCCATCATAAGTGCATAAAATAATGTCGAATCAATCTGCATAGTAAAATGTAGGTATAGAAGTCCTATAAACCAAGTAATAGCTATAGCTATTCCACCACCATGTGGGGTTGGAACTGTATGAGAACTTCGTTCATTCACCGTTGCTACAAGTGATTTTTTAATAGCATAGTTTTTTATAAAATATGTTAATATAAATGAAGTTATTAATAAAAGTACATAAATCATTATCTTACTTTCTATTAATTAACAGAATTCTTTTCATAAATAAACTCAACTAAAGCCTTAGATAAATCATTATCTATAAAACTCTCTAATACCATTTTTTTTCCATTATATCCCATCTGTTTAATTAACAAATTATTCTCGATTATATTGCTATATTTATCTACCATATCTTCTATATTTTTTACTTGATGAAGTATACCAGTTTCATTATTTACAATTGCATCACTTAAACCATATATATTAGAACCAATCGTTGGTATTTCCATCGAAGCCGCCTCTATAACTATAGTACCAAATCCTTCTCTATAGCTAGGTAAAACCAATACATCTGTCATATTCAATACTTCTTCTGGATTATTAATAAAAGTTAATTCAGCAATTACCTTTGGATGATTTAACAACTCATTCATTTTATTTTTTAAAGTATCATCTTCAAGTGGTCCAATTAAAACCAGCTTTATATGATGATATTTTTTAAATAATTGTAAAAACACCTCATTTAAATCTAAAATACCCTTATCCTTATTGATTCTTCCAAGAAACATAAAAACAATTTCATTTTCTTGAATATTATATTTTTTTCTCAACTCTTCTTTTAAGATATTATTTACTTTGAATTTTTCAATATCAACACCAGAAATTGATCCATTTTTTAAAACATAACCATCATTAGATTTTAAAACACCTTCATCAATTAAGAATTGTTTTTGTGATTTACTATCTATAAGTACAGAAGTACTACATAGTACAATTATTTTATCCATAATTTTTAATAATTTTTTAAATAAACCTTTTTTAGTTGCCCACACTTGCCCTGTAAAAAAATGAATTCTTGTAGGTACTCCTAAAATACATGATGATAACATTGAAAGTAATCCTGATTTTGGCATCAAAGATAAGACTAAATCATACTTCTCTTTTTTTAAAATACCATATAATTGAAACAATGATTTTATATCTTTTATAAGATTTATTTGTCGTTCTATTTTTATTCTAATTATTTTACAATCAGTTTTAATTTCAGCATCATCTCCAATAATAAGTGTCACATCATAGTATTTTCTTAAATACTGAATATGTTTTAACATAAATACATTTACACCATTTCCTGCGGTAGCTACGAGACAAAGTTTTTTCATATTTAATCACCCCGTTTTTTAGATAAAAGAAATAATTTATATTTGACTAATCTAATTATATATTTAATTTGTGAAAAAACTAATGCAAGTAAAATTATTGGTTTATAGAACAATGATATTTCATCATACTTTAAAATTGAAATAAAGCTTTTATTAACACCTTGTTGCATCATTTGTAAATTTCCACTTAAACAACTATTTTGAGAAAGATAATCATGTTTAAAAGTATATGTTAATGGTAATAAAATTTTAATTGCATGGTTTTTATAAGTAATTTTTTTCCATAAGTTATAATCTTCAGCATACTTCATTGTTTCATCAAATCTATAATGTTTCAAACATTTATCTATTACTACACTTGGCGTAGCAAAAGGAGTTTTAAAAAGAATTTTTGGCCAAGATATAATCGTATACGGAATATCTTGCATTGAGTATTGAATTTGTTTATTATTATCTAATTCTGTTTGTGTAATATTCTTATGTACTGTTCCACAAATTTTACTTCGTGTTTTTTGCATCATTGCAATTTGAATCTCTATTTTTTGTGGATGCCAATCATCATCCGAATCTAAAAAAGCTATGTAATCACCTGTTGATTTTTCTAAACCAATGTTTCTGCTATAAGAAGGTCCTTTATTGCTCTCATTTTTGAATAATACGACATTATCTAAGCTTTCTTTCTCTTTAAACATACAAAGAGTTTCATATGTATTATCTGTACTGCAATCATCTATGATAATTACTTCATAAAAATTATTTAAATTTTTAATCTTTTCAAATAATTCATTCATAATACTACTATTGTTATAAACAGGTAAAACTACAGAAACTAACATTTATTTTAATTCCAAGTTTTTATTTTTTAATGATAAATAGTCATAAAATCCGCTAATTTTATATTGTAAATTTTCTATAGTATCAGTTGCTATAATTTCTATTCGTTTAATTGTTTGTAAATCTAAATTTACATTTGTATTTACTCCAATATTACTTGATGTAATAATTTTATACCCTAAATCATTAGCTATTTTTAATGTATCAGTATTATAACTTCCATGAGGATAACTCATATGAACAATTTCTTGACCAATTATCTTTTCTAATGTTAATTTACTTTGACTTAGTTCATAATATTGTTCATCATAACTCAATGTTTCTAAATGAGGATGTTTAACACTATGAGTACCAAGAATGCATTTATCATATTTAGAAAATTCTTTTATATCATCTTCTGATAAATAATCTTTTTCTCCAATAAAACCTGTCGTAATATAAAGTGTAAATGGTATATCATATTTTTTACATACTTCTAATGCAAATAGATTATCTTTATATCCATCATCAAATGTTATGGATATTGTATTTCTATCTAAATTATTTTTATACTCAAAATCAATTGGAATAATTTCATAATTATTTTTTAAAAATTGAATATGCTCTACAAACTTTTCTTTTGAAATAGAGATACCATAAGTATCATGACTTAATTCTGAGCCAATTGAATGATACAATATCACCCTATTACCAATAATATTGCAATATCGTCTATATAAATTATAATATGTAAAACCAATTGCATTTTTGACAATTTGTTTTATACTCATAAATATACCTTATTAATTAAAAAACTAATTAATTTAGAGTTTGACAATTCCCACTCACCTAGTTTTTCAACATTTTGTGCTCTTATACCATTTTTAAAACTATACACATTTGGATTATTTAAAGGATCTATACCTGTCATATCATATTCTTGAATATTCATCTCTTTTGCTTTTTTAAATAATTCAAATAATAACATATATGATGTATAGTTTTTTCTTCCAGTTAAATCTGTAGTTGCCCAAAAATCTAATGCTTTATTTCCTGCATATAAAAATGCTCGTAATCCAACAATTTGATTCTCAATTGATGAAGTTGCAATGATAATATTATTTGATAAATATTTTTTAATATATTTTAATTCTTCTAATGAAGGCAATGGCACATCTTTAATCATTTTAAATCTACTAAATAACTCAAAAATTTCTTGTTCATTATATTTATTTAAACTCTGTACTTTTACTAATAAATTTTTACTCATACCTCGTTTAACATTTTTTCTAAAATTATTCGAACAAGCTTCTTGTAACTCTTCTATAGATTTAGTTAAATCTACATATACAGTATAATCACTTGTAAGTTTTTTGGAAGTTTTTACCCAACCAGAAGAATATAAAGCAATAGATTCATCAAAATCTAATTTATTTGTAAAACTACTTTTGATAAAGACATATTTAATTTGAAATTGTTTTTGTAAATATTCAATCAATTCATCTTTTTGAAAAGCAGTAATATCACCTGCAATACTCCCTACACACCAACCTAAAAAAATATTAAATTTGACTTTATAAGTAATCTGTAAATATGCAATATGACCATCTTTGTTAGCTTTGATTGAAGCTACTTTCCAACCCATATTTTGTTTATATTCACCCCATTCAAATAACTGATATGGATTATAATTTATATTTTTTATAATCTCTTTATTCCAAACTTCTTTATCTGTAATTAACGTAAAATTTACCATAAAAACGGTACCACCTTAATATTTTTATAAAATACTGGACAATTATTAACAATATCATCTGGTAAATCAGGCCAAGGTAATATAAAAAAACCTTGTCTTAATAAAAATCGTTCAAAATCATTAGAGTTTCCATGATCAATGAAAGCAAATTCATAAGGTACCGACTCTTTATAATATTTAAATATAGCTTCAATATTAAATTCTTTTGCCCATTGTTCTACTTGTAGATACAATTTTTGACGTCTTTTAATTTCAAGTTCTATATCAAGATTAATTTTTTTATCCTTTAAAATTGGTGTCAGGTACCTATTCGAAGGTAATTCATATTCACTCTCTTTATCAGGAAGAGGAATTGTTGAGCCAGTTTTAACATAGCGTAATACTCTTCTAAGTAATAATATAAATATACCTATATATTTGTGTACAATTTTTTGTTTTAGACTTAATTTTTGATAGTATCTTACATCTTCATCAGTTTGTTTAATATCAGCACTATCAAACTTAACTGTTTTTAAATCATCTCGATTTATTAATAAAGCTCCACCATTGGGCAAAAACATAGTTTTTCGGATACTTAAAAGTCCAACATCTCCTCTTGTACCCAATAAATTACCTTGAGAATCTTTACTTAAAAATCCATGAGCATTATCTTCAATAATTAAAGAATTGTACTTCTTTTTGTATTCCCAAAAAGGTTCTAATTGATTTTCAAAACCAAAATAATTAACCATTATAATTGCATCACATTGTATATCTTCTAAGATAGGAAATAAGTTTTCATCACAATGATAAAAATAATATTTTAATCCTAATTTATTTATAGGAGCCAACATATCTCTACAAATAAAAGCTGGTAAATAAATACTCTTAATATCCAACTTTAATAAAACTTCTAAGAATGCATAACGGGCATATGGATATAAATATATATTTGATTGAGTATATATATCTTTTATATTAATTTTTTCTTGATAGTTTTGATTATAAAATGGAGTCATGTTATTTTTTATGGTGTAACTCTATTAACATATCATTCCCAATATCTAAGGCATCAAATCTATTAAGAATTTTTTGAAAATAATATGCTTCATCAATTTTAATATCTGCAAATATATTATCTAAATTACTATTCTGCTCAGATAAAAACCTATACATTTGTGGATATGAAAATGTTTTAAAATAACCTATAGCCAAATCATTCTTTTCGGCATATTTTTCTATATCAGCCTTTTTAAAATGATATAAATGAATTGGTAACTCAACTGATTCAATTGCAATTTTATATAATAAACCATCCATATTGGGTACCATAATAATTGCAACTCCATTTTTTGATAAATGTTGTTTTATAAATTGAAAAAACTTTTGGGGAGAATGAACATGCTCTAAGGACCAATTCATTCTGATAATATCAAATTCCAAATCTATTGGCACATTATCAATAGATTTAAAACTCTTTATTCCCCCTTCTTCTAAATTTTTTCTTGCATCATCTGAAATCTCAACACCATACACATCAACAAATTGTTTATAATACATTAAAGAACCATTTTTACCCCAGAAATGTGCTGATACACCAGAACCACAACCAATATCTAATAAAGTATTTGCAGTTTTCAAATATTTTTTTACAGGGTCATCTACTTTTGGTTTCAGGTAAGTTACAAGTTTTCTATTAAAAAAAGGAACAAGTGAAAATAATTTTGCTATTGAAGAGTTAGCAATTTTATCAATTAACTCTAAAAGAAATAATTTCATTTTAGATTTAGAAGCATGAAAATCATACTTTGTAGAATAATATGCACCTATTTCCTCTTCAGAAGGTCGTGGATTTGTAAACATTAGTTTACAATTTTCACATTCTACAACATCAAAATAATCGTCTGTTACATGATGATATATATCTGTTTGAGTAGTTGTTTTCTTGAAGTTTTCACAGCCACATAAATCACATTTCACTTTTTCCATATTTAAAATCCTAGTATATATTTTTTATTAATTCTTTTAATTTTGTAAAGGTTTTATAAGTAATAAAAAAACTTATTAAAAATGTCAATAAGTATTTTCTATTCATTGTTGATGCCTTACGTAAATATTCTCTTGTTTGTTGAATGTCCCCTTTACTCCAAAAACATAAAGCATACATATTATTTATTTTCGCTTTTAAAATGTTTATTTCATTAACATATTTGAAATTAAATCCATCAATACTTAATGACAAATCTTCTAACATAATTTCATACTCTTTAGGAAACGAGCAAAGATGTTTATCAGATTCACTACCATGTCCATATCTCCATTTTGCTAATGGCTTATCTATATATTGACATTTTGTATAATATGCTAACTTAATAAAAAACTCTGCATCACTACTTACATTATATTTAGGATCAAAATAGATATGATTTTCATCCATTATCCTTTTTCGTACCATAACTGTTTCAAATGAGAAAAAATACCCCTGAAGTAGTTCTTTAAATATATATCCACTAGGCATTAAACTTTTATATGCCAAATAACTATTTTCGTGATTAAAACATATAGTATTTGAATACACTATACCTATATCATCATTATCTATCATTATTTTGATTTGTTGTTCTAATTTTTCAGGCATCCACAAATCATCAGTATCTAAGACACAAAAATACTCACCCTGAATAAATTCTTTAGCATAAACTCTAGCATTACACAAATTCATATTATAGGGTGTTCGATAATATTTTATTTTAGAATCAAATTTTTCAACTATCTTTTTACTTTGATCTGTTGAACAATTATCTATAAATATAATTTCCCAATTCGTATATGTTTGTAAATAAACACTTTTAATAGCTTCTTCTAAATATTCTTGACAATTATAACAATTCATTAAAATAGATACTAATGGCTTTTTCATTCTACTTCTTTCTTTAATAAATTAATATATTTCTTTAATGAAACTTCCCAATCTCCCATAATATTTAATTTCAATAAAGCCAATTTATAATTATATGCTGATTCATTATGAGAAACTGGTGCTATTCTTTTAAACATACCAGCTGGTGCAATTTTCACTTCACATTTTATATTAAAAAATTCAATAATTTTTTTTACATAATCATATCTTGATATATTTATTGCCTCATTGACACAATTATATATACCATATTGATGATTATCAATTAAAATTTCAATTTGGGCAATAAAATCATCAATATACGTCGGGTTTCCAATTTGTATATTATCTGAATAAATAATATCATTTTGTATTGCTTCTAAATATCGCTTAAAAACAAAATTTTTTTTATGATTTTTATTTCCTCCATATAACCAACCTGTTCTTAAAATTAAAAATTTATTTAAATGGTTTTGTACTATTTTTTCAGCTTCGAATTTAGATTGATGATGTATTGTTGTTGGTTTTACTTCATCAAATTCACTATATCTATTATCTTTATTCTTACCGTATATTCCAGTACTTGATATATAAATAAATAAGATATCTTTATTAATACAATAATTTACTAAAGATTGTGTCATAAGAACATTAATACAATAAGCCTTGTCTGGATTTAATTCACACGATTCAACATCAGTATAGGCTGCTGTATGGATAATTATGTTAGGTTTTTCATGGTTTAATATACTATAAACTTGTTCATAGTTTGTCAAGTCAACTTCTCTACTGATTCCTATAATATTTTTATATTTTAAATTAGATATCAAGCTAGAACCCAGCATTCCATTTTTACCAGTAATTAAAATTTTACCACTCATAATTAATTTTATCAAGCTCCATATTTTGTGATTCTGCTGGATCATGTTCTAAGTTAGCTAAATTTAAAAGCATATTATATTCTCCAATACCTCGAAATGCCATCCAAGCATTTGGTTTTACTGTCAATCGATTATAATTATTTTGTGATAAATTAATAGAAAAAAACTCTTGAGTATCTTCATCAAATACTACAAATTCTATTTCTCCAATAACTACAACTAAATTTAAAGTCATTTGTGTATGTTTCTTCCAACCTTTTATCTCTTTTTTATTAATAGTTGAAAAATATGCTTCACCAAAACCATCAAATCCGTTATCACTTTTTTTCATCGCATGAAATACATCCCCTTTTGGATGATGAATTTGCTTTAATGGCGTAACTATTATTTTGTCCAAACTAAGCCTTTTTCTTTCGCTTTATTTTCATACTCCTCAATTTGCTCAATAGTTTTTTCAAATATATTCTTATTAGTTTTATAAAAATCATAATACCACTCACTGGTAAATCTAATAGTGTCTTTATACTCTAAATTAGCTTGCCATTTTAAATAAAACAATGCCTTATCGCAATTTAATTTCAAAAGACCTGCTTCATGGAAAGGAATATTACCAGTCACTTTATATGCATCTTGTACATTTGTAAAATTCCAGTATTTACTTAAGTCTATTAATAACTCTTCAACTGTATGATTCTGTTCAGCTCGTGGACCAAAATTAAATGCTTCTCCATCTAAAGTATCATCTTCATATAAAACTTGTCCAAGATTAAGATAACCACTTAGAGGTTCTAATACATGTTGCCAAGGTCTCGTAGCTTTTGGCGCTCTTATCTCTACTATTTGCCCTTCACTCCATGCTTCCATACAATCAACAACAATTCTATCTGTAGCCCAATCTCCACCACCAATAACATTTCCAGCACGTCCAATTGCTAATTTTACATTACAATTATCATTTTTAAAAAATGAATGGTAATAAGACTTTATAATAAGTTCTGCGGCCCCTTTACTTCCACTATATATATCTTTTCCACCCATTTTATCATCTTCTTTATAACCCCATACTTGTTCAATATTATCATAAGCTTTATCACTAGTGATAATAATAGCAGTACATTGATGATTTGAAACTTTTAAAGCCTCAAGAATATTTGCTGTTCCCATTACATTTGATGAAATTGTTTCAATAGGTTCACTATATGATGTTGAAACTATTGGCTGTGCAGCTAAATGAAATAAAATTTCTGGTTTTTCAATTGAAATTATCTCTATCATTTTAGATAAATCTCTAATATCTTCCTGATAATGAACAATTTGTTCTTCTAATTTCAACTCTTCAAACATTGAAGGTTGTGTTGGTATATCTTTTGAAATCCCTACAACTTTTGCACCTAATCTTAGTAACCATGAAGTTAACCAACTTCCTTTAAAGCCAGTATGTCCTGTAACTAAAACTTTTTTATCTTGATAAATATTATTAAACATTACCAAACCTTCCATGGTGCTTTGTTTGTTTCCCACATTTTTTGAAGTTGTTGCTTATCTCGTAACGTATCCATTGGTTTCCAAAATCCCTCATGTTTAAAGGTAAATATTTCATTCTCTTTTGCTAAATTTTGTAATGGAGCCTGTTCAAATACTGTTAAGTCACCTTCAGTGATATAATCAAATACTTTAGGTTCGCATACAAAAAAACCTGCATTTATCCAACTTCCATCACCTTTTGGTTTTTCTTGAAATTCAATAACTTTATTATTTTGATCTACATGTAATGCCCCAAATCTTCCATCAGGTTGTGCAGATGTCATCGTTACAGCTTTTCCATGAGATTTATGAAATTTTATTAATTCATCTATATTTATATCTGCAACACCATCACCATAAGTAAGCATAAAAGGTTCATTACCTATAAAGTTTTGTGCTCTTTTAATCCTTCCACCTGTCATACTATTTAGTCCAGTATCTAAAAGTGTCACTTTCCAAGGTTCACTTGAATTGTTATGAACTTTCATTGAACCATCTAACATATCAATTGTTACATCACTTTGATGTAAAAAATAATTTGCAAAATACTCTTTTATGTAATAACCTTTATAACCTAATAAAATAACAAATTCATTAAAACCATATTTTGAATATAGCTTCATAATATGCCATAAAATAGGCTTACCACCAATTTCGACCATTGGTTTAGGTCTTATATCTGTTTCTTCACTTAATCTTGTTCCAAATCCACCTGCTAAAAGTAATACTTTCATATTTTACCTATCTTTTCCAATCTCAAATACTTTCATTATATTTTGCTCTGTTGGTTCTATAAAATAGTTTTGTTTATACCATAAAGCAATTTCATTAATTTTTTTTATATTATTTACTCTAAATTTTAAAAGCTTATTATAGACTAAAGTTACATCATCTTTGCTAAAAGCAATATCCCAAATTTCACCTTTACCATAATTTGAGAATGGATTCGCTGTTAAATTAGTTTCACTTGCAACTATAATAGCAGATAAACCACAAGCTACTGCTTCTATTAACGTACCAGATGCACTACTAATTACTAAATTGGAATATTTAAATAAATCGTAAATATTTTCATTCATAATATTAATATTTTGAGATATATTCAAATTTTTAATATCAACTGCTGGATGATTTTTAAATATAATATTATTCTTATTATTTACACTTTCTAACATGTACTGTGTCTCATTTAAAAAGTATGAACCTAAAATTAAAGTTTTTAAATTGTCTTGATTATGAATATTATGATTAGAGTACTTAAAAAGCTCTTTATATCGTAAAGAAACTCCTTCAAGGTATTTGACTTTTTTTCTATCTAATAAATATTTTTTACCATTTACAAAAACATTATGATATGATGTTTTTTGTTCAAAATCTAAATCATCAACAAAACTATTAAAGTATGTATCATAATTTAAAAAAAACTGACAACCATTAAGTTCTATCTTATTATTAAAAGTTCTAATACCATAATTAAAACTTCTTTCTATACCTTGAAATTCACTCCAAGAATAAATTTTCTTAATTTTTTTTGATGCAATGTTTTTACCAAATAAATATCTAGTAAATGATTCTAATCCAATATTATCAAAATTTTTTATTAATTCATTATTAAACAAGTAATCTTCTTCTAAACTTACTTTTTGTAATAACCTTAAAGTTTTAAAAGGATATTTTAATATCATCATAAACAATATTAATAAATCTTTTATCGATAATAATTCAAACTCAAATATATAATCTTTATTATCTGATTGCAGTACCTTTAATAATTTAATTAATTTAAATGGATTCTTTGAAATACCATATAATCTAGGTATATATACATATTTGATATTATATTTTTCTAAAATTAAATATAGTTCAAGGAAATAATAATCATCTTTATATTCATTTCTTGTAAGGATTTTATCAATAAAAAAAGGGATATCTATTCCTATATAATTAGCATATTCTTTAGACTCGTTTCCTTGACTATTTTTGAATTTAAAAATACAATAAGAAAATACATATGTAAAATAATAATAAAATTGTTTAAAATAAAATTTAAATATATAAATAAAAAATATTTTAATATTATTCTCTTTTGTAAAATCTTTTAAAAAAAATTTTAATGGAAAGTAATGATTAAAAGGATTTTTGACTATAGTTGTATTAATAACACTATATATATCTACAGGCATAGAACTTTTAATTCTATTAATATAATTAAAATACATCTCTTTTCGTTTATTATAAGCATCTTTAATTTTTACAGAATTCATAAAATCAACTCATTAAAACTAGATATATAGTTGTAATCTATCAATGTTGGATTATTATATCCATAAAAAATAAGATTATTTAAATGAGCTGCTTTATAATCATTAATAGAGTCACCAATCAGTATAGTTTCATCTATATTATAACGATAATTCTCTAGAATATTTTTGATTAAAATCTCTTTTTTTGTTGGACTTCCATTGATAGATAAAAAATATTGTTCTATCTCAAAATACTTACATAAATCATTTAATTCATTATTTTCAGCACCTGAGACAATATGAAAATCATATTTTTTATAATTTTTTTTAATAAAAATCAAACTATCTTCAATTAGATTACTTGTATCATAAAGTTTTTTTTCAATAATTGTTGCAAAGTCGTCTGATAATTGCAAAATATTATCTTCTGAAATAGACACTTCTAAAATGCTATTAAAAAAATACCTAATTTTTTCAAATCTTGATACTCCTCCATTTGCATAATGATATTTTTCTAACTTTTTAATATCTTTAGGTTCGTATTTTTTAAATAATTCTGCAAAACCATCTCCTTTAATTTTCATACTATCTAGTATTACTCCATCAAAGTCCCATAAAATTGTTTTAATCATTTGCAAATCCCATTACAGTACAAGGAAGACCGTCACATTTTGCAATTCTTAATGGTGCGATTATGACTCTATCAAAAATTGTATCTTTATCTATATTCCTTAAGTCCATATCCTCTAAGAGTAAAATCGGTTTAAGAGGATTTAAAAACCTTTTATGTGCTTCTCTCCCTAGTAATCTGTCTGTCAAACTAGATACTGAGATTGAATCAAATCCAAGCACTCTAACATTTGGAAAATTTTCTACTAAATAATCATAAATATTAGGATGAAAACCATAATTACTTTTCCAAAACTTTTCTTCATTTCTATTATTACAAATATGTGTTTTCACTATAATTAATTCTATATTATCTGATTTAAAATTATTTAGTTTTTTAATTAATTCATCTTTTATAATAATATTCATAGGTTTTAATTCAACTATTAAACAATGTTTAAATATCCAAAAATTATCGTCAAAATTTTCTATAGTTTGACCATTTTCATAAAAATGATATGGCATATCTATATGTGTACCTATATGCACAGTAGTTTCAATAAAACTATCATTTGCTACATTACCTTTAAGAATACTACTTTTCTTAATTTTATTAAATTGACTTCGATTCCCATAAGTTGGTGTATTATAATCTAAAATATAAGATAAGAACTGCATGCTACTATGATTTATCTCTAATTTTGTATATTTCTTGAATACATTCTAATAAACCTTGACCCAAGTCAATATAAGGATTTGCTACTAATTTTTTAGCAGTTGTCGGATGAAATGTGTATGGTGTAATTTTATAGTGTCCCATGTTATCATCAGAGATTTTTCTAATTTCTAATTTATTCCCCATTATTTCATTAATCATCGTAAGAAGTTCTATTCTCTTTAGTTTTTCAATTCCAGTTAAAATTATATGTTCATTTTCATATTGTATATCTTCAATAATATCTACAGACAATTTAGCAGCATCTGCAGCATGTATGTATTCTCTTAAATCTTCTCCATCACCTTTATAATTAAGTTCTCCAGTATTAATTGCACTATTTAGTAAATTATATATATAATTATTGTGACTAGCCCTTTCTCCATAAAGAGAGCCATATCTTATTACAGTATAATTTAATCCATATCGCTTATAATATTCTTCAGTAAGTTTTTCCGAACTCTGTTTACTAATACCATAAAAAGAACCTTCACTACTTAATGCATAAGCACTGCTTGCATAAATAAATCGTTGAACATTTCCATTTTGCTTACAAGCTTCTAATATATTTAAATTTCCTACGACATTAATATTAAAAGTACCTATAGGATCATGTATAGCATCATCAAGATTTGAAATTGCTACAAAATTATAAACAATATCTGCATTTTGAATAATATTTTTAATATTATCTATATCTAAAATATTGACTTTTTCAAACCTTTGATTTTGTTGTATATAACTTGATTTACAGATATCTGCAACGACAACAATATATCCTCTTCTAGTTAACTCATCAGCAACATAAGAACCTAAAAAACCACTTCCACCAAATACTACAACATTTTTCATCTTTTAAAATACTCCACTAAATGACTTATTGCACTTCTTCCCATAGCTTCTACAGCCTCTTTTGCATTTCCACCTATATGAGGTGTACAAATAAGGTTAGGTAAAATCAGTAACTCTTTATCAGTTGGCGGTTCTTCAACATAAGCGTCAATAGCAGCTCCTGCTATTAGTTGATTTTGAAGAGCATATTTTAAATCACATTCATTTATTATTCCACCTCTAGCACTATTAATTATAAAAGCACTAGATTTCATTATCTTAAATATTTCTTTACTTACCAAATTATGTGTGCTAGAATCATATGGTGTATGTATTGTAACTATATCACTTTTTTGAAATATCTCTTCTTTACTAGACTCAACTAAAGCATTTTCTTCATAATATTTTTTCTGTTCAATAATATCATTTACTAAAATTGTACACCCAAATGGTTGGAGCAATCGTATGACTTCTTTTCCTATATGTCCCACTCCAATAATACCTATAGTTTTACCACTTAATTGAAATCCACCTGATTTGTCCCAAATACCATTTTTAAGTTTATTTGAGGTTAGAAACAAATTTCTACAAAGCATAAGCATATACCCTAGAGTCATCTCTGCAACTGAAAGTTTATTAACCCCACCAGTCCAACCAATCATTATATCTCGCTTTTTACAAGCTATTAAATCAATATTGTTAAGTCCTACACCGTATTTTGAAACTATTTTTAGATTTGAACAATTATCTAAAACTTCATTATCTATAGGTTCTAAACCTACTATAATACCATCAGCATCTTTTATATAATCTATTAATTCAGTTTTATCAAACCGTTTACCATCTAAATTTAATATTGCATTTGGAAAATATTTATAAATTTCGTGTTGTAAAATTTTATTAGATGAAAAAGACGGAGAAGTAATAACAATCTTCATAGTTTTTCCTTTTAAGTTAATAATTTTTTAAATTTTTCAAAACTTGAAAAAGCATTGAGATCGACTAATTCTTGTATTCTTTCCCTATCAAAATTCCACCATTTCAGATTTAATAACCATTCAATCTCTTTTTGTGAATATCGATATCTTAATATCTTTGCTGGATTTCCAACAACAATAGCATAAGGTGGAACATCTTTTGTTACAACAGAGCCTGCACCAATAATTGCTCCACTACTAATAGTAACTCCTTTTAAAATTACTGAATTAGCCCCAATCCATACATCATTACCAATATTTGTTTCGATACTATCTTTATTATAGTTTTTATATCCTTTAACAAAATGGCCAGAATGTTCATACAAATAAAAAGAATGTGTTGAAACTTCTGTATTATGTTCCCAAAGCCCTATATAACAGCCATTCGCTATAGATACAAATTTTCCTATATTTGTTTTATTTACTATACTGTGTTGTGACACATAACTATATTCACCAAGGGAACTTTCTCTAACCTCAGCATAATCTTTTACCCTAGCATAAATTTTTAATATTGAATTTGAAACTTTTGCTGTTGGTGAAATATCACAAAATTTCTCAATCGTATTCATTAAAAATCCAATCTATCATTTTTTTTAAACCAACTTCAAAAGGAATTAGTTTTTTATCGTATAGAGATAATAATCTATCATTATTAGCATAAATACCAAACTGATCTCCTGGTGTACCTACTGTTATTTCTATCTCTTTTGTAGATTTTGTATATTCTTTAATCAGTCGTAAAATAGTGCTTACAGTTGTTTTTTTACCAGTACCTACATTGATAATTTGATTATTATATCGATTATTATTCATAGAATCTATTGTAATATTCACTATATCATCAATATAAATTAAATCTCTAAATCTGTTAACATCTCCTTTTACAATAACCTTTTCAAACTTATCATCTAAAAATTGTTTTAAATAGATACTTACCATACCTTGTTTAAGATTTTCAAGATTCTGTCCAGGACCATAAACATTAAAATATCGTAAAGCGACATAATTTATATTAAATTGTTGTAAAAAAATATTCATATACTTTTCACTTGCTAACTTGCCAACAGCATAAAACGATTTGGGATTTGTTTCATTTTCTTCATGAAATTGTTCTTTATTTTCTTGTTCACCATAAACAGACATAGTACTCGCGTAAACAAATTTTTTACAACCCGTTTTAACACAATATTGTAAAAGCTTCAAAGTTGATAATGTATTTGTATTTAAATCATATTCAGGGTCTTCAAAACTTATTTCTCCAGAACTTTGTCCTCCAATATGATATATTCCATCAAATTGTATATCTTGAAGTTGTGCAATAACAACATCGTCACTAAAATCACCTTTGATAAAATGGGCATCTGAAGGTATATTTTCCAGATACCCTGTCATCAAATTATCTATAATATAGATTGTATGACCTTCCTCTAAAAGTTTTTTTGCTATAGCACACCCAATAAATCCTGCTCCACCCGTTACTAAATAATTCATTATACTCTTTCAAATATATAATTAAATTGTGTAGAAAACTCACTTTTTTCAAACATCTCTGCATGTTTTTTTGATTTTAATTTAAGTCCTCTAGCTTCTAAAAAAGTAATTAATTCTTCTGTTCTTTTTTCTGTTTCATCAAGTTCTACAAGTAAGCCTTTAATATTACTATCATATAAAGTTTCAGATGCACCATAAATTATCTTATCTTCT
Source organism: Arcobacteraceae bacterium (assembly GCA_963662945.1). Lineage (GTDB taxonomy): Bacteria > Campylobacterota > Campylobacteria > Campylobacterales > Arcobacteraceae > JAIOSF01. The sequence goes on from OY759974.1 coordinate 677,993, forward strand.
ATACTATCTACATCAATTTTTATATAATTTGGAACTTTAAATGCGTATTTTTTAATAATTTCATCTATTGAATATGAAAACATTCCTTGTTTAAATACTACTTCTCGTGTACATTGACCAGCATGAACACTTTGAATATCATTTACATTAAATTCATTTAAAGCCCCACCAAGATCAGTACTTGTCATATTTAAGTATCCAAACTCATTTTTATCAGAAACGGCAATTGGAAATAAAAATACATTATTTTTTAAATTATTAACTTCAATATTTTTTGATATAAAAAAGGTATTTAAAGCTGATGGTTCAAAAGCAAATACTTCCATGCCCTTTTTACCTGCGTATATAGAATAAAGTCCTACATTTGCTCCTATATCCCATAAAATATCCTCGGAAGTCATATTATCAATCCATTCAATTGTTTCAGGTTCTTTTATAAATAACGTTTGTGAACGCCATAGAGGTAACCATCCTAAACAATAATATTTTATTGTACCATACACCGTTTTTATTTCATCTATTATAATAAGCTTTTCTGCACTCTCCACAGAAAATCTTTTCCCTATATATCCTGGTATTAATTTAGGAATATATGTATATAAAACTTTAATTCCTTCAAATATATTTCTTTTTATAGACATTTATATCCTTTATTGTATAATAAATCTACCTTCATCATTTCACAAACCTTATCTAAATCTTCTTGTGTATCTACTGCTTTAGTTACAAAACTAGTAGGCACCATCTTAACCTTCATGCCATTTTCTATAATTCTCATCATATCAACAGATTCAATTATCTCTAAAGGTGTTGGTTCCATCTCATTATATTCAAGTAAAAAATCTCTTGTAAACGGTATCACACATACTTGTTTTTTCATTGGCACATCAAGTACACCTTTTTTTCTACTTGGAATTGGTTCTCGACTAAAATAAATTGCATTGTTAAATTTGTCCATTACTACTTTAACTTCATTTGGATTTTCAAATGATTCTATTGAATCTAAATCAGCTACAAGATTTGTAATAATAACCTCTTTATCTTCAAGCATTGGTTGTACTGCTTCATCTATCATTTCTGGGAAAGTCAATGGTTCATCACCTTGAACCATAACCATAATATCACATTTATTACCGGTATCACTTTCAATTTTCAACATCGCTTCTGCACATCTATCACTACATCTTTCATGGCAATCACTCGTCATGACAGCTTTTCCACCTATTGACTCTATATAATCAAAAATCTCTTTATCACAAGTTGCAACATAAACTTCACTAAGAGTTTTACTCATTTTCACTCGTTTATATACATGTCCTATCATTGGAGTTCCTAATATATCTTTCATAGGTTTACCAGGAAATCTACTTGAACCCATCCTTGCTGGAATTATCGATATAATATTGTACTCATTCTTGCGTGATTTCATCATTGTTTTAAATCCTCTTTTATTTTATTCATTCCACTCATAGCAGCATCTCTCATAAAAAAATAATCTATACCATATGCTAAAAAAGTACATCCTTGCTCTATTTTCATTTGTAACTTTTCAGGATTTGTATCTACTACATGAAATCCTGATGGCATATCATATTCTTTACATTTATCTAAAACTGTTTGAACAGCATCTTTTACATCATCTCTTTCAAATTCTCCAGGATATCCCATAGAACCTGACAAATCGTATGGTCCAATTATAGTTCCATCTATACCATCAACTTGTAATATTTCATCAATATTATTAACTGCTTCAATATGCTCTATTTGTGCAATAATAACAAGCTCTTCATTAACCCATTTTTTATATTCTTCAAATTTAGTTCCATATCCAGAAGCTCTATAAAGACCAACTCCTCTTTTACCTTCTGGTGGATATTTTGCATAATTTACTGCTTGTATTGCATCCTCTTTTGAACATACCATTGGCACTATAATACCATCTGCACCCATATCAAGGATTCTTTTGATAATAACCTCTTCATTTTTACTTACTCTAACTAATGCTCTCATACTATTTGATTGAATTGTAGTGATTAAGATTTGCGTAGTTTCTAAATCTATAGAGGTATGTTCTATATCAATAACAAGCCATTCAAAGCCAGCAAGTGCCATAACCTCTACACTCATAGAGTTTCCCATCATTATCCAACTACCTATAGTTAATTGATTATTTTTAAGCTTATTTTTTAGTGACACTGTCTTTTTCCTCAATATTATCTAGAATTATTTGATATGGATTGTCTGATATAGCCCCATAAATATGTTGTTTTTCTTTAAAATAATTATCTATTTCTTCACTATCCTCTAATAAAGTCAATATTTTATTTTTAAACACCTCATAATTATTCTTTACAATAACACCTATTTCATCTTCTTGTGATATTAAAAAATTAAAATTCTCAAAATTACAACATAATACTCTTTTTCCAAGAGATATAGCTTCTACACCCATTGTTGTGACTACAAAGATTGTAACTTTACTATCCAATATTGCCTCATAAGAGTTTTTATGTAAAATATCATCAAATATTATATTAGAATTATTTAATATCATATCTCTTTTTTCTAAAAAGATAGCTTGTCCTTTTGGATATTCATTCCTTTTTATTCTATAAATAATTTTAAGATGAGGAAAATCCAATGAAAATTTTGCTAATAATTCAAGAGATTCAAAATAACTTTTTGCATGCAAGTAAAGAGGATCCTTTTGATTTAAAATATTTTGATTCCAAAATGGTGTTTCTAAAAATACAATGTCGAAATTATTAAGTTGCGTTTTTTCAATATTTGAAATTGCATCATATAATCTTAAAGAACATATTTCTATAACCCCATCATATGCCTTAAGTCCTGGGCAGCCAGTTTTTATATGACTATCAAATCTAAAATATTTATCACAAGTGATGTAAAAACTAGATAAATACTCTTCAGGCCTCATAGAAGTTTGTATTAAATAAATATTTTTTATTCCATGTTTTTTATAAATATAATACATCATTGAATCATAGTAATTATCACCTGCACTAATCAAATATTTTATCTCAATAACATTTTGTACTCTTAAAGTATATAAAGAATAATGATAAAATACTTTACCAAATAAATATAAAAAATTAATCTTACTTTGAAAAGTCAATTGAACAATTTTAATATAATTAATAATAATTTTTTTAAGCAATTCTATAGATTCTTCTTTGTTTATAAAAAAACTATTTTTTATATAACCTAAATTGTATTTTTTTAGTAAATTCTTATCATTATTTTTTGTTAAATATGGTTTGAAGTATCCAAGTTTATACTTAGATAATTTAGAAATAAGATTTTTATAAAAACGGTCAAATGTGATAAAATTTGCTTCTTCTAGCAAACTCCAACCTTCAAAAACAATATCATATTTGATTGTGGCTAAGTTTTTTTTCAACTTTCCAAAAATCAAACTTAGGAACAAATAAACTAAAATAGGGATAACTAAAAAAATAGAAACTACCATAATTTTGAAACTGTAAATATCAATTCTTGCTTTTTTCGTTACTGTGCTTACAGACATTCTTTTCATAAACACATTTATTATATCTTCCGGTATATCAAATACATTGTGAACGATATCTTTAAATTGCTTATACTCAATACTATTGTTATAATATCTTTCTACTTGATCATATATCATTAATTATACCTTATTCAAAAAAGTTGCTTAACTATCTTAAAACTGTATTGTAAAAATTTTATCTAAACTATGCAATACTAAAAATTCCACTTTCTGCTTTTCAATTCAAATTTTAAATGCATATTGTAGATTATTGAATAGTACTAAGCCATTTGTTTCATAGCAACAACAACAATGTTACCTGCTTGTTTTGTATCTATAAGATATTCTTCAAGCATTGTTGCAAATTTTTCATCAAAAAGTTTTTCTTTTAAATATAAACCTATATTTAGATCATTAATTTCATTATTTGTGATTAGTTTTTTTACATAACTAATATCAAGTGATCCATTCAAAGTATAACTATCTACAAACTTCATTGCATTATTATTTAATAATATTTTAATATTATTTTCATTCATAAGATTTACATGCCCTGGTGGTAATATTTGCACATGCTTTTCTTTTGCTATTTCCCACTCAAAACTATTTGTATTTGGTGTTGAAAATATGAATATACCATCATCTTCAAGTAAATCATATATCTTTTTTAATAATAAGTTTTGATCAACTATATGTTCTAAAGTATCCCACATAGAGATTATGTCATATTTATTTTCGGAATTAATATTTAAAAAATTATCATTTATTACTTCATATTTTGGATATTTATTTGTTAATTCACTACAAGCTTCTTTACTCATATCACAACATGTAATATCAAAATTTACATTACTTTGGTTTAATGCTTCTATAAATATACCTATTGCTGAACCAATATCAAGTAATTTACCATTTTTTTTATATTTTTTAATTAATTCTACTCTTGGTTTAAAAAGTTCAACACGATTATCGAATGATTCTCTGAAAAACTCATTCTCAAAAGATTTCATTTCACTATTATAATATTTATATAACTGTTCATCATTTGGGTAAGGATTACAAAACAATAATTTACAACTTTTACAAATACTAACATTAAACTTAAATGCCTCTACATAATCATCAACTTCTCTAGAGTTACAAACAGGACAAACATCTAATTTTAAATTGTTATTATCTATTAGAGATACTTCATCATTAATCTTGCTCATCATCTCTTTAAGCATTTGTTGTTTTTTTTCAGTATGTATTTTGTCAAATGTTATTTTCATAAATTGTTTTCCACTCTTTCATATGATACTCTCCATGTAATAAACCATTTGTATTACAACTACTACAAGGAGCTAAATTTCTTTTTCCCAATAATAAATTTTTTCTATACTTTTTAAAATTTTTTGATTTCCATACATTTACTAATGTATCATTAGTTATATTTCCCATTTTTACTTTTTTATTCCAATCTTGTAAACATAACATGACATCACCATTCCAATCTACCATCATAGAGTAAAAGGGATAGTAACATGATCTATTTATATCTACTTCTTCTTGCTTACCAACAGTAACTACACCTGCTCTATTTGTAAGTTTCACCCCATAATCTTCATTAATTGTATACCATCTATCTCTTAATACATATGATTCTTCTGAGATATTTGCTTCATGAAATATTTTTTTGAAATGTTCAATTTGATGTGGACCATCATACATACTAATTATCATGATATCTAATCCATTATTAAAAAGTTCTTTAACAATTTTTGTTGTAACTTTATCACCATTTGTAACAATTTCTAAACGTATACCATCTCCAAGTATTTTGACCATTTCTATTAAGTCATTATGCATCATAGGTTCTCCATAACCAGATAACACTATAGAACCTTTATAATCTATACTTTTCAATTCATTATTAATCTTTCTACATAGTTCTAACGAAACATGTAAATTTTGATTTGGATATATTGAATCATCGGCACGAGGACAAAATATACATTTTCGATTACATAACTCAGTAGGATTTAAATCTATCCAACTAAAAAGTGGCACACCATCAAACATTTGTACTTTATCTATATGATATGCTTTCCTATTTATATTTTTTTTTATTGTAGATTCAAAAATCTCTTCTTTTGTTTTACTATCTTTCAAATTAATTTTCCTCCAAATATTCTCTATATCTCAAAATCACGTAAATGAACAACACCTGATAGGTTATTTTTATCATCAACAACTAAGAGAGCATTTATTTTATTTTTTTTCATTATTTCACTTGCTTGTGATATTTTTTCATTTTCATTAATTGTTTTTGGAGTTTTATTCATAATATCTACTGCTTTTAGATTAAAAAAAGTTTTTTCATATCGCTCCATTACTTGTCTTAAATCATAATCTGTTATTATACCACATATACTATCTTTATTCATAACTACAACCAAACCATATTGTCCTTGAGTCATAATATGTATTATATCTTTTATAGAAGTTGTTTCATTACATATAGGTAATTTATCTTTTTTCATAACAGTTTTTATCGTTGTAAGTAGTCTTTTCCCTAAACTACCTCCTGGATGAAATTGTGCAAAATCTTTATCTTTAAAATCTCTTAACTTCATAAGTGCTACCGCTAATGCATCACCCATAGCTAAAGTCGCGGTGGTTGAAGACGTTGGAGCCAATTGTAAGGGACATGCCTCTTCTTCTACAAAAATATTTATATGAAAAGTTGAATTTATGGCCAATGTAGATTTACTATTTCCTGTCATTGAAACTATCAAGTTGCCATTATACTTAAGAAAAGGAATCAATTTTAAGACTTCATCAGTTTCACCAGAGTTAGAAAGTAACAATAATATATCATCTTTACCTATCATACCTAAATCACCATGATAAGCTTCTCCCGGATGTAAAAAAAAGCTTGAAGTACCAGTACTTGCAAGTGTTGCTGCTATCTTTTTTCCTATTATACCGGATTTTCCCATTCCACAAACTACTAAACGCCCCGTAGATTTAAAGATAAGATTAACAATACTTTCAAAATTCTCATCTAAAAAGTTTTTTAATTCTGAAATAGCCCTAGATTCTATATCTAAAACATTCTTAGCAATATCTATTACGTTCATATCATTATTCCTTACTAATTAAGTCTAATGATTTAATTAACTCAATAATTTCTTTTAGTTTATTCTGCATTTATAACTCCTACATAACCAAATTTTTTCTTTTGATATCATTTATTTTCTAATTTATACTCACTAAAATCACCATTTTGATATTATATTAAATCTATATTTATCATATATCAATGTCTTAATTTTATTCTAAAGTAGTTTCAGTTTTCCATTTATTTCTTGATTTAAGATAATCAACAATTATATCTATAAACTTACATTCTATAATTCTTTCAAGTACTAAACAACTCATCAATAAAGCGATAATTTTAGCACAATTTCCAAAATATCTAATATAACTAATCTTAGAATACCATTATCATCAAATTTATCCTTAATAATTAATTACTATCACTACTATGTAACCTTGATTTATAAAATTTTTTATATATTTTGTTCAAGATATCTTTTGGTAGTTAAATTAATTTCAAAATTAGAGTAATCAATAAAAACTAAACTATCTAATCCAATATTTCATTCTAAAAACTTAATACTTTATTATTCAAATAACCATTTTTTACATAAGCATTTACTTCAGTATCAAATCTTTATTACTCATTATTTGATCAAATAAACTAATTAATTGATCTTCCCAATTTTTATTTGATTTAGCATATTTATTTACAAATTTCCATCTAGTTTTTTGGACAATGTCAGAAAACCACCAAGCTTCTACATCATCAAATATTTCATTAATATGCTTTGAAGCTGAAATTGGTGAAGTATGTAGTATTTTACAATAAATAAGCTCTTCTACCATACTAACAAAACTATCTCTAAATTTATAAGTTTGTAAATCTATGAATATTACCGTAGGTTTATTCAAAAATAATGTTTCTAAAATTGTTGTACCTAAATGATCAAATATTAGTAATTTACTATTTTGAATTACCTTACTCATTTTATTATTTATATCAATTCTAGTATTATAATTATTTGATTTAATAATTTTATTAATCATATTTAAACTAATTTTTGTATGATAGGGTCTAATAATAAATTTTTCATCTATGACATATCTATGAAGATGCTTAAAAAATAATTCCATATCAATAAAAAAACTTTTTAAGTATATGCTACTCATTGGATAATGAACAAACCTTAATAAATATTTTGAAGCATTTGTAGTAATATATGTAATATTATTATCATTAAAAATATTCTTTTTTATCAGCATAGGTAAGCCAAAAGGTATTGTTTTTTCATCTTCTTTCCATCCAGAAGTTAAAAAATAGTTTGCAATTTCTCTTTCATAATTTTCACCCCAGAGATAAGATAACCATCCATATAAACCACCATGTTGATGCGAAATTATTTGAATATTTTTATAGTTTTCAGCCAAAAAGAATTTTACTTCATTATTACCATATAAAGCAGTTGATGTATAAAATACTCTGGGAACAAAAGTAATTTTTTTAAGAGTATCATCCTTAAATTGTTGATAGTTACTTAAATATATTGATGGTATATCTTGTAATATATTTTTAAAGATATATTTTTTAAATACATTAGTCGTATAAATATTAATAGTATCTCTTCGAGTAGTATCATCTGCAATTTGCATTTTTTCAATATAATTAAAATTATCAAATATTATTTTGAAATTACTTTTAATTAATAACTTAAGAATACTAATTAGAGATCTATCTCCAAAATTGACTTCACAAAATACTATTTTATCATTTTGAGCAAAAGATAAAATACTAGATAATTTTCTTAAAAATTTACTTTTCAGTGACTCTTTTCGAAATATTTTAATAAGCTTTTTTTCAATCTTATTATTTATACATTTAGTTTTAAATTTCTTCTTAGGAAAAAGAAAACTTAAAACTTTACTATATATTTGTAAATTATATTCATCCGTTTGTGTAATAGTTATAAAATCTTTATAATCAAAAGGTATGCTATATTGCTGCTCATCTAATAATATAGTATCAAAATTCCCATACTTCCTATAAAAGAAATAGATAGTTAAAAATCTGTCATAATTAATATTAATATAGTGGAATAACCATTCTCCTAATAGTATCTTATAATATTGTTGAGAATTATCTACGTTATGAATCTGATTTAATTCTTTAGTTAATATATCTAAAAAAAATTCATAATAGTATTCACACTTTTTCATAGCATTTGTAACTTTTTTATGATGATCCCAAATATAATTCATTACTTGATAGTCTTTTGTAGTATTTGTTTTACACCATTCTCCCAGTAATATAACATCATTTTGTTCATCTATAAAATCATTGAGTGCAGTAGTTAAGAGAAACACTTTAAGCCTTTGGCATTATTTTCTCTATTTTAATAATATACTTATAACCGTCTATTTCAAAAAATGCAGGATAATCATTATTATTTACTATTCTAAGTAAGTTAAATTGTTCTTTAATTGTTTTATTGATATCTAATTTACTATCTTCAAATGTTCTTTTTAAATAAAAACTTTCTTCACCAATCTGTTTTATAGATAATTTATATGCATCATAATTATCTAAAAATTCTAAACACATATTTATTGTAAAATTTCCTTGCTTGCTTCTTAATTCCTCATTAAGTTCATATCCAGTTAATTTTAATAATTTTTGCATATAGATATTTCCATCATCAACTCCTGTTGATGCTTCAAACATTGTAAATGGAATTTCATTACTACCTTCTAAAATTTGCCAAAACATTGGTGCCCACCCTTTACCCTTTGGTAATGCACTTTCATGTATAACTATATTGTGCTTATGTTTTAATAAATATTTCTCTTCAATTATTTTATGATAACTTAAAATAAATACTATGTCGATATATTCATCAATTTCTGTATGATTAAAATATAGTTCAGAATTTAATAACTTAGATTGTAATTTCTGTGCATACGGCACAAACCATTGATCTGGAGAAGTTAAAATACCTATTTTCATTATTTAACTACCCTTATACTTTTAAATGTTTCAACATACTTTCTTCCAACACGCATACCACAATATTTTGAGTGCAATTCTATACCTTCTAAACTTCGAGGATGAGGAAAATGACATAGTTCAGATTCATACATTTTCATTGCCTCTAATTTTAAACTCAATGTGTCAGTTATATCAAAATAAGTATCTGGAGAAAAAGAAATCGGATAATTCCACTCTGTTGAAGATAATATTTCAAAACTATATAGTTCTTTAACTGTTTCATCTTTCATAGGTCTTGTAGCCGTAACTACTGCTTTATATGTTATCTGATGATCAATATTTAAGTCATGTTCATAATGTGTAAATATTATATCAGGTTTTATTTCTTCTTTAACTTTAGAAATAACTTTTATAATATCAAGTAAATCTACACTATCAAATCTATTATCTGGGAAACTTTCTACATATACTTTTTTTATACCTATAATGTCATTAGCTTTTTGAATCTCAGAATTCAATACTTCTATTTCTTCTTGTCTTTTCTCTACTTCTCTTGTTATATCTCTACTTGTTTTACCTTCACCTAAAATTAATGTATATGCCTCATATCCTTCTTTTATAAGTCTAGCTACAGTTCCAAAGCATCCTAAAACTTCATCATCTGGATGAGCTGCAATAATTAGTATTTTTTTTGACATAAATTTACCTTAAAATTAGATTCGTTGCATTATCATACATTATTTTTTCTATTTCTTTAGATGTAAAGTTATATTTTTCAAAATATACTATAGTTTTAGCAATGCTGTCTTCTAAAGGTACATATGGAAAATCTGACCCATATAATATTTTATCTAGGCCTATTTTTTTATATGCAAATGCAAAGTCTTGTTCAATTGATGAATTTAAATAAAATAAAACTGAAAAAGATGTTTCCAAAAAAACATTTTTTTTCTCATCGGCTAATAGCATTGCTTCAATTATTCTCGCACCGCCACTATGAAGTAATACTATTGGTGTCTTTGTTATAAAATCTGAAATAAAACATGCTAACTTAAGATTATCATACTCATACATTTTAGAAGTTCCGTAACTTGTATCAATACAAATAATTAAATTATGTTTCTCTGCATATTTACATATTTTTGTAATATCAATAAAGTCACTATTAGAAATTTTTTGATGATATGAATGGAATTTTATTGCTTTAATACCAGACTTAACTGCTATTTCTAAGTATTCATAAACATTTTGTTGTCTAAAATCAATTAGTGCAGAAATTAAAGAACCTTGAAAATCATTATTTATATTGCTTATAAAACTTGACAAATCATTTTTAAAAAAAATATTTTGATTAAATAACATAAAGTTTGCAGCATGCACTTGATTATTTTTCAATGTATTCTTATGATGTGTATAACATTTAGTTAGTTGTTCTAGATTCATATTATATTCATTTAAAACAGTTTCATTTACGTCACTTTTTAGATTACATGGTAAATGAACATTAAAATCAAAAATTTTCATTATTTAGTCCTTAAAAATAAAAAGCATAAACTCTTTTTGAGGAATGGGATGATAATTGTGCTTCAACACTACATTTGATGACAATGTAAATGCAAATTCCAACATCTTCTCAGGACTATGATAAAATACAAAATCTTCCTTTTGATAATTTTCTGTAACCTTTGTAGATAAAAAATCTACTATCAACACTTCATCAACTAGAGCAAAAGCCTTTTTAATAAAGTTTTTGGAATATTCATAATTATCTACTTTATCTTTAAAATTTAAATTTAGCACTCCAAACATAAGACCTATATTAGCAATATTACTCTTTTTAGAAATTAAAATATTCTCAACTTCGAACTTTGCACGATTTGACGTATGTAATTTTTGTGATTCACTAATTAAATCAGGGTTAATGTCATAACCTATATATTCATCAAACATTATGTGATTGTTATTTAAAAAAGTAAAATAATCTCCAAAGCCACATCCAATATCTAGGACTTTTTTGTTCTCAAAGACTATATTACTATCCAGTGTTTGCAAGAATCTATAATCTTGTTGTTCTTTTGTACCCCACCCTAGTGTTTTTACATCATAACCCAATTTTTTATACCTTTGTGAATAACGCTCTATCGTTAACTTAGCAATATCATCAATATTATTCATTAATTATCCTTGTAAATCATATTTATATTATTTATTATAGTCTAAAACAAAAATATCATTTTTATTAAAAACTTTGGCAAAATTATCCTCTATATATTTCAATATTTCGTGATCATGAATACTAGTAAATATTACAATTTTATCACTACTAACTATCTCTTCTCTTACTTCATCAGGTGTAAATACTTCATAATTATCTAAATAGTTTTTTTTATCTTTATTGGAATCAACTATTGTTACATTTTTATTTATAAATTCCCCTTAAGCAATTAAATCAAGAAAATTTTGGTTAACACCCCAAAGTAAGAAGTTTTTATTTTTTTCATTATTAATAAATTCATGCATTTTCTTTATACTTTCGTTAAAAGTATTTATGTGCTTAATACCATCTAGTACTAGTGATTTATTTTTTAAATAGTTATTATTTAATAAAAGCTTTTTATTTTTATTAGTCTTTTTAAAAGATGCTACGAATCCATAACTCCTACTACAATCTTCTTTAGAGTAATTAATCATTTCAAAACCTGAGTTATTGCAAAGATATTCTAAAGAGTCTTTTGTAAAGTGCTGCATATGTTCAAACAACTTCAGTGCACTTATATCTTTATCATAATCTTCTAAATCAGGAACTTCTATTATCATAATTCCTTCATCATGTAAACTTTCATAACACTCTTGTAAAAAAACTTGTGGATTTACAATATGCTCTAAAACAAAATAATGAGCTATTATATTGGCTTTTTCTGTTGAAATATTATCCATACTGTTACTATCAACGTCAACATTAACATTAATATCCATAGTTTTTACAGTTTGGAACTTTTTCTTAAGTTCTTTGTGAAATATACTCTGAGAGTTTGCACCTATTTCAATATATAAGTCAGCTTGAAAGTCATGTTTCATAATAAAGTTTATTCTTTTCTCATACATGTAATCTAAACTATAATGAGCTAAGCTGTCTCCATAAAAATCACCTAAATCTTTTTCTGATACAGCAGGATTCATAAAAAAATGTCCACATTCTTTACAAATCACATTATTTACATCAAACTCCAAAAAAAAATTTTTTGTTTTAGTTATAGCTTTATACTTATAAAGTAACTCATTATTATTAGAATCACATATGTCACAAGCTTTTTTTAAGTACGAAAAGTAGTTCGTTTTATCCCTTTAAAAACTGATTTAGTAGCTTATCGTTTATATTAACCTTATCAATTTCAGTTATTTTAATCAACAATTCTCTAAAGTCTAATCCATGCTGTTCAGAAAACATTTTTACCTTATCTTCATAAGCTGAATGAAACCCTACGCAACCATAAAGAATATCATCTTCTTTTAAAGAGAAAACTCTACCTTTTGATAAAAGATATTCTTTAAATTTCTCAGATAAAACCAAGGTATCAAGAAAAAACCTTTTATCCATAGTTTTTTCTTGTTTATTCATTATGGCCAGAATGCTTTCAGTTGCTACATTCCCTCCACTTCTGCCTATCCCACCAAGTGTTGTGTCAATATATTCTACACCCATTTCAATTGATGTCAAGGCATTAGCCATAGCTAAGCCCAAGTTATTATGCCCATGAAAACCTAAGGCATTAAAAGTAGCTTTTTCATTTATCTCCCCAAAGTATTTTTTAATGTCACTTGGCAACATATAACCTGCAGAGTCTACTACATACAACACATCTACCGTATCTTCTAAACCTTTAATAGATTGTATTAACTCTAATGGAGTTACAGTATAACTTTTCATAATATTTAATGCAACAAAAAAACCCATTGTTTTTATTTTATCAATTATCGGATAATATTTCACTATATCATTAGCTTCCACTCCTATCCTTACTCCATATAAACCAAATTCTTTTGGGATCTTCAAGTCATTAAGTGAAGATATTGACGGAATAAAAAATGAGAAAAATTTATTATTTAATAACAATGGCGATAGTTTTTCATATAATTCTGGATCTGTAAAACCTGATGTAAATTTTTTATATGCACCTATTCCAAGTCCATGACCTACTTCTATATGATCAAAACCAGATTCTAAAAACTTATTTGCAAATTTATAAATATTTTCACTATCAATTAAAAAATCTAATATATATAATCCATCTCTCAATGTATTTTCTAATATTTTTACTTTATTCAATTTCTACTCTTAATTGTTTAATTAATTTATCTAAAGTATTATTTAATTCTTTTTTATCATTAGAAGAAACAATAATCATACCATGTCTATCTGCACCATTTTTTATCTTTCTGAGATAATCCCCTTTTTTAATAAAAAGGTTAACCTTTAAAACATTATTGCTTTTTAAAAGTAAATCAATTCCACTAATATTTTTCACAACACCTTCTTTATTATCTGAGAATTGAAAAAACTTCATTAAAACAGGATTATTTAAAACCACTATATTTTCATCAAACTTATAATCAATATTCAAACAATCCTTAATATAAAAATCTAAAATATCTATTCCTGTATAGTAAGGAAGAATTATTTCTGATGTATAAACTCCACCCCCCCTATTTGCCATTTCAGTTAAATAAATATTATCTTCTTCATCTATAATAAATTCACCATGAATGAATCCAAAATCAAATCCTAAGCTACGTGCAACAAATTCAGCATTCTTCAAAGCTTTTTTGTACATCACTTCTGTAAGATTTGCTGGATAAGTTATCTCTTCATCTATAATATATCCTTTCTCTTTTAACTTACCCTTAGTTGCTACGGCTAATGCTCTTACATCATTATTTTTAAATTTATATCCATCTACGGTAATATGAGTACCTTCAATAAATCGTTCAATTATTACAAGTCTTGAATGAGAGTTTATTAATGAGTCATAAAATGCATTTTCAATATCATCATTATTATTAATTCTATTTACACCAAAACTTCCTCTATTATCAACAGGTTTTATAATTAATGGATAACCATATTCTCTAACAAACTCTTTTACATCTTCTATTGATGTACATAACTTAAATTCAGGTATTAAAACAGCTTTTTTCTTTGCTTCTGTTCGCTGTAGATATTTATTTGAAGAAAGTTGTGCATTTTTAATTTTAGGACCAGCTAAATTAAATTTATCTGCTATTATAGACTGTGCAAATTGGCTGTAATCACACTCATCCGATATTACTGCATCTGGCTTAATTATGTGTGCAAAATCTATAATACTTTCTAAATCTCTAATATCTGTAATTAATACATCTTTATATTTAGGCTTTTTATAATAATTTTTATTATAATGAACACCATATATTTCAACTTCATATTCACTTAACTTATCTAATAAAGGTTCTTGCTCCCACCCTAGGTTTATTACTAATATTCGTTTCATTAATTTTTTCCTTTTATTTTAGACCAAGTTAATAACTGACCCTTTGTAAGTTTACAAGAAGTTTGCATATTTTTTATTATAAAGTCTAAATCTCTACAATCTATCCCTTGAGGGTGACGTTTATATTCAAAATCATCAAGACAGAACGATTCATTCTCATTTTTATCTTTTTTTAATATCAATCTATAAAGAATATTCTCTTTAAAACTTTTTTCTTCTGTTTCCAGTTCCGTTCTGTCTTTTCTTTCAAGAGCAGATTCAATTGCTCTTATACCCTTTACCATATTTCTAAATTGGTCGGGTAATATAGAAATTGAAGCATCTGGTATAGGAAGGTTTTTATCGGTAGTAAAGTGACGCTCAATAATTTTAGCACCTAACGTAACAGCAGATAAAGAAGCATAGATCCCTTCAGTATGATCAGAGTACCCGACTGTCTTATTGAACATACTTTTATAAACCTCTATTAAATGTAAATTAGCTTTTTCATACGGAGTTGGGTATAAACTATTACAATGAAATATCGCAAAGTTATCATGGTTATAGTTATTGAACATTTTAACTACCTTTTCTAAATCACTGTATGATACAATTCCTGTTGATAGCAGAGTTGGTTTTTTTAGTTTTATAACTGCATCAATTAGCTGAGGAAATGTTCCTATTTGTGCAGAAGCAAGCTTATAGATTTCAACATTTAATTTTTCAAGTAAATCAATAGCTTTTAAATATGTTGGCGAAGAATGAAAAAGAATATCCACTTTATCACAATAGTCTTTTAAGTCATAATGCCATTTTTCATCAAGATCAATTTTTTTATGTAGTTCTTTAATCTTTTCATTTGGTGAAAAATATAATTCATTCACATTTATAGATTGAAATTTTACTGCATCAGCTCCTGATTCTTTTGCTGCTAAGATCATCTCTTTTGCCAGACTAAGGTCTTGATTATGATTTGAACCAATTTCAGCTATTATATATGTTTTTTCAAGTTTATTAAAATTAATCATTTTTAACCTTTTCTAGTTTAAGTTTATAGTTTTTTAAATTCTTTGATAGTCTAAGAATACTCTTTTGAAGTTTTTTCCTATTAAATCTTTCCATAGTTATCAATTTATTATTTTTAAAATAATTGTATATTTCTATTTGATCTTTTCCTGTTAATATAGAGACAAATGGAAGCCCCATATAAATCACTTCATGAGATATTACACTTGGCGATATTATAGCAAAATCACATTGATTCATAATATTTGCTATATTATTTGAATCAATATGCAATTTTATATATTTTTTGTTGGAAACATACTTTTGAATCTTTTTCAAGTTTTTATTTGATGATGTTGTAACGATATTTATCTTATACATACAAGAGATTGATTTTAATATATCTAAGACGATATTTGCATGGTCACTTCCTCCCATTGCAATAAAAATTAATTTTTTATTTTGTTTGATTCTTTTTTTCTTTCTCTCTTTTGCTTTTAAAAATTCATCTCTAATTAAAGTAAACTTACTTCCACATCTAATTTCACATCCTTTTGGAACCAACTTCTCATATCTTTTTTCATCAGCATTAATGTTATGATTTAATAAAATATCACAATAATGCCTTTTATACATATCATCAAAGCTTAGAATTTTTAATGATATGTTTTGTGTTTTTAATTCTTTTTCTTGAATATAATCTA
Organism: Arcobacteraceae bacterium; assembly: GCA_963662945.1. Classification (GTDB taxonomy): domain Bacteria; phylum Campylobacterota; class Campylobacteria; order Campylobacterales; family Arcobacteraceae; genus JAIOSF01. The sequence continues at coordinate 694,805 of OY759974.1, forward strand.
TATCATAATGATCAATGATCAATAAATTTATATGTAATTTTTTAATCAATTTATCAATTTCTTTTATATCATTACTTTTTAGTAGTTCTATTTTAAATCCAGCTTCATCTATCTTATAATTTATATTACCATCTAATTCTTGAGTCGCAAAAACTATATTTGCTTTTGGATACTGATTTGCAAGGACTAGATCTCTCATTATATGTCCCATACCTATGAGGGAAGATGAATCGGCTCGAAATAAAATATTCATTATTTAACTTCACCACTATTTTTTAAAGCTTGATACATATACTCTGCTCTTATCCAATCTTCTAGGGTATCTATGTCTTGTACCAAATGTCTTGGAAGTATTATAGGTATACTTATACCACTAAATATTACTTGATTGTTACTATTCTTTTGTCTTCTTCTATTAGTCCAGTAAAACTGTCCTGCATCTTGATAGGCTTCTTCCAAATCTTGACTTCTACTCATATAGTATTCAGGGGTAAACATCTCACACCTGCCATTTTGATCTAACTTAAAAGTTCTTTGAATAGGAAATGGCATTGATGTAGCACTAAAAGCATTTACAGCATCACTATTTTTTAATTCTTCATAACCTTCTATTAAATACTTTTTTTGAAGTAATGGAGCCGTTGCATATATTGTGCATACATAATCATACTCTTCTCCTTGATGCTCGAGGTAGCTGATAGCATGGTTTACAACTTCATTAGTACCTGTAAAATCATCGCTAAGTTGTGCTGGTCTTACAAATGGAACCTCAGCACCATATTTTTTAGAAATTTCAGCAATTTGTTCATCATCAGTTGAGACAATTATTTTATCAAATATTTGCGAAGCTATTGCAACTTCTATACTATATGAGATTAGAGGTTTACCAAAAAATGATTTTATATTCTTTTGAGGTATTCTTTTACTTCCGCCACGTGCGGGAATAATTGCAATTGCATTTTTTTTCATTTAATTTAAAATCTCCAATAATGTTTTTATGGTATATATTTGTTCTTCATTGCTTAAAGATGAATACATAGGAAGAGAAAAACACTCTTCATAATATTTATCCATAACAGGAGTATATTCCATTCCATAGCCTAATTTTTTATAATATGGCTGTTTATTAATAGGAATATAATGCAATTGAATTCCTATATCTTTTTCTTTTAATTTATTAAATAATTCAACTTTATTTATTGCTAATTTTGTAAAGTCCACTTGTACAACATAAAGATGATAAGAGGATTTCCCATCGTTAAATGTGTATAATGGCTTTACTATAGTATTCTTAAATGCTTCATCATAAACTTTTGCAATTTCAAACCTTCTTATAATAAAATCATCTAATTTAGATAATTGCGATAAGCCCAAAGCACATTGTATATCAGTAATACGATAGTTGTATCCTAACTCTTGCATTTCATATTCCCAAGGTTTCATATCAGCACTTTTAACAATTCCATGACTTCTAAGAGAAAGAAGTTTTGTATATATTTCCTGAGAATTTGTTGTAATAGCTCCACCTTCTGCTGTAGTAATATGTTTCACTGGATGAAATGAAAATATACTGCAATCACTATTTAAACAACTTCCTGCTTTTACTTCATTATATTTTGCTCCAATTGCATGTGCACAATCTTCTAAAATAAGAACATTATAAGTATTTTTTAAATATCTAAGTTTTTGCTGATTTAGCATATTACCACTAAATGCAACTCCATAAATCGCTTTAATGGAACTATCTTTTTTTAATTCTTCTTCACATAAATCTAAATTAATATTTCCATCTTCTGCAATATCCACAAAAACTGGTTTAGCTCCCACATAAAGAATACTATTCGATGTAGCTAAAAAAGAGTTTGGAGTGGTGAGAACTTTATCATTTTTATTAAGTAAGCATAGTGAAGCTAAATGAAGTGCAGCTGTTCCATTTGCTACAGCTACAGCATATTTTGAACCACAATAATTACTTAAAGCATTTTCAAACTCTTCAATCTTAGGACCTGTTGTAAGATAATCTGACTTTAAAGTTTCTACTACAATATCAATATCATTTTTATCTATAAATTGTTTACCATAAGGAATAAATTTCATATTACTACTTCTCTGCCATTTTCAAAAATTCTTCATTAGTTAGCCATTGTGTATTATTAAATGAATTATATTCAAACCCTATACCTATATTTTTACCTATTTCACCTAATGCATTCTTACTAAAATCAACAATATGACTAAATTGTATTGTAGGTGTAATAACATAATAAGTATCAAATTCTACAACTTGATCATCAGCAGTTATCATCACTTCATGCATTTTTTCACCTGGTCTTATACCGACAATTTTATGTGTTAAATTTGGAGCCATAGCTTTTGCTAAATCAGTTATTTTCATCGATGGTATTTTAGGAATAAAAATTTCACCGCCATGCATTCTTTTAAAATCATTTAATACAAAATTAACACCATCTTCTAAGGTAATGAGAAACCGTGTCATATTTTCATCAGTAATAGGTAATTCTTGAGCTCCTTCATTAATAAGCTTTTGAAAAAAAGGAACAACAGAACCTCTTGACCCTACAACATTACCATATCTAACTACGGAGAATCTTGTTCTTCTATTTCCAACCATATTATTTGCTGCAACAAAAAGTTTATCTGAAGCTAGTTTTGTTGCACCATATAAATTGATTGGACTTGATGCTTTGTCTGTTGATAAGGCAATTACTTTTTCAACATTATTTTTAATTGCTGCACTTATAACATTTTGAGCACCATCGATATTTGTTTTTATACATTCCATAGGATTATATTCTGCAACAGGCACATGCTTTAATGCTGCTGCATGAATCACATAATCAACAGATTGCATAGCCTCATCAAGCCTTGTAGAGTCACGTACATCTCCAATAAAATAACGCATACAAGAATCATGAAAGTTTTGTGCCATTTCATATTGTTTAAGTTCATCCCTGCTAAAAATTATTATCTTATTAGGTTTATACTTTGATAAGATAATTTCTGTATATTTTTTACCAAAACTTCCTGTTCCACCTGTAATTAGTATATTTTTATTATTAAACATTTTCTATATTCCCATTTATTAATTTATATGTAATATCACATTTTTGTATTGTACTCAATCTATGAGCAATTATTATCAATGTTTTATCTTTACTAATCTCATATATTTCATTCATAATTTCTCCTTCTGTTTCATCATCAAGTGCAGATGTTGCTTCATCAAGAACCAATACTTCAGGTTCTGTATACAATGCTCTTGCAATTGCAATACGTTGTTTTTGTCCACCACTTAGCATTATACCTCCTTCTCCAACAATTGTTCTTAAGCCATTTTTCTTTTCTAAAAAATTGTAAATTCGAGCTTGCTTTAAACACTTAATTACTTTTTCTTCATTATAAGTATTTCCAAAAGTGACGTTATGCTCAACAGTACCATCAAATAAATAAACTGATTGAGGGATATATCCTATTTTGCTTCGCCAATTTTTTGTATTACTATCATCAAGAATTACGCTATCAATTTTAATTTTTCCAGAACTAGGTTTATATAATCCAGTTATAATATCAACTAGCGTACTTTTACCACTTCCACTTTCACCAATAAAAGCAATTTTTGCTCCCTTTTTAATAGTTAAGTTAATATTATCTAAAACCGGTTTATTCTCTTCATATTCAAATTTTAAATTTTCTATCTCTATATTATGTTTAAAAATAATATTATCATTTCCAAGATTTTCACTATTATTTTTTAAATCATTAGCAATTATATCTAGTGATTTATAAACAAACATTACATTGTTATAACTACTAATAATTCTATTTACAGATGGCATTAATCTATATAATGCTAAAATAAACATAGATAATATTCCAACTAGTTCTGATATATTTGTTCTATATTGAATAATTAAATATAAAACTATCAAAATAATTAATCCAAAAGCAATTGCTTCTAAAAAAAACTTTGGTATTTGAATTAAAGTTTGAGCTATTACATTGGTTTGTGCATAATTATAACTTGCATTTTTTAATTCATTAACAACAAAATTTTCATTTGTTTGCAATTTGATAAATTTAAAATTTCCAAAACTTTTATTTACAATTTCATAAAAAAACTGTTGTATTTTAGCTCTATTATTTCCATGTTTTTTTACTCTTGTTGAAATTAGTTTCAATAATAATATTGCATTTATCATTAAAAATATCGTCACAAGCAATGTTACTTGATAATTTACAAATAACATCATACTATATATAAAGACTACTATAAATATTTCACTTACCATAAGTAACAATGATGATAAAAATGTTGCTAAATTTACTGCCTCTGAAATAATTGTTTTGGTTAAATTTGATGAATTTTTTTTAACAAAAACTTTGTATGGCATACCCATATAATTTTTGAAAAGATTACAAACGATTAAATGATATCTCCCTTGAGAAAATTTAGCCATAAGATAAGTATAATAAATATTTAATGCACTTCTTGCTATATAAAAGAAGAATAAGAATAAACCAAAAGAAACAATGAAATTTACATCGTTAGAAAACCTAAAATAAGTATATATTTTTGAAATATATTCATTAGTATGAATATAATTAAAATCTATTGCTATAGATAAAAACGGCATAATTGCAGATATACCGATAACTTCAATCAACGAAACAAAAATAGAAAATACAACAAGTAATAAAAAAAAATTTTTATCACGTTTTGTTAAAATACTCCCAAGTTTATTTAGCATTTACAATCTTCCATCAGCATTATCCACAATAGATTTTATATCATAAATAATTTGGTTATTATTGCAAAATTTTAATTTTTTATATTTATCATGACTTACAGCTAAAACAATGGCGTCATAATCATCAAAAGAAACTTCTTCAATTAATTTTAATCGATATTCATGTAAGACTTCATCTTTATCTGCCCAGTAATCACTTACATCCACATTACATCCAAATTCTTGTAATTCTTGGATCACATCTATTACTCTAGAGTTTCTTATATCCGGACAATTCTCTTTAAATGTTATCCCAAGTACAAGTACTTTTGAACCTTCTATTTTATGCCCTTTTTTAATCATAAGTTTTATCACTTGATTTGCTACATAAATACCCATATTATCATTAAGTCTTCTTCCAGCTAATATAATTTCTGGGTTGTATCCTACTTCTTGGGCTTTATGTGTAAGATAGTATGGATCGACTCCTATACAATGTCCTCCAACAAGCCCTGGTCTAAATGGTAAAAAATTCCATTTTGTTCCTGCTGCTTCTAAGACTGCATTTGTATCAATATTCAATTTATTAAAAATCATAGCAAGTTCATTTACAAAAGCAATATTAATATCCCTTTGTGAGTTTTCTATTACTTTCGCAGCTTCTGCAACTTTAATTGTCGGAGCTAGATGAGTACCTGCAATGATAATACTCGCATACAATTCATTTACTTTCTTTCCAATTGCAGGAGTAGAACCACTTGTAACTTTTAAAATTTTAGTGACTGTGTGTTCTTTATCTCCTGGATTTATTCTCTCTGGGCTATATCCACAAAAAAAGTCTTTATTAAACTTTAAACCACTGAATTTTTCTAATACTGGAACACAATCTTCTTCTGTTGCACCAGGATATACTGTAGATTCATAAATAACAATATCATCTTTTTTCAAAACTTTTCCAATTGTTTCACTTGCCTTTATGAGAGGCGTTAAATCTGGTTTTTTATGTTTATCTATAGGAGTTGGAACTGTTACTATATAAATATTACAATCTTTGATATCATCAGTATTTAAAGTAAATTTCATTTTATTGTTTAATGCTTCTTTAACTTGTGCTTCACTTAACTCTAAAGTTCTATCATATCCTTGATTTAACTCATCTATTCTCCATGATGATATATCAAAACCAATTACTTCATACTTTGAACTAAACGCATGTGCTAATGGTAATCCAACATATCCTAAACCTATTACACAAATTTTATCCATTTATTTTATTTCCCTCTTTATCATAATTAAAAAATTCTAAATACCACTCTACAAACTTATTAATACCTTCTTGAACAGGTGTTGCTGGCTTATAATCCAACTCCTCAACCAAATCTGTCACATCAGCGTATGTAGCTGGTACATCTCCAGCTTGCAATGGCATCATATTTTTTTCTATAGTTCGTCCCAATTTATTTTCAATAGCAGTTATAAAGTCCATAAGTTTTACAGGATTATTATTCCCAATATTATAAATTTTATATGGTGGAATATTGGTTCTTGGATTGTCAATCACACGAACTATACCTTCAACTATATCATCAATGTAAGTAAAATCTCTTAACATCTCACCATTATTAAATACATCAATCGCTTTTCCTTCAAGAGCAGCTTTGGTAAATAAAAATAAAGCCATATCTGGTCTTCCCCATGGTCCATAAACTGTAAAAAAACGTAATCCAGTTGTTGATATACCAAAAAGATGACTATAAGTATGAGCCATAAGTTCATTTGACTTTTTACTTGCTGCATAAAGAGAAATTGGATGATCTACATTATCACTTGTACTAAAAGGAAGTTTTGTATTTGAACCATATACACTTGAACTACTTGCATAAGATAAATTCTTCACATTATGATGTCTACATGATTCTAGGATATTCATAAATCCTATAATATTACTTCCCATATAAGCATCTGGATTTGTTAAACTATATCTTACACCTGCCTGTGCTGCAAGATTACATACTGCATCAAATTTTTCAGATTCAAATAGCTTAAACATAGCTTCTTTATCTTCAAGATTTAACTTAATAAATTTATAATTTGAATTATTTTTAGAGATTAAAAGTTTTCCATAAGGGATATTTTTTCCTTCTTCTAATGACTGAATAATACCACCTCTTTGTAATCTTCCATATTTTACATTTTGATCATAATAGTCATTAATATTGTCTAATCCCACTACCTCATCACCTCTTTCGAGTAATTTTTGAGCAAGGTGACTACCTATAAATCCAGCTGTTCCTGTTATCAATATTTTCAAATTAATCTCCCTTTAACTATCACTATTAAAGATATCTCTTGTGTATACTTTTTCTTTAACATCTAATATATTTTCACTTAATCTATTTGCAACTATTACATCACTTATTTTTTTAAATTCATCTAAATCTCTTATCACTCTTGAATGAAAAAATTCTTTCTCATGTAAAACAGGTTCATATATAACTACTTCAATACCTTTAGCTTTTATTCGTTTCATAATTCCTTGTATAGCTGAACTTCTAAAGTTATCACTACCCTCTTTCATAATAAGTCTATAAACTCCAACAATCTTTGGTTTTTTTGCGATAATACTATCTGCTATAAAATCTTTTCTAGTACTATTGGATTTTACAATTGCTTCTATTAAATTTGATGGTACATCTTTATAGTTAGCTAAAAGCTGTTTAGTATCTTTGGGTAAACAATATCCACCGTAACCAAAACTTGGATTATTATAATGTGTTCCAATTCGAGGGTCTAATCCTACTCCTTCAATTATTTGTTGCGTATCCAGTCCATGTGATTGAGCATAAGAATCAAGCTCATTAAAATATGCAACTCTCATAGCCAAATATGTGTTTGCAAAAAGTTTAATTGCTTCTGCTTCTGTTGAATCAGTAAAAAGAATATCTATATTTTCTTTTTTTGCACCTTGTAGCAAAAGGTTTGCAAAAATTTCTGCACGTTTACTCTTTTCACCAACTATAATTCTACTTGGATAAAGATTGTCATATAATGCTTTACCTTCTCGTAAAAACTCTGGACTAAAAATTATATTATCAACCTGAAACTGTTCTTTTAATTTCTGTGTGTATCCTACTGGTATCGTTGATTTAATCACCATTACTGCATTTGGATTTATCGCTAACACATCAGAGATAACATATTCTATTGATTTTGTATTAAAATAGTTTGTTTCTGGATCATAATCTGTGGGAGTTGCAATAATCACATAATCTGTATTTAAATATGCTTCTTTTTTATCAAGTGTTGCTTTAAAATTTAGTGTTTCTTTTTGTAAATATTCTTTTATCTCTTTATCTTCAATTGGAGATATTTTTTTATTAATCATTTCAACTTTTTGGGGAATAATATCTAAGGCTATTACCTCATTATATTGAGAAAGTAAAATACCATTTGACAATCCAACATATCCTGTCCCTGCTATTGCTATTTTCAATTAATTAGCCTTTATATAGTTATTCTTATTTATTGAATATGATTGTACTCTCTTTTTACTTTTAACCCAATTAGATATAACCTTTTTCATTAAGCTAAAATTTTCCTTAAATAAATTACAATATATTTTTAACTTGTAAGGTATGTGCTATGGATGATTATAACTTTATCTTGGGTGATGATGCTATTGATTTAAATATATTAGACACTCACGACTATACCTTATTTGAAAAAGAAAAAAAAGAACAAGAAGAGCTTGTACTTAAAACTATTCGTGAAGATTATGTGGCATTTTTAAGAGAGTACTATGAGGCTGATGAAAAACTTTTTGATATGGTTGAGGAACTTTTAGAAGAATCTGAAGATCAAGAAAAACTGATGCAGATATTAAATAGCTTATAATAAAACTAACGTAACTTTAACTCTTCAGGTTTCCCAAAATAATATCCTTGAGAGTAATCAACTCCCAAATCTTTTAAATAATCAAATATCTCTTTTGTTTCAACAAACTCTGCTATTGTTTGTATATTTTGTTTTTTGGCAAAAGTTACTATAGTTTCAACTATATTTCGACTATATTCATCGTGTACAATATTTTTAATTATACTTCCATCAATTTTTAAGATGTCTGGTTCAAATTTTAACAACCTCTCAAAATTAGAATAACCCGCACCAAAATCATCAATAGCTATTGAAACTCCTTGAGCTTTTACTATTTTAACAAAACTAATAATATTATCAAAATCTTTAATATTTTCATCTTCTAAAAGTTCGAATACTATTCGTTGCTTATCATCCTTATACTCTTCAAGCAACTGATATATTTTATCTCTTGTTGCTTCTTTTTCAATATCTATTGTTGATAGATTAATAGAAAGCTTTGTTGTGATAACTTTTAACATTTTAAAGGAATTTTCTAAAACTCTATCTGTGATTTTATTATAATATATCCCTTTTTTCGATATATGTAAAAATTCATATGGAGTAAGTATTCTTCCATCTTCATCCACAAGCCTAACTAAGGATTCATATTTTTCTATCTCTTGTGTTCTATTATTTATTATTGGTTGAAAATAAGAAATTATATTATAATTATCTAATGCAATTTTAACCATTTTTATTACATCTAAATTTTTCTTTGCCTCTTTTTGATGTCTAATTGAAAAATCATTTGAATGGCATATAATCATATTTTTATCAATTACTTCATCAAGTCCTGCTTTTGCGTCTTCATATAACATATGTTTACCAAACGCATAACTTAACGAAATATTTATATCATATTCGATTCCATCAATATCTAATATTGATTGTTTAACATTATTAACAAACTCTTTTAAATAAGTGTCAATCTGTACATTTGCTTTCATAAAATAGTCAAGGTCAGTTAATAATGCATAACGCCCATTATCAAGATTATATACATTATCGAATTTGTAATCTGTTGGAAGGTAAGACAAAAGTTTAAATCCAAACATTTTTTCTATCTTGTCTATAGTAGTGAGATTATAAAACTTTTCAAGCATCTCAAATTCTTCTATATGTACTAAAATCAGTAATGATAAAATATTTGATTCTATTTTATCGAAGAAATGTTTTTTATCACTAAGAATTGCACTGATATTTTGTCTCAATGCAATATATTCTACAATCTCCCCTTCTTGATTTAAAATAGGTGTAATTACAGATTTGACATAATAAGACTCACCATTTTTACTAATATTTCGTAAAATTCCACTCCATTGTTTTTTTTGGATTCTAATAGTGTCCCAAAGTTCTTTGAAAATCTCTTTAGGTGTATCTGGGTGGCGAATTATATTATGATTTTTCCCTAAAAGTTCATTTTTTGTATAGCCTGAAACTTTACAAAAATTATCATTTGCATAAGTGATTTTTCCAGAGATATCGGTTTTTGAGATAATTGAACTTTTATCAGTAATATCTTGATATTGTTTGAGAAGATTGATATTTTCTTTGTTATTTTCGTACTCTTCACCAACTTGATATCGCGCTTCTAATTTATTTATATGGTTTAAAAAATCTTGATTATCAATAGGAGGCATATAATACCCATCAATACCTAATTCAATACTCTTAACCAGAGTATCATATTTTTGATCTTTAGAGAGAATAAGAATAATTATAAAAGGTCTTTTTTTTCTTATTTTTTGAATAAGTTCGAATTTTTCATCATAATTATTTTCTAACTCAATTAAAACTAAATCAATATAATTTTTATCAAACTTCTTTAATCCTTCTTGAACATTATGTGCCAATATTACAGAACCAAAATACTCCATTAGCCAATCATCATAGGAGTGTGTTCCATCTTTAATGAACAATAATGTTAAACGTTTAGCAAATTTACTTGATTTAATATTCATAATATAAAATTATACTATAATAACATTAAAATTGAATACTGAGATTTTTCCATTAAGGTTGATTATGTTTAAAAAATTATTTTTTGTTATTTTTGTTATTCTTTTTACAACATCCTGTAGTAAAAAAGTTGTTGTAACTACATATAGTGATGTTGCTATTCCATTAAGTTATTTAGAAAATGTTAATACAACTATAGAAGGTAGTTCTTTATTTATTAGAAAAATTAATACTATTTTACCATCTGAATTTAACGATTTCGAAATACTTAAAAATGACCCTAATTCCCCATATATACTTCATATTATAGAAAACCTTGTAGAAACTTCTTCAAAATCACACGAAACTCAAGAAGAGAAAACTATTCAATATGTAGATTATGTTTTTGATTCACAACAAAACAAAACAATTCCAATCGTCAGAACAAAAGATATAATCTATTTTCAAAAATGTTTTATTACAGATTATACACTGAGTGCTAGTGTAACTACAAGATATAAAAAAGATACTATAACGGCTACTATTCAAGATGAAAAATGTATTAAAAGAAGATTTAATCTTTTTAATGATTATGAACTACAATCAACAAATAGTGCAAAATTTTATGGACAATTAGTTGATAAACTTACACAAAATATCAAAGATTATCTTGTACCTTACACAAAAACATATAGTATAAAAATAAATGATAACTTAGATATAGAAATGTCAGATACTGATGAAGAAAATTATGAAAATATTATAGATATGTTGGCTGATGGAATATTTTCTAATAAAATGTTAAGTCAATTAATAAAGCTTGAGAATGATTATCCAAATTCATATTCTATAAACTACAATATTGGCTTGATTTATGAGTATATAGGTCAAAATCAAAATGCTCTATTTTATTATAAAAGATGTTTAGATATTAAAACTACAGAAGATATAATAAATAGAATTACAACAGTAAACAAAAATATAGAAAATACAAAAAAAACACAACTATAAAAAGGATATAAGATGAAAAAATTTTCAAAATTATTTTCACAAATTATTATTATTTTATTTGTTATATATACATTTTTAGGCTTTTTTATATTACCTTATTTTATACAATTTTATATACCAACTATAATTAAAAATACAATTCATAGTGAAAGTTATGTAGATTCTGTTCATTTCAATCCATATACTTTTAAAATCAAAATTAGTAATCTTATCATCCAAGATCAAAATCAAAACAATTTATTATTTTTTGAAACATTAAAAATAAATGTTGATCCATTAAATCTCATTTTAAAAGAAATCTCTTTTAGTGATATTGTCATTGATAATTTAAAACTATCTGTTGATATTAATAAAAATAAAGTTGCAAATTTCCAGTATATTCTTGATTCATTCAATAATGAAAATAATTCAACTAAGTCACAAGCAAATGAAGAGAAAAATAATTTTTTAATTAAAATAAAAAATTTAAATCTCTCAAATATTAGAGTTGTATTTGAAGATTACTCAAAAGAGATACCATTTATTGTTCATACAAAACCTATCTCTCTTGCCACATCAGATATTCAATTAAAACCAAATCATATCAATAAAATCAATCTAGAAATTGATACAAAAAATACTGGGAAAATTGCACTCCAATCAAATATTATAGTAGAACCATTAAGTTTAAATGGACATCTGAAACTTTCACAAGTAGCTGTTAATAAAATATTTCACTATGTAAAACCATCAAATATTGATTTTACTATTGATTCACAACCTCTTAATCTCTCATTAGATTATCACTATACAAAATCAATACAATCACAAAATATAGAATTAGATACTATAAATTTACAACTTGAAAAATTAATTTTTTCACAAAATCCTTTTACTATAGAGATTGAAAAGCTTCTGCATACTACACAAAAAGTACAATTAGAGATTGCAGATACACTGCACTACAATGTCACAAATATAAATAGTAAAATTCAAAATATAATATTTGCAAACAAAACAAACAGTAGCACTTTATTGTTTACAAATTTTGCAAATGCTATAGATAATGTTTCCCATAACAAAGATAAAACTATCAACATAATACAATCTCTTAATACACCACAAAGTGGAACAATCCAAGCAAATGTTAAAGCCATACAAGAACCACTGAATCTAAATATAAAACTTGATACAAAAAATATTGCTATCACACCTTATGAACCATACATCAAAGAGTTTATAAATATGGATATTAAATCTGCTTTTATAAATAATGAAGCAAATATCAACGTTACAAATGAAAACAATCAAACTAATATCAATCTACAAACTGATATTGCACTAAAAAATGTAGATGTTCTAAATAGTATAAATAAACAACAATTATTTAAATTAGATACTTTAAATGTATCAAATATGAACTACACAAATAATAATCTTTTCATTAAAAATATATCTATTGAAAAGCCTTTTGTTCAATTTTCTATTAATGATAATAACACAACAAATTTTTCAAACCTTGTTCCACAAACTCCGCAACAAAAATCAAAATCAAAAAGTGATACGCAAGAATTTATTTATAAAATAAATAATATCTCTATCAAAAATGGAGATGCCCTTTTTGAAGACAATAGTGTATCTCCAAAATTTATCTCAAAAGATACTAAAATAGCTGGAAAGATAAAAAATCTTTCATCAGATAAAAATAAACCTACAGTTATAACACACTCAAGTATTATCGACAGCTATGCTCCACTTCTAATAAATACAAATATGATACTATCAGATCCTACAAAAGCACTCAAAAGTGCAATTAAAGTTGAAAATATAGATTTACCATCTTTATCTTCATATAGTGGAAAATTTATAGGACAAAAAATAGCAAATGGAAAATTAAGTCTCACATTAGATTATAATATTAAAAAATCTCAAATGACTAGTTCAAACAACATAAAAATCAAAGATATTAAACTAGGAGAGAAAGTTGAAAGTAAAGATGCAATCAATGCACCAATAGGTTTAGCAATAGCTTTACTTGAAGATAGTGATGGATATATTGACTTAGATATTCCAATAGATGGAGATATAAATAATCCTAATTTTCATTTAGGTGATGTAATACTAGACGTTATCACAAATACAATAGTTGGCATTGTTTCTGCGCCTTTTAAATTTTTAGCAATGATGATTGGACTTGATGGAGAAGATATTTCCAATGTAACTTTTGATTATGGAAGTTCTACTATTTTAACAACACAAAAAGAGAAACTTGACAATATAATAAAAGCATTTGCCAAAAGACCAAACTTAAAACTAAAAATAGTAACAGCTTATGTTCAAGAAGAAGATACTTTAGCACTTAAAGAGGTACAATTCAAAGAAAAATATGGACAAATTGGAGATGACAATTTTAATGCAATTTATGAACACTTTATCAAAGAGTTTGGAAAAGAAAGTTATAGAGAACTTAAAGGTGAAAAAAAAGAGATATATCAGCATATGATAACAAAGCTAAAAAATAATATTAAGATTGCATCAGATAAATTAATACTTTTAGCAAAACAAAGAGCAATTGCAATTCAATCATACCTATTAGAAAAAAAATTACCTTCAGATAGAATTGTTATAAATGAAAATGTTAAAAACGTTCAAAAAGATTTAAAAACAGATAAAGCATTAATATTATTTGAGATTGAAGCTAAATAGATAAAGCTGTTTTTTAGTAGAATAGAAAAATTTAAATTAAAGGTTTAGTATGAGATTAATAGTGGGTTTATTTGCAATAATGACAACTTTGATTATTGCAGTATATGTTATGTTATTTACAAGTTTTGGTCATGGTATTCTTTTACCAATAGCACAATCCAATATAGAATCAAACTTAAAAATCAAAAGCGCAAAATTTACAAATTTTACTCTTACAACAAATAGTATTAATACTACACTTACACTTGATAATCAACCTATTCATATAGAAGGGAAATTTAATCTTATTAAAAAATTCATTGACCTTTCTTATGATGTTAAAATAGATGATTTAAGTATTTTTAACGCTGTTTCAAATCAAAAACTTCAAGGAACTTTTTACACAGATGGAAAAGTTATGGGTGTTTTAGGAAATATTGGTATTTTAGGAAAAGCTTCTTTTGCAAATGGTCAAACAAATTACGAGCTTCTTTTAAAAGAACATGATGTTACAAATATCAAATTTTCTTTACATAATATTGCTGTAGAAAAACTTCTTTGGATGGTATCTCAACCACAATATACAACTGGACTTCTTAATATAACAGGAACAATAAAATCTCTCAATAATCTTGATGGAGATATTCTAACAAAAGTTACAAATGGTGTTTTAAATAGCGAATATATCAATAAAACTTTTAAACAAAATTTACCTAAAAAAGCCACATTTGATACAACTATCACAACAAAACTACAAAAAGAAGATATAGTTTCTATAATAGATTTTAATTCTTTTGTAGCAACACTTAACACTAAAAAAACTACTTTTAATATTCCAAGTGGGAAACTAACTACTGACTATCTACTTGATATTCCAAGTTTAAATGCTCTTTATTTTGTAACAAATCAAAAACTTAAAGGTGGAATCACTATAAATGGAGATGTTACATTTGATAAAACACTTCTCGCTACTTTTAATAGTAAAAAATTTGATGGAACACTCCAAGGGAAACTTGATAACAATAAATTAAATGTACAGCTTAATAATATCCAATCAACAAAACTTTTGGATATGCTTTATTATCCAGAAATTTTTAAATCAAATATCAAACTTGACTTAGATTATGATATTGCTACAAAAAAAGGATTATCAAAACTTTCAACAAACAATGGCCAGTTTCTAACAAATCAAACAACAGACCTATTAAAAAAATTTACAAAATATGATTTAACTATGGAAATTTATGATGTTACTAATCTTACAACGAAGATAGATAATACTACTTTACAAAATGACTTATATATGAAAAGTAAAAATAGTGAAATCAAATCAAAAATATTTACAGTTGATACAGCAAAATCAATCATAAATGCAGATTTAACACTCCAATATAGAAAATACGATATGGGTCTAAAACTTACAGGGGAAATTGCCAATCCTAAAGTAAAACTTGATATAGGTAAAGCCATAGAAAATAAGGCAAAAGAGAAACTAAAAGAAACTATCAATGAAAAATTAAAAGATAAACTTAAAGATGAAAATATAGGAAATATTCTAAATAGCTTTTTCAAATAATTAAAACTCTACTAGGAATAGTTCTTGTATATGTTTAATAATAAAACTAATATATTAGGAACTTTCCATGAGCGAACAACAAAATAAACCTCTACAAATAAATCCAATTAAACTTTCTCAACCTATGGGTGCGCTATTGTGCTTTTTAGGTATCAAAAATACAATGCCACTTATGCATGGTGCGCAAGGTTGTGCCAGTTTTTCAAAAGTTTTTTTCACAAGACATTTTAGTGATCCCATTGCAGTACAAACAACAGCAGTAAACGATATAACTGCTGTTATTGATGGTGGAGATTATAGTATCTCTGAAGCTGTAAAAAATATCACAAAAAAAGTTAAGCCAGATTTAGTAGGACTCTTTACAACTGGAATGACGGAAACAAAAGGTGATGATATTAAAGGTGCAACTTTTTTATTAAAAGATGTACAAAAGATGGTTTATGTTCATACTCCTGATTTTGAGGGTGGACTTGAAAGTGGTTATGCAAAATCAATAGAAGCTATTATAGAACAATTAGTCACTCCTACAACAAACATTGATAACAAAAAAGCAGTTCTTATTCCTAATGTAAATTTTACACCTATAGAGGTGGAAAAAATCAAAGAACAGATAGATTTATTTGGTTATGAAACATTAGCCTTACCAGATATCAGTCAATCTCTTGATGGACATTTAGGATTAAAACAAGGTGCATTAAGTAGTGGGGGAATAAGTATTGAAGAGATTGAAAAACTTGGGAGTTCTCAAGTTGTTATAACAATTGGAAACTCTGTGGAAAAAGCTGGAAAGATTTTAAATACAAAAAATGAGAATATGATTCATCTTCATTTTGATACGGTAAGTGGATTACTTAAAGCAGATAAATTCTACAAAGGTTTAATGGATATTAAAAAATTAACAAAACCTAATCCTTCTATTGTAAGATGGAGAAAAAGATTACAAGATGCACTTTTAGATACACATTTTGCACTAGGTGGAACAAAAGTAGTTATCGCTGCAGAACCTGATCAAATATTAAGTATTACTACAACTATTAAAGAAGCTGGAGCAAATATAACAGCTGTAGTATCTCCAACCAAAAGTGTAAGTTTAGAAATACTTGATTGCAAAAATGTAATTATAGGAGACTTTGAAGATGTGGAAAATCAACTACAAAATGCTGATATTCTTATCTCAAATTTTCATGGAGAAAGAATATGTAATACCCATAAAAAAGCACTTATGGTAAGAGGTTTTCCTAACTATGAATTAGTAGGAAACAACCTAAAAAATGATACTTTATATGAGGGAAGTTGTTATATGCTTTTTGAAATAGCAAATATAATAAATCATTATAAATATGGTCAGCATTAAATCAGACAAAAATAGTATGGAACAGTTTTTGCATTTTATATAATATAAATCAAAAAAGGAAATTACATGGGATCAACAATAAAAGTTACTTCGAATAATTCGGGAAAAGGTTCTATAAGAGTTGCATTTGCAACTAATGATAATGAAAATATTGATGCACATTTTGGAAGTGCTGCACAATTTAATGTATATGATATCAGTGCAGATGATTGTGAAATATCAACAATTATTAAAATTGAAGAGAAAGATGTTGATAGAACTGTAGCACTTCTTAAAGGTGTAGATATCGTTTATTTTGTAAATATTGGAGCAACTGCTGCTGCAAAAATTATAAACTCTGGAATTTTTCCAATTAAGTATAAAGAAGTTGTTTCTATTGATGAAGAGATTAAAAAATTAACAGATATGTTAAATAATAATCCAGCACCTTTTATTAAAAAAATACTTGAAAAAAAGGCAGCATAATGGAAAACTTATTTATTGAAACATTAATTGGTCAAGTAAGAGCTTTAGATCAATTTGGTACTTGGACAAATAGAACAGATAGAGATATCTTAGAAGAAAAATATGTAAAGTCAAAAGAAGATTTAAAAAATATTCCAGTAATTGCAGATATTGACGAGATGCAAATACAGGATATCAGATTAATATACCAAGCTATAGCTTTAGCTTTTGAGAAAAAAACAGGAATTATGTGTAGTACTATCATGGAGATGAGTCATGAAGGTTTTGGACGAGCTGTTGTTATAGCTGACAAAATTGTAATTGTAAACAAATTTTTTAAAGATGCACATAGATTTTCATTCAGAACATATGATGATTTAGTTAAAGAGGGTGATAAACTTCTTGATAGTGCTATAAAAATTTACGACGAATATAAAAAATAAGGGGGAATAGAAAAAATGAAATATGGAATCTTTGTAGGAACAGCAGGTGGTACTTCAATGAAAGTAGCAAAAGCTTTAATAAAAGAATTTGATATAGATGAAGATGATGTTATAAATATGGAAGAAGATTTTGATGATATTGATCAAATGCTTGAATATGATGTACTATTTTTAGGAAGTTCAACTTGGGGACAAGGTGATGTTCACTTTTCTTGGGTTGACCCAATTTTAGAAATTGAAGATGATGAAATTGATTTTAGTGGAAAAACAGTAGCATTTTTTGGTGCAGGTGATTGTAAAAAACATGGTGAACATTTTTGTTCAGCATTAGGTAAACTTCATAAAACTTTTACTAAAGCTGGTGCTAAAGCAATTGGTTTTATACCAAAAGATGGGTATGATTATGAATTCTCATTAGCAGAAATGGATGGAAAACTTTGTGGGTGTGCCATTGATGAGCATAATGAGAAAGGAAAAACCAAAGAGAGAATAAGTACTTGGATTAGTGCTTTAAAAGAAGAACTTTAAACTCTTATAGAAAGGATTAAAAATGTATATGGTAGTAGCGGTATTCAATCAATACGATTTGAAAAATGTTTTAGAAGATTTATTTGAAAATAATATAGAAGGTGTCACAGTAAGTGATGTTATAGGTAAAGGGTCTTTTGGGTTAAAAGAAGCTGATAATCAACCTACAGACTTAGTAGCAAAAGTAAAACTTGAAATAGTTGTTTCTGATGTAAAACATAGAGAAATTGCGATGGAATGTATAAGAACAAACTGTCAAGATTTAAGTAGAGGCGCTGGTAAAATGTGGTGGCTTGAGGTAGGTGGTGTTGAAAGAATCAGAACAGGTGAAAGAGATGCTGAAGCTTTAACAACACAAATTGATAAAAAAATACCAAATGTACCGGTTGCGTTTACAACTGCAATTGATACACCTTGTAGTTAAGATAAAGGAATAGATTATGCAAACAAAAGAGAAGTCATTGGATGAGTTTTACAAACTGACTGATGCGGAGGACTATTTTGATTTTTTTGAGATAGACTATGATAAAAGCTTAGTAAATGTTAAAAGATTTCATATCTTAAAAGAGTATGGTGCTATGATAAAAACAGGTTTTTCTAACTTAAAAGGTGAAGATGCAAAACTTCTAGATTTTTTGAAATTTTCACTTTTAAAGGTTTATGGAGACTTTAAAAATGGTTATGCACCAAGCGCTGCTGATGTATGGAATATGTTTAAAGATGGTAAATTAAGTGGGTGTGTGAGCTGTACACCAACACCAGGAAATAGTTGTGGCTGCTAAAGAGTTCTCAGTAGATGAGAATATCGTTTTACACGATAGTGTTACCGCAAGTAGATCTGGTCGAGATGAAGATGAACCAAAATTTAAAGAGGGTCAAAAAGTTGAACTTCTTGAAGATGTTGTAAATGATGGAACTTATCCACATGCAAAAATAGGAACATTGATGATGCCTAAAGGCTCAGTTGGGTATATCAAATCAATGGGAGAATTTTTACAAGTTATCCGTGTGTATGAGGTTCATTTTTTTGGAACAGATATGGAAGTTGAAATTATTGGCTGTCGAGAACATGAACTAAAAGCTGTTGATGATGGATGTGATGATGAAACCACAGAGTCACCTTTATTTAAGGCTATGTTAGAAAAAAGAAAAAACAACAAATCTTAAAAGGAGAGAAGATATGGCAAAAGTTATTTTTATGCATTTTAAAGAAGAAACAGACGGTGTTTATGATGCAAAAATTGGTGAACCACTAGTTAGATTAGCAAAAGAAAAAGGTATACCTTTACCACTTGATTGTGAAGATGGTCAATGTGGAAGCTGTTTAGTTTCTGTTGAGAATTTAGCAGATGAAGAACCTACAAGTTACATGGAAGATATGGAACTTGAAAAATTAGTAGAGCTTGGTGCTATTACTCAAAAAGAAGCAAATACTTGCCAACAATTCACAGTTGCACCTAAAGTAAGACTTGCATGTCAAACACTTGTAAAAGGTGACATTTTAGTAAAACCTTACAAGGGTTAACATTTAATTTAAAATAAAAGGAGAAAAAAATGACAACAAGAGTAGAAATTATAAATGACTTTTTAGCAATCAATGTTAAAGAAGGTAGTACAATACAAGATATCGTAGAGGCAAGTGGTTCAGCACTTCCATTTGGATGTAGAGATGGTGAATGTGGAACTTGTGTAGTTGAAGTTGAATCAGGTATGGAATTTTTATCACCAAAAACTGATAAAGAAGTAAAAGTTTTAAAAGAGATTTGTTCAGGAACATGTACTCCTCAGTCAAGACTTTCATGTCAAATGAAAATATCTAAACCAAACGGTGTAGTTAGATTAAAATACTAATTGTATAGTAAACATACACTAAATTGTACCAATGAACTCCCGTTTATGGTACAATTTAATTCATGAATAACATACGATTAAATGTAAAACAAAAGCAATCATTACAACTTTCCCTTAGGACTTGGTTACCTTTACTTCAAGCTCCACTTCAAGAATTAGACACATTATTTAAAGAATACAGTTATGAAAATCCTTTTTTAGAGGTACGTTCTTCTTTTGAATCAAGCAGTTCAAATGGTGGTTCATCATACAGTGGCAACGGAGAAGATGATAAAAGAGGTTTTATTGAAAATATGAGCATTTATACTGAATCTATCTATGATAAAATAGATTCACAAATCTGTCCCCCACTATTTCCTACACCAAATTCACAAAAAGTAGCACAAGAGATTCTTTTTTATATTAATGATGAAGGATATTTTGAAGGAAATATAGAAAAAATAGCTCATAAATGCGGTGTTTACAAAGAATTTGTTGAAACTATTCGACAAAGATTTGCTTATATTGAGCCAATTGGTGTAGGTGCTTATGATTTAAAAGAATCATTTCTTTTTCAACTCAATGATTTAGATATTGATGAAGAATTATACAGTTTTATCAAAAAAATTATTGCAAATTTAAAAAATATAGATAAATATTGTACACATCATAGATTTGAAGATGCAAAAGAGATTATCAAAAAACTAAAATCTCCACCTGCTGTTGAATATCTTGCGGATCAACCTTACATCATACCAGACTTTTTTGTAGAAGTTGATGATGATATTCGTATAAAAATAAACAATGATTACTATCCAGATATTATTGTAAGTGATCCTTTTAAAACAAAAAATGATGAAATAAAGAAAAAGCTTAAAGAAGCAAGGGATTTAGTAAATCTTCTAGAACTTCGAAAATCTACACTCTATAAATTGATTTTAATCATAGTTGAGAAACAAATTGCATTTTTTATAGGAAGTGAACTTAAACCCTTAACTATGTCAGAAGTAGCAAATGAATTAGGTTTTGAAGAATCAACAATTAGCCGTGCAGTGTCAAATAAATATATTAAATGTTCAAGAGGAACTTATCCTTTAAAATATTTTTTTACAAATGCTGTATCAAAAAACTTATCTTCTTCTGAAATTAAAAATTATATTGCATCAGTTGTTGAAGCTGAAGATCATGAAGAACCTTTTACAGATCAAGATTTAGTTGAAATGGTACAAAAAAGATACAATGTAGAAATGGTAAGAAGAACCATCACAAAATATAGAAAACTTTTAGATATGCCCTCTTCTAAAGAGAGAAAAAAAATCTATAAAATGCAAGATTAAAATAAGAGATTTTTAAATAAAATTAAAAAGATAGAGAAAATTCTCTACCTTTTTTTATGAAGCTAAATTAGAAAGGTATTTTCCTAATTTTTGTGCTGTGTCAGTATCTTGAATTTGTGTATTTACCATCGACATAATCTGTTTATATTTAGACATATCTAAATTATTATTTGTTGTATCAGATTCTGTCGATGTTTCTTCACTTTTTAGTGCATCAAGAAGTGTAGAAACTAATTTCATAGTATACTCTTGCATATCTTGTGTACTTGAAGATGATTGTGAAGCATCATATGCAGCTTGTTCTGCTGCTGAAACTACACCATCTTGATTTGTATCAGCAGCTTCATACTCCTCTTCCTCTTCAGAAGAACCACCTGCTCCCATCATTCCACCAGGAGGTGGACCAGATGGTTTTTCCACACCTAATTGAGATAAAACTTCTCCCGCTTCATCTTTAGACATTTCACCACTTTCTACACTCTCAAAAAGTGTAGTTAATCCTTGTGCTAATTCTTCTTGTGTAATACTTCCATCTTCATCAGTATCTAAAGATGTAAATAATTCATCAGATATATCCAACTCAGATAGTGATAATAAGCCATCCGAATCAGAATCTTTACTAGTAAAAATATCACTAGCCATCTGCTGGGCATTTGGTTGCCCATGGTTAGGTGGTGGAGGCGGTACTTCAAGACCTAAAGAAGATAAGAAAGTTCCAAATTCTTCTGGTGTTAATTCTTGATTTTTCATTGAGTCAAGTTTTGATGAAATACTTGATTCCAATTCATCTGAAGATAAACTACCATCACCATTTGTATCTAACGATGAGAAATCCTCTTCAGAGATTCCTAATTCATCGATTGATAATAAACTATCACCATCGATATCACTTGTTTCCATAACTTTTGATACCAAATCAGCCGCACTTGGTGGTTTTGGTTGAGTCATATTTGAAGCTTGCATAATACTACTATAACTACTTGTTGAAACATTCATAACATATCCTTTTCAATGTTTATTTCACAAATTGTATAATTTTAAAGTAAACAAAGGGTAACAATTGTAATTATTTATAACATTTTAAAATATATAACGAGTATCTCTTTTTGTATATTTAATTTATAGTTTTCTATATCAAGAATTCGAATATCCATCGAATTTTGTATAGTTTGTACATCATCTACTGTTTTATAACCAGCTTTATACTCTTCTTGATTCATTATAAGTAATTCATTGTATAATTTAATATCATCTACTGCTAATTTTATCCTCTCTTCATAATTAGAAATTGTCATAATAGCACTATCATATACAAAACTATTTTCTATAATAGCTTCTCGCAATTCCTGCTTACTTATAAGATAATCTAGTTTTTTCTGTTCAATATTACTTGAAGAGGTATAACTCAGTGGTACTGTTACACTAAGTCCATAATTATAATAATCATCCCCCACATCTTTATTTGTATCGTTATAGCCATAAGTACCATTAAGACCAATTGTTGGATAATAATCACTTTTTTTAATTTTATAAAGATTTTCATCTACACTTATGTTCACTTTTGCATAATTTATATTTGTAGAGTTTTTTAAAAATAACTCTTTAGAAACTAATTTTATATTTGGAAGAGAAATATCTGTATATTCTCTATCTGTAAATTTTTTTATCTCATTTATATTGACTAATTTTGTTAATTCTAATTCCTTTTGATTATCACTCAATTGATTTTTTGTCATTATTGCATTATTTAAATCACTAATATCCAAATCCCCTGCTTTGTATTGTGACTTTTTATTTCTTATCTCTATTTGGCTATTATTGATATTTAACATATTTTGTTTAATAGCAATATTGTTGAGTTTAATATTTATTAAAAATTCATATAAAGAATTTAGGTCATCTTTTTGTGTAATACTAAGATTTATTAGTTCAAGTTTTTGTAACTCATTGGCGTATTCTATCTGAGAACTAATTCCCCCAAATTTAAAAATATCCTGAGAAAATGTTGCAGAATAATCTTGTGTATCCAAATCATCTTGGTTAGTTGTATAACTTCCTTTTAAATTAATTTCTCCAATATAATCAAATTTATTGGAGATTGCTTTTTGTTCAATCTGTTTTTTCTCCAATTCAAGAATCTGCTTTTTTGTATCAGATAAGAGATTTATATCCTCTGCATTGATAAATGTTAAGATGAAAAATATATAACTTAAAATTCTCATTTTACAAATTCCACTTTTACCACTTCTCCAAAGTTTTGATTATGAAGCTTTAAAATAATTTTATGTGCAGATACAAAAGTGTCATCAAGTGTTACATCTATTTTATCAACTGTAGCAACCGCTTCTTGTCCATTTATCAATACTTTTTTAGTTGTTATACCTTCATAATCTTCACTGCTTAAATACACAACTATTTTGGATTGAGATATATCATAAGCAGTTGCTAGTTTTGCTCCTATTGAAACATAATCCGCTTTATTTACAGCAAACTCTTTTATATATAATGACTTTACATTAATATTCTTTTTATCTATAGTATCTTGCAACTCTTCTATTGTTATTTTCAAATTATTGATTGTAATTTTTAAATCTATAACATCATAATATTTTTCATCTTTTTCAGATTGACTTTTTCCCCTAATCCCTAAAAACTTTTGATAATTACTTTCTAAAATCTTTAATTTCTCATTATATAAACTAAGTTGATTTTTATAAAGTTTTAAATGTTTTTGCTCCAAACTATCATCTAATTTTATTAAACTTCCATTGATAACTTGTGTTTCATCATCTTTATTAAGTTGTACTATTTGTCCCGAAGTTTGTGAATAAATTGTAAACTCTTCATAGGGTTCAATTTTTGCCATATAACTTTGTGCATATACTATAAAAGGTATGAATAAAAATAAAATACTTTTCATATACTATTTCCTTTTTTTAGATTTTTTAGTTGCTTTTTGTTTAGCTTGAAATGTTTTTTTATACGAACTTTCATTTAGATGCTCAATTAATTGGGCTGATAATTTATACATATTCATAATCAACTCTTTTTTATCACTTTTTTGTTCATTTTTTATTTTATCAAATCGATCAATCAAGTCTATATAATCAACTTCATTTAAAAAAGGATATAAAATACTAGACTTTTCCTCTTCTAAAACCCATTGACTTAAAGTAGAAATTATAATAACTTCAGGCAACCATCTTTGACCAATAGAAAGTTTTGATTCCATTACTTTTAATAAAGAATTATAGTACACAATAAGTGGTTCTTCTTTATCAAATAAAACTCTAAATGCCTTATTTGTATTGTTTTTATTTGCAATTAAAGATTTTAAATATGTTACTGGAACTACACTTTTTTCTAATTCTTCTTTTATATTTTTTAGGTTTGTATAGATACATTTCGTATCTTCTATATTTTTACCTTGCAAATTTACACTATTTTCTTTTTGTATTTTTATAAATAATTGTTCAACTAAAGTTCTTACAAATACCAGTAATGCTTCTGTTTTTTGTTCTCTTAGAAGTATAGGCTTAATTCTATTTGGACATTTATGGTTTATTATCATTCATACTCCTTACTCTTTTATTCGAAATAATGTTGCATATAAAGCTGGAACATACACTAGATTTAAAACTGTTCCCCAAGCTATACCAAATCCTAAAGATATAGCAATTGGTTGTAACATCACAGATTCACCTGTTGGAAAAAACATTAAAGTAAAAAGTCCCAACATTGTTGTAATAGAAGTAATTAAGATTGGTCTTACCCTTTGTTTTGCTCTTACAAAAAATTCACTTTTATTTTTAGTATCATGTAAAAAATCGAGCATAATAATTCCATCGTTAATAACAACTCCAGCTAACCCTAACATCCCTATCATTGATTGGGAATTTAGATTTATACCAACTATAAAATGCCCTATTATTGGTCCTAAAATCGTAAAAGGTATTACAGATAATATAATAAATGCACTTTTAAATGAAGGAAAATTAATAAGTAAAGTAATAAATATTAAAAATATTGCAATTAAAAATGCTTTTATAAGATCTGTTGCCAACTGTTGGCTTTTCTCTTTTTCTCCTCCAAAATCCACCTCAACACCTTGGGATTGAATATTTTTAATAGTACCATCAAGTTTATTTAAAACTTCATTTGCATTTATGACATTATTATCTACATTTGCAAATACTTTTTTGTAAACTTTACCATCCTCTTTCTCGATTTTTTCAAAATTTCTCTCAATTTTAAAATCAACAACCTCTTTGAGCATTACATATTTATCATCAATTGGGATATAAAAATTTTCCAGTTCACTCAAACTATTTTTATATGTTGATTGGGTAATGATTTTAATAATTCCATCTTCATTAAAAGTATTTGCTTGTTCCTTTTCCATAAATAAACTACTTAAGGCATTTGCGATTTCACTATCTGTCAAACCTAAACTTTTTCCATAAGCATTAACCACATATTTATATTCACTTTGTCCTAACTGTGTATTATCACTTATATCTTTAACACCATTAATAGTATTTAATTCTTTTTTTAATATCTCAATACTAGAGATTAATGTTTTTGTGTCATTTGCGCTTAATAAAATCTCAACATCTGTTTGAACTATTCCCATTCTTCTTGTTACAACATTAAACTCTTTTGCTTTGTCTTGTTTTGTTAAAGGAATAATAAGTTCTCTAATTTTATCCATTGCTACACTTGTTTTAATTGGTCGTATCTTATCTGCCCTTGTAAAATCAAAACTAAAATTCAAAATAGGATTTACATAATTTTCTAAAAAATTTTCTTCTCTAAAATCTTCTAATTCTAAAGCTAATGTAAAACCATATTCGATTGTTTCTTTTGAACTTGTAATATCACTATAACTTCCTACTGTCGTATTGATATTTTTTATATAGAGCTCTTTTTTATTCTCTAAAAGTATTTGTTCATATTTTCTTACTATCTCATTTGTTTTTTCAATAGGAATTGACTCGTCTAGTTTTACAGATATTGTCACATTATTCGAATCCATATCTGGAAAAAACTGAAATCTACTAGCACTTACAAGAAGAAAAGAAAGTATTGGTATTGTTATAAAAAATGTCACCAAAAAAGTTCTTTTGTAATGAATCACTTTATGTAATAATGTTTCATAAAAATCATAAGCTTTTGTCCAATCAAGCTGTTTTTCATTTGCTTTTAAAATATGTTTTGCATGTAATGGTAAAAATAAAAATGATTCAATAAGTGATGAAAGAATTAAACAAGAGATCACTATAGGAATAAGTTTCATCAACAATCCCATCTCACCACTTATAAGTAACATAGGTAAAAAAGCAAATACAGTCGTCATAGCAGCTATAAGTACAGGTGCAATCATCTCTTGAGTCCCTTGGATAACCGCATCTTGAATATTATTTCCATTGTCCAAATGGCGTTGAATATTCTCACTTACAATAATAGCATCATCAACAACAATACCCAAAGTTATTAACATAGCCATCATTGAAATCATATTCAAACTATATCCCATCATCTCTATAAACATGAGTCCAATTATAAAAGAAAATGGAATCCCCATCACGATTACAAATGACAACCTTGGGCTTATTAAAATATACATAGAAAAACCAACTAGAATCAATCCCAATGTAATATTGGCAATAATTGTTTGAATCCTATCACTTATAGGGCCTGAACTATCTCTAGAAATTATGAGAGAAATACCTTGATGTTCTTTTTTATACTCTTCAAAAAGTTTTCGTACACTTTTTGCTATTTTAATACTATCTCCCTCATCATCTTTATAAATGCTAAGAGAGATTGTATTTTCTCCATTGAGTCTTGAAATTGTTTCATCAATAGGATAGTCAATAGTAATTGTAGTTATATCTTGAAGATATACTTTTTTATCTCCAATTTTAAGAATAGAATTTTTCCAAAATTCTTTATTAAACTTATCATTATTGGCACTTAAATAAATATGATTTCCCACTTGTTCTATACTAGCAACAGGATACATATAAGAGAGTTCCCCTATTGCACTCACAACTGTTGATGTATTTAAACCATACATATTTATTTTTTTATGATCAAGTTGTAAATCTATCTCTAAATCAGAATCTCCAAAAATCTCTACTTCACTGATACTATCTATTTGCATCAATGATGATTTTAGCTTATCACTCAAAGTTAAAAGAGCTTTTTTATCAAGATTCATAGAGGTCATTGAAACTGTCATAAGTGACATTTTTCGTTCAACACTTGTCACTGTTGGTTCATTCATATCAGATGGAAAGTATTTTTTAGCACTACTTACGGCATCTTTTACTTCATTGATTTTATCAGTTTTATTCACTCCATCTTGAAGTTCTATACTAATAGAAAAACTACCAGAACTTATTGTAGAGGTGACAGATTCTAAGCCAGATATAGATTCTATTTGATTTTCTATCTCTGTTACTGCAAAGTTATTCAAACTATCTGCACTTGCTCCACTATAGCTACCACTAACTCGAATTGTCTCAAGTTCTACAGATGGAAACATCTCTTTTGGAATTTTTATATATGCAAATATACCCATCACTATTATAAAAAGTAATAAGGTATAATTCAATCTTAAATTTTTTAAAAAGTATTCGATAATTTGATTCATAGCTGTATTATATCAATCTAGTATAAACGATTAATAACACTTTATTAAAATTGAATTTTAAAAATATTATTGCCATTCTGATAACTATATTCTAGTACTAAATTATGTGCTTTTAATATATTTTGAACAATATATAGCCCTAGTCCTAAGCCACTTTTACTATTTTCAAACTCTTTATTAAATGGTTTTTTATACTCCTCCAATGACTTTGATAATCTATCACCACTTGATGATATCATAAAGGTATTATCAGTTATTGTAATATTTGGTTTCTTTTTGCTATATTTCATTGCATTGTCTATTAAGTTTTTTATCGCGATTGAAAAAAGTTCAAAATCTACATTAATAGTTAAATCCTCTTGAATATTTAATCTGATTGAATCATTATCAACTAATAAGATATCTAAAGAATTATCAATAATATCAACTAATCTAAAATTTCGTTTTTGTAATTTTAAATTTTTAGATGTAAACTCTTCTATTTTTTTAAACTCTTTCAACAAATATTCTAATCGTAAAAAAGCTTTATGAAGACTCTCTTTAAATTTACTTTCATCCATCATTCCTATAATTAAAAGCCCCTTAGTAATAGGTGTTTTTAATTCATGCATAATATTTCGTAAAAAAAGATTTCTAGAATATGTCAAATCTCTAATTTGTTTTATTGCATTATCAAACTCATTAGACAATGAACTTATCTCATCTTTCCCTTTACATCGTGTATCAACATTTAAATCCCCATTTGCAAAATGTGTAATACTTTTTTTTAAGTTTTTCAGTGGTTTTAATTTCTTTAATAAAAAAATATAAAAAGAAATCAAAACTAAATTTAATAACACTGTAAGCACTAAAATATATTTTGTTTTATCTGTTATAAATAGCTTGTCTTTTATCAAAATTGGATGTAAAGGGTGTTTATCATAAAAATATCTATACCCTTTATAATTATAAAGTTCCCATTCTCTTTGTGCACTTAAAAGTTCCCCTTGCTCTTTTAGTACTTCATATGTTATTTTAGATATTTCTAAATCAAATGGCAATAATAATTTATTTAATTCACCTTCATTTTTTTCTTGTGGCTCTTTTGGAGGAAACATATCAAAAAAATCAAATTTTTGTTCTTGAAATCTATTTTGAAATCGCATAGGTGGTTCATGAATTTTAAAAAGTGTTTTCATATATTTTGAAACCAATAAATCAATTTGTTGCTGTTTTGTGATATTGTAACCTATATAAATAATTGTATGAATTAACAACACCATCAAGACAAAGAAAATTGTTATTGGGAAAAAAATTGAATCTTTATTGGTTAACAAGTTTATATCCTATTCCTCTCAAAGAGATAATATATTGAGGTTTTTTGGGATTCTCTTCTATTTTATTTCTAATTCTTCCTATAAGGACATCAATACTTTTTAAACTACTCTCATAATTTATAGAATCAACATTTGTCAGTAACTCTTCTCTTGAAACGCTAAAACCAGATTTTTTAATAAAATATTGCATAATAAAATACTCTGCATTAGTAAAGTGAATAACCTCATCATTTTTTCTTATTTCCATTTTAGCATCATCGTATTGAAAAACTTTTTTATTTTCAATAATTTTTTCATTTTGCCCTGATACTCTTTTCAAAATAGAATTAATTCTTAACACCAATTCTTGAGGATCATAGGGTTTTGGTATATAATCATCTGCACCAAATGCAAAACATTTACTTTTGTCTTCAATATCACTTCTAGCACTTGAAATGATGATTGGAATTTGAGATTTATTTCTAATAAGTTTACAAACTTCTGTTCCATCTATCTCTGGTAATGATAAATCCAATATGACCATATCGTATTTTTCAATACTTAATGCACTTAATCCTAAAGCAGGACTTTCATAGTTTGTAATCTTTATATTATATCGACTTAAAAAATCACCTAAAAACTCTGCAATTTCTCCGTCATCTTCTATCATTAAAATATTTATCATACCTTATTATATCAATATAAAGTAAATAAAAAGTATCATCAAACTATAATAAATCCTTTTCTGCCTTTCCATAGAACCACCCTTGTGCATAATCAACTCCGAGTTCCCTAACTTTGTCATCTAATTCTTTTGAACTTACAAATTCAGCAATTGTTTTCATATTTGATTTTTTTGCAAAAGTAACAATAGATTTTACAACTTCTGCTGCCCTTTCATCTTCTAAAATCAGTTTTGTAATTGAACCATCTATTTTTACATAATCAGCTTTTAAAGATATGAGATACTCATAGTTTGAATATCCACTTCCAAAATCATCTATGGCAACTTTACAACCTCTATCTTTAAATTTTTGTATTGTATTTGCAATACTGTCACTATCTTCTATCTCTTCAGATTCAACTATTTCTATAACCATTCGCTCAAAAATATTTTTTTGTTCCGCATAATCATAAATGAAAACCATAAGTTCTTCATTCATTAGATCTTCTATTGATAAATTTATCGAAAACTCCTCTTTACAATTTGCAAATTTACTTATAGACTTTTCAACAATTTTATAGGTAAGTTCTGGATACAATTTTGTTTTTTTAGCTATCTCTAAGTATGCAAAAGGTGCAACCACTTTTCCCTCATCAATAAGTCTCATAAGACATTCATATTTTTCTATTTTTTGCGTATGATAATTATAAATTGGTTGGAAGTAAGGGATAATTCTATCTTCATTTAAAGCAACATGTAATTTTTCAACCCAAATCAAGTTATTCTTAAATTCTTGAATATTATTCATAGAAGAATCATACACTTTTAAACGTATTTTTTTATTTTTCGCTTCACTTAATGCCATATCTGCATACGTTAACAAATTCTCACTTTGATTTGCAATCCCTGCTGTATAGGTAAGTATAAAATTATCATTATTAATACTATAAACTTTTTTACCCTCATTGTCCATAAATCTTTCAATTTTTTTAACAACTTTTTCTAGAGTATATGATTTGGTAAATAAAGCAAAAATGTCAGCTTGTACTCTATATACCTTATAATTTTCATTGTTAACAAAGCTAAATAATCTTTCTCCTAATGCTGTAATTACTTTATCTCCTATATGATGCCCTTTAATATCATTTAGTTCTTTAAATCTATCTATATTTATCAATGCCAATACACCTTGGGCATTTCTACTAATTTCATCAATTAAACTAACTCTATTTCCCAACCCAGTTAAAGAATCAGTTTTAAAAATATTTTGTAGTTTTCTTCTATTTTCAAAAAGCTCTGTAATATCAGAACCTGATGAGATATATTCCACAATCTGACCATTACTATCTTTGATAGGTACAATTGTAGTATTATTCACATAACTTTCCGAATTTTTCTTTTTATTTTTCAGTATCCCTTTCCAGATTTTACCTGCACTAATAGTTGTCCATAATTTTTTGAACTGACTTTTTGGTGTTTCTGGATGTTTTACAATATTATGAGATTTTCCAATAACTTCATCTTTCGTATAACCACTTACTTTACAGAAGTTATCATTTACATATGTAATTATTCCCTCTTTATTGGTTTTGGATACCACAACACTTTTGTCTAAAATCAATTGATATTGCTGT
The DNA here is from genome assembly GCA_963662945.1 of Arcobacteraceae bacterium. Taxonomy (GTDB): domain Bacteria; phylum Campylobacterota; class Campylobacteria; order Campylobacterales; family Arcobacteraceae; genus JAIOSF01. Next base: position 726,844 of record OY759974.1, read on the forward strand.
AACATATTCATATAATCTTTTTGAGATTCTTCAACTTTTCGAATCCTTTTTGAAATAAAGAAGGCTATTATTAAACTTAAAAAAATCAAAAGAACTAAAATGGATAAAATTTGATTGAGATTTTTATCTAAAGATTGTTTTACTCGTAATTTTTCTTCTACCAACATATCCTTGAGTTCAGTTAAATAAAATCCAGAACCTATAATAACATCCCAATCTTTTAGTATATGAATATAAGATATTTTTTCATCTTCTATATTGGTATCAGGTCTACGCCAAATATAACTAATAAACCCTCCACTTTTATCCAAAACTATTTTTTTCATATTTTGAAATAAATACTGTCCATCTAAAGTTTGAAAATCAGTTAAATCTTTATTATTTAGCTCTGGTTGTATGGGGTGCATCAACATGACATTATTAAGATTATGAATCCAAAAATACCCATAGTTATTTTCACCAAATCTATCTTTTTTTAACTCTTCAAATACTAATTCTTGAACTTTTTTTTGAAATTCAGATTTATAAATACCTGCAGCAATAAAAATATTTAATTCTTTTAATTTTAAGGCATATACATATTTTGTGTAAAGTTTATTTTTTGTAGCATTTGGTTTATACCATTGATATGTTCCAAAATTTTCATCTTTATTCATAGTATCTTTAATAAAATATTCTAATTCTTTATTGTTTTTCAATAAATTAAAAATATTTTTATGTTCTAGTTTTTTATCCCCACCATGGTATAAAATATTTCCAGATAAATCAAAAATATAAAAATATCCTGTCTCATTATCCCATTTGAAAAGATCTAATTCCTTTTTATATTTTTGAATTAAACTTTTTTTATTTTCTCCATTTCGAAATGCGTTTAAAAATACATCATAGGTAAAGTGAACTTTTTCTTCCAACGATTCTCTAAGAGTTTTATATGATAAATCTTCTATTATTTCTATTTTTTTAATTGTTCGTTTAATTTCTGTTTGTACTAAAACTTTATTTTTTTCTATATAAGTTTTTTCCATTAATGCAACTCTTTCTTTGTAAGATTCATTTGATATTAATACAAGAAAACCACCTATAACCGTACTAAATAAAAAAGCAATAACTAAAATGTTTAAAAAACTAAATTTTGATAATGAAATTTTCATAATTATTCCCTATACTAAACTATATTTATTGTATATCAACTTCCCTAATGTTTTCCTTTTGGCTATCCTCTAAAGTAAAGTTATGTTATGATTTCGTATGTTTAATAAAAGTCATAATTTTTTTATTTTTTTATTATTATTACTTATAGGAACCGCTATACAATTAGTATATATATATCAAACAAAAACTCTAACGCAACAAGCTATTGATAAAAAAAATATTTTTGTTAAAATTACTTCTTTACCAGATTTAGCACTTAGTACAGAAGCAAACTATATAAGACATCGAAGTTTAAGTGATATTTTTTCTATTTACAAAGATGATGGAACTTTACGTGAATATGCTCCATCAACCTACACCTATTCCGTTTCAAAGGGACTTTATGAAAAATAAAATTAATCTTTACCTTTTAGAGTATGCACTGAATAGTATTTTACGGCAAAAAGAAAAAAACTTTTTTATTCTTTTTATATTTACTTTTTTAACATTTTTACTTTCAAGTGTCTTTTTTATCTCAAATTCAATAAAACATGAACTCAATACTACTGTTGATTCACTCCCACAAATTATAGTTCAGAACTTAAAAGCTGGAAAAGCATATGACATAGAATTAAGTGCTTTAGATGATATTATTGCAATTACTGGTGTAAAAGATGCAAATGCAAGAGTGTGGGGGTATTATTATTTTGATAATGCAGGGGTTAATTTTACTATTGTAGGTATTGATCAATATGAAAATCAATATAAAAAAAGCTTCACAAAAATTGCTTCAAAACTGACAAATACTGAAAACTCTTCTATGATAGTTGGTTTAGGTGTACAAAAAATAATGGCACAAAACTATTATAAAGATTACTTTAATTTTATTAAACCAGATGGAACAATCAAAAAAATCTCTTTAGCTGGTACTTTTGATACAAATACACAACTTGAATCAAACGATGTAATAGCAATGTCAAAAGAAGATGCAAGGGAAATATTTAATATGAGTGATGATATGACTACAGATATTGTTGTAACAGTTGCAAATCCAGAAGAGATACCAACTATAAAAGAAAAGATTCAGTTGCTTTATCCAAATACGAGAATTATCACAAATGAAGATTTAAAAATTAGCTACCAAAATATTTTTGATTATAAAAGTGGTGTTTTTTTGGCTTTATTTGTTATTTCACTCTTTACATTTTTTATGATTGTTTATGATAAAGCAAGTGGACTTACTAGTGAAGAAAAAAAAGATATAGGTATTTTAAAATCACTTGGTTGGACTATAGATGATGTGTTAAAAGAAAAATTTTATGAAGCATTTATTATCTCTTTTATTGCATATCTATTAGGAATATTTTTTGCTTTTGGTTATGTATATCTTTTACAAGCCCCTCTTTTACGAGAAATATTTGTGGGATATTCGCAACTTAAAACAACATTTGGGCTTCCATTTGTATTTAATTTTCAAACACTCTTTTTAGTATTTTTCTTAAGTGTTCCTATCTATATTGCAGCAACTATTATTCCATCTTGGAGAATTGCTACTTTGGAAGCAGACGAGGTAATAAGATAATGATTCAACTTAAAAATGTCACCAAAACATATAATGAAATTATTGCATTAAATAAGATAAACCTTCAATTCAATGAAGGGGAACTTATAGTTTTAAAAGGTGCTAGTGGAAGTGGAAAAAGTACTATTTTATCTCTTATTGCTGGACTTACAAAACCTACTTCCGGTGAAGTGATAGTTGATAATAAACAAATATCAAAACTTACTGATAATTTTGCTTCCCTTCATCGAAGAGAAAATATTGGATTTATCTTCCAAAAGTACAATCTTATTGCAAATCTAACAGCAAAAGAAAATATTGCATTACCACTTATCCCAAATAATCCTGATGAAAAAAAATTGGAACAATTACTTGATGATGTAATGGAAAAGTTTCATATCTCGCATAAAAAAAATATCGTAGTAAAAAATCTCTCAGGAGGAGAACAACAACGTGTTGCAATAGCAAGAGCAAATATCAATAATCCAAAAATAATTATTGCTGATGAACCAACGGCAAATCTTGATGAAAAACTCTCTCTTCACTTTATAGAGATTTTAAAAACACTCAAACAATCAAATAAAACAATTATTGTAGCAACACATGATCCGATATTTTTTAATCTTGATTTTGTAGATAGAATCGTAGAAATACACAATGGAAATCTTATACTATGATACTTACTCCTGAAATTATAGCAATCTTTATTCTTAATACTCTTTTTCTAATCTTTGGATTTATAGCTTTTATTTTAAGTATTAAAATATTCTTATACTGGGATACAAAAGCAACTACACAAACACAATATATACTTGAAAAACAAAGTTTTTTAACAGCCACAATTATTAAATATATTTTTATAGTCAAACTTCCTTTATTTTTATTTTTTATTTTTACACTTGATAAACTATCAACTTCAATAACAGGTGCAATGTGTGCTGCTGGTGTAGTAGATGCAACACCCTATGGAACTTATCTATTTATAATCAAAATTATCAATATTTATCTTTTTGGATTTTGGCTTACATTTCACTATGCAGATACAAAATTTGAAGTACCAAAATATACAAAACAAAAATTTGGTTTATTTATAGTTGGATTTTTCTTTTTAATTACTGAAATTATTCTTGAAACATTGATGTTTTATTCTATAGATATTAGTAAAATGGTAAGTTGCTGTGGTACTTTATTTTCAAGTACTACAGCTTCATATATATCAAGCATTTTTCTTATAAAAACCCCTATTCTTTTAACGCTCTTTTATATCACTTATATCTCTTTAATTGTATTTTATTTTATGAAACTCAAACATCTGTTTAGTCTATTTAATCTTCTTTTTTTAATCATCTCAATTATTAGTTTAATAGCATTTTTTGGGACATATATTTATGAACTACCAACACATCATTGTCCATTTTGTTTTCTTCAAAAAGATTATTATTATGTTGGCTATCTTCTTTATAGTGTGTTGTTTATTGGTACTTTTAATGGTATCATTGTTGCTTTTAAAAATACTATAGCTTTAAAAGCTTATAAATTATCACTTTTATTTAACTTTATTTATATAGTTATAGTTACACTTTATCCAATTGTTTATTATATTAAAAATGGTGTATGGTTATAACAAAAATTTAAATTTAAATAAACTTTTTTATATTATAATTACCCATGCAAAATAAAATCAAACAACTAAAACAAGAGATTTCAAAACAAGTTATTGGTCAAGAGCATATGGTAGATGCTCTTTTAATAGGATTATTTACAAATGGACATATCCTTTTAGAAGGTGTTCCAGGACTTGCAAAAACTACTACTATAAATGCCATGGCAAAGTCACTCAATTTAGATTTTAAAAGAGTTCAATTTACCCCTGATTTACTACCTAGTGATATTATAGGTGCTCAAATATATGATATGAAAAGTGGTGATTTTAAAATCAAAAAAGGTCCTGTGTTTACAAACTTGCTACTTGCAGATGAGATAAATAGAGCTCCTGCGAAAGTACAATCTGCACTTTTAGAAGTAATGCAAGAAAGACAGGTAACACTAGGAGAAACTACATATAAAATTGACAATCCTTTCTTAGTGCTTGCTACTCAAAATCCAGTTGAACAAGAGGGAGCTTACAGCCTTCCTGAAGCACAACTTGATAGATTTATGTTCAAAATAATTGTGGGTTACAATACAAAAGAAGAGGAACATCAAATCGCTCTTAAAGCTGCAAACGCTACTTTTGAAACTATCAATGCAGTTTTACACAAAGAAGATATTGACACTATAAAACAAGACGTAAAAAACATTCATATTGATACAGAGCTTGAAGAGTATATTGTAGACTTAATATTTGCAACAAGGGAGCCAAAAAAGTACAATCTTGAAGGATTGGAAACCTTTATAGAATTTGGAGCAAGTCCAAGAGCTACAATCGATATGTTTAAATCAGTTAAAGCAATGGCTTATTTAAGAGGAAATGATTATGTAAGTCCTGTTGATATTGCATTATGTATCAAAGATGTTTTAAGACATAGAATAATTCTTAGTTACGAAGCATTAGCTAGTGATATCACAGCAGATCAAATCATACAAAATATCTTAGAAAAAGTTCCTGTACCCTAAACGTTTATTACAATAGTGAAAGAAAAAATGTACCTGGATATATAAGAACATTTATATATCTGTACACTAAGTTATACTCGATATTTAGAGGTATTAAAGTCGAAATATCCTCGTCATTATCAATTCTCTTACATAAATTCAATCTAAAACTTATATCAACAAATTTAAGTATTATAATCATATTCATCAAAAAACTGTAATTACTTAATGAAATAGCTAAATAAATAGAAAATATAAATGTGGGATTGAGAAGAAAAAATAGAAAAATGCTTTTTTTATATATTGTGTAATTGTTTTTTAGAACACCATAAAATCTATCTGCCTTTTGCCAATTAGATTCAAATAACTCTAAAGCTATAAAAATGATGATTAAAAAATAAATAGTATTCAATGTATATAGAAAAAAAGTAGAGTTAAACTCTACTTTTTATTAGTTTTGACTAAATTTAACTGATTTATTTCTATAGATACCTGTTCCAACTGGTATTGTTCTACCAATTACAACATTCTCTTTAAGATCTGTTAATAAGTCCATTTTAGAACTAATAGCAGCTTCTGTTAAAACTTTAGTAGTTTCTTGGAATGAAGCAGATGAAATGATACTATCAGATGTAACTGCAGCTCTTGTAATACCAAGTAAAACTGGTTCAGCAATAGCAGGTTCTCCACCCATTTTTACGATTTTTTCATTTTCTTGAATAAATCTTTTTTTAGAAATCATATCCCCAACAACAAATTTTGTATTTCCTGGATCAATAATATTTACTTGTCGTAACATCTGAGATAAAATAACCTCAATATGTTTATCAGCAATATTAACCCCTTGACCTCGGTATACACCTTGAACTTCAGAAACAATAAATTCATTTAATGCTTTTGTTCCTAAAATTTTTAATATATCATGTGATGCAATTTGTCCATCTGTTAATTTCTCTCCAGCATGAACAAACTCTCCATCTCTTACTAAGATTGTTCTATCTTTTGTAATTAAGAACTCATCTTTGTTTCCAATACTATCTGTGATAGTTAATCTTTGTTTATTTCTTAATGGTTTTCCAAAAGAAACAACTCCATCAAATGTAGCAAGTACTGCTATATTTTTAGGTCGTCTAGCTTCAAATAATTCAGATACTCTTGGAAGACCCCCAGTAATATCCGAAGATTTTGAAACAGCTTTTGGTGTTTTACCAATAATATCTGCTACAGCAACTTCATCACCTTCACTTACAAATAAAGAAGTTTTAGGCTCTAATACATAATTTATTACATTTCCATCTTTACATTGAATGTTAATAGATGGTTTATAATTTGCTGGAATATATTCATTAACAACTAATTTAGATGTTCCTGTTAATTCATCGTATGCTTCACTTACTGTAATACCAGAAATAATATCATCAAATGATACTTTACCAGCTTCTTGTGCAATTGTTGGGTTTGCATATGGATCCCATTCTGCAACGACAACATGCTCTTCATTTTGAGGTTTAGCAATCACAGTATCTGTTTGTACTTCAGTATCATCATCAAGCTCAATTACTGATTCTCTTGAGATATAATGTCTTGCTGCTTCTCTATCTTCTGTATCAACAACAACTGCAAATAAACCTTTTTGTGTTACAACTTTTCCAGCTTTAATATCTTTAACTCTTTCTAAGTAATCACCAATTAATTTATAGTATTTTACTGTACCTTTAGCTTCAGCCTTTATAGTTCTAGTAACAGGTGCACCATCTTCAACTTTTAATGTTGAAGCATAAGGAATTCGTGATGGTACATTCCATCCATCTTTAATAACTTCAACAATTGAATCATACTCATCTGCAACATCACCATCTGAATAAGGAATATATAATTTCCCTTCAATTTTACCACTTACTCCAGCAAGCTCATTTGGTTTTGCAACATCATTTTTTCTAAAGTAGTATTTTTTAGACTCTGAATCACCTTTAATAGTAAGAATAACTTCTTCATGTGTATTCTCAACAGTAATAACCCCTTTAAATGGAGCATTAATTTTAGGCTCAACAAGTAATATACCAGCATTTCTTCTGTTTGCAATAATATGTTCACCATTTTTATTTACATATGTTTGAATGTTATAGTATCTTACAAAACCTTCTTTAGTTGCTTTTAACTCTTTTTCAGATTGAGTTGCACTAGCAGTTCCCCCAACGTGGAATGTTCTAAGTGTAAGCTGTGTTCCTGGCTCACCAATTGATTGAGCTGCAAGAACACCAACTGCCTCACCTGGATTTGCTTTTCTTTGCTCTCCAAGATTTAAACCATAACATTTCGCACATAATGTATTATCTGCTTTACAAGTAAGTGGTGTTCTAATAACAACTGATTTAACACCAGCTTCACTTACAACTTTTGCATCTTCTTCAGAAATTAAAGTTCCTTCATGGAATAAAATTTCATTTGAAATAGGATCAACGATATCAGCAGCAATAACTCTACCTGTAATTCTTTCTTCTAAAGACTCAATTAACTCATTACCATCAACAATATCAGTTATCTCGATACCTTCGTGTGTCCCACAATCTTCAAGGTCAATTCTAACATTTTGAGATACGTCAATTAGCTTTCTTGTTAAGTATCCAGCATTCGCTGTTTTTAACGCTGTATCCGCAAGACCTTTTCTCGCACCGTGAGTAGAAATAAAGTACTCAAGTACATTTAGACCTTCACGGAAGTTAGAGATAATTGGTGTTTCAATAATAGAACCATCTGGCTTAGCCATAAGACCCCTCATACCTGCTAGCTGTCTAATCTGCGCTGAACTACCTCTAGCCCCTGAGTCTGCCATCATATAAATAGAGTTAAATCCATTTTTATCTGTTTGAACAAGCTCCATCATCTCTGCACCAAGTTTATTATTTAAAACAGTCCAGATATCAATAATTTTATTGTATCTTTCTTGTTCAGTTAATAAACCTTGATTAAATTGTTTTTGAACATCAATAACTTCTTTTTTAGCTGTTAAAACATGTCCCTCTTTTGAATCAGGAATTCTAATATCATCAATAGAAATTGAAATACCAGCAGTTGTTGCATATTTGAAACCTAAGTTTTTCAAATCATCTAAAAATCTAGGTGTTACTTTATATCCACCATGTTTATAAATATAATCAACTAATACACCAATATCTTTTTTCTTTAAAATTTTATTCCAGTGAGTTAATGGAACAAAAGAAGGTAAAATATTATGTATAATCATTCTTCCTGGTGTTGTTGTAACAACTTGATCATCAATCATAGTTCTTACTTTTGCATGAATATCAACTTTTTTAAGCTCTAATGCCATAATTACTTCATTAAGGTTAGAGAATATTTTATGTTCACCTTTTACACCATCTTTTTCTAATGATAGGTAGTAAATACCTAAAATCATATCTTGTGAAGGTACCGCAATTGCACGTCCAGAAGCTGGCAAAAGAATATTCATAGAACTCATCATAAGAACTTTTGCTTCTGCAACTGCTTCTTGTGATAAAGGTACGTGAACTGCCATCTGATCCCCATCGAAGTCGGCGTTGAACGCAGAACAAACAAGTGGATGTAACTGAATAGCTTTACCATCAATTAATATTGGGTGGAACGCTTGAATTGAAAGCTTATGAAGTGTTGGAGCTCTGTTTAATAATACAGGATAATCTTCAACTATCTCTGCTAAACATTCCCAAACTTCATTTGTCTCAGCTTCTATTAATCTCTTTGCAGATTTTAAAGTAGTTGAATATCCTCTTTCTTCAAGTTTTGCCATTAAATGCGGTTTAAATAACTCTAAAGCCATTTTTTTAGGAATACCACATTGATCCATATTTAATTTTGGTCCAACAACGATTACAGATCTTCCTGAGAAGTCAACCCTTTTACCAAGTAAGTTTTGTCTAAATCGTCCTTGTTTCCCTTTAATAATCTCAGATAATGATTTAAGAGGTCTTTTATTTGCACCTTTTACTGCATTTGCTGTTTTTGCATTATCAAATAAAGCATCAACTGCTTCTTGAAGCATTCTCATCTCATTTCTAATAATAATTTCCGGTGCATCAAGCTCTGTTAATCTTTTAAGTCTGTTATTTCTGTTAATAACTCTTCTATATAAGTCATTTACATCAGATACAGCAAATTTACCACCATCAAGAGCAACAAGTGGTCTTAAATCTGGTGGAAGTACAGGAAGTGCTGTTAACATCATCCATTCTGGTCTATTTCCACTATTAATAAAGTTTTCAACAACTTTTAATCTTTTTACAAGTGTTTTTTTCTTTGCTTCAGATTTTGTTGCTTCCATTTCTTCTTTTAAAGAGTCTAATAATGCAACAAGGTCAAGAGTTTTTAATAAATCTTGAACAATTTGACCACCCATATTTGCTTCAAAACCAGTATGTTCATAGTTTTCTGCAATACTTCTATATTGTTCTTCATTTAAAATATCAAATTTTTCTACAGCTTTTGCAGAATCAGAATCATAAAAAGCTTCACCAGGATTTGATACGATGTATGCTTCGTAGTAAAGTACTCTTTCTAAGTCTTTTAATTTAACACCTAATAATGTACCAATTCTTGAAGGAAGTGAACTTACCATCCAAATATGAGCAACAGGAGCAACTAAATCAATATGCCCCATTCTGTGTCGTCGCACCTTTGCAGATGTTACTTCAACTCCACATTTTTCACACACAACACCTTTATATCTCATTTTTTTGTATTTACCACAGATACATTCGTAATCTTTTATTGGTCCAAAAATTTTCGCACAAAATAAACCATCTCTTTCAGGTTTAAGTGTTCTATAGTTAATAGTTTCTGGTTTTTTAACCTCACCAGAAGACCAAGAAAGAATTTTTTCTGGGCTTGCTAGTTTAAGTTGAAATGCTGAAAAATCTGTTGGTTTTTCTAACTCTTGAATCTCTATTGCTTGTAATACTTTTTCGTTATTGCTCATCTGCATCTACCTCTTCAAAAATTTCTACATCAAGACCTAGGGCTTGAAGTTCTTTTGTTAATACGAAGAATGTTTCTGGAACACCAGATTTTGGTACATTCTCTCCGTTTGCAATCGCTTTATATGCTCGAGTTCTACCCTCAACATCATCAGATTTTGTTGTAAGCATCTCTTTAAGAACTGAAGTAGCACCATATGCTTCAAGTGCCCAAACCTCCATCTCTCCAAATCTTTGACCTCCAAATAGTGCTTTACCACCAACTGGTTGTTGTGTTACAAGTGAGTATGGTCCTGTACTTCTTGCGTGAACTTTTTCATCAACTAAGTGATGTAGTTTTAACATATACATAACACCAACATTAACTCTCTCTGACATTTTTTCACCAGTCATACCATCGTAAAGTACTGTTTTACCATCACTTTCCATTTTTGCTAATTCAAATAATTTATCAAATTCTTCTTGTTTAGCACCATCAAAAACAGGTGTAGCAAATCTAATACCTTTTGCCCAATCTCTACCATATTTAATTAAATCTTCGTCACTTAAAGAATTTAATAACTCTTTAGCATTCATTAGTTTTGCAACATCTGCAATCTCAATCATTTTAGATCTTAAATCTTTAACAAATGTAGCTTTTTTCTCTTCGAAAATTGTTTGAATTTGTTCACCTAATTTTTTACCTGCATATCCTAAATGTACTTCTAGAATTTGCCCAATGTTCATCCGTGATGGAACCCCTAGTGGGTTAAGAATAACATCAACTGTACTTCCATCTTCCATATATGGCATATCAACTTGTGGTACGATATTAGAAACAATACCTTTATTACCATGTCGTCCAGCCATTTTATCCCCAACTTTAATTTTTCTCTTAGTTGCGATATATACTTTTACTTGTTTGATAACACCATTTGGTAAAATATCATCATGCTCTAAAATAGATAATTTTTCTTCATGGTTTTCTCTTAAAATTGTTTTCTCTTTAATAAAGTGTTCTTTTACATCATTATATGCTTTTGCAACTTCTTTACCATAAGAAGAGATAACTTTTTTCATTGCAAATCTATTAACATTTTCTAAATCTTCTAATGTTAATTTTTCACCTTTTTTGAAAACTTTATCATTGATTTCAACATCTTTTTCTAAAACACTTTTAGAGATAATATCATTAATTTTTAAATTTTCTTCTCTATCTAACATCATAAGTTTATCATGATGTTCAACATCTAATACAGCTTTTTCTGCTTCAATAGTAGCAACAGCTCTATCATCTTTTTCGTATCCTTTTTTAGTGAATACTTTTACATCTACTACAACACCTTCCATAGAAGCTGAACAGTACATAGATTTATTAATAACATGCCCTGCTTTTTCACCAAAAATCGCTCTTAATAATCTCTCTTCAGGAGTTGGTTTAATCTCACCTTTTGGAGTAACTTTACCAACCATAATCATACCTGGTTTTAAGTGAGTACCAATTTTTACAATTCCTGATTCATCAAGATGATCAAGATTTTCAGATTTTACACCTGGTAAATCTCTTGTAATCTCTTCATTACCATGCTTTAATTCTCTCGCTTCAACCTCTTTTTCATAAATATGAACAGAAGTAAATGCATCTTCTTTGATTAACTTTTGAGAAAGAATAATCGCATCCTCGTAGTTATATCCATTCCATGGCATAAATGCAACTGTTGCATTAACACCGATTGCTAATTCTCCATTATCCATAGATGGACCATCAGCGATCACTTGACCTTTAGAGATTTTTTGTCCCATAGTTACACTAGCTCTTTGACCAAATGTAGTATTGTTATTTGTTCTAGCATTTTTGCTTAATAAATAATGGTCAATAAATGCACCGTTTTCATCTTCACCTTTAATGAAAATGTTTCTAGCATCTGCTTTTTCAACTATACCAGCTCTGTTTGCTTTAATACTAGCCCATGAATCTCTTGCAACAACTTTTTCTAAACCAGTTCCAACAAATGGAGCACTTGGTTTTAATAAAGGTACTGCTTGTCTCATCATGTTTGATCCCATCAGTGCTCTGTTGGCATCATCATGCTCTAAGAATGGAATTAATGATGCAGCAACACCCATAACCATGGCACTTGAAATATCAATTAAATCAACTTTAGATGATTCAATAAGCATAATCTCACCATCAATTCTTGCTTCTGTTAAAGCCTCAGCAATCTTACCATCTTTAGTAAGTTTTGTAGAACCAGGAGCTATAACTTTCCCCTCTTCTTGAGTAGCTGTATAATATTCAATATCATCAGTTACTTGTCCATCAATAACTTTTTTATATGGTGTTTCAATAAACCCTAACTCATTTACTTTACTAAATGTAGAAAGTGTATTAATAAGACCAATATTTTGACCCTCTGGAGTTTCAACTGGACAAATTCTACCGTAATGTGTTGGGTGAACGTCCCTTACTTCAAATCCAGCTCTTTCTTTAACTAAACCACCCTCACCAAGTGCAGAAAGTCTTCTTTTATGAGTAACTTCTGATAATGGATTTGTTTGGTCCATAAATTGAGAAAGTTGCCCAGATGTAAAGAACTCTGTAATTGTTGAAGTGATCATTTTAGAGTTGATTAAATCATGTGGCATTAAATCTTCTAATGTACCACTTAATGTAGTCATTTTATCTCTAATAGCTTTTTGCATTTTAATTAAACCAGCATGAAGCTCATTTGATAATAACTCACCAATTGATCTAATTCTTCTATTTCCTAAGTGATCTCTATCATCTACATGACCATGACCAGCTTTAACTTTAATAAGATATTTAACAGTTTTAATAATATCTTCATGTGTAAGTACTGTTACATATTCAGGTACTTTAACATCAAGTTTGTGGTTCATTTTCATTCTTCCCACTTTTGTTAAATCATATCTTTCTGGATCAAAGAATAACTTTTTAATAAATTCTCTTGCAGCTTCTTTAGTTACAGGCTCACCTGGTCTCATTACTTTATAGATTCTTATAGCACAAAGATCATTTTCATCTTCAATTTGCTCTGTTTGTTTTAATAATTTGATAGATTCAGCGTCTGCTTTAAATGCGTTGATAATAGAATCATCAACACCTTCTGCTAAATCATTTGCAATATCAAAGTTATCAAAACCAAGATCTAGTAATTTTTTTAATTTTAAATCATCTAAGTTTGTTAAAGCATCAAATAAAACTTCTCCTGATTCTGGATCATAAATTGTCGATGCAGTATGTCTTTCCATTAAAAGCTCTACTGGATACTCAACATATTTTAATCCACCCTCAGCAAGTGCATTTGCTTTTCTTGTTGTAAGTCTTTTTCCTGCACCAATGATTAAGTTTCCTTTATCATCAATTAAGTCAAACTCAACTTTACCAGTAAAGTCTTCAGCGTTAAATTTTGTTAAAAATTTATTATTTTTTACTTGGATATTTACTACTGGGTAAAATAATTTAATAATCTCTTCTTTAGAATAATCTAAAGCTCGTAACATAATAGTAATAGGAACTTTTCTTCTTTTGTTAATTCTTACATATAAAATATCTTTTGCATCATACTCAAAATATAGCCAACTACCTCTATCTGGAATAATTTGACCTGTGTAGATTAGTTTATTAGCAACTGTTGAAGCCTCTTCCTCTTTGAAAATAACACCAGGAGATCTATGTAATTGATTTACAACAACTCTCTCAACACCATTTACAACAAATGATGTTCTATCTGTCATTAAAGGAATTTCTCTAATATATAAAGATTGTTCTTTAATATCTTTTACACCTATTTTTTCACCAGTTTTTTCATCTAAATCCCATAAAGTTAATCTTATATTAATTCTTAATGGTATTGAATAAGTAAGCCCTCTTACCATAGATTCTGAAACTGTATATTTAGGTTTTCCAACTTCACTACTTATGTAGTCTAAAGTAAATCTATTTTGTACATCATTTATTGGGAATGATTGCTTAAATACTTTTTCTATCCCTGCTTCTGTTCGATCTTCTTCCCCTACCATTAGGAAATTATCATAACTACTTTGTTGTAATTGTAATAAATTTGGTATATCAATTTTTTGTGGGTTTTTTCCGAAATCAACTCTTAATCTATTTCCAGATTGTAATGAATTTAACATATTGGCCTTTCGTATAATTTATGTTAGTTAAAGTTTTTATCGTATATAAAAACGTAAGAATAAACATTCTAACCTATGCTTGAGCAAATACCAGGCATAGGTTAAAAAGCTAATTCACTTTAAATGACTAATGCTCTGTAAAAATACAGAGCATTTTCTAGCCATAATTTAGTAAATATTAAATAAAATTATTTAATTTCTACTTTAGCTCCAGCAGCTTCTAATGCAGCTTTTGCAGCTTCAGCATCTTCTTTTGAGATACCTTCTTTAACAACTGCACCAGCTTCTTCAGCCATTGCTTTTGCTTCTTTTAATCCAAGACCAGTTAATCCTCTGATCTCTTTAATAACATTGATTTTTTTGTCACCAGCATCAACGATAACAACGTTGAATTCTGTTTGCTCTTCACCAGCATCTGCAACTGCAACTGCTCCACCAGCAACTGCAACTGGTTGTGCAGATACACCAAATTTTTCTTCAAATTCTTTTACTAATTCAGAAAGCTCTAATACGCTTAAACCTGAAATATATTCTAATACATCTTCTTTAGAGATTGCCATTTTATTTCCTTTATTTATTCATTATAAATTATAAATTCAAAGTAGCATAATTGCTACTCAACATGAAGCAATTATGCTGCTTCTCCTTCTTTTTTAATTCTAAGTGCATCAAGCCCAATAGTAAAGTTTCTAACAGGAGCCATCCATACAGATGCAAGCATTCCAAGTAATTCTTCTCTACCTGGTAATTTAGCAAATGCATTAACAGTAGCTGCATCAGCTGCTTTACCTTCAATAACACCAGCTTTGATACTAAAAGTATCTTTGTTAGATGTAGCAAATTTATCAGCAACTTTACACGCATTAATTTGATCTTCAGACCAAATGAATATGTTAGTACCTACAAGTTCAATTTCTTCGTGTCCTGCATTTTTAATAGCAATGTTAACTAAAGAATTTTTTGCAACTTGTACTTTAGCACCCACTTCTTTAGCAGCTATTCTTAAAGCTTCTAAATTTTTATGTGATGTACCTCTGTAATCTGCAACTACAATCGCTTGAGAACCAGTAAATTCATTTGTTAATGTTTCAACAATCTCATTTTTTTGTAATTTAGTCATATTTTTCCTCCTTTCAAAACAGTAGAACTTCAGTAGGTTTTACAAAACACTGGAGTTGTGTTTAACCGACTATCTTCAGTTTTAATGTAGTGCTTTGAATAACACTCAAACGTGAAGACCAAAGTCTTCACTATTGAATATTAAATCAATGTAATTATTTAATATCCATCATCTCTAAACTGTCAATAACAACAGATGGAGACATTGTTAAAGATACTGCAGCTTTAGTTACATATCTACCTTTAGCAGTTGCTGGTTTTGCTTTATTAACAGCAGCCATAATTGCTTTGATATTTTCAACTAATGCTTCAGCTGTAAAAGAAACTTTACCAACACCAGCGTGAATATTTCCTTTTTTATCAACTCTATATGTAACTTTTCCACCTTTAGCTTCGCTAACAGCTTTTGCTACATCCATAGTAACTGTACCTGTCTTAGGGTTTGGCATTAACCCTTTTGGTCCAAGTATTCTACCAATTTTACCTACTAATCCCATTGTATCTGGTGTTGCAATAAGTACATCAAACTCAATGTTTCCAGCTTGGATAGATTCAACTAAATCATCATTACCAACGATATCTGCACCAGCAGCTTTCGCCTCATCCATTTTAGTTCCCTTAGCCATAACTGCAACTCTTACAGTTTTACCTGTACCGTTTGGAAGTACTACAGCACCTCTGATCATTTGATCAGCGTGTCTTGGATCTATATTTAAGTTTAATGCAATATCAACTGTTTCGTCGAATTTTGCTGACTTTAATTCTTTTACTAATGCAACTGCATCAGCTAAAGCGTATTGTTTTGTTGTATCTACTTTTTCTAATAAAGATTTATATCTTTTGCTCATTTTTTATCTCCGCAATATTTATTTTTTAAGAGTTATACTCTTTTTGCTTCCACTTTTAAAGCCTTGTGGTCGTTTGGCTGATTATTCTTTAAAATTTTAAAGATTATGCTATTTCAACACCCATACTTCTACATTGACCAGCAACAATTTTCGCAGCTTGCTCAACATCATTAGTATTTAAATCTGCAATTTTTTGATTAACAATTTCCATAACTTGTTCTTTTGTTAATTTTGCAATTTTATTTTTTAGAGCATTATCACTACCTTTTTTAATGTTAGCAGCTTTCATAATTAACTCACTCATTGGAGGTTGTTTTGTGATAAATGTAAAACTTTTATCAGTATAAACTGTAATCTCAACTGGAATCTTAAATCCTGCATTTTGCTTAGTTTTTTCATTAAAAGCCTTACAGAACTCCATAATATTAATACCTCTTTGACCAAGTGCTGGTCCTACAGGTGGTGATGGGTTAGCAGCACCAGCTGGAATTTGAAGCTTTAAATATCCTTGTATTTTTTTTGCCATTTTTTTTCCTTAAATATAGTGTTAAGTGTCACATTGAACACTTAAAAATTAGTTAGCGAGATGCTAAGTACTAAATATTACTCCTAATACTTAGCACTTAGCACTTAGCACTTTTAAATTATTCTACTCTTTCTACTTGTGTATATGAAATTTCTACTGGTGTATTTCTACCAAAAATCAATACGTTTAATTTTAACATTCCTGAACTCATATCAAATGATTCAACAATACCATTAAAGTTAGCAAATGAACCTTCTTTAATTCTAAGCATTTCACCTTCATCAAACGAAACTTTTGGTTTAGCTGCTGCTCTATTATTTACTTTTTCTAGAATTTGATTAATATCTTTTTCACTTAAAGGTGAAGGTTTTTTAGACTCTCCAATAAATCTTCCAACTTTTGGCATAGATTGTATTGCATGCCAAAGCGCTGTATCAAGGTCTATTCTTGCAAATACATATGCAGAATATAATGGTTTTTCAACTATTACCTTTTTCCCTTTTTTTATCTCAATTAAATCTTCAGTTGGAACTAGAACCTGTTCAATTCTTCCATCTGCCATATCTTTTGAAAGCTTTTCAAGAGCATTTTTAATAGTTAATTCACTACCTGAGTGTGTTTGTATTGCGTACCAATTATGTGCCATATTAATCCTAACTCATTATAGATGATAAACTTACTGACATAATTGCATCAATAAGTGCTAAAAATAGTGAAATTACTGTCACTACAACAAAAACTGAAAGAAAAGCACTTCTAATTTGCTCTTTGATTGGAAAAATTACTTTGTGTAATTCATCTTTTGCTTGTTTATAATAAAAACGTAATTTATTCAAAATAATACCTTCTATAGTTTTTAAGTATTAAGTGTTAAAAAGATAATTATCTACTTAACACTTAGTACTTTTCAATTGATGTGGCAGGCCAAGAGGGACTCGAACCCCCAGCACCCGGATTTGGAATCCGGTGCTCTACCATTGGAGCTATTGGCCTTTGCATAGTTTTGTAAAAAGCCAAAAGGCTTTTTACAGTTAAGAAATTAAGATTTTAACTTAACTTCTTTATGTGTAGTGTGTTTTTTAAGTCTTGGACTATATTTTTTTACTTCAAACTTTTCAGAATGAGTTTTTGGATTTTTCATTGTTGTGTAGTTGATGTCACCACTTTCTACACATTTTAATCCAATTTTAATTCTATCACCCATGATTGACTACTCAATAATCTCAGCAACAACACCAGCACCAACAGTTCTACCACCTTCTCTGATCGCGAACTTTGTACCTTTTTCAAGTGCAACTGGGTTAACTAAAGTAACTGTCATTTCAACATTATCACCTGGCATAACCATTTCTGTACCTTCTGGTAATTCAACTGAACCTGTAACGTCTGTTGTTCTTACATAGAATTGTGGTCTGTATCCTGAGAAGAATGGAGTATGTCTTCCACCCTCTTCTTTAGAAAGGATATATGTTTCACATCTGAATTTTGTATGTGGTGTAATTGATTTTGGTTTACAAAGAACTTGTCCTCTTTCAACTGCTTCTTTAGCGATACCTCTTAAAAGAATACCACAGTTATCACCAGCTTCACCTTGCTCCATCTCTTTTCTAAACATCTCAACACCTGTTACAGTTGTTGTTTGTGTATCTCTAATACCAACGATCTCAATTGTTTCACCAACTTTGATTGTTCCTTTTTCAATTCTACCAGTTACAACTGTTCCTCTTCCTGAGATTGAGAAAACATCTTCAACAGGCATTAAGAAATCTTGATCAGTATCTCTAACTGGAGTTGGGATGTAAGCATCTACTTCAGCCATAAGATTATAAATTTTCTCTGCCCATACACCAGCTGTACCAGCTTTAGCTTCTTCTAATGCTTGGAATGCAGAACCAGCAACGATTGGAGTATCATCACCTGGGAAATCGTAATCAGAAAGTAACTCTCTAACTTCCATTTCAACTAATTCTAACATTTCATCTTTATCTTCATCATCTAATTGATCTTCTTTATTTAAGAATACAACGATGTAAGGTACACCTACTTGTTTAGAAAGAAGAATGTGCTCTCTTGTTTGTGCCATAGGACCATCTGTAGCAGCAATAACTAGGATAGCACCATCCATTTGTGCAGCACCAGTAATCATGTTTTTAACGTAATCGGCGTGACCTGGACAATCTACGTGTGCGTAGTGTCTTGTTTCTGTTTCATACTCAACGTGAGAAGTAGCAATTGTAATACCTCTTTCTCTTTCTTCTGGAGCATTATCAATTTGATCATAATCCATTGTTGCTTGACCATTTTTAAGCCCTAAACACATTGTGATAGCAGCTGTTAATGTTGTTTTACCGTGGTCAACGTGACCAATTGTACCTATGTTAACGTGTGGTTTACTTCTGTCAAATTTTTCTTTTGCCATAATTTTTCCTTAAGATTTTGTTTAATTACCCTCTGAGTAGATAAGCCTTGGGCTAATCTATTCAAAGGGAAAGTTTATTTATTTTTTGTACTCATTTATAAGTGGAGCCTACGATAAGACTTGAACTTACGACCTCTTCCTTACCAAGGAAGTGCTCTACCCCTGAGCTACGTGGGCGGTATTTTACAATACTTAACCTGAAATTATACTAAAATGATTACATGGAATTACTAAATTATTAAAATTATATAAAATGAGTTACGATATGTTCGTATTGAACTCAGCTTCCAGTGTAATTTTTTGGAGCGGGAGACGAGACTCGAACTCGCGACAATCTGCTTGGAAGGCAGAGGCTCTAGCCAACTGAGCTACTCCCGCTTAAGTAGTATGGTGGTGGGAGAAGGATTTGAACCTTCGAAGCCGTAGGCGGCGGATTTACAATCCGCAGGATTTGACCACTCTCCAATCCCACCGTAATTACTGGTATAGCGCTGATCTTTTTAAGATGAACACTGAACAATGATAAATGGAGCTTCAAATAGGACTTGAACCTACGACCTGCTGATTACAAATCAGCTGCTCTACCAACTGAGCTATTGAAGCATAAAAACAATCACAAAGAACTCAATGTTCTTTAAAAATCTAACATCAAGTTAGTTTTTTAAATTCATGGTGGCGCGAGACAGAATCGAACTGTCGACACAAGGATTTTCAGTCCTTTGCTCTACCGACTGAGCTATCGAGCCATCTTCTTTGTTTTTGGACTGAAATTATATAGAAGTAATACTTAATAAATACTTAATTATAAGACAAATTTTTAAATTTTGCAAAATTAAGAATTTTCACCAATTATTCGCTTAAATTCTTCCCCTCTATGTACATAAGAATTAAACTGATCTAATGATGCTGCAGCTGGTGAAAGCATATTAATTGATGTACTAATTTTAAAAAGAGGATTTGTAATAATATTCTTAATCGCTACTTCTAAAGTAAAACAATCAATACATTGAATATTATATGTATGTGACAACTCCACTAATTTTTGCGTATTTTTTCCAATTGCAAATATTCTTACTTTATATTTTACTATCTCTTGAAATAAAGGATTTAAATCAACACCTTTATCATCTCCACCCAAAATCAGATTTATCGAATCCTCTTTATATGTTCGTAAAGCTTGTATCACAGCATCAATATTTGTTGCTTTACTATCATCAACCCATATATTTTTATTTTTATCTTTGAACTCTTCTAATTTGTGTGGGTCTTGTATAAAACTATTGATTAGTTCATAATTTATATTTTGATTATAAAGTTTTGTTGCTGCTAAAGCTAATACAGCATCTTGTAAAAATGGTTCTTTAAAATCAATTTTTGATATATCTATATTAAATTGATTTGCTATGTCACTTGTATTTTCATAAGTGTATACTTGTGCAGCTGTTTGAAACTCTTTATATTTAGATGGTATTATAGCTATATCATTTTCATTCATCATAGTTAATGGTTTTAACTTAGCATTTTCATATTCACCAAAAGTTCCATGCCAATATATATGATCTTCTGTGATTGGTAAAAGAATATAGATATTTGGTTTTACTTTTGAAGTATAATGTAATGTAAAAGAAGATGTTTCTAAGATTGCTTTTTTCTCTTTACTTATTTTAGCCAAAGGGATACCAATATTTCCACCACAAGCAAAACCATCATTTTTTAAGAGATGATATAACATTGAAGTAGTTGTTGTTTTTCCGTTAGTACCACTTATCCAAATAGTATATTGTGACTCATCTAAAAATAAATCATAGTCACTTATTGGATTTTTTGTATTCTGTACAAGATAGTTATGTGGAGGTATTCCTGGGCTTACTACAGTTGGTTCAGAACTTTCTATATCAAATTCATTTTTATCATCATCATCATAAAGTTTTACATCTTTATACAACTCTTGTATTGCAAGAGCTGTTTTTCCTTTACCTAAAACTCTCATTATCTAATTTTTAAACTAAGGATTGCTAAAAGGTTTGACATAAATGCAATAATCCAAAACCGTATGATAACTTTATTTTCATGCCAACCTTTCTCTTCAAAATGGTGATGAATAGGAGCCATAAGAAAAACTCGTTTTTTTCGTAATTTAAAACTTCCTACTTGCAATATAACAGATACTGTTTCCATAACAAATAAAAATCCAATAATAACAAGTAAAATTTCACTTTTTCCTACTATTGCCAAATATCCCATAAATCCACCAATAGCTAAACTTCCACTATCTCCCATAAAAACTTGTGCTGGATGTGAGTTGTACCATAAAAATGCTATTAATGAACCTACAAAAGCAGAACCTACAATAGCAAGTTCTCCTACTGTTTTAATATTTGGTAGTAAAAGATATCCACTAAATATAGCATGACCAGTAATATATACAATTACAGATAATGTAAAAAATGAAACTATAGAAGGGACAACAGCTAATCCATCAAGTCCATCAGTTAAGTTTACAGCATTTGATGTAGCAACCATAACTAATATCCAAAAAACAACTGCGAATAATCCCATATCAACTAAAGGATATTTATAAAAAGGGGCATAAAGTTCAGTTGTATGTCCTATATAAAATAAAACTCCAACTACTACCCCTGCACTTAGTGTCTGTAATATAAGTTTTCCTCGTGCACTTAAACCTGCACTGTTTTTATTATTTGAAACTTTTGCTAAATCATCTTTAATCCCTATAAGACTAAAGAGTGCGATAATTAAAACACCGCCTATTACATAAAAGTTATTTAATTTAGCTGTTAATAATGTAGCAAGAATAGTTGTGAAAACAAAGACTACTCCTCCCATTGTTGGGGTTCCCACTTTTGTTTGATGAGAATTTGGTGCATGTTCATAAATAGGTTGGCTTTTTTTTCTATTTTGTGCCCAACGAATAAATTTTGGCATTATATAAAATGTTAAAAAAAATGCTATAAAAAATGCTAAACCCGCACGAACAGAGATATATTGAAAAATGTTAATATCGAGATGTCTATAGAACCAATAAAACAATTTGAAACCTTTTTAAGTAGTTATGTGTTAATATATTAAATTAAAAAGGGATTATATCCTAAAGTTTATTAAGGTTATAAATGAGAAATAAAAAAACTATATTAATCATTACTGATGGAATTGGTCATAACAGTTCTTGCAATTTTAACGCTTTTTGTAATGCTAATAAACCAACATACGATAAATTATTTAAAGAAGTTCCTTATAGTTTGATACAAACTTATGGAGAATATGTAGGACTTCCTGATGGACAAATGGGAAACAGTGAAGTTGGACATATGAGTATTGGAAGTGGAAGAGTTCTTTATCAAGATTTAGTAAAAATCAATCTTGCAATTAAAAATGATACATTAAAAGAAAATAAAGTTTTACAAGAGACTTTAAATAGTGCAAATAACTTACATATTATTGGACTTTTAAGTGATGGTGGTGTTCACTCTCATATTGATCATCTTATTGCGTTAGCAAAAATAGGAAAAGCCAACAATAAAAAAGTATTTTTACACCTTATTACAGATGGTAGAGATGTAGCACCAGATAGTGGATATAGTTATATGAAACAGATTGAAGAGATCTGTGATGAAAATATATCTATAGCAACTGTTGGTGGTAGATATTATGGTATGGATAGAGATAATAACTGGGATAGAGTTCAAAAAGCTTATGATGTCATAGCAAATGGAACTAACCCTACTACATCAACTATTGAACAATTTATACAAGAGCAATATTCAAAGAATATTTTTGATGAGTTTTTAGAACCTACTTCATTTAATAGTTATAATGGAATTCAAAATAATGATGCTTTAATCTTTGCAAACTTTAGAAGCGATAGAGCAAGAGAGTTAAGTTTTGCATTTGGTTCAAATGATTTTCATGAATTTCCAACAAAAAATATAACACTCCATCTTGCAACTATGACACAGTATGATAAAAACTTACCATTACCAGTTCTTTTCCCAAAAGAAACTCCTAAAAATGTTTTAAGTGAAGTTATTAGTAATGCTGGTTTAACACAACTACATACAGCAGAAACAGAAAAATATGCTCACGTAACATTTTTCTTTAATGGAGGAGTTGAAGAACCTTTTAAAAATGAACAAAGAGTTTTAATACCATCTCCAAAAGTAGCAACGTATGATATGCAACCGCAAATGTCAGCACCTGAAGTAAGTTTAGCTGTACAACAAGGGATGGATGAGCAAAAAGATTTTATTGTTGTAAACTTTGCAAATGGAGATATGGTAGGACATACAGGTGTCTATGATGCTGGAATTAAAGCTGTTGAAGCTGTTGATAAAGAGTTAGGAACTATTATAGATAAAGCAAAAGTGTGTGGATACAATGTAGTTCTTACATCAGACCATGGAAACTGTGAAATGATGAAAGATGAGAGTGGAAAAACACTTACAAATCATACGGTCGGAGATGTATACTGCTTTGTTATAGCTGATGGTGTTACAAAAGTAAAAACAGGAGCTTTAAATAATATTGCTCCAACTGTTTTAAAACTGATGGATTTAGAAATTCCTGCAGATATGGATGAACCACTTATATAAATATGTCAAACTTACAAATATCTCAATTAATCGTTAAAGAGGGCAATAATAATACCCTTGTAAATCTTTTTGAAAATAATGATATCAATTTAGATATTCAATCCTCTTTAGCCCTTGTTGGGCAAAGTGGTAGTGGAAAATCTTTGAGTTTAAAAACAATTCTTGGAATGTTACCAAAAAATTTAACTACTCAATTTAAATACACAAGTGATTTTGAATTAAGTAAACAAAATATAGGTTTTATACCTCAAAATCCATTTACTTCACTCTCTCCAATGACTAAAATATATAAACAGTTTTTTTGTAATGAAGAAAAGATAAAAGAACTGTTTGAATTAGTAAAACTGGATATTGAACTTAAAGATAAATTTCCAGTCCAATTAAGTGGTGGACAACTTCAAAGAGTTGTTATAGCAATAGCTTTAAGTAACAATCCAAAACTTCTTTTGTTAGATGAACCAACAACAGCACTTGACAGCCAAAGTAAAAAAAATATTTTGAGTATTTTAAAAGAGTTGCAAGAAAAACTTGGATTTTTAATAATATTTGTAAGTCATGATATTCAAAGTGTAGAAAATATTTGTGAAGAGATTGCTGTTTTAAAAAATGGTGTTATTTGCGAATATGGAAAAACTTTAGATATTATTAAAAACCCACAAAATAGTTATACTCAAGAATTACTTACAAGCAATTTTGAGAACAGAGGATTTAGAGTTTGATTAAAAAATTACTTCTATTTTTCAGTTTTATTGGTATTGGTGTACTAATATGGCTTTTATATCTTTATTCAGAGATACGATTTGATGTAGATAAAATTGTAGAATATAAACCAAAACTTACGACACAGTTTTTTGATAAAAACGGTGTACATGTTGGAAATATCTTTGAAGATGAAAATAGACTTTATGTAAAATATGCAGATATACCTCCAAGGGTTACAGAATCACTCGTAGCAATAGAAGATACAAACTTTTTTGAACATAGTGGAGTTAATGTTGATGCGATAATAAGAGCACTTATAAAAGATATTAAAGCAATGGCTTTAGTTGAAGGGGCTAGTACACTTACACAACAACTTGTAAAAACAATGATTTTAACAAGAGATAAAAAACTTATTAGAAAGATCAAAGAGGTTCTGCTTTCTATGAGATTAGAAGCACTACTTTCAAAAGAAGATATTATAGAAAGATATCTCAATCAAGTATATTTTGGTCATGGATATTATGGTATTAAAACAGCTGCTTTAGGATATTTTCATAAAGAGTTAGATCAACTAACTATAAAAGAGATAGCAATGCTTGTTGGACTTCCGAGAGCTCCAAGTTTTTATGACCCAACACGAAATTTAAAATATTCACTTATTCGAGCAAACCAAGTTATTAGTAGACTGTATACTTTAGGTTGGATTAGTGATGAGGAATACAATAAATCAATTAATGAATTACCTATTATTTATAATGATACTTTATCTTTAAACAAAGCTCCCTATATTATAGACCATGCTATTAAGCAGTTAAAAGATGATGTTCCAGATTTACGAACAGGTGGACATAAAATTGTTTTAACTATAGATTTAGAAGCACAAAAAATTGCACGAGAAGCTTTACGATATGGTTATGAAAGAATTAAACAAAGAGATGAATTTGTAGACACAAACGAAAGTACAACACAAACTTTAAATGGTGCTATAGTTGTATTAGAAAACTCAACAGGTGCAATTTTATCTATGGTTGGTGGAATTGATTATAAAGAGTCTTCATTTAATAGAGCAACACAAAGTTTAAGACAACCAGGAAGTGCAGTAAAACCATTTATTTATCAAGTTGCTTTAAATCTCGGTTACTCAACAGCAAGTAATCTTACAGATATTTCAAGAAACTATAAATACACTTCAAAAGACAATGAAGAGAAAATTTGGCAACCTAAAAACTATGAAAAGAACTTTAAAGGTCTTGTATCATTTAGATATGCACTTGTACACTCAAGAAACCTTGCAACGATTAATTTAGTTACTGATATTGGTATTGATATTCTTCATAAAGAGTTAGAACGATATGGTTTTAAAGATATCCCATTTGATTTGTCTATTACACTTGGAAGTTTTGGAATCTCTCCTTTAGATTTAAGTGAAGAATACACTATGTTTTCAAATAGTGGTATTGTTGTAACCCCTTACCTTATATCAAGTATAACAAACAGATACAATCAAAAAATTGTGTTCGAACCAGAAGAAACTTATCTTAACTCTCCAGAACAAGCATATCTTATGACATCTATTTTAAAAGATGTTGTTAAAAAAGGAACTGGTAGAAGTGCACAAGTTGCAGATATAGAACTAGTTGGTAAAACAGGTACAACAAACAACAACGTGGATGCTTGGTTTTGTGGTTATTCACCAACAATCCAAACTGTTATTTGGTATGGAAATGATGACAATAAACCTATGGGGAAAAGAGAAACTGGGGGAAGAACAGCAGCTCCTGCTTTTAGATATTTTTACAAACATTGGTTAGAACTTCATCCTGAGATACAAAGAGATTTTGTGATGCCTCCAAATGTATTTGTGCAAAAATACAATGGAGAAGATGAATTATTTACAGAAACATCAAGAGTTCCAAAAGAACAAACAGATGTAGAGATACAAACAGATTATCTCAAAAATAAGAATATACTTTTTTAATATATTCTTATTTATCTGTTAAAAAATACTCTATATTATTCTCTTCTATAAATTTCACAAACATATCAAAATATTTTTTTGCTTCTAATTCATCATAAGAAGCTATTGAAATTATAACGGCTCTTTTTTCTCCATGAATCTGAGGCAACGATGACATATCAATATGAGAAGGTATTAACTTCATTGTATCTATCAAATCATTTTCACTACATAAAGCTTTCAATGAAAATCTTATTTTTGCTCTATTTGCTGGATAATACTTCTCTAAAACTTCCAACACCATAGGATGTGCCATAGAAGGAAATCCAGGTGTAAAAAAATATTTTCCTTCCAAACCAAAACCTGGTACATTTGTCACTACATTTTTTAGTAAACTTGCATTTATTGGCAGATTTGCCATATTAATACGATGCGGGTAAGATTCATCACCAAATTTATCTATGATACACTTTTTAGCTTCACTATGTATTTCCATCTTTCCATCAGTAAAAGCATTTGCAGCTGCAACTCTTGTATAGTCATCTGGTGTTGCACCAATTCCACCAAAACAAAATAACACTGCATCTGGATCATTTTTCACTAAACGAAAAACATCTTCTATAAAAGGTGGTTCATCTTTTATCACAAAAGAAGCTTTTTGTTCCCAACCTCTTTTTAAAAGTTCCTCATTAAGAAATGAGAAATGGGCATCTTCTCGACGCCCATTTAATAGTTCTGTACCAATAATTACAGAATAAAAATTCATAAAAACTCCAATTACATTTTAGATTGGATAAACTCATCCATCTCAGAAACAATCTCTTCTATTGTTCTTTCACCATTAATCTTTACAAGCATATTTTTTGCTGTATAAAAGTTTTGTATTTCTGCTAATGGTTCTGTATATACTTTCATTCTGTTATTAAATACTTCATTATTATCATCTGCACCTCGTGAACGACCAAGAACTCTATCTCGTGCTACTTCTTCTGAAACTTCTACTTCAATAACATTCACCAATTTTACTTCATCTTCATGTACTAAATAGTTATCCAATGCTTCCATTTGTTCTAAACTTCTTGGATAACCATCGATAACGATAACTGGTGTTGGTGCTTTTTTTATAGCATTTACAATTGTCTCTATTGCTACTTCAATTGGCACTAAATTTCCAGCACTCATATATTTATCTAGTGTCTTTCCTAACTCACTTCCTGTTTTTACTTCTGCTCTAAACATATCTCCTGTTGAATAGTGTGTAATATTTTCGTGGTTTTTAGCAATAAGTTCTGCATCTGTAGTTTTTCCACTTCCAGGTGCACCAATTATCAAAAATAGCTTTTTCATAGCATTTTTCCTTCTTTTAAATTAAAAATGATTATAACGAAAAGATGTTAAAGAAATTATTGATACATTATCTGTTATTAACTACTTTTTTTATACAATTACAAAAAAGAAAAGTAAGGAATAGAAATGAATTTAATGCTATTTGGTGCACCTGGTGCAGGAAAAGGTACACAAGCAAAATTTTTAATAGAAAAGTACGGTATCCCACAAATCTCAACAGGAGATATTTTAAGAGCTGCAATTGCAGATGAAACAGCTATGGGTATGGAAGCAAAAAGATTCATGGATGAAGGAAAATTAGTTCCAGATTCAACTATTATTGGTATTATTAAAGATAGATTAGCTGAAGATGATTGTAAAAATGGATTTATCTTAGATGGTTTTCCAAGAACATTACCTCAAGCTGAAGCTTTAAGTGAACTTATGAAAGAGATGAATATCTCTTTAGATAAAGTTATCTCTTTAAATGTTCCAGATGAACTAATCGTTGGTAGAATCACAGGAAGAAGAGTTTGTTCTAAATGTGGTGCTTCATTCCATGTAGAATTTAATCCTTCAAAAGAAGAAAATGTATGTGACTACTGTGGTGGAGAACTTATCATAAGAAAAGATGATAATGCTGAAACTGTAAAAAGTAGACTTGGGGCTTACCATGAGCAAACAGCACCACTTATAGCATTTTACACAAATATGGGTGTGATGGTAGAACTTGATGGAACAAAAGACGTATCAGAAGTAACAGCTGATATGATTGCAGCACTGAACTAATATACTCAAATTTTTGAAAAATATTTAAATTTTCTCTTAAATAAAAAAACTACAAACTTCCCTTTGACGCTAGTAAAAGGGAGGTTTTAACTTTATTTATATATCATTTCTTCATGAAAAAATTTATAACTTACAATGAATCATTAAATATATTAAATACCATTTTATATGAAAACAAATCAACACAAAAACTTTTTATAAGTGACAGTTTAGGAAGAGTATTAGCCAAAGATATCGTTGCATCAGAAAACTCACCAGCATTTGAAACTTCTGCTATGGATGGATATGCTCTCAAACATGAAGATTTACATCTAGGCAAACTAAAAATCACAGATAAAAATCCAGCTGGTACAATGATAACATCAAAAGTAGAAACAGGAACATGTATCAAAACATTTACAGGTTCACTTATGCCAAAAGGAAGTGATACACTTATACCTATAGAAAATGTTACTGTTGAGGGTGAATATATTATTATCAATGAAGAGGTTCCAAAAAACTTTGCAGTAAGAGCAGTTGGGGAAAACTACAAAAAAGATGAAGTTCTTATAAATGCAGGAACTTTAATCGACTTTGCACAAATCGGTGTAATGGCTAGTTTAAATGTGGCTCAAGTAGAAGTATATACACAACCAACTATTGCTATAGCAAGTACAGGAAGTGAAATACTAGATGTGGGAGAAACACAAACAAATGACTCACAAATAAGAAGTTCAAATCATCTTACTTTAGAAGCAATAGCTAGAAAAAATGGTGCAGATGTTTTGCAAATGGGTGTCGTAAAAGATGATAAAGAATCTATAACTAACCTTCTTAAAAATGCCCTTGAAAACGCTGATATAGTTGTAACTACTGGTGGGGTTAGTGTTGGAGATTATGATTTTGTAAAAGATGTTATTAAAGAAGATTTACAATGTGAAGTCCTCTTCCAAGGTGTAGATATCAAACCGGGGCAACATATACTTTTTGCTAAAAAAGATGAAAAGTTTATCATAGGACTTCCAGGTTTTGCATACTCTAGTACTGTAACATTCTTGCTTTATGTACTACCACTTATTTATAAACTTAAAGGTGCAAATGAAAAACTCAATATAATAGAAGCTATCTGTGATGAAAACTTTCCAAAAAAAGGAAATAAAACTACTTTTACAGCTTGTAATATAGAATTTAAAGATGGGAACTATCATATTAACTTTGATGGGAAAAAAAGTGGAAGTAGTGCTATTTTGACAAATATGCTTGGAAATTGTGGATTGTTATTTCAAGAGGCGGATAGTGGTGCTATATCTAAATGGGATAGAGTTAAGGTTATTTTACTTTAACTCTATACTAAATTTTCAAAAAATATTACGAATTTCCTCGTATTATTTCCTCTTTTAAAGCCTGTTTATCGATCTTAGACTTATCTTTAGAATCCATAGGCATATTTGCTTTAAAAATAATCGTTGTAGGTATCATATAAGATGGAAGATGTTTTTTGAGTTCAAAGATTATCTCATTTTTAGCTAACTCTTTTGTTCCACTATAAACTAAAACTACCTCTTCCTCTATTTTCTCATTTTCTATCCCAAAAACTGCACACTCTTTTACCTCTGGAATATTTTCATATACAACAGTTTCAATTTCAAGTGGGCTTATTCTATAACCACTTGTTTTAATCATATCATCATGTCTACATACAAAATAGATATAACCCTCTTCATCTTTATATACATAATCCCCAGTTGCAACAACAACCTCATCTGTTAAACCTTGTTGTAGGTCTATGACATTTTCTAGAATTTTAATAGATTTAAAACTATTGTCAGTATCTTCTTGTGAGTTCCAAAATCCACGATAAATTCCTGCACCTCTATGGATAAGCTGCCCTACTTCTCTTGGAGCACATTCATATCCTTTTTCATTGATAACATAAAGGTCTACATCTGGGATAGCTTTTCCTATAGAGTTTGGTCTTATTTTTATCTGAGAGGGATCAAGGTATGCTGAACGAAATGCTTCTGTATGTCCACTCATAGAGTAAAACTTCGTTTTAGGAAAATACTCTTGAATTTTTTCAATCATTGTCATAGTTACATTTCCACCTGAAGAAGTAATAACTCTTACATGTTCAAGTTGTGAAGGACTTGGAAGTCTATGACTATCTTCATCAAACATTTGTGAGAAATGTACAGGCATAGCACCTATTACAGTTACTTTATCTTTTAAAATATGTGCAAAAAAATCACTTGGTGTAAAAAATGTATAGATAGCAAAAGTAGCTCGTGCATAAAATGAAGTAAATATTTGATTTAAACCATAATCAAAACTAAATGAGAGTAATCCACTTAATACATCATCCTCTTTTATCTCTAAATAGTTATAGACAACTCTTGCACTATCTATAAGGTTTTTATGTGAGATAACAACCCCTTTTGGAAAACCACTTGAAGCAAAAGAATAAGTTATCGCTGCATTATCATGCCCTTTGATACTACATTCATAACTACTACTATAACATTTGTAAATCTCTTTAAAAGAAACTATTTCCTCATCAGAACTTTCCACTGTGATGATTTTTCCACTATATGAAGTCTCTTTTAGGGTTTTTAACTTTTGCTCATCTGTTATCATACAGCTTATATCACAATCTTTGATGATATACTCAACTTGTTCTGCTTTTAATAACTTTGTAATAGGAACTAAAACATAATCAGTTGATAACACAGCTAAGATAGAGATAACTTTTTGGTTGTTTTTATTTGAGTAAATACCTATTCTTGCACCTTTTCCCAACTCTAAAGTTGTGATATAGTGAGCTAGTTTATTTACTTGTTCATACACTTCACTGTATGTAAGCTTCCCAACTTTATCAATAAGAGCTATTTTATCAGGTGTTTTTTGATTTGCGATTTCTACTAGGTTTCTTATACTATTGATAGACATTCCCTACTCCTTATTTACTCATACCAAGTGTCCAGATCTCATAATCTTTGTCCACTACAAGTGTTGGTGTTGTATTAAAATGTAAAAGCTTTTTATAAAAAAATGAGATAATATCTTCCATCTCTTCATTATCTAAAACTTTTGTAATTCCACCTGTTAATACTATAGAATTAAGTGTATCAAGTTTTATATTTAAGTATGATTTATGATGATGTGATATTTTATATAAAACTAAGAAAATAGAGAGTTGCATAAGAAGTTTTGTAGTCTTTGCATCTTTACTATCTAGCATGTTTTCTGTAGTATTAAGATGTGCTAAAAGTTCATATACAAACTCATTGTTTTTTGCAGTGTGTACTAAACTTTCTCTTGATTTATAAACACCAAGTTTTTTAAATACTAGTCTATCGTATTCATTCTCTGTAAGGATGTTATCATCTACTAAATCTTTAGAGTAATGAATATCTGTCGTAGCCCCACCAATATCTATCACGATAAATGGATCAGCAACATCAAGTTTTGTATGAATCAATGGTAATGATTGATTTACGATATATGGTGTTGAGTATATCTGATTTGATGTAAGTTCATATAATCTTTTTATATCCTCTTTCCCCATAATATCTGCTTGGTAAAGGTTAGTTAAATACTCTTTTAAATCATCCTCTACCATTTTAAGTTTATTGTCTATGATATTTGGCAATACAACTAGATTTTCAATATTTTGTGTCAAAAATTCAACTTGTGTTTGGCTTCCCACATAAACTATATTTGAGTAGTTTAATTTATCAAGATAGGTTATAAGTGTTTCATCAAATACATTTTGTACACTGTCAATCCCACCTACAACAATAACCACATCAAGAGTATCAGTTGGTACTGCATAACTCTCAATTTGAGAATACACAACAGTTTCAATAATATTGATACCAGAATTATACGCTATATTTGAAGCATATTTTAAACTAAATGATTCAGTAAGTCCAATAATAAGTGTACTTAATCCACCATTTGCAGAACTACAGATTTGTATCTCATCTTTTTGATATTTTTGGATTGTCTCAGCACATTTAAATAGTAAATCATCATAAATATCTTTATCAAAATTTCTAAAATGATGAGAAATATTTCCATCATCACATACTTTAAAATAAGTACTTCCTACATCTATTAACATTTTGCTCATAACATAACTCCAATATCATGGATGATTTGATTTACCACTGAGTTTGGATTTTCCCCAAGGTCTATTTTTGATTGTTCATATTTAAAACTTTTTTCACTTAAAGGAAGTTTCCCTTTTTTATAAATACGAATATTGCTATCTTTATCTCTTACGGTGATAAGTTCATTGTTGTTTATAATATGTGGAGAGAATGGAACATCTATGATACCATTTTTAATAGAGTTGAATACTTTTCTCCAAAGAGTATCTGCATGGTCATTAAAAATTGCTTCAAATATCTCATCCACTTCTCTTTCTAGATTTTCCTCTTCTTCCTCATCTACAAAAGCAGGAACTCCTCGAAGTGTTTTAAGAGTATATTGTACATTTGAAACAGCTTGGGCATTGTCCTCTTTTGTAGGAATACCAAAAGCTTCTGCACGTGTTTTTGTGATAATTTTATCTGCTTTTACCATACCAGCTATCATAGCACCTATATCTATGAGGCTATCTGATTTAAACTTATCTCGTGGGAAAGCTCCCATCCATTGATGATATACTAGATTTATAGTTGCATCAGTTACACCTATTTTTGCTGCATATTCATTTGCTTTTTTTCGTAATACTTTTGACATAACTAAATCTTGATTTAAACTTCCACTTTGAGCAAAACTTACAGAGAAAGATTTTACACCCTCTTCTAGTGAAAGTAGCATCTCACAGATTTGTATAACTATAGTAATACAAGGTGGCACTAAAGTTGCTGTAAGTGGTCCAAATGATTCTCTATTGATTGGTTCATTGAGTGTTGAGTATTTTGCACAAACTCTTTCCACATGTTTCCAATATAAAAAAGCTTTATCTTGTGGAAAGTTTTTTGAATATGGGAGGATATAGGTTATAGGTCCACCCTCTATCTCAAAAACACCACTTGCTATTGCCATCTCTACAAGTAGTCTTGCATCTGGTGTTCCATGTCGTAAACTCACAGGTGTATTAAAATGTGTAACCATTTTTCGTGTAGTTCTATATCCATGGTTTATAAGTGGATAACCGTTTAAAAGGTCAGTTTCTGTCTCTTCAGAAAGTCTCAACATCTTTGCAGCACTTCCATAGTCATTAAGTCTTGTATGAGAATCAATTGTCATAGGTAAGATATCTACTACAGGTGCAAATTGTTCATAGAGTGCATACATTTTTTCAAAAGTTGGAAATCCACCTCTTGGTTGTACTAAAGTCTTATCTCTATTGTTTTTAAACTTATGAGATATAAAAAGCTCTTTATTTGCATTTTTTACAAACTCTTCAATCTCAGAAAAATCAAAATTATCAACATATTGGTTTGATACGATTATTTCTCTATCTCTTTGTAGTAAACTCATAGTAAGTATCCTTGTACATGGTTATCAAGAATATTTAAACCTTCCATCAAATCAATTTGATGAAAAACCAAATCAAAACCATACTCTTTGAATTTTGGTACTATTAAGCTCTCATCACCCTCACCAACACTCAAGTTTCCACCAATAACAAATACTACATCTTTAAGTTTATACTTATCTTTTAAAATCATCAAATCTCTACACCACCCTTCGGCTTCACCGTTAAGTGAAGAGATAAGTAAAACCTTCGCATCTGTTTCTATGACTGCATCAATAAACTCTTCTAAATAGGTATTAACCCCAAGATTAAATACCTCATATCCCCTACTTTGTAAAGAGATATCAATAAGTCTATTTGCTACAACATGGATATCATTTCCAACTACACCTGTTACAACTTTCACATCTTATCCTAGTAAAAAAATTGTGTGATTATATCTAAATAGTGATTAAAAGTATTATTTGATATAATCCCATTACTAACATACAAAATAGGAAAATGAATGAAATCATATACAGCAGATATCTGTGATAAACATCCACA
Source organism: Arcobacteraceae bacterium (assembly GCA_963662945.1). GTDB lineage: Bacteria > Campylobacterota > Campylobacteria > Campylobacterales > Arcobacteraceae > JAIOSF01. Next base: position 761,556 of record OY759974.1, read on the forward strand.
TGAAGTACAAGTACTAGACCCAATATTACAATCTTTTGGTGGCGTTTCAATGTGCCATGGAGAGATTGTAACAGTAAAACTTTTTGAAGATAATAAGGCTTTAGTAGAACTCTTAAGAGATAATAAGGGGCATGGGAAAGTATGTGTTGTTGATGTTGAAGGTGATTATTGTGCTGTAGTTGGTGAAACACTTATGGGATATGCTTATCATAACGGTTGGGAAGGTATCATCATCAATGGTTATGTAAGAGACACACACCAAACTACACAAATACCTGTAGGACTTTGGGCTTTGGGAACTTATCCATTTAAAAGCCAAAAGAAACAAGTAGCAGAACACAATATTGAACTAAACTTTGGAAATGTTACTTTTAGAGTTGGTGAGTTTTTATATGCTGATAGAGATGGAGTTGTTGTAACAAAAGAGAATATAGTTTTATAGGCTATATTCCCTTTTCTTTTTAAAATCTTCTTGTAGGCCCTACATATCTTTGTCTTGGTCTTACAATTTTATTTGTTTTATCTCTTTTTTGTTCCATCCACTGTGCTATCCAACCTACTGTTCTTCCTATAACAAAAATTGGTGTAAACATACTTCTTGGTATATTTAATGATGAAAGAATAGTCCCTGAATAAAAATCTATATTTGGATATAAGTTTCTACTTACAAAATACTCATCTGTTAAAGCAATATGTTCTATTTTATTTGCTATTTCTATAAGTTTAGAGTTAATTCCAAGCTCCTCTTGTAGTGAATCTCGAAGCTCTTTTAATACTCTTGCCCGTGGGTCAAAGTTTTTATAAACTCTATGTCCAAATCCCATAAGCTTAAATGGATCATCTTTATCTTTAGCTTTTGCGATATATTTATCTACATTACTAACATCACCTATCATCTCTAATTGTGCTATAACTGATTCATTTGCTCCACCGTGAGCTCTTCCCCAAAGTGCATTTATCCCAGCACTAATAGCAGCATATGGATGTGCACCCGTAGAACATACAAGTCTTACTGTTGAAGTTGAGGCATTTTGCTCATGGTCAGCATGAAGTGTAAATATTGCATCAAGGGCTTTTACTTCAATATCACTAATAATTTCATGTCCTCCAGGAAATGAACGCATCATATATAAAAAGTTTTCAGTAAAATATCTATCCATATCAGGATAAACAAGTGGATAACCCATAGAGTTTCTATAAGTATATGCACAAAGGGTTGGTACTTTTGAAATAATTCTTCGTGCCATATCTTGATACTCTTCTTCACTATTGATATTTAAGTGTTGATGATGAAAAGCACTTAAAGCTGAAACAGCAGATGATAATACAGACATTGGATGTGCGTTGTCAGGAAAAGCATCAAAAATCTTTCTAATACCCTCATTTGGATATCTTTTTATCCTCATATCTTGTTCAAAGATTGTAAACTCTTCTTTTGAGGGAATATTCCCTTTTAGTAGTAAATAACACACCTCAAGATAATTATGATTTTTTGCAAGATACTCTATAGGATATCCTCTATAAAGTAGTTCCCCTTTTGCACCATCTATGTATGTTATATCTGAAGTACAACCTGCTGTCATACCAAAACCATTGTCATAAGTCCAAAGTCCAAATTCTTTATTTAAAGGAGATATATCAATAACACCACTTCCCAATGTTGAATCATAGATATTTAAATCTATCTCTTTATTAGTTTGATTATCTCTTAGTGTCACTGTCTTCATAGTCTTTTCCTTATTATAAAAATTTATATTTCAATCTTATCTTATTTACAATTAGAGTTTGTTTTATTTTAGAATATAGCACCATAAAGAAAGATACTTGATAAATAAATTTGAGAAGTTATCAATTACTCTTCAAGTTTAAAAATAATTTTAAAACAAGCACCTTTATAATCTTTATCTTGATATTGAAACTCATCATTATAGACATAAATTGTTTGATGGTGTCTTTGAGTGATAATTTTATGACTCATTGAAAGTCCCAATCCTGTACCATTTGATTGGTGTTTAGTAGTAAAGTATGGTTCAAAAATTCTTTCAATAATAGAAGAAGGAATACCTCCTCCATTATCACAAATTTTTAACTCTAAACTTGCATTATCTAAACTTTTTGTAGAAATAAATATCCTTCTATCACTTTCTTCTGTATTTTCTATAAGTGCATCTTTAGCATTATTGATTATATTTATTAGTGCCTGTTGTAATTCATTTTTATTTGCATTTATTTGTAAATCATCTTCTATAGATAAAATTAATTTTATATAATTATTTGAAAGAGAAGCTTTTAAAAGATTTAAGGTATCTTCTAATACTTCACTTACTGAAACTAGTTTAAATGACACATCTCCTTTAATAAAATTTCTAAAATCATCAATAGTTTTAGAAAGATATTGTACATTTTCATTTATAGAATCACATGTTTCATTAAATGTTTTATCATCAAGTAGTCCATATTCTTTTTGTACTTTCATACCAGTTGCACTTGTAGAGATCACAGAAAGTGGTTGTCTCCACTGATGTGCAATATTTCCTATCATTTCACCCATAGAAGCTAATTTTGACTGTTCTTCTAAAAGTTTGAGTGCCGTTATATCTTTTGTAACTATCAAAATTCTATGTTTATCAGGTAATAAAGAAACACTCATATTGATTACTATTCTTTTATTGTCTTTAACAATACATGTTTTCTGATAATTCTCAATATAACCAACTTTGAAGATTAAAGCTAATGCTTCAGTACTTCGTTGCTTATCTTCTGGTGCAGTAAGTTCAATACAAGATTTTTCCATTAACTCTTCTCTTGTAAAACCTGTCATTTCTAAATAAGCTTGATTAAAATTAATAAAATGTGATTCTTTATCTAGTATAGCAATACCATCTTTTGAAGTATTAAAAATTGTTTCAAACTCTAATTTTTGTTCTAATATTTGCGCTGCAATCTCTTTTTGTTTTGTAATATCTCTTACTGAAGTATAGATATAATCTGTCTCTGAAATAGTAATTTTAATACTTGTTATTGAAGCATCGTATATTGAACCATCTTTTCTTTTATGAATTGTTTCTATAGTTGTTTGTGTATTAGAAATATTTTGTATAATATTAAGTAATTCTTTCTTTGAATATTTCCCATCCCAATCATAGATGTATAATTCTTCCATCTCCCTCTCATCATATCCAAGAAGATGCATAGCCATTTTACTATACTCTAAAAGTTTTCCATCCATATTCAAAATAAAAATACCATCTGATGCAAAATCAAGCATTGATTTATATTTGTATTTTTCAAATTCAAATTTTTCTGAAATTTCAGAAATACTATGATAACTAGCTTCTAACTCTTCATACATCTCTTCTATTTCTCGTGCATTTTCTTGTGCTTTTTCTTGTGAATGTTGCAGTTCTTCATTTAATTTTTTAAGTTTTTCTATATTTAATAAATTTTTACTAAATAATTTTACAATAATAAGTGTTACAATAAATGAACTCATAAAAGTAAAAAAAGTAACGATGAAAAACTGAAAATTAGAATCTTGATTTTGTTGTTCTATATATGATTTTTTGAGTTGCAAAATAAGATGTAACCCACCATAAATTGGTACATCTAGTTTTTTAGAAACAAAGTTTTTTGTTTCTAATAATTCACTATCAAGAATTTGTTTATACATTTTTGGAAAATCAGAAGCAATTGTATATTGAGGTTTAGAATAATATCCCCAACTTTTTGTATCTTGATAATGATGTAGAGTAAAACCTTCATTATCGCACAATATCATATCATATAAGGGTGTATTTGTAAACTCTTTAAAAAACTCATCCATTAAATAGTTTACTATTAAAACTCCACCAAATTTTCCGTCTTTACTCACAGGAAGCATGGCTCTAATAGTAGGACGATAAGGAATTTCAACTTTTCCTTGTTCTATATTAAGATCAAGTGCAGAAAACCAAACTTCTTCTAAAGGTTTTATTTTTGAGTTGAAAAAATAATATCTATTTGATTTATTTTGAAGTTTTTCAAGAGGGATAATATGTGGTTGTAACTTTTCTTTGTCTCTATCAATTCTTATTTTTTCAAAACCGTTTTTATCAATAAATCTTAGTTGCATAAATGAAGTTTGAGACATTGCATATGATAAAAAGATATTTTCTAAAGATTTTTGTCCTGTTCCATTTTTTAAATATGTTTCAAAACTATTCAATTGTCTGATTGATTGTAATGTTTGTTCTGACTGAAACAAAAATTTTTTTATATAATTTTCTCTTTCTTTTGTTTTATAAACTGCATTATGCAATGCTATTCTTTGAGCATTATTTCCAAAAAATAATTTTTCTATAGCTACATCTACTATAGACACAATTATTGCAAAAACAATAAATATTATAAAAAGATTTAATTTTGCTTTATTCATTACAATTCCTAATATATAATGACAACTTATTATTATAAAACTATATATTTTAATTTATCTTAAAAAATAAAGTTATTATAATCAACACACAAAGGCAAAAAACTACAATACTGAAATTTGCTGTACTCTATATCTAATGATACTATAACATTGTCACATCTAATGTCACATTTTTATAAAAATTGAATAATTATTAATGTTTGATTTATTTTTCGTTATATGTCATAATATAAAAAATAATAAAGAAGGTTGTATTATGTTTGCAATGTATGATGATGATGGATTAAATTTTCGAAGTACTATCGATAATCTTTACACTGTACATGAAATTGCACCTAGTAAGAGAATAAAAAATGATACTAAAGAAAATAAAAATAGTAGCAAATTTGATACCTTTTATAAAGGAAAAATAGATCAAGAAGCAAAAGATAAATATAAACAAATAGCAAATCTTGATACGCGTGTTGAAATATTTCATGTTGAACAAATTATGTCACATACTGCTGTTATAATTAGTGATACTCAATCTATCAGTGAATGTTATGATATGATGCAAGAAAATGAAGTACAACAACTACTTATACAAGCAGATAACTTCAATCATCTCAAAGGGATGGTAACAAAACATGATATTTTAAACTACTTTATGGAAAATGTTGAAAATAGAAACATTCTAAATACGCCAATATCAGAAATTGCAAAAAACAAAATTATTACAACTGATCCTATATCTGATATAAGAAGAGTTGCAAAAGTTATGATAGATTTTAATCTTAATGCAATTCCTGTTGTAGATGGAGAAGAAAATATATTAGGTGTAGTTACTAGACATGATATAGTTGATGCTGTATCAAATATACCTCATCTTCAAATTTGGGCTTGATAAGTCTGAATATACTTTTCAATAATTTCTACAGCTTTATTTTCTATACGAACTTCTAAATCCATCAAGTAAAGATTTTCTAAATTAAATTGTTCTAGTTTCACCATATCTTTTGCTGTAGTTATTATTGCACTATCTGGGTATTTTGTAGTTATCATGTTTATATCTTCTTGGGTAAAATTATGATGATCTTCAAAAATAACTGTTGAGATATTTTTTGGCAAATATTCTAAAAGTCTATATGCTTTTGAAATGGCAGTTACTAAGATGATATTCTCTGGTAATATTTCTACTATTTTTCCATCTTTTTTAAAGGTAACAACTCTTTTGAAATCTTGATTTTCTCTTAAAACACTATCAGCAAAAGCGTACATCATCTTTGTATCTCTGTATCCTCCACTAGGAAGACAAAATATATTTGTAGGTTCCTCTTTAGGACGAATTAGTATATCAAATTTTTTTATCTCATGATGTCTATAACCATCATCTAAAAATACAATTTTTGCCCCTAATTCTCTAGCTTTTAAGACACCATCTGTTCTATTCTCACTTACAATGACAGTTGCATTTGGTAAAGACTGAGCTAGCAGCATCGCTTCATCACCACTAGTTTGAATATTTTCTAATATTTTCCCATTGTTAGATATTACAGAAAGACCTTTTGATACTCTTCCATACCCTCTTAACACTATAGCAACATTTTCTCTTTCTTTTGCAAGTGCAATAATTACAGGAGTTTTTCCAGTTCCACCAACTAATAAATTACCAACACTAATAACAGGAATACCTAAGTCTATAGTCTTTTTTGATAATCGTTTGTATGCTGTAATCACACAATATAAAATAGTAAAAGGGAAAAGTAAAATCCCAACTAACCTTTGAAAAGGTGTTGGGAAAAATAGATATTGTTCAATCCATTTTATAAGAAAGCTTTTGAAAAATGTTAAATCCACTCTTGTGCTACACTCTTAATAGTATCACATACATACTCAACATCTTCATCGCTCATCGCAGGATAAATTGGTAAAGATAAAATTTGCCCATAAGTAGTTAAAGCATTGCCAAATGTTGTAATTTTTAATTTATATTTCTTTTTATAATATGTTAAAAGATGTAAAGGAATATAGTGTAATCCAGTTGAAACACCTTTCTCTTTTAAAACCCTTGCAAAACCATCTCTATTTTTACTTACTCTTATAATATATTGACTAAAAATATGTTCCTCATCAAATTCAGGAAGTGTAATATGTTTTAATCCTGCAAGTTTTTCATTATAAATTGCAGCTATCTCTTGTCTTCTTTCACAAAAGCTGTTTGTTTTATAAAATTGTGCAAGGTTAAAGGCAGCTTCTATCTCAGTCATATCATATTTATAACCAATATCAACCACATCGTAAATATAATCTAAGTTACCAAATTCATCAAAACTACTATTAATAGCATGAGTTCTTAGAAGTTTTGCTTGAGCTGCTAATTGCTCATCATTTGTAACAATAAATCCACCTCTACTAATAGCTGTTTTACTATTTGAATAATTTGTTGAAAAAATTGTCATATCAGCTTGCAGTGATCCTACCATTTGATCTTCATACATAGCACCCAATGCACTTGTAGCATCTTCTATTACTACTATGTCATATTTTTTCGCTATTGCATAAATTCTATTTAAATCAGGAACTCCTCCACCAACAAAAGTTACCATTAGAGCTCGTAGTTTTTTACTATTATTTTCTTCTAAATATGCTTCTAATTTATCAAGATCTATATTGAATCCATTTGCTTCAATATCTATAAAAATAGGTTCAGCATCAAAGTGTCTTACTGTTTCAGGAAGATTTACAAAAGAATTTACACTCATTAAAACTTTATCTGCTCGTTTTAATTCCATAGCACTTAAAGCTAAATGTAAAGCAGAAGTTGCATTATTTGTTGCTATTGCATATTTTGCACCTATAAAACTTTGTAACTCCTCTTCAAGTTCTTCAACTTTACTTGTCATTCCTGTTTCTAAATTAAGTACAGATTGAACTTGATCTCGTTCCTCTTCATCTATTGTTGGTCTAAAAAAAGGTATTGTTTTTTTATTTTTTACATTTTTTATCATCTCTTCTCCCCTTTTATTTATTAAAATCTATATTCGCTATTGTAGGAAGTTTTCCTTTAAAAGCATTCGAAACCATTCTGTACTCTAACATATGGATTAACTTTTCATCTACACCATTTAAAATTAAATCTTCTTTACTTTTACCATTATCTACAAGCTCTTTTAAAACATCATCCATAGTTTTATAAGAATACCCAAGTTCCTCTTCATCACTTTGACCTTCCCATAAATCAGCGCTTGGTTTTTTATTGATTATTGACTCAGGCACACCTAAAAATCTTGCGAACTCAAACTCATCACTTTTATACATTTGACCAATTGGATTTATAGCACAAGCTGTATCTCCAAACAATGTTCCATATCCTAAAAGTATTTCTGATTTATTTGATGTTCCTACAACTAAAGCATTTTCCCTAGCACTTATATCATATAAAACTGACATTCTCATTCTAGCACTAAAATTTCCCATTCGTAAAGCTGATGCTTCAGGCATATGATCAAAATACCCTTTTACCATAGGTGCTATTTCAACAACCTCATAAGAGATATTAAATTTATCACAGAGTTCTTTGGCATCAACGATACTTGCGTCACTTGAAAAATGAGATGGTAAAAAAACACCATGTACATTATCACCAAAAGCTTCTTTACAAAGAACTGCAACTATAGCAGAGTCCAGTCCACCGCTAATACCTACAACAACTTTTTTTAATCCGATATTTGATACTTCATTTTTAAGAAAACTAATCATTTGTTCTTTTATTGACTTATAGTTCATATCAATCCTCATCTTTTAAATATTGAACGATTATAGCAAATTTATTATTAATCCTAAAAGATTATTTAACAATAAAGTAAGTAGTATTCAACAGTGCTTCATATTGTACTGTTAGTATATCTTTTTAAGAATAGTCGCAGTACAATATAAGAATAGATTATTTCATGAGGTTTATAAATGACAGAGAGTATTTTTTACAAAAAACTCATTACCCCGATTATTGTAAGCATATTATTAATAGCTTTAGTGTTTTTAGGGTTTTATCCAAATATTAGTATGATATTAGGTGGTATTGCTTTATTCTTAATTGGTATGGAGTACATGGAAAATGGATTTAGAACTTTTAGTGGTGGTATGATAGAACAAGTTTTAGAAAAATTTACAAATACCACACCAAAAGCTATTACTACTGGTTTTATTGCAACAGCAATCATACAAAGTTCAAGTTTGTTATCTGTCATTATTATCTCTTTTTTAAGTGCAGAACTTATTACTTTAGCTTCAGCGATTGGTATAATATTTGGTTCTAATATAGGTTCAACTACAACAGCTTGGCTTGTATCTATGTTTGGACTTAAAATCAAAATTTCAGCTTATGCAATGCCTATGATAGTTATGGGAATTGTAATTCCTATTTTTCTTAAAGATAAAGCTTGGAAAGGAATTGCCTCTATTCTTATTGGTTTAGGAGTTATTTTCCTTGGTATTGGATATATGAAAGATGGTTTCGAAGTTTTAAAAGAAGGAATGAATCTAGCAGAATATGCAATGGGCGGATATGTTGGTGTATTTGTTTATGTATTAGTAGGTGCAGTTGCAACAGTAATTATACAATCAAGTGCCGCTACAATGGCAATTGTAATTACAGCTCTTGCTACTGGACAAATCGAGTATGCAAATGCGTTGGCACTTGCTATTGGAGCTAACTTAGGAACAACGGTAACAGCTGTTCTTGCCTCGTTAAAATCAAATGAGAATGGTAAGAGATTAGCAATGGCTCACTTTATATTTAATATGATTACAGGCGTTATTGCAATTGCTTTTATATATCAACTTACAGATTTAGTTGATTATATTTCTAAATTAATCGGAATTAGACTTGAAGATTATGCTATGAAATTGGCCTTATTCCATACAATCTTTAATATAGTTGGTGTAGTAGTTGTATCACCATTTATAAAATATCTTGTTGAGTTTCTTAATAAACTTTTCATACCAAAAAATATTGAAGTTGGAAAAGCAAAATATTTAGACAACTCTATTCTTACTATTCCAGAAGTAGCTATGAGTGCAATTACTAAAGAGGTGCAACACTTATTTCAAAATGGTTTTAAAATCATTATCCATGGTATCAATATTAAGAAAAAGAACCTTCATTCAGATATGGACTTAAAGCAAGTTATTAAAGACACTTATTCTAATGAATATATAGATATTGATGCATTTTATAGATATAAAGTAAAAGGTATTTATGGACAAATTATTGATTTTGCTACAAGAGCACAGGGTAATATGAATGCTGAAGATAATGCACATAATCTAGAACATCTTTATAAACTAAAAGTTGCAGCTAGAGATATTGTTGAGGCAGTAAAAGATACAAAACATCTTCAAAAAAATCTCAAAAAATATGCTAAAAGCAAAAATATGTATGTGAAAGAACAGTATGATCAACTAAGAGAAGACTTAGCAACACTTCTTAGGGATATTGACTCGCTTTTATATGTGAAAGAACAACATGAAATTGTATTAATACTTTCAAAAGCAAAAGTCCATTCACAAAAATATGATATGCTTGCAAATGGAAGACTAGATAATCTTATTAGAGAAAACCTCATCACAGCAGAGATGGCAACATCGTTGATGAATGACAGTACTTATGCTTATGATATAAGTAAAAACCTTATAGATATGGCTGAAGTTATCTTCGTAGACAACAATTTGGCAAACAATATTTTAGTAGATGATGATGATATAGATGATTTACTAAACCAAGAATAAAAGGAAAATATGATGGGAATAAAAAAATTTATCAAATCTATCAAAGATGCTTTTGATATAAAAGTATCAAAAAAAGAGGGTAAAAAAGCAAAAATCAAAGAACTGATTCGAGAACTTAAAACTAAACGAAGAGAGATTAAAGAAAAAATAGAAGATACAAATAACAAACATAAATTAGAAGATTTAGAAGAAGATTTTGAGATTATAAAGCTTCAAATTAAAAAAAGTAAAAAAATTCTTCGGAATTTAAATAATGACTAAAGTTCTTTTAGTTTGTTTTTTCTTTATACAAGCTGCTTATTGTGTAAACTATAGTGAGATGAGTACGCAAGAACTTCTTGCTATTATGGGATATGTTAAACCTGAAAATCAATCCAAATTTTTACAAGAACTAGAGAGTCGTAAAAAAAGTATGACTACTCAACAAAAAGAAATTTATAATAAAAACAAACAAAAAATAGACAAAAAAGAAAAATGAAAAGCAAAATACTTCTTCTAGAAGATGATGTTAGTTTAAGTCAAACATTAGAAGAGTTTCTAGATGATAACAATTTTGAAGTTGTATGTGCATATGACGGTAAAGAAGCTCAAGAGATTATTTATGAACAAAACTTTGATTTGTTTTTGTTAGATGTAAATGTACCACACATTGATGGTTTTACATTATTAAAAGAACAAAGAGAAAACAATATCACTACACCTGCTATTTACATAACATCTTTAAACTCTATAGACTCTCTTGAACTTGGTTATAAAAGTGGTGCTGATGATTATATAAGAAAACCATTTGAACTCAAAGAATTGCTATTTCGAGTTGAAACTATTTTAAAAAGGGGATATTTTCATAATACTTCACACAATGTTGAAATTGATAAAAATATATCGTTTGATATTGATACGGATTTACTTCTTGTAAAAGGTGAAAAAATACAACTCAATACAAAAGAGATAAAACTTTTAAAACTTTTTTTACAAAATCAAAACATACCATTGTCTCATGAAAAAATATATGATACACTTTGGGAATATGATGAAACACCTAGCGAAACATCGTTACGTACATATATAAAAGTTTTGCGAAAATATATAGGGAAAGAAAAAATTGTTAGTATTAAAAAACTTGGATATAGATTTAATTAAAAAAGAAAAAAAAACACTTTTTAGTTTTTTAGCTTTATACTCTTTTTTAACCATAATTATTATAGCTACTATATCATTTTTATATTATAACTTTCAAAAAGACTTAATGCTTCAAGAAAAAAGAGTAGTTTTAGAAGACTATTCAAATGACTTAATCACTATTATAAAATATATGCATCTTAATTTTGAAACACAAAAAGATTATCCAAGAGATGGAAGATTTGAATCAGCTATTTATGATAGTGATAAAACACAAATATTTTCAACTTTACAATCAAAACAAATAGAATTTGATAAATCTATCTATTTAACAGAAAATAAAATTCACTTTATCAATCAACCTGAATCTTATTATTTAGGTGCAAAATATATTATAATAGAGGTAAATGATAATAAACTTTGGCTAGATAAAGTCAAACATAATATTCTCATATATGGAAGTTTAGCTTTTATTTTTATGACTATTATTGGATATTTTTTATTGCAACTTTTTTTAAAACCACTCAAAGACGCACTTCATTTACTTGATAGATTTATAAAAGATACAACCCATGAACTCAATACTCCTGTAAGTACGATTGTTACTAATATTGAGATGATTGATAAAACATCTCTTGATGAAAAACTGCTAAAAAAAATCAATCGTATTGATATTGGTGCAAGAACAATTTCAAATATCTATCAGGATTTAACTTATCTAACTCTTAACAATAAAATCATCTCTCAAAATGAAAATCTCAATATCACTGAAACTATCAAACAAAGAGTAGAATACTTTAAAACTCTTGCTAATATAAAAAAAATCAAAATCAATACCTCTTTAGAAAATGATATAATCCTCTATATTGATAAAATAAAATTCAGTAAACTTATTGATAATCTTCTATCAAATGCGATTAAATACAATATTATTAATGGAACAATCAATATTGTCTTAACAAAAAATTCTATAACTATAAGCAATACAGGACAAGGAATAAAAAAAGAGCAAATCAAAAAAATGTTTGATAGATACAGTAGATTTGATAAAAGTGTTGGTGGATTTGGAATTGGACTTAATATTGTCACAATGATTGCAAACGAATATAATCTTCAAATTGATATAAGTTCCATAGAAAATCAAGAAACAAAGGTAATAGTCTCATGGTAAAAAAAATCATACTGCTTATTCTCATTTCAAATATTATGTTTGGAGAGATTTATCAAACAAACTGTCTTCCTTGCCATAAAAAAATTGATGTAACGTTAGAAAAGCTTTTTTTTAGATATCTTTTAAAACATAGTAGTGAAAAAAATATCAAAAAATCACTCATAGCCTATTTAAAAAATCCAACAATGAAAACAACTATTATGCCTGAAGCATTCATTAAAAGATATGGTATTAAGAAAAAAACAACTTTAAATGATGAAGAGTTACAAAAAGCTATAGATATTTATTGGGATACATACAAAGTTTTTGGAAAACTCAAATAAATTTCATACTTCACAATCACTCCACAATTTTCTTTTATACTTCTTATTATAAAACAAAAAGGAGTTCAAAATGAAAAAGATAATTGCAACAGTGGCACTAATAGCTACAACAAGTTTATTCGCAAACGGTGGAGATGTTCTTTATAAAAAATGTGTTGGTTGTCATGGAGTTAAAGCTGAAAAAGCAGCATTGGGAAAATCAAAAATTGTAGCAAATATGTCAAAAGAAGAGATTGTAAAAGCTTTACAAGGATACAAAGATGGCACTTATGGTGGAGCTATGAAAGGGATTATGAGAGGACAAGTTGCTAGTCTTGAAACAAAAGATTTTGATGCACTTGCTGAAGACATAATAAACAATAAATAAACTAAAACACCTATAGATTTTATCTATAGGTGTTTGTTTTTTATACATCTGTCTAAATTTAAAAAAAGTTCAAAGTTTCATATCTCTTTACTCTCATTTTTAATACTATTTTTTATATAATATCTCAATATTCAAGAAGAGGAAGATTTATGAATAATGCACTTTCAATAGAGCTTTTTAGGTTTAATCACAAAACAGATTATTTACCTTATTATAAAAAATATCAAACAACATATAATGAAAACACAACAGTTTTAGACTTATTAAATACTCTGAACAAAAATGAAAAATTTTGTTTTGATGGTATAGAACATTTTGGAATCAAAATAAACAATATTTTTGTAAAAACAACTGATTTAGTAAATAGAATTGTATTAGCGACATCAAATGATTTAATAATAGAACCAGTAAGTAACTATAGAGCTATCGAAGATTTAAAAATCAATAATGATGATTTTTTTGAAAAAATTAGTATATTTGATAAATATTTATCTAAAGAACAAAAAGAGGAATATACTACAAAATTACAATTTGAATATTATTCTTCAAATACACTCAATATCAATAAAGAGTATATTGGAGATCACTGTGTAATTATTGCAAGTGATTTAATGGCACAAAATCCTGAACTAAAAAATGAAATAATACAGTTAATTAGCAATACAAATAATGGTGTATGGTACAGTACTTCAAAAGATAATAGAATCTTGAATATCAATACAACATATAAAAATCAAATCGATACAATGATACAAGAAGTAACAAAGTATCAAACAAATAATACTACTTATGAAGAAAATATTACAGATACAATAGCACAAAAATTCACTAACTTTAATATAGCTGTTTATGACACAATAGATACCCTGACATTAAAAAAAGCTATTCTTAACAGTGAAGCAAAATACATAGATATTGTATCCAAAAATGATGATTTAGCACTTCACAGTCAAGTAGTAAATAAAACATTTTCTTATAAGATTGCAGGAAATATTTTACTTGAAGCAAAGGATAACAATGCTGATTTCATAGTTGTAAAAAGTGAAGATGCTTTTAAATTATTTGATAATAAACAAAAAGATATTGAAAAAACTATAGGAAGAGATATTCAACTTCCAGTTATTACACTTACACAATTTAATAACATATTACAAGGTGAAAAAGATGCTAAAACTCTAGGTTTTAATAACCATAAAGTAGCTGTTTCATTTTTATAAAAAATTTTCAATGAAAAGTATTTTTACTTTTCATTGCTTCAATTTGTAACAAGGTATTTAACACTTTTTACACACTAATCAAATATTTAATAAACTTATATATAAAACTTCTGTAGAATAATTCTAAATTAATTTTTATCCAAAACAATTCAAAAGGAACAAATATGAGTATTCCAATTCATAAATACGACGTTGTTATTGTTGGTGCAGGACTTGCGGGATGTGCTGCGGCTAGAGAAGCTGCGCATGCTGGTTTAAGTGTATGTGTACTAACAAAACTTCATCCACTAAGAAGCCACTCAGGTGCAGCGCAAGGTGGTATCAATGCAGCTTTAAGTGCAGAAGATACTGTTGAGCTCCATGAGTTTGACACAGTGAAAGGGTCTGATTATTTAGGTGATCAAGATGCGATTAAACTTATGTGTGAAAAGGCTCCTGAAACAATTAGATGGGCTGAACGAATGGGGGCAGTTTTTTCTAGAAACGAAGAGGGTAAAATAGCACAAAGACCATTTGGAGGTCAAAGTAAACCAAGAGCCTGTTATGCAAAAGATAGAACAGGTTTAACACTTCTTCAAACAATTTATGAACAAGCACACAGAGATGGTGTTGATTTTAAAGATGAATATTACGTATCAGATTTAATTTATGAAGATGGAAAAGTAAATGGTGTATTTGCTTTTGATTTAGTAGATAGCAAACCTATGATTTTCAACGCACGAGCTGTTATGTTTGCAACTGGTGGATATGGTAGAGCATTTAGAATTAACTCAAATGCACATGCAAATACTGGTGATGCATTAAGTATTGTTGCACGTCACGGTCTACCATTAGAAGATATGGAATTTGTACAATTTCATCCAACAGGAATTGCTGGAAGTGGTGTACTTATTTCTGAAGCAGCACGTGGTGAAGGTGGAATCCTTTACAACTCTTTAGGTGAGAGATTTATGGAAAAATATGCTCCAAACAAACTTGAACTAGCTTCTAGAGATGTTGTATCAAGAGCAATAACAAAAGAGATATTAGAAGGTAGAGGATGTGGTGAAAATAAAGACCATGTACTTATTGACTTAACGCATCTTGGTGAAAAAATCATTATGGAAAGATTGCCAGAGCTTAGAGATTTAGCTATTACTTTCTTAGGTCAAGATATGATAAAAGAACCAATCTCTATTGCTGCAACTGCGCACTATTCAATGGGTGGAATTCCAGTAAATAAAGATGGACATGTAAGAAAAAATACAAAAGAATTTGTAGAAGGTTTTTATGCAGCTGGCGAGTGTAGTTGTGTAAGTGTTCATGGAGCAAATAGACTTGGAGCAAACTCAGTACTTGAAGCTTTATTTTTTGGAAGACATGTAGGTCAAACTATTGTTAAAGATGTAAAAGCTGGAATACCTTTTAAAGATGCAAAAGTAGAAGATGCAATGCCAGCACTTAACAGAATTGAAGCTATTAGAACATCAAGTGGAAATGAAAAAGTTCCTAATTTACGAACTGAATTACAACAAGGTATGACAGATAATGCTGGTGTATTTAGAACAGAATCTTCTCTTTTAAAACAACAAGAAAATATCAAACAATTAAAAGAAAGATTTAAAAATATTAGAATTGATGACAAATCAAAAATATATAATACTGATCTTCAAGAAGCAATAGAATTTAGTCATATGTTAGATTATAGTGCATTTATCGTTGATGGAGCAATTCATAGAAAAGAGAGTCGAGGTGCACATTATAGAGAAGAATATCAAACAAGAGATGATGAAAACTTCTTAAAACACACTATGGCTTATATGGATAAAGAGGGTAATATTACTACAGAATATATGGATGTTGTAATGGGTTACTTTGAACCTCAAGAGCGAACATACTAGGAGATAATGATGAGTCACAAACATGGAATAAAAAAATTAACATTTAAAGTTTTTAGATTTAACAAAGATACAGATTATCTCCCACACTATGATACTATAGAGATGGATGTAAATCAAGACGAACTTGTACTTGATGTAATGAATAGAATCAAATGGGAACATGATGGAAGCTTCTCATACAGAAGAAGTTGTAGACATGGTATTTGTGGAAGCTGTGCAGTAAAAGTAAATCAAAAACCAACGCTTGCTTGTAAAGACAACGTATTTGATCTTGTTGAAATTTTTGGAGAAGAGTTAACACTTGAGCCTCAAGATATCAAAAGAGCATACAAAGATATGGTAATAGATAAATCAAACTTCTGGGAAAAATATGACGCTGTAAAACCTTATGTTGTTACAGATATCGACGAGTTCCCAACACAAGAAAACATTGTAACACAAGAAGAAGCTGAACTTATAGATGAAGCTGATTATTGTATTGCCTGTGGAAACTGTTTCTTTGCATGTCCTGCTGTTGAAGTAAACAGTGATTATCTTGGACCTATGGCATTAACAAAAGCATGGAGATTTAATGCTGATGTTAGAGATAATGCGCAACACGAAAGATTAGATACTTTGCAAAAATTAGGTTCAGGTATTTGGGATTGTGTTAAATGTAATGAATGTGCTGAAGCTTGTCCAAAAGAATTAGACCCTATAGGGAAAATTACAAAATTACATCTACAAACATTCCAAGAAGAAAAATCTCTTAATAATGTTGCAGTAAGACATGCAGTTGGATTTAAATGGTCTATTAAAAAACATGGTATCTTAGATGAAGGTGAACTTGTAAGATATAGTGAAGGTAATATTGGTGTTCTAAAACATATTCCTGAAGCAATACCAATGTTTTTACGAGGAAAATTAGTAATGCCTTGGAATATGCCAAAATCTAAAAATTTAGATGAAATTAAAAAACTTGTTGAAATTGCTTCAACAGTGAAGTATTAGGAGTAAAGAATGGAAAAATTAAAATATGCATTATACACTGGTTGTACAGCAAGAGAATCAACTCCTGAACTTTTGAAATCAACAATGGCAATTGCTGATAAACTTGGTATAGAACTTGTTTTATTAGACGAAGCAAGTTGTTGTGGAGCAAGCCATTTACAAGATTTTGATGATATGTTATCACTCACTTTAAATGCAAGAAATATTTGCTATGCAGAGAAACTAGGACTTACAATGGTAACTATTTGTAATACTTGTCAATTAAACACAGCACTTACAAAAGATAGACTTGATAGTGATCTAGAATTAAAAGCTAAAGTAAATGAAAAATTAGCAGAAATAGGACTTGAATATAAAGGGACTAGCGAAGTAAAACATTTCTTATATGCATTACAAGATGATTATGGATATGATAATATTGCTGCTAAAGTTACAAATCCAATCTCAGATATAAATGTTGCATCATTTTATGGTTGTCATAATATTAGACCAAGCCATTTACAAAATAAATCAAATGGAACTGAAAACCCATATAAACCAACTTCATTAGATAACTTAGTAGTTGCACTTGGTGGAAATGCAGTTGAATATGAATCAAAAAACAAATGTTGTGGTTTTCACGTTGAATTACAAAATCCACAAACAGCAAATAGATTAAGTGGAACTGCTATGTTAGATGCAATTGATAACAACGCTGATATGATGGTAACACCTTGTCCATTATGTCATTTAAGAATGGACGTACAACAACATGGTATTAGTAAAGAGATGGGAAGACCTGTAGATATTGCAGTACTTCACTTACCACAAATGGTTGGAATTGCTCTTGGAATTGCACCTAAAGATTTAGGACTAAATCATAATGTTAATCAAACAGGATTAAATGTAAAATAAGCTTTAGTGCAAAGTTTCTAAACTATGCATGGAGTTCATTTTTTCTTCCTCAATATCATAAGTTTTTATATCAAAAGAGACTTCCTCTTTTGATATAATATTTTGAATCATTTTTCTATCTTGTGCACCATTAATAGCAAATTCATATCTATTTTTTATCTTTTCTATTTCTGTAATATCTGAAAATGTAGCTAAATATCTGATTTGATTATTGATTTTTACCTTTGCTACATTTACACTAAATATATACTCTTCTGAATTTTTTAATAAAATGACTTTATGCATTTTTCTTGGATTTTCTATAACATATTCAAACCAAAGTTTGTTTCCTATTTGCTTTTGCAAATATCCAACTCTTTTTATAAATAGTTCACAAATTGATTTATATTGTTTTTTAAAAGCATCCAAATTATCATAACCTGTAAACTCTAAAAATTCTCTATTTGCTGTAAATACTTCTCCATTATATATTGTAAAAACAAGATTTTTAGAACCATTTTCAACCGCTTTTAAATATGATTCATTCTCCTTTATAGTAGCAATAGTTTCTTGATAAAATGTATTTAATTCCCTTGAAAATTTCATAATAGAACCACTTACTAAAATAAAAATAATAATTACAAATAAAATAACTATAATAATAATTTGCCATTTTGTACTATTTTGACTATGTAATCTATCTGTAATATCTTCAAAGAAAAGATATTTTCCCAATGTACGACCATCATAATCTCTTAAATTTTCATAATGAATAAAATACGTTCGATCTTTTAAATTAATCTGAATAGAGTCTTCAAAAGCATATCCTTTTGGTAAAGCATCCAATAACTCTTTTGTTTTTGCATTTACTTTTGTTTGTAATCTATAGTTTCCAATTTTAAAATCTATATTTGTAGAAAAGAGTTTTAAATGTTGATCTTCTAAAAATAACATTCCCTGTTCAGTAAGCAATTCTGAAATTTGCTCAATAAAATAATTTGGATTTATACCAATACCTATAGAACCTAAAAAATTTGTTCCATCATATAAAGGCATCATAATTCTAAATGCTGTTGCATGAAGTCCTGTTTCATATCCAATTAAAGTACTCTTGGTTTTCATCATCTCCTGAACCATAGGTCTTAGTTTCATAATATCATCATTATAATGTTCTTTTGCATGAACTCGTAAAAATGATTTACCATCTTTTGTAATAATATGTAATGTTGCAAAATAGGGATTTTCTCTTTTCATAAATTCAAATTTTGGCTTTAATGCTTTATATAGCCCTTCCCTATCTTTATTTGCAACATATTGTGCAACATTTTCAATTACTAAAAGTCGTATTAATAAATTTCTATACTGTGTAATATTATGATTAAGTGTATGTTCTATGGTATTGTGGATATGTTTTTGAGATGAAGTATTAAATTGTTCAAAACTTTTATTCTGTGCTAAATTTAAAATATAAACTAAAATAATTAAAAGGATTGAAAACACAATAACTAATGTTTTGAATATATCAGAACGTAATCGAACTGTTGTAAAATTTTCTTTCGTCAATAACTCCTTATATTAAATCATTGTAGCAAAAAAAATATAGAATTAGAATAAAATTACTATTTACTTAAAGTTATCTATTAAAGACAATTTTTATCTTATATCTTAAATGTTTTTATAGTATACTTTTCCAAATTAAAAAACAAGGAATTTAATATGCCAAAGATTAATAAATATGTAGATATTGACCAAGTAGAAAGAGAAGCTAAAAAAGATTTAATAGACAGACACAGCCCATTTATTCACTGTGCTAGTACTGCAACTGCAGGTGAACCTTTTGAAGTAACAGTAAAAATGGGTAACGAATATACTCATCCAGATGATTTTGATCATTATATTGAATCAGTAACACTTTTTGATGGTGATACAATGTTAGCAAAAGCTACTTATGTACCAGGAACTTTAGGAAATACTAAGGCACACAATACTACAACTTTTACAATTATTCCAACAGGAAAAAAATTAAACCTTGTAGCACATGGTTACTGTACAAAACATGGTATCTGGGAAGGTACTCCTGTAGAAGTAACTGTTAATTAATAGATTATAATTACAGTATTTAAAAAAGGTGAAAGTTAACGTACTTTCACCTTTTTTTATTAATTATTATAAAATAAGATTGTTTTAGTATAATCAAAGAAAATAAATTAGGTTTATGCACAATGCACTTTTTAGGATTAGATTATATTATATCATCAATAGTTTGGCTTAGTGTTATCTTTGCTCTTGTTTTCACTTTTAAGGAGCATATTAAAAAACTATTTTATCCAAAAACTTCTCTTGACCTTTTTGTCAGTAAATTAAAACATTATTTGCAAGAAACATATCCTCTTATTAAATTTGATTTATCTATTATAGAAACTAGTAAAACTGAACAAAATCCTGATATAAGAAAATATACTATTACAGAAAATATACTTAATCAATATAAAAAACTTAAACTTGATCCAAATAAATTTCCACAATCCACGCCTACCTCATTACGTTGGGACAGCTATATTTTTAACTGTGAACCAAATAAAGATAAACTTCCTCCAGATTGGGCAAAAAGAAAAAATGCTTTAATAATAAGAGATCATAAAAAATGCTTGCGATGTAGCAAAACAGTTACTTTAAATACTATTGAACTTCATTTAATTCGACCAATACAAGAAGGGGGGAAATATTATTTAGAGAATTTAATCTCAGTATGTAAAGATTGTGAAAAAATTTTAAGTAATGATCCTAAAAAAATGGCAAACCTCAATATCAAAGATGACCTTGATTCAATAGTTCAAAAAACTTAAAATGCTTGTAGAAAATGAAGCATAACCACATTTTTATCAAATTTTAGATAATATCCCCTTATTAATTGAAAAAAGGAAATAGTAATATGACTATACTAGATGGTAAAAAATTATCAGATAAAATTAGGTCAGAAGTAAAAAATGATGTTCAAACTCTTCAACAAAAAGGTATTACTCCCGGACTTGCGGTTGTTCTAGTAGGAAGTGATCCAGCAAGTGCAGCTTATGTGAATATGAAAAGTAAAGCTTGTAAAGAAGCTGGTATTTATTCAATAGCTCATGAAATGCCAGAAACAATTTCTCAAGAAAATATCTTAGAAATTATCCATATGATGAATAAAAATCCAAATATCGATGGAATTTTAGTACAACTTCCTCTCCCAAAGCATATCGACACAACAGCCATTTTAGAAGCAATTATCCCTGAAAAAGATGTTGATGGTTTTCACCCATATAATGTAGGAAGAGTAGTTGCAGGACTTGATGGTTTTATTCCAGCAACTCCTTATGGTGTTATGGAACTTTTAAAAGAGTATGATATTGATCCAAAAGGGAAAAATGTTTGTGTAGTAGGTGCTAGTAATATTGTAGGAAAGCCCATGGCAACTTTACTTTTAAATGCAAATGCAACTGTTGATATTTGCCATATTTATACAAAAGATTTAAAAGCTCATACTTTAAATGCAGATATCATTTGTGTTGGTGTTGGTGTTGTAAATTTAATAACAGAAGATATGGTGAAAGATGGCGCAATTATTATAGATATTGGTATCAATCGACTTGAAGATGGAAGATTAGTAGGAGATGTAGATTTTGATAATGTATCACCAAAAACTTCTTATATCACTCCTGTTCCTGGTGGAGTTGGTCCTATGACTATTGCAATGCTTCTTAAAAATACGATTAAATCAGCACAACTGAGAAAACGGGAAATTAAATAAATGGAAAAATTAAAAAAAATATATCACTGGAGTGGTTCTTGGACTGGTACAATTGTAATAGTTTTAGGAATTATATTTTTCATAGCACAAGCTTTTGTAATACCAAGTGGAAGTATGAAAAATTCACTTCTTATCGGAGATATGCTTTTTGTAAAAAAATTTACTTATGGAATTCCAACACCAACTATTCCCTGGCTTGAACTTCAAGTTTTACCTGACTTTAATGACAATGGTCATTTAATTGAAGGAGACAAACCTCAAAGAGGTGACATAGTTGTTTTCAGATATCCTCATAATCCAAAAATTCATTATGTAAAAAGATGTGTTGCCACTGGAGGAGATATCTTATTTTTACAAAATAAAAATTTATATTTACACCCTAGTGAAGGGAATGATTTTGTAAAAGAAAATTATAAAGATCAAAAAGTAATAGAAATAAATGGGATGCTATTTGTAGAGAAGCCTTATCAAAAAGAACATCCAGGTATACATCATGATCCAAATATCACAAAAAACGGTATGCAACCATCACAACTTTTTGATATGATGCCTATCAAAGTACCAGAGGGTGAATTTTTTATGATGGGTGATAATAGAGATCATAGTAACGATAGTAGATTTTGGGGTACTGTAAAATATAAATACATTGTAGGTACACCTTGGTTTGTATACTTTAGTTGGGATGAAAATAAAAACATTAGATGGGATAGAGTTTTTCAAACTCCAAAACAATTAGAAAATTCAAAATATATAACAAGTGAAATTAATCATAAAGAAGGGATATACTAAAATGAAATATTTTATAGGTGCAGACCATGCAGGTGTTGATTTTAAGGCATTTGTAAAAGATTTATTTGAGAAAAGAGGACATGAAGTAATTGATATGGGACCTCAAACGAAAGATAGAGTTGATTATCCAGATTTTGCTGCAAAAGTTTGTGAGCAAGTTTTAGCAAATGAAGGTAGCAAAGGAATTTTGATTTGTGGAAGTGGGATAGGAATGTCTATGGCTGCAAATAAATTTAATGGTATTCGAGCTGCTCTTTGTCACAATGAATATAGCGCAAGAATGGCAAGAGAACATAATGATGCCAATGTACTTTGTTTAGGTGAGAGAGTAAGTGGACAAGGTATGGTAGAAGCTATTGTAGATGCTTGGCTATCAAATTCTTTTGAAGGTGGAAGACACGAAGGAAGAGTTGAAAAAATCAATGCCTTAGGTAAAATGGGAAGTTGTAGAGTATAATGACTAGACAACCACCACATGATGATTGGGTAGTTTATCTTGTAGTTTTAGGTGTCGTTGCGGCTATGATGTTAGGCAAATATCTCATAGGAAAAGGTGATGAACCTATACAAGATGTTATTCAAGAAGATATTGAAGAGTTAGAACAAATTATTGAAGAGATTGAGGAGAAAATCAAATGATTAATCCCAAAATAGTAGATTATATATTTAGTTCTGCTTCAATTCAAAGATGGAATGACTATCCAAGAATGGTAGATTTAGTTGAACTTGATAAACAAGCACATAAATTTATAATAGCGTTTTTTATAGCAAAACTTGAAGATGATATAGATTTTACTCATCTCATAGAAGCTGGAATTTTTGAGTTTTTAAGAAGAGTTGTTGTTACAGATATACGACCTGATGTTTTTAGAAAAGCTTTACAAAAAAAAGGCACAGAGATAAATAACTGGGTACTTGGTAAACTTGAAGATAGTCTGAAAGAGATTGATAACGGTCTTTTTTTACAAAAGTTTAAAGAATATTTAACTGACGAAAATATGTATAAAAAAGAACGATTTGTACTCAAAGCAGCTTCATATCTTGCTACAAAATGGGAATTTGGAATAGTCTACCAAACAAGTCAATTTTTAAATGATATTGAAGAGGTAAAAAAAGAGGTTGATGCAGAGATTGAAGATTACTACGAACTTATTGGTGTCAGAAAAATTGCATTAAATCAAAAGTTAGCAAAAATCATAGACTTAAGTGGACGACTTCGATTTCAAAAAAGATGGGCGCAAACACCAAGAATCCCAGAAACTTCAGTTTTAGGACATATGCTTACTGTTGCAATTTTTGGATATTTTTATTCTATTAAAATTAATGCTTGTGATAAAAGAATCCAAAACAATTTTTTTGTAGCTTTATTTCACGATTTACCAGAAGCCCTTACAAGAGATATTATTAGTCCAGTTAAGTATAGTGTAGATGAATTAGCAGATATCATAGCACAATTTGAAGTAAGTCAAATAGAAGATAAAATTATGCCTTATATTCCAGCAAATTTAAAAAAAGAATTTGCTTATATTTTAGGACTTGACAAAAATAATATCAAAGATGAATTTGAAAATAAAATTATAGAAAATAATAATATTGTAACTATCGAAGATATGTCAAAATACAATCTTGACAAATATAATCCAATAGATGGAAAAGCATTAAAACAATGTGATAAACTTTCTGCTTTTATAGAAGCAAGTTTATCTATCTCCCATGGTATTAAATCAAAAGAATTAATCAGTGGCAAAAAACAAATAATGACATCACTGCAAACTGTTCAAGGTATTGATTTTAAAGCTATTGCTACTTCTATTGATGAAGAGTTTTGTACAACAGGGAAAACCCAAACAACAATGGAGTTATAAAATGGAATTTGTAGTTATATTTTTAGCAACTTTAGTTGTTGCTTACATAGTTTTAAGAAAAACAAATCATAAGATCAAACAAACAGCAGCAAAAAAAAGTGAAATTATTGCACAATATGAAACCCAATTAAAAGAAATTTTAGAAAAACATAATGATGATAAAGTTTTACAAATAGAGCAAAAAAAACGTTATTTAAAACAATGTAATGATGAGTTATCAAGAAATATTTTTTTTACAACTGAAGAAACATCTCAAATTATTCAAAAATTGGCAGATATGTGAAAGAAATCTATTTTGTTACAGCTACAAATACGGATGTAGGTAAAAGTTATGCTTGTGAAGTTTTTCTTAAAAAATTTGCACAAGATAATAAAAATGTAGGATATTTTAAACCCATAGAAACAGGAGTTGAGACTCTACCTCAAGATGGATTAAAATTATTAAACTTAGTTCAACAACTTAACCCTTCGTTTATTCCTTCGTTAAATGATGTTGTACCTTATCAATTTAAATTACCTGCTGCTCCATTTGTTGCCAAAGGTGATAAAAAAATAGATATAAACCTCCTATTTCAGAAAGTAGAAGAACTATTAGAATATTGTGATGTTTTGATTATAGAAGGGGCTGGTGGGCTAATGGTACCAATTGAAAAAGATTTTTTTATGATTGATTTAATAAAAACTTTTCAAGATAAATTTCATTCTCAAACAATTTTAATTGCTCCTAGTAATCTTGGTAGTATTAATGATACTATGCTTTCACGTTCAATGTTAGATAAAAATCAAATTGATTATAAGTGGTATATTAATCTATATAAAGATAAAGAGAGTTTTGAAACTATAACTTTACCTTTTTATCAAGAGTACTTTGATAAAATAAATTACCTATAAAACTTTTAAATTTAATAGTATTCACAAAATCACATCATAACTTAAATATCAACAACTAATTATTAGATATTATTATAATATAAGTCAGATTGAGAGAAAATTCTTTATTGTGCTAATATGATTAATGAAATAAATTTTATCTTCATTATTTTTCATATAGCAATCCTACTTTAATCAACCAAATACAGATATTGAAGTGTTGATTAATCTTTTAAGGAGATAATTATGAGTATTTCAAAAAGAAGAAACTTTTTCAAATATATGGCTGCTCTTGGCTTAATTTCATTTAGTGTTTCACCCTTAGAAGCTAAACTTACGAAAGAACAAATTAAATATCAAGATACTCCAAATTTTGATAGAAAATGTTCTGACTGCCTACACTTCTTACCAAAAACGAATGAGTGTAAGATAGTCGAAGGGAGCATAAACCCTAATGGATGGTGTAGTGTATATGTAAAAGATCCTAATAAATAACTCGGATAAAGAGCTATTTCTCTTTTGAAGAAATAGCCTTATTTAAACTATAATAATTTAATATTTTTTGCATCTACAACATTATATTGAATATTATAATTAGTAAGTAAAGAAGTGATGTCTAAAAGTTCTTGAATGGCACTATTAGTATACAA
Organism: Arcobacteraceae bacterium; assembly: GCA_963662945.1. Taxonomy (GTDB): domain Bacteria; phylum Campylobacterota; class Campylobacteria; order Campylobacterales; family Arcobacteraceae; genus JAIOSF01. Next base: position 787,637 of record OY759974.1, read on the forward strand.
ATTTTCATCTTTTATAAAAATAGAATCAGTGTCTTCACAATATGAGTAATGACTGAATTTACGTAATATATCTGATAAAACTGGTTTAATATTTTTAAATGTATCAGTGATCGAATATCTACACTCTTGTATATCAAAATTCTGAATTAAATTATATAATTCAATAGTTTGAATTGGTTTGAGTAATCTCTTTTTTCTAAAGTCATTTTTACAATTTTCACAATTTTCCATATTTGCACAATCTAAATTTTCTGCAATAACTATTAACTTTTGTTGTGGATTTAATTCTATAATTTGTTTATAAAACTCAAAATATTTCGTAAAATCTATAATTACAATATCAAAACTTTCTTGTCTATACTGCTCTAGTGTATAGTTTGAAAAAGTTACCTCATATTCAGATTTTTGTTCAATGACTTTTAAAAAATTTTTTATATGTAAATCATCATCAACTAATAATATCTTCAATTTCACATCCTTTATTTATACAATTATTTTATCATAAAGTAGTCTTTAAATAGTCTCAACAAATTTTATTGAATTAAAAACAATAGATTTTCAGAAATATAATCATATAAGCTTCTTATTTAGAGTATTTCGATAAAATAATCTACTTAAAAAATAAAGGAATACAATTTGAAAATTATATTTACATTGGTATTATTTTTATCAACAATTGTTGCGCAAACTACCTTATGTTATAAAAACAGTACACTAGAAGCCACAATAGAAAATGATGTACTCTTAGATGGTGGTGAATGTTTAAGTAGCTATTCAAAAAAAGATATGATACGTGATGGTTGGAAACTTACAAGTTATAACTCTGTAAAAAAAGAGGATAAATATAACCATATTTTTGTATTTTCAAAGCAAGATACATCTACAGTAAGAACATTACCAAAACTTTTTTATAAAAAAACATATACAAAAATTTATGATACAACTGCTGATACTGCAAAAATTGATTTAGCATATCTTAAAGTGGGACAAAGTGGTGCAATAGTACAACAAGTTGGTGATAAATATCTTATCGTATCTTCTGCCACAGTTATAGATAGTAATAAAGATGGTTCTACAATCAAGTTTATAGATATAGACTTACTCAAACAAGAAGCTTTACCTACATCAACTTTAAAACCAAAAGAAGGTGATACATTTGTATTAAACCATCTTTACAATACAAGCTTATTAATTGTTCCAAATTCAAAAGCAAAAAAAATGATTTTAGAAAATTATAAAAAACAAAATTTCTTAAGTGAAGACTTCTTTGCTTCTTATTTAAAACTTGAACATACACCAATTCCTTCAAAAGATGATATTACAAATTTTTGTAAAAATCAACAAATAGGAACTATTTATATTGTTATCAAAAATCAACTTTATATTGTAGATGCACTATCATTTGCAATTATAGATACAATTGATGTAGCTGTTAATGATTCAAGAACGCAAATGCCATTTTATACAAAAATTGAAGAGATTGAAAGTAGTATGTTTGACATAGATTCTACACTTGGAACTGTAACAAATATAGTTAAAAAATTAAATCTTTATGACCCTGATTATAAGCCAAATGAAAATCAATATGAAAAACCAAAAGATCCTGCATTACTTGATAAAAATGCAAAACTTGATGATTATAATCAACACTATTTAAATATGTTAGGTAAACTGTAATGATAGAAAAATCACATTTAGATACATTTGTACAAATTGTTGGGGAAGAAAATGTTAAAAGTGATAAAGCACACTTAATAGCATATTGTTATGATGCTACAAAAACTAGATTTGAACCAGATACTGTATTATTTCCAAAAAATGAAAATGAAATTAGTGCTATTTTAAAATATTGTAATGAACATAAAATTATCGTAGTGCCAAGAGGTGCAGGAAGTGGCTTTACAGGAGGCGCCCTTCCCGCTAGTGGTGGAATCATTCTCAGTCTTGAACGACATATGAATAAATTACTTGAGATTGATATGCAAAATATGGTTGCTGTAGTACAACCTGGACTTATTAATATGCAACTACAAAAAGCTGTTGAAGAAGTTGGATTATTTTATCCACCAGATCCTGCAAGTGAAGAGTATAGTACACTTGGTGGGAACGTAAGTGAAAATGCTGGTGGTATGAGAGCCGCTAAATATGGTATAACAAAAGATTACGTTATGGCATTAAGAGCTGTTTTACCAAATGGAGATATTATCCAAGCTGGTAAAAAAACTATCAAAGATGTTGCTGGATATAATATAGCTGGTATTTTAACTGCAAGTGAAGGAACACTAGCTGTTATTACAGAGATTACACTTAAACTTATTCCAAAACCAAAACATAAACAAACATATATGGGAATTTTTCCAGATGTAACAAGTGCTATGAATGCAGTTTTTAAATCTCTTGCAAGTGGAGCTAATCCTGTTGCTATGGAGTTTTTAGATGCATTAGTTATTCAAGCATTAAGAGAAAAACTTCATGTGAACTTACCAGAACATGCAGGTGCCGTTTTGGTTGGTGATGTAGATGGAAACTTAACAGATGAAGTAAAATTTCAACTTGAAACATTAGAAGCCTCATTTAAAGAAAATGGTGCTACTGATTTTATAATTGCACAAGATGATACTCATGCAAAAGAGTTATGGTATGCAAGAAGAAATGCCAGCCCATCTATTACAATATTTGGAACTAAAAAATTAAACGAAGATATTTCAGTCCCAAGAAGTAAATTACCAGAAGCCTTGGAAGAAATCTATAAAATAGGTGATAAATATGGTTTACAAGTTCCTTGTTTTGGACATGCTGGAGATGGAAATATCCATGTAAATGTTATGGTAAAAGACAAAGATGATGCGAAACAAATGGAAGAAGGACATAAAGCAATTGAAGAGATTTTCCAACTTGTAGTTGATATGGGTGGTACGTTAAGTGGAGAGCATGGTATAGGTACTGCAAAAGCTCCATATATGAATATAGCTTTTAATGAAGCAGAGATGAACCTTTTTAAAAATATCAAAAAAGCTTTCGATCCAAATAATATTCTTAATCCATTTAAAATGGGTTTAGAATAAACTAGGTCTATAATTGAAAGAGTGGTTTTCAAAAATATACAATTTTTTTGATGATGAGATACCTTACCACTCTGCAAGTTTAAGTTTTTTTACAATATTTTCCATTCTTCCTCTTTTGGCTTTACTTATTGTTGTTGTTTCAAGTTTACCCTCTTTTCAAAGTAATAGTGAACAAATGATGTTATATATATTAGACTTTATAAATCCTACTCATTCTCAAAATTTATCAAATTCAATTGATAAGTTTTTACAAAATACTGATAAATTAGGTTCTATTGGTATCTTTTATCTCCTTTTTGTATTTACTATGTTTTTTCGAGACTATGAATATATTGTCAACAAAATTTATGGTACAGAAACACGTGCTGTCTATAAACTATTTTTTTTATATTTAAGTTTTTTGATACTTATTCCTATATTTTTTCTTATTTATATTTTTTTATCAACATTCATTAATTTTACATTTTCAGGACACATCATTGCTTTTATTTTTTTATGGCTATTGTTTATTATTTTATTTATACTCTCTGCTAATACTCATGTAAAAATTTTTGCTGCAGCAACTTCAAGTTTAGTGACACTACTCGCATTAAGTGTTACAAAAAGTTTGTTTGGATATTATGTCACTGTAAATACAACCTATACTACTATTTACGGTTCATTTAGTGTTATATTATTTTTCTTTTTATGGATATATATTTCTTGGAATATATATTTATATGGAACCAAAATATGTTGTATTTTAAACCAAAGGGAATTAGAAAATGAAAATTAAATTTATACTAGTATTATTATCACTTTTTTCTCTTAGCTTATTTGCAGCAGAAGATACACCACTTGTAAATCTTTCAGTAGCAGCAGTAGAAAACCCAGCACAATTTGTAAAAACAATTAATATTGCTATTATTTTAATGCTTTTTGTACTTGCACCAACATTACTCCTAATGGTTACAAGCTTTACGAGACTTATTATTGTTTTTGGGCTTTTAAGACAAGCATTAGGATTACAACAATCGCCACCAAATCAAATTATTATATCACTGAGTCTTATATTAACTTTTTTTATTATGGAACCTTATGCAAAAAAAGCTTGGGAAAATGGGATACAACCATATATGAATGAAACTATCAATTATGAAGTTGCATTTGATGAATCAGTCGGTCCATTTAAAGAATTTATGATAAAAAATACACGAGAAAAAGACTTAGCATTATTTTACCGTATTAAAAAAGAAGAAAATCCAAAAAACATTGCAGATGTCTCATTAACATTACTTATGCCTGCATTTGTTGTGAGTGAATTAAGAACTGCTTTTGAAATAGGTTTTTTAGTTTTTTTACCTTTCTTAGTAATTGATATTATTGTTGCTTCTATTTTAATGAGTCTAGGTATGATGATGCTTCCACCCGTTATGATCTCCTTACCAATTAAGCTTATTTTCTTCATTATTATAGATGGTTGGCATTTAATTATTGGAAACCTTGCACAGTCATTTAAGTAGCTTTTAAGACTTTTATAAGACTTTTTTCTCTTTTTATTTCTTTTTTATATACTTTAACATTATTTTATACTATTATCTTTACTTATATAATAAAATAATATATAATAACTTTATCTTATATATTAACATAAAGGATTTGTCATGAGTATAGATGAAAGTAGTTTTGATTATAAAGTTTCATTAGCATTAAATAGTCAAGATGTAAATATCTTAAAAAAACTCAAAAATGATTTCTCAGCAGTTATTAGAAAATCAGTGGCACAAAATCTAAATGCTACACAAGAGATATTGCATGAACTAGTATTTGATCCTGTACTAAATGTTTCATATTTAGCAAGTAGACATCCTAACTGTACAATTGAAAGAGATTTTGAAAATACAAATCATCCTTGTGTTCGATGTAAAGATGATTTTATTAAAATTGAAAACTGTAATAATTGTAAAAAACTTTCTTGCTTTAATTACTAAATTTTATAGTATTTCATCTATTGCTAAGGGTCTACTAAAATAGTACCCTTGGGAATAATCAATTCCCAATTTTTGAACTAAACCATGTATGGTTTCGTTTTCTACAAACTCTGCAACAGTTTTAATATTATACATTTTTGCAAATTCAACAACTGTTTGTACAACGTCAAAATCTTTTTTATTTTCTATATTTCTGATTAAAGAACCATCTATTTTTAAAAAATCAGGTTCAAGTCTTGCTAAATAGGAAAAATTAGAATATCCTGTACCAAAATCGTCTATTGAAATTTTTGCCCCATAACTTTTGATAGTATTAACAAATTTATGAAATAATACATCATCTTCAATACCTTCTGTTTCTACAAGTTCAAACGTAATATTTTGATTATTTTCATTTTTACTTAATAACTCAATAATTAAATTAAATGTACGTATATTTGCAATATCTTCTATGGTAATATTAATACTAATACCTAACCCATTTAATTGATTAATAGTGTGAAAACTTTTTTTGAGTATTGCTCTAGTAATTTTATGATAGTATTTTATCTTTTTTGATATATCTATAAATGATATTGGTGAAACTATTTTGTTATTTTTAATTAACCTAGCTAAAGCTTCATATTTTATAATTTGTCCACTTTTATTATCAATAATAGGTTGAAAATAAGGAATAATTTGATCTTCTTTAATAGCTTTTTTAATATCAGTGGCAAGTTCTTTATTAATCTCGAAATTTGCAAACTTTTCTAATAATTCAGTTTTATAAACAGCATAGCTATAGTTTCTGTCTTTTGCATCTTTAAAAGCTAAATTTGCATTTCGTAAACAATATCTATCTCCAATACTTATACCAGAAGTTGCTGTGATTAAAATTTCTAAACCATCAATATAATATGTATTTTCAAATATTGATTTAAGTTTATATTTAAAGACATCAATCAATTTTTGCTCTTCATAATTTTGTGGAACTTGCTTTAAAATGGCAAACTCATCACCTTGTAATCGATATATCAAACTTCCTTTAAAAACTTTTTTTAATCTATTGGCCGTTTCTTTTATAACATCATCACCTGTAAATCCACCGTAAAACTCTGTTATATCTGAAAAATTGTCAATGTTAACAACTGCACAGATATAACTTTTTGTCGGATCAAGATCACTCTTAAGCATATCTCTATTACGTAATCCTGTAAGTTGATCAAAAGTGATTAAATCGATATAGTAAGTAATATCCGAACTAAAAGAAACATATTCTAAAATTTCACCCTGTTCATTTTTAAAAGGATAAATTACAGTATCTAAATAAAAATCTGTTCCATCTTTAGCAATATTTTTAAAAATACCTTTCCAAATATTTCCTTTAGTTATTGTATTCCACAAATCTTCATAAAATAAAGGTGAGGTATCTTTTGACTTGAATATATTATGTGTATTTCCTATAATATCATTTAATTCATAGCCACTTAGCGCAATATAATTATCATTGATAAATTGTATTTTACCATTTAAATCTGTTTTTGTAACAAATCCAGTATCATGTATAATATTTTTATATAAATTATTAATCATATTCTAAAATTTTTTTCTCAATTCAATTCGTAAATATCTTGGAAATTCTTCAATAATATCTTTATCTATTGATAAAGGGAATATTTTTGTTATATTTTCTTTATTATGCTCGAATAATTTTTCATTACCATCCACAAAAGTCAATTGTTCATAATCACCAGACTTTAATAATGTAATTCGAATTTTTAAATACTCATTTTCTGTAGTTGCATTAGTATCTAAATTGTAATTTATATTATCTGCAATATTGTTTTCTGTAGTAGCTATAAATTGTTTTAGTTTTTGTATATCAACTTTTTTTTCAGTATTTTCAAGAATAAGTTTTTCTTCTGGATTAGCTTCTATTTTGACTTCTTCTTGACTTTGTGTTTGATTTGAATCTTCTGGCTGAATATTTACTAAGGGTTCTTCAATTTGATGATTTATAGTTGTAGATGCAGCATTTTGTTCTGGGACTATTTCTTTTTCATTTAACATAGAATTTGAAATAAAGTAATATACAACTGAGATGATAGCAATAACTACAACTGAGATGATTGTATCTTCTACAAAACTTTTCATTTTACCATTCATCATAAATCCTTAGTGAGAAAGTTCTTGAAACTCTAATTTTGCTTCATCCAAAAGTTTTTGTGCTGCTTCTAATTCTTTTAAACCAGCTTTATAAACCTCAACACTTGTACTTAATGTTATTTCAGGGTCAATTAACTTTTCAAGTAATTTTTGCGCCTCTTGAATCTTCTGTTCAAATGAAACTTTTTCTTGATTTTCACTCATATTTTCCCTCCAACATTTGTATTATCTTATCTTCAAATTTTTCCACTTCTACCAAAAAAGCATCGTGCCCATAATCACTTTCTATCATATCATAAGTACACTTATCACCATTACCTATTTTATCCATTACACTTTTTATCTCTTCCATTTCACTAGGGAAAAACAACATATCACCACTAAATGAAATTAAATGCAATTTACATTGTATCTTTTTCAATACATCCTCTAGTTTGTCACTACCTCTAGCAGCATCGAATATATTGATTGTTTTTACAATATAAAGATAACTTAATGGATCAAAATTATGTGGAAAATTATAACCATTGTACTCTAAATATCTTTCAACTTCAAATCTTCCAAAAAGTTCATATAAACCATCTTGTCCAACATAATTTCGTCCAAATTTATCATTCATCGAACCTGTAGCTAAAAAGGATATATGGCCCGCCATTCTTCCAATGGCTAAACCTTTTAATCCATTTTCTTTAATATCTTTTGGATCATAATATCCATCTTTAAAATCTGGATCATTTCTAATAGCTTCTATGCCAATTTTATTAAAAGCTATTGTCCAAGGTCTTGTATATGCAGTTGTGGCAAGAGGAATAACAATATCAGCAAAAGTAGGATATTCTATAGCATAACAAAGTGCTTGCATTCCACCCATACTTCCACCTACAATAGCTTTTACATGCTTTATTCCCAATTTATCCCACAATGTTTTTTGAGCTTTAACAATATCACTAATTGTTAAAACAGGAAATTTAAATCTGTATGGTTTACCATTTTTATCTAAACTCATAGGTCCTGTTGATCCAAAACAAGAACCTATATTATTTGTAGTAATTACAAAATATTTTGTTGTATCTATAGCTTTTCCATCACCAATTAAATCATCCCAATAACCAGGTTTTCTATCTCCTTTATAAAAACCAGCCGCATGATGAGAGCCTGTTAATGCATGAGTGATAATAATAATATTTGATTTTTCCTCATTCATTTCTCCATAAGTCTCATACATAATTTCATAAGACTCTAAAAGCCGACCACTTTCAAGGTAAAGTGGTTTATTAAATGATGCTTTATTGGTTTCTATTTTCAAATACTAACCTAGTGCTTTTGTTAAATCAGCTATCAAATCCTCAGGATTTTCAAGACCAATACTCAATCGAATCAAACCTGCTCCAATTTTTGCTTGTGCTAATTCTTCTTCACTTAATTGTTGATGTGTTGTTGATGCAGGATGTGTGATAATTGATTTACTGTCTCCTATGTTCACAACCACACTAAAAATATCAACACCATCAACTATTTTTTTTGCAGCCTCTAATGTCTCAACTTCAAAGCTTAATAAGCCGCTATTTCCACCTTGTAAGTATTTTACTGCTCTTTCATAATTAGTATCAGATTGTAATCCAGGATAATTTACTTTTTTTACTTTTGGATGAGATTCTAGGAATTGTGCAACTTTTAATGCACTGCTACTATGTTGTTTTATTCGAAGACTTAATGTTTCTAATCCTTGAATCATTAACCATGAATTAAATGGACTAGGTGCTGCACCTAAATCTCTCAGTACACACAATAAAATTCTCATAATAAAAGGGGGAAAAGGTAAATCACTGTATACTAAACCATGATATGATTCATCTGGTTCATTAAAATGTCTATATCTATCATTTCCTTTGATTTTTTCACCACTTGTTGCACTATCAACAATAATACCACCAAGTGCTAATCCTTGTCCTGTTGTATATTTACTTGTACTATGTACAACTATATCACACCCTAAAGTAATTGGGTTACATAACATTGGTGTTGCAACAGTATTATCAACAACTGTTATAATATTATATTTATTTGCAATAGCTACAATAGTTTCAAAATCAGCTACTTGTAGATTTGGATTTGATAAAGATTCAAATAAAATCATTTTTGTATCTTCATCAATAATTTCTTCTAACGAAGATGGATTTGTCACATCAAATTTTCTTGTTTCTATACCAAACCTTTTAATTGTATGGTCTGTTAAAGTTGATGTTCCACCATATACCGCATTGGCTACAAGTATATTGTCCCCTACTTCACAAAGATTTACAATACAAGAAAAAATAGCACTCATACCACTAGCTGTTGCTATAGCTGCTACTCCTCCTTCAAGTTCTGCGAATCGTTTTTCAAATACTGCAGACGTTGGATTCATCAATCTTGTATAGATATTTCCGAGTTCTTTTAATGCAAAAAGATTTGCAGCATGCTCACTATCTCTAAACTCATAAGCTGTACTCATATAAATAGGTACAGCCATAGTTCCTTGAGTATCTTTTTCATACCCAGCATGAAGTGCTATTGTTTCTTTTTGCATTTTTTCTCTCTTTAATAAAATTTAATTCTATTTTATCAAAATAATAATTTATACTAAATAAAAATAATAAAATTATTTTTATGCTACATACACACCATCAAGCTCTTTTAATAATGTCTCTGCATTACTATTTATATAATATCCACTATCAAGTTCAATATCTCCCAACTTTGACTTTATAGTCAAAGATATTTCCCTTTTCCCTTGATTTTTAGAAATTATTTCAAAAATATCATATAAGAGTTTATCATCATTACTAAAAGGTATTGATATATGTAAAGGATCTAAAACTTTTTCAACTTTTTTCCCTTTTTTAAGTTTTTCATTTTTTGCTTCTTTTAATGATTCAATTTTTAAAAGATTGAATTTTACTCCAAAATCATCTATTTTAGCTCTTACTTTAAAAGCAATTGGTTTACTTAAATCAAAATCTTCATTGAGTTCTTTGATTCTATCTTCAAAAAGCATCAACTCAATATTTCCATGTAAATCCATAATTGTAGCTATTCCAAATTTATTTCCTTTTTTAGACATTTTTTCTACAATACTTTCAATTCGTCCTATTAGAAGTGCTTCACTTCCATCAGTCAAACTTTCTATTTCACTGCTTAATGTGTAATTGATTTCGTCTAATGTTTCTCGATATTTATCTAAAGGATGTCCTGATACATAAAAACCTAAACTTGCTTTTTCAAACTCTAATATCTCTTTATCATCATATTCAGGCATATTTTTAATAGATATTTCTACTTTTGTCATATCTTCATCATCGCCAAATAAACTTCCTACAGCTTGTTTTTTTGCTTGTGCAGCTTTACCTGCTGCTTCTACTATATCTTCAATTTGTTCTAACATAGCTCGTCTTGAGTATTCAAAACAATCAAAAGCGCCAGATTTTATCAATGTTTCTATAACTCGTTTATTTACTTTTGAACTATCGATTCGACTTACAAAGTCGCTTAAATCTTTAAATTCCCCTGCTTTTCTAGCTTCTAAAATAGATTTAATAGCTACATCACCAGCACCTTTAAGTGCTCCCATACCAAACATAACAACTTTATTTCCATCTATAACACTAGAACTAAATACTAAATCTGATTTATTAATATGTGGAGGAACAAGTTCAAATCCAAGTCGTTTTACTTCATCAACATATTTTACAACTTTATCAGTATTATCTTTTTCACTTGTTAAAAGTGAAGCCATAAAATCTGTTGGATAATATTTTTTTAAATAACTTGTATAAAAAGTTACCATAGCATACGCCGCACTATGAGATTTGTTAAAACCATATCCGGCAAATTTTACAATTAAATCAAAAAGTTCTTCACAGTGTTGACGGTTATAACCTTTTTTTACACCACCATCTGCAAATTCACCTTTTAACCTATCCATCTCTTCTTTAATCTTTTTCCCCATTGCACGACGAACTAAATCCGCACCACCAAGAGAAAAACCACCAATAACTTGAACAATTTGCATAACTTGTTCTTGATAAACAATAACTCCATAAGTTGGTTCAAGTATTGGTCTTAAAGGTTCATCAAATTCATCATAAAAATAATTAATCTCCGCTCGACCATGCTTTCTATCAATAAAATCATCAAGCATTCCAGACTCCATAGGGCCTGGTCTATATAAAGCAAGTACAGCGATAATATCTTCAAAATTTGATGGTTTCAATCGTTTATTCAAATCCTGCATACCTGAAGATTCTATTTGAAATAATCCAATAGTATGTCCAGTTTGAATTAAATCATACACCTCTTTATCATTTACATCTATTTGCCTAAAATCAATTCTATTTCCATCTCTTTTTTCAATAAGTTGTAAAGCACCTTCAATAACAGTAAGAGTTTTTAATCCCAAAAAGTCAAATTTGATTAAATCTACATCCTCAACATATTTTCCATTATATTGTGTTGCTAATGTGTCTAAACCTGATGGTTTAAAAAGTGGTGTTTTTTTCCATAAAGCTTCGTTTGAAATAACAACTCCAGCTGCGTGAGTTCCTGCATTTCTATTTAACCCCTCTAAGGCTAATGCATATTCCCATACTCTTGCTGCTTTTGGATCCATTTCACATAGTTCTTTTATCTTAGGTTCTTTTTCCCAACTATCTTTTAAGTTAATTCCTAATTCATCAGGAATAAGCTTTGCCATAGCATCTGCCTGTGCATAAGGCATATCAAGAACTCTTGCAACATCTCGTATCACCCCTTTTGCTAGTAGTTTACCAAAAGTAATAATTTGTGCCACATTTGCTCGTCCATATTTTTCTACCACATAATCAATAACTTCTTGTCGTCTTGCTTGACAAAAATCCATATCAATATCTGGCATTGATACCCTCTCAGGATTTAAAAACCTCTCAAAAAGAAGTCCATAAGGGATAGGATCAATATCTGTAATTTTCAAAGCAAAAGCTACTAAACTTCCTGCCGCTGATCCACGTCCAGGTCCAACAGGAACTCCTATAGATTTTCCATATGCAACAAAATCCCAAACAATCAGCATATATCCAGGAAATTTCATATTATTAATAATATCTATCTCTACTTGTAATCTATCTTTATATTCTTGATGTCGTGAAGGATCTACTATTTTTAATCGCTCTTCCAATCCTTTCCAACACTCATCAATAAATAAAACTTTATCATTTTCTAAACTATATTCAAGTTCTGGTTCTGGAAGACTTAGTCCATTTAATTTTGCTTTTTCTCTTGTAAATTTAAAATTTGGAGGTGTTGGATCACCAAGTTTTATTTCTAAATTACACTTATCAGCTATCTCTTGTGTATTTGTAATAGCTTCTGGTATATCTGCATAAAGTCTAGCTATCTCTTGTGGTGATTTTACATAAAACTCATGCACACTATGTCTCATACGATTTGGGTCATCATAAAGTTTATTCATAGCTATACACATAAATGCTTCGTGCGCTTCTGCATCTTTAGGATTTGTATAGTGTGTATCATTTGTAGCAACTATTTTTATACCTGTTTCAAGGCTTAGTTGAATAATTTGTTTATCAATATAATGTGATCAACAATTCCATGTCGCATAATTTCAAGGTAAAAATCATCACCAAACATCTCTTTATATTCTAATGCGATTCGTTTTGCTTCAGCATATCCTTTTGCACCATTTTTAACATTTCGTTCATTATTTAAATTAAGATGCCAGTTAATCTCTCCTTGTAAACAAGCAGCAGTACAAACTAATCCTTCACAATTATCTTTTAAAAGTTTTTTGTTAATTCTAGGGTAATAATAAAATCCATGCATATATGCTTGACTTGAAAGAAACATAAGGTTTTTATACCCAATATCATTTTTTGCATATAAACATAAGTGAAATCGTTGTTTAGTGGACTTATCTCCTATATCATCTTGATTATGTAGATACGCTTCCATACCAATGATAGGTTTAATCCCCTCTTTTCTCATTGTGTTGTAAAAATCAATAGTACCAAACATATTACCATGATCAGTCATAGCAACACTAGTCATTCCTAGCTCTTTTACTTTTGCTGCTAATACTTTTATTTTATTGGCACCATCAAGCATTGAATATTCAGTATGAAGATGTAAATGTGTAAATTGTGGAGTTTCGTTATTTGACATAATCCTACTTTATTAAAAATTTATATGTGATTATATCCTAATAGTTTTAAAATAAAAAAAGCCAGCAAATAATTGCTGGCTTTTTAAAAATAAATTTATTTTATTTACTATACAAATGAAATGTAAGCCATTTGTGTAGCATCACCTCTTCTGATTCTTGTTTTAACGATTGATGTATATCCACCGTTTCTCTCAGTATATTTTGGTGCTAATTCTGTTACAAGTTTATTTGTAGCAGCTTTATGTTGAAGTGAAGCAAAAACTAATCTATGTGAATTTAAATCTCCACTCGCAGCTTTTGTTACTAATTTTTCCATATATCTTTTTAACTCTTTAGCTTTTGGTAAAGTAGTTTCAATTCTTTCTCTTTCAATCATTGCTATAGCAAGATTTGCTAATAATGCTTTTCTATGAGAAGATGTTCTACTAAGCTTTCTATATCCATGCTTATGTCTCATTATTCGACCCTTTCTTTTATTAAGCTTTAATTTGCTCTAATTTTTTTCTTAAAGCTGATGCTGTATCTTCAGGAAGGCTACTATCTATTGGATAACCTATCTCAGCAAACTTATCAGAAATCTCTTCTAAAGATTTTTTTCCTAAGTTTTTAATACTTTTTACTTCAACTTCACTCATAAGTGCTAAATCACCAACATATTTAATTCCCGCTCTATCTAGTGAATTAAAACTTCGAGCACTTAAATTTAAATCATCTATTTTTACAATTAAATCTTTTAAATCTATTGAACTCTCAGATGCATTTGATTCTACAAGTTTTACCTCTGCTAAGTCAAATACTTTATTAAATACTGACATTTGAGAATACATAGTACTTACTGCTTCTTTAAATGCATCAATTGGAGAAATTTGTCCATCAGTTTCAACTGTAAATACAGCTTTTTCATAGTTTGGATTATCTTCTACCAATATTTTTTCTATATCATAAGTTACTTTTTTTACTGGCGTAAAGAAAGCATCAACTGGAATATAATCTGCTGGAACTAAATCTCTTAAATCCTCACTTGGAACATATCCAATACCTTTTTGTATAATAACAGAAAAGTTTAATGTACAGTCACTATTAATTGTAGCTAAATGATGTTCTTTATTTATAACTTCTATATCGTCATTTTCTAAACTTGAAGCTTTTATCTCTTGTGCATTACTAAATGAATATTCTACTTCAACTTGCTCTTGATCACCTTTAATTTTAAATCTTAACTCTTTTAAGTTAATAATAAAAATAGCGATATCTTCAAGCATACCTCTAATAGAGTCAAATTCATGTTTTGCACCCTCGATTTTAACAGCAATTGGAGAATATCCAACTGAACTGCTCATTAAAAGTCTTCTTAATGGGTGTGCTAAAGTTATAGCGTACCCACTTTCAAAAGGAAAAGCACTAATTTTAGCACTAGTTTCAGTAATTTGTTCTATCTCTACCTCTGTTGGTAAAAATGGAGCATCTACAAATTTTTTCATATATTTTCCTTTAAATTTTTTTATTATTTAGAATATAACTCTACTATTAGTCTTTCTTCAACTGGAATAACTACTTCTTCTCTATTAGGTATTCTTGTAAAAATTCCAAAAACTTTATCTTTATCTACATCAACCCATTCAACCATACCAGTTTGATTTGTTAATTCTAAAGATCTAACGATTTGTGCATTAGATTTTGATTTTTCTTTTACTTCAATTTTTTGACCTGCTTTTACTATACAAGAAGGAATATCAACTTTTTTACCATCTACTAAGATGTGTCCGTGTGTTACGAATTGTCTAGCATTTGCTCTAGTTGTTGCAAATCCCATTCTGTAAACTACGTTGTCAAGTCTTGTTTCAATTAATGTAATAAGGTTAGCCCCTGTATTACCTTCTCTTCTTGCAGCTTCTTTAAAGTATTTTCTGAATTGTTTTTCAGATACACCGTAAATAATTTTTGCTTTTTGCTTTTCTTGAAGTTGCATACCATATTCTGATAATTTTGCTCTTCTTTGTCCATGTTGTCCAGGAGCAAAAGGTCTTTTTTCTAAAGCAGATTTACCGTTTAGTCTTCTTTCACCTTTAAGTCCAAGGTCAGCATTAAGTCTTCTTTCTAGTTTTTCAACTGGTCCTCTATATCTTGCCATTCCTTATCCTTATACTCTTCTTCTTTTTGGAGGTCTACAACCATTATGTGGTAATGGTGTAACATCTTTAAACCATTTAACTGTAATACCTTCAATAGCACCGATAGCTTTAACTGCTGTATCTCTACCAGAACCTGGTCCTTGAACTTTGATACCAACATTTTTAATACCGTGCTCTATCGCTTTTTGTAAAGCATCTTCAACTGCTGCTGTTGCTGCAAATGGAGTAGATTTTTTACTTCCTCTGAAACCTAAGTTACCAGCACTTGACCAAGAAATTGTGTTTCCTGCGTTATCTGTTACTGTTACCATAGTGTTGTTAAATGTTGCTGCTATATGAACGATACCGTCAGCAATATTCTTTTTTACTATTTTTTTTCTAGTTACTTTTCTTTTTGCCATTAGTTATCCTTATTTAGCCGCTGCGCCAACAGTTTTCTTTTTACCTTTTCTTGTTCGAGCATTTGTTTTTGTTTTTTGCCCTCTACATGGTAAACCTTTTCTGTGTCTTAAACCTCTGTATGAACCTAAAGCCATAAGTGCTTTAATATCCATTGCAACTTTCTTTCTTAAATCCCCTTCTACCATGTAGTTTTCTTGGATTTCATTTCTTATTGCAGCAACTTCGTCTTCTGTTAACTCATGAACTCTTTTATCATAAGAAATACCTGTAGCATTTAAGATTAATCTTGAAGTGTGTAAACCTATACCGAAAATATAAGTTAAAGCATACTCCATTCTCTTTTTTTGTGGTAAGTCTGTACCTGCTATCCTAGCCATGCTTATCCTTGTCTTTGTTTATGTTTTTTAGTCTCACAAATTACTCTTGTGATACCTTTTCTTTTGACAATTTTACATTTGTCACACATTTTTTTTACTGAAGCTCTTACTTTCATATAAGTGTCCTTATAGTATTTTTCCAAGTTCTATCACAGGTATAAAAATCTTTGTTTTATACCAACTCTTTATAAAACCTATTTGCAAAGTTTTATAAAAACTTCTCACTGGTTATAGAAAATGGAAGCGAATTATATTTAACTTTTGCTTAAATATTTATAAATTCTAACTTAATTTCTTAATTATATTGTTCAATTGCTTTTTTTACTGTATTGTAAAAGATATGGTGAGGAGCAAAATATATCGCATCATATTTATCTCCTTGAAAGTGTGAAACAACTCCAACAAAGAAAAAAGCAATATTTTTTTTCTCTTTTGAAACAGTCATTACTACAGGTCCACCTGATGCACCTTTAAAACCACTACAATTACTTTTACCATATAAATTATTATAATAATCAATTTTACATTTTGGGTCATAGGTTAAAATACTGCCATAATCTCCTATATCACTTGAAAAGCCAGCTAATGATGCAAAATGATATTTATATTCTTCTTGTAATTTTTTAAAACTTCTTTTATCTATAATGATTGGCTCAACTTCACTCTTTGATATAGTTGAACTTAATATTAAAATTGCATAGTCACTTCTTTGTTTTAATTTTGGATCAAATTTACTATCTTTATATATTGTTGCATATTTTTGCATTATTTGATTTTCTTTTGTTTTTATTATAAATCGTATTGAACCAGCATTTTTATCAAATTGACTTAAACAATGTGATGCTGTAATTATGACACGAGAATTACTAATATTATCAAAGTTTACCAAGGATGCTGAACATTTTTTTATTTTTGTTTGTGTTCTGTTTTTTTCTATAGTTAGTTTTGTCGGCACTATTAACCGTCCAATTGCATGTGTCCAACTAGGAGAAGAGGAAGTAACAATTTGTCTTGTATCATTTATTAAACTCTCTTCATGCTCCAAAAGTTTCTGAACTGTCTTTATTTTTTTTTCTACACTCTTATTTCCAAGGTTTTTAGATTCCGTATATGAATGCAATGCTAATTTATATTTTTTCCCTTTGTAATACAAGTCAGCTTCTTTCTCATACAATTTTGATAATTTTGACTTTGCTAATCTTCCACCAAGTTTTATTGCTTCTTGATAATACTTTTTAGCTTCTTCAAAATTGTATATTCTAGAAAAATTATCTCCCAATCTGGTATAAGTTTGAGCAAGTTTTATATAAAGATATTTATCATCTTCAATTGTGGATTGTTTGTAATATTCTATTGCTTTAATATAGTTGCCATTTTGAAACTCAATATCACCTTGTTGAGTATTTGCATAGAGTAAACAATATAATAAACAAAACAATACTAATCTCAAGTCTATTTCCTAAAATAAAAAAGCTCTTCTATATTACCACTCTTGCCAGATAATTGACTTATTTTATTATAAATAAGTTTCCAACCCAATTGTGATACTGTATCTAAAAACTCTTCTTTACATTTTTCAATTGCAATAGTATCAGTAACAACACCTTTACTATCTCTTTTTACACTTTTTCCAACTTCAAATTGTGGCTTATAAAGAATAATAATTTTATCACTGCATAATCTATCTATATCTTCTATTATATTTAAAATACTAATAAAAGAAACATCACAAGTTACCATATTATATTTTTTATTTGGATAAAACTTTCGTATATCTGTGTTTTCTTGTATTATGATTTTAGGATTATTTTTAAGAGTTTCATGAAGCTGATTCGTTCCAACATCAACACAAGTTACACTTCCTACACTTGAAGCTAATAAAATTTGTGTAAATCCGCCTGTAGAAGAACCTATGTCTAAAGCTTCTGTATCTTTTAAATCAATAGGATATTCTTCTAAAAAATATTTTAATTTATATGCCGCACGACTTACAAAAAACTCTTCTTGTGCAATAAATACATCCGTACCCTCTTCCACATCAAATGATGGTTTTGTTACTATTTTACCATCAACTAAAACTTTTTTTGACTTTATTAATTCATTTGCTTTATTTCTACTTTGAATATTGTTATGCTTTGTTAAGTATATGTCTAATCTCATAGAGTGATTGTACTTAAATTTTAGTTAGATATAGCAAAATGACTAACTCAATGATTTAAGAGTAATTTTATCTTATTTGATTAAACTTCTACCACTTAAAACAAAAAAAAGGATTTAGAAATATGGCAACAGTAACATTTAAAAATGACACAGTATGTAATTTAGCGGGAAATGAAATCAATGTTGGAGATGCAGCTCCAGTTGTAACAGTTGTAAACTGTAACCCAATGCTTCAAAATGAAACAATCGGTGGTGCACAAGATAAAGCTCAACTAGTAATAGTTGTACCTTCATTAGATACTCCAGTATGTGATGCAGAAACAAGAAAATTCAACACAGAAGCAGCATCTATTAAAGGTGTTACAGTAAAAACTGTATCTATGGATTTACCTTTTGCAGCAGCAAAATTCTGTTCAACTGCAGGTATTGAAAATTTAGCAGTATGTTCAGATTTTAGAAACAAAGATTTTGCAAACGCTTATGGTATGCTTTTAGCAGATGGTCCTTTAGCTGGATTAACTTGTAGAGCAGTATTTGTAATCGATTGTTCTGGAAAAGTAACTTATAAAGAGTTAGTACCTGAAATTACAGCAGAGCCTGATTATGCAGCAGCTATTGAAGCAGCTAAAGCAGTAGCTGGTTCAACATGTTGTGGTGGTGGACACTGTTCATAATAAATAATTTTTATTATTCAAGTTCGAGGGAAGTGTTACTACGCTTCCCTTTTTTATTATATAAAAAAATAATTTTACAAGTATTCATACTTTATTCATTGTTTTCATATATAATACCCACTATTTAATACAATTAGGAAGGAATGTTAATGTACAAAAATATGACAATAAAAATGAAACTTATTAGTTCATTTGTGGTTGTTTCTGTACTTGTTGCAATTTTGGCAATATACAGTATAACAGCTGTTGGAAAATCTGCTGATGGATTTACAAGTTATAGAGAGATGGCAAAGCATAGTGTACTTGCAGGACGAGTTCAAGCAAATATGCTTATGGTAAGAATGAATGTGAAAGATTATCTAAAAACTAAATCACAAAAAGATATTGATGAATTTAATGATTATTATAATAAAACAGAAGGTTTTATAAAGACTGCACTTAAAGAAATCAAAGATCCATCAAGAAATCCAGCAATTGTAAAAATTAATGAAGATTTAACAACTTATAAAGAAAATTTTTACAAAGTTATTAATTATATGAATCAAAGAGATGATATTAAGACAAATATTCTTGATAAAAATGGAAAAGAGATAGAACAACTTCTTACATCAGTAATGTATAGTGCTAAAGCAGATAAAGATTACACTGCATCTTTAGAAACCTGTGGTTCTCTTAGAAGTTTATTATTAGCAAGACTTTATACAGCAAAATTTCTAGATTCAAATAGTGAAGATGATTTAAATAGAGTACATAAAGAATTTGATGATCTTCATTCAATGATAAAAAATTTAAAAAAAGAGATACAAAACCCTAATAGAGTTGCTCAACTCAATAAATCATTTTCATTAATAAATGGTTATGAAAATGGGGTTAACCAAATTCATCAAATTATTGTAGATAGAAATAAAATCATCAATGAAAAATTAAATGTTTTAGGTCCAAACATAGCAAAACTAACCGAAGATATAAAACTTTCAATTAAAAAAGATCAAGATACTATTGGTCCTGAAGTTGCAAGTTTAAATGACAGTATTAAATTTATGACAGTTATTATCTCTATTATTATTTTAATTATTTCTATTACTTTATCTATAATTATTCCAAGAGATATTGCTAATCTTATTGAAACATTTCAAAAAGGATTATTGGGATTTTTTAGTTACCTAAATAAAGAAACAACAACTGTACAACCAATCAATATTGACTCAAATGATGAAATAGGTGTTATGACAAAAGTTGTAAATGAAAATATCACTAAAACAAGAACTTTAATAGACCAGGATACAGCATTACTTGATGATGTAAAAAGAGTAGTTACAGAAGTTGGGCAAGGTAGATTAAATCAAAGAATAGAAAAATCAACACAAAGTGAAAACTTAACAGAACTTAAAGAGATATTTAATAATATGCTTGAAGTTACAAGTAAAAATGTGTGTGAAGATATAAATAAAATCAATAGAGTTCTGAAAAGTTTCTCTAAATTAGACTTTAGAGACAGAGTAGAAAATGATATTGGTGGTGTTGCTAAAGGATTAAATAATTTAGCAGAGATAATAAATCAAATGTTAATAGAAAATAAAGCAAACGGTTTAACATTAGATAATAGTAGTGATATATTACTTAAAAATGTAGATATCCTAAACCAAAACTCAAATGAAGCAGCAGCAGCTTTAGAAGAAACAGCAGCAGCTTTAGAAGAGATTACAGGTAATATTTCTAGTAATACAGATAATATAATCCAAATGTCTAAACTAGCTTCAAATGTAACAGAATCAGCTTCAAGAGGTGAAGCTCTAGCAAATGAAACAACACAAGCTATGAATGAGATAGATAAAGAGGTAAATGCTATTAATGAAGCAATTACTGTTATTGATCAAATTGCATTCCAAACAAATATTTTAAGTTTAAATGCAGCAGTTGAAGCTGCAACTGCAGGGGAAGCTGGAAAAGGATTTGCAGTTGTTGCACAAGAGGTTAGAAACTTAGCTTCAAGAAGTGCTGATGCAGCAAATGAGATTAAAGCTCTAGTACAAAATGCAACATCTAAAGCAAATGGTGGAAAGAAAATTGCAGAAGAGATGATAAGTGGGTACACAGCACTTAATGAAAATATCTCTAAAACAATAGATTTAATCAAAGATGTGGAGATGGCAAGTAAAGAACAACTAACAGGAATTGAACAAATCAATGATGCAGTTAACTCTTTAGACCAACAAACACAACAAAATGCAATGATAGCTTCTCAAACTCATGATGTTGCATTAGATACAGATAAGATTGCAAAATTAGTTGTAAGTGATGCTAATACAAAAGAGTTTATAGGAAAAAATGATGTAAAAGCTAAAACTATGGATAAACATCAAACAGCTACTCCAAGTAGCTCACCAAAACCTCAAACTTCAAAACAAGATATACCCAAACCTGTATCTCAATCTAAACCATCAAAACAAATAGAACCTATTAAAGCTTCTAAGAGTGACGATGATGAGTGGGCAAGCTTTTAGGCTTGTCTTCTCTATTAAGCACTCTATTTTTACTTTTATAGAAATAATTTTTTTAAATATTTTTTATCATTTACTTAGTAATACTTTGGTATAATCGCAAAATTTTTACAAAATGTGACATTTGTGACATTTATAATTTAGAAAAGGATATTTATGAATCTAAACTCTATAAATAAAAAAATAGGGCTATCAGTAATTGCAATTGCATTAATTGCATTAATTGTTGGTTTTATAGTTTTAAGGTTTTATGCAAATAAAACAGAACAAAATGTCTACAGTGAAGTATCAACACTACTTAAACAAACAGTAGAACAAAAACTTAACTCAAAAAAAGCAGTTGGTATTTCAAATGCTGTTAGTATTGCAAATGATGGTAGAATTAAGAAAGCACTTAGAACAAATGATAGAAAATGGGCAATTGTAACATTAGGTTTTATTAGTGAAAAGATGAAAAAATCTACACCATTTAAAAATATTAAAGTACATGTTCACACAAAGGATAACAAATCATTTGTAAGAAGTTGGAAAACAGATAAACATGGCGATGATTTAAGCTCATTTAGAGATAGTGTAGTAAAAGTAAATCAAACAAGTACTGCTGTAAATACTTTTGAAGTTGGAAAAGCTGGATTATCACTACGGTCAGTTGCTTGTGTAATAGATGATGATGGAACACACTTAGGTTCTTTAGAGTTTATGCAAGGACTGAACTCTGTTGCCAAAAGTTTTGATAAATCAAAAGATGGTTTTTTACTTCTTATGGATGATAAGTTTTTAAAAGGTGAAGCAACAAATAGATTTAAAAACTATATAATATCACAAAATTTTATCAATAAAGATTTTTTAACAGATGCTAATAGAATCGATATGAATAAACTTTTAAAAGAGAAACAATTTATGACAGATAAATTTTTCTACACTTATGTGGATATCAAAGATTTCAATGATAAAAAGTTAGGAATAGCACTTGTTGGTTCACCTATGACAAAAGTTTCTCATGCAATTGAAGCTGCTAAAGAGATGATTAATGTTGCACTTACTATTATTATCTTACTTGTCTTATTTATACTTATTGCTTTAATGATACTCTTAAAAAGAATTGTTATCTCTCCATTACATAGCTTAGAAAATGGATTATTAGGATTCTTTCAATATTTAAATAAAGAGGCAACTTCTGTTCAAGAGCTGCCTATACATTCAAATGATGAAATTGGTGTCATGGCAAATGTTATTAATGAAAACATTAATAAAACAAAAAATATTATAGACTCTGATAATAAGTTTTTACAAGAAGTTGAAGATATTATTCTTACAATTAAAAGTGGATTTTTAAATAAAAGACTTGAAAATAAACCAGCATCTGAGAACTTAGAAGAGTTAAGAAATCATATTAATGATATGCTTTTAAATCTTCAACTAAAAGTTTGTACAAATATTAATGATTTAAGTGCTGCCCTTGAAAAATACTCTAAACTTGATTTTACACATAGAATTGAAGGTTGTAATAGTGAAGTAACGATGGGATTAAATAACCTTGCAAATATTATTAATGATATGCTAGTTGAAAATAAAGCTAATGGATTAACCTTAGGTGAAAGCTCAAATATATTATTAAAAAACGTAGATATCCTAAACCAAAACTCAAATGAAGCAGCAGCAGCTTTAGAAGAAACAGCAGCAGCTTTAGAAGAGATTACAGGTAATATCTCTAGTAATACATCTAATATTGTACAAATGTCTAAACTAGCTTCAAATGTAACAGAATCAGCTTCAAGAGGTGAAGCTCTAGCAAATGAAACAACACAAGCTATGAATGAGATAGATAAAGAGGTAAATGCTATTAATGAAGCAATTACTGTTATTGATCAAATTGCATTCCAAACAAATATTTTAAGTTTAAATGCAGCAGTTGAAGCTGCAACTGCAGGGGAAGCTGGAAAAGGATTTGCAGTAGTTGCTCAAGAAGTTAGAAACTTAGCTTCAAGAAGTGCTGAAGCAGCAAATGAGATTAAAGCTCTAGTTCAAAATGCAACAGAAAAAGCAAACAGTGGTAAAAAAATCTCAGATGAGATGATAAGTGGATATACAGCACTTAATGAAAACATCACTAAAACAATAGATTTAATAAAAGATGTAGAGATGGCAAGTAAAGAACAACTTACAGGAATTGAACAAATCAATGATGCAGTTAACTCTTTAGACCAACAAACACAACAAAATGCAATGATAGCTTCTCAAACTCATGATGTTGCCCTTGAAACTGATGCAATTGCTAAACTAGTAGTTAAAGATGCTAATAGTAAAAATTTTAGAGGTAAAGATAGTGTAAAAGCGAAAAATATGAAAACTAATACTTCTTCTTCAAATACGATCAAAGCACAAGAAGTAAAACAAAAAAACTCAACAACTACAGTAAATACTAATTCAAAAATTCAAAATAAAATCAAACCTATTGTATCAACTGACAGTGATGATGAGTGGGCAAGTTTCTAAAACTTGCCACACTATTTGTTGTAAGGAATGAAACTATTTGGCATATTAGCATCTACACTATTTTTTATCATTGTGTATCCAAGCCCAATAGCCAATAATCCAGCTATTACTAAATAAACAATTTTTCTTTTTTGTGGAGATTCTTTTCCATCATAATCTTCAATTTGACTTAATGTTGGTTCCATTTTTATTTCCTTTTTTTAATTATTTATCCAAATTATAAAATTTCTTTGTTAATCAGATGTTAATTAACGATTAATTAACATTCCTATACTACCATTTTCATAAATTTTGAAAAGGAAAACAATGCGAAAAAAAATAGTTTTATCAATGGCAGCTGCCCTTGTAATAAGTCTCCAAGCTGAAGATTTAGGTACTATAGAAGTACAAGAAGAAATAAATACAAAGGTTGTTGGTAACATAAGTACTGAGGAAGTTAAAAATGCAGATTTAGCAGAAGCTTTAGCAAAAAAATCTGCAAGTGTTTCTCTTATAAGAAGAAGTGGTATTGCAAATGATATCGTTCTTAGAGGTCAAAAAAGAGACAATATCAAAGTAACTATTGATGATGGAATGGTTTGTGGAGCTTGTCCAAATAGAATGGATCCACCAACATCACATGTAATTACAACTATGGTTGATAGTGTAGAGATAAAAGAGGGACCATTTGATGTGACAGAATTTGGAACACTTAGTGGTGGAGTAAAAATTAAAACCGTAGAGCCAAAAGAAGGTTTACATGGAGAAATTGGTACAACTATTGGAAGTTATGGTTATAAAAAAGGTGTTGTAAGTGTATCTGGTGGAAATGATAAAATAAAAGCTTTATTTACATATTCAAAAGAAGAAAGTGATCAATATGAAGATGGCGATGGACATACATTAGCTGAACAAACTGCCTTAGTACAAAATCCTGCACAATATAATACTATGAATGATAATAGATATCTAGATGCTTATAAAGATATGAAAGCATATGAAAAAAGATCTATTATGGCAAAAGCAATTGCAAATATTACTGATTCACAAGAAGTTGAAATCAGTGCTACACAAAATCGAAGTGACGATATCCTTTATCCATCAAGTGGTATGGATGCACTTTACGATGATAGTAATCTTTATAATGTAAAATATACTGCTAGAGACTTAGGGGATTTTTCAAAAAAATTAGAAATAAAAGCTTATAGAACAGATGTTGACCATCCTATGGCAATAGATTACAGAATAAAAAATAACTATGTGCCAGCAGGAAGTAAAGGATTGACAAATCACCTTACAACAGATGTTACTGGTGCAAAAATCATCAATACACTTGATGCTTTAAACAGAGAATTTACAATAGGTTTAGATACTAGTAATAGAAATTGGGATGGAGATTATTATAGTGACATTAATCCTTTTATAAGAAAAAGTATAAATGATACAGATACAATCAACAAGGCAATATTTGTAAAATGTAAAAATCAATTAGATAAACTTACTCTAGAATTAGGTGTAAGATATGATAATACAACAGTTGACACAAATGGGGCAGATCAGGATAATAAATACACTGATTTCAGTGGAAATATTATGGCAACATATAATAGTGATGAAAATACAAAATATTTTATTGGATTAGGACAAGCTAGCCGTGTTCCAGATGCAAGAGAACTCTATTTTATAGCTTCTAATGGAACTAGTGTAGGTACTGAAACTTTAAATGCAACTACAAATAGAGAATTAGACTTCGGAACAGAGCATCACTATAAAGATGGAAAAATAAAAGCAAAATTTTTCTATAGTGATTTACAAGATTATATCTATTATAGAAACACTGGTGCAGCAACAAATAAATTTGAAAATATTGATGCTAAAATATATGGACTTGAACTTAGTGGTGCGTATTACATAAATGATCAGTTTACACTAGATGCCGGTTATACTTGGAAAAGAGGGAAAAAAGACAACCCTATTGCAGGACAATCAGATAAAGACTTAGCAGATATTACACCACCAAAATTAACATTAGCACTTAATTATGACTATAATAATTATACAAATGCAATGATAGAATTTATCAATGTATCATCATGGAAAAATTATGATAGTGACAATGGGGAGCAACATATTAATGGGTATAATGTAGTAAATATTAAAGCACAAACAACAATTGCAAAAAACTTTGAAATTACTATAGGTATTGACAACCTTTTTGATAAAACTTATGCTGTTTCAAATACATATAGAGACTTAACTCTTTTAAGTGATGGTACAGAAGTAATGCTTCTTAACGAACCAGGAAGATATATCTACACAAGTTTAAAATATAAATTCTAATCAATAACAAGAGGGGTTTCCCCTCTTAATAAAACCTCTTTAACACTTACTTAACATTTTTTTTGTAACATATCCAAAAATTTATGGAGAATTTATGAATATAGAGTTATTAAAAGAGATTGTAGATTATGGAATTATTGGCCTCTTAGGTTTTATGAGTTTTCTCTCATTTTGGCTTTATATAGAAAGACTTTTATTTTATAAAAATATCAATATCAAAAATTATGCAAAAAAAGAACAACTCGAAATAGAACTTACAAACAATATCTCAATTATCTCTTCATTTGGTTCAAATGCACCATATATTGGACTTCTTGGAACTGTCTTTGGTATCATTATCACATTTTACACTATGGGTCAAAGTGGAGATATAGATGTAAAAACTATTATGAGTTCTTTAGGTCTTGCACTTAAAGCTACAGCTATGGGTCTTCTTGTAGCAATACCAGCAATAATGTTTTATAATCATTTAACAAGAAAAATTGAAGTTAAACTAGCACTTTGGGATATGGAGTTTAAAAGTGCAGCTTAAAAAGTTTGATTCTATAAATGTTGTACCATTTATAGATATTATGCTTGTACTTTTAGTCATTGTACTTACAACTGCATCTTTTGTAGCACGTGGCATAATACCTGTAGACTTAAGTGAAGGAAAAAGTGCTCTAAAATTAACAGAACAAAAGATTATAACTATCACAATTAAAGACTCTGGAGAATTATTTCTAGATAAAGAACTTACTACACATAAAAAAATTGAGGAAAAACTTTCACAACTTAAAACTTCAACACCTATTAGCATAAATTGTGATAAAAATGCAAAATTTGAGAACTTTGTTCAAGTCATTGATATCTTAAAATTAAAAAACTTCACAAATCTAAGTATTATTACAAAACAAGAATAATCTTATTTATAACTTAAAATTAACATCTAATTAACACTTCTTAGTTATTATTCGCAAAAAATTGGGAATGAAAAAGGATGTTAATGAATAACAAGATATGTATATCACTTATCTGTGCACTTGCACTAAGTGGAAATGCAGCAGATTTGGGTACTATAAGTGTTGAATCTTCAACAATTGATGATAAATTTGAAAGTAAAAAAACTGAAGTTTCAAATACAGCAATTATAACTTCTGAAGATGTAGAGAAAATTCATGCTACTAATGTTGAAAATATACTTAATACAATACCAGGAATTACAGCTTCAAATGTAGGAAATGATAGAGTTAAGATACACATAAGAGGTATAGATAACCAAATGTATATGGGTGAAAAACCAGGAGTTGCTGTTGTAATTGATGGTGTACCAGTACAAGAAACAACTGGTAAAATTAATCTAGACCTCGATAATATTGCTTCAATTAAAGTAATCAAAGGAAGTGCAAGTTACCTTTATGGGAATGATGCAATTGCAGGTGCAATAGTTATAACAACAAAAAGACCAAAAGGTTTAAGTAGTTCAAAATTAGAAACAGAACTTGGTAGTTTTGGATTTAAAAGAATATTAGCTGGAACAAATCAAAGTTTAGAAAATGGTGCTTTTCAACTACAAGGTACTATACGAGATAGTGATGGTTATTGGGATGATGCATATTTAAAACATAAATCAATTAATGGTAAATATCAACACTATCTAAGCGAAACAAGTGATTTAACATTTGGAGCAGATTATACAAAACGAGAAACAGGAGATGGTTCAAGTGTACATGGAGAAACACAATCTATACTTAATCCTAAAAGTGTTACTGAAGTTTCTTATGCTGGTTATTATGATACAACACTGATTAAAACTTTTCTAACCTATTCTAATGATATTGATGAGAATTCAAATTTTATGGTAAATGTCTCAAGATATGAAGACGATACTACTAACCTTTCTGGATCGACAGATACTAATGGTGATAATATTAATGATGACCACAAAACTATATCTGATGAAAAATGGATTCAAAATACATTTAAAAGTGAATATAGAAGGTCTTTTGAGAAAATTGCAATTATGACTGGTATAGATTTAGCAAGAAATGAACAAAAGAATAAAAGTATTGCAAATTTAACTGTTGGTGGTTTTAGTCCTCAAACAAAAGGAGATATTACAGGTGATTCTAATAATAATGAAGATATCAATGCCATATATTTTGAAGTACAAAACCAATTAACGAACAATTTAACTTCAACAATAAATTTTAGGCATGATAATATAAAATATGATTATAAAAATAATCTTGATATGACTCTAAATACTGCACCATCATATGATGCAAATACCTATAGAGTAGGATTTAATTATAAATTAAGTGACACAGATAATATTTACACAAGTTATGCAACAGGATTTAGAGCACCAACAGCAGAGCAAATAAGTGGAAATATTGATAAACTTCAAGCAAATCCAACATTTGATATTCCAACTACTCTTGATATAGAAACTACGAAGAATATAGAACTAGGAATTAGAGGAGACATCTCATCATTAAAATATGATGCTTCTATTTATCAACTTGATAGAAAAGACTATTTAGGTGTAAGAGCTGGTTCTTATATTAGAGCTTCTGATGATAAAGCAGATTTAGCCGTAGATAATCTGGGAGATATGAGAAGTAGAGGATTTGAATTAGCTCTTAATAGTGATAGAAAAAAAGCCATCTCATTTTCAACTGCTTATACATATTTAGATGCAAAATTTAAAGAATATTCATTAAAACAATTAGTTCAAGACAATGTTTTTCCAATAGCCGATGTTTATCAAACAGTTAATTTAGCAGGAAAAAGAGTACCTAGAACATCAAAACATACTTTAAATATCACTGTTGACTTTAGACCAATTGATGGGCTTACAATATCGCCAGAACTTATAGCAAAAAGTAGTTACTATGCAGATGAATTAAACAAATTCAAACAACCTGGCTATGAAATTATAAATTTAAGATCAGAATATAAAATAAATAAATCTCTGGAAATTTTTGCTAAAATAGAAAACCTTTTAGATAAGAACTACAATCAGTTCGTAAATGTAAGCTCAAGTGATATTGCAAATAATATGGAAGATGCAACAATCCGTGTTGCACCACCTAGAGCATATTATGCTGGACTTAGATACAAGTTTTAAAAGAGTAAAATAACTTGGAACTTACCCCATATCTCTCTATATTTCTTATAGGACTTAGTTTTGGAGCAACGGCATGCATGTTTTCATGTATGCCGTTTCTTACTCCAATATTGGTAAAGAGTTCTAACAATATTAAAGAATCTTTAGGTGTAATGATTCCTTTTAGTTTAGGAAGAATTTTCACTTATACCATGATTGCTATTTTAGCATTTGCAAGTTCTTTATTCATAAAAGAGCTTTTAAAAAACAATACACTTTTGAGTTATATTTTAGGAACAGTTACTATTATCTTAGGTTTCACAATGCTTTATAATAGCTATAAAAACAATAAAGGATGCGGTATCCATAAACCTATAGTAAAAGAACAAAGTTTTTCAAAACTAGGTTTTTTTACTATGGGTGCAACTATATCTATAAATCTATGTACACCTGTAATTTCACTGATAACAGTTTCAAGTAGCACTACTACAATCTATTCAGCAATCGCTTTTGGAATAGCTTTTGGTGTTGGGGCTGTTTTATTTACACTGTTATTTTACGGATTTTTTTTCTCTACACTTATTAGAGGATTGCTTGAACAATTTAACCAGTATAAAAAACATGTAGAAGTTATAGCTTCACTGTTTTTAATACTTGTTGGTATTTTAATAATCAGTGGCAAGTTGTCACTATAAAGGAACAAAATGGTTGATTTTATCAAAAGAGATAACAATGATATGTTTAAAAACCCTATTTTTAGGTTTTTATTTAAAAATACAAAATTTCTTTTAGTTTTAAGAATAGCAGTTACACTGCTTTTCTTTTATGCTGTTTATTTTGGATTTGTACATCCTACTTCTGAAGAGAACATCTTCACAGGTGCAGTATTTTGGGGAATATTCTGGGCACTATTTATGGTAGTGACTCTTTCAACTTTTGGAAGAATATTTTGTGGTATTTGTCCACATGGATTTTTAGGAAAATATATTACAAAATTTGGTTTGAAAAAAACCATGCCAAACTGGATGCAAAATAGATATATTGGTATCACTTTACTAGTAATTGGTTGGTGGGGAATTTATTATACATTTCCTTCATTTTGGAAAACACCAATTGGAACTGCTTCTATGTTTGGAGGGATGACATTAATTGCTTTTATTTTTTATTTTATCTATAAAGAGATGAGTTATTGTAAATATATTTGTCCTATTGGAACACTTACAAGAGCATATGACAAATTATCATTTACAAAACTAGAAACTTATACTGACTCTTGTAAGGATTGTAGAACTTTTGAATGTGCTACAGCTTGTCAATACGATTTAAAACCATTTACCTTTGCAAAGAAAAATCAAACTGATGATTGTACCTTATGTATGGATTGTGCTGTATCTTGTGAAGCTGTTAAATTTAAACTTACAAAACCAG
The DNA here is from genome assembly GCA_963662945.1 of Arcobacteraceae bacterium. Classification (GTDB taxonomy): domain Bacteria; phylum Campylobacterota; class Campylobacteria; order Campylobacterales; family Arcobacteraceae; genus JAIOSF01. Next base: position 818,593 of record OY759974.1, read on the forward strand.
CAGAACAACTAGGAAGTAAACTAAAAATTTTAAGTGCTGAAGTTTGGACGTATATTCTTATCTTTGCTTCTATTCCTGTATCTATGGGATTTGCACATGGTTTAAATAGAACTAAAATAGCTGATGAGTTTCTATGGAATAAAACGGCTGCTTTTTTTGGTATGAATGAATATGCAGGTGGATTTGCTTTCCTATATGCTGTTATTTTTAGTGTATTTTTCGCTACATTTGGAATCTATGTAGCATCTAAAATATTAAAAAAAGAATACAGTTCTACCTTTACTAATTTAGGTGTTGCTTTTATTCCACTTTTTATCTTTGCATCACTAGGGCATACATTAGAAACTTTTTTTATCAAAGATTATGTAACAATAGTAGATGGATTTGCACAAGGTTTTGGTTTTAATGTTGAAGTGGAAGCTTTAGCAAAAAGAGGTGATGGATGGCTTCACTATTTTGGATTATTTAAATGGATAGGAATTATCTGGTCATTTATTCTTCTTTACAAAAGAATGAAAATGATTGATGCTACAAAATTACGAAAAATATTTGGATACTTTTTTGCTTCATTAATGATTCTTTTTTACATAGGATTAAATATCTATACAGGATATGTATTTTCTAAATATGGGGCAAAATCACGAAGTGGACATTCTCACGGTGGAAATGGAAAAACAATGTTCCAAAGTGTACCTTTTAAACAAGCTACACTTTTACAAGTGGGAAAAGATAAAACAAGTGGTGTAGTATGTGGGATGAATCTTCCTATGTTTTATAAAACAAACCATAGTGCGATACTTGATGGACAGGTGCGACAATATTGTTCAATACATTGTTTAGCTGAAGATTTACGAATAAAAAATTTAGCTTTGGAAAATATTCAAGTTGTAGATGTAACCAGTTTAAAATTCATCCCAGTTAAAGATGCTTTTTATGTGGTTGGAAGTAAACAGCTAGGAACTATGAGTAGAACTAGTAAATATGCTTTTGCTACAGAAAAAGATGCTTTAGAATTTGTTCAAAAATACGGTGGAGAAATTGTAAATTTTAGAAAAGCAGTTTATATTGCAATGCAAGATTTTTCAAAAAAACCTTATGGAACTCATACAGAAAAAACTGCTTTAGATTTGACACAACCATTATATCTTACACTTAAAGACCCCTCTGCATCTAAAGAAAAGTCAGGTGGACATATGCACGGTGGTAGTGGTGGAAAACCTAAACCTGAAGGATATATCCCCACACAAAAAATATATCTTTCTACTTTAAATAATAAAAGTGTATCTCCTAAAAATATAGAGTTTTTTTACTATGATATAAAACAAAAGAAAAAAGATATTATCAAAAATAGTTCAAGAGGAAAAGAAACATATAGTTTTGAAGTACCAAACAATGGATACTACAATCTTTTTGCTGTAGCACAAAGTACAAAAGATGATAAAAGTTTTTATAATGTAGCAAAACTTGAATATCTTCAAGGAAAACATGGTATTGAAGATATTTATGATGAAAAACTTAAAAAAAATCTTGAACAAAACCTTACTAAAATTGATTTAATAAGAATAAAAAATGAAGATGAAAATAGCTTTTTTTATAAATTTAAAATGGGTGAAACTCTAAAGTTTCAAGCAATATTTGATCAAAAACCTTTAGCAAATGCAAAAATACATATCAAACTCCAAAGTGGTTGGGAAAAAACTTCAATTACAAATGATAAAGGTGAAGTAGAACTTACAATTATAAGAGATTATTTTCCACCTTGGAATAAATTTGAAAAACGATTTAAACAAGATTTATTAATAACTTTAGAACATAATATAGAGAATACAAAATATACACTCACCTACCCTGCTTCTTTTTATCCAAACTCTAGTGATTATGAATCGTATGCTTATGCACTGTTACTTATAACACTTACACTACTTATATCTGGTATTGTTATTTATAGATTTAGAAAAAATAGAACAAAACCTTTTAGTGAGGTAAACTTTAATGAGTAAAATCAAACAACTTGTAAATAATATGAATCTTATCAAAGTAAGATTTACTATTCAATTACTGACTTTTATTTTATTTGTTTATGGTGGTTATTTTGCCATTGATTTTGGTTCAAGACTGCCTATTTTTGCCTGTCCTTATAATAAAGAAGCAGCTGGAGCTTGTTATTTAATTCCATTACAACATCAGTTAGGTATGCCAGCACAAATATTACTTGGTGGGGCTGGAATTGCAGTTATTACTGGATTTTTAACATTTCTTTTTTGGTTTATATTTCTAAATAAAGCTTGGTGTGGATATGTATGTCCTTTTGGAACATTACAAGATTGGCTAACAATGCTTAGAAAAAATATGGGTATACGTTTTTCAACATATACACAAAATCAATTTGAAAAACTTTCAAAAATAAAATATATCCTTTTAGCTATTGTTATTTTAGTACCTCTTCTTATGGGTGTTGGCGTTTTTGGAAGAGAATGGTCTGCTGCATTTTGTCAAATCTGTCCAGCACGAATCATCTCTCCTATGTTTAGTGGAGATTTCTCTCAATGGACAATAGACTTTTCTACTAAAACAGCCATGGTATTAACTGCTATTGGGATGATATTTGCTGGATTATTTTTAATTGGTAGTTTTGTAAAAAAAAGATTCTTTTGCTTCTTTTGTCCGATGAGTGCCTTGCATTATATTTTTTCAAAGTTCTCAATTGTAAGTTTACAAAAAGATGGAAGTAAATGTACACGATGTGGAGATTGTTATGCTGTATGTGATATGCAGATAAAAGATATAGCAGATGATGTTACAAGTACAAATATCTTAAGAGATGATTGTATTTTATGTTTAAAATGTATAGCTGCATGTCCGGAAGATGATGCACTGCATTTTGATATATTAAAATTCAAAACTTTTAGCTCTACAAAACAAGGTTTTGAAAAGAGAATGGGAATAGAAAGACCAAAACAAGCTGAGGCGAAGTTTCCTCGAAAAGGATTAAATGATGAGCAACAATGAGAATCATAAAATAGAAACACCACTTGAAAAACAAAACAGACATAAAGCTATGGAAGCAATTAAGGTAATTAATACTTTAAAAGAAGAGTTTAAATCTCCTATAAAATCTATGGATTATTTTTATACACTTTTTGAAGATGTATATTGTCATCAAAAATCACTTCATGCTGATAAAGTAAAAGTGGGAACCATGTGTATTCAAATACCAAGTGAAATTATATATGCACTTGATGGTGTTCCTATTCGACTTTGTAACGGATTTTATACAGATGATGAGCTAGGAAGTGATCTTATGCCTCAAAAATCTTGTCCACTGGTTAAAGCAAGTGTTGGGCACTTGTCAAGTCAAAATTTAAGTGACAAACCACATATGATTTATAGTCCTACAACTTGTGATCAAAAAACAAAAGCTGGTGCAACTATTGAAAGTTTTGGATATGAGGTAGTTGATGTAGATTTCCCAAGAACAAAAGAGAGTGAGGTAAGTCGTGAATTTTTTAGAAGAAGTATCAGAAATTTTGCCATAGATTTATCAAAAAAAACTGGAAAAAAACTCACTAAAAAAAATTTAAAAAGCTCCATTGGAAAAGTTGGTTATGCACAATCTTTATATCATAGACTATCTGATTTAAGAAAAAATAAAAATGTACCAATATTAGGTGTTGATATGTTTTTAGTTACCAATGCTTTTTTCTTTGATAAAATTGACAATTGGATAAAAGCTACAGAAATTTTACTGCATGACTTAGAGTTAAGGGTAAAAGAAAATATTCATGTAGCAGGAAAAATCAGTCCAAGAATAGTTTATACAGGTTCACCACCTATTTTCCCAAATTATAAAATACCATTACTTATTGAAGAATCAGATGCAGTTATAGTTGCAGATGAAACTTGCAGTTCAAATAGAATGTTCAACGATCGAGTTGCAGTGGATGAATGGTTTGTAAATGATATGTTGGATTCTATGGCAGATAAATATCTTAAGGCTTGTACTTGTCCAATATTTACAAAAAATGATGACCGTATTCGAAGAATTATAGAACTTGTTCGTTCATATGATGCAGATGGTGTTATCTATCAAGCTTTTGCTGGTTGTACTGTATATGAGTTAGAACAAAGAAGTGTTTTAGAAGCTATGGAAAAAGAGGGGATCTCTATACTTTATTTAGAAAGTGATTATTCACCTAGCCAAAGTGGACAGCTAAGTACCAGAGTTGAAGCATTTATAGAATCACTCAAAATGAAAAAAAGAAAAAAAGGAAAATAGTATGAAATATTTTGCTGGAATCGATATAGGTTCAACTGCCATTAAAATCTCAATAGCTGATGAAAATAAAAATCTTGTAGGACACAAAATCAGTGCAAGTGGAAGTATGTTTTATAAATATGCTCATGAAACTTTAGATGCACTTGTTTCAGAAATAGGGATAAAAAAAGAAGATATTATATACACTGTAGCAACTGGTTATGGAAGAAAAATATTTAAAGAAGCTGATGAAAATATTAGTGAAATTACTGCAAATGCGATAGGTGCACGAGCTGCCGCTAAAGAATATGGAGAGATTAAAACTATTATTAATATTGGTGGTCAAGATAGTAAAGCAATTTCACTAGATGAAGAGGGAAATGTAACAAATTTTGCTATGAATGACAGATGTGCAGCTGGTACTGGAAAATTTCTTGATGCATGTGCTATGAATCTTGAAATAACAGTAGAAGAACTTGGAGATAAACATTTTGCCTCAACTGGAACACCATTATCAATCAATAGTACTTGTGCAGTATTTGCAGAGAGTGAAATTATAGGACTTTTAGGGAATAGTCATAGTGTCGAAGATATTGTATGTGGTGTACACTATTCTATTGCAAAAAGAATTGTAAAACTTGTAAAAAGAGTTGGTGTCAAAGAAGGAGTATATTTTGATGGTGGTCCAGCACTTAATACAGGATTAGTCAATGCACTTGAAAATGAACTTAGTTGTAAGATATTTATTCCTCAATATCCACAAATCACTACATCTTATGGAGCAGCGATTATTGGAGTAGATTCTTATAATTACGAAAATGAATAATTAAATGTTTGACAAAACTATAAAATTTTTTATTGAAAATTATAAAATAAACTATGCTTTATTTATATTCTTATTTATTGTCGGAATCTATTCTTATACAAAAATTCCTAAAGAAGTACAACCAACTATTGAACCTAGCACTATAAGGGTAAGCGGAAATTACAGTGGAGCTTCTGTTGACATTTTAAATAAAATGGCTGTCATACCTTTAGAAAATGAAGTAAAAAATATTGTTGGTGTAGATAATATTATTACAAATATCAATCCAGGTAAATTTTCTATCACTTTAGAACTTGATAAATACGAGAAAAAAGAGGATATAAAAGAAAATGTAAAAGATGCAATTGCAATGATTATCTCTGATTTACCAGCAGATATGGATGAACCTTTGATTAAAGCTGTTGCTCATGCACGTTCATTAATGTATGTTTCAGTTCTTTCTACAAAAATCTCTAGAGATGATCTTTTAAAAATTGCAAAAGATTTAAAAACAACTCTTTTAGGCATCCCTTTTATTTCAGATATTACAATATTTGGTGAATCAGATGAATATTATGAAATACAAATTGATGAAAAAAAAATAGAAGCTTTTGGACTAGAAAAAAAAGATATCTCTTCAATAATTGCTGAACTCTCTTATACTTTTCCAGCAGGAAAAATGGAAGGGAAAAAAAATCAATTTTATCTTTCAACTGCAAATGGGAAAAAAAGTGCTGAAAACTTAGCAAATACACTTTTAAAAATAAATGATAAAACAATCTATTTTAAAGATATAGCTACCATTACAAAACGTTATGAAGATTCTTCAACACTTGCTAGTATGAATGGGAAAGGCGCTATTACACTTGCTATCTCACAAAATCCAAGAGGTGATGCCATAACATTATCAGAACAAGTGAGAGATGTACTTGATAAATCAAAAAAAGCAAATATTACTTTTGATATTAAAAGAGATAATTCATTTCAAGTAAAAGAGAGTTTAAATATAGTTTTCTCAAATATCATTTTTGGAATACTATTAATTTGTTTATTTACTATTGTTCTTATTAATTCCCGTATGGCATTAGTTATTATTATGGGTATACCAACTTCTTTTGTTATAGGTGCAATCTATTTTTATTTTACAGGATATAGTATTAATGTACAATCACTTGTAGGAGTACTTTTAGCAATTGGTATTATTGTTGATGATGCAATTGTTGTAAGTGAAAATATTCAACAATATATTGAACGTGGCTATCCACCAAAAGAAGCTGCATATTTGGGAACAAAAGAGATGGCAAAACCAGTTTTTTGGGCATCTGTAACTACTCTTTTCTCATTTATACCATTGTTAATGATTAGTGGTAGAATGGGTGAAATTATTCAGCTTATTCCTATAGCATTTAGTGCACTTATTTTTGCTTCACTTATTGAGTCATTCATCTTTTTACCTATACATGCTTCCCATATTTTAAATAATAATTCAAAAACCTTATCATGGGAAAAAAGCAAAAATATTTACACTAAAATTTTACATAACTTGATGAAATATAAAAAAAGTTTTTTACTGATTTTTATTATCAGCGTTCCATTACTCATATTTTTTAGTGCAAAGCATTCAAAATTTCATATGTTTCAAAAATTTGATTCATCAAATGTAAACATTACCTTTAAAGGGAATAAAAATATGACACTTGAAGAAACATCTTTAATGGTACGTCAAATAGAACAAGACCTTTTAAAATCCAAAGAGAAATTTTTTATAAAAAATGTAAGTTCAACAGCTGGTCATAGAAGAACAGCAACGGGAGAAACAGAAATTTATCCTTATGTTGGGAATATTACAGTTGAACTTTATGAAAAAAAACCAAGTAATTTTTTCGAAGCATATATTAGCCCTTTGTTTAGTATTTATTATGAAAAAGAGGGACGAATACGAACCCTTCCATCTAAAGTTGTATCAAAACAATTGCGAGGTTGGTTAAAAGAACAACATTATAAAAGAAAATATAAATTAGAGCAAATAATGGTTGTTGAAAATAGAATGGGAGCAACAAAAGCTGATATTAGAATTGGGTTAGTCAGTAATGATTACCAAAAAGCTTTACAAGGGGTAGATGAACTTCAAAAAGAGATTGAAAATATAAAAGGGGTTAAATATAGTGGGAATAATATTAAATTTGGGATTGATGAACTGAAATTTCATATTAATAGCTATGGAGAATCACTTGGTGTAACAGAAAAATATCTTGGTAATTTCTTAGCAAATGTCTATATGGATAAAAAAATAGCAACAATTTATGGTACAAATGAATCATTTGAGGTTAAATCAAAATCACTTTATAGTGATAATTTTGATTACTTTAAAAATATCACTATACCTTTAAAAGATTCAAGAGTAGTACACTTGCACGAGATATGTGATATATCTACCATAAAATCACTTGAGAAATTAGTCAAAGATAATGGTATTACTACATTTTATGTTTTTGCAAACGTTGATAATGATATCATCACTTCAAGTGAGGTTTTAGAAAAAATACAACCAACAATAAAGAAACTAAAACAAAATGGTATAAAATTTATTTTCAAAGGGGAACAAGAGCAAAAGAAAAAACTAGAAATAGAGATGCTTCTATCAATACTTTTAGCTCTTAGCTTAATATTTTTATCACTTCTTTATCTTTTTAACTCCATTAAAGAAACTCTTTTAGTGATGTCTGTTATTCCATTTTCTATGCTTGGGCTTTATATGGGACATTTTATTTTAGGATTACATATAACAGTTCCATCACTTATTGGTGCAATTGGACTTGCTGGTGTTATTGTTAATGATGGAATTATTATGATGGACTCTATTAAAAAATCAACAACCCAAAAAGAGTTTTTTCACAATGCTGCTAAAAGATTTAGACCAATTATTTTAACCTCTATTACTACAATTGTTGGATTGTTTACACTTATCTTTTTTGCAACTGGTATGGCTGTTAGTTTTCAACCAATGGCTGTAACAATAGGGTTTGGACTTCTTTGGGGGACTATTTTAAATCTTTTATATTTACCTGTAATGTATGGATATTTTAATAATAAGCATTTAAAGTGATATTTAAAATTAACACTTAATTAACACTTCTTTTATAAAATGGAAGTGTTAATATGGGAAAAGGAGAGTAGTTTTGAATATAAAAAGATATTTTAATTCGTTTTTTGTAGCTTCTATATTCTATAGTTTCTTAATTATTACTCTTCTTTATTCATTTGAAGAAGTCAATATTGCACCTTCAAAAACACAACATTCAATCCAAAATGTCAAATTTACCCTTATTAATTTACCAAAAGAAATAGAAAAACCTGAAGTTGAAAAACAAGAGATTGTTAAAAAAGAACCTCAACCTAAACAAATAGAACCAAAAGTTGTTAAAAAAATTAATCCTAAAAAAATATCTCCTAAAAAAATTGTTAAAAAAATAGAACCAAAAGTTGAAAAAAAAGAAAAAGAAATTGTTAAAAAAACAGAAAAGATAAAAAAACAAATTGTTGCAAATCAAATTAAAAAAAGTGACTCTACTGAAAAAAAAGAAACTGTAAAAACTGATTTAAAACAATTAAAAATGAAACAACATAAATATTATTCTCAAATCAAACAAACAATTGATAAAAATAAATCATATCCTCAAGTTGCTGTACGAAGAGGAATTCAAGGTGAAGTAAAAATACAATTTACAATATCAAAAGATGGTGAGTTACTTTCATATAAAATATTAGATGGACAAAAAATATTTTTTAAGTCTATCAGTGAAGCTATACAAAATAGTTTCCCTCTTATTCCTCCAAATGATATTTTTACATCAAACCTAGATTTAAAATTAACATTACACTATAAGTTGTATTAATAATTCTTTCAACAACTTATAACACAAATTATAGTATAAAGCATACTACAAATCATTTCATTTAAAAGAGAAAAAATTATGAAACAATCACATTCAATCAATGGTGATATTTTTGGTGGAATTACTGCTGCAATTGTTGCATTGCCATTAGGATTAGCCTTTGGTGTTGCTAGTGGATTAGGTGCTGCTGCTGGAATATACGGAGCAATAATATTAGGCTTTTTTGCCTCTGCATTTGGTGGAACAAAAACACAGATTTCTGGTCCAACTGGTCCTATGACTGTTGTATTAGCCTCTTCTGTTGTTGTGCTGAATGGAGATGTACATGCTATTGCTGCCATGGTTTTACTTGCAGGAATTTTTCAAATAGTATTTGCTTTTTTTCAAATAGGAAAATATGTAAAATATATACCTTATCCTGTAATATCAGGATTTATGAGTGGAATTGGTGTCATTATTATACTCTTACAAATCAATCCATTTTTAGGTCTCAAAAGTCAAGCAGATATTATAACTATTTTACAAACTTTACCTACAAATTTATTACATATCAATTTTGATGCTATGTTATTAGCTACAGCTACACTTCTAATAATGTTATTAACACCATCAAAAATATCTAGAATTATTCCTTCTCCACTAATTGCATTAGGAATATTAACTTCAGTCAGTGTAATCTTAGGATTACAAGTAGAAACAATTGGGGAAATTCCTTCAACATTGCCTAGTTTTATAATGCCAACTTTCAATTTTGAAAATTATAAAACCATTATAACTCTTGCTATTACCCTTGCATTATTAGGTTCAATAGATACACTACTTACCTCTTTAGTTGCAGATAACCTTACAAAACAAAAACATAATTCAAATAAAGAACTTTTTGGACAAGGTCTTGGAAATAGTTTATGTGCATTAACTGGTTCGCTAGCAGGTGCAGGTGCAACAATGAGAACAGTTATAAATATAAAAAGTGGTGGAACAACACAATTTTCTGGAATGATTCACGCTATTGTATTACTTTTAATAGTACTCTTTTTTGCACCTTTAGCATCACAAATTCCACTTGCTGTTTTAGCTGGGATTCTTATAAAAGTGGGACTAGATATTTTAGATTATAAGTTTTTAAAAGTTATCAAAAATGCTCCTAAAAACGATTTACTTGTAATGATCACTGTATTTTTTGTAACTGTTTTTATTGACCTTATCACTGCTGTTGGTCTTGGAATTGTTTTAGCTTCACTTTTAATTGTATATAGAATTACAAAAGCGACAAAAATAAGTACAACAAATTACAGACCATCAAAATTTGATGAATTGTTTGAAGACGATCCTTATATTCGTGTAGTAAAAATAGAAGGTGCATTGTTTTTTGGCTCAACTATTGCTTTTGAAAATGAGATTAACTCTCTTTTAGATACTAAAACACTTATCATAGACTGTTTAGATGTTCCATTTATAGATATAACTGCTATCTTTACATTGCAAGAATTAGTATCGCATTTAAACTATCAAAATATAGAAACTATTTTACTTCTAAATCCAGAACATCAGAAAAAACTTTTAAGTGTAGATGAGGCGAAAATATTTGAAAATACTATTATTACAAATTCTTTAGAAAATATTCCAATTCAATGTAAAATAAACTAAAATGATTACATTAATTGGTAATTTTCCTAGTATATACTACAATATCAATTAAGATATTCTACGAAGGTAATCAATGAACATAAAAAAGTTGGTAAGATATAGTTTTGTCGTCATAGCCCTACTGGTGTTTTTTATATTTGGAATTAATAAAATTATTCTTTATCAATTCAAAGAAAATGACATTATCAAAGAGCATATTACCACACTTTTATCAACTCAAGAGAATATGAATAAACTTATTAAGAATCTTGATAGAACTTTGACTGTTGAAGAATTAGAAAAGATGAAACAAGATTTTTTTACCTATGAAAAAAAATTCGAAAATAGAAAAGAACAACTATTTTCAAAAAAAAATACTGATATTTTAGATTTATTTCTTTTAGAAATGAATGAACAAGAGTTTGTTAAATCAAACATCTTAAAACTTATTGAAAATGAACACCAAATAGAAATCTATTTTGATACTTTATTTGATATACAATCAAAAAAAATAGAATATCAATTATTATTTGATGAACTTTATCCTGAAGAAAATAATATTAGAAAAATTGTAGAAGAGAAAATTCTCCTTAAAAATGATTTTAAACTTTTAAAAGAGTTATCAGATATTAAATATTATAGTAAAGAGTTATTATTTCAACATCGAGATAAACTTACGTTTGATAAATGGCAACAAAAAATACACCTACTTATTATAGATTATCCAATTAATATATTAAAACAATATGAAAAAGTAACAAATGATATTGGAAATGTTGTTTTAAAAATAGAAGCATTAAAAAATGAAGAGATTCAGATTATAAAAAAAATTTCTCAAACCATCGCTTCTAGCAATGAAATCAATAAAACTATAAAACAAGAGATCGAAAAGTTATCTCTAGAATTTCAAAATATGGTATATACAATTAGTAGTATTCTCTTTTTAGTTTTAATTGTATTTATCATTATACTTGCTTATAAAGTCAATAAAAATGTTTCAATGAGTGTTGATGAGATAGAACAGCAAGTTCATAATGGCTTAGAAGAGATTAATAAATTAAATCAAGAGATTGCAGATACACAAAAAGAAGTTGTATTTACAATGGGTGCTATTGGTGAAAGCAGAAGTAAAGAAACAGGAAATCATGTAAAAAGAGTTGCTGAATATAGTAAGCTTTTAGCACTATTTTATGGACTAGAAGAAGATGAAGCAGAGATGTTAAAACAAGCAAGTCCAATGCACGATATAGGAAAAATCGCTATTCCAGATGCTATTTTAAACAAGCCAGGTCGTTTTGATGAAAATGAGCGACTCATTATGAATACCCATGCACATTTGGGATATGATATGTTAAAACATTCCAATAGAGACCTTTTAAAAATGGCAGCAATTGTAGCTTATGAACATCATGAAAAATGGGATGGGAGCGGTTATCCTAGAGGTTTAAAAGGTGAAGATATTCATATTTATGGAAGAATTACTGCTCTTGCTGATGTATTTGATGCTTTAGGCAGTGATAGATGTTATAAAAAAGCTTGGGATGATGAGAAAATATTTCAGCTTTTTATGGAAGAAAAAGGAAAACATTTTGACCCAGCTCTTATTACAATATTTTTTGATAATTTAAGTGAATTTTTAAAAATTCGAGACACTTTTAAAGATAGTTAAAAAGAATGATAAAACATATATTCACCAATAGTGCAGGTATTTTAGTTTCTAGAATTTTAGGCTTTTTGCGAGATTTATTAACTGCTTCAATTTTAGGTGCAAATATTTATAGTGATATATTTTTTGTGGCTTTTAAATTACCAAATCTTTTTAGAAGAATTTTTGCAGAAGGTGCTTTTACACAAGTGTTTATACCAGCATACGCAAAATCAAATTATAAAGTAAGTTTCAGTTCTGTCATTTTTTTACAATTTTTAGCTTTTATTATCATATTAAGTTTACTTGTCACTCTTTTTGCAGCACTTGTCACAAAAGTAATTGCTTTTGGATTTGATGCGTACACAATTGATTTAGCAGCACCTTTAGTAGCTATATGTTTCTATTATCTTCCTTTAATTTTTATTGTTACATTTCTAGCAGCTCTATTACAATATAAAAATCATTTTGCTACTACTGCATTTTCAACAGCACTTCTTAATATTGCTCTTATTGTAGCTTTATTAATATCATCAAATATGGATAAATATACTATTACATTTTATCTAAGTTGGGGTGTTGTTGCTGGTGGTATTTTACAAGTCATCGTCCATCTTATAGCTATCAAAAAACTCAAGATAAAATTTTTCACAACCAATGTAAAAAAGAAAAAAAGAGATATCAAACAATCAAAATTTTATAAACAATTTTATCCAGCTGTAGTTGGAAGTAGTGCTTCTCATATAGCTGCTTTTTTAGATACTTGGTTAGCATCACTTCTTGTAAGCGGAAGTATTAGTTATCTGTATTATGCAAATAGAGTATTTCAACTACCGCTCGCATTGTTTGCAATAGCAACTTCAGTTGCCCTCTTTCCAACTATTGCAAAAGCAATTAAAAACAATGATGAACAAAAAGCACTAAGATTTATGAGAAAAGCTACAATTATCCTGTTTGCACTTCTTGGAAGTGCGACCATTGTTGGGATTGTTTTTGATAACTTTATTGTATGGCTTTTATTTGAAAGAGGTGCTTTTAGTGCTACAGATACAACACAAACTGCTCTTGTTCTTACGATGTACCTTATTGGACTTTTACCTTTTGGATTGGCTAAAATTTTTTCTCTTTGGTTGTATGCCCATGAAAAACAAGGAATTGCAGCAAAAATAACGATGCAATCACTTATATGGAATATTATTTTTTCTTTAATTTTAATCATACCTTATGGTATTGTTGGATTGGCTTTAGCTAGTAGTTTAAGTGGTTTTATATTATTATTCCAAACTTTAAAAGAGTTTGGTTATAAAAATATTGTATTATTACTTACCAATAAATTTTAAACTATCTTACAGAGAAGTGTCTGAGTGGTCGAAGGTACTTCGTTGGAAGCGAAGTGTAGGTCAAACTACCGTGGGTTCGAATCCCATCTTCTCTGCCATTAAATTACTACTTTTATCATAATCACTGTATAAAAAACTTTATTGAATTATGATACATCTTCATAAAAAAAGTCTATAACTCTCCTGTAAAATTTAATAAGTCTAAACCATTCCACTATATTAACGACACAATAATAGATAAACCATTTCTTTAAAGAAAGATTATATTTATTTATGATATAAATATAGTAAAAATAAAAAAGGTGTACATTTTGTATAAAAAAATAATTTTATTTTTAACAATAATTTTTTTACTTTCATCATGTTCATCTACAGAAGATCAAAAGCTTAAGATTTCTGCAACAACATGGATTGGTTACTCACCGCTTTATTATGCTAAAGAAAAAGGGTGGCTTGACTCTCTAAATATAAAGCTCTTACATGTAAGCTCACTAAGTGAAAATATGTACCTATATGATGCTGGTAATTCAGATGCTTATGTTGGTACGCAATATGAGTATGGTATATTATCAAAAAAAGATTCTTCACTTTTGCCCATAATATTGTTTGATCGCTCCAATGGTGGTGATATTATTATGAGTAATGTCTCGATACAAAAATTACAAAACACCACAGATAGTATTGATGCTTATTTAGAGATGGATTCTATCAATAATACATTGTTAAAAGATTTTATTCAAAAATATGGACTTCAAAATAAAAAGATAAACTATATTAATCGCGATCAAGCATATATATCTACGCTCAAAAATACACATAAGACAACTATTATTGTTACATATATCCCATATGATATAAAACTTAAAGAAAACGGATTTACAAGCATAGCTTCTACTAGAGATAACTTAGATCTTTTAGTTATTGATGCCTTGTTTACAACAGAGCAAAAACTACAAAAACATAAAGAGCAGTTTATACAATTAAAAAAGTTAATAGATAAAGCTATCAATAGACTTGAAAAAAATCCACGTGAATTTTATGATACTGTAAAACCATATATGAGAGATATAACTTATGATGATTTTTATGCTGATTTGGAAAACATAGTCTGGATAAATAAAGATATATCTCAAGAGTTAAAAAAGAGCATCAAAGAAACACACTTCCCAAGTGCTGGATTAATGTAATATGTTGTTAACAATTCAAAGATTTACACAAATAGCACTTGCTACATTACTTGTTGTAATCTACTTTATATTTATTAATTATTATTTAGAACAAAAAGAGAAAATGTCTCTCGTTATGATAAAAAGTTTTAAAGATGATATGTCAGAACTTAGTTATGTACTTTCAAAAAATATAAAAAGTGATATAAGTGTTGATAGTTCTCGTGCAATTTTAGAAAGATATACTGCTAACAATGACTATCTAGCTTCAGTTTTAGTTGTAGACGGAACAACTGTTTTACTTACTACTAATCCTAGCTATAATGATGTTCCTTATACAACAGATTTATATAGTGATAAAACAATATCACATTATGAAGAATTATTTTCAAAAAAAGGTATTGAGGGTGTTGTAAGATTTTATGAAAATGGTATACTTCATAACTTAAGACTTATATTTTTATTTGATCATAAAGAGATGAATACTCAATTTCATGAAAAAAAGATGTTTTTTATAGTATATTTTGGTTTATTACCTATTGTAATTTTGTTTGTTTCATGGTTAATTATAAGATATATAATTTCAAAACCCTTAGAGAAGTTACGTCAGTATGCATACTATCAAAGTGATGTGCCAAAAGCATTTAAAATCAAAGAGTTAGAAGCTATACGTTCATCTATGGTACAGACATTTTCAAGGTTAAATGAAGAGCAAAAAGAACTATATAAAATGGCACGTACAGACCCTTTAAGTGGTCTTGCAAATCGACACTCTTTAAATGAGTATTTAGAAAGACTTATAGTAGATTCTAAACATGACAATAAAGAGTTTGCTTTCCTTTTTTTAGATATAGATCACTTTAAAAGTGTTAATGATGAACTTGGACATAGTCTAGGTGATGAGCTATTAAAGTCTATTTCTTCTAGGATACAAGAGGCTATCCCAGAACACGATTTTGTTGCTCGTGTTGGTGGTGATGAGTTTGTAGTGATACTGCATCAGTACAGCACATTAACCGAGTTAACAAATATAATAGTTAAAATACAACAATCATTACGTACACAATGGGTAATACAAACCCATCCTGTAAATATATCAAGTAGTGTCGGTATCGCTTTATTTGCAAAAGATGGGAAAGATGCACTTTCTTTAATGCAACATGCTAGTATGGCAATGTATGAAGCAAAAAAAAATGGACGAGCTCGCTATCATTATTTTACAGAAGAGTTGAATGAAAAAGTAAAAGAGACAATAGCTCTTGATAAAATGATGAGGAAGGCACTAGAGGATAAAGAATATGAACTATATTATCAACCTAAGACTAGTGTCAAAACTGGTGAAATAATTGGTGCAGAAGCACTAATACGATGGAATAGCCCTACAAAGGGTATGATTGCACCTTATAAGTTTATTCCACTCGCAGAAGAAAATGGATTTATAGTAGAACTTGGTAACTGGGTACTAAAAGAAGCTATTAAACAACAGGTAGAATGGAGTAAAAAGGGGATCGATATTGTAGTATCAATAAATGTTGCGACAAAACAACTTCTGCAAAGTAGTTTTGAGCATAAACTAACAAAATTACTTGAAGAAACTGGTGTAAATCCTTCAAAGGTTGATATTGAAATAACAGAGTATCTATTTTTAGAAGAAAATGATAACAACTTATATACACTAAATATGATACGTGATAAAGGGCTGACAATCTCACTTGATGATTTTGGTACTGGTTATTCATCACTTTCGTATTTAAAAAAATTTCCTATTGACAACTTGAAAATAGATAAAATTTTTATGGATGATTATAAAACAAAACAGGGTGCGATATTTATTGATACTATTGTTAACATGGGACAAACTTTAAATATGAATGTCATTGCAGAGGGAATAGAAGAAAAAGAACAAGTAGAGTACTTACAAAGTATTGATTGTGATTATTATCAAGGTTATTACTGTTCTAAACCATTACCAGTTGAAGATTTTGAAATTTTTTACAAAGAATACACTACATAAAATAATACTTAAAAAAGTAACACTAGCATGAAGCTATATTAAATATATTAGGTAATTAATCCAAAATAAATAAACCTCTTAACCTTTTAGAAAAGAGGATTTAATAATAAGAGTATTAAATTATTTCAAATTATTTTTTTTCTACCATATTAAAATGAACTCTTAAAATTCTCAATATCTTCAAAAATCAAATACAAATTTTCTACCTGATTTTCTTGCAAAATTGGATTCATCAATGCCCCTTTTGTATCAATATGCCCTACTCCAACAAGATGTAATATTTCATGAGCTAGTATAGTTTTGAGTTGTTCTAAACTATCAAAACCATATATTTCTATCTTTTCCATATAGTTTTGAGTTTCTTTTGTTCTATACTCTTTTCCATCTTTATAAACTGTTTTTAGAACTGTTTTTGTATATCCTTTAGCAACACCTTTAATCTCTTTCATACTACGCATAAGTGTTTCTATTTTTCTTTGAAGTCGGTTATATTGGTTAACAAGAAGATTATGTGAAGATACTTTTTGATTGTAACTTTTCAAAAAATTATTATACTTTATCCTTTTTTGATCATATATGTTGGTTTCTTGTTTTATTTTTTGTTTCTCTTTAGATATATATTGTTTAATCTCATTATATTCTTGTTGTGATGTTATATTCTTTGTATTCATCTTTTCGATGTAAAGGTTTAACTTATGAATCTTTTGATTGAGATTTTTATTTAAATTTTGAAGCTCTAAAGCTTTCTTTTTTATATCATCATCTTTTGATAAGATATACTCTTGAAATGTGTCAATTTTACTTTTTTGTATTTTTAATGTTTTAATTCCAGATTCTACATCTAATTTTTTCTTTGAAAGTGGCAGATACAATATATCGATTGGTTTGCCATCATTTGAATAATCAAATATATTTATATTAGTTTGTGTCTCAAGGATTTTCTCAATTTCCTCTATAATTGAACGAAGTTGTTCTTGTGTGATTTTGTCTTGATAATAAGCATCAATTTTTCCAATTTTTACTTTTTCATATTGCCCATTCAAATTAATAACAACAAATATAAAAAGAAAAAAAACTTTTAAGAACATTACAACTCCTTTGAAAAATAATATCAAAAGAAATATTCATCTCATATTAAAATATTTTGGATATAATCAACAAAAATCTAACAATAATCTTACAGGAAAATAGTAAATGATAAATTATGAAACTATAAAAAAGCTAATGTTCAATTTTGATCCAGAAACTGCACATCACATAGCTTCATTTGGTTTAAAAGCACTTCCATATTGCCGAACAATAAACAACTATATGGTAAATAGAAACTTTATAAATGATGAAATCTTAACTCAAGAGGTATTAGGGATAAAGTTTCATAATCCAATAGGTCTTGCTGCTGGATTTGATAAAAATGCAGATATGATAAAAGCTATGCCAGCACTTGGATTTGGTTATACAGAAATAGGAACTATGACTCCAAAACCACAACCTGGGAATCCAAAGCCAAGACTATTTAGATATCCAGAGCATGAGGCTATACAAAATGCTATGGGATTTAATAATGAAGGTGCTTTTGAAGTAATCTCAAATCTTAAAAAAGTATATCCGTTTGCTATTCCTATTGGTGCAAGTATTGGGAAAAATAAAGTAACTCCTGAAAATGAAGCACTCAATGATTATGAAATACTTATCAAAGGCTTTAAGGATATTTGTGATTATTTAGTAGTAAATATCTCTTCACCAAACACACCAAATTTAAGAGACTTACAAAATGAAGAGTTCATAAAAGCTGTATTTGGAATGGCTAAATCAATTACAAATACACCAATTTTATTAAAAATTGCTCCTGATATGGCTACTGAAACAGCAATTGAATTGTGTAAAACTGCAGTTGAGGCAGGGGCTGATGGTATTATAGCTACAAATACAACGAATGATTATAGTCTACTACCAAATCCACAAGATTTTGGTGGAATTAGCGGAAAAGTTATGAGTGAAAAATCATATAATCTTTTTAAAGCAATAGCAACTGAACTTCATGATAAAACTACACTTATAAGTGTTGGTGGAATAAGTGATGCACAAGATGCCTACAGAAGAATAAAAGCTGGTGCAAGTTTGGTACAAATATACAGTGCTTTTATTTTCCAAGGTCCTTCAATGTGTAAAAATATCAATGAAGAACTTATCTCATTACTAAAAGCTGATGGATATACAAATATAAGTGAAGCTGTTGGAGCTGATTATAAATAAGGAAAGAAAATGAAACTATTAGTATTTATTTTTCTAATCCTACAAGGAGTATTGATGGCAAATAGCCTACCAAAATATTATGAAGAGACTTTAGAAAATGGTCTTAAGATTGTTGCAATCCCTATGGATAATGATAGTAAAGTTATCACTACTGATATTTTTTACAATGTTGGAAGTAGAGATGAGATTATGGGGAAAAGTGGAATTGCACATATGCTTGAACACCTTAACTTTAAATCAACAAAAAACTTAAAAGCTGGAGAATTTGATACTATTGTAAAAGGTTTTGGTGGGGTAAATAATGCTTCAACAGGATTTGACTATACACATTACTACATCAAATCAAGCAATAAAAATCTTGATAAATCTTTAGAATTATATGCTGATTTAATGGAAAACTTAACTTTAAAAGATGAAGAGTTTCAGCCTGAAAGAGATGTAGTTGCAGAGGAAAGAAGATGGAGAACTGACAACTCTCCTATGGGGTATTTATACTTTAAACTTTTTAATAATACTTTTACTTACCATCCTTATCATTGGACACCAATTGGATTTATGTCTGACATCCAAAATTGGAGTATAGAAGATATAAGAGAATTTCACTCTAAATTTTATACACCATCAAATGCCATTATAGTTGTTGCAGGAGACATCACAAAAGAAGAAGTTTTTGAAGCTGCAAAAAAACACTTTACACCTATAAAAAATACAAAAAATAGTAAAGAGATTACAAAAACTTTACACACTGTAGAACCAAAGCAAGAGGGTGAAAAAAGAGTTATAGTTCATAAAGATTCTCAAGTAGAGATGTTAGCTATTAATTTTCATATACCAAATTTTTTAAATAAAGACCAAGTTGCTCTTTCTGCTTTAAGTGAACTGTTAAGCTCTGGAAAAAGTAGTCGTCTTAATGAACTACTTATAGATAAAAAACAAATGGTAAATACTATATATGCTTATAATATGGAGTTAAAAGATCCAGGAGTTTATCTCTTTTTAGCTGTTTGTAATCCTGGTGTAAAAGCTAGTGATGTGGAAAAAGAGATTTGGAAAGAGATTAAAAGAGTACAAATAGGTGATGTAAAAAAATCAGAACTTGCCAAAATAAAGAAAAATACTAAATCTGATTTTATCTTTTCTCTAGAAAGTTCTAGCAGTGTAGCTTCTTTATATGGAAGCTATCTTATAAGAGGTGATATAACTCCACTTATGAATTATGAAGAAGATATTAAAAATCTTAAAACAAAAGATATAGTAGAAGTAGCAAATAAATATTTGATAAAAAGTAACTCTACAACAATGATTTTAAAACAAAATTAAAATCAAATTCACTCAACCCAATAATGACCTCTCAATCAGAGGTCATCTTTTTTATCTACACCTACTGCTCTAACTCTTGTTGAGGCGCGCTAAAATAATACCCTTGAGAATAATCTATACCTAGTTCATTTACAATCTTTAATATTTTCTCATTTTCCACAAACTCTGCAATAGTTTTCATATTCATTTTTTTAGCAAAATTAACAATAGTTTCTACAACCATTTTCGCATTTTTATCTGTATCAATATTTTTTATCATTGAACCGTCAATTTTAATAAAATCAGCTTCCAGCTTCATCAAATATTCAAAATTACTATAACCAGTACCAAAATCATCAATAGCAATCTTACAGCCAAATGCTTTGACATTTTTAATAAAACTTACCACTTGGGTAAAGTTTTCTATAGATTCTGACTCAACAATTTCAAATACAACTCTTTTCCCTATACCATATTTATTTAAAAGCTCAAAAATATAATCTTGTATCTCAATATTTAAAATATCATCAATAGTTAAATTAACAGAAAACTCAAAGCCATTATTGTAAAACTTTTTAAAACTTTTTTCTAACATAATCTTTGTGAGTATATTATAATATTTCGTTTTCTTTGAAATCTCTAAGAAAAAATATGGAGAAATAACTTTATCATCTTCCAATATTCTTATAAGTGATTCATATTTTTCATAACTGTTATTTGCATTATTGACAATTGGTTGGAAATATGGCACTACCCTATCTTCTTCAATTGCTTCTTTAATCTTTTTTGTCCATCTTAAATTATTTTCATATTCTTTATTTAAAGAATTATCTTCATTGTAAATCACAATATCAATATTCTTTTTTCTTGCAATTTGAAGTGCCATATCCGCAGTTTGTAAAATCTTATCATTTGTTTCAAACGATATTGCACCTGTTAATTTTACAGAAAGTTGTTCAGTATCAACCTCTATATTGTCATTATCAATAAAATTTACAATATTTCGAATTCTTTCATAAAAAAGGTCGTTAGAGTGTTGGTGTCCTAAAATGACAAACTCATCACCTTGTAAACGATATAATTGATACTGTTTATGATTTGATATTAAACTTGATAATATTTCTGATAACCTTTTAATCAATTTATCCCCAAATACATGACCATAAAAATCATTCACTTGTCTAAAATTATCTACATTTAATATAGCTATTGAATTTCTTTTATTTTTATGAAGATCGTTCGTAAGTTTAAATCTATTTCCAAGATTCGTTAAAAGATCTCTATTGACTAAATCATCTAACTTTTCTCTTTGTTTTACAAGCTCAGTAATTTCATGTCGAACTGCAATATACTCCATAATCTCATTTTTACTATTTAATATTGGTTGAATTACAATATCAACCCAGTAAGAAGTACCATCTTTTCTTCTATTTTTTAAAACTCCTTTCCAAACATTTTTGGATTGAATTGTTTGCCAAAGATTTTCAAACACACTTTTTGGAGTTTTTGGATCTCTTACTATACTATGAGGAGAACCTATTGTTTCATTTTTAGAGTATCCACTTACTTTATAAAAGTTATCATTTGCATAAATAATATTACCATTTAAATCAGACTTTGTAACAATACTTCCTTCATCCATTACACTTTTATAACTATTTAAAAAAGATATATTATCTTGCAATGTTTTTGATAATTTATTAAAATCTTTTGTAATACTACTTATCTCATCATATTTATCAATTTTAATCTCTTCATATTTATTGTTTTTAATATTTTTGATACTTGCTTTAAGATTTTCAAGAGGATTTACTATTGATTTATTAATAAATTTAAATGAAACAATAAAGGTAATAAAAAGTATCAAAATCCATACAAAAAATATCTCTAAATAAGTGATAGTTAATTGTTTATTGAGTTCTTTTTTATTAATTATAAAAACAGCTTCTAATCCGTGTGTTGTATTATTTATAAGTGGATAACTAACAAAACTATGCTCAGTTGAACTTTTAATATTTTCAAACTCTTCTTTATCCATTTTATTAGAATATATATAGTTTTCGTCAGATTTTAAAACTATCTGAGTTCCTAATCTATCATTTAACACAGTTAAAAACTTACTATCTATATTAAATCCAACTCGAATATATCCAATAAGTTTATTGTCCAACAAAACTTTTTTGGTATATTCGAAAAAATAAATATCTTCCATATAAAAAACTTCAAAAGTATTTTCACTTATCTCTTTTATATTAGGTAAGTTAGTAGATTTTTTTGTTTCATAATCTATAAAAGTTTTTTGTCCATTTTCATAAGAGATATAGCCTAACTCTTTTTTATCTTTCAATTTTCTATTTACTAAAATTAATTTCCCATTTTTATCAAAAATACTCAAAGTATAATTATCTGAATCTTTAATCCATTTTCTTGTATTTTCTATCATACTACTTTTTTCAAAATCGTAAATTTCTTTAAGATAATCCATTGGATTTTCATAGTTTGAAATTAAATTTAAAGAATTTATAATATCGTTATCATGGGAGATTTCATCCGAAAATTGTTCAATATTTTTTTTAGTATTTTCTATAATATTATGAATAATCTTTTTATCATGATTTATATTTTCTGTTCTTTGTGTGTGAAAAATATTTTCCACTACATTTAAAGTAATATAGCTACTTATCATCAATGCTACTGTTGAAAGTGAAATAATAAGTACAAATAATTTATGTTTTAACGACATTGTTTCTCTTTTATAAATCTAAAAAATTGGTTCAACTTTATACACATTTTCTTTCGTAACTAATACTGTATCCAATGTAATATTCTTTGATACCTTTTTTCCATTAATTATATCCACTACAGCTTGAACACCCTCTTTAGCAGAAGTAGGATATAAAAAACTTCCAAGTTGTTCACCATCTATAATAGCTTGTCGACTTTGTTTTACATAATCTATACCAACCATTGGTATATGCAAATCTTGTTTAAAACGTTTCATCACTTCTCTTGCACCAATTAACATACTATCACTATGAGAAAAGATTGCATCAAATTGAATCTTATCATGATATACAGCTTCAACAGCCTTTATAGCATCGTTACGAAGATAGTTAGCTCTTTTTGATATAACGTTGATTTTAGGGTATTGATTCATGATACTTAAGAAGCCTTCTTCTCTTTGTATAGTAGAAGAAGCACCTTCTATACCTTGTAACATCAGAATATTTCCCTTATAATTTAACTTTTTAACTAAAAGTTTTGCAGCATCTTGGCCAATTTTATAATTGTTTGGGGCAATAAAAACTGTATAATCATCAGTGGTTATTGTTCTACTGATTAATATAACTTTTATACCTTTATCAATTGCTTTTTTTAATACTAAGGAAGTGATTTTAGCATCTTTTGGACTAGTAATTATAAAATCTACACCCTGTTTTATAAACTCTTCTATATCTCTTATTTGTTTTGAAACCTTTGAATTTCCATCTCTTACAATAAGTTTTAAGTACGGATATTTTTTCACTTCATTTTTTAACTCTTCGGTCTGAGCTAATCGCCAATCATTATTTAAAGTATCTTGAGAAAATCCAATTATATAACTTTTAGCATACATTGAAGTTATACACAATAATACGAAAAAAAATAATCTCATATAGTTCCTTACAATTATATCTTTTCATTATACATAAATTAAAATAAATATTCATAATTAACTTAAATAATTTTATTTTCTTAAATCTATCCAAACTATAATTTTATAATAAAAACTTATTAAGGAGTAGACGATGGAACTTATATTTGCATTGATTATTGTTGCATTTTTTATAATGCTAAATCAAGTAAGAATTGGTCTTGTAGGTGATGAAAATCCCTCTTCTGAAATTTTAATAGGATTATCTACTATTCTTTTTGGATTTATTTATTCTTTATTTGTCTAATATCATTATTATAAAATCTTTGATATAATCCCCGATAATATTTAAAGATACAATAAGGTAAAAGAATGACGATTGTTACAGGAGCTACTACAGCTATAATTACTCCATTTAGAAATGGAAATTTAGATGAAGAAAAATATGCTCAACTAATACAAAGACAAATAGATAATGGTATAGATGCAATTTGTCCAGTTGGTACAACTGGGGAAAGTGCAACACTAACGCATGATGAACATAAAAGATGTATTGAAATTGCTGTTGAAGTTACAAAAGGTACAAGTGCTAAAGTATTAGCAGGTGCTGGAAGTAACTCAACTGCTGAAGCCGTGGAAATAGCACGACATGCTCAAAAGTGTGGAGTAGATGCACTTTTTTCTGTAAGTCCTTATTATAACAAACCTTCTCAAGAGGGATTATACCAACACTATAAAGCTATAGCAAATGCCGTTCCAGAACTTGGGGTAATGCTTTACAACGTACCTGGAAGAACAGGAGTTGATATAGAAGCAAACACAGTTATAAGACTTTTTGATGATTGTAAAAATATTTACGGTATCAAAGAAGCAACAGGAAGTTTAGATAGAACAGTACAACTTCTTTCACAAAGAGCAGACTTAAAAATTTTAAGTGGTGATGATGCTATTGATTTTCCTATTTTAGCAAATGGTGGAGCTGGTATTACATCAGTAACGGCAAATTTATTACCAGATTTAAAAAGTCAACTTACTCGTGAAGCATTAAATGGAAATTTTTCTGTAGCAAAAGAATTAAATAATATGCTATATCCTATCAATAGTGTACTTTTTTGTGAATCAAATCCAATTCCTATAAAAGCTGCTATGTATATAGCTGGACTTATTGATACATTAGAATACAGACTGCCTCTAACTGCGCCAAGTAGTGAAAACATGAAAAAAATTGAAGCAGTAATGAAAAACTATAATATAGTAAAGTAATCTTTTATATGTATACAATTATAGCTATCTTACTTCTTTTATTGATAGCTATATTTTCTATCCTTTTATATTTTAAATCAAAAAAATCAAGACAAATTCTACTTGATACTGGAATTTGTCCATCATGTCATAGTGAGCCAAGAAGTTTTAAAGATGAAGCTACAGGCACACTGTTTAAAGTAAATCCAATCAAAAAAACTATTTTAAAAAATCATGGATGCAGTGGTATCATTGAATATGAATACAACTGTACAAATTGTGGACTTAAAGAGGTACATACAAGTGTTGGTCAGGGTTGTAGTTTATAAATTTTACACTTATTTGATAAATTAAAAAGCAAGGTATAAAACCTTGCTTTTTTTTATTTTTGCAATATACTTGACAAAGAGTGACTAAAGTGTTATAATTTTACTAGCACTTAAATATTAAGAGTGCTAATTTATATAAAAAGGTGTCATAATGAGTAATAATATATTTGAAAAATTAACTAATCAAATGCAAGAAACTATAGAGTCAGGATTGAGTCTTGCACTTCATAATAAAAACCAAGAAGTAGAAGTTATCCATTTAATTTGGGGACTACTTACAAATACAAGCAGTGTATTAAATCAATTATTAAATAAAATGAATTTAGATAAAACTGCCATAGAACTTGAAGCAAAAAGTGTTGCAGGAAAACTTGTAACATCAAGTTCTGTTTCAAAAGAAAATATTAAAATAAGTAGAAATGTTGTAGATACACTGAATAATGCAAGTGGATTAATGGCAAGTCAAGGGGATAGTTTCTTGGCTGTTGATACATGGATTATCGCAAACTTAAACCATCAAGTATTTAAAGATGTTTTAGGAAAATATGTAGATTTAAAAGAGGTAAAAAAAGAACTTGAAACTATAAGAGGTGGTGCAAAAGTTGATAGTGCTAGTGCTGATGATAATCTTGAAGCATTGAGTAAATACGGTATCGATTTAAATCAAAGAGCCATAGATGGAAAACTAGATCCTGTAATTGGACGAGATGAACAACTAACACGTATGATGCAAATTCTTATTAGAAAAACAAAAAATAATCCTATTTTACTAGGGGAACCAGGAACTGGTAAAACTGCAATTGCAGAAGGACTAGCACAAAGAATTGTAAACAAAGATGTACCAACTTCTTTAGCAAACAAAAGAGTTGTAAGTCTTGATATGTCAGCACTTATAGCTGGGGCTAAATATAGAGGAGAATTTGAAGATAGATTAAAAGCGGTAATTAAAGAGGTACAAAAAGTTGGAAATATTATCCTTTTTATAGATGAAATTCATACCATCATAGGTGCTGGTGCTAGTGAAGGAAGTATGGATGCTGCAAATATCTTAAAACCAGCATTAGCTAGAGGTGAACTTCATACTATTGGAGCAACTACATTAAAAGAATATAGAAAATATTTTGAAAAAGATGCAGCAATGCAAAGAAGATTTCAACCTATTAATGTAGATGAACCAAGTGTAAATGAAGCATTACAAATTTTAAGAGGTATTAAAGAAAAACTGGAAACACATCATAATGTAACTATCAATGATTCAGCACTCGTAGCTGCTGCAAAACTAAGTGATAGATACATTACAGACAGATTTTTACCAGATAAAGCAATCGACTTAATAGATGAAGCAGCAGCTGAATTAAAAATGCAAATTGAGTCTGAACCAACTGCACTTTCAACAACAAAAAGAGCTATTGGAACTCTTGAAGTTGAAAAAGAAGCTTTAAAGATGGAAAAGGGGAATAAAAATGACTCTAGACTTTCTGAAATAGAAAAAGAATTAAGTGATTTAAAAGAGAAACAAAGAAGTTTAGAAACACAATTTGCTAATGAAAAAGAAACTTTTAATGCAGCATCAACCCTAAAAACACAAATAGATGAACTCAAAGGGAAAGCTGAAAGAGCAAAACGAGAAAGTCAATTTGAACAAGCGGCACAAATAGAATATGGGCAAATTCCAGAATTAGAAAAAAAGATAAAAGAAAATGAAGAAAAATGGGCAAAAATGCAAGAGCATGGAACACTGCTTCGAAACTTTGTTGATGAAGAAGCAATTGCAAGTATCGTTTCTAGATGGACAGGAATTCCTGTAAATAAAATGCTTAAAGATGAAAAAGCAAGAATTTTAGAAGTAGAAAATGTTCTTAAACGAGATGTAATTGGACAAGATGAAGCAATAAAAGCAATTAGTCGTGCAATCAAAAGAAACAAAGCAGGACTTAGTGATGAAACAAGACCTATTGGAAGTTTTCTATTCCTTGGACCTACAGGAGTTGGTAAAACTGAATCAGCAAAAACATTAGCAAAGTTTTTGTTTGATGATGAAAAATCACTTATACGGTTTGATATGTCTGAATATATGGAAAAACATAGTGCAAGTAGATTAGTAGGAGCTGCACCAGGTTATGTAGGATATGAAGAAGGTGGACAATTAACAGAAGCTGTAAGAAGAAAACCGTATAGTGTAATACTTTTTGATGAGATTGAAAAAGCACATCCAGATGTATTTAATATATTACTTCAAGTTCTAGATGATGGAAGACTTACAGATAATAAAGGTGTAACTGTTGATTTTAAAAATACAATTATAATTTTAACTTCAAATATAGGAAGTAGAAAAATTATCGAAATAGAAGATAAAGAGCAAAGAAAAGAAGAAGTTCTTGCAGAACTTAAAGGGTATTTTAGACCAGAATTTTTAAATAGACTCGATGATATCGTTATATTTGAACAACTTGGACTTGATGCAATTGTCAATATAGTTGATATTATGTTTAATTCGATTGCGAAAAAAGTTGCAACAAAAGATATAAAATTATCGATGACAACTGAAGCTAAAAAATATATTGCAGAAGCAGGATTTGATCCAGTTTATGGAGCAAGACCATTAAAACGTGCATTATATGAAATTGTTGAAGATAAACTTGCTGATTTAATACTTGAAGAAAAAGTTGAAGAGGGAAATAGTGTACAATTTGACTTTAAAAATGGTGAAATAACTGTAGATATTTCATAAAATAAAGTTTCCAAGTAGATTACTTGGAAACTTATACACTAACTAAAATAAACTATTTTATAGTTTGAACGTGTGCAGCAACTGCTTCAATATCTGCATCACTTAATTTATTTACTTGTGGTATCATAATCGCTTTCATTGCACCACCATAACTACCGTCTTTATAACCTTTCATTGTTTTAACAATTTCATCTTTACTCAACGTTGCTAACACTTTTGACTTTCCAAGTGCTACTTTTTCAGCTTTTGCTCCATGACAAGTTTTACATGCGCTATTATATATAGCTGCACCATCTGCGAATAAACTCCCACACATAAGAGTAACTAAAAACAATTTTTTCATAACTTTCCTTTTATCAATATGATAAAGAATTTTACAATATTTTATATTAGAAAGTACCATTTAAATTTAAAACTTAACTAAACTAACCTTAAGTATTTTTTAAATATAATCCCGAACTCAATTTAGAAAAAAGGAAATTAGGGATGAAAAGAACATATCAACCACATAACACACCGAGAAAAAGAACTCACGGTTTCAGAACAAGAATGGCTACTAAAAATGGTAGAAGAGTTATCAAAGCTAGAAGAGCTAAAGGTAGAAAAAGATTAGCTGTTTAAGCAAATCTCACAGAATAAATACTCAAAAAGAGTTTAACTACATATATAAGAGCAACAAAAAGTGGCACACTAAAAGTTTTGTTGTTTTTTTTCAAAAGGGCGATTATTTAAATGTCGCTTTTGTATCATCAAAAAAAGTTGGCAATGCAGTACATAGAAATAGAGCACGTAGAGTTTTACGTGCTTTAGTTTTAGAAAAAGAAAAACAACTACAAAATGGTAAATATATATTTGTAGCAAAAAATGAACTCTTTGAACGAGATCACAAAACTTTACAAAAAGATTTTGATTTTGCAATGAAAAAATTAGGTTTATATCAATGAATAAATTAGTGCTTTTACTTATAAAGTTTTATCAAAAGTACCTAACTATATTATCATTTGGAAGTTGTAGATATTATCCAACTTGCTCATCATATGCAAAAATGCAATTTGAACACAATAATTTTTTTAAAGCACTTTTATTATCATGCTATAGAATACTAAAATGCAATCCACTTTTTGATGGAGGATTCGATTATGTTAAAACAAATTGCCCTTCAAAAAACAAAATAAATCTAGAATTTAAAAAAATTAAGGTAAAATACTGGCTCGTTCCAGTAAATAACAAACAATGCTTAATACTGAAACACAATACAAAATGGGATAAATAGATGTCAATCAACACAAACAATATGAATAAAGAAAAAACACAAAAAAAGATATTAATTGCAACAGCATTATCATTTGCTTTTTTTATAGCTTATGATTTTTTATACTTACAACCAAAACAAGCTGCTGTAAATGAATTAAATAAACAAAATCAAGCAGTACAACAACAAACAACAACTACTACACAAAATCAAGCACCAGCTATAATAAATAATACAACAGCACAAAATAGTGCTCCAAAAACAAACAATATAGTTACAACAGATATCATTTCTACAATTGAAACAAAAAATAATATTATCAAAATAGATAATTTAGGAAGAGTTGCACAAGTAACACTAAAAGAAGTACAGTATGTTGATGCTGATAATAAACAGATTCATCTTTTCGAGCAAAATCAATTAAGACCTTTAGAAGTTAGATTTGCAAACACAGCTACAAACAATGAGGCATTTAAAGTAAATGTTACAGCGTCTGCATCTGAAGTAAATGCAATTACTTCAACACAACAAATTACATTAACACAAAATCTTACAAATACAACATTGACAAAAGTTTTAACTTTTTACCCTGATGGACATTACGATATTGATGTAAGTTCAACAAATAAAGAAGAATTTTTTATAACTCCAGGTTTTAGACCAAATGTATTAGCTGATATGTATGCAGATCATGGAGCATTATTAGCATTAAATGATGGAACTCTTAATATCATCGAAGATGAAGATATGGAAAAAAGTGCTGAACTTATTGGTGTAAATGTTGCTTCTGCATTTGATAGATATTACGCAACAGTTTTATATAACTATGATGTAAGCATGGCTGTAAGTGTTATGAAAGATATTAATGATTCACCAAATATGTTTATCCAAGCAAAAGACAACATAAAACTTCATGGTTACATGGGACCAAAAGAGTATAAAACATTAACAAATCTTGATCAAAGATTATCATCTGTTATAGAGTACGGTTGGTTTACTTTCATAGCAAAACCAATGTTTACTATGCTTCAATATATTCATGACTATGTTGGTAACTGGGGTTGGACAATTGTTATTACAACAATTTTAATTAAACTTATTCTTTTCCCTTTATCACATAAAGGTATGGTATCTATGAATCGACTTAAAGATTTAGCACCTAAAATCAAAGCTATTCAAGAAAAATATCCAGATAAACAAAAAGCATCTATGCATATGATGGAATTGTATAAAAAAGAGGGTGCAAACCCTATGGGTGGATGTTTACCAATTATCTTACAAATACCTGTTTTCTTTGCTATTTATAGAGTTTTATTAAATGCTATTGAACTTAAAGGAAGTGAGTGGATTTTTTGGATTAATGACTTAGCAGAGATGGATCCATATTTTATTCTTCCAATATTAATGGGTGCTACAATGTTTTTACAACAAAAAATCACACCTAATACTATGACGGATCCATTACAACAAAAAATGTTTCAATTTTTACCTGTAATATTTACATTTTTCTTCTTATGGTTCCCAGCAGGTCTTACACTTTATTGGTTTATCAATAACTTATTTACAATTGGTCAACAATACTATGTAAATCAAATATTTGAAAAAGCAAGAATTCAAAGACATGAAAAACATATAGAAGAGAAACAACACAATAAAAAATAAAGGATAAAGTATGGTACAAGAGTTTCAAGGTAAAACTTTAGAAGAAGCTTACGAAAAGGCTTCAACGTCTTTAAAATGTTCCATAACTGATCTTCAAATAGATATATTACAAGTACCTAGCAAAGGATTTTTAGGATTCTTTGCTAAAGAAGCTATTATCAGTGTTACTCTACACAAAGAAAAAAAACATCATAAAAAACATCATCGTGAAACACTCAATGAACAAGAAAATGTAGAAACATTAAGTTCTAAACTCAATGCATTAAGAGATGAAGAAAAAACTTCAAAAAGTGCACCAATCAAACAAATAGAAAAAGAAGAAATTTTTAATGACTTTTATGGAAATGAAATACAAAAACTTCATAAAACTCCAATTATAAATAAATCACATCAAGAAACTATTCAAGAGATTAAAGAACAAGTTAATCATTTATTCTCAAAATTATGTTATAAAATTGATGAAATACAAGTTGATATAATCGATGAAGGGAAAACTGTATATATTGAATTTAATGGGGAAGATAGTGCTTTATTAATAGGGAAAGAGGGATATAGATATAAAGCTCTTTCATATATACTTTTTAACTGGATAAATGATAAATATAATATGATGTTACGACTGGAAGTTGCACAATTTTTATCAAATCAAGAACAAGCAATACATACATACCTTGAGCCAGTTATTACAACGATTAAAACAGATGGTTTTTATAAAACAAAACCTCTTGATGGAATCTTAATCCATATTGCACTTACAAGATTAAGGGAAGAGTTCCCTAATAAATATGTAGCTGTTAAAACAAATATCAAGGGAGATAAGTATATTTTAGTGAACGAATACCGTTCCAACTAATATACTTAATTTTTTAAGTGATAAATGAAGATACAATAGTTGCTATTGCAACTGCAAATGGAATTGGTTCTATCTCTATTGTGAGAGTAAG
Source organism: Arcobacteraceae bacterium (assembly GCA_963662945.1). Lineage (GTDB taxonomy): Bacteria > Campylobacterota > Campylobacteria > Campylobacterales > Arcobacteraceae > JAIOSF01. The sequence goes on from OY759974.1 coordinate 850,686, forward strand.
TGGAGTGCAAGCTTTACAAATTGCTCAAAAAATATCAAAACAATCTACAATACAACCTAGATATGCAAAACTTTCTAAACTTTATGATATAAAAGATGAACTTATTGATGAAGCTCTTATATTATACTTCCAAAATCCCTTTTCTTTTACAGGGGAAGATGTTGTAGAGTTTCAATGCCATGGTGGTGTAGCCATATCAAATATTGTTTTAGAAACTTGTATAAAATATGGTGCAAGAATAGCAAATCCTGGAGAGTTTTCAAAACGGGCTTACTTAAATAATAAAATTGATCTCTCGCAAGCACAAGCTATATCAAAAATGATAGAAGCAAGAAGTGAAGATGCAGTAAAACTACTTGCTCGACAATTAAAAGGTGAATTGACAGATTTTGTTAATGAGATACGAAAAGACTTACTTTTCATGTTAGCTTACACTGAAGTAAATATAGATTATGCAGAAGAAGATTTACCAGAAGATATTTTTGAGCAAATTAAAGAAAAACTAGAAATTACACAAAAGAAACTTAATAGTACTCTTGATGCTAGTAGACGAAGAGAAGGTTTAATCGAAGGTTTTAAAGTAGCAATCGTAGGGAAACCAAATGTTGGAAAATCAAGTCTTTTAAATAAACTTTTAAATTTCAATCGTGCTATTGTAAGCGATATTGCTGGAACTACAAGAGATACTATTGAAGAGAGTGTTCGTATTGGAACACATATAATTAAAATAGTTGATACAGCTGGTATTAGAGAAGCAAGTGATGAAATAGAAAAAATTGGAATCGAAAAATCAAAAGAAGCTATAGAACAATCAGATATTGTAGTAGCTTTATTTGATGGAAGTAGAAAATTTGATGATGAAGATCAAAAAATTGTAGATATTTTACATTCTACATCAAAAGAAATAGTAGTTATCATAACAAAATCAGATCTTCCACAAAAATTTGACTTAGAACTTCTAGAAACTTCTATAATTTCACTAAATACAAAAGAAGATATCTCTCCGCTTATTTCAAAACTCGAAGAGATTTTAAATCAAAATACAAATGGAGATGAGATAACATTAATCTCCAAACAACAAATTTTGGAAGTTGAAAACACTCTTTCTAATATACAAAAAGCATATGTACCATTAAATAATGGCGAATTAGAATTTTTTGCACACTATATTAATGAAGCAATTGAAAACATTTCAAATATTACAAGACCTTATGAACATAGTCAAATGTTAGATATAATGTTTGGTGAGTTTTGTTTAGGAAAATAAAAAATGTTTAGAAATGCACAAGTATTAGAATTTTTAGAAGAGAATAAAGATTGTTCTTATTTTGAAAATAAATCTTCAGACATACGATACAGATATATGGAACACTGTTCTGCAGAAGAACAAATGAAAATGCTAGAACGTGGCTGGAGAAGATTTGGGAATATGCATTTTGTGCCAGAATGTAAAGATTGTCATGAGTGTAAAACTATTCGAATTGATGTTGAAAATTTTCACTTTACTAAAAATCATAAGCGTATAATGAAAAAAAACATTGATACACAAGTTTATGTACAAAAGCCAACTGTAACATATGAGCACATTGATCTTTTTAATAAATATCATCATCATATGAAATATAAAAAAGAATGGCAAGAAAATGTTATAGATGTACAAGAATATCACAATTCTTATGTAAATGGTGCTCATGATTTTGGAAAAGAACTTCTCTATTTTAGAGGCAATAAATTAATTGCAGTAGCACTTAGCGATATCTTAAGTGAGGGAATTTCTGCTGTTTATTGTTATTATGATCATGATTATGAAGATTTATCATTAGGAAAATTTTCAATACTTGCACAAATCAGTATTGCTAAACAAGCGAAGATTCCTTATGTATATTTAGGATATTGGATACAAGACCACTATAGTATGGGTTATAAAGAAAAATATAAACCGTTTGAAGTATTAGAAAACAGACCAAAACTTACAGAAGAAACCATATGGAGTTATCATGAGCGAAAATAGAAAGACAATGATTATTGACGAAGAAATTGAAGATTTTGAAAGTAATGTAACAGCCCAAAGAGATGCAATCTTTGAAAAATTTAAATTAGCTCTTTTAAATGAAGACCCTACAAGGCTTCTTGGAAAATTTTATCATTATTGCAATGAATATGTAAATTTTGAATTTGATGAAAGTGCTATGAATATGGATGAAGCAGAAGATGTCTTACGAAAAATAAATATTTTGAGGGATAAACTTATAGAGTCTTTGGAAGAAACATTATCCTATAAATTTGAAAATATAAAAACAAATACAATGCAATTTCAAATTTCATTTAGAACAACTATAGAAGATATAAAATATACTGTTATTATTGAGGTTTTTCCTGATAGTTTTGATTTAGAGATAATATAAGTTTTACCATGAAGTTTACTTTTGTCTCACTTTTCCCTAATCTTATCAAACCTTATTTTGAAGACTCTATCTTAAAAAAAGCAATAGAAAAAGATTTGATAACTATTGATTTTTATAACCCTAGAGACTACACTTTGAATAAACACAATAAAGTAGATGACACACTTTGTGGAGGTGGTGCTGGACAACTCATGTTTCCTCAACCACTTTTTGATCTTCTTGATTCAGTTAAAAAAGAAAATAAAGAAGCCTATATCATCTTTCCTTTAGCTGCCGCAAAGCCTTTTAAACAGCAAGATGCAATCAGATTAGCCAAAAAAAAACACCTTGTTTTTGTAAGTGGAAGATATGAAGGAATTGATGAAAGAGTTATCGAAACTTATGCAAATGAAGTATTTAGTATTGGTGATTATATTTTAACGGGTGGAGAATTGGCCTCAACAGTAATGGCAGATGCTATTAGTAGAAACTGTGATGGTGTCTTAGGAAATGATGAGTCTTTAACAGAAGAAAGTTATAATACAAATGAAGACAATAAACTTACTTTAGAAGCTCCATCTTTTACAAAACCAATCAATTTTAATAATTTAAGAGTGCCTTCAGAATTATTAAAGGGAAATCACGCTAAAATTCGCAACTTAAAATCAAAACTGTCTAGGTGCAAAACTAAGTACTTTAGACCATAAAAGGCGGCACTGACTAGAATTCTAGTGTATCCGCGAAAAAGGAAAACAAATGAAAAATAAATACATTGCTGCATTCGAAGCTGCACAAACTGAAGGTAAAGAGATCCCACAATTTAGAGCTGGTGATACATTAAGACTTGGTGTTGAAATTAAAGAGGGTGAAAAAAAGAGAATCCAGAACTTTGAAGGTATTGTTATTGGTTTAAAAGGTGAAGGTGTATCTAATACTTTTACAATCAGAAAAACTGGTGCAAACGGTATCGGTGTAGAGAGAATTTTCCCACTATACTCTGAAAGTTTAAAAACAATTGAAGTATTAAGAAGAGGTGATGTAAGAAGAGCTAAATTAAATTACCTTAGAAATCTTAAAGGAAAAGCTGCAAAAATTAAAGAGCTTAGAAAATAATTCAAATTATTTGAATTTTTTACAAGGTAAGTATCAGATGATACTTACCTTTTTTTATCTCTTATGAAAACTATAACCTATTCTCCAATAGAACAAATCACTTTTGAAAAACAATCTTTTTTAATCAAAAGAGATGATTTATTACATAAAGATTTTAGTGGAAATAAAGCACGAAAATTTTACTATTATCTAATCAATGACTTTCCAAATATTAACACTATTATCAGCCACGGTTCAAATCAATCAAATGCAATGTATAGTTTATCAGTATTAGCAAAATTAAAAGGCTGGAAATTTATTTATTATGTGGATCATATTCCATCTTTTTTAAAAGAAAATCCACAAGGAAACTATAAGTATGCCCTTAAAAATGGTATGAATATTATTGAAAATAAAGAGTTTAAAAAAGAAAATTTAACAGTTCAAAATAATGAACTTTTTATCAATGAAGGTGGTGCCATAAAAGAAGCACAATTTGGACTTGAACAACTAGCTAAAGAAATCAAAGAATATCAATATAATAATCAGATACAAAATTTGAAAGTTTTCCTTCCAAGTGGTACAGGAACAACTGCCCTATTCTTACAAAAATACTTAGAATGTGAGGTTTTAACTTGTCCTTGTGTTGGAGATAGTGAGTATCTAAAAGAACAATTTTTGGAACTTGAAAAGAATGAAAAACTTCATCCTACTATTATATCCACTGATAAAAAATATCATTTTGGAAAACTTTATAAAGAAAATTATCTTTTATGGAAAAAGTTAAAAGAAAAGATAAATATTGAATTTGATTTATTATATGACCCTATTGGAATAAAAACTTTTTTAGCGCTACAAAAAGAAGAGAATTTCACTTACCTTTATATCCACCAAGGGGGAATTAAAGGAAATGAAACTATGCGTGAGCGATATATTTATAAATATAAAGATTTAATTTAAATTAGCTAACCATTTTTGAAAAGCTTCAATTTGTTCTTGCGTTCTAGCTGTACTAGTTCCACCAAAACTTGTTCTTGCATTCATAGAATTTCGTAAATTAAGGTATTCTAGAATATCTTCATTTATTGAAGCTACTTCACTATTTGCACCTCGTATCTCTTCAATAGTAAGCTCACTCATATCTTTCCCTAATTTATTTGCAACTGCAACCACATCTTTAGTAATATAATATGCAGTTCTAAAAGGAAGATTTGCTTTTTGCACTAAATAATCAGCTAAATCTGTAGCACTTAAATGTCCTACCTTACAAGCAGATTCCATAGCATCAACATTGATAATAAGTGTATCCATAACAGAAGTTAATATATCTATAGATATCTCTGCTGTTGCCACACTATCAAATACACCCTCTTTATCCTCTTGTGTATCTTTATTGTAAGCTAGTGGTAAACCTTTCATAACAGTTAATAAGCCCATAAGGTTTCCATACACTCGTCCTGTTTTACCTCTTAAAAGTTCAGGTACATCTGGATTTTTCTTTTGTGGCATAATAGAACTTGTTGTTGCATATTCATCACTCATCTTAACAAAACCAAACTCATAACTTGACCATAAAATCAACTCTTCAGAAATTCTACTTATATGCATCATTGTTGTTGAGATATTAAAAAGTATCTCTAAAGCAAAATCTCTATTGCTACTTGTATCTAACGCACACGCAGTTGGTGCATCAAATCCTAAAAGTTCAGCTGTTTTAAATCTATCAATATTATGTGGAGTTCCTGCTAATGCTGCACTTCCTAGTGGCGAATAATTATTTCTCTCATAACTGCTTACAAATCTTTCATAGTCTCTTTTAAACATATTTGCATAAGCCAACATATGAAATCCAAAATTTACAGGCTGTGCATGTTGCAAATGTGTCATACCAGGAATTAAAGTCTCTGTATGTTTTGAAGCAATATTTACAAATGTTTTAATAAGATTTTCTAACTTCTCTTTTATCACTATAGTTTTATCTTGTACATACAAAGCAAAGTCAGTTGCAACTTGGTCATTTCTACTTCGTGCTGTATGAAGTCTTCCACCAGCAGAGCCTATATACTCTGTAAGTTTAGACTCAATAGCCATATGAACATCTTCATGCTCTATTTTCCACTCAAACTCCCCCGCTTCTATTTCACCCTTTATTCGTAAAAGCCCTGCTTCTATCTTCTCTTGATCTTCTATAGATATAATCCCTTGTAAAGCTAACATTTTACTATGAGCAATACTCCCTTTTATATCTTGAGCATAAAGCTCTTTATCAAACATAACAGAAGCATTAAATTGATCTAATAGTGCGGCATTTGTATTTTTTAGTATTTGGTCTTTTGACATAAGTATCCTAATATTTGTGATTGATTTTTGGAATTATAACATAAAAAAAGGTAGAGTCAAAACTCTACCTTTTTATCTAACTCAATTAAAGATTACACTGCCATTAAACAGGCAATACCCTAATGTTTTCATCCACTTTTTGTTTCAATGTAGACTCAATAGCATACAATGTTCCTGTACTTCCTGTTGAACAAGATGAACATGCTCCTAGATATCTTATATAGATATCATAGTATGGTGTATTTTCTTTAATATCAATAATTTCCATATCTCCACCATCCATTACTAACATTGGTCTAATATATTCTTCTATAATTGCATCTACTGCTTTGATTCTTTGAACTATTGTCATTTTATCAAATGAGTTTTCACCACTTTGTGTTGTATCTGCTGCTGCACTTAATTTCTCTTGTTCCATTGATGCTTTTACTTCTGCTAAGATATCTACTAGATATACATCTTTTGCTTCATGTCCACCTGGGCGGATACATGATTTACAGTAACTTCCTGCTGTTGTTTTCTCAATAATCTCTTCTACTGTTTGAAGGTTATTTTCTCTTATTGCATCTACGATATCTTTTCTTGTTTTTCTTGCACATTCACAAACGATATCTTGGTTTTCTATTTCACTTCGCTCAACTCCTTTGTATTGTGCTGCTGCTTCAAGGATTACATCGTATGCCATTACTGAACAATGCATCTTTTGAGGTGGAACTGCTGGAGTATTTGGTTCATCTCTTAAAAATGCTTCCACTTCTGTATTTGTAATATGGATTGCATCATCTACTTTTCTACCGATACATAGTTCTGCCATAGCATCACTTGAAGCAATAGCTGTACCACAACCGAAGCTTCTAAATTTTGAATCAAGGATTGTATCTGTTTTTTCATCTACCAACCAGTAAAGTCTTACTGCATCACCACAAGACTCTGCACCAAAGTCTGCAACAATTAATCTTGCACCTACTTTATCTGCATCTTCTTGAGTAAATTCACCAAGTGCTCTTGGGTTATTCATTCTATCTTGTACTTTTCTACTATATTGTTCCCAAACGTTTCCTGTAACTAATTCATCTCTTGCCATAATATTTTTCCTTTATAATTTATTCTCTATTGTATTAATCGTGTAAGTGTACACTAAAAGCTTGTTGTTTTGCATACGTCATAGATATATTTCTAAGACGAACTACAGTTGACTTCACTTTCTCAATAACATAATCTATCTCTTCTTCTGTTGTAAATTTACTCAATGCAAACATTACTGTTGCATTTGCTATCTCTGTTTTTTCACCTAATGCTTCAACTACTGCACTTGATTCTAAATCTTCACTTGAACAGCTTGAACCTGTTGAGATATAGATACCATGTTGATTCATATCCCAAAGCATCGCTTCCCCTTCAACACCTCTAAAAGAGATTGCTACAAGGTTTTTGAGTCTTTTTACTCTTGGTACATAAGATTTTGTATCTGGTATTTTTAGAAGTTCATCTTCTAGTTTATTTCTCAATTTTTGTGTTGTATGATCCATAAAAGAGAGGTTTATATTTGCTAGTTCTACAGCTTTTGCCATTGCTGCAACACCGTTATTATAAAGAGACCCACCTCTTTTTCCACCCATTACATTTTTTGCACCATGGATAAGTGTTGTATATGGCGCTCCTGCTTTTATATACATTAAACCTACACCTTTTGGTCCATGGAATTTATGTGCTGAACAGGTAAAGTAATCTACACCTAAGTCTCTTACATCTACTTTCATTTTCCCCATTGCTTGGGCACCATCACTATGGAAGTATACGTTATGTTTTTTTGCAATTTCACTTATTTTTTTAATATCTTGCACTGCACCTGTTTCATTTGAAGCCATAAGAACAGAGATTAAACATGTTTGAGGAGTAATTGCTTTTTCTAGTTCATCTAATTTAACAAGACCATTTACATCTGTTCCTACGTAAGTAACTGCCATACCCATATCTTTACAGAATTTCAGTGGAGATTTTATACTTGAGTGTTCTGCCACTGTTGAAATGATATGATTTCTACTATCACCTTTTAGGAAGTTATGCAAAAATGTTTTTATTACTGCGTTATTCCCTTCTGTTGTTGAAGAGGTGATGATAATATCATCTGCATCATCTGCACCTATTCCTTCATACAATGTATCATAGGCATCATTTAACAATTTTCTTGCTTCTATACCTTTATTATAGATTACATTTATATTTCCGAACTTCTCTATACTCTCACAGTAAACCTTCTGTACTTTTGGGTCTATTGGGGTTGTTGAGTTATTATCTAAGTATACTTCCATTATTAGCCACCTAATTATTTATTTGTGTAAGTGTAACTTAAATAAGATAAAATTAGTCTTATTAGAAAAACTTAATTTTATTTTCTTCTATTTTTTATATCTCTTTCAACTCCTCTTCTCTCTTCTCCTTTATAATCTGGGTCTATTATTTTTTTTCTTACTTTAATGTCATCTTTACCACTAAACTCTTTTCCTGTCGCATCATCAACAATTTTTTGTGCTATTGTACTTGCTTGTTTTGATACTAAATTTGTCTCATCCGCAATTTTTGCATTTTCTTGAACTGATTTATCAATATGTGAAATAGTATTATTTATTTGTGATACTTTTTGTTGTTGTATAATTGTTTCTCTAGAAACCAAATCAATTAAAGTAGTAGTAGAACTAATATCTTCATTTAATGTTTTATACCCTGTAATCATATCATTGGCAATTGAACTACCAATGTTTGACTGTGCCGTTGCTACTTCTACAAGTTCTTTAATTTCATTTGCTGCATCTGCACTTCTACTTGCAAGGTTTCGAACCTCTTGTGCAACTACTGCAAATCCTTTTCCAGCTTCACCTGCTGTTGCTGCTTCAACAGCTGCATTTAAACTTAATATATTTGTTTGAAATGCTATTTGATTTATAATAATTATCGCTTCATTTATAGCATTTACTTTTTCATTTATATTTGATATTGATTCAACTGTTTTATTTGCTAAATCTTGCCCTTCTTTAGAAGAAACTCTTACTTTATTTGCTAAATTTTCCATCTCTTGGCTATTTTTTGAAATGTTTGCCAAATTTTGTGTTACCTCATTTAATGATTCCGAAGCTTCATTAAGAGAACGAGCTTCTTCTTGTGAAGCTTGTGCTAATTTACTTATATTTGTAGACAAAACAGCTGATGTTTGTTGTAAAGCTTTTCCATTTTTAAGATTTTGTCCACTTAGTTTTGTTAATGTATCTCCTAAATAATCTACTTGATTAAATAGCTGTTGTATTTGTGCAATAGTTTTTCCACTTGATTGTATTCTGTATGAATAATTATCTTGAGAATAATTTTCTAAAGCATCTAAAACTCTTGTTATGTTGTAATTCAATGAAGAAATTAAACTATTTACAATAGTTGTAAGATTATTTATTTCTGGATTATTCGCTTTTGTATCTATTTTAACACTTAAATTTCCTAAAGAAACTTCTTGACATACATTTGAAACTTCTTTTATAGCCTGTGCATCTTTATTTAATCCCTGAATTGTTTTTTCTATATTTTCATTTATAGATATAACCATTTGCCCTATTTCATCTTCACTATGTACTTTAAATGGCTCTATAGTTTTTCGCTCATTTGCTAAAAATGAGAAGAATAATTTTAACTCTTCTTGAAGTTCTTTTAATGGATCTGTTGCTTTTTTTGCTACAAACCAAACTACTCCTAAAGTTAATAAAATAATAAAAATAGATAAAGTTAAATTAGAAAAAATTGTATCTTCAATAGCAACATCTGCACTATCTAGCGAAAATGTTAAATCAATAACACCAATAACATCTCCCTCTTTTTGATTTGCATGACACATTAAACATTCATTTGAAGCTATCATTGGTCTTAAAACTCTTAAAAAATGAGAGTCATGTTTATATTCTTCTAATACTTGTTCTTGCTTTGTACTAAAAGCTCTTAATGTATCTTTATCTGTAGTAAATTGCGTTTGAGGAGAATACATTTCTATAGTTTCTTTGCTCTTTGCAACAGTTAGTTGTGTCAAACCTTTAATATTTTTTCTACTATCCTCTTCTGCTTTTTGGATAACTGCTGGGTCTCCTGTATTCATAGCATTACGCAAAGTTAAAAATAAAGAATCTGTTAACATACTTAAAGATTCTTTTGCACTATTTTTTGCTAGATCATGCATATTGTTTGTTGTAATGTAATTTGTAATAATATTACCTAAAGTTAAAATAATAATGATTGGAAAAATTATTTTTGTTGAAACTCGAAGTTTTTTAAACATAGAAACCCTTGATTAATCTAAAATATCGCGTCATTATACAACACTAGGACTTTAAGGAGACTTGCAAAAAGCTGATATAAATCTAGATATGCTATAATATTATTATAAAATAATTTTTAGGACAGATATGACAATTTCAAAATATAATGCAAGTGGAAATACTTTTGTAATCTTTCATACAAATGAAAAAAAGGATTATAGTCAACTTGCAATTGAACTATGCAAACAAGAAAATACAGATGGTATGATAGTTGTTGTGCCTCATCTTGTATATGATTTTGAATGGCTTTTTTATAATAATGATGGAAGTACAGCTTCAATGTGTGGAAATGGTACGCGAGCTGTTGCACACTACGCTTACTCAAATCAATTGTGTGGTACTTATTTAAAATTTTTAACAGGTGCCGGAGAAATAACTTGTATAGTGGATGATGATATTGTAAAAACTACAATGCCAAAACCAAAATTTATACAAGAAAATTTTCAAGAAGAAAATTTCACTTGGTATCTTCTTGATACTGGTGTCCCACATCTTGTTACAATTGTAGAAGATTTAGACCTATTTAACCTTGAACTATGTGCATCAATGAGATATAAACATAATGCAAATGTAAATTTTGCAAAAATTGAAAATGAAGTAGTCAAAGTTAGAACCTATGAAAGAGGTGTAGAAAACGAAACTCTTGCTTGTGGTACAGGAATGACTGCTTCATTTTTAGTAGCCAATAAATTAAATCTCGTTCCAAATAGTGTTAGTGTGTATCCAAAAAGTGGTGAACAATTAATTTTGTCAAAAGATGCAGATAATTTATACTTTCAAGGGAAAGTTACTCAAGAATATACAAAGAGTATATAAATGAAAAAGTATTCTTCTTTCTTTCTAATTTTAACAGTTCTATTTTTCATGACAGGCTGTGATAAAAAGAATGTGAAAGAAGATGTTAAGCTTGTAAAAAAAAGTTATTTCAAAACTAAACTGGGAACTATAGAAAATCAAAAACTTGTCACTGTTTTACCTGAAGCTAAAAAGAAAATAGTTAAAAAGAAAAAAAAACCTCAAGTTAATTCTCTTGTACTGCAAAAAAAACAAAAATTTAAAGAAATTTTAGTACCCATTGTCACCGAAGTGTACAACACACTCCAAAGACAATATCTTAATGTAAAATCAGATATAGAACAAGGGAAAAATCAAGAATTTATTGAAAAATTGAAAGTAGAATATAAAGCAACAACAAATAAAGAACTTCTTGAAGCTTTAAAGCCACATCCAGTGAGTATAGCCCTAGCACAAGCTGCTATTGAGAGTGCATGGCTTACTTCTAGATTTACAATCAAAGCCAACAATATTTTTGGTGTATGGTCATTTAGGGATGATGAACCTAGAATTGAAGCAAGTTCTACAAGAGGTGAAAAGAAAATTTATCTTAAAAAATATAAAACTTTTAAGGCAGCAGTAACAGACTATTATAAAAATTTAGCAAAAAATTGGGCCTATGAAAAGTTTAGAGAAGAAAGAACACTCACTAATGACCCGTATCATTTAGTACAGTTTTTAGAATCCTATTCGGAAAAAAAAGAACGATATACTAAACTACTTGCTAAAATGATAGAACATAATGATTTTTACAAATATGATATAAAGTAGGACTATGAAAATACTTGTTTGTGCACTCGAAACCTCTTCTAATATTCATTTAAAAGCTCTTAAAAAAGAGTTAAATGACGATGTGGAACTCATCGGAATTTATGATAAAAAATTAGGAGATCCAAACTATGATATTAGTGATATGGCAGTAATGGGCTTTATTGATGCTTTTAAAAAACTTCCATTTTTTCTAAAACTCAATAATCAGATGGTAGAACTTGCTTCACAAGTAGATAAGGTTTTACTGATGGATTCTTCAGGATTCAATCTTCCTCTTGCTAAAAAAATTAAAAAAAGATATCCAGATAAAGAGATAATCTACTACATCTTACCACAAGCTTGGGCTTGGAAGAAAAAAAGAATTCCAAAGATTGAAAAGTACTGTGATACCTTATGTTCAATTCTCCCTTTTGAAAAAGATCATTACAATAAAAAAGAGATGATTCATTATGTTGGACATCCACTTTTAGATGAAATTAATTACTTTAAAGAGAGTGTTTCTCACAATAATAAAATAGCTTTTATGCCAGGAAGCAGACGAGGTGAAATAACAAAACTCATGCCTATATACAAAGAGATTGTAAAACATATCAAAGAAGAAGCAATTTTAATTATTCCAGCTCATTTTAATGATGAATATATCAAAGCCACTTATGGTGATATTTCTATGTTCACAATATCAAAAGACACTCATAAAACACTTCAAGAAGCTGATTTTGCATTTATTTGTAGTGGTACTGCAACACTTGAAGCAGCACTTATTGGTACACCTTTTGTTTTAAACTATATTGCTAAAAAATTAGATTATTTTATTGGAAATAATTTAGTAAAAATTAACTTTATAGGACTTGCAAATATCTTTTTTGAAAAAATGGGAAAAGCTCCAATACATAAAGAATATGTTCAAGAACAAGTCACAGTAGAAAATCTATTAGATGAATACAATAATCTTGACAGAGAAAAGTTTTTAGAAAATTCTAAAATTTTAAGAGCATATTTACAGAATGGAAGTAGTAAAAATGTTGCTACTTTTATAAATAGCTAAAGGGTTTTATATCCCCTCAGCTATCATAGCATCTGCAACTCGCTTAAATCCAGCAATATTTGCACCATCTATATAATTTCCATCAACTCCATAATCTTTTGCAGTTAAATGAACTCTTTTACAAATACTTCGCATAGTCTGTTCAAGTGTTTTATCCACTTTTTCATAAGACCATTTTGTCATAGAAGCATTTTGTGCCATCTCAAACTCACTTACAGCAACTCCCCCAGCATTTGCAGCTTTTGCTGGTGCAAATAAAATATCATTGTTCTTAAATACTTCAATTGCTTCTGGAGTTGATGGCATATTTGCACCTTCACTCACAGAAATACAACCATTCTCTACTAATGTTTCAGCATCTAATTTTGTAAGTTCATTTTGAGTTGCACAAGGAAATGCACAATCACATGGTATCTGCCAAACTTCATGTCCACCTGTTGGATAATCTTCTACTTTTGTATAAATAGCATCAGAATGATTCACACAATACTCTTCTAAAGAGGCTCTTCTTTTAAGTTTTATCTCTTTTAATGTTTCAAGGTCTACTCCTCTTGAATCATAAATAGTTCCTCTACTATCACTACAAGTAACTGGTTTTGCACCCATTTTATACAATTTTTCTATTGTATGAATTGCAACATTACCAGCACCACTTACTGCACAAATTCTCCCCTCAAAGCCATCTTTTCCAGCAAACTTTAACATCTCATCTGTAAAATATACACACCCATATCCAGTTGCTTCTGGTCGCATCAAACTTCCACCAAACATAAATGGTTTTCCAGTTAATACTCCTTCATATGATGAAGTGATTTTTTTATACTCTCCAAATAAATATCCAATCTCTCTAGCCCCAACACCAATATCACCTGCTGGTACATCTATTCTTGGACCTATATGTTTATGAAGTTCTGTCATAAATGCACTACAAAATTTCATCACTTCAAAATCTGATTTTCCTTTAGGGTCAAAATCACTTCCACCTTTTGCACCACCTATAGGCAACCCTGTAAGTGAATTTTTAAAGATTTGTTCAAAACCTAAAAATTTTAAAATTCCACTGTTTACACTTGGATGAAATCGCAAACCACCTTTATATGGTCCTAATGCATTATTAAACTGAACCCTATATCCATTATTTACTTGTATATTTTGATTGTCATCCATCCATACAACTTTAAATTTAAACTCTCTATCTGGTGTAGTTAATCTATCTAATATAGCATGTCTTTTATAAATTGGATCACTTTCTAAAACTGGTTTTAAACTATCCAATACCTCTTCAACTGCTTGAAAAAATGTGTCATCAGTTTGACAACTTGTTCTTCTTATTTTTTCAATAGTTTCATCTGAAATGTTCATGCAATTACCTCTTGTTTATTTTTATTACTAACATGACAATATTAGCTTAAATAGATTTATATTTACATTATGGTACAATCTTTTTAACTAACATGAGGAAACTTTCTACTAAATGCCCCTATCAAATTTAAATAAAGAACAACACGCTTCTGCTACTTGTAACATCGGTCACAATTTAACAATAGCCAGTGCAGGAACGGGAAAAACATCTACAATAGTAGGAAGAATTGGTCATCTACTTCATAATGGCACAAAGCCTTCTCAAATACTTCTCTTAACTTTCACAAATAAAGCAGCTGCAGAAATGATCAGTAGAGTTGCTAATTTTTTTGATGAAACAACTGCAAAAGCAATTATATCTGGAACATTTCATAGTGTAAGTTATAAACTGTTAAAACAATATGAAAAAAATATCACATTAAAACAACCAAATGAACTCAAAACACTGTTTAAATCTATTTATGAAAAAAGAGTTTTTGTAGACCAAGATGATGTGAAACCTTATGATGGTGGCTATTTATATGATATGTATAGTTTATATCTCAATAGTAGTTATGGAGAAGATTTTGAAACATGGATAGGGAATAAAAATAGTGATCAAAAAAAATACACACTTATATATCAAGATGTTGTAGATGAATTCAATCGTTTAAAAAAAGAATATGGCTATGTGAATTTCGACGATTTACTTTTAGAGATGTTGGAATTACAAAAAGAGATTGATTTTGATTTTACTGAAATACTTGTAGATGAATACCAAGATACAAATCCCTTACAAGGAAAAATTCTTGATGGATTTAAACCAAAAAGTTTATTTTGTGTGGGAGATTATGATCAAAGTATCTATGCTTTTAATGGAAGTGATATAAATATCATCTCTTCATTTGATGAAAGATATCCAAATGCAACTATTTATACTCTCAATAAAAACTATCGTTCAACAGCAAACATTTTAAATCTAGCAAACAGAGTTATAGAACATAATCCAAGAATATATGAAAAATCTTTACAAGTTGTAAGAGATGCTGCAAATCAACATATTCCACAACTGTTAAAATTTGATGAACTCTATATCCAATATGAGTTTATCTCAAAACAAATCCTAAAAAGCGCAAATCCTAAAGATGAAATAGCAATTATCTATAGAAATAACTCTAGTGCAGATGGTATAGAAGCAAATTTAAGAGATATGGGAATAGATTGTAAAAGAAAAGGTGGTCATAGTTTTTTTGATTCAAGAGAAATAAAAGTGATACTTGATCTCATGGTTTTAATGGTAAAACAAAATGATATGATGGCCTTTATTCACATAGTAGAATACGGTAAGAATATCGGGAAAGCTATAGCTAAAGATATTTTTGAAGCCTTATTAAGAATAGGACATGGAAATATTTTTCATGGACTTTTTAATCCTGACAATACTATTATTAAGCCTTATAAAAGTACAAAAACAACCAATGTACAGCTTGGTCTTTTTGATGATTTTATAGAGATGGGAAGTACTGCAAAATTTAAAGATTTGGGTTGGGAAAATAAATTTTTAAATAACTCCATACTGAAGCATCCAAAACTTACTTTGGAAGGTGGAATATTTTTATATGATTTTTATTCTTTATTAAAGGAATTAAAAAGAATACAAAATCCAAATAATATGATCAAACATATCCAAGAACATAAGTTTTTTAAAACAATACTTGATAGTATCACTACAGCTAGGGCAAAACAAAAAGATGGTACAATAAATGAAACAATTAAACAAAGTGCTTCATTTAAAGCTAATAGAAGAGTAGAAACACTGAAACAGCTTTCAAGCAGACATAATAACTTAGGAAACTTCATAAATGCCATGATACTTGGTGGTGGAGAGATGAGTGAAGGTGGTGGAGTTAACTTACTTTCAGTCCATGCAAGTAAAGGCTTAGAATTTAAAGAAGTATATGTAGTTGATTTGATGGATGGTAGATTTCCAAATAGAACTTTAATGAGTAAAGGTGGAAGTTTAGAAGAAGAACGACGACTTTTTTATGTTGCAGTTACAAGAGCTAAAGATATTTTATATTTAAGTTATGCAACTTACGATAGAATAAAAAAATTAGATTTTATACACAGTCCTTTTTTAGTGGAAGCTGGACTTGTACAATAGATATTATGGAAAAGGTTTAGAATGTTTGAGAATTTAAAATTAAAAATTATCTCATATATATACAAAATATCACAACAACCTGTAAAATTAGACAAACTTTTAGATGCAAACTTGTTATTTCATGAAGGAATGAAACTAGATGGTACAAAATTAGGATTTAGACTTAAAGTTGGTCGT
Source organism: Arcobacteraceae bacterium (assembly GCA_963662945.1). Taxonomy (GTDB): domain Bacteria; phylum Campylobacterota; class Campylobacteria; order Campylobacterales; family Arcobacteraceae; genus JAIOSF01. The sequence goes on from OY759974.1 coordinate 867,186, forward strand.
GCTTATATTGTGTTTTTAATACTAGCACATCTTATCATAATACCTCTTGCTTTTATTGCCCATGGATTATTTAAAGTGCTTGATTGCCATGCTTCAATCATACTAGCAATCTTTTTTACAGCACTTCTTTTTGGACTTTTTAATTTTTTTAAAGAGTGGACAAGGGATTGTGTTACAAAACAACGAATAAAACAGATGTGGTCTTTACATTTTCCACATTTTCCATTTGATGAATTTAGTGCTGAAGTTGCTGATATATATGAACAAGCTTTAAAAGAGGAAGTAAAGCACGCTGATCTTGAAAGATATATTTTAGATAAGCTATCTTCTTAATGGATTATTAAATGGGAAATACGACACAAATTATTAAAGATACGTTTATAGGATTAAAAAAGAAGAATCTTGAAGCTACTCCAAAAAATTATGCGAATGAATTTTATATTCAAGCAAAATCACATAACCTTGAACACCAATATGATTTATCTCTTTTTGATGATGAAAAGTTAAAGATATTTATCCAAGAACTAGATGTTATTTTAAAACCATCTATTGACTTGACAATAAAAGAAGAAATTGGAAAATTTGTTAAAGAGATTCTAGAAAAACCTCTAGAGTTATTTGAAATAGATTCCCTTCACACAATCAAAAATATCACTGCAACAAGAATTACAAATGATAGAGAAGTTGTTAAAAACAAAACAAATGATATTATAAAACTTACAAAGCTTCTTTCAAAACAGTTTCAAAAAATGATTTTAGCTAGTGATAATTCTTCTCATACCTTTTTAGATATCAAAGATGAACTAGAAGAACTCAATATTTCAAAATCTTCAACAAGAGAGTTAGGTGGACTTCAAACAAAACTTATAGATACAATTCACAACCTTGAAGAATCAATTAAAGAACACAGATACTCACTTTTACAAGAAAAAGAAAATTTAGAGGATATTGAAGAGAAGTTTCTCCAACTACAAGAAGAACTTAAAAAAGCACAAAATGAAAAAAATATTGATTACTTAACAAATATTTACAATAGAAGAGCATTTGACATAGAACTAGAAAAAATAGAAAAAAAATACAATATTTTTAATAGTAACTATGCTATTGCACTTTACGACATAGATCATTTTAAAGCAATAAATGATCAATATGGTCATGAGTGCGGAGATAATGTTCTAAAAACATTTGCAACTCTTTTACATAAATTAAGTCGTGAAATAGATATTTTAGCACGGTATGGTGGGGAAGAATTTATTATTATATTAAACTATGATAATACAAAAGAGATAATGCAATATGTTCAAAGAATAAAACAACTTATAGAAGATAGAGAATTTAAATATAAAGATCATATTATAGATGTAAAATTTAGTGGTGGTATTGCACTTCGAGGGAATAATCAAACGCCATTAGATACTATCAATAAAGCTGACCATCTACTTTATGAAGCAAAAAAACAAGGACGAGATAAAGTAATCCTTGAAGATGGCACTATTATATAATTTTAAAGGGAAAAAATAAATGAATTCGTTTGAAGATATTAAAATAGCTATAGAGTACAGCTATAACTCAATGACATGGGTAACTTGGTTGGTATTATTTATCTTAGTTTTTAGAACTATTGTATTTTTCAATAGTGCATATAAAGAAAATAATACTTATGAAGAGATGAAACAAAACCAAGATAAAAAAGCTATTACACAATTTTATTCTGGAATCATTTTATCTTTCTTATGTATCGTAGTATTCTTCTTACCTTACTTAATAAATTATAATTAAACAAAGAAGTTGTTATGACAGATATTATATTTCCATTTTTAGAACATACCGGCGCAAAACTTAAAAGCTATGAAAAAGGAAAAGCTGAAGTTGAACTACATACACAACCTCATCATTTACAACATTTAGGATTTATTCACGGTGGAGTTATCTCAACACTGCTTGATAATACAGGATGGTATGCTGCTGTCTCAAATTTAGATAAAGGCTATACAGCAGTAACTATGGAGATAAAAATCAACTATCTCAAACCAGCTTCTGGCAAACATCTCATAGCAACAGGGGAAGTAAAAAGACAAGGAAGAACCACTTCATTTGTTACTATTGAACTTAAAGATGATGGAAAACTTGTGGCATATGCAACTGGTACATATGCAATACTAAAAGAGGACTAAACCAATTATGGATATAACAAAAATAGCAAACTTTATACTTTATATGATAGAAAATAAAGTATCTCATATCAATGATAAAAAACTCTCTATCTTACTTTTTTTGATAGATTATAAATCATTACAAACATATGATATAAAAATATTTGGTGAAGAGTATATCAAAACACCTAGAAATCCTGAACCAAAAATACTTACAGAACTTTTTAATATTATAGCGAACGAAGAAGACTTAGAAGAAGATGATGAAAGACTCTATCTCATCCAAGAATTACTTGACTTTGTAGATATAGAGATAGTTAAAAAACCAAACTTTATAGAACTGCAGTTTATAAAAGTTGAGGAAGAATTTGATAAATCAATCTTCACAAGAAAAGAACTCAAACTAATAGACAGTACTATTGAAAAATACAGAGATACTACAGTTAGAAATATTGCAAATGCATGTTTTAAAATAGATAAAGTTCGAGAAACTACAAATGGTGAAGTTATTATTTAAAATTTTTCTCCTCACGTATTTTTCTAACTAAAAAAGCTACATTTTATACAGTTTTTTTTCACCCTATTTTCAATTTTATATTAAAATATTCCACAATATATTATTTATAAAGGACATACAGTGAAATATATCTATATAATCAAAACTGGTGAAACTTTTAAAACAACTAAAAATAAATTTGGTGATTTTGACAAATGGATTATCAATGTAATTAAAAATAAAAATGTCAAAATAATTGATATTTTAAATAACGAAAAATTGCCAAATATTTACAGTGCTAAAGGATTTATAATTACAGGCTCTCACGCTATGGTCACTCAAGAACTAACCTGGAGTTTAGAACTAGAATCCTATATAAAAAAAATAGCTTCTAAAAACATTCCAGTATTAGGTATTTGTTATGGTCATCAACTTATAGCAAAAGCACTAGGTGGAATAAGTGGATACAATAAAAATGGAAAAGAGATAGGTACCACAAGAATAAAAAAGCTACATACAGCTAAAAATGATCCTATATTAAAAAATATTCCCTTACAATTTAATGCACACGAAACACACTATCAAAGTGTACTAAAATTACCTCATAAAGCAATAATTTTAGCAAATAATAGACACGAATCACATCAGGCAGTTAAATTTAAAAAATATGTATGGGGTGTACAATTTCATCCAGAATTCGATACTAGGATTATGAAAGAATATATTATTAATCAAGAAAAAGATTTAATCAAATTAAACTTTAATATAAACCATCTTTTAAAAAATGTAAAAAAAGCTACTAAGAGTAGTGCCGTTTTAAATAATTTTATAGAATTTATAGTTAAAAAGCCAAAAAAATTTTAGAAATGAAAAAAGAGGCTATTTATAAACCTCTTTTTATTTTTAGATATGATAATTAGGTGCTTCATTTGTAATCGTTACATCGTGTACATGAGACTCTCTAAGTCCAGCACTTGTAATCTCAACAAATTCTGCTGTTGCTTGGAATGTTGGAATATCTTTACTTCCTAAATATCCCATAGAACTTCTTAATCCACCAATAAACTGATGAATAATCTCTGACATATATCCTTTATAAGGAACCATACCTTCAATACCTTCTGGAACTAATTTATCAGCTGCTGTTCCTTCTTGGAAATATCTATCTGTACTCCCTTTTGTCATAGCACCAATACTTCCCATACCTCTGTATGATTTAAACTTTCTACCATGACTTAGGATAACTTCACCAGGAGACTCTTCTGTTCCAGCTAATGCACTTCCCATCATAACTGAACCTGCACCAACTGCAAGTGCTTTTGCTACATCACCAGAGTATTTGATACCACCATCAGCGATAATAGGTACACCATATTTTGCACCTGCTGCTGCACACTCATCAATAGCAGATATTTGAGGAACACCAACACCTGCAACAATTCTTGTTGTACAGATCGACCCAGGTCCAATACCTACTTTAACTGCATCTGCCCCTGCTTTGATTAAATCTTCTGTTGCTTCTGCTGTTGCAACATTTCCAGCTATTACATCTACATCAAGCTCATCTTTAATAGCTTTAACTGTATCTAAAATACCTTTTGAATGACCGTGAGCAGAATCTAAAACTAAAACATCAACTCCAGCTTCAACTAATGCTTTTGCACGATCAAGTTGTCCAACACCAATAGCAGCACCTACAAGTAATCTTCCATGCTCATCTTTAATAGCATTTGGATATTCAATCACTCTGTTTATATCTTTTATAGTAATAAGACCTTTTAATGTTCCATCTTCATTTACGATTGGTAATTTTTCAATTTTATTTTGGTGCATAACTTCTGCTGCTTCTTGAAGTGTTGTCCCTTTTTTACCTGTAATAAGTGGCATTTTAGTCATAATATCACCACAAAGTTGTGAGAAATCTTTGATAAATCTCATATCTCTATTTGTTAAAATTCCTAATAACATATTATTTTTGTCAACTACAGGAACTCCTGAAATTTTAAACTCATGCATAAGATTTTCTGCATCTTGAAGTGTTTGTTCTGGATGTACAGAGATAGGGTCAATAATCATACCACTTGTACTTTTTTTCACTTTTAATACTTGTAAGCTTTGCGTTGCTATATCCATATTTTTATGAATAATACCAATACCACCTAGTCTTGCCATAGCAATAGCAGCTTGATATTCAGTAACTGTATCCATAGCAGCACTTACAAAAGGGATATTCAACGAGATATTCTTTGTTAATTTTGTTTCTAAACTTACCTCTTTTGGTAAAACTTCAGATTTTGCTGGTACCAATAATACATCTTCAAATGTTAATGCTCTTTTTCTTATTCTCATTTTTTATCCCCTTTTTATTTTATATAATTAATATTTTGCTCTAAACTTAAAGCACCGTCAAATAAAGTTTGTTCATCATAAGCACGCCCTATAAACTGTAAACCAATAGGCATACCATCTTTGTCTTTTGAGACAGGTAAACTTATCGCTGGAAGTCCTGCTAAGTTAACTGAGATAGTATAAATATCACTTAAATACATCTCTAAAGAACTTGCAAATGCACCAAACTTAGGTGCTGTTGTAGGTGCAACTGGATTTAAAATCAAGTCTGCATCTTCAAAAATTTTGTCAAATTCATCTTTGATAAGATGTCTTACTTTTTGTGCTTTGATATAGTATGCATCATAGTAACCTGAACTTAATACAAAAGAACCAAGCATAATTCTTTTTTGTACTTCATCTCCAAAACCTTGAGTTTTCGTATTAAGATATGTTTCTTTAAGGTTTGCTGCATCTACTCTATTTCCATATCGTATACCATCATATCTACTTAAGTTCGCACTAGCTTCTGCTGTTGCTATGATGTAATAAGATGAAAGAATATTTTTAGTGTCCATCATTCTTTTATGCACTATTGTATGTCCTGCATCTTCTAGTGTTTTGATAGATTTATTCATGGCTTCTTTTATCTCATCACTTGCTTCTTCAACAAAGTTATCAATCACAGCGATAGTAAGCTTCTTTGAACTATCAAGATTTGGAGTAATTGGTGTATAGTCTACATTTGCACTTGTTGAATCTTTTGGATCATATCCAGAGATAATATCATATAAAATAGCCGCATCTTCAACATTTTGTGTAATAGGTCCACATTGATCAAGACTTGAACTATAAGCAGCTATCCCATATCTAGAAACTCTTCCATAAGTTGGTTTCATACCAACACAACCACAATAAGCTGCAGGTTGACGAATACTTCCACCTGTATCAGTTCCAAGTGCTGCAATTGCAAGTCCAGCAGCAACAGCAGCAGCCGAGCCACCACTACTTCCACCTGGTACTTTTGTATTATCAACAGGATTTAAAGTTTTACCATAACAACTAGATTCTGTACTACTTCCCATAGCAAATTCATCCATGTTTGTTCGACCAAAAGCACATAAACCATTTTTTTCTAAATTATTTATTACTGTTGCATTGTAAGGAGCTATATAGTTTTTTAAGATATTACTACTACAAGTGAGTTCCCAACCTTTTACATTGATATTATCTTTTATTGCAATTGGGATACCACTTCCTGAGCTTAGTATTTCAGCTGAAGTAAACTGTTCAACATAAGCACCTAGTTGTTTGTTTTCCTCTATTGATTTTTTCAAATCTTCTTTGAGCGATATAATCTGTTGGTCATCTAAACTTAAAGCTTCTTTTAAAGTGATCAAACTTACTCCTATTGATTAATAATTGTATCTATAATATTTGCGATTGTATCTAAAATATACTATGAATCTTATTAAATATGAGATAGAAGAGAAGGATAAATAATGCATTTAAAAGAAAAAATTGATTATAGTTTCGAAATTTTATTTTTAGGTGCTTTATGACAAATAAACAAATTTCACAACTTTTTTTAGCTTCAATTATAGCGATACTCATAACTTACTCAATTTTTTTAGGTAAAGTAAAAACCATCTTCCTATTTTTAGATGCAGCTGTGTATATCTTTGTAGCTATTGCCCTCTTACTTCCTCTATGGCGTTACAAGAAGAAATTAAAAACTGTTGAGATTATAGATTTTAACAGAAACAGCAATCTTACTTTTCAATCTACAGCTTTGTTTTTTTTATTTTTTCAAGTGATTGATTACATCTATGAAGATGGTTTTATTGGGATGATAAGCCAATGGATTTTTTACTGGATGATGGGGATAATTGCCTTTATCATTGTCAACATTATGAACTATTATAAAAATGTACAATACTACAAACAAGTATTAACTCATGATGCTAAGTATTATCCTTATGAGAATCAATAACTCCTAAAGTAACTTATTGGTAAAATGATAACTATGATTAAACTTTCACTTTTATTATTTACCACTTTACTATTTTCAAAATCTACTTTTGAAGATTCTTTTATTACACAATATGAATATGGGAAAATGCTTTATAAAAATCCTAGAGGCATAAGCTGTAACAAATGCCATGGGGATAATGCAAAAGGAAAAATAATATCAACATTTACACATAAAGTAAAGAAAAAAGAGTATATCTGTACAATCCGTACAAAAGATATCACAAATGTTACTTATGAAACTTTTTTACAAACACTTGACCCAAAACTAGAAAAACCAAAAAAGAAATTTGACAGTAGTCAAGTGTGTGAGAAACTCACCTATGGCAACAGTATGCCAACATACTTTTTAACTCCAGAAGAGTTAAAATCAATTTTCTTTTACTTAAAAAACAAGGATAAATATGAAACTAAATAGATCCTATTTGATGGTAGCTGGAGATAAAGAAAAGCATCTTGATAAATTAGATGTGCTTAAAACAGATTTTGCTACAGTTAATCTTGAAGATGCCGTCCATGATAAAGAGTTTGCTAGAAATCTCGTTGTTAAAAAACTCAAAAATAGAGACAATGGTGATATTGTAGTACGAGTAAATAGTCTAGATAGTTGTGGTATACAAGATATAGAAATGATAAATATGATAAAACCGTATGCTATACGAATACCAAAAGTTATGTCACTTGAAGATGTAAAATTGGCTTTAAAACTAATAGATGAAGATATACAACTACATCTTACGATTGAGACAAAAGAAGCATTTTCACTTTTATCTCAACTTAAAATTGACACTAGAGTTACTACAGTTTTTTTAGGTATTTTAGACTTATTAGAATCACTTGAATTACCTCAAAATATACTACAACTAGACAATCCAACTATAGATTATATTTTAAGTAAATTTCTTATTGATAGTAAAACAGCTGGTCTTCACCCTGTATCTTTTATATATCAAGAGTATAAAGATTTAGGTACCTTTAGAAAATGGTGTATAAAAGAAAAAGCTATGGGATTTACTTCTAAAGGGTGTACAAGCCCTGGACAAGTTGATGTGGTTAATGAAATTTTTTCAATCAACAATGATGCTATCATCCGAGCCCAATATATTAAAGAGGTTTTTGAAAAACAACAAGCGTTAGGATGTACAGGTTTTAGTGATGAGAAATATGGTTTTATAGATGAACCTATCTATAAAGATGCTTTACTCGTTTTAAAAAATAATTAGACTACTGTACACTATATTCATATAATCCTATGTTAAGTTTTAATTAAGATTAACAAAAAAATTACGCGCGATTTGAAGATGAATAGCCAATACGTTAAGGCACTTACAGTTCCAAAATGAATAAAAGAAAATTAACTGCTAAAGCTATTTTCTTTAATCTTAATTAAAACTTAACATATGATTATATTACAAACTATTTTTATACTGGACAATTTTTTGTCCCGCAAAAAATAACAATAATCCTACCCCACTTACCATAATAATAGTTGCTCCACTTGTTAAGTCATAACTATAAGATAAAATAAGTCCAAGAAGTGTAAAAAACGTAGATAAAATTCCAGCATAAACCATCATAGATGCTAGTGTATTTGAAAGCTTTTCAGCTATATAAATAGGAATAGTCAAAAGTGCAATTACAAGAATAAGTCCCACTATTTTTATAGCAACGACTACTGTTAATGCAGATAAAACTAAAATAAGTGTATAAAAAAATGGAACATTAATCCCTCGCAAGTTTGCATACTCGCTATCATAAGAAACTGCTAAAATATCTCTATACCAGACACTCATCATAACACTAATAACAACAAGTAACCCACCCATATAATATAAATCTTCATCACTTACTGCTAATATTGAACCAAATAAATAACTCATCAAATCTACATTGTATCCAGGAGTTAAATCTATTAAAATTATCCCTATTGCCATCCCTATTGCCCAAATAAGACCTATGAAAGTATCTATTCGTGTCCTATTTTTTAGTGTAATAAATGCCATCAAAAGTGCGGCACCGCAAGCAAATATAGAAGCTCCTAAAAATATAGGAAAACCAAAATAAACAGCTAACCCAATCCCACCATAAGAGGTATGCGCAATTCCTCCTGCTAAAAAAACCATCCGATTTACAACTATTAGTGAACCTATGATACCAGAGGCAAAACTTACTAAAATACCAGCGATGATAGCATTTTGTATAAACTCATATTGCAACATATCTAACATGAACAACTCTTTTTTGTAGTCTGAACAGTTCCAGCACTTAACATTTGTAACAACTCCACCTCACAAAAATGCTCATCACTACTATCAAAATTTCTCTTTGTGTCACTTATATCATGGTATGATATATTTTTATTGATATGGGCTACTTTTGATGCATATCCAAGAATTACCGAAATATCATGACTTACAACTATAATAGTGATAGTTTTATTTAAAATCTTCAATAATTCATATATCTGCTTTTGTCCAGCAACATCTATACTTGCTGTTGGTTCATCAAGAATAAGTATCTCAGGATGGGCACATAAAGCACGTGCTATCATAACCCTTTGTCTCTGACCACCAGAAAGTGAGCCTATTTTACTTTGAGCAAACTTTTCCATCCCAACTTGTGCCAATGCACCCATAGCACAAGCTATTTCTTCTTTTTTATACCCTAAAAGCGGTCGTTTGTGTCCTACATGCCCCATCATAACTACTTCGATAACTTTAATAGGAAAATCAATGTTGATATTTGTATTTTGTGGTACATACCCCACTTTTGAAAGATTTTTAGAGGGTTCTTGATCGAGTATTTTTATGGTTCCATTTTTATAGTTTTCTATCCCTAAAATAAGTTTCAGTAAGGTAGATTTTCCCCCACCATTTGGTCCTATGATTGCTAAGAAATCATTTTTTTGGACACTAAGATTTATATCTTCTAAAATGATTTGTTTATTGTAGGCAAAAGTGAGGTTTTTTATCTCTATTATAGGCATATGATAACTTTTCTTTTTTATTAGTGCAACTTAGTTGCATATTTATTTTGCAATTGTATATCTTATGGGCTTAATTATAACTTATCCTTTTATTTACTTACGATACAATAAGCTCAATCTAGTGTTAAGTTTTACATAAGATTAAAGGAAATAGCTTTATCAGTTAAGTTCTTTTTATTTGTTTAGACACTTAATATGCCTTAACCCAATGGCTATGTATCTTTAAGTCACGCGTAACTTCTTTGTTAATCTTATGTAAAACTTAACACTAGATTGAGCTGTGATACAATTTGTACAATATAATTAAAGGAAACCTTATGGAAGAGAGATTTATCGTATGTCCTTACTGTAGAGAACATATCTCTATACTTTTAGATACAGGAGTTGAAGGTATTTACAATATCATTGATGATTGTGAAGTGTGTTGTAGACCTATAGATATAACTTATGGTGTTGAAAACTTAGAGGTTATCGCTTTAGATTATAGAACTATAGAGGGAAATGAATTTTAAAAAGGAAAATGATGGGATTTTTAAATAATATGTTCAATAAACTAAAACAGGCTACACGAGATAGATTTGTTTTAAATAAAGAGACAAACTCCATACAAATACTCCTAGATAGTTCCCATGAACAATACTTCACACTAGAATTTGACACAATGAATATCAAAACACCACACGATCCAAATATCTTCAAAAGTACTGTCATAGATGCAAATAATTCAAACCTTGGAGAACTCTATATAGAGGTAATTCAACTAGACCAAACACGATTGGAAGGGAAGTGCTGGAAGTTGTTTTGATATTTTTATCAAACAAGAGTTTCCCTCATCAAATTTTGAATTTATAAAAAGTTTTGATGATGATTTTGCTAAATTCACAAAATACCTTGTGGATGACAAATATGAAGTAGGCTTAATCTGGTTTTCTTTAAATAAAGAAGATATTTTTATCTTTGATACAAAAGGGAAGCTTTTTAATGACTTACTAAAAATATATGGTGTAGAAAATAATGCTTATTTTATAGAAAATTTTGAAACAAATAACTTTGTAGTAAAAAACAGTATTACAAAACTAAATATGATAGAAAACTTTATTGGTCATAAAGAGTAGTGTAGCTAAGTATTTGTTTTTTTGAGATTCATTAATTATTAAAATAAGTTCGTTATTTACTAATGCTGTAATGTTTTACTCTAATTTTATCTCTCATGATTTCAAATAACTTTTTAGCCATAATAATCTCCAATCTTAAATAAATATAAAACATAACATAATGTATATTTATTTTCTTATTTAAGGGTATTTTATATAGTATGTTATACTAATAGATAGTTAGCTTAAAATATGAAAGGTAAAATAGATGGGTATATTTGATTTATTTTCAAAAAGACAAAAAAGACTTCGTGGTGATGTTCCAGATGTTTATCAGTATGAAGATATAAATAATAACTTTCGTGTTCAAGTTGTACATATTATAAGAGATACATTTGGAAGAGATCCTAATTATGGAACTCAACATTCATCAACTGCATTTCATGAGATACATCGAATTCTTTGTAAAGAATATGGAGTATTTACACTAAAAGAATATGAAGATAATGATTTCAATAGAATTTATAATTATTTTTTATCAGTTCAAGATTATGAAAAAGCACTAGATATAATTGAATTGAGTTTTAAAGTAATTGATAAAATTGTTAGAGGTAATCAATACCAAAGAGATACTTATGAAATAAAAACAACTCCCGATGAAGCAATAAATGAACTAAATGAAAGATTTAAGGAGCATGGAATTGGTTATCAATTTGAATCAAGTGAACTTATAAGAATTGATTCTCAAATTATTCATGCGGATGTAGTAAAACCAACTCTAAATATTTTAAAAAATCAAATCTATGCCGGTGCAAATGAAGAATTTTTAAAAGCACATGAACATTATAGAAATAATAGAAATCAAGAATGCTTAAATGAATGTTTAAAATCTTTTGAAAGTGTTTTAAAAGCAATTTGTAGTAAAAATAATTGGGAATATAGTCAAAATGATAATGCAAATAAATTAATAACTATTTGTTTTAATAATAATTTAATTCCAGACTATTTAAAATCACAATTTACATCATTACAATCATTATTTACAAGTGGTGTACCAACAATAAGAAATCGTAATTCGGGACATGGACAAGGTGTTGAGCAAAGAAGTGTTACTAATGAAATGACAAGCTATATGTTACATTTAACAGCAACAAATATATTATTCTTAACAAAGCAAGAAGAACAATTAAACAACTAAAAACTAACAAAACATTATGGATACTGCGGTTTTTTGAGCTTTTAAGTGTCGATTAAATAAAATATAAAAACAAGAATTTCAAGTCGTTAAATCCACTTGTTTCTCAACTTAGGCATTACATTCTACAACTCAATAACTTTTTTCTTATCCAAACTCTTTCTCCCAGCTTCAAGTATTTTTGTCACATTTAATGTATTTTGAATAGTTGGTAAAGTTTTATTATATTCTTTTAATCTCTTTGTATCTTTTTGAAGCTCTTTTGCACTTTTTATAAATGTAGCGATACTTTTATATCCATACCCATCTTGCCCTACAAACTTCCCATCTTTTGGAGTATATTTCATAAAAAGTGGATTGGAACTTTTAAAACCATTGGTGTCTGTACTTTGGGTATATCCTCTATGAGCTTGGTCTATATTTATCTCCCCTTTTTCACCCATATAGAAAAATCTTTGTTGAGAGTGTACATCTGCTGGTGGTGCTATCCACGAAGCTGTGTGGATACTTGTTCCTAAACTTCCATCTTTTATATTTTCCCATTGTACTGTTAATGTTATAGTATCTTCTACATCTCGTTTGAGTTTTTTATTTGCAACACCCGTTGAAGCTGTTGCGTATACTGAGATTGGTTTAGCTATATCTTCTAGTGTCCAACATAAAAAATCAATATGATGAGAGTTAAGATAGTAGCTTATATCACTACTTATCCCAGCCCACGAAGCAAAAGTGTCAAGTTGTGATTTTGGTTGTGACATATAGCTATTAAAATAGGAAAAGTCACCAAATGTTCTGATATTGTCTCTCGCATCTGCATAGATTGGATCAAATCTTTTATGCACCTCTAACATCAAAAGAAGATTGTTTTTTGTAGCTAGTTTTTGAAGTTTTTTATGCTCTTTTGTTGTTTTTACTAAGGGTTTTGCTACAAGTGTATGCATCCCAGATTTTAGTGCGTATTGTGCTATCTCAAAGTGTGTATCATCTGGGGTAAAGATAAGCACTGCCGAGCCTTTTTTTAAACTATCTATTGCATTTTTATAAGCTGTATCACTTTTGGTATTTTTTTGTGGAAAACCTTCAAATGAAGTGTTTAATGTAGGATAAAAAGCTTTCATATTAGTATCAAAATGTTCTTTAATAATAGTAAACTTATCACCATCTCTACCAGCTAGTTTGATATTTTTTATAAGTCCTTGCTCTTTTAGGTCAAATAAACTTAAAGCAATAACACCTAAACTTTTATCAGAATTAGCCTTTTTATCTCCACTCAATCCTGTAACATATTCACCAATACCAACCACACATACATCTATCATTTTAAATTTACCCCAATTATTAATTTTATTACCACTTCTATAGCTACTTTTTCATATAATACCAAAAATAAATTATATAAAAGTATATTATGAAACAACTAGAAAAAGATTTACAAGAAGCATATAAATTACGATTTGAATTTTTCAATCTTTATGAAAATAAAGAGGAAAAATGGCACAAAAAATATTCCCACCATCCGTTATATCTTTTAGTTATAGAAAGTTTTCAATATCCATTTTCAGAGATTGGCGTACAAATGCCAAAACTAATTGAAGAATTTAACAAATAAAATACACACTATAAATCTATCATCATAACTTGACCGGCTTGTACGCCAAGTTTTTCAAGTTGTATTTTTGAACGGGCATTTTTGGAGTTCATCTTTTCTTCATGATACTCTTCTCTTTTATTTGATTCCCAAGTTGTATTCCAAACTACACTAGATAAGTTTATCACTTTTGCATTCATAGTGTTTGGTTTGAGTTGTTGTAAAAGTGAGATTGTAACAACCTCTTCAATTCCCCCTGGAATATCCTCTAAATTTCCACTTGAAATACTTAAAAAACCTGTTAAAGAAAGTTTTTCTAGATTCCAAAGTGCCAATGTATTCCAAGGACTATTCCAACCGTTTATGATGCAAGTTTCATTTTTAGCCCCATGTCTATCATGAAGTTTTGCACCAACGACTAAAGTATTTTCATCTAGATAACTCTCTAATCTTTGCATATCTTCCAAGGAAATTTCTACCTCGATACTTTGAAAAAGCAACTCTTTTGCACCTATTGAAAGTGCTTTTTCTACAAGTAAATTTAAAGGTTGTGTAAAACTTATCCAAGGTTCTATATGAAATATTTCTATTCTCTCTTTAAACTCTTCTTTAGCATTTTGTATTGCATTGAGGTATTTTGTATCAACAACTACAATAAGTTTGTCACAATAATTTAATACATGTGTACACCACTTATAAATCAAAGATGGATCTATAAGAACATTTTCATTTGTTGTATGAAGTCTTGTAGCTACAATTCGCAAATTTTATTTTCCTAATACTATTTCACTATTTTTTATTTTATTATACAATATTTGATCCAACTCAAGATATTGACCATCAATTAACACAAAATGTTTAGCTTTTTTATAGTTTTCAATTCCCTCTTTTGCCAACGCCGTTTTTTGTATTTTTAATGTTGATGTAGTAGTATGTTTCTCTTTTGCCAATTTTACAATATAAGGTAAAGCATACGATGGTAACTTCTCTTGTAATTTATTTAAAAATATATCGAGATTGAGTTGCTCTTTAGTTACAAGTGAAGCCATTCCTATTTTACCATCAAGATTAGGTAAACTGATTCCATATACTGCAACCTCATCAAACTCTCCACACGTATAAATGCTCTCTTCTACATCAACACAAGCTATATTCTCACCTTTAAATCTATAGGTATCCCCTAATCTTTCTATAAATGTATAAAAACCATCTTCTGTAGAACTTAACAGATCGCCACTTTTCCACCATACATCACCAGTTTCAAAAAGATTTCGATACAGCTTTGTTTCATCTAAACTACTATCAAGATAGCCTTTATAAATTCCACTTGGTACTTTAAAAAGTGCCTGACCATTTTCTCCATAAGAAACTACTTTGTAATTTTCATCTACAAGCACCATCTCATTGAGTCTTGGGTCATCGGCAGGTAAATATCCACAAAAGCCGTGAACATCATACCAATTTGTTAAAGCCCCTGCTGGCATCTCTGTTGAACCAAAATGTTCCACCACATGAGATATATCAAATTGTTCTACAACTTTATCCCACAAACTTTTTGTTAGACCATTTCCAAATATCACTTGTAAATATTTATTTGGATTGGTATCATATTTATTTAAAATATATCGCCAAAGCTCTCCAATATAAACCATATAGTTACATCTATAACTATTAATATCTTCAAAAAAATGTGTAGTTGAAAACTTTATCCGTATAGTTGCTGTTGCATTTGCGTATATAACACTACTAAACGCAACCGCAAGTGCATTTCCATGATAGAGTGGTAGTGGAATATAGCAGTTGTCATCACTTGTCATCCCTGTTCGTAAACTCCAAGCAACTCCTGCCCCAATAGCACGTCTATGAGAAAATAATGCACCCTTACTAGGTCCACTTGTTCCACTTGTGAAGATAACAAAAGCTGGGTCATCAAGAGAAGTTGAAAGAGAAAAGTCATAAATTAAAGGTTGTAGTTTCTTTTGAAGTATCTTTTGAATATTATAATTTTCCAAACTATTTATGGGATTTCCAAATACTATTTTTGTATCGCTGTACTTTGCTAGCTCTTCAAGTCTATTATCTGGTTCTCTATTATTAAAAAGTATTGCTAATTTTCCAGCTTTATTAATACCTATAACTGTTGCTAAAAAATAAAAACTATTATGATAATTCACCCCAATTTGATATTCTTGTGTTGTATTAAGTAAAAAATTTTTGATTTTATTGGAAGCTATTTCAAGTTCTTCATAGGTATACGAGTTATTTGTATCAACTTCATTGATGACTATTTGTTTTGGAGTTTGTTGTGCTTTGAAAGAAAAAAGTGCTCCCCAGTTTGTGAGTTTGGTTTCTTTGATTTCATCCCAACATTTTTGTTCTTTTAAGGAGAGAGTTTCATATAAAAACTCCATCCCCTCTTTTGTAGTATTCTGTTTTTTTATTGAATTTAAAAATTCAACATTCATATTTTCACTTAGTTTATTTTTTATTATCTACATAATGTATAGCATCTTTGATACTATAATCTTCATTTTTCAATGCTTCAATTATTTCACATAAATAAGTAAGACCATTTCCATTTATTCCATCAACAGAGATTTCTCTCTTTTCTTCTGTTTTTCGTGAAATAATTTCAACTAAACCATCTTCAAGTTTTTTACCAACAACAACAGAATAAGGGAAACCAATAAGTTCAAAATCAGCCATTTTAGAACCATAAGTATCTTTTTTTCCTTTTCTATCATCAAAAATAGTATCTATTTTATAAGTTCTTGTAAGTTTTTGATAGATTTGTTCTGCCATATCAAATTCAACTTCTTTTTTTCCATTTGATACAATTACATCTACAAAATAAGGAGCTGTTTCTTTTGTCCAAATACACCCTTTTTCATCATGACTTTGCTCAACTACTGCTGCAATTAGTCTACTTACACCTATCCCATATGTTCCCATAATAAATGGTTGTGATTTTCCATTTGCATCTAAAAAGTTTGCCCCTAAAGGTTCACTATAAACTGTACCTAACTGAAAAATATGCCCAGCTTCAATCCCTTTTGTATATCCTAATGTTCCACCACAGCATTTACAAACATTTCCCTCTTGAACTGCACATAAATCAGCATAAATATCTTCCTCTTTACAACAAACATCAACTCCACATAAATGATAATTTACCTCATTTGCTCCACATACCATATCATGAGAATCTTTTAGTTCTTTATCAATTTTATAAAGAATATTTGCAGGTAAATCTACAAGTCCAACATACCCTGCACATAATCCAGCAGCTTCTATATCTTCTATTGTTGCATCATCTAATTCTAAAGCATTTACACTATTACAAGCTTTTGTCTCTTCAAGTTCATCGTCACCTCTTACAAAAAATACTACAACTTTAGATTCTTCTTCATAAATAGCTTTTTTGATAACTGCTTTGATTGTTTGAGATGGTTTGATTTTTAAAAATGAACTCACCTCATCAATAGTTGTAAGATTTGGTGTTTCTACTTTTCCACTTCTATCAAGCTTTACAGTATCTATAGTTCTAGGTTCTCTTACTGCAGCTTCAATATTTGCACCATATTCACAGTTATCACATACAACTATTGTATCTTCTCCACTGTCTGCTATGACATGAAATTCTTTACTTCCAGTTCCACCAATAGCTCCACTATCTGCTTCAACTACTCTAAAATCAAGACCAAGTCTTGTGAAGATTTTTTTATAAGTTTCTTCCATAAGTGCAAATTCTCTTTGCATATCTTCAACAGATTCATGAAAAGAATATCCATCTTTCATAAGAAACTCTCTTCCTCTCATAAGTCCAAATCGAGGTCGTGCTTCATCTCTAAATTTTGTATTGATTTGATATAAGTTTAGTGGTAAATCTTTATAGCTAGTTACTCTATTTTTTACTAACTCTACCATCGCTTCTTCATTTGTAGGGCTTAATACAAAATCATTATTTTTTCTATCTTTGATTCGTAACATCTCTAACCCCATCTTAGAGGCTCTACCACTTCTTTGCCAAAGTTCATAAGGGGTAACAAAACCTAATTGTACTTCACTACAACCCGCATTATCTAACTCCTCTTTTACAACCGCTCTTATCTTATCAAGAACAATTTTTCCTAAAGGCATATAGTTATAAAGTCCACTTCCTTGTTGATTGATA
Organism: Arcobacteraceae bacterium; assembly: GCA_963662945.1. GTDB lineage: Bacteria > Campylobacterota > Campylobacteria > Campylobacterales > Arcobacteraceae > JAIOSF01. The sequence continues at coordinate 885,231 of OY759974.1, forward strand.
AATCCAGCTCTTATTAAAAACTGGTGAGATGGAAGTGTTGCATCATTTGGTGTTTCTTTTGTTGTTGGTATAAAACAGTTTGAAAATTTCATTATTTGTTATTCCTAGTATTATTTGAAGTGTGTATTTTACTATAAACTTACTTATAGCAAATATTTAAATCATTTAGAGAACAATTGTAAAGCAAGCACCACCATTTTGATTTGAAACATTTATGTCACCTGCTGATTTATCAATAATTTGTTTTGACATATAAAGTCCTATTCCTGTTCCTACACCTTCTGGTTTTGTGGTAAAGTTCGCTTCAAAAATATGTTCTATAACATTTTCAGGTATTCCACCAGCATTATCTAATATAGTGATACAATTTTTTTGACCAACTTTATCCAAAGTAATAATGATTTTTCTTTCTTTGATTTTATTTTCAACAAAAGCATCTTTAGCATTATTTAAGATATTTAAAATTACATGTTTAAATTCATTTTCAACACCATTATAAATTAACTCTTGTTTCACATTGACTTCAACTTTTATAGTATGTTTTATCAATTCATCTTTTATAAGTAATAATACACTATTAATACTCTCTTCTAGAAAAAACTCATGTTTCTCTTTATTTGGTCTCAAAAATGTTCTAAATTCATTTAAAGTGTTTGTCATATGTTCGATTTGAATATAAACTTTTTGTTGATACTCTTCTAAAACTTTTTTTGATAACTTATCATCAACAAGTTCATAAGTAAGAAAATCTGTATTTAATTGAATTAAACTAATTGGTTGTTTCCATTGATGTGCAATAGCATCTATCATTTCACCCATAGAAGCCATTTTTGCTTGTTCATAAAGCACTTTATCTTTAAATCTCAGTTGTTCTATATGTTTTTTTAAGTCTCTAACAAGTATTAAAATAATCACAAAGAATACGATATAAGCAATCATCATAATATAAAACTTCTTTGTCATTCCACTTTGTTTTTTTTGAGATTCTTCCTCTAATATTTGAAAGCTTTCTTCAATAATAGTTGGTAAAATATGATTTGTTATTTTGGAAAATATTTTATGTAATTTTGGAATCTCATTATGTAATAACTTAATATGAATATATTGTAATTTATAAACACTGTTTTTTTCTTGATTATTTTGAAAAAACTCTAATAAGTCTTTTGAAAAAAGATACTCTTGATTAAAACTGTTTTTCATATCATTCAACTCAGTTACAATTTTTACATAATTATCAAAATAAAGTTTATTATCACTTTCTAAACTCGTTAACTTTTTATTTAAAATAGACATCGAGTTTTTAATTTTTGCATTAATCATTATAAACTGATTTGTTAAGTTTTTTAATTCAATTCTATGTTCTGAATATTTTTTTAAATTTTTATATACTCTTGGGTAATTTTTTTTTATTATTTCATCTTCTAGTAACATTTTATTGAAATCTTCATTTTTTTTATTATGTTTGACTAAAATGTCATTATTAAATTTTCCTGCAATTAAAGATTCTTTTAAAATATCTAAATGTGTTTTCCAACTATTATCTAAAATATACAGTTTTTTGATTGTTTGTAAATAATTTTGATGAAACTTATTGATTTGTGAATTAAAATCAACAGCAAGATATAGAACTCCAACAAGAAGTATTGTAATGGCTGTAAGTCTAAAATCTATTTTCATTTATATACCTTCTATATTAGAGTGTCTCAGGTAAATCACCAGTAACAGTTTGCAAAAACTTTTCAATATAGTGAATCTCATCATTTGTTAAAACAACTCCAATATTATAATAGCCCATTAACATGATTGCTTCTTTAAGTGTTTTGATATGTCCGCTATGAAAATATGGTGCAGTTTTTTCCACATTTCGTAAACTAGGAACAATAAAAACATTTTTATCTTCAATCTGTCCTGTAACTTTATATCTATCTTCCCATTGAGTTACACTATCATTAAGATCAATAACCGTTCCAAATTTTTGATAAGAGTTACCTCCAAGATTAATTCCATTATGGCAAGAGGCACAACCATAAGAAACAAAAAGTTCCAATCCTTTTTGTTCTTCAGAAGATAGTTCCACTTCATGCCGAAGATATTTGTCAAATTTTGAATTTTTAGAAATAAGTGTATTTTGAAACTCCACAATAGCATCAATAACTAATTCAAAACTTGGTTTTTGATGATAAACTTCTTCAAAAAGAGTTAGATATTTTGGACTATTTTGTAATCTCTTTTCTATATCTTCTTTACTACTTGCCATTTCATGTTTATTAAAAAATGGACCATCTGTCATTTGTGCCTGCAAAGTTTCACTTCTTCCATTCCAAAAATAACCTATTTTATATGGTAAGTTAAAAACTGATGGTGTATTTATAAACCCTCTTCTATTCTCTGTTCCTAAACTAAATTGTTTAGTATCTGCACCATAATGAAAATGACAAGAGTGACAAGAGATATCTCTATCTCTTGATAATATAGGATCAAAAAAAAGAGTTTTTCCTAAACTTACTTTTGTACTATTGTAAGATATTTTTTGAGGTAAGGGGAGAAAAAGAACTTGTGAAAAGCTCAAAGTAATTACAAAAAATAAAAGTATGAAAACTTTCACAACTTCTCCTTAAATTTTATTCAAGCTTTAAAAACTTCTATTTATCATATCGCCCATAATATTTTCTAAATCAGTGTTATTATAATCTTTGATAGCTTCAATTGCTTCTAGTCCTAATTTTTGAGCTTCTTTTACACTATCTGCTAAAGCATTTGTGTGTTGCATGTTCTTTTTTATCCAAGCTATTTCTTCTTCATTTAACTCTTTTTTATACAATGATTTTAAATAGTTTTTATCTTCTATTCTTTCATGCAATAAAAGATAAGGAATTGTTACTTTTCCCTCTACAAAATCTAACATTGCAGGTTTCCCCAATGTTACACTATCTTGTGTAATATCTAAAATATCATCTATCATCTGAAAAGCTAATCCAAGGTTTTTCCCATAAAGAGCAAATGCATTTTCATCTTTTCCACTTAAAAGTGCTGCTGCTTTTGCACTAGCTTCTATTAAAGAAGCTGTTTTTTTATAAATCATATCAAAATATTTATCATAAGAGGTATTAAAAGAGTTTGTTAAATCTACATCCATCATCTCACCCACACTTAAAAGTGTTACAGCATTTGAGATAGTAAATGCAACTTTTTTGTCCATAGTAGTTAATTGTGTAAAAGCTTTTGAGTAAAGAATATCCCCAAACATTATAGAAGTTTTACTATCAAAGAGTGCATTTATAGAAGGCTTACCTCTTCTTGTATCTGCCTCATCTATTACATCATCGTGAAGAAGTGATGCTGATTGTATCATCTCTACTATAGCACAAAGTTTAATACTTTCTTCAGTTACTCCCGCAATTTTCAATATTAACTTACTTCGTAACATTTTACCTTCAGATAATAAATCAAGTAACTCTAAACTTTTTGCATCCCCAATCTCTTCAACAAATGTTTGTATCTGTTCTTTAACTCTTAATAACGCTTCCATATTTTAAACTAACTATCTAACCTACAAACTATTTCACCGGTCCAAGATACATAAGTACTTTTTTTATCTTCTTCCAATTGTATTGAATTTTCCAAAGCATATTGTTTTAACATATGTTCCAACTTTTCTTCCCCATAATGCTCAACTAAAAAGTTTTCCATAATTGTGAATTTTTGTACAAATTGATCAAATTGATCTTTTACTAAATCATCACTAGCTTGATTTGCTATATCCCAAAATTTTGATTTTGGAGTTCCACCAAAAATGTTTTCTTCATCTTCAAATAATGCATCATATTTACTCATCATATTTTCCTTTTATTTATCTAATCTTACTCTAACACTTTGTGCGTGTGCAGTTAAACTTTCTGTATCTGCTAAAAGTGCACACTCTTTTCCAACTTCATTGATAGCTTTTTTACTAAAGCTTATGATAGAACTTTTTTTCATAAAGTTTTCTACATTTAATGGGCTATAAAATTTTGCTGTTCCACCTGTTGGAAGTGTATGGTTTGGTCCAGCTATATAATCGCCAATAGGCTCAGGTGTATTTTCACCTAAGAAAATAGCTCCTGCATGTTTAATACTTGGAAGTAATTCAAATGGATTTTGTGTCATAACCTCTAAATGCTCTGGGGCAATCTCATTCATCAACTCAATAGCATATTCCATAGTATCAGTAATTATAATACAACCTCTCTCATCTATAGATTTTTTAGCTATTTCACTTCTACTTAAAACTTTTAAATAGTTATCAACTTCTACACTTGTTGCTTGTGCCACACTTTCATCAGTTGTAATCATAATAGAACTAGCCATCTCATCATGCTCTGCTTGAGAAAGTAAATCTATAGCTAAATAGTTTGGTTTTGCACTACTATCTGCTAATATTCCTATCTCAGATGGTCCAGCAATCATATCAATATTTACTTCACCAAATACAAGTTTTTTAGCAGTTGCCACAAAAATATTTCCAGGTCCAGTAACAACATCCACTTTTTTTAGTGACTCTGTTCCATATGCCATAGCAGCAACAGCACTAGCACCACCAACTTTACAAACTGTTTTTATCCCACATAAATGACACGCTGCAAGAAGTAATTCATTTGGTTCATTATCAGGAGTTGGTGTACATACAACTATCTCTTCAACTCCAGCCACAATTGCAGGAATTGCATTCATCAAAAGCGAACTAGGATATGCAGCTTTTCCACCTGGAATATAAAGCCCTGCTCTATCTACTGGTGTTACTTTTTGCCCAAGTATAGTTCCATTGTCTTCAAAATCTAACCAAGATTTTGGAAGTTGTTTTTCATGGTATACTTTTATTCTATCGTACGCTAAATGAAGTGATTTTCTCAAATCATCACTTAAATTATTATATGCTTTTTCCATATCTTTTACATCTACAAAAAGCTCTTCATCATTTTTTGGTGTCCAATTGTCAAATTTTGCAATATGTTCTTTAACTGCACTATTTCCATTTTGAACTATATCATCGATTATACCATTTACAATAGAACTTACTTTCTTGATATCAACTTTAGCTCGACCTAAAATCTCTTCAAACTCTGCTTTAAAATTACTATCTTTTGTATTTATTATTTTCATTTTTCTCTTCTTTTCTAAATTGCTTTTAAAATATTTTGCACTGCTTTTTGCTCATCAAAATCATTTACATCTATGATAATATCTGCAACTGCTTCATACTCTTTCACTCTTTGTTTATAAATCTCTTTTGCTTTATCTAAGTCTTCTAACAAAGGTCTTTTTTTGAATTTTGATTTTGAATTTGGTGCTTTTTTAAGTCTTTGAATTATACTTTCGAAACTTGCTTTTAAATATATTACCTTACCGATTTTATGAATATTTTCTTGTCGATAAAATCCACCACCTGTTGAGATAATAGTACCTGTAAGATTTTGTTCACACCATAATGCACATTTTTTTTCTAAGCTCCTAAAATATGGTTCGCCTTGCTTAGCAAATATTTTCTTTATCTTTGTATTTTCCAAGCTCTCAATTAAATCATCAGTATCAACTGCAAAATAATCACTTTGCGCAACTAATGCTCTAGCAATAGTTCCTTTACCAACACCCATAAAACCAATTAGTATAATATTCTCTTTACTCATAAGTATTATTATATCTTCTAATTACTTAATTTATTTAGAGTTTAATTTGGGATTAGATATAATGGCAAAAATTTAGAATATAAAGAGATTTAAATATGGGTCAAACAATAACAGAAAAAATATTTAGTGAACATGTAGGACATGATGTATTTGCGGGTGAAATCGTAAGAAGTCCTATTGATATGGTTATAGGAAATGATATAACTACCCCTATATCTATAAAAGCATTTGAAGAGAGTGGTGCACAAAAGTTAGCAAATCCAGATGGATTTTCTATAGTACTTGACCATTTTATCCCTGCAAAAGATATAGCTTCTGCAAATCAAGCAAAAATCAGTAGAGATTTTGCAGCAAAACACAACTTAAAAAACTTTTTTGATGAAAAAGATATGGGTATAGAACACGCACTTTTACCAGAAAAAGGACTTGTGATCCCTGGTGATGTTATCATTGGTGCAGATAGTCACACATGTACACACGGTGCTCTTGGTGCATTTAGTACAGGAATGGGTAGTACAGATTTAGCATTTGCTATGGTTACAGGTGGAAACTGGTTTAAAGTTCCTGAGTCTATTAAAGTAGTGTTTAGTGGAAAGCCAAGAGACTTTGTAACAGGAAAAGATTTGATCTTAGAAATTATTAGAATGATTGGTGTTGATGGTGCATTATATAAAACATTAGAATTTACAGGTGATACAATCCAATACTTAACTATGGATGATAGATTTGCTTTATGTAATATGGCTATTGAAGCTGGTGCAAAATCTGGAATAGTAGCTTATGATGAGATTACAAAAGAATTTTTAGATGGCAGAATTGAAGCAAATGGAAGTTTAAGAGCAGAACCAAAAATACATTATAGCGATGAAGATGCTAACTATTGTCAAGTTTTAGAAATAGATGTTGCTAACTTAGAACCAGTGATTGCATATCCTTTCTTACCAGAAAATGGACATAGTATTTCACAAGCTGTTGTAGATAACATTAGAGTTGATCAAGTATTTATAGGAAGCTGTACAAATGGAAGATTAAGTGACTTAAAAGTTGCAAGTGAAATTTTAAATGGTAAAAAGCTTGCATCACATGTTAGAATGATAGTAACACCAGGTACACAAAAGATATTAAGAGAAGCTACAAAACTAGGATATATAGATATTTTAGTGGATGCAGGAGCAGTTGTTTCTAATCCAACTTGTGGTGCCTGTCTTGGTGGATATATGGGTATTTTAGGAGATGGTGAAGTATGTATCTCTACAACAAATAGAAACTTTGTTGGAAGAATGGGAAGTAGAACCTCAAAAGTATATCTTTCTAATAGTGCCGTTGCAGCAGCTAGTGCAATAAGTGGATATATTACAGATCCAGCTACAATATAATTAAAATAAATATTTATTTTTTTATAATTTATACAATTAAATAGTACATATCTTATGTACTATTTATAATTGATTATTTAAAGTTTTAATTTATAATATTCTTATTTAAAATTACAAATTATTCTTTTTTCTCCTTTAAACACTATACTTTCAGTCAAGCCAAATATATTCTACTTAAAACAAAAAGTTATAATTATAAAACAAAACATAAGTTAAACTAATAAATAAAATTATTTGAACCCCAGTCAATTTAAGTTATGTATTATTTTCTTTGTGTTAATCTTTCTCATAAATTTAATTTTACAAAAAGGAAACTATGATGATTGAGAATAGAAATGTTCAAAAAGACTTAGAGCAATTAGACGCTATATTAAAAGAGCAAGGTATCTCTAGAAGAGATGCGATGAAAATGATGGGAGTTGGTAGTTTATCTGCACTTATGATGGGTACAGAAGCTGAAGCTGCTACAGTTGCTCAAGCAAGTGATGCAAAAGGTAAAATTGTAATTATTGGTGGTGGTTTATCAGGTATGTCAACTGCTGCAAGACTTACAAATAGTTTATCAAATCCAGATATCACTGTTATTGAACCAAATGAAGTTTCTACAAGTTACCAACCAGGTCAAACACTAGTAGGTGCTGGTCTTTGGGATAAAAGTGAAATAGTTTATAAAAGAGATGATTTTGTTCCTGCAGGTACAAAAATAGTAAAAGAAAAAGTAACTGAAGTTGATGCTGATAACAATACAGTAGTAACTGATAAAGGTACTAAAATTACTTATGATTTCTTAATTGTTGCAGCTGGTGTTAAACTTAACTATGGTGCAATTAAAGGTTTAGAAGAAGCTGGTGAAGCTTATGCAAATGGAGACAACTCACAATTAGTTAAAATTCTTGATTCTGTTGGTGCTTCATCAATCTATACAGCAGATGGTGCAGAAGCAACATGGAAACATATGCAAAAATTTGTTGCAGATGCAAAATCAGGTAAAAAAGTAAAAGGTGTTTATACACATCCAAATACACCAATCAAATGTGGTGGTGCTCCTAAAAAGATTATGTACCTAACAAATGCAAGACTTGAGGAAGCTGGTGCTAGAGCAAATGCTGATTTACATTTCTATCCAAATGGTGGTTCAATGTTCGGTATTAAAGATTACCATGATGCAATCGTAAAACAATACGAAGCTAGAGGTATGAAATGGAGCTATAACCATAACTTAATCGAAGTTAAAAATGGAACAGCAATTTTTGATCATCACACTAAAAAACAAGGTGCTTTTGATAAAGATTTAGGTGAGTACGAAATGATTACAACTCATGAAAATGTTGAAGTACCATTTGATTTCTTACATATTACACCTCCAATGAAAGCTCCAGATGAAATCGGTAATTCTTCTGTTGGTTCAGGAAAAGGTTGGATTCCAGTAAATAAAGAAACACTACAACACGTTAAATACAAAAATGTATTTGCATTAGGTGATATTGCTGCTGTTCCAATGGGAAAAACTGGTGGATCTGCTAGAAAACAATACAAAGTTTTAGTTAACAATGTAATCTCTATGATGGAAAAAGGTGAAATACCTGCTTCTAATGCTAAGTACGATGGATACACAGTTTGTCCACTTATTACAAGCATCGGTACTGTTATGTTAGCTGAGTTTAACTGGGAATCTAAAAAACTTGGAAGTGGTAAAAATGCAGCATTATTATCATTCTTAGATCCAACTCAAGAAAGATACATCTGGTGGTTATTAAAAGTTTACTTACTTAAACCAATGACTCAATACGGTATGTTATCTGGTAAAGCATAATATTATCAACTAAATTTTAGTTAGATTTAAAGCCCTAAACTTCAAGGTTTAGGGCTTTTTTATTTATATTATATTACAATTCCAAAATTAATTTTAAGTGAGTTTATATGAAAAAAGAGATTATTATTTTTATAGGATTGTTTTTATTTTTAGCTATTGGTATGCATTTTAAACAATGGCTTGATCATCCAATTGATCATCTAATGAATATGCCACATGGTGGAGCTTTTGGAGTACCAGGTATTATTCATCCATTTGTTTTTACATTTATATTATATTTTATTGTAAGATTTCCTGTTTTTATCAAAAAGCTTTTTTCTAAAAAGTAGTTTTTATTAACTCTTTTTTTACCCTTTCCACTTCATTTTGTAGGTGGGGTAAATCTAAGCTATTATCTATTACATAAGTAGCTAATATTTTTTTCTCTTCTATGTCCATTTGGTTATTGATTTTTACTTGTGCTTCATCGTATGTACAATTATCACGTTTCACTAATCTTTGAATTTGTATCTCTTTAGGTACATATACGACAATTGAAGTTCTTATGTCATAGTTTTGTTTTTCAAAAAAAAGAGGAATATCTATAAGGTATGGCTTTTTCTGTAATTCAAATACTTTTGCTTCTTTAATAATCTCTTCTTTAATTAAAGGATGGATAAAATTTTCTAAACGTTCTTTTTGAACTTCATCATTAAAAATCAAATTTCCAAGTTTTTTTCTCAATACTTTTTGATTTTCTATATATTCTTTTCCAAAAAGTTGTTCAATATCTTTATAATGGATATCTAAAAGTTTATGTGCAATTTTATCTGCATCAATTGTTAAAAAACCATGTAGTTTAAAAAGTGATGCAACAGTACTTTTCCCTGTTGCAATTCCACCTGTAAGTGCTACGGCATGGGTAAATTCTTGATTATCTTTTGGCAATACCAGTAATCCCTTTAGTAATATATGTTGGATAAACAAAACAAGCATTATGTAATTCAGTATTATAATAGTTACACCCTTCTAATAAATCAGAAGTATGAAGTACAATCTCTGCTTGTGGATGATATTTTTTTGAAGCAAATATTAGAGTATTATGTCCAAAACTATATGGCATACATATCCAGAAATTTTTTCCTACTGTTTCTAACTCTTTTTTAGAAACTTCTAAATCTTTATATATAAAAGAAGCTTTTGTTACAAAAATACCTTTTGTTTGTTCTAAACATCTATCAACTGATGCCATAAACATTTCATCAAAATTTTCCTCTTTATTATAAAGGATTATATCAAAAGTTCCTTCTATATTGAGATTATCAGTAAATATAACATCTTTACATTTGTGTTTGTCTAACTCTATTTTAAACTCAGGTGAAACTTCACCTACTACTAATATTTTATTTATATATTTATGAGAACATAAAGGCACATGTACCATCATCTCATCATAAGCAAAGTTTTTGTTATCGCAGTTTGCCATTTTGTATAAGCCTTTTAAATTAATTTTAGGTATAATACCAAAAAAATTTTAAACTCAAATAACTTGGGTATATTAAAGGTAAAAATTATGAATGTATATGAGAAGATACGAAATTTTTGTAGAAAATTTCGAATTACAGTTGGTTTAATAGCTATTGCAATAGCTATATTATTTAGCAATCCTTGGTGGTATTTAGGAATAATTCCTCTTATTGCTGGATTAGCTGATTTCTGTCCAATTTGTATCATATCTAAAAAATGTGATTTACCTAAAGATGGGAAAGAAGCATAATGGCAACAATATCATATAAAGATGCTGGAGTTGATATAGATGCAGGAAATAGTTTTGTAGAAAACATAAAACCGTATGTAAAATCTACTATGATTCCAGGTGTACTTGGTGGAATTGGTTCATTTGCTGGTGCTTTTGAATTACCAAAAGGATATAAAGAACCTGTTATTTTAGCTGGAACAGATGGAGTTGGTACAAAATTAAAACTTGCTATTGATAGTGGAAAGTTTGATACTGTTGGTATTGATCTTGTTGCTATGTGTTCAAATGATTTAATTTGTAACTTTGGTGAGCCATTATTTTTCTTAGATTATTATGCTACAGCAAAACTTGAAGTTGAAGAAGCTACACAAGTTGTTAAAGGTATAGCTGAAGGTTGTATAAGAAGTCAATGTGCATTAATTGGTGGGGAAACAGCAGAGATGCCTGGTATGTATAAAGAGGGTGATTTTGATCTTGCTGGTTTTTGTGTAGGAATTGCAGAAAAATCTGAAATGGATAGAGTATCACGTGTTCAAGCAGGTGATATTCTTATAGCTCTTCCAAGTTCTGGTGTTCATTCAAATGGATTTTCATTAGTGAGAAAACTATTATTAGAAAAACTAGGTATGAAGTTTGAAGATGATTTCAATGGAAAACCACTTATAGATACACTTCTTGAACCAACAAGAATTTATGTTAAAGAATTTAAAGAAAATAAAGAAAATATCAATGCTTTAGCACATATTACAGGTGGAGGTATTGTTGAAAATTTACCAAGAGTTCTTCCTGATAATTTAAGAGCAAAAGTTGAAAGATCAAAAGTAAAAGTTTTACCAATTTTTGAACTTATGGGACAACATGTAGAAGAAGCTGAAATGTTCAGAGCTTTTAATATGGGTGTAGGAATGATTTTTGTTGTAAATCCTGCAAATGTTGATACTGTTTTAGAAAATACTGATGGATATGTGATAGGTCATATTGAAGCTGGAGAGAAAGGTTGTGATATAGTTTAATACTATTTCACTTCAATTAAAAAAGCCACTAAAAATTTAGTGGCTTTTTTTATTTAGAATAATTTATCTTTTAGATTATCATGAGCAACAGCTGGTTTCCCAGTCCATTGTTTAAAAATATCACAAGCAACTTTTGCACCTTCGCCATTTGCAATTGCAAACATTGTTTTTGCACCACTTGCTAATCCTACTACATACAAATTTTCTTCTATAATATTATTAGTATTTTTTAGACATACTTTGTTTGGTTTTAATACATCAGTATGTTCTTGTACTTGTACTAAATCACATTCTATATCAAATTTATGCATTCCAGTTGCCAATACAACAATTTTGGCTTCATAAGAAGTTGTAGGCGTTGTTACTATAAAAACATTATCATTTTTTTCTATTTTTGTAACAGTATCACAAACTTTTGTACAACTTTTAAAATTTGCAAGTTGTGTTTCCATTTTTTTAATAAGAGAATCTCCCCCTATTCCAAAATCTACCCCTGTTAGATTAAAAAAACTTGCTTTTGTAATATCACTATCTTCATTATCAAGCATAAGATATTTTTTATTCTGTGCCCAATCAAATTTATCTTCAACAGAGGCTAAAGTTAATGCACATCCATATCCTGCAGCTCCCCCTCCAACAATTAATACATCATACATTTATAACTCCATATCATTAATTTTTTTAGATAATATCAAAATTAATATAAATGGATTCTATTATGAAATAAATAGTTAAAATCTTAATCAAGGTTTAAGATGATAATGGTTATCATTTCTAAAATAACTTATTATGGAATAGAATATGAAATTATCTGATTTAAATATAAATCAAGAAGCTGTTGTTGACAGAATAGATTGTAATGATGAATTAAAACAAAGGTTTTATTCATTTGGAATATTTAAAGGTTCAACAGTATTTGTAGAGAATATTAGTTTTGCTAGAAATACAATAGAAATAAATGTAGAGGATACTTCAATAGCACTAAGAGTAGAAGAAGCAAATTCTATTGAAGTTACTCCAAAAGGATAAATAAATGACACCTATGAAAATAGTTTTAGCGGGACAACCTAATGTTGGAAAATCATCGCTAATAAATGCTATGTCTAACTCACGGTTAAAAGTGGGAAATTTTAGTGGTGTTACAGTTGAAAAAACACAAATTTGTTTTGAACATCACTGTCATCAAATAGAGATGATAGATTTGCCAGGAACATATTCTATCAATGGTTTTTCAACAGAAGAAAAAGTTGCAAAAAATTACCTTTTAGATAAAGACTATGATGTAATTATTAATGTAATTGATGCAACCCATTTAACAAGAAATTTACTTCTTACACTTGAACTGTTAAATCTCAATAAAAAAATGGTTATTGCTTTAAATATGTATGATGAAGCACAAAAAGAAGGGATACATATAGATGTAGAACAAATTGAAGCTCTCACAGGAATACCAACTGTTGCAGTAAGTGCAAATACAAAAGAAGGCATAGAAGAACTATTAGATATTGTACACACTTATTATGACAGTGAAACCAGAATTCCATCTAACATAAACTTTAGTGATGCCATTGAAGAGGAACTGTATCATCTTACAAAGTTTTTTGAAGCAAAAAACTTTGAATATAAAGATTATACCAGTAGGGAAATGGCTATTAAAGTATTATTTGAAAATGAAAAATTTTATGCAAAAATTCATGATAAACCAATATTTGCACAATTACAACCAATTCTTCTTATAGCAAGCGAAAAAATATATACCTACTATGAGACAGAAGATATCAATGAAATTCAAACTACCGAGTTTCATTCTATAGCCCATGGTATAAAATCAGAAACAGTTAAAAGGGATGATGCAAGACTTCCAAAACAATTTACAAAAAAAATTGATAATATCCTTATAAATAAATATTTGGGTGTTCCTATATTTTTATTTTTTATGTGGGGACTATTTCAGCTTACTTTTGAACTTGGTGCTATTCCTATGGATTATATTGATGCAGCCTTTGCATGGCTTGGTGAAGCTGTGGGAAGTACAATAACACACGAAGGATTGCGTTCTTTAATAGTTGATGGTATTATAGCTGGAGTTGGTGCTGTTGTTTTATTTTTACCCAATATTATTATTTTGTATATAGGTATTGCACTTCTTGAAACAACTGGTTATATGAGTAGAGTTGCTTTTTTACTTGATGGTTTTTTTCACAAATTTGGTCTGCATGGAAAAAGTTTTATCCCTCTTGTAACTGGATTTGGATGTAGTGTACCTGCCTATATGGCTACAAGAACACTTAAAAACGAAAAAGATAGATTAATTACTCTTTTTATTATAGGTTTTATGAGTTGTGGAGCAAAACTTCCTGTATATGTACTGTTCGCTGGAGCATTTTTTAGTCAAGAACAAGCTGGGAATGTATTATTTTACATCTACATAGCAGGAGCAATTTTAGGACTTGTGATGGCAAAAGCATTAAGAGTATTTGTATTTAAAGGGGAAGATGAACCATTTGTGATGGAGATGCCAAAATATAGGTTACCAACTATGAAACTTATTTATATGATAGTATCTCAAAAAGCTTGGTCATACTTAAAAAAAGCAGGAACATTTATCCTTGCAGCAACTATTTTAATTTGGTTTGCTTCTAATTATCCAAAAGTAGAAAGTGATAATTCAGCTGTTCAATTAGAGAATAGCTATCTTGGACAAATCGGGAAAATAAGTGAGCCATTTTTTGCACCACTTGGATTTGATTGGAAACTCTCAGTTGCACTTGAAACGGGACTTGCTGCAAAAGAAGTTGTTGTAGCAACACTTGGAATTCTCTATAATGTTGGTGAAGATGTCACGGAAGATGATGATAGACTATTAGCAGAATTAAAAAAACAAATTCCATTTGCAACAGCGATTGCTTTTATCGTTTTTGTAATGATTTATTTACCTTGTTTTGCTGCTTCAATGGTATTTGCTAAAGAAGCTGGAGGATATAAATACCTTGGATATCTGTTTATATTTACAACAACTGTAGCTTGGATCATGAGTTTTATAGCTTATAATATAACTATTGCATTAACATAGTTGATATGTTTCTTATAATCCCAGCTATTGTAATATTCCTTGCTTTTTCATACTTACATTTAAATGAAAATGTAAGTATGTTTGTAGAAATTTCTATTTATATCTTTATAATAAGTGTCATTTCATTCTCTCTTTATATCTATAAGGCAATACGAAAAAACCTTAAACAACAAGAGTTGAATAAGATTTTATTAGAAATACATCAACTTGAACAAAAACTAAAACTTACTACTCTAGAAAATGAAAAAGAAACTATTAATCTACAAATTAAAAAATTGCAAGAAGAATCAAAAACTTTTTTCTAAATTTGTAGAAACAAACTCCCAATTTATAAGCTTCCAAAAATTTTCCAAATATTCTGCTCTAGCATTTTTATAATCTAAATAATAAGCATGCTCCCAAACATCACAAACCATTAATGGGACCAATCCTGATACAATTGGTGTATCTGCATTTGATGTTGTAACAATTGTTAATTTTAGATTTTTATCTAAACATAACCAAACCCAACCAGACCCAAACAAACCTATTGCTTTTTCAATAAAAGCTTTTTTTAATTCGTCTTCTGAACCAAATTGTTCATTAATTTTTGATGTCAAATATGTTGATTGATTTCTTTGTGTATTTGATAAACTATTCCAAAAAAAATCGTGATTATATACTTGGGCAGCATTATTAAAAATTGCACCATCGGCACTTTGAATAATTTCTATAAGAGTTTTTGGTTCAAAAATTGTCTCTTTTATGAGAGAATTTAATTTAGCAACATATCCAGCATGATGTTTATCATAATGATAATGTAAAGTCTCTTCCGAAATCATTGGCGCCAACGCATCATAACCATAAGGTAATTTCATTAATACATGTTCCATAATTTTCTCCTTCGATTAATTATTTATTATTGTAAATGGTTGCAAAAATGGACTTAAGAAGTAATGAATATTTTGATGTAATGTATTGTTTACAAGTATTGAAAAATATAAAAGAATAATGGAGCTTCAAATAGGACTTGAACCTACGACCTGCTGATTACAAATCAGCTGCTCTACCAACTGAGCTATTGAAGCAATAATAATGAAATCAAGATTTGATTTTTAAGTGGAGCGGGAGACGAGACTCGAACTCGCGACAATCTGCTTGGAAGGCAGAGGCTCTAGCCAACTGAGCTACTCCCGCTTAAAAAAAGTTGTACAAACATTTTAACACACTAAAGCTTAAAAGTGGTGGGTTCAGAAGGACTCGAACCTTCGACCACTCGGTTATGAGCCGAGTGCTCTAACCAGCTGAGCTATGAACCCTTTTTGCTGTAAGCCGTGCTTGTTTGTGGACGAAATTATAGTGATATTTTTATTAAAATTCACTTAAATTTATAGCAAATCCAAAAAATTATATTTTTACTACAATTGTACTGTATGGATTATAAAGGACATTGGCTTTTGTTTGTATTTTTACATTTCTTCTTTGAGTATAGTCCACACTAAAAGTACCTCCACTATCAAGGGAAAATCTTGCACAAATTTTTGCTGCTTCTTGAATAATATTTTCAGGAATTGATTTTTTGTTAGAAGAGACAATCACATGAGATGATGGCATACCTTGAAGATGAAACCAAAAATCACTTGCTTTACTATTTTCTAACAAATAAATATTTTCTCTTTCATCTCTTCCAAGCATAATTTTATATCCATCAATAAAAAAAGACTGATATGGATTTTGCTTTTTTGTTTTAATTTGATTTTTATCTTTTCTAGGAAAATAAAATTCTATTTCATCAATTGTTTGACAATTTTCAACCGTATTTACTAATCTGTTATAAAAATCTAATTTTTGTGATAAATTCAACTGTTCTATATATTGATTTTTTGCTTTTGCTTTTGCTTTTTTTGAATCTCTAAACAAATCATTAGATTTTTTTAAATTTACACTCTTTTCATATCCACTTTTTAAATAAAGATTTGCAACTATATTTGTAGCTTCTTGATTTAAGATTTCTGCATTTTGCTCAAGGCTTTCAACATCTTCCAAATTATCAACAATTTTTTTAATTTTTTTCATCTGTTTTTGTAATTGATTGATTTTTGTTTTTTTGTATTTTCTAGTTCTTTTGATATTTTTTGAGTATATACACCTAATAAATATTCTTCTATATTCGTAACAGTATTAGTTTCATAAGTAAAATTTGGCTTCTTTAATGTATCTAACTTATTACCAACTTTTACAATTCTTGTTGAAGTCCACTCATCAATGTGTCTCAAAGCTTCTAAAACAACATCTTCTGTATCTAAAATAATTATATTTGTATTTTTACCTGTAAATTCCAATTGTAAGATAGTAGTTTGTTCTTTATAAGAAGATTTGCTTTTTGTTACAATATTTAATACTTTATCATCATCTCTTAAATATACTTTTTCTATTCGTGAATTATTGAATCTTTTTTGTAAAACAATATCAAAAGGTGCTGTAAAAATTTTTTTATTTATATCTTTTTCATTTTTCATAAATGCAGTTGCATTTCCTTTTGTCATATCAAAATAAATTGTTTTTCTATCATTAAATTCAATTTTTATTGTGTTATTCTCTACTCGTTTTATGTGATTAATTGTTGTAAAAGTGCCAAGATATTGGGCTATTTGTTTTAATATGTAATATTTCATTTTTAAATCATAACATATTTTAGAAAAATTTTATATTTTTTTTATATATATCTGATATACTTATACAAATTAAAACTAGGAGATGAAATGAATAAATTACTTAAGTTAGCATTAGTAGGTGCGATAACATTAGGTTTAAGCGCTACAGTTGCTTCTGCAAACGTTGCTAAAGGACAAAAACTTTACTCTAAAAAGCTTAAAAAAGCTTGTGGATTTACAGGAGCTAAAATGGCTTCTAAGCATACACAAGGTGAGTGGGAAGCTATTAACGGTAAAGGTGAACTAGCAAAAGAGATTAAAACTATTTGTCCTGCAGCATCTGATGATGATGTTCAAGAAAAATACATACCTCATTACTATGACTTTTTCTACGAATATGCAAGTGATTCAGGAAATGTTCCTTCTTGTTAATCAAGAGTTACAACTAAAAAAGGTTAGCTAATTAGCTAACCTTTTTTTATACTTACTATACAGATGATTATATTAAATAATTAATAATCCCAAAGTAAATAAAATCTGTACAACAAAAACAATACTTGCTATTTTTAAAGCTAATTTTCCATCACTTTTAATACTATTAAAATGTATTTTTAATCCAACTGCACTCATTGCAACTAAAAGTAAAATATGTGAAGCTGATGCGATTAAATGTTTAATTGTATCATTAACAAGACCGAAAGAACTTATAAGTGAGAAAACAATAAATGCTATGATAAAGCCAGGAACACTTGCACCTTTTGTATTTTCATCACTACTTTTTCTATGAAATAAATAAATAAGAATAAATACTAAAGGAGTCAGTAATAAAATTCTACCCATCTTTACAGCTGTTGCACTTACTCCTGCTGTATCACTTATACTAAATCCTCCTGCTGTTACTTGTCCTACTGCTTGCAGGGTATTTCCTACTAATATCCCAGCATCTATTTCATTCAATCCAAAACTTATAGCAATAAAAGGGACTAAAAAAATACCTACTGTTCCCAAAAGATTTACAATTGCAACAGAGATTCCTATAAAATGTTTATCTGCTTTGATAATTGGAGCCGTTGCACTAATAGCACTACTTCCACATACTCCATTTCCTATTCCCAATAATAAAGCTAATTTAACATCTATTTTATAATATCTTCCAATCAAAACTGCACTATAAATTGTTACAATCATACCAAGAATTATTATAACTAATGTTTTAAATCCAAGTGATGACAAAATATTAAAATCAAGATTAATTCCCATTAATCCTATAGAATATCCTAAAAGTGTTTTTTCTGCATATGTAATACCACTATTGTAACTCTCATTAAATTTAACCACATTTCCAACTATTATTCCTAATATAATTGCAATAGCAACTGAACCTATTAAAATAAATTTTGCTAAAAAAAATGCAACTACACTTACTCCTATTGCGACACCTAAACCCTTAATATATTTACTCATTATTCTCTTCTTAAATTTTAAATTTTTTATCTAAATCTTCTACAATAGAAGAATCTATCTTATTTTCCATTGCTTCTTTTTTCAATATTTCAATTGCTTCTTCATGACTAAATGCTTTTCTATAAACTTTTTCTTCTAATAATGCTTGATATATAACTAATACAGCTAATAATCTCTCTTTTAAACTTAAATTTGCAGCATCTAATTCATAAGGAGTTCCTGTCCCATCTAATCTTTCATTATATGTTGAACAGAGTTTAGCAATATCATCAAAACCAAAAACAGAAGATAAAATAGAATATGAAAAATAAGGAATTGACTTAACCATATCAATTTCTTCTTTTGTTAAAATATTACTTTTAAAATAGATCTCTTTAGGTAAAAACAGTTTTCCTATAGCATGTAAATTAGAAGATATTATCATTCTTGATGTATCTTTATTATCTAAATTATACACTTGACACATTGCTGTGCATTTTATACCAATACTATTTGCATTTTTATTATTTGTATAAGCATAGATTGTTTCATTAATAATTTCTGATAACTTTATCAATTGTGTATACTCAATCTCTATAGTAAAATCTTGTAAAAAATTATATACATAATATGGCAATTGACATTCATTAATCAAATCCAACCAAAATGTCATATCATTACTTAAATCACTAAAACTCTCTTTTAAATCTTCACCAAAAGTATTGCTACTTAATATCTGTGATATTAAAGCCTCTTTATTTTTAATAATATTATGTTCAATCTCAATATTATTTTCAATAAAAATACTTAATTCTAAAATATGTTTTATACTTTTATCACTATAGATAGTGTTTTCAATAAAAGGCATTTCTTTTAAGTGTTCGATAGGAATATCCAATCTATATAATAATGAATAAGAACAAAGATCAGAAAAATGTTCAGCTGTAAAGTGCGTATAACTTGATAATCTTAAAGCAATATATGAAATTCTTTTTGAATTAAAAATTACACCATATTTATTTTTCTCAAATACTTTATCAAAAGCACCACTAAAACCCATTAAAAAATTATTAAAATTAAATTTAACATGAGTCATTTTATCCATTGCATTCCTTCAGACATTCAATGTCATAATCTTTTTTTATCATCCCTGATGATACAACTTTTGCAAAAATACCTCGATCAGTTTTTAATAAAGCAGGTACTCTTTTGTCTATTTTAGATAAATGATTACAAATTGTGCAATTCTGTGTTATCTCTAAAACAACTTCACCTATTTTTAACTGCATACCCACTTTTAAAAGAGATAAACTAAAATCAATAAGAATATTCTCACCCAAATCACCGTAATCTATATCAATTCCCTGCTCTCTTACGATATCATAAGATTGCGTTGAAGTAATTAAAATTGATCTAACTTTATCTTTACCATAAAACTTATCAATAAATACACCATCTTCATCAACTGCTAATTCTGTCTGGTTTATTCTACCATCATACTTCTCTTTTGAAATGAACAAGTCCACTATTTTACCTAAAAAAATCATAACTTAACCTTTAATTATATTTATTATTATAACTATTTATTATAATATTATATCATAATAAAATAGTAATTTCAATAGTTACTTCCAATTATTTTTTTTATTTATGTTACTCTTTTACCCAAAATTTTAAAAAAAATTTATTTGATAATTATCTATTATAATTCTCATTTAAACTACTAATAACACTAGAAAATAAGGCTTTTATGGCTATTATTTTTCTTTGTAACCTTAGTTTAAAATTAAATAATCAATAATAACTTATAATAAATATTTGTTCATTTAATATGAAAATTATTTTTTACAAATTTCACTATATCTTACTTGACTTTTGAAGTTGTATTTCTATATAATTTGTAGTTTTGGTATGAAAAATGCCTAATCAATACAATTTTAAAAAGGAGAATGTTAATGAATAAGATTAAAGATATTTTTAAAAAATCATTAACTACTAAGGATAATAATACTTTAGAAGAGTCTAGCAGACGTGATTTTTTCAAAAATACTGCTGCATTATCTGTAAGTGCTATCGCGGCTTCTAGTGTACTTGGTCCAGTTAAAGCTTTTGCTGATGATCCAGCTATCGTAGAAGAAGCAGAATGGGGTGTAAAACTAGGAGATATGGTTACAAAAAACCTGTATGGAATCCCTTCACCTTATGAACATAACAACATAAGAAGAACAACTGATTTACTTTCATCTGGAGACGCATACGCATCTATTTCTATGTGTCCAATCCATGAGTCTGAAGGTATTATCACACCAAATGGTTTATTCTTTTGTAGAGACCACGGTGGGACAGCACATGTTGACCCTAATAAATACAGACTTATGATTCATGGAAAAGTTAAAAAAGAGATTGTTTTAACTTTAGATGAACTTAAAAGATATCCATGTGAAACAAGAACATATTTTATTGAGTGTCCTGCAAATGGATCTCCTGAATGGAGAGCTCCACAATTCAATAACTTACAATTCATGAAAGGTATGATGTCTTGTGCTTCTTGGACTGGTGTTATGTTAAAAACTATTTTAGATGATATTGGTTTAGAAGATGATGCTGTATGGATGATGGCTGAAGGTAGTGATAATGCTGGAAACCCAAGAACAATTCCTGTTGCAAAAGCACTAGATGATATTATGGTTGTTTGGGGTCAAAATGGAGAAGCATTAAGACCAGAACAAGGATATCCAGTAAGACTTGTTGTTCCAGGTTGGGAAGGGAACTTAAATACTAAATGGTTAAAAAGATTAGAATTCTCAGATAAACCTTGGCATTCAAAAGAAGAAACTTCAAAATATACTATGCTACAAAAATCTGGAAAAGCTATTCAATATTTCTGGCCAAATGAAGTTAACTCTGTAATTACTAAACCTTGTCCTGAAAAACCATGGACTGATCTTAAAAAAGGTGATTTAGTAGAAATTGAAGGGCTTGCATGGTCAGGTCATGGAACTATTAAACATGTTGATATTTCATTTGATGGTGGAGACAACTGGGTTGAAGCTAGCTTAAAAGGACTTGTATTACCAAAAGCATGGACTAGATTTAGTTATATGTATAGATGGGATGGAAAGCCAATATTATTATCAAGTAGAGCTACTGATGATATTAATAATACTCAACCAACAATTGATCAAGAAACATCAAAAGTAGGTGTTGAGTCTGTGTACCATAGAAATGGTATAGTAACTTGGGAAGTAACTGCAAAAGGTGAGGTTAATAATGTACATATTAGAAAACATAAAGCTTAAAAATACAATACTAGGTCTTAGTTTAGTAACTGTAGCACTTGTTACATCTGGTTGTAACAATAGTGATGTAAAAATGTCAGATGCTACAAATGCAAAAGCAGAACATAGATCAGTAGATGGTGCTGTAAAATATGAAATAAAAGATGGTAAATACGAAGCTTATCATGTAAATACTCAAAAAGCTGAAAATTTTGGATATGGTAGAACACCAACTGAAAGAGAAATAAAAGCTTGGAATATTGATGTTATGCCAGATGGAACTGGTGTTCCAATGTATGATATGAAAAATGGTGAAGTTGTATTAGATGAAGATGGTAAACCAAAAGTTGCTCAAGGAACAGTTGGTGAAGGTAATGAATTATACGATGCTCAATGTGCTATGTGTCATGGTGACTTTGGTGCAGGAGGAAAAGGTTACCCTACTCTTTCTGGAGGAAGTAAATCTTCACTTGTAAACCAACTTATGAACCCTGCAGATGAGAATCCAGGAATGGAACCTCCAAAAAGAACAATTGGAACATACTGGCCATATGCTAGTACATTATTTTGGTACATTCAAGATGCAATGCCATTTCCACACCCAAAAAGCTTAAGTAATAGTGAAACATATGCTATCACTGCTTATTTATTATTTGAAAATGGTATTAAAGTAGATGGTGTTGACTTAGATGAAGAATTTGTAATGAATAGAGAACAATTCTTAAAAATTAAAATGCCAAATGCAGATGGTTTTTATCCACAAGTTGATACACCAAAAGATCCTAAACAAGGTGTAAAAAACATGACAGAGTTCTTAAGTAATCCTGAGAACTATGGAAAAGGTACAAGATGTATGAAAGATTGTATCAAAGAAGATGTATCAAAACTTGTAATGAGAATTAGTGATGGTGGTCTTAGTGACTTCAATCCTCCTGCATCAACAGTAAGAGATATGCCAGTAATTGAAGCAACAGGTCCTGTTCATCCAGGAAAAGCTGGATATGAAGCTTCTTGTAGTGCTTGTCACTCAAATGAAGCAATTGGAGCTCCTGTTGTTGGGAACAAAGAAGCATGGGATGCTGTTATGGAAAAAGGAATTGATGGTGTTTACCACAATGCTTTAAATGGTGTAAATGCAATGCCTCCAAAAGGTGGAAATATGGATTTATCTGACGATCAAGTTAAAGAGATTGTTAACTATATGATAGAAGCAAGTAAATAATTTCTAATTTACTCCACTTAAAAAGGTTCAATGGTTTTTCCATTGAACCTTTTTTTATTTAAATTAACTATAATTATTTATTATACTATTATTGAAACAAATAATTTTTATTCAAAATTTTAATATTATAAAAAGTTATATATTAACAAGATAAACTTTTTATAAAAAAACAGATGAAATTGTTACAATTTATAACAAATTATAATATATAATATATTAAATAAGAATTTAAAATAATCCTTTATTTATGGGCTTTTCTGGCATTAGACAAACTTATAAAATTATAATAAAAAAAACTTCAACTTATATATCAAAAAATATTAATTTTTTTAACGATTTTACTTGACATTAGATGATAATTTTGATTATAATTCTCTGTTTTAGTATTTTTAACATACTAAATAATATGTTAATAAGATAATATATTAACTACAATAAAAAAAGGAGACAAGATGAGATTAGCTAAAAGTTTACTAATAGCATCAGCGATAAGTGGTTTAATTTCTACTTCAAGTTTTGCGAATGCAGATTTGGTTGCAAAAGGTGAAAAGATTTTTAAAACTAAAAAACTTGGAAACTGTGTAGCTTGTCATGCTATTAATGGAAAAGCTGATATTGACAAAATGGGTCCAGGAAGCTTTGGTCCAAAACTTTCAGGTTTATCGTACTGGGATGATAAAACATTATATGATACAGTATATGATATTTATGCAGCTAGAGGTATAAAAATATCTCCAATGCCAGCATTTGGAAGAAACGGTTGGCTAGATGATGCAGAAATTAAAGCAGTTGTTGCTTATTTAAAAACAATTAATTAAAATTAGGAGAAATTACAATGAATAGAAGAAATTTTTTAGGTTTAGGTTTAGGTGCAGCAGCAGTTGCAATGGTTCCAATGAATTTAAGTGCTATCGATTTTAGAGCTACAAAACCAGCAGCATGGTCAGCAAAAAAAGTTGATGAGGCAATCAAAGCGTTATATGGTACAACAGCAGCAACAAAAAGTGGTGTTAAGTTAAAAGCTCCAGATATTGCAGAAAATGGTGCAGTTATTCCTGTATCAGTATCTTCAGATTTAGCTGGTAAAACAGTTGCATTATTCCAAGATGCTAACCCAGAAGCTACAATTGCTGTATTTACAGTTCCTGCTAAAGGTATTATAGATTATTCAGTAAGAATTAAAATGATGAAAACTGGTACAGTTACAGCTATCGTTGAAGTTGATGGTAAACTACATACAGATTCACAATTAGTAAAAGTTACAAAAGGTGGATGTGGAGGTTGATCCAACACCCATTTATCAAAATAATACAACTATAAAACATTTAAATTAAAAGGAAAAGAATATTATGGCAACAAAAAATACAAGAATAAAAGCAAGTGTAAAAAAAGGTGTTACTACAGTAAAAGCTATGGCAACTCACCCAATGATGAGTTATGATGAAGCAAAAAGAGCAAAAAAAGAAGCTAACTTCATTACACATATGACAGCAAAAGTTGGTGGAGAAGTAGTATTTGAAGTTTCTACAAGTCAATTTTTATCTAAAAACCCTTACTTAAAGTTCTCATTTAACGGTGGAGAAAAAGGTCAAGAAGTTGAAATCGCATGGGTTGATTTAAAAGGTGAGACAAACACAAGTACAGGTAAAATCAAATAATTACATTCTTTAAAATAAAGATGTAAAAAATAACGAAGGAGATAACTATGTTATTAAAAATTGTAAGAACTTCTGCATTAGTAGCATTAGCAGCTTGTACTTTAAGTGCAAACTCTTTTAATGCTCAAGCTGAAAAAGATAAGAATGAACTTGTTAAATATTTCGAAGCTAAGTTCGCAGATCCAGAAAAAAATGCAGCGACATTTTTCCCATATTCAACAGAAGATGAATTAAAAAACAATATCAAAAAAGGTCTAAAACATATGGACTTTGGTATTGGTAACTATGCTTTTAACACAGCAGGTGTTGCAACATATGAAGAACTTAAAGAGATGCCACCTTATGAAGCTGATATAGAAGCTGGTGAAGCTCTATACAATAAAAAATTTGCAAATGGTAATTCTCTTGCAGTATGTTTCCCAGATCCAACAATCGGTGGAGACTATCCAATGTTTGATGAAAAAAGAAAACAAGTTGTTTCTTTAACACAAGTTATCAACGAGTGTATTACATCAAATGGTGAAAAAAAATGGAATGAGAAAAAAGGTGATATGGCTTCAGTTCAAGCATTCTTTGCAAACAAAACAAAAGAAGCTGAGAAGAAAGTTAATATCAAAATTGAAAGTGCAGAAGCAGCAGCTGCTTATGAGAGAGGTAAAGAATTTTACTACACTCAAAGAGGTTACTTAAATCTTTCTTGTGCAACATGTCACGTTCAAGGTGCAGGTCAAAGAGTTAGAAATGAGTCTTTATCTCAACTTCTAGGACACACTACTCACTTCCCAGTTTACAGATTAAAATGGCAAGGATTAGGTACTTTAGAGCGAAGAATGGAAGGTTGTGTTAAAGATCAAGGTCAAAACCCACCAAAACCATCTAGTAAAGAGATGAAAGAGTTACTATACTTTATGGCATATATGTCAAATGGAATGGCTGTTGACGGTCCAGACGTAAGAAAATAGGAGAGAGAAAGATGAAAAAAATATATAGTTTAGCAATAACTTCAATCGCAGCATTTTCTTTAGCAGGATGTATGGGTGGTTCAAATAGTATTACTCCAGCAGCTTCTGTAAAACTTGATCAAAGAGAAGTTTGTAATGTAAGCAAACTTGGAATTGAAACTGTTTTAGCAAATGCAAAAGTATACAATGCTGCTGCAATAAAAGAAAAAGTAGAGTTTAGAAGACTTGGTGTAAATAATAGTGATTTAATTATTGCTGTTGAAGAAGGTCTTAAAACTAAAGCAAAAACAGTTACTCCAAAAGATTTCAAAGGGAAAGAAACAAAAGACAAATTTCCAATTGAATATGCAGCTCACAGAGCTTGTACTTTTGGTTTAAGTGCATTGCAACAAAAAGAGGAAGGTAAATCTACATGGAGATTAGCTGTTCCAGGTGACGGTTACAAATATTAATAACATAAGTTAAATGTTACCAATTCAAAAAAGCCAAGTATTTTACTTGGCTTTTTTAACATTAAAATTACTTATGTAAGTTAACAAATGATAAAATAACTAAAATTTATAAAATGAAGGAAATTAAATGAGTAAAATGAGTAGAAGAGAATTCATATACATGTCAGCCCTACTTGCTGGTACTGCACCTGTATTTGCAAATTCACATACACGACTTTCAAATAGTGGAAAGGCTGAAGATTATTATAAACTAGATAGTTTTGGTAATGTTAGACTTATGCACATGACAGATAGTCACGCCCAATTATTACCAGTATATTTTAGAGAACCAAATGTAAACTTAGGTTTCTTTGAAAACTTTGGTAAACCACCACATATTGTAGGTGATAAACTATTAGAAAGATATGGAATTAAAGGTGATAAAAGATTAGAATATGCTTTTTCATGTGTAAATTTTGAAAAACATGCAAAAGAGATGGGAAGAATTGGTGGTTTTGCACAAATTAAAACTGTTGTTGATCACTTAAAAAAATCTTTTGGTTCTGAAAAGTGTTTACTTTTAGATGGTGGTGATACTTGGCAAGGTAGCTGGACTTCACTTCAAACAAGAGGTAAAGACATGGTTGGTGCTATGAATATTTTAGGTGTTGACGTTGCTGTTGGACACTGGGAATTCACATATAAAGCAGAAGAAGTATTAGAAAATGTTTCTCACTTAAAAGCTGAATTTATAGCACAAAACATCAAAGTAAAAGAAGATTCAATGATGAATGGTGTTAGTGCATATGATGAAGATGAAGGTTATGCATTTAAACCATATACTATCAAAGAACTAAATGGTGCAAGAGTAGCCATAGTTGGTCAAGCATTCCCTTACACAACTATTGCAAATCCACAAAGAAATATTCCTGATTGGACATTTTCAATTAGAGAAGATGGAATGCAAGAATTAGTAGAAAAAATTAGAGAAGAAGAAAAACCAGATGCAGTAATCGTTCTTTCTCACAACGGATACGATGTTGATAAAAGAATGGCTGAAGTATGTAGTGGAATTGACTTTATCATGGGAGGACATACACATGATGGTGTTCCTGAAGCTTATGAAGTTACAAATGCAGCTGGTGAAAAAACATATGTATGTAATGCTGGTTCAAATGGTAAATTCTTAAATGTATTAGATTTAGATATTCAAAATGGAAAAATCAAAGATTTCAAATTTACACTTTTACCAATCTTCTCAGACTTAGTTCCAGAAGATCCAGATATGAAAAAATATATTGAACTTGTAAGAAGACCTTTCCAAAAAGAACTTTCAAGAGAAATAGCAACAACTGATTTAACTCTATTTAGAAGAGGAAATTTTAATGGTTCTTGGGATCAATTAATTTGTGATGCTTTAATTGAAGTAAAAGGTGCTGATGTATCACTTTCTCCAGGTTTTAGATGGGGAACTTCACTTATGCCAGGACAAACTGTAACATTTGATGATTTAGCAACTCAAACTGCTATGACTTATCCAGAAACTTATGCAGTTGATATGACAGGTGCTGCTATTAAAGATACACTTGAAGATGTTGCTGATAACTTATTTAATGCAAATCCTTTCTTACAATCTGGTGGAGATATGGTAAGAACAGGTGGTATTTCATATAGAATTGATCCAACTAAAAAAATGGGTGAAAGAATTTCTCATATCACTCTAACAAAAACTGGTAAATTAATGGAAGCAAATAAAAAGTATAAAGTTGCTGGTTGGTCAACAGTTAATTCTGTTTCTCCAGGTGAACCAATTTGGGAAACTACTGAAACATACCTTAGAAACTTAAAACATATTGATGCAAGTAACTTAAAAATTAATGGTGCTCAAATGGATATGCTTGCAGTTAAAGGTAATCCAGGATACGATGCAAGATACGATTACAATATGTAATTCACTTCATAAATAAAATTTAGCTATTTGCTAAATTTTATTTATCTCTCAATGTTACTTCAAAATTTAAAACCCCTCTTCTCTCTCCAAATAAAATATAATTATTTATAATACATTAATATTTACTAGTTATAATTATTCCAAATAATAAAAAAGGAGTTTATTGATGAAAAAAATACTATTATCTGTACTACTTACAGTACTAAGTGTAGTTGAATTACAAGCAAACGTAACACAAGAACAATGTTCACAAAAAGGTGATAATTTCATTTTTGCAGGTGGAGAATGTATCCAATACGTTAAATTTAAAGGTGAAGTAGAAGATAAACTAAATATTATTGTTCACGGTACTTGGAAATCTGGAACTAATACTTTAGGAAGATATGCACCATTTGCTGAAACTATTAATATGAATACTGACATTACAACTGTTGCCGTTGCTCTTCCTGGATATTCTGGTTCTTCAACAAATAAAATAAAAGATCTTAACCATGGTAGTAATAGTGTCTATACTAAAGAATATATTGAATTCATGGCATCACTTATTAAAGCATTAAAAGAAAAATTTAATGCAACAACAGTAAATTACATTGGACATTCTGCTGGAGCATCTTTAGGTGTTAATGTAATAGCGCTCAATCCTGATTTACTACAAAGTGTAACAGCTGCTGGTGGGAGATTTAATCTTGATAAATTTAAAGAAAATGAAAAAGTTGGTCTTGTAACAATTAGTGATTATCTTGATAGTATAAAAGATACAAAACTCTTACTTGTTTATGGAACAAAAGATACAATTTCTGAACCTCAAATCACAAAAGATTTTTATAAACTTGTTCAAGATAAAGGTGTTGATGTAAAAATTGTTGAAGTAAAAGGTGCTGAACATATTGACTTAGATATGACCGATCCTTCTGTAGAGGCTATAACAGAACTTGTTACTCAATAAAAATATTAAATAGATAATTTTTATTATCTATTTAATAATTTATTAATCCTTAAATTCTAAATCTGCTAAATAACCTGCAAAATCTGTTTCTAAATATAATTTATTTTTTATATAATCTAAAATAAGATTAAATGTACTTGTATCTCTATATCCTTTTAAAGCATAAACGATTTCATTACTTGTATCTATAAATACAACTGAAGGATAAAAACTTAAATTTACATATTTAGAAAAGGCTTTTTTTGTCCCTTTAAAATCTTTATATTGAATAATACCTTCATCATCAACATTTACATCGATAAATATATAATCTTTTTCCATTTTCTCTTTAGCAATTTTATCACTAAAAGCATTGTCAATCATTCTTATACAATAGGGACAATGTGTCATATGAAAAAATATCATTATATGCTTATTTTCTACTTTTGCCTCTTTTTGAGCAATCTCATCTATATTTATTATTCCATCAGCAAAACTAAATCTAGTAAATATAAGTAAAATAAACACTATTTTAAAATACTTCATAGCTACTCTCCATCGTAAAATTCTAATTCTCCATAAGCTCTTGATACATTTCTTGGATTTAATAAATCAAATAAAGCTTTATCTTTAAATTCTACCATTTGTACAAAATTATTAACACCTTCAAGTCCAACTTCCTCTCCAACTGCTTTTAAAATTCTTTCTTTTAAAAGTGAGAAATATTGAATTGATTCATCAACAGCTGATTTTGAAAAATCATAACCATGCCCTGGTACTAAAACATTCCAATCATATTGTTGAATAGTTTTTAAAGCCTTTAATTGACCAAGCACTAATCCATCCCTATTTGATGTAATTCTGCCATTCATTACAATATCACCAGCAAACATAACTTTTCTTTGAGGCATATACATTAGAACATCAAATTTACTATGTCCTTGACCCACAGGAATAAACTCAATTGTTTCACCATCAAAATTTTTTGTTTCAGGTTTTGTAATGTACTCATCAAGTTTTACTATATGAGTACCCTCCAATGCATCATGAGAAAGTAATTTATGCATTCTTGAAGGTTCTCCTTCTCTATAGTTTTCATCCTGTAGCTTCACACCATAGAGTTTTGCATCAAATTTTTCTTTGTAAAAATTATTTCCTAGCCAATGATCATCATGTTCATGAGTATTTAAAACTACACTTACTGGAAGTTTTGCTATTTTCTCCATCTTTTCATAAGCAGCTTTTGCAAATTGATAAGTAGGACCACTATCAACAAGGATATAACTATTTTTTCCTTTAATATAACAATGATTAGACATATTTCCACCATTTTCTTTTGTTGGCATTTCTAATTTACCAAAAAAACACCAAACATTTTCACTTACTTTTTTTGGTTCTAATTTATATTCAAAAGCAAAAGTACTTATTACACTTAAACTTGTCAGCAAAAATACTCTACTAATAAGGTGTAACATTAATCCATCCTCCAGCAATTCTTTCTATTACTTCTGCAATACCAGCCTGCACATAACTTATATCATCAAGGAATTCTTCTTTTTTCCAATTCATTGTGTCCATAGTATTAATACAACCTATAAATTCCACATCATATTCCATTAAAGAGTTTATTTTTTTAAGAGTTTCTGCATCATAATCTTTTCTTAATACCCTCATCCCTTGTGCATAAGCTACAACTGAGATTTTAATACTTTCTGTTGGATATACTTTTAATACATTGTAAATTGAACCTAGCATATGATTTACCGTTTCAATATTTGCACTTCTAAGTTTTATTACCCATTTTCTTGGTTGTTCAAAAGTTGGTTTTGGATCAGAAAACTCCATTTGGGCAAACGACAATACCGAGATCATCATTAACAAAATTAACTTTTTCATATTTTCCCTTTTATTATAAATTTTTATAGTATATCTGATATTCAATTAAAATAAAAACAAAAGAATTGAAAAAAATTCATGAAAAATCCTTGACAAAAAATGAAAAATTTACTACAATTCTAGCACTCAAAATAAATGAGTGCTAATTAAAATTTTAAACTTAACATAGAAGGACTAAATTATGAATTTTAAACCATTAGGTGACAGAGTACTATTAAAAGTACAAGAGGCAGAAACAAAAACTGCCAGTGGAATCATTATCCCAGATAATGCTTCAAAAGAGAAACCAACACAAGCAGAAGTTGTAGCAATCGGAAATGATGTTGAACATGTTGCAGTTGGTGATAAAGTAATTTTTTCTCAATATGCAAGAAGTACAACAGTTACAATAGATGCAATAGATTATATTATTATGGAAGTTAGTGAGATATTAGGAACATTTGGAGGAGCAAAATAATGGCAAAAGTAATACATTTTAGTGATGATGCAAGACATAAACTTTTTTCAGGAGTTGAACAGTTAGCTAATGCTGTAAAAGTAACAATGGGACCAAGAGGAAGAAATGTTTTATTACAAAAATCATTTGGTTCTCCAACTATTACAAAAGATGGTGTTTCTGTTGCGAGAGAAATTGAATTAAGAGACCCTATGGAAAATATGGGAGCACAATTAGTTAAAGAAGTTGCTTCAAATACAAATGATGAAGCTGGAGATGGTACTACTACAGCTACTGTTTTAGCACATAGTATTTTCAAAGAAGGTCTTAGAAATGTTACAGCTGGCGCAAATCCTGTACAACTTAAAAGAGGTATGGATAAAGCAAGTGAGCAAATTTTAGAAGAATTGAAAAAAATCTCTAAAGTTGTTGATACAAAAGAGCAAATTGCACAAGTTGCTACAATCTCTGCAAATAGTGATACTGCAATTGGAGATATGATTGCAGAAGCTATGGAAAAAGTTGGAAAAGATGGTGTTATCACGGTTGAAGAAGCAAAAGGTATCTATGATGAACTAGATGTTGTTGAAGGTATGCAATTTGACAGAGGATATTTATCTCCATACTTTGCTACAAATGTAGAAAAAATGATTGCTGAACTTGATAATCCATATATTCTTTTATGTGAGAAAAAAATCAGTTCTCTAAAAGAGATGTTACCTATTTTAGAAGAAGTAAATAGAACACAAAGACCTCTTTTAATTATAGCAGAAGATGTTGATGGTGAAGCATTATCAACTTTAGTTGTAAATAGATTAAGAGGAAGTTTAAATATTGCAGCTGTTAAAGCTCCTGGTTTTGGAGATAGAAGAAAAGCTATGCTTGAAGATATTGCTATCTTAACTGGTGGAAAAGTTATCTCTGAAGAGATGGGTATGACATTAGAAGGTGCTACAATGGCTGACTTAGGTACAGCTGCAAAAGTTGTATTAGACAAAGACACTACTACAATCGTAGATGGTTCTGGAGATAAAGCTAAAGTAGAAGCTAGAGTTGCACAAATTAGAAATGAGATTGAAAATACATCAAGTGACTATGATAGAGAAAAAGCTCAAGAAAGACTAGCAAAAATGTCTGGCGGTGTTGCTGTTATTAAAGTTGGTGCCCCAACAGAAACAGAAATGAAAGAGAAAAAAGACAGAGTTGATGATGCATTAAGTGCAACAAGAGCTGCTGTTGAAGAAGGTATTGTAATAGGTGGTGGTGCTGCACTTATTAAAGCTGCTTCAAAAGTATCATTAGTACTTGAAGGTGATGAGCAAATTGGTGCAGATATTATTATTAGAGCTATTGCTGCTCCTTTAAAACAAATTGCAGCAAATGCTGGATTTGATGCTGGTGTTGTTGCAAATGAAATTTCAAAATCACAAAATCCAAATATAGGATTTGATGCATCAACAGGAACTTATGTAGATATGTTTGAAGCAGGTATTGTAGATCCTGCAAAAGTAGAAAGAGTTGCAATGCAAAATGCTGTATCAGTTGCATCTTTATTACTTACAACAGAAGCTACAGTATCGGATATTCAAGAAGATAATGTAAAAGCTGCTCCTATGCCTGATATGGGAGGAATGGGTGGTATGGGAATGGGAATGTAATCCCATTTTCTCTTCTTTCAACAAACCTCTTTATGGGGTTTGTTTCTTTTTTTATACTTTTCACTTAATCAATTCTTCTAAAATAAATATTTTAAAAAGTTATTTTATACAATATTTACCCAAAATATAGTAAAGTTCACTATTATTTTATAAGGAACTGTAAATGTTGAAAAAAACTTTCATCTATTTTATTACTCTACTATTATTAAAGTCTTTTTTAATTGCGGATAGACTCACAGATGTAAAACAAAGTGGTATTCTCAAAGCAGGTGTAAAATATGATTTTGAACCGTTTGGTTTTATTAATAATGATGGAAATGTTGTAGGTTTTGATATAGATTTATTAGAATATATCGCCAAAGATTTAGATGTAACTTTAAAAATACAACAAGTAACATCAAAAAATAGAATTACAATGATAGAAAATAATACTATTGATATAGCTGCAGCTTCAATGACCCACAAAGTAAATCGTGATGATACAATAGATTTTACGATTTCTTATTTCTTTGATGGACAAGCACTACTAACACGAAAATATTGTAAAAAAAGACAAGCTACAGGATTTAATGGTAAAGAAGTTGGTGCAATAGAAGGTGCGACTAGTGGTAAAAATCTAAAAAAAATAGCTCCAAAAGTAAGAATCATCTATTTTAAAACTTATGATGAAGCTATTGTTGCACTTCAAAAAGGTGAAATTGATGCTATTACTACAGATTTAGTCTGGTGTAGTATACAAGCTCAAAAATCAAATGGCGAATTTAAAGTATTAAATGACACAATATCTTTTGAACCATATGGTATGGGAATACCTGAAAATGAATCCAACTTTAGAGATGCTATAAATTTTTCAATTCAAAAAGCTGTATTAGATGGAACATATGTAAAATTATACAAAAAATGGTTTCATAAAGAGCCAGAAAGACTACCAGAAATCTGGCCAAACTAAAATCATTGATTATATTTATAAGATAAACTAATATAACTTTAAGTTATACCAAAGCAAGACTGTTTTACAATGTTTTGTAAATTTTAAGGAGATAAAATGAAAAAAAGTATTATAGCACTATCTGCAATTGCTGCGCTCTCAACAGCATCAGTTGCAAATGATGATGTCAAGTTACAATTAGAGTTGTTAAAAAACCAAATTAAACAGCTTGAAGCAAAAATGGAAGCAAATGAAAAAGCGGTACAAAAAGTTGAAAAAACTGTAATTACAAATAAGAAAAATATTACAGAAAATAAAATTCTAGCAAATAATGATAACATTAAATGGGATATTGATTTTAGAACAGCTATGGATAATATTCATTATAAAAGAGCTAGTGGGGCAAAGGCATCAAATCCTGATTTACTAACTAATAGACTTTGGTTAGGAATGGGTTATGCGCCA
Source organism: Arcobacteraceae bacterium (assembly GCA_963662945.1). Taxonomy (GTDB): domain Bacteria; phylum Campylobacterota; class Campylobacteria; order Campylobacterales; family Arcobacteraceae; genus JAIOSF01. The sequence goes on from OY759974.1 coordinate 919,793, forward strand.
GATGCGAATAACCTTTTCAAAGGTAAATTATCTTATTACAAAGCATATGGAGATACTGCAAACCATAGTCAATCTAATACACAACCAGGATATGCAAATTTTGATTGGGTTACAAATGAAAATGCTACAGATAACTCACTCAAAGTAAAAGAAGCATATTGGTTATATATGAATGATACATTTATGGGTACAAAAGTGCCTTGGACTGTTTCTGTAGGGCGAAGACCATCAACAGATGGACTTGGAATCAATATGAGAGAAGGGATGAAAGACAACTCTCCATTATCACATACGGTAAATGTTGAGTTTGATGGATTAAGTGCAAAATTCAACCTTGATAAAGTAACTGGAGTAGAAGGTATGTGGTGGAAACTATGTACTGGAAGAGGCTTAACAAATGCTAGTCCACGATTTACTAATGGTGGAATAGATTATGCAGCAAGTACTACTGCGTCAAATACACATGATGTAAATATGTATGGATTTATTTTTGTACCGTGGGACAATGGGCAATACTCTGTTCATACAAACTGGGCAAGAGCTGAAAATATGATTGGTTTTGCTTCTAATGGGACAACTTACATGTCAACAAGCGGTCTTTATGATGTTAATATGACAACAATATTCCCAGCATTTAAAAGTTTTGGAGATATGGACTTACTAACAGTTATGGCAAAAGCGGAAGGTATAGGAGATGGAATTTCAGATTTCTTGGATGATACAAGAGTATTTGCTTCGTGGGCACAATCAAAAACACATCCAAAGTCTCCTGTTTCTGGGGAATCAGCTAGAATGCTTGGTTCTACAAAGTCAGAAACTGGTTCTTCTATGTGGGTTGGTGTAAATATGCCTTGTCCTTTAACAAAAGATGGTAGAATTGGAATTGAATGGAATAAAGGTAGTAAATATTGGAGAAGTGTAACTTATGGTGAAGACACAATGGTAGGAAGTAAAATAGCTGCTCGTGGTACTGCTTGGGAAGTTTACTATAATAAACCATTAACAAAAGCTCTTACATTCAATGCAAGATATACAATGATTGATTATGATTACACTGGAAGTAATGCATTCTTTGGTGATGATGGTGCACCAGTTGACTTATCAACAATCAATGCAACTAATGCAGCGACTTATGGTGATCCTGTTAAAGAAGCGAAAGATATAAGACTATCTATTAGCTACAGATACTAAAACTTACAAAAGAGTAGAGAGTAACTTCTCTGCTTCTTTTTTACTACAAATTTCTCCCTCAAGTTGTTTTGTATATATTTTTTTTAAAATCATTCCAAATTTTTCACTTGGCTTATATCCTAAATTTATTAAATCTTTTCCTCGTATAAATGCTTGAGGCATAGTAGTCATTATGGTATATTTTACAAAAATTTCTTCTGCTTCATTATGAATATTTTTTAATTGATTGTTATATATTTTTGGTACTTGAAACTTTTGAAGTTCATTGATTGTTTTTTTTAATACTTTATTATCTGATATACTTGTTAAAATATTAGATATAAAATAAAACATTAATACTAAATTATCTTTCTTCTTTAATGTTTTATATTGAACCATCTCATCAATATTCTTAAAAATATCACTTGAAATATTTATTATATTTAATTGAGTTAATAAAGATAAACCTATAGAAGGTCTAGTTGATTGTAAAAGTAATTTTTCATATTCATAAAAAATTCTTTCTTTTGATAGGAGCTGAAAATCTTCTTTTAATACTATATCTTGACAAAGTTGTTTTGTAGCAATATCAATTTCTAATTCAAATCTAGCACATAACTGAGCTGCCCGATAAACACGCAATGGATCTTCAATAAAACTTTTTTTATCAATATGTTTTAATTTTCTATTATAAATATCTATTATTCCATCAAAAGGATCTAAAAATTGATTTGTTTCATAATCATATCCTATTGAATTTATAGTAAAATCTCTTCTTCTCGTTGCTTCTTTAAAGCTTAAATTACCGTCGATTGTAACTAAGAACTCTTTATGTCCCAAACCTATTTTATTTTCTTGCCTTGGAAATGAAAAATCATACACTTCTTCTTTACAATGAAGTTTTAATATCCCAAAACTTTTTCCTACAAAATTAACTGAACCAAATGTTTTCAATATTTCTACTAATTTATCTAAAGTAGCAAGATTATATACTTCAATATCATAATCAGAACATGATATACCAAAAAAATAATCTCGTACACTTCCACCAACAAGGATAGGTTTCCCCCCATGTAAAATTATTGAATCTAAAACAGTAATAAGATTTTTTGGTAGAATATCTTTCATGAGTTATTATAGTGTTTCATATATTTTAAAATAATAAAAAAAAGGGATGCAATCTCTTGCATCCCTTTTTTACACCACAATATAAGACTATGTCTTATAAAGCTGCTTTAGCACTTGCTACAAGTGTTTGAAATGATGCGTAATCATTCATAGCCATATCAGCAAGAATTTTTCTATCAAGTGATATTCCTGCTTTATTTAGACCATTCATAAATCTTGAGTAGCTAATGTCATTTAATCTACACGCCGCATTAATTCTAACAATCCAAAGTTTTCTGAAATCTCTTTTCTTTTGTCTTCTATCTCTAAAAGCATAAACTAAACTTCTCTCAACTTGCTCTTTCGCTTTTCTAAAGTGTTTTCTTCTACCACTGTAGAATCCTTTAGCCATTTTAAGAATTTTTTTGTGTCTTGCTCTTCTTATTGTACCTGTTTTTACTCTTGGCATTTTATTTTCCTTTCTTTACCATAAATACTGTAATATTTTGGTGTCTGTACATTTTGTACTGAACTTATCCGAACTTAATCGGAGGGACTAATTACTGAAAATTTGTTAATAAAGGTTACCCTTTATTTAACATCTTTTTAACTCTTGAAGCATCTGCATCAGATACTACTTGTGGACCTCTTAAAGCTACTTTTCTTTTTTGGCTCTTCTTAGTAAGAATGTGACTTCTAAAAGCACTTCCTCTTTTGATAGAACCATTTTTTTTCACTTTAAATCTTTTTAAAGCTCCACTGTTAGATTTCATCTTTGGCATTGTTAGACTCCTTTGCAATTTTTATCAAATTTGTATATCTTCTAAAATAAAAAATCCACAAACTTAAATAAGTTGTGGATTATACAGTTTTTATACTTTAAATTATTTTAAATAGAAAATATATTATTTCCCACTACCTTTTAATGGAGTAACTAACATATTTACATATCTACCTTCAAGTTTTGGATCACCATCTTTTATGGCAACATCTTCTATCATACTCCATACTTTAGCTAGAACTTCAGCACCTGCAGCAGGATTTGCCATTTCTCTACCTCTTAAGAATACTCTAAATTTTACATGATTCCCTTTTTCAAGAAACTCTAAAGCATGTTTTACTTTGTAGTCAATATCATTTTGAGCTATTTTTACAGAAAGTTTTATCTCTTTTGTAACAATAATCTTTTGATTTTTTTTAGCTTCTTTTTGTTTTTTCTCTTGTTGATATTTAAACTTTCCATAGTTCATTATTTTAACAACAGGAGGTTGAGCATTGGGAGCAATACATACTAAATCAAGCCCTGCTTCATCAGCCAAAGCTAATGCCTCACGTGAACTCATAATTCCATGACTAGATCCATCTTCTGCGTTACATCTAACCTCTTTAAATCTTATATCTTCATTTAGTAATGTATCATCTGTTTTTTTGTTGTTTTTTAAACTCAAATTTTATCCCCTGTTTTTTGTTGTTGTAACATATCTATAAACTCTTGTTTTGACATCTCACTTCTCTCCCGCTTTCTTCTATCCCTTAATGCAATTGTTTCATTTGCCACTTCATCATCACCTACTACAACGATCATTGGTACTCTTTGTTTTTCAGCAATTCTAATTCTTTTATTTAGACTCTCATTTTGACTAAACACTTCATTATCAATGTCAATCATTTGTAGTTCTTGTGATAATTTTTTAGCATACTCTAAATGAGTATCCGCAATTGGCACAATAATTACACCAGTTGGTGCAATACTCAATGGAAATTCTCCAGCATAATGTTCAGTAAGTATTCCAATAAATCTTTCAAAACTTCCTAAAATAGCTCTATGAATCATTACAGGTCTCTCTTTTTTATCTTGAGAAGTTGTATAATGAATATCAAATCTCTCTGGTAAATTCATATCTACTTGTATTGTACCACATTGCCATTTTCTACCAATAGCATCAAGAATTTTTATATCTATCTTAGGACCATAAAATGCTCCTCCACCCTCATCTATTCCATAAGTGTAACCATTTTCATCTAAAGCATCCATAATACCTTTTGTAGTACTTTCCCAAAATGCATCATCACCAATGGCCTTTTTAGGTTTAGTAGATACTTCCATTTCATAAGTAAACTCAAAATGTTTCATTAAAGATTCAACGAACTCTAACACTTCAATAATTACATCTTTTACTTGAGATTGCATACAAAAAATATGTGCATCATCTTGTGTAAATTCTCTTACACGAAATAATCCATGCATAGCACCACTTAGCTCATGTCTATGAACTACACCATATTCAAAAAATTTCAATGGCAAATCTTTGTACGATACCAAATCATTTTTAAATACTTCAATATGTCCAACACAGTTCATAGGTTTTATACCATACTCCTGCCCATCAATTTCAGTAAAATACATATTTTCTTTATAATTTGCATAATGACCAGATTTTACCCATGCTTCTGCTTTAAGAATTTCTGGACCTCGAACAGGTTGATAACCTCTCATTCTATGTGCTTTATATAAAAGTTGTTCTAGTTTTCCTCTTAATCTTGAACCAGCAGGAAGCCATAAAGGAAGCCCAGCTCCTATATCATCACTAAAAGTAAATAATTTAAGATCTGTACCTAATCTTCTATGATCTCTTTTTTTTGCCTCTTCAAGCATAGTTACATAATCTTTTAACTCTTGTTTATCAAAAAAAGCAATACCGTAGATTCTTGTGATCATTTCATTAGCTTCATCACCACCAAGGTATGCACCTGCAACTCTAATAAGTTTAAAATTTCTTATTAAATTTGTATTTGGAACATGTGGTCCTCGACATAAATCTTCAAAATCCCCTTGTGTATAAACTGTTAAAACATCATCTGTTATTTTTTCCAACACTGCTTGCTTTAATTCATCACTTGCAAACTTTTTAATAATATCTTTTCTTGATACTTCACTTCTTGTTATAGGTAACTTTCTACCAGCAATCTCTTTCATCTTTTTTTCAATTACTGTTAAATCATCATCATTTAATTGATGATTTAATTTAAAATCGTAATAGAATCCCTCATCTACAACAGGTCCCACAAAAAATTTTGCTTCACTATGTAACTCTTTAATTGCTTGTGCCATTAAATGAGCTGTTGAGTGTCTTAATATCTCTAATGATTCTTTTGAACCATCAGCGTATATTTTTTCTTCATCTGTAGCATTAATACCTAAAGCCTCTGCAGTTTGAAGATCATATATTTGACCTTCTCTCTTTATCCCTATATAATCCAATAAAGTCCTTTTATATTATATTTAATTAAATTATCTAAATTTTAGCAAACTTGAACTTAAATCAAACATTGTTATAATTATATTTCTGATATTATTAATGAATATTACATTGGGAATTTAAATATGGGAAGAATACTAATAGCAGAAGATATTAAACTTATAAGTTTACATTTAAAAAAAGTTTTACAAAAATTAAATCAAAATGTATTATCAATTGTAGAGTCACCGGATGAAGCTTTTAAAATTTTATCAAATGATGATAATATAGATATATTATTTTTAAGTGATTCTTTAATAGGTAATAATAGTATTCCTGATAGTCTAGAGTTAACAAAAAAAATAATGGACAATCAACCACATCTAAAAATTATAATTGTAACTAGTCAAGGAAAAAAACAAACTATTTTAAAATTTATAAATAACGGTGCTAAAACTTTTGTAGAAAAACCGTTAAATACAAATAATATTCAAAATATTCTAACAGAAATTAATATTTAATTACAATAAACTTTTTTTATATTTTTTATTGTGCTATTCATATTAAGTAGTAGCATATCAACTAGCACTAAGCTCATCATTGATTCACAAACAACACTACCTCTTAAAGCGACACAGGGATCATGCCGTCCTTTTAAATTATAAATTGTATCTGTATTATTTATATCAACAGTTTTTTGCTCACAAAATATCGAAGGAGTTGGTTTAAAATATACTTTAGTAAGAATATCATCACCATTACTAATTCCTCCTAATATTCCTCCGCTATGGTTTGTTTGAAAGCCTTGAGAGGTAATTTGATCATTATTGAAACTTCCTTTTGCTCTACTTGACTCCACACCATCACCTATTTCAACTGCTTTAACAGCATTTAATCCCATCATTGCTTCGGCAATTTGACCATCAAGTTTATGGTACATAGGTTCCCCAAGTCCTACCGGTACACCAATAGCTTTGACTAATACCACTCCACCTACAGAATCATGATTTGTCATTGCTTCTTTGATAACATCTTTTTGTATTTGTTCTTTGTCTTTATCTAACGCAAAGATTTCACTTTGTTTTGCATATTCAAAATCAAAATTTTCTGATTTTATTCCTCCAACTTCACAAATACCACTTTCTACTTTGATATCAAGTTCTTTTAAAATAAGTTTAGCAATAGCACCTGCTGCAACTCTTGCTGCAGTTTCACGAGCGGAACTTCGACCACCTCCTCTATAATCTCTTATCCCATATTTGTGGAAATAAGTAAAATCGGCATGACCCGGTCTAAATAAATCTTTTACATTTGAATAATCATTACTTTTTTGATTTTCATTATATAAAACCATTGCAATTGGCGTACCTGTACTTAAGCCTTCAAATACACCGCTTAAAATTTGTATTTTATCACTTTCTTTTCTTTGTGTCTCATATTTGGTTTTGCCAGGTTTTCGTCTATCCATCTCACTTTGAATAAACTCTTCATCAATTTTAATTCCAGCAGGAACACCATCAACAATGCATCCTAAAGCAACTCCATGTGATTCACCAAAAGTTGTAAACTTAAACCTTGCTCCAAAACTATTCATTATTTTGTACCTTGAAGTTGATTTAGAACAATTTTTGCTGCTGCTTGTTGTGCTAATTTTTTACTTTTCCCTTTTGCTGTTGCATAATGTTTATCATTAATCCATAAAGAAAGTTCAAATTCTTTTTCATGATCAGGGCCTACTGCTGCTTCTAATTTATACACAGGAATTGCACCAAATTTTGCTTGAGTAACTTCTTGCAATGCAGTTTTATAATCACTAAAAAGCTCATCTAAATTTATCTCATCATAATTTTCTGTTAAAAGTTTTAAAATTAAAGGTTTTAAAACAGTCAATCCTGATTCAATATAAATTGCACCCATAATTGCTTCAAAAGCATCACTCAAAATTGAAGCTTTTTTTCTTCCTTGATTTCGTTCTTCTGCTTCACTTAGAAATATATAATCTCCTAAATGAATTGCTCTTGCTAACTTTGTAAAACCTTTTTCATTTACTAAACTAGCCCTTATTTTAGATAACTCTCCCTCATTTGAAGATGGAAATTTATTAAATAAAAATTCACCAACTATTAAATTAAGAACGGCATCTCCTAAAAATTCCAATCTTTCATTATTAAAAACTTTTTTATAACTTTTATGCGTAAGTGCTTCGATTATCAGATCTTTATTTTCAAACTGATAACCCAAGCACTTTTCAAGTTCTTTATATTCTTTATGCACTTATACTCCTTTGGTATATAAAATTTCTCTAATTTTATCTAAAACTAAATAAAAAAACTCCCCAAGGATAACCTTGAGGAGTTTTAGAGTTGAGTAAAACTTTAGTTTTAATTCATAGAGTATTAGTATAAAATACTAAACTGCTTCTGCACCTGTTTCACCTGTTCTAATTCTTACTACTTCATCTACTGGCATTACAAATATCTTACCATCACCAATCTTTCCTGTTTTTGCTGAACTAGTTATTAATTTTACTACATTATCTACTTCATCATCATTTACGATTAGTTCTAATTTTGTTTTAGCTAGGAAGTCTACTATATATTCAGCACCTCTATAAAGTTCTGAGTGACCTTGTTGTCTCCCATACCCTTTTACATCTGTTACTGTCATACCTGTAATTCCAGCTTCACTTAGAGCATCTTTTACATCTTCAAGTTTAAAAGGTTTAATTATTGCTTCTATTTTTTTCATTGAATATCCTTTCTATTATGCTTTTTTGAATTCTGGGTAACATTCAAGACCTGTCTCATGAATATCTAAACCATTGATTTCTGTCTCTTCATCTACTCTTAATCCAACGATCATATCTAGTATTTTCCAGATTATGAATGAAACGATAAATACGAATGCTCCAATTACTACTACACCTTTAAGTTGTGCCATAAATGTTGCACTTTCTGTAAATAATCCTACTGCTAATGTTCCCCAGATACCTGCTACTAAGTGAACTGATAATGCACCAACTGGATCATCTATTCTTAGTTTATCAAAGAAAGGAACTGCTACTACTACTATTAAAGCACCTACTGCACCTACACCGAATGCGTACATCATACCTGCATCTGGAGCTGCTGTTACAGAAACTAGACCTGCTAATGCACCATTTAATACCATTGTTAAATCAACTTTTTTATAAAGTATTTGAGTTAAGATTGCTGCTACTATTGAACCTGTTGCTGCTGCCATATTTGTATTTGCAACTACCATAGCAATACCAGTAATATCATCTTTAGAACCTAATGCTAATTGAGAACCACCATTAAATCCGAACCATCCCATCCATAGAATGAATGTACCTAAAGTTGCCAGAGTAAGGTTTGAACCTGGAATTGGTTTTACTTTACCATCTGCTGTATATTTACCTTTTCTTGCACCAATGATTAGAACACCTGCTAAAGCTGCCCAACCACCAACACTGTGAACGATTGTAGAACCAGCGAAGTCAGAGAATCCTGCTAATATACCACCAAGTTCTGATCCACCCCATGTCCAGTGACCTTGTAGAGGATAAATTACACCACTTAAAAGAACAACGAAGATTAGGAATGGCCATAATTTCATTCTTTCTGCTACTGATCCACTAATTACTGAAGCAGCTGTTGCTACGAACATTACTTGGAAGAAGAAATCTGATGCTTTTGGGTATGTTGCATCTGCTGCATTTGCCATATCTACTACTGATAAGCTTCCCATAAATGCTCCACCTTCTCCATACATTAGGTCATAACCTATGAAGTAGTACATTATACAACTAATTGAGAACAATGCTAAATTCTTTGTTAAGATTGTTGCATTATTTTTTGATCTTGTAAGACCTGCCTCTAACATCGCGAATCCTGCTGCCATCCACATAACTAGTATACCTGAAATAACGAACAAGAATCCATCTAAGATAAACTTGACATCATTGAAATTTTCCATCTTGGAACTCCTTTTATTTTTTAACAAAAGAAGTATGACATATTTAGGCTATATTTTCATATTTAATTATGTATATATTATATACAATTAGAAAAATTATTCACAAAAAAGTTATTATATTTATAATATTAAAAAAAGATTAGCATTTTGAAAAATATAATCACATAACATATCTAGTATTATGTAAAATTTTCACAAAACAATTCTGCAAAATTATATTTATTTTTATTATTCATAAATTTTTTAGTCAATTGTATATTATATATACAATTGGCTTGTTGACATTTATAATGGTTTAAAAATATTATCATTTCCATCATAATATTCAATAGAACCATCTTCTATTTTATAATACCATCCGTGTATACCTAAGCTGCCTTCATTCACTTTACGCAATATTTCAGGAAAAGTTAATAAATTTTCTAATTGATGTTTTATTGATATTTTTTCAGTAATTCGCAATTTATCTTCTATTGTATGTTTATCTGTAATATTGGATAATGTATACTCTTTTGCTTTTTTTCCAAGTTCTAACCATTTATGTACATGTATTAAATGTGGTTCATTACTTAAATCTTCATATAAAGCAGCACATGCACCACAATGACTATGTCCACATACTATTATATCTTTTACATTCAAAACACTTACTGCATATTCTATGGCAGCTGTTGATCCATGAAAATCATTATCATTCTTATAAGGAGGTACAAAATTACCAATATTTCGTATTATAAACATATCACCTGGTTTACTATCAACAATTAAATCAGGAACAACTCGGCTATCACTACAACCTATAAATAATACATCTGGTGATTGTCCATTAGTTACTAAATTCTCAAATTTATTCTCTAAATGAGGAAAATGAGTATCCTTAAATTTTTTATTACCATTTATAAGTTTATTTATTAGCATTTAATTCCTTTAATCATTTTGATATTATATTAAAAAAGTGATAATAAATTATAAAAGAAAAATATTAATATAATATGAATTAAAAAGAAATCGAAAAAGATTAACAAAAAAAGAAAATAAAAAAGCCAAAGGAGGCATAAAAGCTTCCAAAAAGAAGTAAAAAAAAGAGACACCTTAAAAGTTGGCAGCGACCTACGTTTCCACCAGGGGACCCGGCAGTATTATCGGCGATGGAGAGCTTGACTACCAGGTTCGAAATGGGGCTGGGTATTTCCTCTCCTCTATAACCACCAACATTTAAAATGTCTCATTTAAAAGTTGTGTATAAAGTAATACAGTTAAAGTCTTTGTTCTAAAGTAAAAATACATTCTAAATATATCTTATTACATTTAATAAGATAGTAAACTAAAGATAATCTTATAAATAAGCCAAACGGTCTATTAGTAATAGTCAGCTAAATGCATTACTGCACTTACACATCTATCCTATCAACCAGCTAGTCTTGCTGGGACCTTCAGGGAAAGTTAATCTTGGAGTTGGCTTCGTGCTTAGATGCTTTCAGCGCTTATCTCATCCGTACGTAGCTACCCAACGATGCCCTTGGCAGAACAATTGGTACACTAGTGGTACGTTCACCCCGGTCCTCTCGTACTAGGGGCAAATCTCCTCAACTTTCCTACGCCCACGGAAGATAGGGACCGAACTGTCTCACGACGTTCTGAACCCAGCTCGCGTACCGCTTTAAATGGCGAACAGCCATACCCTTGGGACCTGCTTCAGCCCCAGGATGCGATGAGCCGACATCGAGGTGCCAAACCTCCCCGTCGATGTGAGCTCTTGGGGGAGATCAGCCTGTTATCCCCGGCGTACCTTTTATCCTTTGAGCGATGGCCCTTCCACACAGAACCACCGGATCACTATGACCGACTTTCGTCTCTGCTCGACTTGTCTGTCTCACAGTCAGGCTGGCTTATGCCATTATACTCAACATCCGATTTCCAACCGGATTGAGCCAACCTTTGTAAGCCTCCGTTACTTTTTAGGAGGCGACCGCCCCAGTCAAACTACCCACCAGACATTGTCCTGAATGAGGATAACTCATCCCAGTTAGCTATCAGAATATTCAAGGGTGGTATCTCAAGGATGACTCCACTGGAATTAGCATCCCAGCTTCAAAGTCTCCCACCTATCCTGCACATGAATATCCCAATAGCAGTGTCAAGCTATAGTAAAGGTGCACGGGGTCTTTCCGTCTTTCCGCGGGTAGGAGGAATTTTCACCTCCACTACAATTTCACTGGATCCCTGGTTGAGACAGCTCCCATCTCGTTACGCCATTCATGCAGGTCGGTATTTAACCGACAAGGAATTTCGCTACCTTAGGACCGTTATAGTTACGGCCGCCGTTTACTCGGGCTTCGATCAAGTGCTTCGCTTACGCTGACACCATCAATTAACCTTCGAGCACCGGGCAGGCGTCACACCTTATACATCCTCTTACGAGTTAGCAAAGTGCTGTGTTTTTGGTAAACAGTCGGGAGGGACTCTTTGTTGCAACCTCATAAGCCTTCGTGAGCAAGTCACTAAACTTTAGTAGGCACACCTTCTACCGAAGATACGGTGCTAGTTTGCAGAGTTCCTTAACCAGGGTTCTTCCACGCGCCTTAGAATACTCATCCCACCTACCTGTGTCGGTTTACGGTACGGGTTATAATAGATATGCTTAGTGGCTTTTCTTGGCACGACAGTATCATCGATTCCAAACGCACTCCGAAGAGCTTGTTCGGCCTGTAAGATCTCGGTCTAATGTTAAGCGGATTTGCCTACTTAACAACCTACGTCCTTCGACCAGCTATTCCATCAGCCAGCTCGATTAACTCTATGCGTCCCCACATCACGCTCTATTATAAGTATAGGAATATTAACCTATTTGCCATCGTCTACCCCTTTCGGACTCGACTTAGGACCCGACTAACCCTACGATGACGAGCATCGCGTAGGAAACCTTGGGTTTTCGGCGTTAAAGATTCTCACTTTAATTATCGCTACTCATGCCTGCATGCTCACTTCTTGCCGCTCCACCACTCCTTACCGGTATGGCTTCAATGCTGACAAGAACGCTCTCCTACCACTCTAATAAATTAGAATCTACAGCTTCGGTGCATACTTTAGCCCCGTTATATTTTCCGCGCAGAATCACTAGACCAGTGAGCTGTTACGCTTTCTTTAAAAGATGGCTGCTTCTAAGCCAACTTCCTGGTTGTCACAGTAACTCCACATCGTTTTCCACTTAAGTATGACTTAGGGACCTTAGCTGGTAGTCTGGGTTGTTCCCCTCTCGACGATTGATTTTATCACCCACCGCCTGACTGCCATGATTCCACATATAGTATTCGAAGTTTGATAGGGTTTGGTACCGCGGTAAGCAGCCCTAGCCCATTCAGTGCTCTACCCCTATATGCTAATAACATGACGCTATACCTAAATATATTTCGGAGAGAACCAGCTATCACGAAGTTTGATTGGCCTTTCACCCCTATCCACAAGTCATCCCAAGACTTTTCAACGCCTGCGGGTTCGGTCCTCCACTGGCTCTTACACCAGCTTCAACCTGCTCATGGATAGATCACTTCGTTTCGGGTCTGCAGCATCTAACTAATTCGCGCTATTAACACTCGCTTTCGCTACGGCTCCACACTTGGCTTAACCTTGCTAGATACCACAACTCGCAGGCTCATTATGCAAAAGGCAGTCCGTCACCCTGTATAAAACATAGGGCTCCGAATGATTGTAAGCTAATGGTTTCAGGTTCTATTTCACTCCCCTCACTGGGGTACTTTTCACCTTTCCCTCACGGTACTTGTGCACTATCGATCTATAAGTAGTATTTAGAGTTGGAGGGTGGTCCCCCCATATTCAGTCAAGATATCACGTGTCCCGACCTACTCATTCCCAAGTCTAGTACCATATAAAAGATTTCGTATACGAGGCTTTCACTCTCTATGACGTAGCATTCCAACTACTTCTACTATCTAATATATTATCACTTGGCGCTCTAATCCGTTTTCGCTCGCCGCTACTAACAGAATCTCAATTGATTTCTTTTCCTCAAGGTACTGAGATGTTTCACTTCCCTTGGTTCGCTCACCCGTAGGTGTAACATACATAGTATGTTGGGTTGTCCCATTCGGAAATCTACGGATCAAAACTTCTTGACAGTTCCCCGTAGCTTATCGCAGTCTAGTACGTCCTTCATCGCCTCTTATAGTCTAGGCATCCACCATTAGCCCTTAATAGCTTATTTGATAAATTAAAGAAGAATTTGTATTATTGCTAATACAGTTCTTTTTTGCTTTGTTATGATTATTCTTTAGCTACTATCTTATTAAATGTAACTTCAATAAAATAATATTTAAAATTGTATTTTTATTTTCTTTAGAAAAATAAAGACTTTAACAGTATGTTTTTAAATAACTCTTTGATCTCTTTTGAAATCAAATATTAATTCTACAATTAGAACTAATATTTAACTTCTTCTGTATCTCTTTCCTATGGTGGAGAATAGCGGGATCGAACCGCTGACCTCCTACGTGCAAGGCAGGCGCTCTCCCAGCTGAGCTAATTCCCCATGGTGGGCCTAACAGGACTTGAACCTGTGACCTCACGATTATCAGTCGAGCGCTCTAGCCAGCTGAGCTATAGGCCCATGAATACTTAGTTAATAATGATCTCTCATTATTGACTAGGATGTTTTAACATCTTTGTTAATAAATAATGTTCTGTTCTTTTAAGATTATTCATATAATCTTTATAAACTAGATAGCAAGATGTCTTTATGAGATTAAAGAACTTTCGTCTCGATGTTGTACTATTTTTTACATCAATTTGTTATATCTTATTATATAACTTTTTATTCATTGAACTCAACTAAACGAATAGTTAAGTTATATCTTTGAAAGGAGGTGATCCAACCGCAGGTTCTCCTACGGTTACCTTGTTACGACTTCACCCTAGTCGCTAATTCCACTGTGGAAGGTAGCTATTTTAGCATCCCCGCTTCGAATGAAATCAACTCCCATGGTGTGACGGGCGGTGAGTACAAGACCCGGGAACGTATTCACCGTAGCATAGCTGATCTACGATTACTAGCGATTCCAACTTCATGTAGTCGAGTTGCAGACTACAATCCGAACTGGGAGGCATTTTATGAGATTTGCTCCACGTCACCGTATTGCTGCTCTTTGTATACCCCATTGTAGCACGTGTGTAGCCCTGGCCGTAAGGGCCATGATGACTTGACGTCGTCCTCACCTTCCTCCTACTTGCGTAGGCAGTCTGTCTAGAGTCCTCAGCCGAACTGTTAGTAACTAAACACGAGGGTTGCGCTCGTTGCGGGACTTAACCCAACATCTCACGACACGAGCTGACGACAGCCGTGCAGCACCTGTATGAAAGCTCTAGCAAGCTAGCACCAAACTATCTCTAGTAAGTTCTTTCTATGTCAAGGCCAGGTAAGGTTCTTCGCGTATCGTCGAATTAAACCACATGCTCCACCGCTTGTGCGGGTCCCCGTCTATTCCTTTGAGTTTTAATCTTGCGACCGTACTCCCCAGGCGGCACACTTACTGTGTTAACTGCATTACTGCAATGTCTAGCATCGCAACAACTAGTGTGCATCGTTTAGGGCGTGGACTACCAGGGTATCTAATCCTGTTTGCTCCCCACGCTTTCGCATCTGAGCGTCAGTAATGTTCCAGTAGATCGCCTTCGCAATCGG
This sequence comes from Arcobacteraceae bacterium, assembly GCA_963662945.1. GTDB lineage: Bacteria > Campylobacterota > Campylobacteria > Campylobacterales > Arcobacteraceae > JAIOSF01. The sequence continues at coordinate 934,982 of OY759974.1, forward strand.
TATTCCTTCTGATCTCTACGGATTTTACCCCTACACCAGAAATTCCATCTACCTCTCCCATACTCTAGGTAAGTAGTTTTGGAAGCAGTTCTATGGTTAAGCCATAGGATTTCACTTCCAACTTACAAACCAGCCTACATGCTCTTTACGCCCAGTGATTCCGAGTAACGCTTGCACCCCCCGTATTACCGCGGCTGCTGGCACGGAGTTAGCCGGTGCTTATTCATATAATACCGTCATTATCTTCTTATATAAAAGGAGTTTACGCACCGAAATGTGTCATCCTCCACGCGGCGTTGCTGCATCAGAGTTTCCTCCATTGTGCAATATTCCCCACTGCTGCCTCCCGTAGGAGTCTGGACCGTGTCTCAGTTCCAGTGTGACTGATCATCCTCTCAAACCAGTTAAGCGTCATTGTCTTGGTGAGCCATTACCTCACCAACTAACTGATACTGTACAGTCCCATCTCTAAGCCATAAATGTTTCCCTTGCATACTTGTGTATTAAAGGCATATAGGGAGTTACAAGACGTTTCCATCAATTATTCCCTTCTTAGAGGCAGGTTAACTATATATTACTCACCCGTGCGCCACTTAGCTGACAAATTTAGTAAACTAAATCCCGTTCTCGTTCGACTTGCATGTGTTAGGCACGCCGCCAGCGTTCACTCTGAGCCAGGATCAAACTCTCCATAAAAATAAGCATTTCTACTTATTGGTTTGTTTAATCTTGACTTTTAAGTTTTTACCTAAAAATCACTGAATCTATTTAAAGATTCAATTATATTTATTTGTTTTTAGTTTTAAAACTAAAACTCATAAAGTTTATAGACGAAGTTTATCAAATATAAATTACTCTATATTTAATTCTTCTTGTATCTAGTTTATAAAGATTACTTCTCAGTAATTTAAATAAACTTGATTTTATTTATTAACATTATTTTTTTTAAAGAACTTTTCCTAATTAATTTTTCTCTCTTCTTGAAGTTATTGAATCTAAACAACCCGTTTATACTCTCTTCTTAAAGTGTCTTACTTTAATTGGACGCGAATTATAATAAAATTTTTTGGCTTTGTCAAGAGCTACAGCTTAAGTATTGCTGAAATTTTGAAAAATTTTTTTTTATAGTACTTTTCACTATATTTTATTACTATAAATCATAATTATCTATATATAATAATATATAAATTCTCTCTCTTTCATCAATATATTTCTTTGTTTGAACTAATTGTAAATATTCATATATTTTTTCTTGTGATAAATCAGATTGATCTAATTTTTTTTGTAACTCTTTTCTTGCTCTACTTCTTGCTAAATTTTCTTGGTAGTTTTTACCTTTAAAATGTGTATTAGCTTTTCCCACACCATAATATTGGTAATCAGCACTGTAACCTTTAATCCATAATGGAATAATATTAGTTGGTTCTTCTTGATCTATATTAGCTTTTAAAAGTCTTTTTATTTTAATATCTGCCAGTGATTCAAATACACCGTGAGGATATTGTTTTTTATATAACTTCAATAATTCAACATCACCACTATCTTTTACTTCATCCCAAAATAATAACTCTGCTTTATCTGCAAAAAGCATTGTAATTAATATTGTTAAAATAAATATTGTTTTTTTCATAGTTTTATAACCTTTGCTCCATACCCACCCTCTTTTGCTGTTGCATCATTATAACTTTTTATACTTGGATGAGTATCTAAAAATTGTTTCACCGCATAAGCAAGTTTTCCTGTTCCTATTCCATGATATACTAAAACCTCATCAAATCCAGCAATTAAACTATCAGAAAGAAATTTATCTAAATTTTCAATAGCTTCTTCTGCTCTTTGCCCATGTAAATCTAACTTCACATGTCCTGTTTGAGGCTTTTGGATATCTATTTTAACATTTTTAGGTTTTACTCTTGGTATATTACCACTTCTTTTTAAACTTGATAAAGGAAGTTGTAATTTCATACCATCATTGGTCTCAACCATTGCTTTTTTCCCTTTGATTGATATAATGACACCTTTTGTATTATTATATTTTACAGTATCTCCAACTTTTAAATCTAATGGTTCTTCTACTTTTTCAACTTTAATTTGCTGTTTTTTTGTATGAACTTTATTTAAAATTCGATGTTGCTCTTTTGAATCATTTAATTTAACAGCTTTTTTTACTTCTTCAATGGCTTCTTTATATTCTTGTTCTAACTTATTTTTCTTTGCTAAAACTTCTTTATCTAAATTCTCTTTTTGTTCTTTTAAATTTTGCTCTAGTCTATTATTCTTTTCAATTTTTTCATCAAGTTGTTGTATCTTTTGTTTATATTCTCTTTCAAGATCACTACTTCTTTGTATTAAATCATTTAATTTATCTTTATCTTCACCATAAACTTCTTTTGCTTTTTTTACAACACCTACAGGAATATTATATCTTTGAGCAGTTTCAAAAGCATAACTTCTCCCGATTGTTCCTTGTAAAAACTCATAAGTTGGTTTTCTATTTTCTTCATCATAAAGTGCAGCTATCAAATCTACTTCAGGATTTGAAGCTAATAAAGATGCTAATCTTTTATGATGTGTTGTCACAATGATTTTTATATTTTTACTTATAAGTTCTTCAATGATAACTTTAAATAAACTCGCTGCTTCATCACTATCTGTTCCTAACTCAATTTCATCAACACCAACTATTGCATTTTGTTTTGTAAAAAGTTTACTAAACTCAACCATACGACCAGCAAATGTTGAAATATCATTTTTCACATTTTGTGGATCATCCAAAATTGCATTGATATCTTTATAACTACCAACAACACTTGATTTATCACAACTATATGGAATAAGATATTTTGACATATAAACAGCACTTAAAATTGATTTTAGAAGCATCGTTTTTCCACCAGCATTTACACCAGTAATCATAATAACATTTTTCGTGAAATCTACAGTCACACTTTTTGCATGTTCTAACGCAGGATGTTTGAAATTAACTAGTTTTTGTATTTTATTAGCTTTATTTGATGGTAATATAAAATTAAGATTTTTATGTTTTGCAAAATGTATTCTTGCCTGATAATGGTCATATCTATCAAACTCTTTATTGATAAATCTTAAAAACATAAGATGTTTTGATAATAAAAAACTAAATTCTTGAGTGATTTTATAAAGAATTTCATCCTTGAGATTAATCAAATCAGATTGTTTTTGTTTTAATTCACTCACACTATGTGGCAATACATAAAAAAATCCACTTTGACTTCTATCTAATACTTTACATTGTAATACATGATTAAATCCAGCTCGTACCATCAAAGTTTGTTCCCCATGAACTAAGTGTACTTGATGATCAACTAAATATGGTTGTAAATTTTTACTATTTATTACCCCATAAAGTTTTTGCTTAATAGCATCTCTATTTGTATATAAACTTTGATTTACCCTATCTAAATCTTCATCAAATCCGGATAACAGTTCACCCTTATCATCAAATGCATAAATAATTTTATCTAATTCATTAGGAATAATAATTTTTTCAATCCACGATTCTAATTTTCCACTAAAAGTGAATTTCTTAAGATATGAAAAAAAAGTAATAATTTTTACAAATTCATATATCTCATAGATTTTTATATTACCTTGCTTTTGCAAATAATTTAATGCACTATCCAAATTATCTATTTTTTGTGGAGTTTTTAACTCAAAATTTTCTAATTCACTTAAAATTGTATGATGAAGGTTTATATCACCTTCTAAAATAACGCTTTTTTCTCTACAAAACAAAGACTGTAGATTTTCTATATGATTTACTATATCAAGTTTTTTTACTAAATTTTCCAATGTTCAACTTCGGCTTTATAATTTTTTTCTCTGGTATTTGTTTTTGTTTTGAATTTCTAAGTTCTGTATCTAGATTAATCTCTTCTCCAAATACTTCTCTTTCTTTAAATTCTTCAACTAAAGATTCCAACAATTTTATACTAAATTCTGGTATATAATTATTTATTTTATAACTTTCTTCACTTATTGTTAGAATCTTAACATCTTTATTGCTATCAATATCATTTTGATAAACATATCCATAACTTTTTCTGATTTTTAACAACTCTTCTTTTATCGCTGGATGTAAATAATATAGTTTTGACATATTCGTTTCTATTCTATAGTTACTATTGTCAAAATCTATTAACTCCCATTTTAGATTAAGTATCTTTTTTTTCTTTTTACCATGTATTAAAAAAAGAAAAAATGATATTACAAGCGGTTTGTTATGAAATAAAATATTAACAACATCATATATTTCTGTTATTTTTTCTTGTATCAATTTAACATATTGTTTTTCTTGTGCATATTTGAAATTAAGTTTTTTACAAGGACTCAATAGAATTAAATTTTTTTGTACTGCATAATCAAAAACGCGTATTATAAAATCAGAGGTTATTTTATAAACACTCAATTTAAAATGATTTTGTTGTTTACTGAAAATATGTTTAATATCTTCTTCTGTAATAACTTCAATAGGAATCATACCTAAATAATTTTTAATATATTTTTCATAATATCTTTTTTCTATAAAATCAGCAACATCATGAAACTCAACATATTTACTAATAAAATCATCAAATGTTAATTGTTCTTTTTGTATTAATTGTTTATTCTTGTTTTTTTCTTTTTGTAATGTAGCTTTTGCTACTGATATTTTCATGTCAGAAGTCCACTTTTTTTGTGAAAAATCTAATGTACCTTCTATATACTCATCTAAATCTTTAAACTTATAATAAAAGAGGGAAGTGTTTTCATCACACCACAACTCTTCAGTTAATTGCTTAGTAAAATATGATTTATTATCCATTTTTATTTAATTAATCTTTATTCTTATTAATAAAAATTGCTAAAGAAACTCTATCTTTCACTTTTAATTTTGTAAATATATTACCAATATGTTTTTTTACAGTTACCAACTGTATATCTAATTGCTTAGATATCTCTTTATTCGAATCTCCCTTAGCAACCAACTGAGCAACTTCTAATTCTTTTGATGAAAGCACTGATAATTTCTTTTTATCTATTTGTTTTTCCGTATCAACAGTTATATTTTTTATTATATAATTCATCAATTCTGGATAAAGCCAAACATTTCCTTCTTGGACAGTTTTTAAAACTTCTTTTACAATAATCTTACTTGTTTTTTTACCAATATAACTCTTGCATCCTTTTTTGATCATCAAAGTACCATGAGCTAATCTTGGTACTTCTACTAAAGCTATAATATTTAATAATTTGGATACATTATCAATGTAAAAAAGTGTTTGTTCAACTGTTTTAAAATTATCTAGGTCTAGAACTAAAATATCATTAGTTTGAAAATTCTTCTCGTCTAGATAAAAATCTTCTTCAACCACTCTTGCTTCAAACTCATTTGTCCAATAATTTTTGATGATTTCTTGTTGTGAATAAATATAAATCATTTTATTCCTTCTGTGTTGTTTTTAGTATTGGTTTCAGTAAAAATGACATGATACTTTTCTTACCAACTAAAACATCTGCATTTACCATCATACCAACTTTTATCTTATACTTTTCATTATCTAAAAGATAATTCTTTTTTGTTTTTACATAAATCATATAAAAACTATCCCCTGTATCTTCATCCACAATAGTATCTGGACTTATATTAGTTATTTTTCCTTCTAAATCTCCATAAATAGAATAATCAAATGCAGTTACTTTTAATTTTACTGTTTGACCTACATGTAATTTAGCTATCTCTTCAGGTTTAATTTTCACTTCTGCTACCATCTCATAATTGTCTGGTACAATTGTTATGATATCAGCTGATGGTTCAATAGAACTTCCTACTGTATGCACAAAAATTTCTTTTACAACTCCATCTACTGGCGAACGAATTACCGTTCTTGCTATAATATCTTCTAGATTTTTTTTAGTTTCTTCTAGTCTTAATAATTCTGCAATCGTTTCATTTAATTGTAATGCTGATTTATTTTTAAATGTTAATTTTGTTTCCTCAATACCATTTTTTATCTCTTGAATTTGAGCATCACTTTGTTTTATAACTTCTTGTGCACTTCTTAATGCTCCTCTTGAATCATTAAGCTCTCTTTCTAATTGATTTAATTCATATTTTGTAAATATTTTTTTTGCTTCTAATGCTTTTTTTGCTTTAAATTCTTCTTCGAGAGTAATTAAATTTTCTTTTAATACATCGTACTTATTTTGTGCATCTACTAAAACACTCTCTTGATATTTTAGTTGTTCTAATTGTTTAGATATATTTTGTTGTAATTCTTGTTGATTTGATAAAAAATAATGTTTTTCATTTTCAATCATACTATTATCACATTCACCATTACAAACTATTTTTTGCATAGGAAGATCGTCTATCTCTGCCATCAATCTAGATCTTTTAACTTTCAATTCCATTATTCTAATATGATTTTCTTCTAGCTTACTTTTATAAGATATGGGACTCAATTTTACTAATATTTGTCCTTTTTTAATGCTATCACCTTCTTTTACGTAAATATGCGAGACCACTCCCCCTTCGAGATTTTTAAGTTTTTGTACTTTTGAAGTTGGAATAAATTGACCTTGTCCCCGCGCAATTTCATCTATATCAAAACTCACTGCATATATTAAAAATAAGAAGATAAAACCTACAACAATTTTTACCACTAAACTTACTTTATTTGAGACTGTATCCAATACAGCGGCGCTAGTACTGGATACAAAACTTAGTGTAGAATCATGATACTTTTCTTGTGACATCATTTTGACTTGTAATTTATGGAGTAATCTTTGACAGGATATATCATGAATGACAAAAATAAATCCACTTAATTCATTATCTATGAATAGTGGATTTATAATAGTTTTAGTAAAAATCTCTTTATTATCTACTGTCGTTAAAACAAGTTCCGTACCCCAAGATTCTTGGTCATGGTTTTTTACATATTCGCAACCATTATAAAATTTTTCTGCATACTCTGGTGAAACTATAAAAGTAAAACTTTTATTTGTAAAAGTTGCATTATTATAGCCAAAAAGATCACTAAAAGCTTTGCTTACAGACTTGACTGACAAATTTTTATCTACTGTACATGAAATCATATTTTCATCAGCAATAGTATTGAAGTCATTCATTTGCCGTAAAGTATCTTCATCTATCAAACTAGCTAACTTACTATGACTCTCTTTAGCTGCTAATTCTTTTTCAAGTTTTTCAATCTTTAAATTAAGATTTTCTACTATTATCTCTTGACTATTCATCTAGTTACCACCACTTAACTTACTTAATATTTCCTCTTTTGGTCCATCCATTATAATTTTACCACTGTCCATCACAATTATTCTATCCACTAATGCTAAATTTGATGGTGTATGTGTTATTAGTATAAGTGTTTTTTCTTTTAAAAACTCTTTTAAATTTTTTAAGACTTTATTTGTAGTTCCACTATCAAAAGATTTAGTAGGTTCATCAAGAATAAATAATGCACTATCATCTATAACTGTTCTTGCTAATGAAATAGCTTGTGCTTGACCACCAGATAAATTTTCACCTTTTTCAACAATTGGAAGTTCAAAACCTTTAGGATGTTTATTAATAAACTCTGTTGCACAACTAATTGTTGCAGCTTTAAGTAAATCATCATCACTTGCTTTATGATTTTTTATCATTATGTTACTTCTAGCAGTTCCTGCAAATAATACTATCTCTTGTGCCATATAAGAGATATTTGACCGTATCTCTACAGGGTCAATTTGTTGTACATCAATACCATCAATTAAAACAGAACCCTCATCATGATAATAAAATCCTAGTAGAAGTTTTTGAATAGTACTTTTTCCACTTCCTACTTTTCCTAAGATAGCAACTTTTTCCCCCTCTTCAATCTTAAAATTAATATTAATTAATTGCTTTGTTTCAGTTCCAGGATATGAAAAACTTACATTTTTGAATTCTATATTTCCTTTAAAAGCAGGTCGTCGAACAAATTGTTTATCACTAGGATGTTCTGATTCTAAATTCATAACATTTTCGATAGATTGATATGCAGATACAATATGTTGGTAATATGCAATCATACCAGCTACTTGCCCCATAGGTCCCAATGCCCGGCCAGCCATAATAACTGTTGCGATTAATGCCCCTGTTGTAAGAGTTTGTGCATCAACCATATAAGCACCAAAAATAATAATAAGCACTGTATTTAACTGTGTAACAAAAGAAGATACTGTCCCAATAGCAGCTGAAAGTGTTTTTGTTTTAATCCCTTTATCTGCTATTTCCCCTGTTGCTTCTTCCCATTTATATTGAGATAAACTTAAAGCATTTAAACTCTTAATAGTTTCAAGATTTGAAATAGATTCTATAAGAACGCCATTTTTTAAACTACTTGCACCTGCAGTTTCTTTTACACTTTGCAACATTTTATCTTTGATACTATAAGTATAAACTAAAATTATCAGCATAGAAACAACTGTAACCCACACTAAATGCCCTGCTACAAAATAAATTGTAAATAAAAAGATAAAAACAAATGGTAAATCAATAACAATAGCAATAGTACTTGAAGCCATAAAACTTCGTATAGATTCAAACTCTTTTAGTACATTTGCAAAAGACCCAATAGGTTTTGGTATTACAGATATTTTTAAATCCATTACTTTTTCAAAAATAATAGAGGACATAATAATATCTGCTTTTTTTCCAGCAACTTCCAGTAAATACGTACGGGTAAAACGTAAACCTAAATCTATCATATATACAACAACCACCCCTAAAGCAAAAACCCAAAGTGTATCAAAAGCTGAAGTTGGGATAACCCTATCATAAACATTCATAGTAAAAATTGGTGTTGCTATCATAAAAAGATTTATCACTAATGATGCTAACAAAACATCTTTGTAAATATATTTTACTGTTTGTATAGTATCCCAAAACCAATGTTTATGTTTATTGTCTATAAGTTTAAAATCATCTGATTCAAAACGAAACTCTCTTTTTAAAAAGAAAGCTAAACCAAAATATTCTTCTTTTAAATCTTCCGTAGAAACTTTATTAACCACTTCTCCAATCTCTGGAAGAATGACATTAGCATATTCTCTTGTTTCATCAAAAGACTCTAAAATACAAGCATTTACTTCATTTGGATTATCTGTTTTTAAAAGAATAATACAAGGCAAAACCAATTTACTGATTTCATCTAAAGAAATTTTTGAGATACTTGTTTTAAATCCTGCTTTGTGTGCAGCTCTACTAAACAATCCTCTTGAAGCATTAGCTTTTACAGAAAAAAGTTTTGGAGATGATTCACCTTCTGCAATTGGTAATCCTTCACTTAATACTTCAGCACTATATGGTTTTCCATGTAATTTAGAAAATAAAACTAATGAATCTAAAACTGAACTTTCTATATGTTTTCTAAAGTTTGCCACATTCTTTCCTTTTAAATTTCACCTAGCATATATTCTTTTATCAAACCAAGGTTTTTTAATATTTCATATTTTGAAAGAATAAAATCATATTTCGTTTCTATATAACTTCTTTTTGCCTCATATACACTATCTGTTACATCCAAAAGATCATTAGCATCAATTTTCGCAAACTTATAATCGTAATTTGCAGCGACATATTCTTCTTCTCTTTTTTTAACCATATCGCCTGTAAAGTTTTGTTTCGAATCTAACATATAATATTTATTGTAAGACAAATCTAATGTATACCTTGCATCTCTAATGACTTCGTCTTTTTTAGCTATTTTTTGTTTATATTCATAAAATTTTTTTGCATAATCTGCTTCATCTGCTCCACCAGCATAAAGATTTATTGATGCTTCTACAGACAGAGATGACTCTTTTGTTGTTGTATCATATGTATTTAAAGTATATTTTTCATCTAAAACACTACTTTTCCCTACAAGATTAATAGATGGAAGAAAAGATACATTTGCTTTTTCTAACTTTTGTTTATACAACAAAACATTATTATTTGCTTCTTTAATTGCTGGTGCATATTTTTCAATATCTTCTAATGCTAAAACAACATTTCCAAAATATTTACTTGTTGGATTTTCCATTTTAAATAATTTCATCTCATTATCATCAAAATCTAAATATTTTTGCATTTTTGATATAGAATCATTATATCTTTTTGTATCTTCTTCAAAATTCATAAATCTACTAATAGATCTTGCTTCCACTTTTCTAAAATCTCTTAATGCAGTTATACCATTTTGAAATCTAATTTTCTCTTTTTCAACCCAGTCCATATAATGAGTATAATTTTCTCTTGATAATTTGTAAATATCTTTTATTTTTTGAATTGTTATATATGCCTCAACTAAAGAATAAATTAAATCATCTTCAATTTGCTCTTTAGAATACTCTGTTGATTTATAATTTGCTTGTGTTATTTCTAATTGATTTTTATCTTTAAATCCATTAAAAAGATTATACCTCACTGTAATATCTCTTGAACCATCACTATCTTTTACAGCCGCTGTTTCATCATCATAACTTGTATAGTTTTTATAACTATAATTAACATCAATAGTTGGTTTAAAAGCTGCTTTTGCTGTATTAATATCTTCATTTGTAGCTTTTAAGAGTTCTATTTGCTCTTGAAGTGTAGGATTTTCATTAAGAAGTCTCTGTACATATTGAGAAATAGTTTTGATATTTTGTTCTGGAATATCAGTATTGTGTTCTAATGTTTCCTCTATATTTTCAATTTTTACTGGTTCTATTTGTTCAGGTTCTTCTATTTTTGTTTCTTCTTTAACTATTTTTTCTTCTTTTGGTAACTCTACATTTTCATTTAAAATAACAATAAATTCTATTCTTCTAGATTTATATACATCTTCCTCACCATTTTCTTGATAAATGAGCTTTGATGATGAGTTTCCAATAGTAATAAATTTCTCATTGATAAAATCTTTATTATCTTCTACAGTGTTATCATTAAGCCTCTTTATAAAATTTAAAACACCATCCGCTCTTTCCTGAGATAAAATTAAATTTCTTTGATATTTTTCCTCTTTTGTTTTTCCTTTATTATTTTCAGAAGATGTATATCCATTGATCTCTACTTTTTTAATATATTTTTCATAAGGCTTTAATATTTCAATATATCTTGGGAAAAAATCTTTTAATATTAATTCAAAAGATTGTGAAATAGTTGCACTTCCTTTCATATAAAGCATATTAATATTCTCAAATCTTAATCTCAAATTTTCTTTATTAAATTGAACTTCCCATACTCCAAAATCCCTTTTAAATTCTTGGTTTATAGTTTGATAAATTTCATCTTTAACTGTATCAGCTAAAAGATTAACCGTAATACAAAAAATAAAAATAAAATTTTTAATCATCTACATACCTTTTATTAACAAATACATATTTAATTTATTATTATCTAAAGAGATACCTAAATCAAACACTTTATATGATTCAGTCTTTGCAAGAGTTTCAACGATTTCGTCTTTATTCACTTGAAGAGTAATTTTTTTATTTGTATTTTTTGATACTATATCCCCTAATGATAATAAAATTTGCTTTGAAATATCATGTAAACCATTATCAATCGTTTCTACAATATCTCCATCTGTATCATCAATCATAATATTAAATATTTTAGACAAAGTTTTTGCTGGAATAAAAAACTTCCAATCAACATTTTTGCTACCATTTGCCACTAAACTATTAGTAAATAATACCCCATTCATATTTTTAATATTCTGATGATAAATTTGTTCTATCTGAATCTTCTCCAACGTCGTTTCTAAGATATTATTTAATGTTGTTAATAAAGAATCTTGTATTAAAGTATATGGGTCTAATTTCGCTTTTTCTGCTTTTGAAGTTACTTTTTTTTGAATTTTAATAGGAGTTGCAATCACGTTATTAATAGTTTTGGCTTCAGATTGAACTAACTCCTTTTTTTCTTCCCCAATCTCTGTTTTTTTTATATCTTCCACAACTTCTTCATCTTTTAACTGTTCGACATCTACTGTTTTACCAAAATATTCATAAGGAACAATCTCCTTATTTTCAACAATCATATTTACAAAAGGAATCAAGTCTTTATCTAGTCTTGTATATATTTCAATTATATCTTGAGCAAATATTATACTTATTTTAAAGACATTCTCAAGTTTAGACAGATCTCTTTTTGTTATCTCTTTTATCTCTGATTGTGTGTATTTTCCATTTTGTAAATCATGGAATTTTTTTTGATTTATTATATTACACATATTTATAGACAAGGTATAAATAAATTCTTTTGCTGTATCTACTACATCTTTATTCATCTCATCTACTAACTCAAACTTATTATCACTTATTAAATTTAAGATTTTATATGAAGATATACAAGAGATATAAAAATTCCATTTTGATTCTATATCTTTAAATTTTAATAGACCATCAACTTCAACCATTTTTTCTCTTGGAATTGAATTTGAATCAATAGCTTCGATATTAATATTTACTAGTTTTTCTGAACTTAATTCTTCAATTGTATGTTTGATACCTTCAACAATTTCATAAGAAATATCCGTATTCTTTTTTTCTTCTTCTAATTCTAGTTTTTCATTTATTCGAATATCTTTTAATAATTCAGCTGTTTCTTTTGATGATTTATAATTCACCAAATCTTGTGTCATATCCACTAAAGCAACTATTATAATTCTCTCTGTAACATGCTTTGAATAATCCATTTCATTAAACTTCACTATAAAATGGTGTGGATCGCCGTTTATAGACATAACTACTTTATAAAGTTTTCTTGGATTTTGCAATAAATAGTCAATCCAAAATTCTCCATCAATATATTGATCCCATATATAATTTGGTGCTTCATACTTTTCAAAAAGTTCACAAACACATTTATGCTTCTTTTTAAAACCATCAAAAGTTCCAAATCTATTGAAAAATCCCATAAATCTATTATTTGCCTTTGTTATTTCTTTTCCATTATGCATAAACATTAGATTTGGTTGCATATTAAATAAATTATCTAATTTTTTATCATTAAAATCAAGCTGATCTGTTTTTTCTTTTAAATCTTCATTGATAATTACTAATTCTTCATTTTCTAATTTTAAATCTTTAAAAACATTTGCCATATATAAATATTTTATGAAAAAGAATATAAGAAATATTGAAATTATAGTCACAATAATATGTGCTTTTTGCATAAAATTCAAATCTTGATAATCTATTTCATCAAGTGTTCTAAATATTATTGCTTTTGCTATTATGCTATTATCGAGATTTTTAATATTATATTTAGATATAAGATGATCGCTTTTCTCATGGACAATATAATTGTTATTATCATCATCACAAAACTCATTTGCATCATTTTGTTTTATCACCCTTAAAAGATAATCATCTGCATTGGAATTTACTACATAACAATCATTTATAAAGTTTTTAGAATAAGAAAGTTCTTGTTGTATTATATGAGAATCTCTTTTATTTAATAAAATTACTATTTTATACCCTCGTTGTGAAAAAATATCAGCTAATGCATCAAAATGTACATTAACTCCAAAATATCCTAAAAAAATATTGTTTTCATCAAAAATTGGTATTTTGTTTGTAAATGTTACACCATATTTACTGGTTTGTATTGTAGTATATACTCTTGGATATTTTATTAGATGTTCCATTTGAGGATCATCTTTCACTAAATCATCACCTTTTAAATTTGTCCAACTCCTTTTAAAACTTTTACCATTAGCATCAATAACTTCTGCTTGAATATCAACATACTCTTTTTTAGTTCTCATCTCTTCAAGTAGTTTATCCATATCAAGTAAATCTGGATTATTTTGTTTCAATGATTTTTTAATCATAACATTTTTAGACAACGATGATGAAACAAGTAAAGATGTATTAAGCTTTTCATTAAGCATGACATCAAATTTCTCTAATATATCTTGATCAACTTTTTTATATATTTTATTTTTATATTCTTGTGTTTTTAAAAAATATATATCTTTAGAAATAAAACCAATAATTAGAATCAAAAATAAAAAAAGCGAAGTATAGATTGTTTTTGTACTAACAACATGATTATTAAGAATTTGTTTCTTGAGTTTTTTTAGTTTTTTCATTGCAGATATTCCATATTATAATGCGTTTGCAAGATTATACTAAAGTATACCTTAAATAAAATTTTTGATTATATTTATTATTACTTATAATGTACTAAAAGATAGAGAAAATCTCTATCTTAATTAAATTATTATGATTGGTCTACTTGAACATTTGAATCAATCATAATCTGAATTGTTTGCAATTCATCTCCAGATCCTGCAGTAGATGTAAATGTATTAAATTCATTTCCATTTTCATCAATTGTTGTTTCCCCTGGTGTCCATATATCACTATCTAATGATACTCTATCATCTGCATCACCTAGTATAGTAAGAGTATTATTATCTCCTGTCATATTAAGTACATCTTGAGCATCTAAATTTGATATTTCATGTGAACCTTCTGTCATATCTATAGAATTTATATGTGCTAATTCACTATCAACATCAATATTATTAAAATCTATATCAATATCATCCATATCAAATGTAAAGTCACCATCATCAGATATATCTCCCATAGCATCTAAAGAGTTATCTTCATTTGTAACAACTGTACTTGTATCTCCACCATTAATTTCTGTTGAAGTTACACTTGCTGTAATGCCACTTATAGAATCATCATCTAATTCAGATGGTGCTGATAAAGTTACTGTTGCATCACCATTTTCATTTGGTGTGATTGTATATGTTCCATCTAAGTTTGCACTGATTTCATTTCCATTAGCATCTGTTAATGTTGCACCATCTGGTATATTATTCAATGTAATATCACTTAACGTTTCACTTCCATCTGTGTCAGTTAATCCTGCATTTAAGTCTATATCATAAGAATATACTGTTTCTGTATTATCTGGAATAGAAGAATCCGTACCCAAAGATACAATACCATCACGAAATTGAATATTTTCTACATTTTGTGTTGTAACTTCATAATGATCTAGATCCCATTCTCCCCATGCATTATAACCAACTTGTTGGATAGTATGAGTACCATCACCATTATCTATAATATTAAATCTTACACTACCATTATCTCGAGGTGCGTCAATCACTAAAGTATCTGTTCCTGATCCACCATCAATATTATGTCCTGTTCCAAAATTATTCCACAATGATACAGGAGCTTCTATGGTATCATTACCAGCACCTGCATTTATCTCTTTATTATCACCCATTCCTACATTAATAATATCTGATGCTTCTGTACCATTAATAGTTTCATTATTTGTCCAATAATTATTTGCACTATTAATTACATTTCCATCAATAGGAATTACCTCTGCAGAGACTGCTATAACTTCAAAACTATCAGACCAACTATTACCTGAAATTTTTATTGAACTAAATTCCTCTTCAGAAGTTATTGTTTGCACTTGATTTCCATTATTTACATCTATCACTATAGTATCTACAATATTTCCATTTTCATCTAGTAATTCAACTTTTGCATCATCTTGTCCCATATTATTTCTAAATGTTACATCAACACTATGAGTATTTCCACCTAAGTTATACTCTGCTGTATCCCAACCACCATTTACATAATCTGTTGTTGTGTCTGTAAATGTTACTGTTTGTTCTGGATTAACTTCAGTTACAACTGCATCACCTATTTCCATATCTAAAGTTGGAGCTGATGCTTCATGATCTACTCCTGTTACATTTACAGTTATATCAGCTGTATCTGTATCAACTCCATCACTTACTGTATAAGTAAATGTTACATCTGTATTTTCACCTTGATCTAATGTTGCAAAATATTGGCTTGGTGTGAATTCAACTTCACCATTAGGTGTTACTATTGCTGTACCTAATTCATTTCCATCAGTATCTGTTATAGTTGCAACTTGTCCATTTGTTACATCTTGTCCATCAATAGCTACAATTGAAAGTTCATCACCATCTGAATCTGTATCATTATTTGTTGCATCTACGATTACACTACTATCTTCATCTGTAGTAGCTATATCATCTGATGCTTCTGGGGCATCATTTGGAATATAAGCAATGTCTGTATCTATTACTGTATTTGTATCACCTGTACTTAATTCTGTACCCGTTGCCACTATACTTAATTCAAACTCTCCAATACCAGCTGGAACTGTTATTGTTAAACTATCTTCTATAGATGTTGCACCTTCTGGTACTGATATAGTCCAAGTTCCATCACCATTATTGATACCTTCACTTAAGGTCGCACCTTCTGGCACGCCTGTTATAACCACACTTAAACTTTCACTTCCATCTGTATCACTAAGTGCTGCACTAATATCTACTGGATATACATAACCATTAACTACATCCTCTGTAGTCATCATAGGTTCTACCACAATTTCTTGTGAAACCATTGGTACTCCACCCTCTATTTCAGAAGCATCTACTTGTTGTGCTGGTGCATCTACAAGTACACTTTCGGTGTAAGTCTCTGTAGTAGTTTCCTCTTTTACCCAACCTGATTGTCCCTCATAAGTCACTTCTATATCTTTTACATTTACAATCTCATCTGAAGCAGTTGAAGCAACCATAAAATCTAATTGTGCTTGACCATTATCATCTAAATACACCTGATACTCATAAGTATATGTTTCTGATTGATCCCAACCTAAATAACTTACATCATCTGACTCATAGGTATTAGCGTTTGAATTACTTGAATAATAATTTACATCCAGCTCTTTTCCATTTGCACTAACACTAAAATAGTCATTTGTACTTGTAGTGTTATTATCCCAACTACCTTTTACTTCCATTTCAACAGTAATTGTCACAAGTCTATTAGCTAAATCTGGCCCAAAATCAAATACTTGACTTGATTCATGATCTTCTGGATTAAATCCATCAACTTTACTATTTCCAACATTTCCAATATTTGTTATATCAGCACTTTGTGTTATTGTTTGATGTTCTGTTTCACTCCAAGAGATTCCAGCAGCTTCCATCGCATCATAATCAGGTACTAATCCTCCAGCTTCAACAGTAACTGTTTCTGGTAATCCTCTTCCTTGAATAGATTCTACTTCTATATCTGAACCATTTGCAGTCAATCTAACTGCACTAAACTCTTCACCAAAACCATATCCTCTTTCATCATTACCTGTAGGATATGTAGTTCTTGTAGCTATAACTTCCCCGGCATCATTTAAAAACTCAATTTGTAAACTTCCATGAGTAAAATGATTAAAATCTAGTTCTATATTTTTTGTAGTTTCATCTAAAGTGATAGTTGTGCTTGTTCCACTTTCAATAGTTCCTGGTGTATGAGAAAATTCATTTCCTAAAGATTCAAATGTAGTAGTTTCTGTCGCCTCTTTCATAATTGGATCAGTTTCTACTACATGTGTTACTTCTCTTTGAACCTCTTGTTCAACAAGTACTTTTGGTGCATTTTCATCTATTACATAAAAATTTCCTTCTGAATCTATTGTATATCCTAGTTCTCTTAATGCATCAGTATCGACTTGATTTGTATCTACCTCTTGATAGTATGAACCATCTCTTTCATAGATTCCAGCTTCCTGATTTGCTACTGTATCTACCACATCAACTTGTGCCATTACAACTGTTGCATCACCTACATCAATAGATGCTGTTAAATCATCTGCTTGTGTATCGTTTGAAACAAAGTTACCAGTTGCAGTATCATATGTACCATCTGCAAATTTTATAGTTTCTACATTTCGTAGCTCTGTAACATCTCCTATTCCATCTCCATCACTATCACTTGCTGCACCCTCAGTCACTATTATATTTCCTTGTGCATCTGTTGTGATTGTATAATCTGACATATCTTTACCAAATGTTACTGTATCGTTTCCATCGCCACCATCGATTACTACACTATCATTTGTGTCATCATTTGTACTTGTTACATATCCATTTTCATTTGTTCCTGAAAGTGTATCATCCGTATTGATTGTATCATTTCCACTTCCTGCCATTACAAAGTCATCTGTTGATTCAGTATTTCCATTTGACCAATTTCCATGCCAATAATGTGTTGTATCTGTTTGTTCAGTTGTATTTCCTGCACTATCTGTTTCTGTTACACTAAAAAATTCATTATCATTTATTGGTGTTCCTGTTAAATTTTCAATTTGAATAGACCAAGTACCATCTGCTTGCACCTCTGTTGTTCCTACTGCTTGATTATCCTCATTGTATAATGTAATTGTATTTCCAACTTCTGCACCAGTTCCAGTCATAGTTACTGATGTATAATCACCATCATTATCTACTATATCTGTTATTGATAATAAGTCTGCATCACTTGCCTCAGTATCTACTGTGATATCTCTTGCACCTTCACTTGTTACTGTGTTACCTGCTGCGTCTGTTGAAGAAACTGATACTGCAACTGAGTTATCAGCTACTAAATCTGTTGTTGCTACATCTACTGAATAAGTTCCATCTGCACCAACTGTTGTTTCATAATCAGTTCCATTTACTGTTACTGTTACTGTGTCACCCTCAGCGATATCTCCACCGTTTGCAGTTCCACTTACTGTGATTGTTGCTTCTCCACTTTCACTAGCATTGATAATATCATCTCCTGCAATTGTAGAAACTGTTACTGTTCCTGCATCTGCTGTTGTATCTACTGTGATATCTCTTGCACCTTCACTTGTTACTGTGTTACCTGCTGCGTCTGTTGAAGAAACTGATACTGCAACTGAGTTATCAGCTACTAAATCTGTTGTTGCTACATCTACTGAATAAGTTCCATCTGCACCAACTGTTGTTTCATAATCAGTTCCATTTACTGTTACTGTTACTGTGTCACCCTCAGCGATATCTCCACCGTTTGCAGTTCCACTTACTGTGATTGTTGCTTCTCCACTTTCACTAGCATTGATAATATCATCTCCTGCAATTGTAGAAACTGTTACTGTTCCTGCATCTGCTGTTGTATCTACTGTGATATCTCTTGCACCTTCACTTGTTACTGTGTTACCTGCTGCGTCTGTTGAAGAAACTGATACTGCAACTGAGTTATCAGCTACTAAATCTGTTGTTGCTACATCTACTGAATAAGTTCCATCTGCACCAACTGTTGTTTCATAATCAGTTCCATTTACTGTTACTGTTACTGTGTCACCCTCAGCGATATCTCCACCGTTTGCAGTTCCACTTACTGTGATTGTTGCTTCTCCACTTTCACTAGCATTGATAATATCATCTCCTGCAATTGTAGAAACTGTTACTGTTCCTGCATCTGCTGTTGTATCTACTGTGATATCTCTTGCACCTTCACTTGTTACTGTGTTACCTGCTGCGTCTGTTGAAGAAACTGATACTGCAACTGAGTTATCAGCTACTAAATCTGTTGTTGCTACATCTACTGAATAAGTTCCATCTGCACCAACTGTTGTTTCATAATCAGTTCCATTTACTGTTACTGTTACTGTGTCACCCTCAGCGATATCTCCACCGTTTGCAGTTCCACTTACTGTGATTGTTGCTTCTCCACTTTCACTAGCATTGATAATATCATCTCCTGCAATTGTAGAAACTGTTACTGTTCCTGCATCTGCTGTTGTATCTACTGTGATATCTCTTGCACCTTCACTTGTTACTGTGTTACCTGCTGCGTCTGTTGAAGAAACTGATACTGCAACTGAGTTATCAGCTACTAAATCTGTTGTTGCTACATCTACTGAATAAGTTCCATCTGCACCAACTGTTGTTTCATAATCAGTTCCATTTACTGTTACTGTTACTGTGTCACCCTCAGCGATATCTCCACCGTTTGCAGTTCCACTTACTGTGATTGTTGCTTCTCCACTTTCACTAGCATTGATAATATCATCTCCTGCAATTGTAGAAACTGTTACTGTTCCTGCATCTGCTGTTGTATCTACTGTGATATCTCTTGCACCTTCACTTGTTACTGTGTTACCTGCTGCGTCTGTTGAAGAAACTGATACTGCAACTGAGTTATCAGCTACTAAATCTGTTGTTGCTACATCTACTGAATAAGTTCCATCTGCACCAACTGTTGTTTCATAATCAGTTCCATTTACTGTTACTGTTACTGTGTCACCCTCAGCGATATCTCCACCGTTTGCAGTTCCACTTACTGTGATTGTTGCTTCTCCACTTTCACTAGCATTGATAATATCATCTCCTGCAATTGTAGAAACTGTTACTGTTCCTGCATCTGCTGTTGTATCTACTGTGATATCTCTTGCACCTTCACTTGTTACTGTGTTACCTGCTGCGTCTGTTGAAGAAACTGATACTGCAACTGAGTTATCAGCTACTAAATCTGTTGTTGCTACATCTACTGAATAAGTTCCATCTGCACCAACTGTTGTTTCATAATCAGTTCCATTTACTGTTACTGTTACTGTGTCACCCTCAGCGATATCTCCACCGTTTGCAGTTCCACTTACTGTGATTGTTGCTTCTCCACTTTCACTAGCATTGATAATATCATCTCCTGCAATTGTAGAAACTGTTACTGTTCCTGCATCTGCTGTTGTATCTACTGTGATATCTCTTGCACCTTCACTTGTTACTGTGTTACCTGCTGCGTCTGTTGAAGAAACTGATACTGCAACTGAGTTATCAGCTACTAAATCTGTTGTTGCTACATCTACTGAATAAGTTCCATCTGCACCAACTGTTGTTTCATAATCAGTTCCATTTACTGTTACTGTTACTGTGTCACCCTCAGCGATATCTCCACCGTTTGCAGTTCCACTTACTGTGATTGTTGCTTCTCCACTTTCACTAGCATTGATAATATCATCTCCTGCAATTGTAGAAACTGTTACTGTTCCTGCATCTGCTGTTGTATCTACTGTGATATCTCTTGCACCTTCACTTGTTACTGTGTTACCTGCTGCGTCTGTTGAAGAAACTGATACTGCAACTGAGTTATCAGCTACTAAATCTGTTGTTGCTACATCTACTGAATAAGTTCCATCTGCACCAACTGTTGTTTCATAATCAGTTCCATTTACTGTTACTGTTACTGTGTCACCCTCAGCGATATCTCCACCGTTTGCAGTTCCACTTACTGTGATTGTTGCTTCTCCACTTTCACTAGCATTGATAATATCATCTCCTGCAATTGTAGAAACTGTTACTGTTCCTGCATCTGCTGTTGTATCTACTGTGATATCTCTTGCACCTTCACTTGTTACTGTGTTACCTGCTGCGTCTGTTGAAGAAACTGATACTGCAACTGAGTTATCAGCTACTAAATCTGTTGTTGCTACATCTACTGAATAAGTTCCATCTGCACCAACTGTTGTTTCATAATCAGTTCCATTTACTGTTACTGTTACTGTGTCACCCTCAGCGATATCTCCACCGTTTGCAGTTCCACTTACTGTGATTGTTGCTTCTCCACTTTCACTAGCATTGATAATATCATCTCCTGCAATTGTAGAAACTGTTACTGTTCCTGCATCTGCTGTTGTATCTACTGTGATATCTCTTGCACCTTCACTTGTTACTGTGTTACCTGCTGCGTCTGTTGAAGAAACTGATACTGCAACTGAGTTATCAGCTACTAAATCTGTTGTTGCTACATCTACTGAATAAGTTCCATCTGCACCAACTGTTGTTTCATAATCAGTTCCATTTACTGTTACTGTTACTGTGTCACCCTCAGCGATATCTCCACCGTTTGCAGTTCCACTTACTGTGATTGTTGCTTCTCCACTTTCACTAGCATTGATAATATCATCTCCTGCAATTGTAGAAACTGTTACTGTTCCTGCATCTGCTGTTGTATCTACTGTGATATCTCTTGCACCTTCACTTGTTACTGTGTTACCTGCTGCGTCTGTTGAAGAAACTGATACTGCAACTGAGTTATCAGCTACTAAATCTGTTGTTGCTACATCTACTGAATAAGTTCCATCTGCACCAACTGTTGTTTCATAATCAGTTCCATTTACTGTTACTGTTACTGTGTCACCCTCAGCGATATCTCCACCGTTTGCAGTTCCACTTACTGTGATTGTTGCTTCTCCACTTTCACTAGCATTGATAATATCATCTCCTGCAATTGTAGAAACTGTTACTGTTCCTGCATCTGCTGTTGTATCTACTGTGATATCTCTTGCACCTTCACTTGTTACTGTGTTACCTGCTGCGTCTGTTGAAGAAACTGATACTGCAACTGAGTTATCAGCTACTAAATCTGTTGTTGCTACATCTACTGAATAAGTTCCATCTGCACCAACTGTTGTTTCATAATCAGTTCCATTTACTGTTACTGTTACTGTGTCACCCTCAGCGATATCTCCACCGTTTGCAGTTCCACTTACTGTGATTGTTGCTTCTCCACTTTCACTAGCATTGATAATATCATCTCCTGCAATTGTAGAAACTGTTACTGTTCCTGCATCTGCTGTTGTATCTACTGTGATATCTCTTGCACCTTCACTTGTTACTGTGTTACCTGCTGCGTCTGTTGAAGAAACTGATACTGCAACTGAGTTATCAGCTACTAAATCTGTTGTTGCTACATCTACTGAATAAGTTCCATCTGCACCAACTGTTGTTTCATAATCAGTTCCATTTACTGTTACTGTTACTGTGTCACCCTCAGCGATATCTCCACCGTTTGCAGTTCCACTTACTGTGATTGTTGCTTCTCCACTTTCACTAGCATTGATAATATCATCTCCTGCAATTGTAGAAACTGTTACTGTTCCTGCATCTGCTGTTGTATCTACTGTGATATCTCTTGCACCTTCACTTGTTACTGTGTTACCTGCTGCGTCTGTTGAAGAAACTGATACTGCAACTGAGTTATCAGCTACTAAATCTGTTGTTGCTACATCTACTGAATAAGTTCCATCTGCACCAACTGTTGTTTCATAATCAGTTCCATTTACTGTTACTGTTACTGTGTCACCCTCAGCGATATCTCCACCGTTTGCAGTTCCACTTACTGTGATTGTTGCTTCTCCACTTTCACTAGCATTGATAATATCATCTCCTGCAATTGTAGAAACTGTTACTGTTCCTGCATCTGCTGTTGTATCTACTGTGATATCTCTTGCACCTTCACTTGTTACTGTGTTACCTGCTGCGTCTGTTGAAGAAACTGATACTGCAACTGAGTTATCAGCTACTAAATCTGTTGTTGCTACATCTACTGAATAAGTTCCATCTGCACCAACTGTTGTTTCATAATCAGTTCCATTTACTGTTACTGTTACTGTGTCACCCTCAGCGATATCTCCACCGTTTGCAGTTCCACTTACTGTGATTGTTGCTTCTCCACTTTCACTAGCATTGATAATATCATCTCCTGCAATTGTAGAAACTGTTACTGTTCCTGCATCTGCTGTTGTATCTACTGTGATATCTCTTGCACCTTCACTTGTTACTGTGTTACCTGCTGCGTCTGTTGAAGAAACTGATACTGCAACTGAGTTATCAGCTACTAAATCTGTTGTTGCTACATCTACTGAATAAGTTCCATCTGCACCAACTGTTGTTTCATAATCAGTTCCATTTACTGTTACTGTTACTGTGTCACCCTCAGCGATATCTCCACCGTTTGCAGTTCCACTTACTGTGATTGTTGCTTCTCCACTTTCACTAGCATTGATAATATCATCTCCTGCAATTGTAGAAACTGTTACTGTTCCTGCATCTGCTGTTGTATCTACTGTGATATCTCTTGCACCTTCACTTGTTACTGTGTTACCTGCTGCGTCTGTTGAA
This sequence comes from Arcobacteraceae bacterium, assembly GCA_963662945.1. GTDB lineage: Bacteria > Campylobacterota > Campylobacteria > Campylobacterales > Arcobacteraceae > JAIOSF01. The sequence goes on from OY759974.1 coordinate 958,792, forward strand.
GAAACTGATACTGCAACTGAGTTATCAGCTACTAAATCTGTTGTTGCTACATCTACTGAATAAGTTCCATCTGCACCAACTGTTGTTTCATAATCAGTTCCATTTACTGTTACTGTTACTGTGTCACCCTCAGCGATATCTCCACCGTTTGCAGTTCCACTTACTGTGATTGTTGCTTCTCCACTTTCACTAGCATTGATAATATCATCTCCTGCAATTGTAGAAACTGTTACTGTTCCTGCATCTGCTGTTGTATCTACTGTGATATCTCTTGCACCTTCACTTGTTACTGTGTTACCTGCTGCGTCTGTTGAAGAAACTGATACTGCAACTGAGTTATCAGCTACTAAATCTGTTGTTGCTACATCTACTGAATAAGTTCCATCTGCACCAACTGTTGTTTCATAATCAGTTCCATTTACTGTTACTGTTACTGTGTCACCCTCAGCGATATCTCCACCGTTTGCAGTTCCACTTACTGTGATTGTTGCTTCTCCACTTTCACTAGCATTGATAATATCATCTCCTGCAATTGTAGAAACTGTTACTGTTCCTGCATCTGCTGTTGTATCTACTGTGATATCTCTTGCACCTTCACTTGTTACTGTGTTACCTGCTGCGTCTGTTGAAGAAACTGATACTGCAACTGAGTTATCAGCTACTAAATCTGTTGTTGCTACATCTACTGAATAAGTTCCATCTGCACCAACTGTTGTTTCATAATCAGTTCCATTTACTGTTACTGTTACTGTGTCACCCTCAGCGATATCTCCACCGTTTGCAGTTCCACTTACTGTGATTGTTGCTTCTCCACTTTCACTAGCATTGATAATATCATCTCCTGCAATTGTAGAAACTGTTACTGTTCCTGCATCTGCTGTTGTATCTACTGTGATATCTCTTGCACCTTCACTTGTTACTGTGTTACCTGCTGCGTCTGTTGAAGAAACTGATACTGCAACTGAGTTATCAGCTACTAAATCTGTTGTTGCTACATCTACTGAATAAGTTCCATCTGCACCAACTGTTGTTTCATAATCAGTTCCATTTACTGTTACTGTTACTGTGTCACCCTCAGCGATATCTCCACCGTTTGCAGTTCCACTTACTGTGATTGTTGCTTCTCCACTTTCACTAGCATTGATAATATCATCTCCTGCAATTGTAGAAACTGTTACTGTTCCTGCATCTGCTGTTGTATCTACTGTGATATCTCTTGCACCTTCACTTGTTACTGTGTTACCTGCTGCGTCTGTTGAAGAAACTGATACTGCAACTGAGTTATCAGCTACTAAATCTGTTGTTGCTACATCTACTGAATAAGTTCCATCTGCACCAACTGTTGTTTCATAATCAGTTCCATTTACTGTTACTGTTACTGTGTCACCCTCAGCGATATCTCCACCGTTTGCAGTTCCACTTACTGTGATTGTTGCTTCTCCACTTTCACTAGCATTGATAATATCATCTCCTGCAATTGTAGAAACTGTTACTGTTCCTGCATCTGCTGTTGTATCTACTGTGATATCTCTTGCACCTTCACTTGTTACTGTGTTACCTGCTGCGTCTGTTGAAGAAACTGATACTGCAACTGAGTTATCAGCTACTAAATCTGTTGTTGCTACATCTACTGAATAAGTTCCATCTGCACCAACTGTTGTTTCATAATCAGTTCCATTTACTGTTACTGTTACTGTGTCACCCTCAGCGATATCTCCACCGTTTGCAGTTCCACTTACTGTGATTGTTGCTTCTCCACTTTCACTAGCATTGATAATATCATCTCCTGCAATTGTAGAAACTGTTACTGTTCCTGCATCTGCTGTTGTATCTACTGTGATATCTCTTGCACCTTCACTTGTTACTGTGTTACCTGCTGCGTCTGTTGAAGAAACTGATACTGCAACTGAGTTATCAGCTACTAAATCTGTTGTTGCTACATCTACTGAATAAGTTCCATCTGCACCAACTGTTGTTTCATAATCAGTTCCATTTACTGTTACTGTTACTGTGTCACCCTCAGCGATATCTCCACCGTTTGCAGTTCCACTTACTGTGATTGTTGCTTCTCCACTTTCACTAGCATTGATAATATCATCTCCTGCAATTGTAGAAACTGTTACTGTTCCTGCATCTGCTGTTGTATCTACTGTGATATCTCTTGCACCTTCACTTGTTACTGTGTTACCTGCTGCGTCTGTTGAAGAAACTGATACTGCAACTGAGTTATCAGCTACTAAATCTGTTGTTGCTACATCTACTGAATAAGTTCCATCTGCACCAACTGTTGTTTCATAATCAGTTCCATTTACTGTTACTGTTACTGTGTCACCCTCAGCGATATCTCCACCGTTTGCAGTTCCACTTACTGTGATTGTTGCTTCTCCACTTTCACTAGCATTGATAATATCATCTCCTGCAATTGTAGAAACTGTTACTGTTCCTGCATCTGCTGTTGTATCTACTGTGATATCTCTTGCACCTTCACTTGTTACTGTGTTACCTGCTGCGTCTGTTGAAGAAACTGATACTGCAACTGAGTTATCAGCTACTAAATCTGTTGTTGCTACATCTACTGAATAAGTTCCATCTGCACCAACTGTTGTTTCATAATCAGTTCCATTTACTGTTACTGTTACTGTGTCACCCTCAGCGATATCTCCACCGTTTGCAGTTCCACTTACTGTGATTGTTGCTTCTCCACTTTCACTAGCATTGATAATATCATCTCCTGCAATTGTAGAAACTGTTACTGTTCCTGCATCTGCTGTTGTATCTACTGTGATATCTCTTGCACCTTCACTTGTTACTGTGTTACCTGCTGCGTCTGTTGAAGAAACTGATACTGCAACTGAGTTATCAGCTACTAAATCTGTTGTTGCTACATCTACTGAATAAGTTCCATCTGCACCAACTGTTGTTTCATAATCAGTTCCATTTACTGTTACTGTTACTGTGTCACCCTCAGCGATATCTCCACCGTTTGCAGTTCCACTTACTGTGATTGTTGCTTCTCCACTTTCACTAGCATTGATAATATCATCTCCTGCAATTGTAGAAACTGTTACTGTTCCTGCATCTGCTGTTGTATCTACTGTGATATCTCTTGCACCTTCACTTGTTACTGTGTTACCTGCTGCGTCTGTTGAAGAAACTGATACTGCAACTGAGTTATCAGCTACTAAATCTGTTGTTGCTACATCTACTGAATAAGTTCCATCTGCACCAACTGTTGTTTCATAATCAGTTCCATTTACTGTTACTGTTACTGTGTCACCCTCAGCGATATCTCCACCGTTTGCAGTTCCACTTACTGTGATTGTTGCTTCTCCACTTTCACTAGCATTGATAATATCATCTCCTGCAATTGTAGAAACTGTTACTGTTCCTGCATCTGCTGTTGTATCTACTGTGATATCTCTTGCACCTTCACTTGTTACTGTGTTACCTGCTGCGTCTGTTGAAGAAACTGATACTGCAACTGAGTTATCAGCTACTAAATCTGTTGTTGCTACATCTACTGAATAAGTTCCATCTGCACCAACTGTTGTTTCATAATCAGTTCCATTTACTGTTACTGTTACTGTGTCACCCTCAGCGATATCTCCACCGTTTGCAGTTCCACTTACTGTGATTGTTGCTTCTCCACTTTCACTAGCATTGATAATATCATCTCCTGCAATTGTAGAAACTGTTACTGTTCCTGCATCTGCTGTTGTATCTACTGTGATATCTCTTGCACCTTCACTTGTTACTGTGTTACCTGCTGCGTCTGTTGAAGAAACTGATACTGCAACTGAGTTATCAGCTACTAAATCTGTTGTTGCTACATCTACTGAATAAGTTCCATCTGCACCAACTGTTGTTTCATAATCAGTTCCATTTACTGTTACTGTTACTGTGTCACCCTCAGCGATATCTCCACCGTTTGCAGTTCCACTTACTGTGATTGTTGCTTCTCCACTTTCACTAGCATTGATAATATCATCTCCTGCAATTGTAGAAACTGTTACTGTTCCTGCATCTGCTGTTGTATCTACTGTGATATCTCTTGCACCTTCACTTGTTACTGTGTTACCTGCTGCGTCTGTTGAAGAAACTGATACTGCAACTGAGTTATCAGCTACTAAATCTGTTGTTGCTACATCTACTGAATAAGTTCCATCTGCACCAACTGTTGTTTCATAATCAGTTCCATTTACTGTTACTGTTACTGTGTCACCCTCAGCGATATCTCCACCGTTTGCAGTTCCACTTACTGTGATTGTTGCTTCTCCACTTTCACTAGCATTGATAATATCATCTCCTGCAATTGTAGAAACTGTTACTGTTCCTGCATCTGCTGTTGTATCTACTGTGATATCTCTTGCACCTTCACTTGTTACTGTGTTACCTGCTGCGTCTGTTGAAGAAACTGATACTGCAACTGAGTTATCAGCTACTAAATCTGTTGTTGCTACATCTACTGAATAAGTTCCATCTGCACCAACTGTTGTTTCATAATCAGTTCCATTTACTGTTACTGTTACTGTGTCACCCTCAGCGATATCTCCACCGTTTGCAGTTCCACTTACTGTGATTGTTGCTTCTCCACTTTCACTAGCATTGATAATATCATCTCCTGCAATTGTAGAAACTGTTACTGTTCCTGCATCTGCTGTTGTATCTACTGTGATATCTCTTGCACCTTCACTTGTTACTGTGTTACCTGCTGCGTCTGTTGAAGAAACTGATACTGCAACTGAGTTATCAGCTACTAAATCTGTTGTTGCTACATCTACTGAATAAGTTCCATCTGCACCAACTGTTGTTTCATAATCAGTTCCATTTACTGTTACTGTTACTGTGTCACCCTCAGCGATATCTCCACCGTTTGCAGTTCCACTTACTGTGATTGTTGCTTCTCCACTTTCACTAGCATTGATAATATCATCTCCTGCAATTGTAGAAACTGTTACTGTTCCTGCATCTGCTGTTGTATCTACTGTGATATCTCTTGCACCTTCACTTGTTACTGTGTTACCTGCTGCGTCTGTTGAAGAAACTGATACTGCAACTGAGTTATCAGCTACTAAATCTGTTGTTGCTACATCTACTGAATAAGTTCCATCTGCACCAACTGTTGTTTCATAATCAGTTCCATTTACTGTTACTGTTACTGTGTCACCCTCAGCGATATCTCCACCGTTTGCAGTTCCACTTACTGTGATTGTTGCTTCTCCACTTTCACTAGCATTGATAATATCATCTCCTGCAATTGTAGAAACTGTTACTGTTCCTGCATCTGCTGTTGTATCTACTGTGATATCTCTTGCACCTTCACTTGTTACTGTGTTACCTGCTGCGTCTGTTGAAGAAACTGATACTGCAACTGAGTTATCAGCTACTAAATCTGTTGTTGCTACATCTACTGAATAAGTTCCATCTGCACCAACTGTTGTTTCATAATCAGTTCCATTTACTGTTACTGTTACTGTGTCACCCTCAGCGATATCTCCACCGTTTGCAGTTCCACTTACTGTGATTGTTGCTTCTCCACTTTCACTAGCATTGATAATATCATCTCCTGCAATTGTAGAAACTGTTACTGTTCCTGCATCTGCTGTTGTATCTACTGTGATATCTCTTGCACCTTCACTTGTTACTGTGTTACCTGCTGCGTCTGTTGAAGAAACTGATACTGCAACTGAGTTATCAGCTACTAAATCTGTTGTTGCTACATCTACTGAATAAGTTCCATCTGCACCAACTGTTGTTTCATAATCAGTTCCATTTACTGTTACTGTTACTGTGTCACCCTCAGCGATATCTCCACCGTTTGCAGTTCCACTTACTGTGATTGTTGCTTCTCCACTTTCACTAGCATTGATAATATCATCTCCTGCAATTGTAGAAACTGTTACTGTTCCTGCATCTGCTGTTGTATCTGCACTAAATGCAGTTGCACTTGCTGTTTCTGATATATTCCCTGCCTCATCTGAGAGTGTTGCTGTTACTGTTGATTCTGGATTAATATCTATTATTATTCCATTCTCTATATCTTCAGCTGTTAGTGTTACTGTTGTTTCTACTCCATCAACTGTATATGTTAATATATCTCCTACTTCACTTCCAGATACATCAATTGTTGCTGTTACTGTGCCATCTTCGCCTAACTCATTTGCATTGTAAATGCCATCACCATTTATATCTGCTGCTTCAATTGTTACTGTTGGGGTACCGATTTGTGTATCTAATGACTGTTCTTCTGTAGGTACTGTTGGTTCTATATTATTATCTGTATTATTATCTGTATTATTGAAAGAACTTCTAGAGGTGTCTATTTCATTTAATTCTATAGATTGATTATTTTCTTCTCCAACACCTATGTCATTATTCTCTTGATTAAACTCTACTCTTTGCTCTATGACTACATCATCATTTAATGTATTAAGTAACTGTATATCATTTACTAAAGTTGCTTTTAAATCTGATATAGTTGTATCAGCAACCACAGTTTGTTCAAAATCATATTCTTGATTGAATTGTTCTAAATTTTGATTATTCTCAAAATTATTCTGATTATTTTCAGGCTTTGTAGAATTTTTACTACCTTGATTTTCTCCATCTTCTTGGATAACACCAGATGTAACAAAATCTTCAAGAGATATTCCTAAACCACCTTGTTTACTTACCTGATCTTCTTCTCTTTCAATATCGTCAGATATTTGTTGTCCTAAAGTTTCATCAATATTTGCCATAATTCATCCTAGTATTAGATTTGTATATTTAATTCTAGAACAAATTAATAATTTTGTATAGTATACTTTGGTATAAATTTAGAAATTTTTTACTTATTTTACCTTAGGTCTAAATGGTTTTATTACACTTTCATCACACTCTAAAAATGGACCTTCCATTAAATCAATGCAGTATGGAATTGCAGGGAAAACTGCATCAAGACATTCTCTTATTGATTTTGGTTTTCCTGGAAGATTTACTACTAAACTACTTCCTCTTAGTCCTGCTGTTTGTCTTGACAGTATGGCTGTTGGAACAAATTTTAAAGACTCTTGCCTCATTAATTCCCCAAATCCTGGCATCATTCTATCACATACGGCTTCTGTAGCTTCCGGAGTTACATCTCTTTTAGCTGGTCCTGTTCCACCTGTAGTTACAACTAAACAACAACCACTATTATCAACCATATCTTTTATTGTATCTTCTATTATATTTTGTTCATCAGGGATAACTTTGTAAACTTCTTCCCAAGGTGATGTTAAATATTCATTTAATGTATCAATGATAGCTTTCCCACTAATATCATCATATATACCAGCACTTGCTCTATCACTTACTGTTATAATTCCTATTTTTGCTATCTCTTTACTCATAAAATATGCCCCTTATCTTTTATAAAATATACATCTCCAAATTTTTTAAAAAACTCTAAAGTTTCTTGTGAATCAATAATTTTATCATTGCTTCCTAAATATATCTCTATTCTTATATTTTTATCAACCACTTGTTCTAATTTCTCTTCGTCCCAAACATAATTTAATAAATTCTCAAGTTCTTCAAAACTACCTGCACTAAAATATTTATCGGCTAATTCTTTATCAAATCCACAATTAGTTAAAAAATTATTACAATACTGTTGAGTGTCTTTTTTAAAAAACATCAACTGCATTCTTTTATATTTAGTATCTTTATTATTAAAAAACGCAGGTGAAAAAAGTTGCAATAAATCTACTCTATTATCCGTAGAAATCACATATTCCACAGCTTTTTGTGCACCATAACTAAACCCAGATACAGTGAAATCATTTTCAACAATATACTCTTTGAAAAGTTCTTTTTCCCCTTTTAAAGAAAAACCACTAAAATACAACTTCATCCTTTAAAAGTTTTTCTTTTAACACTAATACTGCACCAATATTTGCGGCTATTTCATCTTTTAAATCATCTTTAGCTTTTTGTATCACACTTTCTTGTGAACTTTTCATTTTATATACTTCTACAAGATTAGATGCTATTTTATAGGCTTCTTTAATCTCATCTTCAAACACAACATAAGGTTCCCCTTTTATAACCTCTAATGCTATACTTCCTGACAAATATTTTTTAATTTGATTTTGAAGTTGCGTAAGTGATGGGTAAATCAAGTCTTCTTGTATAATACCATTTTCAAAAAGATTTACTTTTCCTTTTGTAATATATGCTTTTCCAGCTTGATAAGTAGCAAGAATATCTTTTTGTTCATCATTCAATAAATGAATCTGTTTTTTACCATGTTGAATCTTTTGTTTTGCGATAGAAACATCCTCTTCTAAAACTGTATTTCCATCTCTTTTAATCATATTCAGCAATGATTCATTTACCAAAGTTGCCAGGGCAGCACTACTAAATCCACTTGTATCTGATGAGAGTTTTTCTATATCAAAATTGTATTTTTTATTTTTTAAATAAAGATTTAAAATTTTTAGTCTATCTTCTTTTGATGGAAGTGATAAAAATACTCTTCTATCAAATCTACCTGCTCTTAAAAGTGCTTCGTCTAAAACTTCTATTTTATTGGTTGCTGCTATTACCATTACTCCACTATTTGACTCAAATCCATCCATTTGAGTTAAAAGTTCGTTTAAAGTAGCTTCTCTCTCATCATTACTTCCAGTACCTCTACTTTTTCCAACAGCATCTATTTCATCAATAAAAATTATAGATGGTGCTTTTGCTTTTGCAGCTGTAAATAGTTCTCGTACTTTTTTTGCACCCATTCCTACATAAATATGTACAAAACTTGCTGCACTATGATAAAAAAATGGAGCATTTGCTTCCCCTGCAACTGCTTTTGCAATCAGTGTTTTTCCTACACCTGGAGGCCCCACTAATAATACCCCTTTAGGAAGAGAAATATTGTATTTTTGATATTTTTTAGGATTATTTAAAAAATCTACTACCTCTTCAAGTTCCTCTTTTATACTTTCTATTCCAGCTACATCTTTAAATGTTATATTAGAACTTATTGGAGTGATAGTACTATGATATTCTAGTGATTGTTTGACATGAATATTTTCATCATTTGTTGGATAAGTCTCTTTTGCTTTTTCTAATTCATTTGAAAATCTATTTTTTCCTAGTTTTTCTCTTATTTTATCTTTGTATTTTTGCAAAGTAAAAGTAAGTATTAAAAGTATAAATAAAAAACCAACTCCTACATAATAACTTGAACCTTGTATTACATTATCTGTTTTTGTAAGCGTATAAAGAAATAAAACGATTAATACAATAGCAGAGATACTCATCATTTTTAAATTTTTATCTATTGCTGACTGAGTTTCTTTTTCATTTTTTTTGTTAAAATTTAGAAACATTAATGTTCTCCTTTACCTCATAGTCTTCACAAACTATCCAATCTCCTATAATATCACTCTTACTTGATACCTCTATTGGATTAAAAAACTGATCATATCCAGTATATATTTCATTTTTTTGTGATTCAATAAGTATATCCAAACTTTTTTGTCTTTGTCTAAACTCAAAGTTTTTTTGTTTTATGATCTCTTCTAATTCTTTTAATCTTTGTTTCGCAACAGCTCCATTTATTTGTGGTTTCATTGTTGCACTTGGAGTCCCATCTCTTTTACTATACGTAAAACTATGACAATGAGTAAGTGGAAATTTTTCTATATTACTCATGGCATCTTTCCAGATTTCATCACTCTCACCAGGATGCCCTACAATAAAATCCGTTCCTATTGCATAACCTTTTGAAGCTAGAAATTCAAACAATTCCAAATCTTTATCAACTTGGTTTCGTCTATTCATAAGCTTTAACATCTCTTTATTTGTATGTTGTAACGCTATATGAAGATGTTTACCCATCCAAGGCTCATCTAAAATTTCTTTGAATTGTTCTGTAATTTGTATAGGTTCAACACTTCCTAAACGGATTCTTCGTACACCTCTTATTTGAGATATTTTTTTCAATAAAATTGCTAAACCATCGCGACCTTCAACACCTTTTCCATAAGACCCAAGATTTGTCCCTGTAAGAATAAATTCTCCAAAACCATTTGATGCAAGTTTTGTAATCTGTTCTAAAATTTTACTTTCATCATAACTTCTTGAATCTCCTCTTACATAAGGGATAATACAGTAACTACATCTAAAATTGCATCCCTCTTGTATTTTTACAAAAGCTCTACTTTTTCCAACCATTTTTTCAATAATAGTTTCATCAATATGTTTTAAATCACCTGCTTGAAAAAATCGTGTTTCATCTTTAAGAAGTGTATTTATTTTCTCTTTCTCACTATGACCAAAGAGAGCGTCTATTTTATTTTCTTTAAAAAGATTTTCCCCTTTTGTCCACACTCCGCAACCAGTAAAAATAACACGAGGTTTTTTAGGAAGTTTTTGTAAAAAATTTATATAATTTCTAGCTGTACTGTCTGCACTATTTGTTACAGTACAAGAATTAATAACAACCATATCAGCATCAGATTCTTGTTGTGTCACTTCAAAATCTTTTAGATTACTCATCATTATTTGGGTATCAAAAATATTTGTACGACACCCAAATGTTTTAAAAAAAACTTTTTTCATATTCTAATTTGACAGAGGACCATCAAAGAGTCCGTTTGCACTTCCACCAGGCAATAAATTTTCAGCTTCAGTTTGTGCATTTGATGATACTCGCAATGTTTGTGTTGGGTAAGCTATATGTATATCATCTGCTGCTTTAAAAGCTTCAAGTATTTCCATACTAATCGTACTTCTTAAAGCTAAAGTTGCATAAGAGTTTGTATGATACCAAGCAGAGATTACAATACCATAAGGCTCAATAAAGGAGAATACTCTAGGCTCTGGATTTGCACTTCTTAAAACATATTTTCTTCTCATCTTTTGTAATCTTTTTTTAGTAAGATCAGTATACCCTTTTGCATGTGTTGAGACTATTGATTTTGCCAACTCAACTGCTCTTTGATGATTTGAATCAAATGTGATATATACATCAATTCCATCCCACACTGTTCTTAGTTCATCAAAAGTATAATTTGCAATCATATCTGTAAAAATATAGTTATTTGGTATAAAAAACACCCTTCCCGTTCTTCTATTTTTCATATAAGATGTAAGTGTAATATCTTCTCGTACTGCTATTTTAAAAATAGATATATCAAGAACATCTCCAACTACTTCTGTTCCATCTCTTGTTACTTTTATTCTATCTCCAACAGAGATAGCTCCACTTGTCATAATAGCCATCCAACCAAAGATAGACATAAACCAATCTTTTAGAGCAATAGCAATCCCAGCTGATGCAAATCCAAGAATAGTTACTAAATATGAAACATTGTCAATGTATGAAAAAAGTAATATAAACACAACTAAAATGATAAAAATAAAATTAATCAATTTATTAGTAGTATAGTGTTTATCATCATCATCTACATATTTTTTAAATGCCCTTTTTGCTCCAAAAGAGATACCAAATAAAACAATAATAATAGAGAGTAATTTCACTGTATGCCAAATCTCATCAGTGATTGAGTTATGGACTTCTTGTCTTGTTTGTAAAACTTTTTTTGTATAAACTTCATCTGTTGTTGAAACAATATCAACAACCATTGTAAAATCAGTAACTTCAGACTTTGTCTTTTCTAATAATTCTTGTACTTTCTCATCTTTATTAATCTCATAAATACTATTTAAAACTGTAATTTTTGACTGAAGATTTTCAAGTACATTTTGTAACTCTTTTTTTATACTTTTATAACTATCTACACTTTCATCCAATTGTTGAATATAAGTCATTGCTTCTATGATTGCAACGGGATTTGTTACTAATGGAATTTGTCCAATTGTATTTGGTGTAATTTGCTTACCTATTGGAGAATCTTTATATTCACTTATTAACTCTAACTCATTTTCTTTAATTTTTATTTTATTATATAACTGATAGGAAAGTTCTTTATATTTTTCACCTTTCCATCCAGCATATTTTTTAGCGTCAGACTTTATTTTTTCTAACTCTTTTTCAAGTTTTCTATATGTTAAATAGTTATTATATCTTGTAATCCAAATATTATTTGACAAATCATCATTAATTTCTACTAACTCTTTTTGTAAAGCAGCCATCTTTTGGGCTGTTATCTCTTGAGGAGTTTCAAGTTTTGTATCATCAGCAACTAATGATGATACCAATAAAATAGATAATGCTAAAGCTTTTAATATATTTTTCAACTAAACTCCTTTAACACTGAGATTACATCATTTTTTGAAACCTCATCAGTAATTTTACAATCGCCAATACCAATAGCAAGAATAAATTTAATTTTGTCATCTAATGATTTTTTATCTAAGAAAAAATGCTCATAAAAATCTTCAACATCTTTTATATTATAAGTTGTAGGAATATTATACTTTTGTAACTGTATCTCAATTCTTCTAGCTTCATCTTCTGTCATCAAGCCAAGTTTTACGGAAACTTTATTTGCCATCATTATCCCAATACCCACAGCTTCTCCATGTAAGTATGTATCATAATTAGTCTCATTTTCAACCACATGACCAAAAGTATGTCCATAGTTTAATGCTGCTCTTAAACCTTGCTCTTTCTCATCTTGAGATACAACCCATGCTTTTGTTTCTACTGATTTAGCAATGGCAACTTTAATATTATCCGTATCATTTAAATCATTATTTTCTATCCATTCAAAAAATTCTTTGTTAAAACAAACTGCCATTTTAATTATCTCAGCAACCCCAGCTCCAAATTCTCTTTTTGGCAAAGTAGCTAAAAAATATGGATCAATATATACAGCAATTGGTTGATGAAACGCACCTACAAGATTTTTTCCAAACTTATTATTTATACCTGTTTTCCCACCAACACTTGCATCAACTTGACTTAAAAGTGTAGTAGGAATTTGTATGAAGTCTATACCTCTTTGATAAATACTAGCAGCAAATCCTGTCATATCCCCTATAACACCGCCTCCAAATGCTATTAAAACTGAACTTCTATTTAATTTATGAGTAAAACAGTGTTCAAGAATATCTTCTATCGTTTTCAACGTTTTATATTGTTCACCATCAGGTATTGTCACTACACTTAAATCTTTTGCCTTTATTTTTGTAAGCAAATAATCTAAATGTAGATTTGAGATCGTAGGATTTGTTACAATCACTACTTTTTTATCGATTGTTATTTCTTGTAAGTTGTCTATAGTTATATCATAAGAGGTGTCAGGGAGGGTGATATTTACAATCATTTCAGTCCTATTTTATTTAAAAGTATTTTTATCGATTTTACCTAAAATATGCTGAAATAAATTGCTAATGAAACAGTGAGTTTAATAAATTTTGAATATCTTTTGTCAATTTTTTTACTTTGCCATCAACTACCAGTACCAATAAAACAGTTGTACTAAATAAAAGTTCTTTTTCTCTATAAATTTCATGAAAAAGTTCAAAAGAAGCACCTTTCATTTGTGTCACTTTTGTTGTTACTTCAATTACATCTCCGAACTTTGCACTAGATATAAAGTCACAACTCATTTTACGAACAACAAAATGTGCTCCATCAACTATAGGCAACATCTCTTTTCTAAAAAAATACTCACTTCTAGCTCTCTCACAAAAGTTTAAATAATTGGAATGATAAACTATTCCACCTGCGTCTGTATCTTCGTAATAAACTCTTATTTGCACTTTATAAATCCTTTATTTATTATTGTATTATTTTACTTCAACAATCTTTTAAATTGCAAACTAAAGTATCTTAAATCTATATTTGCTAATAAATTGGGTAGGAAGTACAATCCCAATAGCAATAGCTCCAAATACCATCCATGTTCTTAACCCATAATGCAAAGATTGTATAATAATATCTTGATTCATAATCTGATGAGTTGATATTTGAATCAAACCTATCATAGCTTTATATGCATTGATTGTAGGAACTAAGACGATAGAACTACTAATAGCATAAACCAAAATTGGTATATTTTGTTTATGAGTGAAATATAAACACATAATCCCGATACAAAATGCTGCAACAAATGTTGAAAATTCTAAACTAAAACCATATTTTAGCATATTTTTTTTAACAAGGACAGCAACTATTCCAATAAGAACAATAGGGATTAGTGCTCGCTTTGGGGCATTAAAAAGTATTGCAAAAGCCAAAGAAACAAATAAACCTATAAAAATATCAAGTATCATAAAAAATTCTCCACACCTAAAATATTTAATGCCAATGTTATCCCTATTGCAATAGCAAAAGAAACAATAACACCCCTTACTCCCCTAATAAAACCTGTAGTATAGTGTCGTTTTGTAAGATCGTTAACAGAATTGATAAATGCAACACTTGGAACTAAAAAGAGTATTGAAGATGCAATAGCAATATGTGCTGTATCATTATGTAAATTCAAAAGACCAGAAATCATAGTTGTTGTAAATGCTACTAACATAATTACAATAAAAGGATTAAAGTATCGTTTTAACATAAAACCATTAAGATAAAATCCAATATAAGAAGCTATAAAAGTAGTGATGAATATATAAATATCTCCACCGAAAAGTAAACTAAAAAAAGCACATCCAATACCTGCCATAATATTTCTTTGGTAATAAGGATAGATAAAACTGAAATTGTTTTCATCTTTAAGTTTTGCTGTTAATTGTAGAATATCTGATGTAGCGTCCATATCTTCTATCATTGTTTCTACTTTATCAAGTGCACTAAAGTTTACATCTTGTCTCTCTGCCCTTTGTAATTTAACATTATAAACTGTTTCCTCCGAAGGAAGACTAAGCAATATAACATTAGGAAGAATAAGTATCTCAATATCATTGTAAGCTAATTTTGAAGCAGCTTTTTTTATACTTGTTTCAACTAGTTCCGTCTCTGCACCGTGTTGTAAAAGTAATTTTCCTATTTGTGATAAGAAATCTATTATTTGTTTCTCTTTGACCATTAAATCATGCCTTTTTATAAAAATGACATTATACTTGAAATTTTATACATAATCACCAAAAAAACTATTAATATATATAAAAAATATTTTTTACATTTTCTGTAAATAAATTTTATAAGTTATTGTTGAAATAAGATATTTAAAGGTATAATTCGTTTATAAATTCTCAATATTTCAAGGTGTTTTTGTGTCTATTTTTGCTTTACAATCCTTAGCAGGTGGATTTTTAGATGAAGATTTAAACCACTTTAACAAAATTTTCGATGATTGGTGTGTTCAATTTGAGAGTTATGATGATGCAATGACCATATTACAAACTCTTGAAAATAAAGAAAATATAGTTGTTGTTGAGATAACACCATTAAGTTACCCAAAATATTTTTTTAAATCTTTACAAGGTACCGTTTATTTAACACGACAAATTGAAGACAAAATTATCTGTGCTGTAGAACCATTTATGGGTTCTAGCTTTAAAATTGCCATATGTGATCTTAAAACAAAAAATGTAAGATTTACAAAAACAAACTATAAAACTATTACAAGTATTGAAGCTGCTTTTAGCAACTTTAGTGAGTAATAGTTTTCATTAAGGATGAAAGTAATATAGGTATGTTAATATCTAAACTATTAGTTATACAAAAAAACAAGGAGTTAATATGGATAAGAGGATTATTAACGGTTTAGAGGTACAAACTTACGGTAAAGATATCAATCAATCTATAGTTTTCATACATGGATTTCCTTTTGACCATACACTTTGGAATAATGTAATCGATGAACTTAAAGATGCATATTACTGTATATCTTATGATATCAGAGGTTTTGGTAACTCCGAGTATAATACAGGACAATACACAATGGAAAGTTATGTAGAAGATTTAGAGAACATAATCTCTAAATTAAAGTTAAATAAACCTATCATTTGTGGATTTTCTATGGGTGGATATATTGCACTAAGGATAAATGAAAAACAACCAAAAAATTTTAAAGCATTAATACTTGCAAATACAACTACAACTAGTGATAACGATGATGCAAAACTAAAACGTTCTAGTGCTATTTCTAGTATTGATAAGGAGGGAATCGAACCTTTTTTAGAAACGTTTTTTTCAGTTGCTTTTAGTGAAAACTACACTAAAAATGAATCTCTAACACTTAAAAAACTTAAAGATAAAATTATGAACTTTAATCCTCTGGGAATCAAAGGTGGTTTTTTGGCTATGATTAGTAGAATGGATACAACCGAAAGCTTAAAAAAGATCGAGATTCCTGTACTGTTAATAACTGCAGAAAATGATAAAGTTATATCTCCAGATATTATGGAGCAAATGGCAAGCAAAATCAACAATAGTACCTTTGTATCTTTAAATAATAGTGGCCATTTAAGTATGCTTGAAAATCCAGTTCAATTTAATAATGCTATTAGTAAATTTTTAGAAACTATTTAGACTTATTTGTACCTTATAAACCTTTTTATAATAATATAATGATATTATTTCTAAAATTAGAGATTAAGTGAAACAATAATAAGGAAGGATTACCACTTGAGAAATAAGTCAATTTTATTAAAAACTGTCATAATTATATTGTGTTCTTTTTTAATGACAGGTTGTTCAGATGATAAAAAAAGTGAAAAAAAGACAAAAGAATATAGTTATTTTTATCCTGCAAAAGATACATTAAAAGAGATTACTAAACACGAAACTATTTATATACCTGTATATTCTCATGTTTATACTTCAGAAGAAAAATATGAAAGAATGGGAATCACTTTAAGTATACGAAATACTGATATGGCAGAAAATATGCTAGTAGAAAATATATCTTATTTCAATACAGCTGGTGATTTAATTGAAACATATATCTCTAAACCACATATATTAACACCTATGGCTTCGATTGATTTTGTGGTAGACTTAAAAGATATGAGAGGTGGTTCTGGAGCGAATTTCATTATCAAATGGGCTGCTTCAGAAACTCTTTCTAGACCAGTTATTCAAGCAGTTATGGTCAATAATTCTGGAAATAGAGCTTTCTCTTTTATTACAGATGGCACTATTGTTAAATAAGCGTAATAATAAAATGAAGAAACTAATCATACTAACACTTATTTTAACCCAATCAATTTTTGCTGATGGACTAAAAACTATTAATGCAATTTCAGATATCCCAAAAAATAAAAATGTTGTGTTAATTTTTTCTATGCAATTTTGTCCTTATTGTATTAGACAAGAAAAAAGTATTTTAAATAAAGTACAGCCTCAATTCAGTAATATTGAATATCTTAAAGTTATGAGAGGGACAAAAGTTTTTCAAGAACTTATTGAAACTGGAAATTTTGGAGAAGTTGAATATTATCCCACAACATTTATTTTAAAAGTTGATCAAGAAAATCAAATCGACGTAAAATTTCCATTTAAAGGATTTCAAAAATCTAGTAATCTTATCAATGTATTAAATGACAAAGAGATAATGACAGATTAAATTTTATAGAAAATTTTTCAATGCTTTTTTAGTCAATGATGAAATTGGCATTGTATCAATTTCATCTAAATCAATCCAAATAATTTCATCTGTTAAATCCTCTACTTTATAAAGCTTAACACTTAAACGATATTTTGTATAGCTATGTTTAAATTCCCCTATAAAATTTTCCTCTATTGGGTCAACTGTTGGTAACTCTAACATCTCTTTATACATTTTTCCTGTTGTTTTTACTAGAGCTACTTTTCTATTTTGAGTATGGAGTGCATAAAATAAATCTAATGACTCATACTCTTTTTTCTTTTTTTGTGTATAAAGTTCTGGATTAACTTTCCCACTACATTCCATATATAAAGGACACTCTTCACATAAAGGATTTGTAGGGGTACAAACCATTGAACCTAAATCCATCAATGCTAGATTGTGTTTTGTTGGCTCTTTAATATTTAAAAACTTATCTGCATTTTCCCATATTAGTGTATCTACTACCTCAATAAGAGCAAAATAACGTTTCAAAACTCTTGCTATATTTGTATCAACTACACTTACTTTTTGATGATATCCAAAACTACAAATTGCACTTGCAGTATATTTTCCAATACCTGGAAGTTTTTGAAGTGCATCCATATTACAAGGTATTGTATCCACGCATAGTTGTGCTGTTTTATGAAGATTACGAGCCCTTGAATAATAACCAAGCCCACTCCAACAAGATAACACTTCATTTAAATTAGCATTTGAAAGAGATTGTAAAGTTGGAAATTTCTCTAAAAACCTTGGATAATATTCACTTTCCACTCTATTCACTTGAGTTTGTTGAAGCATTATTTCACTTAAATAGATATGGTAAATTTCATTGGTATTTCGCCATAAAAGATGATGACGTCCAAATTTTTCATACCATTCTAAGAGTCTTGTGTGTTCTTTTGAAAAATTATCCATATAAATTTAATTAACAAAAATCTGCTAATAATCCAGATTTTAAAGAGTTATAAACCTCATCACCTTTGTATTTTTTCACAATGTAAAGAGCAAAACACATAGCAGTACCCGGACCTCTAGAAGTTAGGATATTCCCCTCTTCAACTATTTTCTCATCAGGATGATAACCATCTAATCTAATATCTTCCTCAACTGATGGATAACAAGTATAATTTTGAGATAATACACCCGCACTATTTAAAGCATAGGGTGCTGCACAAATTGCTGCTATATCTTTGTTTTTACTATTCATCTCTTTTAATAAGTTTTGAACAGAGCTATCTTGAGCTAATAACTTTGTACCACCCCAACCACCAGGTAATAAAATCATATCAATATCTTCTGAAGTGATATTTTCAATACTCATATCTGCTATAACTTTTATATTATGAGCACCTTGAACTTCCAAATTATCTTCTAACGATGCTGTAATAACATTAATTTCTGCTCGTCTTAAAACATCTATTAAACTTATAGCTTCTATCTCTTCAAACCCTGTAGCAATTGGTATTAAAATAGTTTTCATCATATTCTCCTAGTTGTAAAAATACTATTATATTAATAGTCCACTTCCAATTACATTATAGGTTACATTTAGTATCTTATCATCGATTTTTACACCGCCTATAGCACCAACTGGATGTTTTGATATTTTTGCTAAATATGAGATATTATCTCCTAAGATATGCGATACATCTTTAGTATTTGTAGCCCGATATGCACCAAGACCAATATAATCTAAATCTAATCTATTGGCTCTTAAAATCTCTTTTTCATTATGGGTAGAAAGACCAAAAATTTTATTTGGATATTTTTTTCGTAAAAATTTAAAGAGTAACTCTTCATTATTGATTTTCAACTCTTTATTTTTAACTCTTTCTAAATCCTCTTGCCCCAAATGCAATCCATCTGCTACTTCTAAAAGTTCTAATTTATCATTAATAATAGTAGGAATATTTGTAAGTGATTTTAATAAAAGAATATTTTGTTTTTGAACTTCAATAGAGTTTATTTTATCTCTATATTGAATATATACGATGTTATATCTTGAAATATGCTGTAAATATTGAGAAAGTGTGAAATTGAATTTATTTAATAATTCAATATCACATAAAGCATAAATCGGTGTATTATGCAACGGCATCTTTATAGAAAAGTTTTAATAAGTCATGTAAAGTTTGTTTCATCTCATTTCTTTGAGTTACCATATCAATACTTCCATGTTCAAGTAAAAATTCTGCTTTTTGGAAACCATCTGGTAGATCTTTTCCAATTGTTTGTTTAATAACTCTTGCACCTGCAAAACCTATTAGTGCTCCTGGTTCTGCCATAATAATATCACCAAGGAATGCAAAACTTGCACTCACCCCACCAAATGTTGGGTCAGTTAAAATTGAAATAAAAGGCAATCCTTCATTATCAAGTTTTCTAAGTGCAGCACTTGTTTTAGCCATCTGCATTAAAGAAAAAGTAGATTCTTGCATTCTAGCTCCACCTGAAGCACTTACAATAATCACACCTTGTCTTTTTTCAATAGCTCTATTACAAGCTCGAACTATCTTTTCACCTTCAACAGAACCTAAACTTCCACCTAAAAATGAAAAATCAAAAACTACAAGCTGTACTGCAACTCCACCAATAGTACATTCACCACCAACAACTGATGATGTTTTACCTGTTTTATGTAAAGCTTCTTCTAGTCTTTTTTGATACGATTTACTATCTACAAAAGATAAAGGGTCTGTAGGGTGTAATTCACTATCAAACTCTACAAAACTTCCCTCATCTGCAAGTAAATCAATTCTTTTCTTTGCCCCAATTCTCATATGAAAATTACATTTAGGACATACATGATTTAAATTTTCAACCTCTTTAAAAAACATTAATGATTCACAAGATGGACACTTTACCCAATGACTCTGATTTTCTATAAATTTAGGGTCATTTTTTTGTTTCTCTTGTTTTTCTAAAACTTCATTTTTTATTTTATTAAAAAAATTTTTTAAATTTAAATCCATATAGTTGCCTTTTATATTTTAGTGTGATATTTTATCTCAAATTTTGAAATTTTTCAAGTTCATCAAGTTTTTCCCACGGATAATCAGGTTGACCAACTTGTCCTCTTGCAGCTACATCTGCATAAAGGAAAGTATCTGCACTTGGGTGGTCAAGATTAAACTTTCTTGTAATCCAATTTGGAGTAAGTGGAAAATTATTTTCAACAAATGTAGATAAGGCATCATCATTTAATGATGTATATGTTCCATAAGTATCCACTGCAACAGAAGTTGGACGTGCAACTCCAATTGCATAAGAGATTTGTACTACACATTTTGTAGCAAGTCCAGCTGCAACTATATGTTTTGCAATATATCTTGCAGCATATAATCCACTTCTATCAACTTTTGTATAGTCTTTAGAACTTTGAGCTCCTCCACCTATTGGAGAATATCCACCAAAACTATCAACGATAAGTTTTCTACCTGTTAAACCACTATCATGTAAACTAGAGTGAGATACATATTTTCCTGTTGGATTTATATGGATAATACACTCATCTTTATTATATAGTTCAGTTGGTAATCCTGTTTCATCAATAAGTTTTTGAATTAAAATTCTTACTGTTTGAATATCCATAGATGCTACACAAGGTGCACTTACAACTATAGTATCTATTTTTTGTGGTTGTGATTTTTCAAAATTTTCTTTACAACCATAATCCATAGTAACTTGTGTTTTAATATCAACACCAAGTTCACTTGGATTTGCTAAAGCATAGTCATATACTTTTTGCATTAACATTCTTGCATATGTAATAGCACTTGGCATATAGTTTTCAGTTTCACAATCTGCGTAACCAAACATAATACCTTGATCACCAGCACCTGTTTCACCATCTTCTTGATCAACACCTTGGTTAATGTCAGGTGATTGTCTGTTTAAAAGTACTTGTACTTCAACATCTTCAGGGTGTAAACACTCTTGCTTTGAAAAATATGGATTACCGTTGTATCCAATTTTTGCTAGTGCATCATGTACAATTTGTATATACTCTTCAGTTGTTACTTTTGTTGCACTTGTAACTTCTCCACCTATAACTACATGTTTTCCAGCCACAAATACTTCACTTGCAACTCTTGATTTAGCATCACCAATAATAAGTTTATCAACTATACTATCTGCTATAATATCTGCACATTTATCTGGATGTCCTGGGCTTACTACTTCACTTGTAAATAAGTAATGATTTTTTGCGTGTTGTTTGTTTTCCATTTTTGTTTTCCATTCTTTTGTTTTCCGCAATAGTTTTTTTAAAAAATAAAAAAAGCCATCGTCTGTTTTCCATTCTTTTGTTTTCCATCTTTGTTTTCCATTAATAATGAAAAGTAAAAATTTTAAATTAAAGTATGTATTCTACATAATTGTAAAAGTTTTGAATAGTAACAAAACAAAACTGTAAAATAGATTAGATGAAAAAACTACTCTACAGTTACTGATTTTGCTAAATTTCTCGGCATATCCACATCATTACCAAGCCGTACACTTATCTCCATACTTAGAAGTTGTAATACAACTAACATTTCAAAAAATTCTAACATATAATGATCAGTTGGTTTTGTTTTAATAAAATCATCGCTAAGTTCAAACTCAAGTGGGCTAATAGCACATATTGTACTATCTCTAGCACTTAATTCTTCTACATTTGATTTAATTTTATCATAATGACAATGTTGTGGCATAAGTGCTATAGTAAAAAGTTCTGGGTCTGCTAAAGCTATTGGTCCGTGTTTCATCTCACCAGCAGGATATCCTTCTGCATGAAGATAACTGATCTCTTTAAGTTTTAAAGCACCTTCTAGGGCAAGTGGATAAAATACATCTCGACCTATAAAGAAAAATCCATGTCCATGAAGATATCTTTTTGATAGTCTTCTACACTTCTCATGTAATTTATCCTCAACAATAAGTGACTGTGGAACTTCTCTTAAAACTTTTAGTTGTTCTTGTAATTCCTGTGTCGAGATTGTTTTATTTGCTTTCGCAAAATATAAAGCCATCATCCATAAAACAACTGTTTGTGTAGAAAATGCCTTTGTACTAGCTACCCCTTTTTCAATCCCTGCACGAGTTAGAACTGTTGCATCAGCTACTCTTGTCATAGAACTATTATCTACATTACAAACAGCTATACTTCTAAGTCCTGCTTTTTTTGCCATTTTTAAAGCTTCTAGTGTATCTGCTGTTTCACCACTTTGAGAAATAACAATAAAAAGTGTATCCTCTTTAAGCAATGGTTCTTTATATCTGAATTCACTTGCAATTTCTACACTAGATCGTACTTTTGATAATCTTTCAAAAAGGTATGAAGCTGTTAATCCTGCATGATAAGAAGTACCGCAAGCACAAATTTTAATCTCATTAATACCTTTACAAATATCTTCTGTTAATTCTTCAAAATAGATTCCATCATCTTTTATACGTCCCAACATACTATCAGTTACCACATCATGTTGCTCATAAATCTCTTTTTCCATAAAGAATCTAAAACCATCTTTTTGAGCAAACTGTTTTGAACTTGGTAATGTTGTCCATTTTACTTCTTGATTAAATATAATATTTCCATCAACTGCATATCCACTTACTCCATCTTCTAAATAAACAACATCTTGTGCTAATCCAATCAATGGTGCATCTGAAGAAGCAAAAAGAATTTCATCTTTATTATTTCCACGTGCTACAGCAAGTGGAGAACCGTGTTTCATAAAAAATATTGTATTTGGCTGTGATTTTGTAATAAGAAGTATTGAATAAGCACCTTCAAGTCTAGCAATTGTATCTATAAAAGACTTTTTGGCATCATTTGTTTTATTAAAATAATATTCAAAAAGGTGTACTATAACTTCTGTATCTGTTTGAGATACAAACTTATGTCCTACACTTACAAGTTCATCTTTTAATTCTTTATAGTTTTCAATAATCCCATTGTGAACCACATAAGAATACTCTCCTAAATGTGGATGAGCATTCAGTTCAGTTGGTTTTCCATGAGTTGCCCATCGAGTGTGACCTATACCAATAGAAAAATTTATATTTTGTGAATCATAAGATGATGTTTCTACTTTAGCTTCTAAATTTGCAATTTTTCCAACTGCTTTAAAAACATCTAGTTTGTCATTTTCTAATATTGCAATACCTGCACTATCATATCCTCTATATTCTAACTCTTTTAATCCATCTATTAATATTTTACTTGTATTTTGTTTTCCTATATATCCTACAATTCCACACATAATTGATAATACCTTTTATAAAAATTAGGCTATTATACCCAAAAAAGAATTAATAGGTAGAAAATGGACTGGAAAACTATTATAAATGAAGAACAACAAAAAGAGTACTATAAAAAATTAAAAGACTTCGTTGAATCAAGATATTTAACAACTACAGTATATCCTTCTAGAGAGAATATTTTTAAAGCATTTGAACTTTGTTCTTATGAAAATCTCAAAATTGTAATACTAGGACAAGATCCTTATCATCAGCAGGGACAAGCACAAGGTTTAGCTTTTTCAACTCCAGCAAATGTTAAAAACCCACCATCAATGGTAAATATTTTAAAAGAAATTTGTGATGATATAGGTTCATCTAACTGTCTTGATGGAGATTTAACACCTTGGGCAAAACAAGGGGTTTTACTTATTAACACTATTTTAACTGTAGAGGATAGTAAACCAAAATCTCATGAAAATCAAGGTTGGGAAGTTTTTACAGACAATATTATCAAATATATTTCTACAAATAAAGAGAATATTATATTTATATTGTGGGGTGCCCCTGCTATCAAAAAAGCAAAACTTATTGATACTACTAAACATCATATTTTAACAGCACCTCATCCAAGCCCACTTTCAAGCTATAGAGGTTTTTTTGGTTGTAAACATTTTAGCCAAACAAACAACATCTTAAAAAGTTTGCAGAAAGAACCAATTATTTGGTAATCTATCCTAATTGATGTTGCTGTTGTGTACTTGATTGTTCCATATAGCTTTGAAGATTTGTACATCCTGAAAATAAAGCTATTACAACAATTGAAATTATTGATAATAAAATAACTCTTTTCATTTTTTATCCTTTCATGATTTTATAAAATTATAGAACTTTGTGATGAATAAAATATGAATTTATTTTTATTTGGTATAATCTGATTTTATAAAAAAGGTACTTGTAATGAACTATTATTTAGGTTTAGATATTCTGTTTTTACTATTCACTATTTTTGCTTGTTATTATAGCTATCAAAGAAAAATATATCTCAAAATATTTGATTATTTTAAAATCTTTTTTATCATTACAGTTTCTGCAAAACTTTCAAGTTATACAGGCATATTATTACAAAAACTTTATATTACAAAAGCAGATACTTATACAACACTTATTCTTATTGCTTTTGTGGTTAATCTTCTTATTATCTATTTTAGTTGGAAATATATTTTTCATTTTACTAGAAAATATATAAACAATGAAAAACTCAAAATTTTATTTGCAAAAATTTTTACAGGTATTGAAGTATTAATCATCATTACTTTTTCTCTCTATATTTTAATGCAAATTTATCTTGTAAAAGTGTATCTTCATCCTATTTTTAAAGAAACTTATTCTTACCCAAAAATAGAAAAATTCTATAAAAGTTTTTTAAATGATAATTTTGTCAATATGGTACTAGGTTCTGATACTGGTACAAACCATAAAGAAGTAATATTTAAAAGTTTTAAAAATAGTTTTTAAAACTACTCTTTTTCTTATTCAATACAATTAACTTACATTATATTAAATATAAAACTAACAAATAATTAACACTTCTCTTTTATAATGACAGCCAACTTAAAAAAAGGAGGCTTTATGGATATTATAGGACAATTTCCGTTGTTTTATTTTCCTGAATACGGAAGTGCTTGGATGATGGGAATGACGGGTACCATACACATCTTAGCATCACATACTTCTGTCGGTGCTGCAATGCTTTTTGCATTTTTAGCTTACAAAGCATATAAAGAGGATAGAAGTGATTTATATCCTTATATGAAAAAATACGGTATGTTTTTACTGATTTTCTCTTATGTTATAGGTTCTATCACTGGACCTGGGATTTGGTACACAGCAACTGCTGCAAGTCCAAGGGGTATTAGTGCATTGATACATAACTTTGTATGGGTCTGGGCAACTGAGTGGGTATTTTTTGTGTATGAAGTTATAGGAGTTTTTGTTCTTGTATACTTTATAGATAAAATAGATAAAAAAACTCATCTAAAACTCACATTTTCATTTGCATTAGCATCTGTAGGAACATTGGCACTTATTATTGGTATCATTAGTTTTATGATGTGGCCAGGTACTGAAGCGTATTATGCAACAGGAAGTGCAAGTGATGCATTCTTTGGTACAAATACCTTCCCTCATATGTTCTTGCGAATTGGATTTATGATAATGCTTTCAGGTGTTATAGGTCTTGTAATTTCAAGTGCTATGAAAAAAGATAATCTAGAACTTTCTCGTGAACTCACTAAAAAAATGGGTTACATCAGTATGCTTGGTGGATTTTTAGTTCTATTTTTCTTTATGTGGTACATGGGAACACTCCCTGATAATGCACATGCAGTATTTAATGTAACAAAAGCAGATGTTATTCAAAGTAGAATTATTCTTACAATTGTTTTTTCATTGTATTTCTTAATAGCTATTGTGAAGCCTCAATTTATAAGTACACCACTAGCAAGTGTTATGATTTTTGTTATATTAATAGCAGGAATTTGGCCAGGTGAAAAACTACGAGAATCGATGAGAAAACCATATGTTGCTGGTCAATATATCTATTCAAATCAAATTATAAGTCGTGATGTTGAAGGAAAAGGTATCAAAAATGAGTTGCCTATAATAGCCGAAAAAGGTTTATTACAAGTAAATCCATTTGTTCCTGAGAATTTAAAAGTAATCACAGAAGAAAACAAAATTGAAGCTGGAAAACTTTTAACAAGAATGTCTTGTTCAAACTGTCATTCATTAGAAAAAACAGGAAAATTTAGACCTTTAAAAGATAGACTACAAGGTATGGATAAAGAAGCTATTAAATCAACATTATACGCTATTGGTGATGGGGCATTTCCATATATGCCAAAACTCAAACTACCTGAACAAGAATATGATGCAATTGCAGAATATCTTGTATCGTTGAAATATTAAGGAGGAATTATGGACGCATCAGTATTATTGGCTCTTAGAGACCCAGCGGGGGTACCATTTTATCCAGTTGTATTTCAAGCATTGTATATCTTAACTTGGGCTTTACATGCGGCATTTGTTTTACTGGCATTGGGTTCTATGGGACTTTCACTTGTTGGAACATTGAAACAAGATGATCCTACTTGGAAAATCTTAACGCCACATTTGATTCAAACTGGAAAAATAAGTATCTCAATACTTATTGTTTTAGGTGTTGCACCACTTTTATTTACACAAGTAATTTATGATCCAAATTGGTATGTAGCAAATACCTTATCTGGTATGTGGGTATTTATATTTATTTACACATTAGTTGTTGGTTATATTATGTATTATTGGTATTACTATGCAAACAAAAAAACGCAAGGTGGTGGTAAACTTGTTGGTCTTATCTCATTTGCTATCTTAGTATTTGCAGGTGTACTTATGCATAACTTTGCAGTAACTTCAATTATGCCAAATGATTGGATGAATATGTATGCACCAAATGGAATCGTTGACAATAGCGGTTGGACATTTAATGTAGATGTTATCAGACTAGCTTTTATGGTAAGTTTAGCTATTCCAGTTGTTGGAATATTTTTACAAAACTATAGCAAGTTTTTAAGTACAAGACCAGACTTTAGTGAAGAATTTATACAATACACTGCTTCTCTTGGAACAAAAATAGGAGTTACAGGTTTAATCATAAGTGCAGTTGCTTTTGCTTTATGGATGTTACAAATCAATTATTTGATGCATCCATTATCTTTGGCAATTGTTGTAGGTGTAGTTGTATTATTACTAATGGTTTTACAAAACAAAAACAGTTACATCACAACTGGTGTACTAGTAGTAGTGGCATTATTAATTTCTGCAATGAGAGAACTTATTAGATTTGATATTATGGCTAAATTAGGATATAGTATTTATGATTATCCAGTAAATCTTGAAATACCTTCTATTACAATGTTTTTATTAACATTTCTAATAATGGGTGGTGTTGGAGTTGCATGGTTATTGACTATGGCTTGGAAAGTTGGTAAAAATCAAGGCGTTTTTGATGGTTCAAAAGATACAGCTGTAACTAAACTTGGTAATTACACACTTGCTATAATGGTTCTATGGATGGTAATATATTTTGGATGGGGTATGACAATTTTATTTAATAATATACTTTAAAATATTTATCAAAACAATGAAATGCCGAAGAGTACACACTCTTTGGCTTTTATAGTTTCAATAGAAGGGTAACAATGACCGGTACAAAAATACTTTTTTTAGAAGATGATATACTCTACCAAGAAAGCATAAAAGATCTTTTGGAAGAGGAAGAATTTATAGTTGAAACATGTAATGATGGAAATGATTTTTTAGATAAAATTTTTGATACAGTTTATGACTTATATATTCTTGATCTTAATGTTCCTCAAATAGATGGCTTTGAACTTATGAAAATACTCAAAGAGTATAAAGACACCACAATGAAACTAGTACTTACATCTAGAAATAACACACTTACACAATC
This sequence comes from Arcobacteraceae bacterium, assembly GCA_963662945.1. GTDB lineage: Bacteria > Campylobacterota > Campylobacteria > Campylobacterales > Arcobacteraceae > JAIOSF01. Next base: position 987,010 of record OY759974.1, read on the forward strand.
ATTTCACAATGGCTGTGATGAATATCTAAATAAAACTATAGATGCAGAGGAACTTTTAATTCGTATAAAAACACTTATTAAAAGAGGATACAACTCTTACGATGAATCTATTCATATATCTGAAGATATTGATTATGATTTGTTTCACAAAAAAATATATAAAAACAAACAATGCATTGAACTTGAAGTTCGCTCTTTATTAATCTTGGATTATATGATTAAAAAAAGAGGAAAATTTATCTCAAGTGTAGAACTAGAAAAAAACACCTATCCTTGCAGTTGCGATTCCAAGTTAGATGTTATACGATACCATATTTGGAATTTACGAAATCTTTTAGGGAAAGATATCATTGAATCAAAGAAAAGTCTTGGTTATAGAATAAAGCCACTAAGTGCTTAGTGACTTTAGGCGTTAGACTAAAAAACCTTTAGGAGGAGATTGTTCTAACTTTTTGTAGGTAATAAAATCTTACCAAACAAGTGTTAATCGTTTGTTAGTTTACAATTTCTTTTTTACATATTCTCCATTTACCTTGATTGGCTTAAATGTATCAAATACCCAAGGAACTAAAACCTCTAATTCTTTTTCAGATAAAAATCCTTTTAAAGATGGCATTCTTCCAAAATTTTTTACTACAAAATCTTCACAGTTTGTTTTATCTGGTGATGGATTATATAAATAATCTTTTAAAAATTTAATAGACTCTTCTTTTAACTCTTCATCTTTAAAAGGACCATCAACTGCATCTATAGTAATAACAACACTAGACATAGCTACATCTATAGGTGGTGCCACCATTTTCATTCTTTCTGCTTGATTTTTTGGTTTTCCAATATTGTGACACATTGCACACTTTTTTTCAAAAATTTGTTCAGGGCTTCTAGGCTCTTGTGCAAAAGTTATTGTTGATAATAAAGCTATACTTGTAGCTAAAGTTATTAGTTTCATAAATTACTCCTTCTATAAGAGATAATTATAAGGGATTAAGTTTAAAAAGAATTAAAATCTATTACTTTAAATTATATCTTGGTACGAATCTTGCATTTATATTTAGATAAAATTTAAGGATATACTATGGAAGAAAATATTTACCAAAAAGCTTACAACTGGGCAACAACACACACTTTTGAACCAATAGAGATAGAATATGCATCAAAACTAGCACTTAAAATGTTAGATAACTCTTGTAATATGTCCCATGAGGATAGAAAAGTATTCTTTTATGTTTATGATGCGCTAACAGATAGAAGTGATATAAAACTTGAAGATGATGTAAATCAGCTGATACAATTAGCACGAAATAGAGAAACGATATTCTCAAAACCAGAATTTGCACCAATTGTCCATGCTTGTAAAATGGAAGTGATGCCAACAATGGAAAAAAAATATATGAAAAGATATAAAAAAATGGTGAGAAAAAATTTAGGGATGTTAGAAACTGAAGATGAGTAAAAAACTCATTACAGCATCTCTAATTTCTTATCATACTCATGTGTGATCTCTTCAAGTTTTAACTGATTCTCTTCAAGTAGTTCAAACTTATCTTCAACCTCTTTTTCATATTTTACTATGATGGAAGAGAGTTCTATAATTTTACTATTATCTCCACTATTTGAAGCAATTACAAGCTCAGCTTGTTTTTTTTCTATCAAATCTTCAATCTCTATGATACTATTTTCTAGCTTTTCTACCTCTTTTTTCAAAGGGGTTGCTAATTTGTTTTTTTCAGTGATTAAAGCTGCTCTTAGTTTTTTATTCTCTTTTTTATCCACTTTAGGAGTTTTTTTAGCCTTTTGTTCAAACTCTTCATCTTCCCAACCGATTTTTTCTAAAAACTCATCATAAGTTCCATTGAAATAATCAGCACCGCTTGAAGAAAATACTATCAATCTATCACAAACTTCTCTTAAAAGTTTTTCACTATGGGTTACTACTATACAAGAACCTTTAAACTTTTTAATAGCTTTTGTTAAAGAATCAATCGATTGCATATCAAGATGATTTGTAGGCTCATCAAGAAACAAGAGATTCACATCTTTTGCCAAAATTTGCCCAAGCATCACTCTACTTTTTTCCCCACCTGATAAAAGAGATATTTTTTTCTTCGCATCATCCCCACTAAACATCATAGAACCACAAATACCTCGAACTGTTGATTCTGCTAATTTAGAATTAACGCTATAAATTTCATCCATAATAGTATTTTTTGGATTTAAATGTGCAATATTTGTTTGTCCAAAATGTCCAAAAGATGTTGAAAGATGGTAATCAACTGTTCCACTTATCTGTTTTAACTCTTTTGCAATAGTATTTAATAAGGTAGATTTCCCTTTCCCATTTTTACCTATGATTCCAAGAGTTTCTCCCTTTTCAAGAGTAAATGAGATATCTTTAAATAAAATATTATCAGCTGTGTATCCAAAACTCAAATCTTTCACATCAAGTAAGACTTTTGCAGGTGTATCTTTGTAGTTAAAATCAAACTCTAAGTTAGCATCATCCACTATTGAGTCCATATCATCCATCTTTTCTAGGAGTTTCACTTTTGATTGTGCTTGAGCTGCTGTTGAGGCTCTAGCTTTATTTTTAGCTATAAATTCTTCTAGCTCTTTTCTTTTTTTATCTTGGGCTATTTTTTGTTTTTCATGATGTTCATCATCTGCAGCTAACTGTTCATAAAACTTATACGTATCCCCTTTTATAGTAAATAGATTTTTTCTGATTATCCCCATGGTATGGGTTGAAACAGCATCCATAAAATCTCTATCATGGGTGATGAGGATAACTTCCCCATCAAAGTTTTGTAAAAAGTTTTTTAACCATCGAAGTGAAAGGATATCAAGATAGTTTGTTGGCTCATCTAAAAGCAAGAGATTTGGTTCCGTTATAAGCAGTTTTGCAAGATTTATACGGATTTGATACCCACCAGAAAAAGACAAAGGGTCTTTTTCTAAATCTGCATCACTAAATCCCAAACCAAATAATATCTTCTCAACTTTATAGATACTAAACTTATCATCTTCACTTAAAGCTAAGGCTGTTTCATCTCTCAATGTTGCTTCACTAAACTCCAAATGTTGCTTTAAAGCCCCTATTTTATACCCTTTAGGGATAGAGATCTCCCCCTCATCTGGATGCTCTTCATCAAGTATCAGTTTAAATAAAGTTGATTTACCTGTACCGTTTCTCCCTACAAGCCCTACTCTATCTCCTGAATTTAATCGAAAGTTTAAATTTGAAAAAAGTTCTTTTGTGCCAAAATGTTTTGAAATATTTGTTAGTTGTATCATAATGCTCTTTGCTGTAAGTGATTTTTAAAAAGTGATTATAGGATAATATTGGTTATAGTTACTTATAACATCAAATTGATTTACTGCTTTCTCCTAATTTTCAAGTAAAGCATCTCTTGCTTGTGTAAGTTTCACAAACATTTCATGGCTTCCACCAACATCTGGGTGGGCTTTTTTAGCAACTTTTTTGTAGGCTGTTTTTATTTGTGTGATTTCAAGTACACCTTCAAGGGGCAAAGATAAAAGTTCTCTATACTCTTTTTCACTAAATAAAGATTGGGTTTGCATAAATTGTTGTCGTTTTTTATTGTGAGATTTTATCTCTTCATTGAGTTCTCTTTGTATTCTACAATGTTGTGTAAAAACCTCTTGTTGAAATACTTTTTTTCCCTCTTGCCATCTTTGTTGTGTCATCACAATACAAGCAGCAAAACTAATCTGACCACAACTTATAAGTTCATCCAAACTAAAAGGCCCTACCATCTCATAAGGCTCATCTAGCCATGCTGTATTGTTTTTGGAATCTATCTCTCCAAGAGTAACAAAATCTCTAACACCAAGAGTACCATTCCATATAATAAAATCTTCCTCTAGATACACTGTATTATCTTGCATATAACAGCCCCTTTTTATAATATATGCAAAAAGTGTACTCTTTTGATTTTATTCTATGTTATAATTATTTATCAACAAAATAAGAGAAAAGATGAATTTAGAAAAATTAAAAGATATTGAATCAGAATTTTTAGAGAGATACCCAAAAGGTTTTGAGGATGCACACTTTTTCCCTACAATGAAAAAGTTTAAACCTGAAAAGCTAGAAGAGTTTGCAAAAGAGGCTCTTAAAAAAGAGAACTTCTCAAATCCAAATCTAGTAGTAGATGGCTTTTTTAAAACTATACAAAAGTCAGTTATGGTTTCACTCTTTGATAAGTTAAAATTAAAAGATACGATTATGAGTTTAAATTCATACGAAAAAGATATGCTAAGTATTGAGATATATGAACTTTTGTATGGGGATAAAAAAGAGGGCTTTGAGGGTTTAATAGAATTTTTGGCTCAATATAACTTAGCAAAATGGACTCTTCTTAGTGTAGTTCCATATAGTATAAATAGACAAAAAGACTACTTCATCAAACCAACTACTACCAAAAATATCATCAAATATTTTGAACTTGAAAGTTTAATCTATAAACCAAAACCGAGTTTTGAGTTTTATGAAAAATATACTAAAGTTTTAGATGAAATGAAATCAAATGTAGATGACTCACTTACATTTGATAATGCAGCTTTTACTGGTTTTTTAAAAATTGGGATTGAGCTTTGTGAAGATTAATCGTATTCATTCTCTTCAAACTGTCTTATTTTTTCATCAATAAGTGATAAAAGATACTCATTTTGTGGAATTTTTGATTTTATCTTTTGAAGCTCTTTACAATTGTGTTTTGAAAAATCATCATATATTAATTCAGAACATTCATCAATCGATTCTATACTCTTTTTGAGGTTTTGTAACTCTTGGACAAGATGGGTATCGAAAAGTGTTCTATCCTCTTTGTATAAATTTCTAAGTTTATTTAGTGTAGTTAATCCATCAATTACCACATCATCTATCTCACTAGATGTTATAAGGTCAGATTTTAATGCTTCTATAGTGTTGTAAATATCTTCTTTTGTTTTCATAGATAGAATTTTATCTGAATTAGAATCAAAAAAAGGTTACTTATGTTATGTAATTATGAAGTTAATGTTATCATAAAATGTGATACGCTTGAAGTTGTAAATTGCGACTTCAAGTTTTGAACTGGTCACAATTTTTGACTGCTTAAAAATAAAGTGCTTTTGTGCACTTGAACTTTTATCTAGTCTGTTGTCACTACTTGGTTTGCTTTCCATTCTTTTTGTGCTTTCAGGATTTAGTCGCTTCTCTCCAGCATCAATGAAAAAAAAGAACCCTTGTGCTTGCACTCTCTTTGAGAAAAATTCTTTTTTTAGTTGCTGTCGCCCTCAATTTTCTTTGCTGTTGTTTTGGTTTTTATTGGTATAACAATAGTGCCTGATATCTTTGTCCTTTCAACTTTTCTGAAGTAGAGAATTAAAAAAATAGGATAGAATACAATTATCTATTTTATAGACCACTCTTTATTGCTTGTTTAATGATAGGTGCAACTGAATCTGGTGTAATATTTCGTTCTTGACAATATTTTGATTGAAGCCAAACTGAAAGTTGTTTTTGCCCCTTGCTTGCATTACAACCACAACAACAAAGAGCAATATTTTCTTTTGTAATTATTTTTGCATCATTAATTATATGTTCCCAACTTGCAGCAGTTTTTTTAGAGATTTTAGTTGGTGTAAATTCAACACCACAATATACACATACTTTATCTCTTAATCTTATCTCTTGCTCAAGTTCTTTTGGAATATTCCAATTATTAGCCATTTTAAATCCTTACTATGTTTGATAAAAATGATTTACAATGATTAGATTTCAAAATAAATCAAGGAAAAAAGAATTTCATTCGTAGGAGCATACTTCAGTATGTGACTAGAATGTAATTCTTTCTAACGCAGAGTTATGAAGAAAGGTGATTATTTAAATCACTTTTTTTAGTGTAGGAAGTGTCTTTTCCCTGAGAAATACAACGCCATACCGAACTCATTTGCCGCTTGGATAACCTCATCATCTCTCACGCTACCACCTGGTTCAATAACACATTTCACACCAGCCTCAGCCGCTGCATCAATACTATCTCTAAATGGAAAAAATGCTTCAGATGCTAGAACTGAACCTGTTGTATCAAGTCCCATATCATTTGCTTTTCTAAGTGCTGCTTTTGCTGCATCTACACGTGATGTCATACCCATACCAACAGCTACCATTGCAGAATTTTTTACATACACTACACAGTTTGATTTAGTTAAAGAAGCTACTTTGTAAGCTATCTCCATATCTTTCATCTCTTGCTCAGATGCAGCTCTTGTAGTTTTAAGTTCACTATTTGCAACTTCACCATCTTCAACTTTATCGCTATCTTGGTAAACAAATCCACCATCTACGATTTTAAAGTTAAAATCATCGTTTGCAAGTTCTAATTTTTTTGTACCTTGTTTAAATAGTTTGATTCTATTTTTTCTACTTAGTTCAACTTCTGCTTCTGCTGTAAAATCTGCTGCAAACACAACTTCTAAAAAGATTTCATTCATCTTTACTGCTAAGTCTAAATCTACTATACCATTAACTGCTACAACTCCACCAAAAGCTGAAACTGGATCACATTTTAGTGCTTCTGTGTAACTTTCTAATAGTGTATCTTTGATAGCAAATCCACATGGATTTCCATGTTTTACAATACATACTGCGTTATCTTCACCAAAAGCAGATGCTATTTTAGCAGCTCCTGAGATATCTCCCATATTGTTAAAACTAGCTTCACCTTTTACTGTGATAAATTTACTTGATAGGTGTTTATCAAATTCATATAATGCACCTTTTTGATGTGGGTTTTCACCGTATCTTGTATCAAATACTTTCTCACCTACGATAAATTGTTTATCTCCAAATCCACCATTGAATCTTTTGTTCATATAGTTTGCTATCATTGAATCATACGCCGCTGTATGTTCATAAGCTTTTATCATCATATCTCTTCTAAACTCAACTGTATTTGTGTCGTTTTTTAGATTGTTAAGAACTAAATCATAATCAGCTACATCAGTTACGATGATAACAGAATCGAAGTTTTTAGCAGCACTTCTAACCATAGCAGGTCCACCGATGTCGATGTTTTCAATAATCTCTTCAAAATCATCTGTTTTTTCAATAGTAGCTTTAAATGGATACAAATTTACACATACTAAATCAATCCCTTCTACACCTAACTCTTTTGCTTGGTCTAAGTGTGATTGTTTGTCTCTTCTATGTAAGATACCACCATGGATAAATGGATTTAAAGTTTTTACTCTTCCTTCAAAACACTCTGGAAATTTTGTCACTTCGTTTGCTTCAATTACAGCTATTCCAGCATTTTGTAACGCTTTGTATGTTCCACCTGTACTTATTATCTCATATCCTAAAGATACTAACTCTTTTGCAAAATTCTCAACACCACTCTTATCACTAACACTAATTAATGCTCTCAATTTTCTTTCCTTTTTTTGAATATTAAATTATTTATTGAAATGAATCATATTTTTATAACTCATCTCAACAAATCAACCACCAGTTTCGTAAAAAGCTCTATCAGATTGATTTTCACTTCCCCATTTGTTTTTTTCTGGTTTATTTTGTAATACTTTTCGTAATATCTCTTTTGCACTATCTATATCTTTTGCTTTTATAGCATCTGCTATACTTAATGCATCTTCAAAATATAAACATGGAATCAAATACCCCTCAGCTGTAATTCGTAAACGATTACAATCGCTGCAAAAATCATCAAGATGTGGCTCTATGATTCCAAACTTATAACCATCTTCTAAAGTATAACTTTGGGAAGGGCTATTCCCTTCTCTCTCATTTTTCGTAAAGTTATATTTTGATTTGATAATCTCTTGTATTTGGGCAGAATTAAGACCTTTTTTTACAGAAGCATGGGAATTTTCCATAAACTCTATAAATCGTACCTCATATCCTTTTTCTTTACAAAACTCTAATATATCAAGTAGCTCAGTATCGTTTACATCTTTCATAGGAACACAGTTGATTTTTACTTTGAGTCCAACATCACTAGCTTTTTGAATACCTGCTAATACATTGGCTAAAACATCTTTTTGTGCTATATGATGTGCAACTTCTGGTTTAAGACTATCAAGAGAGATATTGATTCTTTTAAGACCTGCTTCTTTTAACTTTTGTGCTGCATCTTCTAGTAAAAAAGCATTTGTAGTAAGAGATAAGTCAAGATTAGGTGCATAATCAGCTATCATTTTTACAAAGTTTTCAAGCCCATGTCTTAACAGTGGCTCGCCCCCTGTAAGACGAACTTTTTTTACACCCTCATCAACTGCAACTTTAATAAACTCAAACATATCCTCATAAGATAAAAGCTTCTCATGAGGCACCCAAGAAAATGGTTTCTCAGGCATACAATATTGACATCGAAAATTACATCTTTCTGTTACAGAAACTCGTAAGTAGTCTACTTTTCTTCCATGTCCGTCTATTAACAAATCTGTATTCGCTTCTTATAAATCTTGTTCAATAATTTTTTTGAAAGTATTAAAATAGATATCTTTTAATGTTGAAACTTCCATATGGATTGTATTGTTAATAGAGAATTCATCTCCACCTACAACACCAACATTTGCACAAGTAACACCCATTGAATGAGCCATAGCTTCAAATGCATCACAATTTTTTGGATCAACTTCAACAATTGCTCTACTTAAACTCTCAGCGAACATATCTCTTTGGTCTAAAAGTACAACATCTACATCTAAACCTTTACTTCCAACTGCTGCCATTTTTGCTAATGCTATCGCTAATCCACCAACACCAATATCTTTTGCAGCTACTAGTAAATCTTTTTTGTTTGCTTCAATTACTAAATTCCAAAGATTTAACTCTTTTTCAAAATTTACTTCAGGGTGTGTTCCAGCTACTTTTCCAAAGATTTTCTTTAAAAATAAACTTCCACCAAACTCACCTTTTGTATCACCTAAAATATAGATAATATTTCCATCTTTTTGTAAAGCACTTGGTAATACTTTATTCATATCATCATTTACACCAACAGTTGCAATTGCTGGTGTTGGGAAAACTCCCACTCCATTTGTTTCATTGTATAAAGATACATTTCCACCAATAACAGGAGTATTTAATTCTTTACAAGCTTTTTTAATCCCTTCACAAGACATCATAAATTGCCACATAACTTCTGGGTTTTGTGGGTTTCCAAAGTTAAGACAATCTGTGATAGCTTTTGGAGTTGCACCAGTCATAGCTACATTTCTTCCAGCTTCCATAACTGCTGCACTACTTCCAAGTTCTGGGTCTATATAACAAAATCTTGTATTACAATCAGCACTCATAGCTAACGCTCGTCCAGTTTCTTTGATACGAATTACTGAACCATCTAGTTTACCAGGACCTTTGATAGTATTTGTTTGTACCATAGAATCGTATTGTTCATATATCCAAGATTTATCTACAACTTCCATATCGCTTAAAAGTGCTTCAAATGTATCTTCAATATTTACATCTTCATCCATAAAATCTACATTTTTGATAGTTTTTAAATATTCTGGTTCTTTCACTGGTCTATCTAAAACAGGAGCTTCTTCTGAAAGTGGTTGGATAGGTATATCAGCACATTTTTCACCATGCCAAAATAGTTCCATATTTCCAGTATTTGTAACTTCTCCAATAACAGCAGCATCTAGTTCCCACTTATGGAAAATATCAATTACAGCTTGTTCACACCCTTTTTTAGCACAAATAAGCATTCTCTCTTGAGATTCACTTAACATAAAATCATAAGGAGTCATACCCTCTTCTCTTGCAGGTACTTTATCTAAATGCATAATCATACCAGACCCAGTTCTTCCAGCCATCTCAAAAGAAGAACTAGTAAGTCCTGCAGCACCCATATCTTGAATACCGATAATTAAATCTTTTTTAAATAATTCCATACAAGCTTCAAGTAAAAGCTTCTCTGTAAATGGATCTCCAACTTGAACTGTTGGTCTTTTTGACTCCGAATCTTCATCAAAAGCAGCTGATGACATAACAGCCCCACCAAGACCATCTCGTCCTGTTTTAGACCCTACATACATTACAGGATTTCCAATACCTTCAGCACGTCCTAAAAATATCTCATCTGATTTACAAATACCAAGGTTAAAAGCATTTACAAGGTTATTTCCAGCATAACACTCTTCAAAACCGGTTTGTCCACCAATAGTTGGAACACCCATACAGTTACCATAACCACCAATACCTTCAACAACACCTCTTAGTAAAAATCTATGTTTTTTAGCAGTATCAGTATCTCCATCGATTGAAGCAAATTGAATAAGATTTAAAGAAGCAACAGGTCGAGCACCCATTGTAAAAACATCTCTCATAATACCACCAACACCAGTTGCAGCACCTTGATATGGCTCTATAAAACTTGGGTGGTTGTGTGACTCCATTTTAAATACTGCTGCATATCCATCACCAATATCAATAACTCCAGCATTTTCCCCAGGTCCTTGTATAACCCATGGTGCTTTTGTTGGAAATCCATTTAAGTATTTTTTACTTGATTTATAAGAACAATGTTCAGACCACATAGCAGAGATAATACCTATCTCAGTATAATTAGGCTCTCGTCCTAAAATCTTCACTGTATTGTGATACTCTTCTTCAGTCATAGAGTGTGCTAATGCTATCTCTAATGGTGTTTGTTGTGACATATTTATTTACCTTAAATATATAATTTTAGAGGATTATATCTAAAAAGTTTTTAGGAGATGGTTAAATAAAAATTTAGTAGATTTTTTTCATATATTTTCTAAAAGAATCTTATGAATATTTTCTATTACTATTTGTGAATGTAATATGGAGGTATGGGTTTCATTGTATCCAAATACTTTATAGGCATTCTCTTGTCTTTCTTGTTTTAATTGACTCTCTAATGATATAACACCATCATTACTAATACCTGCTGTTAAAGTGATTTTCCCTTTATAACCAAAAAACAAATAATGTTTTATGATACTTGAAATCTCTTTATGATTAAGTTCATTTAAAAATTCACTTTGTGGTTTCATATCAACCCAATATGGTAAAGTATAGTCTAATGAAGAAGCTCTATTGGCTAATTTATCTCCATCCCAAGGTGTAGAAATAGTAATAAATTTTTGAACTACTTTTTGTTCTTGTAAAGTCATTTTTGAAATAACATCTTTCATAACCAAACCACCCATACTATGAGCAACAATTGGCATATATTGAAAATGATATTTTTTCATTAGATATGATAATGCATTGTAAATTACTTCTGAACTTTGAGAAAGTCTCATACCAGAAGCATACGAAACCACAATTATTTGAAATTTATCTTTTAATGTATTAATTAAAGTTTCCCATTCTCGCGGATGCCCACCTGCTCCATGAACTAAAACTATTGGAATTTTATTTGAAGAGAAAGAATCTAAAAAATAAACCCCACCGCCAATATTTTCAATAAACTTCATTGGCAACCATAAACCAGTTTTGCCAAATGAAGGATCAAACCTATAATCATTTAATTCAGTAACTACATCATAAGTAAAATTTTCTCTATAAAATGACAGTTGTTTTTCTATCTGTATTGTATTTAACTTTTCATTTTCATTATAATTAAGAGATGCCACTACATCTTGCTTTAAACCTTTAATAGAGTTTACAAATCCACAACCTGTAAAAATACAAATACCAAAAACAAAAATGCCAATATTTAATAAAAATCTATTCATCCTATTATTGTACAAAATTGTTTTAAAAAAAGGGTTAAATTATTAGCTTATCAAATTTTAAATATAAACATACTATAATAAATTCAAATTAAGCACTAAGTAAATGGATAGATTTTGAAAAAAAAGATTTTAGTTATATCATATTCTCAAACCGGACAGCTTGATAATGTTGTCAAAAATTTCATCAAACCTCTTGAACAAAATGAAGATACAATACAAGTAACTTGTAAACATATAGAACCAATTAAACCTTATCCTTTTCCGTGGGATGTAATGACATTTATGGACACATTTCCAGAATCAGTGCATCTTAATGGCTGTGAGATTAAAAAATTTGAAAAAGATGAAACAGAATATGATTTGATTATACTTGCTTATCAAGTATGGTTTCTATCTCCATCAATTCCAATAACAGCTTTTTTAAAATCAAACTATGCAAAACAAAAACTTCAAAATAAACCTGTCATCACCCTTATTGGATGTAGAAATATGTGGATTATGGCACAAGAGAAAGTTAAAAAACTTTTAAATGATATTGGAGCAAAACTTATTGATAATGTTGTATTAATAGATAGAGGAAACTCGCTTGAAACATTTATCACAACTCCTCGTTGGATGTTAACAGGGAAAACCAATTCTTTATGGGGAATGAGTGAAGCTGGAATTGATCCATTAGAGATAAATAATGCAAATAGATTTGGGAAGGCACTTCTTGAAGCCTTAAGAAATGACAAAGAAAAAGAGTGTATTCCACTACTTCAAGGCTTAAAAGCTGTAGAGGTAAATACAAAACTTATACGAAGTGAAAAAATTGCAACAAAAAGTTTTCACATTTGGGGTAAACTTATACAAAAACTTGGTGAACCTGGAGATATTAAAAGAAAACCAGTAGTTATATTATATTTAATCTTTTTACTACTTATTATTCTGACCATTGTACCAATTAATATGATTGTTCAATCAATTTTAAGAAAAATAAATAAAGAGAAAGTACTCCAAGAAAAAGAATACTATGAATTACCCTCTGGTAATGGGGATGAAAGAATAAAGGAATTTATGATTAATGAATAATGTATATATCAATCAAATAGAAAAGTTTATGCCTAATGAACCTGTTAGTAATGAGGAGATAGAAGAATATCTTGGATATATTGGCGGCAAAAAATCAAAAGCTAAGAATATAGTTTTAAAAAGCAATGGAATACAAACACGTTACTATGTCCTTGAAAAAGGAACAGAACGACCACTTTTTTCAAATGCTCAACTTACAGCTAATGCAATTAAAAAACTTGAAAATGACAAATTTTCTTTAAATGATATAGAATGTCTTGCCTGTGGAACAACATCACCTGATCAACTTATGCCAAACCATACACTTATGGTACAAGGCGAGTTAAAAATAAATGAGATAGAAACTATAAGTGCAAGTGGAATTTGTCTTAGTGGAATCAATGCTTTAAAATATATTTATTATGGTATTAAATGTGGTGATTTATCATGTGCAATTGCAACGGGAAGTGAAACTTCTTCTCCAATTTTAAGTGCTAAAAACTTTCAAAAAGAATCAGAACATCTAATCGATGAACTCAAAAAAAATACAAGTATTGCTTTTGAGAAAGATTTTTTACGATGGATGCTTTCTGATGGTGCAGGAGCTATGAAACTTGAAAATAAACCAAATGAAAATAAACTTTCTTTAAAGATAGATTTCATAGATGTACTTTCTTATGCAGGTGAAATGCCTGTATGTATGTATAGTGGACTTAATGTGGAAGGTAATAAAGTTACATCATGGAGAGCTTATTCACAAGATGAAGTGATGGCGAAATCACTTCTTTCTGTAAAACAAGATGTAAAACTACTCAATGAAAATATCATTGAATATACAGTAACAAAACCTATTATCAAAATTGCACAAAAAAGGGATTTAACTGCAGAAAAGTTTGATTATTTTCTACCACATTACTCTTCAACATATTTTAGAGATAAACTTTATGAAGGACTCAAAAAAGCTAATTTTGAAATACCTTACGAAAAATGGTTTACAAATCTTACAAAATTTGGAAATACAGGAAGTGCTTCTATGTATATTATGTTAGAAGAACTTTTTAATAGTAATACTTTACAAAAAGGTCAAAAAATTCTTTGCTACATACCTGAGAGTGGAAGATTTTCTACTGCATTCATGGCTTTAGAGGTAGTATGAAACAGATCACAATTCCCCAAGAGGAAAATAGTACTTTAAATGGCTATCAAAAGGTAATGTATGCACCTAATTCAAATGGTGAGTTTCAAACATTTAATTACGGAAGTCATGTAGAAGAGTACGCAACAAAACTTGCAGTGGAAGAATATGAAATACTTAAGCAAGAATGTTTAGAAAATATTAAAAATAATATATCTTCACCAATTGAATATTATATGTATCACAATAGAATGGATATACCAACTTTAGCTTCTGTTGTTGGTTTTTTTCAATTTAGAGTTAAAAGACACTTACAAGCAAAACATTTTAAAAAACTCAATGATAAAATTCTTCAAAAATATAGTGATGTTTTTGGTATAACACTTGATCAACTAAAAGGTTTTAATAATGGAAAATAATTTTAAGCACAATCAATTTGCACATTGTGAAAGTGGCGTAATATCAACATTATTATCAAACTATGGTCTAAAAATAAGTGAACCTATGGCATTTGGAATTACACATTCTTTATCATTTTTTTACTTTCCTCTAATCAAGCTTAACAATATGCCATTAATTGCATATAGGGAAATACCAAAAAACATTATCAAAAATATTGATAAAAGACTTGGTGTAAAAATTTATAAAAAACAATATAATGAGCCAATAGTGGCAAATGATGAACTTACTCGTTTAGTTGTTGATGAAAAAAAACTTGTTGGTCTACAAACATCTGTTTACTACCTTCCATATATGCCAGAAGATATGAGATTTCATTTTAATGCACATAACTTACTTGTATATGGGAAAGAAGACGATGAGTATCTTATTTCAGACCCTGTATTTGAAGATGTAGTAAGAGCAAATGAAAATAAATTAACAATTGCAAGATTTGCAAAAGGGGTTTTTGCACCCAAAGGATTTTTATATTATCCTAAAAGTATTCCTCAAAATATTGATTATGAAACTATACTCAAAAAATCAATCAAAAAAAATGCAAAAACGATGACAACACCCTTCCCTTTTGCTGGAGTTAAAGGGATGAGAAAACTAGCAAATGCTGTTGAAAGAATTCAAAACAATCCAAATGAACGATATGTAAAAAACTATCTTACACATATTGTTCGTATGCAAGAGGAGATAGGCACTGGTGGCGGTGGTTTTAGATTCTTATACTCTGCATTTTTACAAGAAGCAACACAGTATAATTTAGATAAACAAAAACTACAAACAGCAAGTGAACTTATCACACAATCAGGAGATATACTTAGAGAATTTGCTCTAAGATGTGTAATGGGTGCAAAACATATTGACAAATTAGATTCAAAAGAGATTGCTACATTTTTAATTGAAGCATCAAAAATAGAAGAGGAAGCTTTTACAATTTTAAAGTCAATCTAATTCGATAATAAGTAAGTATGTTATAAAATATCGCAGTAATTAATAGAAAAAAAAAGGTAATAAATGGTAAGTAATACAGAGTTAAAAGAGGTTTTAATTAAATATCTAAATCTTGAAGATATAGAAGCTAATGAGATAGATGATAACGATCCATTATTTGGAGATGATGGTTTGGGTTTAGATTCTGTTGATTCTATCGAACTTGTTTTAGCTATTGAAAAAGAGTATGGTGTAAAAATTACCGATTCAACACAATACGATAAAATATTTGCAACAATCTCATCTCTTTTAAACTATATCAATGACAATAAAAAATAAAGCTTATATAACAAATACAGCTTTAATTTGTTGTTCTGGAGAAAATGAAGAGCAATTATTTCACAATATTTGTACTGGGAATAGTTTTATAAAAACTGATACAGACTATTTTCAAAATATACCAGCTGCAATTGGGAAAATCTCTTCTGAACAAACTTTTTTTAATAATCTTCTTCTTAAATGTGAAGAAATTTTAAATAATAGTAACCTACAAAACTTTGAAGATACGCTTCTTATTATTGGTTCATCTGTAGGTGGAATAGCTATAACTGAAGAGAGTTATTTAAAAAATGGCAACTATTCACAAATAGACCCAAACTATCATAATATCCATACAATACAAACTATACTTGAAAAAAAATTTAAATTTTCCGATGGGGTTTCTTTTTCTACAGCTTGTACTTCAAGTGCAAATGCTTTAGGATATGCATATGAAGTTATTACAAAAGGTTTATATCAAAATGTACTAGTACTTGGTGTTGATCAGTTATCTCAAACTACTGTTGGGGGTTTTTTATCTTTGGGTGTTCTTTCAAGTGAACCTTGTAAACCTTTTGATATAAATAGAGATGGAATGAATGTGGCAGAAGCAATCGCTTGTCTTTTAATTCAATCAAAACCAAATAACAACAGTATTGAGATTTGTGGAGTGGGATATAGTTCTGATGCTTACCATATGACACATCCTCATCCTGATGGATTAGGAGCAAAAAGTGCGATGGAAAAAGCACTATCACAAGCGAATATATCTGAAAAAAATATTGACTATATTAATGCTCATGGAACAGGTACTGGAGCAAATGACTCTGCTGAAGCAAATGCAATTGCAAATTTATTTACAAATGCCCCTTATGTTAGTTCTACAAAATCTATAACGGGTCATACTCTAGGAGCTGCTGGTGCTTTAGAAGCGATTATTTGTAAATTAGTCATAAACAATCAAACTATACCAACAAGTACAAACTTAACAAACATTGAGAATGAGCAAATTAATCTAACAATGCAAAATATAGAAAAAGAGATTAATTATGTAATAAGTAACTCTTTTGCATTTGGTGGTAATAACTGTAGTTTAGTATTTGGGAAAGTACAATGATAAATTTAGAAATTATAGATGCTGCCTTCATATATGATTCAAAAGAAATAGAAAACCTTCAAACCAAAGAATTAGTTCCAAAAATGGTAACAAGAAGAAGATTAACAAGAGCAGCTAAAATTGCCATCTATTTAGCGAATGCTGTTAACTTTACAACAGGACGAATAGTATATGGAAGTAGTTTTGGTGAGATTCCTGCTACTGCTAGTATATTAAAAAGTATTAAAGATAAAGAGACTATAAGTCCAACAGATTTTCAAAATTCTGTTTATAATACAGCTGCATCTTATCTTTCAATGCTATATGGAAATCAAAGTGAGATAATGACTCTCTCTAGTGGAGATAATACCTCTAAAAGTTTACTAAAAATGGGAGCTGTAAAAGCATTAGATGGAGATGAAATTCTACTTATTGCTACTGAGACACTTAATATTCCACATATTGAAGAAGTTAATAAGTGTATAGACTACTTAGAATGTGGTGTTGCCTTGAAAATAAAAGTAACTCAACTGTCACCAAATTTTGATACTATAAATAATGATAATGATTTTTTAAAAGTTCCAAATTCATTAAAAGAGTTATTTAACATTGCAAAACAATTTAAAGAAACCGAGCAAAATATACTTGAGATTACAATATGAAATTACCCCATTTAGAACCTTTAATATTTGCTAAAAAAATTGTAGAAAAGAATGAAAATAATACTATAGTATTATGTGAATTTCAAGAGATACCAACATTTACAACTTTTATCGAAGCTGCTGCTCAATCAAGTTCATCATTTGTTGACCAAGAGAAACCAAAACTAGGTTTTTTAGCTACAGTAAAAAATATTGAACAACATAAAGAATTTGACCAATTACAATATCATATACATTTAAAACTTGAAGCTCAAATTGCTGAATTTAAACAATTTTATTTTGAAGTTTTTAAGCTTAATAACAATACAGAAGCATACATCTCTGGTAACTTCAGTGTTATTATCAAAGAAGCATAAAGGATAGATACACTTGCTAAAAGATTTATTTACTATAGTACAAAATACAGATACACAAATAATTGTGAAACTAAGTGATGAAAATCATCCTATATTTAAAGCACATTTTCCAAACTATCCAATACTTCCAGGTTTTTTACTGATTGAAATTGTAGTCAATGTATTAGAGGATACTATAAAAAAAATTCATTCTGCAAAATTTATAGCTCATACCTTACCTAATGATACTATTATTTATAATATCAATAAAGATGCCTTAAAAACTAAAATCAAAATTGTAAAAGATGATGAACAAAATAGTAAAATTGCAGAGATAATCTATGAGTAAACAAGACACAATAGTAGTAGTACCTACATATAATAACCCTAAAACTATAAAACAAGTGGTTGATGATATTTTAAATAATCATTATGAAGTAATAGTAGTTGATGATGGTTCTCTAAATAGTGTAGAAAATATTTTATCTGATGAAAAATATAAAAATGTTCATATTGAAACACATTCTGTCAACATAGGGAAAGGTCAAGCAATACTTACTGGTGCAAAAAAAGCGAAACAATTAGGATATAAAAATATTGTTAGCATGGATGGTGATGGTCAGCACTTAGCAAGTGAAGTTATAAAACTTATAGAAACAAATACAATTGAAAATCAAATCGTCATAGGCTCAAGAAATTTTAATATAGATAACATTCCAAAAAAATCTAAAATCGGAAGAGCCTTTCATAACTTTTGGATTAAATTAAATAGTGGATTTAATATTGAAGATTCATTAAGTGGTTTTAGACTTTATCCTGTTTCAATTATAGATTTAGGAACTAAAAAAGTGGGTTTTAGTTTTGAAATAGA
Organism: Arcobacteraceae bacterium; assembly: GCA_963662945.1. Lineage (GTDB taxonomy): Bacteria > Campylobacterota > Campylobacteria > Campylobacterales > Arcobacteraceae > JAIOSF01. The sequence goes on from OY759974.1 coordinate 1,005,593, forward strand.
AGTTTTAGTCAAACATCTTTGGAAATATCAACATATGACACAAGCTACAATTGAATGTTTTTATCCAAAACCAGAAGATAGGGTAAGTCATTTTGATAACTATAAAGATACTCTTAGATTTATCCTCTTACATTTACAATTATTTTTTTTAAAATTTTTAAAATAAAATTAATTATTTTTATTAAAACATAAAAATAATTCAAGTATCATATGTTCTCATAAAATTAAACTTCAAGGACTCAGTAATGAAAAATATTTTTAAGTATATTGGTACTGCATTATTTGTATTGATATTAACAGGATGTGGTGGTACAGCTATTTACAATATTGACAATAGTAATACAATAGCAGGTAAAACTTCAATGAAACAAATTGAAACTGCTATTAAAAAAGGTGCTTTAAGAAAAAATTGGTCTGTTAAAAAGGAAAAAGAGGGGTTACTTACAGCTACAGTTAACGTAAGAGGAAAACATATTGCTGTTGTTTCAATCTCATACGATACAAAAGGTTATAAAATTGATTATAAAGACAGTCAAGGTTTAGATTATGATGCATCTTCTAATACTATCCACAAAAATTATAATAAATGGATATCTAACTTAGAAAGAAATATCAACTATGAATTAGCACAAATAGGTTTACAGCAAACTAGTTCAGCTATTCAAACAACAAATCCTACATCACAACCCGTTGCAACAAAACCTGCAACTGTTACAACTACAAATGTAAAAAAGGCTGGTGATTTAAGTCTTGGGGGTAAAACAGTATATATTAAAAGTGTTATCCCTTATGCCCCTACAGCACCTGTTGCTCCAAACATCAAAGCAGAATGTATTATAGATCAACAACTCAGTGAGTTTATAGTTAAATCAGCACAAGCAAGTGGTCTAAATGTGGTGGTAAAAAATGATATTGGGAAAAATGATATAGAACTAAAAGTTGAAATTGCTGATGCAGTAAGTCAAGGTGGTGCATTTAGAGGACATAATAAATATGTTGCAATCAATGGTGCTTTAGTTCAAGGAGATAAACAATTTCAATCTTTCAAAGCAGCTAGAATTTCTGGTGGAGGTTTCTGGGGTGCATACAAAAGTTCTTGTGCTGTGTTAGGAAGAACAGTAGAGGCATTAGGTAAAGATGTTGGTGTATGGTTATCAAGTCCTATTGATGGTGCTAGACTTGGCGATACTTACCTCATAAGATAATAAAATGAAAAATTTAATAACTATCTTCTTCTTAAGTATATTTACTTTTATATTCAGTGGTTGTAACAATGATAAGTTACAATTAGATAATTCCCAAATGAAAACGACATATTACACACAAGTTAATATGTGGTATCATAAAAAAGTTACACAAACAGACCCTACAAATGATGGATTAACACACTCAAAAGGGGAATATGCTGAATATACAATTTATTCAACTAATTATAACAATGGTACATTACTTCCTTTAAATTCTGAAGTAACAATAACATATCTTGATAGAAATATTATTTTCTTTGAATATAACAATAAAGTTTTTGCACTCAAAAGAACAAATCATAGTAAACATATTAGTTTAGAGGGGATATTTAAAAGAACTTTTGCAACTCAAAAAATCTCTTTAGAAAAATATGATGCATTGACACAACACAGTATTCTTAACGCAGAGGTAAAACAAGATATGTCAAAAGATGCAATTATCTTATCAAGAGGATACCCACCTGAGCACAGAACTCGAACACTAGATGCCAACACATGGTACTATTGGTCAAGTACACATAATAAACAAGCTTTATCTTTTAAAGATAATAAACTTGAATCAATTAGAGATTAAAACTTTTAAAGTTTTAATCTTTTATGAACACAAACTTACAAGAGTGTCAATTTTTTCTTTTGTATTTGTTGTAAAATAATTATCTTCATCCCAAACATACCCAGAAAGAATCGAAGCGATAGATTTCTTAATTGTTTCAGCTTTTTTAGGACAGTAAAAAATTTTTCTTAATTTTCCTTCATACCAAGCATATACAAACTCTCTAAATACATTAATACCTATCATCATATACTCTTCGTAATCTTTTTCCCAATCTGGATTTTCACCTTTAAGTTCTTTGATAATCATATCCGCAACTCTGTCTGAAGATTCTAAAGCAAGTGTAACACCTGAAGAAAAAACTGGATCTAGAAACTCTGTTGCATTTCCACTAAGTGCAAAACCTTTCCCATACATTTTTTTAATCGCTGATGAATACCCTTCTATAATTCCAACAGGCTGTAATTTTACTGCATTTTCTAATTTTTCTTTTAAATATGGATGTGTATCAACAACTTTATCAAAAAAATCTTCTAAAGAGAGTTGTGTATTTTTAAAATATGATTCTTCACATACAATTCCCATAGAAGTTGTACCATCACTAAAAGGTATTATCCAAAGCCAAGCTTGATTGTCATCATGAATTACTATGTCTATAAATCCCTCTTTTTCTTCTTCTCTTCTTTTTTCACCTTTTATTCGAGTAAAGATTGCATTTCTGAGTTTTAAATCTGAAGGGATATCTAAATTTAATAATTTTGGTAATACTCTTCCATAACCAGAAGCATCTAAAACAAATTTTGCTTTAAAAGTATGTAAAATATTTGTGTCATCTACTGCTGTAATAATATTTGCATTATTGTCATAATCAGTTACTGTATATTTATGAAGTACAACTGCACCAAGTTTTTTTGCAGTTTCTAAAAGTACGTTATCAAATTCTTCTCTTTTAACTTGAAAGCTTGTTCCCCATTTTTGTCCAAGATTCTTAGTAAAATCAATTACTTCTTCCCTTTTTTCTTCATCAATAAAAATAGCCCCTCCCTTTACAATATAACCTTGTTCTTTTATAATATCAATTAAACCATTTTTATCTAAAAGTTCATTACATCTAGGTAGTAATGATTCTCCAATAACAAATCTTGGAAACTCTAACCTTTCAAGTATAGTTACACTATATCCTGCTTTTAAAAGTTTACATGCTGCAAGTGAACCACTTGGACCTCCACCAATTATAACTACATCAGTATTTACCATTATTTCTCCTAAATTAAAGCATAATCTTATCATATAATTAGTTAACTTTAGTTATAATTTAGATTATTAAAATTAATATATTATATATAGGAAAAGTTCTTTATGGCTCAGAAACAAAGAGTTGGTGGTGTTATTGTAAAAACTCTTTATAAATTATACAAACTTTTTGGATATAAATTTGTCTATTATAGTTTGCACTTGGTAGTTTTATACTATTTTTTATTTGCCAGAAATGTACGAGACTCTTTAAAGATATATTATAAACATCTCAATATACCTTTTTCAAATAAATTATATTTTCAGCATCTATTGCACTATGCTATTGCAACTTCAGATAGATTTATATCTAAATCTGACCCAGAGTTATATCAATTTGAAAATAAAAAAAGAGAAACTCTTCTAAAAGAGATAAAAAGTGGTTCAATAATACTTGCAAATCATTTTGGAGGTTGGGCAACTTCAACAAATTATTTTCGAGATAATGAAACTAGTATTCATGTTGTTATGAGTGAAGCAATGTTAAACAGTGCCAAAGAGTTTGAAGATATTATTGATAGAAAGCATACAAAAAATATTAATATCATAGATCTTTCAAAAGGTTTAATTCATGCATATATAACTATTGCAAATGCTCTTTTAGACAATGAATCAGTAGCACTTATGGGTGATAGAACTTTAGATTCAAAACATAATTACCAAGTGAAGTTTTTTGGAGAACAAGCGAATTTCAATAAAAATCCATTTGTTATAGCATATAAAACACAAAAACCTATTATCTTAATTTTTGTAATTTATAAAGAATTACTCAAATATGAGGTAAAATTTCACAAAATAGAACTAGACTACAATCTTGCGCTAGAAGAAGCAATCGATCAAAGTATAAAACAATACGTAGAATACTTATCAAATACCTTGATCCAATACCCTACTCAGTGGTTCAATTTTTACAATTTTTGGGAGAATAAATAATATATGAAATTAACAATAGATAAAAGAACGATATCTTTAGAAGAGATTACAAAAGCTACAAATATAGAAATTTCAAAAGATGAAAATTTTATAACTTTTATGAATCACACACATGATTTTATGATGAATACAATTAAAGCTGGTAAACCAATATATGGTATTACTACAGGATATGGTGCAAGTGGTAAAAACTATGTTAGTTATGATGATGCAGCAACATTACAAACAAATTTATTTCGTTTTCATGGGTGTGGTATAGGTGCAAACTTAAATTATGAAGTATGTAGATATGCAGTTATTTGTAGAACTATCTCTTTAAGTAAAGCTCGATCTGGAGTTTCTATGAATCTTTTACATAGATTAGAGATGCTTATCCAAAAAGATATTATTCCTGTAATACCTTCTCAAGGGAGCGTTGGTGCAAGTGGAGATTTAACACCACTTTCATATATCGCAGCAGTTATTGCAGGGGAAAGAGAAGTATATTATAAAGGTGAGATAAGAGATGTAATGGAAGTTTACAATGAACTGAGTATCACACCATATAAATTTGAACCAAAAGAAGCCTTAGCTATCATGAATGGTACTACAATTATGAGTGCAATTGCCCTAAAAGCTATTGAAGAGTTTGAAGTTATTGTAGATTCTATGGAATCTTATGTATCTGGGATGTTTGAAGTACTTTTGGGAGATGATACTCCAGTTGCAGATTTTGTACATGATTCAAAACCATTTAGCGGACAAATAAAAGCTGCCAAAAATATTCAAACAAAAATTGCAGGTTCTAAACTTACTCATGGAAGAGATGATAGATATGATAAGTTTTTTGCAGACAATGACTTAAATATTCAAGATACATATTCTATGCGATGTGCACCACAAGTTTTAGGGGTGATTAGAGACAATCTAGAAATATCTAAAAACTGGGTGGAAACAGAGATAAACAGTGTAAATGATAATCCACTAATAGATGGAGAAAATCAAAAAATATATACCTCAGGAAACTTTTATGGTGGGTATGTAGCTCATGCTATGGATACACTTAAAATTTGTGCTGCAAATTTAGCTGACTTGTTAGATAAAGAGTTTGCACTTTTAGTTGATCATAAATTCAACCGTGGTTTAGGGGAAAATTTAAAACTTTCAAATGAACCATTTTTTCATGGGTTTAAAGCTATGCAAATTAGTCTTAGTTCATTGAGTGCTGATGTTATCAAAAATACAACAGCAGCTTCAATTCACTCAAGACCAACAGAATCACTTAATCAAGATAAAGTATCTATGGGGACAACTGCTGCAAATGATTTTGCTAAAATGATTCCAGAACTTCATAATATGCTTTCAATTGCCTTTATAGGTATGGCTCAGGCCGTTGATATAAGAGGAGTAAGTGAAGTATCACCACATCTTGCAAATATATATAAGGAAATAAGAACCATTGTAAAACCTCTTTATGAAGATAGAAGAATGGATATTGATATTAAAAATATTAAAAAAATTCTCCAAGAAGCGAAATTTATCTAAGAAGTAAAAAATGGAATTAAAAAAAGTATTAGTAACAGGTGCAACAGGAAGTATTGGAGAATCGATAGTAAAAGAGTTTGCTAAAAATGGTTATTTTGTCTATATTCACTATAACTCAAATAAAGAAAAAGCACTCAAAATTCTTGAAGATATAGAAAGTTGTGGGGAACTAATCACTTTTAATATCAAAGATAAAAACTCTATAAGAGAAGCTTTAGAGGGTATAAGTGTTGATGTACTTATAAACAATGCTGGAATTATCAAAGATAATCTTTTTTTCTTTATGGAAGATGCTGAGTTTGAAGATGTGATTGATACAAACTTAAAAGGGTTGTATTATGTGACAAAAACTCTTTCAAAAAATATGATGATGAACAAAAATGGAAGTATCGTAAATATGGCTTCCATCTCTGGACTTATAGGTAACAGTGGTCAAGCCAATTATTCAGCTTCTAAAGGTGGTATTGTAGCCCTAACAAAAACTTTGGCTATAGAACTTGGAAGATATAAAATTAGAGTCAATACAATTGCTCCAGGTATCATCGAGTCAGAGATGATAGAAAATATTCCAAATGTAAAAGAGATGAAAAAAGCAATACCTCTTAATAGATTTGGAAAACCAGAAGAGGTAGCAAAAGCAACTTATTTTATGGCTGTTGATGCTACATTTGTCACAGGAGAGACACTTAATATCAGTGGTGGTATGGTTCGATAAAGATGCATATATTATTTTCGCTTCTTTATGCACCTTTTGTTTTTTTATCTTTACGATATTTTAATTTAAAAGTTGTTTCAATTATCATTTTTATAATCTCTTTAGGGTGGTTTTTATTAGTATTTAAAAAAGGTTTTAAAGAGATACTTTTCCCTAGTTTTTATCTTGGAGTTTCATTTTGTGCTTTTGTATTTAATGATTTTATTCTCTTAAAAAGTTTACCTCTTATTCTTTCTATCCTTGTAAGCCTCTATTTTTTTTACAGTTACTTTACAAAAAACTCTTTTATTTTGCATTTATTAAACAAATTAAAAAAAGAGATAGATGAAGAGGAAAAAAACTATATACAAAAAGCAACACTATTTTGGGCTTTGGTGTCTATTGTAAATATCGCTTTACACCTCTTTGTTTTATATAATGATAATATAAATTATTGGATAATATACACTTCTATTGGATGGTATTTTGTATTTGGAGTAGCATTTGTAATACAGATGATACATAAAAAAATATATTTAAAAAAATAATCCTAAGGATATAACTCTTCAATTAATTCTCTAATTTTATTATCAGCATTAATAAATTTTCCCATATTAGCTCCTCCAGATAAAGAATCATATAGTGCCTCTCCTATTAACTTGTCATTTTGAAAAACAGAGATTTTTGCGTATGCCATATACATAGCTAAATCCCATCTCCAGTTTGCAACATAAGTTGACTTAACAAAACATGTTTGTAAATCATCTGAGTTTCTTTCTTTTATAATTACTTTATAGTTTTTACCTTCAAGTGTAGAACGATAAGTTTCTAAAAAAGTATCTCTTACTTTATCATTTTTCACAATACAAACTTCTTTTGAATCAAGATTTTTAATACTTTTAACTTCTTGCTTTATTGAGCACCCAGTGAAAAAAACACTAAACAAAACTATTATTAATACATACTTCATTATAACCCTTTATTTTAAGTCACTGATTTTAGCATGTTATTTTAAAACTTAACTTTAGTCTGTATAATTTTTTGCTAGAATTCAAACAAAATAAAAGGATTTATTTTGCAAAAGAAATATGTATTTATATTATTATTTTTATCTAATATATTATTTTCAAAAGAGGTACACTTCAATGAAACTAAATATATCTATGCACTTGATAATAAGTTTAGTAAAGTTGGTACTTTAAATATAGAAGATGCTAAAGTTACCTTGCACTACAAAAATAGTGATAAAAAAGTTATATACACAGATGAAAATATACAAATTATAACTTCAAATACAACTGAAATTTATACCCATGAAGAGAGTCTAGAATACAATATATTTTTCCAACTTGTTCTTGGTATATATACAAACAACACCTCACAATTAGGTGAAAATTTCACACTAAAACAAGATAAAAACCTTGTTACTTTGATACCAAATGAATATCTCTCTTCAGTTATTGAGACAATCGAATATGAAAAAAACAATAACACACTCAAATTTCTTAAAATAAATTTTACAAATCAAGATAGGATTACTATTGAAGAGACTAAGTAACTACATCAATTTTATTATCCTATCCATACTACTTGCTATATTTTTTATAACAAATATTCCCAGTCATATCTCTACACAAATCACAAGTATCCTTCCAAATGGAGAAAATAAAGCACTGTTGAAAGAGTTTGAAAAACTCAATACAACCAAACAACTTTTTGTAGCCTACAAGGGTGACAATACTATAACACTTGATAAACTTAAAAATATAGAACGTATGCTTTTAAAACACAAAAATATTCATCCTTTTACGCAAACAAGTGCCAATAAAATCTTTGAAAAAAAGTATTACTATCTGACTCATAAATTCAATGAAACTAAATATAACTCACTAGATATAGTAACTGAACTTTCTTTATTACATAAACAAATTCTCACTTCACCTTTTAGTGTTTCTCTTGATACAACTGATCCACTTAATCTTTTTGAAAAAAACTCAACCCTTCGAACCTCTTATGTAAAAATAAAAAACTATGGATATTTAACAATTTTACAACTTGATAAAAGTATTAATAATTTTACTGCTTATAAAGAGATATATGATTTTGCTCAAAATTTGAAAAAGACAGATACAAATATAGAGGTATTTTCTACTTTGTTTTATTTTGTGGAAAATCAAGAAAAAATCAAAAATGATGTCAATATCATCATCACTTTTGCATTGAGTATATTATTTATTTTATATATTGTGATTTTAAGAGATATAAAACTTCTTATTCAAACTATTACTACTCTTGGCTCATCTATTATTTTTGCTATACTTATTAGTATTTTACTATTTGATGAAATATCAATATTTACTATGATTTTTGGTATCTCTATCTCAACTATTGCTATTGATTATATGTTCCATAATTATATGCATGGATATTATGAACAAAATAAAGTTACACTCAATAAAGATGTTTTTTTTGGGATGAGTACAACTGTTGGGGCTCTTTTAATACTCTCCTTTGTTGATTTCAGTTTTATTCAACAACTCACAGTTTTTTCAATATGTGCATTACTCTTTTCATATATTCTATTTACTTTTTTATTTCCTTACTTAAATATACAACCACAAAAACCATCAAAACTCATACAAAATAAATTTACAATCAAACCATTGTATATAACGATAATTTCAATAATTTTAATCACCCTTGCAATCTCAAATCTAAAAATTGATTTTAATATTAAAAATCTTGATATTGATAATAAAGAGTTACAATCTTTAGATAACTTTTTTAATAAACATATAAACAAAGATAAAAAAACAGCTGTATTACTCTATGCATCTTCTATAGAAGAATTAGTAAACTATTCACATAACTTACAAATAAAATATCCCAAGATTCAAAATCCACTTGCAAATATTCCAACATCTAATAGTTTTGAAATCTTTGATACAAAAAGATTGAAAGAATTGAACAAAAAACTCAATGAAAATGCCAATAAAATTGGCTTTCGAAAAAACTTTTTTCAAAATAGTTATATAGTTCCACAAAATACTCCACAATACACACTTGAAGCACTTGCAGAATTTCCTATAAGTCAATATAAAAACCTTTTTATAAGTTATGCAATAGTAGCTAACAATGACTATAAAAATATTATTCAAGAACCTTATATCAAAGCTTTAAGTTTTAAAGAATTATTTCAAAAAGATTTAACAAAGTCTCTAAAAACTTTACAGTATTTATCATTTGTTGCACTACTATTTATATTAATTATGCTCTATATTGCTGTAAGAAATAACTTCATGAAAGCTTTAAATTATATTTTATTTCCAATTGCCATAACATTGTTAGTCTCCTTTTTTATAGAATTAAATATTTTACATATTTTTATGATGATCATTGTAATCTCAATAAGTATTGACTATGGAATTTATATGAGTAATACAAACCTAAGTAGTAATACGCAAAAAGCGATATTTTATTCTTTACTTTCTACTTTTGCTGGATTCGGTGTTTTAATTTTTTCTAAGGTAAATGCCCTATTTTCAATTGGTCTTATAGCAACTCTTGGTATAGTGTCACTTATAATTTTATTATTAACACATAAGGTTCCTCGATGACACTCAAAGTTTACAATGATAATGGTTCAATAACAGAACATATTATCTGCAAAGATACACTATCAAAAACAACTTTAGAAAATGAAATTACTCATATTGGGTTAAGTACAAAAGAGGAAAATATTTTAAATATTTTTAAAACTTATTTTAATAATTCAAAAGCGATACTTTTTGATAAAAACAATAAAGCAATCATCGAAAAAATAAAACAAGTTGATTTTAAAGATTTTGATCAATTTGACTTTTCATTTATCTATTTTACTTCAGGGACTACAGGTTCCCCTGTTGGTGCTTTCAAAACAAAAGAAAATTTTTTAAGTGAGATTAAACAACTTACAAAACTTTTTGAAAAATATACAATTAAAAGAGTTATTGTAACTGTTCCTTTTATCCATTTTTACGGTTCACTTTTAGGGGCAATTTATCCTTTGATAAATGATATTGATATTATCATCAAAGAACATTTTTTACCTCATGATTTATTGGAGTTAGTAGATGAATACTCAATGGTAGTTACCACACCATTGTATATCAAATCATTAAATAAACTTGAGACAAAAAAAGATTTAAGTAAATCAATTTTTATAAGTTCTACTGCACCTCTTTTCCCTGATGTAGCACAAGAGTTTCATACAAATTTTTCCACTGATGTAATTCAAATTTTTGGTTCAACCGAAACAGGTGGTATCGCTTACAAATACAATGATGATGAAAAGTGGACCCCAATGGATAGTGTTGAAATATCTCAAAATGAGGAAGGGGAACTTAAAGTAAAATCCCCTTTTATCTCCAATGTTCTTTATGAAGATGAATTTAAAATCACAAACCATACGATTCAAACATTTGATTATGTGGAGATTGAAAATAATCAATTCAAACTAGTAGGAAGAAGTTCTCAAATAATAAAACTAGCTGGAAAAAGATATTCTACGGTACAAATAGAAAATATTCTTGAAGCGCAACCAAATATAGAAAAAGCGGTTGTATTTGTAAGTACCCACAAAGATAATTTACGAGGAGAAGAACTTAATATCACCCTTCAAACAAAAGAAAATATTCTTGTAAAAGATATAAAAACACTTCTTAAAAAAGAGTTGTCTAATATGCGATTTAATATTAATCTCAAATTAGTTGATGAGATAAAAACAACGCTCGTTGGAAAAAAGATGTTGATACAATAGATATGGCAATAGAGATAAAAAACTTAACTAAATCCTATAAAAACAACAAGGTACTTGATGCCCTTTCATTAAATATCAAAGAGGGTTCTCTTTTTGGACTTTTAGGACCAAATGGGGCAGGAAAAACCACTTTAGTATCCATTATGAATTATCTTCAATCTTATGATAGTGGAACCATAAATATTTTTGGATACGATTATGAAAAAGAGAAAAAACAAATCAAACAAATAAGTTCTTATGTACCACAAACATATGCCTTTTATCCAAATCTAACTGCATATGAAAATCTTGAATTTTTTGGAGCGTTGTATGGATTGCAAAATACCCAACTAAAAAAAAGAATTAATGAGTGTATCGAGATAACCTCTTTAGAAAAATTTTTAGATAAACGAGCACACACATATTCAGGTGGAGTAAAAAGAAGATTAAATATTGCAATTGGACTACTTAATAGTCCAAAAATCCTTTACCTAGATGAACCAACTGTTGGGATTGACCCACAATCAAGGAAATATATTCTTGATGTTATAAAGCAAATTAATAAAGAGGATAAAACAACTATTATTTATACTTCACATTATATGGAGGAGATAGAATATCTTTGTGATGATATTGCAATTCTTGATAATCAAAAAATTATTTTACACGAAACCAAAGAATTACTTTTAGATAAAAGCTCTTTACTTACAATCAAAACGGCAGAAAAAGAGATACAAGTTGATGTAAAAAATGGGTATGATAATTTACTTGATACACTCAATCTTCTTAAAAAGCAAAATATATCTATAGAAAATATTGCTTTTAATAATAAAAATTTAGAAGAGCTATTTTTAAATCTAACAAAAGGGAATTTAAGAGACTAATGTTTAAATATATTTTAAAAAAAGAATTTTTATTGCTTAGTCGAGATATTCATGCACTTTTAGTATTGTTTATTATGCCTACACTTTTTATTATCATTATGTCATTAGCACTACAAAATACCTATTCAAATAGTGTTGATACAAAATTTAAAGTAGCAATCAATACAATAAGCAATAAAGACACAGCCTTTATAACACAAGAGATAAATAAAAATAACTATTTTCAAGCACAAATCGTAAATAATGAAAAAATAAAAGAACTTATATATACACAAAATTTTGATTTAATTGTCAATATAGTTCAAGAGTACAAAACTGATATTAATACAAATAAAAAGGATTTTCACATAGATATTTTTATCAATCCTAATCTTTCTTTACAAAATCAATTATTATTTAAAAATCTATTAACAGAAATTATTTCAAAACAAATTATGAAAGAGTATTTTATAAAAAATAAAATAGATGCTAAAACTTTATCTACTTTAAATAAAAAGATGACAATTATTCCAACATATAAAGAAGAAAAATTTACTATAAAACCAACTTCTGTACAATACAGTGTACCATCTTGGCTTGTTTTTTCAATGTTTTTTATCCTCATTCCAATTTCAAATGCTTTTATAAATGAGAGAAATTTTGGAACCATACAGAGATTAAAAAGTATGAATATTCCTTTTATTTTAATAATTTTAGGTAAAATGGTACCATACTTTATAATAAACCAGATTCAAGTGTTATTTATGATACTAGTTGGAATTTATGTTGTACCTTTATTAAATGGAGATACACTTCAAATAAATGGTAATTATGGTTTAATTTTTACAATGAGTGGTGCAATTTCATTTGCAGCTATCTCTTTTGCAATATTTATAGCAAATATTAGTAGTACTTCAGAAGAAGCAACTACAATTGGCGGTGTCTCAAATATAATTTTAGCGGCACTTGGTGGTATTATGGTACCAAAATTTGTGATGCCAGAATTTATGCAAAATATTACAATTTTTTCACCTATGAACTGGGGACTTGAAGGGTTATTGGAAATTTTTGTAATAGGTGGTAATTTTAATGATATTAAGGCTTACATCCTTTATCTAATGATATTTGGATGTTGCTTTTTATTTTTATCGTATCTATTTTTAAAGAAAAAGGAAAATTTATAATGTCAAGTTTTGACACAGAAGAACTAAAAGAAGAGCTTAAACAACTTATTATTGATGAGTGTGAAAAAGATTATGAAGCTTCAGATATAACAAACGATGAGATACTTTTTGGATCTGATTCTAAACTTCAACTTGACTCTTTAGACGCATTACAAATTTCACTTGCTTTAAACAAAAAATATAATCTTAATACGACAGATAGTAAAGAACTTCGTAAAATAATGGTTTCTATCAACTCTTTAGCAGAACATATTCAATCAATATAATGAAAAAAGTTTATATAACTGGTTCCTCATTAATTTGTGCGCTAGGTAATGATAAATTTCAAAGCATACAAACTGCAACACAAATAGAAAATAAAAACTACAAAAATTTTTTCCAAGACAATCATGATGGTTTTAATTTTTTTAAAATAAAGCAAACTTTTTCAAGTGAAAAAGAGAAATTTTATACAATATTACAAGATGCTGTATCTCAAGCTATAAAAGATGCAAATCTATCAATAGAGGAACAAAAAGAGCTACATATATTTATAGGCTCAACTTCTATGTCAATATCTATTAATGAAGAGCAAAGTCAACTTTATTATGATAATCAATCTAAAAAAATGCTTGCAGAAATTGGTTATGGAAACATAGGTACATTTGTTGAAAAAATTGTAAATTCAAAATATAAAGCAACTATACTGCAAACTGCTTGTACTTCAACAGCAAACTCTATAGCCTATGCAACTGAATTTATACAAGCAAATAAAATAAAAAAAGCTTTAATAGTAGGTTTAGAACTTTTTAACAAATCAACATATAAAGGTTTTGAATCCTTAATGCTTTTAAGTAAAAATGGTATCTACAAACCTTTTGATAAAGAAAGTGATGGTTTAATTTTAGGGGAAGCCTGTTCAGCGATTATTTTAGATACGAATAAAGTTGAAGATTCTAATTTTCAAGTTTTATCATCAAATACCTCTTTTGATAATTATTCTATAACTGGTTCAAATCCCACAGGGGAAACTACTTGTGCATCTATGAAGCAAGCTTTAGAAAAAGCAAATCTTCGTATCAAAGATTTAACGTGTATTAAAGCCCATGCAACAGGGAGTGAAAATTCAAATCTTTCTGAAGCAAAAGCACTTGATACACTTTTTAAAATATACAATGAAAAAACTGATGTAGTAATTTTAAAACCATTTTTAGGACATTCACTTGGAGCTTGTGGTACAGCTGAAACTGTTTTGCTTTGTGAATTTATAAATAAGGGATTTATCCCAAAAACACTTAACTATAAAAATGGTTATGAAGATATATCTTTTGAACCTTTATTAGAAAATAAACCTGTTACTAATGCTACAATTTTATTGCAGTTCATAGGTTTTGGCGGAAGTAATGTAACTTTAATATTAAGTAATAAAGGTTAAATTTATGTATATTAGCGCAACTTTTAATGAAACTTTTCAAAATCATTCAACTAAAGAATATAAACAACTTCTCAAACAACTTACTTCAAAACAATTTAGAAGAGTATCAAAGTTCAATATTATGGCTATTTATGGTGCTCTTAAATGTCTTGAAAATAAAACTTATACTACAGATATCAATATTTATACAGCAAGTGAATATGGTTGTATTGAAGATATGAATACAGTACTTATGCAAGTAAGTAAAAAAGATGAAATAGTAATGCCTTTTGATTTTTTAAATATCAATGGAAACAATGTAGGTTTTTTAATCTCAGAAGCACTTAATACTCTAGGAAATAACTTTTATATAACTGCGGAAGATGTTTCTTTTGAACAAGCATTTCACTTATCCTATTTTGATCTTTCAATCAATAAAATAAAAGAAGCCTTAGTTGGTGCTGTTGATGAATCACTTGATTCTGTTACAAATGTAAATAGTATGATTAAAAATCCTGAAGGTTACAAAATTTGTGATGGAACAGCTTGGTTTTTACTTTCTAAAAATAAAAATAATGCTATTGCTAAAATAGAGCATCTAGAAACATTTAGCAATCTTGAAGAATTAAATAGCTTTTTACAAAATTTACAATACGATTATCTCAGTTTAAATCTTTCTGCAAAAAAAAATATAACTCATCTAAACATAGTTCAAAAAAAAATTATATCTCAAAATGAAATATTTTTTGGAACATATAGTGCTATGTATATAAGCCATCTTTTAAACTATAAAGGGAAACTTCTCCATATAAGTTTAGATGAAAATTATAGAGCTTATCTTTTCTACTTTAATAAATAATCAACTCTAAATCAATAATTTTGTATAATATCCTAATTTTATACAAAGGTTTTTCATGTTTGATATCATATCCCAAAGTAGCACAAGAATAAAAACAGGTGTTGTTTTAGTTATTGCACTCTTATTGATTGGCTTAATTGATTCTTTCTTTCTTATTTGGCTTTTATTTGGCGGATTAATGCTAGTTGCTCTATATGAAGCTATGAATCTATTTAATATCAATGATGACAAAATTTATATTTATGCTATTTGCATATGGATTGTTGCCTTATTTTATCCAAAACCAGAAGATATAGTATTTGTAGTGGGAATTATTTTTGCTTCTATTTTAGCATATACAAAAAATTTGAATAAAGAATTATTTCTCCCATTAATGTATCCTATTGCATCATATTTATTTTTACTTTCACTTTATATTTCATTTGGAATAGAAAGCTTACTATGGTTACTTGTTGTAGTAGCTGGTGCTGATGTGGGTGCATATTTTGTTGGGAAAAGTTTTGGTTCAACTCCCTTTTGTGCAACAAGTCCAAATAAAACTTTAGAAGGTGTATTTGGGGGAATTGCAACTGCCGCTATTCTTGGAGTTACCTTTAGTTTAGATTCCGTTGGATTTTGGTATGCATTAATTATTTCAGTTATTGTTGCAATTGCATCTGTTTTTGGTGATCTATTTGAAAGTTACTTAAAAAGAGAAGCTGATGTAAAAGATAGTGGAGATATACTCCCAGGTCACGGTGGAATTTTGGATAGAACTGATGGATATTTATTTGGTGGTATTGTGATGTTAGTATTATTAAGGCTAGTTAGTTGATAGTATTAGGAACTACTGGTTCAATTGGTGTCAATACTTTAGAAATTGCAAAAAAATTTAATCTCGATATTGAAGTAATGGTTGCTGGAAATAATATAGAACTACTCAATGAACAATTAAAATATTTTTCTCCAGAAATTGTTATTATAGCTCAAGAAAAAGATATTCATAAAGTAAATCATCACAATGTAAAAGCTGGTGAATTAGCAATTTTAGAAGCTATAGAGGAATCATCTTCAAACCTTGTTGTTAATGCACTTGTTGGTTTTTTTGGACTACAACCAACTTTAAGAGCTATTCATTGTGGCAAAAGAGTTGCTCTTGCAAATAAAGAATCACTTGTAGTTGCGGGACAATTCATTGATACTTCATACATAACTCCAATAGATAGTGAACATTTTGGATTATGGTATTTAATGGATACTCAAAAATCAATAGCAAGTTTAACAGTTACCGCAAGTGGAGGGAGTTTTAGAGACTATCCAATAGAAAAACTTTCTAATGTTACTATCAAAGAGGCTCTAAATCATCCAAATTGGTCTATGGGAAATAAAATTACTATTGATAGTGCAACAATGACAAATAAACTCTTTGAACTTATAGAAGCTAGATGGCTTTTTGATACAACTTCTTGTGATGCAATTATTGAAACAAAATCTATTATTCATGCTATGATTAACTACAAAGATGGGAGTACAACAGCACATTTAGCCAATGCAAATATGCAATTGCCTATAGCTTATGCTATAATGGGAGAGGTCAAAGAACAAATTTTAAAACCTGTGAATCTTTTAGAATTACAAAATTTGGAATTTAAAGAGATAAAACAAGAGAGATATCCTATTTGGGAAATCAAAAATGAAGTTCTGCATAACAAAGATTTAGGTGTAGTGTTAAATGCTGCAAATGAAGTAGCAGTTGCAAAGTTTTTACAAGGGGAAATTGGATTTTTAGATATTGCTAAAAAAACTCTTGATGCTATGAACAAGTTTCATAGTCCAAAAATAGAATATATTGATGATATATTCCAAGTTGATAAAGAAGTAAGGAGATATGTAAATGGATAGTATGATGATACCTTTTATTATGCTTCTTATTATCACAATAGCTTTAATATTAGAAAGACGATATCATGAAGATAAGATTGTAAATATTTATGAAGATAAATTTGAACAATGGAAACAACATTCAACGCATCAAGAGGAAAAACAAAAACCTAAAGAATTAGTTGGATTAGTATTTTTAGAAGATGAACAATTAAATATTGAATTATTAGATAATAAAGTATTAGATAGACTTGAAAGAAAAAAATACTCTATAAAACAAAAGGGGTAATCTATGAAGGTATTATATTTTTTATTAATCTTTGCTAATTTATTATTGGCAAACAAACTTACAAAAAGTGGTGATTATGTTATAGATGATGCTAATAAATTAATGTGGCAAGATACCTATGATAATGTTAAACATCGATATACTCAAGAACAAGCAGTGGAATATTGTGAAAACCTTGTTTTAAGTGGCTTCTCAGATTGGTATCTTCCAACTGCAGATAATTATAGAACCATAATAGATAAAACAAGAGTTAAAGAAGAACTTATGATTAATCGTGCATTTAAATACATCTTACCCGATAATTATTGGACAAGCGACAGAACATGGATAAGAAATTTTGGGCTGTATGGATATTTTGTATTTTTTAAAAGTGGTGCCATATACTATCAAAATAGAAACTATAAGAAATTTGCACGATGCGTAAGAGAAATTAAATAATGAAAAAAGTTTTAATCCTTCATGGTTGGGGAGGAAGCCACGAACCTCATTGGCAATGGTGGCTAAATCAGGAACTTCCAAAACATAATTTTAAAGTTTCATTTCCAAGTTTACCAAATGAGGACTATCCTCAGCTTGAACAATGGTTAGAATTCTTAAAAAATGAATTTAACAGATTTCAACCTGATATTGTAGTATGTCATTCTTTAGCAAATATTTTATGGTTTCATTTTGTAGAAAAGTTTTCTATCAAAGAAATTGAAAAACTAATGCTTGTAGCACCTGTAAGAAAAAATTGCAACATAAAAGAGTTACAAACATTTTTTCCATATCCAATTCCTACAGATTTAAAAGCAAAAGAGATAATCATGGTAGCTAGTGATAATGATATTTATCTTAATGTAGAAGAAGCAATAAAACTTCAAAGTAAACTGAATGTTGGACTAAAAATACTAGAAAATGCAGGTCACATAAATGCTGATAGTGGTTTTGGAGAACTTCCTTGTGCAGTAGATTGGATAAAAAGAGAAATTGAATAAATGATATTAAGTATAGAATCAAGTTGCGATGATAGTAGTATTGCAATTACTGAAATAAAAACAAAAAAATTGATATTTCATAAAAAAATATCACAAGAGATACAACATAGTATTTATGGTGGAGTTGTTCCAGAATTAGCAGCTAGACTTCATATCGAAGCTTTACCAAAAATACTAGAAGAGTGTCAACCTTTTTTTAAAGATTTAAAAGCTATTGCCGTTACAAATGCACCTGGTCTCTCTGTTACACTTACAGAAGGTGTAACTATGGCAAAAGCTTTAAGTATAAGCTTACATTTACCTCTTATTGCAGTAAACCATCTAAAAGGTCATATATATTCACTTTTCATAGAAAAAGAAGCAAAATTTCCTTGTACTATTTTACTAGTTTCGGGTGGTCACACACAACTTATAGAAGCAAAAAATTTTAATGATATGAAAATCATAGGTTCTACAATTGATGATAGTTTTGGAGAAAGTTTTGATAAAGTATCTAAAATGTTAGGTCTGGGATATCCAGGAGGTCCTATTGTGCAAGAAAAAGCACTTCAAGGTAATAATACTACTTATGATTTTCCAATTCCACTAAGACAAAGTCCACATATAGAATTTAGTTATAGTGGATTGAAAAATGCCGTAAGAATGGCAATTGAAAAAGAGGAAAATAACAATAACCTCAATGGACAAACTATAGCAAATATCTGTGCTAGTTTTCAAACTACTGCTGTTGCACATATAGTTATGAAACTCAAAAAATATTTTAAAACAAATCCACCTACAACTTTTGCCATAGTTGGAGGGGCTAGTGCAAATGTTGAACTAAGAAGCACTATTGAAACGTTATGTAAAAAATATGATGCAAAACTTTTACTCTCTTCTTTAGAATTTTGTAGTGATAATGCAGCTATGATAGGGAGAGTTGCGGTGGAGCAATATTTAGAAAATGATTTTGTATCCTATAACGATATAGATGTTCAAAGTAGAATCAAAGAGAGAACTTTTTAGTTCATTATTCTAAAAATCTCTAGGATTGTTTAAAGCCTCTTCTACAAAAGAAAGATATTCTTCTCTTAATATATTTTTTGCTCCAAAAGAAGCTAAATAATCTGTATAAATTTGACTATCTATAAGTGCAAATCCATTTTTTTTCAATCTTTCTACAAGTTCTACAAAAGCTACTTTACTTGCATCACTTTTAAGAGCAAACATTGATTCTCCACAAAAAATATTACCTATAACTACTCCATAACCGCCACCCACAAGTTTGCCATCAAAATAAGATTCAAAACTGTGTGCATGCCCTGCTTGATGTAAATCACAATATGCCTCAATCATATCATCAGTAATCCAAGTCCCCTCTTGATCTGGTCTTTTTGCTTTAGCACACTCTTTTATGACTTGTTCAAAATTCGTGTCAAACTTCACTTCAAAAATATTTTTTTTAATAGTTTTTTTGAGGTTTTTAGAGATATGGAGTTCATTGATATCTAAAACGAATCGTGGATTTGGAGACCACCATAAAATAGGATCATCTTCATTGAACCAAGGAAAAATTCCCCTTGAATAGCCATACATTATTCTATTTACACTCAAATCCCCACCATAAGCAACAATTCCCTCATTACTTGCTAATGCAGGATCTGGAAATGTTAAGTTATAGGGACTTAATGGGAAAATATGCATAGTTAAATTTGAACTGGTTTAATCACTTCGTTAGCAAAAACTTTATTTATAGCTTCAGGTACAATCGTTTTTAACTTACCAAAACCTACTGGATGAAAAAATCTTGTATATTCAAAACTTCCCTCCTCATCTCTTACACCATCATATACAAATCCTATCTCTTTGTTTTGTTTTTTTGCCCATTGTGCTATATTAGAAGCATACAATGCTGAATTTGTATGTGCTTTTTCAAACTTATGTCCCCATGCAAAAAAGATAAATTTTCCATTGTAACTAATATTTTTATAGTCGTGATAATTATCTTGTTTAGCAAAAACTGTAAGTTGATTTGTATTTAACTTCTCTAAATCCATCTCAAAAACTTCTATTGCGGAAGTTGGTTGTATATCTTCTTTATTGTAATTAAAAAGATACTTTATCTCTACAAGTTTTCCTTTATCTCTTTGTTTTATAGCTTTAGCAATAATTCGCACTTGATCTTCCATTTGCAAAGGGTGAAATTTATCATCAAATTTGAAATCTTGATATGCTAACTTTTCCCCTTTATTGTATCCAATTGGTGCTGTGAATGGATTATATAAAAACACTGTACCTGCAACATTTTTATTTTTCTTTTTTAATAAAACTTCTAAGTCTTCTACACTTATCTCTTCATCACTTAAAGGAATGTAAACATATGTTTTTACAATATATTCTAAATCGTGAACTGTTTTTATTTTTCCAAAAAGTTGCATTAATTTATACTACCTAATTGCTCACCTGCTAAAAGATGAAAATGTATATGCCCAACTTCTTGACCACCATTTTGTCCAATATTTGTAATCAATCTGTATCCATCACTTTTTACACCAAGTGTTAAAGCAACTTCTTGTATAAATGTTGTCATCTCTGCCATAATATTTGGTGTCATCTCATTAAATGACTGAAGATGAACTTTTGGTATTATTAAGACATGAATTTTTGCTTGTGGATTTATATCTTCAAATGCTAAAAAATTATCATTTTCTAACACTGTTTTATTTGGTATTGCACCCTCAATTATTTTACAAAATATACACATTATTTTTTCCTTCTATTTTCATATTTGTAAGTATAACCAAACTATAATAAATGTTTAAGTATAATCCCCCAATTATTAAGGTCTACAAATAGAATAGACCCCTTTAGGAGATACATTTGCAAGAATGGATAGATAAAATAAATAATAGTGTTTCTTTGGAAGAATTAGAGCAACTTAGAATTGATATTTTAGGGAAAAAAGGTATCTTAACTCTTGAGTTTGCGAAAATGAAAGATATTCCAGCACAAGAAAAAAAATTATTTGCACAAAATCTAAATAACAATAAAACTGCCGTTACTAATGCTTTAGAATCACAAAAAACAATTCTAATGGCACAAGAGTTAGAAAAACAACTTGAAGCTGAAAAAATTGATGTTACTAAATTTACACCAAGTTTAAATAATGGTGCATATCATCCAGTGGCTGATACATTAAATCAAATCACAACATATTTTCAAAACCTAAACTTTAGTATTGAAGAGGGACCTTTAGTTGAAGATGATTTTCATAATTTCGAGGCTTTAAATCTTCCTAAATATCATCCAGCAAGAGATATGCAAGATACATTTTACTGTAATGATGGTGCGGTTCTTAGAACCCACACAAGTCCAGTTCAAATTAGAACCATGATGTCTCAACAACCACCAATTAGAATGATAGCACCAGGAAGTGTATTTAGAAAAGATTTTGATATCACTCATACACCAATGTTCCATCAAATAGAAGGGTTAGTTGTTGAAAAAGAGGGTGTAGTGTCTTTTGCAAATTTAAAATTTGTAATGGAAGAATTTTTACACCATATGTTTGGTGAAGTTGAAGTACGATTTAGACCATCGTTTTTCCCTTTTACAGAACCATCTGCTGAAGTTGATATCAGCTGTATCTTCTGTAAAGATAAAAATACAAACAAAAGTACTGGATGTAGAGTATGTTCACACACAGGTTGGCTTGAAGTTTTAGGTTGTGGAATAGTTGATGAGAATGTATTTAAAGCTGTTGGATATGAAAATGTAAGTGGTTATGCTTTTGGTTTAGGAATTGAAAGATTTGCAATGCTTATCCATAAAATTGGAGATTTACGATCTTTATTTGAAAGTGATATTAGACTATTAGGACAATTTAAATGATTATAACAAGAAGATGGCTACAAGAATATATTGACATTACAAAATTAAGCACTCAAACAATATGTAATGCACTTAACTCAATTGGACTAGAAGTTGATAGTTCTCAGAGAATTTTAATACCAAATGGCGTAGTTATAGGAAAAGTAGAAGCTTGTGAAAAACATCCAGATGCTGATAAACTCAATGTTTGTCAAGTAAATATAGGAACTAAAATAGAGCAAATTGTCTGTGGTGCTTCAAATGTAGAAGCTGGACAATATGTACCTGTAGCAACAGTTGGTGCTGTACTTGGTGAAGATTTTGTTATTAAAAAAGCTAAACTTAGAGGTGTTGAATCAAATGGTATGATTTGTAGTTCAACTGAAATAGGTTTACCTAAAATGAATAATGGAATTATGGTCTTAGATGATTCTATTGGTGAACTTATTATTGGAAAAGAACTCAATGAATATTCTTTAATCAATGATGAGACTATAGAGATAGAACTTACTGCAAATCGAGGAGACTGTCTAAGTATTAATGGAATTGCCAGAGAACTAAGCACTTATTTTAATATTTCAATGAAAAATGTTGACCCTGTAGTAAATACAAATAATAAAGGTATTGGCCAAGTATTTGATGTAATTTATGATACAAGTTGTCAATCAAGTTTAATTTATAAAGCGGCAGATATTAAAAACTTTCATTTAAAATTACTTCATAAATTTAGAGCTGCAATAATTGATAAACTACAAAAAACAGATATTGAAACAGCCATTGCATATGCAACGCATAGTTCAGGTGTTCTTATTAATGTATACAGTAAAGCTGCTGCTTATACACAAGAAAGTGAGTTAGTATCTCTTAAAGTTATGCAAGATAATGATGGTTTTGACACAGTTCAAGGTGATGTATTATTAAGCACAATTGGAGTTGATGCTGGTAAAGTTGAAAATATTTGTGATGAAGTTTTAATTGAAGCTAGCTATATTGACCCAAATTATCTCTCTCAAGCTGTTTTTGACAAAAAAAGAGAAACTGGAGATATTTATTATAGAGCATCAAGGGGAAGTGAACCAAATTTAGATTTTGGAATTGATACAGTTATAACATTGTTGTCTCAAAATGGTGCAACAATTTATAATGGGAGTAAAAATTTTATCAATGATACAACTCCAATTACGATTAATATTAATAATAAACAATTAAATAAAATCATAGGGGAAGAGATAGCTCCAAGTAAAGTAAGTCAAATACTTACATCTCTTGGTTTTTTTGTTAAACAAGATGGACAAGATACAATTAATGTAACTATTCCATCGTTTCGACATGATGTGAATAATATTGCAGATATTACTGAAGAAGTGGTAAGAATTATTGGTATTGATCAAATTAAATCAAAACCACTTTTAATTCAAGAGCTAAATAATATCAATGAAAGTTCAAATAGTTTACAAATTAAAAATGATTTACGTTCACGTGCTATTACAAATGGTTTTTTTGAAACTATCACTTATGTATTTGCAAATAGAGAGTTATTAGAAAAATACAATTTCCCTACGGTAATCAATAAAAAAGATATTTTGAATCCAATTGTAAATGAACTCAATACATTTAGAACAACATTAAGTTTAAATCTAGTTCAAGCAGTTGCACATAATGTAAAACAAGGTTTTAGATCAATTGCATTATTTGAATCAGGTATTGTATTTGATAAAAATAGAAGTGAAATTAAAAAAATAGGATTTATATTTAGTGGTGAAATTGAAAACCCTTCAATCCAAAATAATGCAAAACCAAAACATATTGATTTATTTAGTTTTAGTGATAAAATTGCAAATATTATTGGTGATTTTGAGTTACAACCTATGAAAAAAATTATTAGTAATTTTGTACATCCTTATCAAAATGCAAATATTATGAAAAATGGGAAAAGTATAGGTATTATATACAAACTTCATCCTATAGTTGCAGATGATTTTGATATTTCAAAAGATACTTTTATTGCTCAATTAAATTTAGATGCAATAAAAAATGAAACAATTTTTGCTTCAAGCATCTCAAAATTTCAAGCTTCTAGAAGAGATTTAAGTATTATTACACCATCAACTTTAGAATATAAAGAGATTAAAAAAGTTATTAAGTCTTTAAAAATTAAAGAAATAAAACAATTTAACTTAGTGGATATTTATAGTGATGAAAAATTAGAAGGGAATGAAAGTTTAACTATACGATTTATACTACAATCAGAAACAAAAACTTTTGAAGAAAGTGATATTAACGATATTATGGATAAAATACTTAACAAATTACAAGAAGAGTTAGGTGTAGGTATTAGATAATGCAAACTTTAAATATTTCTGCACTTTCACAACCATTTGATATAACAATTGACAATATAGCATCAGATAAATCTATATCGCATAGATGTGCTATGTTTAGTTTACTCTCAAATCAACCATCTATAATTACCAATTATCTTCGTGGAGAAGATACAATGGATTCATTAAAAATTGCTCAAAAGCTAGGCGCTACTGTACAAGATGATGGGAAAACTATTACTATTACACCCCCTTCTAAATTAACAGAACCAGATGATATTCTTGATTGTGGAAATGCAGGAACTGGTATGAGACTCTATGCTGGTTTATTAGCTGGAATTGAAGGAAGTTTTGTTTTAACTGGTGACAAATATTTACGAAGTCGACCAATGAAAAGAGTTACTCAGCCTTTAAGAGACATTGGGGCAAAAATTGATGGTAGAGAAGATGGGAATAAAGCACCACTTCACATTCGTGGCGGAAAATTAAAATCTTTTAAATATCATAGTCCTATAGATTCAGCTCAAGTAAAATCAGCTCTTATTCTTGCTGCATTACAAAGTGATGAAGTATCTTATTATAAAGAAGATTTACTCTCACGTGACCATACTGAGCGAATGTTAAATGGTATGGGTGCAAATATTAAAACTAATGATGAAGGTTGGATTGAAATTCATCCTCAAACTGAACCTCTAAAACCATTAAACATTATGGTACCAACTGATCCTTCAAGTGCATTTTTCTTTGCTGTTGCAGCAGCAATTATCCCAAATGCAAAAGTAACATTAAAAAATGTTACTTTAAATCCAACGAGAATTGAAGCATATAAAATTTTACAACAAATGGGTGCAGAAGTTGAATTTATTGAGAGTGAAAATATCTATGAACCTATTGGAGATATTGTTGTACAACACAATGCACTAAACGGTGTAACTGTTGATAAAAATATCGCCTGGCTTATAGATGAACTTCCTTGTTTAAGCATTGCTATGGCAGTTGCAAATGGAAAAAGTGTTGTTAAAAATGCTGAAGAATTACGAGTAAAAGAGAGTGATAGAATCTCTGCAGTTGTAAATAATCTTAAACTTTGTGGTGTGAACTATCAAGAGTTTGAAGATGGCTATGAGATAGAGGGAAATGCTACACTACAAAAAGCAACAATTAATTCACATGGAGACCATAGAATAGCTATGAGTTTTGCAATAGCTGGATTATTATGTGGTATGGATATAGAAGATACACAATGTATAGAAACATCTTTTCCTAACTTTACAGAAATATTAAATAACTTGCGAGGATAGTATGAAAGTAAAACTAGCTTCATCATACGGTTTTTGTTTTGGTGTAAAAAGAGCCATCGATATAGCACAACAACACAAAAACTCAAATACTATGGGACCACTTATCCATAATCAAAAAGAGATAGATAGATTAAAGCTTGATTTTAGTGTAGGATTGTATGAGAATCTAGATGATGTAAAAAAAGATGATACTGTGATTATAAGAACTCACGGTATTCCAAAAGACGATTTACAAGAACTCAAAAAAAAAGATGCAAAAATAATTAATGCTACCTGTCCTTTTGTGACAACACCACAACAAATTGTAAAAAAAATGTCTAGCGAAAACTATAGTATTTTAATTTTTGGTGATGCTACTCATCCTGAAGTAAAAGGGGTAAAAAGTTATGGGGACGATGTTCATGTGGTATTAGAACCATTAGAACTTGAAAAAATAACTTTTAAATATGATAAAATTGCCTGTGTAGCACAAACAACAAGAAAAAAAGAAAAATATTTAGAAATCGTAAATGCACTTATTTTAAAAAATAAAGAGGTAAGAGTTTTTAATACAATTTGTGATGCTACATTTGAAAATCAAGATGCTGTACGAGAATTATCAAAAGATGTAGATATTATGATAATAATTGGTGGAAAAAACTCTTCAAATACAAAACAATTACTTTATATCGCAAAAGAAAATTGTAATGAAAGTTATTTAATAGAAGATGAGACAGAATTAGACTTCAATTGGTTCAAAAATAAAAATATTTGTGGTGTCACAGCTGGTGCTTCAACCCCTGATTGGATTATCCAAAAAGTTGTAAATCAAATAGAAAATATCTAAATTAAGCAAGTTTTAGCTATAATGGCTCTCATTAAAATAAAAGGGTAGGCAAGCAAATGAAATTTGAAGATTTTGAAATAGAAGGTGAAGACTTCGCAACATTATTGGAGGAAAGCGAAAAAAACACAGAAACAAACACAGTAACAGAAGGTGAAATAGTAATTTTAAACGATGATAGTTTTGTAGTAAGTATAGCTGGTAAAGAGGGAAGAATCCCATTAAGTGAAATTACTAATACTGATGGTACAATAAAATACAAAGTTGGTGATAAAATTACAGTAATGATTGTAGGTACAAGAGGTGAAAACCTATCTTTATCTTACAAAAAAGTTTTACAAAAAGAAAAGTTTGATGAATTTTTCGCAAAATATGGTGAAGAACCAGAAAATGTTATAATTGAAGGTACAGTAACATCTGTAAAACCAAGAGCAGGTTTTGTAGTACAAGATGCAGAAGGTATGGAATATTTTATGCCAATGGCACAAGGTTTCTTAAAAGCTCAAGGTGCAGTTGGTAAAAAAATCAAAGCAGCAGTTCTTAAAGCTAAACCAGAAACATCAAGTATAGTAATCTCTAGAAGAAAACTGATCGAAGAATCACAAAAAAACAAAGAAGAAAAAATAGCACAACTTATGGAAAATAATGAGCCAAGAACTGGTATCGTTAAAAAAATCACAAGTTATGGTATGTTTGTTGATTTAGGTGGAATAGATGGACTTGTAAATTACAACGAAATTAGTTACAAAGGACCTGTAAATCCATCTGCATACTTCAAAGAAGGTGATGAGATTACAGCTATTATGAAATCTTACGATAAAGAAAAAGGACACTTATCATTATCAATTAAAGATGCTTTAGCAAATCCTTGGGAAGAGATGAAAGACGCTTTAGATGTAGGTGATACAATTACTGTTACTGTTTCAAACTTTGAATCTTACGGTGCATTTGTTGATTTAGGAAATGATATCGAAGGTCTTTTACATATCTCTGAAATCAGTCATAATAAAAATGTAAAAAATCCAAAGGATTACTTAGAAATTGGTCAAGAGATCAATGTTGAAGTTATCGATTTAGATTGTGATAAAAGAAGATTAAGAGTGAGTTTAAAATCTCTTCAACCAAAACCATTCCAAACTTTTATTAAAGAAAATCAAGTTGGTGATGTAGTTAAAGGTACAGTTGCTACTTTAACAGATTTTGGTGCATTTATTAATCTTGGAACAGTTGATGGTCTTTTACATAACGAAGAAGCAAGTTGGGATTCGGGAACTAAATGTAAAGATATTTACAAAAAAGGTGATGAAGTAGAAGTTAAAATTATTAAAATTGATACTGAAAAAGAAAATATCTCTTTAAGTGTAAAAGCATTACAAGATTCTCCAGCACAAAAATTTGAGAAAGAACACAATACTGGAGATATAATTAAATCTACAGTAAAAGACATTAAAGATTTTGGTGTATTTGTTAAACTTGAAGACAACCTAGATGGATTAATCAGAAAAGAAGATATGCTTCCAGCTGAAGAGGGTGCAGAAGAGATCAAAATTGGTGATGAGATTGAAGCTGTTGTTGTAAATATTGATAAACAAAAAAATAGAGTAAGATTATCTGTAAGAAGACTTGCTTCACAAAAAGATAGAGATATGTTAGAGTCAGTAAATGACGATACATCTATGACACTTGGAGATGCTTTAGTAGGAAAGTTAAAATAATTTAACTTAATCTACTAAAATTTTTGGAGAAAATAATGAATAAACCTACAATAGTAGTATGTGATCATATCCATGAAAGTGGATTAGAGATACTTAAAAATACTAGTGATATAAATTATGTGTACGCAGCTGATGTTGATAAAACTGCCCTTTTAGATATTATTAAAGATGCTGAAGTATGTATCACTAGAAGTTCAACAGATGTTGATGAGAAATTTTTAAATGCGGCTGCTAATTTAAAAGCAGTAGTAAGAGCTGGAGTTGGTGTTGACAATGTAGATATTGATGGTTGTAGCAAAAGAGGTATTATTGCTATGAATGTACCAACTGCAAATACTATAGCTGCAACTGAACTTACAATGACACATCTTCTTTCTTGTATGAGAAAAATGCCGTATGCTCACTCTCAACTTAAAGATCAAAGAATTTGGAAAAGAGAAGACTGGTATGGTCAAGAACTTTATGGAAAAAAAATAGGTGTTATTGGTTTTGGTAACATTGGACATAGAGTTGCTTTAAGATGTAAAGGTTTTGAAATGGATGTTGTAACTTACGATCCATACATTCCTTCTTCAAAAGCTACAGATTTAGGTATTAGTTATACAACAAATTTTGATGATATATTAGCTTGTGATATTATCACTATTCACACACCTAAGAATAGTGAAACTATTAATATGATAGATGAACCACAAATTGCTAAAATGAAAGATGGTGTTATTCTTATAAACTGTGCTAGAGGTGGTTTATATAATGAAGAAGCTTTAGTAAAAAACCTAAAGAGCGGAAAAATTGCAATGGCTGGTATTGATGTATTCAACAAAGAACCTGCAACAGACCATCCACTTTTAGATTTAGACAATGTAACTGTAACTGCCCATCTTGGTGCAAATACTGTTGAATCACAATATAAAATTGCTACGCAAGCTGCAAATAATGCAATTAAATCAGCACGTGGAATTGGATATCCTCACGCATTAAATTTACCAATTGATGAAACAAAAATTCCATCTTTTGTAAAACCATATTTAGAACTTACTCAAAAAATGGCTTTCTTAATCGCACAAATGGATAAAAATGCTATTGAATCAATTAAAATTGAAGCAGAAGGTGAAATTGCTGATTATCTAGAAAGTTTAGAGACTTTTGCTATAGTTGGTGCATTAACACATAGTTTAACAAATGAAAAAATAAATTATGTAAATGCAACTTTTGTTGCAAATGAAAGAGGAATCAAAGTAGATTCATCTATACATTCAAATACTAGTGCATTTAAAAATCAAGTAACTGTTAAAATCACTACAACACATGGTGTAAATAGTACAAGTGGTACAATTTTTGATGAAGATGTTCAAAGAATTATTAAAATTAATGATTATCTAATGGATATTGAACCATCTGGAAAAATGATTTTATTAACAAACTCTGATGTTCCAGGTGTTATTGGAGAAGTTGGACAAATTCTAGGCAATGAATCAATAAATATAGCAGACTTTAGACTAGGTAGAAGCAAAAATGGTGCTTTGGCTGTTATTTTAGTTGATGAAGATGTATCTAGTGATATTTTATCTAAATTACAAAATATTGAAGCAGCAAGATCTGTTTCATATGCTCAAATTTAAGGACGTATTATGGCATTAGGAATGGGAGACTTAAAAAAAGGTCTAAAAATAGAAGTTGATGGTGTACCATATAAAATAACAGATTATGCACATGTAAAACCAGGAAAAGGTGCGGCATTTGTTAGATGTAAAATAAAAAATTATCTTAATGGTAAAACTATAGAAAAAACATTTCACGCGGGTGATAAATTTGAAACACCAGATTTACAACAAAAAACAATGCAATACCTTTATGATGATGGTGAAATGATGCAATTTATGGATACAGATACTTATGAACAAATTGCACTTACTTATGATCAAGTTGGTGAAACAGAAAAATGGATTATTGATGGAATGAATGTTGATATGATGTTCTTTAAAGGTGAAGCTATCACAGTTGAGCCTCCAATGACTGTAGAGATGAAAATTGTTGAAACTCCACCTAACTTTAAAGGAGATTCTCAAGGTGGTAAAAAACCTGCTACTTTAGAATGTGGTGCTGTTGTACAAATTCCTTTTCACCTTTTAGAAGGTGATGTTATCAAATGTGATACACGAACTGGTGAATATTTAGAAAAAGTTAAATAAAAAATGACTCAACTTATTGCAAGGTAATACTTGTGATAAGTTTGTTTTTTATTTGTCACTTATTCGTAAGTTTCCTTCTTCAAAATAACTTTCTCTCTTGATTCTCTACAAAAATTCTAACTATTTTACAGCTTTATTATAGGACTTAAAAATGCAACAAAAAGAACTTATCATTTTTGATATGGATGGTACCCTTATAGATAGTGGTGATGTTATTACTAACACTATAAACTTTGTAAGAAGTAACTTAGGACTAGAAGAAATTGAAAAACATATTATGCTTGAACAACTTAATAATCCAGACATTAACTCAGCAGAATACTTTTATGGTACACAAGAATTTACAACACAACAAACGGAACTTTTTACAGAATACTATAATAAAAACTGCGTAAAAGATATAAAACTTTATGATGGAATTGAAGAACTCTTAGATTCTTTACAAAAAGATTTTAAACTTACTATTGCAACAAATGCTTCAAGAGATTTTGCAATAAGGATGATTAAACATCTGAACATAGATAAATATTTTGATATTGTGATTGGTGCATCATGTGTAGCTAAACCAAAACCACATCCTGATATGGTCTTAAAAACATTAAGTGATTTACAAATACATCATCATAAATCTATACTTATAGGAGATAGTTTAAAAGATATGAGAGCTGCACAAGCAGCTAATGTAGATAGTATCTTAGTTGATTGGGGTTTTAGTAACTATGAAAATCATAGTAATACTATAAAGAGTTCAAATGAACTTTTGAAAAAGCTATCAAGCTTAAAATAAAAATATTTATTTTAAGCTTTTAACTCTTCTTTATGAACAACGTTTTCAACATCCATAATAACTAGCATTTGATTATTTTCAAGTCTTACAAAACCTTTTAAATATTTTGCAGGAATACCTGAACCCATATCAGAAACAGGATATAGCGAAGCAGAATCAAGTTTTTGTACATCATCCACTTTATCTACAACTAAACCTAACATTCTATTATCATTTGTTATAACTGCAATAACTGCTGTATTTTCATTATATTCGATTTTACCTGTATTAAATTTAATTCTTATGTCTAATATTGGTACAACTTCCCCTCTTAAATTAATAAGACCTTTTACCCATTCTTTTGTATTTGGTAAAATTGTTATTAATTCTGGATAAGTTAATATCTCTCGGATTTTAGGCAACTCTACTGCGTATTTCATCTCACCTAAAATAAATGTCATATATTCATCTGAATTCATACTGTTAAACTGTTTTTCTTTTGCCATTTTTATTCCCCTACTTTTAATTGTTATATTATACTATTCGTTAGCTTTCCATTGCTTGTATAAAGCTTCATGTTCAGCAATCTCTTCTCTTGAAGGTTTTCTTCTACAAGATAGATATCCTTTACTTCCATCACAACTCTCAAATGGAAATACTGTTGCAAACACCCAATAGTATCCTCCATCTTTTGTTGCATTCTTTACATATCCTGTCCACACTTCACCTTTTTGCACTGTATCCCACAATGATTTAAATGCTGCTTTTGGCATATCTTTATGTCGTACCATATTATGTGGTTTATCTATTAATTCTTCTAAAGAGTATCCTGCTATTTTACAAAAGTCATCATTTGCAAATTTAATTATCCCTTTTGCATCTGTTTCACTTACTAGGAATGCATAATCATCTAATACTGTTTCACCTGCCATACTGATTCCTTTCTAGTTAAATTTCTTTGTTTGTGCATCTGACACTAGGTCATTTGCCATTTTACTTACATCTTGTGCTATTGATGCAACTGAGTTTGCTTCACTTGCATTCTCTTGTGTTACTCTATCTAGCATAGTCACTGCATCATTGATTTGTTCTATTCCTGTCATTTGTTCTTTACTTGCACGACTAACATCTTCGATTAGTTCTATTGTTTGATTAAAGTTCTCATTGAGTGATTCATATCCTTTTATCATATCATCACTTACTTTTTTACCTTCATTTGCTTTACTTGCTGCATTCTCTACTAATGTTTTTATTTCATTTGCTGCATCTGCACTTCTTGAAGCTAGGTTTCTTACTTCTTGAGCAACTACTGCAAATCCTTTTCCAGCTTCACCTGCTGTTGCTGCTTCTACTGCTGCATTAAGTGAGAGAATATTTGTTTGGAATGCTATTTGATCTATTACAGTAATAGCTTCATTAATTGCTGTTACTTGAGAGTTTATTTCATCCATTGAAGAAGATGTTTTACTAGCTAATGTCATACCATTAGAAACTTCTGTTTTTACACGGCTCCCTAATTCTGACATTTTAGAGGCATTATTTGCATTATTTCTTGTAATACTTGTTATCTCTTCTACTGCTGCTGCTGTTTCTTCTAAGCTAGCTGCTTGTTGATTTGCTTTATTTGCTAGGTTTGTTACACTTGTTGTCATTGTACTTGAGTTTGTTTGTAAGTGTTCCCCATTTGACAAGTTCTGTTTTGCGCTATTTGCTAGGGAGTTCCCTAGGGTGTTTACTGATTCTAGTACTATTTTCATATCAGCTTTTAAATTTGAGTCAATTGTCACTTTGTTTCTATAATCATTATGAGAATATTGCTCTAATGTTTCCCTTAATTGACCCATATCTCTAGCAATTGCATCTATCATTTTATTAATTGTTGTTGCTAAAGTTTGAATCATAGGATTTTTTGTTCTTGAATTAATTCTACAAGCGTAAATACCCTGTTCTACTTTATCAGTAGTAATAGTAATTTCTCCCATTACTTTCATATCATCTTGTAAATGTTTTGTTACATTTAAAGCAGTTTCATTAAGTTGTTTAATCATCTCAGAAATTTCATCATTTCCTTCAACTTTCGCTGCAACATATCTATTAATTTTAAATTGAGAAAAGGCTAAGAAAATTTGAAATTGCTTATTAAATCGTGCAATTCCATCTACCACAATATTTTTTACAACAATATGTGCAGTAATAATTAAAGCAACTATCATTGCAATCATAACTACTAACATTAGTTGTACAATATATGTAGACTGATCTACTAAATCATCTATTGCGTGTATACTTTCTCCAATTAAATACATACCGATTTCATTACCACTAATATCTTTAATAGGAACATATGTATAGAAATATTTTTCATTCATATACATACCTGTTGATTTCAAATTATTAAAATCAATAGTTGCTGCATCCTCTTTAAATTTTTTATCTATTGTTTTTTGTGATATAAAATAATTTTGTACTTGCAACTCACTAGTAAGAGCATCACCTCTTTTATATTTTCCATCCATTAAAACTAATAATTCTCGTTTATCTTTTTTGAAATCTTTTACAATAGAATTAAACCCCATTATAAATTCTAATGAACCAATATATTCTCCATCTTTTATGATTGGAGAAAGACCTCTCATAACAAGACCAGCTCGCCCAACTTCTATAGCAGATAAAGGTTTTTTTGTTTTTTTAACTTCAAGAATAGTAGCTCTAAAAGAAGATAAATCATCTCCAAACTTATCTAATTTCCAATTTCGCACAAATGAATGAACATTTTTATCATGAAGATGTACTTTAATATTTTTAAAAGGTGTTCCCTCTTTCATCGCATTTGATATATCTTTTAATGAATCAATTGCGATTTCTCTATTGTTAGTTAATAAAGCTTCTTTTATAGCCGTATTTTGGGAAATTGAGACTGCATTGGTTATACCTGCAACTTGTTTTCCATCTACTTGTTGAACCAACATATTTGATAAGTCATTTTTAGCATCTGTAAATACGTCTTTTTTAATATTGTTTATAATAAGATATCCAACCAATACACCAAACAATAAAAATACAATCGCAACCGTAACAAGTCTTTGTGCTATACTTTTACTCAGTGATTTTTTCATCATTTCAATTCCTTTAATGAACTATAAGCTAATTTTATATAGTTTATCTATTTTTCTCTTAAGTATTAATAACTTTTTTACTGATAACTTCACATTCTATAACAGTTTTTGAACTTTCTAAACAAATAATATCTTTTGGTTTTAAACTACTAATATCAATCATTTTATTATCTTTAGTTAACTGTACAAATCCTTTTTTATCTTTTTTCTCGGGATTATTCAGAAAAAAACTATTTTTTATTCTATCAATATCATCTTTTTTAACTTTTAATATTTGAGAATAAACACTATTAAATTGCTGTTTTAATTGTGTTATTGTAGCTTGTACAAGTTCAAATCTTTTTTGTAGTGAATAGTGTTCAAAACTACTTTTGATATGTTTTAACTGTTGCTCTTTTTGATAAAGAATTGTTTTAAATTTTTGATTGAAATCATTTACAAGAGTATCTGCATATATTCTCAGTTCATTTATATCCGGTGTAGCAATTTCAATTGCATTTGATGGAGTACTTGCACGAATATCTGCAACAAAATCTGATATTACAAAATCACTTTCATGCCCTACGGCACTAATAATTGGAGTAATAGCTTCAAAAATTGCATCTGCAACAATCTCTTCATTAAAAGCCCAAAGGTCTTCTATACTTCCACCACCTCTTCCAACAATAAGAAGAGATAACTTAAGGCTATTAAGTGCTAATTTATCAGCTAATTTAATTGCCCTTACAATACTTTCTTTTGAACCTTCTCCTTGCACTAGTGTTGGAATAAGGATCATTTTTGCCAGAGGATATCTATGGTTTAGCACTTTTTTCATATCTTCTATTGCAGCACCTGTATTTGAGGTAACTACATAAATTTCTTCTGGAAATTTTGGAAGTTGTTTTTTGATTGATTTATCAAAATAACCTTTAATTTGTAATTTTGTTTTGAGTTGCTCGTATGCTAAAGCTAACGCACCAACTCCAGAAGGTTCAATTTTTTGACAAAGAAGTTGATAATTTCCTCTTGGAGTATAAACTGTAATATTTCCACTAATAACTACTTTCGCACCAACTTCTAAACGAAATTTCAAATATTGTGCATTACCTCGAAACATAACACAAGAGATATTCGATTTTTCATCTTTAATACTAAAATATATATGTCCACTACTATGATAAGTAAGATTTGATATCTCACCCTCTACATAAACTGAACTCAGTGTAGTTTCTAAAACAGTTTTTATTTGTTCATTGAGACTTGATACACTAATTGGTGAGTGCATTATATCTTTCTAGCTATAAATGTTGTACTCATATCCATTGAGTAGCCTTGAACAAAGATTGGTTCTAAGCCAACTTCTTTTAGCTCTTCAACCATTTGTTCAGTCGTAATAAAAGCTTCAATGGATTCTGGTAAATAAGTATATGCATCCTTATTTTTTGAAATTAATCCACCAATGTGAGGCATTAATTTATTCATATAAAACTTTGTTAATTTTGCACAAAAAGTGTCTTTATCATTTTTAGTAAACTCTAAAATCACACAAAGTCCATCTTTTTTTAATACTCTTGAAAACTCTTTAAGTCCCTCTTTTCTTTGAACAACGTTTCTAATTCCATAAGATATTGATACTATATCAGCACAACTATCTTCTAAAGGCATTGACTCTGCCCCTGCTTCTATAAATGTTCTATGTGGTATTTTCGTACGTCCTACTTCCATCATACCAACACTTGGATCAACTCCAATTATCTCATCCACATCAATCCCATTTTGTTTTGCTATATTTTCCCAATCAATCATTAAATCACCAGTTCCACAAGCCACATCAACTATTTTTGTAATCTTTTGATGATTGTAAAGATTAAAAGCCATATTACAAGCTTTTTTTCTCCATATTTTATCTACACCCATACTTAAAATTCTATTTGCTAAATCATAAGTTTTAGCAATCTCATTAAACATTTTTACAATATCTTCTTGATTGTCTCTATTTTCTTCTGCCAATTTTTTACCTTATATTAAATATTTTGAAACTAATAGCCCTATAATAAATCCTATATTTAATGCTACTATTATTTTCATAAATTCCAATTTTTTATCAGTTTGAGGAATGGTCCTTATAATTTTTTCTTGATCTATTAAAGTTCGTTCAAAATTTTCTGTTGCTCTATCAACTCTTTTAAGTGTTTGAGTAAGAGTCAACTCTGCTAATTCAAATCTTTCTGTTAACTCTTTTGCTTGTTTAAAACTCATATCACTCATGATTGATAAATTCCACTCATTATTTTATCTCTATCCATCTATCAAGTGTACAAAATATTCCATTGAGATTGTTAAGTACATAATCTTTTGCTTCAGTTTGTAATCTTCTAAAAAAAAGATATTTTAAAGCTGCTTCCCTATCACCCTTTTCTTTGGCTTCAACTGCTTTTTGTGCAAAATCAGTGTTATTATGTGCCATTTCCCAAACAGTACTTCCTAAATATCTACTCATAGTTATAACTTTATCATTTTTCACTGCAAAGTATTTCGGATCTTTTACAAAGTCAGTAATTGTTGAATCACTTCCAAGATATTTATGCCCAAAGAAATTAATAAATTGTTCTTCTAAATAATCTTGTTCTGTTGATATTGCTCTATTTAAAGCAAAAAATAAATTGTCAGTTGAATTTCTTTCAATTTTTCGAAGCTTCTTCATAGTTGCTATTGCATTTTTTCCATCAAGTTCCCCATCACCCATAGGAACTATCCATTTTACATTATTAAAAGAACCAACTTTTGCAATTTCATCCAAAACTAGTGTAGAAGTTTTATTCCCACCTACATCAACTATTACTTGATGATTATCATCCATAAGAATAAGTTCATCTAATTGAGTAAGTTTATTTGTACTAAGCATTTTTTTATTTACAATTTCAGTTCTTGTAAAACTTTGAGAATCATTGTTCTCATCATCTATCTCAATGTAAGTTATTGGTTTACCATGTTTTTTATATAAATATGGTGCAATAACTTGCATTGCTACAGTTGATTTACCAACGCCACCTTTAGTTTGGGGAATTATAATCATCTTAAAACCTTTTGATTATTTTTATTAATTCTATCTAATTTTTAATTTACTACAGCTTTTGAGATTATCTCTTCTTTATCATCATAAAGTTTTATTTTTAACCCTTCTGTTGCTTTGCCATCTTCATCTAGTTCTATCATAACTATTTGCATAACAGTCTTACAATTATTAGGTACTTCAAAATGTCCACCTAATCCAGTAAGAGCTTTTTGAATAGGTACATAACTATCCATTCCTATTACATTATCTCTACATCCAGTAAGTCCAACATCAGTAACATAAAATGTACCCTCTGTAATCTCCAAATCATCAGTTCCTACATGTGTATGTGTTCCACATATCGCACTTACTCGACCTTTTAGCATCTGCATTAGAATTCTTTTTTCAGCAGTTACTTCTGCATGAAAATCTATAAAAACATATTTAATTCCCTCTTTTTCTAAGCTATCCACTACTTCTAAGATATGTGTAAAAGGATTAAGGACTTGAGGCATAGTATACAGTCCCATAAGATTTATTATTGCTAGAGATTTACCATTTACCTCTAGTTTTAATACTCCACTACCAGGAACATCTTGAGGATAATTATCTGGTCGTAAAACAGGTTTTGTTTCAAATAGTGTTAAAATATCTTTCTTTTTATCCCACGTATGGTTTCCACCTGTTATAACATCAATGCCACAATTAAAAAGTTCTTGTGCATTTTTAACTGTTAATCCAAATCCATGACTAGCATTTTCTCCATTTGCAATAACTATATCAATTCCATGTTCAGATTTTAATCTTTCTAAATTATTTTTAATAATTTTTCTACCTGGTCTTCCTACTATATCCCCTATAAATGCTATTTTCAATCCTACCCTTTAGTCTAATTTTAATCTCACTTCAAAAACAGCACCTTCATCTTCATTATATGCTATTATTGTCCCGTTTTGATCTTCTATAATTTTTTTTGCAATATTTAAACCAACACCAATACCACCATGCTCTTTAAAACTCACAAATGGTTCAAAGATATTTTCTAAAATTGATTTATCTATTCCTCCACCATTATCTTTAAACTTCACAAAAATTTCATCATTTGTACTGCTAATATCTATTGTAAACTTTCGCTTTTCAAAATCATCAATATATATAAGTTGATCCAATGCATTTTTAATAATAACTATCCATACTTGCTCAATTCTTTGTCTTTGTACTTTTGCATTAAATACAAACCTATTTTTATCTATATTCATATCAAATTTTTTACCATTTAAATATAAATTTGTAATTTGGCTTATAGAATTATGACTTACAATTAAAGCAGTAACAATAGTACTATAAATATTAATTATTTCTTTTTTTTCACTTGCAACCTGAGAAACTTCTTTCATAGATTCAATAATATTGGCAATTCTATCAATTCCTTCTGATATTTTTATAGAGTCATTTTTCATTCTCGTTTTTATTTCACTTGATTCTAAATCATCAATATCATAATTCATCATCTCAAAATTACCTTTTATATAGGTAAGTGGGGTATTTATTTCGTGAGTGATACCTGCAGCTAAAGCCCCAATAGAACTTAACTTTGCACTTTCTAATTGTTCTTTTTGTATCATCTCTAGTTGTTTGGTACTTTTTTCTACTTCTTGCTGAATTTTTTCATTAAGAGACTTATTTAAAGCTTCTAACTTTTTTTTATCTTCTAAAGAGTTGATTACAACAACAAAATTTTTTTTATCAGGTAACATATTTAATGAAAACTCTATATGAATTTGATTTCCAAATTTATCATCACAAACTTTTTCAACTTGAGCAACTACACCTGTTTTTCTAGCTATTTCTAAAGATTTTATCGTAATATCTTTATATCCTACACTTGACATTTCTATACAATTTTTTCCTATCATCTCTTCAGGAGTGTACCCAAAAAGTTTTGTATAATATCCATTGACACTTAAAAAATTACCATCTAAATCAATAGTTCCAATACCACTATTTGCAAATTTTATAATTGCATCAATCTGTTCCATTTTCAATTGAACGTTTTTTTTATCTGTTATATCTTGACGTATTGCACTATATCCGATAATAGTATTGTTATCATCAAAAATTGGCTCAATATAAGCCATAACCCAATAAGAAGCACCATTTTTTTTTCTATTTTTTACTTCACCTGACCAACTTTTTCCTGATGATATAGTGTCCCAAAGATTTTTAAATGCTTCTTTTGACATATCTGGATGTCTTATTAATGAATGTGGTTTTCCTATTAATTCCTCTTTAGCATAACCAGAAATATCACAAAATGCTTCATTTGCACTAGTAATAACACCTTTTGTATCTGTTGTAGTTCTGATTATATATTTATCTACTAAAGATAATGACTTTTCTAGCTCTTGAGTTTTTAATTGTAATTTATTGTTGAGATTTTGTTGAGATTTTTTATTGTAATTTGAAAATATATAACTGAGAAAAAAAGAAACTAATGTTGAACCTATAAAAACAATAATAATAAGTTCAACATAATTTTCTTTATCAAAATGAGAAAATAAAAAATATGTAAAAACTGAAGTTAACCCACCAAGTATTGTAAATAAACCAAGAAGCTTCGTATTAAAATATAATTTTGACATACAATCTAGTTTATCTACTTACTATTCTAAATTATTTTGATAAAACTTCATTTATTTTAGTTTCGATTGCCTGTAATGAATCAAATGGTTTCATTAAATAATGTGTTGCACCATGTTTATGCGACTTTAAAACTTTATCTAAAGTTGAATATGCAGTCATCATAATAACTTTTTGTTCAGGATTTTTATCCATTATTTTTTCTAATGCATCAAGCCCATTCATTTGTGGCATCATAATATCTAAAAGAACTATATCGTAAGTTTTATCTATAGTTTCAACTGCAGTAATACGATTAGAAAAAGTAGTCACTTGATATTTTTCACTTCTATTTAAAAATCGTTGTATCATACTTAAAATTTCATTTTCATCATCTACTACTGCTACTTTATATACATTCTTATTCATTGATTACCCCTTTTTATTTTCAAATAAATCTTTTGCTGCAAGTTTCATAATTTGATTATTTTTTTCTTCCAACATATGATCTAACACATCAAATACTTGCTGACTTGCTGCTTCTATTTTAGTAACTTTATCCTCTATTACAGCTTTAGAACACACTACTGTATTACCAGCACATTCTTTTGCCAATGCATTTGCTTCATCATGTACCATTTTATGTGGTACATTTAAACTTGCATAAGATTTAGTAGTTCCAAATTCTGTTTTTCCTAAACCTGTATCATACCATTTTCCTAATCTACACATTGTGTGTTCTGTTGGTTTAAAGTTATTACTTTCACCAAATAATAATTGATATAAATTATTTTTATATATTACGTGGTCAAGTTTTGCAAGATTTACAAATATTTTATTACTTATTGCATCAACTTCATAAACATTTCTTCCTGAATTTTTTTGGAATCTATTCATAAGTTTAATCAAAATATCTACTCTATCTTTTGTTTCTACAACAACTTTTGCAACAACATCAGAACTTGTTTTCATTCTAGCTGTTTCTTCTTGAATAGCAACTACCACATCTTTTATCTCTCGTGCAGCATCGGCACTTCTAGAAGCCAGGTTTCTCACCTCTTGTGCAACTACAGCGAATCCTTTTCCTGCTTCACCTGCTGTTGCTGCTTCTACTGCTGCGTTAAGTGAGAGAATATTTGTTTGGAATGCAATTTGATCAATTACAGTTATCGCATGTGCAATATCATCACTTTTTTGTACTAAATTTGTTACAATTTCATTTTCAGTTACAATTTGATTGTTAAGATTTTCTGTGTCACTTACAATACTTTTTGTTAATAATAAACCTTCATTTGAACCTTCAGCTGTTTCTTTTGATTCTTTTGACATATTATCAAGTTCTTCTAGTAATTCCTGATACACACTTTGAGTATTCATTAATGAGTGGTTAATGTTTTGATTATGTTTATGTAACAGTCCATCATCTGCATTATCATGAATTGATGTTTTTACCAAAGATACTATAGTAAGATTATCATATTTTTTATATTCTAACCTAGCTTCACAATCTTCAATAATAATTCGATCTCCATTTTTTGCTACCACTTCAACTAAAGCTTGTGTATTTTTAATATTTTCTTTAGCTCTATTATTCATAAAAAGAATATGATTTTGATTATCAAAGGCAACAATTCCTTCATTTGTTGAAAATGAAGCAATCCGTTCTAGAGTAATTTTTTTAGATTCAACATCAGCAAGTTTTTTATCATAATCTGATATTAACTTTTGAATTTCACTTTTACTTTTTTGTTCTACTTCTTGTAGCTTATCCTCAAGTTCTTGAACTTTCGACTTTAGTAACTCACATTCTTGTTCTTTAGCTTTATTGGAAAAAAACATCTTAGATACCCTTGAATTTTAAATTTTAATGATTATATCTCATTGAAGATTATATAAAAATTAATTATACACGCAATAGCCACTACTAAATGCCCATTGAAAATTATAACCCCCTAATTCCCCAGTTATATCAACTACTTCACCTATAAAATAGAGACCTTTTTGGTACTTACTTTCCATATTTTTTTCTAACTCTTTCACTAAAATTCCACCTTTTGTCACTTCTGCTTTTGTATATCCAAAATTTCCTGCAGGTGCCATTTGATAATTATGAATATCAATATCTATATTCTTAATAGCTTGTTTAAATCTTTTTGGTAAATAACTATCTTTATATGGTGCAAAATCTATTACTATATTTCCTTTTTTCCAATAGAGTGATGTAGTTAAAATTACTGGTCCACTACACCCTTTATGGGTAAAAAGCATTTTCCCTTCTATGGTTTTATCTTCAACTTTTATTTTTGCATCAAGAGATAAACCACTTAACTCTTTAAACCAAAATTCTGATTTTTGTACTGTAAATCCTACTAGTGCAGGATCGAGTCTATTGACTGTATGTCCAAACTTTTTTGCTATTTTAAATCCTATATCTGTAGCACCAAGTGTTGCATATGATAATCCCCCGGATGCCACAATCAACTCTTTTGATTCTAAGATTCCATGGGTAGTTTCAATAATAAATTTTTCATCTTGAAACTCCACATTCAACACTTCACAATTAAGATATTGTTTTGTTTTTGAAATAAGTTTTTTAAATATAGTAATTGGTTCATCACTACTTTTACAAAAATAAGTTCCTTTGACTATTTTTTCATTGATTATTGGATGAACACCATTTTTATTTAAAAAAGCAAGTAATTTTTTATTATCAAATCTTTTAAAAACATCATCTATGAAATTTTCATCTCCAAGATAATATTTACTATTAAGATATTTATTTGTGA
The DNA here is from genome assembly GCA_963662945.1 of Arcobacteraceae bacterium. Lineage (GTDB taxonomy): Bacteria > Campylobacterota > Campylobacteria > Campylobacterales > Arcobacteraceae > JAIOSF01. Next base: position 1,048,564 of record OY759974.1, read on the forward strand.
TATTACACTTAGCACCACCACTTATCTTAATTTTTGCACCTATACTAGGATTTTTGTCTATTATACAAACTTTTTTATTTTGCAATCTACTAGCAGCCATAAGTCCACTAGCTCCTGCTCCTATTATAGCTATATCATAAATCATTATTTATAAGCTTTAACTACAAATCCTCTTTTATTTTTATGTGTTATTGTATAATTAACACTATCAATTTGTACCTGTTTACCTAAGTATTGTCGTATCACCCAACTAGCTTCTACTACTCTTTGTTTTGAAAGTCCATGTTGTGCATATTTTGAAAGATTTCCTACTCTTTGTTTACCATAAACATCTTCAAGTTTTTCAATCAATTTAAACTCTTGCTTATCTATAAGTCCAATTACCTCAAATCTTTTTGCATCTTTATTATTATTCAAAAACTCTAAGAGTGCTTTTTTACACTCTTTTGTTATATATTCACTGCTACTTTTTAATGTCTTACAAGTATATGTATAAGTTTTCCCAGATTTTCCCATAGTATCTGATGTAGCAATATCATCTACTTTTTGATCTTCTGGGATAAGTGCTATACTTGTATCCATTCTTGTATGTGTATTATTTTGGGTTGCAATAATTTTCTCTACAACTTTTGGTTCTTTTTTAACCACAGCCTCTTCCAGTTTTTTCAAAGTACTAAGATTTTGTGTTTCTAATTGATTTACTTTGTAATCATAAAGTGATTTTAAAACATATTTATCTTGTATATAAAGAGGTAGTGTATCAAAACTCACATCCTCTTTTTTAATATAATTATCTTTAATATGGTCTTTTTGTACAATCTCTTTTGTACCATGAAGATATCCAATATATCCCAATAATACAACTATTATAAAAAGTAATATATATATTAAACCATTGCTTTGTTGTGGTTTTTCTTGTTGAGTATTTAGTTGTTCCATTTTATTTTCCTTTTTTTGTCAAATAATTCATCGTAGCATTAATAAGGTCATCATCATCTCTACTATTTGCTTTGATTGTTTCTTTTGTTTCATCATTATACACTATGGTTATATTCATATCATAATTACTTATAGTTTTAATATGTTTTTCAAGTGCATTTATTTTTATAATTATAAGCTCTATAAACTGTTTTGTAGGTAAATCGAGTTTCCCAAATCTATCTTCCATCTCATCTTGTATCATAAATACATCTTTTTTAGACTCAGCCCGACTAAGACGTCTATAAAGTTCAAGTCTTACTCTATCTTCACTAATATAATCACTTGAAATAAAAGCTGTAATACTTAGTTTAATATCAACCTCTTTTGTCTCTTCTTTCAGTTCTCCACTTAAAGTTGCAATTGCTTCCTCTAACATTTTTAGATAAAGTCCATATCCTATTTGTTTGATATGTCCACTTTGAGCTTCCCCGATAATATTCCCACCACCTCGTATCTCTAAATCTTGATGGGCTAAAGCTGTACCACTTCCAAGATATGAGTTACTTTCTAAGGCAAGAAGTCTTCGTATAGCATCTTTTGTAATAGTTTTTTTATCCTCAACCAAAAAGTAACAATATCCCTCTTTATCACTTCTTCCAACACGACCTCTTAGCTGATGGAGATCTGCAATTCCAAATCTATCTGCACCATCTATTATCATACTATTTGCATTTGGCAAGTGAAGTCCTGATTCTACTATACTTGTTGCAAGAAGTATATCAATCTCTCCAGCTGCAAAGGCTTCAATAGTCTCTTCACTTTGTTTTGGTGTGATTTGTGAATGCATCACAGCAATTTTAAGATTTGGTATTATTTGTAATAAATCAGCTTTTTTAGTCTCAATTGTAGCAATATTATTATAAATATAAAAAAGTTGTCCACCACGTCTTTTTTCTCGCAAGATTATCTCTTTGATAAGTTTCTCATCATACTCTTTTACAAAACTTCGCACCCCAAGTCTTTCACTTGGAGGAGTTAGTAAACTACTCATCCCTTTTACTTTTGATAAAGCAAGATTCAGTGTTCTTGGTATTGGTGTAGCACTCATTGAGAAGATATGTACATCACTTCTAAGCTCTTTTAATTTCTCTTTTTGTTTTACACCAAACTTATGCTCTTCATCTATTACTACAAGACCTAAATTGTGTGTTTTAACTCCAAGAAGCGCATGGGTTCCCACAACTAAATCTATCTTTCCACTTTCAAGTGATTGTTTGATAGCATTTCTATCTTTCCCTACAGTTCTTCCATCAAGTTTAGCCACTTTTATACCAAATGGTTCCAGTCTTTTTTTAATCCCCTCAAAATGTTGGCTTGCAAGAAGTGTTGTAGGACAAACAAACAATGCTTGATATCCATTAAGTATAGTTGCCAATATACCATTTAAAGCAACTTCTGTTTTCCCAAATCCAACATCTCCACTTAAAAGTCTATCCATAACCAAACCACTAGAAATATCAGCTAAAAACTCTTTGATACTTCTATTTTGATCTTTTGTGTATTCAAACCCAGCTTGAGATTGAAGAAGTTGTATCTCCTCTTTTGAAGTATCTATATAGATCCCTTTTGTAAGCTCTCGTTTCGCTGCAAGTGCTATAATATCTCCAGCTATGGCAAAAAGTCTCTCTTTTACTTTTGATTTAAGCTTCGCAAAACTTCCTTTTCCAAGCTTATCAACAACTGCAATACTTCCACTATCAGCCAAATATCTATCAATAATCCCAATATTCTCAACTGGTATTAAAAGTCTATCATCCCCAGCATACTGTACTATCACAAAATCTCTCTTTGCACCCATAACAGTAACTGGCTCAATCCCTTTAAACTGACCAATTCCATGAATCTCATGTACCACAAAATCATCTTTTTGTAACTCATCAAGAACGATTTTTGGTTTCTTTTTCCGTTTCTTTTTAACCTCTTTGTTAAGAGAGATAATAACCTCATCATCACTTACTAGATTTATTACCTGATAATCTATTTTGTAAGTGATATTTTTATCAGTTATATCTAATTCATGTGAACGAATTTTTCCTTCAGTTGAAGAGATAATAGTAACTTTTTTTCCAGCATGAAATTGTAAAAACTCTTTGATATTTACCACATCAATTTTTTTATAAGTATCATCTTCATTTAAAGCTGGAAGAGTAAGTAGTTTTTCTTTCTCTACCCTTTTTTCTTCAAAAATATATGCTTCTTCTATCTCAGAAAGTGCCTCTTTTGTAATAACACTTTTTAATTTCTGGGTATAATAAGTGGCATCATCATCTAAAAACCAAAATCCAAGTGAGTGTATATCTTTTTGAAATACATCAATATTGCTATTTTCTATTTTCTCATTTAGAACTGCTAATTTTTGTTCATCTAAAGCTAAAAATGAAGCAGAGAGTGTAAAGTTTTCCAACTCCTCTTTAAATGACTTTTGATTTTCCACATCAAATTTTCGAATACTCTCAATCTCAGTATCAAATAAACTCACCCTATATCCATATTCCTCATGGGGTGGACAAATATCAATAATATCTCCCCTTATAGAAACTTCACCAGCTTCAGATACAATATCAACAAAGTAGTATCCCCAATTATAAAGCTTCTCCTTTAACTCATCTAAATCAATAGTCTCCCCAAACTCTAAAGTTAAACTATCAAAACAATTCTCATTTGGAAGTGGATAAGATATAGTACGAAGTGGAGAGATAAGAATTTTATCTTGTTTTTTATACTTATGATACTCCTGAAGCGTTGCTGTTAACTCTTTAATCTCATCAGAAAACGAAAGTAAATCATCCCCAAAATTTGCTCGCAAATCACTTAACACAAAAGGAGTTTTTCCTAAAAATGAGGCACAATCTCGTGCTATATTTGCTTGTTTTTCATCCGCTACAATTAAAAGTTGTGTATCTTTGTTGTTTTTTATATGGTTAAATATTTTATTCATCTATCTTCTTACTATTTTTTTAAATCACTAGTGCACTCAATAGTCCAATAGCTCCACCAAAAACTCCACCCCAAACCACAAGCCATCCAAGATGTTCTTTTATAATATGTTGTACTAACTCTTTTACCATTTTTGGATTGAGTTCATCAAGTCTAGCAGTTACTACTGTATCAATTTTTTTTGATAAATCATCAGTAATATTTTGATTTGATAAACTTTTTTGCAATGTAGTTTGAAAAGTATCTGTATGGACTATCTCATTGATAGCTTTTTTCATCTTGATTTCAAATGGCTCTTTAAGTGGCTCTAAAGCTTTCTCTCCACCAAACATCCCAAGCATTCCACCAAAACTTGACTCCATAACGGCACTTTTTAGGCTCTCAAATGCTATAGAAAAGTCTGTGCTATTTATTAAATTTGTAAAATCAAACTTTTTATCATCGCTACTTAATTCACTTTGAAAAAACTTATTAAGATTTTCTTTTGTAAAAAACTGCTCCATAATAAGAGCGTGAATAGAACTTTTAAACTCTTCAAATCTATTCTCAACCACACCACTTCCATATAAAAATGGCACTTTTTCAAATAACATATGTACAGCCAACCAATTTGTAACAGCACCACTTAAAGCAAAAAGTCCAACTGTTAATACAACACTACTATTTATAAAAAAACCAACTATTACTACTAAAAATGCAACACCATTTGTTGCTAAACTTTTATTCATATTTCACCTCTAATAATTCTATATTCTCTTTTTGAAGATAGACTACAAAGCCTCTTACATCTTCACATTTTACAATATCTTTGATAGCCTCAACATATTTTTGCACCTGTTCTATATGTGTATAACTTTGTCCAAGTGTTGTTTTATAATCAACTACTACAAAACTATCCTCTTTTTGTACAAGCAGATCTATAATCTTATGTTCATTTTCAAACATTAATGACTGTTCTTTAGTAAAATTACTATTGTTTACGATATGTTGAAACTTCTCATTTGTAATAAGAAGTTTGATTCGTGAAAAAATATCATTAAATTGCTCTTTTGTCAATAAATTGATAAATTTATTTTGCGTTAAAAGAATCGCCTTTTCTAAACTTGTCTCATCAAAGTTTTTCATCATCTCCAAACAATAGTGAGTTGCAATTCCAAAATATCTCGCTTTTATATTGTCTTTATCCTCTAAAGTTGCTTTCTCTTTCTCTTGATAACCAAAGTTTTGAGGAATATAGGAGATTTGTGCAGTTTCCTCTTTATAAATTGCTTTTTGTGGTGCAATAAAAAGAGTACCTAAAGTTTGTGTTTGAAAATCTCCCAAATACTCATAGACACTGCTTTTCTCTTTTTTCAAGACAATCATATTGTTTTTTGCCCGTGTAAGTGCTACATATAAGATATTGAGTTCATCGGCAACTACAAGTTTCTTCTCTTTTTGGGTAGCTTCTTCATAAAACCTATCGAAGTTTTCCCTATTGGCTCTTTTGTAATAAATTTTTTGCAGCTCTATATCATTGTATTCAAACAGTAGTGAACTTCTATTTGGCACTTTTTTTGTTACTCTATCACATACTATTACTGTATCAAACTCTAGCCCTTTTGATTTGAATATAGTTAAAATAGTTAGACCATTTTTATTTTGAGATACCATTGCTGTATCATCTTTGTCTATATCATACACAAAGTCTGTGATACTCTCATATCCCTTTGAGAGTTCGATGAGTCGTATCACATTTTCATCAACTATCCCAAAGTGATAGCTTAGTTTTTTGACTATTGTTACTAAATCTGTAGTTTCTAAATCAACCGTGAAATTAAACTTTTCAAAATATTCTCTTCCTACCAAACTATTGAAATTTACTTTATAAATATTTTCTTTGAAATAGAGATATTTCACTGCGTTGATTACAGTTTTTACATTATTTTGATTGATGAGTTTTGAGGTCATCTCGGTAACTACATCTAGTGTTGGTTTCTTAAGTTTAAGATACTCATAGATTGCTAATACATCTGCATTTGTATAGGTTAAGATTGCTATATTATTTGGTTGTACTCCTGCAATTAAAAGCTCATCAACTTTTTTTTCTACCTCATCATAAAACAGTTCTTTCTCATCACTTACACTACACACTTCTACATATCCATCGATTTGAGAGTTTACTTTTTGTGCATCATACTCATAGTTTGCTAGATTGTTAAAAGTGGTGTTTACAAAATTTACAACATGATTACTACTTCTATAATTTGTATCAAGCAACTCTACTTCTAAAAGAGGATGAAATATGCTTGAGACATAATCAAAAAGCTCTTTTGTTCCACCTCTAAATCGATAGATAGATTGTTTTATATCCCCCACATAAAAAAATGTTTTAAAAACTTCTGGATTTCCAGAGATTATCTCATCAATAAGATGAAACAAAATCTTAAATTGTAAAGTAGAGGTATCTTGAAACTCATCTATTAAGATATGGTTGTATTTTGTATCAAGTCGAAAATATAAAAAATCTTTCTCTATATGATTTTCAAGAAGTTGATAGACAATATTTGTAATATCACTAAACTCCAAAGAGTTTCGCTGACGATTATACTTATCTCTAAAACTTTTAAAATCATCAAATATTTTAAAAAGATTTTTTAAAGTATAACTCTCTTGTATTTGATAGTATAAAGTGATGTTTTGTTGTAATTTAGCTAAATTCTCATCAAGCTCTACAGGAGGTTTTGCTTTTTTAAAATAGCTAAATTCACTCAGACTCTCTTTTGTAAGCCAAGTTTTTCCTTTCTCTAAAAGCTCTTCGACAGTTTTAAAATCAACTGCATTAAAAGCAGACTGGGAGAGATTACTTTTCTCTACAAACTCTTTGATGATATTTGCATCTTCTAAAATCGCAATTTTTACAGCTTCGTAACTTCCTTTTGGATACTCTACTATCTCATTTTTTTCATTTTTCTCTTCAAGGAGTTTAAAAAGCTCCACTATGGAGTTAAGTTTTTTATTTTCTAGATGTGCAAAAGCAATAAGTGATTCAAACTGACTCTCATCAAGTGAAATTAAAAACTTATAAAGTAAAAGCTCCTCATCATCAAACTTAATATCAAAATCATCATTTATCCCTATATATCCACTAAACTCTCGTAAGATTTTATTGATAAATTTATCTATTGTATAGATTGCTAACTCACTTGAGATAAATTTTTCTACTAAAAATTGTTTCTTATTTATAATCTCTTGTTTTGATAAACTTGTCTCTTTTATAATGGCACTTAAGATAGCCTCATCATTTCCAAGGTTTAAAAGTGTGTCATAAATCCGCTGACTCATCTGAGCTGCTGCTTTATTTGTAAAAGTAAGAGTTAATATCTCATTTGGTTTTGCTTCTAGTAGTAGAAGTGAAATATATCGCACGGTTAATGCAAATGTTTTTCCACTTCCTGCACTGGCTTTAAGGGCTAAAAATGGTTTCATATATTATAAATTATTCACTTTTTTAATCAATATTGCAACTGTTTTAGAAACAGAATCTCTGATTGCTTCATTTAATATATTTTCAAAATCACTAGCATCTGAAACCATCATCTTATAAGCAGTTTGATGAATATTTATATTTGAAGTTTTTGTTGTATTTCCTTGTTTTATAACTAACTCTAAAGCGATTGAAACTTGCATATTTTTTTTATCTAATTTATCTTTTTTATATGTTGCTTCTATTTTTTTTATATTTACTTCGACATTGTACATAGCACCGTTTTGTTCATACATATCTGTAGTTTTCAACTCTCGAATAAAAGCTTCTCTATACCAAATTTTTAGATTGTTGCTTACATTGTACTGTTCAACTACAACACCCTCATCTAAAACTGTAGAGACCATTTGATTAACCCTTTGATCTTCTACACCTAAAAAATTTATTTTTGTATTTTGTTTTTCATTTTGATTGAGTGTTACATAAGGTTTGAGATTTGATTCAAACTTTTTTGTACAACCTAAGAACACAATTCCTGCTAATAAAACTAATATTACTTTTTTCATATTCATTCCTTTTTATATTTTTAAAAATCTCTTCATTATAACAAAATGTTTACCAATTAATCTCTTTGACATATTGTGGCATAGCTGCAAAACTGGCAATTTGAAATCTTATCAGTACATTCAAAATTTACACTTGTAGTTTTTAATCTTTGAAGATGCATATCAAGGTATTCTAACTTTTCATTTAACATAACTTCACTTTTTATGGAACTATCATTTAAGTCATAATACCCAACACTTTTTATCATCTTATCTCTTTGACTTAAGTAGTAAAACTCTAGTTGAAAGTCTGTTGATTCTTCGTAAGTTTTTGGTGTATCTATTTTTAAACTGGAAGATGTTTTATAATCAAGTATCTCAAAAGTTCCATCACTATGTTTATCTATTCTATCAATTTTTCCTTTGATTGAAATGCCATTATAACTTAAGTGAAATGGCTGTTCAACACTCTTTATCTTAATCCCATTTGCAACTCTTACTTTTTCAAACTCTACTAATCTTTCAAGTTTTTTCTTCCAAAGTTCAAGTTCTAATACAAGATATGGATTTGATTTTTGAAAAGTTACTAGATAGTTATGGATAAACTCGTTTGTTAAGTTGTTGTTTTTTACAGCCTCTTCAAGACAATTATGGATGATACTTCCCACTTCAAAGTTTTGTGGTTTTATACTGATTGTATGCTCTTTTATTTTTGCAATATAGTTAAAGTAATATTGTCTTTTACAAGTAAGATATGACTTCAAACTTGTAGCTGACCAACTCTCTTTTGATAAATCTATATCAAGGATAATATCACTACTAAAGTGTTGCAATTGTTTTGGTGTATAAAGAATAGTTTTATACTCTTTTTTTACTAAATACTCTTTGTAGTTTTCAAAAAGTTGCACTATAAATCTACTCATCACACTTTGCTCATCATCTATAAAACAAATAGCTATCTGTTGTGCTTTATCAAAAACTCTTTTGTAATAATATCTTTGGAGATTTTCCCTATCAGTAATAGTTGGAAGACCTGAAAGTTCTTTTATTTTTGTTGAGATAAATTTATCTTTGATACTGAGTTTTGGGATTTTATCATCATTAAAATCACAGACGATAACTCCATCGAACTCAACTGCTCTTGTTTCAAGTATCCCTAAAACTGTGATTTTTCCACCACTTACATCATCAATTGTTATATTTGATAATTCATTCGAAAGAAGTTTAATAAACTCTTTTGTTTTTAGATGTAAGCTATTTGCCCCTATATTAGTAAAAAGTAAAATATCCAATGATATTTTTAAATACTCTAGTTTTTCTAAAACCTCTTCATCTTCCTCAAAAGAAAAAAGATACTGCATCACTTGTTCAAAAATCTCTTTTGTAAAAACTTTATTCCAATTATCTCGAAAAATAGTTACGAAATCTTCCTCTTTTATCTGCAAAAAATTAAACTTTTCTAAATCTTTTGGTTCAAAATCTATCAATATTTTGTTGATTATTCGCAATACTTTTACTATTTTTCTCTCATTTATTCCTCTTCCCATAGCAAAGTTAAAATAGTGCTCTTCATCAAAAAGTTCAAGAGAAGATGCAAACTGTTCATTTGGGATAATAACAGCAATTTTTTCAGGCTCAATTCCATTTTGTACCATTTGGATAATATGATATTTTATAAATGCAATCTGCTCTAAACTACTAGAAAGTGGGGATATTACTATATTTTGTTTCTGTTTTATTATCTCTTTGGCTTTTACTATTTTCATATTTGTTAAATCTATCTTATAACTATAATCTATTTCTAAATCATTTTTTAACGCACCAAACAGCTCTTTGTTTTTTTGATTGTATTGATTAAAAGTGATATTGATATAGATTTGACACACTTTTGAAATTTCACTTATAATTGTAAATTCAAAAGAGGATAAATATCCCTCAAGATTAATTGTAATAGTTTCAAACTGCTCTATATAGTCAAGATTTAACTGATAATTTTGTGGCAATAAAATTGTATCTGTATAACCATTTTTTTCTAATATCTCCACATAGTTTTTGTGAATAGTTTTTAGTATCTCAATATGGTCACTATATAAAGCATAAGTATCAAACTCTAGTAAAGTATCAAAATCAATATACTCATTTGCCGTTTCAGTAAAAAACCGAAAAATATAATCACTTTGTTTTAAAAAAGTACTAAAATCTCCACTAAAACCTAAAGCTTCTATATCCATAGAACTAATAGCTTCTTTGAGATAAAGTATTTTAAGATTTTTATCACAAAAATTTTTATTCTCTTTTTCAAGTGTTACTAAAGAGAAAAACTCCCCTATTGCAATATTTTTATTTAAAAGTTGATTTTGATTTTTTAAAGAGCTAAGGTGATACCTAATAGCTCTTGATGTAGGAAAAACTACAAGAGAGTTTTTAAGACTCTTTTTTAGCATTTGTTTTTATATAAAAGAACCCTTTTTCACCTTGAATATCTATAGTTCCTGTAATATTCCAGTATCCTATAGAATTGATTTTGAACTCTTTTGTATCTTCATTTTGAAATTCTAATTTTACATCTTCTGCATGTGTAGTATTTTTTGTTACTACTAGATGAACAGTTTTATTAGTAATCTCTTTTCCATCTTTGTCTTGTACTAATATTGTGAATTTATTCTCTCCAACATTAATCATATCTTTTCTTTCTTTCCTCGCTTGAATAGAACGTTGTGCTAAAAAAACATCTTCAAGAGAAAGACCTACGATTTCTTGTTCATTAAATACAAATTTTACATTGTATTTATTGGCAAATAAATGATTTGATTTAACCATATCATTATAATTTTTATCAACTTCATGATAGGTAGTTAAAAAAGCATTATCTGCATCTTTTCCAACATCTGATTTCATAGTTGTTGCTACTGTCCAGTATATTAAAGCAAGCCCCAATAAAAATTTCAAAGTAAAAAGAGCATAAACATACTCTTTTCTCATAAATCGTTTATCTTCTTTTACCATTATTTTTGTGCCTCTTTTCTATATTTTCGTTCACGCATAACAATAATTGCATATAAAATAATTCCACCTAGAACTAACGTATACATAAACATTTTCCAAATTGTACTTGCAACTTTTCCTTCACTTCCTATACTAGAATCAAGTTTTATATTTTTTGCTTTTGCTACGCTATCTGCCATTTGCGCAAAACCATTTAAACAAGCAGCACTAGTTTTTGCAAAAAGTGTATTCTTATCTTTAGAAGCCAAAAGAGGGATAACATAACCATCTAAAATATCATCTTTATCTATTATTGTTTTTAGATCATCTGACATTAAAATACTTGCATATGTTTGTTCAACTGCGATAGTTAAAACAGCATATGGTTGAGGCAAATCTTTAACTAAATTTGCCTCAATATTTTTCATCATCTCTAGTCTTTGTTTTCTCTCAATCTTTCTATCAATACCGTTATTTTCTTTAACATCAATATATAAATTTATTCCAAGCTTTTGTTTTGCTTCATTTCCAATTTCTAATATCTTATCTTGTGCTCTTTGATCAATAAGATCATCGTGCGTTATAATATATGGATTTTGATTTGCTACTAATGTTGTTAGAAACAATGTAACTAAAAAAAGTAATCTAATTTTCACCTATCTTCCTTTGTATAAACTAATGTTGTATGCTACCATATTGTACTTAAATTATAATGAATAATATATATTATAAGCTCACATTTTAACTAAAAAACAATATCTTGAAAGATAAAAGATACAATACAATACCTAGTATTTTTTTTATAGTTTTTGATGATACTTTAAAGTATAAAATATAGTTCCCAACTATACCGCCAATATATGCACCCAATCCAACTACCAAAAGCAATAAATAGTCTATATCTATCACTGTTGCATAACTTGTAAATGCTACCAATGAAGAAAATGGTATCACAAAAGATATACTAATAGCTATCTTTTTTGCATCATATCCACATAGTATCAGAATAGGAGAAATGATTGACCCACCTCCAACTCCTAAAAATCCTGAAAAAAATCCCCCAATTGAACCCACCACATAAAGTATTATTTTATTTGTTTGTTTTTCTACATTATTTGAACTTGTACCAAATATCATCAAAGTTGCTATAAAAACAAGTGTTGTTGCAAATACATTTTTAACAATTTCAGCATCAATACTTAATGAGATTTTTGCACCAACATAGGCAAATATTATAGAACTTATAACCAATGGTAAAATAAACTCTTTATCAAAAAGCTTTTTTTTAAAATTCAAATAACTTGTTGTAACAGTTGTCACAAAGTTTACAAATAAACCGCTAGCACGAGAGATATCAAAAGAGAGTCCAGCAAAATTTAATGTTGGAACCAATGCAATTGCAGAACCTACTCCTGCAATTGCAAATATTGTTGAGAGAATTACAGTAAGTACAAAATAAAGTAAATATTCCATCGGTTATTTTAACCTTTGTCTTGAAATTTCTCGTACATAATCCATCCCTATATAAAACTCTTTCATTAGTATCAAAAGTAAATATTTCCCAAATGGCGTAGTTTTAGAATAATCTTTTTCCAGTATTCCAAAATATTTTAAGAGTAAAAATAAAAATTTATGTTTTTTGTATTTTTCAAGATTAATGTTATTTGAAAATAAATCTAACATCAGTTGATATTTTAAAATATCTGTGTTTTTGTATTTTTTAAATCTTTCCTGGGAAAGTTCCCCTTGTATGATTTTTTCTTTATATTTTTCTAAGGAGAAAGTATTGATATACAAAGTGTCTTTTATAAAGCTAAAAGAACCTGAACCTAAGCCTATATATTCATTATATTCTACTACATATTCATCAAAAGTATGAATATCTTTTTTTGCAAAAGTCCAAGATGAGATTTGATTGTATTTTTCTTTTAAAGTATCTACAATCATATTATAAAATTTTGCCTCATTATCAGTATCCAATTTTCCTAAATTTTTTTCAATTCTTTTTTTTACAGAAGGAGAATACATCAAAGGATAAAAAGATATTTGTTCTGAATTCATTTTTAAAATCATTTTTAAATCATTTTGTAAAATCTCTTCTGTTTGACTAGGAAGATTAAAAATAAAATCAAGATTTACAATTGGAAATTGTCCTATTGCTTTAGAGACATTTTCTAATTGCATTTTTGATGATCCAAATTTTTTATATCGTTTTATTTTTTTAAGCATCTCATCATTTGTTGTTTGAATTCCTACAGATAATCTATCCACTTTTTTTGATAATAATGTAACTAACTTTTCATCTATTAAAGGATCACCTTCACAAGAAACATCTTTGATACTAAAAAGCTCTTTTGCATAGTCTATGGTTTTTACTAATTCATCTGGCAATATTGTAGTAGTTCCACCACCTATGTATAATGACACAAAATCATATCCCAAAGATTGAATGATTTCCATCTCTTTTCGTAAATAGTAAAAATATTCTCTAGCTTGTTCTTCTTGAAATTTAAACTTATGAAAAGAACAATAAGGACATAAAGTTTTACAAAAAGGAATATGTAAATACAATAAATAATTTTTATTTTTCTCTGGTTTTGGAGGAATAATTTTTTGTGTTGTATATTGAAAATCTAAGAACTTTTTCGTTTTTCTTTTCATATAAAATGATGCAACTTTTACGATAAATTTTTGAAAAAAACTATACTTAAAAGTTACATTATTATCTAAAATTTCAACACTATTACCTACACAGTGATTTGGGTCTATTTGATTCATAGTAAAGATTATATACAATAATCATTGTATATCCACTTATTTAGTGGCTACTGCAAGTCCCTTTTGCACCAATTATTTCTAATTTATTTGCCAAAAAGCTCTTGCAAGAGTCATGAACTGTTTTTGAATCTTTATCAAAATATACACTTAATCCTGCATTATGAAATCCTTTTGCAGGAGAACCACCTATTCCACTTACTATTAGTGCATCTGGTGTTAATGACATAATATTTGATATTGCATCTCCACAACCATTTTGATCATGTCCTGGATTTTTCACAACTTCAACATCAATTACTTCTTCATTTTCTATTGTTACGATAGTGTAAAAATTTGCTTTTCCAAAGTGTGCACCTCTTTTTGATAACAATCCATCTGCTTCATTTGTTGGTAATATTATTCTCATAATTATTCTCCTTTTTTTGATTAATGATGATGGTGATGGTCATGATTGTGATCGTGATCATGTTCTTTATGACCTCCACCATTATGCATATTGCCTTGTTCTACAAACTGAGCCATATTTGTTCCATCTACTTTTATTAATTGTCCATTTTTGAACTTTTCAAGAACTTCTTGCAGTAAAATTCTCTCTTCTCCTGCATGATAACATTCTACGTTTCCTTTTTGGAGTAACATAAAAGGATTACCACCCATATGACGAAATATTACTTTATCTATCCCTCTTGCTACAAAACTATCAACGACAGCTCGTCCACTTTCTGTCTCATTTTTTTCTATAGTTATCTTATCTCCATCTACAATTGCAAACCATTTTGCTTTACCAAAAAGTGTTGTTACTGCTGGATTTTCTTTATTTGTTTTTACAGGTATCGCTATCATTTATTATCCTTTTCAAATTTCAAAACATTTCTCATACTTAATTTCAAGCTTAAATATATTACAACTGGCCATAATGTCAACCACGCTAATTCATACATATATTCCATTATTACTCCTTAATAATTGTGAGCATCTGGTGCTTCAATCTCTTCTTTTGTGATTTTTACTTTATCCATACTATACCAAGCATATGCAATATAGGCTAATACAAAAGGTACCATCAATGACACATATGACATCACCATAAGGGTATAGTGACTTCCTGAACTATTTACTATAGTTAAACTACTTTGTAAATCTGTTGTTGAGGGATAATAAGATGTACCATTCAATCCAACATTCAGTAACAATGCCATTACAGTTAGTACAATTCCTACACCTCCTGTTTTAATACAACAAGTTTTTCTAAAAGTGATTGCTGTAAATACAGCACCAAGAACCATCAAAACTCCTGCTAAAAACATTGAAATAACAATTGGTAACTCAAGGAAATTTATAAAATATTTATACGGTTGTATAAAGACTACTCCATTAGAATCATAAGCATAGCCATCTTTGAGTAATATCCAAGCTAGAAATCCCAAGAAAAAGAATAAAAATAGCATCATATTGTATTTAATAGATTCAACTGCTTTATCAACTATTGGTTTAGAATCAATATTGTTCATAAAATATAATGCGCCACTTATTTTTGCTAAGAATACTAAAGCAAATCCAAGAAGATAATTATATGGATTTAAAAGTGCTTCTAAACCTCTTAAATCATTTTGCCATAAAACAAAATTATTAGAAGTTAAAACAAATTCACTTCCACTAAAAAAAGTACTTATTGCAACACCTAATAAAAATGTCCCGATATTTCCATTGATTTTTAAAAATATCTCATAAGTCCTTTTCCCTAAAAAGTTATTTGGTTTTGTTCTATACTCATAACTTACAGCTTGAATAATAAAACAAAATAAAATAGCCAACCATACCCAATAAGCACCACCAAAACTAGTAGCATAAAATAATGGAAAAGCAGCAAATAATGCCCCTCCAAAAAGAACTAAAGTGGTAAATCCAAGTTCCCATTTTCTTCCAATACTATTTATAAGCATCGTTTTTTCAGTTTCATTTTCACTTAGAGTATCAATCAACGTTTGCCCACCTTGAACAAACATAATAAACACAAATAATCCACCCAAAAGTGATATGATGATCCACCAATATTGTTGTAGTGTTATAAGTTCTAAAGATTCAAATCCCATTCTAGTGTCCCCCTTCCGGACCGATTTTGATTTGCTTTGTCATAATTTTAATCTCAGCAATCAATAAAATTGTAAATAATGTGGCAAACATATAGAAACTAATCATTACATTTGTTGTTGCTATTTTAGTTGCAGCAATCCCCACAGGCATCAAATCTTGTATCGCCCAAGGTTGTCTTCCGACTTCTGCAACAACCCATCCAGCTTCACTTGCAATATATCCCAAAGGGATACTAAAAACGGCACTTTTTAATAATAATCTATAATCACTTACATCTTTTTTTAAACTTAAATATAAAATCAATGCAAAAAGTAGAGTGAACCAACCGCCAAGGAGAACCATTATATGAAAAGAATAAAATGTAATAGCCACAGGTGGTATTACATCTTCTGGTGATTGTAAATACCCATATCCAAAATATTTCATATTTGTCTCTAATATATTTTTAGCTTCTATAGCTTTTACCATATCATTTGCTTTTTTAGCTTCTTTATATTCTTCAAGTGCTTTAATAGCCAATTTTCCTTTCTCTATCTTGTCTTTGGCACTTACTATTCCTCTTGTTGTATTTCCATAAACTAAATCTTTTAAACCAGGAACATATGCTGTTGTATCGTGATATCCTAAGAGTGCTAATGCATATGGAATTTCTACTTCAAATTTATAAGTTTCTTCGTCATTAGTTAGTGTTTTTTTATTATTTAAAATTCCTAATGCAACTATTCCTGCACTTTCTTTTCCTTCATATAATCCTTCCATTGCAGCTAATTTTACAGGCTGTTTCAAGGCAACTTGATGTGCTGACTCATCTCCACTTAGTATTAAAAATAAACTTGTAATTAAACCAAAAGTTGCTCCTATAATCATTGACTTTTTTGCAAAGATTGTATCTCTACCTTTGAGTAAGTACCAAGCAGATACTCCAACTACAAATAAAGATGCCAAAACATACCCACTTCCAATGGTATGTAAAAACTTACTCACTGCAACTGGACTTAAAATTACATCCCAAAAATTCATCATCTCATTTCTAACTGTATCTGGATTAAACTCCATCCCAACAGGATACTGCATCCAGCCATTAGCAACAAGTATCCAAAGAGCAGAAAGGTTTGAACCTATTGCTACTAGCCAAGTTGAAAGTAGATGGAATTTTTTTCCAACTTTTTCCCAACCAAAAAACATAACAGCAAAAAATGTGCTTTCCATAAAAAAAGCTAAAATACCCTCAATAGCAAGTGGTGCACCAAAAATATCTCCCACAAACCAACTATAATTTGCCCAGTTTGTACCAAATTCAAATTCCATTATAATTCCAGTAGCTACACCTATTGCAAAATTTATTGCAAATAATGTCATCCAAAACTTTGTAGTGTTTTTCCAAAACTCACTATTTGTTTTCACATAAATAGTTTCCATAATCGCTACAATAAAACCTAGCCCTAATGTTAAGGGTACAAAAATCCAATGATACATTGCAGTTAAAGCAAACTGTGCCCTACTCCAATCAACTAAATGTTCTTCCATCTATTTTCCTTTCAAATTTTCATAAACAAAGTTACTCTTTGCTTCATCTGTTTTATATTCCGTTTTTATTGATTTATCGTGAATAAATATATTAAGAAATAATAAAATAACTGCAAGTTTTATAATGATTATTTTCCATAATGTTTTTCCAACTTTCATATTTTTAAAACCATCAATATAAAACTCTAAAATATTTCTCATATTTACCAACTTAAATCCTTAATTATGAACATATGTCATAATGATACAACCATTTTGCACATATGTCAAGTTTTATTAAATAAAATTTAGCTAAAATTTTTATATTAAAGGAAATATTATGGCAAGATTAAAAAATAAAAGAACACTAAACTTCAAACCCTTTGTGAAAAGTTATATACCCGAAGCAAAAGAGTACACTGGCATTACACATATTTTACATGAAGAGATTGAAGCTATACATTTAATGGATGTTTTAGGTTTATATCAAGAAGATGCTGCAAAAAAAATGGAAGTATCAAGAACAACATTTACAAGAATTATCAAAAATGCTAGACAAAAATTGGCCAATGGACTTATTAGTGGACATAAAATTGATATCCAAGATAGTAAAAACAATTATATTGTAGCTATTTGCAGTGATAGTCAAAGTCTATTAACTAATATATCCCCAAATGAAAAACTTATTTTATATTTCAATTGTGAAAATGATAAAGTCACTCTTATAAAAACAATGAACAATCCAGTCAATCAAGATGATCAAAAACCTGCAATAGTATTACCAAACTTATTTATGGAAAACAATGTTAATTTTTTTATAAGCTCAAAAATTGGAGAAGGATTAAAAAATAGTTTAATCTCCAAAGGTATTTATCCTATAGAAAAGAAAGAAGTTACAACAAATGATTTAATTAGTTTAATATAATAGTATAAATACTTTTAAAGAGTATTCAACTATTTGTTTTTTTAATTCCATAAAAAAAGGGGAAGATATCTAAATCTTCCCCTTTTTTATTTTCAATATTTTTAAATATTAACCTACAAACACTCTTGAAGAATCTAAAAATGATAACATAATAGTTACAACAGCTGTTATAGCTAATAAAATTCCAATTACTTTATCCATCTCTATTCTCCTTTATTTTTCCACATTTTATGATTTTCAGGACTATTCATTTTTAATGCATTTAAGTCTTGATTAATCTCATAAAAGTTTTCGGCATTTGCTTGCTGAGTTGTTATTGCAAAGAAAGTTAATGTACCAAGAATAGACAATAATAAAACAGTAGCTATTAACATACCTGTAATACCATGTACTAAACTAAATAAACCTCTTTCAGAGTCATTCATTTGTGTATTTCCTGCCATACTATTCTCCTATACTTCTTAAATAAGTAGCAACTGCTTTATCTTGAGTTTCAGTTAATCTTCCTTCAAAACTTGGCATTGTACCTATCATACCTTTTTTACCATGTTTTAACACATTGATAACTAAAGTATTATCATATTGAGTAAGGTTTGGTGACATACCATCCATTCCTTTACCATCCATTCCATGACATGAAGCACAAACACCTGCAAAAATATCTGCACCAGCACCTGCACCTTTCATACCATTTGCAACAAAGTTAGAAACAGCTTCTATTTCTGAATCAGAAATAGGCATACCTGTATTAACATTAATTAAAGCTTCTTTAGCTGGCATAACACCCATACCATAACCTAAGTTACCTGCTGGATTTGCACCTAAAGCTGCTGAACCTTTAGTAATAACATCTTTAACTTGCTCAACACTAATTCTTTTAGTTAAGTTATGAGCTTTACCTTGAATACCTTCACCATCAACACCATGACAAGGAGCACATTGTACTAAGAATACAGATTGACCCATACCAGCAAGCTCTTGCTCTGTAATATTTGCCCATTTTGATTCAAATTTTGCATTGTACTCTAATGTCTCTTCATTGTACTGACCAATTTGTGAAAATTGACTTGTAGGATATCCTACAAAGAAATACCATAATTGCCAAACTAAAGTTGCAATAAATAGCATTCCCCAACCTACTGGAATGTTATTTTTGTATTCACCAATACCATCCCATTTTTCCTCAGCTAACTCACCAGTTGCTGTATCATTTTTAATTTGATTTACATACTTCAGTGCAACAAATACTGTAATACCAATAATTGCAACTCCACCAAGCATTGTAAGGTCGTTGATATAATCTTCACCTAGCGCGAATGAGTCACCTGCCATGAAGTAAGTTCCTGTCATAAGTGCTATGATAAGAATAATCCCACCTATTACCATAGATTTCATATTAGCAATCTCCTTTTAATTTTTTAAATTAGTCTAAAAAATACAACTATTTGTTGTCTTTTTTATCCTCTGTTTTTTTTCTCTCTTCTAAAGGCTTAGATTCTATACTATCATCTAAAACAAGATTTGAATATTTTTCAAAATCTCGGTAATTTTTATCACCTTTTCTGTTTCTTTTGTAGATAGAAAATGCATAACTATAGAATACGATACAAACAAGTGCAAGTAGTGCAAATTTTGCATATCCTTGTATTGTCAATAGTGTTTCGTATTCCATATGTGACCTTTATTTTAGAGAATTTAAATATGCAATTAATGCAACTATTTCTGGAATCTCACCAGCTGCAACTGCATCTTTTACGCTTTGGTTTTTCATATCAGCAGCAATAACTTTTGCATCTTCTAATGCAGCAGCTTTTGCTTCATCCCATGAACCTAATTTTGGCATACCTTCTTTATCATATGGAACACTAAATACATGTTTTTGTGTATTAGCATTTGCATACGCTGTAGCAACATCTGCTTTATTTGTAAACATATGAGGATACGCAGGCATGATTGAACCTGGAACAACTTCAGCAGGAGCCATCATATGGTTTTCATGCCAATCTGTTGTTCTGTAATTTCCAACTCTTTGTAAATCTGGACCTGTTCTTTTTGATCCCCATAAAAATGGTCTATCATAAGCATATTCACCAGATAGTGAGTACATACCATATCTATCAGTTTCTGATTTAAATGGTCTAATTAATTGTGAATGACAAGCATTACAACTATCTTTTATATAAACTTGTCTACCAGCTAATTCTAAAACAGAGTATGGTTTAGTATTAACTAAAGGTTGAGAAGCTTTAGCAAAATCTGGTAAAACTTCAACAAGTCCTGCAAATGCAACTGTTAAAAATAAAACTACCGTAAAGAAAAACGGTCTTTGTTCTAACCAATGAAACATAATAACCCCCTTCTCTTAAGCGCCCATAGGCGATGCATTTGTAGGTTCTTTATCAAGAATTCTACCTGCAGTAGCTGTTTTATACATATTGTATGCAAACATAAAGAAACCAATTAAGTATAATAATCCACCAACTGCTCTAATTGTGTAGTAAGGGTGAAGTACTGTAACTGTATCAATAAATGAGTATAATAAAGAACCATATTCATCATATGCTCTCCACATCATACCTTGTGTAATACCTGCAATCCACATAGATGTAAAGTATAATACAATAGCTGTTGTTTGTAACCAGAATTGTGTTTCCATTAATGACTTAGAGTAAATTTCTCTTCCGTACATTCTTGGCGCCATATGGAATAATGCTGCCATTACCATAAATACAACCCATCCTAATACACCATCATGTACGTGTCCTGGAATCCAGTCAGTAAAGTGTGCAATAGCATTAACAGATTTAATAGCTTGGATTGGACCTTCTATTGTTGATAACATATAGAATGTAGAAGCCATAACCATAAATTTAATTAATGGAGATGATTGTAATTGACCCCACTCACCTTTCATAGTTAAAAGCATATTAATAGCAGAACCCCATGATGGTAAAATAAGTACAACTGACATTACAGAACCCATAGTTTGCATCCAATCAGGAACAGTAGAGTACACTAAGTGGTGCCCACCAGCCCATAAGTAAACAAACATTAATCCCCAGAATGCAAGAATAGAAAGTTTATAAGAATAAACATTTTGTCCAGATTCTTTTGGTAAGAAGTAATAAATCATCGCAATAATTGGTGTAGTAAATACGAATGCAACAGCATTGTGTCCAAACCACCATTGTACTAGCGCATCATTTGTACCTGCATACATAGATATAGAGTGAATCCAACTACTTGGAGCACCGTTTGCGAATAACATTGTTGGAACTTCCATGTTGTTAAATAAATATAACATTGCAACAGCAACGAAACATGCAATAAAGTACCATAAAGAGATATATAATGTTCTCTCTCTTCTAATACCAATTAATCCAAAAATTGAAATACCGAATAAAACCCACCAAACTACAACTAGTAAATCTATTGGCCATTCTAATTCAGCATACTCTTTTGATGTAGTAATACCAGAAATTAGTGTTACAACAGCTAAAAGAATTGTAATGAAATATAAAGCAAAATGTAATTTTGCTACACCCATTAAAAATGGTGACTCTTTTAAAGACACCTTTAATACTCTTTGCCCGATATAGTACCAAGAAGCAAAAATACCACTTAAAGTAAATCCATACGCTACACCATTTGTGTGTAAAGGTCTTAATCTACTGAAAGTACCATATTCTCCAGCTAAATTACTTAAGCTTGGAAATGCTAATTGGAACGCTAGTATAACACCTACTGTCATACCAATAATACCAAACAAAATTGTTGCAAAAGTAAAAGCTTTTGTTATCGAGTAATCGTACTCAATTGGTTGTGCATTGTCTTGCATCAATCTCCTCCTAAAGTTTAAAATAAAGTCACGAATTCGCCACTTATGATGGCATTTTAACAGATTAAAATTTAAATCAATCTGAATTAGTTAATTGTTTGTTAATTTATTTTAATTAAATTAAATATTTAATTTTTATTTAAGATATAATTTAATCTAGAATTAAGAATTGGTAATGTATAGTTCTATCATAAGTTATTTAAAGGAGATGCAATGAGTAGCAAAATAACAAAAGGAATTATATCATTCTTAAGTATGGTTTTCATTATTGGTTCTGCATATGCAGATGAAAAAAAAGTTGTAGATCCTATGCTGGCTATACCTACAGCCCAAGCACATCAAACAATTGATAAAACAATACAAGATTTGGCAAATAGGTTATTCTCAAGCAGTAAAATATCAAAAGAAGCTATTAATGATATTGCTATCACATCTTTTGTTGATTTACACCAATTTGATAAAACTACTCATTTCGGACGAACTTTATCAGAGGGATTTTTTGATGAACTCTTCATACGAGGATTTCATGTAAGTGATTTTAGAGGGCAAGGGACTCTTTCTATTAATAAAGAAGGAGAATATTTTCTTACACGAGATGTAAAGTTACTTAATAAAGATGTACAAAGTGATTATGTTCTAGTAGGAACATACACTATATTTGAAAATAAAGTTTTAATCAATGCTAGAATTATGGATAATCAGAATGGAAGAATTTTAGCAAGTGCAAGAGCAAATTATATTACAAATGATTGTAATGTATTACAAAACTGTAAAAAACCTCGAATAATCAACATTGTTTCAGATGCATATAAAAAGAATAGCTCAAGAGAAAATGTAAGTGTTGTTGATAAAAAAGAGATAAGTTTAAAACAACATTTTGTAAAAAAACAATTAGATGAACAAGAAGAAGTTATGGAAGTAAAAACAAAAACACCATTTCCTCTTGTGAACCTTATTAAATAAAGGATAAATAATGTTAAAAAATATACTCAAACTAACTTCTGTTGCAATTTTATCAACAACTAGTTTAGTTGCAGACAAAGTAACTATATCAAATGATGGAACGGGCGATTTTCTTATATCACCTTTATATATAGCAAAAGGGGATATTTGTAGCGAAGTTAAAATTTTCAATACAAATGAAACTAGTTCAATTTTAGCAAAAGTTGTATTCAGAGAAAAAATTGCTTCACACGAAGTTGATTTACCAATATTTTTGTCTCCTGGTGATGTTTGGGCTGGAAAAGTATGTGAGATAGATAATAAAATTATTTTAAAAAGTGATGATGACTCAAATCATCCAGCAGCATTAGAAACTCTTGCTAAAGGTAAAGATTTAACTGAACATAGTAAAAATGCAGGTTACAGAAATGTAGATGTTGCACGAGGATATGTAGAAATAAATGGTAAATCTTTTGAAATCAAAGAACAAGAAAAAGATAATCTTGATTTTTCAAGAGGTTATGTAGAAGTTTATCCTATTGCACAATATTATGAAGGTAGTAGAAAAAAGGTTCCAAAGAACTTTTTAGTTGACAGATGGGATAGATTAATTGATAAAGATAAATCAAATCCAAAACTCAGTAAATTTGGTATTGATAGTTTTAGCTTAAGTGGACTAGTTTCATTTCAAACAGAAAATCAAGAAACAGCATCAATTCCTATGACTGCATTTAAAGGTGCGCATGATAAATTAGTTCTTGGAGAGGCAATTAATTACAGCAGTCAAGCAAAACCTGAAGAACTTTTAGGGAAAGATAAAGTAAAAGAAATATTGACACTTTTACAAAATGAAAGATTTTCATTTACTTATGATAATGCAGGTGATTGTCAATATATTAATATTGTTTTTCCTTTCAGCCATAAAGAGAAACAGTCAAGAAAGTTCAAATTTACTATTAGAGATATGAATGAAAATAAATATACTATGATATTTTCACCTCGATCTAATATCGTAAATGAGGTTGGATATATTCCTGTAAGTGATTTAATTAAACTTACAAGAGACACTGTTAAATATAATAAAGGAATGGTGCAAATCACAGCTTTAACAAATAATGATGAAGTACAATTAGGACAAAATCAAACAGCATCAATTATTCCAACTATTTCAAGAATAAAACCAATAGGTGGAAAAGACATTATGATTAATGCAAGTTATTTACCAACTAGAAAATAACTTGCTTTAACTTTTCTTAAATAAAAAAACAATATAATCTCTCAGTAAATTTATACTGAGAGGTTTTTATGAAATATATTCTATCAATTGCATTCGTAACTTTATTCTTTAGTGGTTGTTTTCAAAATACACCGTTTAATAATGAACCAAAAACATACAAAGAGAAAGTTATTCAAGAGGTAAGAAGTGCGGATTATAACCAACCTTATGCTAAAACACACAATATCTATCAAGATTTAAATGGTGCCATTGTATCTATAGGTGATCAGCTATTTACATCAAATATATTTTCAGAAAAAGAACCAACAAGTATTATCCTAACATCATTTGTTAACCTAAATGAGCTTGAAAGAACAAGTACTTTTGGACGAGTATTAAGTGAAAGTATGTTTAATGAACTTCATATTCGACACTTTAAAGTAACAGATTTTAGAGGTCAAGATGCAGTATCAGTAAATGCAAATGGTGAGTTTCACATAACAAGAGATGTAGATAGATTAAAAGATCATATTAGTGCAACAGAATACATAGTTGTAGGTACATATGTAAAATTTGAAAATGATAGTGTATTATTAAATGCTAGAATTTTAGATTCTGAGAATGGTGCAATTATTTCAACTGCAAGAGTTATTTATACGCCAAAAGATTGTAAGCTTTATAATCTATGTAATATAAAAGAAGCTGATATTAAACCAGCTGATTTTGGTATTAATATCGTTAAAGACAAATGTTCAGGTGATAATTGTCCAGCAAAAAAATGTAAAGATGGAATATGCGACGAATCAGCATTATATTAATACTATCGTTTCTATTCAATGGGTGTACCCTTATTAAAGAGGGTGAAGATTCTTTTAAATTTAAGTATTTACATCTTACAACAACAACAAATTTTGATACATTAACAAAAAATTTATTGCAACAACTTTGTCCAACAATTTCTAGTGTTAACAAAAGTAAAACTCCGCTATATGTAGTTGATTTTGTAAATTTACAAGATTTACAAAATAATTCAGAATTAGGTTTTATGTTATCGGATGAATTAAAAACACAAGTTACGCAAGTATGTAATATGCCTATTTATGCTATAGAATATTCAAAATATCTTAAAATTGGTCCAAATGGTACGAAGTTTTTATCAAGAGATTTAGATGAGTTAAATAATCAAAAAATCAATCGAAATACCTATGCGCTTGTTGGAACATATGCATTTACACAAAGACAACTTATCTTATACCTAAAACTTATTGATTTAAATACTGGTGTTATAATAAAGTCTGCAACTCAAAAAACACTTATAACAGATGAAATTATACATTTAGAAAAGAAAAGCAAAGCTTCTCAAAACACTATTTACGCTCCAGTAGTTCTTTAAAAAATTAAAGAGTTATAATAACTCTTTAATTGCATCGATAAATGTCTCATTATCATTAATACATTTACAAACTCTGTATTCTTTTATACCTAATTCTTTTGCAAGTTCTCTATATTCTATATCAAGTTCAAAAACTGTTTCACTGTTATCAATTATAAAAGAGATAGGATAAATAATCACTTTTTCCCCTTTAAAATGTTTTAGCATCTCTTCTAAACTAGGTCTTAACCACTTCATTGGTCCTACTTTTGATTGGTATGCTAAATTAATTGATTTTATTTTTGTTGCATAATGTGTTAATTTTTCTTTTAAAATTTCAACATGCTCTTCAACTTGTTTTTGATAAGGATCTCCATTATTTACAATTTTCTGTGGCAACCCATGTGCTGAAAAAATAATATGAAAATCATTATATTTTCCTTGAACTCTAATAATCTCATCACAAATGGCTTTATTGTAAAGTTCTTTTTTATAAAAAGGTTCTATCACTGTAATATTAAACTCTTCCTCTTGAGCTTTTAACATAAAATCATCAATACTAGATTTTACAGTAGTTGTAGAATATTGGGGATACAGTGGAAGTAAAATCACATCTTTAATATTTTGTTCTTTAATTCTTGCAATAGCAGTTTGTGAAAAAGGTGAAGTATATCTCATTGCATCTGTTATAAAATACTCTGGTAATTCTTTTTCTAATTTTTCTATTAGTTTATTCGTCAATTCATGTAAAGGAGAAGCTCCCCCAATCTCTTCATAGTTTTTCCAAGCTTTATTTAATCTAAATGTTACAATCAAAGAAGCTAACATGGAACGTATTGTTGTATTTTTTAATGTTAATATATTTTCATCATTAAACATATTTGTTAAAAATACTTCTAGTTCATCTTTGCTTCTAGCTGCACCCATATTTAATAATACTAACGCTTTTTTATAAATCAAATTCTTCGAATGTGTCATTTATATCCTATTTATTGTCTATATTTATTATTGTGTCACTACACCAAGAAGCCAATGCTTTGTCGTGCGTAATTAAAAGAATACCAAACCTATCTAAAAAAGAGATTAACATCTTCATAGTCTCTAATGCTGTAATATTATCTAAAGCACTTGTAGGTTCATCGGCAAGCAGTAAATCTGGTTTTATTAATACAGCTCGTAAAATACTACAACGTTGTAATTGACCACCACTAAGTTCATGTGGTTTTTTATAAATTAATTCTTTTTGTAAATCTAATTTTTGCAAAATTTCGTATAATTCTGTAGTTGTATAACTTTCAACTACATCATTTATTTGTTCGATTATACTGTATGTTGGATGAAAGGAACTATACGGATCTTGATAAATAGAAGCTACTTTTTTTGTTTTTATTTCACCTTGAAAAGGCTGTAAATTATTCGTTATTAATTCAAATAAAGTTGACTTACCACTTCCACTTACCCCTACTATAGAGATTATTTCATTCTTATTTAATTTTAAAGAGAAGTCATTATATATAAGTTTTTCTTTTTTATATCCAAAACTGATACTTTTAATCTCTAGTACACTATTATTTTTCATAAATGACATTCTATCTTAATTTTTATAAGATAAGTTAAAGTAAATTACTTGTATTATTTGTGAAACAAAAATTTAGGAGATATAATATGAAAAAAATCGTATTAGGAACATTAGTATGTAGTGTTGCTGCATTCGCTGCAGTTAATTTAGGAGCATGTAAAGGTTGTCACGGTGCAAACTTTGAAAAAGCTGCTTTAGGAAAATCTAAAATCGTTTCAGACATGACTAAAGATGAAGTTTCTGCTGCACTTGTTGGGTACAAAAATGGTACTTACGGTGGGGCTATGAAAGGTGTAATGAAAGGTCAAGTTGCTAGATATAGTGAGGCTGAATTAAAATCTACTGGTCTTGGTAAATAATTAAACTATTTTTAAATAGCAGATTTTAAAAGCCAATCACTTAATTTTAAGTGGTTGGCTTTTTTTTTAGATTAAGTTAGATTATTTACACTGGGAGATTAATATGAGAAAAATTACTTTAGGGATTTTAGCGTGTACAACAATACTTCTATGTGATGTAAATATTGAATCATGTAAAAGTTGTCATGGTGCTGATTTTGAAAAAGCAGCTCTTGGGAAGTCAAAAATCGTAAAAGATATGACAAAAAGTGAAGTTTCTGCTGCTCTAATTGGATACAAGAACGGTACATATGGTGATTCAATGAAAGGGATTATGTACAATAACGTTAAGATGTACACCAATAAAGAATTAAGTACCACAGGTATTGGTTCAAGCACAAAAATTATGAAACAAGGTCTAAAAAGTTCTATTGATCTTACTTCTTGTAAAGGATGTCATGGAGTTGATTTTGAAAAAGCAGCTCTTGGTAAATCTAAAATAGTAAGAGATATGACAAAAAGTGAAGTCTCTGCTGCTTTAATTGGATATAAACATGGTACTTATGGTGGAAGTATGAAAGGTATTATGTATAATAATGTCAAAATGTACACCAACAAAGAGTTAAGTACGACAGGTATAGGTGTAAATAATGTCATTCATAAAGAGCCAATTAAGAGTTCTATTGATTTGACTTCATGTAAAGAATGTCATGGGGTTGACTTTGAAAAAGCATCACTTGGTTCTTCAAAAATTGTAAGAGATATGACTAAAGAAGAAGTTATAGAAGCACTTCTTGGATACAAAAATGGTACCTATGGTGGAAGTATGAAAGGTGTTATGATAGAAAAAGTGAAAGCTTACAGTGAAGAAGAATTAAGAACAACTGGATTAGGTAAATAATAAATTATTTATCTAATTCTTTTGCTTTCTTTTCTTTCATTGCTTTAACTTTTTCTTCTTTTTTAACCGCATCTTGCAAATCTTCTGTTGAATCGTTTAAAAGCCCATTCATCATCTTTTTCCCATCGTCAAACTGCCCTTGTTTAACACCCCATATAAAAATACCTAAAAGTGTAAAACTTACAATAATTCCGACAATCAATTCTAACCATAATATGCCAGTCATCTAATTTCCTTTATATTTATTATTATTTATTCTCATACTATTCCCAACTACTAGTAAAGAACTTAAACTCATAGATAAAGCAGCAACTAAAGGTATTACATATCCAGCCATTGCTATTGGAACTGTTAATACATTATATACCAATGATATAGCTAAATTTTGTTTGATGAAATTAAAAGTTCTTTTTGAGATATAGATACTTTTTTCTAATCCTTTTAAACTGTCGTTTAAAATAACCACATCACTTATTGCAATTGAAATATCAGCACCATTTCCCATAGAAATAGCAATAGAAGCTCTACTTAATGCTAATGCATCATTGACACCATCTCCTGCCATTACAACAATTTTTCCTTCATCTTTTAATTTTGAAATATAATTTGCTTTATCAATAGGTGACATTTTTGCCTTATAATTCGATATTCCAACTTGTGAAGCAACTTTTGAAACAATTTGTTCATTATCCCCACTGCACATAATCACTTCTATATTTTGTGACTTCAGATACTCTATAGTTTCCTTCGCATCTTCTTTTATAGTATCTTCTAACTCAAAAGTAGCCATTAATTTATCATCTATTGCAAAGTGATATATTGTAGAATGATACTCCTTATCCACTAGAATATCTTGATTTATCAATAACTCTTTATTCCCACCATAAATATTTTTTCCATTATATTTAGACTGTAATCCTTGTGCATGAACTTGTTCCGTATTTTCTAACTCAACATGTAAAATATTTTCAAAATTTTCTTCTAAATACTTTTTTATTGCTTTACTAATAGGGTGTGTAGAACTATCTACCAGACTATATAAAATATTTAATTGTTCATTATTTAATTTTTGACAATCTGTATGCGTCACAGATAATTTTCCAGAGGTAATAGTTCCCGTTTTATCCAAAACAATCGTATCTGTTTTTGCAAATGTTTCTATAAATTTTGCTTCTTTAAATAATAATCCTTCACGAGCAAGCCAACTAACTCCAATAAGGCTTGCTATAGGTGTTGCTAATGCTAAAGCACAAGGACAAGCAATTATAATTACAGAAATTGCTATAATTAATGACTTTTCAAAACTTCCATCATAAAAATACCATCCAGCAAATGTAGCAAGGGCAAGAGATAATATTACAATAGAAAAATATTTTGAAAGTTCATTTGTCACATCTTCTATTTTTGGTTTTGAATTTAATGAATCTTCAAGTAATTCAACAATACTATTTAAAGTAGAATTTGCATAATTTTTTACTGCTTTATATCGAATAACTTGATTTAAATTAACAGTTCCACTATATATTTTATCTCCAAGTTTTTTTAAAACAGGTAGTGATTCTCCACTAATACTACTCTCATCAAATGTAGTTTCACCACTTATTAACTCTCCATCTACACTTGCTTTCTCACCATTTTTGACTTCAATGATATCCCCAATTTCTATTTTATCTAAAGGAACTACTTTTTTTCCACCATCGACAATAATGGTAGCTTCCAAGGGAATCGTTGATTTAATTTTATCCATAGTATCAACTGCACCTTTTTTCCCAATAACTTCAAGATATTTACCTACAAGAACAAAAGTAATAATCATAGCTGCACTATCAAAATAGCTGTGTCCATTTCCACCAAATAAAACATACAGTGAATAGATATAAATTAATGTAGCACCTGAACTAACAAGAAAATCCATATTTAATATTTTATTTTTTAGACCATAATATGCCCCTCGGAAAAATATCCATCCACTGTAAAAAACAACAGGTGTTGCAAAAATAAATTCAGCCATATGAATAAGTCTAAGCATATCTTCTTCCATACCAGTAAAAAAACCAGTATATTTAGCAACGCCTATCATCATAATATTCATCGAAGCAAAAATTGCCACACTCATCCGTAAAAAATAATCTCTTTTATTTTTTGTGGCTTTTTTTTCACTCTCACTTCTATCATAAGGATATGCGTTATATCCTATACTTCTAATTTTATCAATTATTGCAGATAATTTTATTGTATTTTCATCCCAAATTATTTTGGCCTTATTATTTGTAAAGTTTATACTCGCTTCTACTATTCCTGGTGTTTGTGCTAATACTTTTTCATTTAACCAAATACAAGCTGCACAATGAATACCTTCAATAATCAAATCAACTCGACTAAATCCTTCGTTAGTAGTTTTAATATATCTAGTTTTAAAACTCTCCATATCAAAGTTACTACTATCAGCCCCA
This sequence comes from Arcobacteraceae bacterium, assembly GCA_963662945.1. Lineage (GTDB taxonomy): Bacteria > Campylobacterota > Campylobacteria > Campylobacterales > Arcobacteraceae > JAIOSF01. The sequence goes on from OY759974.1 coordinate 1,079,420, forward strand.
AGTGCAACTGGCGGTGCAATACTATTTTTACCCATTTTCTCGTAAAAACTATCTAACCCATCATCTTTTAAAAGATGATACACACCTTGACACCCATTACAACAAAAATTTAATTCTGGATTATCAGACTCCTTTATCATCACTTTTTCATCAAATTCTAAATGACAGTGTGTACATTTTACTAATGACATTCAAACAATCCTAATTCTCTATTTTTTTTAATCTTTTTATATTTTTCGACCATTCCATGCATTGATATAAATACTCCACTTTTTTTATGTGATAAAAGGTATCCATATCCCATCATCATATTTGCAACTGCTTCAACTTTATTGATACTATAAGGTACCATAGCACCAGTTAATATTATTTGTTTATCTTTAAGATTTTGATCTAAAAATAAAGCAGTTTGATCCATCGTATCTGTTCCGTGAATAATTAAAATTTTTTTATATTTAGATTTATTGATAAACTCTACTAATAACTTTCTATCTTCATTTGTCATATCTAAACTATCTTTATAAATAATACCTTTTACTTCAATATTATCTATTTTAGATTTATTCAATATTTCTTTTACTAAATCATTATTCTTCTTAATTACTAAACTTCCATTAAGTTCATTATACTGTTTATTAAATGTTCCACCAGTATTTATTAAGAGAATATTTTTATTATTTTTCATTTTATTATTCACTATTTATTAAATTTGTTGTATTATATAAAAAGTATTATAAATAAAGAGAGATTATGAACAACGATGTTTCAAGATTAAAAGATATTACAGTTTTGTATTGTGAAGATGAACAATATCTTAGAGATGTAACTAAAGGTATTTTAGAAACATTTACTAAAAAACAATTTATTGCAGAAGATGGTGCAATAGGTTTAGAACTCTTTAAAAAATATGAAGACGAGATTGATTTAATTATTACTGATGTTAATATGCCAAATATGAATGGTTTAGATATGACAAAAGAGATTAAAGCAATCAACCCAAATATTCCGATTGTTGTGGCAACAGCATTTTCAAACTCTGAATATCTTCTTGAAGCTATTGAATTAGGTGTTGATAAATATGTGTTAAAACCTATCAATATCAAAAAATTACTTGATACTATGAATCAATCTTTAATGTATCATGAACTAAGAGATTTATACAAAGATTCTTTAACACATGTAGCTAACAGAAATGCACTTATTAAAGATATATCAAAACTTTCAAAGTCTACTATTGCATTAATAGATATTGATAAATTTTCTGTATTAAATGACTTGTATGGTGAACAAAATGGTGATGAGATTCTTATACAATTTACTGCTCTTTTAAATCAACATTTTAACAAAGAGACTTTTAAAATTTATAGAGTGGGTTCTGACCGATTTGTAATACTCTCAAATGACCCTAATTTAGACGTAGAAACATTAAAACAAGAATGTACACAATTTGCTCTAAAAATAGACACTGATGGTGTAGATGTTAAAGATACAAATATTGATGTTAATATTACAATAGGACTAGCACAATCTGAAGATAAACATGCTTTTGAATATGCACAACGAGCTATCCAAAAAGCAAGAAAAAAATATCTTCAAATTTTAGAATATGATGAATCATTATTTGAACAAAAGAAAGATTTTCAAGAAAATATTACTTGGATTAAAAAAATAAAAAGTGGTATTGCTGATAATAGTTTTCACTCATATCTACAACCAATTGTTGATGCCCATACACAACAGGTATACAAATATGAAGCCCTTATACGATATATAGGTGAAGATGGAAAAGAAGTTGCCCCATTTTACTTTCTTCCAATTGCAAAAAAAGCAAAACTTTTCCCTATTATTATTAAAATTATGCTTACAAATGTAATTGAAATAATAAAAGAAAGAGGGGTAAGAATTGCTGTAAATCTTTCTTTTGATGATATAGTAAATAAAGAAACTTCACATTTTATATACTCAACCTTAGAAAACCATCCAGAAGAAGCTAAACTTTTAGAATTTGAAATTTTAGAAAGTGAAGAGATTGAAGATTTTGACATCGTAAGAGAATTTATTGCAAAAATACGAGAGTTAGGTTGTCAAATTGGTGTAGATGACTTTGGTGCTGGATATTCTAACTTTAATATGTTAGAAGCTTTAAATATTGATTATGTAAAAATTGATGGTTCTTTAATTAAAGAGATAGATCACTTACCAAAACAAGCTTTAATCGTTGAAACCATTGCTCAATTTTGTAAAAAACTTGGTATTAAAACCGTTGCTGAATTTGTTTGTAGTGAAGAGATATATAATACTGCAAAAAAACTAGGAATTGATTATATGCAAGGTTACCATTTTGGTAAACCAGTCAATAAAAATGATATCTAATCTAACTATTCCATATTTTTACTAAAGTTTCATTATCAAACATTTTAGATTTTATAAGTGCACTTTTTGCAACTGATATTAATTTATCAGCTGCTTCGTCTAAATCATCATTAATAATTAAATAATCATATTCTTGAGTATATTTTATCTCAATTTGTGCATTTTTAATTCTTTTTTCTATTACTTCAATAGAGTCTGTACCTCTTGAAGTTAATCTATGTTCTAACTCTTTCAATGTTGGAGTTGTTATAAAAACTGTTGTAGTAATATCTCGTAGCTTTTCTATTACTTGTTCAAAACCTTGAACATCAATATCAAATATAACGAGTTTCCCCTTATCTAATGCCTCTTGCATAGGTTTTAAAGATGTACCATAATAATTCCCATGAACTTCTGCCCATTCTAAAAAATTACCTTCTGCAACATCTTTTAAAAACTCTTCTTTTGTAACAAAATAATAATCAACACCATCTTGTTCTCCAACCCTTGGAGCACGTGTAGTTGTTGAAATAGAAAAATAATAATTATCAATAACTTGATAAAGTTTTTTTAAAAGAGAACTTTTTCCACAACCGCTAGGGCCTGATAGAAGAAGAACTGCACCTTTATCAAACATATTATTTAGCATTTGTATCCAGTTTTAAAAGTAAACTAACTTCATTTCCATCAGCTAATGAATCTATTATTTCTTGATCTAACATACTTAGAAGTGGTTTTAATTCATCTAGTTCATAATTATTTAAAAGTAATTTAATTGGATTATTATCCACTCTGTCATAAATATGATCAACAGTATTTACTTCATCAATTGCTTGATCTATTATAGAAGATAAATCAATCCACTGTTCCTCTGATTCTTCATCTGCATCAACAAAATTATTTGGTGTATTATATGCTGTTTGTTCACCTATAATACTCTCAATCATCGAGAGTTCATTTCTATCTAAAACGCCACCTTGATTGACAGAACTTCTTGAAACAACACTATCGTCTACTTCTTCTTTCATATCATCTGCAATATCGTCAGCTAAACTTTCTAGATATTCAATTGAAACAGTAGGATCGTCTTTTTGTAATGTGTCGATGGCAAATTCATCAAAATCTTCATCTTCAACTTCAATATTTGATACGTATGTTTTAGAATTTATTCTTTTATTCAATATCTCAATTTGTTTTTCTAAAATATCTTGTAATGATGAAGGTAAAAATGGCATAGGAATGATAAAATCATTTGCAAATTCAAATGGTAAATCTTCTTTTGAAATTGCACCGATTAATTTTGAATATGTTTTTATGATATTAAATCTATCATTAATAAACTCATTATCTAGTACTATCAAATCTACTTTATGATCTATTTGAGCATCATGTAAAATCTCCAAAGAGATATTTAATTTTTTACAAACTAATGTAAATATTTGAATAACAATAGGTTTTTTTGAAACTAAAACTAAATTTTTATTCATCTAGTGCTCTTTTTAATCTCATTTTAATTGCTCCAATCTATAATCATTGAGTTTGTAAACTTTATTACACTTAAATGCTATCTCTTCTTCATGTGTAACTATTATCAATCCAGCACTATTTTTTTCAATATAATCAAACAAAACATTTATAACTTCATTTGCTGTTTCATGATCCAAATTTCCAGTTGGTTCATCAGCAAAAATAATTTTAGGTTTTTTAGTAAGAACCCTTGCACACGACAAACGCTGCTGTTGTCCTCCACTTAATTCACCAATACCTTGTGTCATTACATGATCAATTTTTAAAGATTTTAATAAATCTTCATTAATAGTTTCTTGACTTAAAAACTCCGATATTTTTAAATTTTCTAATGCACTAAATCCACGAAATAAATAGTGTGCTTGAAAAATTATACCAAAATCATTTCGTCTGATTTGTAATAGTTCATTTTTAGATAAATTAAAAATATTCTCACTATTGTAGTATACTTCACCTTTATTTGGAATCAATAAAGAAGAAAATATGTTCAGTAAAGTAGATTTTCCGCTACCACTTACACCAATAATAGCAATAGTTTCTTTTTTTTCTAATGTTAAATTAATATCTTCAAAAAGTGGATAGTCAAAGTTATGAGACACTCCCCTTACTTGAAGTAAGGGGGTTTCTGTAGTTTTAGTGTTACTAGTATCTTTCATCTATATTAACACTAGGTTTTGTAACTATTGTTACTATTTACCCATTTGTGCAGCTACTTCTGCTGCGAAATCTTCTTCTTTTTTCTCAATTCCATCACCAAGTTCAAATCTTACATATTCTACGATTTTAATTGATGCATCACATTCTTTTATAGCTTCTTCTACAGTTTTAGAATCATCCATAACATAAGTTTGACTTAATAATGCGTGTGTTTTATCTAATTGAGTATTATCTTCAATCCATCTAGCTACTTTACCAACTAAAATATTGTCAATAATTTTTTCAGGTTTCCCTTCAGCTATTAATTCTTCTTTCATTTTAGCTCGTGCAGCTTCAATTGCTTCTTCTGTTAATTGAACTCTTGAAACATACTCTGGAATGTTTTTTAATGGTTTTCCAAGTCTTACATACTCTTCATTTAATTTTTCAATATCTGCAATAATTGCTTTATTTTCTGATTCAATAAAATCAGCATCTAAATCTTGGTAAGAGATAACTGTTGGTTTCATAGAAGCAGCATGCATTGCAATTTTCTTTAATAAATCAATTGTTTTTTCTTTTGCAGAAGCGTCACAAGTTGCTGAAAGTAAAACACCAACTTTTCCTAAATGTACATAACCATTTACTACACCATTATCAGTCGAAATAGTTACCATTTTTCTTGCAACAAGATTTTCACCAATAGTAGCAATATTTGAATTTAAGTATTCTTCGAAATTAACACCATTAATTTCTGTTTTATTTAACTCTTCAGTACAAGTTACACCTGTAGTTTGTACGTGTGCTGTAATTGCATCTTTAAGTGCTAAAAAGTTTGCATTTTTAGCAACAAAGTCAGTTTGAGAGTTAATCTCTGTCATTGTAGCTTTTGTATAGTCATCATTTACTAAAATAGATACTAAACCTTCAGCTGCAACATTTGAAGATTTTTTAGCAGCTTTAGAAAGTCCAGCTTCTCTTAAAAACTTCATAGCTTCGTCAAGATCACCATTACATTCATTTAAAGCATTTTTACAATCAAGCATTCCTGCACCAGATTTTTCTCTAAGTTCTTTAATTAATTTTGGTGTTGCTCCTGCCATAATTATTTTTCCTCTTCCATTGCAAATTCTTCAGAAAAATCTTCAGCTTCTGCTGCTACTTCTTCTTTAACTTCTGACATTTCTGCTTCTGTTACTGGTGACTCTTCACCATTAGCTTCAGCGTAAGCTGCTCTACCTTCGTTCATAGCTGCTGCAAATTCTGTACAGAATAATTGTACTGATCTAATTGCATCATCATTTCCTGGGATTGGGAAATCAACTAAATCTGGATCACAGTTTGTATCTAATGGAGCGAATACTTTAATTCCAAGTCTTCTAGCTTCTAAAATAGCAATTTTTTCTTTAACAGCATCAATAACAAACATCATATCTGGAAGTTGTTTCATATCTTTGATACCACCAAGGTAATCTTCTAGTTTTTTCTCTTTTCTAGTAAGCATTAAAGCTTCTTTTTTAGTTAAAAGATCAAGTTGACCTTCTTCTCTCATTTTTTTGATAATTTCAAGTTTTCTAATTGATTTTTTCATTGTTGGGTAGTTTGTTAACATACCACCTAACCATCTGTGGTTTACGTATGGCATACCACAAGATTCTGCTGCATCTTTAATAGCTTGAGTTGCTTGTTTTTTAGTACCTACGAAAATCATTGTTTGACCTTCAGCTGCCATATCTCTAACAACAGTATATGTGTATCTGAAGTATCTTAATGTTTTTTGTAAGTCAATAATATAAATATTTTTTCTTACACCGAAAATGAATTTTTTCATTTTTGGATTCCATCTTCTTGTTTGGTGACCGAAATGTACACCACACTCTAATAAGTCTTTCATTGTAACCATAGTTTTGTTCCTTCTTTTGCCATTTTGGCGGATTATTTTAGGGGTTTTGTCCTCTGTAGTCATTCACATCAATATTTTGATGCAACCCTTTTAAAGAATTACTACATGTGAGATTTCACGGTAATTCAAACAAAATTTGAATTAAAGGATTGCGATTTTATCTAAATAAACTTTAAACTACTCTTTAAAGAACTTTAAAAGCTTCTTCTAAATCCAAAGTTCCTTCATAAAATGCTTTTCCAACAATTACACCAGCAATATTTCCATTTGCTTTACATGATGTAATATCGTTGATATCTTTCACTCCACCTGATGCTATTGTATCAACTCCACTAGCTTTTGCAATTGATTCTGTAAACTCTACATTTACACCACAAAGCATCCCATCTTTAGAAATATCAGTACAAATAATGGCTTCTACTCCCGCATTTGCAAATTCACGTGCAAGATCTGTTGCTTTCATTGTAGATACTTCTGCCCAACCCTCAACTGCAACCATTCCATTCATAGCATCAATACCAACAGCAATTGGATATTTAGCTGCCATATCTTTTACAAACTGTGGATTTTTTACAGCGATACTTCCAAGAATCAGTCTATCAACACCAAGTTCCACATACATCTTGATAGTCTCTTCATCTCGAATACCACCACCAAGTTCAATTTTTAGATTACAGTTTTCTCGTATTTTTTTAATCTGCTCTAAATTTGCTGGCTCCCCTGCAAAAGCACCATTTAAATCAACAATATGAAGCCACTTACTTCCAAGTTCTTCAAATCGCTTCGCAACCTGCCAAGGCTCATCACTATAAATCTTTGCACTTTCCATAAGTCCTTTACTAAGTCTTACAGCTTTCCCATCTTTTAAATCTATTGCTGGTAGTATATCCATCATTTCCTCTTTAGTATTTTTATAATTTCATAAAGTTTTTTAGTATTTGAATCCCATTATCATGAGATTTTTCTGGATGTGGTTGAAATCCATAAATATTATCCTTTTGTACTGCACTTACAAAATCATATCCATAGTGTGTAGTTCCTATAACATACTTCTCATCACAAACAGCATGAAAAGAGTGTACAAAATATAAATATGGATTTTCTAATCCTTCAAAAAGTTTGTTTGGTTTATTGAATATTTTATTCCATCCTACATGTGGTACTTTATGGTCATCCATATCCATTCTTGATTTATCAAATGCCACTACACGCCCAGGAATCAATCCTAAACCCTCAGTATTTCCAAACTCTTCACTGCTATCAAATAAAAGTTGCATACCTAAACAAATACCAATAATTGGTTTTCCACTTTTAGCAAACTCTTTTACAGCATCATACATACCTGTTGCTTTTAAATGTTCTATTGCATCACCAAATGCTCCAACACCAGGAAGTATAACCCTATTAAAATCTTTTAATTTCGCTGGATCTTTTACAATTGTAGCATCGGCATCTATTAACCTACATGCATTAAATACACTTGCTAAATTTCCCATATTATAATCAACTATTGCAACCAATATATCAACCTTATATTTTATTGTTGGGATTATACTATAAAAATACATCGTATTTGGTTAAGTCAAATAAAGAAAATATATGCATAAATAACTTTAATACTTTCTTATAAATAGATTAAATTTAACTTAACTTGAAAAATTTCTGAATATTTTGTATAATTAGGTATAGAAAATTTAAAAAAGGAGGCCATCATGACTATAAATTTAACACCTGCCATTCAAAACCAAATTTATATGGATAAAAAAGATGGTTATCTTATCAATATGGTTGATAAATTAACTCCTAAAGTTGATTATGAACCTAAAGAAAAAACAGCGGAGAAGGATGATGAAAAAAAATCTTATGAGAAAAAGGAACCTTTCTTTAAAGATAGTGATTTTGGATTTAATTCATACATGACAAAAAAATCTCTTAATAAATCATTTTCAACACAAGGTTTTTTTGATACATTAGGTTCTGGTGGGAATGTAAAAAAGGCTAGTTAGCAGTTTTAGCATCACTTAAAGTAAGTGCAAAGAGTACTTCACAACCATTTTTTTCTAAACATTCTTTTGCCTCTAAAATAGTAAGTCCTGTTGTAACTAAATCATCTACTAAAATAACTTGAATATTATGTTTTCCATTATAAACAAATTTTCGTTTATTTTTTCTCCTAAATTCTAAATCTTTTCCTGCATATTTAATCCTGTTTGTAGCTTTTAGTGTATTAAATATAGGTTGGATAAAATCTGATTCTAGTGACTTAGTTAAGATGGCTGTTTGTGAAAACTGATGTAAAGTATGATCATCTATAGGTATAGCAAAGACCTTATCTGTAAATGTAAAATTTGTAGTAAACTTTTGTAATGATAAGTGGGAAAGAATTTTGAAAATTCTATCTCCATAAAACTGATATTTTGTATTTATAAATTCTTTTATCTCTTCAAAGTTATAAAAGCTATACACATAAAAATCTTTTTCTAATTCACGTTTATAAAAAGATGCTTTTAAAAAGTTTTCTTGACAATCTTTACATATAGCTTGTAATGATAAAGATTGACAAGTAAAACACCTCATACTTTTTAAACAGCTTTTGAATTATCCATTAATACTGGTATAAATATGAGTGAAACTACTACTGCTGCAACTGTTCCAGATATTAAAGCAACACCAAGTCCACCAAATACAGGATCAGATGCAAGAAGTGCTGAACCTAAAATAATAGCAATAGCTGTCAATAAAATTGGTTTTGCTCTTGTCGCACTTGCTATTGCAATTGCTCTTTTCTTCTCAATACCTTTCTCTTCCATTAGTGATTTTGCAAAATCTATTAATAAAAGAGAATTTCTTGAACTTATTCCCATTAAAGCAATAAATCCTATCAATGAAGTTGCTGTTAAAAAGAAAGTTTCACGAGTAACCAAATCAGCAACAAAATGTCCAACAATAACTCCAATAATAGATAAAAAACTTCCACCTAAAATAATTCCACTAATTGCAAATGATTTATAATATACAACTAAAAGTAAAAATATCAAAATAAGTGCCGCTATAAATGCAGCCCCCAAATCTCTAAATGTATCAAGGGTAACTTTCATCTCTCCATCCCATCGTAAAAGATATTGTTCACCGGTATTTTTATCTTTTAAATGTAAATCAAACATATATGTACTCATACCGGGTTCTTTAGTTACTTCATAATCATTACTAAACTGTTCAATCATCTTCTCTCTAGCATCAAGAAGTGGATAGACTTGACTTACCATTTTTGTTTCAGCTAAAACATTTACCATAGTTTTTAAATTTTTATGAAAAATTGTAGGATTTGAAAAACCTCTCTCTATATTAACAACTTCCGTTAAAGGTATCATTGCCCCTTTGTTATTCATTAGACTTAAAGAACTTAATTTATTTTGTAAATATTCTTTTTCATTTTTATCTACTTTTTGTGTTTCTTCACTTAACACTACAAAAATACCTATTTGATCATTATTAGTAATTGTATTTTTTACACCTGTAACCATACCTTCAAATGCCAAATAGAGTATTTTATTTACTTGATCTACTGTTAGTCCAGCCCTTGCAATTTTATCTGTTAATGGTACAAGTTCATATTTTTTATAAACCTCATCACTCATAACATCTACATCAACTAAACCATCTGTTTGACTTAAAACTTGAGCCACTTTTTTTGATAAATCTACCACTTTAGTATTATTATCTCCATAAACTTCTACAACTATTGAAGCCAATGTTGGAGGACCTGCTGGCATCTCTATTAGTTTAATATTTGTATCTTTGTAAAGAGTTGCACACTCATTTTGTAAAATAGGTCTTAACCTAGTAACCATATTAAAAGATTTTTCATCCCTTTCATGTTTATCTGTTAAATTTACAACTATTTCACTATACTCTTCACCCTGCTTCATACCACTCCCTTTTACAAGACCGGCATAATCAAGAGGTGAACCTTGGGCTAAATAAAGTTCTAAATCTGTTACTGCTTCCTCTTTTTGAAGAATATTAATTACACATTGGGATACCTCTTTTGTTTGTTCTACTGAACTCCCTGTTGGTGTGTCAATATAGATTGAAAATGTATTTGTACTTTTCCCTGGTAACATCTTTGCTAATACTAATTTGGTAGGTAACATCATAAGAGAAGCCACTAAAGCCCCCATAACTATGAGTATAACCATCAATTTTTTTGACTTGTCTACTAAAATATTATGAATAAACTCTTCAAATTTTGTCGTTACATGTGTATTATGATTATCCATTTTAGTTGCCTTTATCCATATGATGATGTGCACCATCGTCATTTTTCTTAATCAATTTTTTACTTAAATATGGTGTAAAAATATATGCTATTACTAATGAAGCTAGTAATGCAACTGGAACATTGTAAGGAATTGGCTTCATAAATTCACCCATCATCCCTCCAACAAAAGCCATAGGTACCATTGTAAGAATAATTGCTAAAGTTGCAACATTTGTAGGTGCTCCAATCTCATCTGTTGCTTTTACTAATAACTCATCCATATCTTTAAACTCACTATTATGGTCATGGAGATGTCTATGAATATTTTCGATTACGATAATTGCCGCATCCACAAGTAATCCAAGGGAGAGTAAAAATGCAAAAAGTGTGATACGGTTAATTGTCTGATCACTTAAATAAGCAACAAAAAGAGTTACTGCAAGAATTGCTGGAACTGTAAAAGTTACTATTAAAGATTCTTTCCAACCAAGGAAGAATATAAGCATAACAGCTATTATTATAATAGTAATAACCAAATGATGTACTAGCTCATTTACAGCCTCATTTGCTCTTTTCCCATAATTTCTTGTAATTGTATATCCAATACCTTGACTTTGTAATTCCTCTTTATGCTCTTCAAGTAAAGCTACCACATCATCTGCTACAAAAACTGCATTTGTTCCACCAAGTTTTGCTACAGTTAAAGTAACTTGATCATAACTTTTTAAACCATTATCTTCTTTTAAAACGATTGATGCACTTTGTTTATTTTGATTATCAAAACTATCTTTTACAGTTGCAACATCTTTTAAATATATTGGACTTCCCATGTATTGAGCTACTATTATATTTTGTACATCTTGGATACTATCAATTGCATTTTTTACACCAAATACAACTAATTCATTAGTTGCTGTTTTTGATTTTACATCAGGGACATTAATTGTTAAAGATTTAATAGCTTGTACAATTTGACCTAATGAAAGATGATAACCTTTAAGTTTTGCTAAATCAACTTCTACATTATACTGTTCTTTTTTAGCACCTTTAAGTTGTGTTTTTGATACACTATCTATCTCACTTATTTTATGTTTTAAATCTTGAATAGTTTTTACAAAAGTATTGTAATCAATAGTTTTATTTTTTTGATAAAAAGCAATATTCACTATTGGGATATCAATATCTATATCAAATGGTTTTACCAATGGCTGCATTACCTCTTTTGGAAGTTGATCCATATTTTGCATCACTTTATCATAAAGTTTTAGATTTGATACTTCTCTATTTTGCCCTATATAGTACATAACATTTACAATAGCCACACTATTTGAACTCATAGAATAAATATGTTCAACACCTTTTATCTCACGAAGACGCTGTTCAAGTGGTTCAACTATCACTTTCTCTATTTGTTTAGGACTAAGACCAGGGGCTGGGATAATAATACTTCCACCACTAATTGCAATTTGGGGATCTTCCTCTCTTGGCATAATCTCTAAAGAAAGGTAACCAATAGAGAGTAAAAAGATTGCCAATACAGAAGTTAATGGACTATATAAAAAAGCTTTTGCTAACTTTCCTGCATAATCTTTCACACTTATATGTGATAAGTTTTTCTCTTCCATTATTTAGCCTCTATAAAAACTTTTGCATACATTCCAGGATATACTTTTGGATTTGGAGTAAATGAAACTTTTATCATAAATGTATGTGTCATAGGATTTGAACTTGGAATTATAGATTCTATTTTACCTTTTGTTTCATAATTTAAAGAAGGAATTACTACATTTACTTCATCTTTTAATTTGACTTTATATAAATCACTCTCTGCAATTTCAGCAGTAATTTTTAAACTACTTAAATCCGTAAGTACGAGTGCTGGCATACCTGGTATTGCCATCTCACCAGCTTTAATGTTTTTTCTTATTACAACTCCATCATTTGGAGCTTTTATTGTAAGATATTGGTATTGATTTTCTACCTCTTTTACTTGTGCTTTACTTACAGTTACCATATCTTCAAGATTTTTTGTTCCAAGTTCTAATTGTTCAACTTCAAATTTTGATACTAATCCTTTCTCAAATAATCTTTTATATCTTTCATAATTTCTTTTCATAGTTTGATATTGATTTTCATACATTTGAACACCCATTAGTGCTTGTTGTTTTTTACTATCAATTTCTGTTGAATCTATAGCATAAAGAATTTGTCCTTTTTTTACCATACTCCCTTCACTCACATTGACACTTTTTATAAATCCCATAAATCTACTTGTAATAAATTTTTCATTATCTGAGATAACAGTTGAACTTAATTCTATTGTTTGTCCAAAAGATATATTTACTAAAATAAATAGTGCTATTAAACTTTTTTTTATCATTTTAAACTCTCCCCTAAAGATATTTTTAATTTAGCTGCTGCTAATGATTTTTCATATTTTGCCATAATTGTTTCGGCACTTGCTTTTTGTTGATTTGCTTGTTGCATAAGTAAATTACTCATATTTATCAAATGATTTTTATACATTTGAGAAGATTGTTCTAATACTTCATCTGAAAGTTTTTGTGCTTTTATTTTTTGATTTAATACTTTTTCTTTTGCTTTGAGTGTTAAAATATTTTTTTCAACTTCAAGTTTAATCCCATCTTTCATATATTCAAAATTATTTACAATTTGATTATATTCTATCTTGGCTTTTTGTGATTTTTTACTTGTCACACCACCATCAAAAAGTGTATATGAGATACCAATTGCTCCTAAATAATAATCTTTGTCTTCAATATCACTTGTTTTTAAAGTATTATCGTTATACCCATATTCTGCTTGTATTCCAATAGTTGGATATTTTGCCGAACTATCAAAATCTATTTTTGATTTTAATGTTTGTGTATTATATTTCATCCATTGATAATCATCTCTATTTTCATAAATAGTCTCTTGTAATGCTGTTATTGTTATTGTATCAATATCAATTACTTTAAAATCTGCAACATTGCTAATAGTGTCATCTGAAGTTAAAAATCGTAAATATGCAATTGCTAACTCAAATCTATTTTCCGCTTCTATTTTTTGAGCCTCAACACCCATATCATAAACTTTAGCTTGTTTAACATCTATATTTGTTACAAGACCTTCATTGTATAATTCACTTGCAAACTCTACAAAAGAATTTGTTGCTTCTTTTGCTTTTTGTGTTGCTTTAATAAACTCTTTTGATGCTACTGCACCATTATAAGCTTTAATAACTTCTAATGCTAATGTTTTCTCATCATATAAGTATTTTGCTTTTTGTGCAAGTAATTGCAACTGTGCCATTTTTTTAGCACTATCAAGTTTAAATCCAGTAAATATAGGTGCTTGATAAACTACTTTTGTTTCATAATTTGTTCTGTATCCAGGATAATTTAAATCAGTTGGTTGTGTTTTTAAAATTGCATCACCACCACCTGGCATACCAGACATTTGCCAATTTAAAAAATCTTTAAAACCAAAAGCACCAAAATCAGCTTCTCTTGAAGCAAGTTTCATACCAAAAACATAACCTGCATTATTTGTTCTACTAATATTTTCATTAAAAACCAAATTACCATAGTTGTATCCTGACGCTTCATCTACCGAAAGTTTAGCTTTTTCAATCTCTAATTTTTTTGCTTTTAAGCCTTTATTATTTTCAAGTGTCTTATCTAATGATTTATCAAAATCTATAGTATAAGCCTGTAAAAATATTGGAATAACTAATAATGTAAAAAATACTTTCATTGTGTATCCTCTTTCTTTAATAATTGAGATAAATTATCAATATATTCTATAATTACTTGTTTTGATTTTCTTGCAATAAAAAAGCCATCTAGCGTAGCAAAAATACTTGGAATAAAATTAATAGCTTCTTCTTTTAATTCCCTGTTTTTAATACCATCTTGAATAATATCCATCAAAATTGTTGTATATTTTTCCATCATATTATTTTGATATTCGATTATTTCTAAACTTGGATTATTTAATGTAATTGCTAGAAATTCTTTGTATATTGCACGTTGAGTTTGTACCACTGGTTCATCACTAATATATAATGAAAATAAATCTTTGATTTTCTCTTGTGTTGAATTACTTGCTTCAAGATTTTCTTTTAGTTTTGGATCATAATCTTCTTGTAAACAACTCATAAGTTCAAAAATTATATCTTCTTTATTGGTAAAGTATTCATATATAGTACCTTTTCCAATACCTGCAACTTTTGCGATTTCACTAATGGAAATATTTACAAATCCTTTTGTAATAAATAAATCACAAGTAGACTTTGCAATTGCTTTTCTTTTATTAAGTTTTTTCAATAATCTTGACATTTAATACCTTTTCTGACCAATGGTCAATTTTTTAATGGTATTATAATTTTTCTTAATAATTTATAAATTTTAAATATTATTTTGCGATTATATGTCTATTGAGATATTTTGATAATAATTCACTTAAATTATTTTTGATTTTTTCATCAAAACTATTTAAGCTTTTTTCACATTTTTTAGATAATTCATTGGCACTGTCTATCGCACCTTTTAAGCCTAAAAGATTTACAAATGAATTTTTATTAGCGTCATTTGATGTAGTTTTACCGGCTTCATCTTCACTTTGTACTTCATCAATAATATCATCTTGTATCTGAAAGAGTAATCCTATATCAATACCAAATTGATATAATTTTTCTTGTTCTTCATAAGATAAATTTACTATAATAGCACCCATTTTTAGACTTGCTGCTATAAGTTTTGCTGTTTTATGAATATGTAAAAACTCTAATTTTTCCAATTCTATTTTTTGATTTTCAAAGTAACAATCAATAGCTTGACCAATAATCATTCCATCAATTCCACCATCATTACTCAATGTTTTAATCAATTCAATTTTTACATCATTACTTAATGATGCATTAGCTAAGAGATTAAAACTATGTGTATTTAGAGCATCTCCAACTAGTATAGCTGTAACTTCATCATAAGTTTTATGTAAAGTTGGGTTTCCCCGTCGTAAATCAGCGTTATCCATAGCTGGCAAATCATCATGAATTAGTGAATAAGTATGTAAAAACTCTATAGCTAAAGCAACAGGTAAACTGTTTTTAATAAGTAAAGGTTCTAAAGAATTTACTATAGTAAGTATAAGCATTGGTCGAAATCTTTTTCCACCTGCTTGAAGCATATCTTGCAATGCATTTTCAAATATAGGGTGAAATGTTTTAGATACAGGAAGATTTTCTAATAAATATTGTTCAAACTGCTCTAATAACTTTTCACTTTGTAACACTGTTACTACCTACTTTGCAAAAGGGTTTATACCACCCATCATATTCATTGCCATTGTTTTTTTTGCTTCATCACTTTGCTTCATCACATCATTCATAGCACTTATTAGTAATATTTGCAAAGCGTCTTTATCATCAAGAAGAGAATCATCTATTTGTAGATCAGTTACTTCTGAATTACCATTAATTGATAATTCAATCATTCCTCCACCTACTTTAGAAGTGAAAATTTGTTTTGCACCCTCAATTTTTGCTTTTTGAGTCATCTCTTGTACTTGACCCATCATCTCATTGAGATTTAATTTACTTAAATCAATCCCTTCAAACATTAACGATCACTTCCTATAAGTTCATTTGTAATTTCAATTATATTATTTTTTTCATCTACATGAACTACTATTGGTTTATAGTTTTCTAACTCATCATTATGGTATGAACCATAAGCAATTACTATAATTTTATCACCTATTTCAACTTTTCTAGCTGCAGCACCATTAAGACACATATCTTTACTTCCTCGTGCACCTTTTATAACATAAGTTGAAAATCGTTCACCATTATTTATATTTACTATTTCAACTTTTTGCCCAACTCTTAAAGCTGCAGCATCTAGTAAATCTTCATCAACAGTAATAGAACCTACATAATTTAGATTTGCATCTGTTACTGTGGCTCTATGTATTTTACTATATAACATATCAAATGTCATTCTTATCCTTATTTTGCTAAAGATAGAGGCTCACCCCAAAATTGCTCAGGGATAATATACTCTTGTACTGGATTTCCACCAATTAAATGTTCATCTATAATTCTATCTAATTTCTCTTTAGTTAATTGTACATACATATGATGACCTGGTTCTACTAACATAACTGGTCCCATTTGACATCTTCCAAGACAGCTTGTTCTTATAGGTTGAACTGGTCCCATTAAACCTTTTTGCATCATACTTTGTGCAAGATGATTAAATAAATCTCTTGTTTGTTCTGTCACACATGATGGTTTTGGCATCCCAGGAGGTGCACTTTGTTCACATTTAAATATGTAAAATGTTGGCTGCGGTATTTGTGGCATTTCCATTATTTTTCCTTTATTTTTGTTTAACTTTTATTTTATTCGCGAATTTTATCCGAGATTACTTAAAACTATCTAAAATGAGATTTTTAGTAATCTTCACCTCCACTATGCATTGAAACTTCAAACTCAACCACTTTATCTCGTCCATTATTCTTTGCATGATAAAGTGCATCATCAGCATATTTTATCGCTTTCCACAGTGTATCCGCATCATTTGGATAATATGCTATTCCTACACTTAATGTCTTTGTAAATGTAATATGATTTGCATTAAAAATCTCTGATTTAAACTTTTCATTAATCATTTTTGCAATTTCTAAACTTTTTATTTTTGTGGTATTTTGTAACAATATTAGAAACTCTTCACCACCATATCTTACTGCTACATCAGAATTTCGTGTTGATTCTTTCATTATTTTTGCTAAACGTTTAATCACTTCATCACCAACATCATGTCCATAAGTATCATTTACTTTTTTAAAAAAATCAACATCTATCATCAAAACTGCATGAAGATTGTCATCTATTATTCTATTAGTTACATTGGAATCTAAAAGTTCATTTAAAAATCGTCTGTTATATAAACCTGTCATCGGATCTCTAAGGGTAGTTTCTTTTAAAATATCCATTAAAATTTTACTTTCTATAACAGGTTTTGCCATATCAAAATAATTACTTATTACAGGTATTTCATCTTTAATTCTTTTTATCTCATCACGTGAAGATGATTGTATATGTAATACTAAAGAATTATCTTCATCAATATCAAAATTTAAACATATATATTCACTTACTTTTTGTTTACAATGTAAACATAAGTCATCAAAATCACTTGAATATACATGACTTGAAGTTCTAAATGCTCTACATAAAGTTGCATTCTCATCCAATTCAATATCATTTAAATCAGCTGAGTCAAATATTATTTCTCTTATTTTATTTTTATTATTAATCTCAAAAAATATAAATTTATTTATTTTAAACTTACTTTGAAGTATATGTACAATTCTATGATAAATAACCATCTTATTTTCATCTAACTCAATAGTCTTTTTAAACCTATATATTTCTGAAAGTTCATTTAATCTATTAGCTACTTTTCCAGCTTCATTTTGAAGTTTTGTATCAATGATATAAGAAAAATCACCTCTATATGCTTTCAATATTCCATTTTCTAAATCATCAAATAATTTGATATAAGGTCTAATAAAATAATTTGCTACAAAAATTGAAATAATTAAAATAACTAATACAATAAATAAAATTTTAGCTGCTATTAAAACCCCTTCTATTCTTGTTGAACTTACTTCTAAATCCATACTAATAACACCTAAAACATCACCCTCATTTGCAGTATGACATTCTAAACAATTTGGATTTGTATTCGCTGTAGCAATATATGGGATACTCACTTTTAATATAACATTATCCACAGTTTCTATAAGTTTTGTTTGTAACTTAGCTGTATCCACTACTTTTTTTTCAAGTGGTGTGATTCTCGTTTCTCCATAAAAACCTACACCATATTGTTTTACTACAGAAGGAGCTCTTAAAAGATGGAAGTTTTCAATTTTTTGATTTACAGCAATGTTGTTTAAAAAAAATGCTCTTTTATCCATGGTGCCGTTTACCATATGTGCAGTTAATCCATCCCGAACATTTTGTGCTATACTAATGGCTTTATCCGTTGTATTTTTTATACTAAAAGCTTTGAAATTGTAAATAAAAACCATTATACTTACTAAAGAAACACTTAATAGCATAGCAATAACAATTGTTAGAACTTTTTTATTTGTACTCATTTAATATCGCTAAAATCATTGTTTTATCATTTTGTGGGAGTTTTTTATCATATATTATTTGATATTCTTCATCACCTTTTCCAAGAACCAATACTACAGGATTTTTATAATTTTTTGATTTTTCTAAAGCTATTTTAATAGCTTCTTTTCTATTAAGTTCTACTGTAACATTTTCTTGTTTCTCAATACCTTTTAGAATATCTTCACATATTAAATCAGGATCTTCAAATCTTGGATTATCTGCTGTTATAATTATCTCTTTACTAAATTGTTCTGCAACTTTACCCATCAATGGTCTTT
Source organism: Arcobacteraceae bacterium (assembly GCA_963662945.1). Classification (GTDB taxonomy): domain Bacteria; phylum Campylobacterota; class Campylobacteria; order Campylobacterales; family Arcobacteraceae; genus JAIOSF01. Next base: position 1,098,574 of record OY759974.1, read on the forward strand.
TTGTTGTATCTCTGTCTCCACCTGCACCAAATACACTTATAATATCATAATCTTGAAAACTGCTAAATACTTCTTTCATACCATCATGTGTATGTGCAAAATCTACTACAATTAAAGGATTACTAGATACAACTTCCATCCTTCCTGCAACTCCACCAAAATATTCTACAACATCACAAATTTCTTGAAGTGGCTTTTTTGTCAAAAGATTTACACTAGCAATTGCTGCGGTCAAATTATATACATTAAATAAACCCATCATTGGAGAACTAAAATGTACCATATTTGCAAAATGTTGTAATGCAACATGAAGTCCATTTTTCAAACTATAAGCAGTTACTCTATAAGTTGCTGGATTTTCTAAACCATAGGCAAAAGCATTTTTTATATTAAATTTTATAAGAGCATCATCTTTATTTATAAGTTTCATACTTTCATCAGCAAAAAAGCTATTTTTTACACTAATATATTCTTCAATTGTTTTATGATAATCAAGATGATCTTGAGTTATGTTTGTATGAATTTTAAGAGCAAAATCAAGTCCCTCAATCCTATTTTGTTCAATAGCATGTGAACTAACTTCCATCACAAAAAAATCACAATTATTTTCTAAAGCTTGTTGAATATGAAGAAAATTTGAGATTTGTACAGGTGTCGTTAAACTATAATCTTCTATTTTTTTATCATTAATAAAAAAACCACGTGTTCCCTGTAAAGCTACTTTATACCCTAAATCTAAAAGAATAGAATATATAGCTGCTGCAGTAGTTGTTTTCCCATTAGTTCCAGTTATACCAACAATTTTGATAGATGAAAAATCAAAATACTCTTTCAGTGCACTACTATTGATAAATTCTGTACAACCATTGTCTTTTGCACTTTGAATAAATCGTTCGTTCTGCTTTGATGTTACAAAAATAATTTCACTTGTGACTTCATTTGAATTATCTGTAAAAACCCTACCATCATTAGTGGTTATTTTCAATATTTTTTCTCTCTAATTTTTTATACAATGCAGTAAGTTCCTCATCATAAGAAAAAAACTCGTTAAATCCATCTAAATATGTATATGCCGTATTACTAAAATTATTTTCTATTAATTTATCAATAAAATCTATTAAATCATCTTTTGAAGTAATAGCAACTTTTGTACTGAACATAATATCTTGATATGCTTCTTTAAATGAACCACGACTTTGCACTAATTCTTGAAAATCTTTATATTCAATCGCATCTAATGCTTCAACGTTTGTATGAGACATATCTTTTAGGACATTCATCATTTTTTCATTATCCCCATCATAAGCTGAAATTACATCTTGAACATGCGTAACTGCATCATTAAAGTTTTCATCTTTTGCTACTATAAAATAGTCAAATAAACTTTGTGCTTTTTTATCATTTTCAAATCCTAAATCAGATAATAAACAGTATATCTGATACTCTATATTTTTTGGATCTGTTGATGAAACTTGTGCATATAAAAATAATGCCTTATCATATTGCTTTGCACTAAAATAGGAATGAGCTTGTTTTAATAATTCTTCAATTCTAATCATTTTATCTCTTCTTCCATACCTAAAGGTACATTTACTATTTCTAAATCTGGATGTATCGCTGCTTTTAATTCTTTTTCTACTATAAATTTTAATGTACTTCCACTTGCAGCACACCCCACACAGGCACCCTGTAACTGTACATATATTTTACCATCTTTTATTTTAAGTAATACTATTGCACCACCATCTTTAGCCAACATTGGAGCAATCTTATTTTGAATAATATTACTTACAGGTTGTTCTAAATCTTCATCTGTAAATGGCATACTCATTAAAAATCCTTTTAATTTTTACTTTTATACTTAACTAGTACTATACCAATAGCAGTAACTACTAAAATCACGGCTATGGTTTCAAATATAAATTCTAATGTAACAGGCTCACTCATATTAAGAGTTTACAACCTCATCACATCTTTTACATAATGTATCTTCAGCTGATGCTCTAAATTTCCAACATCTAGGACATTTATGCTCAACAGCTTTATAAACTTCAAAAGTTTTTCCATCAACTTCAAAACTACCTAAACTTTCTTCTTGTTTTTCAGCTATTACTTGACTCACAACAAACCAATCTTCAGCCAATGTACTATCCATAGCTAAAACATCTTCACTATTTGTATAAATAACTAACTCTAAAGTTGATTTTATAACTTTCTCTTTGTTAAGTTTATCTTTTATTTCTGCAAATTTACTTTTTGCATCTAATAAATGTATTTCATTAAGATTTGTTTTAACTTCAGGTAAATAATATTTTTTCATATCAAAAATTGAAGTTACTCCATCTGTTATCACTTTTGGTGCATGTTGTATTAATTCATCCATTGTGTATGTCAATACCGGAGCTAACATTGTAATAAATGCACGTGCTATCATAGCCATAGCACTTGCACTCGCAACTCTTGTAATTGAATTTTTTCCATCACAATACATTTTATCTTTACATACATCAATATAAACATTTGATAATTCTGCTACTAGAAAATGATTTAATTTATTTAAACCTCTACTATAATCGTAAGCTCTAAAACTATCATCAACTTCTTTAAATACTTTTTGTGCTTTATCTAAAATCCATAAATCTACTTCACTCATAGTTTCAATTGAAGCAATCTCTTCTAAGTCATTTACATTCCCTAAAAGTATTTTTCCTGTATTTCTTATTTTTCTGTATTGTTCCGCCATCTGTTTTAAAATACCATCAGATATTTTTAAATCTGACTGATAATCAGACATAGCAACCCACATTCTAAGTATCTCAGAACCATACTCTTTTAAAACTTTATCAGGTGCCACAACATTACCTTTAGATTTTGACATCTTTTCACCCTTAGCATCAACAGTAAATCCATGAGTTAAAATTGATTTATAAGGTGCTTGTTCATTTGAAGCTAATGAAGTTAAAAGTGAAGATTGGAACCAACCTCTATGTTGATCACTTCCTTCAAGATACATATCAGCAGGATAAGTACCAGCATCATAATTTCTACTTCTTAAAACTGCATGTTGTGTTGAACCACTATCAAACCATACATCTAAAATATCCATTGTTTTTTCTAAATCATCAGGATTTAATCCGCTTCCAGGATATAATAAATCTTTTATATCTAAATCATACCAAGCATCGGCACCTTTTTGTTCAAAAATCATTGCAACATAATTTAAAACCTGCTCATCATAGATAATCTCATCAGTTAATTTGTTTCTAAAAAATGCAATAGGTACACCCCAATCTCTTTGTCTTGAGATACACCAATCTGGTCGACCTTCAATCATAGTTTTTAATCTATTTTTTCCATGTGCTGGATAAAACTTTACATCTTCAATAGCTTCTAAAGCATTTTCTCTTAGAGTTTTTCCTTTTTTCCCATAAGGCTCATCCATAGCAATAAACCATTGTTTTGTTGCTCTAAAAATAACTGGTTTATGTGTTCTCCAACAATGAGGATATGAGTGTGTAATATCAACCCTTTTTATCAAAGCACTACCTAAAAGCTCAAGTATTCTCTCATTTGCAGTAAATACATTTACATTAACAAACTCTTCTGGATTTGGAAGTAAATTTTCTCTTACAATGGTATTGTCGTATGCACCATTTGCCCCAACTGGCATAATAACTTCTAAATCATATTTTAATCCAACTTTATAGTCATCTTCACCATGACCAGGTGCTGTATGAACTGCACCTGTTCCTGAATCCATCATTACATGATCACCTAGAACAATTGTTGATGTTCTTCCGTTTAATGGATTGATAGCAAATGTATTTTCTAAAGTTTTTGGATCAATATCTTCTACAATATCACCTTTTACCACTTCATTTTCTATACAAAAATTATAAAGTTTTTTCGCAACTATAAAACCATCACTTGTTTTTACATACATCTCTTCACCATTTAAAGCAATTCCTGTATTTGCAGGAAGTGTCCAAGGTGTTGTTGTCCAAATAATTACACTTTCATCTCTATTTTGTAATTTAAATGCTACATAAATTGATGGAGATACTTTATCTTCATATTCAACTTCTGCTTCAGCCAATGCTGTTTGTGCTGCCCATGACCAATATACAGGCTTACTTCTTTGGATTAATAATCCTTGTTTTGCAATAGCAATCAATTCTCTATAAATATTTGCCTCAAATTTAAAATCCATCGTTAAGTATGGATTGTCCCAATCACCTATTACACCTAATGCTTTAAATTCATCTCTTTGAATATCAATAAATTTACTTGCATGGTTTCTACAAAGTTCTCTTAATTTTGATTTTGCTAACTCTTTTTTCTTTGCACCACCAATTTTTTCTTCTACTTTTTGCTCAATTGGTAAACCATGACAGTCCCAACCTGGAGTGTATCTAGTTGATTTCCCATCAAAGTAATGATATTTCACAATAATATCTTTTAATACTTTATTGAGTGCGTGCCCTATATGTGTATTTCCATTTGCATAAGGAGGTCCATCATGAAGTGTAAAAGTTTCGCATCCCACTCTATTTTGTTTCATCTTTTCATACACTTTTTCATCATCCCAAAGTTTATATTGCTTTGGTTCATTATGTGGTAAGCTTCCTCTCATTGGAAAACTTGTTGTTGGTAATTGTAAGGTATTTTTATAATCTATTGGTTCTGTAACTTGTGACATATTTTTTAATAATCCTGTAATTTAAAATAGGCTAAAGTGTACCAAAATAAGATTTAAAAGGTGTTTAAATGTTTAACAATATCTTTAACCAAGAAAAAATGTTATTGCTACAAGAGTTACTCATTAAAAAAAATGAAACTATTACTTGTGCAGAAAGTTGTACAGGAGGATTAGTAGCTTCATATATTACACAAAACTCTGGTTCATCTTCTATTTTTAGAGGCTCAGTAGTAACTTACTGTAATGAAATAAAAGAACAAGAATTAAATGTAAGAAAAGAAACTATGATTAAATTTGGTGTAGTAAGTTGTGAAGTAGTTGAAGAGATGTGTATAGGTGTTTTAAAAAAATTTGATGCAGATTATGCCATATCAATAAGTGGTGTAGCTGGTCCAACTGGTGGTACAAAAAATAAGCCTGTTGGTACTGTAGCGATAGGAATAATAAGTAAAGAGAAGATTCTAGATATAAGAATATATAATTTTTCAGGCAATAGAAATGAGATACAAATTCAAGCAGCCAAAACTGCTCTAAATACAATTTTTGAAATTTTATCAAAAAACTCTTGACAAAAAAAATATATTTCACTATAATTCCACTCCATTTAACAAATATGACCCGTTAGCTCAGCCGGTAGAGCATCTCCCTTTTAAGGAGGTGGCCGATGGTTCGAATCCATCACGGGTCACCATAAATGTTATTTGGTCGATTAGCTCAGTTGGTAGAGCGCTACCCTTACAAGGTAGATGTCAGTGGTTCGAGTCCACTATCGACCACCATAAAAAATTTAATGTTGGCCCCATCGTCTAGTGGTTAGGATCCATGGTTTTCATCCATGTTACAGGAGTTCGAGTCTCCTTGGGGTCACCAACATTTAGTTTTACATTAATTTAAAAGTGCGGTTGTAGTTCAGTTGGTTAGAATACCTGCCTGTCACGCAGGGGGCCGCGAGTTCGAGTCTCGTCAACCGCGCCACTTTTAAAATTTTATAGATGACCCGTTAGCTCAGCCGGTAGAGCATCTCCCTTTTAAGGAGGTGGCCGATGGTTCGAATCCATCACGGGTCACCATTTTTATAATTGTTGGCCCCATCGTCTAGTGGTTAGGATCCATGGTTTTCATCCATGTTACAGGAGTTCGAGTCTCCTTGGGGTCACCAACAATTTTTGGTCGATTAGCTCAGTTGGTAGAGCGCTACCCTTACAAGGTAGATGTCAGTGGTTCGAGTCCACTATCGACCACCATAAGTATAAGATTGTAATATTTATACAATTAAAATACATCTCTCTTAAGTTATACAAATAGCTTCAGTCAGAATTTCAATTTTTATTTGGTGTGCGGTTGTAGTTCAGTTGGTTAGAATACCTGCCTGTCACGCAGGGGGCCGCGAGTTCGAGTCTCGTCAACCGCGCCACTTTTCATTTAAATCAAATTACTTCTTATATAAAATTGATTGTCCAGAAGATACTTTATCTCCAATTTTAACTAATAAGTTATTGTTATTTTTTACAGTAATAATGGCTAAACCATCTATAAAAAATGATACAACATCTCCTTGAGACAAGACTTTATCTTCACATTTTTCTATACCTATATTAAAAAATCCACTTATTAACTTTAATTTTAAACTTACTTGATCATCATATGAAATAAATTTATAAACAATTTGTTCATTTAAAGTTTTTGCTTTTAAAGTATTAGGATCTAAATTTAATCCTTTATGATATTTTTTAACTTTTATTTCACCACTAAAAGGTGCCCGTACTGAATGATTATCACAAAGAGACACTTTACAATAGATTTTTAAATTTTCTCCAACACTATCAATAGCTATTATCTTACCATCCACAGGAGATAAAACACTATCACTATTCTCATAAATATATCTCTTTGTATCTCTAAAAACATATAAAGTAAAAAGTGTAATTACAAAAAATATGCATCCTAAAAAATCTGAAATAACACTTGCTAATATTGTTAATAAAGCTAAAACAAATAAAGGTTTAATACCTTTATTTGATATAAATCCTATGCTATTCATTTTCATTACTTTCATCGTGCTTTAAATCTTCATCATCATGAAGTTCTTCACCTTTATAAACTTCACCACCATTTTCTATAATAATCTCTTGAACTCTTTTCCCAGAAATCACCTCTTTATCTAATAATTCAGCTGTCATTTGTTCCATTGCTGCACTATTGTCTTTTAAAGTTTGAATAACTGCTTGATATCTCTCTTCAAGTGTTCTTTTAATATAATCATCAAGTTTATGTGCCATTTCATCACTGTAATCTTTACTTGATTGTCCACCACCTAAAAATTGATTGTGTTGTTTATGTAATACCATAAGTCCTGCAATTTCAATATCACTCATACCATAGATTGTTGCCATAGATTTTATTATATCTGTCGCTCTGTCTAAATCATTTCCAGCGCCCGTACTAATTTCACCTATAAAAACTTCTTCAGCTGCTCGTCCACCAAGTAAAGTATCAACTTCTGCTATTAATTCATGTTTTTGCATTAAATATTTATTTTCTTCTGGAGTATTTAATGTGTATCCAAGTGCTGCTAAACCTCTTGGAACTATAGAAACTTTATTAACTTTTTTCGCACCTTTAGTAATCTCTGCAATAATAGCATGACCTGATTCATGGTAAGCTACAATTTCTCTTTCTTTTGGAGAAATTCGTCTACTTTTTTTCTCTAATCCAGCAATTTGTCTTTCAACTGCTTCTTTAAAATGATCTGGTCTAACCTCGTTATCTTCAGCTCTACCTGCAAGAAGTGCAGCTTCATTAATAACATTTGCTAAATCAGCTCCTGCCAATCCAGCTGTCATAACAGCAATCTCTCGCAAATCAACATCTTTTGCTATTTTTACATCTTTGATATGAACATTTAAAATTTCAATTCTACCTTCTAAATCTGGCTTATCAACTAGAACTTGTCTATCAAATCTTCCAGGTCTTAAAAGAGCTGGGTCTAATACTTCTGGTCTATTTGTTGCAGCTAACACAATAACAGGTGCCCCAGCACTTGAAAATCCATCCATTTCTGCTAAAAGTTGATTTAATGTTTGCTCTCTTTCATCATTTCCACCCATACTTCCAGCACTAGCACGACTTTTACCAATAGCATCAATCTCATCTATAAAGATAATAGCAGGTGCTACTTTTTTAGCCTGTTCAAATAGATCTCTAACTCTACTTGCCCCAACTCCAACAAACATCTCTATGAAGCTTGAACCAGTTACACTTAAAAACTCAACATCAGCTTCACCTGCCACTGCTTTTGCTAAAAGTGTTTTTCCAGTTCCTGGAGGTCCTACAAGTAAAACACCTTTTGGAATTTGAGCTCCCAAATTCACATATCTATCAGGATTTCGTAAAAATTCCACAATCTCAGTAACTTCTTCTTTTGCTTCTTTGTTTCCTGCCATATCTTCAAATTTTACTTTAGGTTTTTCACTATTAATCATTTTTTTAGCGCCACCCATACCTAAAATTCCACCGGCACCACCACCAAGTGATTTTGACATTCTTCGTGCTAAAAACATCCAAATTGCAAAAAAGAAAAATAGTGGAAGAACCCAACCAAATAACATATCAGCTAGTAAATTTTGTTCGTTTACACCACCATAATCTATTCCCATTTTTTCTAATGTAGGGATTAAAGTATCATCATTTCCTACTTTCCTTGCTCTATATGTTGTGACTATGCCACCTACAGGTTTTGAAATAGCTTTGATATTGGTATCACCAATTCCAACATATTCTATTTCGCCATTGTTAATAAGTTTTTTAACATCAGAATATGCTACATTTTTACTAACACTTTGCCCATACGCTGGTTGACCAGAATTCACACTCATATCATCTGTTGGGAAAAAGCTTTTAAAAGCCATTATCGTTACGACTGAAAAAATTACAAATACTATAATTGGGTTTTTATCAAAAAATCCATTTGAGTTATTGTTTTCATTTTTATTATTTTGCTTGTTATCCATTTTTTTCCTTTAATTCACTAACTTTTTAACTACAAGTGTTACCCACTCATTTTCTTGTAATTCTTCTACAATCTCACATTGTTTATTAAATTTATTTATTACTTTTTGTTTATGTTGTTCCATTATACCTGATAATATAATCATTCCATTTTCTTTTGTAATTTTTATTAAATCTTTTGATATCATTGTTAAAACGTCTGCAACAATATTTGCAATCACTACATCATAACTTTCAGACGTACTATTTGCTGAACCTTCCCAAGACTTATTTACTGCTACATCATTTTGTGCAAAGTTTTTAATCGCATCTTCAACTGCAACTATATCTGTATCACAAATATCAACAATAGCACCTAATTTTGCAGCAGCAATACCTAAAATACCACTTCCACTTCCTACATCACAAACAGTCATATCTGCTTTTACATATTGTTCTACTGCTTTTAAACATCTATTTGTAGTTTCATGATGTCCTGAACCAAAAGCTAAAGTTGGATCTATAATAATATTTATTTTTTTGTCTTCTGGCTCACACCAACTTGGATGAATATAAAAATTTCCAACTTCTATTGGTTGTACACTTTGTTGATATGCTTGTATCCAATCAATATTTTCTTTTTTAGTTAAAGTTGTTTTACATTCTATTTGTGTATCAAATGCCAAACTTAATTCTTTTGCAAATGCAATAATTCCAGCTTCAATATCATCAAGTGTATCTTCACTTCGTATAATTATTGTTTCTTCATACTCTTCTATTGCATCTTCTGTTAGGCTTGATGCTAAATCTAAAAATAATTCATAGTATAAACTTGGCTGTATTTGCAGCTCATAATAATATTTTTCCAAATATCTACCTTATATAATTTTTTATAAATAGTGTAGATTTTATCTAAATTGATGTTTAAAATAGTTTAAATTTTATTTTTAAACGCAACTCATAATGATTGTTATTTTTTTAAAAATATTATTGTATCATCTTCATTGATTTCATATCTATAAACTTCTTGAAATCCAAACTGATTTATATCTATTTTTTTATCTGATTTTGTTTTTTTTGACAAAAATACTACAAGATAATCTATCTGTGTTTTTACATGGTCTAATAAATTATATCCACCTTCTATCATAACAAACTTTTTTGTTTTCAACAGTTCTAAACTATTTGAAATTTCTACTATTCTATTAGGAATATTAAATAGAGGTATTGTTGTATCAAAATCATCTTTATTTGAATAAATTAAAATATCAGGGGAATTATTCAAATCACTAAATCTTGTATCTAGTGTTGGTCTATCTACTCTTACTGTTTGTCCACCTATAACTAAGAGATCTAAATTATTTCTTATATTATGTACTAATTTTAAAGAATCTTTTGTGGTAATATACCCTCCATCAATTGTCCCATCAGCTCTCATTGCTAATTTAAAAAATACAAAATTTCCCTCTTGCCATTTTTTAAAAGGATAGAGTAACTCATCTGTTTGTTCTTTACAAATATCTATTTCAACTTCAATATTTGCATCTCTTAGTCTTTGCAAGCCACCTGCTGCATCAATGTTACAATCCATTGTACCAATATATACTTTTTTTATTTTAACAGCTTTTAATAACATTGCACAAGCTGGTGTTTTGCCGATATGATTACAAGGTTCTAAAGTAACATATATTTCACAATCTTTAAAAAAGTCATTATGATTTTTGATTAAATAATTATGTATATCTAAAGAATCTTCTAAATCTTTCAGTTCAGAATCACTATAGTATTTTAAATAGGCAACTTTCAGTGCTAAAACTTCTGCATGTGGAGAACCTGCTTTTTTATGAGCTTCAACAGATATCACTTCTCCATTCTTTACAACAGTGGCACCAACGGCAGGATTTGGATAAGTTAAAAATTGATATTTCCACGCTTCTTGGATAGCTAATTGCATAAATTTCTTATTCATCGATTGTATTCTTTTTGATTTATTGATTTGTAGTGTAGCAAATTTTGGTTGAATTGTAAAAGAGTTGAAAAGGAATACAACTCTTTTTTATCTTATGTATATATCTCTTGTTAAATTTCGTACCTAATTGTAATAAGTGAAAATGAAATGAAAATGAAATAGTATGCAAGAATAAAAAGAATTTAAAAAATAATCTCTACTTTTGTCCATTTTCCTATTTCTGATTCTATATTAATTGAAGCATTATGAAGTTCTACACTATTTTTTACAATACTTAAACCCAAACCAAATCCCTTTATTTTTTTATTTCTAGATTCTTCAACTCTATAAAATCGATTCATAACTTTCTCTAATTGTTCTTGAGATATACCAATACCTTCATCCTCAACGACAAAATGAATTTTCTCTTGTTTTGTAAACAAAGATATAAAAATATTTTTATCTTTAGGTGTATACTTTATTGCATTATCTATAATATTAGAAAATATTGTACTTAATAATAATTGATTTCCATGAAATGTTATAGATTCAAATCGTTTTAAATGTAATTTAATATTTTTATCTTTTAGTTGTTTATTATATTTATTTACAATTTCTAATAAAATAGAATCTAAACTACAAGAAGTAAAAGTATGTTCTATATTTTCTTTAGTGTATTTTGTTAACATTAAAAGATTATCAACTATTGTTTGAATTTGATTAGCTTCACTTTGAATTGTTTCTAAACTTTTTATATAATATTCAGGTTCTCTTATTTTATTAAGTGTAATCTCAATTTCTCCCCTTATAACTGTAAGTGGAGTTTTTAATTCATGGGATACATCACTATTAAATTGCTCTAACAGTTCCACTCCACTTTTTAACCTTTGAATCATTTTATTAAAAGAATCAACTAAATCTTTTATCTCATCATCGTATTTTGGTTGTGGTATCTGCTGTGATAAATCTGTTACATATATTGTATTTGCTGTTTGAGTAATATTTTTAATAGATTTAAGAATTTTATCTGTTAATTTACTTGCTATAAAAATTAACAAAAAGAATAATATTGGTTCTAAAACCATTAATATCTCTTTTATTTTTTGTGTATCTTTACTAATTTCTGCATTAATATTTTGTTCTAAGAAAAAAATCGCACCATCAAAAGGTTCAGTAATTTTAAAAATATATAATCCATTTAACACTCTTCCTTCATTAAAAACAAAAAATGATTTTTTTTCTTTTGAAAAAGGCAATAAATGTGTAAAATCAATATTACCTTTTTTAAATATTATTTTATCTTCTTTAACAATTGCCACTTCAAATGATTTTAATTCTTGATTTTCAAGGAGATCCTCAATTGATTTTTTTGCTTTTATACTATCATTGATAAATACAGCTTTATTGTAAAGTTTATTTTGAATACTTAATTTTGTATTTTGTTCTAAAAAATGATATATTGCTACATTAAAAAATACAAGAATAAGAATAGTTGCTGCTCCAAACCAAAATAAAACTTTAGTTTTTAAACTTTTAAACTTCAATTTTATAACCTAAACCACGTGAACTTTTAATAAAATCTTTCGATATTTTTTTTCGCAAGTTATAAATAGTTACCTGAATTACATTACTATTAATATATTCTTCATTTCCCCATAATTGCTCTTCTATCATTGCATTTGATACTGTTTTATTTTTATTTTTAATTAAAAATAATAAAAGCTCATACTCTTTTTGAGTTAAAAGTATATCAACATCGTCTTTCTTGACACTTTTTGCATCTAAATCAATAGTAAGATCTTTTATGTGTATTATATTTGTATTAGAAGAGATTGATCTTCTATAAAGTGCTATAGCTCGTGCTTGTAGTTCCTTAAAACTAAAAGGTTTACACATATAATCATCTGCACCACTTGTTAATCCTAAAACCCTATTATCAATTTCATCTTTTGCAGTAAGCATAATGACAGGTGTAGAAACATTTTGTTCCCTAATTGATTTAAGAATCTCTATTCCATTTTTACTTGGAAGCATCCAATCAAGTATTATGATATCATAACTATTTGTTGTAATAAGATATTCTGCTTCTTCTCCATCACTGGAGCTATCTATTATGTATCCCTCTTCTTCAAAACCTCTTTTTAATAAAGAGAGAATATTTTCATCATCTTCAACTATTAAAATTTTCATTTTTACCTCATTGAAAATAAAATATTAGATATTTAGTTTTCTTCTATTTTTTATTAATTCCAGTCAAAATAAGTGGCTGCAGATAATATATCATCAAATTGTATCTCAATTTTATTGTTATCGCAATCATTTATAACTATTAATCCATCATCAGATACTTCAAGAAGTTTTCCTTTATGTACTTCAGTTGAATAAAGTTTAATTTTTACATCAGATCCAATTGAACATTTAAAATGATGTAATGTTTTTAATTTTCTTTCAATTCCAGGACTACTTACCTCTAAATTATACTTCCCATTCATCGGTTCATGAATATCTAGAAGTGGAGATATCATTCGACTGACATGAGCACATTGATCAAGATTCACTCCATCTTTTGATGTAATATATACCCTTAAAATATTTGTTTTATGTTCTTTGGTCATTTGAATATCGTAAAGATCGACACCACAACCTTCAACTGCTAATTTTATAGATTCTTCTAATTGTTGTTCCATAAATTAATTTCCTTCTGTAGAAGTATTATCTTCTTTTTTCGTTGCAATTTGAGCAAATAAATCTTCCAATCTTTTACTTCTTTCAATATCTTCATCTTTAATGAACTCAAAATTTGGACATTTATACCAACCTGTTGCATTTAATATATATGACTTTAATCTGCCATTTACTTTTCTTAATGTTGCTCTTATAACTTTAAGTTCAGCATTGTCAAAATCACTTCCATCAAAATAAACTTTTGCATCATATTTACCATTTTTACAATCTACATCTGTAATTGTTAAAGATTTAACATATGGATCATTTAAACTGCTAAGTGCTTCAGGGATAAGCTCCATCAAAAGTGATTGAGTTCGTTGTAAGTTTATACTTTTTTCTTTCATATTCTTTCCATTATTGATCATCTAAAAAAGTTCATAGATGTATAAGATTTTGCAAAACTCTGTATGAAAATGTACTTTAGTACCTCAAATGCAGAGTTTTGTGAAAGATTGTGCATCTATGCACTTTTCTTAATCTATTGTTTGTTCTTCTTTATGTTCTATAAATGTTTCGATGTAGTCATTAACTCTAATATCATTATAACTCTCAAAGATAATACCACACTCATAACCATTAGATACTTCTTTAACATCATCTTTAAATCGTTTAAGAGATTTAATTGCACCTGTGTACACAACTACACCATCTCTAATAATTCTAGCCAATCCACCTCGTACAACTTTACCATCAGTAACTCTACATCCAGCAACTGTACCAACTTTTGGTACAACAAATGTATCAAGTACATTTGCTTGACCAGTATTTTCTTCAATAACAATTGTACTCATCATACCTGAAAGTGTAGCTTTAATGTCATCTAAAAGTGCATAAATTATACTGTATGTTTTTATCTCAATACCTTCAGCTTTTGCTTTAGTTTTTACACTTCCTGTAGGTCTTACATTGAATCCTAAAATAATACAATCATCACTAGCACTAGCCATCGCTACGTCTGCTTCAGTTATTCCACCAACACCTGCAGAGATAATTTTTACTTTTACCTCGTCATTTTTAATTGCTTCTAAACTAGCTTTAATCGCTTCTAGACTTCCACCTGCATCAGCTTTTAAAATTACTGGTAATGCTTTAATTTTACCCTCAGCAATAAGTCCAGCCATCTCATCTAAACTTACTTTTGTAGAAGCACTTAATTCTTTTGCTCTTGCATGGTCAGCTCTTGTAGTTGCAATCTCTTTTGCTTCTGCAGCACTATTTTGGGCAACAAGATGAGAACCTGTTGGTGGTACATCATTAAGCCCAACAACTTGTCCTGTTCTACTTAAACCTAATTCTTTTACTGGTTGACCTTGATCATCAAGTAAAGCTTTTACTCTACCAAATGTTGTATCAGCAACAACATTATCACCAATTTTTAGTGTACCACTTTGTACAATAACTGTAGCAACTGGACCTCTTCCTTTAACTTGTAAAGATTCAATTACAGTTGCTTTAGCCAATGCACTTGGATCAGCTTGAAGTTCTAATAGTTCAGCTTGAATTAAAATATTTTCTAATAGATCTTCAATACCTTCTCCTGTATGTGCAGAAACTGGAATAAACTCAAAATCTCCACCCCAATCAACAGGACTCATCCCTTGTTCTGCCATACCAGCTTTTACCATATCCATATTTGCTGATTCTTTATCTATTTTATTTACCGCAACTATAATTGGTGCACCACTTTCACGTGCTGCTTTAATAGACTCTACTGTTTGTGGTTTTACACCATCATCAGCAGCAACTACTAAAATAATAATATCCGTAACACTTGCGCCTCTTTGTCTCATTGCACTAAATGCCTCATGTCCTGGAGTATCTACAAAAGTGATATCTTGACCATTTTTATTGATTGTGTATGCACTAATATGTTGTGTAATTCCACCAGCTTCTCCAGCTGCAACTCTACTACTTCTTATTTTATCTAAAAGTGATGTTTTACCATGGTCAACATGTCCCATAATTGTAACAACTGGTGGTCTTGTTACAAAATTAGATTTATCTATTTCTTCTTCATGGTAATCTTCAACATAGTTTACATCTTCTAACTCATCCTTGATTGTAATATCTATTCCATACTCTTCACCAAGAATTTCTATTTCGTCATTTCCTAAAAAGTCATTTTTTGTAACCATCATACCTAGCATGAAAAGTTTACCGATTACATCACCTGCAGACTTTCCAATTTTTTCTGCAAATTCATAAACTCTACACTCTTCAGGTATTGTAACTTCTGTTATCTCTACCTCTTCTGCAACTTTTTTATACTTTTTCTTTTTCTTTCCTCTTTTAAGACCTCGAGGTTGATTTCCAAATGCACTAGGTTTAGTTGTTCTTATATTTTTTGGTTTTGGCGTTTCTTGTAAAAATTTTGATGTTTCCATTAAACCTAAGTCAAGTAAAACAACCTCTTCACCCATTAATGACTCATCTGGTTCTTTAAACTCATCACGCTCAGGTTCTACCATAAGTTTTTTACCGTGGTCATGTGCTTTTGCTGCAGTTTTTGGTTTTGCTTTTTTCGGTTTTGGAGAATATTCTTCCTGTAAATCAGCACTTGCACCAAATAACTCACTCATAGAAGCCATTTTTTGCTTTTTAGACTGAGGTTCAGCTGGAATATGAGATATTACTGGTTTTTTCTTTTTAACAATTGTAAGTCCTCTTTTTTTCAGAACTACTTTATCATTATCTTTACCAGACATAATATCATCTTCTTCAGCACTTGTTACCTCTTCAACAGGCTTTTCTTTAGCAATAGGTGTTACAACAGGCTTCTCTTCTTCTTTAGCTTTAACTTCAACTGTAACTTTAGCCTCTTTTTCTACTTCTGACTCAATTTCAGATTCAGCAGTTTTCTTTTGAACAATTTTTAATTCTTTTCGCTTAGGTAACTCTTTAGCTTTAGAAACTTTCTTTTCTTCTTTTTCTGTCTCTTGAGATTTTGTTTCTTGTACTTTTTCTTCTTTTTTAGCTTCAGTTTTTTTCTTTGATGCTGTTTCTTTTTTAGGTTTTAATAACTTACTTGTTCCAGTCATTATATACCCTGCTATCTCTTCTGCTTCTTCAAAAGAAACTGAGCTTTGTGGTGATTTTAAAACTATTGCTAAATCTGCTGCTTTTTTTATTACTTCTGCACTTGTAGAACCAGCTTCTTCTGCTATTTCAAAAACCCTAACTTTGTCATCCATTCGCGAATATCTCCCTTAATTGTACGATATAATTATCTTTATTTTTACAAATTCTATACAATGATTTTTCTAATTTCTTTTCATCTTTTAAACAATCATCGCATATATAAAAACTTCTCCCTATTCCAGTGAATGGACTAAGCTTTTTTTCATTACATTGCAATCTATTTAATAATTTTTGTGAAAATTTTAATCTACAAACTACACAAGTTCTTATCGTTATTTTCAACATTTTATCTAAATTGCCCTTAATCTTCTACAATGATACCATTATTATCAAAATCACAAATAAGAATCTTAAAATGTGGAAAGTTCTCTTCAAGTTTTTTTACCAATCGCGGTGCATCTTTATTATACGCCATATTAAAAAATGTTGAACCACTTCCAGAAAGAGTACTCATCAAAGCACCATTACGTAAAGCTACTTTTTGTACTGCAAATAATTCTGGCATCTGCTTCATTCTATAGTATTGATGAAATCTATCTTTTGAAGCTTTTTTCAACATTCGCCAATCTTCAGACATAAATGCTGCTGTTAAAAGAGAACTATGTGAAATATTAAATATTGCATCTTCTTTACTATATTTAAAAGGCAATGCTTTTCTTGAAAGATTTGTTGAAATTGGTCTGTTTGGTATGACAACTACGGCTTTTAATGTATTTGGAATATCTTTTTTTATAAAATAAACCTCATTCTCATGTATGGTTGCCACTGTAAAACCACCCATAACTGCTGGTGTGATATTATCAGGATGAGACTCATAACTTAATGCCAAATTTAAAAGCTTTTTATCTTGTAACTCAATACCTTCAATAGCATAAGCTGAAGCAATTGCACTAATAATAACAGCACTACTACTTCCTAAACCTCTTGACAATGGTATTGCATTTTGAAATTCAAATCGAAACTGTTGTTTATTACTTGATAAATTTTGATGAAAATCATTAAAAGTTGAGATAAACATATTGTTATCTTTTAATTTTGGATTATTTGCGCCTTCTCCTTTTAATGATACACTATGAAATTTAGCTGGTTTAATAACAACTTCATTTCTAATGTCTAACGCCAATCCTAAGGTATCAAAACCTGGTCCTAAATTAGCACTTGTAGCTGGTACACTTATTTTCATTTTATTCCTTAAATTTTATTATTTATACTGCAGGTAGATGATAATTAGGTAAAGTATCTTCACTAAATGATATGTTAGATATATCATTTGGGAGTTTAAAATCTTTTAACTCTTCTAAATCTTCTATAAAATCTATAGTTATTTTATCATCTTGTCCATTAAAAAAATATTTTTTGCCTAAAGCCTTAATTGGACTATTATCATTAAATACAAATCCACTCACTGCTTTTAATGGTATTTTTTTCGTAATTGATAATGTTTTTAAAAAGATATATGATATTTTAATAGCCATATAACTTCCTGGTCCATTTGCATAATAAATATTTGAAATAGTATATTTTTGTAATAATTCATCAAAAATTAAAGGAAGTACATCACTTGTTTTTCCTTCATTTTGAATTGAATCAATTAAGACATTATTTTCATAAATTCCAATTAGTATTGGAGATGAAATTGATACAACAACAATAGATACAGTCACTTTATTTTCCAAACTCTCTTATACTGTCGCGTACGCTTTTTGAATAGCTTTTACTTGATCTTTTTCCTCTTCTAAATCAACAATCTCATAATTTTCTGTTGACTCTAAAAGCTTTTTCGTTAAAAGATGATTTAAATGATGACTGCCTGCATGAGCGTTATATTCGCCTATCATCGTATACCCTAGTAATGACATATCTCCAATAGCATCAAGAATTTTATGTCTTAC
The DNA here is from genome assembly GCA_963662945.1 of Arcobacteraceae bacterium. Taxonomy (GTDB): domain Bacteria; phylum Campylobacterota; class Campylobacteria; order Campylobacterales; family Arcobacteraceae; genus JAIOSF01. The sequence continues at coordinate 1,116,965 of OY759974.1, forward strand.
AAATTCATCATCATATCTCAATCCTTCAGGATTAATTATTTTTTGATCATCAAGTACAATTGCATTATCTAAGCTTCCACCTTGTGCTAAACCAATACTACGTAAATATTGTACTTCATGTAAAAAACCAAATGTTCTTGCACGACTTATATTCTCTTTATACTCTTCAACAGAATAGTCAAAATTAAAATGTTGTTCTCCAATGGCAGGATGTTCAAAATTGATAGAGAAATCATATATTATATGGTTTGAAGGTTTAAGTTTCACAAATTTATTATCAACTTTTACCTCAATCTCTTTTTTTACACGAATTGCTTTTTTGCTTTTTTCTTGTTCACGAATTCCTACTTCATCTAAAAGCATACAAAAACCACTGCTACTTCCATCTAAAATTGGTATCTCATCATTGTCAAGAACTACTCTTAGATTATCAATACCATAAGCATAAATAGCAGATAAAAGATGTTCAATAGTTGAAATTACAACATTATCTTTCCCTATTACTGTTGCCATTTTTGTATCTATTACATTCTCTGGTTTTAAAGGAATAGATATAGCTTCATCAGATCTATAAAAAACTATTCCCATATCATCATCAAGTGGCTCTAGTCTCATTTTTACAGGTACACCTTTGTGCAAACCTATACCAACAATCTCAACCTCTTTTTTTATTGTTCTTTGTTTCATCATTTACCATCTATTAATTTTTTAGCACTTGCCAATACATCTGTAATTCGTACTTTAATCCAATGATTATCCATCCATTCAATTGGATTTACTTCTACACCTTGTACTAAGGTTCCAAAATGAAGATGATCTCCAAATACAGCACCAGTTGATCCTGTATTCGCTATTTTTTGATTTGTAACTACCTGATCACCCAATCTAACACTTTGTGAACTTGTATGTGCGTATAATGTAGCTAACCCCATTCCATGATCAACAATTAATGTATTTCCATATAATCCTAAATAACCATTAAAAATAACTGTTCCATTATTTGATATTCTTATTGGTGCTTTTTTGACACTTGCCCAATCAATTCCTAAATGCCAAGCTTCATTTATTTTTTCACCATCTAAATAATAATGTCTTCGCTCCCCATAACCAGCAACTGTTTTAGAACCTCGTAATCTATCAAAAGAGTTAATTTTAAAATTATCTATAAATTGGTTATCCAAATATTTTTGAACTGTTTCTTCTATAGTTTTTACATTTTTAGCTCTTAAATCACTATTTGAATATAAAAATATATCTCTTACATTTTGTGGTATTGGTTCAAAACTTTGCTCCAATACACTTGCACTAATATTTTTAATAAAGTTTTCACTTAATGTTATATTGTCAACTTTAATTTTTTTCTTTTGTATATAAAAAGGCACTTTCGTAATTGTTTTATTATTTGCTTTATCTACAGCTACAAGATTTACTCTACTAAATTCTTCAAAATCTATAGGCCAAGCAATTAGTGCCACATAATAATCTTCTTTATAATATGGAATCAATTTAAACTTTTTTTCATCATTAAATGTTATATATGCTTCTTTTAAATTAGCATCTTTTACTTTTACAACTACAACGGCACTTCCACCTCTTTGAATATATCGTGAATTATCAATTACATTTGCAATTGGTTTTAAAGTATCTATTTTTACATCAATTATTTTAAGAGCTTTATTTCCCTCTAGTAAATTCCATTTACTATTATCAACAACTTCTACTTCTAAACTTGTATCAATACCCTTATAAAACATATCTAATTTTGGAGGAATAACTTCAATAGACAAATCTTTTTTCACATCAGCTAAAACTTCTTGATTTAAAACAATACTTTTTTGTCCATCTCTAAAAGTGACTTTATAATATTTAATTCCACTTTCATCTCTTAAATCTATTTTTATAGGTGATTTTAAATTCCAGTAAATACTATCAGCAGAGATAATTTGTGGCTTATTTTGTTCAAAAGCAGGAGAAAGGTACACATATCCTCCAGCAACTAATACAACAATCAATAATAAACCAAATATAATACCGAATGGCCCTCTTTTTTTCTCTTTAAATTTCAATTTTATTCCTTCATAATTTATAATATTTGATTCATTTTACCATAATTATCATTTAGACTTTATATAGTGTAATTGTTTGTAACCATCTTTTCTTTTTTTATAGCTACTTAAAGCAAAAGGATTTTGAATATCTAGAATATCTATTGCTAAACAATCACTCCCACCTCTTCCTATTCTTCCAAGATATTGCACGAGTCTTCCATAATATGATATAGGTGTTGCAAATATGATTGTATCTAAATGTGGAAAATCAATTCCTTCTCCAAAATAAGAAGTTGTAGCTATTACTAAAGATGCATTATTCACTTTTTCCATATTTTCTTTTTGATCATTTTTATTCAAACTTCCATGAATAGATATATACTCTATTTTTTTTGATTTTAATAACAATTCTAAATTATCAATATGTTCTATTCTATCTGTTAAAACTAGTATTTTTCTATTTTTATATTGTATAATTTGCTCTATAATAAGATTATTCCGTTTATCATCATTCACTATTTCATTGAGTAAGTCTGAAAAATTATCCGCATTACTCACAAAGTCTGTTTCTACTATTTTTAATTTATTTGTATATACTTTTTGACTTTTTACTTCATACGCTATTGAACCTAACTGTTGATAAATCAAAGGCTCCATTCCATCTTTTCTATTTGGTGTAGCACTCAATCCTAAAATATATTTTCCACAGAATTGCTTAATGATTTTTTCAAAGGTTAATGCTGGTATATGGTGACATTCATCTACTATGACAAATGAATAGTTTTTAATTACTTCTAAATTGTTTTTCAAACTTTGCATTGTTGCCACATCAATAGAGTTATTTAGTTTATTTTGTCCTTTTCCTAAATATCCAATATCTTTTTTTGAATATCCAAAATAATTCACAAATCTTTCAATCCATTGATCTAGCAACATATTTTTATTTACTATTACAAGAGTATTTGCTTTTCGAATCTCAATCATTTTTGCACCCAAAAGAGTTTTTCCAAAACCTGGCGGTGCAATACACAGAGAAAAATCTTTTTTCATAATTTGTTCTATAGCTTTTTGTTGTTCTGGACGTAACTGATAGGTTATTTTAGGAAAAATAACCTCTTTATAAAGTCTTTTATCTATATATGTTGTGTCTAGATTATTTTTTGAAAAAAGTTCAATAACTCCTCTCATCAAACCTCTAGGTAATATAAGTTTTCCATTTTCATTATCATAACTTTTTAAAAATCTTGGAGTATTGTAAATTGGTTTTCGTAAAAGTTGTAAAGTTTTTATCTGAGGATTTTCAAAAGTTGCCAACTGTTCTAAAGAACTAATTAGCTTTTTTGATAAATGGGAAGTTTCAATATATATTGCATCACTAAGTGATATATAACTTTTAATACTTTTTTGTTTTTTAGTTTCTAAAAACTCTATTTGTTTTTCTATCTCTTTTTTTTGTTCATATAAAGTTTTCAGTTCTTTATCAATATTTTCCATCTATTGTATAATATGATGTTCGTTAAGCTCCAACTTATTATACTTACTTGTTAAAGTTGAATTTCTTTTTTTACCTTCGCCTTCAAATACACCATTTTGTTCAATTAAAAGTTCATCATATTGCATCTTACCTATAACTTTTCCAAAACCTAAAATATTAACTTGTTCAACATCAAATAAACCATCAATTAAACCATTTACAGTAAGTACTTTTGATCTTATTTCTCCCAAAACTTCACCATTTTTTCCAATAGTTACATCTTGTGTAGCTACAATAATACCTTCAAATCTTCCATCAATAAAAATAGAACCTTGAGTATCTATCATACCTTTAAATGAAGTTCCACTATTGATTACTGTTGTGCCATCTTGTTGCTCTGATCGCTTACTAACTTTACTAAAGATTCCCAATTTACTCTCCTTTGTTTTTCAAATATATCTTCATAATTTTTCATTCCCCAATCAATAAAATGACGAGGATCTAAAACTTTACTTGCATGTATAACTTCATAATGTAAATGTGGACCATTACTTCGTCCACTATTTCCACTTCTACCTATCACTTGCCCTTTTTTGACAAAATCTCCTACTTTAACATCTGCAAATCGAAGATGTCCATATACTGTTTCAAAACCAAAGTTATGAGATACTATTATAACTCTACCAAAAGTTCCTTTATTTTTATCTTCAACATACCTTACAACTCCATCCGCTGTAACATGAATAGGTGTTCTTCTAGCTGCTCTTAAGTCAATCCCTTTATGGAATTGTTTTTCATTTGTTACAGGATTTGTTCTCCATCCAAATTTTGAAGTTGTTATACACTCCTCAAGTGGACAATTATTTGGTATTGTTTGTAACATATAACTTTTTTCAGCAGAAGTGAGTTTTGCTAAAGTTGCTCTTTGAATTAAATCTGTTGTATCATCAACATTGATTCCAATAATATCTTCTATTTTTTGTAATTCATCACCAAGTTCTTTTATTTGTGTTACTTTTGCCTCAATTTGATTACTATACAAACTATTTTCTTTTGTTAATAAATCTCTCTCTTTTGAGAGTGAATTTACACTTGTTGCCAATCTAGAGATGGTAAAGAAACTTAAACTAACTATAGTAAGTGTTACAAGTATAACCCATAAAATAATCTTTTTTATAATCTTATTTACATTATAAGACCTTGAGTTATTAACATCCGAAACTGTAATTACTAATCTATCTTTCATATACCCCTAAAATCCTTTAAAAAATTCTCAACAACAATAAACGACCCAAATACAAGGTAATTTTCACTTTCTCTCATATTCATTATATCAAAATAATTTATATTTAAGCATAAACTCTTTATAAAATCCTCTAAAGAATGAGTATCTACCATTCTTTTATCATTACATTTTATAATTTGTATTTCCTTGATATAGGGATGTAAAATTCTTAAAACCTCTTTATAATCTTTATCTTTATAACTATTATAGACTAAAATCACTTTTTTATTTAATTTTTCTAATTCTTTTGCTATAACTTTTGCAGCAAGAGGATTATGTCCAACATCAATCGTTATATTATTTGTCAATTTTTGAAATCTACCGAAAAGTTTAGGTAATTTATACTCTTGACAATCAATTTTTAAATACTCTAATACACTCAAAGCTACTTGTAAATTATTTTGTAAATATAATGGTAAATCTTGGGCTTCTTTTGAAAGAAAATAAGACTTAAATTCTATTTCTATTTTATCTTGTAAAAGAGTTTTTTTAACATCATAGACTTCATTATTTATTTGTGGAGATAAAATAAAAGCATTATCACAACTTCTCATTTTTGTTGTTGCAATTTTTTCTATAGTATCTCCTAAAAAACTTTGATGATCAAGATCTATAGTTGTTATAACTGTGAGATTATTTTCTACAACATTTGTTGCATCAAATTCTCCTCCTAAACCAGCTTCCAAAACTAAATACTCTAAGCCACTACTTAAATACAATGCAATCAATGTTGTATATTCAAAATACGTTAATTTTTCAATCAAATCTTCTGACAATATCTCTTGGAGTTTTAGGTGAGCATTATTGAGTTCTGTTTCACTACTGTTAGTTCCATTAATCCATATACGTTCATTAAATTCTATGATATGAGGCGAGCTATAATGTAAAACTGTTTTATTTTTTTGTTCTAAAAAAGATGCTATAAATCTTCCCGTACTTCCTTTTCCATTAGTACCAATAATATGGATAACGTATGGTAAATGAATATGATGTTGTAAAATTTTCCAAGATTGATTTATAACATCATAATCTATTTTGTCATAAAAAAGAGTTTTGTTTTCTAAAAACTCTACTAAACTACTTTCTATAACTACTCCTTAAAGCTATTTACTGCAATTTTGGAGAAAAGATCACTTAATGCTTTTTTTGCAGCATTTTTCACAGCTTCTTGTTTTTGTTGATCAGAAACAAGAGAATTTGCTTCTACATTATAGTCATAATAATTTGATACCGAAATATATTTCTTTTGTTCACCAATTTTTTGATACATTACTGTAATTGTTACATCGGCTCTATAAGTTTTTGCATATCCTTCATTATCTGAAGCCATTACACTATGTGTTACTCTTGCTAACCTTACCAATACTTGCGTATCTGCATTTTTTTTATCTTGAGTTAGTTGGGCATTAAATCTATTTAAAATCATCTCATTCATAGCATCTTTTACTAAAACAGAATTTTGTGTATTTTCGATATCCATTTGAAGATCTACATACACTTTTCCACTAATCTCATTTTTTGCATAATATGAGGTTGGTTTGTAGCCACAACCACTTAAAAAAAATAATGAAAATTGAACAATAAAAAAAGACATTAGAATAAATTTTAAATTCACTTTTAACCTTTAACTACTAAATTTACTAACTTTTTAGGAACTACAATCTCTTTAATTAACTCTTTTCCCTCAATCCATTTTTTAGTATTTTCATTTTCTTTTGCAAGAGCTAAAACTTCTTCATTTGAAGCATCTGGTGCTACTTCTATCTCACCTCTTTTTTTACCATTAACTGTTATCGCTAAAATAATACTATCTTGTACAAAAACTTCTTGTTTTATCTCAATCACTTTATCAAAATTACTTCTTGCAAATAACATATCACTTAATTCCCAACAAGTATGAGGAATAATTGGTTCTAAAATATTTGTTAATATATAATATCCTTCTAACCAAATTGTAGGATTTTCTTGTTTATTTAAAGCATTTAAAGCTTCCATACAACTAGCAATTAACGTATTAAAAGTATATGTTTTATTCATTACCTCATCAGCTTTTTGTAAAGCTTCATAGATTTTTTTTCTAGCTTCTTTTTCATCTTTACTTAGACTACTGTGTTCAATTCTCTCTATTTTTGAAGCATTTGAACCTTCACATTTAGATACTGATTCATAAAATCTTCGTATAAATCTATATGCACCCTCAACTGCACTATCATTCCACTCTAACTCTTTTGTAGGGGGGGCAGCGAACATCATAAAAAGTCTTGCTGTATCAGCTCCATATTTTGCAACAATCTCATCAGGATCTACAACATTTCCTTTTGATTTTGACATTTTTGCACCATCTTTTAAAACCATACCTTGTGTAAGTAAGTTTTTAAATGGCTCAACACTATTTGCATACCCTAATTGATTTAAAGCTTTTGTGAAAAATCTCGCATATAAAAGGTGTAAAATAGCATGTTCAATTCCACCAATATATTGATCAACATCCATCCAATAATTCGAATTTTCTTTATCAATACCTGTTTCATTCCATTTTGATGGATTTGTTGCATATCGTAGAAAATACCAAGAAGATTGTACAAAAGTATCTAAAGTATCTGTTTCTCTTCGTGCAGGTTTGCCACATTTTGGACAACTACAATTTTTCCAAGTAGGATGATTATCAAGTGGATTTCCCTCACCTGTAATCTCTACATCTTCTGGTAATGCAATAGGAAGATTTTCAATTTTTTCAGGAACAATTCCACAATTATCACAATGAACAAAAGGAATCGGTGCACCCCAATATCGCTGACGCGAAACACCCCAATCTCGAAGTTTAAAATTAACTTTTTCTCTTCCTAAATTATTTTTCTCAAAATACTCTATTATCGCTTTTTTTGCAGTAACATTTGGCATATCTGTAAACTCATCACTATCTACAAGTATCCCCTCTTCTGTGAAAGCTTCTTCAAGGTTAATAATACCCATTTTAGTATCTATAACTATTTTGATATCAAGTTTATATTTACTTGCAAACTCAAAGTCTCTTTGATCATGTGCTGGAACTGCCATAACAGCACCACCACCATAACTTGCTAATACGAAGTTTGCAACCCATACAGGTATCTCTTTTCCAGTTAATGGATGAATTACAGTTATCTCTAAATCTAATCCTTGTTTTTCTTGAGTTGCTCTATCTCTTTCAGTCACTTTTTGCATAGCTTCAATTTGTGCTATCTTTTCATCACTTACAAGTTTGTTTTCTACAATATATTTTACTATTTTATGCTCTGGTGCAAGTGCAGTATACGTCACCCCATAAATTGTATCTGGTCTTGTTGTAAATACTTCATATTTTTCAAAATTATTATTTAGCTTTTGTTTTGTCTCATTGCTTAAAGTAAATTCAAACTCTAGTCCTGTACTTCTCCCTATCCAATTTTCTTGCATAGTTAAAACTTGCGATGGCCATTTCCCTTCTAAAGTTTTTAAATCATCAAGAAGTGTTTGTGCATATTTTGTAATCGCTACATAATATCCTGGCATCTCTTTTTGCTGTACTGGTGTGTCACATCTCCAACAACAACCCTCTTCTACTTGTTCATTTGCTAAAACTGTATGACAAGGTTCACACCAGTTTACTATTGAACTTTTTTGATACAAAAGTCCTTCTTCATACATTTTGATAATAAACTCTTGTTCCCATTTTGTATAAAGCTCATCACTTGTTGCAAATTCTCTTGTTTTTGAAAAACTAAGCCCTAAACCTTCAAGCTCTTTTCTCATATAATCAATATTTTCATAAGTCCATTTTTTTGGGTGCAATTTATGTTTTATCGCTGCATTTTCTGCTGGCATACCAAAACTATCCCAACCAATTGGGTGCAATACATTAAAACCATTTTTTCTAAAATGTCTTGCAAATGCATCACCTAAACAATAGTTTCTCACATGCCCCATATGGATTCTTCCACTTGGATATGGGAACATACTTAAAATATATTTTTTCTCTTTACCGCAATCTTCATTTAATGGTTCAAAACTATTATTTGTTGACCAAAATTTTTGCCATTTTGTCTCAATACTCTGTGGATTATAATCCATTAATACTCATCCTTCTCTGTACTTTTTGCACTTTCAATTAATGCTAATGCTACTGCAAATAAGTTTGCAACAACTGCACCAATTGCTAATGCTACTGCTAATTCTACATTATTTGTAAACGTAAATACTATAAATGCCGGTATAAGATGTAAATCTGCCACTAATGAACTTGCAAGTAACTCTGCTGATAATAAATTTCTCACACCAATTTTTAAAATTGTTGATATAACATTTACCCCTGCAGCTACAAAAAGTGCTACTGCGTTATGGTCGTATAAAAAACCTGCCGTGGTTGTCAAACTCATCAATGAAAAGAAAATATAAACTACTTTACCCCAATCCATATAATACTCCTAAAGTTCCAAATCTTAAATAATCCACGATTATAGTCAAATCTTAGTTATAGCTGGTTTAAATTATAATAATTCTTTGAACATCAAATTAAATTTCACTTCACCTCTAAACTCATTTTTAGAGATATTGGCTGTAAAACTTATCTTTTCTCCAATCATAACATCATCAAAATCAGAAAATATAACAACTTCAATAGGTAAAGTTCCATTTGATACTATAAGTTTTGTATATTCTTTATTTTTCCCCATTTTTGTTACACTTACCACTTCCATATTGGAAAAAGTAAATATTGGATAAGGATTTGTTATCCCATATGGTCTATAAGATTCTATAAGATTATAAATCTTTTCTCCAACTTCACTGATACAAAACTCACCTAAAGATACACTCTCATAATCCTCTTCTTGGCTTAATAAATCATCAATATTGCTATTGAGCATATTTTTAAATTGTTCTATTTTCTCACTTTGGATACTTAAACCTGCTGCTTGTTTATGTCCACCAAAACCATCTAAAACTTCACTACAACTTGCAATTAGTTTATATAGATCAACTTGAGAAGTACTTCTAGCACTTGCTTTTGCTTTTTGATTTTCAATACTCAAAACTATAGAAGGTTTTTTATATTTATCACATAATTTTGAAGCAACTATTCCTATAATTCCTTCATTCCATTTTTGACTTGCAACAACAATTACCTTATCCATTTCATCAACTTGTTCTTTTGCTTCATTAAAAATTTGTAGTTGTTCTTGTTTTCTTGCCTCATTAAGTTCTATCAAATAATCAAGTTGCATATTCGCTTCAAACTCATCAAAAGAAAGTAAAAATTCTAGTGCAACAGAAGGGTCAGACATTCTTCCAGCACAATTTATGAGTGGTGCTATTTTAAATCCAATATCTTCTTCTGTTATAACATCTAAACCATATCTTTGTCTTAAAGCAACCATACAAGGTCTTTGAGAATTTTGAATAGTTTTAAGTCCAACTTTTACCATAGTTTGATTCAAACTTTTCATTGGCATAATATCTGCAACAATAGCCAAAGTCATCAAATCAAATAGTTCCATCAAGTTATATTGAATATTCAAACCATTTTTAATACTTGCACATAAATACCAAGCAACTTGTGCTCCACAAATTTCTTTAAAAGGAAATGAACAATCACTTTGTTTTGGATTCACTATTGCATAAGCATCTGGGAGTTCTGTACCCACCGTATGATGATCTGTAATGATTAAATCTAAACCTCTTTTTTTGCAAATTTCTGCAGCTTCTATAGCACTAATACCATTATCAACTGTAATAATTATTCCATCATAAATTTGCTCTAAAATAATAGGACTTAAGCCATAACCATGTTCAAATCTGTTCGGAATAATATAATGTACTTCAACACCCAAGCTTGTGAAAAAGTTTACCATCAAAGCTGTTGAAGTTACACCATCAACGTCATAATCCCCTACTACATTTATAGTTTCATCATTTTTAATAGCTTGTATAATCCGTTGTGTTGCTTTTTGCATATCTTTAAAATTATCAGGAGTTGGAATACTTTTGAGTGTCTTATAAGCATCATCTTTCACACGGTTGTGTAAAATTTGTTCTATATCGTTTATTGTTAATCTATTCATTTTTTTATTATATCGTTTTTAAACTATTTTTAGATAAAATAATAGCTATTTAAATGAATTTAGGATTTATAAATGGATAAAGCAAAATATATATGGATGGATGGTGAACTCACTCCTTGGGATGACGCAAAGGTACACGTTCTTACACATACTCTTCACTATGGAAATGGTGCAATTGAGGGAACAAAAGCATATAAAACAGTTGATGGAAGATGTGCTATATTTAAATTAACTGAGCATACTCAAAGATTAATTGATTCTTCAAAAATGACATTAATGAATGTACCATTTACAGTTGAAGAATTAAATGCTGCACAAGTAAAACTATTACAAGAAAATGAACTATTCGATGGTGCATACATTAGACCACTTGTATACTTAGGATATGGAGTAATGGGACTTTACCATAAAGAATGTCCTGTTAATGTTTCAATCAGTGCTTGGAAATGGGGAGCATACTTAGGTGAAGAGGGATTAAAAAAAGGTATTAGATTAAAAATATCTTCATTTACAAGAACTCCAAATACTTCAGGTATGGGAAAAGCAAAAGCAGTTGCAAACTACCTAAACTCACAAATGGCAAAATATGAAGCTGTAGAAGCTGGATATGATGAAGCACTTTTAAGAGATGATCAAGGATATGTTGCAGAAGCTAGTGGTGCTGCATTTTTTATGGTACAAAATGGAGTTTTAGTAACACCGCCAAGTGATAATGCACTAAAATCAATCACACAATCAACTATCATAGATTTAGCTATTGATATGGGTATCAAAGTTGAAAGAAGAAGAATCACAAGAGAAGAGATATATATTTGTGATGAATGTTTTTTAACAGGAACAGCTGCTGAAGTTACACCTATTAGAGATGTTGATGCTAGAACTATTGGTTGTGGAAGTCGTGGACCAATAACAGAAAAACTTCAATCTGCATATTTTGATGTAGTTGCAGGGAAAAATGAAAAGTATCTAAAATACTTAACTTATATTAACTAATATAATTAAGTGGAGATAAAGTGGATTTTTATATTATAACAATCCATTTAAAAAAAAGAGGAAAGTAAATAATGCCAATAGACAATGACTATTTTAAAAATAGACAAAAACAACAAAGCGGTTCTACAAATAGTAACAGTAGTGGAAACAATAACAACGGTGGAAATGGTGGAGGTGGATACGAACCACCATTTCAAGCACCTGACTTATTTAAAAACTTCAACAAACAATCAGGTATTATATATGGGATTATAATACTCGCTGTATTGCTATTTTTCACAAAACCATTTGTTATTATCAACTCAGGTGAAGTTGGTATTAAAGTAACAACTGGTAAATATGAGAATGAACCATTACAACCAGGTTTTCATCTATACATTCCAGTTATTCAAAAAGTTATTACAGTAGATACAAAAGTAAGACTTATCAACTATATGACAGTTGAACAAATGAGTGGATTTGATAGTGGTATTAAGTTAAATCCAGCTATTAATATTCTTGATGCAAGAGGGTTACCAGTCTCAATTGAACTTACTGTTCAATATAAACTTTTACCATCAGGTGCACCTGCTACGATTGCAACATGGGGACTTAGTTGGGAAGATAAAATCGTAAATCCAGTTGTAAGAAATATCGTAAGAAATGTTGTAGGTGAGTTTAATGCAGAACAACTTCCAACAAAAAGAAATGAGATTGCAACTATGATTGAAAATGGTATAAGAACTCAAATTGAAGCACTGGATGGGAAACCTGTATCTATTGAATCAGTTCAATTAAGAGAGATTGTTCTTCCAGTAAAAATCAAAGAGCAAATTGAGAGAGTTCAAATTGCAAATCAAGAAGCTGAAAGATTAAAATACGAAGTTTTAAGAGCGAAACAAGAAGCTGAGAAAAAAGCTGCTCTTGCAAAAGGGGAAGCTGATAAAAATAGAATTGAAGCACAAGGTAGAGCAGATGCTGTAACTATAGAAGCAAGTGCACAATCAAAAGCAAATAAACTTGTAGCAGAATCTTTAACAGAAAAACTTCTTCATATGCAACAAATCGAAGTTCAAGGAAAATTTAATGATGCACTTAGAGAAAACAAAGATGCAAAAATTTTCTTAACTCCTGGTGGTTCTACTCCAAATATTTGGGTGGATACTAAAGACACACAAAGAGCTACTGCGGTTAGCAGATAGTTTATAAAGAGAGATTTTTTTCTCTCTTTTTTTAATAATATGCAGAAAATAAAATATATAATCATTCTTATCTTAGCTTTATCATTGGTATTTGTATATATCCAATTAAGCGATTATGATAAAATATCAAATTCACTTTTACAACAAAACTCATCTTCAAGTAAAAAAATAGAAGACTTAGAAAGTCAAGTATCTACATTAAAAGCTGAAAATCAAGTGTTGCAAGATACAATTGCTACTCAAAAGCAAAAAATATTTTTACTTGAAGAGGAGTTAGTATTGATTAAATATGATAAATCTGATTCTAATACTACAATAACTGACACAAATACTACAACCGAACCACCAATATTCCAAAAAGAAGAAAAATCACTTTTTGACAAAATATTTAACAAATAAGAGGATAGAGATGAGCAACATAATAGATACCATAGATTTTGAGAAACAGGATGGATTAATTCCAGTTATTACTCAAGACAACCAAACAAATGAAGTTCTAATGCTTGCATATATGAATAAAGAAGCATTAGAACTAACTCTTAGTACAAATTTTGCTCATTATTTTAGTAGAAGTAAACAACGAATTTGGAAAAAAGGGGAAAGTTCAAATCATACCCAAGAGGTTGTATCTATAAGTCTAGATTGTGACAATGACACTATTCTTTTAAAAGTAAATCAAAATGGTGTTGCCTGTCACACAGGAAGAAAATCTTGTTTTTTCACAGATATAAAAACAGGAGAAACTACAAGTGAAGTTGAAGTTGATACAACAGCTGCTTATGGTGTAGTAGATACTTTATATCATACTATCTTAGAGAGAAAAAATGATGACCCAACAAAATCATACACAGCAAAACTTCTTCAAGGAAAACAAAACTCTATGCTTAAAAAAATAGTAGAGGAAGCTGGAGAGTTTACTTTTGCAGTAAAAGACAACGACTCAGAAGAGATTATCTACGAAGGTGCTGATTTATTGTATCATTGTTTAGTAGCTCTAGCAAGTGCTAATATAAGTCCAGATAGAATCAAACAAGAGATTGCTAGAAGATTTGGACTTAGCGGGATTGAGGAGAAAAATTCAAGAGTAGAGAAGTAATTTAGATTACTTTTCTACTTCTTTTTACTTTTCATGTGAGATACAATAAAGTTTGAGAATGCTTGTAAAGTCATGTATGCTCCGTGTTTACTAAGTTATACTGGATTATAAAGTCAATTTACTAATAACTAAGTAAATATTTTATTTAATAAAGTTTGATACTATAGTGAATTTTGTATATTGCTCTTAACTATGAGGAGTTCCTCATAGTTATTCATCTTCATCGATATAAGAATCATTATTTGGATTATGGACATCAGACCAATCATCCATGTCAGCTTCATTATTTGGATTGTTAATATCAGACCAAATGTCTAATTCATCTTGAGACATATTTGAGGTATCCATTTTAATTACCTCCGCTTGAAGAGTTTTTTGATGCAGCTCTTTGTGCTCTTGCCGAAAAACTTCCTTTTGAGGTATTTCCACCTTTTTTTGCTGTACTTGATTGAATTCTTGCAGCAGCAGTTTTTGTCATTTGACTTTTCTTTGTCATAATATGATCCTTTAAATTATATTTCCCTTGCTAGAGATACTAAAATTATAAAACAAAATTTTATAGTCAATTCATTCTAATAGTGCCACTTTACATTTTTAGTCATATAATCAATCATTTTCTTTTGTAAATCTTTTTCTATATCAAAATCATTTAGGTCTTTACAAAAAGGAATACAATATTTACCTAAGATATTTAAATCAAAATCTTTTTCATCTAATTCACAAAACATCTTCTCAAAATCGATACAGTAATTTGATTTTAAAACTTCAAGATCTTCTTTCTTATTGTATTTTAATTTCTGCTGGATAATGGCTTTATAATTGTTAAGTTTTTCAAAAAATTGTCCTTCTTCTTTATCATCAATATTATATTCTCTTTTAATATACAATAGTGCTCTTAGAATCAACATCAAAATTAATTGTGCTCTTTGTTCGTTTTTTTTGATATTTGAAAACAAGGTAACATTAATTACTAAAACTTTTAAAAACCCTGGTAACTCTCCATTCATCCATTTTGAGACATCATTAATAAATACTTTTTCTGATTGAATATCTTTTATATCTGAGTTATAATTTTCAGCCATAGCCTCTGTTAGTTTAATAAAAATCTCATGAAAATCATGTGCAATTCCATTTTGAGTCTTATTGCTTTTTTGTATATAGTAATCAAGATATGGCTTGAAGCTTTTTTCCCTTAAAGCATCTTCAAAAATAGAAATATCAATATTTAGTTTTTTTATTTTTTCTATAATAAAAGCAATTTGAAAAGAAAATAATTTAATTTTTTTGTTATTATCATTAATACCATATATATCTAAGAATCTAAGTGTAAATGAAATATTATTTAGTTCCTTGATTAATTCTATACTTTCATCATTATCAACTTTATAAAACAAGTTATTAAATAACAAATAAAACTCATTTGGTTCTTTGTATAAAGTTTCTAAAAATGCATCTATTCTCATATTAGTATTATTTTTAAACTTATGGAACTTTTTTTTGGCAGGCTCTGTAAAACTATTTTTTATCCGAAAAACATCTTCCCATATATAAACTCTTTGATTAACTCCCCAAGTTTTCCAAAATAATGCATTAAAATCTTTTATCATAATCAATATCCAAAATTTTATCTTTCATATTTAATAAAATCAATATCGATTATCAAACTTCTCTACTTCTTCCTACTCTTCATGTGATATACAATAAAGTTTGATAACAAAAGAAAGATTTTCAGTCCTTTTATTTCAAATTAAATCAATAGTTATATAGTAAATTTTCTGTAAACAAACTAAAAATATATTTAATAAAGTTTGATAATAAACTAACTATATGCTATATTGATATAACTTTTAAATTGCCTTTTTGTGTAAAAAATATCTCATTATAATAAGTTGTTAAATTACTTACTCTATCTTTAGTAATTTGACTAAATACTTTATTTTTAATATTAAATTTATACAACCCATTTCTAGCTTGAATAATATAATATGATTTATCAAAACTTATTACTAATTTAATAGTATTTGGAACATCATTCTCAGGTAGTACATAGCGGCTTGTATCTCCATTTTTAATATTAACTAATAATAAGCCAAAGTCATAATCTATTATTGCTAATTGATTGCTTTTGTGATCATAGTAAATATCTTGAGGATTGTTAATTTCTAATTTATGTAATGTTTTATAAACAAATTGTGACTTTTTATTTTTATAATCAATTCTATAAACTCCTGAATTTAAAATTGAAAGAAAAATGACTCCGTCATGTGCAACAATAGATGTAATAGGTATAGTTTGATCTTGATTATTGAATATATCTAAATATATATCATCAATAAAACTATCATTTCTTAAGTTTATTCCAATTAATCCTCTTGTATTAGAAATAATAAATAGTACTTGCAGTATAGGATCGATAGTAATAACTTGTGCATCATTTATACTTTTTACTTTCTCTGTATAATTACTATAATATTTGTATAACCCATCTCTAGTTAGTATGTAAAACCTATTTCCATATGCTTTAATATCTAAAATTATTGTATTATTCAAATTAAAGTTTGGTTCAAATATTAAATTTTCATACTTTTTATATTTTGTCTTAATATAGTCTTTGGTTATCTCTCCATTTAAATAACTTTTAAATAAATATGATTTATAAATAAATAAGGAAGTGATAATATTACTCATAATAACTTGCCTTCTATTAAGGTAGCAATTTCATCTTCAGATAAAATATCATTTGTACACCAAAACTCAAGTAGACTATTACCAATATCGTATTTTTTATTTTTTTCTTTAAAAGGAAAGACTGGATACCCATGCCAATCATCAGATTGAGGATTTTGTACTGCAGGAAAATAGCCAAACTGTTGTTTTTTTGTACCAACTTTAATAATATCATTATCTTGCCTAATAAATCCCCACATATGCCCATTACAATCAATCCATTCTATACGTTGAGAATTTACCATTGTTCCAACTTCTGAAGTATCAAAAGTTTCAACTTCTAAAACTCTAGAAATCCATAGAGAATGCTTCTTATTTATACTGCTATAATGATGTTTTCCTCTGGATAGGTAACTTTTAATACCTAATTTTGTAGGAAGTCTAATATCTCCCATTTAATTCCTCATTAGTTGATTGATTCAATATCTATCCATTCACCATAGTAATTGTCCGAGTACCAGTAAATTCTATCTCCTGTATCATATTTATTTCTATCATTTTCAAACTCTTGCTTTAAAGACTCAAAAATTGTAAATTTTAAAGTTTTAATTAAATCTACTTTTTTATTATCAGTCTTAATATGAAGTTCTAAGGAGTAATTTCCATCTTTCCAATTAAAATGTTTTTCAAACAATTCTTCAAATGCCACAATAAATGACTTATTTGCCCTTACTATTTCACCTTTTTCAGTTTCTTTTTTAATTCTTTCAATTTCATTTTTTAAGTTTCTTTCATTCTCTTTGTATTTTTTAACATCATCTCTTGAAAAAAAATTTAAAAATCTTGCTCCATGGTGCCACTCCTCATTTGGATCAAGAGATACTTTCTTAAATGGAAAATAATAACTATCATTAAATTTTTCTAAATAATTTTTTAAAGGCAATTTCATTATTTTTTCACCGTCTCTATAAACATCAATAAATATTTGATTTATGGATAAAGACGAACCACCAATATTTTTTATTATCAAATTTATTTGTATTATAGGATTACCAACATGATGTGTAATCCAAATTGAATCGTAAATATCAACTTCTAATTTTGCTTTTTTAAAGAAACGCCTAAGATAAGGAAGTGCACTTATTATCAGTGCTATAAAAGCAATAACCACACTCCAAAATTCTGGACGTGTGTAAAATGAAATATTATTATCCATTAGATATTTCCTAGTAGTAGTATAGTTAACATTTTAACATAGTATACTTATATTAAATAATAAAACTAAAATGTAATTTAATAAAATTTTTGTGTAGTAAAAATACCATTATTCTTTTTATTATTTAAAGTATATACTAAGTATGTGCAATTATTTTATTTTATAATATTGAAGTTTAATATTATTTTGTATACTCCTAGATACTCTTTGTAACTTATATTTACTATTAAATATCTAGTATTTCAAGAATTTTACTTTCTAACCAATTTTTTCTATTTTCTATAGAAGTAGCATTCCACTCCATAGGATAATCAGCAATAACTTTTTTAGTCATATCAAATGCTGTTACACCTGTATCATCTTCAGAATATTTACCTTTTCCTTTATAAATATTGATTTTTATATTATAAGGATTATTACTTGCAGAAATATTTTTTGAGCCACTCAATAGCGTTAAATTACCTAAACTATGTAAATATCTATTTACTTCATCTATAGTAAATTTATTTTTCCAATCATCAAATTCATTCCAACCAATTGGTAAAATGTGTTCTGTATGAATTGTATTATCTAAGTGAATGTACGCTAATTTTGCATCATCTGTTATCCTATATTCTATTATTGTTAATAAAGGCTTTATCCATGCTGTATGATAAACATCATTACTATTAATCACTTCTTTAACTTGTTTTACAATATTATCTTTTTCAAGTTTATTATTTAAACTAGTAGTTATATAGTTTATATGCTTTTTATCTTTTATCCATGAAATCATGTTAAATGAAATTTGTTTAATATGAGATAGTGTTTTTCCTGACATCCAATTTAAATAATAAAATCTTCTAAGAGAAATTTGTAACTCATCATAATATTCATAGTTTGTATGTAAAGCTGTAAGTAAAATACTCTTCCAGTATACTGTCCATCTTAAATACCAAAAGGAATAAAGTATTTTATCTTCCTTGTCCCAAATCTGATTTTTATAGGCATTAACAAACTCTGAAAAATCTTTTATGGTTTCATTTGGATCTTGTTGTTCAAAAATATCTTGCAATTCATCAGAAAGTGATTTTTTTGGATTTCTAGCAATTAAATAGTAAAGGTATAATGTAAACATATCGTTCATACTATCATATGTACCAGTTAATAAATTTTCTAAACGTCTCCATTCCGCAATAAACTCGTTTTCATCTTCTATCCTCGCTTCAAAATTTTCACCCTCATCAACATATTTTTTTTCTATTTGTTCTAATAAAAAGCTTTTTACTAAATCTGATGCAGTAAGGTCCATTCCCCTATCATTTAAGACTTGAAATAGTTTTATTGCAAAACTTCTATCTTCACAATCTATTCTAATTATTGACACTTTATTAAATAAATATTCAATTAAATCTCCTGCTTTATCTTCACCAATCTCTTCAAGTTTACTTCTTAATATATAGGCACTATTTTGAAATTTCAACTTTGGTTGTTCATCATCCTTAAGTTGATACTTATAAGGTTTTTGATGCTTTAAAGTTGATCCCTCATTTATAATATTTTGTTTAAAGTCTGCAGAATGTTGGGGATCAGTAAGTAAAGTTAGTCTTTGATCACCAAAATTAAATATAGCACTGTTAATATGGTTTGTATTAATAGAATTTTTATTGTTATTAATATTAGGATATAAATCTCTTAATACACATAACAATATCATTAAAGTTGTTAACCTTTGTTGTCCATCAACAATATCAAATCTATTTGAACCCGCTTGCGGAGCTGCAGTAATTATTGAACCTAAAAAATAGTTTTTTGATTCATTCTCAAATGATTCAAAAATATCATCCCATAACTGTTCAATTTGTTCATCTAGCCACTTATATGGTCTTTGATATTTAGGTATTCTATAAATAGAATCTGTATCCATAAAAAGTTGCTTTATTGTTCTTGATCTTGGTGTAAATAGTTCCAAATTATCCCTTTCATTAATCACAAATTATATATAAAAGTTATTTTATCTTAATAGTTGTAAGTAAAATGTTAAATAATTAAACTTCTAACTACCCTAAAAATTCATAAATTATGATATACTACTAAAATATGATAATAGGGAGAAATAAAATGAGTAATAGTCATATTACTTTTCCACAAAGAAAAATCAAAAAAAGCTACCGTTCTGTTACTGGACACTTCCCTAGTATTAAAAACAATAAATCAATAGCATTTGAATCAAAACTAGAAAGTGAATTTTTTTTAACTCTTGAATTTGATGATAATGTAGCCACTTATCAAGAACAACCACAAATTGAAATTATTTTAGATAATAAAACAACAACTTATAGTGCAGATTGTTATATACAAAGACCAAAGGGCTCTTTAAATCGTGATGCTCTTGTAGAAGTTAAATATACTACTGAATTGGAAAAAGAAAAAGAATATTTTGATAAGAAATTTAAAGCTATTGAAGCTTCTACTGAAGAACTTGATTTAGACTTTATAATTTATACAGAACTTCAATATCCTCTAGAATATATTACAAATCTTAAATTTTTATATCGATATAGAACTCAACAAAGAGAAATGAGATATGATGAGATTATTAATGAACTATTACAAGATAAAAAATTATCTGCACATGAGTTAGCAGAAACTATCTCAAAAAATAAAGCGGAATATATTATTGTAGCAAATGCAATTTGGGGCTTAGTTGCAAATAATATACTCACAACTGATTTAAAATCATCTGAGATTAACATGAAATCTATACTGGAGAAAAATAATGGCTGTTGTTAAACTAACTCTAAATTCAACTATTGTTTTTGAAGGTGTAAAATATCTCATCAAAGGTTATGCTTCCCTTGATGAAGTTCTTGTAAAACAAATAGATCCACCTCATAAGGAAAAGATTTTAAAAGTTAGTGATATTATTAAAGAACCTCAAAACTCAACAGATAACATTCAAAGAGAACTTGTGGATACCAATGACAAAGAGTTTCAAAAAGCACTAGAGAGATACAAGGTAATAGAATCTTTAGTTGATATGCCAAGTAGAAACTCCAAAGAGGTACAAAAAGTTGCTAAAAAATATAAAAAAGGTGTAGCTACTGTTTATCGTTGGTTAAGTACTTTTGAAAAATTTGGTACTATTAGCTCATTGGTAGCTTCTTATAACAACTGTGGAGGTAAAGGGAAAAGTCGTCTCAATGAATCTGTAGATGCAGTTATAGACTCGGTACTTGAAGAACTATATCTCAATAAACAAAAATATGCTTTTCTAACAGTTTATAGAAAAATAGAGCAGCTATGTAAAAATCTTGAATTAGAAGTTCCAAACAAAAACACGGTAAGAAGTAGAATCAAAGCACTAGACCCAAAACTTATCACTAAATATAGACATGGTGAAAAGATAAGAGATACAAGAGGAACACCTGGAAAGTTTCCAGAAGTAAAAATGCCCCTTGACGTTATACAAATAGATCATACTAAAGTTGATGTAATACTTGTTGACGAAGAGACAAGAGAAGAGATAGGAAGACCATTTATTACAGTTGCTATTGATGTATTTAGTAGAATGATATATGGTTTTTATATCTCTTATGAAGCTCCAAGTTTTTTTAGTGTTGGACAATGTCTTTTACATGCCATCTTACCCAAAGATGAAATATTAAAAAAATACAATGTAACTGGAGAATGGCCAGTTTTTGGTCTACCCCAAGCAGTCCATATGGATAATGGAAAAGATTTTCAATCAGTGAGTCTAAAAAAGTTTTGTCAAGAATATAGAATATCTGATATTTATAGACCCGTTGCTCGCCCAGAATTTGGTGGAAAAATCGAGAGGGTGATAAGAACAGCAATGGAAAAAGTTCACGAATTACCAGGTTCAACATCTTCTAATATTCAGGACAAAGGAACCTATGATTCTCAAAAAATGGCTACTATGACTATCAATGAATTAGAACAATGGTATACGGACTTTGTAGTAAATATTTATCATAAAACAATACATAGTAGCCTTGGTGTGACCCCTGAAGAAAAATTCTATGAGGGTATGTATGGAGTTAGTGGTGACTCTATACCTTTTTTACCACAAGTTCCTGCAGATACTATTAAACTAAAAATGTCACTTCTTCCAGCTTTTGAAAGAACTGTACAAAAAAATGGAATCACAATAGACTATATAACCTATTTTTCCGAAACACTTAGAAAATGGATAGTACCAGCAGCCTATAAAAAACTCAATAAGACTTCAAATACAATAACTTGCAGAAGAGACCCAAGAGATATTAGTAAACTTTATGTATATGACCCAGATATAAATGATTATATAATTGTACCCTATGCTAATATTAAAAAGCCAGCTATGAACCTTACAGAGCTAAGAAGAGCTATTTCTGAAGCTAAGAAAACAGTAACAGGAAGAGAACTAGAATCATATGATATCTATGAAGCTTATGACAGACTTCACCAATATGTAGAAAATTCAAAAAGAGAAAAGAAGTCTGCAAGAAGACAAGCTAGTTCAAAAAAGCATTTAAAAAAGAATATTGAATACGAAAAACAAATCTTACAAGATGGTAATGGTCTTAAACAAGATGAGAAATCACTCCAAAACTCAACAACTCATATCCAGAATACTTTTCAAGAAGAAGAGGATGATGGCTATGAATATTATCCAATTGGTTAGGTTAGGTAAAAAATGAATAATAGAATCTTAATTAAAGAAGCTGAAGAATATTTAACTAAAAGTGACGAAGAGAGAATTCTCTATTGTAAAAAAGATCATTGGATAGGATATGGAGCAGCTGTAAAATTGTTAGAACTTCTAGAAGATAAATTTGAAGACCCTCCACAAATGAGACATGAAGGGTTATTAATATATGGAGATCCTAATAATGGGAAAACTGCAATATTGAAAAAAATGTACAATTTACATAAAACCAATTTAGACTATGTAAATAAAGAAAATGAGATTGTCTATGAGATACCAATTATCTATTTTCAAGCACCTACAATTCCTGATGAGAGTAGATTGTATAGTTTAATACTCAATGAACTTTTGGTACCACACAAGCATACTGAAAAGATAGTAGAAAAAGCAAAATTATGTGAACACTATCTTAGAAAACTAGGTACTAAAATGATTTTAATTGATGAAATTCATAGTGCTCTAACAGGAAATCTCAATAAACAAAGAACTTTTATAGATGATTTAAAACAACTAAGCAATAGACTTTCTCTAACGATTATCTTAGCAGGAACGAGAGAAGCACACTCAGCACTTTCTATTGGGAGTGAAACGAATACTAGATTTCCTTCTCTTGAACTTCCACGCTGGAACAATGATAGAAAGTTTAGATCTTTTGTAGCTACTTATGAAAGATGTTTACCACTTAAACTCGCTTCAAATCTGGCTGACAATCCAGAGATTATGAATGCTTTATTTTATCAATCAGAGGGTTTAATAGGTAAGACTGTAAATCTTTTGAAAAAAGCAGCTGTAAAAGCAATCAAATCAAAAAGAGAATATATCATAGCTAGTGATATAGAGTACTTACCAAAACTCTGATTATGGCACAGTCAAAGAGAAATCAGGATTGGGTTCAAGACTATTTCTTTTTGATTATTCCAAAACTTCTACCAGATGAGTTATTAAGTTCATGGCTTACAAGATTAGCAATTGAACATAGATATAAACTTTCTGACTTTCTATCTTTATTTGTTAGAAAACAAGGACATAAAATCTGTAATATAGATATAGATTTTCAGTACAATGAAAAATTATTTCTAACCTTAGCTTTAAAAAGCAATATACCTATAAAAGATATTTGGAAACTGTCCCTTAGTAGTGAAGAGGGATATCTCTATTCCTGTAATGATTGCCTCTATCCTCCTAAACAAATAAGAAAATTAAAAGACAAAAGAACACACTATGGACTGATGTTTTGTCCAAAATGTTTAGCTGAAGATAAAATACCTTATTTTAGAAAAAAATGGAGATACTATTTTTATAATGCTTGTCCTAAACATAATATTTTTTTAACAGATAGATGTTGGTGCTGCTATGAAAGAATTTGTCTTCCTAAAATATCACATATGAAAGGTTTATCATATTGCAGTAGATGTGAAAAAGATTTAAGTACTACTATAGCAATACCTTTACAAAGTAATTATCAATATGCTTTAAAGGCTATACGATGGTTTGAAAAAGGTTTAAAAAAAGGCTATTTTATCATCAATCATCAAAAAGTAGCTTCTCTATTTGTCTTTGAAAGCTTCACAAATCTTTGCTTTTTACTTGATAGAAAAGAAAATTTAGTTTTAGATAACTTTCCAATGATTCAAGAATACGAAACAATATGTAAAAAACTTGCAAAATATGATTCTAAAAAAGCAACTTCTATACAAAAAGATTTTATCTTAACAGCAATGGTATATTTTTTATTTCAAAACTATCCAAAAAATATTCTAAGTTTTGCAGAAACTAACCATCTAACACATAGAGAATTTGTACATGGTTTTATAGATATCCCATATTGGTACAAAAATATAATTGACGAACTACTACCAGCACAAAATAAAATTGGTAGAGAGATAAGTGAAAGTGAAGTTAGAGCAGCTATAAAATATTTACAGAAACAGAATACTAAAGTAACACAGGAGGCAGTTGCAAACATTGTTGGCTGTCATTTTAGTATTCATAAGGGATTTGTGAAAATTTATAAAGATGCAAAAAAGTATTTGACCTTATAAACTAATCCTTGATTTTATCAAATAAGTCAAACTCTATTGTATATTTATTAATTCTAAAATACCCTTCGCTTGATGATGCAGAGTAAGAATCAGTAAATGGGTAATGTATATGTAAATTTATATCCTGATTATCATAATATTCATTCTCAAATATATAAAATAAAGCAATTCCTATAGTTTGCGCTTTTGTTGCTAAAGGAGCTAAATGAATATTGTTAACTGCACTTTTATTTATAGATACATATTTTTTAACATATTCTGAAATAACATGAGCTGTAATAAATGGGTTATTAGCAGGAGCATAAAGCAATTCTGTATTTTCTTTTATACCAAGTTCAGTTTTTGATTTTAATAAATTTAATATATTTTCTTGATACATAATAGCTTGCAAAGAAGGAAAACCAATTAATGGTTTAATTTCATTTGCTGTGACATTACGTATAACTTTATTAACCAATTTAGAATCATATCCTACATTTACTATAAATAAATCATTTTCTCCTGATTTTGAGTATGTTTCGTATGGTGAGACAATATTTCTTGATTCAACAATATTATCAGAAAATTTTGTTTTATCACTTTTTAAATATCTCTGAGGTTCTGTATAAATTAAGTCGAATTTATCGATTCCCTTTTCTTTAAACCAAAATAAAAGAAAAACTAAATAAGGCTTATTAAAACCTGTTGTATCTATACAAATTTTATCCTTATCAGTAATATTTATATATTTTTCACACATGGCATTAATATATTCAGATTCTTTAATATTATGATTAATTATATTATATTCAAAGATTTCACCATTAATTTGGGAAGTATCTATATTGTATTCTGGGAAAATTAAATATATCTTTTTTTCTGCCTGTATATTATCATATGTTTTAATGACAATATCTTCTTGTGTGTATGCAGAGATAAATAAATCATAATTTTCAATATCTGTAGAAAACTCTTCAAAGCTTCTATAAGAATCATAATTAAAAAGATGATACTTACTAATCATTATAAAGTATCTCCAAATAAACTAGGAGTAATAAAAGAAAGCACTTTTTCTTTTTTGTTGAAAGGGGCATTATATCTTGACATATACTCTTTATGAATATTTAGCCATTCTTTATCTTCACCTTTACATAATATCTCTATATCATCAGCTTTAAATTGAAAAGTTCCTCCTATAGCAATATGCAAATCCCATTTTGCTGTTAAGATTGCAGGGACAGAATAACTATCCAACATCATTCCAGAGTTATTTTTTTCTTTTTTATCAATACTTTTTTTTATTAGTAACATATGATTAACTGCTTTAGTAAGAATTGACTCTGATTCCTCTGATAATGTACCCTTATAGGAAAAAGCAATCAATGTTTTCTCCGTAGGTTTATTTGACATTCGAAATGCTTTAAAAAAACTATTTATTCTCTCTATCATTTTAATAACGAGTTTATTTTCTATATCTATAATTGCATAAGTCCAAAACTCATCTGAAGCATCTTTTATTGCTTTATATTGAGTTTTACATTTTATGGGATTATTACTATCAAACATAGGTTCTTCAGAAAATTTAGAATTAATATAAATTTCACTTAATATCAACATTAAATTTCTAGGATTTGCATGCGAAAAATCAATTATTTTTTCAAGACCACAATTAAAAAATGTTATCGAATAATCTCTACAAATCTGAAAGTAAAAGGTATTTTTTAAATGCCTAAGAGTTTCATTATCATGAATATTTTTAGAACTTCCTTCCATTGAACTTTTAATTTCTATACTTTTTTCAACTAAATTCTTGTTTTTACTCCAAGCTTGATATAGCAACCATATATTTTCTTTTTCTTTAAGTGGATCCATTGGACAAAATAAATTATCTATTATAATTGATATTTCATCTAATGATAAACTTAATTCTTCTGAATATTCTTCTAACTGTTTTGATAAAGTTAAAAAATACTTTCTATCTTTCGAGTCAGGATGAATATCTAATACTTTTTTGATTATTTGATTTTCATTTAATTTTTGAAAAGAATCAATAAGAGCTTTCTCATCTAAATTAGCAAGATTTTTATTAAGTCTTTTTCTAATTAAATTAATAGCAAACTGTTTATAGTTGTTTGAATTATCAAGGTATGTTTCTAAATATTTTTTCGTTACTTCTGCATATGAATTTTTTTCATCATCTGAAAAAGTTTTTTCTTCTTTTATTGAATATAATCTACCTGATATTCTTATTGAAATTCTTTCTGAATATTTAGGGTGTCTTAAAATTGTATTCACAAAAACTTGCTGTTCTTTACTTAAATCTTCAAACTGGTCTAATAAAAATAAGAATCGAACATCTTTCAAAATCTTACTAGAATCTAGTATATAATAACATATATCATAGAACATATTCGATCTTGTATCGAAAACTACATCAATATCAAGAGAATCTTTAAATCCTGTACGTAATCTCGAAAAAGCCCTATCAACTTTTTTATGTTCTTGTCGGATTTTTTTATATATATACTCTATTGTAATTGTTTCATCAACTGAATCAAAAAAACACTCATTATACATACTAGAAACTTTTTCACAGTCTATATCATCTAACCCATTTAGCTGTAAATCTATTATTTGTTCTAAAAATGCTTCAATCAAAATTAAATTAAAATAATAAAAATACCACTCTTCCCAAATTGACTTATCTAATTTTGAGCCACTAAATCTTTCAAACTGAAAGTTTCCTAATTCTAATAGTAAACTTGTATATTTATCCTCTTTAATTTGCTCTAATATGGATCTATGTGTCGTTTTTAAAGCTCTAATTTTTTGAGCCTTATAAGAGCAATATCGTAAAATGTGAGTTTTCCCACTTCCTTTTCCGCCTAATATTATTAAAGGTCTAGGATTTGTAGGTTCAATTACATCCAAAAACTTTTTATGTTCAATTTCATCATTTAATTCAACCCAAAAATTAACTATTTCATCATTATTTAAATGAACAGCTTTAATATTTGAAAATGGATTATTCATTCAACTATTTCCTTTTTTTAAAAGCATATACTTTTTACTATATCGTTTAAATATTGATTGCCATTGCTTATTATTTGCCCAAAATATGGGAAGACTATTATTAGGAATATTATAAAAAAACCCTAATGCTAATTGGCCATCAGCAAATCCACACTCGTCCTTATTTAATTTTTTATTTTCATCTCTACTAATATCTTCATTTCCTAACTCAAACTTTTTTGAATAAGTATTTACACATAGTTCTTT
Source organism: Arcobacteraceae bacterium (assembly GCA_963662945.1). Lineage (GTDB taxonomy): Bacteria > Campylobacterota > Campylobacteria > Campylobacterales > Arcobacteraceae > JAIOSF01. Next base: position 1,144,992 of record OY759974.1, read on the forward strand.
AAATTCTTCTTTACAATTAGAAATAGTTTGAAAATATCTAGAAGTATCTGAAAAAACCTTATATGTCTCATCCAATTCAAAAATAGTATCAACATTATCAAATAGTTTTGAATCTTTTAGAGTTTTTAATGCTGTAGTAGTTGCAAATAGCGTGAAATATGAAATTTTAATTTTAGGAACTTTAGTTCTAATCTCTGAAATAATTTTATGAAAACTTTCATTAGTTGCCTGACTACCACTACCACTTATATCATCAATATAAATTAACTGTTCTAGTTCATTATATTTTTCATTAACTATTAGTTCACAAGAATGAATAAATAATTCCTTTGGAATATTATTTCTTTGCCTAAAAAAATAAAGTATTATACTACTACTTTCTGATGGATTACCAATACTAGAAAATCTAGTTTTTAATAAGCTGTCATCTAAATATTCATTGTAATCATTTAACTTTAATGATTTCATTTCTTTTCTATATTTCTTTACTAAAGGAGCAATATATTTATCTTTATATAATGATTTTAAAGCCTGTTTTATTTCTCTCTGATCATAAAACATAAATTGACTAAGAAGACTTAACGCAATAAACTTATTTTTATTTCTTTTATCAGAAACTTCTTCAAAGTTCTTTAACCATTCTTCTATATCTTGTTCTAAAACTTTATGTCCCCATAACCATGTTGATAAATCTTGTATTTGGTCTTTTAACTTTTGTATTTGATTATTATATGTCATTATTTTTCTTAAATACTACAATATATTCTCTAGAAATAACACTAGCAGTTTTATTCCTTTTTGTCATTAATCCTCGAGATTTAATATCATCAATTAAAATTAACTCTGTTGAAAATCCAATTTTTTCAGCAATCTTTATTAAATATTTATGGGTCATAAACTCATACCCTGCAATAGTATTATTACCAATTACCATCACAAAATAACCATTATTTTTTAAAACTTTATAATAATGAGTAAAAGATTCCTGCATTTCAAGTAAGTATTTATATGTAATATAGGCTCGTAACTTATTTTTTTCATAAATCTTTAATAATATTTTATCAATTTTATTTATCCCAAAAACATGTAACTTGTCATATTCTTTTTTTGGAAAGTGTTCTCTACCAATTGATTGCTTATCTAATTCAGCAATCGTAGAATTATTTAGCTCTAGCCACTGTAAACTTAAACTAGAAGCTCTGATATATTTTTGTGCACTAACATAAGGAGGTGAAGTTAAAATCAATTGAACCGTATTTTTTTTAATATCTTTTTTTGTTAAATGTTTAATATCACTATTATATACAGTAACTTCATTTGAACTTAACATTGTACTATTTTGATATTCAACAAGTCTAGCTATATTCTTATTGGCTTGTTCAATAAAAAATTCAAAAACTTTACTTTTATCAATAAATTTTAAATTTTTTATAGCAGCTTCTCTAAGAGAATGACCTTCTGGAAATTTATCTTTATTAATTTTTACTGGTACTGAAATTCTAGGATCAGAATAACTGAACTTTTTACAACAAATAGAAAAAACTACCAAATAAAACTCTTTTATATTTTGATCACTAATTTGACTAACGATATCTTTAATTTTAGATAATTTTCGCATATTTTGTTTACTATACCAATGTTCTATATTTGACACTTTAGGTATATGATATTGTTTTTTAGAGCTGCTATAAATTTCAAAAAGATTTTTAATATTTTCTAACTCTTGTTTTAAATTAATTATATCTACTTTGGAAGTTTTTGTTTTTGCAATTAAAGCAGCTAGTGGATTAACATCAACACCTATTGCATTTCTATTAGCAAGAGATGCTTCTAATAGTACTGTTCCTGTTCCACAAAAGGGATCTACTACTATATCTTGTTCTCTAGAAAAAACTGTATTATTTAAAAAAAAATATGGTATTTGCTGTAATAACTTTGCAGGATAAGAATGTATAAAATGAGTATGTCTATCCATATTTACAATACTAGGTACTAATTCTCTAAAATTAACAGTTATTGGTTCTTGATTCTCTTTATATTTATTTATTAATTCTAAAATATAATTATCAAAAAAACTAATACCCTTATATTGTTTATTCATTACTGCCCCAATTAATTCTTAATTTGTTAATATAACAAATTCAAGCTGCTATTAAGATAAAATGGTAAGTAAATTTTAAAATTCTATTTCAATACCTATTGGACAATGGTCAGAACCTTCTATTTCATCTAAAATAAAAGCATCTTTTAGTTTATTTTGTAAATCACTAGAAATAAAAATATAGTCAATTCTCCAGCCTTCATTTTTTACTCGTCCTCTTGATCGATAAGACCACCAAGTATAAGCTTCTTCTTTTTCTCCATGAATCTGTCTATAGGTATCTATATAACCTACTTGGATAAACTTATCTACACACTCCCTTTCAATATCAGAAAATCCAGACTTACTATATATTTTAGTTTTTTTTAAATCAATATCTTTATGTGCAATATTAAAATCACCACAGATTATTATAGATTTTCCATCAGCTCGTAATTCTTCACAATGTGAAAAAAATTTATTATAAAAATTAATTTTAAATTCTAATCTTTCTTTTGATATCTTGCCATTTGGAAAATAAACATTGAAAACTACTATATTTTCATAGTGTTGCTCAATAACCCTACCTTCCATATCAGCATCAACTAATTCACAAGTATTTTCTCTGACGAAATCTATATTAGAATATGTCAAAGTACCAGATAAACCTTTCGTAATACCACTATTTACTGTAAAATTTTTATACTGTTTATTAAAGCTTTTAGGTATTTCTTCTTTTATTGCTTTAATCTCTTGTAGACATAAAATATGAGGATGGATTTCATCAACCCAAAAAAAAGAATCTTTTTTTGCAGCAGCTCTTAAACCATTAACATTCCATGAAAATATTCTTATTTTTTCTTTTAAAGTTTTTATTAATATTTCCTATTAGCTATAAAAATATCTTTCCAATTAATCCAACTACCCATTTAAACTTTTCATTATCAGTTAAATTTTCATTTCTCTCATGATTTTTTGTAGTGAATTTAATAGAACTCTCTTTATCTTGTTTTTTCATAGTATTTATTGCTTCAAGATCTTTAAAATGACGTGCTATGAAAATATGAAAATCACTATCCAAAATCTTTTGTTCTGATACCAATATCCAACTACTAGAAGCTGATGAAGGATAATTTTCAAGTTCCAAAATTCCTACATGGAAATTTTTATAAATAAACGTTGCAGTTAAATACTGTCTAGGTCTACCATGCATCATACATTTAGAATTTATATCTTCTGTATCTTTGATTGTAACTTTTGGCAACTCTTTTACCTCACTTAAATAAAATGATATTATCTCTTTTTGTATTTTTAAAAAATCCATGTATTGTCTAAATACTACAAAATTATCTATCTCAGATAAAGGCTTTGACTCATTCTGCTCTTTTTCAAAATTACTTGATACGACTACTTTTCTAATTTTTTTCTTCCCTTTTGTAGAAGACTCTGTTAGACTTTGATCAACTGCCTCATCAGATTGATGTTCTTCATAGATTTTAAATAAATCAATTATAGTCTCTTTAGTTACCGTCTCACTTTCAATTTCAATACCTTGAAGACTTCCACAAGTTTTTCTTTTTTCTTTTTGATGTTGAGTCTGAGTATTTTTTTTACTAGCAGCTTCAACTTTTAAAATTTCTGTTGTTTCATCTGGATTTTCTATATCTACTTTTGGTAAATTTTCTAATTCATCAATATCTGTTATTACCTTGTCTTTTTCATAATATTTAGTAAATTTATCAAAACCAATATCTGAATAATCATTTGTTATCTCATGCACATAATAAAATTCTTCATTTGTATCATCATTTTTCAATAAAGCTGCTCTTGTTTCAATTTTAAATATTTCTTTTATAGGAAACTTTACTTTAATAGGAACTGTCTTTATATCTTCTTTTTCTGGATAATTGTCATGCATAAACTTTAAATAACTATGTATATACTTTGCAACATCTTCAAAAGCATAAGTTGCATCAGACTGACAGGCATATCTGTGAATAAAAGCAGCATCTGCATCTATTCTTGGATATCTTAGTACAATTGAAGCATCATCCCTATCACAACAACAACCACTATATAGGTCATCTAATTTACATTTTAATACTGCTTCTCTTAAATGGGTAAATCTATAGTAAAAGTAAATTGCAACTGCATAGTGGGGGATAATAATATTTACATTATCTTGTTTGAATAAATAACAATAGTTATACTTAGCTTCTTTTAAAAATTTTCTTTTCCAACCTATTAGTGAAACTATACTTTTTTCATCAAGTATTTTATGTAAATGTAAAGTATTGCTTTCTGCCAAATGTGTCGTATCAATAAGAAAGCTTTTTTCAGTTATATCTTTATTCGTATAATATTTAGTTTTGTCACCCTTTAGAAATGATTTTTCTAAAGGATAGTGGGTAAACAAAAGTTCAGGTGACATTTCATATAAAAAAACTTCTTTTTTTGTTATATTTTTGACTACAACATCAAAATGACTTTGACTATATTCTTCATCATCAAGTCTTAATCTAAGAGGAAAAAGTATTTTAAAAATATCTGTAGGATTATCTACCATAAATTCAGGGATAACACTCTTAGACTTTGACATTTTATTTTCTTATTTTATTCTCAATATCAAACTTTAATAAAATCATTATCAAACTTTATTGTCCATTATCAAACTTTTTTGTTTCTTACATTTCATATCAATATGCAAATGAATAATATCCACAGCACTCGGTGTAACCCCACTTATTTGAGAAGCGTTAAAAAGTGTTGGTGGATTGAACTTTTTAAGCTTTTCTATAACTTCTGTTGAAAGTCCAGGGAGTTCATCGTAGATAAAATCTTCTGGTATCTTTAGATTTAACATCTTTTTCATTTTCTCTATCTGTTTTTGTTGTTTATCCACATATCTATAGTATTTTGCTTCCACTATCACTTGCTCCTTTAAATAGTCATCAAGAGAAGCAAAACTAGGAACGAGTCTATCAAATTTTTCTTTTGTGATAGTGTTTCTTCCTACTAAATCTACGAGTAAAATTTGGTCTGAAATTTTATCTTCCCCTAACTCTTCAAGAAGTGCTAGGTTTTCTTTTTTTGATGTGAACCACTCATTTTCCATAAACTCAATAGCATCTTTGATAGTTTGTTTTTTGTGTTCCATAGTTTTAAATGTATCATCATCTATAAGTCCAAAATCATGTCCATACTCCATAAGTCTCATATCAGCACTCTCTTCTCTTAAAAGAAGTCTGTACTCTGCTCGACTTGTAAACATTCTATATGGTTCATTTGTCCCTTTTGTTACAAGGTCATCTATTAAAACTCCAATATAACTCTCATCTCGTCTTAATATAAAAGGCTCTTTACCATCAATTGCTAAACTAGCATTTATACCCGCCATTAACCCTTGCGCTGCTGCTTCTTCATATCCAGTTGTTGCGTTGATTTGTCCTGCTAAATAAAGATTTTTTATCTTTTTTGTTTCAAGGGTATGTTGCAATTCTGTTGGGTCTATGTAGTCATATTCTATGGCATAAGCATATCTTACGATTTTTGCATTTTCAAGCCCTTCTATTGAGTGTATCATCTGCTTTTGTACATCAATAGGTAAACTTGAACTAAGCCCATTGATATAATACTCTTCAGCTCTTTTTGTTTGTGGCTCTAAGAAAAGCTGATGTCTTTCACGTTCAGCAAATCTATTTACTTTATCTTCAATACTTGGACAATATCGTGGACCAGTCCCTTCAATTTGTCCTGTAAAAAGTGGTGCTCTATCAAAATTACTTCTTATAGTATGGTGAGTATCAAGATTTGTATATGTAATATAACAAGGAAGTTGCGTAGGATGAAACTCTTCTTTGTTTGTTCTAAAACTAAATGGATGTGGATCTTCATCTCCCCCGTGTGCTTCCATAACTGAAAAGTCTATTGAGTTTACATTTATCCTTGCAGGAGTTCCTGTTTTTAATCTTCCTACATTAAGACCCAATATTTTTAATTGGTCTGAAAGTGTAGTTGATGGTAATTCCCAAGCACGACCTGCTGGATATTGATTTTCACCAATGTGAATTAATCCTTTCATAAAAGTACCTGTAGTCAAAATAACTTTTTTTGCTTCAAAAGTTTCCCCAAGTTTTGTCTCTACTCCAAATACTGAAAGTTGATTATCTTGTGCATCTACTTTTAAAGCACTCACTTCATCTTGATATACATCTAAATTTGGAGTATTTAACGTAACATTTCTCATATATTCTCTATATGCATCCATATCAATCTGAGCACGACTTCCTTGAACTGCTGCACCTTTAGAAGCATTTAAAATTCTAAATTGAATACCAGTTGCATCAGTACACAATCCCATCTCACCACCAAGGGCATCTAGTTCTCGAACTAAATGTCCTTTAGCAAGTCCTCCAATAGCTGGATTACAACTAGCTGCTCCTATTTGTTCCACTAACATAGTTATAAGTAAAGTTTTTTTACCCATTCTTGCAGCTGCAAGACTTGCTTCTATTCCAGCATGTCCCCCACCAACTACTATAACATCATATTGTGATGATTGTTCTTGTGTTTGTTTTGTCATTGCTACCCTTGCTCTTTTTATATTCGCATTATACCAAATCTAAGTATAATTTTGTTAAATTACTAAACTATTACTTTAGTAATTAAAGGGTTTTATAAAAGTGAATAATATATTTAAAATATCTGGTGACTGGGAATATGATACAATTGAACATCACATTAAAGATATGGATAAGTTTTATTTAGATAATAAAACCAATGAGATTGTATTTGATTTTGCTAATTTAAAAAAAATAGACTCTTCTGGGATGATTGTCATTATTCGTTATATCAATCTTTTTAAAAAACAAAATATTACACCTACTTTATCAAATATATCAACAAAACACCAAAATATGTTAAAACTTTATACAAGTAACTATACCCATAAAGATGATTTACCGACACCTCCTACCACAAACTTTTTTGAAGATATTGGAGATAGTGCACACTCTACATTTGTACATTTTAAACATTTTTTGTATTTTATTGGAAGAATTTTAGTAATTTTCTTTTACACTCTAAGACATCCATCACTTATTAAAGTCAAAGCGACCATCAATCAAATAGATATAGCAGCTATTTATATACTTCCTATTATTGCTCTTTCACTTTTTTTAGTTGGATTTGTTACTGCTTATCAAGGAGCTGATCAATTAGGGAGGTTTGGTGCTTCTATTATCGTGGTGGAGATGTCTACTATGTCTATGTTTAGAGAGATCGCACCTTTTTTAGCAGCTGTAATTGTAGCAGGGAGAAGTGCTTCATCTTATACTGCACAAATAGGAACTATGAAAATAACAGAAGAGATAAGTGCCATGAAAACTATGGGACTTGATGTGGATAGATTTTTAATCATTCCTAGAATTGTAGCTTTAGTTGTAGTTATGCCTTTAATTGTTTTTTTTGCAGATATGGCTTCAATGGCTGGGGAGATGGTGATAGTAAAATATCATCTTGGTATCCCGTATACTCAATTTTTAGATAGAATTTATGAGTATGTAGAACTTCGACATATTATGTTAGGGTTATGTAAAGCACCACTTTTTGGTATTCTTATTGCTATTATTGGTTGCTATAGAGGACTACAGGTGCAAAAAGGTACAGATATAGGAAAATATACTACAAAGTCTGTTGTAGATGCAATCTTTTGGTTAATTATTGTTAATGCCTTAATTTCATTGTTATCAATAGAATTAGGATTTTAAGATGATAAAAGTTGAAAATCTCTCTACCTCTTTTTATGGGAAATTTGTACATAAAAACATCTCTTTAGATATTCATGAAGGGGAAATATTTGGACTTTTAGGTGGTAGTGGTAGTGGAAAAACTACTCTTTTAAGACAAATGATTATGTTAGATGAGATACAAAAAGGTTCCATAGAAATACTTGGACATAAACTCACTAAACTTAAGCCAATACATAGAAATTATATAAAAAGAAATTGGGGAGTTTTATTTCAATTTGGAGCACTATTTTCCTCTTTGAATGTTCTTGAAAATATTGGAATAATGTTAAAAGAAAATACAAAACTTCCACAAGATATTATCAATGATATTGCCTATACAAAACTTAAAATGGTAGGACTTGATACAGATGTAGGAAAACTATATCCAGAAGAACTGAGTGGCGGTATGAAAAAAAGAGTTGCCATAGCTCGAAGTTTAGCACTTGATCCAAAAATCCTTTTTCTTGATGAACCAACCTCAGGACTTGACCCATATAGTGCAAAAGCATTTGACCAACTTATTTTAGAACTTCGTGATATGTTAGACTTAACAGTTGTTATTATTACTCATGAACTTGACACTATTCAGAATGTACTTGATAGATTTACTATCATTAGTGAAGCAAATCTTATTTTTACAGGTACCTATGACGAGGCATTAAAAGAAAATAATGGTACAATAAATAAATTTTTGAACCAAAACAAAAAAGGGTAATATTTTGGAAAATAAAGCTAGATACACTTTAGTTGGTCTATTTATAATTGTTTTTTTACTATCACTTGTTGCTTTTATACTATGGCAAACAAAATATAACTTTAAAGATTCACAATCTTATGAATATAGACTTTACACACAAAACTCTGTTGCTGGACTTAACAAAAACTCTTTTGTAGAGTACAAAGGTTTAAGTATAGGTATCGTAAAAGATATTAGAATCAATCCAAAGAATCTTCAACAAATAGAGATTATTTTAAAAATTGACAATCCTTCAATGATAAAAGAGAACAGTTTTGCCACAATCCAATCACAAGGTATTACGGGTAATAAAAATATAGAGATTGGTGGTGGTACACAAGAAGCAAAAGATTTACTACCAAAAGAAAATAGCTTTGAAATACTCCATTTAGAACAGTCTTTTTTTGATAATCTGACTGCAAGTGCACAAGATATTACACAAAATATCAATCTTACACTTTATCAAATAAATAAACTACTCAAAGATTCAAATATACAACATATAGATGGTTTATTAAAAAGTTTAGAAAATAATTCAAATCAATTTAATACAACAATAGAAAAACTCAATACACTCTTGGAAACAAATGCTCCAAATACTTTAGCTGGTATAGATACACTCACAAAAGAATGGAGTTCTCTCTCAATAGACCTTAAAGAACTTATAAAAAATGATATAACAAAACTTATCACAAAAGCTAATAACACTTTAGATAGTACTGCTAACTTAGAAGATATATTTTTAAATATAGAAAATACTATTGAAAAAGTTGATACAACATTAGATAATCTCAATGAAAATGGTGGAGACATAATTTTTAAAACAAGAGATATCAAATATGGTCCACAGGAGAGACAAAATGAAAATCAATAATCTTATAATTACTATTATACTATTATCATTTAGTGGTTGTATCAGTATTACTAAAGAAGTTCCTGCATCTTCTACTTATACATTAAATGTACATAATAGTATCAAAAAGAATGAAATAAATTCAGATATAAAAATAGAAATCAAAGAACCAAAAGCATTAAGTAGTATCAACTCTAAATATATTTCCTACTCAACAAAAGATTATATTAGTGAAAACTATGCTTTGAATAAATGGAGTGACTCTCCTACAAAAATGATTCAAAATCAAGCTATTAAATACCTCTCAAGTACAAATCACTATTCTTTTGTTAATAGTTCAAATATTAATGTACGAAGTGATTATCAACTTTTAAGTGAAATTGATAGTTTTCACCAATACTTTAAAAATAATAAAGGATTTGTAGAGTTCTCTATAAGAGTATATTTAAAAAATAGAAAAGACACCTTTTATAATAACTTTACATACACTCAACCTTGTGAGGAAAACAATGCAATCGGTGCAGTAAAAGCTTTAAATGTAGTTGTTAATAGTTTTGTACAAGATTTGGATAAATGGATCTTAGATAGTATCAATAAAAAATAATAAATAAGGAGTAGTAAATGACAAGTAGTATTTTACTTGAGTTTAGTATGTTCCCAACAGATGTAGGGGAGAGTAAAAGTGAATATGTTGCTGCTGTGGTAAAATGTGTACGAGAAAGTGGTTATGACTATCAACTAACCCCTATGGCTACTATAGTTGAATTTCCAAGTATGTCTGAAGCATTAAATCTTGTAAAAGAGTGTTATGAAGTTTTAGAAGCTAAAAAATGTAAAAGAATATATTCTGTACTCAAATTTGATATAAGAGCAAACTCAAAAGACAGAATGACATCAAAAATAAAATCAGTAGAAGATAAAATTGGGGAAGTTAATAAATAAAAAAAGCTCCTAATTTTTAGGAGCTTTTGATAGAAGTTTCGAGTTTATACTTTAATACTAAAATAAAAGATTAAAACTCTTGCATTCGACTAGAGTCTATACTCTAGTACTCAGCAAGAATCTATACTCTTGCTTCCTCTCTTCTTTGTAGATACTCCCATTGTGCATCTACTCTTTTTTGCCATTCATCAATTAAATATTCATACTCTGGTTTAAATAAGTGTTTAAATCTTGGTTGTACCCCTAAGTAATCTCTTACTGGTACAATATTTTTTGGTCTGTAAGTGATATTTAATTCTTTACCATCAATAATCTCATATAATGGGAATACTAATGAATCAGTAGCCATATCAGAAACTTCAATTGTTTGGTGAATTGGGAATTTCCACTCTGTTGTACAAGCAGACATTGCATTAATATATACAGGTCCATTTGCATCAAATCCTTTTTGGATTTTTTTCACCATATCTTTCCATTTATTTGGAGCAACTTGTGCAACATAAGGAGCACCATGTGCTGCCATAATCGCCATCATATCTTTTTTATTTTGCTTTTCACCATAAGAATGACTTCCTGCTGGTGTAGTTGTAGCACTTGCACCAATAGGAGTAGAAGAACTTCTTTGTCCTCCTGTGTTTGCATAAACTTCATTATCTAAACAAACATACATCATATTATGACCTCTTTCAAAACATCCAGAAATCCATTGGAAACCGATATCATAAGTAGCACCATCTCCACCAAAAGCAATAAATTTAGGCTCTGGTGTATTTGGATCAATTCTACCTTTTCTTCTTAATGCCATATTAGCTCTTTCAGCTCCTGCAATTGCAGTTGAAGAGTTTTCAAATCCAATATGAATCCATGAACAATCCCATGAAGTATGAGGATAAATAGCTGTACAAACTTCAAGACAACCTGTTGAAGCACCAACTACTAAGTTGTCATTTGTTGCATTTAGAATCTCTCTTACAATAATTGAGTGAGCACATCCTGGACATAGAACATGAGCACCCTCAAATCTTTCTGCTGCTGTCGAGAAAGATTTTAAGTTTTTAATCTCTTTATTTCCCTGTGGTTTACCTAATAAAGTACTCATTTTTTATCCTTCTACACTATAATATTTTAATTCTGGTCCTCTTACACCAATCCATTTTTGGATTGCACCATCTAATTTACCAGCATTTATTTCTGCTTGAGCATCTCTATAAATTGTACTTAAATGTCCAATATTAATATCTCTACCACCTAGTCCATATATTTTATTACTTAATAATGGTCTATAAGAAGTATTGAATAATGCTGCTGCAACATCATTATAAAGTAATCCTGTTTGACCACCTGGAGCACTTCTATCCATACAAACTACTGCTTTAGCACCTTTTAATACTTCTACTAACTTATCCATTTGAGTTGGTCTGAAAACTCTTGGCATTACTACACCAGCTTTTATACCCTCTTCTCTCATTTTATCAGCTGCAACTTGAGCTGTTTGGTAAGTTGTACCCATACAAACAATAATAACATCTGCATCATCAGCTTTATATGACTCAACCATATTGTATTTTCTACCACTGATTTTTGCATATTCTTCAAATACTTCTTCAATAACAGTTACTGAGTCCATCATAGCTTTATTTTGTTTTGCTTTATGTTCAAAATGCCAATCAGACTCTGTTTGTACACCATGAGTTACTGGTTTATCAAAGTTTAACATTGAGTTAACTTCTTTGTAATCACCAACAAAATCATAAGCAACTTTATCTGAAAGTGGTCTCACGTTTTGTGCTTTATGAGATGTTAAAAATCCATCTTGATTTACAATAACTGGAAGTCTTACATCTAAATGTTCACCTATTCTAAACGCACATAAAACTAAATCATAAGACTCTTCTGGTGTACATGCATCAATTGATATCCATCCTGATTGATTTGCAAGATACATATCTGAATGGTCACCATTTACATTTAAAGGAGCTGCTAATGCTCTATTAATCATACATAAAACAATTGGTAATCTCATACCAGATGCTTGATATAAAGTCTCAACCATAAGTGCAAGACCTTGAGAAGAAGTTGCTGTTGCTGCTCTAGCACCTGCAGCAGCTGCCCCAATACATCCAGACATCGCTGCATGTTCAGATTCAGTCATAATCATCTCACCATCTACATAACCGTTTGCATTATGTGATGCATACGCTTCAACAGTACCAGTTGATGGTGTAATAGGATATGCAGAAACAACATCAACACTTGCTTGTCTTAAAGCATGTGAGTTTGCAACATTTCCATCCCAAACTTCAACTTCATTTAATTCCATAGTTCTTTTATTTCTATACATATTATTATTCACCTTTCTTTGTCTTCTCTGGCCATTGTGTCAGAGCATCTTCATTTTTTGTATTTTCATCAAACATTACTAAAGATTTTGGATTTGTAGGACAAACTTCAGAACAGATTCCACACCCTTTACAGTGATCATAATCAATTCCAACCATCTCTTTATCTCTTGAAATAATAGAAGAATCTGGACAATATAACCAACAATTTTGACAGTCTATACATAGGTCAACATTCCATACAGGTTTTGCAACTCTCCAATCTCCAACATATTTATTGATTGAATTTGTTTCTGCATTATTTCTATCTTCTGGATGAACATTAACAACCGTATGGTCTATTTCACCTTCAAAAGAAAAACAGGCAGCGCCTGGAACTAGTTCATCCCATCCCATATCCCAAATTGAATTTTCAAAATGTTCTTTACTTTTATATAAATTATTTACTAAGTCTTTATGTTGTGCCATTACTTACTCCTATTTCACTTCATCATATGCACGCTGAATAGCTAACATATTTGCATCAATAATTTTTTCAGGAAGTTTTCCAAGCACTTTTTTCATTGAACCTTTAAACTCTTCAATAGGGAACATTCCACTTATTTTCATAAATGCACCAAGTACTGGTGTATTTGGTATTGGTCTACCTATGGTTTCTTGTGCTATTTTTAAACAGTCCACTGTGTAAACATTTTTTTCTTTACCATGTAATGCAGGAATTAATGATATCAATTCACTTTTTTCAAGGTGTGTTGTAATGATATACTTAGTATTTTCATCACAATCTTCTGTTATATTATCTGAGAAAGCTAATCCTGGATCAATAACGAAAACAAAGTTTGGACACATATATCTTTCATGATTTAAAAGTAAATTATCATCAACTCTATTATAAGCTGTCATAGCAGCACCTCTTTTTGCAGAACCATAAAATGAAAATGCTTGCACTTGCTTACCTGTCGCAGCTAATACAGAAGCTAATCCTTTAGCTCCTGTAACCGCTCCTTGTCCAGCACGACTGTGCCATCTAATCTCTAGCATTTTAACTCCTATACTTTTGTTTATTTTATAATATTCACTAAACTATAATTTCTTAGCCCAATTTTATGAAATTACAACTTACATTATGCTTTAGAAATAGTGCTTTTAATTAATTTTACCGCTTCTAAAGAATTAGTCACCACATGTGGTGTGTAGCAACATAATTCTTTCTTATATCCATATCCACACAAAACCCCACAACTACTTATATTAGCTCTATTTGCTGCTATTAAATCTAATTTTGTATCTCCTATCATAAAAACTTCTCTGGAGGGTACTATATTCATATTTTTTAATGCAACTTGTATTGGCTCAGGATCAGGTTTTGGATTTTTCACCTCTTGTCTTCCAATAATTGTTTCAAAATATTCAAAAATTCCTAGATTTTTTAGCAATGGGATGCTATATTGTGTGGTTTTAGTAGTAACCACACCTAACCTTGCAAAAGTAAAAGCTTCTTGAACAGACTCTTTAGCAAATTCAAGTAAAATAGTTTTCTCTTCAGAAATTTTTTGGTAATTTTCTTTATAACTATTAACAAAGTCTATTACCCTATGTTCTTCTACACCAAGGTTTGAAAACATTATATCAAGAGGATATCCTATATGACTTTTTATCTCTTCATCATCTCCGTTAAATTCAAATTTTTGTTTTTTAAAAGCATAATGAAATGATTCTAAAATTGCTTCTGTACTATCTATTAGGGTACCATCTAGATCAAACAAGATTGTTATATTTTTATTCACTTTTTATCCACTCCTCTTGATTATGCATTATCCCTACTAATGCAGGTTTAACATTTTTTATATTCTTACTTACACTTGTAATACTATTTGGTACAAACAAAAAAAGATAAGGTAAATCATCACTTATGTATTTATATATTTTTTTATAAATTTTACTAAATTCTTTTTTATCTATAGTAACTTCTGCCTCTTCTATTAATTTATCAACTTCACTGTTTTTATATCCAACAAAATTAAAACCACCCTTCTTATCACTTGAACTATGCCAAATTGACCTCGCATCTGGTGTTAAAGATAAATTCCATGCCAAAATAACTGCTTCAAATTTACTTGGACGTACAACTGTATTTAAAAAAGCTTGCCACTCCATCACTCGTATTTTCATTTCAACACCAATTTGTTTTAATTGATGTTGCATAATTTGAGCTATATTTACACCTGTTGAACTACCAGTACTAGTTATAACTGTAAATGAAAAAGGATTTTCTTTTGAGTAACCAGCTTTTTTTAAAAGCTCTTTTGCTTTTTCTTGATTTTGAATTGTTGGTTGTATATTTTCATTAAAAGCAATACTTCCTTTTAAAAATGGTCCTGTACAAATTGAAGCATGACCAAAATATAAAATATCAATCATTTGTTGTCTATCTATAGCCATACTCAGTGCTTCTCGTACCCTAATATCTTGAAATTTTTTATCTTTTAAATTTAAACCAACATATGAATACCCAAAACTTTGCTTCTCATAAATATTAAACTCGTTTTTAAATTTATCACCTATTTGTCTATCTACTTGAATTGGTGTTAAGCCACCTACATCTAACTCTTTTTGCTTTAACAAATAAAAAGAAGTTGTAGGATCAGGAACAAATTTATAAAGAATTTTCTCTATTTTCGGGACTTTTCCAAAATAATTTTTGTTCACATCCAATACTATATCTTGTGATAATTTCAACTCATTTAAAGTATAAGGCCCTGTTCCAATTGGTCTTTTATTAAATGATGCAGTCATAATATTTTCTTCATCTTTTAAAATATGGTAAGGTAATATACCCATCATCCAAATCTCCAATGCTTTAAAATAAGCTTCTTTATACTGAATTTTTAGAGTATATTTATCTAGTATTTCTACTGATTTTACTTTGGCATAGTTTGAAGTGTATGGTGAAAATATTTTTGGATTTATTATTGTATTGTAAGTAAAAAGTACATCTTGTGATGTCAATTCTTTTCCATCATGCCATAAAACTTTTTGTTTTAATGTGACTATCAAAGTAGTTTTATTTTCAAAATGATAAGCTTCTGCTAAATCTTCAATAATATTCCCATCTTTATCATATTTAAATAATCCATTAAAAATCCAATCTGCTATTTCAGCACTTGGTGCATCCGTTGCTAATATAGGGTTTATTCTACTTGGATTTGATGAGAGACTTAAATTTAAAGTTGAAGCAAATAAAAATGTATTAATTAAAAGTATGTATATTAGATTTTTCATAATGAATTGTACATAAAAAAAGCCAAAAAGAAAACCTTTTTGGCTTTTGATAAAATGATAAAGTACCGATTATCTTTTTGAGAACTGAGGACTTCTTCTCGCTTTTCTTTTCCCTGGCTTTTTTCTTTCAACAGATCTTGAATCTCTTGTAAGTAAACCATGTGGTTTAAGAATTGTTCTGAATTGCTCATCATAAGCAACTAATGCTCTTGAAATTCCGTGTCTTAAAGCATCAGCTTGTGCAGAGTAACCACCACCTAAAGTTTTTGCTACTATGTTTACTGATTCTAATTGTTTAGATACTTCTAGTGGTTGTCTAACTCTTTTTTTAAGAGCTTCATGTCCACCTAACCAAACATTTAAAGCTACACCATTTACAGTGATCTCACCTTTTCCAACTTCTAACCAAACTTTAGCTATAGCTGTTTTTCTTCTTCCTGTTGCGTATACTTTTGCCATCTATATTATCCTTGTACCTGTGCTGTATGAGGGTGTTCTGCACCTTCATAAACTTTTAAGTTTTTAAGTATTTTTGCACCTAATTTTGTTTTTGGTAACATACCTCTAGTTGCTAGTCTAAATAGTTTTTCAGGGTTGTTTTCAATCATTTCAGACATTTTATGAGTTTTTGTACTACCAAAATATCCTGAGTGTGTAAAATAGTTTTTTGATTCTAGTTTTGTACCTGTAAATTTAACTTTACCAGCGTTGATAACTATAACGTTGTCTCCACAATCTACATTTGGAGTAAAAGATGGTTTATTCTTTCCTCTTAATATTGTTGCTATTTCTGTAACTAATCTTCCAAAAACTTTATCAGTAGCATCAAGTACTACCCAGTTTTTTTGAACATCAGCTTTATTTATACTTTGTGTAAATTTTTTCACGAAATATTCCTTTCTTCAAATAAGTTCGCAATAATAGGGAAACAAAACTTACAAGAAGCTTAAAATAAGGTTTTTATAAGGTTTATTTTTGAAATTCTTTTTTTAACTCTACTCTCTCTTTTAGTTACTATTGATTATAATATATTTTATACTAAAACCTATATAAAGATAAAGAGTAATTAAAATGAATTATTATCAAAAAGAACTAGATGCTATTAAAAAGTCGAATCGATTTAGAAATCGTAATCTTTATAATCCATTATTAAAGGATCTGGCATCAAATGATTATCTGGGACTTGCTACAAACAAACAAACATTTACAAAAGCATATAATAGAGTATTAAAAGAAAGATCAGTATCACCTAAAGCTTCTATTATTGTCAATGGTTACTCAGAGATTCATAAAAAATTTGAAAAAAAACTTTGTAAAATAAATAGTTTTGAAGACGGTATTGTTGTAGGAAGTGGTTTTTTAGCAAATATCTCTTTAATAGAAAGTTTAGCTCGAAAAAAAGATATTATCTTTATAGATGAAGAATATCATGCAAGTGGGATTCTTGCATCGAAACTTACTCAAGGAGAAGTTGTATTTTTTAAACACAATAATTTTAAAGATTTAGAAGAAAAAATACAATTATGCGAAAAGTACAATAGAATTCTCATCGCAATTGAAGGTGTCTATTCTATGGGAGGGGATATAGCCCCAAAAGAATTTTATGAAATTGCAAATAAATATAATGCAATTTTAATAGTTGATGAAGCTCATAGTTCAGGTGTTATTGGAGAAAACTTACTTGGTTGGTTTGATTATCATAACATTAAACCTAAAAGTAACCATATCAAAATGGGAACATTAGGGAAAGCTTATGGTAGCTATGGAGCTTATATTTTAGCTTCTAAAGAGATTGTTTCATTTTTAGAAAATAGAGCTAAACCTATTATATATAGTACTGCTCCATCACTTTTTGATATAGCATTAGGTTATGAAAACTTCAAATATATTCTTAAAAATAAGCAAGATATAGTTGAAAAGATTTTAGAGTATCAAAAAATCGTAAAAGATACTTTAGGTATAACTACAAATTCTATGATCGTTCCTATTATTATTGATGATAATAAAAGAGTAATAGAGATACAAAATAAACTTTTAGAATCTGGATATGTAGTAGGTGCCATACGGCAACCAACTGTAAAAAAAGCTATCATACGACTTATAATCAAGCTAGATATTACAAAAAAAGATTTACAAAGAGTATGTTCTCTTATCAAAAATTTCTCAAATAGAAGCTAGTATATTACTAACTTCCATATTATCTTAACTTAGTATACTGTTATAGTTTTTTTAATATTCAGATACTCAATTGGTTCTTTTGTTTGTTTACAGTATTTTACACCATCAACATACGCACAATTATTGTACCCAATAGTTTTTTGTACTGTTCTATACTCATATTTTGGCTCACATCTTGTAACTGTTTCATATGATTTACACATCTTTCCTGCTCTCATATTATTAGCTGTATATGCTCCACCAAGACCACCAACAACTTTTGCTACATCTCTACCACTTCCACCACCAATTTGATTTCCAATCGCAACACCAATTACTGCTCCAACTAAAGTATCTACCCCAATTGAATTTGTATCAGTACTTCCACATCTTACATTTACCTCAACAGTATCTTCATAACACTGCTCACCTACTTTTACTTTTTCTGTAAATGGTTTTGTTATCACTGTAGATTCTGTTACTTTTACCATCTCTGCATTTGCAAAAGATGTTATTAAACCAGCTATTAAAACATATTTTAAACTTTTCATTCTATTTCTCCATATTGTATATATATCGTGATTGTATCATTAATTATTTATATTAAAAATAAAATACTCATAATAGTATCTATTCCTAATTCTTCTGGTTCTGCATGTAATAATATCAAAGTATGTTCAAAATATAACAACATTTTGGAGGTAATAACCTCAAAACTATTATTTGATGGATCTAAAACTGATTCTTGCTTTGATTTTATATATTGTAAATCAGATAATCTAATAGTATCTATATTTTGCGAATTAAGTTTTTTTTCTAGTTCAATTTGCCAATTATTTTGCCATGTTAAAAAAAGATAGTTATTTTTACTATCTTTATTAAACTTAATTCTCCACTGTATAATTTGTAGATTTTTATACGCTTTTTGAAGTTTATCAACATCATAACTTAAAGCTGTCATCTTATACTTTGAATCCATATCATATGCTTCATAAAACATCTTATACATCCCAATAGCTAAGTAATCATTTCTATAATTGACTTGACTATTTTTATCAAAAGCATAGTTGAGATAATCTTGATAATGTTTTAATGGTATACTATTATTAATATATAAATTTATCTCATCTATATTTTCACGAATATTCTTTTGGAGTAGATAATTAAGTTGATTGCTAAATCCTTTAGGATTTCTTTTATCTAATTTTGATTTATATTCTAAAAGTAACTCTACCATCTCTTTATAGTTATTTTTAATATGCTTTGCATTCTCTGTTTGAATGGTATTTTTAATTTTATCTTGAACATTATTACAACCTGTAAATATTAACAATATCAATATTAACAGGTATTTCATAAATTGTATTATCCTAATTCAATATCATTTTCAAAATCTGTTTCAACTCTTAACATTGTCATATAAGGTAATCTTCCTGGCAACTTTATAGGATTTGTATTACCACTATGTACAGATTCTAATTCTTTGTCATTTTGCGTAATAATTTTTTTGAAACTAATATAATATTTGCCATCTTCTTTTTTATAAATAGAACCTATTTCATTATCTACTTCAGTTATCGTAGAATTTAATGGTGCAAATATTTCTGTCTCTTCATTTGGATATGTTTTATATTTACATAAAAAATGTTCTTCATCTTCTAAAACTAAACCACTTACTTCATAACTTCCCGCACTTAGAGCATAATCATGATTTTGTGTATCATTTTTTTCAAATGGCTTATGGATAAGATAAGCATCTGTAAAGCCTCTATTTTTGGTGGTATTTAACTCATCTTGATACTTTTGTGCTTCAAATTTACCATTGTAACAATCCTTTAATGCCATTCTATAAGCATAAGCTGTTACAGCACAATAATATGGTGACTTTGTTCGACCTTCAATTTTTATACTATCCACTGCACCACTATCAACAATCTCTTTTACATGACTTGCTAGATTCATATCTTTTGCATTAAAAATATATGTCCCAATTTCTGGTTGTTCTTCAAGTCGGAAAAGTGTCCCATGATCATCATTTCCAGCGTATAATGTATACTCAAATCTGCAATCATTTGCACAGCTACCACGATTTGGAACTCGTCCCATTTGAACAGCACTTACTAAACAACGTCCAGAATATGCAAAACACATACTTCCATGAACAAAAACTTCAATCTCTAAATCTGGAAGCATTTTTTTTATCTCTTGTACATCTTTTAAGCTTATCTCACGTGCAGCTATAATTCTTCTAACACCCATATCGTAGTACACTTTTGCATCAAGATAATTCATAACATTTGCTTGTGTAGAAAGATGAATTGGAATATTTGGTGCTAATTCATGACAAAGTTGTACAACCCCAGGAGTTGCAACAATAAGTGCATCTGGATTCAATGCTGCTATATTTTTAATATGAGACTTTAAAAGATCTATTTGAGAATTAAATGGGAAACCATTTATTGTAACATAAACTTTTTTTCCTAAAGAATGAGCATAATCAATCCCTTCTTTAAAAGTTTCCATTGTAAATTCTTTTCCACTTCGTATTCGCAAACTAAAATGGCTAACTCCACCATAAACTGCATCAGCCCCATAAGCGAATGCTATTTTTAATTTTTCTAAATTACCTGCTGGAGATAATAATTCTACTTTTTTCATATATTTCTAATCCTATTTTAATAAAAATCTTTCTAAATTTTGCGTAATATTTGCATCCATTGGTTTGATTATATCATTCTTCTCAAGCATAAACTGAGGTAATGGCAAATCTTTATTTACAATTCTCACACATCGTACACGTCCATCTTTAAATTCTTGAATTGACTTCTCAATCTCACCATCTTCTGTTTTTAATACTTTTGCATATTGCCAAATATTATTTTTACCTGACTCTGTATCACTTGACCAATACAATACACCGCCAAAACCATTATAAATCTCATCTTTATGATTTTTATATAGATTTTCAAGTTGAGCTATTGTTGGTAAGTGCCAATCCTCAAATTCACCAATCCTCAAATTTTTACAATATTTTTGTGCTTTTTCCCAATCTATAGGAGTATTTGTAGCATCTTTTGAGTCTTCCCACATTTCATTACCGACAGTTTGTGTATACAATCTTATATCTAGTGGAATCATTATGAGTTTATATTGAAATTCATTAAAACTATTTGCATAAATATCTTTAAAAAATACACTTTCTTTATATCCATTACGAATCTTAAATTTCATATTTGTATCAGCATCTACTTCAAATACTCTATTTCTAGCATGAAGTGTTTTTTCAAACTTATCATTTATATATAAGTCACCATCTTCACCAACTAAAAAAACTTTTGCTTGTGCCCTTTCAAATTTTATATATACTGTTGGGATTGTGGTTACTTTTATATTGATTGTTTTAGCTATATCATCTTTAAAAAAATTTTTATTTGCAAAAGCATAAAGATAATAATCCTGATTGGGAACTACTTGATATTCACGAATAGGAGTTTTCCCAATATAGTCACCATTGATATAAACTTCTGTACCTACTACATTAGCAATTATATTTACATATGCAGGCTTTTGAGGGACTGTTGGTTTTGTTGTATTTGTATCTGCCCCAAATAAAAAACTACAACTTATCAAAAAAAATATTACAAATTTACCATACATATTTTATCCCTTTTTTTTTCTATACAAACCATATTAATAGTATTGTACCAAAAATTATCCTATAGATACCAAATGCCACAAAAGTAAAATTTTCTAAAAACTTTAAAAAAAGTTTTATTGTAAGGTATGCTACTATAAATGCTGTAATAAAACCAACACCCAATACTATCAAATTTGCATCACTGAAATCTTTATAATGTTTTAACAAATCATACCCAGTTGTAGCACACATAACAGGAAAAGCCAAAAGAAAACTAAATTCTGCTGATGCACGTCTATTGAGTCCTACAAGCATTGCCCCTATTATCGTACTTCCTGCCCTACTTGTTCCAGGTATTAAAGCAAAAATCTGAGCAATACCTATCCACAAAGCTTGTTTATAACTTACTTTTTCAACATCATCCACATAATGTTCTTTTTCGGTATAAAACTTTTCCACAATTAAAAATACAATTCCACCCACTATAAACATTATAGCAACTATTTTGATATCAAACATCGCTTTAATTTGGTGTGAAAAAATAAAACCAACTGCACCAATAGGAATAAATGCTAGCGTAAGTTTTTTCCAAAGTTCCAGTTTTTTAATACTAAATTTATCACTGTAATTTAATATAACAGCTAAAATAGCTGCAAACTGAATAATTACTTCATAAGCTTTTGTAACATGTGTTTGATCAATCCCTAAAGCTTCACTTGCAACTATTAAATGTCCTGTTGAACTAATAGGTAAAAATTCTGTAAAACCTTCAATAATTCCTAATATAATCGATTCAAAAATTCCCAATTTATATACCTTTTGATAATCTTAAGAATAATTTCAAACTCTTTTTCTCTTTTTGACCTATAGAATAATTTATCTTTGTGAGATAATTAAGTATCTGTTTTTTTGAGATACCACTTCTTTTTGAATATCTTTCTAAAATATATTGAGGTATATAGACTTTTGTTTTTAAAAAATCATTTGTCATATTTTTGAGATATTTTTCATGCTTATTCACACAAAGTCTTGCAAATACAAAAGGAAGATTATATTTTTTTTTCCATTGTGTAGCTAAATCAATAAACTGTTCATTACTATTATGAAATTTATATAAAGCTTTATCTCCAATAACAACTTCCCCTTCTATTTTAAGTACTTTAGCTAGGGCATTTGAAGTATCCGACTGAAAATCTTTTTTATAACTTCCTGGTATTACTAAAACTGAATCAACAATTCCATTAGCAACTATCCCTAAATCTAGACATTTTTTACATCTTCGTGAAGCTATAGAACTTATAACTGCTGCATCCACTTTTCGTTTTTTAAATTTTTTATTGATTGAAGAGGGATAGGATTTATTATATTCAATTATTTGTTTTAATTGTGAAGATAAGTTTTTTTTGAAAAATACGTGTAATGGTAAAAGATTAATAAAATCGATTTTTGCAAATATCATAGCTAAATAAAATCCTTATTTTTAATAGGATATAATATCTAACTTATGGTAAGAATATAATTATTTTAGAGGATGGATTATGGTAACAATAGAATTTTTAGGACCAATAAATAAAAAACCAATACAAGTTGATATACAAAACCTCAATGAACTTAGTGAAATTTTAAAACAAGATGAGAGTCTAAAAAGTTGGTTAAACAATAGTGCTGTTGCCGTAAATGATACACTTGTAAAAGATAAAAATCATACTCTAAAAGATGGAGATAAAGTATCTTTACTGCCTCCTGTGTGTGGAGGATGAGATGGAATATCTAGAACTTTATGATGGTAGTTTAGAAGTAGAAAAGATTACAAATAAATGGTATAACGATTTTAGACTTTCAAATTTTGGTGCTATTATCACTTTTGTTGGAGTAGTTCGAGATGAAGATGGAATTGAGGGATTAAGTTTTGATATTTATGAACCAATTTTAAATTCATGGTTTGAATCATGGCAACAAAAAGCAAAAGAAAAAAATGCGATAGTACTTATGGCACACTCAAGAGGCGATGTTCTTAATCACACAAGCTCTTATATAGCTGCTGTTTGTAGTCCTAAAAGAAGAGTTGCTTTAGAACTTATAGATGAATTTGTAGAAGATTTTAAGGCGAGTGCTCCTATTTGGAAATATGATATTATCCAAGGGAAAAGAGTTTATGCCGAAAATAGAAGTACAGCAATTGCTGGTGCTGGATTGTTAAGTTAAGGAACAATGATGAGAGTTGATTTACATAATCATACAACTCTATGTAACCATGCAAAAGGTTCAATGGAAGAATATATTCAAAAAGCAATTGAACTTGGCATTGATATATATGGTTTTAGTGAACATGCACCCATGAAAAACTTTGAAGATGGTTATAGACTTGTTATAGAAAAAAAAGAATTTTATGAAAAAAGTGTATTAGAACTTCAAAAAAAATATCAAGATAAAATCAAAATAACTTTAGGATATGAAGTTGATTATATGAATGGAGATTATATTCTTGATGAAATCAAAAATGCCAATGTTGATTATCTTATTGGAAGTGTACATTATTTAGATAAATGGGGATTTGACAACCCTGAATTCATAGGTGTCTATAAAAATAAAAATATAGATAAAATCTGGGAAGAATATTTTGAAGCAGTAGAAGCTATGGCAAAAACAAATTATTTTAATATTGTGGGACATCTTGATTTAATAAAAGTATTTAACTTTTTACCTACAAAAGATATTAAATCAATAGCACATAAAAGTTTACAACAAATAAAAAAATCAGGAATGGTTATTGAACTTAATAGTGCAGGTTATAGAAAACCAATAGGTGAACAATACCCATCTCGTGAGCTTCTTGAATTAGCTTATGAACTTAATATACCAATTACATTTAGTAGTGACGCTCATAGTATTGAACAAATTGGTTTTAAATATAACGATGCAAAACAACTTGCAAATGAAGTTGGTTATACTACTTGTATCTATTTTGAAAAAAAAGAAAAAATAGAAATAAAATTTTAAACTTAAAATAAACTAAATTTTTACTATATAAAAATATACATTTTCCTTTAAACAAAGGGTTTTGTGTATTTATAGTTAAGCAATATCAAAGTTTTAATCCACTATAATCCCAAACTTTAAAAAATTAGGAGTAGGATAGTGTTTGATACTTTAACAAGTTCATTTAAGTCTGTTGTTGGAAAAATTAGATACAAAGATGATGCTAATGCTTTAAAAAAAGCTATTACTGAACTTAAGAAATCACTTTTAAAAGCAGATGTACACCATAAAACTACAAAAGAACTCCTAACTCAAGTAGAATTAGAAACAAAAGCAAATGGAATTGGGCAAGATTCCTTTTTAAAAGCTCTAAGAAACTCACTTACTACAATTCTTACAACAAATGGAAATCAAGGATTTGTATATAGTAATAAAGCGCCTTTAACAACTATTCTTATGACTGGTCTTCAAGGAAGTGGTAAAACCACTACAACGGGAAAACTAGCAAATTATCTTAAAATGAGAAACAAAAAAGTTTTAGTTGCAGCTGCCGATTTACAAAGACTTGCAGCAGTTGAACAATTAAAACAAATTGGTGCACAGATAGATGTAGATGTTTATTTTGAAGAGGGTGAAACAAATCCAGTAAAAATTGCTCTTAACGCTAAGAAAAAAGCACAAACAGAACTTTATGATGTTCTGTTTATAGATACAGCAGGTCGTCTTGCTATCGATGAAGCTTTAATGAATGAATTAAAAGATGTTAAAGATGCGGTAGAACCTGATGAAATATTTTATGTTGCAGATTCATTAACAGGACATGATGCTACAAAAACTGCAACTACATTTAAAGAAAAAATTGGAATCGATGGTGTAATTTTATCAAAATATGATGGTGATACAAAAGGTGGAGTGGCTATCTCTATTGCTCACCAAGTACAAGTACCGCTAAGATTTGTTGGTATTGGTGAAAAAATGCCAGATATTGAACCATTTATTCCAGATAGAATTGTTTCAAGACTTATGGGTGCTGGAGATGTTGAAGGTTTAAGTGAAAAAGCAGCGGCAGTTATCGATGAGAAAAAAGCAAAAGAAGTTACGAAAAAAATTAAAAAAGGTGAATTTAACTTTAATGACTTCTTAGAACAACTAGAGATGATGAAAAAACTGGGAAGTATGAAATCTATTTTAGGAATGATTCCAGGTATGTCTGGTATGGCAAATCAACTTAAAGATATGGATTTAGAAAGTTCAGGAGAGATTGTAAGAATCAAAGCACTGATCTCTTCTATGACACCAAAAGAGAGAGAAACTCCTGATATTATCAATGTTTCAAGAAAAAAGAGACTCTCTCGTGGTGCTGGACTTTCTGAAGTTCAAGTAAATAAAATCTTGAAACAATTTAAAAATGCTGCAAAAATGGCAAAAAAAATGTCAGGTAAAGGTGGCATGAAAGATATGCAAAAGCTTATGTCTCAAATGGGACAAGGTGGCATACCTAACTTACCTAGATAGAGTATTTAATACTCTGTGTTAAGTGCTAAGTATTAATATTAATATTTAGTTCTTAACACAAAAGTTAAAAAACAAAAATTAAAAGGAAAAAAAATGACAGTAATTAGACTTACAAGAATGGGAAGAAACAAAAAACCATTTTACAGAATCGTTGTAACAGATAGTAGAAAAAGAAGAGATTCAGGTTGGATTGAATCAATTGGTTACTACAACCCAGTAGCAGAGCCAAAAGTATTAAAATTTGATCAAGAAAGACTTGACTACTGGCTAAGTGTTGGTGCTCAACCATCTGAAAAAGTAGCAAAATTAACTGCTAAAAAATAATACTAATGACAGCTGAATTTGTTTCTACTTACGCTAAGATGATTGTTAGCCATCCTGAGGATATTAAAGTTGAAGTAAAAGAGATTAATGAATCTTTTTTTGAAATAACAATCATTGCAAATAGTGTTGATATAGGGAAACTTATCGGAAAAAATGGAAATATGATTAATGCCATGAAAACTATTTTAAATGGTTGTAAAGCAAAAGATGGTATTTCCTATAAAATCCAAGTAATTTCTCATTAATAAAATAAATAATTTTATTTTTTGAGAAATTAGGGATATGTTTGTGAATCATAAGTTCACACATATTCTTATTGTGAATTAATATATTGTAAGATAATAACTAAATAAAAGGCTTATAAATGGAAAAGATTTACGTAGCAAAACTTGGGAAAACAGTTGGTCTTAAAGGACAACAAAAACTTCATATAGATTCAGACTTTCCTGAACAATTCAAAAAAAATGCAAAATTTATCACAGACAAAAATCAAGAACTTATTGTAGAATCATATAATACTGTAAACAATGTTGTAAAATTTGTAGGTATTGATACCATAGATGATGCAAAAAAGCTTACCAATAGACAACTTTTCAGCTCAATTGAGGATACTAAAGAATCTTGTAAACTTAAATCTAAAGAATTTTTTTGGTTTGATATTATGGATTGTATTATTATAGAAGATGATAATATTTTAGGGAAAGTAATAGATATTCAAAGAATGCCTCTTTCAGATTATCTTCTCATTGAAACAACCAAAGAACTTGTAGATAATAAAAAACTTTCATCACAGTTTTTAATACCTTATATTGATGATTATATTATCAGTGTTGAGATAAATAATAAAAAAATATTTACGAAAAATAGCTATTTAATTTTAGAAAATAGCTAGTTTTGGTACTTTTCTGATACTTTAATAAAACTAACTAAATAATTTTCTCTAAATATAATAATTTATTTGCTATAATAGGTATAAAGTAAGCTAATTAGGAACACTATAAAATGAAAAGAATTGTTATAAACAATCCGTACGATATGCATCTACATTTAAGAGATAACGATATGTTAAAGTTGGTTGCACCATTAACATCAGAAACTTTTTCTGGTGCAATTGTGATGCCAAATCTTGTACCACCTGTAGATACAAAAGAAGCTGTCATTGCATATAAAAATAGAATTTTAGAGGCTATCAAACCAAGTGATAACTTTACACCTTTCATGACGCTATTTTTTAAACCGTATTCAAAAGAGTTCCTAAAAAATGTTAGGGAAGAAATACATGCTATTAAACTCTATCCAGCTGGTATTACTACAAATAGTGAAGGTGGTGTAGAATCAATAGACACTGTTGCATTAGCCCCAACACTTAATGCGATGGCTGAATTAGATATTCCTTTATGTGTTCATGGGGAAACAAATGGTTTTGTAATGGACAGAGAAAAAGAGTTTATGAGTGTTTATGAAGCACTTGCTATTGCTTTTCCTAAACTAAAAATTATTATGGAACATATCACTACAAGAGATGCTGTAGAATTATTACAAAAATATGATAACCTTTATGCAACAATTACCCTTCATCATCTTTTAATTACTCTTGATGATGTGGCTGGAGGTATGTTACAACCTCATTTATTTTGTAAACCAATAGCAAAAAGACCTATTGATAGAGAAGCATTACTAAAAATAGCACTAAGTGGTAATCCAAAAGTAATGTTTGGAAGTGATAGTGCTCCACATCCGCAAGAAGCAAAAGAAAGTTGCGGTTGTGCTGCTGGAGTATTTACGGCACCTATTGCTTTGCAAGTATTAGCTCAAATTTTTGATGAAAATGGTAAATTAGAGAATTTACAAGATTTTGTAAGCACTAATGCTTCTAAAATTTATAATTTACAACCATCTTCAAAATCAATCACTTTAATTCAAAAAGATTTTTTAGTTCCTAAAGTATATGAAAAGAATGGACTTAAAGTTATTCCTATGTATGCTGGACAAACAATAAAATGGAGTACTGAATGATAAAAAAACTTTTCAAAAAAGAACATTCAAATGAAACATTTGCACTAGAACTAACAAAAAAGAAATTTGATGAAAACTGGCTTCTAGAAGGTTTAAAATCAGACTATATTGATATTAATCACAAAGATAAAGATGGCGATACTTTCTTAACAAAATGTGTTAAAGAGGGACGATTTAATGCCGCTGAATGGCTTATTAAAAATGGTGCCGATATTAATCTTAAAAATAATAGTGGCAAAAATGCACTTGAAATAGCAGTTGAAAAAAATAATTTACCTATAGTAAAAGGGTTGTTAGATCTAGGAAAAATTGACGTCAATCAAAAAGATATGTCAGGAAGAAGTTTACTTCAAAATGTTGTTGTTTGGGGAAATCATCAAATGGCAAAGATACTTTTACACTATGGTGCAGATGTTAATAGTATAGATAACTACGGTAGAATAGTTTTATATGATGCATTGGCATATGGAGACCAACACTTCTTACGATACTTACTATCTCTTGATAAACTCAATATAAATCATATTGATGATGAGGGTAATACTCTTATGCAATATCCAGAAGTTACAAAAAATGATTCTATTGCAAAAGATATATTAGTAGCGGGGATAGATCCCACTATAACAAAGGAAGATGAAGAATCATTTTTATATAAAACTATGTTAAGAGATGATAAAGATTCAGAATCTGTTTTTGATGTAGCATTAGAACATGGCGCAAATGTAAATGCACGAACACTTGATGGAAATACAATTCTTGTTAAACTTATCTACATAGCTTCTATGCTTCCTCAAAATGAAAAAGCAAAAAGAAATTTATATCTTAGTAGAGCGAAAAAAATGATTGAAAATCATGGGGATTTAAACGTTCTTGATCCAAATGGTGAAACAATTTTATTTCATGCAATACGACAAAAAGATATGGATTTAATCAATTTTCTTCTTACGTATGGAATTGATGCAAATATCCAAGATGCTACAGGGAAACCTGTTCTTGAATATGCTGTATATTATGGTATAGAAAGAATAGATTTGATTTTGTTACTTATCAATCATGGTGCTAATCCAAAGCAAAAGAACAAACAAGGAAAATGTATTTACGAAATTCTTAATGATATTATTCTTCACCAATACGGAACAAAACTTATTGTAGAAAAAGAACTAATATCAAAAATTGAGAAAAATGGACAGTATATAGAGATTGTAAAAAAATTCTTAGAGATAAATAATGCAAATGAAGAAAAAGTAGATTACCTTGATTCTACTGGTGATCCATTATTTTTTAAACCACTTATTTATGATCATTTTGTACTTTTTAGAGTATATATAAAATTTGGGCTTGATATACATGCAAAAAATAAAGCAAATCATAATATCTTTTTTGAGTATGTACTCAAAGTCTTTGAAAAAAATGACAACTCTTTAAAAGCCTGTGATAATTTCCAACACAATCTTACAAATCTTATTAGTAGTAAAATAGATAAAAACTATCAAGATGCATTAGGATGGACAATATTACATAAAGTAGTGGGAACTCCTTGTGATGAAAAACTTTTTGATATTTTAACAACAGTTGTTCCTTTTGATTATACCATAGTTGATCACCTAGGAAGAAGTGTTATCCATAATGCAGTTTGGGGAAATAAGAAAAATATTATTAAAAAAATAGCAACGCTTTCAAAAGATAGTATTAATATAGAAGATTCTTATAATATTTTACCAATGGTATATGCAGCACTTCTAGGAAATAGAGAAATCGTTTTAGAATTTTTAAGATTAGGTTCATTTATCCATTCAAAGAAAAAAATAGATCCTAAAGCTATCAAAAAATTTAGTCCAATGTTAAAAAACCTTGAAAAACTGACTGAAGGTGTAGAGGACTTATCTGACTTACAAAACTTAAATACCGTTAGAGAACAAGTTAAAAAAGACTTCGGTGTTCTTTAAAGTGAGATAAATATTGTTAAAAAGATTTTTAAAAAACAATCTTATTAACAATAGTTCTTTCTTACAAGAGCTTTATAAACCTA
The DNA here is from genome assembly GCA_963662945.1 of Arcobacteraceae bacterium. Taxonomy (GTDB): domain Bacteria; phylum Campylobacterota; class Campylobacteria; order Campylobacterales; family Arcobacteraceae; genus JAIOSF01. Next base: position 1,175,670 of record OY759974.1, read on the forward strand.
AATTTAATAAGCAAATTTTACAAGAACTTATTCTCAATAAAAAAATCAATATAAATTTTAAAGATTCAAAAGGAAATAGTTATTTAAATAATTGTATTCTTGATAACAAGTTCGAATCTGCTTTATGGCTCATAGAACAAGGGATAGATGTCACTATTGAAAATAATAAAAATCAATCTTCATTTCATCTTTGTCTTGAGAATGAAAATCCAAAAATTCTCTCTAAAATTCTTCAACAAGAAAAAATCAATATTAATGAAAAAGATAAATTTGGAAGAATTCCTCTACAAGATTTAGTTGTGGATGGTAAAATTGAATTAGCAAAACTGCTTATTAAGTTTGGTGCAGATATCAATTCACAAGATAAACATCATCGTAATGTAATTTTTGATGCTTTGTCATATGGTGATGAAAATTTTATAGTGTATCTTTTATCTCTTGATGACCCTAAAATAGACTTAAATAATGTAGATGATAACCTCAATACTATTATGCATCATAGTGAAGTTACTTCAAATGATACTATAGCTGAAAAGCTTATTGATGCAGGTGCTGATGTAACTATTAAAAATGCTAAAGGGGAAACTTTTTTATGTAATGCAGCATTAAGGGGCGAACAGGCTAAAAAATTAGTTGAGCTAGCTTTACAAAAAGGAGCAGATGTTAATTCAAAAGTAAATCAAGATAACACGATTTTTATAGAGCTTATGAAAACATTTGCTCAATTACCACATCATGAAGTGGACAGAAGAAGAAACCTTTTAGAAATGGCTAAACTCATCATAAATTATGGAGGAGATATTGATGCTGTTAATGCAGACCATGAAACGGCCCTATTCCAAGCTATACGGGCTAGAGATTTCACTCTTATCTCCTACCTACTAAAACTTGGAGTAAATCCAAATATTATAAATAAATATGGAAGGACAGTACTTCTTGAAGTAGTTTATCAAGGAATAGAAAGTTTAGATATATTACTTCTATTATTGGAATATGGAGCTGATCCAATAATCAAAAATCTCAAAGGACAAACTATCTTTGAAACACTTAATGATATCATTCTTCATACACATCAAAAAAAATATTTAGATGATGATCAACTTATATCTATGATTGATTTAAATGGACAATACATGGTTCTTTTAAAAGAATTACTAAAACAAAACAAAGCAGATCTTAACTTCTTAGGTGCTTCAGGTCAACCATTATTCTTTGAACCATTATTATATGATGATGGACAGCTATTTCGTCTTTATCTAAATACTGATATTAATCTTCATATGACAAATAAAGCTGGTCACAACCTTTTTTATGAATATGTATTAAAAGTTTTTCAAGACAATGATACAACTGTTAAGTTTCAAGACAATCTTAGTCGTCTTATTAGTAAAAAAATCAACCATAATTTTCAAGATGCTTTAGGTTGGACAGTATTACATAAAATAATGGAAACAAAATCAAATGAAAATCTTTTTGAAATATTAGTTAAAATTGTAAAATTCGATTTAACAATTACAGACAACCTTGGAAGAACAGCACTTCATAATGCAATTTGGCATAATAATCATAAAATGATAGCTGCTTTGAATAAAGTAGACTATACACTTATAAATAAAGAAGATATTTACGGAATCACCCCAATAAAATATGCTGCGTTACTTGGTTCTCAAAGTTTAGTTTTACTTATTATAAGTTTGAAAGCCGAGATTACAGGGGGATATAAAATACCTCAAAAAGCAGCAAAAAAATTTAATCCTATGCTTCAAAATCTTCCAAAATTAAAAGAAAATCTTACAGATGAATATTTAATTGAAAGAATAGATACATTAATACGCCAAATCTATATTGATTTTGGCGCGTCATGTGAATTGTAGTTAGAATAATTCAGTATTTAAAACTGCTCCACTACTAGCATTTGTTACTAGTGCTCTGTATTGTTTTAACCAGCTTGAATTTAGCTCTTTTTTAATAGGTGTAAATGCTGCTTTTCTTTTTGCAATCTCTTCATCACTTAAATTAACTGATAAAATATATTTATCTACATCAATGTGTATCTCATCACCATCTTTTAAAAGACCTATCATCCCACCTTCAGCAGCTTCAGGAGAAACATGTCCAATACTAGCTCCTCTAGTTGCACCACTAAATCTTCCATCAGTTATTAAAGCAACTTTATCACCAAGTCCCATACCCATAATTAAACTTGTAGGTGCTAGCATCTCTTGCATACCAGGACCACCTTTTGGACCTTCATATCGAATAACTACTACATCACCAGCTTTTACTTTATGATTGATAATACCAGCAATTGCCTCATCTTGCGAATTAAAACATACTGCAGTTCCTGTAAAGACTCTATCTCCTGTAATACCCGCAGTTTTAATAACAGCACCTTGTTCTGCTAAATTTCCATAAAGAATCGCTAATCCACCAACTTCACTGTATGGATTGTCTATTGTATGGATAATAGTTGTATCTACTATTTTAGCATCTTTGATTCTCTCTTTAATTGTTTCACCAGTTATAGTTAAATTATCAATCAAGATATCATCACCTCGTTTACTCATCTCTGCCATAACAGCACTTACTCCACCTGCTTTATCAATATCTTGCATATGTACAGTACTTAAACTAGGAGATATTTTTGCAATATGAGAAACTCTTTTTGAAATAGTATTAATATCTTTTAATTCAAAATTAACACCTGCTTCTTTTGCAATAGCTAACATATGTAAAACTGTATTTGAGCTTCCACCCATAGCCATATCAACTGCAAAAGCATTTCGTACTGCATTTTCATTTAAAATACTTTTAATATTGTATTTTTTCTTTTCTTCTAAATCAAGTTTTGCTAACTCACAAACTCTTCGTGCAGCTTTTCTATATAACTCTTCTCTCTCTTTTGTTAATGCTAAAATAGTTCCATTACCTGGAAGTGCTATACCCATAGCTTCCATAAGTGTATTCATAGAGTTTGCTGTAAACATTCCAGAACAACTTCCTCCACTTGGACAGGCATTACACTCAATATCTTTTAACTCATCAGCAGTGATATCGCCATTTTCATATTTTCCAACAGCTTCAAATGCTGTTGCTAAATCTATAGGTGTACCATCTTTTGTGTATCCTTTTGCCATTGGTCCACCAGATACAAATACTGTAGGTACATTTACCCTTAATGCTCCCATAATCATCCCTGGAACGATTTTATCACAATTTGGTATAGCAATCATTGCATCAAGTTTATGTGCATTCATAACAGTTTCTATGCTATTTGCAATAATTTCTCTACTTGGAAGTGAAAAAAGCATCCCATCATGTCCCATAGCTATTCCATCATCAACACCAATAGTATTAAATTCAAAAGGTACACAACCATTTGCTCTTATCTCTTCTTTAATAATGTCACTTACTTTATCAAGAAAAAAGTGTCCAGGAATTATTTCTATAAATGAGTTTGCTACACCAATAAATGGTTTATCAAAATCCTCATCTTTAAGTCCTGTTGCACGAAACAAACTTCTATGTGGAGCACGTGCATGCCCTTTTTTTACCTCATCACTTCTCATAATATCTATCCTTAAAAAATTTCTATTTTATTTGTTCGTATTATAGTTGAATTTTCATTAATTTCAAAAAATTTGTAAATTTTTTAATTTATTGAAAAAACCCTTGACTTATGAAAAAGAAATCGCTATAATTCCAGTCCAATTTAAGAGGAAAGCTTTTAAGTTAGGATTAATTTACCATTGATAGAGATATCAAAAATGCATGCGAGTGTGGCGGAATAGGTAGACGCGTTGGACTTAAAATCCAATTCCGGTTTCGGAGTATCGGTTCAATTCCGATCATTCGCACCATAACTTTAAAAATGATACTAAAAGTATCTTTTTTTTTGTATCATTAAATGTAGAGAGTTGCCAGAGTTGGTCGAATGGACCGGTTTTGAAAACCGGCGAGGGTCACACCTCCGAGGGTTCGAATCCCTTGCTCTCTGCCACTAAATCAAAAATTAGCCAAATAATAAAATACCTGTCAGGGTAGCTCAGCTGGCTAGAGCGCTGGTCTCATAAGCCGGAGGTCGAGAGTTCAAGTCTCTCTCCTGACACCATTTAATCTATCTTTTAATTAAATTCAAATATTTTACACTACATTATGTATTACTTACTAAAAAAATTCCTACATTAAAAGCAAATACTGCTATAACTGTTAATATGTATGGCAAAACAGTTGGCTTTATAACTTGTTCGAACTTTTCATTTTTCAAAACTTATCCTTTCTTATATTTATAAAATAATATTATAATACCAAAAAGTTTAAACTAACTTTGTATTATAACTTTATTTATTATATAAATCAAAAAAGCTCCCCTCCACTTTTTATAATATCTATACCAAATTTATCCCTTAATTGTTGTAAAGACTTAGTTAATTTTAATTGTTTTGTATCTTCTTCATAGTTCAATAAATCCATAGTTATATTTTTGTTCTCTTCAAAATTTGAAAGTGTTATATTCACTTGTATTATATTATGTGTAGGATGAATATCTATTTTATCAAAGAGCTTGATAATCTCTTTTTTTAAATGTTGTTCATTAAATAATCTATTAAAATTTACAAAGTCTTTACTCTTAGCCCCATATTGATATCGTATTTTTAATGCATATGTTAATGGGTTATGTTTTCCTTTTAAAGCTAAAAAACTTAAATGCCTGCAAAGAATTGTTAATCTTCTTTTTATTTCATCTCTATCATTAAGAGCATCCCATGTACGACCAAGACCTATTGACTTTTTTTCTCTCTCTGTAGATATTGAAATAGGTTCATTTTCCAAACCACAAACTCTATTATAAAGTTGAACACCAGGTTTACCCCACTTTTCAAAAAGATATTTTTTATCTTTTATATCGCCTAATGTCTTTATCCCATGTCCCAACAATCTTTTTTGATATCCTTTTCCAATACCTGCAAACATTGCTATTGGGACATCTTTTATAAATTCATCTAGTTCTTCTTGTTTGATGAGCTTTACCCCATTTGGCTTTGCAAACTCTGTGGCTAATTTAGCCATCCATTTCGTTTTAGCAATTCCTACTGATACGGGTAATCCTAATTCATCTAAAATTTGTTTTTTTATATTTTTCCCAAAAAGAAAAGCCTCTTCATCTTTAATCCAACCCGTTATATCTCCAAAAAATTCATCAATAGAAAACTGCTCAATCAAAGGTATCTCTTTTTCAAGTAGTAATTTTAATTTATTGGATAATTCATGATACAAAGGATAATTTGGAGGTAATACCTTTAACTGTGGACACCAGCGTAATGCTTCAGCAACAGGCATTGCAGTTTTTACTCCATAATTTCTGGCTTCATAACTTGATGTAGTCAATATCCCCCTTATTCTTCCATCAGGATCTACAAAATAATCTTCAAAAGTTTTATCATCATTACTACTTAATATGGAACTAGTAAATGCACCTCCTATTTTACTTAAATGTCTTGTTTGTTTTGTTTTTTCAAAAATTGATAAGTTACTCCTTCCCCCTACTGCTAATGGGATATTTTCTAAATGAGGATTATTTATTCTATGCGCTGATACAAAAAAACAATCAATATCTATATGAAGTTTCATATTTTCATTTTATCCTTAATCTATATTTATACCCTAATCATACCATTAATAAAAAATAGAACCTCAAAATATTGCAAATTGTTAATCATTTAAAATCTATACATTTTTGCTATAAAATATATAAATATTACAAAATTGTAATATTATTTATTTGGTATAATTTTTAAAATAATAAAATTAAATTATAATAATGAGAGTCTAAAGCCTTTAAATAAAGTATCTTTTATATATCCTATAAAACTAATAACACTATGGTACGCCCTATGCAGTAGTACAATGTATATAACTTGTAATTTTAAAATTACAGAACAAGGAGTTTAAAATGTATGAATGTCAAATAGTAGAAATAGAAGATGTAAATTTTTGTCATTTTATCAATCATTATGATGAACTAGAAAACGATTATCTTACTTATGAAGAGTCAATTGAATACAATGACTTTGTAAATAACAATGAGTATGATGAATATTAATAAATTCTAAAAACTAAAAAAGCCCCACTATGAAGTAGAGCTTTTTTATAAATTTCGAATTTTAAGGAAAGTAGAGGTAAATGAACAACCTCAACTTGTAATACAATTATAAGAAGCGAAAATGAAATGAAAATGAAATTACATGTTTATTAAAATAGTTTAGAAAATTTTAATATGCATGTAAAAATTTATTCAATTGATTTGCAAATTTTTGTGCATCTTTTTGGGTAAAAGGTGGTGGTCCTTTTGTTATCTCACCACTATCCCGAATACTTTGCATCAAATCTCTCATCGCTAAATATTGTTTTATATTTTCAGTTGTATAAAGTTCCCCTCTATGATCTATAGCATGAGCTTGTTTAGTAATGGTTCTATCTGCTAGAGGAATATCTGCTGTTATCACTAAATCTTCAGAATCTAGCATCTCTATAATTTTATTATCAGCTTCATCTGCACCTGCCTCTACAATAAGATAGTGGATATTCTTAGCATTACTTCCTATTGATATCTTTTTATTGGATACAACATAAGTTTCAATATTTCGTTTCTCTATAGCTCGAACTAAAATTGGTTTTAGAATATTTGGTAAAGCATCGCCATCAATGTATAATTTCATATTTTATTGTAGCTAAATTTCCATTGTTTCTATAAGGAATTTCTTTAAAAACACTTCTCTACTCAAAATTTTTGCTCCAAGTTTAAGTTTGTAATCCATATATGGATGTCCTAAATTCCAAAAAAGAAAATTTTCTTTTTCCAGATATTGGGCAAGTAACACTAACTGTAAATTTCCATAATTATTGTATTTTTTTTCTTTAGAACTAAATCCACTTAAGCTTGTATAGATTTTGCCATGAGTAATATAACCTATTTCCCCTGCAACTATTTTATTTGTATCTTTATCTAAAATACCAAAAGATGTTAATTGAAATTTTTCTTTTTTATATTCTGTTGTTTTTAGATTTCTTAGAAGTTCGCAATATTTTCCTTTTATCCAAGAGTTATCATGATATGTACCTAAAATTTCTAAAATTTCTTCAAAATGTTCATCAATAAAAAAATGATATTTTGAAGGCTGTTTTAAAAGTTTTTGCACTTTTGTGGAGATATGTAAATCTGTAAACTCTAATACAGCATAATCAAACTGCATTTCAGGAAGTAAATATTCACACTCATTTTCTTTATACCAAATAGAGATAAATCCAGCAAGTGCTAAATCTATATAAAAATGGGGAGAAAAATCTTCACTGTAATAATAGTTCAATTCTTTACTGGTATATATAAAATTTTCTAAAAAATTTCTATTTAAAATAATATCATGAGAAATACCATATACTTTATTTGATACAACCATAATTTTCTACTTTAGTTTTGAAAATACTTCTGCTATTTTATCTAAGTCAAAATTCATCTCTTCTAACTCTTTTTTTATATCTGGAATTTCTATATGTGACATATCTGGAACAGTAGAGACAAATAGTTTCTCTACTTTTAAAAACTGTTCTTTTTTTACAAGATTATTTTCAATGCAATATTCTAGATATCTATTATATCTATCTTTAAAAATAAGATATTCTTGTTGTTGTTTTTTTGTTACAATTGTATCTTTGATTAAAAATAAAAATGATTTTAAAAGAAGATCTTCGATATTTATATGTTCAACTTGCATTATATCAACAGCACCAATTGATTGGGCAAATTTATAAAATGTAATTGTTTTATAATCTTTTGTAGCTTGTTCTTCTTTCTTAAATAACTTTTTTAACAATTGATAACTCCAAACTTTAATACTAATGTATGGTATCTTTTAATACTTAAAAAAATCAAGAAAATTTGTTTGAAAAGCTCTAAATAAAATGAGAAAAACAATGTCTTTTCGTGTTTAAGTTTAGTTTAGGAGACTGCTTAATGAAATTAGTTTAGCAAATAACATTGTTTGACTCTTTGTACAATTATAACAAATCATAAAAACCAATACAACATATTTGTAGTATAAAAAATATACAATTACAATTTTGAAACAAAATTGCTATATAAATTGTATTTACACTACAACCAATACTTAAGTGGAAAATGAGTAAAATTCATCCATTATGTATGAGGGAAAAATATGTCAAAAACTATTCTTATCACAGGTGGTGGTACTGGTGGGCACTTAAGTGTTGCAAAATCTTTTATCGATGAATTTTACGCAAGAGGTTATAAAGTTATCTTTATAGGTTCTACAAAAGGACAAGATAAAAGTTGGTTCGAAAACTATCCCCTACTTTCACACACCTATTTTTTAGATACAAAAGGGGTAGTAAATCAAAATTTTCTAGGAAAGTTCATCTCATTATTTATGATTTTAAAAGCGGTTATTACTTCTATAAAAATCATTAAAAAACATAAAATATCAAAAGTGGTAAGTGTAGGTGGATTTAGTGCAGCTGCTGCTAGTTTTGCTGCTATAATAACTAGAACAGATTTCTATATCCACGAACAAAATTCAGTTATGGGAAAACTCAATACCATTACTTCAAAGTTTGCAAAAGAGGTTTTTAGCTCCTATTTAAAAACTTCAAAAGTAAAAGACTACCCAATAGCACAAAACTTTTTTGAACACCAAAGGGTACGAAGTGAAGTTAAAACTGTAATATTTTTAGGTGGAAGTCAAGGGGCAACTGCTATTAATGATTTTGCACTTAAAGTTGCACCAAAACTCAATGAGATGGGGATATCTATCATCCATCAAACAGGGAAGAATGATTTTGAAAAATGTAAGGAAAAATACAAAGAGTTAAATATAGATGTTGATGTTTTCGATTTCTCCAATCAACTTATAGAGAAGATGACAAAAGCAGACTTCGCAGTTAGTCGAGCTGGGGCTAGTACTCTTTGGGAACTTGTAGCACTTGGGATTCCAACCTTTTTTATCCCATTTCCACATGCCGCGGCTAATCATCAATACTATAATGCAAAATATTTACTAGATAATAATTTGTGCTTTTTACAAAATCAAAATGAACTAGATGAAAACTATTTTTTCCAATGTTTAGAAGATAATATAGCATCTAAAAGTGAAAAACTTTTAAATGCTATTCATAAAGATGCTGTAAAAAATATCGCTGATATTATAGAGCAATAATTATTTTATAATTGTTGCTATTAACTTATCCCCACTAAGTTCTGTCATACGAGCAGTATAAATTTTACCAAACTCTATCTCACCCTCTATCTCTTTATCATTGATATAGATTTCACCATCAACATCTGGTGCCCAAGAAAGTTTTCTTGCACTTAAGAGATATTCGTGTTCATCACTCTCTCCATCAACTACCACTTCAAACTCTTTTCCAACTTCAGACTCTAATTTTTTTAATGTTGTTTGAGTGATAATTTCTCCTAAAATTTCTGCTCTTTGATCAATAATTTCTTGAGGAATTTTATTTTCTAATTCAAAAGCAGTAGTACCATCTTCATCACTATAACTAAATACATTTACCCTATCAAACTTATACTCTTTTAGATACTCACACAGCTCTTCAAAATCCTCTTGTGTTTCCCCTGGATGTCCTACAATAAAAGTACTTCTAACAAAGTTTTCTGGCATATCTTTCATATGTTGCATCAACTCTTTGAGTTGTTCTGCCCCTTTTCCTCTTTTCATAATCTTTAACACACTTGATGAGATATGTTGTAGTGGCATATCGTAGTATGTATGGAAAGTTTTAGAGTTTGCTATTTTTTCTATTAAAGCATTTGTTGTAGTTGAAGGGTAAAGATACAAAATTCTTGCACTCTTTACCCCTTCTATTTTCTCTACTTTATCTATAAGTTGTTCTAATCCATCATTGATATTAAAGTCTCTTAAATAAGAACTACTATCTTGTGATACAAAAGAAAAATCATAATACCCTTGGGCTACAAGTGTTTTTATCTCTGCTTCTATGGAACCCAATGGTCGACTGTTGAGTTTTCCTTTAAATGCTGGAATAGCACAAAAAGAACACTTTTGATTACATCCTTCACTTAATTTTATGTATGCGTGATAGTTTGAACCAGTTACAATTCTATCATTATTCTCATCTGCTAAAAATACTTTTTGTGAAAACTGACTTCTTTTTTCTTTTACTAGTTTATCAATAATATCATAATCCCCAACACCTGTAAAAATATCAACTTCGTTTTCAAGTCCCTCTTTTAACTCTTCTTGATATCGTTCACTTAAACATCCAGCCATAACTAAAACCGACTCTTGTTTTCTAGTACTATCAAGTTCAAAAATTGTATTTAAACTCTCTTGTTTTGCACTTTCAATGAACCCACAAGTATTTACTATAATTAAATCTGCTTGAGTACTATCATCTGTTATTTCATACTCTTTGAGCTTTCCTAACATAACTTCACTATCTATTAAGTTTTTTGTACAACCTAGACTTACTAAATGCAATTTTTTTGATGACATTATTGACTAACCTTTTTATAAAATAAGTATATATTATAGTTAAGATTTGCTTCAACAAATATTTAGTGCAACTTTGGTATAATCCACCATTATTACAAATTAAGGAAAGTTATAAAATGGATATTTTATTAGCAAGAGAAGAGCTTACAGCGAAACCAAAAAAAGTAAAACTAGAAAAACTATTAGAGAGTTTATCAAAAAATGAAGAAGAGATTTTCTACTTTGATAGAGAAAACTCACATAAAGATATGATGGCTATCGTAGATAAATTTGAGGAAGCTGGATACACTGTTCACTTTAGAGAAGTGAAGTATGGTCTATCTGATGATGAGTATGTTTACGAAATTCACTCATTATAAAATCTCATAAATTTATAAAAGAATATAATTTGTCAAAAAAACTTTTTATAGAAACTTTAGGTTGTGCTATGAATGTTCGAGATACAGAACATATCATAGCAGAACTCAATAAACACCAATCATACTCTCAAACACAAAATCTAGAAGACGCCGATCTTATTATTATCAATACTTGTTCAGTCAGAGAAAAACCTGTCGCAAAACTATTTTCAGAACTGGGTGTTTTTAATAAAAAGAAAAAAGAAGGTGCTAAAATAGGTGTGTGTGGTTGTACTGCAAGTCATCTAGGTGAAGAAATTATTAAAAAAGCACCTTACGTGGACTTTGTTGTTGGAGCAAGAAATGTTTCTAAAATCTCTGATGCTGTTTTAAACAAAGGAACTGTTGAGATAGATATAAACAATGATGAAACAAACTATGATTTTGCTGATTATAGAAACTCATTATATAGAGCAAGTATCAATATCTCTTTAGGATGTGATAAAAGCTGTACTTTTTGTATTGTTCCTGCTACAAGAGGAGATGAAATCAGTATCCCTAGCCAAATCATTCTCAATGAGATAGAAAAAGCTGTTGCTTCAGGTGCTATTGAAATATTTCTTTTGGGTCAAAATGTTAATAACTATGGAAAACATTTCAGTGATAAAACAGAAACTACTAATTTCACACAACTCTTACAAATGATTAGTAAAATTAAGGGTGTACAAAGAATACGATTTACCTCTCCTCATCCATTGCATATGGATGATGAATTTATAGAAGAATTTGCTTCAAATCCTAAAATATGTAAACAAATACATGTGCCACTTCAAGCTGGAAATACAAGAGTTCTTAAAGATATGAAAAGAGGTTATACTAAAGAATGGTTCTTAAATCGTTGTGAAAAAATACGAACTTTAGTTCCAAATGTACGAATCTCTACAGATATTATTGTAGCATTTCCAGGGGAGAGTGATGAGGAGTTTCTAGATACTCTTGATATAATGGAAAAAGTAAAATTTGATGCTGTATTTAATTTTAAATATTCACCAAGACCATTAACACCAGCTCAAAACATGCCAAATCAAATAGATGATGAAACTGCAACTAAAAGATTGCAAAGAGTAATTGAACTTCATAAAGAACATCAAGACGAGCATATGGAAAAATTAGTTGGTCAAACTTTAGAAGTACTATTTGAAGAATTAAAACCAAATGGAGAAGTTTTTGGTTTTAGTGATAATTATGTGCAGGTATTTGTAAATGGAAGTGAGGAGCTACTTGGAAAAATTGTAAAAGTAAAAATTACAAGCGCAAGTAGAACTTCACTTAAAGGAGAAGTTGTCTAAAGACATCAAAACTGATGAAAGAAAAAATTAAACACTATTTATATTTTACAGTTCTCCCTTTTCTTCTCCAACTTATAGTAAGATTTATTCATCTTACAAATAAAAAAACATATCATTATCCAAATCAAAACTTTGACAATGAAAACTTAATTGTTGCAATGTGGCATGGTGATTTACTTATGCAACCGCTTAATTATAGAAATTTCAAAAAAAATGGAAAAATAAAAGTTATTGTAAGTGTCCATAAAGATGGTGAAATTATACGAAAAGTAGTTGATTATCTTGGAGTTGGAGGATTAAGTGGTTCTTCCTCAAAGGGTGGAGCAAAAGCACTTATTGGTGCTATAAAAGCCTTAAAAAATGGTATTGATGTTGCTATAACACCAGATGGTCCAAGAGGTCCAATATATAGTATTGCTGATGGAATTGTACTTTTATCTCAAAAAACAAATACAAAAATTATAGTACTAAGTTCCATACCAACATCTTATTGGGAAATGAAATCTTGGGATAAATTTGTCGTACCAAAACCTTTTGGAAAAATAGATTTTTATGCAAGTGAACCTTTTAGTGTAGAAAATTTAGAACTAGAAGAAGCAAAACAACTTATTTACTCAAAAATGATGGAAAATCAACTAAAGAAATAATCATGAAAGAAAAATTTTATAAATACTTAGAGGAGTTTTGTGAGTATTTATTAGATTTAAAAAACTACTCTCCTCTTACTGTGAAAACTTATAAACAATCAATTGAAAAAGCTATTAAAGCAAGTGAAATCTATGAAGAAAATGGGAAAACAATTTTTGATATTACAAAATTTAGAATAGAAATTGCTTCCTTAAATCCAAAAACAATCAATAAAAAGATATCAAGTATTAATAGCTTTGTAAGCTATTTAGATTCCAAACATATTGATATAAAACTTGTAGGAAATAATACAATCAAATCTCCACAAACTCTTCCAAAACCAATACAAACTAAAAATATTTTTGAAAGTTTAGAGAATGCAACTTTAGAGGAAAAACTTATTATCGTATTTATTTATTCTTTTGGTGTTCGTATTTCTGAATTAGCAACTTTAAAACTAAAATATATAAAAACAAATTCTATACAAGTTACAGGGAAAGGAAATAAACAAAGAGAGATACCTTCAAATCCTGTTGCAAATAATTTATTACAAGAATATCTTTCATTTTACACTCCATCAGAATATCTTTTTGAAGAAAACTCAAAAGCCCTTACAAAAAGACAAATACAATACAGACTTGAAAAAGCATTTCGTAAAATTGGAATCAAAGCAACTCCTCATCAATTAAGACATTCTTTTGCTACAGATTTGTTAAATGATGGCGCTAGAATCAATGATATTAGCGAACTTCTTGGGCATAGTAGCTTAAAAGCAACTGGAATTTATACTAAATTAACCACAAATACAAAGTTAAAACAGTATAATATTGCACATCCATTAAATAAATAATTTGAGGTCATCTATGTTTAGTAGTAGTAAAAAGCAATATGTGAATATTTTAAAGCAAAATAAACAATTAAATTTAAACTATGCAATATTACAAGATAAAAAAATCTTGAAGCAAGAACAATCATCATTTTTAATCGTTGATAACAATATGCCTCAAGATGCTTTATTTAAGTTAGATGCTTTGCAAAAAAACATACCTTACACTTATCTTTCATCACTTTTTGAAGGAGATAGACAACAAGTAATTTTAACAAAAGATATGGATGTGATTGGATATGATAGTGTACAACTTGATAGTAAATACAGTATTGTTATTCCAAAAAATGAGCTTACAAGTGCTTCAAGATATTTTGCAAATAGTGGGATAGATTATATTATCTCTCCTTTTACTATTTTAAATGAATACGTACAAGATAATAGTATTAAAAATTCTCTTAATGTACTTATTTACAATAATGTTGTTTATGTGATGATTTTAAATGACCTTAAAATTATTGTACAATGTGCCGTTAAATCATTAACGCCTTTTGATCAGATCACAGATAAAAGTTTTTCAAATGATGAGATTGTTGATCAGAAACTTTATGAAGAGGTTCATTTTCTAGAGATACAACAATTTCTTAGTGAAATAGTACAGGATTATTATACACAAAACAATGATGTAGAATTTTTAGAACAAGTAAAAATTTTATATACTCTTAAACCACTTTCTGATGAACAGATAAATTCATTATATGAAACAATCATGGTAGATATTGACTATGAAGTTATCAATATGGAACAATATCTCTTTAAAATTACACAAAAAGAGGATATTATAAAACATTCATTTGTAAATCCAAGAATCAAAAAACAAAATAAAAATACTTTAAAATGGATTATTTTTGCAGGCATTAGTATTGCCGTTGTTCTTGGATTAGTTTATAATCAATTTATCTCTTCACAAGAACTTAAGCAACAAAAAATACAACAACAAAAAGAGATGAAAAAAGTTGCTAAACAAGAACCTGTAGAGGTAAAAATTATAGAATTTCCAAATCATATTCTCAATAATAACCATCTATTACAAGACGTTTATATGTTATTTGATATAGTGCCATATGATGCTATTTTAAAAGATTTAGAAATTACTCAAAATAGTTCTACTTATGTATGTACTTTTATTTCTCAGAGTCAATCTTTTGAAGATATGAGAGTAAAATTATTGAACCTTTATAAAGATTCAAAAATACTTTTAAAACATGAAAATAAATCTATATTAAATATTATCATTGAAAATGAAAACTTCTTAGCTCCTAATAAAAAAATGCAATCAAAACAATACGATGATTTTGAATTTATATCTATTGGTAAAGCTACAGATTTTATTAATAAATTACTCTTAGACCAATCTACTATAAAGTTTTTGAATAAAGAGGAAACAACATATTTAACATATAAATTTGCAATTCAATCTATAGTAAAAACACCTAAAGACTTTTTTGATTTTATAGAAAAATTAAATCAACAAAAAGTATCTATAACTTTAGAATATCCTATTGTATTTAGTAAAATAAATGACGGTATTGAAATTAAATATAATTTATCGCTTCATCAAAAAAATAAAGAGCAAGTACAACTTAGTAAATAAACTCTTCCAAAGTTGAGAGATATCCACGAATATTATTAGGAATTCTCTCTATCCTACATTTTTCTTTAAATTCTTTAGTCATTATATTTTGCATATAAGGTGCAATATAAATTTTATCAACCACAATTGATACTGCTATCTTATGAGAAATAACAACTTCTTTTTTTTGAACAATTTCATCCCTTGTAGCTTTTGATATTATCAAACCTCTTTGTTTTAACTCTTTATCTATAATTCTAATAGCAACATTTAAATCTTCATTGTATTCATAAATTGTTAATTTTTCAATACTTGTTTTAGAAAAATCACCCATTAAAGAATTATAATCTTTTTCTAAATATTCAAAACTATTTATTATGCCACTTTGAAATTTTTCAAGAAGTTTATCACTAAAGTTATGTCTAAAATAATTTCTCTTATATGTTTCATCACTATTACTTTCATCTTCAAAGAATCTATAGTTATGACTTATAAGATATTTTTTAAGAGATTCTTTACTAATTTCTAATAATGGTTTTTTAATTATATAGCCATTTTTTACAATCTCTTTTTCCATTCCCAAAAGTTCACTAAGCCCTGCACCTTTTGTGAATTGCATTAAAAACCATTCTAATTTATCATTTAATTGATGTGCTGTAAGAAGTGCCTCATAATGATTTTCAATCATTATTGCATCAAAAAATTTATATCTAAAATCTCTTGCTTCTTTTTCACTAAATTTCATATTATCTGGATAATCAGATATAAAACACTTTTTGTTGTATTTATGTGCAAGTTGTGTAGCATAAATTACTTCATCTTTTGATTGTATTCTTTGATGATAATCCACTATTGCTATATCAAATGGTATGTTTTTTTCAATCAATAAATAAAATAATGCTGTTGAATCAACACCTGCACTAAATGCTAAAAGATTTTTTTTTGTATTTATATCTATTTTAAATCTATTCATATGGCGATTATATTAAGTTTATAGTTATATAATACTTATTATAAGAAAGTATTTTAATTATTATTATAATAATTTATGGTAAATATAAGTTCATATAATATATAATTACTTATTAAATTTCTAGAAGGATAGAATATGAGTGAAAAAGTTCAGACAACAGTTTATCGTATTAAAAGATATTGGGCATATGCCTTAGCTACTGTAGTAGCAATCGTAACCCCTTTTATTCAGATAAACGGAAATCAAATATTTTTATTATCATTTGATAAAAAACAATTACATTTGATGGGAGTTGCATTTGATATGCAAGAATTATATATGATGCCATTTTTATTAATGTTATTATTTCTTGGTATTTTTGCTGTAACTGCTATTGGAGGTCGTGCTTGGTGTGGATGGGCCTGTCCTCAAACTGTATTTAGAGTTATTTATAGAGATTTAATTGAAGGAAAACTTTTAGGTTTAAGAAGAATCAAAAATAAACAAAAAGAGCCTGATTGGAAAAATCCTAAAAATGCTTCTAAAAGAATTATTGCAATTATCATTTGGGCTGCTCTTGCTCTGTTAGCAGCTGCAGATTTCATGTGGTATTTTATTCCACCAACTGATTTTTTTGAATATATGAAAAATCCTATGGAACACACGGTATTACTTGGATTTATTTTAGGTGTTGCAGGTTTCTTAGTATATGATGTAATATTTTTACAAGAAAACTTTTGTGTTTATGTTTGTCCTTATTCAAGAGTACAATCTGTACTTTATGATGATGATACTATTCAAGCTATTTATAGTACAAAAAGAGGTGGAGATATTTACAATGAAAACAAAGAAAAAATTGTTTTTAAACAAACTGATTTAGCTAATGAAACAGATGAATGTACTGCTTGTCAAAGTTGTGTGACTGTTTGTCCTACACATATAGATATTAGAAAAGGGATGCAATTAGAGTGTATTAACTGTCTAGAGTGTGTTGATGCTTGTACTTCTGTTATGGGAAAACTTGGAAAAGAATCATTAGTTCAATGGACAAGTACAAACCAAATTGAAAAAGACAAACCTACAAAATTAATCAGAAGTAAAACTATAATGTATGCTGCTGCGTTAGTAATAATTGTTGGTATGTTATTTGTTATGGGTGGTAAAAAAGAATATATGCTACTTAATATCAATAAAACAACTGAACTTTATAAAATAAGAGAAGGTGGTGAAGTTGCAAATAACTTTGTATTACTTTTCCAAAATACACAAAAAGAAAATTATACTTATAATCTTGAAGTAATAGGTGAATATGCTGGAAAAATCGAAATAAAAAGATTTACACCATTTAAACTAAGCCATAATAAAATGGCAAAAAAAGTTATTCAACTTTCAACAAAAGAAAGATTAGTTGATAGTGTTACTAAAGATACTCCTATCACTGTAACCTTAAGAGCATATGCAGTTGAGAACCCTAAAGAAATTAGTGTAATTCGACAAGCTGTATTTATCTACCCAAGAGCAGATAAGCTTAAATAATTTATCTTAAAGTAAAAAATTAAAAACCTAAGCCCTCTTTGGACTTAGGTTTTTTTATGTTATAATCACAAAAATTTATAAAAGGAAACATTATGCCATTATTAGATAGTTTTAAAGTTGATCATACAAAAATGATTGCTCCAGCTGTAAGAATTGCAAAAACAATGAAATCAAAGAAAGGTGATAATATCAGTGTATTTGATATTAGAATTCACAAACCAAACAAAGACAAAATGACAGGAAGAGGAATACATACTTTAGAACATCTTTTTGCCGGATTTATTAGAGAACATTTAAATGGTAAAGATGTAGAAATTATAGACTGTAGTCCAATGGGTTGTAGAACTGGATTTTATATGAGTTGTTTAGGAACTCCAAGCGATAAAGAAGTAGCTAATGCAACTTATAAAGCAATGAAAGATGTGTTAAAAGTAAAAAGTGAAGCAGATATTCCTGAATTAAATTTATACCAATGTGGAACATACAAAATGCATAGTCTTAAATCAGCACAAAAAACAGCAAAATATGTTGTAAAAAATGGTGTTGGAGTAATGAACAATAAAGATTTATTATTAACAAAGAAACAACTCAAAGAGTTAGATAAGTAAAAACTTATGTCTGGTGAGTTAGAACTTTTTAAAACACTGTTTGACAACTCGCCTAATCTAGCTATTTTACATATCAACAATGATTGTAATGAAATCACAGAGGAGTTACAAGATATTGTTGATAACTCTTTTGGAAAACTGACAGTAAAAGAGTTTCATCAAATTCAACCAAACAATTTTCGACTCAAAGATAGAAACTTTGAATATGCTATTATTAGTAATTGCTTACATCTAATAGAAAATCAGAATAGATTTATCACTGGAGTTTACCACAGTTTAGAAAATTCTGCATTTGTAATCATTTTACAAAAAAAAGATACTATGAATATTGACTCTATAAAAGAACTCTTAGATCAAAATAACTTTCGTGCAGTAAATGATATCAATATTTTTCAAAAATATCATCTTGTTATGGCAAAAAAACTCCATATGTGGGGAGCTGGACAATAGAACTTATACCAACTAGTGATGGTACACATACACTTTATAGTAAACAATTTGATCAACATTATCATAGTGTAAAAGAAGGAGCATTAAATGAATCTCTTTCTAAACATGTTATTCCAGCACTTACTTATCATAAAAATAAAAAAGAACTCACAATTTTAGATATATGTTTTGGTATTGGTTACAATAGCTTAGCCACATTATATTATGTACAACAAGAAAACCTCAATATCAAAGTAAATATTTATTCTCCAGAATTTGATTTAGATTTACTATATAGTATAAAAAATTTCACCTTTCCAAAAGAGTTTCAGTCACTTACACCAATTATCCAAGAAGTTTCACAAAATTTATATTACGAAGATGAAAAGTGTAAAATTGAAATATATAATGGAGATGCAAGAGAGTACTTAAATATTTTATCTAATCAAAATATACTCTTTGATATAGTTTATCAAGATGCATTTAGTAGTGAAGTAAATAGATTATTATGGACACAAGAGTATTTTGCACAAATTAAAAATATTTTAAATAATGATGCAATAATTACTACATATTCTATAGCTACTCCAATACGATTATCTATTTATAATAATGAATTGAGTATTTACGAATATAAACCTGATAATTCAAATCGCATTACCATTGCATTAAACAAAAAAGAGAGAGAAATTAATTATAAATATATAGATATGGAATTAAAAAAACAAAGAAACAAAACAGCAACAGCATTACAAGATAAGGAGTAACTATGTTTGAAGAAGAAAGAATCGTCAAAGTTTTTAGAGTAACTGTAAAAAAGGTTATAGAAAGACTTTTAGAGATACAAGAATGTCCTATTGCAGAGTTTAAAGATTTAGTTATTGAAAAATTTGATGGATATGACTATGAAGGAGAAGAGGAGCTTGTAGGTTTTGAATCTTGGGATGATATTAGTACAAATGGAGAATACAAACTTACAATAAAAATTAACCATGAACATGCATATGAATTCACTTTACATATAAAAAATCAAAATAATAAAATCACCATATTTAATGTATTATAAGAAGAATTAGACATATGATATAATTAAAACTTATTTGTTTTTAAGCCAACCTTAAAAAAATATCTATTACAATTACTTATGTATGACTACTAGTCAGATTTTCAAAAAAAACTAAAAATTAAGGGGTAGATATGGCAAGATTAATTGTACTTGGAGGTGGTGTTTCTGGTCACACAGCAGCAACATTTGCTGCAAAGTGGTTAGGAAGTGCTCATGAAGTTGTGGTTGTAACACCAAATTCTAAATGGAATTGGATACCATCAAATATTTGGGTGGGTGTTGGTCAAATGACACCAGAGGATGTAACATTTGATTTAGCACCTGTTTATAAAAAAGCTGGAATCACTTACAAACAAGCGAAAGCTGTATCTATTCACCCTAATGGTAAAGAGGGAAGTGATAAAGAGTTCGTAACTATTGAATTTACTAATCCTGAAAACGCAGGTCAAACTGAAGAGTTAGAATATGACTACATTATCAATGCAACTGGTCCAAAACTAAACTTTGGAGCAACACCAGGACTAGGTGAAGGAAGTAACTTAGGTGAACATACAGTGTCAGTTTGTACAGCAGATCATGCACACCATGCGAGTCATGAATTAGAAAAATGTATCAAAAAAATGAAAGAGGGTCAAAGACAAAAATTCTTAATTGGAACTGGTCACGGTATGTGTACTTGTCAAGGTGCTGCTTTTGAGTATATTTTTAATATTGAACATGAATTAAATAAAGCTGGGGTAAGAGATTTAGCAGATATCAAATGGATATCAAATGAATCTTTCTTAGGGGACTTTGGTGTTGGTGGACTTCATATGAAAACTATGGGATACGCTGTTAGTTCTAAAATATTTGCTGAATCACTCTTTACAGAAAGAGGGGTAGACTGGATTATCGGTGCTCATGTAAATAAAGTAGAAGCTGGTAAGGTACATTATGAATTACTTGATGGTTCTATGGGTGAAGAAGAGTTTGATTTTTCTATGCTTATTCCTCCATTTGCAGGTGTAGGTATAAAAGCTTATGATAAAGATGGTTCTGATATTACAGATACTATTTTTGCTCCAAATGGTTTCTTAAAAGTTGATGCGAACTATGCTGCTGGTGCTTATGAGAACTGGAAAGCTTCAGATTGGCCAAAAACATATCAAAATCCAACTTATGAAAATATCTTTGCTTGTGGTATTGCTTTTGCACCACCGCATACAATCTCTAAACCAATGAGCTCTCCAAATGGAACTCCAATCAACCCTACACCTCCTAGAACAGGTATGCCATCTGGTATTATGGGAAAAACTGTTGCACATAGTATTTGTGACAGAATTCTAAAAGGGAAAGATGCTCCACTACATGAAGCTAGTATGGCAGAGATGGGTGCAGCTTGTGTGGCTAGTGCTGGTAAAGGTATATTTGATGGAACAGCTGCTGCTATGACTATCTATCCTGTTGTTCCTGATTTTGAAAAATATCCAGGAACTGGTAGAGATACTGATTATACTTTTGGTGAAATTGGTCTTGCTGGGCATTGGATTAAACATATTTTACATTACCTATTCCTATGGAAAGCAAAACTAAAAATGGGATGGACTTTAATTCCAGAATAAGAATTAGGGTGATTAATACAATAAAAATATAAAAAGGAAAAATACAATGGCAAAAGTTAAAGAAGAAGAAAAAAACATTAAAGCATATAGTCAAAATTTTACAACAATGACTCCTGGTCCATTTGCAAAACGAATGAGAACTTGTGTTATCTGGCAATTTATCAGATTTATAATTATCAACCTTAAAATGATAATCGTTGTTGGTAAAAGTCACTAGTTTTGGTTAAAGATATTATTACATACCCAACACCTCCAAGTGTTGAGTATGCAACAGATGTAAGAATTTTTGATGAAAATTTATTTACTTTAATCGAAGATTTAAAAGATACGATTAACGCAAATAAATTAGATGGACTTGCTGCTTATCAAATAGGAAATTATTTCAATGTGGTTGTGATCAAACAAGGTGATGAGTTTTTAGAACTGATTAATCCTAGAGTTATAAATCCTATTGGTAAGGTAACAACGGAAGAGACAACAGCTTATTTTCCTGGACTGAGTGCAAAAGTGCAAAGATATGAAAAAATAAGTCTCATATATCAAGATAGAGAAGCGAATCAACACTCCCTTAAGGCTGATGGAGAATTATCTATATTAATCCAACGTAAGGTCGATTATACTTTTGGTTCTACTTTTTTAAATAAGCTCTCAAAAGATGAGAAAAAAAGATTTGAAAAAAAACTTGAATTTGGTTCTAATATTGCTATTCCTGAAAGTTGTCCAATAGTATCATATAAAGATTATCTCAACAAACTTTCAAATATTTTGTTAGTGGTTATTGCACTATTATTAGTTGGATCATTTTTTGTTAGTGATGAGACCGCTTTAGAAAATATATGGGATTATCAAAGATATATATCATATGCAACAGTAGTTAATGGTTTTATATATCTAATATATGGCTATTTTGAGGGGAAAAGATATAGTTCATGTACTAGTTGTCAAATTGGTAATCTTGTAGGAACTTTAATAATAAGTTTTATCAAACTTACAATATTAATGATACTTTCTTACTTCTTAGTTGCATAAATTTAATCAAATATAATATTTAGAATTGGAGAACAGATATGAAAGATAATAATAGTTATTGGAATCCCCTTATTGCTGGATTTTTGCTTGGTACTGCACTATTTATAAGTTTTATGATAGCAGGTCAAGGAATGGGAGCAAGCGGTGCATTTGCAAGGCTTACAGCACAAGTTACATACCTTTATGATGCAACTTTTGCAACAAATAGTTATGTAGCTCCATATTTACGAGATGGTAATGCATTAGCAAATTGGACAGTTATTCAAGTTGTTGGTATATTTATAGGCGGCTTTATTAGTGCAGCACTTGCAGGAAGAATAAAACAGTCTATTGATAGAGGTGATGGATACCCAATATATAAAAGATTATTTTGGGCTTTTTTAGGTGGTATGCTTATAGCAGCAGCTACAAGGCTTGCTCGTGGATGTACTAGTGGGCAAGCACTTGATGGAGCAGCAACATTTTCTGTTGGTGCTTGGATTTTTATGTTAGCGGCTTTTGGTGCTGGCTTTTTACTAGCTCCATTGTTTAAAAAACAATGGAATATGTAAGGAGTTTTGTTATGTATCCATTATATACAACTGGGGCAATCACAACAAATGAAAATTATCTTTATGCAATTTTTATAGGGATAATGTTTGGATTTATACTTGAACGTGCTGGTTTTGGAAGAGCAAAACATATTGCACCAGTATTTTATTTTAGAGATTTAAGAGTATCAAGAGTAATGGTAAGTGCAATACTTACAGGTGCTTTCTGGATTACATTAGCTACATACAATGGATGGATAGATTACAATCAAGTGTTTATACCAGCAACTTATGTATGGCCTTATTTAGTAGGTGGTGCAATATTTGGTATAGGTATGGTTATGTCAGGATGGTGTCCAGGAACTGCTGTAGTAGGTATAGCAAAAGGTAAAATTGATGCAGCAGTATTCTTATTTGGAGTACTAGCTGGTATGTATGTTTATTTTGATATTTTTGATAATATTGCACACTTTGCAAACTCTGGATATCTTGGGAAATATACTATTGATAAACTTATTGGAGGAGATATCTATTCATCATTTATTATTACTGTAATTATGGGAATTTGTCTTGCAATATTTATGCATACAATGAAAGCAATTAGAGAAAAAAAAGAGGGGGAAAATTAAATTGAAATTAATTTCAGCAACAGTAGGGGTCATTTTACTAATAGCAGCGTTACTTTTATCTTATTTAGCATCATCAAATGGTGAAGCAATGTTAGCAAAAAAAGATGCCAAAGTAGTAGAATATGTAAACAAATCAAAAGAAGCATTAGCAGTTGAGAATATAGAAAGTGCTTTAAAATATGCTAAATTAGCAATAGAAGTTGATCCTAAAAACAACAAAGCTTTTCAAGCATATGATGCAGTATTAAAATTTAAATATAAACCAAAAGAATCAGATGCAGTAAACACTCTACAAAGAGTACAACCATCTTCTGATGAAGATGAAGAAGATGAAGATGCTGCAAGTGGAGTTATCAAAGTAGATATGGGTTGTTAATACAACTCATAGTATACTAATAAATGAAATTTTTCTTTTTAGTACTATCTTTTACTCTTTTTTTATATTCTAACCAACAAAAAGACAATTGTCTTTCTTGTCATCAAAATACAACCCCAATAGACAACTATCACCCTTATGAAGAATTTGGCTGTGCCTCATGCCATGGAGGAGATGCAAAAGCGATTTCAAAAGTAAAAGCCCATCAAAATATTGTTTTAAATCCAAGTAGGCTAGAACATGCAAGTATGTTTTGTGGGAAATGTCATCAAGAGATTATTAATCGTGTTGATAAATCTATTATGAATAATATGCATGGTGTCTTAGATGTACTAAAATACCAATTTGGAGAGACAAAAACTATAGAAAAAACAACAGGAATTAAGTATTTAAAAAATAAGCCAACGGAACAACAATCTTTAGCTGAAGATCATTTTAGTAAACTTTGTGCAGCTTGTCATATAAACCAAAAAGAAGAGATATTTAAAAATACAGGATTTAGTGAAAGAGGTGGTGGCTGTGTTGATTGTCATAGAGTTGAAGATGGTAAAAAACTTGAAATTAAAAATGATATTTTAAAGCTCAACCATCCTAAACTCTCTACTAAAATTCCAAGTTCAAATTGTTTAAAATGCCACAATCGTTCTAATCGTATAGGACTCTCTTATTTTGGACAATTTGAAAGTGAGGGCTATGGCACTCCTTATAAAAATGGAAAACTCACCCATAAAATAGATAAAGATAGATACTACTATGAACTTCCAGCAGACATCCATCATAGAAGTACAAAAATGGATTGTATAGATTGTCATACAGAAGCTGGAGTTATGGGAGATGGAAAACATCATGCCCATATGGAAGATGCTGTAGATATTAGTTGTAAAGATTGTCATAATCCACAATTTAAACCATCAAATCAATTTGGACTTGCAGGAATGTTAACTGCATTAAATGGAAATATCCCTTATTCTACAAAAATTGCTACTACAAAAAAGAAAAATTCGCCAATTTATAATTTACAAAAAGATGATTCTAATATGACTTTTTATAGAAAACGAGATGGGAAAGCTTTTGATATTTCAAAAATGAGTGATGCTCCTTATCATATTTCTAAAAACCACGAAAGATTAGATTGTACCGCTTGCCATAGCTCGTGGATACCTAGCTGTTATGGTTGCCATGAAGTATACTTTAAAGATGGGCAACAATATGATTGGATAAAACATAAAAAAACAAAAGGAAAATGGGTGGAGCTTAGAAGTTATTTACGATATGAGTCCCCTGCCCTTGCTATTGGGTACAATGAAAAGATTATGCCAACTGCTCCTGGCTGTCAAGTGATTGCAACTATCTATGATAAAGATATAAAAAATGATGAGTTTCACTCTTTTGCCTTTGCTGCTTGGGATCCACACACAACACAAAAACAATCAAGAACTTGTGTAGACTGTCATTTTAATCCTCAAACATTGGGACTTGGAGCTGGTATTTTAGATATAAAAGAAAATAATGTCACTTTTACTCCTTACTATCAAAGTAAAGAAGATGGACTTCCTATTAACTATTCCTTAGATTCATTAATTTCAAAAGAAGGACAACAATTTCAAAGTTTTTCAAGAGAAAAAGCAAGAGGGTTTAATAAACAAGAGGTTACTAAAATTATTGAAACGTATAAGTGTATAGTTTGTCATAATAAGTGGGAAGACCCTATTTATAAAGATTTTCAAAAAAGTAAAAAACTTTTTTATGAGAAAAAAACTTCTTGTAGTAAAGAGATACAAAAATGATGAAATATTTTCTTATTCTAATCCCTCTATTTCTATTTAGTAATGAATGTTTAACTTGTCATCCTAAAAAAATGGAACAATGTGCAAATTCAAATCACTATACACTTAAAAATGCAATCAACATTACACGAACTACTTGGGGAGTGAAGAATAGTAATGTAACTCTTCAAACACTACCTCATCCAAGTAATAACATAAAAAAACCACAAGATTTAGTTGATGATTTTTTACGAAGAAAATGTTTAAAATGTCATCTTACAAGTCAAAATATCAACCAAACAAATAATCTATGTCTAGCTTGTCATAATCCACACAAAAATAACTTAGATAGTACCAAAGCAAAACCTACACAAGAGAAGTGTCTTAAATGTCACAACAATGAATTTATAGGAACTGATTATCTTGGACTTTTCCCACATGATTATGATAAAGCATATAGAAGTCCACTTACAAAAGATGGTTACTATCCAGAGCGACCTTATGGGATAGATTTTCATCACCTAAACTCTGATATTCATCATCAAAAAGGTTTATCTTGTGTCTATTGCCATAAAAAAAATAAAAATAAAAGTTGGGAAAATAAAGTTGATTGTAAATCATGTCACGACAACTTAACACAGAATAATCATAAAAGCTATCATAATACTCTTTCCTGTAATAGTTGTCATAGTTCTTGGAATATAAGTAGTTATGAACTTAATGTTTTAAGAGATGATACGAAAAACTATAAACAATGGAAAAGACTCACTGTACAAGAAGATGAATATCTTGAAAATTTTTTAAATAAAGCTCTTAAAAACCCAGAAACTAAACCTCAAATGCCTGATTATCTTACAAATACATTGGAAGACGGTGTTTGGTATAGTGGTTGGAAATTTAGAAGATGGGAAAACTTTTTTTTAGTTAATAGTGATGATGAAACAATCAAAATTGCAAAACCAATGTTTCAATATAGAATTAGTTATAAAGATAAAAATGACAAAATTATTCTTGATGATATTAATATGATAGATGGTAAAAAAATAGAAGTTTTTTTACCGAAAACACCACACACCATAACAAAAAAAGCAAAATCTTGTGAAATGTGTCATGAAAATAAAATTATGTTAGATAGAAACATTATCAATAAAAATTTATTTCAAGGAACTATTTTAAAAGGTTCACCATTATCTAAAAAACAATTAGAAAAACTCCAATCACCACTTTATAAAAAGGAGCGAGCAAAAATACTTTTTTCTCACTAAAAGTTATAAAGCTGGTTTTAAATAATCAAGTTTAATAAGTATTTTTACAACCTCTTTAAAAACTGGAACAGCTGAGTTTGAAGCATAATAATAATACCACTTATCTCCCCTATTTACTGGGTCGTTTACTGTTACCCCCACAGTATATCTATGCTCTTTATCATTTACAAATCCAAAAAAACTACTCATATATTTTCTTTGATATTTCCCTTGTTCAACTACATTTGCTGTACCTGTTTTTCCACCAATTTCAAGGCCATCTATTTGTGTTTTTTTTCCGGTTCCTTTTTCTACAGTTTGTATTAACATCTTTTTCATAAAATCAGCAGTTTTTTTTGATATAACTTGTGGTTCTAGAATTTGTGCATTTTTATTTGTAAGATAAGGAGTAACTATTTTTCCATCATTATTAAATACAGAGTAGGCTTTTAATACTTGCATAAAAGTAGCTGTAATACCTTGCCCATAAGAATCTGTAGCTTTAAAAACGTTATCTTCACCCTTATCCTCACCAGCTCTGTATTGATATAGTTTATGTATAATACCTCTTGATTCAAAAGGCAAATCTATCCCTGTTTTTTGCGATAATCCAAAATTTAGGTATCCATTATAAAATTGTTCTGCACTTAATCTATTTGCAATAGTAAGCGTCCCTATATTGCTAGAATAGATAATAATATCTTCTAACGTAAGATAATTTTTTTCAAATTGATGATCATCTTTAATAGTAAATCGCCCTATTTTATACTTTCCTCGTGGGAATTCCCCTTTTGAATTTGTTTTCCCAGTATTATGTGCGAAAAAAAGTTCATTTTTCTTTACTTTTCCTGCATCTACTGCTAAAGATATAGCAATGGGTTTAATAACAGAACCTGGTTCAAAATTATATTCAATGGCATTGATTTTTAAATGTTCTATCTCATTTTGTTTAATATCAGATGGATTATATCTATTTGAACTAGCAAGAGAGAGAATTTTTCCTGTTCTACTATCCATAACAGAAACTAGTATCTCTTGAGCTTCAAATTTTTCTTTATATCTATCTAACATTAGTTCAATATTTTTTTGAAGTTTTAAAGGGATTGTTATAGTTACATCATCACCATCCTTTCTTTTTATGATTTTTGAGTCTTTATTAAAAATAATATAAGAAAGAATATCTTTTTCCCCTTCTAGGAGTCCATCTTGAAAATTGTTTAGTTTTTGATTAAACTCTCTTTCAATTCCATTAATACCATTAACTCTTTGTTTTCCTTGTTTGGAATTTTGCTCTTTTATATATCCCAAAACTGGTGTTAAAGTATCTTTATAGGGATAAACTCTTTCCTCCCCTGTTTCATATATATCTAATCCATGAATATATGTATTTCCATTTCGTTTAATTGGAACAAATACATCTAAAGCCCTTAATTTAAAAGACAAAGATTTTAACTCCTTGGCTGTTTTTTGATCAATAGTTCTTGAAAGAATTGTATAACCAGTTTTTTCTGATAATTTTTCTCGTAACTCTTTTTTAGGAATATCACTATATATTGAAAAAAGTGTAATAAATAATTCTTTTTTATCTTTATCAATTGAACGGGTATCAACAGAGGCTGAGTAGATTTTTCGAGAAGTTCCTATTTTAAATCCATCTCCACTATAAATATTACCTCGTACTGCTAAATCTTTTTTAGCATAAGTTAAAGATGGCAATTCTCTATTATCTTTAATTGTGTTAATTATAGAAAAGATTAGTATTGTAAAAAAGACAAATATCAAACCAACAAGTATCAAAATCTTTTTCATTACGGGTAATTGTTGTTTTTGTAAAGACAAATATCCTCCAACGTTTGAAAAGTTTTGGTTTTAATTGGTATAATTCCCGAATGAATTCTATCAAAAATATGATTAAATCCTTAACAGATAACAATCAACCAGACTATACCCTATTTTTTTTAAGTTCTACACTTATTATTATTAGTATATTATTTTCTTATTCTTTATCAATCTATACTGTTGTTTACTGGGATTACGATCAATTTCACTTTTTTTTCAGACAACTATTTACGGGTGTTTTATCTATACTTATTATGTGGAGTTTAGCACAAATAAAACCAGATATTCTTATCCCAAAATTGGGATGGTTTTTATTTTTATTTTTTCTATTTTTAATGATTATTATGCAAGTTTTACCTGCATCTATGGTAACTGAATCAGGCGGTGCAAAAAGGTGGATACGACTTCCTGGAATCTCTATCTCCCCTGTTGAGTTTTTTAAAATAGGATTTATCTATTATCTCGCTTGGTCTTTTCATAGAAAATTATTAGACTTAGATAAACTCTCTTTTAAAGAGGAGTTAAAAGTTTTAGCACCTTATGCATTGGTATTTAGTTTTTCTGTATTTTTAATAGCAGTTTTACAAAAAGATTTAGGACAGGTGGTACTTTTAGCTGTTATACTCTTTATTATGCTTATATTTGCTAACAGAAGTTGGAAAATATTTGCATCTTTAATTGGTGTTGCTGTTGTAGGACTTGCAAGTTTAATTCTCCTTTTCCCACATAGGATTACACGTATAAAAAGTTGGTGGAGTATGGTACAAGATGGCGTTCTCTCTTTCATGCCTGATAGTGTTGCTAAATCTTTAAGAATAGAAGAATTTCCGGAACCTTATCAGGTAGGAAACTCACTTAATGCCATAAATAATGGTGGGTATTTTGGAGAAGGATTAGGCAATGGTTCATTAAAACTTGGATTTTTAAGTGAAGTACATACTGACTTTGTTCTAGCAGGAATCACAGAAGAGGTAGGTTTTATTGGATTTTTGATTATTGTTTTAATTCTCTTTACCATTATCTTTAGAATTTTTCGTACAAGCAGAAGAATTAAAAACCCAAAATACCATCTCTTTACATTAGGAATTGGCTTAATGATAAGTATAGCTTTTTTAATCAACTCTTATGGAATCTCTGGAATTATACCAATTAAAGGGATAGCCGTGCCATTTTTAAGCTATGGAGGAAGTTCGATGTTAGGAATTTCTATTGCCATTGGAATGGTACTTTCAATTAGTAGAGATATTCCAAAAGAACGGAAAGATAAAGAATCTAAAGAGTAATATTTTCTAAATACTCTAACTCTTCTCCTGCAAATATAATAGCATCTATACAATATACCACATCAAGCTTTTTTTCTTTTAAATAATAATCAATTGCCCGATAAAGTTTATAAAGTTTTTGAGGCGTTATATTATAAACTGCTTCAAAAGTTTCCCCACTTTTTACCTCTACAAAATGATACACTTCATCTTTTTGGGCAATAATATCTATCTCACCTAATTTTTTTGCATGGTAATTTTGCTCTATTATTTTACAACCAATTGAACATAAATATTCAACGGCTTTTTTTTCAAAATATTTACCTTTGGTTGTAGTATTATTAGTTTTAGTATCCATTGGATAAAATACTATCTTAATTTTTGTTATAAGGATATTTATGGAATTTGCTTTTATAGTAAAGAAAATTATAAGTGCTATGATTATGCCTTTAAGTCTTGGACTTTTTTTAGCTTTAGTTGGACTTGTATTTTTATATTTAAACAAACTAAAAAAAGCGAAAATATTTTTAACTATAAGCATACTCTGGATCAGTATTCTAAGCTATTCTCCATTTGCAAATTTTTTAATTAATCCTCTAACATCTACATACGAGAAACTAGAAAATATACCTGCTGATGTAAAATATATTTTACTTTTAGGTGGAGATATGGAACATAGAGCTTGGGAAGTATTACGTCTTTATCATCAAATTCCAAATGCAAAGATTATTACTTCTGGCTATGAAGGTGGCTTAACTATCCCGGAAGCTATTCTTACTGCAAATATCTTATACAAAATTAATATTCCTAAAAATGATATTATTATACACTCAACACCAAAAGATACAAAAGAAGAAGCTATAGAGATAAAAAAGCTCTTAGGGGAAACACCTTTTATCTTGGTAACAGCGGCACATCATATGCCTCGGGCTATGGCATTATTCCATAAAGAAGGATTGAATCCTATTGCTGCACCTGCTGGACTTAGTTCTTATACAACCATTAATCTACTCTCTATGCCAAATGCCAGTAGTTTGCACAAAACAGAAATTGCATGGCATGAATATTTAGGGTTACTTTGGAGTAAATTAAGAGGACAAATAGATTGAATATTGTAAATAAAGAATTTTCAAAACATGCTGAAGAATACAACCATTATAATATTATACAACAAATTGTTTCTAAGGCAATGGTACGAGAATTAGGTTTTAAACCTCGAAGAATTCTAGAACTTGGTTGTGGTTCAGGGCAAGTATTTAAAAATATAGATTTTGATTTTGAATACTATAAAGCAATAGATTTTTCACAAAATATGTGTGATATTCATCCAAAACAAAAAAATTTAGATATTGTTTGTGTTGATTTTGATAGTGTTGATTTTCATAATACAATTAAAAATGACAAATATGATATAGTATTATCCTCTTCTGCTTTACAATGGTCAAAAGATTTAAAAAAAATCATTCAAAGTCTTGCAATGGTTTCTGAAAATATCCATATGGTACTTTTTACATCTAATACATTTAAAACAATTTTTTCTCTTACAAATACACACTCACCAATTTTAGATATAACTACTATAAAAGATGCTTTTGATACTTATTATAATTGCGAATATGAAATTTTGAACTACAAACTAGAATTTAATAACAAAAAAAAGCTTTTTGATTATATTAAAAATTCTGGTGTAAGTGGCGGACAAAAACTCTCTTATAAAGAAGCAAAAAAACTTTATCAAAATTATGATTTAAATTATTTAGAATTTGAAGTTGTATTTATAAAAGGGAAAAGATGTTAGTGCATATTTGTTGTAGTGTTGATAGTCACTATTTTTTACAAAGATTACAAGAAGAATATCCAGATGAAAAATTAATTGGATTTTTTTATGATCCAAATATCCATCCGTATAGTGAATATAAATTACGACTTCAAGATGTACAATATAGTTGCAAAAAACTAGGCATTGAACTTCTTGAGGGAGAATATGATTTAGAAAATTGGCTCAAAATTACTAAAGGCTTGGAAAATGAACCTGAAAAAGGTGATAGATGTACAGTTTGTTTTGATAATAGATTAGAAGTGAGTGTGCAAAAAGCTTTAGAATTAGGTGAAAATAAATTTACTACTACCCTTTTAATCAGTCCAAAAAAATCTCAAGAAAAATTAGAAAAAATAGGAAATGATTTAGCAGATAAATATCATTGTGAATTTCTATTTAAAGATTATAGAAGTGGAAATGGTGTAGAACTTCAAGGATTGGAAGTAAAACAAAATAATCTTTATAGACAAAACTATTGTGGCTGTTTATATGGATTACATGCGCAAAGAGAATACCAAGATAAATTGGCAGATGAACTTATGATGCCTATTAGTAAACAAATACAGCCAGAATCCATAGAAGAAAGGTTAGAGTTATATCGAAAAAGAGATGATTTAGAAAACTATGAAATAGTAAAACAAAGATTTTTAAATTACAGATTACTCAATGCAAAGATTACCATTAATAAAGAAGTAATTCCTTCATATTTTTTATGTTACTCAACTTTAAAAAATAAAAAAACTCAAGGAAAAATAGAAAAATCAATCAATAATATACATTATCTAAATCGTGATGAAGTAAAACTTATTACATTAGATACATTTAATACACTTGCAAATACTGAATATAAAAACATTTATGAACTTATTTATAATCCTCCACTTTTTAACAAAGAGTTAGAAATACGAAATTTGCTTACTCAAAACCCTTATGATCTATCAACTATTATCATTTTAGAACAAATTATCAACGGTAAAATTGAGATATATTGTGATGGAAAAGTTTTTGAAGATATCAAAGAGACAATTATAACATATTAATTACTAAAGCTTTCTTTAAGAACATCTTAAGTATTATTCCAAACTAAATTTTTTATAACAAGGGATAACAGCTATGGCAAACCATAAATCAGCTGCAAAGAGAGCAAAACAAACTATCGTAAAAACTGAAAGAAACAGATTCTTCAAAGCAAGAATCAAAAATGTTACTAAAGCAGTTTTAAGTGCAGTAGAAGCTAATGATAAAGAAGCTGCAACAACAGCAATGAAAGATGCAAATAAATATCTTCACCACTGTGTAAGCAAAAACATTCTTAAAAAAGCTACTGCTTCAAGAAAAGTAAGTAGATTACAAGCTAAAGTTAACGCTTTATAAGACTAATTTCTAAACTATTTTTAATATACAAACAAACTGTGTATTAATATAGTTTACTTTTCGTTATTTTACAACAAATCCACACTTAGGTATTTTTATGTTACAAGACAAACTACAGCACTTTATTGATAGATATGAAGAGATAAATAAACTTTTAGTATCAGATACTATTTTGAGTGATATTAAAAAAATGACTACTCTATCAAAAGAACAGTCTAGTATAGCAAAAATTGTTGAAGCAGCTCGTGAATATAATACACTTATATCAGACATAG
This sequence comes from Arcobacteraceae bacterium, assembly GCA_963662945.1. GTDB lineage: Bacteria > Campylobacterota > Campylobacteria > Campylobacterales > Arcobacteraceae > JAIOSF01. The sequence continues at coordinate 1,209,328 of OY759974.1, forward strand.
AAGATAATAAAATGCTTTTAGGTGATGAAGAATTAGGTGAATTAGCAAAAGAGGAACTTAAAGAGTTAGAGGCAAGAAAACCTAAACTTGAAGAAGAGATTAAATTACTTCTTTTACCAAAAGATCCAAATGATGAAAAAAACATCTATATAGAACTTCGAGCAGGTACTGGTGGAGACGAAGCTGCACTATTTGTAGCAGACTTATTTAGAACATATATACGATTCGCTGAAAATCAAGGTTGGAAAACTGAGATTATGAGTAGCAGTGAGTCAGAATCAGGTGGATATAAAGAGATGATTTTCCTAGTAAAAGGAGAATCAGTTTACAGTAAAATGAAATTTGAATCAGGTGTGCACCGAGTTCAAAGGGTTCCAGCAACAGAATCTCAAGGAAGAGTACATACAAGTGCTATTACAGTTGCTGTAATTCCAGAAGTTGATGATATTGAAATAGAGATAAAAGAAAGTGATCTTAAGATTGATGTAATGAGAAGTAGTGGTTGTGGTGGGCAATCTGTAAATACAACAGACTCTGCTGTAAGAATCACTCACTTACCAACAGGAATTGTAGTAACAAACCAAGATCAAAAATCTCAGCATAAAAATAAAGATAAAGCTATGAAAGTTTTAAAAGCTAGACTTTATGACATGCAAGAACAAGAGCGAATGGAAGCTGCAGGTGCAGATAGAAAAGCTCAAGTTGGAACAGGTGATAGAAGTGCAAGAATTAGAACTTACAACTATCCGCAAGGAAGAATTAGTGATCATAGAATTAACTTAACACTTTATAGACTTGATGCGATTATGAATGATGGATTATTAGAAGAAATTATTGATCCATTAATTGCAGATCATCAAGCAAAACTTATGGAGATGAGTGGAGTATAACTCTTCTCCTATCTTTTCAAAAAACACCAACCAAAGAATAATTAAAGAAAACTTAAGTTAGAATAACACTCTACAAAGCAAATATAAATCATAAATAACATTGCATTGTTAAAAAAGTAAAAATACAGGGATAAAATTATGGAAAAAATTATAGATATTATAGATTCTATTGCATATGAAAAAGGTTTAAAAGTAAGTGATGTAGAAGATGCACTAAAAGAATCATTGATTAAAACTGCACAAAAAATGCAAGATGATAGCCTAGTGTATGAAGCAGATATTGATAGAGCTAATAAAACTTTAAAACTATCACAAAAGATTGAAGTAGTATCTAATGATGATAAAAGACTCTCAGGAGATGCTAGAGAAGAACAAAATGCTTGGGAAAAAGAAAATGGTGTTGAAGGAAAACTTATTAATCCTGAAAACTTTTTACCAATTGATGAAGCAAAAGAGATTGACCCTGATCTAGAAATTGGTGACTTTTTAAATTATGATTTAGAATTTGAATCTATGGGAAGAAATGCAGCTACGATTCTTTTCAGTAACTTAGAATATAAACTTCAAAGATTTATAGAAGACAATTTATACAATAAATATAACGATCAAGTTGGAGACACAATCACAAGCGTTGTGACACAAGTTGATTCAAATGATAATACATTTATTGAAATTGGTGAAGTAAAAGGTATTTTACCTAGAAAAAATAGAATAAAAGGGGAATCATTCAAAGTTGGGGATTCTTTAAAGGCTGTTGTAAAAAGTGTAAATATTGATAAAAGACTAGGTCTTGTAGTGGAAGTTTCAAGAACTAGTCCAAAATTTTTAGAAAGTTTATTAGCACTAGAAGTACCAGAATTACATGATAAAAAAATAACAATAGAAAATACTGCAAGGATTCCAGGAAGTAGAGCAAAAATAGCACTTTCTACTACAGAAGCAAATATTGATCCAATTGGTGCAATAGTTGGTGTAAAAGGTGTGAGAATCAATGCTGTTAGTCAACAATTAAATGGTGAAAATATAGATTGTATTGAATATACTCCAATTAAAGAGATGTTTGTAAGCCGTGCTTTAAGTCCAGCTATTGTAAAAAGTGTAAAAATTGAAGCAGGTGCTGGAGAAAAAGGGAAAGATAAAGCTATTGTAACAATTTCTGAAGATCAAAAAAGTAGAGCAATAGGAAAAGTTGGTTTAAATATAAGACTTGCGTCAATGTTAACAAAATGTGAAATAGAACTTAATGTTTTAGAAGAAGGAACAAAAGCAACTGCACAAGATGGTGTTGATACAACAGAAGAAAAATCAACAGATACTTCAAGTTTAGAGGCACTATTTAACTAATGTCAACAAAAGCAGATATATTCCTTTTTGATAGTGTACAAAAGAAAAAGGTCTTATTTGAACCTCAAGAAGAGGGAAAAGTTGTTATCTATGTGTGTGGGCCAACAGTATATGATGATGCACATCTGGGACATGCCAGAAGTGCTATAGTTTTTGATATCTTACATAGAGTTTTCAAAGTTAATAATTATGATGTAACTATGGCTAAAAACTTTACTGATATTGATGATAAAATTATTAAAAAGATGCAAGAATCTGGAAAATCTCTGGAAGAGATTACAACATATTATATTAATCGTTACAAAAATGATATGAATAAACTGCATATTCTAGATAATACACTTGAACCTTATGCTACAAAAAATATTGATGCTATGCAAGAGATGTGTCAAAAACTTTTAGATAATGACAAAGCTTATATTTTAGAAGATGGTGTCTATCTTGATACTTCAAAAGATCCCCATTATGGAGAACTATCTCATCGGGCAAGTGATGAAAACTCTCAAGCAAGAGTAGAATCAAATAATAATAAAAAAGATCAAAAAGATTTTGCATTATGGAAATTTTTCTCTTCAGAACAAATAGGTTATAAAACTAATTTTGGATATGGACGACCGGGTTGGCATTTAGAATGTAGTGCAATGATTGAAAAACACCTTGCAAATCATAATCTACCTTATGCTATTGATATTCATGGAGGAGGTGCTGATTTACTTTTTCCACACCATGAGAATGAAGCAAGTCAAACACGTTGTTGTACCTCTCAAGAATTAGCAAAGTATTGGATGCATAATGGTTTTGTAAATATTAATGGTGAAAAGATGTCTAAATCACTTGGTAATAGTTTTTTCCTCAAAGATGCTCTAAAAAATTATGATGGAGAAGTGATTCGATTTTATATACTTAATACGCATTACAGATCTGATTTAAGTTTTAATGAAGAAGACTTACTAACAAGTAAAAAAAGATTAGATAAACTATATAGAGTAAAAAAAAGAGTATATGGTACAACTGCTAGTTCTGTCAACAAAGAGATACAACAACAATTAATTGCCTCTTTAAATGATGATATGAATACTTCAAAAGCAATGGCTATATTAGATGAATATATCTCTACAGTAAATGATACTCTTGATAAGAATCCTAAAGATAAAGCACTCAAAAAAGAGTTCATAGCAACTATTAATTTTATTTCTTCTCTTTTAGGAATTGGTACTCAAGACAGTTTTGAATATTTTCAATTTGGAATTACAGAAGAAGAAAAGAATACTATTGAACAACTTATCAATGATAGAACAAAAGCAAAACAAGAAAAAAACTTTGAAGAGTCAGATAAAATAAGAGAAAAGTTAATAGCGATGGGAATATCTCTTATGGATACTCCAACTGGAACTATGTGGGAGAAAAACTAACTATTCGTTAGCTTTCCATTGCTTGTATAAAGCTTCATGTTCAGCAATCTCTTCTCTTGAAGGTTTTCTTCTACAAGATAGATATCCTTTACTTCCATCACAACTCTCAAATGGAAATACTGTTGCAAACACCCAATAGTATCCTCCATCTTTTGTTGCATTCTTTACATATCCTGTCCACACTTCACCTTTTTGCACTGTATCCCACAATGATTTAAATGCTGCTTTTGGCATATCTTTATGTCGTACCATATTATGTGGTTTATCTATTAATTCTTCTAAAGAGTATCCTGCTATTTTACAAAAGTCATCATTTGCAAATTTAATTATCCCTTTTGCATCTGTTTCACTTACTAGGAATGCATAATCATCTAATACTGTTTCACCTGCCATACTGATTCCTTTCTAGTTAAATTTCTTTGTTTGTGCATCTGACACTAGGTCATTTGCCATTTTACTTACATCTTGTGCTATTGATGCAACTGAGTTTGCTTCACTTGCATTCTCTTGTGTTACTCTATCTAGCATAGTCACTGCATCATTGATTTGTTCTATTCCTGTCATTTGTTCTTTACTTGCACGACTAACATCTTCGATTAGTTCTATTGTTTGATTAAAGTTCTCATTGAGTGATTCATATCCTTTTATCATATCATCACTTACTTTTTTACCTTCATTTGCTTTACTTGCTGCATTCTCTACTAATGTTTTTATTTCATTTGCTGCATCTGCACTTCTTGAAGCTAGGTTTCTTACTTCTTGAGCAACTACTGCAAATCCTTTTCCAGCTTCACCTGCTGTTGCTGCTTCTACTGCTGCATTAAGTGAGAGAATATTTGTTTGGAATGCTATTTGATCTATTACAGTAATAGCTTCATTAATTGCTGTTACTTGAGAGTTTATTTCATCCATTGAAGAAGATGTTTTACTAGCTAATGTCATACCATTAGAAACTTCTGTTTTTACACGGCTTCCTAATTCTGACATTTTAGAGGCATTATTTGCATTATTTCTTGTAATACTTGTTATCTCTTCTACTGCTGCTGCTGTTTCTTCCAAGCTAGCTGCTTGTTGATTTGCTTTATTTGCTAGGTTTGTTACACTTGTTGTCATTGTACTTGAGTTTGTTTGTAGGTGTTCCCCATTTGACAAGTTCTGTTTTGCGCTATTTGCTAGGGAGTTCCCTAGGGTGTTTACTGATTCTAATACTATTTTCATATCGGCTTTTATTTTTTCTGGGATTGCAATTGACTTAGTAAAATCATTATTAGAATAAGAACTTAATACCTTTGAAAGTTCACTCATAATAGCTTCTAACTCATCCAACATCTTATTTACATTAATAGTTAATGTAGCAATCATCGGATTGTTTGATTGAGCTTTTGATCTACAGTTGAAAATACCTTGTTCTACTTTATCAGTAATAAGAACTATCTCTCCCATAACTCGCATATCATTTTGGAGATTTGTTTGAAATAAATCTATCGCATTGTTTATTTTAGAAATAATCAATCCAATTTCATCATTTTTTATATCAGTATGCTTCTCAATCTTATTTTGTTTTAAAGAGATAAAATCTAAAAATTCATTAAAGTATTTATCAAATTTAGCAATACCTTCTGTTGTATTTTTCATTATTATATAACTAGATAATGCAACTGTTCCACCACAAATAACAATTAAAAAAATAACGATATCTGTTTTGCCAAAATAGCCAGCCATTCCAACTGTTATCATACCCAATACGGAAAGCACCATATTAAAAAAAATACTTTGCTTTGTTGACATATTCCCCATTCTACTTTACCCTTGTTTTTATTTAAATTTTACAATAAGGAAGCTAAAATAAAGATTTTAATTATTATAAAATAATTAATTAACTCATAAAACCAACTGTTTTATCTTTATCAAATTGTCCTTTTTCTTCTTTATGTATCTCTTCAAGAAAATCTTCAACTCTAAAAATAGCTTCATCATCTATCGCTAACTTATAAGCAGTATTTTTTATGACTAACTCTATTTGTCCACCAGTAAGTGACGATTTTGCTAGTTTTTCAATATTAAAATTTTTCTCTAGAGGTAACTCAGAAGGAAGTAGTTTTTCCCAAAGAGTTTTTCGTTGTTCTAAATTTGGTTTTAAAAATTCTATTTTATAATTAAATCTTCTTGAAAATGCTTTATCTATACTATCTAATAAGTTTGTAGTTGCAACAAGTATTCCTTCGAATCTTTCTATTTGTTCTAAAAAGATATTTTGCATTTGATTGTGCATTTTATCACTACCACTTATTTGTCCACTAACACGATTACTTAAAAACTGATCTGCTTCATTTAATAAAAGTACGGGTTCTGTTTTTGTTTTTGTACATAATTCTTTATATTCATCAAATATTTTTCGTACATTTTTTTCACTCTCCCCTACATACATAGATAAAATCTTACTACAATCAAAACTTAAAACTTGTTTTTTTAATGATTTTGCTAAAGCTAATGCCGTTACAGTTTTTCCTGTTCCTGCTGCCCCATAGAAAATAATTCTAGCATCTATCCCTTTTTTCTTATCTTTTATTCCCCACTTTTTAAGTCTATCAACCACATCTTTATCAACTTGTCGTAAAAGTAAATCTAGAGTTTTTTTTGTTTTATCATTCAACACTATATCTTCTAAAGATTTTTTAGGTTCAATAAGTTCAAACATCTCTTGTTCTTGTATCAGCATATCAAGTTTAATTTTTTGTTGCCTTTTCTCTTTTTTAACAGGGTGTGATATTTTATATAAAATAGATTCTGGGATATAAAAATTTCTATTTATTCCTCCAAAAGGGGTTAACATTTCATCATAATCTATCAGACCATTTGAGATAAGATTTCCGCTCTCTTCTAGCAAACTTCTATGTTTTATTTTTTCATAATCATCACTAGAAACTAAAGCTATCAAAGAATTCATATCTCTAATTGATTCATCACTTCCTCCGTATTCTTCTTTTAAAAGTGCTAAAAAAATCATTTGTTCTTTTTCTTCTAAAGCATGTTGTTTAAAAAAATCTTCCAGCATAATACTATTTTTTGTTGTTTCTACTCTCTCTTTTATTCTATTTTCTAAAAGCGATAGTTTGCTTCTTAATCTATTTGCATTTGGTGAGTTTTCATCAAAATTATGTTTTACTATATTCAATTTTTGCGCTAAATCAATCTTAAAAAACTGATCTTGTAAATATTCAAGATGATCACTATATTCTTTTATTTCTGGGAGCGTTAATTCTAAAGAACCAACTTCAAGAAGTTTTAAAAATGAACTACTTAAACTTACAGCTGTATTGATAAGTTCTAATTGTGAAAGCTCACTTATCTTTGTAGTGATAAAATTACTTTGTGTAATCCAACCTAACTCCAGCAAGTTTTTAATCAAATAAATATGTTCTATATGTTCTAATTTCTTTATATCATAAAATTCACCCAAAATATCTACCACAAGAAGATTGTCATTTCCTATAATATACTGTCGTGTAAGATATTGTAATACTCTCACTTCATCTTCATTACATTTTAAATGTGCATATATATCTAATTTACTTATATCTTGTGATTCCACAAATAATTTAACATTTTTCAATTTATTTCTCTCTTTTCAAACCAGTTTTTTGTTTGTTCTATATCTTTTAAAATTTGTTCTTTTAACTCTTCATATTCTTCAAATTTTTTATTATCTCGCAATTTTTCAAAAAATCTTATCTCTATAATTTTAGGAACTTCTAATAAAGAAATATCTTCTAAAATATGTGTTTCTACAGCAAATTTACCATCTGTTGATACCCTATGTCCAATAAATGAAACCGATTCATAGGTTTTTTCATATAAAACCGTTTGAGTAACATAAATACCCTCTTTTGGTATCAAAAAATCTTCTACATCAATATTAATCGTTGGAACAAATTGTTTTGAACCTAACCCTTGACCAGCAATACGATGCCCTTGCAAACTATAATTATAACCTAAAAGTTGATTTGCAATTAGCATATTTCCATCTCGTAAATATTCTCTAATTACTCTTGAATGTATTGCTATATTTGATACTTTATATTCATCTACGACAACCACTTCTCCATGAAACATCTCTTTTAAATTTTCTATACCACATTTTGCCATATGACCAAAATGAAAGTCATACCCTACAACTATTTTTTTTAAATTAGGAAATTCTTCATAAAGAAGATGAATAAACTCCTCACCACTTAAATGTTTAATATTTTCTAGTTCATAATAAAAAAGAGGATAAGAAGTATGCTTTGCTCTATTAGTACTAGGAGATAAATTAGCATATTGGGTAGATATCACTACAATCGCACCATTTTTATCAAGCTTTGAAAAAAGTTGCTGATGTGCTAAATGCATACCATCAAATCCACCTATTGCGATACTTGTAATTTGATTTTTTATAGAAATTCCTTTTAAAATCTGAGTTAAAAATTTAATTAGGTATAATACCTAAAAATCATTAAGGAACTTATTATTAACTGTAAAATAAATATATATCAAATTGTCAAAAAATCTAATGATGATTTTGAGCCAATTATTAATGAATTTATCAAAATGTCTAGTCGATTTGCCAAGATAGAAGTACATAGTTTATTCAATAAACAAATCTCAAAAGCACAAACCATTGGTGAAACAGAATCACAAAAAGCATACAATGAATTGTATATTCCAAAACTCTCTAGTGGATATAATATTGCTTTAGATGTATTAGGAAAACAAATAGATAGTTTTGAATTTAGTACTCTTTTGGAAGATAAAACCACTATCAATTTTTTCATAGGTGGAGCATATGGTTTTGACCGTGATTTTTTAAAAAAATGCGATAAAACCTTATCCTTAAGTCAACTAACAATGGCTCATAAAGTTGCTAACTTAGTTTTATGTGAACAAGTATTTAGATCACTTTGTATTCTCAACAATCATCCTTATCATAAATAATTTTAGGATAATTTAGTAAAGTTTTAGTATAATCCCACAACATTATAAAAATAGGATGAGAAAAGTGGCTTCGCATAAACAAATTGAAGAATTAAAAGAGATGTTACTTCAAAGAAAGAACATCATTCAAAGTAATATAGATGACAGTATGGATAACATATCAAAACTACATGATTGTGATTGTAAAGATGATCTAGATTTTGCAGAAGCAAGTAGTGATAGCTTTACTTCTGGTATAATAATAAATCAACAAAAACAAGAGCTTAAAGAGATTAATGAAGCTTTAAAAAATATTGAGAATAATACTTATGGTATTTGTGAGATGTGTGACGAGATGATTTCTATAGGAAGACTAAAAGCAAAACCTTTCGCAAAATTTTGTACAGATTGTAGAGAGATACACGAAAACAACAATCAATAACATAAAAAGGGGATACAATGGGATTAAAAAAATATATATTAGGTTCAGTTATTTTAGTATTAGCAGTTTTTGCTTATACTTTTAGTATAGAATCAGGTGATTATAGAGTTGAATTATTTGACTATGTTTTAATCCTCCCAATAGCTGCTTGGATCGTTATTCCAACATTAGTATTATTTGTTCTTTCAGTATTACATATACTTTTTTATGGTGCTAAAAACTATTTTACTATCAAAGCTATAACAAAAGATACAGAATCCCTTACAGCCCTTATCAATAAAAAACTTTTAAATGAACCTACGAAATTAAACTTTCAAAATCAAAACTTTAAAGAAATTGGTTCTATTGTAGAACAACTTGATATTGATATTACAAATAGTAATTTTAGTTGTGAAAATAAAGATATAAATAAAACTGTAGATCAAATTTTTAATATTAAATCAGGAAAATATATCTCTACAAAAGAGCTTAAACTAGATAATCACAATCCTTTAATGATAGAGAATTTTAAAAATAGAATTGAACAAGATGTTGAATTTGCCCTTGAAGTAGTTCAAAAATCAGGAAATTATCCACAAGCTATTTTAAAACCTGCATTTTTAAAAGTATTAGCAAATAAAAGTATGACAACAATTAAAAAACTTTTAGAAAGTGTTAGTTTTGATGAAGAGATGGTTATCGCACTTCTTAAAAAGGATGGTGAACAAGATAACCAATTTGCTATGACTAATGAACAAATCCTTAATATTATTAAAAAAGTAAAATTATCAAATACGCAACTAATCCAAATAGCAAAAAATTATAAAGTTTTAATGTCTCCAGACCAAATTATTAAACTTTATGAAGATTTAACTGTAGAAAATGAAGAGTACACATTTGCATACCTTTATATCTTAGCAGAATATGAAATGGTTGATAAAATGAGAGATATCTTAGATAATAGTTCTCCAACAGAATTTATACCTTTTAAAGCTTTAGTTGATTTAAAAGATAGTGGGAAGAACACTTATTCTTTAGATTCTATTTGTTACAAATAAACTCTCATCCTCAAATATGGATAACAAACTTATAGACTTCTCAAAACCTGTAATAGCATTGGCACCGCTTGCAGGTTACACTGATTTACCTTTTCGATCTGTTGTAAAAAACTTTGGTGTTGATTATACTGTTAGTGAAATGATAAGCTCTAATGCACTTGCATACAACAGTGAAAAAACATACAAAATGATTACAAAATCTAGTAATGAAGACCCTTATTTTGTGCAACTTGCAGGTAGCAAACCAGATATTATGCAAATTGCAGTTGAAAAACTCAATGAAATAGAAGGTATTGCTGGTATCGATTTAAATTGTGGTTGCCCTGCACCAAAAGTATTTAATCATGGAAGTGGTTCAAATCTTTTAGGCGATCTTCCAAGATTACAACTTATGTTAAAAACTATTAAAAAGTATTCGAATAAACAATACACAACAGCAAAAATAAGAATAGGTGTCGATGAAAAGATACCTGTAGATATAGCACGTGCTGTTGAAGATTGTGGTGTAGATTTTATTGCTGTTCATGGAAGAACAAAAAAAGGAGCCTATAAAGCACCTGTTGATTATGATGCAATTGCTGCTATAAAAGAGGCTGTAAAAATACCTGTGATTGCCAATGGAGATATTACAGATTTAGCAAAAGCACAATATGTTCTAAATCATACAAAAGCTGATGGGATCATGATTGGACGAGGTGCCGTTGGAAAACCTTGGATATTTCATCAAATAGCTTCTAATAATGAACTTATCTCAAATGAACTTAAAAAAGAAATTATTCTAGAACATTTTCATAAAATGATTGAACATTATCACGAATATGGTGTTGTGATGTTCCGAAAACATCTTCATACTTATTCAAAAGGTTATGATGGTGCGAATAACTTTAGAGAAACGATTAATAAAATTACATCTAGTGAAGAGATGCAAAAAGTTATAAAAGAGTTTTTTTAATTTTTTTGTTCTAAATAAGATATCATAGCTTTTAATAGCTCTTCAATATCTAAAGGTTTTAAAATATATCGATATATTCCTATCTCATCAGCTCTTAAAAATGATTCATAATCAGCATCTGCTGTCATAAGTATTGATGGTGTTTCTTCTTTAATAGCTTTTATTTTTGCTACCATATCTAATCCATCCATATGAGACATTTTTAAATCAGTAATTACAAAATCAATATGTTGATTTGATTGAAATGTTTCTAATCCTTTTTCACCATTTTTACATACTAAAACTGTATTAAATACTTTTTTTAGTACTGGTTCAATTGAACTTACTATTAATTCATCATCTTCAACAAATAATATGTTTTTATCTTTTAATATATCTATATTCAAATTTTTACCTAAAAAAAAGGCTAAGTGGCTTACACCACTTAGCCTTTCTTAATCACTAGATATGATTACCCTAAAAATGGGTTAGCATATAATGCAATTAAAGCAATTACAAGTGTATAAATAACTTGTGCTTCGATCATCGCTAAAGCAATGAACATAGTAGTCATAAGTTTTCCACCCATACCTGGATTTCTAGCTGTACCAGCAATAGTTGCAGCAGCAGTATTACCCATACCAACAGCTCCACCAAGAGCAGCAAGACCAAGACCAACACCAGCAGCAAGTACTGAGTAAGCTTTTAAAGTTTCGTTAGCAACATTTGCATCAGAAGCAAAAGCAGCAGTTGCAATAGCAACCATTAAGAATAGAATTTTTTTCATCTATTTTTCCTTTTATAATATTTTATTGTACTAAAAGTCTGTTCGGCTAGCGTAACCATATCTAAATAAGATATAGCAATATAAACATAAATGCCCATATTTCCCTACTAAATACTCTTAAGTGGTGCAATTATATAGAAAACTTCATTAAATTTCCAAATTATCTTCTAGGATATACTCTAATTCTTTCATATAATTATCAAATTGAATGTTTTTTACAACTTGATAATTCTCTTTTTGTATTTTTTTTAGTTCCTCTTTATTTCCAAGCAGTGCATCAACTTTAAAAGAGATACTTTTATCATTTTGACCTAAAATCAATGAAAATGAATCTATTATTTCCGATGCTGCATTTTCTCTGTTTACAAATACTGCATTTTTAAAATACATTGCTTTTAAAACATTTGGTGCAAAAAGTTTTTGTTTTGTTGGAAGTATAAAAATATCTGCGGCAATAAAAAGTTCATCAGCATTTGAATAGTTTTCTAAAATAATTGTTTTTTCATTTAATGTATAATGAGTTAATCTCTCTACTACTCTGTCTTTTATACCACTATTTACATCAATAAGAATTTTAAAATTCTTTCTTTCCAAATCATTGATTATTTCTAAAAATTTCTCAAATCCATTTGAAAACAAATCTTTTCCGGTAAAAAAGATTATTCTTTCCTCTTTTTCTATTTGGTATTTTTTCCGAAAATCTTTTTTGATTTGTTTGTCATATTCTTGTTTATGCGTTATATATGGGTATAAAACAAAAATCTTATTTTCATTTATATATGTTCTTTTTATAAATATTTGTTCTTTTAAAGCATTTGAATTTACAATCGTCACTTTAGAATGTTCTACCATATCCAAAGCTTTAGTACTCACTGAACCTTGATGAAAATATATATCTGGATATTTTTTATCTTTAAGAAGAAGTTTTTCAAAAAAAGTTTGTTCTTGATAATATGTCACATCAAACTTTTGTTCTAATTCTTTTGTTACTTTTGTTTTGGTATTAATTGCAATATGTAGTTTTTTCATTTCGCAATTATACCAAATAAAGTGAAAATATAAATTATGCTTTTAAAGCTTTTGCCCAATTCTCCATAACTTTATGTAATTCTTCTTTTGGAGCTTCTAAAAACTCTATTACAAACTTATCCTCAAATTCACATATTCCAATACTTCTAGGACGAGCTGCCAACATTTTTGTATTTGGTATAGCAGCACCAAAACAAAATACAACATTTTGAGCATCAATTAATCCATCCATAATCTCTCCACCTAAATTTTTCGTATGTGTGTAGTGATCAAAAATAGCTATAAAAGTAGCTATTGGATGATTTTCTATTTTTTCTTTAAAATATGTAACTACTTCTTGTGTTGTTTTTTCATTCATTTCACTTTTTAATAACTCTAAGCTATATACTGGATATTTGTCCATAAATACTGTTTTTTTCATCTATTTTTCCTTTTCTTTATATGTTATAAATGATTCTATAGCACACGCTAAAGCATTTTCTATATCTTTACCTTCATGATCCATAAAATCTATTTGTACTTGATATACTATTTTATTATTCTGATTTTTAAATTTCATAACTACATATCCACGAAATAACTTACAACTGTCTGTTTTTTTCTTTGGATCTTCTTTGTCATTTTCGTATACTTTATAGTCAACATACACAATTTGATTTGCTTGTTTTATCTCTTTGCTGTCTTTTAAAATAATCGATGCTAGTTTTCTATCAAGTTGTTTCATATCTACAAAATCAAACAATGTTGATTGCATAAAAGTAGCTTTATCAATGCCAGAGCTTATTTTATAATTTCCACTTAAAAGAAGTTCTTGTGCATTTTTGAGGTCATTTATTCCATAACTTCTCTCGAAGGTAGTTGCATGCTTATGACACTCTAATCTTTTTGCTTTCCCAGGTACTTTATCTTTTGTTATTTGAGTATATATACTATTCCCAAGAAGTCCAACGATAACTAGTACAATGAAAGTAATAATATATTTTTTCAATACTATTCCTGAATACATATTTCATATTTTGTCATATGTAAAATTGTTTGATATATTACAATCATTATAATAATTGTAGTTACAGCTATCATCACATACGAAAGAAGAAGTAAAGCAAAATCATTTAGTTGATGATACATAAGCATTGAACTTATAGCCATCGCTGCAACTGGAAATACAAAAGCCCACCAAGAGATGAAAAATTGTATTTTTAAGAAACTTTTATACATAAAAGCTACTAAAAAAGTAAAAAATAATGCAAGATTAAACAACATCATAGCAAAAGTATCAATAACACCAAAAAGTTTAAAATACGCTATAAATCCAACAGCTGGAGGCGCAATCAAAATAAACATTGTTGGCATAAATTTGACTGCTAATTGATGATGAAAAATAATTCTATTTAAAATAAGTGAAAATAAAATTATCCAGAAAAATATTCCAACACTAAAGAAATACATTAAAACACCATTTGAAGCAAATCCTATACCACCAACTGGTATTAAAACATTTCCAACTATTGGTATAAACCAAGCAGGATTAGAATGTGATAACTCTTGATTGTCTTTTATCCAAAAAGCAATTGTATGCATTGTTAAATAAAAATGTAATGCAGTACCAGGATACCAAAATATTGCACTTACTGTTGGATAAGCTTCTTTATAAATAATTGCTAACATAAGCATCGATATTGATATTGCAGCAAAAAAATTAATTCTAACAGGATGACTAAATTCATTTTTTACAGCACTTGAATAAGTAAAAAACTTCATAAGATATGTTGCACTCACACCTAAAAAAATAAGTGTAGTTACATACATAAGAGTATTCCCTATAAAATGAGGAAAATGCAACCATACTGCTGCTTTTTGATAAGTAATTGTAAGACCACTCATCCCCATTACAATGGCGTACATCATAACAGGGAAAAATTTAAGCCTATTTTTTTCTTGTATAGCTTCCAAAAAAATCCTTTTTTTATATAACCTATAATTATAATATATATAAGTTATAATTTTTTCAGGATTTTATCATTTTTATGAACAAATGTCAATTAAAAGTTTTTAGTAGTATTTATTCCTGGTTTTTCTGGACTACCTACATAATCATTATTTGTATTATAGTTATACTTTATTGCTGCCAAAATTGCACCTACAACTAAACATATAATAATTACATTTCTTACAGTTTTTCTTTTTTGTGGTGATTCATTATCATTATAATCTTCAATATCTTCTAATGTTGGTTCATTTTTCATGTGATTTGCCTTTGTGTTGTTAAATAATAAAGTAAAAAAAAGCTAGAAGTGTGTCGCTTCTAGCTCTTTGACGAAATCCAAGTTATGCTTTGGACTTTAAAAGGAGAGTGTATGAACACTGTGAAAGTATATTAAGTTTGGTTTAAACAACTCTTAAATTATATTTGTAACTTATGTTTATTATAATATATTATTAAAATTTAGCTTAAATAATTTTTATAATACCATATACTAAAGTGCCATAAAGCATAGAAGTGTTGTTTAAATCTATTTTGCTTTGCTTCATTATAGATATATTGAAGATAATTTTCATTAAAAAGATTAGTGACATTATTCACAACTATAATATCTTGTATCAGTTTATCTTTATACTCTGCAAAAAGCCATTCATTAAAGGGGCTATTAAAGCCTTTTTTTTGCCTATTTATTATCTCTTTTGGAATATATTTTGAAGCTATTTTTTTTAAAAGATATTTATTTGTATTTCCTATTTTTAATTTTGAGTCAATTTCAAATACTGTATCAACAAGCCGAAAGTCTAAAAATGGATTTCTTGTCTCAACTGAATTTGCCATACTTATTTTATCAACTTTACTTAAAAGTGCTTCCCCTAACCAAATTTTCATATCTATATAACTCATCCAATCAACAGGGTCTTGTTTTGGATTTTCTGTTTTGAAAGTGGCCACTGAAGTTAAAAGTTTTTTTCTTTGTGTTTGTGTGAATATTTCTCCAAAACTATTATAAATATTCTCTTTTTTAATTACTCTTCTTAAATATTCAGATTCTTTTGTATTAGTTTGCAATGCGCCAATAATATCATTTATAAAAAGGTTTTGTTCATCGCTTAATGTTTCACTAAATCTATAATATTTCAAAAACTTAGCATAATTATCATATCCTAAAAAAAGTTCATCACTTCCCTCTCCGCTTAAAACTGTTTTTATTCCATCATGATGTATTTTTTTTGTTAAATGCAAAAGAGGAATACTAGCAGGATCAGCATGTGGTTCTTCAAGATTTTCAAATACCTCATCTAAGCTTTCAATAAAATCTCTCTGTCCTATTTCAATAGCTGTGTGGTTACTCTTGATATTTTTGGCAACTAAAGAGGCATAAGAAAGTTCACAATACTTTTTATTGGTTTTGTATCCTACACTAAATGTGTTTATTTGGTGATTTGTGTGTTGTGAATAAATAGTTGATATCAAAGAGCTATCAATACCTCCACTGAGTAATGTTCCAACCTCAACATCACTTTTTAGTCTTTGTTTTACACTGTCTACTAATAATTCTTCAATAGTTTCTAAAGCCCTATTCTCATCTTTTATAGATTTATATGTTTTAATTTTATAGTATTTTTTTATACTTAATTTTCCATTTTCATACAATAAATAACTACTTTTATCTAACTTATATATATCTTGATAAAAAGTATATGGAGCCAATGGTGTAAAATATTGTAAATATTGAGAAAGGGCTATTTTATTGAGTTTTGGTGTGTAGTCTAATAATTTAATAATAGGTTTTATCATGCTAGAAAAAATAAACTTACCATCTTTTTCATAATAAAAAAATGGTTTCTTTCCATATCTATCACGAGCACAGAAAAATTTGTCTTTAGAAATATCATAAATACAAAAACTAAATGCACCATTAAGAAGATTTAAAAACTCCACATCATACTTTTGATAAAGCCTGATTAAAACTTCTGTATCACTTGAAGTTTTACATTCTAGCTTTTCACTTACTTTTAATTCATCATAATTATAAATTTCACCGTTAAAAACGATAAGAATATCATCAAAAATCATAGGCTGATTTGCTTCTACATCAAGATCAATGATACTAAGTCGTGTATGTCCAAAAAAGTTATTTTTAATTTGTTTTACAGAAGTATTATCAGGTCCTCTATTTTTCATCAAGTTTGTTATTAAATCAAAATCTACAGAAAAATTATAATTTGTACCAACAATTCCACACATTATTACACCTTTAACTTATAAACTTTTGCAAGTGGAGTCAAAATAATTGGCTCAAAAAATTTTGTATTATAATTTTCCAATACAAATAATTGTACATAAGTAGAATTGTACTCACTATTGTTTAATATTAAAAACTGATCATAATTACTCATATAAATAAGATTAATATCTGATTGATTATCGATTACTGTTTTTTGAATTTGTAATTTATTATTTTTATCATAAAATGTTGTTACAAAATTATTTATTGAATAGCTTTTGCCATTGATTTGTAAAGTTCCATTGAGTTTATTCACTTGTATGTCATTTCCTAAATCTATAGAATTATTATATTCTTTAAAAGTATCGAAAAAATAAAAAAGAGGCTCAATCCCTTTTTCCCCTGACATTAAATCAATATTTGAAAATGTATTAATAGTTGTATATATTCCCATCATTTGATTTGGAAGATACAGATAAATATCTCTCGTTTTTTGTGGCAATTTCACATCATATCCTAAAGCTTCCAAAAAATCATTGGTATCTTTAAATCCATAATCGAAAGTCATATTAGCTATATTTGTTTTTTGAGGTAGAGTTTGTGATCTATTTTCTGTATATTCAACTTCCAATCTTAAAATTTTTGCTGATTGTTCTTGTGGATGAGTCAAAGCAAAACTAATAGGGAAATTTACAGCTCCACTATGTTTTCCACCATCACTTAATGTTTTAGTATCACTATAATATCTAATTGGATAACCATAATCCCACCATGAAACAACATAGTCGTCTCGAGATGCAATTTGTTTTAAACTATCCAAAACTGCTACTTCATCTTTTATAAAAACTGTAGGTACTTTATATTTGATAATATGGTTAATATTAGGTAATAATACTAAACTAGTTAATAGAACTATTGCAGTGTATCTCTGTGTTTTATTTTGCAAAAAACTTGCAATTTGTATTATAAAAAATCCCACACCTAAAGCTATGACTGGCACGGCATATATAGTAAATCTTAATCCACTACTATAAGACAAAAGACCAAGCCCAACCATAGGTAGAGATAAAAGCATAATAGGATAACGAGATAGTAACCATATATAGCCAATGATACCCACAATAAAAGTTATAATATGTCCACTAATTCGCTCTGACAAAACTTTAAAAGATATTCCACTCGCTTCTCGTACAGTTTGCATTACGGTATAAAAATGCAATTGTAAATCATCACTTATAACAGATATGCTTTCTTTAAAAACGTAGTTTTTTAATTGTCCTAAAATAGGGTCCAATCCCCCACTTACAATAAAAACTATAATTGCTATTATAAAAAAAAGGTAAATATTTTTTTGAAATATTTTTTCTTTCAATTTTAATAATATAAACAATCCAACTACAATAATAAATCGAAGATACCCATCAAGTCCCATCATTGCAAACAATATAAATGTTAAAAGAATCAGATTAAATTGATAAGACTCTTTTTTTATATATTGATAGATTGCATAAGCCAATATAAGTCCAAAAAATGCAAACTCCAAACTATAACTTTGTGGATACCACCATCTATAAGCAATAATATCTAATGCTGTAAATAAAAGATATTTTTCCTCTTGAGTTCGTAAAGCCAAAACCAACGACCAAAGTAAAATAGTTGGAAATACGATATTTAAAAAATCAGTGTCATAGTATCCTATCATAGTACGATTATAATAACTCAAAGCAATACTTGAAAGTAAAGCTGCTATAAAACCAACTTCAACTTTCCCAAGATTTTTACCTATAAGTATAATCGGTATAACAATAAGTGAAGCAAAAAATGCAGGTATATAAAATATAATAGATTCAAAACTCAAAGGAAGAATCTTAGCTATTAAAGCTGTTAATTGTGATGTTGCACTTTGGATAGGAGAGTTTTCATTGATATTTTGACTTCCACTTAAAATATCTCTGGCACCTTCTGCCCAATAGTAACCATCATTAGTATTTATCATAAACTGACCATTAAACTTAAACTGTTCATAGGCACTAAACTGATATATCCAAATAAGTCGTAATGAGAAACTAAAAATAAAAGCTATTAAAACTAAAAGTATGGTTTGTTTATTTTTTGAAAGTATCACCGATTATTGTTCCTAGTTATTTATGAAATAATATAGGTTCTTTGCTTAAATTAGTAAAAATAAAAAAACCTCGATAAAACTATTCTCTACAGAATAAATTTTATCGAGGTTTTTATATGGTACGCCTAGTAGGATTCGAACCCACAACCGCCGGGGCCGAAACCCAGTGCTATATCCAGTTAAGCCATAGACGCATTTGTGTTATGTAATTATAGATAAAAAAAGATAAAAGAAAAATCTTTTACCTTTTTTAATATTATAAAATTAAAAAGATTACAGTCTAGACTCGTATCTTCTTAACATATAAAGTTTTTTAAGCATTTTCTTTCTTGCATTGATTTTTTGTTTCTTTTTCTTTTCAGGATTAGATTCAAAATATCTTCTTGCTCTTGTTTCTGTAACGATTAAGCTTCTATCACATTGTTTTTTAAATCTTCTATACGCTTCTTCGAAAGATTCGTTTTCTTTTACTTTTATACCTGGCATTGTTCAATCACCCACTTTCTTGCATAGATTTAATGGCTCTTTGGCTCACTATTGCTTTTTTCTAAGAGGCGAATTGTATATAAATTTGTCTTAATAATACTTTAAGTATAATATAATTATTAAATATTACAAAGGATTTTAGTGGAAAACCTAACCCATTTAGACCAAAACCATAGACCAAAGATGGTAGATGTATCTTCTAAAGAGGATACTACAAGAGTAGCAGTTGCTAGTGGAATTATAACAATGAGTAACGAAGCATTTGCTAATGTAATATCAAATCAAAATAAAAAAGGACCTGTAATACAAACAGCAGTAGTTGCAGCAATTATGGGAACAAAAAAAACACCTGAACTTATTCCTATGTGCCATCCACTACTACTAACAGGTATTAATTGTGATGTAGAACAATTAGATGAGTTGCCAGGATTTAAACTAACAGTTACAGCAAAATTAAAAGGACAAACAGGTGTAGAGATGGAAGCACTAACAGGAGTATCTATAGGATTACTTACTATTTATGATATGGTGAAAGCCATTGATAAAGGTATGATAATATCAAATGTACAACTTGAACATAAAAGTGGTGGAAAATCTGGAGATTTTAATAGATAAGGAGAATAAATAATGATAGATTTAAATCAACATAAAGTAAAACTAGATTACCCATGTAGTTGGGAATATAAAATTGTAATTTTAAGTGAACATAACATCAATCCAATTGTAAAAGAGATTTTAGCAGATAGAGAGCATAAAATAAAACCATCAAAAAAAAGTACAAAAGGAAAGTTTGAAAGTTTTTCTTTAGAACTTACTGTTCATAGTGATGAAGATCGAACAGGGATTTATCATATGCTCGGAAAACATGAACGAATAAAAATGGTTGTATAAAATATGGAAAATATTCTTTATCAAAATGAACTTATCAGAGTTGAGATTGAAGCCTCGGAAATACCTTGGTTAAAAATATTTACACAACAACCAATAAAAGAATTTAGTCAATGTGATACTGAAACAAAAATGGAAATATTACGCGTTTTAGATATTTGTGAAAAAGAGATGTTAGCATATTTTAATCCAGATAAAATCAATATTGCTTCATTTGGAAATTATGTACCACATGTACATTTTCATATTCAAGCACGATTTAAAAATGACAGTTATTTCCCTGAACCAACTTGGGGTAAAAAACAAAGAGAATCACACCTAGATTTACCTGATAAAAATAAATTTTACGAAAATTTAATTTTGAAGTTAAATTAGGCTATAATCCAATCTATGAATAGAAGACACTTTTTATTATTATCAACACTATCACCTATTTTTGCGAAAGATTTTTTGACTTTAAATAATGAAGTTAATTTAGATATTAATGACTTAAATACTTTATATACTCTTGACTATAGACTAAGAAAACTGAGACGTTTTGTAGGATATGCGAATTTTAATATTATCTCATTTGATGAAGCATTATACTATGCAAGAAATTATCCGGTTATTGGTGAATTTACAAAACAAGAAATAGCTCTTATTGAGAAAATTTTTTATGTGACCCCTTCCAACTTTGGTTTTTATGGGGAAAAAACCGTTCAAAATATTTCACAAGCAATCTCTGAAAAAGACATAGTAAAAATAGGTTATTCTGGGCACTTTTTATTTAAAGGAAAACCCCTAGAAGATTACAATAGAATTAAAAAAGATGTAGGGGAGAGTATTGTTTTAACTTCAGGAATAAGAAATGTTGTAAAACAATTAAGCCTCTATGTATCTAAAGTTAAATCTCTCAATGGAAACCTCACAAAAGCTTCTTCAATTATTGCACCTCCAGCTTACACATACCATGCAATTAGTGATTTTGATATTGGGAAAAAAGGCTGGGGAGATAAAAACTTTACAGCAGATTTTGCACGAACAGAAGAGTTCGAAAAGATGCGAAAACTTAACTACATCAGTATAAGATATACTCTAAATAATAAAGATGGTGTACGTTTTGAACCTTGGCATGTAAAGGTTATATAAATGATAAAATTCACAAATTTAGTTCTTTTGATTTTACTATTTTCATTTTATGGATGTAGTAAAAAAGAGAATACAAATCCAAAAGCAATAAACAAAACACAATATGTGCAAACTATACAGCCTGAAATAACATCAACAAAAGTTCCTGTTGAAGAAATTATTTTAAAAGACCAACCAAGTATATCTATTGTCAAACAGAAGCAAACGCAACAAACTTTACGAAAAAGTTGTGAGATAGATGTAAAAGATATGAATGAGTTTCAGTTTGATATTATAAAAAAGGGAATTCAAGATGATAATACTCTTTTAGTTGTAGGTGGCATACAAGGTGATGAACCAGGTGGATTTATGGCAGCTTCACTTATGACTACACATTATGATATTCAAAAAGGTTCTGTTTGGATAGTTCCAAATCTCAACTTTTATAGTATTATAAAAAGAAGTCGTGGACCATTTGGAGATATGAATAGAAAATTTGCATCACTCTCTAAAGATGATCCAGAATATGAAACAGTGCAAAGAATAAAAAAATATATTACAGATGAACAAGTAAAACTTATTTTAAATCTTCATGATGGGAGTGGTTTTTATAGACCTATGTATATAGATCAATGGCATCAACCTCGTACTTGGGGGCAAAGTAGTGTTATTGATCAAGAGATACTTCACAATGTTGAAAAATACTCAGATACATACTCAATATCAGAAGAGGTTGTAAATCATCTCAATAAATTTCTCCTAAAAGAAGAAGATAGATATAGAACAAAAAATACCCATACTAGATTTAACAAAACTCAAGAAGAACAAGAGATGTCAAAAACACTTACTTATTTTGCTGTAACTCATGGCAAAGCAGCTTTTGGACATGAAACAAGCAAAAGTTTAAATGTAGACGAAAGAGTTTATTATAAATTAATCGCTATTGAAAAATATATGGATATTATGGGAATAAAATATAAAAGAAAATTTCCTTTAACACTTGATGGTGTAAAACATGCATTAAATGATGATATTAGTATCACTTTCAATGATACAAATATAAAAATGCCTCTTAAAGATATAAGAAATATTCAAAACTATTTTCCAGTTAAAAAAGATGGAGTGGTTACATACTTACCAAGTAATCCTTTGATAAAAATTATTAAAAACGATAATATATACTCAATCTATTATGGAAATAGAAGATTAACACAACTAGTTGCAGATTATACTGAACATTTAAATTTTGATACAGAAATCACAATGAATATAGACAATCAAATGAAAAAAATCAAATTTGGAGATACAATAAATGTCAAAAAAGATTTTTTAGTTGTTGATGAAAAACAATTTCGAGTTAATGTTATTGGGTATACAAATTCTTCAGGAATTGAAACTGATAAAAAAATATCAAAAGATATGTTCATGCAAAGATATTCCATAGAAAAAAATGGAAATATTTATAGAATTGAATTTTATAAAAATCAAAAATTTGCAGGGATGATACTTGTAAATTTCATAAGTTAGGACTATGATAAAAAAACAAATACTAGAATTAATAAAGAAAAAACCATTAATTATTGATGGTGCTATGGGTACACAGCTTCAAACATATAAAGTTCCAGATGAAGCTTGGATTGATGACAAAGGAATTTCACAAGAAGGATGTAATGAACTTCTCAATGCTACAGCTCCAGAAATCCTAGAAAAAATACACAATGCTTATGCTTATGCTGGTGCAGATTTAATCAAAACAAATACTTTTGGAACTATGCCTTGGGTACTTGATGAATATGATATGTCTCACAGATGTTATGAACTCTCAAAGCTTGGGTGTGAACATGTAAAAAAAATATGTGATAAATACTCAACACCAGAAAAACCAAGATTTGTATTAGCATCAATTGGACCTGGGACAAAATTACCAAGTCTTGGACATATTGATTATGATACAATGTATGATGGTTATAAAGAGATGGCTAGAGGTTTAGTTGATGGTGGTGCAGATATATTTTTACTAGAAACTTGTCAAGACCCTCTTCAAATAAAAGCAGCACTTCATGCACTTCAAGATTTTGCTCCACAAATCCCAATTATGGTATCTGTTACAATAGAACTAAGTGGAAGTATGCTTATAGGAACAGATGCTCAGACGATTGCTACTATTTTAGAACCTTTTGATATTCTCTCTCTTGGATTTAACTGTGGAACTGGCCCAGAACAAGTAAAAAAACATCTTGAAGTTTTAAGCCAATATAGTGATAAATACCTCTCAATTCATGCCAATGCAGGACTACCTCAAAATAAAGGTGGATATACCTTCTATCCAATGGGTCCAGATGAATTTGCTACTATTCAAAAAACATTTTTAGATTTTGCAGGGGTAAGTTTTCTCGGTGGTTGTTGTGGAACTACTCCTCAACATATCAAAGCCCTAGCAGATGAGGTACAAGATATACAACCAAAAACTCCAACAGGTGGTCACCCTACCAGTTTAGCTAGCCTTTTTCAAACTGTAGAACTTAAACAAAATCCAGCGCCACTTTTAATCGGAGAGAGAAGTAACGCAACAGGAAGTAAAGCATTTAGAGAATTACTTAAGGCTGAAGATTTTGAAGGTACTTTAACTGTAGGACAACAGCAAGTGAGAGCTGGGGCTCATGTGATAGATGTAAGTGTAGGATTTGCAGGACGAGATGAAACAATAGATATGGATGAAGTTGTTTCTAGATATGCACAAAAAATTCAGTTACCACTTATGCCAGATTCAACACAAATACCTGCCTTAGAAAAAGCACTTAAACTTATAGGTGGTAAACCTATTTTAAACTCTGTAAACCTTGAAGACGGAATTGAAAGGTTTGATGAGATATGTCAAATGGCAAAGAAATTTGGTACAAGTTTAGTATGTCTTGTTATCGATGAAGTTGCTATGGCAAAAACAAAAGAGAAAAAAGTTGAAATTGCTGAGCGAATCTATCAAAGAGCAGTAAATCTCCATGGACTCAATCCTCGTGATTTAGTTTTTGATATGCTTGTATTTACTATTGGTAGTGGAGATGAAGAATACCACACTGCTGGTATTGAGACCATAGAAGCGATACGTGAGTTTACCTCAATGCACCCTGAAATCAGTACTACTTTAGGATTATCAAATATCTCTTTTGGACTTAATACCCACGCTAGAGTATATCTCAATAGTGTATTTCTACATCATTGTGTAGAAGCTGGATTAAGTAGTGCTATTGTAAATGTAAAACATCTACTGCCTATGAATAAAATGAGTAAAGAGGATATAAAAGCTTGTGAAGATTTACTTTTCAATCGTCGTGAAAAAGGCGACCCACTTTTTGCTTTTATTGAACACTTCAGTGATGTTGGTGCAGTAGAGCAACAAACAGATGAAGAGTATGAAAAATTAAGCGACAAAGAAAAAGTTATCCAACTTTTAAAAGATGGAGATAAAGAGAGACTTCTTCCACTTGCTATTCAGCTCAAAGACAATGTACCCCCTGAACTTATTGTAAATGAGTGGCTTATTGAGGGAATGAAAGAGATTGGAGAACTTTTTGGAAGTGGTGTTATGCAACTTCCTTTTGTACTTCAAAGTGCAGAAACCATGAAAGCATGTGTAGATCAGCTTAATCCATTTTTACCAAAAATTGAAAAAGAGAGTGAAACAACTTTGGTTCTTGGAACTGTAAAAGGGGATGTTCATGATGTTGGGAAAAATTTAGTTGATATAATATTATCAAACAATGGTTTTAAAGTTATCAATATTGGTATTAAAGCCAATATAGAAAGTTTCATAGAAGAATCTAAAAAACACAATGCGCATGCAATAGGTATGAGTGGGCTTCTTGTAAAATCAACAAATGAAATGAAAGCAAACCTAGAAGAGTTACAAAACCAAAATATTAAACTTCCAGTTATCCTTGGAGGTGCTGCTCTTACAAAAGCGTTTGTAGATGATTTTTGTAGACCTATTTATGATGGAGCAATCTTTTATGCACGAGATGCCTTTGATGGAGTTGTAGCAATGCAAAGAATTGAAAAGCAACTCCAAACTGGAGCAGATTTAGATACAAATATGGCTGCTGATTTAATTGTGATGGATGAGTCTCTACAAAAAGAGGAAAAAGTTGAGTTTAATAGTGATCTTCATACCCCATTACTTTTAGAAAATAAACATAATTTTACTCCACCATTTTGGGGAAGAAGAGATATGTCAAAAGATTTTGACCCCTCTTTAGCTTTTGAGTGGATAAATCATAGAGTACTATTTAGACAAAGATGGGGATATAAAAAGGGAAAAATGTCTCCAGAAGAATTTATAGCTCATGAAAATGATATGGTAAAACCTATTTATGAAAATCTCAAAGATGAATTTTTAGATAAAGGTATTTTTGCACCTATTGCACTTTATGGTTACTTTCCTTGTAAAGCTAATGATACAGTTTTAGAAATTTATGATAATGAAAAAGAAAATATTATTGCTACATTTGATTTCCCTAGACAAGGAAAATCTCCACATAGATGTTTAGCTGATTATTTTAAAACAAATGATTTTGATGTAGTAGGATTTACTTTTGTAAGTTCTGGTCTTAAAATAACAGACTATGAGAAAGATATTTATGATAAAGGTGAGTTTGCTAAATATTATAATGTACATGGTCTTGGAGTTGAATTAGCTGAAGCATTAGCAGAAGTTGTACATAAACAAATAAGATTAGATTTAAACATAGCTCAAACTGAAAAACCAACACTAAAAGATGTAGTTATGAAAGGCTACCAAGGATGTAGATACTCTCCTGGATATGCTGCTTGTCCAGACCTTGCTATGAATAGAACAATATTTGATTTACTTAAACCAGAAGAATTTGGTGTTGAATTAAGTGAAACATTTCAAATTCATCCAGAACAAAGTACTGTAGCAATAGTTGTACCAAATAAAGAGGCTAAATATTTTAATATTTAGTGCCCTTCTTTATGCTCTTCTATATAGTGTGTAATTGCATCTTTAATATTCATTAATTTATTTGGATTTCCCTGTAAATTCTTAAAGTGTGCAGATACATCTTCATTATTCTCAATTTTTAAATCAGCTATTTTTGAACATATTTGTAAAAACACATTATAAGGTACATCATCTCCTCTTTTTAAAAAATAAATAGCCCTCTGTAACGATACAAAAGGATTTAAACTTACTTTTGAAAGATTATTTGATCTAGTATTTATATAATTAACAAACTCCATTCTCATATCACATTTAACAATAGTAAATAATCTTTTTTTTGTATTATAATTACATTCAAAAGCTATCTTTGTCGAATCAAAATCAAAACCATCTACAAGTTCTTTGAGAGTTGCTCCTTTAAATCTTTCTCTATAAACTAATTGATAAATATCATTTTTATATCTATAAGTAAATGAATTATTCTCATATTCAAAATAATCTTTATTCATAGCATCATTTAATAATAATCTATCTTCATTCGATGTGAAAAACAAATCTAAGTCCATAAATCTATCTGATTTTATACAAGAACCTGCCAGATAGCATTTGATATCTTTCTTTTTTATATTGCCAATAATTAATCTTTGAAAAAAATCATTTAACTTAATTGCAATATTATCTAGTCGATAATCCAAAAGTGATGCTTGATCATAAGAAAGTAACTCTTCATAATCTTTCCAAAAATTATAAATCATATAGTCTCCATACTCTAAATTAATATGACTATTATAACTTAATTTGACAATAAAAGAGTAAAATATAAGAAGATAAAAAAGCAATAAAAGAAGAAATATAATAAGAAGCATAAGAGCTTCCTAAAAAAAGAAAGGCAAAAAAAAGAGACACCTTAAAAGTTGGCAGCGACCTACGTTTCCACCAGGGGACCCGGCAGTATTATCGGCGATGGAGAGCTTGACTACCAGGTTCGAAATGGGGCTGGGTATTTCCTCTCCTCTATAACCACCAACATTTAAAATGTCTCATTTAAAAGTTGTGTATAAAGTAATACAGTTAAAGTCTTTGTTCTAAAGTAAAAATACATTCTAAATATATCTTATTACATTTAATAAGATAGTAAACTAAAGATAATCTTATAAATAAGCCAAACGGTCTATTAGTAATAGTCAGCTAAATGCATTACTGCACTTACACATCTATCCTATCAACCAGCTAGTCTTGCTGGGACCTTCAGGGAAAGTTAATCTTGGAGTTGGCTTCGTGCTTAGATGCTTTCAGCGCTTATCTCATCCGTACGTAGCTACCCAACGATGCCCTTGGCAGAACAATTGGTACACTAGTGGTACGTTCACCCCGGTCCTCTCGTACTAGGGGCAAATCTCCTCAACTTTCCTACGCCCACGGAAGATAGGGACCGAACTGTCTCACGACGTTCTGAACCCAGCTCGCGTACCGCTTTAAATGGCGAACAGCCATACCCTTGGGACCTGCTTCAGCCCCAGGATGCGATGAGCCGACATCGAGGTGCCAAACCTCCCCGTCGATGTGAGCTCTTGGGGGAGATCAGCCTGTTATCCCCGGCGTACCTTTTATCCTTTGAGCGATGGCCCTTCCACACAGAACCACCGGATCACTATGACCGACTTTCGTCTCTGCTCGACTTGTCTGTCTCACAGTCAGGCTGGCTTATGCCATTATACTCAACATCCGATTTCCAACCGGATTGAGCCAACCTTTGTAAGCCTCCGTTACTTTTTAGGAGGCGACCGCCCCAGTCAAACTACCCACCAGACATTGTCCTGAATGAGGATAACTCATCCCAGTTAGCTATCAGAATATTCAAGGGTGGTATCTCAAGGATGACTCCACTGGAATTAGCATCCCAGCTTCAAAGTCTCCCACCTATCCTGCACATGAATATCCCAATAGCAGTGTCAAGCTATAGTAAAGGTGCACGGGGTCTTTCCGTCTTTCCGCGGGTAGGAGGAATTTTCACCTCCACTACAATTTCACTGGATCCCTGGTTGAGACAGCTCCCATCTCGTTACGCCATTCATGCAGGTCGGTATTTAACCGACAAGGAATTTCGCTACCTTAGGACCGTTATAGTTACGGCCGCCGTTTACTCGGGCTTCGATCAAGTGCTTCGCTTACGCTGACACCATCAATTAACCTTCGAGCACCGGGCAGGCGTCACACCTTATACATCCTCTTACGAGTTAGCAAAGTGCTGTGTTTTTGGTAAACAGTCGGGAGGGACTCTTTGTTGCAACCTCATAAGCCTTCGTGAGCAAGTCACTAAACTTTAGTAGGCACACCTTCTACCGAAGATACGGTGCTAGTTTGCAGAGTTCCTTAACCAGGGTTCTTCCACGCGCCTTAGAATACTCATCCCACCTACCTGTGTCGGTTTACGGTACGGGTTATAATAGATATGCTTAGTGGCTTTTCTTGGCACGACAGTATCATCGATTCCAAACGCACTCCGAAGAGCTTGTTCGGCCTGTAAGATCTCGGTCTAATGTTAAGCGGATTTGCCTACTTAACAACCTACGTCCTTCGACCAGCTATTCCATCAGCCAGCTCGATTAACTCTATGCGTCCCCACATCACGCTCTATTATAAGTATAGGAATATTAACCTATTTGCCATCGTCTACCCCTTTCGGACTCGACTTAGGACCCGACTAACCCTACGATGACGAGCATCGCGTAGGAAACCTTGGGTTTTCGGCGTTAAAGATTCTCACTTTAATTATCGCTACTCATGCCTGCATGCTCACTTCTTGCCGCTCCACCACTCCTTACCGGTATGGCTTCAATGCTGACAAGAACGCTCTCCTACCACTCTAATAAATTAGAATCTACAGCTTCGGTGCATACTTTAGCCCCGTTATATTTTCCGCGCAGAATCACTAGACCAGTGAGCTGTTACGCTTTCTTTAAAAGATGGCTGCTTCTAAGCCAACTTCCTGGTTGTCACAGTAACTCCACATCGTTTTCCACTTAAGTATGACTTAGGGACCTTAGCTGGTAGTCTGGGTTGTTCCCCTCTCGACGATTGATTTTATCACCCACCGCCTGACTGCCATGATTCCACATATAGTATTCGAAGTTTGATAGGGTTTGGTACCGCGGTAAGCAGCCCTAGCCCATTCAGTGCTCTACCCCTATATGCTAATAACATGACGCTATACCTAAATATATTTCGGAGAGAACCAGCTATCACGAAGTTTGATTGGCCTTTCACCCCTATCCACAAGTCATCCCAAGACTTTTCAACGCCTGCGGGTTCGGTCCTCCACTGGCTCTTACACCAGCTTCAACCTGCTCATGGATAGATCACTTCGTTTCGGGTCTGCAGCATCTAACTAATTCGCGCTATTAACACTCGCTTTCGCTACGGCTCCACACTTGGCTTAACCTTGCTAGATACCACAACTCGCAGGCTCATTATGCAAAAGGCAGTCCGTCACCCTGTATAAAACATAGGGCTCCGAATGATTGTAAGCTAATGGTTTCAGGTTCTATTTCACTCCCCTCACTGGGGTACTTTTCACCTTTCCCTCACGGTACTTGTGCACTATCGATCTATAAGTAGTATTTAGAGTTGGAGGGTGGTCCCCCCATATTCAGTCAAGATATCACGTGTCCCGACCTACTCATTCCCAAGTCTAGTACCATATAAAAGATTTCGTATACGAGGCTTTCACTCTCTATGACGTAGCATTCCAACTACTTCTACTATCTAATATATTATCACTTGGCGCTCTAATCCGTTTTCGCTCGCCGCTACTAACAGAATCTCAATTGATTTCTTTTCCTCAAGGTACTGAGATGTTTCACTTCCCTTGGTTCGCTCACCCGTAGGTGTAACATACATAGTATGTTGGGTTGTCCCATTCGGAAATCTACGGATCAAAACTTCTTGACAGTTCCCCGTAGCTTATCGCAGTCTAGTACGTCCTTCATCGCCTCTTATAGTCTAGGCATCCACCATTAGCCCTTAATAGCTTATTTGATAAATTAAAGAAGAATTTGTATTATTGCTAATACAGTTCTTTTTTGCTTTGTTATGATTATTCTTTAGCTACTATCTTATTAAATGTAACTTCAATAAAATAATATTTAAAATTGTATTTTTATTTTCTTTAGAAAAATAAAGACTTTAACAGTATGTTTTTAAATAACTCTTTGATCTCTTTTGAAATCAAATATTAATTCTACAATTAGAACTAATATTTAACTTCTTCTGTATCTCTTTCCTATGGTGGAGAATAGCGGGATCGAACCGCTGACCTCCTACGTGCAAGGCAGGCGCTCTCCCAGCTGAGCTAATTCCCCATGGTGGGCCTAACAGGACTTGAACCTGTGACCTCACGATTATCAGTCGAGCGCTCTAGCCAGCTGAGCTATAGGCCCATGAATACTTAGTTAATAATGATCTCTCATTATTGACTAGGATGTTTTAACATCTTTGTTAATAAATAATGTTCTGTTCTTTTAAGATTATTCATATAATCTTTATAAACTAGATAGCAAGATGTCTTTATGAGATTAAAGAACTTTCGTCTCGATGTTGTACTATTTTTTACATCAATTTGTTATATCTTATTATATAACTTTTTATTCATTGAACTCAACTAAACGAATAGTTAAGTTATATCTTTGAAAGGAGGTGATCCAACCGCAGGTTCTCCTACGGTTACCTTGTTACGACTTCACCCTAGTCGCTAATTCCACTGTGGAAGGTAGCTATTTTAGCATCCCCGCTTCGAATGAAATCAACTCCCATGGTGTGACGGGCGGTGAGTACAAGACCCGGGAACGTATTCACCGTAGCATAGCTGATCTACGATTACTAGCGATTCCAACTTCATGTAGTCGAGTTGCAGACTACAATCCGAACTGGGAGGCATTTTATGAGATTTGCTCCACGTCACCGTATTGCTGCTCTTTGTATACCCCATTGTAGCACGTGTGTAGCCCTGGCCGTAAGGGCCATGATGACTTGACGTCGTCCTCACCTTCCTCCTACTTGCGTAGGCAGTCTGTCTAGAGTCCTCAGCCGAACTGTTAGTAACTAAACACGAGGGTTGCGCTCGTTGCGGGACTTAACCCAACATCTCACGACACGAGCTGACGACAGCCGTGCAGCACCTGTATGAAAGCTCTAGCAAGCTAGCACCAAACTATCTCTAGTAAGTTCTTTCTATGTCAAGGCCAGGTAAGGTTCTTCGCGTATCGTCGAATTAAACCACATGCTCCACCGCTTGTGCGGGTCCCCGTCTATTCCTTTGAGTTTTAATCTTGCGACCGTACTCCCCAGGCGGCACACTTACTGTGTTAACTGCATTACTGCAATGTCTAGCATCGCAACAACTAGTGTGCATCGTTTAGGGCGTGGACTACCAGGGTATCTAATCCTGTTTGCTCCCCACGCTTTCGCATCTGAGCGTCAGTAATGTTCCAGTAGATCGCCTTCGCAATCGGTATTCCTTCTGATCTCTACGGATTTTACCCCTACACCAGAAATTCCATCTACCTCTCCCATACTCTAGGTAAGTAGTTTTGGAAGCAGTTCTATGGTTAAGCCATAGGATTTCACTTCCAACTTACAAACCAGCCTACATGCTCTTTACGCCCAGTGATTCCGAGTAACGCTTGCACCCCCCGTATTACCGCGGCTGCTGGCACGGAGTTAGCCGGTGCTTATTCATATAATACCGTCATTATCTTCTTATATAAAAGGAGTTTACGCACCGAAATGTGTCATCCTCCACGCGGCGTTGCTGCATCAGAGTTTCCTCCATTGTGCAATATTCCCCACTGCTGCCTCCCGTAGGAGTCTGGACCGTGTCTCAGTTCCAGTGTGACTGATCATCCTCTCAAACCAGTTAAGCGTCATTGTCTTGGTGAGCCATTACCTCACCAACTAACTGATACTGTACAGTCCCATCTCTAAGCCATAAATGTTTCCCTTGCATACTTTTGTATTAAAGGCATATAGGGAGTTACAAGACGTTTCCATCAATTATTCCCTTCTTAGAGGCAGGTTAACTATATATTACTCACCCGTGCGCCACTTAGCTGACAAATTTAGTAAACTAAATCCCGTTCTCGTTCGACTTGCATGTGTTAGGCACGCCGCCAGCGTTCACTCTGAGCCAGGATCAAACTCTCCATAAAAATAAGCATTTCTACTTATTGGTTTGTTTAATCTTGACTTTTAAGTTTTTACCTAAAAATCACTGAATCTATTTAAAGATTCAATTATATTTATTTGTTTTTAGTTTTAAAACTAAAACTCATAAAGTTTATAGACGAAGTTTATCAAATATAAATTACTCTATATTTAATTCTTCTTGTATCTAGTTTATAAAGATTACTTCTCAGTAATTTAAATAAACTTGATTTTATTTATTAACATTATTTTTTTTAAAGAACTTTTCCTAATTAATTTTTCTCTCTTCTTGAAGTTATTGAATCTAAACAACCCGTTTATACTCTCTTCTTAAAGTGTCTTACTTTAATTGGACGCGAATTATAATAAAATTTTTTGGCTTTGTCAAGAGCTACAGCTTAAGTGTGGCTGAAATTTTGAAATTCTTTTTTATTGGGTAATTCTTCGTTAATATTTCTTTAGTAATATACAGAAATTTTTGATATAATTGCACCTATATATATAAGAGGAATTTTTAAATGAGTTTAGAAACTATTGATAAATCGTATGTATTAAATACATATGCAAGAAATTATGTTAATTTTACAAAAGGTGTTAACGCTACATTATATAGTGATGATGGAAAAGACTTTATTGACTTTACAAGTGGTATAGGTGTTGTTTCATGTGGGCATGGAAATGAAAGAATTGCTAATGCTATTTGTAATCAAGTAAAAAACATTACACATATCTCAAATCTTTATGTTATAGAACCTCAAGCAAAACTAGCACAAAAAATTGCACAACTTAGTGGTTATGATGTTGCTATGTTTTTTGCTAATAGTGGTGCTGAGGCAAATGAAGGTGCTATAAAAATAGCTAGAAAATATGGTAAAACAAAATTTGATAATAAAAAATATAAAGTTATTACATTAGAACATTCATTTCACGGAAGAACAATAACAACTGTTAAAGCAACAGGTCAAGGAGATATGCATACTGATAACTTTACACCTTATCCAGAAGGTTTCTCATACAATGCAAGTATTAATGATGTTTATAACTCTATAGATAATGAA
The DNA here is from genome assembly GCA_963662945.1 of Arcobacteraceae bacterium. Lineage (GTDB taxonomy): Bacteria > Campylobacterota > Campylobacteria > Campylobacterales > Arcobacteraceae > JAIOSF01. Next base: position 1,243,189 of record OY759974.1, read on the forward strand.
ACTGTTGCTGTTATGATAGAACTTGTACAAGGGGAAGGTGGTGTTCAACCATTACCAAAAGAAGAGGTACAAAAACTAGCAAAATATTTAAAAGAAAATAATATTTTACTTATTATAGATGAAGTACAAACTGGTGCATTTAGAACTGGGGAATTTTTAGCATCTAACTTATATGACATAACACCAGACATCATCACTATGGCTAAAGGTGTTGGTAGTGGTGTTCCTATTGGTGTAGTTATGACAACACATAAAGATATCTTTTCTCCTGGAGATCATGGAAGTACTTTTGGTGGAAACTATTTAAGTACAGCTTCAGCTCTTGAAGCTTGTAGTATTTTAGATGAGCTTAAAAATAGTGGTAATTTAGATGAAACAATGATATATTTTGAAGAGAAGCTAAAAGCTTTTTATGAAAATCATACAGATATCTTTACTGATATGGTAGGGCTTGGACTTATGAGAGGTTTAAGAGCAAAAGATAAAGATACTCTTATGGATGTTATACAAAAAGCTTTTAATAGTGGTGTCCTTGTATTAAAAGCGGGGAAGAATACATTAAGATTTTTACCACCACTTACTATAACAAAATCAGAAATTGATGAAGGTTTTATAAGATTGGAGAAAGCTGTTGAAAAAACTATCTAATTCACTACTACTTGCAAGCATATTTTGTACCACAACTGTTGTAGGAAATGAAGAGTTTTTATCTCAAACAAAAAAAGATATCCTAAACTATTCATATGAAAAAACTATCGAAGATAGTAGTAAGTTAAAACAAGATTGGATAAATCCCATTACTTATAAATATATTTATAATGATGGTGAAGATTACAATACTGCAAAATCCTTAATTAGTGTATCTCAGCCTATTTTTAAAAGTGGAGGAATTTATTCTGCTATAAAATATGCTTCAAGTGTAGAAAGATATTCAAATACAGATATTGATACACAAAAAAAAGAGCTTATAAAACAAGTAATTAATCTATTATATCAAATCAAAAAAATTGACATTTCTATAGATAAACAAAAACTTTTAATTGATAATGCAAAACTTGATGTACAAAGAAAAAAAGAACAAGTTTTAAATGGAATACTTGATACTTCATTTTTAGACAATGCAATTATTGAAGCAAATACAAACGAAAATACATTAATTGATTTAGAATACCAAAAAACAGAACTAATCAATAGTTTATCAAATATCTCAGACAAAAAATATGAGGAGTTAGAACTTCCTATTTTTACAATGATTACAAATGATAATTTTATTGAAAATAATATCTATATTAAAAAAGCTCAAGAAGATATAGAAACTTCTTATTGGATGAAAAACATGGTTACCTCTTCATATCTTCCAACTGTTAATTTTACAACGGATTATACGAAGTATCATGATACAGACAATAATCCAGCTTTAACAAAAGAGGGAACAACAAATGTTGGATTTAATATCACAATTCCCCTAGATGTAAGATTTTCATACGATATTCAAAGTAATAAAATAGCATATTTACAAAAAAAACTTGCTCTTGAAGATAAACGAAAAGAAGAGATATCAATTTATAAAAACTCTTTAGCAAAAATTACTGGTTTGAATAAAAAAATTGTAATTGCAAAAAACAATGTAGAGCTTTACAATTCTCTTCTAACACAACTTGAAGAACAATTAAGTGTAGGTATGAAAACTATCTCCGATGTTCAAACTATGGAAAACTCTAAAAAAATAAAAGCTTTAGATGTTAAAAGTTTAAAGATTGATATACAAATAGAACTTTTAGATATTTATTCAAGAATACAAAGTTAATATGGATAAACTGATTACATTTAGTCAATATTTCCAAGATTGGCTTTATTCAAAAGATGGATACTATTCAAACTATAAAACGATAGGAAAAGAGGGAGACTTTTATACTGCTGTAAGTACAAGTCGCTTCTTTGGAGGGACTATAGGTAAAAGAGTTGTAGATATTATTGAAGAAGGATTTCTAAGTAAAAATGCGACCATAATTGAAATTGGTGCTCATCATGGATATTTACTTTCTGATATGATTCAATTTATATTTACATTAAATCCAATACTTATCAAAACACTCAAATTTGCTATTGTTGAAAGATATGAACACTTAAGAATCAAACAACAGGAGTACTTTCAACAATGTTTTGGAGATGAGATACAACTTATCCATTATAAAGATATTAGTGAAGTTCAAGAAACTGAAGCATTTATAATAGCCAATGAAATATTTGATGCCTTTCCTTGTGATTTAGTTTATACAAATGATAAAAATACTTTACAATATGGTGTTGTAGAAAATGACACTATACAATTTATAGATAATAATGATGAGTTTTTAAAAAACTATTGTCATACATATAAAGTTACTAAAGGTGAAGTATCTAGAGGAATTGAAGAGTTTGCACAACAGATGTGCACAAATATAAAAAAATTTGAATTTGTCACTTTTGATTATGGGGAAAAATATCCAAGAAATGACTTTTCTTGTAGAATATATGAAAAACATAATGTATATCCTTTATTTGATGAAAGTATACAATTAAAAGATTTATATAAAAAAAGTGATATCACTTATGATGTAAACTTTTCACATATAATTGACAGCTTTAAAAAAGCTGGTGCAACAAATTTAAGTTATGAGACTCAGTTGAAAGCACTTGTAAATTTTGGTATTATTGAACTTCTTGAAATATTACATAAAAATGTAGATGAAGACACTTATCTTAGTGAAGCAAATAAAGTAAAAACGCTTCTCAATCCTATAGGAATGGGTGATAGGTTTAAAATGGCAAGTTTTAGGAAAGGTGAAGAATGAATTTGATAATTAATGGTGAAAATAAATCTTTTGATGATAATTTTACCCTAGAACAAATCATTGATAAATTGATGATTAAAGACAAAGTTATGGCATGTGCTGTAAATATGGAAATAGTGAAAAAAGAAAATTGGAGTAACTATACCCCAAAAGAAGATGATAAATTAGAATTATTGCAATTTGTAGGTGGTGGTTGATATGGTTCATGATATAGGAAGTGTTTGTACTTATTGTGGTGTTGGATGTGATATAACAGCACAAGTTGAGGATAATAAAATATTAAAAATATATGCCCAAAGTGATGGATATGTAAGCCGAGGAAAACTTTGTATCAAAGGAAAATATGGTTTTGATTTTGTTGCATCAGATAATAGAATACGAAATACAAGAATCAAAAAATCATTTATTGAAAAAAATCTTGAAGATTTTCCACAAGAGTTAAAAGCAAGAACACATACGTTATCATCTATTAATGAGGAATGGTATGAATCAAATTATGAATTAGCAACCTCAATTGCAGCTTGGAAACTTGGTCAAATAAAAGATACTTACGGAAGACACTCTTTTTGTGCCACAGGAGGTGCTAGAACCTCTTGTGAAAGTGGATTTTTACTTCAAAAATTCACAAGAGAGACTATGGAATCTCCACATATTGATAACTGTGCTAGAGTTTGTCACGCACCAAGTTTAAATGGAATGGCAGCAACTATTGGAGAAGGTGCTGCTACTAATCCTTATGATGATATTTTTAAAACAGAATTTATGCTTGTGATTGGTTCAAATACAACAGAAGCGCATCCAATTGTAGCAAATCGTATGATAGAAGCAGCACGAGCAAAAACAAGTGAACTAGTTGTATGTGATGTAAGACAAATTCAGTTAAGCAAATTTGCAACAGATACTGTTGTTCTTCCATATGAATCAAACCTTTTATTTTTAAATGCAATTGCTTATGTAATACTCAATGAAAAACTTTACAATCAAGAGTTTATTGATGCAAGAACAAAAGAATTTGAAGCATATAAAAACTCAATATTAAATGATGAAAAAGCAAATCCAGAGTATTTTAGAAATATAAAAGGATATGAAGAACTAGCCGACCAAATACCTGCAATTGCTAGAAAATATGCAACTTCAAAATCGATGATTTTTTGGGGATTAGGAATCACAGAAAATATTGATGGTAGTTATGCTGTTATGGCTATGGTAAATCTAGCACTTATGACTGGAAATATTGGGAAAACTGGTGCTGGACTTATGCCTTTAAGAGGGCAAAACAATGTTCAAGGAACCTGTGATATGGGTTGTCTTCCTTATTATGCTCCTGATTATCAAAAACCAAAAGAAGAAGGGTTAAAAACTCCTGATTTAATTGATGCAATGTTAGATAATAAAATAAAGGCAATGTTAGTTATGGGAGAAGACACAGCACATATCCATCCTAATCTTAATAAAATCAATAAAGCTTTAGAAAATTTAGAACTGATTATTACTCAAGATTTGTTTATGAATGAGATAGCTAAAAAATCAGACATAGTTTTTGGAGTAAAGTCAGCTTATGAAAAAACTGGTGTTTATGTAAATGCGATGAGAAGATTGCACTTATCACAACCACTTGTAGAAAACAATTTACCAGATGATTGGCAAGTTTTAAGAGATATTGAAAACAAAATCAAAGGGGAGTTCCTCTTTAAATCAAGTGAAGATGTATGGGAACAAGTAAGAATCGAAGCTCCTTATAGATATGGTGGAGCTAGTTACCATAAACTTATGAAACATAGAAGTAAAGGGATGCAATGGCCAGTTGCAAAAGATGATACTCCTATACTTCATCTTGAAAGTTTTAATACACCAGATGGTCTTGGAACTTTTAAATACAATGGTTACCAACTACGAGGTCAGGTAAAAAAACTTATTGAAGGTGAAAAATTCGATACTTTTTATCTCACAACAGGAAGAAACCTTATTCACTATAACAATGCAGCACAAACAAAAGAGACAGAAAAACTTTTTGAAAAACATAGTGAAGATACTATTTTAGCAAGTATTGAAGATAAAGATAAAATCAAATCAGAAAAAGTAATTCTAAAAACAATACATGGAGAGACAAAACCTCTTAGTATAAAATTTGTAAAAACTATTAAACCACAAACGCTCTTTTGTAGTTTTCATCATGCAAAATCTCATATGAACTATATCTTTGGTGATGAGAGCGATGTAAATACAAAAACAGCTTTATTTAAATCATTAGAAGTAAGTGTAGTAGAGGTAAACTAAACTACACTTACCAATCCATTTTCAACTTTAATTCTTCCACTTAACTCATATTCAAAAACTTCACTTGGATATTTTTCCATCGCTTCATCATAGGTGGGGTTTTTTTTACAATAGAGTAAAAAATCATCTTCAACTCCACACTCATCAGTACAGATGCAAATACTATTTATAAACTTGTCTATATCATATATAGCTTTTGCTTGATTGTTTTCTAGAAGTTTATTTGTCCCTTCACTCTCTCCAATTCTATGGGGTAATACATAAATCTCTTTTTCCATCTTAAGCGCATACTCAACACTTCTCATCGTCCCACTATCAATATCTGCTTGAGTAACAATAAGTATATCTCCTAAAGCTACTACAAATTCATTACGTATTGGAAAATTATAATGAATAGAAGGTGTCTGGGGTTTAAATTGACTTAGCATTAAACCTTGTTGTTCGATGTCTTGGATAAGTCTATAATTTATCGTCGGATATCGAATATCCAAACCATTACCTGCAACTCCTATTGTGTTCTTTGCACCAGCTGATATATGAGCAATAGCATCAACACCCATGGCAGCACCACTTACTACTACAATATTATGTTGAGATAATTTTTTCGCTATATCATTTGTGTATTGTTTTGTATAAGGTGTAGGACGACGACTTCCTACTATGGAAACTTTTTTTCTTTTTAGAAGTTCTAGGTTTCCTATATAAAATATCTCTTTGGGATATTTTTTCATATTTTCTAGTTCTGGAACTGTAAAAGTTAATTGTTGTATATTATTCATAATACAAGTGTATCACAAATTAAATACTATCCTAAAAAAGATTTCAAATTGCAATATATTTATATCATAACTGATTAATATATACTAAATCTAATCCTTTTAAAAGTTGTTGAGAATCTTTTAGTGTTTCAAGTGTAATATTATATGGATGTCCTATAGCAATAGCAGTACCAAATTTTTGTGCTGTTTTTATAGCTTTTTTGAGTTGATTCTGAATATATTTTTTATCTTTATTATTATCAAGAAATATATTTCGACTTAACATTCTTACCCCGTATTTATTGGCAGATTCCGCAGCTACTGATTTTGCTGTTGTTCTACTATCTACAAAAGTATAGTTATATTTTTTTAAAATTTGAAATAACTTATCCATAGCAATTTGATTTGCAGTAAACTTACTTCCTGTATGATTATTTAAAAATGTTGCTTTTGGATATAGTTTTTTCAACTGAATAATCCTGTTTTCTATAGTTTCTAAAGTATCTGTAATATGTAATGTATTTTCTTCTTCAAATTTAAAATTACTTGCTTGTAGAGGCAAATGTATCATATAGTTATTCAATTTTCTTGTTATTCTTGCTGAATTTGGATGTCCTTCTGTTGGTGGAAGAAAAGCCATATTGGCGATATATCCCAAATTTAATATTTTATCAACTTGTGCTTTAGTTGTTACATCATCTATTATAATTGCTAGTTTTGGTTTATAAATTTTTTCTTTATCTTGTGGTAAAGTAATACTTTCTGGTTTTTCTATGATTTTTGATATATCTTCTTTTGTAGGTTCTGGCTGTTGTATTTGTGGATGTTGACTATCTCCAACATCTCCATAATCAGGTTCTTCAAAGTGAAACTTAGGTTGTTCAACTTTTTGTTCTTTTTTTTCTATATATGTATTATTATCAGCATTATTTGCATATTCAATCTCTAATGCTTTTGTTTTTTCTTCAAATGTTATAAGTTTTTTATTTTCTTCTGTTTGTGTTTGTTTTTCTTGTTGTATATCTACAATTATCTCTTTTTTGTCAATAAATAAATATGCCCCTATTAATGATGCTAGGAGAATAGTAAGTGCAATAGTAATTAGTATTGTTATAAGTTTTTGGTAAGATTTTTTCTTAGATTTTAATCTTCGAGGAGGTTTTTTATGTATTCTTTTTTTCATAAAATATACTTAAAACTATAGGTCTCCCTATAGTTTTAAAATTTAGTTAGTCTCTTGATTAACTATTTTATTTGAAGCAATCCAAGGCATCATTGCTCTAAGTTTATTACCAGTTTTTGTAATTAACATCTCTTTATCATTGTTTCTTTCTGCATTCATTCTTGGGTATCCAGCTTGACCTTCAAGTATAAAATCTTTTGCAAATCTTCCATCTTGAATCTCTTTTAAGATATCTTTCATAGCTTGTTTAGATTGTGCATTAATAACTCTTTTACCAGATACATAATCTCCATACTCAGCAGTATTTGAAATAGAGTATCTCATATCAGCAATACCACCTTCGAACATTAAATCAACGATAAGTTTAAGTTCGTGTAAACATTCAAAATATGCTAATTCAGGAGCATAACCAGCTTCTGTTAAAGTTTCAAAACCAGCTTGAACTAATGCAGCTGTTCCACCACAAAGAACTGCTTGCTCACCGAAAAGGTCAGTTTCTGTTTCATCTTTGAAAGTTGTTTCAATAATAGCAGTTCTTCCTCCACCAATAGCTGATGCATAAGAAAGTGCTAACTCTTTTGTAGTTCCACTTGGATTTTGACCAACAGCGATAAGATCTGGAATACCTCCACCTCTTACAAACTCACTTCTTACTGTGTGACCTGGAGCTTTTGGTGCTATCATAGTTACATTGATATCTTTTCTTGGAGCAATTCTTCCGTAATGAATATTAAATCCATGTCCAAATGCAATAGTTGCACCTTGTTTTAAGTTTGGCTCAATTTCATTTTTATAAATTTCAGCTTGGTTTTCATCTGGTAATAAAATCATAACTACATCAGCTGCTGCAGATGCCTCAGCTACAGTTAATGTTTCAAAACCTTTAGCAACAGCTTTTGCCCAAGAAGAACCACCTTCTCTTAAACCTACACATACTTCAACTCCACTATCTCTTAAGTTTTCTGCGTGTGCGTGACCTTGTGATCCAAAACCTATCATTGCTACTTTTTTTGATTTGATTAAGTCGATATTACAATCTTTGTCATAATAAACATTTAATGCCATGTTAATTCCTTTTCTTATATTGATTTCGCGATTATATCGAAACAATCTATTGAACTAGCTGAAAGATTAACATAATTTGGGTATCATTATAAAAATAAAGAGTTAAGGAAACCATTTGGATTATTTAAAAAAAATATATGAAGAGCAAACAAAACCTATTGTGAAACTAGTAGATGACAAATATATTTTAAACAGTAAATACAAAATCGGAACAATAATTCTTATCAATCATGATGCTATACTCAATCTTCCAAATAACAGTTCTCAAAAAATCTATATAGATCGTGAAAACTTAAATGGTGCCTATAATCATGATATTGTTTTAGTACAAGTTCTTTTCAATCCAAAAGGAAAAACAAAAGCAAAAGTTACCCAGATATTAGAAAGGTCAAATCATAGTATACTTTGTTATGTAAAAGAACATAATCTTTATACAATAAAAGAAAATGCATTTATTGACTGTGAAACTGTTAATAATAGAGATGGCGATGTAGTGCTTTTTGAAGATGGAAAAATTATAAAAGTGTTTGGAAATATTGCTGATGCCTCAATAGATGAAAAAATATCTTTATATCTTTATAATGAATTTTATAGATTAGATTCTATGGAATCTTTAGAATTTGAAAAACTAGATACTACAAATAGAACAGACTTGACAAATCTTGATTTTTGCACTATAGATCCAGTAAGTGCAAAAGATTATGATGATGCAATATATTATGATGAAGAGGAGCAGGAACTTTATGTTGCAATAGCTGATGTAAGTGCTTATGTAAAAGAGGGAAGTCTTCTTGACCAAGAAGCTTACAAACGTTCTTTTACTGTGTATTTACCAAATAAAATGCTTCCGATGTTGCCATTTGAATTAAGTACAAATCTTTGTTCTCTTGTTCCAAATGAGGTACGACCAGCCTATGTTTTTAAAATGAAATTAGATATTAAAAATCAAAAAGTGATACAAAGTTCTGTTTTTGAAGCACTTATCCAATCAAAAAATAGATACACCTATGAACAGATTGATGAAGTTATTGAAGAAAATAACCCAAATAATCCTCAAGTAAAACTTTATGAAATTACGAAAAAATTTCGTGCAAAACGATTAAAAAATGGTTATGACTTTAGAAGTGAAGAGATAAGACTTATTTTAGATAATGAAGAAAAACTGATAGATTATATTGTGGAAACCTCATCAGCATCACATAGTTTAGTTGAAGAATGTATGCTTTTAACCAATCAAGAAGCAGCAAAAAAACTAAAACTTACTGGTATATTTAGAGTCCATGATGAACCTTCATCGTCAAAAATCAAAAAACTTCTTGATGACCTCAATGCTTTAGGTATCAAAGCTCAATTAAAAGATGATATTCATTCAACAATCGTAAGTATTCAACAAAAAGCTTCTAATGTTGGTTTAGAAAGTGAAGTTGATGAACTTATCATTCAAGCACAGCAGCAAGCTAGTTACAGCAGTATCAAAAAAGAACATTTTGGATTGGGATTTAAAGACTATTCACATTTTACTTCACCTATACGAAGATATGCCGATTTAGTACTTCATCGTATTTTAAAAACAGGTAAAATACCTGAGAATATTGAAGAAATATGTGACTATATCAGTACAAAAGAAAGAGATATTGCAACACTTGTTTGGGATTACGAAGATAGAAAATATGCAAGGTATTTAAGTAACCATATTCATAAAACATTTCAAGCTACTCTAGTGGATACTGAAAATGGTGTGGTAACATTAGATGAAACTGTAAAAGGAGCAAGAGTGTTTATAGATAATTATGCAGGAGAAAAACTATTTTCTAAAGTTGTTGTTAAAATTATTAGTAGTGATATCATCTCTAAAAAAATATTTGGAACTATACAACGATAAATTGAATTTTAGTTTTCGATAATGTATAATATGACTAATTACAATGAATAAAAAAGGATGTAATATGCATATAATTTGTCCCCACTGTCTTAGTGTAAATAATGTTCCAAAAAAAGAGAGTTATTCTAAAGCAAATTGTGGAAAATGTAAAAATTCACTTTTAGATACAAAGCCCATAAATCTTACAGCAACAACTTTTGATGAAGTTTTAGTAAACAGTGATATCCCTGTTATTGTAGATTTTTGGGCACCGTGGTGTGGCCCTTGTAAAATGATGGGACCAACTTTTGAAAATGTTGCTAAAAGCTATCCTTTAAAAGTTTTATTTACAAAAGTAAATACCGAAGAGGAACAAATGTTAGGTGCAAAGTTTGGTATAAGAAGTATTCCAACCCTCGCTATTTTTAAAAATGGAAAAGAAGTTGAAAGAATATCAGGCGCTTTAGATGAACACAATCTAAAGATGTTTATTTCTAAACATCTTTAATTTCTAAGATTAAAAATTTGCCCACTCATCAGCTTCAACCTTAGAGACAACAGGAATAACTTTATTGGTTGATTTTATAGTTGATAATGGTGGCTCTATATTTTTACCATTTGTTATATCTTTTGCTTTTGTCATATCTTTTCCTACAAATTCCTTTTCATTTGCATCTGATACAATTAATTTCGCTATTGTATCTGTTTGCACTGCTATTGAATATGTATCCGATGCTATACTTGCATTCTGTTGTGTTTGACTATCTAAAGAATTTATAGCATCATTAATCTGCATTATTCCATTTTGTTGCTCTTTAGATGATACTTCAACAATATGAATAAGCTCTATTGTTTGTGAAATATTTTCATTAAGTTGGGTATAACCATCTATCATCTTACTTGATATAGCTTTCCCTTCATTTGCTTTATTAGTTGCATTGAGTACAATATTTTTAATTTCATTTGCTGCATCAGCACTTCTTGAAGCTAAGTTTCTAACCTCTTGAGCAACAACTGCAAATCCTTTTCCAGCTTCTCCTGCAGTTGCTGCTTCTACTGCTGCATTAAGTGAGAGAATATTTGTTTGAAATGCAATTTGATCAATAACTGTAATTGCTTCATTGATTGCATTTACTTCTTTATCAATTTCATTCATAGCTTGTGTTGTTTGATTTGCTAATTTTTCACCTTCTCCTACAGAGTCTGTTACTTTAGAAGCTAGATTTGCCATTTTTGCTACTGTTTGTGTGTTTGAAGATATATTACTTGTTACCTCTTCTATTGCCGCAGCCGTTTCTTCTAATCTTGCTGCTGCATCGTTTGAGTTTTTATTAAGAGTATCTACATTTTTAAGAAGTATATGACTACTACCTTCTAAAGTTAACCCACTTTGTTTATTTTTAACCAACATCTCAGTAATTGAATCAGCAACATGATTTACACCACTTGCTAACTTTAAAAGATGCTCTTTAACTCCATCCGTTTTGACTTTATCCCTATAATCGTAGTTTGAAAAATTTTCCAAGACACTCAAAATAGAATTAATATTTTTTTCTATATTTTCACCCATTTTATTTAATAAATTCGTTAACTCTTTTAATGCTGGATTATTACTCGTTGCACTTACTCTTTGGCATAAATCACCTTGTTCAAAATCACCTAAGACATTTATTGCATCATCGATAACTTTTCTGTCTTCTTCTAAATCTTTTTTTATTGTGATAATATTTTCATTAACTACTTTTGCCATATCCCCTATTTCATTGTTAGGTTCTTCTAACATATGAGTACTTGTTGTTTTTTTATTAAGATAGTCAAAGAATTCAAATAGATTCTTTTTAAAATTTCTTATTAAAATAGATATATTTTTGGCAACAATAGAGAATATTAAACTAAATGTTATTATAGCTACAAGACTAATTACAATATTTTGTGTAACTGTATTTGATACAATATTATCAGTATTGTCAATACTATCAGATATCTCTGTAAATTTTTGATTAAACTTATCTGTCGTTTTATCTACAAGATTGTCTACGATATTAAAAAGTTTTATTTCTATTGGTTTTACTTCATCAGAAAGTATCTCTCTTCCATACTTTTCATCTTCATCAATCTCTTCTTGTAAAACTTCTAAAATCAAATGGTATGTTTTAAACTCTTTTTCCATACTATGATGCATTTGATGGAGTTCTTTATTGGATTTTTTGTATTTATTTAAAAATTCTTTTAACTCTGCTATTTTTTTATCAGTAACAACCAATGCTTTTTTATAGTTTTCATTTTCAAATACAGGCTTTTTTGCAATGATACTCTCAAAAGCTTCCATCTTTGTAAGTGTAATATTTAACTTTATCTCTTTTGCGATTGAATTTAGAATTAGTGTTTGTTCTTTTAATAATTTATTGCTTTTTTTAATATTATTAATATTTGTAGACATTGCACTCATAGCAAAATATCCACTAAAAGCTAAAACTAATAAAAAAACCACTCCAACAATATTCAATATAATTAGTTGACTTGAAATTTTCATATTTTTCAGCACTATTCCATCCTTTAGGTATTAATGATGTCAAACAAAACATCACATGATATATTATTTATAAAGATTATTAATCTACTATTTTTTTCAAATCTTTTGGATGATATTTTGCTTTACAAGCTTTTAAGTCTTCTTCATTTTTCGCAGCTTTTACACATTCTAATTTCTTTTTTAAGAAATCTTCAGCAGCAGCATTCCCTTTATATTTTTCCATTTTAGAATGAATTCTACTATCCATCATCTCAAGTTTTTTTTCAAATTCTCCAGCATTTAAAACTGTAACGATAAGTACTCCCGCAATTGTTCCTATTAAAACTTTTTTCATCATTATCTCCTTGAATATTTATTCAGTTTATAAAATGATTACATAATTTTCTTTAATATCCCTAATAAAAGTAATTATCTTCTTTATTACTAAAAATTTGACCATTCATCATTAGTCTCTTTTGTTTTTAAAGCTACTATATTTTGGTCATGAGTTTCGTGGTCATGCTCTATAACCTCTTTAATTATCTTTTCTCTTTTTCTCTTCTCTTCTCCTTGATAATTTAAATTTGTATGTTCTTTTCTTTTATCCATATCTTTACCGATAAACTCTTTTGCATCAGCATCTTTAACTACTAATTTTGCTATTGCATCAGTTTCAAGGGCTACATCATGAGTTTGAGAAGCTATCATTGCATTTTGTTGTGTTTGTTGGTCTAAAGAGTTAACTGCATCATTGATTTATTCAATTCCTGTAAGTTGTTCTTTACTTGCCATCTCTACATCTTTGATTAAATCTATTGTTTTAGAGATATTTTCATTAAGTGCTGTATATCCACTTATCATCTCTTCTGCAATTTTCTTTCCACCATTTGCTTTAGATGTTGCATTTTGAACTAGAGCTTTAATCTCATTTGCTGCATCTGCTGAACGAGATGCTAAGTTTCTAACCTCTTGAGCAACAACTGCAAATCCTTTTCCAGCTTCACCAGCAGTTGCAGCTTCTACTGCTGCATTTAAACTTAAAATATTTGTTTGGAATGCAATTTGATCAATAACAGTAATTGCTTCATTAATAGCATTTACCTCTTGATCAATATGATTCATGGCTTGTGTTGTTTCATTTGCCAAAGATTCACCTTTTGATGCAGATTCTGTTACAGAAGATGCAAGCTTTGACATTTTTACAACATTTTCTGTATTGTGAGAGATATTACTTGTAATCTCTTCTAAAGCTGCTGCTGTTTCTTCTAAAGCTGCTGCTGCTTCATTTGAGTTTATATTTAGCGTATCTACATTTTTTAAAAGGATATTACTACTTCTATCTAGAGTAAGCCCATTTGCTTTATTCTCTATCAACATTTTTGTTATGGCATCTCGTAGATAATTAATATTTTTTACTAGTGCGTCAAATACACCTTCTTTTTCAATATCTTCTATTTTAAGTTCTTTTCTATAGTCTAAATTTACATAGTTTTCTAAAGTGCTATTAATTATTATAAATCTCTCTTTAAGTTGATCTAATGCAATATTAATAGTATCCTTAAGTTGCATCAAGTTTGGATTTGTTGAATTTGCTTCAATATGTTGCGATAGCCACCCTTTTTGTACCCTAGTCATTACTGCTTGAGTATCACTTATAAAAATATTATCTTCTAAAATTCTTTTCTCTATTATTGTAATATTTTCATCAATCTCTTTAGCAATTACTCCAAATTCATCTGTACTATCTAGTTCTATCTTTTTAGCAGATGTTGTTTTTCTATTCAAAAAATCAAAAAAACTATCAATACCTCTTTGTAGTTTATTAAGAGATGTTGTTATTGAACTTATTATCAAATAAGAGAACACGGCAATTAATACAAAACTAATTAAAGACAATATTCTCAATAATATTAAAGTATTATCACTTGCATCATTGTATAAATTCACATAAATTATATCTTCTTTATTACTAGTATACTTCCATTCTTGTAAATTTTCTTTTAATGGTCTCCAAACCGTCGAAACATGTTGTTGAATCTCTTTTTCCTCAAGAGTTCCTTGTTTAGCTTTTTCTATAAGCTTTGTTATATCTTCTTTATAAACTGTAAAAAGTGTATTGATATTATAGGTTTCTACTCCGTTACTAAAATCTTTAACTTCTGGAGAATCCAACTTATTAATTTGTTGTAACATTGTTGTAAAAGTTGATTCTAAAGTTTTATGCATTTTTGTATCACTTGGATTAATATAGCTACTGCTTAAAGCAGAATTTATTTGAATTCCATTTGTAAAAACATCATTTACAGTTTCTCTTATATCTACAAGTCTTTGAAGATTTTTAAATTTTTCTTTTTGAGAACTTAGTTTTATATCTATATATATATTTATTCCAATTGATGTAACAATAAAGATAACAACTAAAGAAACTAATTTATTTTTTATGCTGAGATTTTGAAACATTTCTCTATCCTTCTATTTTAAATTATCCATTATAATAACTTTTAATGATTATTAATATAATCTGAAATAATAGAACAATTAATGTTAAATTCAAATTAAATAATATTATTTTTGAATATTTTAGTCATAAAAAAAAAGCCAACTGGCTATACCAGTTGGCTTTTTTAAATAAATTCAAAAATTATTATTCAAATTCCATTTGTTTAAACAATGTAGCAATGTTTTGTTTCCCTAACTCTTTAAAAGTATCAAGATGTTGGTATGGTGTCATATCTATATTATATGCTTCATTTAATCCACCATCATTTTCAATAACTTTACTAATTTGCTCTCTCATATACACCAAATACCCTTTAGTATATTTTTCTGTTGTTGCCATATCTGTCACATCTCCATGTCCCGGGATAACAATTTTTGCACCAAGAGCTGCAAATCTATCAGAAGCTTCTAGCCACTTTTGTGTTTCTGTAATTTTAAATATAGGAAGTAGCCTTTGATTAAATGCTAAATCCCCTCCAAACACAATCTTCTCTTTTGGGAGCCAAAGACAAATATCACTATGTTCATGAGCATATCCAAAATAAAGAGCTTCTACAACTCTACCACCTAAATCAAATACTTTTTTATCTTTAAATGTTTCATCAGGAAGAATAATTTTTGTACCTAATATTTTATCTCTTTGTGTTTTAGCATATCTCTTTAAAATACCTTCACCCAATTCTATAATCTCTTCTTTAGCTATCTCTTGGGCTACTAAAGTTGCACCTTGTTCTTTCCAATAGCTACTTCCAAGCATTGCATGCCCTTGAGAGTTTTCTAGAACTACATATTTTACTGGCTTATTTGTGATTTTCTTAATCTCTTCATGAAAACTTTTCGCTAATAAATAACTTGAACTTGCATTCCATACTAATACAGAATCATTTCCTATTACAAATCCAAGATTATTATTGTGTCCTGAGTTTTCATAACTTCCTGGACTTGTTTGACCAATTGAAGTGTATACACCCTCTGCTACTTTTTGTATTTTTGAATACAACATAGATTCTGGATATCTATCCAAAGAACTTGTTGTTAAACCTGCTTGTTCCCAGCCTTTATAACTATCTTTATAATGAAGAACATTTTTATATCCCATATCAAGAAGTTTTTTAGCAGCTAATAAACTTATTTTACCATCATAACAATGTACAACAAATTTCTGTTCAGGTTTTAGTTCGTTAGCAATAAGAAACTCTAGCTTATCTCGAGGTACATTAGTAACTCTATTTGCTTTTATATACCCACCTTGTTTTAAAATATCCTCTCTCGTTCTTACATCAATTATCTGGAGATTTGGATCTTCTTTTAATAATGATTGTAATTGTTTTGTATCAATACTTTTTACTACTTTTTGAGCTTCCTGAAGTAATTTTTTCTCATCTAATACATTTGCATTTAATACAATACTTGTTCCGAATAATGTTATTAATATTAAGTTTTTTAACATAGGAAATCGCTTATTGAGGAACTATTGTTGTAAGATTTAACATTTTCCAGCTATACATACCGCCTCTGTACCAAAGTAATTTTTCTTTTGGATATCCTATTTTGAGTAGATTTTCAATTGCCCAAGTTGATTGTGGACACCAAACACCATTACAAAACAGTAATAAAGTTTTTGCATTTTTAAAATTATAAATACCTTCTTCATATTCTACCCCAGCTGTATCCATAACAATCTCAAAATCTTGATGTGTAGGAGAAAATGTTTTAAATGGTAAATTTACAGCCCCAGGAAGTGTACCTTTTAAATACCATGGTCTCATTCTTGCATCAACAAGCACTAAATTTTTATCTGTTTGTTGCTTTTTCATAAACTCAATAACTTCTAGTTCACCGTAAGTTTCAATCCCTTCAGAAATTTTAATTGGAGATATTTTTCCAATAGTAGTTATAAAAGTTTTTTTACAAGCGTCTGGTACACTACTTGTTGCATAATTTCCACCCCAAACTACATCAGGATCAGCACCATTCACTTTTGATTTATCATTACATATTTTGTCATGATTTCTTTTGATAACAGTTGATTTTGAAGTTCCATATTCATCCACATAATTTAAGGTAACTCCATCACCTTTTAACACTGAATCTATACCAAATACTAAATTTCCAAAAAACAGCGTTCCTACTAAACCAATTTTTACCATTTTACCTAACATCATAAACTCCTTGTGTTATTGTAATACTATTAAATAAAATTATAATACTTTTTATTAAATAGCGACTTAAATTATATGACTGTAAGATTAATGAAAAATAACAACTTAAACTAAAAATAGATACAATTCCCCTATGTATAAAAATGTTTTTGATAAAGAATTAGCAACTGGTATAACTTACAATGGGTATATGTTTTATGGTCAATGTGACTATTTAGTAGAACAATACTCAAACAATATTGCATCAATTTTAGCCAATGGTGAAGATATTCAAAAAATATACTTTGATGAATATGACTTCAAAGAATGTAGTAATTTTTTATCACAATCATCTTTATTTAGTGCAACAAATATTTTACTTATCAAAACAATCAAACCTATCCCGAAAAAAGACCTAGATGAACTTTTAAGTATTTGTATGACTAACTCTGACAGTAAAGTGATATTTTGTTGTATAGGTGAAGCTGATTTTAAAAATATGGCAAAAAGTTTTACAAAAAAAACAAATAGTGTTGAAGTACGCTTTTTCACGCCAACAGATAAAGAAGCAATACACATATTAAATGAAGAAGTTAAAAAGAAAAATCTTCAATGTGGATTTGGAGAGTTACAATATCTTTATACAATGCACCAAAAAGATTTGAGCCTTAGTGCCAATGACTTAAACAAACTAGCAATTTTAAATCAACCAATTAGTGTTAATATTATCAACAACCAATGTTTTGGAATGGGTGCTGTTATTGTTGATGATTTTTTTAATAAACTTTTTAGTGGTGGGAATATCAATAGAGATTTATATATGCTTCTTGAAGAGGGTATGAATGAAATTTATCTTATAAATCAAACAACCTCTTTTATACAACAACTTTTTAATATTAATAGTTATCTAAAACTTTATGGACAACTTGATATTTTAGAAATATGGGGATTTAAACTTCCTGCAAATATTGCAAATATTAGAGCTTCAATAGCTATGAAATACAAACAAGAACAATTTTTAGAGTTTTTAGAATATTTTTTACAACTAGAATTAGAGTTAAAAACAAAAACAAATTTAGATATAAATAGTTACACTCAAGCTAGTTTTAGAAAATTTTCAGCAAGTTTAAGATAAAATCGCCCTCCAAAAGGGTTTTTATCTTCAAAAGAGATATTATCCTTGACCTTACTGGATAATTTTATTATTCGGTTAATACCAAAAGGAGAAAATTAAATGGCTAGAATTAGACATTACGAAACTATGTTTATAGTTAAAGCAACACTAACTGAGGAAGAAATTCAAGCACAAATCGCTACAGTTAAAGAAAATATCGAAAAAAACGGTGGTGAAATAGTTGCTGTTGATGATATGGGAACAAGACAGTTAGCATATGAAATTGAAAAACAAAAAAGAGGTTACTACTACGTAGTATATTTTAAAGCTCCAACTGAAGCTATCAAAGAATTAGAAAGAAATTATAGAGTTAATGAAAATATCATTAGATTTATCTTTATAAAATCTGAGAGTAAAACAGAAATCCAACATTGGACAAAACTGTCAACTGAAGCTGCAAAAAAAGTTGCAAAATAATTAAAGCCTAATTGCAAAGGGGTCTAATATGTACAATAAAGTGATTATGATAGGAAATCTTACGAGAGATATCGAACTGAAATACCTTCCAAGCGGAAGTGCTATAGCAAAAGGTGCCCTAGCGACTAGCCACAAATACAAAATGCAAACTGGTGAACAAAAAGAAGAAGTTTGTTTTATCGATTTTTCTGTATTTGGTAAAGGTGGAGAGATTCTTAATCAATATGTACGAAAAGGCTCAAAAGTTATGCTTGAGGGTAGATTAGTATTTGAACAATGGCAAGCACAAGATGGTAGCAATAGAAGTAGACACACACTAAGAGTTGAAGAGTTTAAATTTTTAGACACTAAAAACGACTCTATGAGTGGTGGAAACTATAGTGCACCTCAGATGCAACAGCCAAATGCTCAAATGCAACAACCACAACAACAGTATAATCAACCAATGCAAAACAACTATAATAATCAGCAATCTGGTGGTATGTATAACTCTTATGAGCAAAACATCCCAACAATAGATATAGACAACGACGAAATACCGTTTTAGCCTTTATCTTAAATGAAAAACAAAATATAATAAAAGGAAATATTATGGCTGAAAGAAGAAAATTCGCAAAAAAATACTGTAAATACAGTGCAATGAAATTAGATTTTATTGATTATAAAGATGCAGATCTTTTAAAAATATCTATGTCTGAAAGAGGAAAAATTATGCCTCGAAGACTTACTGGTACATCTAAAAGACACCAAGAGCAAGTTGAAAATGCTATCAAAAGAGCAAGACATATGGCACTTGTACCATATATCGTAAATACTAGTGATTTAACAGATTCTGCTTATTCAAAAAGATAATCTTTAAGATAAACTAGATTTATAAAAGGGGAGTTTCTTCATTGAAACTTCCCTTTTTTTTAGCCCCAAAATCAGTTTGGGTACATTCATCTTTAAATTCCTATTTCACAATATTACTTTTTCTTATTTAAGTAACTATAAAGTAAAGCTTATTTATAGTTTAACTATAACTATTTTATTTATAAAGGCAATAAAATGAAAAAACTAGCACTCCTACTTTTAACTTTTAGCACATTTATGTTTGGCTACGATGTACATATCCTTTCTCAAGAAAATAAAGATGGCAAAGTAACTCCAAAAACAATTGAAGCGGAGTTTAAAAAAGCAGGCTTCTATATTTCTGATAATAAAGATATGAATACCCCTTTTATGCATCAGTTTAAAAATAAACATTACAAAACATATAACTTGTTGACACTCTATCCAGTAGATATAGTAAAAAATATTATACAGAGATATCCTAGTATTGGACTTTTTACACCACTAAGTATGGCAATTTTTACCCAAAAAGGGAGTGATAGAATTAATGTTTCATATTTAACAAGTGATGCCTTGTCAAAAATAACAAAGATTCCACAAAAAGAGTTAAAACCTCTTGAGATGGCTGTGCGAAAAGCATTAATGTATGCTCTTCCAAAGGGGGAGTATGAAGTATTGGAATATGAAATATCAAAAACAGATAAAACCCTTGTAACAAAAACACAATTAGAACTAGACAGTAAAAAGTGGGCAGAAGAGATAGAAACTTTCATTGAAGAGCTTGAGAAAAAACTGGAGCTCGTTGGATTTGTGCAGGCATCTTATACAGATATAAATTATGACTTGAAAAAAAATAAAAATAATCAATATGATTTTTTTGCTTCAGAATCAATATGTAAATTGCCTGTTATCTACTCAGTATCAAAGTTGCGTCCTGAAGCGGGAGCTTTTGCACCTTGTGCAATCTCAATCTATAAAAAGAAAAAAGAAAATACACTCTATATTGAATATCCAAATGTTTACAATTGGATATCTTCACTTTCCTTGGAGGATAAAGAATCTATTGATATTTTATTAAAATCACAACAACAGTTAGATTCAATACTAAAAAAAATAAATGAAAAAAAATAAAAATAGCGTAGAGGATACTAAATTTAGAGTTAGCTTAATCATTTTAATAGACATTATATAAAGATTTAGATATAATCGCGAAAATTTATATAAAAAGAAGACAAAAATGAGAGAAATAAGAAACATCGCGGTTATAGCACACGTTGACCACGGTAAAACTACACTTGTAGATGAGCTTTTAAAACAATCAGGAACGTTTGGAGAAAGAGCTGAACTTGAAGATAGAATGATGGATAGCAATGATATCGAAAAAGAAAGAGGTATCACAATTCTTGCTAAAAATACAGCAATTGACTATAAAGATGTAAGAATTAACATCATTGACACTCCGGGCCATGCTGACTTTGGTGGAGAAGTAGAACGAGTTTTAAAAATGGTTGACTGTGTACTTTTACTAGTTGATGCACAAGAAGGTGTTATGCCACAAACTAAGTTTGTTGTTAAAAAAGCACTAGAAATTGGACATAGACCAATTGTTGTTGTAAATAAAATCGATAAACCAGCTGCAGAACCAGATAGAGTTGTTGATGAAGTATTTGACCTATTTGACCAAATGGGTGCAACAGAAGAACAATTAGAATTCCCAGTTGTATATGCAGCTGCAAAAAATGGTATTTCTAAATTATCTTTAGAAGATGATAATGATAATATGATTCCTCTACTTGATATGATTTTAGAAGAAGTTCCAGCACCAACAGGAAGTGATGAGAATGGGCTTCAATTACAAGTATTTACACTAGGTTATGATAACTTTATAGGTAAAATTGGTATTGCTAGAATTTTCAACGGTACTATTTCTATGGGTGAAACTGTTATGCTTGTTAAAGCAGATGGTGAAAAAGTAACTGGAAGAATTACTAAACTAATTGGTTTCAAAGGTTTAGAAAAAATGGATATTAAACAAGCTGGTCATGGAGATATTGTTGCTATTGCTGGTTTTGAAACTGTTGATGTTGGAGATTCATTATGTGATCCTAAAAACCCAATGCCACTAGATCCATTACATATTGAAGAGCCAACTTTATCTGTAACATTTGCAGTAAATAACTCTCCACTTGCAGGAACAGAAGGAAAATTTGTAACAGCAAATAAAATCCAAGAAAGACTTGAAGCTGAAATGAACACTAATATTGCAATGCAATATGAAGGAAAAGGTGAAGGTGCATTTGAAGTAAGAGGAAGAGGTGAGCTACAAATCACAATTCTAGCTGAAAATATGAGAAGAGAAGGTTTTGAATTTTCTATTTCAAGACCAGAAGTTATTGTTAGAATTGTAGATGGTGTAAAAATGGAACCATTTGAACATCTAGTGTGTGATGTTCCTGATGAATTTACAGGAACAGTTATCGAAACTCTTGGAAAAAGAAAAGCAGTAATGTCAAATATGGCTCCTATGGGTGATGGTCAAACAAGATTAGAGTTTGAAATCCCTGCACGAGGACTTATTGGATACAGAGGACAATTCCTTACAGATACAAAAGGTGAGGGTGTTATGAACCACTCATTCTTAGAATTTAGACCATATTCAGGAACTGTAACAAGTAGAATGAATGGAGCATTAGTATCAACAGAACTTGGAGAAGCGGTTGCTTACTCAATTTTTAACCTTCAAGATAGAGGGGTTATGTTTGTTTCTCCACAAGATAAAGTGTATGCTGGTATGGTTATTGGTGAGCACTCAAGAGCAAATGACCTTGATGTTAATCCAGTTAAAGCAAAACAACAATCTAACGTAAGATCTTCAGGAGCTGATGAAGCAATTAAAATTATTCCAGCAAGAGATATGTCATTAGAGCACGCTTTAGAATGGATTGAAGATGATGAACTTGTAGAAGTAACTCCTGTTACAATTAGAATAAGAAAAAGAGAATTAGACCCTTCAAAAAGAAGAAGAGCAGAAAAAATCAAAAAAGGTTTATAATATAAAGTTTTCAATAAACTCTTTATGCCCTTGTGGTTCTGGCAACAAATATAAAAAATGTTGCCAGCCTTTTCACAAAGGGAAACTTCCCAAAACAGCACTTGAATTAATGAAATCTAGATACTGTGCATACGCACTTTCAAATGCAAAATATATTATAAATACTACACATAAAAATAATCCTGACTATACAAATGATACAGATAAATGGTTAAAAGATATACAAGATTTTGTAACTGTTTGTGAATTCAGAAAACTAGAAATAATAGAGTTCAAAGCCCTTGAAAACAGTGCTTTTGTTACTTTTAGAGCAACCATATTTTGTAATAATGAAGATTGTAGTTTTACAGAGAAAAGTGAATTTATAAAAGAAAATTATAAATGGCTCTATTTAAGTGGCATCTTTTTATGAAACTTATTGTAAACTGTTGATACTTAATTAGAAAAGGAAAAAAATGCAAATTTACGTTGGTAATATGAATTACAGAACTACAGAAGAGGATATCAACAAACTATTTAGCCAATTTGGAGAAGTAGCATCAGTTAAACTGATCAGTGATAGAGAAACAGGAAGAGCTAAAGGATTTGGTTTCGTAACTATGAATGATGATAGTGCGGCAAAAGAAGCTATTGAAGCATTAAATGAAAAAGAATTCGAAGGAAGATCTTTAAGAATTAATGAAGCTAAACCTAGAGAAGAAAGACCAAGAAGAGAATACTAATCTTGTAAAACTTCCAAACCGTTTTAGTTTCCACTACAACGGTTCTTTTTCGTTCAACTCCCCTATTCAAAAAACCAAATTTGATTTGGTATTAAATAAAATTTAGATACAATAATAGCCATTATATTAAAATTAAGGTTCATACTGTGAGTTTAAAAGATAACATTGACTATGTAAAAAAAGAGATTTCTACTGAAGAAAGTTTTATGGAAAGTTTTTTCAAAATTGAAAAATTCTATAAAAAATACAAATCAGCAATCATTGGGATAGTAGCTATAGCAGTTGTTGGAACAATTGGATACTACATATCAAACTATATAAATCTTCAAAATAAAATAGAAGCCAATAAAGCATTTAACCAACTATTAGAAGATCCAAACAATAAAGAAGCATTAGCAATATTAAAAGAAAAAAACAAAAAACTTTATGATATTACACTTTTTATGCAAGATTCTAGTGCTAATAATGAAGTTGAGTTTCTAAAAGAATTAAGTTCTTATTCTCAAGCAATTAAAGAACAAGATATAGATAAACTAACAACTGTAACTCAAAGTCAAAACTTTTTATTAAAAGATTTTGCACTTTTTAACAAAGCATTAATATTAGTTCAAAAACAACAATATAAAGAAGCAAAAGAAGCTATTAAACAAATACCTGAAAATTCAAATTTAAATGTATTAGTTAAAATGCTTGAACATTACCTATTGACAAAATAAAAAGGGCAATTATGAAAAAATCAATTTTATTAGTATTAGTATCTTTTTTAGTAATACTATTTCAAGGGTGTAGTACTAAAAAATATTATGAACCAGAAGTTGTCTACGATAGTAATATTCCAGTATATGATTTAGGTTCTAAAATAGTAGATATCAATAGTGATGGTGCAACTTTAGATGATGGAAAGTTTGTATCAAAAGAGGGACTATCAAGTGAATTTTTAGAAGAAGGTTATAAATTTCTAAATAAAAATCATGGTGTATTGCTTTCAACAAATTATGAAGCTTTTTTAGCAATAACAAAAGATGGACACACTGAAAAAATTCAATTTGATAAAAATATAATTTCTGCAACAATTGAAAATAATCTTGTAGCTATGAGTTTTATTGATAACTCAATCTCTTTATATGATATAAAAGAAAAGAAAGTACTTTTTAAAGAGTATTTTACTATTTCTATTTTAAATGATATACGAATAACAAATCCTATTTTTTTAACAAGTCTTATTCTTTTCCCTACACTTGATGGAAAAATAGTAATCGTTGATAAAAATAAAAAAACAATCTATAAAACTATTAATTTAGATCCACAAAATGATATACATAATATTATATATCTTAATGCAATTGGAAATACACTCGTTGCTGCAACACCAAACAAAATATTTAGTTTTGTAAATGGTAGAGTAAAAATTTTAGAGATGGATATAAAAAATGTTGCTGTAAATGATAAAAATATTTATGTGGCAACTCTTGATGGAAGAGTTATAAAATATGATGAAAAATTGAATGAACTAGATAGTAAAAAATTTAAATTTGCAAAGTTTCATGCTATGGTATTTGGAGATAATCTTTATATTTTAGAATCACAAGGATATCTTATCCAAATAGATAAAGATTTTCAAAATGTATCTGTGATTGATTTCTCTTTTGATGAAAAAGAGAAAGTTGTTGCAGTTGATGACACAATTTATTTTGAAGACAACTATATTACTTTAAAATAATGACTGATATTATAGTTGCTTTCAAAGAGCATTTAACTATAATAAAATCATTATCAACTCATACTGTTAATGCATATGTCAGTGATGTAGAAGATTTTGAAGATTTTTTACATCAACAAAAAATAGAACTTATAAACTCAACAAGTGAAGAGCTTATAAGTTATCTTAAAACAATAGATAATCCACGAACACAAAATAGACGTTTAAGCAGTATCAATAGTTTTTATAACTTTTGTAATCAATCTTTCGATACAAAGGAAACACCTAAAGCATCTTTTGCAAAATTACCTAAAACACTCCCTAAATATTTGTCAAATGAAGAAATTATGACAAATTTACAACTTATAGATAAAACAAAAGAACTAGGTCTTCGAGATTTTGCAATGATACTTTTTTTATATGCTACTGGTGTAAGAGTAAGTGAACTTATACAAATTAAAAAAAATGATATAGAAGATACACTTATTAAAATTCTCTATGCAAAAGGTTCAAAACAAAGAGTTGTTCCTATAGCAAAAGTAGCTTTAAATGCCTTATATGAATATCTAAATACAAGAAAAATAAAAAGTAATTATCTCTTTATAAATTACAAAGGTGAACCAATAAGTAGAATATCTGTATATAAAATTACTAAAAAATATTTTAATGTATCTCCCCATGTTTTCAGACACTCTTATGCTACAAGTTTAATTTTAGGAGGGGCTGATTTAATGGTAGTTAGTGAACTTTTAGGACATACAAATATAGAAACAACACAAATATATACACACATTCAACAGCAACATCTTAATGAAACAATAAAACAATTCCATCCTCTCAATAGGAGAAGTGCATGATACTTTGTGATATAGGAAATACCACTTTTCACTTTAAAATGAAAAATAAAGATTTTAAAATAGGTGTTAATGAACCATTGGTCAAAATTAAAAAAGTAAAAGAACAAATATACTTTTTAAGTGTTAATAAAAAAGCAACAAAAAAGCTTTTAAAAAACTTTCCAAGTGCTATTGATATATCTTGTTATATAAATTTTGAAACTACCTACAAAGGGATGGGTGTAGATAGGCAAATAATCTGTAAATATAAAGAAAATGGTATTTTAGTAGATGTTGGAAGTGCAATTACAGTTGATATTATGAAAAAAGGGGAACATTTAGGAGGATTTATACTCCCAGGAATTGGTGCATATAAAAGAATTTATCCAAATATCTCAAAAAAACTATCCTTTAAATTTGATACTGATATAAATTTAGATAAAATTCCACTTATAACAAATGATGCAATCAATTATTCAATTTTAAATTCAATAATTGCACCCATTAAAAATATTTACAAAAAATATAAGACACCAATTTATTTTACTGGTGAAGATAGTAAACTATTACTCTCGTATTTTGATAACATACCGCATAAATATAAAAAGAATTTAATATTTAATAGTATGAAAAAAGTAATAGATAAGAATATAAAAGGAAAATAGATGTTAACAATAGCTCTACCAAAAGGTAGAATTGCCGAACAAAC
The DNA here is from genome assembly GCA_963662945.1 of Arcobacteraceae bacterium. Taxonomy (GTDB): domain Bacteria; phylum Campylobacterota; class Campylobacteria; order Campylobacterales; family Arcobacteraceae; genus JAIOSF01. The sequence goes on from OY759974.1 coordinate 1,269,759, forward strand.
TTTAGAAAAATTTGAAAAAGTATTTAGAGAAAAGTTTGTTTTTGAAGATAGAAAACTAATCTTGGAAAAAGCTGGTTTTACATTTTTAAATGTACGAAATCAAGATGTACCAACTTATGTTATGCATGGAGCTGCTGATTTAGGAGTAGTTGGACTTGATGTACTTGAAGAAAAGGAATATGACTTAATCAAACTTCTTGATTTAAAAATTGGTCAATGTAAAGTTGCTATTGGTTTAAAAGCAGGTGATTCAATAGATTGGACAAAGTCAGAAATCACAGTTGCTACAAAACACGAAAAAATAGCAAAAAGATTTTTTGAACAAAAAGCAATGGCTGTAAATATTGTAAAACTCTATGGTTCTATTGAGTTAGCACCACTTGTTGAACTTAGCGATTGTATCGTTGATATCGTTGAGACAGGTGAGACTATGAAACAAAATGGTCTTGAAGTAGGCGATACTATTATGCAAAGTAGCGTATATCTTATCTCAAATAAAAACTCTTATTATAGTAAAAAAGAGCAAATCTTAGATTTACGAGAAAAGCTTGCAACCACTTGATTTATACGCTACCATTGAAGAGCATCTTGATTTTAAAGAAGAAGTAGAACATCTTTATAATTCTATTGCTCATATAGTATTTGCCATAAATCCTAAAAAAGTTATCGATATTGGTTGTGGACAAGGTGATTTTTGTCAAATACTAAAAGACAACAATATTAAAAGTTTAGGTGTTGATTTAAGTGCTAAGCAAATCGAAATAGCCCAATCAAAAGGTATAAATGCTCAGTGTATTGATATCAAAAATTGTCACGAAAAATTTGATTGTGCAACAGCGGTGTTTGATGTTATCAATTATATTCCCCAAACTACACTCAAAGAGTTTTTAACACATACCTATAATCTTCTTGAAAACAATGGTTACTTCATCTTTGATATTAATACTTACTATGGTTTTGAAGAAGTAGCACAAGGTACTCTAACAATAGATACAGATGATAAATTTATAGCTATAGATGCAAATTTTGAAGATAATTGTTTAGCAACAGATATCACATTATTTACAAAAGAAACAACTTTGTATAAAAAAGATTATGGTACTATTAAACAATTTTATCATGAAACAGAAGAATTAAAAAATGTTCTTAAATCTATAGGATTTAAGATAGAAAATATTATAAATTTTAATCTTCATAGTGATGAAGATTTTGATAAATTAATATTTATTTGCAAAAAGGCTTAAAATGATTTTTAATATTATAGAAGATATTGAATATAAAGAGATGCTTGAAGGACAAATCTTTGAAGTTATCGAGTTTTTAATAGATAAAGGGGAAGAGTTTTCTATTACTGCAAATATTAATGGAGTAAAATTCAATCCAGAAATACCTTCAAGTATAGCAGAAAACTTTCCTCATTTCACACTTTTTACATTAGCTAACTATACCTATACTACGATTCAATTAACTGAAACAGATATTAGTTTTGAGACAGGTTTTGGTGCTGAAAATTTTGGTTCTATTGTTACAATACCTTTACATGCTATATTTCAAATTGTTATTGATGAATCAATTTTATTTTTAAATCCAACTGCCACAGTAAATAAATATTTCAAAAAACAAGAAAAAAATCAGGAAACATCTATAGATCAAGAAACGCGATCAAAAAATGCTTTTATGATGAATAGTAAAAATAAGAAATTGTTTTAATCTAAGAAGAGAGTAAATCTTTCAAACTTTGTTGAGGACTCTTCCCATCAAGGATAAGCTTTACCTCATTTGCTATTGGTGTATATATATTATTTTCTTGTGAAAGTTTATAAATAGCTTCACTCGTTTTTACACCTTCAGCTACTTCACCTAACTCTTCTAAAATTATGTCAAGTGATTTTCCCTTTGCAAGTCCTAGCCCTACTCTAAAGTTACGGCTTAAAGTACTTGAAGCAGTTAAAAACAAATCCCCTGCCCCACTTAATCCTATAAAAGTATCTTTATGCGAACCATAATATGAACCAAATCTATCCATCTCTACAAGTCCTCGTGAGATTAAAGAAGCTCTTGCATTTTGACCAAGTTTAAGTCCATCACAAATACCACTTGCAATTGCCAATACATTTTTATATGCCCCAGCTATCTCTGCACCTATTACATCATCACTATAATAAGTTTTAATAAATTTTGGAAATAATGGCGCAAATTCTTCATACAATTCTTTTGAAGTTGAATTAAGTACAAGTGCTGTAGGTAAACCTTGTATCACTTCACTAGCAAATGAAGGGCCGGAGATAAATCCAAGATTATCAGAGGGGAGGAACTCTTCATAAATATCTTTTAAAAAAGCACCCGTTGATGCTTCAATCCCTTTTGCTGCTACAAGTATCTTTTGATTTTTATAAACAAAATTTTCTTTAAGCCACTCTCGTATTTGTTGTGCAGGAATTGCTATAACTAAAAATTCACAATCTAATGCTTCTTCCAATGTAACAAAATTCTCTATATCTCTTTTTGTTCTACTTGTAATCAAACATTTTTGATTTTGACTTAATGCGAAATGTAGAGCTTGCCCCCACTTACCTGCACCTATAACACAAATAGAACTCATGAAACTACGATAATCTTTGTTTTAAAAGTTCACTGATTTTTTGTGGGTTTGCAGCCCCTTTTGATGCTTTCATAGCTTGACCTACAAAAAATGCAAACATTTTTTCTTTTCCAGCTTTGTACTCAGCAACTTTATCTTCATTTGAAGCTAAAATCTCATCAACCATCACAAGAAGTGCCCCATCATCACTTACTTGTTTTAAACCAAGTTTTTCAATCACCTCATCAACGCTAATATCATTTTCCATAAGATAATCAAGTGCTTGCTTAGCTTGTTTTCCAGAAATGATACCATCTTCAATAGCTTTTACTAAATTTCCTAATTTTTTTGCACTAACAGGTGAATTTGTGATATCAACACCTTCTGCAAATCTTCCTTGTAACTCTACAGTTAACCAAGAGCTTCCATTTTTTCCACTAATATCACAACTCATCATCTCTTCAAAAAAATCTGCCATCTCTTTTGTACTACAAATTACACCTGCATCGTACCCTGTAAGAGAAAACTCTTTTACAAATCTTTCTTTTTTTGCATCTGGAAGTTCTGGAATATCAGAGTATTTTGCAATCATCTCATCTGTGATGATAAGTGGAAGTAAATCTGGATCTGGAAAATATCTGTAATCAGCAGCATCCTCTTTTCCTCTCATACTTCTTGTTTCCCCTGTGTTTACATCAAAAAGTCTTGTTTCTTGTACAACTTCTCTCTCATAAACTCCATCTTCCCAAGCTTCTGTTTGTCGTTGTACTTCATATTTGATAGCTTTTTCTATAAATTTAAAACTATTCATATTTTTGATTTCACATCTTGTGTAAAGTTTATCATCACCTTTTGGACGAATTGAAACATTTACGTCACATCGAAAACTTCCCTCTTGCATATTTGCATCACTAATACCAATATATCTTACAATTGAATGAAGTTTTTTCAAATATAACACTGCTTCTTCTGCACTTCTCATATCTGGTTCAGATACTATCTCAAGAAGTGGTGTTCCAGCTCTATTTAAATCAACTCTTGAGTGGTCACCTGCATGAGTATTTTTCCCTGCATCATTTTCTAAATGAGCTCTCGTAACACCAATAACTCTACTTGTTCCATCTTCAAAATCTATCTCAATTTTACCTTTTCCAACCACAGGTACTTCAAATTGTGATATTTGATACCCTGTTGGTAAATCTGGATAAAAATAGTTTTTTCTATTAAAAATAGATTTTTTATTGATCACGGCTTCTATAGCAGTTCCTAGTTGAATTGCTTTGTGAACTGCTTCTTTATTTAAAACTGGTAATGCACCTGGTAATCCTAAACATGTAGGACAAACATTAGTATTTGGTTCATGCCCAAAACTTGTGGCACAACTACACCATAATTTACTATTTGTATTTAACTGCACATGAACTTCTAAACCTATAATTGTTTCAAACATATATTCTCTTTCCTTTTTTCTACTATCTTAATACTTTTATATTTGCTGTAATTCTTTGTGTTTCAAAATATTCATTGAGATAATTCTGTTCTCTTTGTTCCATAATCTTTTGAAAAATATGCTCTTTTGTTTGCTCTAATGATAATGTTTGTATATCTTTCTTTTCTTTTATAAAGAACATATTATATTGCTGATTTTGTGCAAATATAGCACTAAATTGATTTACATCTGTAGTATTTATTATATATTTCACTTGAGGTGTTAATTCTGCTTGTTTCAAACTAAGTGCTTGACTTACCACTCTTTGATCATTAAACATAGGGTTTGATTTAATTTCATTTAATAATTCTTTGCTTTTTGATACATAAGCTACTACTTCTATTTGATTTGCAAGTGTAAATTCTGCTTTATTGTTTTCATAATAAATTTTAATATCATCTTCAGTAGCTATTTTGATATTTCCTGTAGCTATTTTTCGTACCAACTTTTGATGAAGAAGTTGTTCTTTCACTTTCTTTTCAAAAGCATCATAATCTTGTTGTTGTCGTATAAGTGATTTAAAATCAAGTGCACTCATTTTATTTTGTGCTGCTAAACTTTCTATATAATTATCCACATCAAAAATATCTACACTTACACTATTTTTTTTAATCTCTTGATTATATATTTTCTCATCAATCAATAGTTTCACAGCTTCTGCTTTTGAAACTGACTTTTCTTGCATTGTTTTATCTATTTCGTAAAGTGTTATTGGTTCATCATTGATAATAAGTGCAATGGCATTAACTAAACCAGCATTTGCAAAACTTACGGCTACTATTAAACTTAATATATATTTTCTCATTTATCTATTTCCTTTTAAAAAATCTCATTTTACCATAAAGATAGTAAAATCATTGTCTAAATACCCATCTTTTATAATAATATTTTGCGTGTATCTCTTACAAATCTCTTCTATATCGTACTGTTTTATATCATTAAAAGTTACATTCTTTAGATAATTAAATATAAAACCTTTAGTAGAAGCTTCAAAACATCTCTTTATAAATATCTCAATCTCATCAAATTGTAAAATATTCATAGCACCACTACAAAGATAATAATCAGCATTTAAAAGTTCATCTGTGAGAATGTTTTGTATATAAAATTCTTCATTTGGAAAACGGATATTACAAATATCAATCATCTTTTCTTCACAATCAATACCTATGTATTTTTGAGGTAATTTATGGTTATGAGAAAGATAATTATAATACTCTCCAAAACCACATCCAACATCCACTATTGTAGAATTAACGATATCTTTTTTTATACATTTTGTTAATATTTCAAACCGTTTGTACTGAGTAAACTTACTGTTCCAGTGTACTCCTTGTGCCGTTACACCAAACTCTTTTATAGATTTTTCATAAAAATCTTTATTGACTAATTTCTTCAATTTGCTCGATAACTACATTGTTGTCTTTTAAAAACTTAGATACTACATCTGAATTTGTATGTTCATAGGCTTTTTCATATACAATTCTTTTAATTCCACTTGCAATAAGATTTTTACTACATTCACTACAAGGTTCTAGTGTTACATAAATAGTAGCACCCTCTATACTTATCCCTTTTCGTGCAGCCCAAATGATGGCATTCATCTCTGCATGTATCTCATAAGTTTTTGACCAATCATGATGATCTTTTGTATACTCATTATCCCAATGTGTACAGCAATTTGTATATCCTGCTGGCGTTCCATTGTATCCTGTACTTAAGATTCTTCCATCTTTAACTATAACTGCACCAACTTGTTTTGAAACACATTTACTTGCACTTGCTATCTCTTTTGCAATATTTATAAAATTTTTATCAGTAAGCATTTTTTGCCTTTATTTACATTATGATATGATTATATCATACAACATCTAAAGATGATTTTAGTTCCAAATAAAAGGGGTTTGACTATGAAAAAGATTGTAATATTGTCACTAGTTATTAGCTGTTTATTTGCAAAAGAATATACCTTGAATTTTCAAGGAGAAAATGCAAAGGAAAATCAAACTATTAAACTAGAACTTCAAACTGACGAAGATGGGAAACCATTGGCAAATCAAAAATTTGATGTACGGAACTTAGAACAACCTCGTTCACTTAAAATTATTACTGCTTCAGGACTTGTTGGAACTTTAAAAGATGAAAGAGAGATTGTTGCTTATTATAAAACAAACTTAGAAGTAGGCGGACTTAAAATACGAAATCTTTATAAACCAGCCGTTGCTAGAGTTTATGGAGATGAAAACAATATCACTATAACTTTTGATAAAGACCATTACCAAAATATTATATCTTTTTTACGATATCATAATATCAAAGATTCAGTAATCAAAGATATTGATAATATGTATGGAACTTGGGAAGAGATAAATAAATAATTATCTTTTCATAAGTTGTTTATTTTTTTCATACTCTTCTAAAATCCAATTAGCAATAGTTTCTATTTCAACAGAAGAAAGGTGTCCATAAGCTGGCATTTCACTATCAGCAAATTGTCTATATTTCCCTTTGCTTCCATTTTTGATGCTTTCTATAATTTTTGATTTAGCATCAGCACCATACCATTGAATATTTTTTCTTCCAATCCCTGCAAATGCAGGTGCGAGTTTTTTCCCAATAATATTATGACAATCCATACAACCATTTGTCTGAACTAATTGCCCACCATTCGCCCAAACAACACTACTTGTCAATAAAAGTGTCAAAACTAACTTTTTCATTATACACCTCCCAGTGAAGAAAATATAATTTGCTACACAGCAAATTTTACTTTCAGCCTCTAGTCAAATTGTAGCATAAATGTTGTTATTTATTCAGAAATCTTTCCAATTAGTTCTTTCGCATTTTCTAAAGCCTTAGCACTACTTTCTTTATCAAAAGTTAAAGCTACTGCCATTCTTCTACCAATATGAGTTTGTGGTTTTCCAAATACTCTCACAAATGAATTAGCAGTAAAGATACTTGGATCTATTTTTAACTCTGGAGTAAAAGTATCTGTTGTAGATTTGTATGCAGCACTTGCGCCTGCACCATAAGTGATAAAATCTAAAGGAAGTCCTAATACTGCTCTTAAATGCAATGCAAATTCACTTTGAGATTGTGTTATCAAGGTAACCATTCCTGTATCGTGTGGTCTTGGGCTTACTTCACTGAAATATACCTCATCCCCTTTTACAAAAAGCTCTACTCCAAAAAGACCTCTACCACCAAGTCCATCAGTGATTTTTTGTGCTATTTCTATAGCTTTTTCTTTTGCTACTTCTGACATCTCCATTGGTTGCCATGAGAAGATATAGTCACCATCTTTTTGGATATGTCCTATTGGTTCACAAAATGTTGTTCCCGTTTCATTTCTTACTGTTAAAAGTGTGATTTCATAATCAAATGTTATAAACTCTTCTACTATTAACTCACTTGCGTCTCCTCTAGCTTCCTTCGCTAGTTCCCAAGAGTTTGCTAGATCAGCTTCACTTTTAGCAATACTTTGTCCATGACCACTACTACTCATAACTGGTTTTATAACACAAGGAAATCCTATCGTTTTAGCTGCTTCTTGTAATCCTTCAAAAGTAGTAACAAATTTATATCCAGATGCTGGAAGTTTTAATTCTTCACAAGCAAAAACGCGAATATTTTTTCTATTCATTGTTTTATTTACAGCTTCAGCATTTGGTATTACATGAAACCCTTCTTTTTCTGCTTTAAAAAGTGCTGATATACTAATAGCTTCAACTTCTGGCAAAATAAAGTCTGGTTTTTCTCTTCTTATGATATCCATAACTTCATTTTCATTTTTCATATTAATCACATATGCTTTATTTGCTACAAGATGTGCTGGTGCATTTGCATAACTATCTACAGCTATTGTTTCAATACCTAATCTTTGAGCTTCGATAACAACTTCTTTCCCTAATTCTCCACTTCCTAATAACATTATTTTTATGCTATTTGATTTTAAAGGTGCAGTAAATTCCATATAATTTTTCCTTGATTTTGATTAGTCGTATTTTATTATATCTATGGTTAAGAGTTTATTTAGTATAATCATCAAAAATTATTATAAAAGGAAATTACTATGGGTATGCCTAGCGGAGTAGAACTATTTATTATCGTTGCAGTTGTTGTACTGTTATTTGGAGGGAAAAAGATTCCTGAACTGGCAAAAGGTATTGGAAAAGGTATTAAAGACTTTAAAAATGCTGTAAAAGAAGATGAGCCAGAAACAATGACTACAAATGAGAAAAAAATAGAAGATGAAAAAGTAGCTACTACAAATACAACAGCTACACAAGAGTCTAAAACTACTGACACAAAAACTACTGCGTAAACTTAAAGGATCAATTTAAGTGCAAAATATTGTTAAAAAACATATTGAAGATATATTAGGACAACCAGTTGTCTTAGAAAAACCCAAAGATATCTCTTTGGGTCATTTTGCTACACCTGTAGCTTTTTCTCTTGCAAAAGAGTTACGAAAAAATCCTATGATGATTGCTGATGAACTTGCTCAAAAATTTGAAAATAGTGAAATATTTGAAAATGTAAATGCAGTAAAAGGATTTGTGAATTTTAAACTTTCAAATAACTTTCTAACTTCACAAATCAATAAAGCTTTAGAACTCAAAGAAGATTTTGCCGCATCTGATGCTAAAAATGAAAAAATACTATTAGAATTTGTAAGTGCAAATCCTACAGGACCTTTACATATAGGACATGCAAGAGGAGCAATCTTTGGTGATGCTTTATTAAAAGTTGGAAGATACTTAGGATATGATATCACAGCGGAGTATTATGTAAATGATGCAGGTGCTCAAATGGACTTGTTAGCACTTTCATTATACCTAGCTGGTAGAGAAAATATCTTAAAAAAAGAAGTTGAATATCCTGAGAAATATTATAGAGGAGATTATCTTATAGATATTGCTAGACTATGTGAAGAAAAATATGGTGCAGAAGTTTTTGAAGATGTATCAAAAGAACAAGAACTTGCACAGTTTGCTAAAGATGAAGTTCTAGCTATGATTAAAAGTGACCTCTATGATTTAGGTGTAGAGTTTGATACTTTTATTAGTGAAAAATCACTCTATGATAAATGGGATGAAACAAAAGCAGTTTTAGAATCAAATGGAAGTATTTATAACAAAGATGGAAAAGATTTCATTCGCTCAACTGATCATGGAGATGATAGTGATAGAGTCGTAGTAAGAGAAAATGGCGTACCAACATATCTTGCTGGAGACATTATCTACCATAAACATAAATATGATAGAAACTATGATAGATATATAAATATTTGGGGTGCAGACCACCATGGATATATCAAAAGAGTAAAAGCAGCCATAGAATTTCTTGGGAATGATTCGAGTAAATTAGAAATAATACTATCTCAAATGGTAGCTTTACTCCAAGGTGGTCAACCTTATAAAATGAGTAAAAGAGCTGGAACTGTTATTCTTATGAGTGATATTGTTGAAGAGATTGGTGCAGATAGTTTACGGTTTGTATTCTTAACTAAAAAAAGTGATACACACTTAGAATTTGATATAGATTTATTAAAAAACAATGACTCATCAAACCCAGTTTTTTATATTAACTATGCACATGCAAGAATCAATCAACTCTTTAAAAAAGCAGAGTTAAATGTTGAAGATGTAAAAGATGCAACTATTGAAGATATTAATCAAGATGCTAAAGATTTAGTATATGAAGCCCTTCTTTTAGGTACTGTTTTAAATGAAGCATTTGATAAAAGAGATATGCAAAAAATCACAGACTATTTACATAGTTTAGCAGCATCAGTTCATAAATTCTATAATGAACATAAAATTATAGGATTAGATAATCAAAGTCAGTATTTAAAAGTTTTAAGTATGGTAGCATTGTCTATAAGAACTGGTCTAAAAGTACTGGGGATAACTGCTAAAGAGGTAATGTAACATGAATGCTAACAATGTAGTGAAACTTGTGGGAATCGTTTTTGTTGTTGCTATTGTTTTTATGATAATAACTGGAAATATGGGTGGTTCAAAAGAAGCTACAGCAAATTATCATAGCGTTATGACAGGAAAGTAAAAATTACTTTCCTTCTCTTGTAAACATTGTTATTTTACTAACTCTTTTTTATATATTTCCTCATTAAAAGAAACTAACACTTTATCAGCATATTCAACAACTGGTCTTTTTAAAAGCATATTTTCTTTACATAACCATTCAAGTTTTCCATTATCATCTAGATTTAATTCTTTTAAACCTAAATCCTTATATTTAGTTCCTTTATTATTAAAAAGTATATTTATATCAACTTTAGATGCAAAATATTTTACTTTTTCACAATCAAGTGGTGTAACTCTAAAATCTATAAAAGTATGTTCTAAATTATTATCTTTACAAAACTTAATAGCTTTTCTAACTGTACTGCAAGTTTTGATACCATAAATATTTATCATAATTTACTCTATAATAGCTGGCACTACAAAATAATTATCTTCACTCTTTGGAGCATTTTTCATAATAGCTTCTGCTTCACCCTCAACTTTTATAGCAACATCCTCTCTCATAGGTTGTCCACCTGAAATTGTAGTAAAAGTAGCATCCACATGACTTACATCAATCTCATTTAAATTTTCAACAAAAGCTACAATATCACCTAGTTCTTTCGCTATCTTTTCTTTTTTATCTTCATCAATTGTAAGTGATGAAAGTTTCGCTAGTTTATCAATTGTTGTATTATCTATCGTCATTATTTCTCCTATATTTTTAAGTTTTTTAAAAGATTAGATAACTTTTTAAAATATCTAACCTTACTACTAACTTATGTTCGTTTTTCATAAAAATCTTTTTTGAATTGTACCCAATTGTCATTTAAGATAGCCTCTCTAGCTTCTCTCATAAGATTTAAATAGTAATGTAAATTATGTAAAGATGCCAACCTAAAATACGTCATCTCTCCACTTCTATATAAATGGTTTAAATATGCTCTAGTATAATTTTGACAAGTATAACAAGTACACTCTTCATCTAATGGTTTTTCATCTTCTTTAAACTTCGCATTTCGTATATTTAATCTTCCAAAACTAGTAAAGAGTGTTCCATTTCGTGCATTTCTTGTAGGCATAACACAATCAAACATATCGATACCTCTATCAATCCCTTCAATTAAATCTTCGGGAGTTCCCACTCCCATAAGATATCTTGGTTTCTCTTCTGGCATAAACTGTGTTGTCCACTCTATAGTGTCATACATCTCATTATTTAACTCACCAACACTCAAACCTCCAATTGCAAAACCATCATAATCAGTCAATGCACAGAGTTGTTCTGCTGACATTTTTCGGAACTCTTTATCAATACCACCTTGAATAATTGCAAAAATATTTTGATGTACTCCTATCCCTTTTTCTTTCTGAGCCATATGATATTCTATGGCTTCTTTCGCCCATTTTGTTGTACGGTTTATCGAAAGTTCAATTCTCTCTTTTGTATTTGGTAAAGCAACTAAATCATCCAATATCATCATAATGTCACTGTTAAAATCATATTGAGCATCAAGAACTGATTTTGGGGTGAAATAATGTAAGCTACCATCAATATGTGACTTGAACATCATTCCATCTTCATCTTGTTTTGTATTTTTACTTAAACTAAATGCTTGAAATCCACCGCTGTCTGTTAAAAAGTTATTTGGGAACTTTGAAAAACCATGAAGTCCACCTAATTTTTTAATAGTTTTACTTCCAGGTCGCAGATACATATGATAGGTATTTCCTAAAATAATTTTAGCACCTAAATTTAACATATCATTATGATCCAGAGCTTTGACACTTGCTTGCGTTCCTACTGGCATAAAAACTGGTGTTTGGACATCCCCATGAGCCATTTTTAAAGTGGTAGCTCTGGCATTTCCACTTGTTGCATCTATTGTAAACTGCATAATTCTCCGTTTTTTATTTATTTTTGAATGATATTATATGTTGGATAAGGAATTTGAATATTATTCGAAGCTAAAGTATCAAATATATCCATATTTACTTTATATTGTATCTCATTGTATTGTTGTGTTAATGCCCAATATCTTAATTCTATGTTTATTGAAGCATCTGCAAATTCTTTAATACCAACTTGTGCTTTTACCTCTTTTGAAATCTCTTCATATTTCTCTAATACTTTACTTATTACGTTTATAGCAACTTTTGGATCACTTTTGTAATCAATACCTACTATCATCTCAACAATAGTATATTCAAAAGAGTTTGTTAGAATCTCTCCTACTATATGTTTATTTGGAATGGTAATAAGTTCTTTATCTTCAGTTTCAAGAACAGTATATGCAAGTTTTATCTCTTTTACAACACCCGTACAACCTTGTATTTTAATAGTATTTCCAACAACAAAAGGTCTTGTTGCAATAATTGAAATTCCAGCACCAAAGTTAGATAATAATCCTTGAAGTGCTAATCCAGCACCTAAAGACATAGCTCCGATTGCAGCTACAAATGGTGTTATCGTAATACCAATTTTTCCCAAAGCAATAATTGCAACCCCAACTATAATAGCTATTTTTAATGTCATTGCTATAAACCGAGTTAATGTTATATCCATATTTTTTGACAATAACAGTTTTTCTACAAACAGTGCAACTTTTTTAGCAATCATAAAACCAATAATTAAAATTATAATAGCACCAATAATTTGAAAACTATAATTAACAAAAAATTCTATAATAATATTATAGAACTTCTGCATACTTTCTATCTCTTTTTCCATTTTATCTCTCTTTGAAATATTAATTTTTTATTTGTTTAAACTTTAGTGTTCTTCTTAAAGTCTTATTATATCATTTATTAGATATAATCACAAAAATTAATATAAATGGGATTTAATTATATGAAAAATATTTTATTATTAACACTTTCTTTTGTGGTGACTATTTCTCTTTTTGCACAAGAAACAAAAGAGATTGAAAAAGAACCAACGCGACTAGAATCATATACAAAACTTCAAAAAGTACTTGCAGCTGTTGAGATGCTTTATGTTGAAGATATGAATTTAAGTAAAATTGTAGATAAGTCTATATCAGGACTACTTCATGAACTAGACGCACACTCTTCTATGCTTAACAAAGAATCATATAAAGATATGCAAGTTGAAACAAAAGGGGAATTTGGTGGACTAGGTATTGTTATAGGGCAAAGAGATGGTGCACTTACAATTATTTCTCCAATTGATGATACTCCTGCATATAAAGCTGGTGTTGAATCTGGTGATATTATTTTAAAAATCGATGACAAATCAACAATCAATATGACACTTGAAGATGCTGTTGATTTAATGAGAGGGAAAGTAGGAACACCAATAAGTATCACAATTGTACGAAAAACTGAAAATAAACCTATTAAAATAGACATCATAAGAGATACTATAAAAATACAATCTGTTTATGCAAAAACTATCAATGATGATATTCTTTATTTAAGAATATCATCATTTATGGATATGAAAGTTGCTAGCGAACTTAAAAAATATATTCTTGAACATAAAGCAAAAACAAAAGGTATTATTTTAGACCTTAGAAACAATCCAGGTGGTCAATTAGGACAAGCAATTGACACTGTAGATTTATTTGTGGACAAAGGTATTATTGTTTCTCAAAGGGGTCGTGATAAAAAAGATGATGAAGAGTTCAATGCAAGTTCTTCTACAACTGTTACAGATGTACCAATGGTAGTACTTGTAAATGGAGGAAGTGCTAGTGCTAGTGAAATTGTAAGTGGTGGTTTACAAGATTTAAAAAGAGCTGTTTTAGTAGGAGAAACAACATTTGGGAAAGGAAGTGTTCAAAGAATTATTCCAATTACAGATGATGGTAGTGAAGCAATCAAACTTACAATTGCAAAATATTATTTACCAAGTGGAAGAACAATTCAAGCTAAAGGCATTATTCCAGATATAACAGTTGCTCCAGGAGAAGTTATCGCAAAAGAAGACACAGCTTTTAAGATAAAAGAAGCTGATATGAGAAATCACCTAGAAGAGGAACTTACAAAAGTAGAAACAAAGAAAAAGAAAACAAAAGAAGATGAAAAAAAAGAGCAAGATGCTAAAAAAATCATAACACAAGAACAAGTTATGAAAGATAATCAACTAAAATCAGCTCTTGATATTTTAAAATCACTTATTATAATGAAAAACTAAAAAGGAATAGTAGATGACAATAAACGATATCAAAGCTCTTGGGCTTTGGCCAGATTCAAAAAAGACTACAACTCAAAAAGGAATTACAGAGCTTGAAGAGCTAGGATACAATTTATTTTATATTGGTAAAAATGCAGATCTTTACACTTGTCCAGGGAATGACCCAAAAGTACTTCTTGTAAGAAGTGATCGTTGTTCAGTATTTGATATTCCATTAAATCTTGAAATTAACGGAAAAGGTGTTTCTCAAACTGCAATATCAAATGATGGTGCAGCATTTGCAAGAGAAGCGGGTATAAGAACAGCTATTTTAGATGAAAGTATTGATGCCTCTTTAAGTGTTGCACCAAGATGTCAACTAATGGAGTTGTGTAAACCATTAGAGGCTGAGATAGATGGTGATGTGGTACAATTTGAATTAATCTTCAGAAATTATTTAACTGGTTCTTTATTTGATGCTTGTCAAAATGGGAATGATCCTTATGGACTAAATTTACCTTCTGGTTTAGAACAATGGCATAAATTTGATACTCCTATTTTTACACCAACAACAAAAGGGATTAAAGATGAACCTTTAAAATCTGCTCAAGTTAGAGAATTATTCCCTGAAATTGTTACAAACTTAGAAAAATTATTTAAAGAATTTACTGTTTTTGCTGAACAAAGAGGAATTATTGTAGTAGATACAAAGTTTGAAATTTTTGTAAATTCAAAAGGTGAATGGGTTTTAGGTGATGAAGTTTTAACACCTGAAAGCTCAAGATTTATATCAAAAGAAGACTTTGATGCAAAAAATTATATCTCAATGGATAAACAAATTTTAAGAGATTTTGGTAAAGCTAATAACTGGAAAGAACAATCAAAAGATTTAAAAGCTGGAGAAAAACTTGATGTTATAGTGCCAGATTCAGTTAAAAATGTTATTTTAGATGGATATGAAACTATTCATAATAGATTACATAAATAGGTCAAAATAAAGTTGTCTAAATTGTTGTAAGACAGTTTTAGATATAATCGCAATAATATATAGAATAGAAGGTAATAAATGAAAGCAATAATTAACATAGGACTTAAAAAAGGTGTTCTTGACTCAGCGGGAAAAGCTACTCATCATAGACTTGATACTGTTGGATTCTCTGATATTGTAAAAGATATTAGAGTTGGAAAACAAATTATTATGGAATTAAATTGTGCCGATGAAGCAACTGCAAGAACTGAAGTAACTAAAATGTGTGAACAGCTTTTAGCAAACACAGTAATTGAAGATTACGAAATCATCATAGAAGCGTAATAAAGATGTTAGTAGCAGTATTACAATTTCCAGGAACTAACTGTGAGTATGATACAAAATATGCATTTGAAAAGCTAGGAGCAGAAGTAACTGTTGTTTGGCATGAAGAAACTTCTCTTCCTCAAAATGTAGATTTAGTTGTAGTACCTGGCGGATTTTCTTATGGAGATTATTTAAGAAGTGGTGCTTTAGCAAAATTTGCTCCAATTATGGATGCAGTTAAAGCATATGCTGCAAATGGTGGAAAAGTATTAGGTATCTGTAATGGTTTTCAAATTCTTACTGAGACTGGATTACTTCCAGGTGCTTTAAAAAGAAATGACAATTTACATTTTATATCAAAACATCATCATTTAAAAGTTGTAAATAATGAAAATACATTTTTACAAGAACTTCAAATTGGAGATGTAGTAAACATCCCTGTTGCACACCACGATGGTAATTACTACATAGATGATGAAGGATTACAAGAATTAAAAGCAAATGGGCAAATTTTATTACAATATTGTGATAAAAATGGAACAAATAAAGTTCTGAATGGAAGTGTAAACCAAATCGCAGGTGTATGTAACAAAGAAAAAAATGTATTTGGACTTATGCCACATCCAGAACGAGCTATGGAGACACTTTTAGGTTGTGATGATGGTGTTAAAATGCTTCAAGGCTTTTTTAAATAATAATGTGTAAGTAGAAACTAGTGAATACAACAATCAAACTAATTCTACTTATAACCCTATGTTTTAGTTATCTTTTATCTAATGATGATACAAAATCAAAAGAGATTTATCTCTCATATGATAAATATCCAAATAGAGTCTTTACAGGTCAAAAATTCGATATTCAATTTAGTTCAATAATCTTAAAAGATCCAACTTCGTATGATAAAATTGTAACAACTTTTACTACTGAAGAGGGAATTGATATTTTAACAACTGATATCAACTGGACAGAGATTAAACCAAATAGATATACAACAACAGTCTCTTATAAAGTATATGACAAAGAGTTTATTTTACCACGAATCACACTTGCCTTAATTAAAAATGGTCAAATTATTGATTATGCATCTATCGAATCACCAAAAATTGAATATGAAAAAATTGCAATTAATCAAAAACTATTTTCAAATATTATTGCAAAAGATTTACAAGTTCACACTGTAAAAACTAAACAATATACGAATAATGTTTTACATACTACATTACATATAGAAGGTGTTAATAGTAATCTTGAAGATATACATTTAAGTAATTATGGAGATCAAGGAATTAACAGTTTAACTGAAAATTATCCAAATCAAAGTTTATATTACTTTATTATGATTCCTAGTCATACAAAACAGATAAATTTTACATATTATAATACACTACAAAAAGAATTTATAACCATTCAAATTCCAATTATTTTAGATGAAGAATTAGTAAGTACCCAAACAGAACTTAATCCTTATAACAGTAGTATTCTTATTTATAAACAAGTTTTAAGTGGAGTATTTCTTGCTCTTTTTATACTACTATATTTTATTACTAAACATAATAGATATTTAATTCTTATGACTATTATGATAATAATTCTTGCTTATTTATTTATACCAAATAAAAAAATATTATTAAATGAAAATACAAAAGTATATATACTTCCAACAAGTAATTCTACAGTATATAAAATTTTAGATAGAAAACATATTGTTGAGATAATTAATGAAAAAGATAAATTTGTCAAAGTGCTTTTTGACAATGAAAATATTGGATGGATAAAGGAGAGTGACCTTGAGTAAGATAAGAGCTTTATTTACTGTAATACAATTTTCAATAACCGTATCAGTTGTTATCATTTTAATGTATCTATTTAATAAAATCAATTATAAGTTTAGAAGACTTTGGGCAAAAATGCAAATGAAACTTATGGGTGTTGATGTTATTGTCAAAGGGGAACTTAACCAAAATGCTCAAATGCTCCTTATGAATCATCAATCTATTTTAGATATTGTTGTAATGGAGTCATTACACCCAAAAAATCTTGCATGGGTAGCTAAAAACGAAATAGC
Source organism: Arcobacteraceae bacterium (assembly GCA_963662945.1). Classification (GTDB taxonomy): domain Bacteria; phylum Campylobacterota; class Campylobacteria; order Campylobacterales; family Arcobacteraceae; genus JAIOSF01. The sequence goes on from OY759974.1 coordinate 1,287,358, forward strand.
AAAAATTCCTTGGTTTGGACGAATTTTAAAGGCTCCTCATATGATAATTGTTGAGAGAGAAAGTAAAACAAGTTTAGTAAAACTGTTAAGAGATGCAAAAGATCGATTAGAGAAAAAAAGACCAATTGCCATATTTCCAGAAGGAACAAGAACCGATGGAAAAAGTTTACGAAAATTTAAAGCTGGTGCAAAAATGATTGCTGATAAAAATACTCTTTTAGTACAACCTGTAGTTATTGTAGGAACACGAGCTATTTTTGATTCCCAAAACTTTTCGCAAAAAAGTGGTAAGGTAAAGGTGATTTTTCTCCCTCCTATACAAGCAGATAAAAAATCAACTTGGTATGAAGATACTGAAAATTTAATGGCTCAAACACTAAAAAAAGAGTTACACCATGACATTTAATCTAAGTACAGTTATTGCTGTAGGAATTGGTGGTTTTATAGGTGCAGTTGGACGTTTTTATGTTGGAATTCAAGTTGTAAAATATTTTCCACATGAAGTACCTTTAGCTACTCTTACAGTCAATGTTGTTGGTAGTTTTGTGATTGGTTTACTCATAGCATTGTTTTTAGTATTTACACCCTCAGATATTGTAAAAGGTTTTTTAGTTACTGGAATATTAGGTGCCCTTACTACCTATTCTACATTTGCTATTGAAAGTTATATTTTACTTAATAATCATATATGGTATGGTATTTTGAATATTATTTTAAATGTAGTTGGTACAATTGCAGCTGCAGGACTTGGATACAAACTTGTATCTTATTTTATTAGATAAGGATTTTATATAATGCAATTATACATATATGCAAAAAGTGGTCATAGTTTTGGATTAGAGAATATAAGACGTGCAAGTGCTTTGCATAATATGTTAGAAAATTGTGATCCTATATTATGTAGTGCAGATTATAGAGCTGCGACATTTGCAAAAGCGGAACTTGGTGTAAAAAAAGGTGTTGGTGTTGATGTAATAGGAAATATGCCAAATGTTATGGAAAGAGGAGATATGCTCATTTATGATGATAGCAATGAAGCAAGTTCTACAATGCAATCACATATGAAAGAGTTTTGTACTCATTTATATAAAGTTGGAGTAGATATACCTTTTGATATAGTTGATGAGACATTTTTTGAACATACTAAAGTTACAAATGAAAAAGCAATATTTTTTGCAGATGATGATTATGCAGAATGGTTTTTTAAACTTATTCAAACAGGAGAGAAACAAAATCTTCCACTTATTTGGGGGCATTATTTTTTCTTTAAAAATGAATCTAAGATTGCTTCTTATTTTAGTGAAGTAATTGAAGAAGATGGATATATAAATACAGTTAAATCTACAAACTATCTTCTAAGTGCAAGTGTTCATACTTGTCTAGAATCACTTGCAAGTGGTAACCACCCTGTATTTTTCCAAAGAGGTGATAAACCAGTAGAACATAGAGATTTACTTGAAAAATATAATATACCTTGTATTTTAGAAATAAAAACAATGGAAGAATTAATGAACAATTTTGAACAAATAATTCAAAATTATCCACAAACTAATCCTATTGAAAAATTTGATATTTCAAAAATCAAAAAAGAGATAGAAGATACTATCAAAAAGTTTGAGATGATTCAACCATCTTTAGAATATAAATTCTAAAGAAAATTATCACAAAGAGAACTAGTAAAGTTCTCCATCTTTTATAGAAAAGTTTTCAAGAAATTTATCCAAAGTATATTTATCTCTGTATTCTTGAGTCATAAGATGAATAAGGATATCTCCTAAATCAACGATAGTCCAATCTCCGTCTTCTTCAGTTCTTACAAACTCTTCACCAGCTGGTTTAAGTTCCTCTTTTAAATTTTCTAAAAGTGCTAATGAATGTTTTGTGTTTAATGCAGTTGCTATAACTACTTGATTTGTGATATATCCTTTATCAGTCAAATCAAATACTTCAATATCTTCAGCTTTTCTTGCATCAAGTAAATTAACTATTCGCTTTATTCTTTCTTCCATATATTTTTTACCTTTTGTTGTATTTTTTTGGGGATATATTTCAAATCAAAATTATCTCGTAAGAGGCTTGAACTTATATCTATATCCATATTTATTGTATTAAATCGTATTATATCATTTTTAACTTCATATCCCTCTCTTTGAATAACAATGAACTTCACACTTGTCTTTAGTTCCTCAAAATTATTCCATAAATGAATAGATTTTAAATTATCTGCACCAATAACTAAATAGATATTTTTGGGAGAATATTTTTGTTGTAAATATCTCACTGTTTCTATGGTAGGAACTGCCCTATTTTGTGTTATTTCAAAATCACTTACTTCAACTTTTTTAAATTCTTGAAATAAATCTATTAATAACTCCAATCTCTCTCTTGGTTCAAGATGATACTTATCCTTAAAAGGGCTTAAATACGTTGGCACAACATATAATTTATCTATATCTTTTACTTGAAGTAAACTTTTAACAATCTCTTCATGTGCAATATGAGGAGGATCAAAACTTCCACCAAAAAGAGCAATATTCATCTTACACAATATCCATAATAAGTGTTTTTATATTCTTTTTTTCTTGTATTTCTACAAGTTTTAATCCTTCTATTTCTAACTTCATTAACTCTTCAAAATTTTTAATATTGTGCTTTGCTAATTCTTTTACAATCTGTCCTCTATAATGTTTTGCCCAATGACTTACAACTTTTCCATCTTTTAAAAATTTAAAAGTTACTGTTTGGGCCTTTGGCTTATAGAACTTATCGTAAAAACCTGCTCTTAAATCAATAACCTCATCTCCTAAATATGTATCTAAAATATCTTTAATAGCAATTTTATACTTATTAATCACATCAATATTAGGTAAGTTTTCTCCCTGCTTAAATTTATAATCAGGAATCAAATCATCAGCTTTTAAAGGACCAAAAAGATTAGAAAATAAAATGACATTTTCATCACAGTATTGTTGCTCTATTGGTATTAAATTGTCATAATCTAGTGCATCAAATGCTACACCTGTATATCTCTGAATTGCTTTCATTGTTGGTTTTTCCATAATTGGTTGAGAGTATTTTTCACACTCTTTAAAACTTTTTAATCCAAACCAAGATGAAAGTTCTTCTAGTGAACTTGTTTTTAGAAATTCTTCATATTGAAAAACAATCTCATTTCGGACTGGTTCAAACTCTTTGAAGAAAAAGTTATGTTTACAATATGAAGGAAGGCTTCCACTTTCTCTTTTTGTTTCTGCAGGTGCTAGTAATATTTTCATATGAAATTTTATCATAATAATAATTTCAATCTATTTATGACATTAAGTAAAACTCTGATATATTTATCTTAGGAGTTTTTATGATACAAAAAATATTTAAAGAAGTACTGGTTATTGGATTATTATCTACTTCAACTTTATTTGGGGAAACACACTCTTTTACAGTAGAAAATGATGCGTTAGCAAGTCATGATGATGGTTATTATACCAATGGATTATTTTATACATATATGGATGAAATACAACATCCTTCATATATAAAATTGATGGAAGATTTAGAAACTAATACTGCTATATCTTTTACACATCTTATGTTTACACCGGACAATAAACAAAAAACAACTGCACAATTAAATGATATTCCTTATGCTGGATATGCTAAGTTAAATTTTTTACTTTACAAATCTTCAAAAAATTATTTCCACGAATTTGGTGTTAATATAGGTTTAGTTGGACCTTCAACTTTAGCAGAAGAATTTCAATCTAATTTTCATAGTCTCATAGGTCAAGATAAAGCTAAAGGTTGGGATACACAGTTAAAAGATCAATTTACTTCTGGTATTTCGTATCAATTTGCATATAAAACAGATAGTTTTGATGTAGGTAATTTTAAAGTAGATTGGACAAATAATATCCGAATAGAAGCAGGAAATTACTATAGTGGAGTTTTAGCTTCAAGTACTCTTAGAATAGGGAGTATGGCTTATGATGATTTTGCAACAACAGGTAACTTTACTGTTACAGATGAAAATCATCTTCTCAATAAAAAATATCCAAAAAACTTCAATTGGTCTATATCATTTGGTTTATTTGCAAATGAAATTTTCAACTATTACATTATTGATGAAGCAAGAGACCTAGGATACACTTTAGAAAAGTTAGATTATATTTCTGGTGAACAAGTAAGTTACAATATTTTTTATGATGAAATACAATATTCATTTACAATAAAATCTGTGTATCTTAATGACCACTTATTTACAAGTGCAAATAAACAATGGGGTGGATTAACAATTAGCTGGAAATTTTAAAAGTTCTATTAAATCAGAAAGTTTTTCTATCTTATAAGTAGCTTTTGAAAAATCATGTGTTTTTGTAAACTCATTGTGTACAATAACACATTCAATCCCTGCACTATGTGCTGAAGTCAATCCTCTTTGAGAGTCTTCTACAACTATAGCTTCCTCTTTTATACCACCAAAAAGTTCTAATCCCTTTAAATATGGTTCTGGATGTGGTTTTGCATTTGTATAATCCTCTTCACATAATACAAAATCCATAAAATTAGTTATTCCTCTGTTTTTATGTATAATCTCAAAATCAACTCTTCTTGAAGTGGTTACTATTCCCATTTGAAAATTTTGAGATAACTGATGTAATATATCTTGAATATCTTGTATGGCTATATCTTCTGTTTGTAAATATTTTTGATAATAGCTATTTCTTTTATCTCTAGCTATTGCAATCTTTTCTTCACTAAAACCTTTTTTTATAGCAGGTTCCCACGCTGTTTTTCCATGAGCCATAATATCCATATATTCATCGAACTGTAAATTAATATCAAAAAACTCTTTTAAAGTTTTTTTACTCGCTTCAAAATACCATTTTTCTGTTTCTACTAATACACCATCATTATCAAAAAGGATATATTTTTTCATCAAATACCTTAATTTTTTATTTTGAAATTGTACCAAATAAGATTTTAGTACAACTTATGATAAAATCAATAAATCAACAAATCAAGGATTAACTTTGGAACAATACTATTTACCAATTCTAACTTTTCATGTGATTAGTGTATTATCATGGATGGCCATGCTTTTTTATTTACCGCGACTTTATGTTTATCATCAAGAAAATAGTGAAAAAAAAGAATTCATAGAAATAGTAAAAATACAAGAATTAAAACTTTACAAATATATAGGTCTTCCTGCTATGTGGGCAACAATCACTAGTGGTATCTTAATGATAATTGCAAATCCTGAACTTTTTCAACACGGATGGTTTCACGCAAAATTAACTGTAGTAATATTACTTATTGCTTACTCTTTTAGTCTAGGATATTATAGAAAACAATTAGAAAATGATACTTGTAATAAAAGTGGAAAGTTTTTCCGAGCTTACAATGAAGTCCCAACCATTTTTGCAATATTAATAGTAACATTTGTAATTATGAAATCAATTCCTATTGTATTTTCAATTGGAATTACTTTATTTTTTGGATTTATTATTTTTATGATTATGAAACCAAAAAAAGAAATTTGACTTTAATTGTTTTATTAATGTATAATAATTACAAACTAAATAAATGTTTTGGAGTGATGGATGAAAAGTTCAAAATATCAAACTTTTAAAATGCTGCAATGTATTATACCTCTTTACTCTAATTTTAATAAGATTTAATAAATGAATATTTTACAATTAATAGGTCGAAATAAAACACTTTTTCTTGATGATATTAAGCAAACTACTATAGAGTTAACAAAGGTTGTATCTAATTCTAGCTTTTTAGTATTAGGTGGTGCTGGAAGTATTGGGCAAGCAGTAACAAAAGAAATATTTAAAAGAAATCCAAAGAAACTACATGTAGTGGATATTTCTGAAAATAATATGGTTGAATTAGTTAGAGATATAAGAAGTAGTTTTGGTTATATTAATGGAGATTTTCAAACTTTTGCATTGGATATCGGTAGTATAGAATATGATGGCTTTATAAAAGCAGATGGGAAATATGATTATGTGTTAAATCTTTCAGCACTAAAACATGTACGAAGTGAAAAAGATCCTTTCACTCTTATGCGTATGATCAATGTTAATATTTTTAATACAGATAAAACACTTCAACAATCAATTGACAATGAAGTGAAAAAATATTTTTGTGTAAGTACAGATAAAGCAGCAAATCCTGTTAATATGATGGGTGCAAGTAAACGAATTATGGAAATGTTTGTTATGAGAAAATCGAAGCAGATTAATGTTTCTATGGCAAGATTTGCGAATGTTGCTTTTAGTGATGGAAGTTTACTTCATGGATTTGATCAAAGAATAAAAAAACAACAACCAATTGTAGCTCCAAATGATATAAAAAGGTATTTTGTAACACCTCAAGAGAGTGGAGAACTGTGTCTAATGTCATGTATTTTTGGGGAAAATAGAGATATCTTTTTCCCAAAATTAAGTGAAAATCTCCATTTAATTTCTTTTGCTGATATAGCTATAAAATATCTTAAAAACTTAAGTTATGAACCATATCTTTGCAATACAGAAGAAGAAGCAAGAGAATTATCAAAAACATTACCACAAAGTGGGAAATGGCCTTGTTTATTTACTTCAAGTGATACAACAGGAGAAAAAGACTTTGAAGAATTTTTTACAGAAAATGAAACCCTAGATATGGATAAATTTTTTAATCTTGGAGTGATTAAAAATGAACCTCTATTTGACGAAGATAAGTTAAATCATTTTGAGCATACTATTAAAAATTTCCAACATAAATTATTATGGACAAAAGAAGATATAGTTAAAGAGTTTTTTACTATGATCCCAGATTTTGGTCACAAAGAAACTGGAAAATATCTTGATGGAAAAATGTAAATGGAAAAAATAGTTCAATTTATACAAAATACTTTTAAGACAAAAAATTTTGTTCCTTTACATGAACCAAGGTTTTTGGGTAATGAAAAACTATATCTTAATGATTGTATAGACTCTACATTTGTTTCTAGTGTTGGAAAATATGTTGATAAATTTGAAGAAGAATTTGCCAAATTTGTTGGTAGTAAATATGCCGTTGCTACAGTAAATGGAACATCTGCTTTACATATTTCTTTATTACTTGCTGATGTGAATGAAAATGATGAAGTTTTAACACAGCCATTAACTTTTATTGCAACATGTAATGCAATAAGTTATTGTCGTGCGAAACCAATTTTTATAGATGTAGATATTGACACTATGGGAATGTCAGCAATAATTTTAAATAAATTTTTGGAAGAAAATTGTGAATTACTTGATAATAAATGTATAAATAAAACGACTGGAAAAACAATAAAAGCTTGTGTTCCAATGCATACCTTTGGTCATCCTTGTAAAATAGATGAAATACAAAACATTTGTAAAAAATGGAAAATTACTTTGGTAGAAGATAGTGCTGAAAGTCTAGGCTCTTTTTATAAAGAACAACATACTGGAACTTTTGGAAAACTTGGAGCTTTTTCTTTTAATGGGAATAAAATAATTACTTCTGGTGGGGGTGGAGTAATTGTTACAGATGATGAAAAATTAGCCAAAAGAGCAAAGCATTTAACTACAACTGCAAAAATACCACATCCTTTTGAATATATTCATGATGAGATAGGATACAATTATAGAATGCCAAATCTTAATGCTGCACTATTAGTAGCCCAGCTTGAACAATTAGATAATTTTTTAAAAAACAAAAAATTATTAACACATCGGTATAGAGATTTTTTTAATTCTATAGAAAATATAAAATTTGTTGAAGAACCTCAAAATTCAAATTCCAATTATTGGCTACAAGCTGTAATCTTAGATAACTTAGAAGAAAGAGATCGATTCTTGGAATTTACAAATAAAAATGGTGTTATGACAAGACCAATTTGGAAACTTATGAATGAACTACCAATGTTTCAAGAATTTCAAACAACAACTCTAGATAACGCTAAATATTTAGAACAAAGAGTTGTTAATATCCCAAGTAGTGTGATTTTATAATGGAAAAAGAAAAAATAGTTTTAATTGGTGGTGGTGGACATTGTCACAGTGTGATTGATGTCATAGAACAAGAAAATAAATATGAAATCATAGGAGTTGTGGATAAAAAAGAATTAATTGGTACAAAAGTTTTAAATTATGACATTATAGGTTGTGATGACGATTTACCAAAGATATTTAAAATTTGTCAGAATGCTGTCATTTCAGTTGGACAAATACAATCTTCTTTAGTAAGAGAAAAACTATTTAAAGTTGCTAAGAAAATAGGTTTTTCTTTACCTATAATTATTTCTCCTCTTGCCTATGTATCTAAACATGCTAAAATAAAAGAAGGGACTGTTATAATGCATCATGTGCTAGTTAATGCAAATGCTGCCATAGGAGAAAATTGCATAATAAATACTAAAGCATTGATAGAACATGATTCAATTATTGAAGATAATTGTCATATTTCAACAGCTTCTGTTATAAATGGCGGTGTAAATGTTAAAAATGGAACTTTTTATGGAAGTAATGCTACATCAAAAGAATATATAGAAGTTGTAGGTTTTATAAAAGCTGGGAGTCTAGTAAAGTGAGTGTATTTATAATTGCAGAAGCAGGAGTTAATCATAACGGTTCAATAAAATTGGCAAAACAATTAATTGATGTTGCAGTTAATAGTGGAGCTGATGCTGTAAAATTTCAAACATTTAAAACAGAAAATTTGGTCTCAAAAAATGCACAAAAGGCAGATTATCAAAAAGAGACTACTAATGCAAATGAAACACAGTTTAATATGATTAAAAAGCTTGAACTTGATGTAGAAACACATAAAGCATTAATAACTTATTGCAATGAAAAAAATATTATGTTCCTTTCAACACCTTTTGATAATGACAGTATTGAGTTACTTAATGTTCTAGGTCTAGAAATTTTTAAAATACCTAGTGGTGAGATTACAAATTTACCATATTTAAGAAAAATTGGACAATTAAAGAAAAGAGTTATTTTATCAACAGGTATGGCTGATATTGGGGAAATAGAAGATGCATTGGATATACTGATTCAATCAGGTGCAAAAAAAGAAGATATTATCATACTTCATGCCAACACAATGTACCCGACACCTTATGAAGATGTCAATTTAAAAGCAATGGTTACAATAGGAAAAACTTTTGATATCAAATATGGTTATAGTGACCATACACTGGGTATAGAAGTGGATGTCGCAGCTGTAGCACTTGGAGCTTGCTGTATTGAAAAACATTTTACATTAGATAAAAATATGGAAGGACCAGACCATAAAGCGAGTTTAGAACCAGATGAATTGAAATATATGGTTCAAACCATTAGAAATGTAGAATTAGCATTGGGTAGTGGCATAAAAAAACCTAGTCCAAGTGAACAACCAAATATTCAAATAGCACGAAAATCTATTGTTGCAAATTGTGATATAGAAATAGGAGATATTTTTACAGAAAATAATATCACCATTAAAAGACCAGGTAATGGAATCAATCCTATGAGATGGGATGAAATTCTTGGTACGTATGCAACTAAAAATTATAAAGCAGATGAATTAATATGAAAAAAGTTTGTGTAATTACAGGAACTAGAGCTGAGTATGGTCTCCTTTATTGGTTAATGAAAGGTATTGAACTAGATCAAGAATTACAACTTCAATTAATCGTTACGGGAATGCATTTAAGTCCTGAATTTGGTCTCACTTATAAAGAAATAGAAAAAGAGTTTACAATAAATAAAAAAATTGAAATGTTATTATCTTCAGATACTGCTGTAGGAATTTCAAAATCTATGGGATTAGCTCAAATTTCTTTTTCTGAAGCATATGAAGAATTAAAACCAGATATGATAGTAGTTTTAGGAGATAGATATGAAATTTTTTCTGCTGTAAGTGCTGCTATGATAGCTTGTATTCCAATAGCACATCTTCATGGTGGAGAAAGAACAGAAGGTGCATTTGATGAAACAATAAGACATTGTATCACTAAAATGAGTTATCTTCATTTTACTTCTACAGAAGAATATAGAACTAGAGTCATTCAATTAGGAGAAAATCCTAACCGTGTTTTTAATGTTGGTGGACTGGGTATTGAAAATATTAAACGTTTAGCTCTTTTCTCTAAAACCGAATTTGAAAAATCAATCAATTTTAAATTAAATAAAAAAAATATTCTTGTTACTTTTCATCCTGTAACTCTCGAAAATTCTACATCACAAGAACAATTTCAAGAATTACTAAATGCAATAGATGAACTACAAGATACAAATATAATTTTTACAAAAGCAAATAGTGATACTAATGGTAGGATTATTAATAAAATGATTGAAGAATATGTTTCAACTAATAGACATAAATCTATAGAATTTACATCACTTGGTCAATTACGATATTTGAGTGCTTTACAATATGTTGATGCAGTTGTAGGAAATAGCTCAAGCGGTATCTTAGAAGCACCATCTTTTAAACTTGGTACAATCAATATTGGGGATAGACAAAAAGGCAGACTACAAACAAATAGCATCATTAACTGTAATCCCATCAAAAATGATATTATTAGTGCATTTAAGACATTATACTCGTCAGAATTCCAAACTGAATTAAAAACTGTAAAAAATATTTACGGGGAGGGTGATACAAGCACTAAGATCATTACTATTTTACACCAATTTAAATGGAATAAATCTTTGAAAAAATCTTTTTTTGATATATAATATCAAAATGTAAATTTATTGTTTATCCTCAGTATAAATGTAATAAGAATAAATAATATGATCAAAAATCATATGTAAATCTTCAACTAACCCATATTCATTCTTTGCTGTCTGTATATGATACACGATATCTGACATATCTTTTAATTCTCCACCATCAAAACCAGTAAGTCCTATTACTGTAGTTCCTACGCTTTTTGCATATTTTACAGCATTTACTATATTTGGAGAATTTCCACTACATGAGATAGCTATTAAAACATCATTCTTGAAAATTCTATCTTTAATTTGTTCATAAAAAATATTCTCATATCCAATATCATTTGCTAGTGCTGTTACTACAGACATATTATCAGATAAACTTTCTATATTAAAGTTTTTAATATTCCTTCTTTTAAGTCCGACCCCTAAATCATTTACAATATGAGATGCCGTTGCGGCACTTCCACCATTACCAATTACATATATCTTATCCTGTTTACAATCTAAACTATCTAGTTTTTTAAGAATAGTCTCTAAAACATCTCTGTCAATGTTTTCCAATAAATATGTCAATTTTTTTATGTAACCATCAATAAAAGTTTTTATGGTACTGTCCTTTTATAAAAATATTTGTTATACTTCGATATTATATCATAATAAAATCTAATAAAAAGGTTAAAGATGAATATAGAAGATACATACTATCTAAATTATGATGAAGCATTAAAAATAGCAAAACAAAATAATAAAATAAATAATAATAAATATATTCATCAAATTTGTTATTTTAATGGAACTCAAGATATTGATAACCTTCCTAATCTAAAACCTTTGCCTATAGATAATATTGTTGATACTTTGGCAGTTTCAATACTAAGAATACCATCAAAAATCAACTTTAATGGTATAGATATATCAGAAGATATACAAAATGAAATCAAACATAATTTTTATCTAGCCACAGAAAAAGCAGAAATCTTAAAAAAAGAAGTTGCAAAATACTATAGAGAAACCTATTTACAAAGTAAATTAGATTTTAATGAAAAAACACGTTTTTTTTTAATGGGAAATTCCAATACGGAAGTTATGCAATATGTTTCAAAAAATATTGTTACAGCATTACAAGAATTAAATTATGAAGTTTACTATCAAGAAATAACAGGGATAGAAGATAATATATCAATATTAAATGAATTTTATCAATTTAATCCACATGTTACTATCAACATCAATCATCTCAGTAATGAATTTTTAAATGACGATGTTTTTAACTTTGTATGGTTTCAAGACCCTATGCCAATTTTATTAGATGACTCTGTAGTAAGATTAAGAAAAAGAGACTATCTTTACTCCTTAGTTAATGTATTAGATTCATTTTTAAATAGAAAACATCTTCCATTTAAACGACAAAGTTTTTGTGTGAATAAAAATATCTTTTATAACAATGCGGATATTCAAAGAGATAAAAAAATTATTTTCATAGGAAGTTCATATTTAAGTATGATTCCTTCAGATAATAATACAAAACTATTAGTTGATGATATCGTAGAGATTTTTAATCAGGGAGAATCTTTTTCTCCAGAAGTAATAAACAAATTATCTCAAAAATTTAATATAGATAAAGATTTAATTACAACGAGAATTATACCTTATGTTATTAGAGATTTTAGTGTTTTAAATTTATGTGAACTCAAAACCCCTTATACAGTTGAAATTTATGGGAATGGATGGGAAAGCTATCCAAAAATCAAATCCTTTTATCATGGAGTTTTAGACTATGGGAAAAAACTTTCAGATGTATATAATACAGCTACTTTTGTTTTTGCTCCACATCAAAATTATATATTACAACAAAGAACCCTAGAAGGTGCTGCTTGTGGAGCAATACCAATTCTATATGACTGTAGAGAAATTAGTGACGAAAAAACATATGAAGAAGCAATATGTTATTTCAAAACAAAAGCAGAGTTAGAACATATACTAAATAATGAAAAGTCCTTAAAAAAAGACTTGTCCAATTTAGTAAATGATAATACCTATCATTCATTTGTCAATAAAATACTTGAAGTTATTAAGGAACAAGAAAATGTCAGATAAATACAATATAGATAGTCATAAGCTTATATATCATCCAAATAGGGTTTCTCAATGGCTAGAGTCTGACAGTAATTGGAACAAACAAAAAAATATTTACCCTATATATGTTGAAATCACACCTATTGGTTCTTGTAATCATAGATGTACTTTTTGCTCGGTTGATTATATAGGATATAAAAGTATTAAGCAAGATGAAAAAATTCTTGAAACACGTATTCGAGAGATGGGAAGACTTGGTGTAAAAAGTATAATGTTTGCAGGAGAAGGGGAACCTACTTTATATAAGCCTTTAACTCATATTTTAGACGTGTGTAGTGAATCAGGAATTGATACATCTCTTACTACAAATGCTCTCGCTATGAACACAAAGAGCATGCATAATTATATGAAAAATTGCAAATGGATAAAAGTAAGTATCAATGCAGGAGATAAAGAAACTTATGCAAAAGTACATCAAACGAAAGAAGATGATTTTGATAAAGTTGTTCACAATCTAACGTATATGTCTAAAATTAAAAAAGAAAATGGTTACAAATGTACGGTTGGCTCTCAAATGCTTTTGCTTCCAGAAAATAAAGACAGTACACTATCCCTTGCTAGAAAAATGAAAGATGCAGGAGTTGATTATCTCGTGATAAAACCTTACACTCAAAGTTTATATGGAACATCAAGAGTTTATGAAGGTTTAACGTATGAGAATATGATGTATCTCGAAACTGAACTAAAAAAAATAGAAACAGAAAATTTCAAAATTATTTTTAGAGCCAATACTATGAAAAAACTCGAAGAAGAATCTCAACCATATAAAAAATGTTATTCGACACCTTATTTTTGGTCATATATTATGGCAGATGGTTCAGTGTATGGTTGTAGTGCTTATCTACAAAATGATAAATTTAATTATGGCAATATTAATAATCAGACTTTTCAAGAGATATGGGAAGGTAATAAGCGTAAACAAGGTATCACTTTTATAGAAAATAATCTTGATATTTCAATGTGTCGAAAAAATTGTCGTATGGATGAAGTAAATAGATATTTATGGAATTTAAAAAACCCAACATCACATGTAAATTTTATATAGGAATCAATTAAAATGTTAATAGCAAAAGATATTCGAAAAAAAACAATTAAATTATCTTGTGATACGGGTGCCGGTCATTTGGCACCAGCGTTATCTACTATTGAAATTTTAACTGTCATGTTTAATAAATATTTGCGATATAATAAAAATAATCCTAAAGATGAAAGCCGCGATAGGTTTATAATGAGTAAGGGACATGGTGCTTATGCATATTATATTATATTAAATGAATTGGGATTTTTACCAGATATTGAACTTCAAAATTTCAATACAGAAAAGGCCTCCATTAAAGGTTGTTTAGTTGAGAATAAAGAATATATGATAGAAGCTTCCACTGGCTCGTTAGGTCATGGTTTACCCATTGCTGTAGGGATGGCACAATCCTTTAAAATACAAAACAAACCCAATAAGGTCATTTGTATGATAGGAGATGGGGAGATGCAGGAGGGCAGTAATTTTGAAGCGCTTATGTTAGCCCATAGATTTAAACTCGATAATTTATTTGTTATAATTGATGCAAATGATTTACAGGCTATGGGAAGAGTTGAGGATATTGCATTATCTAATGATAGGTTATCAAAAGTTTTAAGTAGTTTTATTGATACAAATTATTTTGATATAGATGGACATAATGAAGAGGATATAGATAGATGTTTCAATCAATTTTATAAAGGTGTTAGTGACAACTTTTCAATATTATTTGCTCGAACTATTAAAGGGAAAGGGATAGATATTTTAGAGCATTCTGAACAACATCATTTTCGATGTCCAACTTTGGATGGATATACTTTGGAGTTAGACAATGAATAAGTTAATTTCAAAGCAAGACGTAATGAAAGAATTTTATAATTACTTTAAAACAGATGATAACATGGTTCTTTTAGCAGGAGACATGGGCTTTGCTGTACTTGATTCATATTTTAATAATCATGAAAATAGAGCTTTTAATTCAGGAATCAACGAACAAGCAACTGTAAGTATGGCTGCTGGAATGGCAATGACAGGACTTACTCCTATTATCTATTCTCAAATACCTTTTATCACAATGAGAGCATTTGAACAACTAAGATATGATATAAATGAACACAAATTGAATATTAAAATTATTGGTGTTGGTGCAGATAATTATTTTAGTGCACTAGGAAGAAGTCATTGTATGGATGATGATGATATAAAACTTATTTCTATTCTTAAAAATATTTTAATAATATCACCAACAAAAGCTACTATAAAAAATGATATAAAACGTATGTTAGAATATAATGGTCCTGTTTATATGAGGTCCTTGTAGTGAAATATTTGATATTAGGTAGTAACTCCTTTTCAGCAAGCTCTTTTATAAATTATATACTTAATCATGAATTAAATTGTAAAATCTTTGCTATTAGTCGTTCAAAAGAATATGACGCCTGTCAATTACCATATAAAAATAATACTAAGTTAAATAATGTTCATTTTTTTCAATATAATATAAATACTGAAACAGACAAGATTGTACAACTTATCGCTGATGAAAAAATTGAATATATTTTAAACTTTGCTGCACAAGGAATGGTTGCTCAAAGTTGGGATAATCCAGAGCAATGGTTTCAAACAAATAGTTTAAGTTTGGTGAAACTAGTTGATAAGATTTATAATTTCCCGTTTATAAAAAAATTTATACAAGTTTCAACCCCAGAAGTTTACGGCTCTTGCAATAATATCAAAGAATCTATGTGTTTTTATCCATCTTCACCATATGCAGCTTCAAAAGCTAGTGCAGATCTTATTCTTTATACTTATTTTTCTACACATAATTTTCCTATCAATTATACAAGAGCTTCAAATGTTTATGGTCCCTATCAGCAGTTGTATCGAATAATACCAAAAACTATTCTTATGATTAAAAAAGGTGAAAAACTTCAATTACATGGTGGAGGAAAAGCTATAAGAAGTTTTATTCATATTAAAGATGTTGCAGCAGCTACACTAAAAATAATACATGAAGCAAAAGCTGGGGAAATATATCACTTAAGCGATTCTAAAACTATACCTATTTATAATTTAGTGCAATTGATTTGTGAATTAATGGGAAAAAATATTCATGATTGTATTGATATTGTAGAAGATAGAATAGGTCAAGATTCTTTATATTTAATGAATAATCAAAAAATGATTGATGATTTTAATATGCAACCAAACGTATCTTTAAAAGAGGGAATCAAAGAAGTTATAAATTGGATTGAGTTAAACTATGAAGAATTACAGAAAAAACCAGATTATTATAAACATAAAAGATAAAAGGAAGTGAAATGAAGGATACAATACAATATACAAGATATGAATCTCCAGAGTTACAAAAGTGGAAACAATTACCACAACTAACGCAGTTAGAAAAAATAGAAAGTTTAAGTCAAGATTTTAGAAATGAACTTAAAGTAATAAATGTAAAAGATCAAATGATTGAAGTAAATGTTTATGTTCCAAAAGAACAAGTTTATCAGTTATTAGTAAATTATGAAAAATATTTAAGAGAGAAATTAGATAATATGCCTATTATTGTATTATTAAAGGAACGACTAGATGAAAACAAAAAAAGAAAATAAATATATTTTAGATGCAACAAAAGTATATTGGCATCAAGAAAGAATAAAACAATGGGAAAAGGGAGAAAAAATTGCTCCTATTACCATTGATATGGCTCTTACAAGAGCATGTAATTATGGATGCCACTTCTGCTATGCTAGATTACAAGAAAATGATAGATTTGATATAACAAAAGAGCATATTGATAACTTTTTAGAAGATTGTGCTGAAATGGGTGTTAAAGCTATATCTTTAGTAAGTGATGGTGAAAGTTCTTTATCCCCAATTTATGAGCATACCATTATAAGAGGTTCTGAACTAGGTATATCAATGGCTGCTGCAACACATGGATACAACACTAGATATGAAGCTTTAGAAAGAATTCTTCCTCATCTTACTTATCTAAGAGTCAATATATCTGCTGGTGAACCAAAAAGATATGCACAGATTATGGGTGTAAAAGAGGAAGCATTTTATCAAGTTATTCAGAATATCAAAGATATGGTTGAGATAAAGAAAAGAGATGATCTTGATGTAACAATTGGTATGCAAATGGTACTTATGCCTGAAGATGCTGATCAAGTAATTCCTTTGGCGAAACTAGGGAAAGAGATTCGTCCAGATTACTTAGTAGTAAAACACACAAGTGATAGTGAAGATGGGAAACTAGGTGTTGATTATTCTAAATATGCCGAATTAACGCATATTTTAGAAGAAGCCGAATCTTATAGCGATGAAAATTATCAAGTTTCTGTAAAATGGTCAAAAATTAATGCTGAAGGAAAACGAAGCTACCAAAGATGTTATGGACCACCATTTCAAATACAGATTTCAGGTTCAGGACTAGTGGCACCTTGTGGAATGTTTTTTAATGAACGATATAGCCGATTCCATATTGGAAATATCACTCAACAAAGATTTAAGGATATAGTGCAAAGTGATCGATATTGGGAAATTATGAATCATATTGCTTCTCCAAATTTTGATGCACAAACTATGTGTGGTTCATTGTGCTTACAACACAAAGTTAATGAGTTTTTAGATAATTACAAAAAAGGTAATGTACAACTTAAGAAACCAAGTGGTACACCACCGAATCATATAAATTTTATATAAAGTATTTTAATGAAAAAAGTATTTGTAAGTGGTGATTTTAATATATTACATCCTGGTCACTTAAGATTATTAAAATTTGCAAAAGAAAGTGGTGATTATTTAATAGTAGGAGTAAATAGTGATGCCATCAGTTATAAAGGCATTAACGAAGATATTAGATTAGAATCAATCAAAGCTACTAGTTATGTAGATGAAGCTTTTATACTTAATATCTCTCCACTAAAATATATAGAACAACATAAACCTCATATTGTGGTAAAAGGGAAAGAACATGAAAATAGAGAAAATCCAGAATTAGAAGTTATTAACAGCTATGGGGGAAAACTACTATTTAGTTCTGGAGAAATTGGATTTTCCTCTATAGACCTTTTAAAACAAGAATTTTTACATACTAACTATAAAGTAGAGCATCATACAAAATATCTTAAAAGACATAATTTTAATTTTTCTGACTTAAACACTATAATCGATAAATTTAGCAACTTAAATATTCTTGTCATAGGAGATACAATTGTTGATGAGTATATTACTTGTGAACCTTTAGGTATGAGTCAAGAAGATCCAACTATTGTTGTGAGTCCCTTATTAAATGATAAATTTATAGGCGGTGCTGCTATTGTAGCTAGTCACGCTAAAACATTAGGTGCACATGTAAAATTTATCTCAGTGGTTGGAGATGATGAAAATCATTATTTTGTAAAAGAAGGATTAGAAAAACTAGATATAGATGTTTCACTGTATGTAGATAGTACTCGACCAACTACTTTAAAACAGCGATTTAGAGCAAAAGACAAAACCCTCCTAAGGGTAAATCACCTTAAACATCATGGTATTAGTAAAGATATACAAAATGATATAATAAAAAACATTGAAAAAAATATTCAAGACATAGATTTAATTATATTTTCTGATTTTAGTTATGGTGTTTTAACAAATACCCTAATAAATAACATCTCAAATCTAGGTTTACATCATAATATACTTATGTCTGCAGATTCCCAAAGTTCATCTCAAGTAGGAGATATATCTAAATTTAAAAATATGACCCTTGTAACACCAACAGAAAGAGAAATTCGATTATCACTAAATGATTTTGAATCAGGGCTAGTTGTTTTATCCGAGAAGCTTGTAGAAAAAACTCATACAAAATTTATCTTTACTACACTTGGAAGTGAAGGTGTTATGATATATAATGATGAGAAAGAAGGGCTACTAACAGATAATATAAATGCTCTTGGAAATATTGTAAAAGATGTAAGTGGTGCTGGTGATTCACTACTCACATGCAGTTCTATGGCATTATGTGTGGGAGCAACAATTTGGCAAAGTGCTTATTTAGGTTCATTAGCTTCAGCTATCCAAGTTAGTCGATTAGGTAATGTTCCAATCAAAAAAGATGAACTTTTAAAAGAATTACAATAGAACATGAAAGCATTACTTCTAAGTGCAGGTTTAGGAACAAGACTTCGACCAATCACTAATACAATTCCTAAATGTTTAGTACCTATTAATGGAAAACCTTTATTAGAGTATTGGCTGGAAAACCTTTCAAATGCTGGGATTGAAGAGTTTTTAATCAATACATCTTATTTAAGTGAACAAATTGAGGCATTTGTAAAAGATAGTCAATATCAAGAGAAAATAACTTTAGTTCATGAAAATGAATTGCTAAATACTGGTGGAACAATAGTAAAAAATAGTAATTTTTTTGATGATAAACCTTTTATGTTAATTCATGCAGACAATCTCTCTTTTTGTGACTTTAAATCTTTTATAAATTCTCATAACGATAGACCAAAAAATTGTGAATTAACCATGATGTTATTTCATACAGATAATCCAAGTAGTTGTGGTATTGTCGAACTAGATTCATCTAATAGAGTAATCAAATTTCATGAAAAAGTGAAAAATCCACCATCAAATATAGCAAATGGTGCCGTATACATTTGTGAACCTTCAATTATTGAGTTTTGTATCAATTTAGATAAAAAAAATATAGATTTTTCAAATGAAGTTTTGCCAAAATACATGGGAAAGATAAATACTTTTTTAAACGATATTTATCATAGAGATATAGGAAATATAGAAAGTTATGCTTTGGCACAGATTGAAATACGAGAAATCAATTTTAATTAGCATTTCTTAATATTAGTTTAATAAATATTTTGTTACAGTAGCCATAAAGGATTTGATTATGAATGTTAGAGAATTACTACTCACTGAAGATACTCCAATTATACAAGCCTTAGATATTATTGCAAAAGGTGCTAAAAGTATTGCCTTAATAGTTGATACAAATAATAAATTATTGGGAACTTTAAATGATGGAGATATTAGAAGAGCCCTTTTAAATAGTTATGATTTACAACAGCCGATTAAAGATATTTATCAACAAAATCCTTGTGTTTGTACTATAAATGACACAAAAGAATTTATTATACAAAAAGCAATCAAAAATAAAGTATATCAAATTCCAATAGTAGATAATAACTACAAATTAGTAGATCTTGAAGATTTAGCCACTCTACTCACAAATGTTAAAAGGAAGAATAGAGTTTTTTTAATGGCAGGAGGATTAGGAACTAGACTACGACCTTTAACTACAAATACACCTAAACCCCTTCTTGAAGTGGGGAATAAGCCTATTTTAGAAACGATAATTGAAAATTTTGCAAAATATGGATTTGTAAATATAACTATAAGTGTAAATTATAAAGCAAATATGATAAAGGATTATTTTGGTGATGGTAGTCGTTTTGGAGTTAGTATTGACTATATAGAAGAAACAAAAAGATTAGGCACAGCAGGTGCACTTGGACTTATTGACAATAAACCTACAGAACCATTTTTTGTCATGAATGCAGATTTATTAACAAATATTAATTTTACCCATTTACTAGATTTTCACTCTTTTGAAAATTCAATTGCTACAATGTGTGTTCGAGAATATGATTTTCAAGTACCTTTTGGAGTAGTTGAAACTGAAGATGGAAATATTGTATCAATTAAAGAAAAACCTGTACATAAATTTTTTGTCAATGCGGGTATTTATACTTTATCACCTCAAGTATTTCAATATATTCCAATTAACACATTTTATGATATGCCAACATTATTTGAAGATTTGATACAAAATCAACATAAAACAATTTCATTTCCTATTCATGAATATTGGCTTGATATTGGGAGAATTGAAGAGTTTGAGAAAGCTAATAATGAATATGACGAGGTATTTTAATTGAATATCTTAATTATTGGGTATGGTTCAATTGGAAAACGTCATGAACGTATATTGTCAACAATGCAAGATAGTACTTATAGCATAGATATTGTTACCAAGCAAAATATTGAACAAAAAAATACCTTTACAAGCATATCACAAATAAAAAATTTAAATAGATATGATTATTTTATAATAGCAAATGAAACTTACAAACATTCTCTTACACTAAAAACTATCGATAAACTTGTCAATCACAAAATAATTTTAGTTGAAAAACCATTATTTAAAGATTATGAAAAATTTCAGCCAAAAAATAAAGTTTTGGTTGCCTACAACTTACGATTTCATCCTATAATAGAGTTCTTAAAACCATATAAATTTATCTTTTTCAATGCTATTGTAGGACAAGATTTAAAACA
Organism: Arcobacteraceae bacterium; assembly: GCA_963662945.1. GTDB lineage: Bacteria > Campylobacterota > Campylobacteria > Campylobacterales > Arcobacteraceae > JAIOSF01. The sequence goes on from OY759974.1 coordinate 1,308,571, forward strand.
ATGGAGAGATAGAAATTATATTAAAAACTACAGTGCAAAAAAACAATACGGAGGTGGTGTACTCCGTGATTTAAGTCATGAAATTGATTATATCCAATATCTAAATGGTAAAATTAAGGATATTCACTCTACCATTGATAAAAAAAGTAACTTAAACATAGATGTAGAAGACATTGTTATAGGTAATGGAAAAACAAGAAATGCTATTATAGGATTTTCTATGGATTATATAAGTAAAATACCATTTAGACAAATTATAGCCCATACAAAAAATGAAACTTTTATTTGTGATTTTATTTCAAATTCAATTAATAATAAAAAATTAAAAGATATAGATAGGGACTATACCTATAGAGAAATGCATAAAGCAATTTTAAACAATAACTTTGATAAAGTTTGTACTTATAAAGAAGGTTTAAAAACTATGAAAGTAATACAAGAAATAGAAAATGAGTAATATCTTATGTACAATATGTGCCAGAGGTGGTTCTAAAGGTGTTAAAAATAAAAACATTAAATTACTTAATGGAAAACCTCTTATTGCATATACAATAGAACAAGCTAGAACAACAAATCTTTTTGATCATATAGTTGTTAGTACAGATTCTGATAAAATTGCTAATATTGCAAGAGAATATGGAGCAGAAATATTTTTTCAAAGAGATGCGGAAATGGCAAGTGATACAGCAGGAAAGTTAGATGTAATTAAAGATGCTTTTATAAAAAGTGAGCAATACTATAAAAAACAATTTGAGTATCTTATAGATTTGGATGTAACATCACCATTAAGAGATGCATCAGACATTACTAATTCATTTCAACAATTTTTAGAAAATAAAAATGATAATCTTATAACTGCAATGCCTAGTAGAAGAAGTCCTTATTTTAATTTAGTAGAATTACATAATGGAAAGGTTGTTTTATCAAAGAATTTAGACTGTAAAGTAGTACGTAGGCAAGATGCCCCAAAAAGTTACGATATGAATGCTTCTATATATATTTGGAAAAGGGATGTTATTTTAAATGAGAATAAACTTTTTCTTGAGAATACTGGCTTATACGTAATGCCTGAAGAGCGATCTATTGATATAGATACTGAATTAGATTATAAATTTGTAGAGTTTTTAATGAGGGAAAAAAACAATGATTAAAGGACAAGTTGTCGTAATAACTGGCGGTGCTGGACTTATAGGAAAAGAATTTGTAAAGGCTGTAGTTCAAAATAATGGTATAGCAATTATAGCAGATATAAATGAGCAAGTTGGAATAAAAACAAAAGATGATTTATCAAAAGAACTTCGCACTACACAAATTGACTTTGTACAATTAAATATTACATCAAAACATTCTATAAATGAAGCTATACATATTATTTCTTCTAAATATACAAAAATTGATGCCCTAGTTAATAATGCTTATCCTAGAAATCAAAACTATGGTAACCATTTTTTTGATGTTGAATATGAAGATTTTATTGAAAACCTAGGTCTTAATTTAGGTGGCTATTTTACTTCCTCTCAACAGTTTGCCAAGTATTTTCAATTGCAAGGATATGGAAATATTATTAATATATCTTCAATTTATGGAGTAGTTGCTCCAAAGTTTGAAATATATAATCATACGCCGATGACTATGCCTGTAGAATACGCAGCTATAAAGTCTGGACTTATTCACCTTACAAAATATATGGCAAAATATTTTAAAGGAATGAATATAAGAGTGAATGCACTAAGTCCTGGTGGAATTTTTGATAATCAACCTAAGCTTTTTTTAGAACAATATAAAAACAATTGTTTGACTAAAGGGATGCTTAATGCAAGTGACTTAAAAGGTACTTTAATCTATTTGCTAAGTGATATGAGTCAATATGTTAATGGACAAAATATTATTGTCGATGATGGTTTTAGTTTATAAAGGAAAAAAATGAGTAATAAAAAAATTTTTTGGTGTAAAAATTGTTTAAATATGTCTACAAGACCTAGAATATCATTTGACAATAGAGGTTGGTGTAATGCTTGTCAATGGATGGAAGAAAAGAAAACTATAGATTGGACGCCAAGGGAAATAGAATTACAAACATTATTAAATAAATATCGTTCTAAAAATAGTAACTTTGACTGTATTGTTCCTGTAAGTGGAGGTAAAGATGGTTCTTATGTTGCACATCAATTAAAACACAAATATAATATGAATCCCTTAACAATAACTGTTAAACCTGCATTATCTCTAGAAATTGGTGATCAGAATTTATCGAACTTTATTCAATCAGGTTATAATCATATACATATTTCAACTAACCCTATCGTATTAGATCGATTAAATAAATATGGATTTATAGAAAAAGGATTTCCATATTATGGTTGGCTTATTGCTATCATGACCGCTGTAATTAAAACAGCAGCAAATTTTAAAATCCCATTAATCTTCTATGGAGAAGATGGTGAAATAGAATATGGTGGTTCTACAGAAAGTAAAAATAAAGCACTCTATGATATAGAGTATATGAAGAGGGTATATCTTGAAGGTGGTCATGAAAAAGTATTTGATAGAATCAAACAAGATGGTGATATAAGTGATGCTGATTTAGCCTTTTTTCAATTTCCAACAACAGATGAAATTTCTGAAGTTGGATTATCATTTACACATTGGTCATATTTTGAAGCTTGGGATTCTTATCGAAATTATGTTGTTGCAAAAGAGCATTGTGGTCTTATAGAAAAAGATGATGGTAACCATGATACTTTTACAAACTTTGCTCAAAATGACCAAGCTTTATATGCCCTTCATGCATATATGATGTATTTAAAATTTGGTTTTGGAAGAGCAACTCAAGATGCAGGAATAGAAATTAGAAGAGGTTCTATGTCAAGAGACCAAGCGATAAATCTTGTCAATATGTATGACAATGCTTATCCTTATGATTTAATAGATACCTATTTAGAATATTACAAAATGTCAAAAGAAGAATTTGATGCCGTTCTTGATAAATATGCAAATACAGATTTATTTGACAAGATTGATGGTATTTGGCAACCAAAATTTACAGTGGGAGAAGAATTTAGTTTATGAAACTTGTAATTATTGATTATGGTATGGGAAATATAAAATCACTTATTAGTGCTTATAACTATATCGGTGTTCACAATATCATTCTTTCAAATAATTATCAAGAAATTAAATCTGCAGATAAAATATTACTTCCTGGTGTTGGCTCTTTTTTTCAAGCAATGCAAAATATCAAGAATTTAGAACTTGACAAATATCTCGAAGAAATTGTACTTTCTGATAAAAAACCAATTTTAGGAATTTGTCTGGGGATGCAACTTTTAGGTTCAAGCAGTGAAGAAGATGGTTTTACAGAAGGATTAAATTTTATCGAAGCAAGCTGTAAAAAATTCAAACAAGCTAATTTAAAAGTACCGCATGTTGGTTTTAATCAAGTAAATATAAATAAAAACTCTAAATTGTTTTTAGAACTAGAAGACAAAAGTGATTTTTATTTTACCCATAGTTATAAAATGTCTACAAAAAAAGATATTAATGAATCAACTTGTGTATATGGAGATAATTTTGTTGCAGCCTTTGAATATGGTAATATTTTAGGTACACAATTTCATCCGGAGCTGAGTCAAACTAATGGCTTACAAATATTAAAAAACTTTATTGAGAAATTTTAAATGTTACGAAAAAGAATTATATTCTCACTCATTTATGAAAATGGTATTTTTAATCAAAGTCGAAATTTTCGATTACAAAAAGTAGGAAATATTCAATGGCTAGAAAAAAACTATAAATTTCAAGAGATAGCTTTTTCATTAGATGAACTAATCGTTTTAAATGCATCCAAAAATAAAAAAAACATGCAAGAATTTGGTCAAACTTTAAGTGCATTAGTAAATGATGTTTTTATTCCTATAGCAGCTGGTGGTGGTATTAGAACAATTGAAGATGCACAATACCTATTTCAAAATGGTGCCGATAAATTAGTCATAAATACTATTCTTTATCAAGATCCAAACTTAGTAAAAGAATTAGCTAAAATATATGGCTCTCAAAGCCTTGTTGCAAGTATTGATTATAAAATCATTGATAATTTACCAAAAGTATTTATTCATAATGGAACAGAACCACTTGATATCTCTTTAAAAGAATATTTAGAATATATTCAAGAACTAAATATTGGTGAAATTTATTTGAACTCAATAGATAAGGATGGGACTGGATTTGGTTATGATTTTGATACAATACAAAATATAAAAGATGTTATTGATGTTCCTCTAATTATTGCCGGTGGAGCAGGTAATGAAACTCACTTAAAAAGTGGACTAGAACTAGAATATGTAAGTGCTGTTGCAACAGCTAATCTGTTTAACTTTATAGGAAACGGCTTACCTAATGCAAGAAAAAGTATTTTAAAAGAAGGGTTAAATATATCAAAATGGATGTAAAACAAACTACAGTATATGAATATGCATTAATAACAGATAAAATAGTATTTGCCGACGGTATCTCAAGAACTGGTAAAGCAATGATTAGTAACCTATTACTTGGTTTTGACAAAATGTCAAGTGTACAATTTATTAATCCATTTGAACAACTTATGCCAATGTACATGCATAATAAAATTACAAAAGATGCGATGTCTGGGTTTCTACGTCTTTTTTTTAACGAAAATTTTTATAATTATAAGTTATCAAGAAATATAAATTTTAGATATGATGATTTAACAAGTATTTACAATACAAATAATCCCATAGAATTTCACAAAAACTTATCTAAAAAAGATGGTGATGCAATCATAAATGAACTACTAAATGAAACACTATATTTTCAATTTCAAACACATGACTTACTAACTCATTATTCAAAGTTTCTTGAATTAAATATAGATGCATATGTCATTGAATTACTAAGGAATCCTATTGATACTGTACATTCTTGGCATAAAAGAGGATGGGGTACACGATTTGATCAAGTAGATCCAAGAAGTGGTACAACATTATTTCAATATAAAAATAAAACTATTCCGCACTATGCTATTGGGAATGAAGAATATTACTTAAAATTAAATCCTATGGAAAAATGTGTATTTATGCATAATTCCCTACAAAAAAAATCTATTTTTGAATATAAAAAATTAACTGCTGAACAAAAAAATAAAATTTTACTTATTAAGTATGAAGATATGATTGATGATCCAAATCTTCAACTTAATAAAATATCAGAATTTTTAAATCTTAAAATAACTTCACACATGACAAAAATGATGAAAGATGCAAAAGTTCCAAGAATAATTAATACACAAGATAGAAATATTAAACTTGAAGAAATTAAAAACAATGTTTCTCAAGATATTTATGATGATTTACTCAAATTAGCATATGAATATGAAACAAACTTTTACACCCTAAATCCGTAGGAAACTAGATGGATATTTATCTTTTACTTACTATTATAATTACGGCAGCTATACAATCTTTATTTGGTGTTGGAGTATTGCTTTTTGGTACTCCAATTCTCCTACTATTAAATTATGAATTCTTTGATGCTTTAATAATACTCCTTCCCATATCAGCATCAATCAACTTAATGCAAGTTATTAAAGGCTATAAACAAATTGATTTTGATATCTATAAACATATATTATTCATTTCAGTACCTTTTATTATTTTAACATTATATCTTCTTTCAAAATTCACTATACATATAACCGTATACATAGGCTTATTACTAATGATTATTGCACTCAAAGAGTATGTAAGTGTTATACAAAATTTTATCAATAAATTATTATCATACAATAACTTTTTTTATGTAATTATGGGATTAGTTCATGGTATGACAAACTTAGGTGGGGCGCTGCTAACTGCCAAAATTTTTAATACTAACTTAGATAAATATCAAAAAAGAAGTACTATTGCGATATCGTATATGACATTTGCTTTATTTCAAATAGTTACAATTTTACTTTTAACATATGAATATAATATTTTCAATCTTTTATTTATTTTAATTGGACTAAGTGTTTATATATTAGTAAATAAAATATTTTTTTATAAAATTACAAATAATAAATATGATAGACTATTTGCAATATTTTTATTCACATCTGGATTGACACTAACTTTAAAAGGATTATGATGGTAATTTGGTTAATTGGTATATCAGGAGCGGGCAAAACAACATTAGGGAATAAAATTCATAATCATTATGTAAAAAAAAATCAAAAATCTTTTATCATTGATGGAGATATTGTAAGAAGTTTTTATAATAACGATTTAGGATACACAAAAGAAGATCGAATAGCAAATATAAAAAGAATAATGCTATCAGCTTATGTTTTAGAAAAGAATGGTATTATCCCAATTGTATGTAACATCTCTCCTTTTGAAAATTTACGAAATTTTGCTAGAGAAAAATTTGAGAATTACCAAGAAATATATTTAAAAAAAAATATACAAGATGCCAAAAGTAATGATGTTAAAGAGATATATAAAAATAATCTTCATAAAACAGATTTAGTTGGAATCGATATGGTTTTTGAAGAACCACAATATAGTAATTTAATTTTAGAAGTTGATAAAGAAACTGAAGAAGCGTCGTTTAATAAAATAATTTCACATTTAGAAAGTTAAAATAGTATGTCAGTAAAATATAATTTAAATGAAGAATCACTGCAAGATTGTATCAATATAGCTACAGGTTTATTTTATCCACTAACAGGATTTATGTCATCAACAGATTATCATAATGTTGTTATAAATATGAAACTTAGCAACCAACAAATATGGACTATTCCTATTAGTTTAGATATAGACTATGCCACATATATGGAAGCTGTTGAATCTACAAAATTAGACCTTTTATTTGATAATAACTTAATTGGTTTTATGAAAATTGACGATTGCTATATTGTTGACCAAAAACAAGATATAAAATCTATTTTTGGGACAGATGATCCTAATCATCCTGGTGTTTCAAAAGAATTATCAAGAGAAAAATATAGAGTAGGTGGAGAGATAACAATTACCAATCAATCCATATTAAATGATTCATTAAACCCAAAAAAAACTAAAGCTTATTTTAAAAGTCAGAATTGGAAAACAATTGCTGGTTTTCAAACTCGAAATCCTGTTCATAAAGCACATGAACATTTACAAAGGATAGCTCTTGATATCTGTGATGGATTATTTATAAATCCACTAGTAGGATGGAAAAAAGTAGGTGACTTTAGTGAACAAGCAGTTATAGATGGTTATAAAGCTATGATTACAGAATACTATGCTGGTTTAAATGTTTACTTTGAAAGTTTAAAAACACCTATGCGATATGCTGGTCCAAGAGAAGCTATTTTTCATGCACTTATAAGAAGAAATTTAGGCTGTACCCATTTTATAATTGGACGAGATCATGCCGGCGTTGGAGATTATTATGGAAAATATGAAGCACAAGAACTTGCTAGAGAAATTCTTAAAGACAATGATTTAGGTATTGAACTTCTTCTTCTCAGTGAACCATTTTATTGTCATAAATGTGACCAAATTGTTTCAGATAAAACTTGCCATCACGATGACCAATATATAGAAAAAATAAGTGGTACAAAGATCAGAGCAATGCTTGCTGAAAATAAAAGACCAAAAGAATTGTATATGAGAAAAGAAATAGCTGATGCTATTATAAAATTAAATGATGATAAATTTATAAGATAATAAGAGGTAAAAAATGAAAAAACTAATTGCTACAGTAGGTCCATCTTTATTGAAAACACTACCATTAAATACAATACATGATGAAAAAAATATTTATAGAATAAATGGTGCCCATGGGACAATAGAAGATATTGAGAATTATATCTTAGAAATAAGAGCTCAAGAAAAAGATGCTAATATATTAATGGACTTGCCAGGAAATAAAGTACGAACAGCAAATTTAAATGGTGGCTTTATTGATATCAAAGAAAACGAAGAGTTTTCTCTCTTATTTAGTCAAATGAATTACAAAGAATTTTTTAAGCATATTAAGGTAGGAGATACTGTTTGGGCAAATGATTCAATCTTTAAATTTACTGTAAAAAGCATTCATATTGAAGCAATGGAGATTAAATTTATTTCACATTCTACAGGAAGATTACTAAATAATAAAGGAATGCATATCCGAGGTATTCATGAACATATTCCCTTTCTATTTGATAAAGATAAAGAACTCATTAAATTAGCAAATAAATATAACTTAGCTTATGTAGGATTGTCTTTTGTTCGTACACGAAGTGATGTTTTAGAAGCAAAACAACTCATTAACGAAAATATCAAAATAATTTCAAAAGTAGAAACAATTGCAGCAGTTGAGAATTTAATAGATATTCTAAAAGAAGTTGAATATATTTTAATTGATAGAGGTGATTTATCTACGGAAATAGGATTAGAAAAAGTACCCGCTTACCAAAAATATATTATTGATAAAGCCATTTTTTATGGTACTAAAGTATTTTTAGCAACACAATTTTTAAAAAGTATGGAACACAATCCGATTCCAACAATTCCTGAAGTTATAGATATGTATAACACATTAAAAAGTGGAATTTATGGTATTCAACTTTCAGAAGAAACAGCCGTTGGAAAATATCCTAAAGAATGTTTAAATACTATAAATAAACTATTAGAAGAAATAGATAATGAGAGACTTACCAACAAAATAACATGTTAAATACAATTGATATAAATCTCATCAAAAATATTGCAAGTGATGCCGGAAAAGCTATTATGGATATTTATGTTAAAAATTTTGCAATAAGTTATAAAATGGATAATTCTCCTTTAACAGAAGCAGATATACTAGCAAATGAAATTATATGTAATCAACTTCAATACTATTATCCTTCAATTCCCATACTTTCAGAAGAGAATAAAGAAATACCCTATGTAGAAAGAAAAGATTGGGAATATTATTGGTGTATTGATCCAATTGATGGAACAAAAGAATTTATAAAAAAGAATGGTGAATTTACTGTAAATATTGCACTTATTCATAAAAATCGTCCTATATTAGGAGTAGTATTATCTCCAACAACAAAAGATATTTTTTATGCAAAAAAGGGCTTTGGAGCATTTCAAAATAATACTAAACTACCAATTGATTTAAACAAAAAAGAATTTGTGATTGTTGCTAGTAAATCTCACTTAACTAATACAACTACAGAATATATAGACTCTATAAAAACGTCCAAATTCAAAAAACTAATCTCTATTGGAAGCTCATTGAAACTATGCCTTGTCGCAAGTGGATTAGCTGATATATACCCAAGATTTGCTCCTACAAAAGAATGGGATACAGCTGCTGCTCATGCAATTTTATTAGAATCTGGAAAAAATATATTTCAAGCTAATAGTAATGATGAACTTGAATATAATAAAAAAAATCTTACTAATCCAAGCTTTATTGCAAAATAGATTACTTAACAGCTTTCTTCAAATCTTTAAATAATTCAATAACCGCGATTGACCACAGTTTTGCTACATCATTAATTACTTTTTTGGAATGTAAATCTTTTTGTTTTAAATTTAAAATAAAATTTACATAAATATCTGCCAATGCAGTAAAATGTAAAAAGATATCAGAAAATACATGATGAGAATCATTTTTTAATATTTCTAATATCCAAATCATAATATCTAATTTATGTTGTAAAAAGTCATCTTTTGATTTATATTCTTTAGTGTTAAATCTTTTTGCTCTATTTAATATTGTATTAATTACTTGAATATCTTTTTGAAATTCTAAATTATCTACAACTACAGAAATATTATTTATTGCTTCAATGCTAGAAAACTTTATATCATCAAATTTTTGAGCCTTTTTATTAAATTCTTCATAATTTAATGGTTCTAATCCTTCTATGTATGCTCCGTCTGAAAGATTATATGCTTTATAGTTCAAATGAGTTAAATCTCTCATCGCCATTTTATAATGATCGATAAAAATTATTAACTCTCTATTTGTTTTAACTGTTTCTCTAAAATTTCCCTTTACTGTAAGAACATCTGAATTTGAAACTCTATTTTTATCTTCGGATTCTTTTAAAGTATGCTTAATTATATTCTTACAATCTGTAGCATAATTTTGTCCTGTTTCCTGATGAAATGCGGCATCATTTCCTATAAGATATAATTCTTCTGCACCTAAATGTACAGATACTAAAAATGCATAAGTACCTACATTAGGAACAGACCCTAAATAACCAAGACTCTCAACTAAGGGTAAAACTTGTGCAAAATAATAATGCTTGTCTCCAATTATATCAAATACTCCAGAATCTTGTTGTGTTAAAAATATAATAGCAGTGTTATTTAAAAAATTAGGATCTTGTGTAGTTAAATGTAAAGCAATTCTTGGCGAAGGATCAATTGAGAATATTATATCTGGTATAATTTTATGCTTTTCTAATTTTGAAACCATTGTATCTACAGAAACAATAATAAATTTATTCTGATTTTCAACTATCCACTCTATATAACTATCAAGAGAGGGACCAGCACTAATCATCAATAATTTTTTCCCTGTTAATACTTTTTTTTCATATGCTAATGGTACACTAATAAATTTTTCTTTCTTTTTGATAAAATCAACAATTTTATGTAAATTATCTACTACCATTTTATAAGGAAATGTTATTACAGAGTTTTCAGCAAAAAAATCAACTAATTCATCCTTGATATATGCATTTGAAGTAACTAAGTTGTAATATTTTACATTATAGTTCATATATTGGTGATGAGAAGAAAAATCATCATATACAATTTGTCTTTTGTTTTTATCTTGCCCTACGCTTAAAAATAAAGTTCTATTCCCTTTTGCAAACTCTGAATAGTCTGTTGTAAATAAAGATAATCTAAAAATTTCTAACTCTGGTTCTATTATTAATGTAGTGTACGATTGAATTTTGGAATCAATTTCTTGAATATGAAAACCTAATCCTGTTCCAATAAAAACAAATTTATATATTTTCTGATACTCCACATTTTCTAAATCAACATTTTCATTGATATAATTAACTATAGGCATTACATCTTTATAAATCTCACCTGATACTAATTTATTTGTATAAGGATTCTTTCTTAATAAATCTAAAGAGTTATTATTGGTAAAATCTACATATTTTTTTCTTTCTTCAGCATCTTTATAACTATCTGTAAAATAATACATTCCATTATTTTCATGATTTAATATATCAAAATAACCATCTACATATTCTAAAGTATATTGCTCTTTCTTATTTCCTACTGCAATTTCATGAGACAAGTTCTTTACATCTTCATATATATCATAAAAGTTATCCTTTAAAAAAGATAAGTTTTTATGATATATACTAACTGCCAACTTATTCAACTCTTCTACATTTACATTCATAATATACTATCCTTTTCTAATATTCTAGCAAAAAAAAACCCAAGTTAAAGTTAACTTGGGTTTTCCATAATTTAATTATCTTAAAGAAAACTATTGAAGTAATCTTAAAACATTTTGACTTGTAGCATTAGCTTGACTTATTGCATAAGTACCTGCTTGTGCTATAATGTTTTGTTTATTAAAGTTTGCAGATTCTTGTGCATAATCAACATCTCTAATAACTGACTCAGCAGCAAGAGTATTTGTAACTTGAGTCATCATATTTCTAATACTTGACTGTAATTGATTTTGAGTAGAACCAATATCTGCTCTCCATCCATTTAATTGTGTTAATGCACTATCTAGAGCTGCAATATATGTTCTTGCAATCGCTTGAGCTGATGCTGCTGTTGTAGTCGCAGCTGCAAGAAATGCACTTCCTGCTTTAATCATTAGTGCTGACATTTTGTTTAATCCAGTTGTATTAGCTTGAATACCAGAACCTAGTGTAATTAAATCAGCTGATGTTGAACCCATTTGGAATGTTAATTTTACTGATGCACTTGCACCTGCAGCACTTCTTTGTAATAATGTTGTACCATTATATGTTGTTTGTTGTGCAATATTATTAACTTGTTCCAATAGTTTTTTAATATCTTTACCAATTGCTTCAATACCATCTAATGATGTTGTAGCTGTCGATGCCTGAATTAATTTTTGTTTTACGATATCTAAAATATTAGATGTTTCTGCCATCGCTTTATCAGCAATTTGTGTTAATGAAACAGCTGAATTACCATTTGCAACAGCTTGATTCAATGAACTAGCTTGTGTTCTTAGTTTATCAGCAATTGCTAAACCAGATGCATCATCTGATGCTTTATTAATTCTATAACCTGTAGATAATTTTTCTAGTGAACTAGATATATTATTATTTGTATTTGCATTCGCTTCTTGAGCTATTAGTGAGCTCACATTTGTATTTATTCTCATAATTTATCCTTTTAAATTTATGACACATTGTAATCAAATTGATTACGACGAAAAACATTCTCATTCTATCTCTATCCTGAGCATAGGGACTTTCACCCTTCGGTATCAATTGATACCTATAAATTAAATCTCAAAAATAAAATCAATAACCTCATTTTTAAAATCTAATCATAAAGCTACACAATTCAGTGTAGCTTTACTTTAGAAAACTATTGAAGTAATCTTAAAACATTTTGACTTGTAGCATTAGCTTGACTTATTGCATAAGTACCTGCTTGTGCTATAATGTTTTGTTTATTAAAGTTTGCAGATTCTTGTGCATAATCAACATCTCTAATAACTGACTCAGCAGCAAGAGTATTTGTAACTTGAGTCATCATATTTCTAATGCTTGACTCTAATTGATTTTGAGTAGAACCAACGTCTGCTCTCCATCCATTTAATTGTGTTAATGCACTATCAATTTTAGCAATGAATGTTCTTGCGTATGTTTGCCCAGAAGTTGCTCCCATATTTGCAAAACCACTTAAACCAGCTAATTTTAATGCTGACATACCATTCAATCCTGTTGTATTTGCATGTACACCAGATGCTAATGAAATTAAGTCAGCTGATGTTGCACCCATTTGGAATGTTAACTTCGCAGCAACTACACCAGCACTAGCACCTTCAAGTAATTGAATACCATTGTATGTAGTTTGAGATGCTATATTATCAATTTGATCTAACAATTTATTAATATCTTTACCAATTGCTTCAATACCATCTGCAGATGTAGTAGCAGTTGCAGCTTGAATTAATTTTTGTTTTACGATATCTAAAATATTAGATGTTTCTGACATCGCTTTATCAGCAATTTGTGTTAATGAAACAGCTGAATTACCATTTGCAACAGCTTGATTCAATGAACTAGCTTGTGTTCTTAGTTTATCAGCAATTGCTAAACCAGATGCATCATCTGATGCTTTATTAATTCTATAACCTGTAGATAATTTTTCTAGTGAACTAGATATATTATTATTTGTATTTGCATTCGCTTCTTGAGCTATTAGTGAGCTCACATTTGTATTTATTCTCATAATTTATCCTTTTAAATTTATGACACATTGTAATCAAATTGATTACGACGAAAAACATTCTCATTCTATCTCTATCCTGAGCATAGGGACTTTCACCCTTCGGTATCAATTGATACCTATTATAATAAAATTATTCCGTAACAATTCTTAAAATTAGTTTAATTTAAAGTTTCTTCTAATTTTTTTATTGTTTCTATAGTTTTAATATTACTATTAACACGTTTTTGCATTGCATGTTTCTTAATATGTTTCGCAAGAATTTTTTTATACTTCATATAATTTCTTGAATCTATTTCATATCCACACAATTTCTTTTGAATTTTTAAAATATCACTAGGTATAGAACTCATATTTTCCATTTTACCCTCCAAGATATTAAAATTATTACATAACATTTCTTAAATTTAGATTAATTTTAAGAAAGTTATAAAAAAACCTAAGCTATTACACTTAGGTTTTTTATATACTAATAAAATCTACTGTAATAATCTTAAAACATTTTGTTGTACATTATTAGCTTGACTTATTGCATAAGTACCTGCTTGAGATATTATATTTTGTTTATTAAAATTTGCAGATTCTTGTGCATAATCAACATCTCTAATAACTGACTCAGCAGCTTTTGTATTAGTTACTTGAGTCATCATATTTCTAATACTTGACTCTAATTGATTTTGAGTAGAACCAATATCTGCTCTCCATCCATTTAATTGTGTTAATGCACTATCTATTGATGAAATATATGCTCTTGCAATCGCTTGAGCTGATGCTGCTGTTGTAGTCGCAGCTGCAAGAAATGCACTTCCTGCTTTAATCATTAGTGCTGACATTTTGTTTAATCCAGTTGTATTAGCTTGTACTCCTGAACCTAATGTAATTAAATCAGCTGAAGTAGTACCCATTTGGAATGTTAATTTTACTGATGCACTTGCACCAGCTGCACTTCTTTGTAGCAAAGAAATCCCATTATACGTAGTTTGTGAAGCTATATTATTAACTTGTTCCAATAGTTTTTTAATATCTTTACCAATTGCTTCAATACCATCTAATGATGTTGTAGCTGTCGATGCCTGAATTAATTTTTGTTTTACGATATCTAAAATATTAGATGTTTCTGCCATCGCTTTATCAGCAATTTGAAGCAATGAAACAGCTGAATTACCATTTGCAACAGCTTGATTTAATCCACTTGCTTGTGTTCTTAGTTTATCAGCAATTGATAAACCAGATGCATCATCTGATGCTTTATTTATTTTAAGACCAGTAGATAACTTTTCTAAAGAATTAGAAAGAGTAACATTTGTTTGTGCATTTGCTTCAAGTGCAGTAAGTGAAGAAACATTTGTATTGATTCTCATAATTTATCCTTATTTCCAATAGGTTGTATATGTTTTATTGACACATTATATTTGAACAAATCTTAATTTAAGCTTAAATGTATAGCTTTTAATGACCTTTATTCCCTTTATTTATGGGATTTGTATTCCAATTCTTAATTTGAGATTAACAATAATCTTAAATTAAGAATTGTAAATCACTATAATTCTACCTTATAATTAATCTTCGATTCGAATCATGATAGGTGTAGTTTTTACAACTCCTGAATCTTCCAATTTTTTTAATGCAATTTTAATATCTGATTCTTTACACACATGTGTTGATAAAAGTAAACTAGCACTTTGATCATTTTGTTCTTTTTGTATCATTGTTTTTATAGAAATATCTTGTTCTCCAAGTATTGTTGCTACTTTTGCCAATACTCCACTTTTATCTTCTACATTTAACCTTATGTAATACTTTGTATAAATATCATCACTTGATGCTAGTGTTAAACTACCTGTTTCCATAGGTTTTGTAAATCCTAACATTGGCGAACCTTTTCCTCGCCGTGCGATATCTACAAGATTTGCTATTACTGCACTAGCTGTTGCATCTCCTCCAGCTCCTGGTCCTATATAAAGAGTTTCGCCTACTTTATCACCTAAAACACTAATTCCATTCATCACACCATCAACTTTTGCTATCATATCTTGATTACTAATTAATGCTGGGTGAACTCTTAATTCAACTTTACCATCTTTGTTTTTCTGAGCTATTGCTAAAAGTTTAATTGAATAATTTTGTTCTCTTGCAAAATAGATATCATCTGCAGAAATATTTTCAATCCCTTCTATAAGAATATCTTCCGGTTTAGCATCTATCCCATAAGCAATACTTGCTAAAATTAGAAGTTTATGTGCTGCATCAAAACCACCAACATCAAATGTTGGATCTGCTTCGGCATATCCTAACTCTTGTGCTTCTTTCAAAACATCTTCGTAAGCAATACCCTCATTAATCATCTTAGTTAACATATAATTACAAGTACCATTTAAAATACCCCAAATAGAAACGATATGATTTGCACTTAAACCATCCCTTAAAGCATTAATTATAGGAATTCCTCCAGCAACTGCCGCCTCAAATTCAAATGGAGTATTTCCTGCACACTCCTGTAGCTCATATCTATGATAAGCCAAAAGTGCTTTATTTGCTGTTACTACTGCTTTTCCTTTTTCAAGAGCTTTTTTTACTACTGCATAAGGTTTTTCAACACCACCCATAAGTTCTACTACAATATCAATTGAATCATCATCTAAGATATCATCTGGGTTATCGGTAATTTTTATAGATACATCTCTTTTTTTAGAAAGATTATTTACAACACCCGCAACAGGAACAATTTCAACTCCTGCACGTGCTGTAATAATATCTTTATTATCTTCTAAAATTTGGCATACGCTTGTACCTACAGTTCCAACTCCAATGATACCTACTTTTAACATTTATTTTTCCTCATCCTCTGATTCTGGAATTTCACATCCATCATATTGTTTTAAAAATCTTTTTATATTCTTTGCAGCTTGTCTAATTCTCTTATCATTTTCAATTAATGCAATTCTTACGTAGCCTTCACCATAATCACCAAAACCAATACCTGGTGCAACTGCAACATCTGCTTCCACTAATAGTTTTTTAGAGAATTCTAAACTTCCAAGATGTTCTACACATTTTGGTATTTTTGCCCATACAAACATACTTGCTTTATTTTTTCGCAAAGGCCATCCAGCATTGTTAAAAGCCTCAATAAGTACATCTTGCCGATGATCATATTTATCTATAATATCCTTTACACATTGTTGATCTCCATTAAGGGCAACTGTCGCTGCTACTTGAATAGGAGTAAACATCCCATAATCAAGCCAAGATTTAATTTTTTGTAAAGCTCCTATAAGCTTTTTATTCCCAACAAAGAAACCAACTCTCCATCCAGCCATATTATATGATTTACTCAATGTAAAACTTTCAACCGCCACATCAAGTGCCCCTGGCACCTCAAGGATTGAAGGAGTTTTGTATCCATCAAAAGTGATATCACCATAGGCAATATCCGAAATTACATAAAATCTCTCTTTTTTTGCCATCGCCACAAGTCTTACATAAAAATCTGGAGTCACTGTCGCCGTACTTGGATTATGCGGAAAATTTACTACTACATATTTTGGTTTTGGACTTGCTTCTTTAAAAACTCTCTCTAAATCTTTAAAAAATTGATCTTCATCAACATTATAGTCCTCATCAAATACTAATCCAAATTTATGGACATTTCCTCCTGCTAATATAAACGCATAAGAGTGTATTGGATATGTTGGATCTGGTACCACTGCCACATCCCCTGGATTAGTAATAGCATACGCAAGATGTGCATATCCCTCTTTACTCCCAATCGTTGCCACACATTGAGTTTGTGGATCCACAATTACATTGTATTTTCGTTTATACCAATCTGCTATTGCTTGTAAAAGTTTAGGAATCCCTTTTGAGGAAGAGTATCCATGCGTTTTTGTTTTTTGCGCAGATTCTACTAATTTTTCACGAATATGCTCTGGAGTATCTCCATCAGGATTTCCCATAGAAAAATCAATTACATCATGCCCTGCTCTTCTTTGAGCCATTTTTAACTCATTTACTTCTGCAAACACATATTTTGGTAATCTTTCAATTCTATCAAACTTTATCTCATCAAACATTGTTTCTCCTTTATCTTACTCATCTAACTATGATGGTAAGTCCCCTTTTAATATTAATTAAATTATAAAGGTCTGTAACCTTTACATATCTCGTACCTTCTGGTACTTTTGTTTTTATCCCTTTATACTCTCTATCTTTTTTAATTACACCTAATACTTGTAAATCTTTATCAAAAAAGACAATATGAGGATACCAATTATTTAAATTTCTACTAATTACTTGTAATTCTTTTATATCATCAACTTGTAAAAAAAATGCTCTTAAAGGCTTTTGAAACCTTACTTTTTCATTTTTTTCTATCTTTATAGCTTTGCTTAATCTTGAATTATCAAACTCTATTTCATAATACCAATTATTAGCATCTTTTACGACTAAATCATTTACTCTACAATTATTCAGTCGTAACTCTTTTATAAAGATAACTGGATCTAACATATATTCAGCTTTAAATACTACATTCCACAATAATTCGTCTTGTGTATTTAAACTCATACTACTTGTAAAAAAATATCTATAACCAAGTGATTGTAAAGTATCATTTAATATTTTATAGGCTTTAATGTTCTTACCTAACATTTTAAATTCTATTTTTATATCCGTAGGTTGGTTTAATCGTAAATTTAAAAGTCCATTTTGTTGTAATACCTCAAAAAGCTTAAGATATTCTATTTTATCATTATGCAAAAATTTTTTTTCATCTTTCAATAAAAGTTCAATAAGACCTTTATGTACTTGAAAATTTTGATTTCCAACAATCGATTGCACTTTTTCTTCTAATAAAGTTGCATTAAGCGTTAATGATAATATAAATGAATAGACTAATATTTTAAACATTTTCTATTTTAACTCATAAATTAATATGCCAGCTGCCACGGATACATTTAAACTATCAAAATTATTTTCCATATTTATTGATACTTTTAAATCAAGTTTTTTCTTTAATTTATTTGATAGTCCTTCAGATTCATTTCCTAAAAATAATGCGGTTTTTTGACCACTTTCTCTAGTTATAGATTTTACTTCATATCCATCCATATCAGCACCAACAAGACTAAATCCAACTTGTTTTAACTCATTTGCAAGATCATAACTACTTTGTGTAGTTGCTACTGGCATATCAAGCATTGCTCCACTACTAGTACGAATAACTGGTGCTGCATTAAAGTTTTTTAAACCACATACAACTACACTATCCACACCCAGTGCATAACAAGTTCTTACAATTGCCCCAATGTTTCCAACATCGCTTAATCCATCAAGAACAACTATAAATTCACCTTGTTTTATATCTTTTATTTGAGTAAATTCAAACTCTTCAATATCTAGCAAAAATCCTTGATGGTTTCCACCACGAGCCAAACTTTGTGCTTTTTTACTGTCAGGTCTTATTATCTTTACACCAATATCCATAAATTTTTTAAACAGTTTTGGTTCTATCTCTTTTGTTAAATAGATCTGTTTTATCAATTTTGGATGATGTTCTAAAATATAAAATACTATTTGTTTTCCGTATACTATCATCTTGGGATTTTATCAAAATACAACTTAAATGTTGTATTGATTTTTGTAGTTTATTTTATTGGCACTTTTTACAAGTTCCAGAGATAACAACATCACTTTGAGATACTGTAAAATCGTATTTTTTTGCAATATCTCTAGTAATATTTTCTGTCTCTACTTGTATATCTATAACTTCTCCACAAGAATTACATAAAAGATGTGAATGTTCCTCTTTTATAATCTCATATACTGACTTTTCATTTGGTAATTTTACCTCTTGTAAAAGTAAGTTTTTTGTCATCGCGTTTATATTCTTATATATAGTTGCTAGGGAAATTGAATCAAACTTTTGTTTAACCTCATCATAAAGTTTGTCAATATTAATGTGTCCATATAAAAATATACTCTCTAAGATAGCTAACCTTTGTGGGGTTGCTTTTAAATGGTGTTCTCTTAATATATTTGTAAAATCTTTCATAATGTTATTATACTGTAACTTTTCTATAATTTTATTTTTAATTAATAATAATTATTATTTACATATTTCATTTTATTTTTATATAAGATTTATTGCCCTACAATTTCTTTATGGAAAAAAATTATCCATTAGAAAATCAAAAGGAGACATTATGGCTAGAGTTGGCAATTCAATAATCAAAGGATTAGAGATACAAGAGATTATAAATCTTTTGAATAAAGCTTATGCAGATGAGTGGTTAGCATACTATCAATATTTTATTGAGGGTAAAGTTGTAAAAGGTATAATGAAAGATGCAGCAATTGCAGAGCTTACACAACATGCGACAGATGAACTAAGACATGCTAATATGATTGCAGATAGGATTTTACAACTTGGTGGAACACCTTTACTGCACCCCAATGACTGGATGAAATACACAAATTGTGGTTATGAAGCTCCAAATAATTTTGATGTAGTAAGTATTTTAAATGATGCTATCAAAGGGGAACAATGTGCTATTAAAACTTATAGTAGTATAGTTGATCTTACAAAAGATAAAGATATTGTGACTTATGATATAGTAAGTCAAATACTTGCCGATGAAGTAGAACATGAGGAAGATTTACAAGCTCTTCATGATGATATTACAGAATTTGTCAATGATTTGAAAAAAAATATGCAATAAACAAAAGGAAAAATAGATGAAAAAATATGAAACGTATAAATGTCCTAAGTGTGGAAATGAAGTTGAATTACAAGTAGTTGGTGGTGGGAAGCTAGTTTGTTGTGGTGTACCTATGGAATGTATCACAGAAAATCTTACCGCTGTTAATCTAATGAAAGCTTTTGCAGGAGAATCTCAAGCAAGAAATAAATATGAATTTTTTGCAGATATAGCTTTCGAAGAGGGTTATCACAGAATTGCAAGATTTTTACAAGAAGCCGCTGACAATGAAAAATACCACGCAATGGCAGAATATACAGCATATAACAAATTAGTACATGATTTTGAATTTGATTCAACAGCTAAAAACCTTGTTTATGCAGCTGAAGGTGAGAAATATGAGCATGAAATTATGTATCCTGAATTTGAAGAGATTGCAAAAGAAGAAGGATTAAAAGAGATTGCAAGAATGTTTAAAGCAATTGGGAAAGTTGAAGTTGAGCATGAAAAAGAATATAGAGAATTACTTGAAGAATTAGAAAAAGAAGGATTCTTTGGCAGCGATGAAGATGAAGAATGGGTTTGTGAAGTGTGTGGTCACGTACACAAAGGGAAAAAACCTCCAGGGGCCTGTCCATTATGTAAAGTAGATAAAGAATACTTCAAAAAAAGATCAAAAGATGTAACAATAGGGTAATAACTTTTACTCAATAATCACTGTAAAGGTGCTATAAATGGAAAATTTAACTTTAAACAATTATCTAATAGCATTTTTACTGACACTTTTTGCAGGACTTAGCACTAGTATTGGTGCTATACTTGCATTTTTTTCAAAAGAAAAAAATTATACTGTTCTATCTATAGGTATGGGATTCTCTGCTGGCGTTATGATATATGTTTCTTTTATAGAGATACTAAAAAAATCACAAGATGCCTTTACCTCTATATTTCAAAATGAAATTACAGGGGAAACTGTAGCCCTTATTTGTTTTTTTCTTGGAATAGGACTTAGTGCTTTAATAGATAGGCTTATCCCTGATGATGTAAATCCTCATGAAACAAAAAGCTATAAAGAACTTCAAGAACTAAAACCTCATAATAAAAACTCTGTACTAAAAAATAGCTCTTTACACAGAACTGGTATTTTTACAGCACTTGCTATTGGAATACATAATTTTCCAGAAGGATTTGCAACTTTTATATCAGCACTTGATAATATTACTTTAGGAATAACTATAGCCCTTGCTATTGCAATCCATAATATACCTGAAGGTATGGCCGTTTCTTTGCCTATTTACCATGCAACAGGGAATAAGAAAAAAGCATTCTGGTATGCGACACTTTCAGGCTTGGCAGAACCAATTGGAGCATTATTAGGATTTTTTTTATTATTACCTATTATGGGAGAAGCAACTCTAGGAATTACCTTTGGTGTAGTTGCAGGTATTATGATATATATCTCTTTTGATGAACTTTTACCTTCTGCTAGAGTTTATGGAAATGCCCATACAACTATTTTAGGATTAGTATTGGGTATGTTAATAATGGCAAGTAGCTTAATTCTCTTCAAATTTATTTGAAATTTCTATATAAAAATATTATAAAATGAATCTTAAAGGAAAAAGTTTATTACTTAATTATGTGTTAACTTAAACTTTTTTCGTTACAATTCTCAAAATAAAAATTTAAAAGGAAATAAATATGTTAGTAACAACAAAAGCTCCAGATTTTACAGCAACAGCTGTACTTGCAGACGGTCAAATAGTAGAAGATTTTAATTTAATGAAAAACTTAGGTTCAAAAGGTGCCGTATTATTTTTCTACCCATTAGACTTTACATTCGTATGTCCATCAGAAATTATTGCATTCTCTCACAGAATTGAAGAGTTTACTTCAAGAGGAATTAATGTAATTGGTGTATCTGTAGATTCACAATTCTCACACTTTGCATGGAGAGAAACTCCAATTGAAAAAGGTGGAATTGGAAGAATTAAATACCCACTAGTTGCTGACTTAAGTAAACAAATTTCAAAAGACTATGATGTATTATTTGGAGATTCTGTTGCTTTAAGAGGATCATTCTTAATTGATGCTGATGGTACAATTAGACATGCAGTTATCAATGACTTACCTCTAGGAAGAAACATTGATGAGATGATTAGAATGGTTGATACAATGTTATTTACAAACGAGCATGGTGAAGTTTGTCCTGCAGGTTGGACAAAAGGTGACGAAGGTATGAAAGCTTCAACAGAAGGTGTTGCTGCATACTTAGAAAAAAATGCTGAAAAATTATAATAATTAATTCATTTTAATCTTTAAGGGGAGATGTGAAAACATCTCCCCTTTTTTATGGATGGATTACTATTTCGGTAATCTCAGAAGTAGCACCTAATCGCATAGGTGGTCCCCAAAAACCTGTTCCTTTATTTACATAAATTTGTAAATTTTCATTATGTTGATGTAAACCTTCAATATAAGGTTGAACTATTTTAACCAAAAATCTAAATGGATAAAGCTGTCCACCATGCGTATGCCCACTTAACATCAAATCAACTTCCTCTTTAACTTCATCTATAAATTTTGGCTGATGGGCTAAAAGAACTGTAGGAGAATTTTTTTCTATATTTAAAAGAGCTTTTTTAATATCTGGTATATATCTATTGATCCTATATCCAAAAACATCATAAACTCCTGCAAGATTAAATCCTTTATCTTTTTCTCCTATATAAATATTTTCATTTTCTAATACCGTTATCCCTAATGATTTAACAGTAGCTACAATTTCTTCAATTCCATGAAAATACTCATGATTTCCTACTATAAAATAAGTTCCATAAGAAGATTTTAATTTTATAAATTGCTCCAAAGCTTTTTTTGCTGAACTTATTTTTATATCTATTAAATCTCCAGTGATAACAACTAAATCTGGCTTTAATTCATTTACCTTATTAACAATATCTCCAATAAATTTTTCATCTATAAGTCCACCAATATGAATATCACTCAACTGTACTATTTTATATGGTTGTTTTAGATTTTTTAATTTTATATCTACTTTTTCAATTTTTACAAACCTCGCTTCGTATAAAGCCCTCCCACTTAAAGCAACTGCTCCAAATAAAGAAAATATATCAAGTGATTTTTTTAAAAACTTTCTTCTTGAGGATTGAAGTGGTATATTCTCTATAGTGACTCTAGCGATATCATAAATTACTGCCGTACAAAAAAGTAAAAACAATACACCTATAGGAAGTGAAAATAAAAAATAAAGAGTATTAGGGATATTTGCATAATATCTCCCACTTAAATATCCAATAATCCCTATAAAATTTATCACTAAGAATATATTAAAATACTTTTTATACTTTCTATTGATATCTAGTTTTTCTATAAACCTTTTAGATACATAAAAACTTATCAGCACAAACACAATCAAAAAAATTATCATAAATATTGTTATTCTCATAACTAAAAGTATATACTTAATTTGCTATAATCCACTTTATGGAAAATAATATAAAAATAGAACTCAATTCACATATTGTACAAGATCTTCAAGTATTTTCTGAAATTTTAGGAAAAACACCAAGTGAAATTATCAACACAGCATTAAAAGATTATTTTGAAAAAGAACAAGAGAAATTAGATGCAGATACTTTAGATATGGATAATGGTATGTCAAAGATGGACTTCAATGAATTTTGGGATGGTGTAGATATATAACACGAGATTTTTTACTTGTTTTTATTAAATATCCCATATAAGAAAAAGTAAATAAAACTTAGATATAATCAAAATTAAAATCAAATAGGGGTATTTTTATCCTAAATAAAATAGTATAAGGTAAATATTAATGAGAGATTGGTTAGATAATCATAAAGATGATACAGTAAGAACACAAATGTATTATGCGAAACAAGGGATTATTACTCCTGATATGGAATATGTGGCAAAGGTTGAAAACCTTGAACCAGAACTCATCAGAAGTGAAGTTGCACGTGGAAGAATGATAATTCCAGCAAATGTAAATCACAGACATGTAAAACCAATGGCTATAGGTATCGCTTCAAAATGTAAAATAAATGCAAATATAGGAAGTTCAGCCTTAGCTAGTGACATTGAAGGGGAAATAGAAAAAGTTGATGCTAGTTTAAAATATGGTGCAGATACTATTATGGATTTAAGTACAGGTGGAGATTTAGATTCTATTAGAGAAGCTGTTATAAAACACTCAACTGTTCCAATCGGTACAGTTCCAATTTATCAAATTATCCATGATTGTGGTGATGATATAAATAATCTTACAATTGAAGCAATGCTTGCAACTTTAGAAAAACAAGCAAAGCAAGGGGTAAGTTATTTTACAATTCATGCAGGATTTTTGTTAGAAAATATGCCTTTAATTGCTCAAAGGAAAATGGGAATTGTTTCAAGAGGTGGAAGTCTAATGGCTTCTTGGATGATGCATTATCATAAAGAAAATCCATTTTATGAGGCATTTGATGATATTTTAGATATTTGTGCTAAATATGATGTATCTTTATCACTTGGAGACAGTTTAAGACCAGGTTGTCTAGCAGATGCAAGTGATCCAGCGCAACTTAATGAACTAAAAGTTTTAGGTGAACTTACTTTAAAAGCTTGGGAAAAAAATGTACAAGTTATGATAGAAGGTCCAGGACATGTTCCTTTAAATGAGATTGAAAGAAATATGAAACTTGAACGTGAATATTGTCATGAAGCTCCATTTTATATTTTAGGACCTCTTGTAAGTGATATTGGTGCTGGTTATGATCATATTACAAGTGCTATTGGTGCAGCTGTTGGTGGCTGGCATGGTTGTAGTATGCTTTGTTATGTGACACCTAAAGAACACCTTGGACTTCCAAATGCTCAAGATGTAAGGGATGGAATTATTGCTTATAAAATAGCAGCTCATGCAGCTGACATAGCAAGAGGAAGACCAAATGCTCAAGATGTAGATGATGAGATGTCAGATGCTAGATATAACTTTGATTGGAATAGACAATTTGAACTAGCACTTGACCCAGATAAAGCAAGAGAATTTCATGATGAAACTCTTCCTCAAGATGTCTTTAAAGATGCAGAGTTTTGTAGTATGTGTGGGCCAAAATTTTGTTCATACAAAATTACTAGACAAATAGTTGAAGATAATCCAACTTTAAAAGATCAATAAAACTATAGATTTTTAATCTATAGTTGAATAGTTATTCACTTTTAGTTTTTTTAATTAAGACTATTTTTATCTTATTTAGATATACTCAACCTTAGATATTAATTAAGGATATAATTGTGACTACAGAAGAGATAATCTTTGCTCTTATAAGCTTATCTATAGGAATAGCATATGGAGTTATTGCTCAAAGAGAACAATTTTGTTTTAGTGGTGGTATAAAAGATTTAATACTTTTCAAACATACAAGAAGAACAGCTTCACTTATAATAGCGATTACAACTGCCATCGTTTTTACTCAAATATTTTCTGGGATTTATAATGTTGATTTAACCCAAACTAGATATTATCTCAATGTAAATTACTTATTTATAATCATTGGTGGTGCAATGTTTGGTTTTGGAATGATGATTAGCGATGGTTGTAGTTCAAGACATTTAATAAAATTTGCACAAGGGGATATGGACTCATTACATATCCTTATCTCTCTTGGAATATTCTCTTTTCTAACCTACACTATTATGGGATATTTTTCTACTAGCATCTATTCAAGTGACATTATAGCTAGTGCTCAAATACAAAAATCAATACATATACCTATATATATTATGGGAATTATTTTATTATTCTTACTTTACAAAAGTTTAAAAAAATGTAGAAATATTTTTCAAACGTGGGATGGTTTTTTAATTGGATTATTAATAACAGCTGGTTGGTATCTTACTACTATAGTTGCTGATAACTATTTTTTAACACAATCTAAACAAAGTTTATCTTTTGTCTATCCTTTGGGGAAAATTGTTGAATATGTACTAAGTGGTTTTAGTAGTAATATATTAATATTTTCTGTTCTTGCTATGGTGGGTGTAGTAATTGGTGCTTTTATATCTTCAAAATTTAATAAAAAATACTCATCAAAATTTATGTGTAACAATTCACAACAAAATCCTCCTAAACTTTTTGAAAAAATAGTTGGTGGTGCATTTATGGGAATAGGTGGTATACTTGCTATAGGATGTACTGTAGGGCAAGGACTTAGTGGACTTTCCACTTTATCGTTTGCTTCACTTCTTGCAATTGGTTCAATTTATATATCTGCATATCTCACTGCACTTTATATGAAAAAGAAAAATGCACTTATAGCATGTTTTGTTTTTGATTTTGAAGAGAAAAAATAAGATAGTTCTATTAAGACTAAATTTATCTTAATTGGTTAGAATTTGAAAAATTTAAATAAGGATTAAAAATATGGCAAATATAGATGATATAAAAGAAAAATTAAAATCTGTTGCATATCCTGGATTCACAAAATCTATAATAGATTTTGGTTTTGTAAAAGATATCGAACTCAATGGAAATGATGTAATAATTGATTTAGAAATCACTTCAAGTGCTCAAGAAGTTGAGGATACCTTAAAAGATGATATAACAAAAGAATTAAAAGTTTTAGGACTTCAAAATATTCAAATCATAGTAAAAAAACCAAGCGCACCAAAACAACAAAGTAACAGTGTAAGTGGAAAAAATATAGCACCACAAGTAAAAAACTTTGTAATGGTTAGTTCAGGAAAAGGTGGTGTTGGAAAATCAACAACATCAGTAAACTTAGCAATTGCTCTTGCAATGCAAGGGAAAAAAGTGGGACTACTTGATGCAGATATCTATGGTCCAAATATTCCAAGAATGGTTGGATTTGAAGGGCAAGAACCAGAAATCGTTGGAAATAAAGTAATCCCTTTTAAAGCATACGGTATTGAGATGATGTCTATGGGAAGTTTAATAGATCAAGGACAAGCTTTAATGTGGAGAGGTGCAATGGTTATGAAAGCTATTACACAGCTTTTACAAGATATCGCTTGGGGTGAATTAGATGTATTAGTTATTGATATGCCACCAGGAACTGGTGATGCACAATTAACTCTTGCACAATCAGTTCCAGTAGCAGCTGGAGTTAACGTAACAACTCCTCAACATGTGGCACTTGATGATTCAAGAAGAAGTTTAGATATGTTTAAAAAACTTCATATTCCAGTAGCTGGTATAGTTGAAAATATGTCTGGGTTTGTTTGTCCAAAATGTGGTGAAGAATCTGATATCTTTGGAGCTGGAACTTGTGAAGATTTAGCAAAAGAATATGGTACTAAAGTTATTGCAAATATTCCTATTGAACCAAGTATTAGAGTTGGAGGAGATGAAGGAAAGCCAATAGTTTATTTCTATCCAGATAGTGCAAGTGGAAAAAGATATTTAAAAGCGGCAGAAGCTTTATGGGAAAATATTCAAGAATCACATAAAGAGGGAAAAATAGGTAATGAAGCTATTCAACCAACAATGCCAGCTGGAGTAAGTGCTTGTAGTACAGAAGGTCAAGCACATAAAGCAAAACAAGAAGCTACTAAAAGTGGTGGTTGTGGATCTCATGGTGGTGATGGACAAGGTGGATGTGGTTGCCACTAAAAAGTAACCATATAAAAAATTTAAAAGCTTGTAAGTTTATCTTACAAGCTTTTTTTATATAATACTAAAATTAAATCCCAAAGGAAAAATATGAAAGTAGATTTATTACAACACAGTAGTTTAGAAGTTTGTGCACATGCTATTAGAACTTGCTGGCAAAGTTTTGACAAAAGTGATGATGGCGGTGAAAAAGATAAAGAACTTATCAACAGAGTTGGAAATAAATTTAAACATGCTTCAACATTAGAACATCTTTCATATACCTTTTATATCAGTGGAGTAAGTCGTGCACTACTTCAAGAATTAGCACGTCACAGAATGGCAAGCCCAAGTGTAAAAAGTACACGATATACATTAAAAGAATTAAAAGATGAAGCATCTTTTACAGATGGTGCTAGTATGATTGAACTAAAAGCTAAATATACAAATCCAACTGAAGTTTATGCAGATAAACATATGATTCGAGCTAGTAAATATCTTGTTTGGACAGGGGAGCTTGGTGTTGATTTTTCTTCAATTGTAGCTTTAGAAAATTTACGATTAATGTTAATAGATGGTATTGCAAACGATAAAGCAAAATATTGTTTACCAGAAAGTTATAAAACTGAACTTACATGGAGTATCAACGCAAGAAGTTTACAAAACTTTATCTCTTTACGTAGTAGTAAAAGTGCTTTATGGGAAATAAGAGACTTAGCAAAATTATTATTTGAATCACTCCCTGAAGATCATCAATATCTCTTTAATGATTGTATTTTAAGTGAACATTAATAGTTTCATTTAAGTTTAATATAGTTATAATGGACATAATTTATGCGAGGTAAGTTTTAGAATGAATATAGAATTAATAAAAACTTTAAAAGTGTTATATGTAGAAGATGAAATTATCTTGAGAGATACAACATGTAATTCTTTAAATTCTATACTAAAAGAAGTTGTTGTAGCTGATAATGGTAAAGAAGGTCTAGAAAAATTTAAAAATGATAAATTTGACTTGATTATAACTGATTTATCAATGCCTGTAATGTCAGGAACTGAAATGATTATGGCAATTAGAGAAATTGATAAAACTATACCTATTATTATAACAACAGCATATGGTAGTCAGAACATTGAAGTTCAAGAATTATCTAAAATAGGTATGACTGACTATGTTATGAAACCTGTTGATGTTATGAAACTTGTTGAAACTATAGATAAAGCAGTATCTACTAATTCTTAGAACGAAACTTCACTCTTTGTGCATGAGTGAGTGAAACAGCAATTGCATCAGTAATATCAAGAGGTTTAATCTCTTGTTTTATCCCTAAAAGTCTTTTTACCATAAATGCAACTTGTTCTTTTGTAGCTTTTCCATTTCCAACAACTGCCTTTTTCACTTGTAAAGGTGTATATTCACTAAAATTACCAAGTTCTTGAAGTATTTTTAAACTTAATGCTCCTCGAAACTGTGCCAACTTTATAACAGACTTAGGGTTAAAAGCAAAAAACATATCTTCTATAGCAACTTCATCTATTTTGTTATTTTTCAAAATTATGTCTATTCCTTCTATTAATTCAACAATTTGTTCTTGTAAAATTCTACTTTTTATTTTAATAAGTCCCGCTTCAATCAATTTTGGTTTATTCACATTTTCACTTAACTCTAAAACCGCATAACCACAGTTAATTGTCCCAGGATCTATACCTAATATTTTCAACTTTTCACACCTTTTCACAATATAAATCAATAGTATTTCACATATATTTACTATTATATCCATATATTCTTACTTTTTATTTTTTACTTTTTACTTTTTTTAGATATAATAAGAGAATTTACATTAAAAGATATATTAATTAGGATTATATAATTTGACTACAAAAGAGATATTATCACAACTACAAGAAGAAGTATCAAAAAATGATTTTGATAGATACCTAAAACAACTTGTATATAAGAAATCAAGTTCAAGTGATGAAATAGCTGTTTTTGAAGTAAACAATAAATTTATTGCAAATTATATCAAAACAAAATTTTCTTCTGTTATTCAAGATGTTTTTGAAAAAAATGCAGAAGCAAAACCATCTATTGAAATAAAAGTAACTGGAGAAAGAAGAAGAACAACAAAAGAGATACTCAATCAAAAAATCTCAAATGATAGTTCTGAAAGTACTATTTTAAATCAATCATATACCTTTGAATCATTTGTTGTTGGAAACTCTAATAAAATGGCTTACACAGCTTCGAAAGCAGTTGCAGAAAAACCTGGTGTTCAATATAATCCATTGTTTTTATATGGTGGAACTGGTCTTGGTAAAACACATTTACTACAAGCTATTGGTAATGATGCTATAGAAAAAGATAGAAATGTGATCTATGTAACTGTTGAACAGTTTATGAATGATTTTTTATTTAGTATGAAAAATAAAAATTTGGAACATTTTAAATCTAAATATAGACAATGTGATCTTTTACTTATAGATGATGTTCAATTTTTAAGTGGAAAAGAGACAACTCAAGAGGAGTTTTTTCACACTTTCAATGAACTTCATAATGCAAATAAACAGATAGTTTTAACAAGTGACAAACTTCCATCACAAATTGCTGGTCTTGAAGAGAGATTAAAAAGTAGATTTGATCATGGATTAAAATCACATATTCAACTTCCAGAACTTGAAACTAAAATTGCAATTATTGAGAAAAAAAGTGAATTAAATGGTATTCATCTTAATAAAGATATTGTACACTATATAGCAACAAATCTTGGTAATTCAATACGAGAAATTGAAGGTGTACTTATTCAAATAAATGCAAATGCAAATTTAATAGGTGGTGATATTAATATAGATCTTGTAAAACGAGTTTTAAAAGATCAAATTAAAGAAACAAAAGAAAATATAAAACTTATTGATATTATTAATGTTGTTTCAAATGAATTAAATATAAAACCATCAGATCTTAAATCATCAAAAAGAACAAAAAATGTTGTTGATGGAAGAAGAACTGTAATTTATCTAGCACGTGAGCTTACACATAACTCTATGCCAGATATTGCAAAGTTTTTAGGTATGAAAGATCACTCTAGTGTATCAAAAAATATTTCTAAAGCAAATGAACTTATAGAAACAGATGAAAATTTTAGATTAAAACTTGAAAATCTAAAAAATAAAATTATAAATAAGGACTATTAAGATATGTAAATGTGAATAGATGTGAACAAAATATCTTTATTTGAAACAAAAAATTTGCTTTAAATAAAGGCTTTATAAGTTGTTTTCATCTATTCACACCTACTACTGCTAATACTACTTATTTAATAATATAATAAAAGGGGAAAAAATGAAATTTACCATATCGAAAAGCATCATTGAAAATATTATATCTTCAATGCAACCATTTTTAAATAAAAAAGATTCCAGTGTTATTACTTCTCATATATATTTAGAAGTATTAAATGCCAATCTTATAATTAAATCTACTGATTACGAAATGGGTTGTGAAGCAATAGTATCAGATATAAAAGATATAATAGATGGAAAAGCTACTGTTAATGGAGGTAATTTTTTAAATATTATAAGAAGATTAAAAGATGAAGATATTGATTTTGAAGTATCTGGAAATAATTTAAATATAAAACAAAAAAAATCTAATTTTAAATTACCAATGTATGATGCTAATGAATATCCTTCTTTTCCAAAATTGGAAAATCTAAATTCATTGGAAATAAATACAATTAATTTAATAAATAGTATTAAAAAAATAACACCTTCAATTGATAATAATAACCCTAAATTTGAATTAAATGGTGCATTAATAGATATAAAGTCACAAAAAATTAATTTTGTTGCAACTGACACAAGAAGATTAGCAATTTCTACTTTAGAAAATATTTCTAATAAAGAATCTCAAATCATAATACCTAAAAAAGCTATTATAGAGATACAAAAACTATTTTTAGATGATGCAAGTGTAAAATATGATGATACAAACTTAGTAGTATCAAATAATAATTATACTTTTTTTACAAAATTAATAAATGGTAAATTTCCAGATTATGAAAGAATTATCCCTAATAATTTAAAATACAAATTTAAACTTTCTAAATCACTTTTAATTGAAGCTATTAAACTTGTAACATCAATAGAATCAAAAATTAAAATCACATTTAATAGTGATAATATTATATTTGAATCTTTAGATGATGATAGTGAATCAAAAACACAAATCGATACATCAATAAATATAGATGAAAGTTTTTATATAGCTGTAAATAGTAAGTATATATTGGATTTTTTAAGCGGGACAAATAGTGAAGAGATTAGTGTAGGGTTCAATGAATCAAATTTACCATTTTATTTAGAAGATGGTAATTTTATAACAATAGTTATGCCAATAGTATTAGATAAATAAGGATTTATATATGAGTGAAGAGATTAAAAAAGAGTACGGTGCTAGTAATATTAAAGTCCTTAAAGGACTTGAAGCTGTTAGAAAAAGACCAGGTATGTATATTGGTGATACCAATATTAATGGTTTGCACCATATGGTTTATGAAGTTGTTGATAACTCTATAGATGAGGCGATGGCTGGACATTGTGATACTATTAACGTAACAATCACAAAAGAAAATGGAATTATAGTATCAGATAATGCAAGAGGGATTCCTACAGATATTCATGAAGGTGAAAAAATAAGTGCAGCAACTGTTGCATTAACTGTTTTACATGCTGGTGGAAAATTTGATAAAGATACTTATCAAGTATCTGGTGGTCTTCATGGTGTTGGGGTTTCTGTTGTAAATGCACTTTCTAGTGAGCTTAAAATGACAATTCATAGAGGTGGAGAGATTCACTATCAAGAGTTTTCAAAAGGAAAATATGAAAAACCTCTTGAAGTAATTGGAACTACAAAAAAAACAGGAACTACAATTGAATTTCAACCAGATAATACAATATTTGAAGTTACTGTTTATTCTTTTGAAATATTATCAAAAAGATTTAGAGAAGTTGCCTATTTAAATCCATTTATCACTATAAATTTAGAAGATAAAAGAACAAATAAAAAAGAAACATACCATTTTGAAGGTGGTATTAAACAATTTGTAGAAGATACAAATAAATCAAAACCAATTACTGATGCTATTTCATTTAGTGCAAAAGAAGATGGCGTTGAAGTTGATATTGCTTTAATGTACAACGATACTTATGTAGGAAATACAAAATCGTTTGTTAATAATATTAATACAATGGATGGTGGTACACACGAAGCAGGATTTAAAGATGGTCTAACACGTGCTATTAGAAAATATCTTAAAGAAAATGCAAATGCTAGAGATAAAGATGCAAAGTTAGATGGTAATGATGTTAGAGAAGGTTTAGTATCTGTAGTAAGTGTTCGAGTTCCTGAGCCACAATTTGAAGGTCAAACAAAAGGAAAATTAGGATCTTCTTATGTAAAACCTATTTGTCAAAAACTTACTTATGAAGCATTAAATAAATACTTTGAAGAAAATCCTGTACAAGCTAAACTTGTAATGGAAAAATCTTTAATGGCAGCTCGAGGTAGAGAAGCAGCTAAAAAAGCTAGAGAACTTACAAGAAAAACAGATACTATGTCTGTAGGAACATTACCTGGTAAATTAGCAAACTGTCAAACAAAAGATCCTGAAATTGCTGAGTTATATCTGGTGGAGGGAGATTCAGCTGGTGGATCTGCTAAACAAGGTAGAGATAGAGTTTATCAAGCAATTTTACCACTAAAAGGGAAAATTTTAAATGTTGAAAAAGCGCGACTTGATAAAATTTTAAAATCTGAAGAGATTAAAAATATGATTACAGCTATTGGTTGTGGTATTGGTGAAGATTTTAATGAAGAAAAAATTAGATATCATAAAATCATCATTATGACGGATGCCGATGTAGATGGTAGTCATATTCAAACTTTACTTTTAACATTTTTCTTTAGATTTTTACGACCTATTATTGATAAAGGATATTTATATATTGCACAACCACCTTTATATTTATATAGAAAAGGGAAAAATGAAACATATTTAAAAGATGATTCTGCTTTAAGTATTTTCTTAATAGAAAATGGTTTAGAAAATTTTGAATTTGAAGGTATGGGATACAATGATTTATTAGATATGTTTAAAATTGTTTCTGCATATAGAGCAATGCTTGGAAATCTTGAAAAAAGATATTCACTTGTTGATGTTATTAAATATATTATTGAAAATGATAATTTAGTAGGACTTGACAATGAAAAGCTTTATGGTGAGATTGAAAAATTTCTTGTATCAAATGGATACAATATATTAAATAAAAGTATTACAGAAGAATTTATTCATATGTTTGTTCAAACAAATGAGGGTTTAGAAGAGCTTATTATAGATGATGAGCTTTTTGCAAGTCCATATTTTGCTGAAGCAACATTTTTATTTAAAAAAATTAATGAAAGAGATTTAACACTTTTCCAAGGAAGAGATATTATAGAGGTTTTAGAAGATATTGAAGCGAGTGCTAAAAAGGGTGCATATATTCAAAGATATAAAGGTCTTGGAGAGATGAATCCAGAACAACTTTGGGAAACAACAATGACACCAGAAGCTAGAAGACTTTTAAAAGTAACTATAGATGATGCTGAAGAAGCTAGTGAAACATTTACATTATTTATGGGTGATGAAGTTGAACCTAGAAGAAAATATATTGAAGATCATGCAAAAGATGTTGAACATTTAGATGTTTAATTCTAATGAAGATAAGAAGTAACAACTTCTTATCTTATACATTCTTTAAATTTAGGATCTTCAAATATTTTTTCAATATTTAATTTTATAACTTCATTTAGACTTCCAAATACATTAGAAAATTTAGGGGTTCTTTTCTTAATTTGCTGAGATTTATTATAACAATTATCAATTTTGTAAGTAATATCTAATGTCCAATCAATATTATAACCTAAATCATCAATTATAAATTCATTTATATCACCATGGATTGTTTTATTAGAATTCTCATCAATATTGATACCTACAAATCTTGATTCAGCAAATATAGCATTTTCTATATAAGTGTTAATATTTTTTTCAAAATAAATTGAACCCATTGCAGTGTTTTTAATTTGATTGGCTTTTACTATATTTTTTTCAGCGGGTAAATAATTAAAGTCTCCTACATTCATTGAACCTTTTACAGTTTTTAAAGAACTAGGTGCATAGTTAATTATATGCTCTTTTTGAGCACAACCTGTTAATCCAAGAACAATAAATATTCCTACAAGACTTAAATACATTTTTTTCATTTTTATCCTTTTCTATTAAATTAGATTATTATATCAAAAGAATGTCACATCTAATGTCACATTTTTAGTTTATTATATCTATCATATAGTGATTTATTTAAAATACTTAACAACAATTTCTTCTATAGGTTCCCATAGACTCACTTGTCCATTTTTTTCATTAAAAACTTTACCATGATTTTTTTCTGATATAGTTTTTAATAGATTATAATTTGATAGAAATACTTTAGGATCAAGATTACTATGCATTTCGAGTAATCTTGTACTTATAGTGTGCTTATTGTTATTTGATAGACTCATAAATGTATTTAATATTTTGTAATTATATTGATTTTGTTTTTTTAACCACAAAGGCACTTTCCTTTTTACTTTTTCAATTTCTAGTGCCTCTGTATTTTCATTGAGTTTGTATCTTTTTTTCTTTTTTAATTTAACAGTTTCTAACTCATTTAATAATAATTTTGTATTTGCCATAATTGAAAGGAGTTTATCCTCGATTATTTTATTTTCAATTAGTATGCTTTCTTTATAGGCTAATTTAGTTTCTTCTAAAATACTGTTCATTATATCTTTCATAAGTATCCTTTTTGTAAGCAATATTTTATAATAAGAAAACTTATTAATATATAAGTTCTTATAAGTTTCTTATTAGAAACTTATAATTAAGTATATTATAATATTATATTTTGCCTATTTTAATAGATAAAAAATTATTTATTTCATTTTAGGAAATAAAAAAAGGTTACCATTGTCTGGCAACCTTTTTAATAATTTTTGAGGAGAAGTTTATTTATTAGCTTCTTTTAATGTATCTGCAATCATAAATGCTAATTCTAATGATTGATCAGCATTTAATCGTGGATCACATTGTGTATGATATCTACTTGATAAAGATTCTTCAGTAATAGCACTACTTGTACTTCCTGTACACTCTGTAACATCTTGTCCAGTCATTTCTAAGTGAATACCACCTGCAATACTTCCTTGTGCTTTATGGATTTGGAAAAATTGTTTTACTTCACTTAAGATATTAGCAAAATCTCTTGTTTTATATCCATTTGATGTTTTTTCAACATTTCCATGCATTGGATCACAGCTCCAAACAATCTTTTTCCCTTCAGATTCTACTTTTTTAAGAAGATTTGGAAAATAGTCAGCTATTTTATTAGCTCCCATTCTTACAATAAGATTTAATCTTCCAGCTTCATTTTCTGGATTTAATTTATCAATAAGTTTGATTAATTCATCTTCTTTCATAGTAGGACCTACTTTACAACCTATTGGATTTTTAATACCTCTAAAAAATTCTATATGTGCTTCATCTAGTCCTCTAGTTCTATCTCCAATCCATAGCATATGCGCACTACAATCATACCAATCACCAGTTAAACTGTCTTTTCTAGTAAGTGCTTCTTCATAATTTAAAAGAAGTGCTTCATGTGAAGTATATAATGTTGTTTGTGCTAATTGTGCTGTATTTTGTGATGTAATACCACAAGATTCCATAAATTTTAAAGATTCAGATATTTTTGTAGCTAATTCTTCATATTTTTCACCTAAAGCATGATTTCTCATATAGTTTAGATTCCAGCTATGAACTTTATGTAAATCAGCCATACCACCTCTTGCAAAGGCTCTTAGAAGGTTAAGTGTTGCTGCACTTTGATTATATGCTTTAAGAAGTTTTTTTGGATTTGGTATTCTAGCTTTTACATCTGCTTCAATGTCATTTACAATATCACCTCTGTAGCTTGGGTATTCAACTCCATCGATAATCTCTGTATCGCTTGATCTTGGTTTAGCAAATTGTCCAGCAATTCTTCCAACTTTTACAACAGGTTTTCCACCACTAAAAGTCATTACAACGGCCATTTGCATCATAACTTGGAAAAGTGATTTAATATTTTGAGCATTAAAAGCATTAAAACTTTCTGCACAATCTCCACCTTGTAGTAAAAATGCTTTTCCATTTGCTACATCTGCTAGTTGTTCTTTTAAACTTCTAGCTTCTTGAGCAAAAATTAAAGGAGGATAAGTACTAAGTTCTTTTTCAACTTTTTTAACTTTTTTCATATCTTCATAAATTGGCTGTTGCTTGATTGGGAAATCTCTCCAACTACTTGGCGTCCAAATATTACTCATTTTTTTATCCTCTTATAATTTTACTTTTTTTAATAGTTCTTGAAATGATACCTTAAAGGCACTCAATCCATCTTGAAGTAGTTCATTATAAACTTTTTCAATATCAATTTGATGACTTTTTAAAATTTCAAAATACTTAATACAATCATCTCTATCAATAATTTCAGATGGCTCTTTTTTCCCATTTTTTAACCAAGCATTTATAGTATCTAATGGTGCTGTATTAACCGAATTAGGGAAAATTAATTCATCGATGTAATAACTTGGAACTAAATCATTCCCTTTTACACCTGTACTTGCAAAGAGTGTTCTGATATTTTTATTTGCAAGTGTTTCAACTTCATGATAACAAAGAGTTGCATTTATAATTCCAGTTTTTCCAGTTTCTAGGTCAAGTGTTCTTAATTTATCATCAAGAGCTCTATCAAATCTACTTACAAAAACAGAAACAACACCTTTTGTGTCTTTTCCACTTTTTTTAATTCCATTATGAAGAGCCGTTGCAGATTTTAGAGCTTGTTCAGGAGAAAATATTAATGTCGCATTTACACTTATTCCTAATGAAGTAAGATGTTCCATAGCGCCATATCCTGCTTCTGTAGCTGGAATTTTTATCATAACGTTATCGTAACCGATTTGATTATGTAATCTCGCTCCCTCTTCTATAGTTCCCATCATATCATCACATAAAGTTGGGTCAACTTCCAAGGAGATAAAACCATCATTTGCATTTTTATCAAAAAGTGGTTTTAAAAGTTCAGCTGCTCTTTTAATATCTGTTATAGCTAACTCTTCATATATTTTTTTATTATCATTTGCTTGAAGCATATTAATTTGTTGAGTGTAAGCTGTTGAGTTGTTAATAGATTGTTGAAATATAGCAGGATTGCTCGTAGCACCTTTAATTGTTTTATTGTTTATTAACTCTTGAAATTCATTTTCTAAAAAATTTCTCTCAACAAAGTCACACCAAATTGAATAATTTATTTTACTATTTAAACTCATTTTTTTCCTATTTGTCAATTTTTTGACATATTAAATCTTTGTCAACATTTTGTTTAAAGTCTTTTAAAATAAAGCCTTTACATTCTTCATTTGTATCTAGATTTGTAAAACTTACAGTGTATTTAAAGCCATTTACATTAATATCTTCTCTTACAAACTGATGATTTGCATATACTTTTACATTAGATACGTTCTTATATCCAAGTGTATTTAATATTTTTGTTGCCTTTACTGATTGTCCATAAGCCACAGCAATAAACCATATTAATCCTAATAGACCTAAAATTATCATAATAATTATTGTTTTTTTAGGCAGTTTTCTTACTTCATTTTCCATTTGTATCCTTAAAAGGTTGATATTTTACCATAAATTAGATAATACTTGCTATAATAATATTTATGAAAAATGTACTTGTAATACTAGATGGAAAAATCGCGAAATATCTAGTGAAAAAAATGGTTGATTTAAATAATAATCTCAACCGATATGATATTGTTTATACAGATGATAAAATTTTACCAAAAGATATACCATCAAATTTTACTTTTTATAAATTTGACCCAACTAGCTTCTCAAAGTTAAAATTTATACTTGATAAGTCTTTATATCAAGATGCTTTAATAGCCTTAGATACAAAGGAAGACACTTTAGCAGTTGTTTATAACATAAGGGTAAAATTTAAAGAGTTAAACTTTACAGTTTATGATCAGTGGGGATTGGATTTAAAAGATAAAAACATCCAATATTATAGAGGAAATGATATTATCTCCAATGGATTGATAGAACAATTGCCAAACATACCAGTTTTTGCTCAAAATATAGGTTTAAGACAGGGTGAAATTATGGAGATTAAAGTTCCATTTGGAAGTACTTATGCTTATAGATATATTGGAAGTATTGGACAAAAAGATTGGAAAATTGTTGCTCTATATAGAAATGGAAAACTTATTAATATAAAACCATCATTGATTATAAAACCAAATGATGTAATTATTATTATAGGAAAACCAGATGTATTAATCCAAGTGTATAATGCAATTTCAAAATCTAGTACACAGTTTCCAATGCCTTTTGGTAAAAATATTTATCTTTACATTGATATGTTTGTTCAAGAGGAAGAAGAGATATTGAGTGCCATTGAAGATGTGAAAATTTTACATCAAAGGATGAAAAACAATCTCTTAGTTGTAAAAATAACACGACCAACAACAGTAGTTTCTCTTAATAAAATAAAATTTAATTTAAGTCGGATTCCTGATATGAAGTTAGAAATAGATTATCATAATACTGGAATACATACAATATTAAAAGAGGATAAAATACGATTTGATATTGGACTTTTGGTTTTAACAAAAAGTATTTTACGACATAAAGAAGCTATTAAAAATGTAATACTCTTAAAATTACCAATTTTTAAAGTAGGGAGTGAAAATATTTCATCGCTAAAACATACGCTAGTTTTATTAAATGATGAAAGGTTGTATGAACAAATATCACCTACACTTTTTGATATCTCTTCACAATTAAAAATTAAGTTAAAAGTATTAGATATGGATCCAATTGGGGATAAAAAAAGAGAAGGTTTAATAGCTCACTTAAATAATTTATCGAAGATATTTGTACAAAATATTATTTTAGTACAAGAAGAAGCTAATCCGATAAAACGACTAAATAAAGAGCATAACATATTACAAGTTCTCCCTTTAAAAGAGAGTATGTTTCAAAAAAGAATTATTAAATTTTTTACAATTGATAGTGATTTACTTTCATATGATAACAATAAGTTTAACCAAATTTTAATGCCAGTTATTGAAGATATAGAGTCAACGAAAATTATTTGATACTTAAATAAGACTTTTTAATTGTATAATTGTAGAAGTATAAGGTGAATATTTTGGAAAATAATAAAGATACAATTTTAGTAGTTGATGATACAGTAACTAATATTGATATTCTTTTAGATTTGCTGAAAGAGTATGATATAGTTGTTGCTATGGATGGTGAATCCGCTTTAGATACATTGGAAAATGATGATAATATAGATTTAATATTATTAGATATAATGATGCCAAGTATGGATGGTTTTGAGGTTTGTAAAAAAATTAAACAAAATAAAAAAACAAGGGATATCCCAGTTATATTTCTTACTGCAAAATCTGACGATGATTCTATAAAAACAGCATTTGAAGTAGGTGGCATTGATTATATTACAAAACCATTTAGACCAATTGAATTAACTTCTAAAATTAAAACACATTTACAACTTGTATCTCATCAAAAAAAAGTTATTGAAAACAATAGACATATTGTTTTAGAAGAACTTATTAATAATATTGCACATCAATGGAGACAGCCTTTATCAATAATTTCAACTCAAGCAAGTAGTATTATACTTCAAAAAGATTTGGGAATGATATCCGATGAAGAGATTGATAATAGTTGTAATTCGATATTAAAAAGTACAGAATTTTTGTCAAATACAATAGACAATTTTAAAAAAATACTTATACATGATTCAAAAAATGAACAATTTAACTTACAAGATGTAATCAATGATAGTTTGTCTTTGCTAGAATATGCAAATGATGATAAAAATAATCAATTATTTATCAATATTCAACATAATATTTATATAAAAGGTTCAAAAAACGAGTTTTTACAAGTTCTTTTGCATATTATTGATAATGCAAAAAGTATAGATTGTCCATATGATAAGAAATTAATTTTTTTAGATGCAAAAACACATGAAAATAAAGTGATTATTACCATAAAAGATAATTGTGGTGGAATAGAAAATACTATTATTGATAAGATTTTTGATCCTTATTTTACTACAAAACACAAGTTTGTTGGAACAGGGCTTGGATTATATATAGTATATAATATTATAAAAAACTCTTTTTTAGGAACCGTAAAAGCTACAAATATTACCTTTGAATATAAAAATGAGAAGTATAAAGGTGCGAACTTTGAAATCCAAATTCCACTTAGTTAATTTTTTTATATTTATTTTCTTTTTAATCAATCTTAGTGCAAATAATAATCTAACAAAAGTATCAGTACAATTAGAGTGGAAACATCAATTTGAATTTGCTGGATTTTATGCCGCTTTGGAAAAAGGTTACTATCAAGACATTGGACTTGATGTAGAACTAAAAGAGTTTCATGAAGGTATACATCCTTCAGATGATGTTTTGAGTGGTAAATCTACATTTGGTATCTCTTCATCCTCTTTAATTTTAGAAAAACTAAAAAATAAGCCCGTTGTTCTTTTAAGTTCTTTTTTTAAACAAAACGCTTTGGCTATAGTTGCACAAGAAGATATAAAAACAATAGAACAGTTAAAGGGTAAAAAACTTATGGCTGTAGATTGGGAAATAGAACATACTAGTATTGGTTTAATGTTAAAAGATAAAGGTTTAAAGTCTTCGGACTTCACACTTGTTGAGCATGATTTTAATGTTGATAAATTTATCAATGGTGAAGTTGACGCAATGAGTGTTTTTTTAACTAATCAGCTTTATGAACTTAATCGTGCAGGGATAAAATATAATATTTTAAATCCTGCAAATTATGGTATATTTTCTTATGATGTTGAGCTATTTACAAGTGAAAATTTTATCATTCAAAATCCTAAGCTTGTAAAAGAGTTCATTGATGCCACTAACAAAGGTTGGAAATATGCTTTTGAGAATAAAAGAGAAATAGTAGATTTAATATATCAAAAATATACAAAACAGAAAACTAAAGAATCTTTGATGTTTGAAGCAGAAGAAACGGAGAAGTTTTTTAAAACAAATATTTTTACAGTAGGTTCGCTTGTTCCTGAGTTGATAAAATTGAATGTTGATATGTATGTGAAATTAGGTTTAGCAGATCCTAATTATGATATTGTAAAATTATTTAGGGATTATATTTATAATGATAGTAACTATATAAATCAATTTATAAATTTAACCCAAGAAGAAATAAAATATATCAAAGAACATCCAACAGTAACAATTGCAATGTTAAATAATTTTAAACCATTTTCTTTTATTCAAAATGATACTCATCAGGGATTAACAAATGATATATTACAAGAGATATCTAAAATCAGTGGCTTAAAATTTGAAAAAGTTATTGGAAAATGGGATGAAGTTTTAAAAAGATTTCAAAATAAAGAAGTGGATATGATAAGTGATATATCATTCACAACACAAAGAGAACAGTTTACCTTTTTTACAAAACCATTTTTTGAAATCCCGTCGTATGTATTTGGATTAAAAAGTGATAATTCTTACAAAAATATCGAAAGTCTTAAGGGGAAAAGAGTAGCAATAACGAAAGATATATTTTATAAAGATACTTTAAAGAATATTGGTGCAGAAATTGTTGAATTAAGGGAAAATGATGAAAAAGTGGATGCATTAGTATTGAATAAAGTAGATTATTTTATAGCTGCTTATACTTCTGGACAAAAAGCTATAAATAGCAAAGCCATCACAACAATAAAGCCTATTGTCGAGTTGTCTGCTATCAAAAAAGAGGATTTACGTTTTGGTATTAATAAAGATAAACCAATTCTCTATAATATAATAAAAAAATCAATGGATAAGATAGATGCTTTGGAGTATTCAAGATTAATCAATAAATGGATGATGAATTTAGACACTGTTGATTTTTCAAAAAAACAAAGAGTAGTGTTAAGTCAAGAAGAGCAAAAGTATTTAGAAAGAAAACGTGAAATTCATTATTGTGCCGACCCTGCATGGATGCCATTTGAGGAGATAAAAAATGGAAAGCATTATGGTATAGCTTCTGACTATGTAAAATTGTTTAGTGAAAATCTAAATATACCTTTTAAATTAGTGCCAACAAGTTCTTGGACCCAAAGTATAGAATATGCAAAAAATGGAAAATGCGATATTTTATCTTTCTTAGCAATGGAAACACCAAATAGAAAAAACTATATGAATTTTACTAACCCTTATGTAAAAGTTCCTTTAGTT
The DNA here is from genome assembly GCA_963662945.1 of Arcobacteraceae bacterium. Lineage (GTDB taxonomy): Bacteria > Campylobacterota > Campylobacteria > Campylobacterales > Arcobacteraceae > JAIOSF01. Next base: position 1,351,798 of record OY759974.1, read on the forward strand.
ATTGCAACAAAATTAAATGTAACATTTATAACAGATTTTCTTAACTTAGATAGTAAAAAAATAGGTATTCCAAAGGGATATGCTTTTTATGAAATCCTTAAAAGAAAATATCCAGAAATTAATTTAGTGGAAGTTAAAAATACTGAAGAAGGACTTACCAAAGTTAAAAATGGAGAACTCTTTGGTTTTATAGGAACACTCGCAAGTGTAGGACATCTTTTTCAAACAAAATTTGTTGGAGAATTAAAAATTGCGGGAAAATTTGATGAAAATTGGGAATTATCTATAGCTGTTAGGAAAGATAATCAAATGTTATTAAATATTTTACAAAAGACCTTAGATTCTATTGATGAAGTAGCACATAAAAAAATTTTTAATAAATGGATTGCAATAAAATATGAAAATAAAACAGATTATCAGTTGCTATGGGAGATAATTTTTATTGCGTTAGTTATTCTTGTGATTTTCATTTATTGGAATAGAAAATTAAGAATTATTAATAGTGAATTGGAATTTCAAAAAAATAAGTCACAAGAAGCATTAAAAGTGAAATCAAATTTTTTAGCAAATATAACTCATGAGATAAGAACACCAATGAATGTTATATTAGGAATGACATATTTATTACAAAAGTCTACTCAAAATCAGATGAGACAAGAACAATTGAAGAATATAGAAAGAGCTACAACGTCACTGTTGCGATTAATAAATGATATATTAGATAGTTCAAAAATAGAAGCTGGAAAGTTAAGAATAGTGAATAATAATTTTAATATGCTTGCATTATTGGAAAACATAAAAACGATTGCTACATCAAATATGGAAGGAAAAGAGATCTCTTTTGAGATTAGTTATGATGATAAATTACCAATTAATTTTTGTGGAGATAGCTTAAGAATTGAACAAGTTTTAACAAACTTAGTGAGTAATGCTATAAAATTTACACAAAAAGGATATGTGCGACTTATAATAGAAAATAGAAAATATAATACATATAGATTTTGTGTAATTGATACAGGAATTGGAATATCAAAAGAACAGATGGAAAAGATTTTTGAACCTTTTACTCAAGCTGATGATACAATTACAAGAAAATATGGAGGTACTGGACTTGGACTTTCAATATCCAGACAACTTGTTGAGTTAATGGGAGGTTCTTTAACTATGACAAGTAGATTAGATCAAGGTACAGAGATTTATTTTGACATTGATTTATTTGAAGTTGTTGAAAATGAATTTTTAGATAATACTTTTACAAAAAATGATAATAAAAATAGATATTTTAATTTTTATAAAAAAAGAGATACAATAGATACGGATGAAGAAGAAAAACTTATTATAAAATTGAAAGAAGCTGTAAATAGAAAAAGACCGAATTTATTGACACCAATAATTGAAGAACTGGAGAAATATACTTTACAGATATTAGATGAAGAAGATTTTAAAAATATTAAAGCATATATTAAAAAATATATGTTTCAAGAAGCAAGTGAGATATTAAATAAATATGAAAAATGAAGATATTCCAACAATATTAATTGTTGATGATAATGAAATAAACATTGATGTTTTATTAGGTGCCTTGAGTAATTATGATTTAATTCCTGCACTTAGCGGTAAAGCGGCATTGGAGATAATAGAAGAAGAAAAGGTTGATTTAATATTATTGGATATTATGATGCCTTCTTTAGATGGTTTCCAAGTTTGTAAAAAAATCAAAAATAATCCAAAATACTCTAATATACCTATAATATTTTTAACGGCGAAAAATAATACAGAAGATATTAAAAAAGGATTTGAGTATGGGGCAATAGATTATATTACTAAGCCATTTAATCCAATCGAGTTAAATATTAGGATAAATACACATATAGATCTTATTAGCTACAAAAATAATCTAGAAAAGAGAGTTACTCAAGAGATTGAAGCAAATAAAATACAACAACAAATCTTATTTCAGAAATCAAAACAAGCAGAAATTGGTGAATTATTAATGCATATTTCACACCAATGGAAACAGCCTTTGAGTGAGTTAGGAAGTATCAATACATTTCAAGTAGGAAAACTAGAATATAACCCATCTGTAGATATTGATGAATATAAAGGTTATTTAGCAAAGAATGCACAAATCATCTCTTTTATGTCTGATACAATGGAAACATTCCAAAATTTTTATCAACCAAACCAAGAAGCACAATATTTTGATTTGAATAAGGCCGTTGATATTGCAGTAAATATTGTGGCGGCAACTTTTGATTACAATAATATAAATCTAGATATAGTTAGAGATAAAAAAGAGTATAAAATTTATGGTATTATTAATGAATATGCGCAAATAATACTGTCAATTTTAAATAATGCAAAAAATATATTTATAAAAAGAGAGGTTAAAAATCCTAAAATTACTATTTTTATTCAAGAAGATAATAGTGATATCGTAGTCACTATAGTTGATAATGGTGGCGGTATACCTAAAAGTAATAATGATATTTTTTCTCCATTTGTAAGTTATAGTGATAGTACAGGTATAGGATTATATTTAGTAAAAGCAATTTGTAAAAAAAATGCATGGAAAATTGAAGGGAAAAATTATAAAGATGGTGCAAAATTCATTTTAACAAGCAAATGGGGAGAGTATAAGTGAATAATTTAAAAAATTTTAAAGTGTTATTTTTAGAAGATAATCAAACTTTTGCAGAGCATACAATTTACTTTTTAGAGTTATATCTTAAAGAGGTAATACATTGTGTTTCTATGAAAGAAGCTTTAGAAAAGTTTCAACAAAACGAAATTGATATTATCATTAGTGATTTAAAAGTTAAAGATGGATTGGCATTAAGTTTTATAGAACAAATTAGAAGTATAAATAAAGAGATACCAATTGTTGTTTTAAGTGCACATAAAGATGAAGAGTTTTTATTAAAAGCAATACCTTTAGGATTAACATCTTATGAAATTAAACCTATTAATTTTTCAGATTTTAAAAATGTTCTCAACAAATGTGCTAAAACAATAAATGGTAATAGTTTAGTGTTTTTAAAAGAGGATATTTTTTATGATTATAATAAAAAATCAATTTATAAAAATGAACAAGAGATAATTTTAAGTAAAAAAGAATCTCTCTTTGTTGAATTACTTGTCAAAAATAAAAATAGTGTTACTAGTAAAGATGATATTAATAATTTTATATGGGAAAATGAATTTATGAGCGAATCTGCATTGAAAAATTTTCTCTTAAGAGTAAGAAAGAAAGTTGGGAAAGACTTTTTTTATACGATTCAGAATATTGGGTATAGATTATAATATTAGTGTAAAATTGTAAAAGTTTTTATTTCTTTAAATCCAATCATTGCATTTAAAAGGGCAATTTTGGATGCTGATTTTAAATCTTCTACTGTTAAATTTGCTTCAGATAATACCTTTTCTTCCAACAGTCTTGCTCTGGTTGTCCCTTCTAATAATGGTTCTTTTGGTGTAAGCCATTTATTTTCTTTAAAAATTGCAATATTTGCTATTGATGTATCAGTTAGTAATCCATTTTTAACTATTAAAATTTCGTCAGCTAAACCTTTTTTCATATAAAGTTTCTCTATATCTTCTCTGTCTAAATATTTATATTTATAGCTGATATCATTATTTTCAATAACTTTTAATATTTTAATATCTTTTGGTGTATATTTGAAATAATCTATTTTTTCTATACCATTTTGAGAATAGATTACTTTTACTCTAAAAAGATGATCTGTAGGTGGATAAATATACTCATGTAAGTCAATATTAAGACCAATAGTTTTTGAGAGTCTTTGATTATGATAATGTAAGTTAAAAACTTCAAAATCTTCACATTTTATTGTTTCAAAAAAATAATTCATGGAATATACACCTTATCAAGCATCTCTTGGTACTCTTTTTTAGGGTCACTATCGCAAGTAATTCCACCGCCACTTTTATAGATTAATTTATCATTTTCCTTTTGAATAAATCGTATCATTACAGCACTGTCTAAACTTTTTCCATCAAATACTCCAAAAATGCCCGTAAAGTACCTTCTTTCATATTTTTCTACTTTATTGATGATTTGTATTGTTTTTTTCTTTGGAGTCCCTGTGATGCTTCCTGCTGGCAATAATGAGCTAATAATATCTCCTACTTTATTTTGCCAATTATTTTTTAGTTTTCCAGATATTTTAGAACTAATTTGGAAAAGTTCTTTTTCCCCTGCTTTTATTTTTTCACAATATCTAAATTTTTCTACTTCTACTTTTGTTGCTATAATTGATAAATCATTACGTAATAAATCTACTACCATAGTATGCTCTGCTAATTCTTTGTAATCATTTAGGATAATCTCTTCAGCATTTGGAATATTAGCATCTATGGTTCCTTTCATTGGATATGTGTAAATTTGATTATTTTGAATTTTACAAAAACTTTCAGGAGAAAAGCAAATGAACTCATCTTTATACAATAGTTTATATTTACCGTTTGCTACAGAGTATATTTCTTGTAAAGACAAATCAGTTTCAATTGGAGTTTGTGTTGTAAGATTTATAAGATATGTGTTTCCAGAAGCGATTTCAGTTTGAATTTGATTGAATTTTTCTAAATAATTCTCATAATTTATTGGATTTTTTTTGATTGCAATATTATTTGTATTTGATGATGATTGCGTATTTATAGAAAAATGAATATCATTTGGAATTTTATCTAATGGGATTATTTCATAATTTTTTTTATCATAACTTATCATAAAAAAAAATGGCTCTTTTTTTGAGCCATAATAATTAAGTGTTTCTTCTAGTCCCACAATAAGTAACTATTGATTTAAAATTAATTTTTTTAAACAAGCCATTCTAACTGCTACACCATTTCTTACTTGTTCTAAAACTTTTGAACGAGGATCATCTAACATCTCATCACTTATATCAATATTTCTATTTACAGGACCTGGATGCATTAGAAGAATATCTCTATCTCCCATCATTTTTTTTGTGATACAATATTTTTTGCTATATTTTTTTGTATTTTCTTCTAGCTCTTCATCTGATAATGTAAAAGTATGTCTTTCATGTTGTACTCGTAAACTCATAATAATATCAAGATCATCTATAACTTTTTTAATATTTTTTACTGTTTTATATTGTGATACTACTCTAAATTCTTTTGGTGCTACTAAAATTGGATTTAAACCAAATCTAGGTAATAGTTCAAGATTTGAAGAAGCAACTCTTGAGTTGAAGATATCTCCAACTATCGCTATATTTCTATCTTTTACATCATAATCAAAATGTTCCATTATAGTAAAAAGGTCTAAAAGTGCTTGTGTAGGATGTGCATTTTTACCATCACCTGCATTTAGGATAGGACAATTTACATAACTTTTTAAACTATTTGGCAAACCACATTCACTATGTCTTATAATAATAGCGTCTGGTTTCATAGCATTTAGATTTGCAACAGTATCTTCTACTGTTTCCCCTTTTTTAGTTGAACTTGTTTGTACTTCCAAATTTACTACATCTGCACCAAGTCTTTTAGCAGCAATTTCAAAACTACTTCGGGTTCGTGTAGAATTTTCAAAAAAAAGAGTAACGATAAGTTTTCCCTCTAAAAGTTTATTTGAACTAAGGTCTAAAAAAAGTTTAGCATCTTCAAAAAGTTTTATGATTTCATCGTTAGAAAAGTCACTTGTTGTTATTAAATGTTTCATATATTGTCCTAAATTTATTTTAGATTATATCATAAGTTTGATTTAGAAATATCCTTTAAATCATTTTAATTTTTTCAAGCCATTCATTTAAAGTTTTTTCATAACCTATTTTTTTGGTTTCATAAAATTTAATATTTTTTTCCAAATATTGTTGTTCAACAAAACCTCCAAAATCATGAGGGTATTTGTACCCTATATGACTATCTTGGAGATGTTTAGGTATTGGAAGTATTTCACTGGTTTTTACAAAATTTAGTGCACTATTTATAGCAGTATATGCACTATTTGATTTTGGAGATGATGCTAAATAAATAACACATTGTGAAAGAATGATTCGTGATTCTGGATAACCTATTTTAGAAGTGGTTAGATAGGTGCTTGTAGCTAAGTTAAGTGCATTTGGATTTGCGTTTCCTATATCTTCACTGGCAAGTATTACCAATCTTCTAGATATAAATTCTACACTTTCTCCTCCATCGATGAGTCGTGCTAAATAATATAATGCTGCATCTACATCACTACCTCTAATTGATTTGATCATCGCACTAATAATGTCATAATGACTTTGAGAGCTACTCACTCCATCACCCATTGATGTTTCTCGTAACTCTTTTAAAAGAGTTATTGTTATCTCTTTATCTACTTTAGCTGCAAAGTCAAGTAAGTTTAATAATGCTCTTCCATCACCACTACTAGAAATTATGAGATATTCTATAGACTCTTGATTTATAGTTATATCAAGTTTTTTGATTGCTTTGTTTAGTAGTAGTTCTAACTCTTGATAATTTAATGATTTGAATTCATAAAGAAAACTACGAGAACGTATTCCATTTGTCAAGCTAAAAAAAGGATTCTCTGTACTTGCACCTATAATAATAGCATCATAGTTTTCCATAATAGGTAAAAGAACTTCTTGTTGTGTTTTTGTTAGTCTATGTACCTCATCTATAAAAATTAGAGGTTTTAATAATCCATTCTCATAACGTTTAAAAATAGTTCTTAGCTCCTCTATTTTAAGACTAGTTGCATTAAGGTTATAAAAATCATAGCCACTATTTTTAGCAATGATTTTTGCTAATGAAGTTTTTCCTGTTCCTGGTTTTCCATAAAAAAAGAGATGAGGAATCTCCTTTTTTTCTGTAAGTTTATAGAGGGCTTTCCCTTTCCCTATTATATGAGATTGTCCTACAAATTCTTCTAAATTATTTGGACGTAAAAGGTTTGCTAGATTAGTAGTCATCTTCTTCAAAATCTTCTTGAGAGTTTTTTCTATTAAGTTTTGTTTGTTCTTTCATGAAATATCTTAAGTTTTCATATTCATCACTTTCTAGATATCTTACTTTCCCTGATGGAAGATTGTTTAAATTAATCCCGCCAAAACTAACTCTTTTTAGGTCAACTATTTTAGAGCCAAAGTGTGCAAAAAATCTTCGAAGTTCCCTATTCTTTCCTTCTGCAATTGCAACTTTTAGTTTCGAATATTTAGGTGTATTTGTTTGGATTTGATAACCTATAAATGGTGCAAATTCCATACTTATTGTTTTTGTTTTATCCCAAGCACCTGCTGTTGCATCATCTAAAGTTATTCCATTTTCCATTGCACTAATCATTGCAGGAGTAACTTCCCCTTCAATTTTTATTTTATAAACTCTTTCAAGATTTGAGTTCATTAATGCTGTTGCAATAGTTGGATCATCTGTAAGTAAAAGTAATCCCTCACTTGCAAAGTCTAGTCTTCCTATAGGGATAAAATGATTAAACTTTTTTGGTATGGTATCATATATGATTTTACGACCTTGCGGATCATTTTTTGATACAATTTCTCCTTTTAATTTATTGTAAACAATTACTGTTGATGCTCTTTTATAATCAACTTTTACAGTTCTTCCATTTACTTTTACGATAGTTTTGTTGTTTACCTTTGTAGATAAATCACTTATAACTTTACCATCTATTGAAACTTTTCCAGCTTTGATTAATTCATCAGCTTCTCTTCTGCTAAATCTACTATTATGTGATATAAACTTATTTAGTCTTGTTCCATTTTCATTATTGTCATTATTTCCCATGATTATTTCCTTTTGTTTTATGTTTGTATTATAACTAAATTATTTGGTATTTTAAGTTATTTTGATTTATTTATATAGTTGAAGATTAGAAATAAAAAGAGTCTAATTTACTCTTTTTATTTCTTTTGTTCCATGTGGAACATTCTAGTTAAAAGATATACTGTTAATTATTGAACAAAAATAGTAGGAACTATCATTGGATATTTTCTATATTTTCTTATACAATGTTTTCTTACTACTTTTCTAAGTTCTTCTTCAACAGCTCTTGTATTTTGTAAAATACCTGGTTTAATATGTTCTAGGAAGTGTTCTAAAATATCTTCAATCTCTTTTGAAAAATGTTTTTCTTGTTTAGCATCAACGATACCAAATGAACTTACTCTTGCAGGACCTACAACTTTTCTGTCATTTTCATTGATTTGTGCTACTATCATAATAACACCTTCATTTGCCATAGTTTGTCTATCAATAATAACATCATCACCAATTTTTCTGTTTCTTTGGTTATCAATATATGTTTTTCCTGTTTTTACTGTTTTTACTTTTTTAAGATATTTTGGTGAGATTTCTACTTGTTCTCCATCACTTAAAATATATGTATTTCTTTCTAATACACCACAGTCTACACCTGTTTGAATATGTCTTACAACGTGGTTATATTCTCCATGTATTGGTAAAAAGAATTTTGGTTTAATAAGTCTTAACATAAGTTTTTGTTCTTCTTGTCCAGCATGTCCAGATACATGAATATTATCATAATTTTGATATGCAACATGTGCTCCAGCTTTTTGTATTTGATTAATAATTTCAGATACACTCGCTTCATTTCCTGGGATAGCTTTTGCTGATAAGATAACAACATCTTCTGGTTTGATTTTAACGTGTCTATGTTCATGGATAGACATTCTAAATAAAGCACTCATAGGTTCCCCTTGGCTTCCTGTCGTAACGATTAAAATCTCTTTGTCAAGATGTTTATTTACTTCATGTGCTTCTATAAATTTGTCTTTTGGAAATTTTAAATATCCTAGATTTAAAGCAATCTCTAGGTTTTTTTCCATACTTCTACCGATAACACAGATTTTTCTTCCATGATCTAATCCACATTGAATGGCTTGTGCAACTCTATGAAGATTAGAACTAAATGTAGACATAATAACTCTACCTTTTGCTTTAGAAAAAATATTTTCAAATGTTGGTCCAACTGTTTTTTCTGTTTTAGTATAACCTGGAGAATGAGAGTTTGTACTATCACTTAGTAGTGCTAAAACACCCTTCTCTCCATAATATGCAAGTCTATGTAAATCTGTAGGATATCCATCAACAGGAGTATGATCTATTTTAAAATCCCCAGTATGTATGATTGTACCAGCTTCTGTTGTAATTGCCAATGCAGAACTGTCGATAATAGAGTGTGTAATATGCATCCATTCAACTTCAAAGTCACCTATTTTTATAGGTTTTCTTTTTTGAATAGCTCTAAAATAACTTCTATGTTGTTTCATTTTATGCTCATCAAATTTCGCACCAACTGATTCTAAAGGCAATGATGTTCCATAAATAGGAACTTGTAATTCTTTAAAAATATATGGCATCGCACCAATATGGTCTTCATGGGCATGTGTAATACAAATTGCAGCAATTTTACTTCTAATTTGTCTTATATATGTGAAATCAGGGATAAGAATATCAACACCATGCATTGACTCGTCTGGGAAACTCATCCCAACATCAATAATGATAGCACTTTTATCAGTTTCAACAACCATCATGTTTCCACCAATTTCACCAAGTCCACCAAGTGGAGTTACTTTTATACTAGCTTCTGTTTTAAGGTTAAGTTTATTGTGTGGATTTAATCTATCTTTTTGGATTTTTTCATTTGCTTCAAATGCTTTTTTAAGATCATTCATCCATCCATTACCACTTACTGGTGGTTTTTTCTTTGGAGGAATAGTTCTTCCTTTTTGATTAGGTTTTTGTTCTTCTTTGTTTTGTTGTGTCGGTTCTTGTACTGGTTTGCTATCTATGTCTTGTGGAGTATTGTTAATAGCTGTTTGTAATGTTTCAGTTTTCTGTATAACTTTCGTTTCTTCCATTTTGTTTTACCTTTGTATAAATATGGCTATACAAAGATGCATCAACTTCATGAGGTCTTGCAGACTCATTTATATTAAGTTCATTAAAAACTGAGCTTACAATCTCTTTGCTATAAGCAGAAGATAAATTTTTACTCAGTTTTTTTCTTGGTTGGGAAAAACACACTTTTAAAAATTTGTTAAAATCAAAATCAAGTTTTTTATCCATATCTTTTTGAATATAGATAACTGCTGAATCCACCTTTGGTGCTGGATCAAAACTTTCAGGTGGAACAACTACTAGAGTTTTCACCTGTTTTGAAATTAACTGTGTTATTACACTTAGCGCAGAGTATTCTTTTTCTCCACACTTCGCTGTAAATTTATCCGCAACTTCTTTTTGTATCATAACGATAATATGCTCACAATTTGTATCGTTAAATGAATTTAATATAATGTTTGTCGCTATATAATAAGGCAGGTTTGCTATTAAGTCATATCTACCATTATAAAGCGAAGAGTTTTCATCCCATTTTTCTAAAACATCACCTAAAATGATATTTAGTTTATTGGTTTCTAACTCTTTAGAAAACTCGGTTTGCAATATAGAGTATAAATCTCTATCAACCTCATAGGCTGTTACATCTTTGCACTTGACAAGTTTTTTTGTCAAATCACCTAATCCAGGCCCGATTTCTACAATATGATTATTGTTATGGGGCATCGATTGGATGATTTTAATTAGAACTGACTCATCTTTTAAAAAATTTTGTCCAAATTTTTTCTTTGCTTTAATGTTTTTCATAATATTGGGAGAGAGTTTATCAGATTTATACTTACAAAAAGGTAATAAAGTTACAAATAATAATTATTTTTGTAACTACTATAAGTTTTATTATATCTGTATGTTTGTATTGATTTGATATAATGCTAAAATAATTAAGTAAATATAGGAAAAATGATGAGTTATTTTGCAAAAAGAATTATACCTTGTTTAGATGTTGATAATGGTAGAGTTGTAAAAGGTATTAATTTTGTTGGTCTTAGAGATGCTGGAGATCCTGTTGAAGTAGCAAAAAGATATAATCAAGAGGGTGCTGATGAGATTACTTTTCTTGATATTGGTGCAAGTCATGAGGGAAGAGACACAATCGTTGATGTTGTAAAAAAAGTTGCGCAAGAAGTTTTTATACCACTTACAGTTGGGGGTGGTATTAGAAAGCTTGATGATATTTATAATTTATTAAATGTAGGTTGCGATAAAGTTAGTATCAATAGTAGTGCAGTTACAAATCCAGATTTTATTAACCAAGGTGCAAAAAGATTTGGAAGTCAATGTATAGTTGTGGCAATAGATGTAAAAAAAGTTGCAGATGGAAGTTATCATGTTTTTGTTAAGGGTGGTAGAGAAGATACAGGTCTTGATGCTTTAGAATGGGCAAAAGAGGTTTATAATAGAGGTGCAGGAGAAATACTTCTGACATCAATGGATGCAGATGGTACAAAAGCTGGTTTCGAAACTAATATTACTGGGATGATTAGTAAAGCTGTTGAAATACCAGTTATTGCTTCAGGAGGTGCAGGGACTATGGAGCATATTAAAGATGCATTTTTATGTGGTGCAGAAGCTGCATTAGCTGCATCAATATTTCATTTCAAAGAGATTGATATCATGGATTTAAAAAGATATTTAGCAGCAAATAATATACCAGTAAGGCTTTGATTTGATAGTTTGTGCAGGCAACAATGAAACATTTCCTTTTGCAACTCCTATAGGAGTTGGCCTTATAGAAAGTGCAATTAACTTAACAAGATTGTGCCTTTTTGATAAGCCAGAGTATATATTATTTATAGGAAGTGCTGGAAGTTATGGAGAGTATAATATTTTTGATATAGTAGAGAGCTCAAATGCTTCAAATATAGAGTTGTCTTTTTTTGAAGATAATTCTTATACGCCAATTGATAATATTGTTAAATGTGAAGATTTAAAATTAGTAAGTGATACTATTGTAAACTCTTCAAATTATATTTCAACTAATGAACTAATTACTAAAGAGTATCTGTCTTATGGAATAGGGATAGAAAATATGGAATTTTATTCAGTGGTAAAAGTTGCAAAAGAATTTGAGATAGATGTTAAAGGAATTTTTGTAGTAACTAATTTTACAAATGAAGATGCGCATAAAGACTTTATATCAAATCATAATAAAGCCATGGATAAGTTAATAAAGCATTTAGAGATGAAAAATATTATCATAAAAAATTAAATTGTTCCACGTAGAACAATGTATTTTTTAAAAGAAGTGAAGAAAATTACTTTAGTGTATTTGAAATAGATGTAGTGAAAATTAAAGTAAAATAATCAAGCTATAATAAAGGATTTAATATAAAAACAATATACGATTATTCATTAAAAGAATTACAAGAGAAGATTAAACCATCATTTAGAGCAAAACAAATATATAATTGGATATATAAAAATTATGCTACAACATATGAAGAGATGAAAAATATTCCAAATAATCTAAAAGTTGAATTAAAAGAACATTATCCTATAGATATAGCAAAAATCATTAGAGTTGAAGAGAGTAGTGATGGTACGAAAAAATATCTTTTTGAGTTTAAAGATGGAAAAACAGCAGAAGCGGTTCTTCTTTTAATGAAAGAAAAACAAACAGACGAAGATGGAAATATCACGAAAAGCGAAAAATATACTTTTTGTATCTCAAGTCAAGTAGGGTGTAAAGTAGGCTGTAGTTTTTGTCTTACAGCAAAGGGTGGTTTTGTAAGAGATTTAACGGCTGGTGAAATAATAGCACAAGTAGTTTATCTAAAAAAAGAGAACAATATAGCCCAGAATAAAGCAGTAAACCTTGTATATATGGGGATGGGAGAACCTCTTGATAATTTTGATAATTTAACAGATGCAATAAAGATTATCTCTGATTTAGATGGCTTAGCAATTAGTACAAGACGTCAAACTATCTCAACAAGTGGAATAAGTACAAAAATAGAAAAATTAGGTAAAATGGATTTAGGTGTTCAACTAGCTATATCTTTACACGCTGTTGATGATGAGTTAAGAACAGAACTAATTCCTATGAATAAAGCATATAATATTAACTCAATTATAGAAGCAGTAAGAAAGTTTCCTATAGATACAAGAAAAAAAGTGATGTTTGAATACCTTGTGATAAAAGATAAAAATGATGATATCAAATCTGCTGATAAACTTGTAAAGTTACTAAGTGGGATTGATGCAAAAGTAAATTTAATTTTCTTTAATCCATTTGAAGGTACAAGTTATGAAAGACCATCAAAAAATGCTATGATAAAGTTTCAAGAGTATCTTTTAAGTAAAGGATTACTTTGTACAATACGAGAGTCAAAAGGGATAGATATTAGTGCCGCATGTGGACAGTTAAAAGAAAAGGAACAAAATGGGAACAGTTGATATAATAATGGTTGTATTTTTAGGAATAGTTTTAGTTGGTGGTATGGCAGGATTTTTTATTTATAATAATAAAGAGGAGTAAATAAAATGATAGGCAAAAAACTTTATGAAAAAAAAGCTTTTGTTTATACAATACAAATAATTACCGTATTACTGATAATATTTGCAAAACTAGATCTAGTTTTAAAACTTATGTTATTATTTGCTTATTTTATGTTATTTAGGCAAGAAAGATGGCATAAACATTTATTGATTATGTGTGTTATGATGAGTATTCTTTTTGCTTCAACTCAAATCTATATGTGAAGTAAAAATATGTTATTATAAGTAATTAATAGAACAATAGGTAACAAAATGGATATAAAAAAAATTGCACAAGAAGTATTTGCAATAGAAGCAGAAGAGATAGCTAATCTATCTACTCTTTTAACTGATGATTTTGAAAAAGCTATTACTGCTGTGTTTAATACTACAGGAAAGTTTATCATATCAGGAATGGGAAAATCTGGAATTATTGGGAAGAAAATTGCAGCTACACTTGCAAGTACAGGAACACCAAGTTTTTTTCTTCATCCTGGTGAAGCATATCATGGAGATCTTGGGATGATAGAAAAGGATGATATAGTTTTACTTATCTCAAATTCTGGAGAGACAGATGAAGTATTAAAACTTATTCCTTTTTTAAAGAATCAAGGGAATATAACAATTTCTATGAGTGGTAATCCACATTCTACACTAGCTCAAAATACTAATTATCATTTAAATGTAGCGGTAGAACATGAGGCATGCCCTTTACAACTAGCACCCACAAGTTCTACAACTGCAACTTTGGTAATGGGTGATGCTATTGCTGTTGCATTAATGAAATTGAGAGATTTTAAAGATGAACATTTTGCAAAATTTCATCCAGGTGGAAGTCTAGGACGAAGACTGTTAACAAAAATTGAAAATGTTATGAAAAAAGACAATCTACCTATTATTACAGAAAATACAAATGTAAAAGAGATTATTCATACCATTACAAATGGTAAATGTGGGTTAGTTGTTATTATAGAAGATGATAAAATAGAGGGTATTATAACTGATGGAGATATCAGAAGAGTTATGGAAGAACAGGAAGAACGTTTTTTTAATTTAACCGCAAAAGATATTATGAGTAACTCACCAAAGCAGATAAATCAAGATGAGAAACTAGTAGTTGCAAGTGAAATAATGAGTAGTTATAAAATTAATTCACTATTAGTAGTTGATAATAAAAATAAATTAGTTGGAATTGTGCAAATGTACGATTTAGGTTTATAAGAGGAAAATAAATGATTTTAATGATTGATAACTATGATAGTTTTACATACAATATAGTTCAATATTGTTTAGAACTAGGTGCGGATTTAAAAGTTATTAGAAATGATGAATTAACCATTGAAGAGATAAAAGAGTTACATCCAGAAAAGATTATACTTTCTCCTGGTCCTGCAACACCTGATGATGCAGGAATTACATTAGATGTTATAAAAGCGTTTGGGGATACTACACCAATACTTGGCATTTGTCTTGGGCATCAAAGTATTGCACAGGCATTTGGAGGCGAAGTAATAAAAGCACCAAAAATGATGCATGGTAAAACTTCACAAATTGAGATTCTAGAAGATGATGTTATTTTTAAAAATTTACCAAAAGTTATTACTGAAACAAGATATCATTCTTTAACGGTCAATAAAGAAAACTTACCAGAAAATATAATTGTAACTTCAAAATCTTTAGATGATCAAGAGATAATGTCTCTTAAAATAAAAGATAAAAATATTTATGGAGTTCAATTTCATCCAGAATCTGTGATGAGTGAATACGGACATGAAATGTTGGATAATTTTCTTAAACTTTAAAGGAAAATTGTGATTTTAAATAGATACAATTGGATTTTTATACTGCTACTCACTTTTCATACAGTAGTTTTATTGTATCTAACAAATGAATTTAGTATATCCTATAAAGAAGCGGATATTTTTTTTAATGGGGATATTTCACTCTTAACTTTATTGACAAATTTTTCTACGCATATTTTTGGACAAAATGATTTTGCATTGCGTATTCCATTTATTTTATCTTATATAGGAAGTGCAATTCTTTTGTATATTATGACAAAAGATTTTTTTAAAACAGAGTTTCAAAGGCTTGTATCAGTTGCTATTTTTATGCTTTTACCAGGGATAAATAGTGCGGCACTATTAGTCAATGAATCGATAATTGTTGTTTTTCTTACGTTACTTTATTTAACAATATATAAATACAAAAAAAGACATTGTTATGTACTTTTAATACTTTTTTTATTTGTTGATAATTCTTTTTCAATATTATTTTTAGGGTTGTTTTTTTATTCATTGGCAAAAAAAGATAATAAACTATTGGTTGTTTCTCTTGTTTTATTTGGTATGTCTATGTCCTATTTTGGATTTGATGTAACGGGTAAACCCAAAAGTTATCTTTTAGATACATTTGCTATATATGCAAGTATATTTTCTCCAATTCTCTTTTTATACTTTTTTTATACGATATATAGGATTGGAATTAAACAAGAAAAAGAGATTGTATGGTACATTTCGGCAACTGCTTTGGGATTATCATTGATTTTTTCATTACGACAACATATTAAAATAGAAGATTTTGCTCCTTTTGTGGTAATAGCAATACCATTAATGGTTAAATTATTTAGTCACAGTTTAAATGTAAGATTAAAAGAGTTTAGAAAGTGGCATAATTATTTATTACGTTTAACTATTGGAATTTTAATTTTGAGTTTTTTGACTCTAGTGTTCAATAAATATATTTATGTTTTTTTAGAAAAATCAAATAGACATTTTACTTATAGATATCATATTGCAAAAGAACTATCAAATGAATTGAAAAAAAGAGGTATTCATGCTATATATACTTCTGATTCTAAACTTGCATTGAGACTTAAATTTTATGGTATTGAGAGTTCTAAAAAATATTATATAAGTACAAGGTTAATTAATAATAACTATAAGGTAATAGATATAGTATATTTTGATAGGATAGTAAAAAGATATTATTTATATTAAATGAAAAAGGCAATAGTGTTACTAAATTAAACATAATTTATATTCAAAATGTTAAAAGTGTTACTTTTTGC
Organism: Arcobacteraceae bacterium; assembly: GCA_963662945.1. Lineage (GTDB taxonomy): Bacteria > Campylobacterota > Campylobacteria > Campylobacterales > Arcobacteraceae > JAIOSF01. Next base: position 1,368,260 of record OY759974.1, read on the forward strand.
TAACTTTTAACATTGAGTTGTTAAGATTATAATATTAAAATTCTTATAAGGGGAAAGTATGGCACAAAAAGCAATACGAGAATATGATGGAAAAGCATTGTTTTCTAAACAATGGGAAAATTATTTTAGTGGATTCCATTATGGTTTTAAATCTGTACTAGTTACAAGTGGTGCAGAATTACTAGAGATATCTAAAAAACATGGATTTGAATGGCTAAAACAAGAACCATTAGTTGCAAAACCAGATATGCTATTTGGTAAAAGAGGAAAAAACGACTTAGTATTATTTAAAACAAATAAACCAGGTGATGTTACATTAGAAGAAGCAGCACATTGGATAGATTCTAAAATGGTACATAATACAACTCTTTTATCTGGACAAAGTGGAGTATTAACACACTTTATTGTTGAACCATTTACACCACATACTCAAGATCAAGAGTATTATATTTCTGCAACAACTGTAGGTGAAGATGATGTATTATATATGTCAGCTGAAGGTGGTATGGAAGTAGAAGAGGGATGGGATGAAAAAGTTACTGAAGTAGCAATACCTATAACTATGAGTGATGCAGATATGGAACATGCAGTAAAAGCTAATATTCCTGCTGATATTCCAGAAAAAGATAAAAGTAAATTTGCAGCATTTGCAATTCAATTTTTTAAATTTTATAGAGATATGAATTTTGCATATTTAGAAATTAATCCAATAGTTATGCTTGATAATAATGATATGGCAATTCTTGATTTAGTTGCAAGACTTGATGATACAGCTGGATTTATGATGAGAGATACATGGGGAGATATTGAATACCCTACAGCTTTTGGTATGGAAGATCAATCTCCTGAAGAAAAAGCTATCGCTGATGCTGATAGTAAATCAGGTGCATCGTTAAAACTAACTGTTCTTAATCCAATGGGAAGAATTTGGACAATGGTTGCTGGTGGTGGTGCATCAGTTGTGTATGCAGATACTATTGCAGATTTTGCAGAAGCAAATGGTGGAAGTGTAAAAGATCTTGCAAACTATGGTGAGTATTCAGGTGGTCCAACAACAGGTGAAACAAAATTTTATGCTGATACTGTTATTGATCTTATGACAAGACATAAAGATCCAAAAGGTAGAGATAAAATTTTAATTATTGGTGGAGCGATTGCTAACTTTACAGATGTTGCAAAAACATTTACAGGTATTATTCAATCATTTGAAACAAATGCAGAAAAAATGAAAGCACATAATACAAAGATATATGTAAGAAGAGGTGGACCAAACTATGAAAAAGGTCTTAAAGATATCAAAGAAGCAGCAGATAGATTAGGGTTATACATAGAAGTATATGGACCTGAAACACATGTTACAGATATTGTTAGAATGGCATTAGAGAAGTAGGGAGCAACAATGGCACAATTATATACTAAAGATACACAAGCAATTTTTTGGAATAATAATAAATCAGCAATTCAAAGAATGCTAGATTATGATTATACAATTAAAAGAGAAACACCATCTGTTGCAGCTATAGTAGCACCAACAAGCTCTGGAAAATTTGATAAATTTTTCTATGGTCCAGATGAGATTATGATTCCATTATTCAAAAATACAGCAGATGCGAAAGAAGCACATCCTAATGCAGATGTATTATTAAACTTTGCATCATTTAGAACTGCTTATGATGTTACAATGGAAGCATTAGAGATCGGTGGATTTAGTTCAATTATGGTTACAGCTGAGGGGATTCCTGAAAGACTTGCTAGAAAAATGAATCAAGCAGCAAGAGATAAAAATGTAATTGTAATTGGACCTGCAACTGTTGGTGGGATTAGCCCAGGTGCATTTAAAATTGCAAATGTTGGTGGTACAATCGAAAACATTGTAAACTCAAAATTACATAGATGTGGTTCTTGTGGACTTGTAACAAGATCAGGTGGATTATTCAATGAGTTATCAAATATCATTGCATTAAATGCAGATGGTATTGCTGAGGGTGTTGCAATTGGTGGAGATAGATTTGTTGGATCTGTATTTATTGATAATATGCTAAGAATGGAAGATAATCCAGATGTAAAGTATATGGTACTTTTAGGTGAAGTTGGTGGAACTGAAGAGTATAAAATTATTGAAGCTGTAAAAGCTGGTAAAATTAAGAAACCAATTATTGCATGGTGTATAGGTACTATAGCTAAACATTTCTCTACTGGTGTTCAATTTGGTCATGCTGGTGCAAGTGCAAACGCAGAAGCAGAAACAGCAGCAGCAAAAAATAAAGCAATGGCAGAAGCAGGTATTTTTGTACCAGCATCGTTCAATGATTTACCAGACACAATTGCTGAAGTTTACAATAAATTAAAAGCAGATGGAATTATTGGTGAAATTGCAGAGCCAGAAATGAATGTGTGTCCACAAGTACGAAAAGCAAAAGAGTTTATTTGTACAATATCTGATGATAGAGGTGAAGAAGCTCATTACTGTGGATATCCTATATCTTCAGTTGCAACACCAGATACTGGATTTACAGTTGGTGATGTTATGTCAATTCTGTGGTTCAAAAAAAGATACCCAAGATGGGCTGTTGATTTCTTAGAAACAGTACTTAAAACAGTTGCAGATCATGGTCCAGCAGTTTCAGGTGCTCATAATGCGAAAGTAACTGCACGAGCTGGGAAAGATGTAATATCTTCTTTAATCGCTGGTTTACTTACAATTGGTCCAAGATTTGGTGGAGCTATTGATGGTGCTGCTAAATACTTTAAATATGCAGGAGATAATAATTTAACTCCAGCAGAGTTTTTAACATATATGAAAAATCAAGGTGTTCCAATTCCAGGTATTGGTCACAGAATTAAGTCTCTTAAAAATCCAGATTTAAGAGTTGAGGGATTAAAGAAGTTTGCAAAAGCAAACTTCCCAAGTACTCCATTACTTGATTATGCATTAACTGTTGAGCAATTAACAACATCTAAAAAAGAGAACTTAATTCTTAATGTTGATGGTACAATTGGTATTTTAATGGTTGATATGTGGAGAGCTTTAGGATATGAAGATGATGAAATCGATGTATTTATTGAAGCAGGAGCTTTAAATGCATTCTTTATCCTTGGAAGAAGTATAGGGTTTATTGGTCATATTCTTGATGAAAAACGACTTGCTATGCCTATGTACAGACATCCTATGACTGACATTCTTTATGATGTTAAAAAAGCGCCAGAGCTTTAATATTTTGTCAATTACAAACAAAAGCCATCTCAGTTTTGAGGTGGCTTTTTTTATATGAAAAAAAGTTTCTCAATTTTAGAAACTATTGTAGTTATATCGCTGATTACAGTGATATTAACAGTAGCTATTCCAAAACAAAAAATTTCAAAATTACAATTAGCAAGTGATAAGTTATTGATATATCTTAATTTTACACGATATATTGCAATGATAGATGATAAATACAGTGTTGATGATGTAGAGTGGGAAAAGAAAAGATGGACACTAAAATTTCAAAAATGCTCAAATGCAGAAGATGGATTATATTTTGTTGTTTATAGTGATACAAGTGGAGGTACAGCACATTTTAAAAAAGAAGAAACACTTAAAGATCCTCTGAATAATAAATATCTCTATAGTGGATATGATTGTATACCTAGTGCAAATGAATCTTCTGACATATTATTAACTAAACAATATGGAATAACCGATGTTGATATAAGCTGTAATACAACATCAACAATAGGACAAATTAGTTTTGGAAATGATGGGAAAATTTATTCACAATTAGGAACTAATATTCAAATGATTACTCAACCTTGTAGTATAAAACTTACAGATAACAAAAATAATATAAGTACAATAATTCTGGAGCCAAATACTGGTTATATACATAAGCAATAATTTGATATAATCGCTCTAATATACTAAAAAATAAGGTTACTTAAATATGCAATTTGAACAATATCCTTTTGAAAAATTAGCACTTTTGCTTGATGGTTTAAAAGGAAATGAAAAATATGAACCAAGTAGTTTAACTATTGGTGAACCTCAGTTTAATACACCACAATTTATACAAGATGAACTTGCTCATAGTGCTATTTTATTAAATAAATACCCAAAAAGTTCAGGTGAAGATTATTTAAAAGATGCCATGATAAACTTTATATCAAAACGATTTAATGTTTCAATATCTTATGATGAGATTATCCCAACTTTTGGAACGAGAGAAGTTTTATTTAATTTTCCTCAATTTGCATTGTTTGATAAACAAAATCCAACAATAGCTTTCCCTAATCCCTTTTATCAAATATATGAAGGTGCTGCAATAGCTAGTAGGGCAAATGTAATCCATATGGATATGACGAAAGAAAATAACTTTTTAGTGGATTTAACAGAAGAGCAATTACAAAAAAGTGATTTAGTAATTTTAAATTATCCAAATAATCCAACAAGTGCAACAATAACAGAAGATGAATTAGTAAAATGGGTTAAAAGAGCTTTAGAATATGATTTTATCCTTATAAATGATGAATGTTACAGTGAGTTGTATTTTGATGAAGATAAAAAGCCTTTATCATTACTAGAAGCTTGTAAAATAGCGGGAAATGATAGCTTTAAAAATTGTTTAGTATTAAATTCTATTTCTAAAAGAAGTAGTGCACCTGGCTTACGAAGTGGTTTTATTGCTGGAGATAAAGAGATTCTAAAAGAGTATTTAAAGTATAGAACATATGTAGGTTGTGCATTGCCTTTACCTTTACAAAAAACTGCAGCAATTGCTTGGAATGATGAAATTCATGTTAAAGAATTTAGAGCTAAATATAGAGAAAATTTTGAAATTGCAAGTGAGATTTTAGGTATTAAAGCACCAGAAGCAACATTTTATATTTGGTTAGAAGTTGATGATGAGTTACAATTTACAAAAGAGTTATATGAATCTAAAAATATTAAAGTTTTACCAGGGAGTTTTCTTGGTAGAAATGGAATTGGAAAAGATTTTGTACGAATTGCTTTAGTGGAAAGTCCAGAAAAAACAAGAGAAGTGATGAATAGACTAAAAGAATTCATAACTTTATATAAAGCATAATAAAGAGGATAAATAAATGAATCAAGAAGAGTTACAGGAAGCTAGAGTAAATCCTGAGTTTTTAGCTTATTTAAAAGAAAAAGAGGATGAGGTAATAGAATCAAAAAGTATTTCTGGGCTTTATGAAGTTCTTGATACGCTTCTTGTTTTAGACTTAGATGAAGAGAGAATTCATAAAGTATATCAAGAGATATTAAAAGTAGCTTTTGACACTATTGAAGAGAGATTAAAAGATTCAACTAAGTTAAGTTTGGAAAATGATGATATTTATTTTATCAGAAGTTTTTATGAACATGCCATTGAAAAATGGAGTGTATTAAATTATGATGGCGCACGAGAGTTGTTTTTTATTTTAGGACAAATAATAGAAGATAAAAAACTAAGAGAAGCAATGCAAATTCATCTAATAGCTGCTGCAAACAACAAAGATATGGATCAGTTTTATGAAGAAGATGTACATCATTTAGATACAGTTGAAAATGAAAAATACGGATATTTTATCCATGAGTTTACATTTGATGTGGAAGAGTATTTAAGTAAAAATGCTGACTTACTTGACGAACAATATAATCAATTAAAGCACCTATTAAACTAATGAGAGTACATTTTATAGGAATAGGTGGGATTGGATTATCTGCACTTGCTAGATTTTTACAGTATAGAGGCTATACAGTAAGTGGTTCAGATGTGAAGTCGACACCAATAACACAAGAGTTAGAAAAAGAGGGAATTAAAGTTAATATTCCTCAATCAGCGGATGCTATAGATGGACAAGACTTGATTATTTATAGTGCAGCAGTACAAAATCACAATGTAGAGATACAAGAAGCAAAAAAACAAGAGTTATTGCTATTACCAAGAAAAGAAGCTTTAAGTGTTATTATGCAAAAAACTACAAATTATTGTGTATGTGCAGCTCATGGAAAATCAACAACAACAGCAATATTGAGTTCTATTTTACAAAGTTCAGCAATCATTGGAGCTATTAGTAAAGAGTTTGATTCAAACTTTAGATATATTGATGAGGTTTTAGCTTTTGAAGCTGATGAGAGTGATGAGAGCTTTATCCTTTCACATCCTTACTGTTCAATTGTTATCAACACAGAACCTGAACATATGGAATATTATAACTATGATGAGAAAAGATTCTATGCAGCTTATGAAAAATTTATAGATATAGCAAAATTAAGAGTTATAAATGCTGAAGATCCTTTTTTAGCAAATTATAAAGGGTATGCAATCAAATTGTATCCATCAAAAGATATAAAGCATATAGAGTTTATTTTAAAAGATGATGAACCATATACCAAGTTTGCTTTAAAAGATTATGGTTTCTTTGAAGTATGGGGCTTTGGTGTACATATTGCAATAGATGCTTCATGTGCTATTCTTGCTGCAAGTGCATCGATGAATATTGAAGATATAAGAGCTAATTTATCCAAATATAAAGGGATCAAAAAGAGATTTGATATTATACAAAAAGAAGAAAACTTTGTATTAATAGATGATTATGCACATCATCCTACAGAAATAGTAGCAACACTAGAATCTGTAAAAGTTTATAAAAAACAAAAAGGTTTAGAATACACAACAGTAATATGGCAACCTCATAAATACAGTAGAACAATTGATAATCTTGAATATTTTAAAACTTGTTTTAAAGGGTGTGATAAACTTATTATTCTTCCTGTTTGGTCTGTAGCTGAAGAGATAAAAAACATTGACTTTGCAAAAGAGTTTCAAGCATATAACACAATCTTAGCAGATAAAATCAGTGTAACATCAGGTAAAATAGAGTTAATTAAAGAAGATGAGGTTTTTCATACAATTGATAATGGAATGGTTGTAGGTGTAGGTGCAGGAGATATAACTTACCAATTAAGAGGAAAGTAGGGGAAAATATGGAATATGATAATTATTATGTGATAGATACAAATATAATTTTACAAGATGCGGCAAATCTTTTTAAACTATCAGATAATAGTACAAATCTTATTATCATCCCAGAAACAGTTCTTGATGAAATTGATAGTAAAAAAAGCGGTTTTGATGAGATAAACTTTCAAGCAAGAGAGTTTGCAAGAGTTCTAGAAACAGGAATTATTCAAGATAAAAAACATATAGATAATTATACTTTAATAACAGTTGTAATTGAAGGTGTTTTAAATGCTCATATTCAAATTATTTCAAAAGAAGACTATGATGCAAATAGTAAAAATGTTCAGCTAAATATTTACAATGATAGAAAAATTTTAGAGATAGCATCTTTTGCAAAAAAATACTATCCAAAAACGAAATTTTTATCATTGGATATTATGGCACGAACTAGGGCTATATCTTTAGATATTGATGTAGATTCTTTACGCGGAGATAGCGATGAGTTTACTTATGAGTTTGTAAAAACAATTGATATCCCATTTGATAAATTAGATACATTACCAGATGCAGATATAACGAACTTTGATACAAACTATAATTCGTATAACTATTCGTATTGTTTTCAAGTTATCGATTCAGACCAGATGATACTTGCTAATATAGTTAATGGTAAAGTATCTATATTAGACGAAGGTGAAATACGAGACCAAATAATTACACCATTGAATAAAGAACAACTATTTTTTAGTAATGCGATTTTAAATACATACTATAATGTGATTATTGTAGATGCAAAAGCGGGAAGTGGGAAAACACTTTTAGCTTTAAGCGGTGCTATAAAAAAGGTACGAAAAAAACAATACCAAAAAATCATATATATTAGAAACTCTATAGAATCTTTGGATAAAGGGGAAGATGTAGGATATCTTCCAGGGTATGAAGAAAAGTTTGCAATTTATAATCATCCTTTAGTAGATAGTTTAAACTATATGGTAAGAAGTGAACATAAGAAAAAATCAAATAATAAACAAAAAGCATTTGAAGAACTAGATGAACAAGAAGTGGTTCAAAGAGTACAACAAATGATGGATAACTATAGTATTCAAACTATGTGGGTAGGGGAGATGCGAGGTCGAACCCTTTCAAATGCTTTTATTATCATAGATGAAGCACAAAATATGTCAAATAAAACAATGCAGATGGTTTTAAGTAGAATTGATAGTAGTTGTAAAGTAGTGATACTTGGAAGTAACAATCAAATAGATAACTTCTATGTAAACAAATACACAAATGCCCTAACAACTCTTTTAAAATCAACAAAAAATAAAACAGATTTAGTACATAGTTTTGCTATTAATTTAGAAAAAGTACTTCGAGGTCCAATTACACAGTGGGCAGAGGATATTTTTACTAAACGATAATTTATTATTAAACCATTGTTGGTAATGGTTTAATAAATAAAAGATTATTAGGTTATATTAAAATGTAAATCCTGCTTGAAACATAAATCGTGTATTATAATCATTATTGCTCGTAACTCTAGCCGCTCCAACTTTATGTGCTAAATGAGTATTAAGAAAAAAGTCTTTATATGAAGCGTAATAACTTAGCCCAATATCTTGAAGTGTTCTACTTTTTTCATTGGTAATATCTTTGCTCATTTTCACTTTTCCTATATCATAAAAAAGACCAATTTTTGAATTTATACCTATATAAGAAGGAAGGGTATATGTTGCTTCTGTAGTGTAAATATATCCATTTTCGGCACTCTCTTCTCCAGAAGGATAAAGTTTCACACCATTTATTCCACCTAAACTCAAATCTTCACTACCATCTAGGTTTTTATCTCCAAGAGCATATTGTAATTGAAGTTTGTTTTTCCAATTGATTGTATCATTAAGCATGGTATTGTTTTCTAACTCTATATTTATTTTTGAAAAATTTCCATTTGTATTCGCTCCTGCTTCATCATCTGCTTTATCAATAGAATTTTTAAAATTTAATTTCCCAAAGCTTAGAGATGCATCTATTTTTGTTTGTGAATATTTATTAAAAAGAAGATGGTTTTTTAAATAATCTACGCCAATTTTAGATACAAGGGTGCTTTTTTCTAATTCTGAGGAGATAGCTTGAATCTCATCATCCATTTTGTTATATGATGTTCTTAAATATGTATTTAAATTTTCATCGTTTGAGCGAATAACAGGATAAGTAAATAAAGCAACAAAACTATCAGCACTTCCTACAGCATCAAGATTTTCATATTTATTTCCTAACTCATAAGTAGTTTTAGAGTAACTTACTTCTCCCCTTAATCCATTTTCATATATTGGAAAGCCATAACCTACTCTTCCATTTAATAAACCCATATTTTCAGAACTCAAAGCAGACAAAGAGATTTTATCTCCTATTTTAAAAGGAGAGTTGATATCCACTCCTGCCATAACTCTATATTTACCTGTATAATCTGAACCATAATTATCCCCAATAAGATAGCCATTGTATGGTTCAGTGGCTTGTGTCCCTATTATAAAATCACTAGAACCAACCTCTTTTCCAGCAGCAATTTTTGTACTACTTACTTTTACCCCAGGAGTATCATTGATTAAGAGTAATGCTCTTTGTAAATCTTTTGTAGCTATTGCTTCTTTGTTTTTTGCAACATCAAGTTTGGATTGTAAGATAGAATCTTTGACTAATGAACTGTTTTCTAGTTTAAACTCTCCATAGCTCCCTTCTATAATTGCTATTTTAAGCACGCCACCTTGTGCTTGTAAATCTTGAGCAGGGATATAAGCTCTTGCTACAAAATACCCCTCATCTCTATATGCTTTTGTAATAAGAGCTACTATCTCTTGAATCTCTTTAAAACTTAACTCTTTTGATTCATAAGGTTTTAAAATAGTCTGTAGTTTTTTAGTGCTTAGTTGAGTATTTCCACTTATTGAATAACTTTTAATAAATACTTTTTTGCCATCTTTAAAACTTTTTTTATACTCATCACTCTCTTGTTGCAAAGGAGGGAGAACCTCTTGTTTCTTTTCTATTTTTGGAGGTTTTACCTCATTTAGAATATTACCGATATTTGGTGTTTGTACTGCATACAAACTTAATGTTGTTGCTAATAGTATTGATGTTTTTTTCATATTGTATTTTCCTCTTCTTCGCTTTCTTGATTTAAACTAAATTTTTGTTTACTTCCAAAGGGAAGATTGATACCACCATTTAGTACTTTCATCACAATTCCTGGGATGAGTGCCAGTTCATTAGTATCCAGTTGTTGTAAGATTGTTTTTATATCTATTCCACTTTTTAGTAAAGTATCTATATCTTTATTTGTTAATACAGTTTTATTAGCTATTGGAGTGATTACTTTACTTAAATCAGGTGTTGTAGTTGGCTCAATAGGGATATCTCCAATTTGAACACTATTATTCACTGAATATGCTAAAAGTGAAGGAAGTTCATAGTTACTAGCTAATCCACCGTTTGTTCCATCTTGTAGAGTTATCTCTTTTATAAAGTTTTCTGCTGTTGGGTCACTAGAGTTTGCTTTTGCTCCTGTATATTCTAATGTCTCAGCTCCTACAAGATTCCCAAAGCTTACAACGCCTGTTAGGTCAGCTGTTCCATCATAATCTTTTGAAGCTTCTAGGCTTAAGGCTCTTTTGTTGATAACTAAACTACCATCTACAAAAGTGATGTTGTAGTTTTCATCTGTACCACTTAAGACTGTATTGTAAGTTCCTGCATTAGTTCCAATTACGTTATCTCCTGTAACTCCATCAAGTACAGCAATAGTCTCTCCACTTGCTAAACCACTTGCAGTAAAGCCACTTGAAGTTTGTATAGTTCCATCATAAGTAGTAGTTTTAGAGTTTGCAGTTACTGTTATATCTTTTTTATTGGTAGTTAAAGTACCTGTATCATAGTTTATGATATACCCTTGTTGTGAAGAGTACAACCCATCTATACCTATAGTAGCAGTTCCTGCATTTTTTAAATCGCCACTTGAAGTATAAGTTAGAGTACCATTTACTAAAGAACTATTGTAAGTTGGAATTGAGTAAGTTACTCCTGTACTTCCTCCATTATATACAGTACCATCATAAGTTCTTGTAACATCATTTGCTTTTACAGTAAGTTCAGTCATAAAAGTTCTTAAAAGAGGTCTTGTATGCCCTTCATAGATGAACCAATCATTGGTAAAATCAAAGCCTGTATAAGTTGCTTCATCAAAGGCATTGATTGTATTGGTTGAGCTATAGATCCCTGCAAAACTTCCTGTATATGAACCACTTCCTAAACCTCTTGTTACTCCTGTAGTGTCTCTATCATAATATGAGTTTGTGATATTCCCTGAATAATATCCAACTAAACCACCAACATCATTATTACCAGTTATTCTTCCTGTAGCATATGAGTTTTGAATGGTTCCAGTTTCACTAAATCCAACAAGACCACCTACCCAAAAATTCCCACTAACATCACCTGTAGAATATGAGTTATTTATTGATAAGTTTGATGAAGCACTCGTATAGCCATCTCCAACTAGTCCACCAACATCTTGATCTCCGCTTACATTTGTCCCTGAGTAACTATGACTAATAGATACTGTAGTAGACTGTACTTTTCCAACTAGCCCACCAACATCTTGATCTCCATAAATATTTCCTGTTGTATAGGAGTTTGTGATATTAAGAGAACCAATTGCATTTCCTACTAATCCAGCAGTTCTACTCTTCCCTCTTATACTCACATTGCGAAGTCCTACGTTTGAGATAGTTGCATTGGCTACCGCGCCAAAAAGTCCTACATTATATTCACTTGATCTATTAATGTAAAGACCATCTATAGCATATCCTCTTCCATCAAAAGATCCTGAAAATGTTCCAATAGGATCAAACCCTTTACCACTATTCCAAGTAGTAGTATCACTCGCATCGATGTTGCTTCCTAATTCATAAGTACCATTAAGTGCAGTATCGACTGATTGGAGTTGATGGATGTTATTTATGACAACTTTTCCATTTGCATTAAAAACAACTCCGTTGTTTGCGATAAAGTAAACTTCTCCATCACTATTATTTGTATTTTCTATTTTTGCATTCATGATTACTTGATCATTTGCATTTAAAGTAAGTCTATTTGTACTTGACCAAGTGATATCGCTATTAACTGTAATATCTCCATCATCAGCTCCAGCTCCTACAGTTTCTACAGTCATATCTCCACTTGCTAGTTGAGATTGAATAGCACTTGCTAAACTTGCATCAATAGTTACATTTACTGGATCAATAAGCCATTCACCTGCTTCTATCTTTGCATCATTAAAACTAAAGTGTTTCCCTGAAGTCTCTACAAACCCACCTTTAGCTTTTATAGTTCCAGCTATATTTGCAGTTCCTCCATGGGCATATAGTTCCACATGTCCGTTTATTCCATCTAAAGAATTAGCTTCTATGATTCCTGTATTATTTACAACTGCTCTTAGAAGTTCATCTACTGCGTGAGTAGTTAGATATACTTCTCCACCATCTGCAAGAATAGTTCCTGAGTTTTCAACTAGGGCATCTAATGTTCCTTTATCTACAGATAAATCTATTAAAGAGTTACCATTTAGATTTATTGTATATTCATCTGCTCCTGTTAGTTGAACTCTTCCTTTTATAGCTTCTATAGTTCCACTATTTTTAGCTTCATTAGAAGCAAAGATTACATAAGCATTATTTTTAACTTTTATAGTACCTTGGTTGATAATAGATTCAGAAGAGTCTCCTGTAAAGGTATAGTTTCCTTTTTGAAAGTTGGTATCTGAGATATCTTTAGTTGTAGCTAAAAGTCCACTAGTATTGATACTTGCATTTTTACCAAACAGTACTCCATTTGAGTTTAATATCCAAACTTGACCATTGGCATTTAAAGCTCCATCTATAATACTTCTTTCATTTCCTATTACTCTGTTTAGAGTTATACTATTTACATTTGGTTGATTGAAGTTTACTGTTTCATGGGAAGCTATATTAAACTTATTCCAGTTTATACTAGCTTTGGAGGTGGATTGGTTTATATTGGTTGTATTTCCACTTTGTGAAATAGTAGCAGACCCTGAAGTTACCACTCCACCACTAGGAGCTGCAAAGCTTAGAGTTACACCTCCTAGAAGTGCAGATACTACTAAGCTTATCTTTCCACCTTTTAGGATTCTAAACCTTGAACTGTAATTGAAATTTGATTTCATAACATAATCCTTGAATATATCTTTTTTTCTTATATTCGAGCATTATATTTAGCTATCGTTACTTTCGTCGTTACTTTTTATAATATTTTATGCTAATCCATAATAATAAAATATAACTAAGGCAAAGTTACAGTAAACCCATTGGTAAAGCTTATACTGCCATTGATGATACTTGAATCTCCATCCCAAGTGCTCATTTGAGCAGCATTCAGATTGCTTGTATTACCTGAACCTTTTAAGTTTTCAATGGTTGTTCTATAAACATAGAAAGTTCTAATGGGAAGGGCTGTTCCTGAAACATTGTAAGCATTCTTCTCAACAGTAAGATTATTATTCTGATGACCTAAAACACTCATAAAATATGAGAAATTTCCATCACTGTGCATATTCATCGTATTGTTTCCAATATAAACATTTGTTGAATCAACGATGGTGGTCATGTACAAATTTGTACCATCTGATGCATTCAAAGAGAAGTGATTGTCTTTGATAGTGACATTATGAACATCATTCATAAAAAACATAGTCGTCCCTGATGCAGGGTCAGTATGATTGAGGTTGGCTGATATACCTATAAGACTGCTGTTATTTGCCATATTAAAGAAGGTATTAGCATTTCCGAAATACGAACCTTTTCCTGTTATGGATGCATTGGGAACAAGCACAGAGACTTTTTTCCCTGCTGGAGTGGTGATACCTATACTTCCACCTCCAATAATAGTTTGTCCCTCTTTGAGTGATGTGTATGAATCAACACCACTGAAATCCCCATTTAAAACAACCGTAGAGTTTTCTCCTGCACTTTCAATGGTTGATGCTAAATTTGCACCTGTCGTTGAATCACTTGTGATAAATCTAATACGGTTTCCATTAGCATCAGTAGTAACTGCTTCTGGTTTTGCAAACTGTCCTGCTTGAGAGACAATATCCACATCACGAATAATAGGAGTGGTCATACGCTTTTCGATTGGAGTTAGTTCTTGGTGAGGAGTATTCTTCTTTTTTTTAGTTCCAAAAGGTATACGAATACGTAGTGATGCAAAACTTTGTTTCCCTCTTATATCATCTTTTTGTATCTCTGCTCCTAATGTGAGCCTTGATCCTTCCCAAAGATAAGAGATATCATCAAAAGTTATATCAATACGACCTCTTGGCCCTTCTATAGACGGAACATCGTTTTCATAAAAACGATAACCACCCGCATAGACGCGGATTTGTTGTTCTTCATTTTCATCGAAAATAGGTAGCCTGTAGCCAATTTCAGCATCATATCCTTTCATTGCACGTTCTTCACCTTGAGCATACATGATATCAGTACCTGTAAAACTTACACTACTAAGTGATTCTTCAAGGTGGCTTTTTTTACCTGTAGGAATATAAACATTTGCACGAAAGTCCCAATCAACTGAGAGGGCTTCAAGACCTGCCGTTATTTGAGAGAAATAGTTATTGTAAGGAGTTTTACGCCTATCATAATAGGTGTAACCACCAATAATCCAATCACTTGGCAAGATGTGTCGTACTCCTAAACCATAGTTTCCTTCACGACTATCTTGATTATCTAGTCTATAACGAATATCTGTATAAAAAAGAGTATTTTTGTTTTGTAGAATAGGGATAAAAATATCTACTTCCCCTAAGTCTCTTTTAGAACCAACCTTACCTTCTATATCTAAGAATGGTTGCCATTTTTTTTCTTTGTCTTGTGCTATGGCGTTTGTTATTACTAACAATATCCATATTAAAGATATAAAGAAAATATTTTTTTTACTCATAATCTAACCTTTTTTATTATTAAACCAATTTCTACAAGTCATATATCAAAAATTACAAATGCAGTGACTTCTTATGACAATTTTAGATGTGCAATTGTCATAGTATAGACTTCACTTGTATTTTCCCCATCACTGACGGTATACATAACCTGAAAAGTTTCATAAGTAGGCAATCCTACGCTTGTAGGGTAAGCTACTGTTACATTGGTGCCTGACTGCGTCACAGTAATGGTGTAAGGAAGACCACCAACATGTCTTTTCCCCACAATATTTATTGTAAGTGCGTCGCCATCAGCATCATGGATGTGTGAACTTAAGTCTACAGTAACACTTTTGGTCCATCCTGCACTGACGGTGAAACTCTCTCCTGTAGGAGCAGAATTACTTGGTTCTACATTTGGTTTTTGTCTGGGATTGAGACTTTTATTTAATCGTTGATTAAACTCATTGGAAGCCAACTCTTGTGCTTTAAAAGTGGCAGTACTTACTTGGCTTTCAAAGAAGTCTCGGTTACTTAACGGATCATTTTCAATATCTTCATCATAAACAATTCCATAAGAGACAGAGTTTGAAGTATTTGCTTGAGCCATTAATATGGGTGACCAACTTTTTGAAGCAAAGGCATATTTTACTCCCAGTGTGATGCGATAATCGTTTTCATCGCTTTGCGTCGCATCGTTGTATTGTACGAAGGTTCGTATATCTTCTATGGGATAATACGCTCCTTGCACAATCATACCTGAATAGTTGTTGTGATAAATATGTGAATTTTGGTATGTGAGCATGGCTTCAAGAGTTCCCCAATCTTTGGTAAAATTGAGTTCATATTGACCCAAAGCTTCAATGTAAGCAGTGTTGGTATAACCATTGGCTTCATACGCATCACGCAGTTTATTTCCCACATATCCAAGTTCTACGTTGTAGTTTTTATCATCTCCCCAACCAACAGAGGTTCCCAGTGTGTATTGCTTGATATCAATATTGTGTGTACCAAAGAGTATCTCTTTTTTTAAATACCCAAGTCCACCTTTAATATAAAAACTTTGTGGCAGAGCATATTTATAGACCCCATAGAGTTTTTGATACTGATCTCCATACTCTAAACCTGCTTGGCTTTGGTCATCTTTGTACTCAATTCCAAGTCCTGAGTAGGTTTCATCATTGCTTTTTTCACCCACACCAAATACTTTTACCTCTGAGCCATTATCTTTAGAATTAAGAGAATAAAGATTATTTTCTAAAGTTTCTCCAAAGCTTATAGAAAAAGGGATAAAGAGGAAACTTAAAGAGACTAAGTAACGATTTGTTAATTTCATAATATATCCTTGAATAAGAAGAAGCTTACTTCTTCTTTCTTTTATTCAAGTATTATATTAAGCTTGCGTTACTTTTATCGTTACTTTTTTGGATTTTGTTTTTAAACCATAAGGAGATATGTGTTCCATGATCAACTACTACTTGAAGTTTCCCCTCTAGTTGCTCAGTTGCAAGAGATTCTATCATCATCTCTCCAAAGGTTGCATTTGTATTATAAGTTTTTCCAATACCATTATCAGAAACCTCTAATAAGGTTCCATTATCTACACTATTTAGAGAAATTTTTATGATTCCACCTTTTGAGTCAAAAGCATGTTTTATGGCATTTGTAACCAGTTCATTGACTATAAGACCACAGTAAATAGCTTCTTCAGTGTCAAGAAAAGAGTTTATATCAAGTTCAAATGTGATATTTTCAAGTTCAAAGCTCTCTTTTATGTTTTGTAAGACTTTTTCAAAATACTCTTTTGCATCAATATTTACAAGGTTTTTCTGATTGTAAAGCATCTGATGAACTATACTCATAGCATGAATCTTTCTCTCCACATCATGAAGTTTTTCTTGAATATATTCATCTCCATTGTCATTAAGTTTAAGCGCATATAATGAAGTGATAAATTGCATATTATTCTTCACTCTATGGTGTAGTTCTTTTAATAAGAGTTCATTTTGTTTTAATTCGTTGTTTAACTCTTGGGTTCTTGTGTTTACGATTTGTTCTAAACGCTTTGATTCATTTTGTTGTTGTACTAAAAGGGTTTGGGTTAAATCATTTTTTTTCTTCTCTAATGTTTTAATACGATATGCCAATGATATAGCGAACAAAATAACCTCTGCCATAATAAGAGTTTCAAAGGTATATTCAAATATATATTTAATTGGAAGTATCCCCATATATTGAAAAAATAGTGAAAGCCATGCTATTAAAGCAAGACTCCACCCTAATAAGAAAAATTTTGCTTGGGGATTTTTTTTGTATAAAGCATAAAATCCTATCCATAAAAAATAATATGGGGTAAAAAACTGAAAAATAACTACTTGGGGAATTGTAAAAATATTAGAGATTTGTAAAATAAAATATATAGGAATGATATAAAGAAGAAGCTTCAATGTAAAATCTATCTTAGGATAAAGAACAGTATCCAAAAATTTTCTTATAAACAAAGTCATGGTAAAAGTAACGAAAACATTTACATAAAAAACATTTACATATAAACTTTTTTTAACAAACTCCATATCATCCATAGGTAAAAGGTAAAGTTTTGGGTATATAGAAAATTGACTTTGTAATAAAGTTGCAATTAGATATAAAAAATAATACAGATAAATTTTATCTCTTGTAAAGATAAATAGAAAGATATTATATAAAACAAGAGAAAATATACCACCAAAAAAAAGTGCCCATATAATTTGATGAAAAGTATCTTCTTTATAAAAGACTTTTGGCTCATAAAGTTCTGGCTTGAACCATAGGGAGAGTTTTTCATTTTTCACATTCAAATAATAAGTTTCAATAGTATTTGCATTTATATCAACTGGGATATTAAGTATAACTAAACCATGGAATTTTTCAAGATGATGAATACCTGTTGTTTTCTTTGATAATACTTTTTTATCTGAAACTTTATATAGATCAATTCTTTCTGTAGATAGGTTATCGATTTTTAAAATTTTTTGTATAGACTTATTTGTAGTATTTTGAAGCTTAAATTTTATCCATACACCTTCAGGAACTAAATTGCAATAATCAATAACTTTTTTATTGGTAGTAATAAATTTATCATTTTTATTTAAAATACTGTTTATGGTTTCTTTGTTACCTATATCATGGTATATTTTGGAGTTGGGAAGTAAACTTATAGTCTGTTCAGTATTGACAAAAATCGTTGCTTGTAAGTTTACATATAAAGCAACTAATAAAATAATGATATAACGCATAAAACTCTTTTTTATTAAATTTTAACATAAAAAAAGTGATATGTTTACAATATAACGATAAATATAACGCAGAAGTGATAGAATAATAGTATGAAAAAGGTAAATATATTAATCATAGAAGATACAACATTAACTGCACAAAAAATGAAAAGAACATTAGAGTGGGCAGGATATCATGTGGTTGCTATTGCAAATAGAAGTGAGACTGCTTTAGAGGTAATGTTCAAAGAACATATTGATATTATTATTGCAGATATCAATATCAAAGGTGAACTCAATGGAATTGAAACAGCAAAACTTATCCAAAAGAACTTCAATATCCCAGTTATATTTTTAACTTCATATCATGATGATAATACACTCTCCGATGCTTCTAGCGTTAATTTCACAGGGTATATTGTAAAACCATATTTAGATGCACATCTTCTTCGAGAAGTAAAACTCGCCTCTTTTCGATTTGGACTTAATAATAAATTAGAACCAATTGAACTTAATAACGGATATATTTATGATATTCAAAATAAAGTTTTATTAAAAGATAATCAAGCAATAAACTTAACAAATAAAGAGGAACAATTTTTACATATATTAATACAAAATAAAAATCAAATTGTATCCAATGAATATGTAGATTTAGTGATATGGCATGAGTATAGCACTTATGATGAAAATCGTAGACAATTACTTTTTAGATTAAGAAAAAAAATACCTGATTTAGAGATACAAACTATTAAAGGAGAAGGATATATCTTAAAAGTATAAATAATTAGTCTTTTTAGATATATTACATTACTACCTCTACTCACTTTTTTTACTTAAATAGATAAATAACCCTAAAGATATAATAAGAAAAGAAACTCCTCCTATTAAATAAACAGCATTTACCATTTGAGAATAATCATCAAGTGCAATTTTAAACACTACCATTAAAGACTCAATAAGAAGTGCGATGATAATGGTAATTGAAAATTTTGTAAGAACTTTATATTCCGCTTTACTATTTTTTGAATAACTTTTAAAAAACACTTCTTGTTCTAATACCGTTTTAGCAAGATCAAATATCGCTAAACCAAGTGTAACTGCAACGATTGGTTTAAAAATAGCTTCAATTGAAAAATGCGCTTTTATGATAACTGCATTAATAAATTCAAAAAATGAATATCCAAGTGTAAATATAGATAAAAGTATCATCACCATAGAGATAAGGAAATAAAATCCTTTATTGACCATATTAAATTGCTCATGAATCTCTACTAATCCAAGTCTTTGTAATAGTGAGGTCATCTTAAAATCTAAAAAGTAGATTTTGTCTTGTTCAAGTTTTGCAACAGTAACACACGTCATACCAGATGCACTACTAATATATGGAGGTGAAACTGAAATACCATTTTCATTAAAATGGATTTTATTCATAAGATATTTTCTATTAACACCATTTTGAGAATCACTTATTTTATCTTTGTAAATATTTGGTGAGCATTGGTTTAGAGTCTCTTTGTCACAAATATATATCAATTCTAATGATGGAAAAGTATTAAATAATTTTTCATACTGATTATGTTCTTGTAACTGTAGATGTCCTAAATTTCTTACGGTTTCTATTAAAAAGTTTTCAATATCTTCAGTATTTCTTTTATATGTTTCAATAAATTCTTGCATAGTAACTCCTCTTAATAATCTAATAACCCTATTTTACTCCAATTAGAAAATATAATTTTTATAATATTGTATAGATTGTAATCAAAGAGAGTAAAAATGTTTAAAAGTAAAATTTAGATAAAATACAAAAAATAGATAAGAGGATTAGTGAATGGTAGAAAGATACGCACGAGAAGAGATGGCTCAACATTGGACGCAGCATGCAAGATATGCGGCGTGGCTAGAGGTTGAAAAAGCAGCTGTAAAGGCATGGAATAAAATAGGTCTTATTCCAGATGAAGATTGTAAAAAAATTGTTAAAAATGCTACATTTTCTGTTGAAAGAATTGAGGAGATTGAAGCAGTTACAAAACACGATTTAATCGCTTTTAATACTAGCGTATCTGAGTCTTTGGGAGATGAGTCAAGATGGTTTCACTATGGTATGACTAGTTCTGATGCTGTTGATACAGGTGTTGCTTTACAAATGAGAGATTCTTTAAAAATTATTATTAAAGATGTAAAAATGCTTATGAAATCTATTAAAAAAAGAGCAAAAGAGCACAAATATACATTAATGGTTGGAAGAAGTCACGGTATTCACGGAGAGCCTATCACTTTTGGTCTTACTCTTGCAGTTTGGTATGATGAAATGGCAAGACATCTTAAAAACCTAAAAGAAACTATGAAAGTTATCTCAGTAGGTCAAATTAGTGGTGCAATGGGGAACTTCGCTCATGCACCATTAGAACTTGAAGAGTATGCAATGGCTGAATTAGGATTAAAACCTGAGCCTTGTTCAAATCAAGTTGTACATAGAGATAGATATGCAAGACTTGCAACTGCTTTAGCGCTTATGGCTTCTTCTATTGAAAAGTTTGCTGTTCAAGTACGTCACTTACAAAGAACAGAAGTGTATGAATGTGAAGAGTTTTTTGCAAAAGGGCAAAAAGGAAGCTCTGCTATGCCACACAAAAGAAATCCTATTTTAACTGAAAACATTACTGGACTTGCAAGAACAATTAGATCATTCGCAGCACCAGCTATGGAAAATGTAGCTTTATGGCATGAAAGAGATATCTCTCACTCTTCAAATGAAAGATTTTGGCTACCAGATGCTTTTATCACTACAGATTTTATGCTTCATAGAATGAATAGTGTTATTGCAAATCTTACAGTAATGCCTGAAAATATGATGAGAAACCTTAATTTAACAGGTGGACTTGTATTTTCTCAAAGAGTATTATTAGAACTTCCAAAAGCTGGTGTTTCTAGAGAAGATGCTTATAAAATTGTTCAAAGAAATGCTATGAAGGTATGGGAAGAGATACAACATGGTAAACCAACTACAAATAAAGATGGAGAGTCATTGTATCTAGGACATTTATTGGCTGATGAAGAGTTAAGAAGTAAACTTAGTGAAGAGCAAATCAGAGAATGTTTCAACTTCGAATACTACACAAAAAATGTAAATAACATCTTCAAACGAGTATTTAAAAAATAGTCTAATATTCCTATTACTTCGTTGAAGGTTTTCTCTTTACTACAGTAAAGAGAAAACCTTCACCTTGTACTAGAAACATTATACAATTTTTTAGTGTTTTAATTTATGAAAACATTTCTTTCTACTCAAAATAAATCTTTTACATTTAGTTCTTGTGATGGTTGTCCTGCTCGTTGTTGTGATGGAAGAGAGGGAAGTGTCTTTTCTCAACTTTTACTAGAAGACTTTGAAATAGTTTCACAAAACTTCCCAATTCTTTTTACTTTTGGCGATATGGGATATTTAAAAGCAAATGTATTACTTTCAAATGGAAAAGATTTTTGTCCTTATATTGTAAATCATCAATGTACCATCTATGAGAATCGTCCAAATGTTTGTAGAAACTATCCATTAAGTGGAAATCTTGATAATCAAATTTATATCGATGATAGCTGTCCAGCAATTCATAGTGAATTTGGAAAAGATATTGTTATAGATGGGATAGTGCAAAAAAAGTTTGATAATGACTCACTTCATAACTATCAAGAGAAGTTTTTAGAGACACATCACTATCTAGAACAGTTCAATCATAAAGAAGATTTTGATAAAGTAATAACAATCAATAATATAGAGTTTTATAAGTATATAAAGCCTTCTAGTGATAGCTATATGAATTTACATATAAAGTCACTTGATAAACTTAATAAAGTGATAAAGGAAAAAATATGACGTTAAATACACATCTAAAACTAGACAATAGTATCAATGGAAAAGTTATAGAATTAAGTAAAGATTATGCAAAAATTGAACAAACCACAAAAGATTTTATGGTCGCAGATGAGGTTGGTTTAATTCATGGTGGTTTTACATTTTGTGCAGCTGATTTTTGTGCTATGGCTGTTGTAAATGATCCAAATGTAGTGTTAGGAAAAAGTGAAACAAAATTTTTAGCACCTGTAAAGTTAGGAGATATTGTAGTTTTTGAGGGAAAAACTCTAGAAAAAGAGGGTAAAAAGTCAACTATAGAAGTTATAGCAACTGTGGATGAAAATATAGTATTTAAAGGGACTTTTTACACTATTACATTGGAAAAACATATTCTAGGATAGTTTAAAACCTATTCTACAATATGTCCTACAAATTTAGAATTATTATCTAGTATTTTTCCACCTTTTCTAAAACCTAATCCACAAGCTTCATAAGAGTGAAATACACCAGCTTGATAATAGTTCCCCTTATTATCTTTTGGAAACTCTACATACTCTTGATAGATTGGTTTAAAGTTTCCATACTCTCCCTCTGTTTTGAGTTCTAAAGAGTTATTCTCATCAACTATAGCTATATTTGCACCTTCTCTACCAAAACACATCTTTTCTACTTGTTTTTTATTTTGAAGTGGTTCAAATGATGTTTCTAGAAGTAGTGGATGATTTGGAAATAGATCCCAAAGTATTTTCATCATCCCTTTACTTTGAAAAAGTAGAGTATATGCTGGGTTTAGTATAATAGCTTTTTGATTTTCAAGAAGTTCTGTTAAAATCACAGCTAATTCCCCTTCTTGGATCCCTATCTCTTCCCAAGGGACAAGCTTGAACCAAAATTCATAGAGTTGGTCATCTAGTGAAATTCCATCGTCACTAAATTCTACATCTTCCACATAAGCAAATTCTGTTTGAAAGCCTATTTCACTTGCAATATGTTGTAAAAGTCTTGTAGTATGTTCCTCTTCTAAGCTTCCTGCAATAGATGAAAAAAGTATTTTCCAATTAAGTTTCTCATAATGTTTTGAAAAATCTTCAATATCACTATCAAGTGTAATTATTCTTTTAAAATTATCACCAATTGCTTCATATAAAGAGTTAAATTGTTTTGTTTCATCAAAGCCATTAAATTTTAACATAGCCCATTGGATAATTGCAGTTTCAAAAAGAGCTGTTGGGGTATCTGCATTAAATTCAATAAGTTTTATAGGCTTGCCATCAATTCCACCAGCTAAATCAAATCTTCCATAAAGATGCCAATGCACTTTATTGTTCCAAGATTCTTTAATAATCTCTACTAGATTAAAAGGGATATTAAGTTCATAGAAAAGATTGTTGTCAATCACATATTGAGTAGATTTTTTATACATATCATAAAGTTCATTTGTTGCATCATAATAAGCTTCCGCTTCTGCTTCACTTATGATAACAAAGTCATTACTTATATAAGAACTAGCATCTTTTTCTGTATGCCATAAAAAACCAATAGAGTCTAAAAATTCATTTGTAAGTGGTTGTAAAGATTGAAACTTCATCTCCTAACCACCAAAAGAACTTGTTGTTTTACTTCCACTAAAAAAACCAGTTTTTTTAGTAGTAGATGAAGTTTTTGCAGCATTTGTAGAAGATGCTTTATTGAAACTATCTACACTTTTTGAGTAAGTAGATGGTGATTTATAGCTTGTTCTTCTTTGATTTTGATAGCTTTGATTATTAAAAAGCTTACTACCTATATAACTTCCTATAATAGCCCCAGCAGCACTAGCTAATAATGTTTCCCCTAAACTCATTCCACCCATTCCATTAGGATTGGTAAGATTTGAAGTACCATTATCTATTTTTGCAGCTTCTTGTGCTACCAATGCATCTATCTCTTGTTTTGAGAGGATTCTCTCTTTTCCCTCTTCTCGTAAAACAATTGTAGTATTTGTACTTGGAAATTCATCTACTATTTTATAATCACCTGTTGGTGTTTTTTCAATGATAACAAAAGCACCTTGTTTTTGACTAGCTTCTGCTATAGAACCATTTTGAGAGTTTTGTCCATTTGAATTTTTATCTTCACAACCTGTAAAACTCGTAAGAAGAATAGCACCCATTCCTCCAACAATAGCATAATTAGATACTTTTTTTATAAAATATTTTTTTTGCATGATACTATTTTGCTAAAAAAGCTATTACTTTTTCTATTGGTCTTCCTATAACAGCACAATCCCCTTTTATAACAATAGGACGTTCTATGATTTTAGGAAACTTTATCATTGCTTGAATAAGTTCAGCATCTGTTTTATTTGGATTATCCAAATCTAATGTTTTGTATTCTTCCTCTTTTGGTCTCATCATTTCTCTTAAATTAGTAATGCTTAATTTGGTTACTAAATCTTGAATCATATCTTCTGTTATAGGTTGTTTTAAATACTCAAATATTTCATATTCACACATTTTTTCATCTAAAAGATTTTTTGAATCTCTGCTTTTCCCACATCTTGAGTTATGCCATATTTTTATCATTGATTATTCCTGACCAAAATTTGCATTAATTGCAGTATTAATTCTTTTGATTGTTTCATTTACACCTAAAATTGCCACTATATCATATACTGATGGTGCATTTGTTCCACCTGTTAATGAGATTCGAATAGGTTGAAATAGTTGTGGAAATTTTAATTGATTTTCTTCAATAAATGGTTTTGTAATAGCTTCTATATCAACAGGTGTATGAAGTTCTTTATTTGTTTCAAGTAGTTTACAATAAGAGTTTAACATATCAATAGTATCTTCTTTAATGAATTTTTTTACACCTTTTTCATCATAACTTGTTGGTATATCAAGTATATTTGCTATGGCATCTTTTAATTCTATGAGTGTATTGGCTCTTTCTTTACAAAGATCGAGTATCATCTCTTTTTTATCATGTCCATGAATTTCGCAGCCATGAAATTTTAAATCATTTGCTAATCTTGCATTAGATACATTTTTAATGTAGTGAGCGTTGAGCCATAAAAGTTTTTCTTCATTATATGCAGAAGCTGATTTATTGATATTATGTGGATCAAAAAGTTCAAGCATCTCATCAATACTAAATATCTCTTGATCTCCATTTGACCAACCAAGTCTAACTAGGAAGTTTAAAAGTGCTTCAGGAAGAAATCCTAGTCTTTTGTATTCCATAACATCCATCGCACCATCTCTTTTTGAAAGTTTTTTTCCAGATGGATTGTTTATCATTGGAATATGGAAAAACTTTGGTATATCAAATCCAAGTGCCTTATAAACGACAATTTGTTTCGGAGTATTAGAAAGGTGATCATCTCCCCTTAAAACATCAGTCATTCCCATTAAAGCATCGTCAACGGCAACAACAAAGTTATATGTTGGAGCACCATTACTTCTTGCTATTACGAAATCATCTACTTGAGTCGCATCAAATTTCATAGGACCTTTTACTCCATCAACAAACTCTATAGTTCCAGTTGTAGGAGCTTTTATACGAATCACAGGTTCTATACCTTCTGGAATAGCAGGTAAAGTTTTTCCCTCTTCTGGACGCCAAGTTCCATCATATCTTGGAGTCTCTTTATTTGCTTCTTGTTTTGCTCGCAAAGCATCTAAATCTTCACGACTCATATAACACTTATATGCATTTCCATTTTCTAAAAGTTTATCAATATATATTTTATATATATCGAATCTTTTTGATTGATACTCTATTTCACAATCACTTGGCATTCCAACCCACTCAAATGCTTCAAGTATTGCTTTTACTGCATCTTCGTTATTTCTTGCATTATCTGTATCTTCAATTCTAAGTTTAAATTCACCATTAGTTTTTTTAGCCCACAAATAACTATATAGTGCTGTTCTTAACCCACCTATATGTAAATATCCTGTTGGACTAGGTGCAAATCTTGTAATTGCCATTGTTACCCTTTTGTTATAAATATTGCGTATTCTACCATACTAAATAACTTACTAACTTTAAACAAACAGTAAATTTTAGTTACTTAATTTTTTATATGATATAATCATCTAATGTTTTAAAATTAGGACTAATATATGGAACTTTTGAAAAACTTTTCTATTCTCTATATAGATAACGACAAAGAGCTTATCTCAAAAGCAGAACAAACGCTTAAAAATAAAATAAAAAATCTTTATATTGTAAATAATTTTAAAGATGCATTTCCCTCTTATAAAAAATTTAATCCAGATATTGTTATTGTAGATGTTTTAAGTGAAAAGGGAATAAATTTTTGTAAAGAACTTAAAAGTATCTCTAATGAACAGGCAATTATTGTATTGACAGCTCAAAAAAACATTGTAATTCTTGAAGAGATTATAAATTTAGGGGTATCTAAGATTCTTTTTAAACCTATTTTAAAATTTGATAGATTATTTCAAGAGATTGAAGCCGTGTGCAAAATATTACAAAATAAATTAGATGCAAATAATTTAAAACTTTTAAAATTAAAAGAAGAGAGAGAAGAGTTTTTATTAGGTGTAATAAAACAGATATCTCATCATTGGAAGCAACCTTTGAGTATTATCTCAACACTTTCAAGCACTTGTAGTTATAAAAAAGAGATGGGTATAGAAACAAATATAGAAGAAGATGTAGAATCTGCAAAACTTATTACACGGAAAACACAAGAGTTAGCAGCAATTTTAGAAGCCATAGATAATATAGATTATAAAAATATAACAATAGAGGAGATTGAACAACTTATAAAAGTGAGCAATCCCCTTTATCCTAGAGAAAAAGAGAAAGTTTAAAAACCATTTGGATTAAATCCAAAGTCTTGATTAAATCCCATATCAAAATTTGCCATGTTTGGATCACTATATCCTAGCAGTGCTGATTTATTTCGTAACATCATAATATCATTTTTAATATCAATATGCTCTGGACACACCATATTACAGTTTCCACATAAAGTACAATCCCAAATACCGTTTGTTTGTACCCTATCAATTTTATTGTTTATAGTAGCTTCTTTTTTATCATTTACATATCTATACGCACGCGTTAGGGCAAATGGACCAATAAAATCTTTATTGACTTCATAAACAGGACATGAACTGTAACAACTGTTACATAATATACAATTACTTTGCAAATCTATGTTTTTTTCATCTTGTGTAGTAACAATAACATCACCTTTTTCTTCAAGATGTGCACATGCCATATTTAAAGATACTTTTTGATTTGATAAATCAACAACTAGATCTTTAATAACGGCTGTATTTTTAAGTGGTTCAATAACATCACCATCTTTAAAAGTTGTTTTACAAGCTAGCTTTTCTACCCCATTTACTCGCACTGCACAACTTCCACAGACCCCACTTCTACAGCCACTTCTATATGCTAAAGTATTATTTTGAGTAGTTTTGATAAGGTGAAGTATTTTTAAAAGATTATCTTCTTTTTCAAGAGTATATTGTTTGTTACATATTGTTAAAGAGATCATTATACTAACTCCACTTTATAATCATTGCCTATTTTTACAATCACACTATCTTTTGCAAATTCATTATTTTCATTTGGATAATCACTTCTATAATGAGCACCTCGACTCTCACATCTATTAAGGGCTGATAATACGATAGTATCTCCTAGTTCTAGCATATTTAAAAATTCTATATATTCTTTGAGATTAGTATTGTAAATTTTACTTTTATCAGTTATTCCCATTAGTTCTTTTTGTGTTCTATATATCTCTATTTGCTCAAGTGCTTTATCTAAACTTTGTTTATCTCTAAAAAGTCCAACATTACTGTAAAATAGAGCCCCCAAATCTTTTTTTATAGCATAAAAGTCAACTTCATTAGGGCTTGAAAAAATATTTTCTATAAAGTTTATATCAAGTTGTAATTGGGGTGATTTTATCTCTTCATCAAGTTGTATTGTCCTTGATTTTTCACTTACAATTTTACCAACATATCTTCCAAAAGTTACAATTTCAAGCAATGAATTTCCACCAAGTCTATTTGCACCATGAACTCCATTTGAGGAACATTCTCCAACTGCATAAAGATTTTTGATATTTGTTTCACAATTTATATTTGTTTTAATTCCACCCATAGTATAGTGAGCAGCAGGTTTAATTGGTATCAAATCAAAATCAAGTTTTAATCCACCAAATTGTAAAGCTAAATCATACTCTTGAGGCATAGTTTCTTTTATTTTTTCTAAACCAAGATGTCGTAAATCTAAAAATACTTCATTCCCAGCTTTGATTTTTTCGTCAATTGCACGTGCTACGACATCTCTTGGGGCTAATTCATCAACAAATCGTTTTTCATCTTGAGTTACAAGATATCCACCTTCTCCTCTTGCACTTTCACTTAAAAGTATAGAATTTGCTTTTAAAGTAGTTGGATGAAATTGGATATATTCCATATTTGAAATAGCAACATTTGCTCTTAATGCAGCTGCAATAGCATCTCCAGTAGAAGCATTGGAGTTTGTAGTATATCCTTCGTAAATCGCACCATATCCACCACTAGCTACTATAACAGACTTAGCAAGTATTTGTTTTACTTCACAAGTTTTTATATCAAGAGTAGTAATCCCTTTAATTGTATTCTCTTCAATAATGAAGTTTAAAAGCATTGTTTCATTTAAAAATTCAATATTTTCTTTTAAACAGTTATCATAAAGAGTATGCAATATTTTAAGACCAGTGTAATCACTACTAAAACAAGCCCGTGGATAAGAAGCCCCACCTAATTTTCTTTGAGCTATAGCGTTGTCTTTATCTCTACTAAAAGGGACACCTATATTATCAAGCCATTGAATAGTTTCATTTGCTTTTTCACACATAAACTTTATAGTATCAACATCTCCAATATGATGTGCTGATTTAATAGTGTCTTTAATATGAGAATTTATGCTATCTTGTGAGTTTTCTTTTGTTAAAACACCATTTATTCCACCTTGTGCTTGACAAGTTTGTGATTGAGTTGGGTATGTTTTTGATACAACTAAAACATTACTACCATTTTTTTTGGCTTCGAGTGCAGCACTTAAACCTGCTCCCCCACTACCTATTATAAGTACATCTATCATTTTTAATCCCAAAATTCTTTGAGTTCTCTCTCTTTTTTTAATTTTTCTTCTTCAATGTGTTGTTTAATTTGTAACTCTTCTTCATCTTCTTTTTGCAATTCTTGTTCCTGTTGAGCTAAAAGTTCAGCTCTTTCTTTTCTTGCTTGAAGAATTTTTGCTCTTATTTTTTCTTGAGCCTCTTTTTTCATATCATCATTAAAGTTCATTCCTTCAATTGTTAAAAAAGCATTACTAATCTCTTCCTCTTCAGTAAGTTCAATAGGTGAAGTTTCTTCTGCTTCAGATATAATTTCTTGTGATGGAATTGTTTCTCCCTCAAAAGGTTCTGGTATAAACTGTGTTTCTTCTATTTTTTCTATTACAGTTGATTCTACTTTATTCTCAACTTTTTCTACATTATTTGGTACAACTTTAGATACAACTTCTAATGCAACTTTAGATTTGTTTTTTTTCTCTTTGTGTTTTACTTTTTTAGGTACTGCATTTCCTTGAAGTTGTTGTTTTAGTTCTTCAAATTCTGCCATTATTTTTTCATATTTTTCAAAGTCCATTAAAAGAAAACTTGGTTTACCATCTCTTAATATAATAGCTTTTTCTATCTCTTCTTCAACAATTTTATCAAAAATCATTTTGCTTTTTCGAATCAATTCTGTAGCCGAGAACATCTCATTTGATTTATAAAGTAATAAACCCATTGCAAACTCCTATATGTAAAGTTATATGTATTATATCACAAATATTACAACATATAAA
This sequence comes from Arcobacteraceae bacterium, assembly GCA_963662945.1. Lineage (GTDB taxonomy): Bacteria > Campylobacterota > Campylobacteria > Campylobacterales > Arcobacteraceae > JAIOSF01. The sequence continues at coordinate 1,398,176 of OY759974.1, forward strand.
AATTTAATTTAAAAAACTTTTTATATTTTCTTCTATACCATTTAGTAATCGTACTCGAGCTTCTTTTGATGCCCAAGCAATATGAGGTGTAATAAGTATTCTATCTTTATCTCTAATAGCTAAAAGAGGATTTGTAGGTTCGATTGGTTCTTTCGTGACAACATCTGTACCATAGTAAATATCTTGACCATTATCTATAGCTTCACTTATATCTGTTTCGTTGACAATACCGCCACGTCCTAAGTTAAGTAAAATAGTTCCTGCTTTTATAGTAGGTATATTATTTTTGTTTATGAGATTTAATGTTTGTTCATTTAATGCAGAATGTATTGAGATAATATCTGAGGTTTGAAGGAGTTCTTCTAAAGTTACTTGTTTATATTGTGTATTGTTATTGTTTCCGCTCGTTGAAAAATATTGTACATCACAGCCAAATGAATCAGCAACTTTTGCTACCCCGCAGCCAATATTACCAAGTCCTATAATCCCCCACTTTTTTTTATCTAGTTCATAAAAAGGATGACTTAAATTTGTAAATATATTACTATATTTCCAGCTATATTTACCATATAAGTCATAATAGTTGATTTTTTGTACGAATTGTAATGCGAATGTAAATGTGAGTTGTACTACGCTTGAAGTAGAATATCCTACAACATTTTTTACTATAATACCTTTTTCTTTTGCTAATTTTAAATCAATATTATTCATGCCTGTTGCAGCCACACAGATAAGCTTTATATTAGAGTTATTTATTATATCTTTATCTATTATGACTTTATTAGTTACAACTATATCTACATTTTGAACTCTACGAAGAGTTTCGTCTGGAGACGTTGTATCATAACTGATAATTGTACCTAGCTTATTGAATTGCTCTAAATTTATATCTTCACCTAAAGTTTTTCTATCCAAAAATACTATTGTCATCACTAACCTTTTTTTTCTTATTAGGGTATCAAAAATAGGTTTAATTTGTTATAATAAAAACTTTAAAATCCAAAGGAAATAGATGGAACAAAATAAAAATATTGAACATATAATAGAAGGAATAGTTGATAAAAAAGTTGATGGTAAAAAAAGTAATATACCAGCAAAACTTGATTTTTATCAAAGTGCAACAGGATTAATACTTGCAATATTTGTGAAATTTCATCTTATTTTTGTTTCTTCAATTTTAATAAGTAAAGATTTTATGCATAGTGTTGATAAATTTTTATCAGGAAGTACATTTATTGAAGGTGGGCATCCTGCATTTGTCGTAGGGGCTGCATTTATATTATTTATTGTATTGTTTGTTCATGCTCTTATGGCAATAAGAAAATTTCCAAACTCTTATAGACAATATAGAAATTTTACTTCACATACACAAATGTTTCCTCATGGAGATACTAAACTTTGGGGAGTTCAGATACTTACTGGATTTATATTATTCTTCTTTGTTTCTATGCATTTATATCAAATGATGAGTGAACCATCCAATATTGGTCCATATTTAAGCTCAGATAGAATTTGGTCAGATAGTGCTTGGGTTATGTATATTATTTTACTTGTTGCTGTTGAGTTACATGCAACGATTGGATTATATCGATTAGTTGTAAAATGGGGTTGGTTTGCAAATAAAAGTTATAAAGCTACACGTGAAAAATTGAAATTAATCAGAAATAGTATTATTGCATTTTATTTAATATTAGGAACTTTATCACTTGGGGCTTATATGAAAATAGGATATGAACATCAAAATAATTATGGTGAGAAATATATTCCAACACATACTAAGGTTTCAAAATGAAAATATATTATACAGATACATTAGTTATTGGTGGTGGATTAGCTGGATTAAGAGTTGCTATTGCTACACAGCAAGCAGGGCATAAAACAACAGTATTATCTTTAATTCCAGTAAAACGATCTCACAGTGCAGCTGCACAAGGTGGAATGCAAGCAAGTCTTGGAAACTCTGTTATGAGTAAAGGAGATAATGAAGATATTCACTTTGAAGATACAGTCAAAGGAAGTGACTGGGGATGTGACCAAAAAGTTGCTCGGATGTTTACTCATGTAGCACCAAAGGCTATTCGAGAACTTACTGCTTGGGGAGTTCCTTGGACTAGGATACGAAAAGGTGTGAAAAATGTTGTAATAAATTCTGAACATACAACAATTACAGAAGATGAAAATGTTCATGGTCTTATAGCTTCAAGAGATTTTGGTGGTACAAAAAAGTGGCGTACTTGTTATACAGCAGATGCCACAGGACACTCTATGCTTTTTGCAGTTGCAAATGAAGCTATAAAAAACAATGTAAATATATTAGAGAAAAAAGAAGCTGTAAAATTAATCTATAAAGATAATATTTGTTATGGTGCGGTAGTAAAAGATCTCATGGATGGAAAAATATCAGCATATCTAGCAAAAGCAACAGTGATAGCAACTGGTGGATATGGAAGAATTTATGAACATACAACAAATGCAGTTATTTGTGAGGGAACTGGAGCAGCATTAGCTTTAGAAACAGGAATAGCCAAATTAGCAAATATGGAAGCTGTACAGTTTCATCCAACAGGATTAGTACCAAATGGTATTTTGATGACAGAAGGTTGTAGAGGTGATGGGGGAGTTCTAAGAGATGTAGATGGATATAGATTTATGCCTGATTATGAACCTGAGAAAAAAGAGTTGGCTAGTAGAGATGTTGTAAGTAGAAGGATGACAGAACATATACGAAAGGGTAAAGGGGTACCATCACCTTATGGTGACCATCTCTGGCTAGATATCTCTATCTTAGGACGAGAACATATAGAAAAAAATCTTCGAGATATGCAAGATATCTGTATGAGCTTTTTAGGAATTGACCCAGCTGATGAGGGAGTGTGGATTCCTGTTCGACCAATGCAACATTATTCTATGGGTGGTATTAAAGTTGATGAAACAGGGCAATCGCCACATTTAAAGGGACTTTTCTCATGTGGAGAAGCTGCTTGTTGGGATCTTCACGGTTTTAATCGACTTGGAGGAAATAGTGTAGCTGAAACAGTTGTTTCAGGTATGATTGTTGGAGAGTATGTTTCTCAATATTGTTTTAACACACATATAGAGTTTGATACAAAGATTGCTAGTGATTTTATGAAGGCATTTGATGAAGAGCAAGATAGGATTTTACGAAATGTTTGTGATATAACAGTGAAACAAAATGACAAAAGTATTTATGATATCCGAGATAAAATGAAAAAAATCATGATGGATAAAGTTGGTATTTTTAGAACAGGTAGTGAACTACAAAGTGCATATGAAGAATTACAAGAACTTTTAAAACAAAGTGATGGAGTGTATATACGAACAAACACAAAATCAGCAAATCCAGGTCTGATAGATACTTTAAGAGTGAAAAAGATGTTAAAACTAGCTATTTGTATCACAAAAGGTGCCCTTGATAGATGTGAGAGTCGTGGGGCACATACTAGAGAAGATTATCCAAAAAGAGATGATTTAAATTGGTTAAAAAGAACACTTACTTCTTGGAAAGAAGGAAGTTATGAACCTATTGTTGAATATGAAGATTTAGATATTATGAGTATGGAGTTACCACCTGGATTTAGGGGTTATGGAAAAAAAGGTAATATTATTGAGCATCCAGATTCACAAAAAAGATTAGAAGAGATAGAAAATTTAAAAAAAGAAAATCCCTCTTTTGATAGATTTACAATACAAAATAATCTTATGCCATATGATTTACCAGCTAAATACCAAGAGAAAAATGAAAGAGTAGGAATAGGGTATGAATAATCAATTAAAACCAAGAATTTTAAAACTACATGTTTTTAAATACAATCCATTAGATTGTAATGATAGACCAAAACTAAAAACTTATGAGATAGAAGAAACACCAGGGATGACTATCTTTGTTGCATTAAATTTTATAAGAGATAGACTTGATCATACTTTACAGTTTGATTTCGTCTGTAGGGCTGGAATATGTGGAAGTTGTGCTATGGTTATCAATGGAACACCAACATTGGCTTGTAGAACATTAACAGCTTCTTTTGAAAATGGCGAAATCACACTATTGCCTTTGCCTATTTTTGAGCTTATTGGTGACCTTTCAATCAACACAGCAAAATGGATGAACGATATGTCAAAAGATGTAAAAAGTTGGATTCATACACAAGAAGAAACAAATATAAACAGTATAGAAAAACCCATGGATCCTGATATAGCAGATGAGGTATTTGAACTTGATCGTTGTATAGAGTGTGGTTGTTGTGTAGCAGCTTGTGGTACTAAAAGAATGAGACCAAAATTTAAAGGAGCAGTTGCTTTAAATAGAGTTGCTAGATATGTACTTGATCCAAGAGATGAAAGAACTATAGAAGATATGTATGAAATAATTGGAGATGATGAGGGTGTATTTGGATGTATGAGTTTACTTGGTTGTGATGATACTTGTCCAAAACATTTACCTTTACAAACAAAGATAGCTTATTTACGAAGAAAGATGGTTCAACTTAAATAGTTTGTATTAACGAACTTTATGTTAGAATCATCAAAATAATTTTACAAATAAAAAAAGGGATAAATATGTTGAAAAAAACATTACTTTTAGCTTCAAGTGCAGCACTTTTAAGTGCATCAACTACTATGTGTTTTAAAAAAGAGCATATAGATCCAAGTACTATAGAGACAGTAAAACTTGAAGGTGGTGAGTGTGGTGGAAAACTAAGCTCACAAGATATGCAAAGATTGGGATATACAGTAGGGGATATAAAAATATCAAGTGGTGAAACAGGATTAAACTATATTTATATCTTTAAAAAAGATGAACCATTATCAACAGTAACTACTGATGGAAAGATGATACTTACAAAAGAGGATTTAAAAGCAAAATTTCTCGAACTTCAAGATGAACAAAAAGCTGAACAAAAAGAGAAAGAAAGAGTAGCAAATTTAGCACTTGGAAAAGATATCTATGAAAATGTATGTAGAAGATGTCATGGGGATGGAACTACAAGAGCATATGGTGTTGCAACACCTTTAGTTGAATTAAGTGAAACACAAATAATAACAGCGTTTAGAGAATATGGTTTTAGTCAAAAAGATAATGGTATGGCAATGCTTATGAAACCTTATGCTAGTACTTATAATGAAAAAGAATTAAAAGCTATTTCAGCTTATATACAAAATACTTTAAAATAACAAGTTATAGACATACTAAATGTCAATAACTTACTTACGTTTTTATCTATATTTTTTAATACACTATATTTGTTAATTGATTAGTATATGTCAATATTTATAAACTAAAAAAGGGCTGGATAAATATCCAGCCCTTTCAAATACTATGTTCTAATTAATATATTAGAATGTGTATTTAAGTTGAAGTCTTGAGTAATCAGATGAATAATCTGCAGTTTTTACACCAGCAGTATTTTTTGTCTCATCTTGTAAGATAGAGTATCTACCGTGGATTGTAAAGTTTTTAGACATTTTGTATGTAAGTTTTAAAAGTAACTCTGATGCTTCTCTATCACCAGTTTTAGCAGCATTGTCATAGTTTGTACCTTCAGCTACTGCGTAAGCAACACCAGCTGTTACTTTATCCATAATTGGTGCATCAGCAGTAATAGCTATAACTTCACCATCATTAAGTCCTGATGTAGAAAGTTGCCAAATTTTAGCATGTACTTTTGCATCATTATCACCATCAATAGCAACATTACTATTTTCTGCAGTAAGTCCATCAGCAGTACCTTTTTGAGCATTTGTTACAGCGTATAATGCACCAAGTTTTATACCAGCTACAGAAGTTCCAACGCTAAATTTAGTAACTTCAGCATCTTCGAATTTTGCAGTTCCTCTATCATCTGTAGAAGCAACTGTGTGTCTTAAATCAAATGTAAATCCAGCAACTTTTGCACCAAGGTTGATAGAGTATCTTTTTGATTCAACACCTACACCATTAGCATTAACATTTGCAGGACTAGCAATATCAGTCATGTTGTAGTTAACTGCATAGTTAAACATTGAAACGTTACCCATTGCGATTAATTCTGTAGTAGTTGTATCACTTACAATATTGTTATTTAAGAAGTGAGCACCAGCTAAAGTAATAGCATCAGAAATTCTTTGTACTGCAACGATACCAGCACCTTGTTTTACTGTATCAGTTTGGTCTACGAATACAGATGGGATGTTTTGTTTACCAGCCATAACTGTTGTGTTACCCATTGCAAATGTAAAGTAAGCTTGATCAACACTTACAGGAGCTGTAGTATCACCATCAGCAGTTTCAGTAACAATACTATTTACTGAACCATTTCCTCCAGTTATTCCACCATTTGTATCTCTTAATGCATCATCTTCACTATTTACAGTTGTAATCTCATCAAATCCAGCAGAAACTGTTGCAGAAACGATATCATTAATTTTAGAGTTAACTGTTACATTGATGCTGTACTCATTCCAGTTAGCACTTCTATCATTGTTATTAGCTGTTTTATCATCAATTGCTTTATCTTCTAATCTGTAGTCAACGTATCCAGATACATCAACACCTTTGATCATCTCTTCTAAATTACCTGCGAATGCAGATGTACTGAAAGCTGAAACTGCTACTGCAGCTGCTAAACTCATTTTAATTGTGTTTTTCATTTTTTTCCTTTTGTTCTAAATTTCGAAATTTAACAATTGCGTGACATATACAGAATATAGGCCTATCACAATGTTATGATGTAATCTTACTTTAGTACTCTTAAACTTTACTTAAAGCATAATAAAATTAGTTACAATGTGATTACATTAAGTTATATTTAAGAAACTGTATACTTTTTTTGAGCGTTAAGTATTTAAGGTAGTTTAAAGATATTATTATAAGTTAGTTATGTATAAAGGCTAACTTTAGTAAAAAAAGGATATAATCCCAAAATAATCATAGATAAAATATAGGGTGAGAAATGACTAAATACATATTTGTAACAGGTGGGGTTTTAAGTAGTTTAGGTAAAGGGATTACTAGTGCTAGTATAGCAGCTTTATTAAAACAAAGTGGATTTGATGTAAGTATGCTTAAGATTGATCCTTACTTAAATGTTGACCCAGGAACAATGAGTCCATTAGAACATGGAGAGGTATTCGTTACGGCAGATGGAGCAGAAACAGACCTTGACCTTGGGCATTATGAAAGATTTATCGATAAAACTCTAGGTAAAATGAATAACTTTACTACAGGTCAAGTATATAGTAGTGTTATCCAAAAAGAAAGAGAAGGTGGATATCTTGGACAAACTATTCAAGTAATACCTCATATAGTAGATGAAATTAAAAGAAGAATATACAAAGCTGGAAAAGGTCATGATTTTCTAATAGTTGAACTTGGTGGAACTGTTGGAGATATAGAAGGTTTACCATTTATGGAAGCAGTAAGAGAAGTACGACATGAAAATCCAAAAACAACAACTATGAATATTCATGTTACATTAGTTCCTTATATAGCAGCAGCTGGTGAGTTAAAAACAAAACCAACACAACACTCCGTACAAGAATTAAGAAGAATTGGTATTATGCCACATATGCTTGTATGTAGAACAGAAAAGAAACTTCCTATAGAATTAAAAAGAAAGTTAGCATACTCTTGTGATGTTGAAGAAGATGCAGTTGTTGAAGCAGGAGATGCACAAACAATATATCAAGTACCTATGAACTTTTTAAAAGAAGATATTTTAAAACCTATTGCAAAACATTTTGAACTTGCAGAGTTGAAACCTGATATGGAAAAATGGGATAGTTTAGTAAAACATATAATAGCACCAAAAGATGAGATTAATATTGCTTTTGTAGGAAAATATTTAGAACTTAAAGAATCATATAAGTCATTAATTGAAGCACTAACTCACTGTGGAGCGCACTTAAATGCAAAGATTAACATTAATTGGTGTGATAGTGAAAAAATAGAGCAAGAGGGTGCAGAGAAAATCATAGCAGATAGTTGTTGTGTACTTGTAGCTGGTGGATTTGGTGAACGTGGTGTTGAAGGAAAAATTCAAGCTATACAATATGCAAGAGAAAATAGATTACCATACTTGGGTATCTGTTTAGGTATGCAATTATCTATTATAGAATATCTAAGAAATGTTGTAGGTATAAAAGAAGCTACAAGTGTAGAGTTCGATAAAGATACAAAAGAACCAGCAATATATCTAATCGAACAATTTTTAGATACTACAGGTGATACGCAATTACGAACACACCAATCACCTATGGGTGGTACACTAAGACTCGGAGAATATCCTTTTGAAACAAAAAAAGGAAGTCATCTTGAAGCAGCTTATGGAACAGGTATATCTTATGAAAGACATAGACATAGATATGAAGCAAACCCTGCGTATAAAGAAGTATTAGAAAAAAATGGAATGATTATTACAGGTGAATCACATGGATTAATAGAGGTTGTAGAGATACCAAGTCATCCTTGGTTTGTTGGCGTACAATTTCACCCAGAGTTTACAAGTAGTTTACAAACACCTAATCCTATCATATTTGATTTTGTAAAAAATGGGTTATTGAATAAATAGTTTAGTTACTCTATTATATAGTTAAAAAGGCGAGGTTTTTACCTTGCCTTTTTTTATAAAAAAAGAATTTGAAAATTTCAGCCACACTTAAGCTGTAGCTCTTGACAAAGCCAAAAAATTTTATTATAATTCGCGTCCAATTAAAGTAAGACACTTTAAGAAGAGAGTATAAACGGGTTGTTTAGATTCAATAACTTCAAGAAGAGAGAAAAATTAATTAGGAAAAGTTCTTTAAAAAAAATAATGTTAATAAATAAAATCAAGTTTATTTAAATTACTGAGAAGTAATCTTTATAAACTAGATACAAGAAGAATTAAATATAGAGTAATTTATATTTGATAAACTTCGTCTATAAACTTTATGAGTTTTAGTTTTAAAACTAAAAACAAATAAATATAATTGAATCTTTAAAAAGATTCAGTGATTTTTAGGTAAAAACTTAAAAGTCAAGATTAAACAAACCAAACTAAGAGATTAGTTTTTTATGGAGAGTTTGATCCTGGCTCAGAGTGAACGCTGGCGGCGTGCCTAACACATGCAAGTCGAACGAGAACGGGATTTAGTTTACTAAATTTGTCAGCTAAGTGGCGCACGGGTGAGTAATATATAGTTAACCTGCCTCTAAGAAGGGAATAATTGATGGAAACGTCTTGTAACTCCCTATATGCCTTTAATACACAAGTATGCAAGGGAAACATTTATGGCTTAGAGATGGGACTGTACAGTATCAGTTAGTTGGTGAGGTAATGGCTCACCAAGACAATGACGCTTAACTGGTTTGAGAGGATGATCAGTCACACTGGAACTGAGACACGGTCCAGACTCCTACGGGAGGCAGCAGTGGGGAATATTGCACAATGGAGGAAACTCTGATGCAGCAACGCCGCGTGGAGGATGACACATTTCGGTGCGTAAACTCCTTTTATATAAGAAGATAATGACGGTATTATATGAATAAGCACCGGCTAACTCCGTGCCAGCAGCCGCGGTAATACGGGGGGTGCAAGCGTTACTCGGAATCACTGGGCGTAAAGAGCATGTAGGCTGGTTTGTAAGTTGGAAGTGAAATCCTATGGCTTAACCATAGAACTGCTTCCAAAACTACTTACCTAGAGTATGGGAGAGGTAGATGGAATTTCTGGTGTAGGGGTAAAATCCGTAGAGATCAGAAGGAATACCGATTGCGAAGGCGATCTACTGGAACATTACTGACGCTCAGATGCGAAAGCGTGGGGAGCAAACAGGATTAGATACCCTGGTAGTCCACGCCCTAAACGATGCACACTAGTTGTTGCGATGCTAGACATTGCAGTAATGCAGTTAACACAGTAAGTGTGCCGCCTGGGGAGTACGGTCGCAAGATTAAAACTCAAAGGAATAGACGGGGACCCGCACAAGCGGTGGAGCATGTGGTTTAATTCGACGATACGCGAAGAACCTTACCTGGCCTTGACATAGAAAGAACTTACTAGAGATAGTTTGGTGCTAGCTTGCTAGAGCTTTCATACAGGTGCTGCACGGCTGTCGTCAGCTCGTGTCGTGAGATGTTGGGTTAAGTCCCGCAACGAGCGCAACCCTCGTGTTTAGTTACTAACAGTTCGGCTGAGGACTCTAGACAGACTGCCTACGCAAGTAGGAGGAAGGTGAGGACGACGTCAAGTCATCATGGCCCTTACGGCCAGGGCTACACACGTGCTACAATGGGGTATACAAAGAGCAGCAATACGGTGACGTGGAGCAAATCTCATAAAATGCCTCCCAGTTCGGATTGTAGTCTGCAACTCGACTACATGAAGTTGGAATCGCTAGTAATCGTAGATCAGCTATGCTACGGTGAATACGTTCCCGGGTCTTGTACTCACCGCCCGTCACACCATGGGAGTTGATTTCATTCGAAGCGGGGATGCTAAAATAGCTACCTTCCACAGTGGAATTAGCGACTAGGGTGAAGTCGTAACAAGGTAACCGTAGGAGAACCTGCGGTTGGATCACCTCCTTTCAAAGATATAACTTAACTATTCGTTTAGTTGAGTTCAATGAATAAAAAGTTATATAATAAGATATAACAAATTGATGTAAAAAATAGTACAACATCGAGACGAAAGTTCTTTAATCTCATAAAGACATCTTGCTATCTAGTTTATAAAGATTATATGAATAATCTTAAAAGAACAGAACATTATTTATTAACAAAGATGTTAAAACATCCTAGTCAATAATGAGAGATCATTATTAACTAAGTATTCATGGGCCTATAGCTCAGCTGGCTAGAGCGCTCGACTGATAATCGTGAGGTCACAGGTTCAAGTCCTGTTAGGCCCACCATGGGGAATTAGCTCAGCTGGGAGAGCGCCTGCCTTGCACGTAGGAGGTCAGCGGTTCGATCCCGCTATTCTCCACCATAGGAAAGAGATACAGAAGAAGTTAAATATTAGTTCTAATTGTAGAATTAATATTTGATTTCAAAAGAGATCAAAGAGTTATTTAAAAACATACTGTTAAAGTCTTTATTTTTCTAAAGAAAATAAAAATACAATTTTAAATATTATTTTATTGAAGTTACATTTAATAAGATAGTAGCTAAAGAATAATCATAACAAAGCAAAAAAGAACTGTATTAGCAATAATACAAATTCTTCTTTAATTTATCAAATAAGCTATTAAGGGCTAATGGTGGATGCCTAGACTATAAGAGGCGATGAAGGACGTACTAGACTGCGATAAGCTACGGGGAACTGTCAAGAAGTTTTGATCCGTAGATTTCCGAATGGGACAACCCAACATACTATGTATGTTACACCTACGGGTGAGCGAACCAAGGGAAGTGAAACATCTCAGTACCTTGAGGAAAAGAAATCAATTGAGATTCTGTTAGTAGCGGCGAGCGAAAACGGATTAGAGCGCCAAGTGATAATATATTAGATAGTAGAAGTAGTTGGAATGCTACGTCATAGAGAGTGAAAGCCTCGTATACGAAATCTTTTATATGGTACTAGACTTGGGAATGAGTAGGTCGGGACACGTGATATCTTGACTGAATATGGGGGGACCACCCTCCAACTCTAAATACTACTTATAGATCGATAGTGCACAAGTACCGTGAGGGAAAGGTGAAAAGTACCCCAGTGAGGGGAGTGAAATAGAACCTGAAACCATTAGCTTACAATCATTCGGAGCCCTATGTTTTATACAGGGTGACGGACTGCCTTTTGCATAATGAGCCTGCGAGTTGTGGTATCTAGCAAGGTTAAGCCAAGTGTGGAGCCGTAGCGAAAGCGAGTGTTAATAGCGCGAATTAGTTAGATGCTGCAGACCCGAAACGAAGTGATCTATCCATGAGCAGGTTGAAGCTGGTGTAAGAGCCAGTGGAGGACCGAACCCGCAGGCGTTGAAAAGTCTTGGGATGACTTGTGGATAGGGGTGAAAGGCCAATCAAACTTCGTGATAGCTGGTTCTCTCCGAAATATATTTAGGTATAGCGTCATGTTATTAGCATATAGGGGTAGAGCACTGAATGGGCTAGGGCTGCTTACCGCGGTACCAAACCCTATCAAACTTCGAATACTATATGTGGAATCATGGCAGTCAGGCGGTGGGTGATAAAATCAATCGTCGAGAGGGGAACAACCCAGACTACCAGCTAAGGTCCCTAAGTCATACTTAAGTGGAAAACGATGTGGAGTTACTGTGACAACCAGGAAGTTGGCTTAGAAGCAGCCATCTTTTAAAGAAAGCGTAACAGCTCACTGGTCTAGTGATTCTGCGCGGAAAATATAACGGGGCTAAAGTATGCACCGAAGCTGTAGATTCTAATTTATTAGAGTGGTAGGAGAGCGTTCTTGTCAGCATTGAAGCCATACCGGTAAGGAGTGGTGGAGCGGCAAGAAGTGAGCATGCAGGCATGAGTAGCGATAATTAAAGTGAGAATCTTTAACGCCGAAAACCCAAGGTTTCCTACGCGATGCTCGTCATCGTAGGGTTAGTCGGGTCCTAAGTCGAGTCCGAAAGGGGTAGACGATGGCAAATAGGTTAATATTCCTATACTTATAATAGAGCGTGATGTGGGGACGCATAGAGTTAATCGAGCTGGCTGATGGAATAGCTGGTCGAAGGACGTAGGTTGTTAAGTAGGCAAATCCGCTTAACATTAGACCGAGATCTTACAGGCCGAACAAGCTCTTCGGAGTGCGTTTGGAATCGATGATACTGTCGTGCCAAGAAAAGCCACTAAGCATATCTATTATAACCCGTACCGTAAACCGACACAGGTAGGTGGGATGAGTATTCTAAGGCGCGTGGAAGAACCCTGGTTAAGGAACTCTGCAAACTAGCACCGTATCTTCGGTAGAAGGTGTGCCTACTAAAGTTTAGTGACTTGCTCACGAAGGCTTATGAGGTTGCAACAAAGAGTCCCTCCCGACTGTTTACCAAAAACACAGCACTTTGCTAACTCGTAAGAGGATGTATAAGGTGTGACGCCTGCCCGGTGCTCGAAGGTTAATTGATGGTGTCAGCGTAAGCGAAGCACTTGATCGAAGCCCGAGTAAACGGCGGCCGTAACTATAACGGTCCTAAGGTAGCGAAATTCCTTGTCGGTTAAATACCGACCTGCATGAATGGCGTAACGAGATGGGAGCTGTCTCAACCAGGGATCCAGTGAAATTGTAGTGGAGGTGAAAATTCCTCCTACCCGCGGAAAGACGGAAAGACCCCGTGCACCTTTACTATAGCTTGACACTGCTATTGGGATATTCATGTGCAGGATAGGTGGGAGACTTTGAAGCTGGGATGCTAATTCCAGTGGAGTCATCCTTGAGATACCACCCTTGAATATTCTGATAGCTAACTGGGATGAGTTATCCTCATTCAGGACAATGTCTGGTGGGTAGTTTGACTGGGGCGGTCGCCTCCTAAAAAGTAACGGAGGCTTACAAAGGTTGGCTCAATCCGGTTGGAAATCGGATGTTGAGTATAATGGCATAAGCCAGCCTGACTGTGAGACAGACAAGTCGAGCAGAGACGAAAGTCGGTCATAGTGATCCGGTGGTTCTGTGTGGAAGGGCCATCGCTCAAAGGATAAAAGGTACGCCGGGGATAACAGGCTGATCTCCCCCAAGAGCTCACATCGACGGGGAGGTTTGGCACCTCGATGTCGGCTCATCGCATCCTGGGGCTGAAGCAGGTCCCAAGGGTATGGCTGTTCGCCATTTAAAGCGGTACGCGAGCTGGGTTCAGAACGTCGTGAGACAGTTCGGTCCCTATCTTCCGTGGGCGTAGGAAAGTTGAGGAGATTTGCCCCTAGTACGAGAGGACCGGGGTGAACGTACCACTAGTGTACCAATTGTTCTGCCAAGGGCATCGTTGGGTAGCTACGTACGGATGAGATAAGCGCTGAAAGCATCTAAGCACGAAGCCAACTCCAAGATTAACTTTCCCTGAAGGTCCCAGCAAGACTAGCTGGTTGATAGGATAGATGTGTAAGTGCAGTAATGCATTTAGCTGACTATTACTAATAGACCGTTTGGCTTATTTATAAGATTATCTTTAGTTTACTATCTTATTAAATGTAATAAGATATATTTAGAATGTATTTTTACTTTAGAACAAAGACTTTAACTGTATTACTTTATACACAACTTTTAAATGAGACATTTTAAATGTTGGTGGTTATAGAGGAGAGGAAATACCCAGCCCCATTTCGAACCTGGTAGTCAAGCTCTCCATCGCCGATAATACTGCCGGGTCCCCTGGTGGAAACGTAGGTCGCTGCCAACTTTTAAGGTGTCTCTTTTTTTTACTTCTTTTTGGAAGCTTTTATGCCTCCTTTTGCTTTTTTCTATTCTTTTATTGCTAATCTTTTAAATTTATTACAATTTTGTTATTTTTACTTTTTATTTTTTACTTTAATTTGGTAGAATCTATTTATGAAAAATCAATTAACAAACGAACAATTAGAACAAGACCCTGAAATAGCAAGAGTATCAGCCGAAGTATTAGATCATATGATGAATCCTAGAAATTATGGAAAAATGGAAAATGCTGACGGTATTGGTATGGGAGTTGATAAAAAAACTGGTGAATTTGCTATGGTATACATAAAAATTAATGATGGGACACTTTCAGATATTACATTTGGATGTAATGCTTGTCAAGATACAGTCGTAGCTGGATCATTATTTACAGAAATGGTTAAAGGTGACACTTTAGATAATGCAATTTCAGCTTTAAAATTAATGACAGAAAAAATTTTAATGGCACCAAAAAGACAACAAGCATGTTCAAACATGGTATTAACTGCATTTAGAGCTGCTATAATCAATAGAGACAATAAAATAGCTGAAATGGATGAGGAGATGTTTACAATAGATATGAAAGAGTCTTGTGAAGGAATAAATTTAAATGAATCTATCTAGTATTTATCAATCTAAACATGAGTTATGGTTAAAAATATTATTCACTTCTTTTGCTATTAATAATGAAAAAATAAAAAATACTATTTATGAATTTGCAATGATTGAATTTAGACATTTAAAGTGGCTATCAAATTATTTAAAAGAAAATGATATTACATATAATTATGAGAAATATGCAATTGAGATTGAAAAACAAACAAATTTTGAATATTTTACATACTTAATAAATGAAATAAAATTATGTGTGAAAAATTATAATCCAGAAGAAGCTATATTTGCTAGAATAATATCTGATGAATTCTATTTTATGAGTGTATTAGAAAGATTATTAAGAGATGAAAATAATAATGAAGATATAACTGCTTTTAATAAAAATAGAACATATGAAAATAAAGATTTAGATTGTACATCAAGAGATGCATTGACACTTTTTCTGTTTGAAGAGAGTTATAAAGAATATGAACTTATACTTTTGTACTCTTATTTTCAAAATTATACTAAAGACTTACTCCAATACAATATATATCAAGATATGATAGATGAGTCGCAATTTCATTTAAAAAGTTTTGGAAATATGATGGCAAAAATGGGGATATTAGCAATCCCACGAACTGTAATAGAGCAATTGTATGTAAATAAAGATATAAAACAATTTTTAATAGATGGTGTTGATGAAGAGATAAAAGCAAAAGAAGAGTGTGCTAATCTTGCAGCTGCAATTAAAGATGAAGAGATAAGTAAGTTTTTAACGTGTGTAATGTATCAAGAAAACTACCATATAGAACTTATGAAAAAAGCTATTAAAAAAATAGAAAATAGTTAGTAGATGGATTTAGAAAAATATAATTTTACTGTTTCACAAAAAAAGATTTTAGACGATATAAAAAAAGACTTTTTTATGTGGAATGAAAAGTCTTTTGAAGATATCTTTCCAGAAGAGTATGAAGAAAAATATACTGGAAAACAACTATCTAAAAAAATATTTGAATACTATGCAAAGAGACATAAAGAACTTCAAGAAAAACCAAATGATTATACACAGTTTGATGATATTAAATATAATGTACGAAAGTTTGAATTTCAACAAATAGAGAAAAAAGGGATTGGACTTGGTGCTTGCCCAGTTGCCAGTGAAGGAACAAGATGTTGTAATCTTTTAACGCTTGATGCTGTTGAGTCTTGTGGATTTGATTGTAGCTATTGTTCAATTCAAAGTTTTTATAACCAAAACAAGATAGGATTTGATAAAGATTTTAAACAAAAACTTTTGAATTTAGAACTTAATCCAAATGAGATTTATCATATCGGAACTGGTCAAAGTAGTGATAGTTTAATGTGGGGAAATAGAGCAGGAATTCTTGATGCTCTTTTTGATTTTGCTAACAATAATCCTAATGTAATACTTGAATTTAAAACAAAATCGGATAATATAAAATATTTTCTTGAAAACGATGTTCCAAAAAATATTATAGTAACATGGTCACTTAATACTCCAATAATCATACAAAATGAGGAACATCTTACTGCTTCATTGGAAGAGAGAATCAATAGTGCTAGAGCATTATCAGACAAAGGTGTTTTAGTAGGGTTTCATTTTCATCCAATAGTTGTATATAAAGATTATTTAAATGATTATAAAAAGATATATGAGACTTTACTTGAAACATTTATACCTGAGGAAGTTGTTCTTATTTCAATGGGAACATTAACTTTTATAAAACCTGTCATAAAACAACTTCGAGCAAGAGAGATGAAAACAAAAATTCTTCAAATGCCTTTTGAAACAATTAATGGAAAACAATCATATAATATAGAAACTAAAAAAGAGATGTTTTCACATCTTTATAATAGTTTTAAACCTTGGCATGGAAAAGTATATTTTTATATGTGTATGGAAGCACATAGTTTATGGAAAGATGTTTTTGGATATGAGTATTCAAGCAATAATCAAATGGAAGAGTTTATGAAAAATTCATATATGGGAAAGATAAATAAAAATGATAGAATCATTCTTTGAAGGTTTTCTTTTAGGTTTAGGTGCAGCTGTACCTTTAGGACCTATTAATATCCTTATTATGAATCAAGCACTTAAAAATTATAAATTTGGAGTTGCTACTGGATTTGGGGCTATGAGTGCAGATATGATATATTTAATAATGATATTTATAGGACTAATTAGTTTTATGAATAACCCTATATTTTTAAATATTTTAGGAATTTTAGGAAGTTTATTTTTATTATATCTTGGGATAAAAATTTATCAGAATAGAAATAAACAATTAGAATCGCATCAAAGTAAAATTACAACACATAATATTTTTAAAATATATATACAAGGATTTATATTAACTTTATTAAATCCATATACAATTGCCTTTTGGCTTAGTATTGCTGGATATGTAGTTAATAAAGAACTTGATATTTTTTTTACCATAGCTGGAATGCTTAGTGCTATAACTTTATGGATTACTATGATGCCATACTTTATAAATAAAACAAAACATAAAATATCACAAAGGGTTTCAGTCTTTATTAATATTTTTTCTTTTGTTATTTTATGTGGATTTGCAATCTCATTATTTGTTCATGTTTTGTTTTACTAAATAGTTTTGAGTAAAACTTCTGTAGAAACAAGAGGGAAAGGACTCTTAAGTTGTCTCATAAGTGCCGCTCTTATATCTGAATCAGTTTTTTGAGCATACTTATTTGCATCAGCTTTAATAGTTTGTTCTACTGATTTATTAAGTTGTTCTTGTTGTTTAATATCTGACGCAACTTCTTTTGTATTTGATTTAATATCTTGAAGTCTACTTTGTTGGTTATTTCGAAACTCTGTAGCATCATAAATTTGCATAGAAGAGACAGATGTATTATTTGTAACCATTTATTCCTCACAAAAGTTATTTTATACAGTAAGTATATCATAAAATAATCTAAAATTATTTTATGAAAGAGTATTACTTTATTGAAAAAACTATTAATAATTGAACTTTTGATACAATAAGAGGTTAATTTAAAGGATAATAGAAATGAATAAAAAACCATATTTAGAAACAATGCCTGATGAAAATGGCTATTTTGGTAGATTTGGAGGTGCATATATTCCTCCTCAATTAGAGAAACCATTTGCAGAGATTACCAAAGCGTATAATAAATTATCAAAATCACATAACTATATTAGTGAACTAAGAAGTATTAGAAAACATTATCAAGGAAGACCAACTCCAGTATATTATTGTAAAAACCTTAGTGAATTTATAGGTGGAGGACAAATATATTTAAAAAGGGAAGATCTAAATCATACAGGTGCACATAAATTGAATCACTGTATGGCAGAGGGATTACTTGCTAAATATCTTGGAAAGAAAAAGCTTATTGCTGAAACAGGTGCTGGACAACATGGAGTTGCTTTAGCTACAGCTGCTGCATATTTTGGATTAGAGTGTGAAATTCATATGGGTGAAGTAGATATAAAAAAAGAGCATCCAAATGTAGTACGAATGCAAATACTTGGTGCCAAAGTTGTTCCAGCAACTCATGGACTTAAAACTCTGAAAGAAGCTGTAGATAGTGCTTTTGAAGCGTATTTAAAAGATACAGATACACAAATGTTTGCAATAGGTTCAGTTGTAGGACCACATCCATTTCCTAGAATGGTAAGAGATTTTCAATCTATTGTAGGTTTTGAAGCACGTGAACAATTTGTTGAAATGACTGGAAATTTACCAGACGTTGTTGCTGCTTGTGTAGGTGGTGGAAGTAATGCTATGGGTATTTTTAGTGGATTTATTGATGATGAAGTAAAATTATATGGTGTTGAACCGATGGGAAAAGGTGATAAAATAGGTGAACATAGTGCAAGTTTAACTTATGGAAAAGAGGGAATTATGCATGGTTTTAATTCTATAATGTTGACTGATGAAAAAGGGGAACCAGCTCCAGTACACTCTATAGGAAGTGGTATAGATTATCCTTCAATTGGACCTGAACATGCTTATTTAAACAGTATAGGAAGAACAAACATTGGTCTTTGTAACGATGATGAAGCGGTTGATGCATTCTATAAACTATCTCAATATGAAGGAATTATTCCTGCTTTAGAATCTGCACATGCAGTAGCTTTTGCAATGAAATATGCTACTGAACATCCAAATGAATCAATTTTAGTCAACTTAAGTGGTAGAGGGGATAAAGATATTGATTTTATAGTTGAAAATTATCCAATACCAAAAAAAAGTAATTAATACTTATGTTACATGATATAGTGAATTTTATCGTAGATACAGTTAGTAGTTTAGGTTATATTGGAATCTTTATAATGATGTTTTTAGAAAGCTCATTTTTCCCTTTTCCAAGTGAAGTGGTAATGGTACCTGCTGGTTACCTTGCTTCAAAAGGTGAGATGAATATTTATATAGCTATTGGAGCTGGAATTGTAGGAAGTCTAGCTGGTGCTGTGTTTAATTATTTTTTAGCAGTGAAGTATGGGAGAGCTTTTTTATCTCGATATGGGAAGTATGTTTTAATCAAAGAAGAAACACTACAAAAGATGGAAGATTTTTTTGCAAAACATGGACATATTTCTACTTTTAGCGGAAGACTTATTCCTGCTGTGAGACAATACATCTCATTGCCTGCTGGACTTGCTCGGATGAATCTATGGAAGTTTTCATTATATACAAGTTTAGGTGCAGGTATTTGGGTATTGATTCTTACTTTACTAGGATATTTTATAGGGCAAAATGAAGTATTGGTTAAAGAATATTTGCAGATAATCATTATTACAATTTTAGCTTTCTTGAGTATATTGATATTTTTTTATGTAAGAATTAAAATGAAAAAAGAGATTATCAAATGAAAAATGCAATTGTAACAGGATATAGTTCTGGTATAGGAAGAGCAATTTGTGAAGATTTAGAAAAAAATGGTTTTTATATTATTAAACTTACTTCACGATTGGAAGATTTAACTTCCTTAGAACAAGAGGTAAAAGAGCTTTTAAAAAAGAAAGAGATAGATTTACTTGTTAATTGTGCTGGTGTAGGAGTATTTCAACCACATGAGGAGATAAGCATCGCTAAAATAAAAGAACTTATTGATATCAATCTTACTGCACCTATAGTTTTATCAAACTTATTATTGCGAAGTTTAAAAAAAACTCAAGGAAAAATCATAAATATAGCTTCAATAGAAGCAACAAAACATTCAAAGTTTTCAGCACTTTATACTGCAACTAAATCAGGGCTTCGAGATTTTGGACTCTCTTTATTTGAAGAGTTACGAAAAAGTGGGGTAGGAGTTACAACTATAAATCCAGATTTAACCACAACAAACTTTTTTGATGATTTACAATTTGAACCTTCTCAACAAAAAGATACTTTTTTAATGCCAGAAACTATTGCAAAAACAGTTATAGATATTTTAAATACACAAGGTGTGATTACTGATATAACAATTCGACCTCAAAAGTTTGCTATAAATAAAAAGTAATTATTTTATAAGATTATATTCTTTAAAGAGTTGATATACACAGTTTTCTATCATAGAATAAACTGTTGTAAATCCTTCAAAACCACTAAAAAAATATGGGTCAGGTACATCTTCTCCATTTGAGCCAAAATCTCCCAATAACAAAGGGTTTTGGCAACCAATTTTTTTAAGATTTGCAATATTTTTATGATCTAATCCTACGATTAAATCAAAGTTGTTAAAATCTTTCTTTGTTACTTGTCTTGCTTTATAGTGTGAGATAGTTAAAGAGTTTTGTAAAGCTACTTTTTGGGAGTTCTCACAAGGGGCTTCACCAATATGCCAGCTACCTGTTCCTGCACTATCAACTTTTATATTGAGATTGTGTTTGCTGGCAATATCACGAGCTATTGCTTCAGCTAATGGTGAACGACAAATATTTCCAAGGCAAACAAAAAGAATACTGGAAATCTGATTATTTGATCCCAATATTTAGATACCTTCTCATTTTTTTAATCTCTTTAAAATTTGCATCACATAAAAGAAGTTTTTCATCATCATTTTTGGTTACATCACCAAATGGTGAAATAATAGCACTACTTTTTGCCATATCTGCATTTGCACTATTCACGGCAATAACAAAACATTGATTTGCAACAGCTAATGCTCTTGTAAGTATCTCAAAGTTCTGTTTTCTTCTTAATCCCCACATGGCAGGAACAAGTATCACATCTGCACCTTGTATTTTTTTCCAAAGTTCAATATATCGTAACTCAAAGCAGATAAGTGTAGCCACTTTTATTCCATCTATATCAATAATCTTAATATCTTTTTCATCTCCAGCAGAAAAATAAACTCGTTCATCATTAAGGACAAATAGTTTTGCTTTTGATTGTGTGTGGAGAATTTTTCCTTTATGAAAAATATGCAAAGTATTGAAATATTGTTTTTTCTTTTTTGTAGTTAAAGTGAGTGCAATAGTTTTTTTATTTGAAAGCTCTTTTAAAATTTCAATAGCTTCAAGTGAAAAAGCAACAGCATCATCCATTCTATCATAAGCATAACCAGTTAGATATAATTCTGGTGCTAAGATGATAGAGTTATCTGGAGCGATGTTGATTTGATTGATAAGTCTTTTTAGGTTTTTTTCAAAATTATTTGAAGTTTTTAATTGTAGGGCTATTAAATTCATTGTCTAAAATCCAAGTCTTTTTTTGATTAATTCTTCTTCTGTTGAAGAGGAAGAATTACTTTGCGAGTTTGCAAAATCTTCTTTGATTTTATTTATATTTCTTAGTTTGTCTTCTAGTTTATCTAATTGGATTTTTTTATTTACTCTTGATTGAGAGAGAGCATCTTTTTTTGTAGATTTATCTGTTGAAGAGGAAAATGCATAATCACTATCTGTATTAACAAAGTTTTTAAATTCCTCTTTTTCAAGTTTTCGTTCCAACTTGGAGATACTAATTGTTTTGTCTTTTTCAGTATTATGGATTTGTTTATTAAGTTCTTTGTTTATTTTTTCTAGTTCTACGATAATTGAGTTTTTATTTTCTAATTGTTGTTTAAAATCTTCAATTCTTTTTTCAATATTATCCATAAACTGTTCATGTTGCTGTTTTATGGAATCAAACTCTTTTGTTTTTATAATGAGTTGTTCATCTTTCATCTTTATCTCTTCAGATAAAAACATATTTTTGTTGTTGAGATTTGCTATAGCATCTTCAAGTCGTTCTTGTTCATTAAAGGCAGTTTTACACTCGTGTTTTAAAGTGGTTATAGTATTTTTAAGATTTATCACTTCTTCTTCAAATTCTTTTATTGTTTTATCTTTCTCCTCTATGTTGTCACTTAAACTTGAAAGAACATTTTCAATAAGAAGAATTTGACTATTTTTACTTGCCATAAATTATCTTTTTTTAGAAGTCATCAAAATCAATTGAACCCTTAGAATAGTTTACAACATTTCCTTCAAAGAAGTTTGTTCTTTGATCGTTGAATGAACTGTAACCATCTACCCAAGGAATCGGGTGTTTTACACCATATTCTGGTGAATAACCAACTGCTTCAAGTCTTTTATCTGCTAGATATTCAATATATTGTCGAATAATATTTTTTGTAAACCCTAGAATTTGTCCTTGAGTGATATAGTCTCCCCAGCTAGCTTCTAAATCAACCGCTTTTCTAAACATTACTCTTACTTTTTCTTCTAACTCAGCTGTAAAAAGTTCTGGTCTTTCTTTTTTTGTACTATTGATAAGATTTTGGAATAAAAGAAGATGTGTTACTTCATCTCTTTGGATGAATTTAATCATTTGCGAAGAACCTAACATTTTTCCTGATTTCCCAAGTGCGTACATAGCTGCGAATCCAGCATAGAAGTAAAGACCTTCAAGAATTTGGTTTGCAAACATAGCTAATATTATTTTTTCATCAGTGATATCACCACTTAAATTTTCATAAGTTCCTGCTATAAAATTGTTTTTTTCTTGAAGTTTAGCATCTGTTTTCCACATATCATAGATTAAATCTGTATTATCAGAGATTGACTCAACCATAACGGCATAAGATTTACTATGATTTGCTTCTTCATATGATTGTCTTGAAAGACAAGCATTGATTTCTGGTGCTGTAATGTATGGGTTGATATTGTCCATCAAGTTGTTTGTTTGTAAAGAGTCCATAAAAATAAGTTGTGATAATACAAGGTCATACATTCTTTTTTCAGGAGGAGTAAGATATTTATAATCTTTTGCATCTTGAGTCATTTGAACCTCTTTTGGAAACCAAGTGTTTCCTTCCATTTGATCCCAAAGTCTCGTTGCCCATTCATATTTACATCTAGTAAAGTTAATCATACCATCTGGATTTCCACCAAAGGTTCTTCTATCATTGAGATTTTCAGTTGATTTTGGGTTGTATATTATTTTTCTATCCATTTTTTTCACTCTTTTATTATATAAATATTTTGTAGTTATTGTTGTAGGTTTGTTTTATTGACAACCTACACACTCTTGACTTCTATCTGCAACATCGGCAACGGCTTCAGGTGATTGACTTCTTAGGTAGTATGTTGATTTTAATCCTAACTGCCAAGCTAATGTATATATCTCATGAAGATATTTTCCACTCGCTTTATCAAGTGCCATAAAGATATTTGTACTTTGCCCTTGATCAATCCATTTTTGTCTAATTGCTGCTGCTTTTATGATATCTTTTTGTTCCACTTCATAAGCTGGTGTATAGTAATTCCAAGTATCAGGAGATAAATTTGGTACAACTACTGGAATTTGTCCACTTAAATTTTCTTCAAACCATTTTCTTTTGTAAACTGGCTCAATCGCTTGTGTTGTTCCTACAAGAATTGAGATTGATGAAGTTGGTGCTATAGCCATAAGGTAACCATTTCTCATACCTTTTGTTTTTACTTTTTCTCTTAAAACTTCCCAGTCATATCCTGTATCAAATAAATCTCTTTGGATTAATGCATTTACAGCTGGTGTTGCATGATCCATAGGCATAATACCTTTTGACCATTTTGAACCTTCAAATGTAGGATAACTTCCTTTTTCTACAGCTAAATTAGCAGAAGCATCAATAGCATTGTAACTAATAGCTTCCATAATTGAATCTATCTTTTTAAGGTGATCTTCACTTCCCCAAAGAAGTCCAGATTCTGCAACCATTTGTGATTCCCCCATAACTCCAAGACCTATTGCTCTTGTTTTTAGGTTTGTTGCTTTTACTTTTCTAAGTGGGTAGAAGTTTAAATCTATAACATTATCAAGCATTCTAATTGCTGTTGGAAGAACTCTTTCTATATCTTCTTTTGTATTGATTTTACTTAAATTTACTGATGCAAGATTACAAACAGCAGTATCTCCATCAATCTTTTCTTTTTCAACAATAAATATTTTTTTACCATTTAAGCTATCAAGAGCTGTGATTTTATTTGCTTTTTTTACTATTCCACTATCTACAGTTACTTTATCTTCTTCTTCAAAAGTTAAAATCTCTCCATCTTCTAGTTCTATTTTTACTAAATAGTGATTTGGATTTGTATTTTGGAAAATTTCTGTACAAAGATTACTACTTCTAATAAATCCTGTATGATCATTTGGATTTGCTCTATTTGCATTGTCTTTAAAACATAAGAAAGGACTTCCTGATTCAAAATATGAAGTAAGAATTTTTTTCCAAAGTGCTTTTGCTTTCATTTGTTCTTTTGTAATAGAGTCATCATTTTCATACTCTTCATATCTTTTTTCAAAAGCTTCACCATTTAATTCTGCTAAATCTTTTACTTCGTAAGGATCAAACAAAGTCCAATGTCCATCTTCTAAAACTCTTTTCATAAATAAGTCATTAATCCAAAGTGCAGGGAATAAATCGTGTGCTCTTCTTCTTTCTTCTCCAGAGTTTTTCTTTAAATCAATGAAGTCTTCAATATCCATATGCCAAGGCTCTAGATATACAGCAATAGCACCTTTTCTTGTCCCTAATTGATCAACTGCAATTGCAATGTCATTTGTGATTTTTAAAAATGGTATTGTTCCACCAGCAGCACTTTTGTGACCATCGATAACACCACCTAAACTTCGGATTGAGTTCCAGTCCCAACCAATACCACCACCAAACTTAGATAATAGTGCCATCTCTTTATATCCATCAAAAATACCTTCAATATTATCTGGACTTGAACCTATGTAACAAGAACTTAATTGGTGTCTATTTGTTCTTGCATTTGATAATGTTGGAGTCGCAAGCATTACTTCAAATTTTGAGATAACATCATAGAATTGTTTTGCTTTTTCTTGTTTGTCTTTTTCATTTTGTGCTAAAAACATAGCAATACCCATAAACATTTGTTGAGGCAATTCTATTGGTTCTTTATTGTTGTTTTTTAATAAGTATCTATCATAAAGAGTTTTCATTCCAAGATAATTAAAAAGATAATCTCTTGATGGGTCTAAGTAATCACTTAAATCATCTAAGTCATAACCATTTTCTAGTTCAGGAATAATTCTTCCAGCTTCTTGACCATATTTAATGTAGTCTTTTAAATGACAGTATGCATTTCCTTTGATACCATGGGTTGCTTTTCCAACTTTATGGTATAAATCAAAAAGAAAAAGTCGAGCAGCAACAAAAGTCCAGTTTGGAACATCTATATCTATCTTTTCAACAGCTGTTTTAATTAAAGCATCTTGAATATCAGATGAACTCATACCATCAATGAATTTGATTTGTGCATCGATCTCTAATTCACTTTGACTAACACCATCTAAATCTTTTGTAGCTGAGATTGTGTGTTTTTGGATTTTAGTGATGTCTAAAACCTCTTGACGACCATTTCTTTTTTGTATCATTATTGCCATAAAAAACTCCATTCAATATATTCGAAAGCTATAGTAATAAACATTACTTATAATAAAAATTTGTTACTATAATTTTGTATTTTTTAAAGATTTATTTTACCTAAAGTTACTTAAATGAGACCCATTTTATAGATACAAAATATCTTCTATTTTTTTAACCATTTTTATATAAAAAATTAGATAAAATGTCCAAAATTATGTAAATCAAAAGGATTATTATGGCTGTAAAAGTTGCTATCAATGGTTTAGGAAGAATTGGAAGATGTGTGGCACGAATATGTGCTGACAGAGATGATGTAGAATTGGTTGCAGCCAATGCAAGTGGTAGTGAAGAGATGATTCAATACAACTTAAAATATGACTCAGTACATGGGAAAAGAGATGATATTAGAGTTGAAGATGGTTACATATATATTGGAAATGAAAAAGCAAAACTATTAAGTGAAAGAGATCCTGCTAAACTTGATTATGCAAGCTATGGGGTAGATGTAGTTTTAGAATGTACAGGGGCATTTTTAACAAAAGAGTCAGTACAACCATATTTAGATAATGGTATAAAAAAAGTTGTATTTAGTGCACCTGCAAAAGATGATACAGATACTTTTGTAATGGGTGTAAATGAAAAAACTTATGCTGGACAGTCAATAGTATCAAATGCTTCTTGTACAACAAATGGACTAGCACCAGTGGCAAAAGTACTTGATGATGCTTTTGGTATAGAAAAA
The DNA here is from genome assembly GCA_963662945.1 of Arcobacteraceae bacterium. Taxonomy (GTDB): domain Bacteria; phylum Campylobacterota; class Campylobacteria; order Campylobacterales; family Arcobacteraceae; genus JAIOSF01. The sequence goes on from OY759974.1 coordinate 1,424,729, forward strand.
GGTTTAATGACAACAATACATTCATATACAGGAAGTCAACCAATCCTTGATGCAAAACATAAAAACGACCCAAGAAAAGCACGAGCTGGAGCTACGAATTTAGTACCAAGTACAACAGGTGCAGCAAAAGCAATTGGAAAAGTTATGCCACATTTAAATGGTAAGTTAAATGGACAAGCTATAAGAGTACCAACACCAAATGTTTCAATGGTAGATTTAACAGTAACATTAAATAAAAATGTAACAGTAGAAGAAGTTTGTGAAGCTTTTAAAAAAGCAGAACAAGGTGAGTTAAAAGGTATTTTAGCAACTGATACAGAAGGAAGAGTAAGTAGTGATTTTAATGGTGAAGAGAACTCAACGGTAGTACCTCTTGATACTATTCAAGTAGTTGGAGATAATATGGTAAAAGTATTATCTTGGTATGACAATGAGTGGGGATATTCGTGTAGACTAGTAGATATGGGTGTACACGTAGCTACAAACTAATTTATAAAAATTAAGGGAAAAAATGAAACTTCAAGAGATAAAAAATATAGATATAGCTGGTAAAAAAGTATTTATAAGATGTGATTTTAATGTACCAGTTGATGAATATCAAAATATTACAGATGATAGAAGAATAAAAAGTGCATTAAGTACAATTCGATATTGTATAGATAATGATTGTGCCATAATTATTGCAAGTCACTTTGGAAGACCAAAAGGTGGATTTGAAGAAAAATATAGTTTAAAACCTGTAAAACAAAGATTAAAAACTTTATTACAAATGGAAGATATTAAATTAGCACCAAGTATTGTTTGTGAAGAAACATTAAAAATGGCAAAAGAATTACAAAATGGTGAAATAATGTTTTTAGAAAATATGCGATTTGAAGCTGGTGAGACTAAAAATGATCCAGAATTATCTAAAAAACTAGCTTCAATGGCAGATATTTATATCAATGATGCTTTTGGTGTATCGCATCGAGCACATGCTTCTGTTGAAGGAATTGCACAACATTTTGATATTAATCATAAAGCTGCTGGATTTTTGTTAGCAACTGAGATAAAGTTTTTTTACCATATTATAGAGGAGCCAAAACGACCATTTGTAAGTATAGTAGGTGGTAGTAAAGTAAGTGGAAAACTTGAAGCATTATATAATCTTGTACCAAAAGTTGATAAAATCATTATAGGTGGTGGTATGGCATTTACTTTCCTTAAAGCACTTGGATATGAAGTTGGAAACTCTTTAGTTGAAGATGATTTAATTCCAGAAGCATTAAAGATTATGGAAGAAGCAAAAACACTAGGAGTAAAGTTTTATTTACCTGTGGATGTTATTGCAGCAGAAGCTTTTGATAGTGAGTCATTTGCAAAAGCTGTAACAGTACAAGAAATACCAAAAGGATGGATGGGATTAGATATCGGACCAGCATCAGCATTATTATTCTCACAAGCTCTAGAAGATGCACATACTATTCTTTGGAATGGACCAATGGGTGTGTATGAAATGGATAAATTTGCAAAAGGAAGTGCAAAACTTTCTCATGCTGTTGCTAGTTCTTATGCTACAACAGTAGTTGGTGGTGGAGATACTGCTGATTTAGTTAGAAGAACAGGGGATGAAGAAGCGATGACATTTATCTCTACTGGTGGAGGAGCTTCTTTAGAACTCATAGAAGGAAAAGTGTTACCTGGCGTTAAAGCACTTATTATTGAAGAATAGTTATATTTTATGAATATATTGTTAAATGGTGTAGGAAGAGTTGGAAAGTCTATAGTAAGAATTGTCAACACATTTGAAAACATCAATATAGTAGCAATAAATGAACTTAATTCAAATATTGAAAATATAGCTTATAGTATCAATTATGATTCAACTTATGGAAGATTTGAAGATAAATATATTGTGAAAGATAAATGTATTGAAAATTCTAAGAATCATATTGAGATACTAAATTTTACAAATTTAACTCAAATAGATTTTAAAAAATATAAAATTGATATTATTGTAGATGCAAGTGGAAGTAAACTAGATATAGATGAACTTAAAAGGTTACAATTACCTAAAATTCTTTTAACACATCCTAATAACAATGCCGATATAAATGTGATAGTTGGAGTAAATGAAGAAGAACTTCACAATCAATCGCATAAAATTATTTCAACAAGCTCTTGTAATGCAACAGCACTTCTTCCTGTTTTAAAAATTATTGATGAATCTTTTTCTATAGAGTATGGAGATGTAAGTACGATTCATCCTTTGTTAAATCATCAAAAAACTTTGGATAGTGGTTGCATAGGAAGTAGTGATAGAAATGTAGCTTGTAATTTTGAATTTGGTAGAAGTGCGACACAAAATATTATACCAAGTCGTACTACAACTATAGATGCCTGTTCTTATATCTTGCCACATATAAATGAAGAAAATATCTCTTCTAGTTCTTTTAGAGTTCCTACAGCAACAGTTGGAGCTATCAATGTTGTTTTAAAATTAAAAAATGAGATAACAAAAGAGCAATTATTAGAAGTTTTAGAACAGTATCAGGCTACACAAACTTCAAAAATTGTATTAAATAATTTTGAACCATTAGTTTCAAGTGACTTTGCGCAACAAGAATATACCTCAATTATTGATCATAGATTTACACAAGTGAAAAAAAATCAAATGGTAAAGTTGGTTTTATGGTATGATAATGAGTGGGGATATGCTTCTAAAGTAGTAGAAATCATCAATAAATTATCACTATAAGTATAAGTAAATATTATTATAACTTTAGTTAAGCTTTGTTTAAGTTATATGAAAGTGGGACTATTCTATAGTTTTCTATATTAGAAAAAAGGATGGAAAATGAAGAGAATAGTTTTGATGCTTTTAGTATCATTTGGAATATTATTAGCAAATGATGTACAAGTATTTAGTGTAGATAATAAAGATGGGAAAATAACTCCACAAACAATTGAGGCTGAATTTAAAAAGAATGGATTTTATATTTCTGATAATAGAGATATGAATGGACCATTTATGAAACAGTTTGAACAAACAGATTTTAAAGTATATAATTTGTTTACATTGTACCACATTGATTCGGTACATAATCTCGCAAAAAAATATCCTCGAATTGGATTGTTTACACCTATGAGTATGTCAATTTATACAAGAAAAGGTGAAACTACATTACATGTATCGTCACTAACTGTAGATGCAATGGCAAAAATATCAGGAATACCAGCTTCAAATCCAGACTTACAAAGAATTGGAAAATTAGTAAAAGAGATTTTATCTAAAACTATGCCAAATGGTACATTTGAAACTTTTACATATAAAGTATCTTCAACACAAAAAGAGCTTATCACTAAAATGCATATTAAATTTGATCCAGAAACTTGGAAAGATGATAGTGAGGGTATGATAGAAGACTTTGAATCAAGATTAGAAATGAATGGTTTTGTTCAAGCTGGTTTTACTGATATTAATTATGACTTTATTAAAGCTGGAGATGATACATTTGATTTATTTGTATCAGAATCAATTTGTAAATTACCTGTAATTTATGCTGTTGCAAAAACAAGACCAGAAGCTGGAGCATTTGCACCTTGTAGTATCTCAATGTACAAGAAAAAAGGTGATGACACTATGTATGTAGAGTATCCAAATGTATATAATTGGATAGCGTCATTATCAATTGCTGATAAAGAAGCGATAAAAGAACTTCTTGAAGCACAAGCTAAAATGGAAACAATACTTTACTCTATAAAAGAGTAGCAAATATATAAGACTTTTTATATCTTTATGATAGAATACGGCTTTAAAAATAATTTATAAAGGGTATTCATCATGAAGATTATAGCAAGCAACTTTAAGACTAACCACACAAGAAGCAGTACAAAATCTTTTGTAGATGCTATAAATCAATTTATTGAATCAAAACAAATAAAAAATGATGTATTTATCTTTCCCCCTGCAACAGCATTGGATACATTTGATACAGTTACAAATCTAAAAATAGGTGTTCAAAATGCTTATTATACAAAAAATGGTTCTTTTACTGGGGAAATAGGTACAGAACAACTTGATGAATTTAATATAAAAACAATCCTTATTGGACATAGTGAAAGACGACACATCTTAAAAGAGTCTCAAAAAGATTTAACATTAAAATACAATTATTTTAAATCTTTAGGATATAGAATAATATATTGTGTAGGGGAACCTTTGGAAGTAAGAGAAAAAGGTCTTACAGAAACTTTAGGATATATTTGGGAACAATTTGAAGGTATTGACCTTAATTATGACAAACTTATTATTGCTTACGAACCAGTTTGGGCTATCGGTACAGGTGTTGTTGCAACTGCAGAAGAGATAGCACAAGTACACAAAAAGATAAAGAAAAAAATTACGCAACCATTATTATATGGAGGAAGTGTTAAACCAGAAAATATAGAAGAGATATTAAAAATTGATAATGTTGATGGTACGTTAATAGGAACAACATCTTGGGATGTTGAACAATTTAAAGAGATGATTGAAATTACAAATAAAAACTAAAACAGGAGAAAAATGAAAATGATGATGAATGGTAAAAAAGGTGTTATATTAGGTGTTGCAAACAATAAATCTATAGCGTATGGTATAGCAAAACAGTGTGCAGCACAAGGTGCACAAATAGCATTTACATATTTAAATGATTCATTGAAAAAAAGAGTTGTTCCAATAGCAGAAGAGTTTGGAAGTAGTGACTTAGTATATCCTTGTGATGTAAGTAATCCTGATGAGATTAAAGCATTAAAAGAATCTTTAGAAAAAGATATGGGACAAATTGATTTTATAGTACACTCTATAGCATTTGCGCCAAAAGAGGGATTAAGTGGTAGATTTTATGATATAACAAAGAATGCATTTGATATAGCTATGGATATTTCGGTTTACTCACTTATTGAAATTACAAGAGAGTTAAAACCTCTTATGAGTAATAATTGTTCTATTCTTACACTTTCATACTATGGAGGAGTAAAATATATTCCAAATTATAACCTTATGGGTGTTGCAAAAGCAGCACTTGAAATGACTACAAAATATCTTGCAGAAGATTTAGGAAGTGATGGAATAAGAGTAAATGCAATTAGTGCAGGACCTATTAAAACACTTGCAGCTGCTGGAATTAGTGACTTTAGATTTATGTTAAAATGGAATGAAGCACATAGTCCATTAAAGAAAAATGTAACTATTGAGGAGGTTGGAAATAGTGGTATGTATCTATTATCTGATTTAAGTAGTGCAGTTACTGGTGAGATTCATTATGTGGATTGTGGATTTAATATTATGGGTATGCCTGCTGTTGAATTCAACGAAGAAGGTAAGCCAACTATCGCTTGGAATGGGACTGATAAATAGGGCGATAAAGCGTCAGCTTTTGCCTAGTTTTGCGTTGTCAAGAAAATTTTTTATACTCGAAAAGTTTGCCTTGTGCCATCTAGGCACAAGTTTACCTTTTCTCCCCTACCATAAATTTTCTCTCCGCCTTGAACTTGAACAAAATCTAACACTTTCTTACCCTATTTGGAAATAGTATGAAATTCTTATTTTTCTTATTTTTTATAACAACTTTTCTTTTTTCAGAAGTAAAGATTAACCTTTCTCATACAAATATAAAACACGGTACATCGTTTGCTGTGATACTTCAAAGTGATAAAAATTTATCACAAGCTCCAAATGTGATTTTCAAAGATAAAACTTATCAAATGTTTACTATCAATGGAAGTATTCAAAACTATGAGGTTTTTATCCCTGTTGATTATTATAATCCTAAGCAAAAAGAGAATGTACAAGTTTTGTATGAAGAAAATAGTGAGTTAATTAAAAAAAATCTCACTGTAAATATTGTTGATGGAAAATATAGACAAAATGAAATCATAAAAGTTCCAAAAGGAAAAGTAACTTTATCTGATAAAAATAAGAAAAAAACTGAACAAGAGTATGAAAAAGTATATAATCAAGTATATTCAGTGGTTACCTTATATGACTTAACAAATAGTTCAACATTTACACTTCCTATGGATAGTAAGATTACAAGTGCTTTTGGAAATGCACGAGTTTATAATGGTGTGGCAAAAAGCTATCATACGGGAGTTGATTTTAGAGCAAGTGTTGGAGATGAGGTAAAGGCTTCAAATGATGGGAAAGTAGTCCTTACTATGGATAGATTTTATTTAGGAAATGTTATCTATATAGACCATGGTAGAGGGGCTTACACTTACTATTCTCATTTGAGTAAAATTTTAGTCAAAGAGGGAGATAGCGTTAAAAAAGGGCAAGTCATAGCCAAAAGTGGAAAAACAGGAAGAATCACAGGCCCTCATCTACACTACGCAGTACGACTTTATAATACTACAGTTGATCCTTTGCAATATACGAGTCTTTATAATGATATAGTGAAGAAATATCACTAATACCTTTACAGTAAAATACTCATAAATAGCTAATTTAAAGTTGTTGTCATTGTTTTAATATATAACATTTTGATTTATGTTATTTATTGATTTTTAGGCTATCTTGTATATAATGTATGTTTAATAACTAGTTATACAAGGAATAACATGAAACTTATATTTAAAACATTAATATTTTTAATCGCAATACTTTTATTATCAGGTTGTACAAGAAGTCTACCTCCTACTTTACCTGCTAATTATTATTATGAAGGTAGTTACATTGATATTCATTCTCCAAATGAAGAAGGTTGGTCTTTAATAGGAAAATCAACACAAGGAATTGTTTTTGGAAAAAAAGGTAAAGAAAAAAGTGATAGCGAAATTGCTCAAGTTCTTTTTTTCCCACTTCCTCAAGATACTAAAAGTGAAAATGAATTTTTGTCTTTAATTGAAGAAGAGTTTCACAAAAATACTAATAAAGATAGATTTAATATAATTGAATCTGATTTTCAATTATTTAATCAAAGAAAATATCCATGTGTTCAACTAAAAGCTTTACTTAATGACAAAAAAGCCAAAATCTCTAACTTTTCAACTGAATCATTAAAAATGAAGATTAAATCATTATATTGTAAAGACGCAAAAACAAAAAAAAGAGGATTCATGATTGGGTATTCGTACAGAGGAAAAACTATTGACCCTAATTTTAATGAGAAAGCAGATAGTTTTATAAGTGGTGTTGAGTTTCCTGAATATAAGTAAGTTTTGTAAAATAAGTTGGAAAGTAGAATTAAATAATCGAGTGATTCAATTCAACCGTCCAAAGAGTATTTCAACAAAATTAACATAATAAAAGAAAAAATACCAACAATCTCCCATTAAGTCATTAATTACAAAAATTTAGCTATTATATATCTTAAATTCAAAAATAAGAGAAGATAATGGGAATAAATTTTAAAGAACTTGCAAATAAATATCAAACACCATATTATGTGTATGATTTTGACTATATTACAAAACAGTATCAAGAGTTAAAAGGTGCTTTTAAAGCGAGAAAATCTTTAATTGCATATGCGGTAAAAGCAAATTCAAATTTAAGTGTAGTAAAACATCTTGGAGACCAAGGTAGTGGTGCAGATTGTGTGAGTATTGGTGAAGTTAAAAGAGCATTGAAAGTTGGAATACCAAAATATAAGATTATATTTTCTGGTGTTGGAAAAATTGATGATGAGATAAGAGAAGCTTTACAACTTGATATTTTGATGATAAATGTTGAGAGTGAAGCGGAACTAAAAAGAGTTGATTTAATAGCTAAAGAATTAAAAGTCGAAGCTAGAATCTCTATAAGGATAAATCCAAATGTGGATCCAAAAACGCATCCATATATCTCAACAGGACTTCATGAAAATAAATTTGGTGTAGATATTGATACAGCAAAAAGAATGTATATCTTTGCTAAAAATAGTGAAAACTTAGATCCAATTGGTATCCATTGTCATATAGGAAGTCAACTTACAGAGTTAGCACCTATTAAAGAAGCTGTAAATATCGTAGCAGATTTAGTACGAAATATAAAATCAGCATTAAAAATAGAGTTAAAGTTTTTTGATGTTGGTGGTGGACTTGGTATTGTTTATGATGATGAAAAACTTATCGATACCCATGAATATGCACAAACTATCCTTGATGCACTTTTTGGACTTGATATCACTGTAGTGTGTGAACCAGGAAAATTTATTGTTGGAAATAGTGGTGTATTTGTTACGAAAGTTTTATATGAAAAGGTAAATGGTAGCAAAAGATTTGTTATCGTTGATGGTGCTATGAATGATTTAATTCGACCAAGTTTATATAATGCGTATCATAAAATTGAAGTATTAGAAAAGAGCGAAAATGTAAGTGACTGTAATGTGGTGGGTCCAGTGTGTGAAAGCGGTGACTTCTTTGCAAAAAATATTCAGTTACCGCAAACACAACATAACGACTTGGTTGCAATTTATTCTGCAGGGGCGTATGGGTTTACAATGTCAAGTAACTATAACACAAGAGGAAAAGTTGCTGAAATTGCTTATGAAAATGGAAAAGATAGACTTATAAGAAGAAGAGAAACTTTTGAAGACTTGATTGCTTTAGAAGAGGAATACCTAAAGTAATTTGTAAAGGATTGATATGGATGAAGCAATAGAGTTACAAAAATTACGAGATACTTTAGATGGTATTGATAATGAGATTCTAAAACTTTTAAATAAAAGAATGGAAACTGTACATAAAGTTGGACTTGTAAAAGCTCAAAGTGGTGGAGCCATTTATAGACCCGAAAGGGAGAAGTCAATTATAGATAGGCTTCATAAACAATCGCTTGAAGCAAATGGAAGTTTAAATAGGGCTGCTATTGAGGCATTGTTTCTAGAAATTTTTGCAATAAGTAGAAATCTTGAGTTACCAGAAAATATCGCATATCTTGGACCTGAAGGGAGTTTTACCCATCAAGCAGCAGAAAGTAGATTTGGTGCTATGAGTGCATATTTACCAATTAGTTCAATAAAAGGTGTATTTCGAGAAGTTGCTAATAAAAAAGCAAAATTTGGGGTGATTCCTATAGAAAATAGTAGCAATGGAATTGTAAGTGATACTATAACTTGTTTGAATGAATATGATTTAAAAATTATCGCTGAAGTTATGGTAGATATTCACCATTGTTTTGCAACGACTTGTGATAATGTAAAACAGGTAAAAAGAATTTATTCAAAAGATATTGCCATAGAACAATGTCACAAATTTTTAGAAGATTTAGGTTTGGATGAGTGTGAGTTGATCCCTGTAGAGAGTACAGCAAAAGCTGCAAAAATGGCAACACAAGAGGAAAATTGTGCGGCAATTTGTTCTCATATTGGGGCGAAAATGTACAAGTTACCAATATTATTTGAAAATATTGAGGATAAAGGGAACAATCGTACACGGTTTTTAATAGTGAGTGATTTTGAAAATGGGCAAAGTGGAGAAGATAAAACTTCAATACTTGCACAGTTACCAAATGAACACGGGGCATTGGTGAGATTTTTAAATGATTTTGATAAAGCAAATATAAATCTTACAAAAATAAAATCTCATATAGTTGAGGGAATTTCAACATTTTTTATCGATTTTGATGGACATAAAAATGATGATAAAATTCAAGAAATATTTAATAAACATAAAAATAGCATAAAATTTTTAGGAAGCTATGTAAAGGAAGCAGATGACATTTAATACAGTATTAGATAACGTTGGTATCTATGAAGCGGGAAAACCAATTGAATTGGTAGTAAGAGAATATGGTTTGGGACCAAAGGATATTATAAAATTAGCATCAAATGAAAATCCTTATGGAACTTGTCAAACAGTTGTTGATGTAATTGCAAGAAAAGCTTGTAGTGCTTTTGTTTATCCAGATGACAGTATGTATGAATTAAAAGAGGCTTTAGCAACAAAGTTTGGAGTGACTGATAAAAATATTATTATAGGTTCTGGAAGTGATCAAGTTATAGAGTTTTGTGTACATGGAAAATGTAATAAAGACTCAAAAGTGATTATGGCAAAAACTACATTTGCAATGTATGAGATATATTCTAAACATGTAGGTGCAACAATTTTAAAAACTTCTTCTGATGAACATAATTTAGATGAGTTTAGAGAAATTTATAAAAAAGAGGGTGCAGATGTAATCTTTATTTGTGTTCCAAATAATCCTTTAGGGGAGTGTTTAGATGCAGCTGATTTATATAAATTTTTAGATGAAGTGGATAGTAATACATTAGTAATTGTTGATGGTGCATATCAAGAGTACGCAAAATATAAAGATGGTGCAAAAGAGATAGTACCAAGTGATATTATAGAAAAATATCCAAATGTAATCTATCTTGGAACTTTTTCAAAAGCATATGCGCTTGGAGGTATGAGAGTTGGTTATGGTATTGCATCTTCTGAGATTATAACTACATTACATAAGTTAAGACCACCATTTAATATAACAACTTTATCATTAGCTGGTGCAATTGAAGCTTTAAAACACGAAAAGTTTGTGCAAGATTGTATTAAGAAAAACTTTGAACAAATGACAAGATATGAAGAGTATGCTACAAGTAAAGGGTTTAAATATATCCCTTCATATACAAACTTTATTACAATCTATCTTGATGGATATGTTTCAAAAGAGATTGCTCAAAAATTACTTGAAAAAGGTGTTATTGTTCGAGATATGACTGGATATGGTTTTAATGCTTTAAGAATAACAATAGGAACAGAGGAACAAAATACAAAAGTATTTAAAGTTCTCGATTCTATTTTGGATAAGTAAAAGACAAGAATATGGGTTCATATTTTAAACTACAAGAGAATAATACAAGTGTAAAAACAGAATTTCTTGCGGGCTTTACAACATTTTTAACAATGATGTATATAGTTCCTGTAAATGGATTTATACTAAATGATGCAGGACTTCCTATGGGTGCAGTTATCACAGCAACTGCACTTATAACTATACTTGCTACAATATTTAATGGTTTTTGGTCAAATACACCAATAGCTATGAGTGTTGGTATGGGTTTAAATGCATATTTCTCTTATGGTTTAGTTTTAGGTATGGGAATTGCTTGGCAAACTGCTTTAGGGATAGTGTTTTTAAGTGGTATTATCTTTGTAATTCTCTCCTTTACACAGTTTAGGGTATGGCTTATGACTTCAATTCCTGTTGATTTACGACGGGCAATTAGTGCTGGAATTGGTGCATTTATTGCTTTTATTGGACTAAAGCAAATGGGAGTTGTTGTAGAAAATAAGGCAACATTGGTAGCTTTGGGAGATTTAAGTAGTGACCCTGTACTTTTAGGTATTTTTGGACTGATTGTTACACTATTGCTTTATACATATAGAGTTAAAGGTGCATTTATAATAGCCATTTTAATCACTTCAATCATTGGCTGGTTGTTTGGTATTGGTGAGTTGCCATCAGCGATATTTGGAATGCCAGATTCAATTAGTCCAATTTTTATGCAACTTGATATAGCAAGTGCTTTATCTTTGGCACTATTACCAGTTATTATTACGTTTTTAATTACAGATATGTTTGATACTTTGGGAACTTTAACAGGTGTTGGAACGAGAGCAAATCTTTTTCAAACGACACAAAAAAATGATAAAGCTTTAGAAAAAACACTTGAAGCAGATGCAATTGCAACTGTTGGTGGAAGTTTGATAGGTGTTTCAACTGCAACTTCATTTATAGAGAGTGCAAGTGGAGTTGAAGAGGGTGGAAGAACAGGATTAACTGCTATTTTCACAGGATTGTTTTTTATTTTAACACTTTTTATATTACCTTTATTTAAGGCAATTCCAGAAAATGCAATTTATCCTGTACTTGTAGTTGTTGGTATTTTGATGTTTAGTGAACTTGGGAATATTGATTTTAAAAAGAATGATTTTGCAATAGCTAGTGCAACATTTTTTATTGTTGTTTTAATGCCATTAACTTACTCTATAACAAATGGTTTTGCTGCTGGATTTGTTATATATACACTTTTAAAACTGTTAAAAGGTGAATTTAAAGATATTAATTTGGGTTTAATCACAATAACACTTATTTCACTTTTAGTTTTTATCTTACATTAGGAATTAAAAATGAAAAAAGTTTATTATGGATATAACGAGTGTTTGGAGGATTGTAGAGTTTTAATTCCCCAGCTAAAAGAATATAATCCTGATGCACTTATATCTATAGCTAGAGGTGGATTACTTTTAGGACATTTATTAAGTGAAGCACTAGATACAAGAGAAATATACAGTTTAAATTCTATCCATTATGAAGGAACGAAGAAGCTAGAAACTTTTGAAATCTTTAATATTCCAGATTTAACAAGATTGCATAAAATTGTTTTGATAGATGATATAGTTGATAGTGGTGAAAGTATGGTTGAAATTTTAAAAATATTACAAAAAAAATATCCTCATTGTGAATTTAAAGTGGCTACTATATTTTATAAAACAACTGCTTTAATGCAACCAGATTTTAGTGTAAAAGAAGCAAAAAACTGGATAGAGTTTTTTTGGGAAGTTGATTTACTTGAAAAGAGATAATATGAATATAAAAAATAAAAATATAAAAGAGTTAGAACAAGTAGCACAAGATATTAGAGATAGAATAATAGATGTTGTATCTAGAAATGGGGGACATTTTAGTTCAACATTAGGTGCGGTTGAATTAACTATTGGGATGCATAAAGTTTTTGATTGTGAATATGATCCTTTTATATTTGATGTATCTCATCAGTGTTATCCTCATAAACTCTTAACTGGAAGATGGGAAGAGTTTGAAACTTTACGACAATTTAAAGGGATAAGTGGATTTACAAAACCAAAAGAATCAAAAGCAGATTATTTCGTAGCTGGACATAGTTCTACATCAATATCCTTAGCAGTTGGGGCTGCAAAAGCAGCAATGCTAGAAAACAATGGAAAAGTACCAGTAGTTATGATTGGTGATGGAAGTATGAGTGCTGGTATGGTTTATGAAGCACTTAATGAATTAGGTGATATAAAATTACCAGTTGTAATTATACTTAATGACAATGAAATGAGTATAGCAAAACCTATAGGTGCAATTTCAAAACATCTTAGTAAAGTTTTAGCAGGTAAAGGATACCAAAAATTTAAAGATAGAGTGGATAAGTTTATAAAAAACAATATGCCAGAAGGTGCAACCTATATAGCAAAACGGATGGAAGAGTCTTTAAAACTTATTACTCCTGGAATTATTTTTGAAGAGATGGGTATAGATTATATAGGTCCAATTGATGGTCATAATCTTGAAGAGGTTATTGATACTTTAGAATTAGCAAAAAACTTTGGCAAACCTGTTATTGTGCATGCAAGAACAGTAAAAGGAAAAGGTTATTCTATAGCAGAAGGGCATTTTGAACACTGGCATGGAGTAGGACCTTTTGATAAAACAACTGGGGAGTTTCAAAAAAAAGCCGGAGCAAAAAGTGCCACAGCTGTATTTAGTGATGCTTTATATAAACTAGCACTTGAAGATGAAAAAGTAGTTGGTGTAACAGCTGCTATGCCAAGTGGGACAGGTATTGATAAACTTATGAATGAGTTTCCAAATAGATTTTGGGATGTTGCAATAGCAGAACAACATGCAGTAACTTCAATGGCTGCCATGGCAAAAGATGGATTTAAACCATTTGTAACTATTTATTCAACATTTTTGCAGCGAGGATTTGATCAAATTATTCATGATGTTTGTTTAATGAATCTACCAGTTACTTTTGCAATAGATAGAGCGGGAATTGTTGGTGCAGATGGAGAAACACATCAAGGACAATTTGATATAAGTTTTTTACGATTTTTACCAAATATGACATTAATGGCTCCAAGAGATAGTAAAACATTAGAATATAGTTTAGAATTTGCAAAAGATTATCAAAGCCCATGTGCCATAAGATATCCAAGAGGTGCTTTTGAAGAGTTAGAATATGAATCTACAAAGTTTGTTTTAGGAAAAGGTGAAATTCTTAAACAAACAGATAGTGAAATAGCTTTTATAGGATATGGTGCAGGAGTAAGTCGAGCAATTGCAACTGAAAAACTTCATAAAGAAGAGATAACTATTGTTGATTTACGATTTGTAAAACCTCTAGATAAAGAGTTATTGTTAGATTTAGCAAAAATTACAAAAAAATGGTATGTTTTTAGTGATTCTCAAAGACAAGGTGGCGTTGGAAGTGCATTGTTAGAATTTATCAGTGAAAATGATTTAGATATAAAGGTAAAATCATTTGAATATGATGATCTTTATATTCAACATGGAGACACTAAACTTCTTGAAGAAGATTTGGGGATTTTACCAGAACAACTCGTAATAAAGGTTTAGTTGAACCTTTAAAATAAAGGCAGTTTTATGCAAAATAATACATCTAGCACTATACTAAAGTGATAATTTTTAACTTTTATGTATAGTAAAAATAATATTCTTATCATTTTTATATTTATTTCATTAATTGTATTTCAAATAGTATATGATCAAAACAATGAAAAAAATTATCAAACAGTATATGAAGAGATACTATCTAATGAAGCAGGGATATATTTTGAGAATATAATGTTAAAAAAAGCACAAAAACTTGATTCCAGTCTTACTTTTACAAATATTCCTACGAACATGAAGTTTGAACTTTTAGGAGAAGATATTCAGTTAATTGATACAATCAAAAGCACAAATACAAATAAATATTATTATCTTGATGATGAGCAAAAATATTTTTATTATTATGAGTTGTTAAATGTTAAAAAGAATTGTATTGAATGTCACACAAAATATCAAGTTGGTGATGTTGCAGGAGTTGTAAAAATATCAATAGCAACAGATAAATATTTAAAAATATATGAAGATATGTATAACTCAAAATATATTTATGTTGTCTTGGATATATTTTTTCTTATTTTGATTACTTTATTAATTTTATTTTTTAGACGAAAATCAAGAGTAAAACATCTTGAACTTTTACGAAGTCAAAGAAATTTAGAAAAAGCTGAAAAAATGGCAGGACTAGGGCACTGGAGAATTGATAATAGAACTTTCGAGATAAGCTTTTCAAAAAATATGCTAGAAGTTATCGGTTTAAATGAATCACAAAAAATTGATTTGCAGTTTATTATAAATAATGTTATTTGCAATGAAGACAAATTGAAGGTAATAAAATCTTATAAAAATTCTCTGAAAACTGCTAATGATATACAAATTGAATTTAGAATAGTGCATCAGCTTGATCAAAAAAAACGGCATGTTAATTGTCATATTATGCACATAAAAGATAATAAAAAAGAAAATGTGATAGTTTCAATTGGAACAGTACAAGATATCACAAGATTTATCTCCTTACGAGATAGGCTTTCTATATTAGAACAAGCTGTTAATCAAGCACCAATTTCAATAGTAATAACAGATGAAAAAGCAAATATAGAATATGTAAATCCTACATTCACAAATGTGACAGGATATACACTTTTAGAGGTAATTGGGAAAAATCCTAGAATATTAAAATCAGAATATACCAATCAACTTGAATATCAACAATTGTGGGAAACAATAACTTTAGGAAAAAACTGGAGCGGAACATTTAAAAATATTAAAAAAAATGGGGAAGAGTTTTGGGAAATGGCACTCATCTCGCCTGTTTTTTCACTCAATACAGATAAAATAATCAAATATATAGCAATAAAAGAAGAAATTACAAGTAAGTTGTATATGCAACAAAAGTTGAAGTATCAAGAAGAATTAATGATTTTCCAGTCAAGACATGCAGCAATGGGTGAGATGATAAGTATGATAGCCCATCAATGGAGACAGCCTACTACTGTTATTGGCTTGTGTGCTAATAATATTTTAACAGACGTAGTGTTAGATGAAATTGATTTAGAATCTCTATCGAGAAACTCACAAGATATTATTAATCAAACAAAATACCTTTCTCAAACAATAGATGATTTTAGAAACTTTTTTAAACCAAACAAGCAAAAGTCTATCGTTACAATACAAGAAGTGATAGATGAAGTGAAAAAGATGATGCAAGCAACATTGCATAACAATCAAATTGAACTTCAAGAACACTATAGTTTCAATAAAAAGATAAAAACATATAAAAAAGAGTTAGTACAGGTAGTAATAAATTTAATTAAGAATGCTCAAGAGATATTAGGAGAGAAAAATAATAATCAAAAAATAATATATATTAATGAAGATATTAAGAATAATAATGTTATCTTACAAATATGTGATAATGCAGGAGGCATCGAACAAGAGAATATTCATAGAATATTTGAGCCTTATTTTACTACAAAAGATGAAAAAAATGGTACGGGACTTGGACTTTATATTTCAAAAGTAATAGTTGAAAAACATTTAAAAGGGACTATAAAAGCTTTTAATAAAGATCAAGGTGCATGCTTTGAGATAACTTTAAATTTTGAAGAGGGATAGTTTGGAAAATATTATTTCATTAAAAAAGCTTGGATGTGACTACTCTGTATTAGTTGTAGAAGATTGCAAGCAAGTTAATACAAAACTTATGGAATATCTAAGTAAATTTTTCTTTGCAATTGATAGTGCACAAAATGGTCATGAAGGACTAATTAAATTCAATAATAAAAGATACGATATTATCATTACTGATATTAATATGCCTAAAATGGATGGCACTAATTTCGTACAAAAACTTATAGAAATTGATCCAAATGTTCAAGTTATTGTTACATCTGCTTATGGAAATCATGAAAATCTTCGTACGTTTAATAAATTGGGTATTGTAGAATTTATACAAAAACCAATAGATAATTTAAAACTTGTAGATGCTCTTTTAGTGTGTATTGAAAATATTCAAACAATTCTCCAAAATTCTAATATAACATACAATTTAGATAATACAATATATGAAACTCTTTTGGCATTAAAAGATACTAAAAAAACAATTGAACTTATTAATTCCTATCAAGGAGTAACCATAATTCAAGAGGGATACATAAAAGATCTTAATACAAAAACAATTACGATAGAGACAACAAATACTCAGTATCATTTAATTAAAGGGGAAAAAAGAACTATTATCGTAATTGATGATATGGCCGTAAGAGCAAATTTACAATATATTGACAAAGAAAAACAACAATTAGTTTTAAAGAAATTTGAAACTCTCAGTAGAACACCAAAAGATAGAAAAGTTACACGGGTTATGCCAGGTAAGGATTTTACCCTTACCAGATATTATAAAAGTGAAACTTTTAGTTATGAGGTACTTTCATTATCAATTAACTCAATTTCAGTAAAGACTTCATCTCTTGATAAAAGTTTTAGTGATAATGCTCATACAGATTTAGTTTTAAGTTTTCAAGTTGGCTATTCAAAACGCTATAAAGCTTCTCATACTGAAAAGTTATTAAAGCCTGTGAAAATACGATCAAAATCTTTAGTATACAAAATAGATAAACGTGCAGATGGCAGTGTAAAGATAGTTTTTGTACTTGATTTAGCTGGTGAGGGGAAAAAACTGCTTGAACAGTATATTATTCAAAGAGAGTTTGATATTTTAAATAATTTACACCGTATGTCATAGTACAAATTAATTTTATCAAATACTATCAATTATAATTAATATAAAAAATACAATCCCTAAATAACCATTTATAGTAAAGAAAGCTTTATCAATTTTTGTAAAATCTTTATGCACTATAATGTGTTCCGTTGTTAACATAGCAACACTAACAAGAATTGCAAAATAACCAAATAGTCCAAGATTAGCTTCAACAACAAATAACAACCAAAAAACTACAGTAAGAAGATGCATTATTTTAGAAAATAACATTGTATTTTTTGCACCAAATTTTGATGGAATAGAATGTAATCCTAATTCTTTATCTACTTCAATATCTTGTAAAGAGTAAAGTAAATCAAATCCAGCTACCCAAAATAATACACCAATAGAAAGATAAATAGACCATAATGGTATAGTCTCACTTACTGCAACAACACCAGCTATAGGTGCAAGACCTAAAGAAATACCAAGAATGATATGTGCCAAAAATGAGAATCTTTTAAAATATGAGTAGCTTCCAATAATAAGTAAAATAGGTACTGATAAATAGAGTGCTAAATCATTTACAAAAAATGCAACTATTATAAAACCTAAAGCATTTAAAAGTGTAAAAATAAGTATTTGACTTGGTGCGATTCTTCCATCAACACTTGGTCTGTTTAGAGTTCTTGGATTTAATGCATCAATATCTCTATCTAAATATCTGTTAAAACCCATTGCAAAATTTCTAGCTGTAAGTGCTGCTAGTACACCTAATACTAACAGTTTCCATCCAAACCAACCCTCAGCAGCAACAATCATCGCTATAAATATAAAAGGCAATGAAAAAATAGAATGTTGAAACATTACTAATTCATTGAAGTCTTTAATTTTTTTAAGTATTTTTTCCATAAGGGGGATTTTACTATAATGTTAATTATAGTTACCAAAAGGACGAACTTGTATAAAGAAGTAGCCATCATAGCACCAACAGCATCAGGGAAAACTGCACTATCAATTCAATTAGCACATAAGACTAATTCGATTATTCTTTCACTTGATAGTTTATCTGTATATAAAGAGATAGATATAGCTTCTGCAAAACCAACGAAAGAAGAACGAGATGGTATAGTACACTTTGGTATTGACAAAGTATATCCCAATGAAAAATTTGATGTGGTGGAATTCATAGAGGAATATCAACAAGCAAAAAAGTATGCACAAAATGAGGGCAAAAATCTTATCATCGTTGGTGGTACAAGTTTTTATTTAAAGTCATTATGTGAAGGACTTTCAAAAGTTCCTACAATTTCAGAACAAACAAAAGAGATAGTCAAAGAAGAACTTAATAATATAACTAAAAGTTATGAGTATTTAGTAAGTATTGATAAGAATTATATGAGTAAAATTGATAGAAATGATAAGTATAGAATAGAAAAAGCTCTAGAAATTTATCATGAAACGAAATTAACTCCTAGTGATTTTTTTGAACAAAATAAACCAGAACCAATCATAAAAGATTTACAAATTTTTCAAATAGAAACTGAAGTTGAACTTTTAAGAAAAAGAATTTCTCAAAGAACGAAACAAATGATAGAAAATGGAATTATTGATGAGGTAATTTATTTAGAAAAAAAATATACTAGAAGTCCAAATTGTATGAAATCTATTGGAATTCTAGAAGTATTAGATTATCTTGATGGAAAGATTGATAAAGCAAAACTTGAAGAGGTTATTTCAATACATACAGCACAACTTGCAAAACGCCAAAGAACTTTTAATAAATCACAATTTCATAATATTACAAAAGAAAATCTAGAAAATTTAGAACAACATATCCTCAACATATTTTAGTTAATAATCTTTATAAATTAAATTGTTCCTTTTTGTTACAGTGGCATAGCTATTTTAATGTATAGATAAAGAGATTGTAAGTTTATATTTAATTATAATTGGATATTATTTGTTCAATTACTGTCGGCAAATTATATACAAAGCTATGACACACAAGGGGAAAAAATGGAACATATGGATTTTGCACATCCTTATTTCGGTGCATTTATAATGTTTGTATTAACATTTGGTGCATTTTTAGCGACAACAATGTTGTCACGATTTGTAGGTGGAAAACTTGCAAGAAAAGATACTGAAAAATTAAAATGTACACTGTATGAGTGTGGACCTGAGGTTACAAAACAGCCAAATACTATCTCTGTACAATTTTATTTAATGGCGTTATTGTTTATACTTTTTGATGTGGAGATAATCTTTATGTTTCCATGGGCTGTAGATTTTAAAGTATTAGGTTGGTTTGGATTTATTGAGATGATTCTTTTTATTGTTTTATTAACAATTGGATTTATCTACGCATGGAAAAAAGGAGCGCTTGAATGGCACAGCATAAAGTAAATTATTTAAAAGATGGTGGAGCACCAATTAAATTAACTACAGTAGATAAAATAGTTAATTTTGGACGAAGTAATTCACTTTGGCCTATGACTTATGGTCTTGCATGTTGTGCTATTGAGATGATGGCATCTGGTGGTTCAAGATTTGACTTCGATAGATTTGGTACTATATTTAGAGCAAGTCCAAGACAATCAGATGTTATTGTTGTTGCTGGAACATTGACTAAAAAACACGCTGAGTTTATGAGAAGATTGTATGACCAAATGCCAGATCCAAAATGGGTTATCTCTATGGGTTCGTGTGCAAATACGGGTGGTATGTTTAATACTTATGCAACAGTACAAGGTGTTGATAGAGTTATTCCTGTTGATATTTATTTACCAGGTTGTGCCCCAAGACCTGAAACTTTACAGTTTGCATTAATGATGTTACAACAAAAAATAAGAAGAGAGCCTGCAGGTATGGCTCAAAGAGCAAAAAGGTTAATATAATATGAGAACATATACACCAAAAGATGATGTACAGAGAAAATCTTATTATAATGATAGATTTTATATCACACCTACATTAAAAAAAGAATCAGTTTATAGTGATGGAGTTTTTAGTTCAGATATCTCTAGTTTAAAAAATGTTGTAGAAGTATTAGATTGTTATATTCAAGCTGATCATTTAGTGATTATTATTAATCCAGAAGATAATAAAAAAGCTATTACTCATTTAAAAGAGATTCGAGCTTATGACTTTATGATGGAGTTAACTGCTGTTGATTATATAGCCGACAGAGGTGGTTTTGAAGTGGTTTATGAGATGTTATCAACTTCAAAACACAAAAGAATTAGAGTAAAAGCTTTTATAAAACAAGGTGATGCTATCGAGTCAGTTGAGTCTATTTTTAGAATGGCAAACTGGAGTGAACGAGAGATGTATGATATGTATGGTATCTATGTAAATAATCACTCTTTATTAAAAAGAATTCTTATGCCTGATGATTGGGTTGGACATCCATTATTAAAAACATATCCATTACAAGGTGATGAAGCAGCTAGCTGGTATGAAGTAGATAAAATATTTGGTAAACAAGCTAGAGATATTGTTGGACCAGAATTAAGAGATGCTGCTTGTGTTGATAGATATGATACACAAAGATTTGCTAGACTTGGACATGAAGTTCCAAAAGGTGTAGAGATAAGTGAAGGTAATGAACCAGATACACCAATTAGATATCAAGAAGAGGGTGGAGTTAAACTATTTGGGTTAACAGTTGTAACACCATTTGATAAAAAAGAAAAAATACAATTGAAAGAGAGAAAGTAGATGCAAGTTTCAAACAGATTAAAACCTTTCTTTGAAAATATAACTTTCGAAAGAGAAGATAATACAATGGTTGTGAACTTTGGTCCACAACATCCTTCTGCACACGGTCAACTTAGACTTATGTTAGAACTTCAAGGGGAAGAAGTAGTTAAAGCACATCCAGATGTTGGATACCTACACAGAGGTATTGAAAAAATGGCTGAAAATATGATTTATAATGAATTTTTACCTACAACAGATAGAATGGACTATATCGCTTCAACTTCAAATAACTATGGATATGCTTTAGCGATTGAAAAATTAATAGGTGTAGAAGTACCAAGACGTGCTGAAGTCATTCGAACTATGTTGTTAGAGTTAAATAGAATTATTTCACATCTATTCTGGCTTGCAACACATGCACTAGATGTTGGTGCTATGTCAATTTTCCTTTATGCATTTAGAGAAAGAGAATTTGCAATGGATTTAATGGAAGATTACTGTGGGGCAAGACTTACACACAGCGCAGTAAGAATTGGTGGAGTTCCATTAGATTTACCTAAAGGTTGGATTGCAAGTTTAGAAAAATATATGGAAATTTTAAGTTCACAAATTCCTATTTATGAAGGATTGTTAACAGAAAACAGAATCTGGAAAATGAGACTTGAAAATGTAGGAATTATCCCAGTTGAGATGGCAAAATCTTGGGGAGTAACAGGTATTGCATTAAGAGGAAGTGGTGTTAAATGGGATTTACGAAAAGAGATGCCTTATGGTTTATATCCTGAGTTAGATTTTGATATACCAATTTCAGATAAATGTGACTCTTATGGAAGATATAAGTGTTATATGGCTGAGATGTATGAATCTATGAAAATATTAAAACAACTTATTCCAATGTATGAAGAATCTGATTCTCAACTTATGGCACATGCTCCACAATATATCTCATCTTCAAAAGAAGAGATGATGACTCAAAACTATTCATTGATGCAACATTTCGTTCTTGTAACTCAAGGTATGAGACCACCTGTTGGAGAAGTTTATGTGGCTACTGAATCACCAAAGGGTGAATTAGGTTTCTATGTTGTATCTGATGGAAGTCCTTATCCATATAAATTAAAATGTAGAGCGCCAAGTTTCTGGCATACAGGTATTTTACAAGATCTTCTTCCTGGGCACCAATTAGCCGATGTTGTTACAATTATTGGTAACTTAAATATTGTATTTGGGGAGATTGATAGATAATGAAACGGTATGATTTAAGAAACCACAAAGAAAACTTTATCCCTAGAATGGTAGAGTTAATGAACAATGAAATAGCTGATGGAGAAAATGGTATATTTTTATTTGAAATAGGAGATTTTTCTTCTGTTCAAGCTTCAGCTGATTGTGTTAAAGAAAATAACTGGACACTTATGAATTCGTTAAAATTCAATGAAGTAGATTGGACAGTTGTAATAAAAAAAGAAAAACCACCAGTTGTAGAAACTGAAGAGGGTGAAGAGTAGCAATCTACTCTTTAAAGGATTGAAATTTTGAGTAAAGTATATTTTTCTAATTGGCAAGGATTAGTTGTAGATAATCGAGGAGTTCCGCAAGATGAGTGGGCTGAAGTATCTACAAAGTTACCTGTTAATTATGATGGGAACTCTGAGACTAAAGCTTTTGTTGGATGGGATGGTTTTGCAATATTTCAAAGTGATGTAGATGTTGTAAAACTTGCATTAAATTATGCAAGACAATACCAAGAATATAGTGAAGCATGTGGTCGATGTACTCCAGGAAGATGGGGCGGACAAATTCTTTACGATATGATTGATAAAATAGCTCGTGGTGAAGGTGAATTTAGTGATTTAGAACATATTAAAGAGATAAGTTCAACTATGACTACAACTTCAAAATGTGAAATAGGGAAAACAGTTCCTGTACCAATTTTAGGTATGATAGAATATTTTGAAGAGCAATTTGTTCAGTTAATTAAAGAGAAGAAAAAATCACCTTGGTATGAACAAAATACTGAGAGATATATTGCAAATGTAACTGCACCTTGTACTGATATGTGTCCTAGTCATGTTGATATCCCAGGATATATTGAGGGTGTAAGAGAATTGGATTTTGAAAATTCTTTAAAAGCGACAAGACAGACAATGCCTTTAGCACATACGTGTGGAAGAGTTTGTCCACATCCTTGTGAAGATGCTTGTAGACGAGGAAATTTAGATGAACCAATTTCTATTATGGAATTAAAAAGAATTGGTGCAGATTACGAAACAGATCATAACCAAGATTGGTTTCATCCAATTAAACCTAAAAAACCAAGAAATGATGGCAAAAAAGTTGCTATTATTGGAGCTGGACCTGCTGGGTTAACAGCTGCATATTATCTTGGACTAGAAGGAATTGCAGTAACTATTTTTGAAGAATTGCCAGTTCTTGGTGGAGAGGTTGCGGTTGGAGTTCCTGAATATAGAATGCCAATTGATAAATATAATAAAGATATTCAACTTGTTGCAGATTTACCAACAGTAGAGATTATAACAAACCATAGAGTAACAGCAGATAGACTTAAAGAGATTGATTCTGAATATGATGCAACTATGTTAGGTTTTGGTGCGAGACTTTCAAAAGCTATAAGATGTGAAAATGAACGAGAAGATATGGATGGATATTGGGGTGCAATATCTATGCTTGATAAGGTTAATTTATGGCATAAATATGGTATTGGAAGTCCAGCAAGTAATGAATTAAAAGATAAAACTGTAGTTTGTGTTGGTGGTGGATTTACCTCTATGGACGTTGTAAGATGTAGTATTCGAGAGGGTGCTAAAAAAGTTATTATGCTCTATAGACGAGATGAAAAAACAATTATTCGAAATACAACACTTGAAGAATACACTGAAGCAGTCGAAGAAGGTGTAGAGTTTATTTTTCATAGTGCAATTGAAAAATTAATTGAAAAAGATAATAAACTTACAGGAATGGTTGTAAATCAATATGAATTAGTACCAGCATCTGATGGAGGAAGACCTGAGTTAGTAAAAATAGAAGGTGCTGATATGGAAATAGAGTGTGACTTTGTTATACCTGCAGTTTCTCAAGCTTGTGATCTTCAAATTTTACCAAAAGAGTGGGAGTTAGAGATGACTTCTTGGGGCACATTACAAACAAATGGAAAAGATTTTATGACAAGTAGACCAGGTCTTTTTGCAGCAGGAGATTGTGAATATGGTCCAATGACTATAGTAAATGCAGTTGGACAGGCAAAAAGAGCAGCTTCTGTAATTAGTCGATATATTTATGATGGAAAAGTATCACTTTTAGACGAAGAGATAATGGAAGATCATATGAATAAACTCAAAGTTTATAATAAAAATGAAAAAATTACTGGTTGGATGCCAGGTATTCCTCGAGAAGTGAGTGAAAAATTAGAAACAGAAGTAAGAAAAAACAATAATAAAGAAGTAAATTTAGGATTTACCGCACAAGAAGCACAAGCTGAAGCAGAGCGATGTATGCGATGTTATTATTTAGGGATGGTGTCAGTATGAGCGAAAGAATACAACATAGAGGAAAGCTGATAACTATAACTATTGATGGTAAAAGTTGTGAAGGTATTTTTGGTCAAACAATACTTGAAATTGCAAGAGCAAATGATATCTATATCCCAACTATGTGTTATCTGACAAAAGTTTCCCCAATAACTGCATGTAGAATGTGTGTAGTTGATGTGGAAGGTTTGGATAAGCCTGTTTTATCGTGTCAAGAAAAAGCAGTAGATGGTACAGTGGTTACTACAAATAATGAAGAGCTTTTTAGACATAGACAAAATATTATGAAAATGTATGATGTAAATCATCCATTACAATGTGGAGTTTGTGATAAAAGTGGAGAGTGTGATTTACAAAATAAAACATTAGAATTTAGTGTAGATTCACAAGAGTTTGCAGTAAAAGAACCAGCACGTAAGAAAAAGAAATGGGGTATTTTAGGTTATGATCCAAGCCTTTGTATTATGTGTGAGAAATGTGTACATACTTGTAATGAAGTTATAGGAAGTGCTGCACTTTATGTAAAACCAGGTGGTTATAAATCAATAATTGATATGAAGTTTTCAAGATGTGAACAGTGTGGAGATTGTATCTCTGTGTGTCCAGTTGGTGCTTTAGTATCAAATGAATTTAAATATACAGCAAATGCTTGGGAATCAAAAAAAATACCAGCAACTTGTGCTCATTGTAGCAGCGGGTGTGCTTTATATTACAATGTTAAAAATTCAGAAATATCAGACCCTTATAATAAAAAAATCACAAGAGTAACAAACGACTTTGACTTTAACTATTTATGTGGAGCTGGAAGATTTGGTTTTGAGTTTGAAAATAAAGGAAGTGGCAAAAATCCTCAAGAATTACAAAAAGCTATTGAAACTATTAAAAATAGTGAAGCAATAATATTTAATTCTTATATTACAAATGAAGAAGCAAAAATACTTCAAGCATTAAAAGAAAATATAGGTATAAAACTTATTAATGAAGATGCTTATAATTATAAAAACTTTTTAGAAAATTATAAAAAAGCAAGTGGTAATTCACTTTATACAGCAGATTCAAAAGATATAGAAGCTAGTGATGCAGTTATAATGATAGGAACAAGAGTTAGCAGAGACAATCCTGGAATTAAGTATGCTACAAATATTGCAACAAAAAAACAAAGAGCAGAATTTATTTATATGCATCCAATGGATGATATAGCACTACAAAATAAATATACACAATTTGTAAAATATGAAGCAGGTAGTGAAGAAGGGGTTATAGCATTACTTGCTTCTTATCTAATAAAAGATGTTCCAGTTGAACATAAAGAATTTTTTGATGATTTAGATATTGGGTATTTAAGTGGTGAATCAAGTGTAGGTGAAGAAGAGTTAGACAATATTGTAAAAAAACTTATAAGAAGAAAAAATAAAACACTTATTATTGGTGAAGACCTCTATGGACACTCAAATGGTTCAAATATTGCAAAGCTAGTTGGACTTATTGATAAATGTACAGATTTTAATGTTATGTTAGTTCCATCACAAACAAATACTCTGGGTGTAAGTTTAATATGTGATTTAGATGCAAACATAGATGCAGGTTTTAAAACTGTAGGTTATAATGAAAATGCTGATTATGTAATAAGTAGTAATGGTGATGGAGACTTCCAAGTTCCAGCACTTAATCAACAAGAAGGTACTTTTGTTGATTTAAATAAAAAAGTTGTTAATACAAATGTTGCACTTTCATTTGATGGTTATTGTTTAAATGATATTGCAAATGGATTACTTAAAGACAACAAAGTAAACAGTATAGACTATACTTCACAACTTCCAGCGAAGAGCGGATTTAAAAATATTTGTTTTGATGAATTAAATAATGGTTATAATAAATATGGTGAAGATTTGAGAGGATACTATTTAGTAAATAGTAAATGTGATGAAGAAGGGTGTATTTTAGAGGAAGTTTCAGATATAAATACGTATAATGGGACGGTAATTTATAGATGTGAGCCACTTCATCAATTTAATAAAAGCACAGCAAAATCTTTACAACTACAATCTAATGATAGTTTAAGAGGAAGTGCATCTTTTGCAACAGCTGCAAAGATAAAAGATGGAGATACAGTTAATATAGTATATAATAATAGTATAACAACTAAAAAATTTAAGATTGATACAACAATAAAAGGTACGATAGCGCTTTATCCTACATATAGTAGTGGGTTAAGTAGTGACTTAATACCTAGTGGGTATAGATTTAAGCAAGTTCAAATTCAAAAGGTTGAAGAGTAATGGATAATATGATAAATGTAACTATTGATGGCAAGCAGTGTCAAGCAAAAGAGGGCGAATTTATATTAAATGTTGCAAGAGCAAATGGTATTTTTGTTCCTGCTATTTGTTATCAAACAAAGTGTTCACCAACACTAGCTTGTCGATTGTGTTTAGTAGAAGCAGATGGAAAACAAGTATATGCATGTAATGCCAAAGCAAAAGATGGTATGCAAATCACTGTAAATACTCCAAACATTGAAAAAGAAAGACGAGCTATTATGGAAGTTTACGATGTAAATCATCCATTACAATGTGGGGTTTGTGATCAAAGTGGGGAGTGTGAACTACAGAATTACTCTTTATATATGAAAGTTGATTCTCAAAACTATGCAGTTCAAGATGTAAATAGACCAGCATCAAACTGGGGAGTTATGAAATATGACCCAGGACTTTGTATTGTATGTGAAAAGTGTGTAACTGTATGTAAAGATATGATAGGTTCGAATGCACTTGGAACTGTAAAAAGAGGTGCTGAAGCACTTGATAAAGAATACAAAGATAATATGCCAAAAGATGCTTATGCTATGTGGAATAAGCTTAATAAAAACCTGATTGGATTTGAAGAAGAAAAGTGTATTGACTGTGGAGAGTGTATCGCAGTTTGTCCAGTTGGTGCATTAGTAAGTTCAGATTTCCAATATAAATCAAATGCATGGGAATTAACAAAAGTACCAGCATCAAATCCTTATTCATCAGATTGTTCACTTATGTACTATGAAGTGAAGCATGATACGATTGAAAATAATACTGAGAAAAAAATCTATAGAGTAACAAACGATGCACATTATGTGAGTTTAAGTGGGGCAGCAAGATTTGGATTTGATTATGTAAATAAATCAACTAAAGATGAAATTGCATTTAAAAATGCAGTTGAAGCTGTAAAGAACGCAGAATCAATTATATTTAATTCTTTTATTACAAATGAAGAAGCTCAAATACTTCAAAAAATCAAAGAACAAACAGGTGCAAAACTTATCAATATAGATGCATTAAAATATAAAAACTTTTTAGAAGGATATTCATCGGTTACAGGGAAAAGTTTTTACAATGCTACATTAGAAGATGTTCATAATAGTAACTTTGTAATTTCTGTAGGATCATTTTTAAAATCAGATGCACCAGTTGTGAAATATGCTTTTAATAATGCACTTACTATGAACAAAGGAGCAGGATTATATTTCCATCCGATGGGAGATAATCATATAAAAGGATTTAGTAAAAATATAGAGACAATTGCCTCTAATCCATTAAGTGAAGAGGCAATTTTATATTTTATACTAGACAAATTTGGTAAAGATTTACCAAGTATCGTTTCAGAATACTTAACATCACAAAACGAAACAAGAACTAAAACAGTTGTAGAAACTGTAAAAGAAGAAGTTGTGGAAACTGTTACTGATGAAGAAACAGGAGAAACAAAAGAGGTTACTAAAATGGTACCTAAAAAAGTATCAACTGAAGTAGAATATGTGTATAGTAAACTACTTGATATTATTGGTGCTGATGCTACATTATTAGAAACATTAGAAACTATGCTTGATAAAAAAGATAGTTTTAGTTTAATTATTGGTGAAGATTGTATCTCTCATCCAAATAGTGAGAATATTTCAAAATTAGCTGGAATGATAGAAAAATATACAGATTTTAAAGTATTAGTAGTACCAACACAAACAAATACTTTAGGGGTAAGTTTATTATGTGATTTGGATGTAATAGCTACTGGAAAAACTGTTGGATATAATATGAAAGCAGATTTCCAATTAAGTGCATTGGGTGATGGTGATCTTGATATGCCAGTACTTTCTCAACAAGAGGGAACCTTTGTAAATATTAATAAAACAGTTGTACCAACAAATGCAGCAGTTGTTTATAGTGGATATACTTTAAACGACATAGCAAATGAAATTTTAGGCAATAAAGTTCATAACACAATAGATTATACAGCAACTCTATTCAATAAAGTAGCTTTTGATTCTTTAGAAAATCATTATTCTAATGATAGAGTTGAACATAGAGGATATATTTTAGAGTCACAAACAGTTACAGTTTTAGATGAAAATGTAAAAAATGAGTTTAAAACAATAAAATGTGAAGAAAATGAGTATATTATTTACAGTGGAAATCCAATAAATCAATTTAATGAGTTTACAGCTGTATCAAATCAACTAAAAAATGATATAGTTGCTTTATATTTATCAGAAAGCTTAAAAGAAAAACTACAATTAGAAGATGATAATAAAGTTGAAGTAATATCAAATGGAAATACAATTATACTTGATATAAGAGTGGACAAAGATTTAGTTGGTGAGATAGCTTATGTTCCAACATTTGATAAAAATATAGAAACGAAAAATTTATTTGATAACTGTAGATACAGTAAAGCAAATTTAAGAAGGGTGTAAGAGATGGATAATGATATTATAATGACGATTGTCAAAGTATTAGTTATTTTGCTTGTGTTTTCAGCATTAGCTGGATTTACTACATATATAGAGAGAAAAGTTTTAGCATTTATGCAAAGAAGACCAGGTCCACTGCACGTTGGACCTTATGGAGTATTACAAATTTTAGCAGATGGTGCTAAACTTTTTACAAAAGAAGACTTCATCCCACAAAATGCTAATAGACTGATATTTATGGTAGCACCAGTTATAACTGCTGCTACTGCATTTATTGCGATGACAGCAGTTCCATTTGTACCAGGTGTGATTGTATCTGATATTAATGTTGGTGTATTATTTGTATTAGGTGTTATGGCAACAGGACTTTATGGTCCACTTCTTGGTGGTATGTCACAAGCAAATAAATGGGGACTTCTTGGAGGTGCGAGAACTGCAATTCAACTTTTATCTTATGAAGTTGTTACAGGTTTATCAATCTTGGCACCATTAATGTTAGTTGGGAGTTTATCATTAATTGATATTAACAACTATCAAGCTGGAGGAGTTTCAAATTGGTTAATCTGGACACAACCAGTAGCATTTTTCTTATTTTTAATTGCTGGATATGCTGAAACAAACAGAACACCATTTGACCTTTTAGAGCATGAAGCTGAGGTTGTTGCTGGATATGCTACAGAGTATTCGGGTATGAGATGGGGTATGTTCTTTATTGGAGAGTATGCAAACCTATTTACTGTTTCATTTTTAACAGCATTAATGTTCTTGGGTGGATTTAATGATTTATGGTTTATTCCAGGTGCTATTGCTATTTTACTTAAAGTAATGTTTTTAATATTTTTATTTTTATGGACAAGAGCATCTTGGCCACATGTAAGACCAGATCAACTTATGTGGTTATGTTGGAAAATATTAATGCCATTAGCATTATTTAATATTTTAGTTACAGCTATTGTAGTTATATAGTAAGGGTTTTAATTATGAGTTTTAAAGAATTAAAAGATAGAAATGTGGGAAGCCAAAACTATGTGATGATGGATATTGAAGATTATCCAACATCTGGTTGGGATAAGTTCAAACAAATTATGGATAGAGGATTAAGCGTTGAATTATTTAAAGGGTTAGGGATAACTTTTAAAATAATGAAAGATGTGCTGTTCAATGGACAATCACACAATACACAATATCCTATAGAAAAATTACCTATAAGTCCAAGATATAGAGCTGTTCATAAGCTTTTAGGATTATTAGAAAGTGGAAACAATAGATGTATTGGTTGTGGGCTTTGTGAAAAAATATGTATTGCAAAATGCATAAGAATGGATACAAAAATTGATGAAAATTCAAGAAAAGAAGTTATGGAATACACTATTAACTTAGGAAGATGTATTTTCTGTGGTTATTGTGCTGAAGTATGTCCAGAACTTGCTATTGTACATGGTGATAGATATGAGAATGCTAGTGAACAAAGAGAACATTTTGTATTAAAAGACGATCTTCTTACTCCGTTTGCTGAACTTCAAAATCAACTTGAATATCAAGGATTTGGTGCAATTTCACCAGATGCTGATAAAAAAATTAAAAAAACGCCATTGGCTTATTAAAGGATTAAGATATGTTTGAAGTAGTAGCTTTTTATCTGTTTGCTTTTTTAACAATAGCAATGTTTAGTATTGTAGTGATTACAAAAAATCCACTATATGCTTTAAGTTCACTGGCAGCTGGGATGATATTTATATCAGCATTTTTCTTCCTTTTAGGAGCTGAATTTTTAGGTGCAGTACAAATTGTTGTATATACAGGGGCTGTAATGGCTTTATATGCATTTGGTATGATGTTTTTTGATTCAATAAATGATGTAAAAGAATCAGTAGCAAATCCAAGAGTAACATTTATGATGACAGGAATTATTGCATTATTAGTAGTAGCAATATTTATGGCTCCAATTATTGGTGCAAATGCAACAGCACATTATCCAATACATGAAGCATATGGAAATACACAAGATATCGGTTTAGTATTATTTACAAAATACCTTGTTCCTTTTGAAGTAGCTGCAGTTATGTTACTTGTAGCTATGATAGGTGGAATTATACTTGCTGGTAAAAAAATGGATATTTCAATTACTCAATTAACAGAGCAAGAGATTGATAACCATAAAACAGATACAGAGATAGCAAAGGATATTAAATGAGTGTAACATTAAATGATTATTTAATACTAAGTACAATTATCTTTATGATAGGTATGTATGGAGCATTAAGAAGAAAAAATTTACTGATGTTATTTTTCTCAACAGAGATTATGTTAAATGCAGTAAATATTGGAATGGCTGCAATTTCTAAATTTCATGGAGATTTAACTGGTCAAATGTTTGCATTTTTTATTATTGCAATTGCGGCAAGTGAAGTAGCAATAGGTCTAGGTCTTTTAGTATTGTGGTTTAAACGAAACAATAATATTAACTTAGATTCATTACAAAGTATGAAGGGATAGAGGTATGGAGAGTTATTTATATATTGCACTTTTTGCTCCACTTGTTGGATCATTATTTGCAGCACTATTTGGTAATAGTCCAAAGAAATTGTTTGTAGGTGTTATCACTTCTGCACTTTTAGCAGTTTCATTAATAGCATCAATTAGTTTATTGATGCATGTTTATCTAACAGAATCAATTGTTCATGTGAAAATGTTAGATTGGATTGTTATAGGTAATGTTGATATTCCTTTTGGATTTGTTGTTGATCAAGTAAGTGTTGTTATGATGGTAGTTGTTACAATCGTTTCAACAATGGTACATATTCATTCAATAGGATATATGGATCACGATAAAAGTTTTAATAGATTTTTTGCTTGGTTATCAGCGTTTGTATTCTCAATGATGATTCTTGTTATGTCTGATAACTTTGCTGGATTATTTATAGGTTGGGAAGGAGTTGGTCTTTGTTCTTGGGGACTAATTGGATTTTGGTATCATAAAGAAGATATTAAAAGAAGTAAAAATATTGAAGAATCACCATATTCTACATTATCACCATACTCTTCAAAATCTCCATCATGGGCGGCAAATGAAGCATTTATTATGAATAGAGTTGCTGACCTTGGTATGTTGATTGGATTGTTCTTAATTTTTTGGAATATTGGTTCTTTACAATATAATGTTGTATTTTCACAAATTGGAACACTTGATCATGGTTTAATAGTAGCAATTGGAGCTTTTCTTTTTATAGGTGCTATGGGTAAATCAGCACAGTTTCCATTTAATACATGGCTTGCAAATGCTATGGAAGGTCCAACACCAGTTTCAGCACTTATTCACGCTGCAACAATGGTAACAGCAGGGGTATATTTAGTAATTAGAGCAAATGAGATATTCACAGTTATTCCTGAAGTTGGATATTTTATAGCTAGTCTAGGTGCATTTGTAGCAATTGGTGCAGCATTAATGGCATTAGTTGCAACTAATATGAAGAAAATTATTGCATTCTCAACATTATCACAACTTGGATATATGTTTGTTGCAGCTGGTCTTGGTGCATACTGGGTAGCATTATTCCACCTTGCAACTCATGCATTCTTTAAATCTGTATTATTCTTAGGTGCAGGTAATGTTATGCATGCAACAAATGATGAGATTAATATTAAAAAAATGGGTGGTTTAGCTAAACATATGCCACAAACAGCATTAATTATGACAATAGCTTCAGTAGCACTTGCAGGTATTTTCCCATTAGCAGGTTTCTTCTCAAAAGATTTAATTTTAGAAGTTGCTTATGGAAGTCATGCATATGTTTTATGGACAGTATTATGGATAACAGCAGGTTTAACAGCCTTTTATTCATTTAGACTTGTAATGTATGTATTTCATGGAAAAGAAAATTATGATCATGCAAAAGTACATCCACATGAAACATATCCATTTGTAATTGCTGCTATGTCACCGTTAGCAATCTTAGCAATTTGTGCAGGATGGTTTGAACATCAATTTGTAGAGATGGTAACTAAAGTATTACCACCACTTGATATTCATGTGAATCCAACAGTATTTTATTCACTAATTGCAGTAACAACTGCTATTGCATTAGGTGGTATTATATTTGCTGTAGTGAAATTTAAAAAAGATGGTACATATTACAGTGAAAAAATGAAAAATAGATTTTGTTATAAAGTATTAGCAAATCAATATTATTTACCACATTTTTGGGAAGCAGCAGTAAGTAAACCTTATACAAAATTATCTGAATTTAGTTGGAAAGAGATTGATTTAAAAATTATTGATACTATTGTAGATGGTATTGCAAAAGGTATTTATGGTGGTGGAGAAGCTGGAACTTCTATGCAATCAGGTAACTTATCAAAAGCTTTAAAATGGATGGGAATAGGTATATTTATTCTTATCATATTAGTTGTAGTTTTTGGCAATTTGAAGTAAGGAAGGAAGGTAAATGGAACACATTTTATCAATTTTAATATTTTTCCCAGCATTTGCAGCTGTTATGGGGTTTATGGTACATAAAGATGCAATAAGAACTTATGGGATTACAGTTACAGCAATTGAGTTTCTACTTTCTTGCTTTTTGTGGGCTAGTTTTGATTCTAACTATGCAGGTATGCAGTTTAGTGAATTTATACCAGTAATTTCACAATATGGTATTGCATATAATTTAGGTGTAGATGGCATTTCATTATTTTTAATTTTAATGACAACATTTATGACTATGATTTCTATTATTGGATTAACAGAAAAAAGAGATTTAAAAAATCTTATTTTAACAGTGTTATTTTTAGAAATGACAATGGTAGGAGTGTTTGTTGCACTTGATGCAATTATATTTTATGTATTTTGGGAACTATCACTAATCCCTATGTTATATATTGTTGGTGCATGGGGAGGAAAACTTCGAATTTATGCATCAATCAAATTTTTCTTATATACATTTACAGGTTCATTAGTAATGCTTGTTGGTATGTTATATTTAGGATATGTATATTTTCAAACAACAGGAAACTGGAGTTTTAGTATCTTAGACTGGAATATGATGATGCTTCCAATAGATATGCAGATGTGGTTATTTGTTGCATTTTTCCTAGGATTTGCTATTAAAGTACCAATGGTGCCATTTCATACATGGCTTCCTTATGCACATGGTCAAGCACCAACAATAGGTTCTGTAATTCTTGCAGCAATTTTACTAAAAATGGGAACATATGGATTTATTAGATTCTCATTACCTTTATTTCCAGATGCAAGTGTTGCTATGATGATACCTATGGCAATTTTAGCAATAGTTGCTATTGTTTATACAGCACTTGTTGCTTATGCTCAAGAAGATATAAAACAAGTGATTGCATACTCATCAGTATCACACATGGGTGTAATTATACTTGGTATTTTTGCATTAAATGTTGAAGGTATTGGAGGGTCAATATTTTTAATGATATCTCATGGTATTGTTTCTGGTGCACTGTTCATGTTAGTAGGTGTAATTTATGATAGAAGACATACTAAAATGATGAATGAGTTTGGTGGTTTAGCGAAAGTAATGCCTATGTATGCAACAATATTTGGAATTATGCTTATGGCATCAGTTGGATTACCACTTACAATTGGTTTTGTTGGTGAGTTCCTAAGTTTACTTGGATTTTTTGCTGTATCACCAGTTTTAACAGGAATTGCAGGAACAACAATAATTTTAGGTGCAGTTTATATGTTAGTACTTTACAAAAAAACATTTTTTGGACCAATTACAAATCCAATTAATGAAAAACTACAAGATATAAAAGGTAGAGAGGTCGCAGCACTTGTACCACTAGTAATGTTAGTAGTATATTTAGGTGTATATCCAAAACCTATCTTAGAACCTGTTGATAAATCAGTAAAACAACTTGTTCAGGTTATGTATCTTAAATCTGTTACACCAGAGGCAAAAGCTAAAATTGCAACAGTAAATACAATAGGGGAGACAAAATAATGATTGAGCCAATTTCAATAGATTTTGAAGCATTAAATCTACCATCATTAGTACCAATGCTTGTTGCGATTGTTGGTGCGTTAGTTATATTATGTATAGATTTAATGACAAAAAACTTACATAAATCATTATATGTTATGTTAAGTATATTAGTTATCTTAATAGATTTAGGTACACTAATTGGGTATAGTGGAGCTACTAGAGGTTTCTTTGATGTAATGTTAATGGATGGCATATCTATCCTTTCACAAATTATTATATTAGTAGCTTCTGGTTTATTTATAATTTTAGCTTTATCTCAACAAAGATTCCATGAGTATAGATATCCAGAGTATTTTGCATTATTTTTATTTATGGTAGCTGGTTTCCAATTTATGGTTGCATCAGATAACTTGATATTAATTTTTGTTGGACTTGAAACAGCATCTATGGCACTTTATACTCTTATTGCAATGCATAATAGAGATAAATCGACAGAAGCTGCTATTAAATACTTTACAATGGGTGCATTAGCAGCAGGTTTCTTTGCTTTTGGTTCTATGATATTCTATGGTTTAACAGGAAGTGTGGAATTAGGACAAATATCAGCTTCTTTAGTTGCATCTGATTTTGCAAATTATCCAATAGTATTATTAGGAGTTGTATTTATTATAGGTGGACTTGGATTTAAACTTTCTTTAGTTCCATTTCACACATGGGCTCCTGATGTTTATGAAGGAAGTAGTTCTGCACTTGCAGGATATATGTCAATTGTACCTAAAATTGCAGCATTTGTAGTTGCATTAAGATTTTTTGAAATCTTTGTAAGTGTAGATAATGCATGGATTGAGATGGTATTATATATTATTGTTGTTACAACAATGACATTACCAAATATGATTGCATTAGTACAAACAGACGTTAAAAGAATGTTAGCATATTCATCAGTATCTCATGCTGGTTTTGTTATGGGCGCTATTTTAGTTGGTACAACTCAGGCTACAGAAGGTTTATTTTTATACTGGATATTATTTACATTTACTAACTTAGGTGCATTTGCAATGTTATGGGTAAATAGAACAAAAAATGATCATGGATTTCAAAGTGATCATCCTTTTGAAAAATTCTCTGGACTTATTAAAATAGCTCCAGTACCTGCTACTATAATGGGATTATTTCTATTAAGTTTAGCAGGAATACCTCCTTTTAGTTTATTCTGGGGAAAAATGTACTTAATTGGCGCAACAGTAAATGGTGGATATATTATACTTGCATTAATTATGGCTTTAAACTCAGCAATTGCAGCATATTATTATTTAAAATTAATCGTATATATGTTCCTAAAAGATGCAAAAGAAGATGATAGAATAGAATTTATGGGTAATGCAAATAAACCTTTAAAAACTGTAATAGGGGTATCTGCAATTATCACTATAACATCAATAATATATATAGACCCGCTTTTAGATATGATTTCAACTTATGTTCAAATGAGCGGATTCTAAAACACTATAGAACTAGTAGCTATACTACTAGTTCGACTTAAACTACTCTTAATATAAATTTCATTACAATTGCGTCTCTACTTTATAAGGTAAGCATTGAGAATATATAAGTATTTTGACTGCTTCTCTTAGACCTTTACAATTAACTTTAAAGGCAACTCCCCAGGGTAGGAATACAGCAAGGAACCTTTATCTTTGGTGTGTTTAGGTATCTGGGAGGAGTACTTTTCTTATATAAAAAAAATCATAAAACTTATTAAAATAAATAACAGTAGAAAGAATTTTTACTGCATAAAAGATTTACTTATTAACAGCTTTTTTAAGACTATCTAATGCATCACTTGTCGCTTCTTTAGTTGAATCCATAGCTTTGTCAAGTTTATCACCTGCTGTTTCTTCACCACAGCCTGCTAAAGTAATGAGAACAAAAAAAGTTCCTAACAGTAATAATGTTTTTTTCATGTATATATCCTTATTTAAATGTGATATATTGTACCAAAATAAATTAATTTTATAGTAAATATAAAACAAAAAATACAATCCAATAAATTTTAAATAAACTAATATATTTATAAAACTATTGCTACAATTATATTATATAAAGTGAGGATTAGATATGAAAAAAATAGCATTGATAGGGGTCTCGTTAACAAGTTTATTACTGGCTACACCACAGCCATATGAAGTAAGTATAACTGCTGGAGGAACAAAAGCAGAAGGCGATATGAAACTAGATGATCATGCAAATTATGGTATACGATTTGGTATAGAAAATAATTTAATATTAGAGAAAATGTTTGATACAATTGAATTTGTTTATGAAAGAAGTGAAAATGTAGATTATGAAAATACAGTTTTAGAGACAGATATAAATAGATACTCTGTCAATTTTATACATAGTTACAAGAATTTTGAAAGTTTTGTTCCTTATGGATTAGTAGGTATTGGATATGAAGATTTTAGTAAAGAGTATTTAAAAGCAAATGATTCTATTGTTGCAAATATTGGGATTGGTGTAAAATATTTTTTAAATGATATAGTTTCATTGCGGGCTGAAGTTCGAGATCAAATAAATTTAGAACATAGCGTGCAACATGAGATGATTTATACAGTTGGAGTGGGATATTCTTTTGGTGAGGGAGCAAAAAAAGAAGTAATAAAGCAAGAAAAAATAGTTGAAACTCCAACAAAAATGAAAGAAGAAACGAAAGAAGAGCAATCAGTTGTTGTTGCACTAGATAGAGATAATGATGGAGTTTTTGATACAAATGATAAATGTCCAAATACTCTAGAAGGTTGTAGTGTAGATGTTAATGGATGTGCGATTGATTATACATTTGACGTGAATTTTGATGTAGATAAATATGATATAAAAAAAGAAGACATAGCAAAACTTACAAAATTTGTTGATTTTATGAATATGATGACAAAATATAAAGCAGTAATAAATGGACATACTGATGCAACTGCAAGTGAGTCATACAATATGAACCTTTCAATAAAAAGAGCAAAAGCAGTTATGGATAAATTAATTGAACTTGGATTAAATAAAGAGAGAGTTTCATTTAAAGGATATGGTGAATCAAAACCAATTGCAACAAATGAAACAGTTAGTGGTAAAGCCAAAAATAGAAGAGTAGAAGCTCAAATAATTAAATAAAAGGAGAACAAATGATTACAGAATTTATGATGAAGGTTATTATTGCTTTAGCAATATTTTTTATTGGTAAAAAACTTGCAAGATGGATTACTGATATAAGTTTAAAAAGTTTAAATAAAACAGGTCAGATAGATGCTACATTAGAGAAGTTTTTATCAAGTGTACTTTATGGTATTCTATTAGTTCTTGTTACATTGTCTGCATTGGGACAATTAGGCGTTCAAACTACATCTTTTATAGCAATATTAGGAGCAGTAGGTTTAGCAGTAGGTTTGGCATTTCAAAGTACATTATCAAATATAAGTGCGGGTGTTATGATAATTATATTTAGACCAATAAAAGTTGGAGAATTTGTAGAAGCAGGTGGAACATCTGGTTTTGTAGAAGAGATTAATATATTTAATACAATATTAAAAACAGGAGATAATAAAATTATCATAGTGGCAAACTCCAAAGTAATAGGGGATAATATTACAAATTATTCAAGAAAAGAAACAAGAAGAGTAGATGCAATATTTGGTATTGGATATGATGCAGATTTGAAACTAGCAAAAGAAACATTATTGGAAGTATTACATAGTGATGAGCGTATTTTAAAGGATCCAGAACCATTTGTTGCAGTATATGAATTAGCAGATAGCAGTGTGAACTTTGTAACGAGAGCTTGGGTAAAAAGTGATGATTACTGGGGAGTGAAATTTGATACTATGGAGAAAGTAAAATTAAGATTTGATGAAAAGAATATTTCTATCCCTTATCCACAAATGGATATTCATATGAAACAAAGTAGTAATAATGGTGAATAAAATACCATTGAATTTTAAAAAAGGAATTTCAACTTTTCAAATTATAATCTTACTAATAGTAGGATATTATGTATGGGGTTATGTGCAAGATAATTATATTTATAAAGATACTCCTAAATATTTAGTAGACTTTAAAAATGCAATTAAAGATTTCTCGACTCAAAAAGATACAGTAAAAAAGACATATCAAGAGGCAATAGAAGCTAAAGAAGAAGCAAAAAAAGTGAAATATGTTTTTAAAAATGAATCTACAAAAGAGTTTATAAAGAAATGGGGAAAAGCACAAAATGAAGTTATTGTCTTAAAAGAAAAGTTTGAAATTTATAAAGAAGAAACAGAAAACTTTGTTGAAAAACTTGATGAAAATTTAGATCAAATTCAAAATGATGAAGTACTAAAAGAGAGAATGAAGGAATTTAGTAAAAATAAAGCTAAATTAATGGCAAAAAATATTATAAATATTGAACGCAATATTGAAAAACTTGATAACTCTATTACAAAAGGGAATAATCTGATAGTGGCTTTAAAAACTGTAAGTTCATTCAATGTTTTATCAGAAGATGCTAGAGAGTTTGATTCAATATTAAATGATTCTAGTGATATATTTATTTCGATAGATTCTTTAGTAAATGAGGGGATAAAGGTTCTTGATGATGAGCTTAAGTAAATTGTCTAAGGAGTATTTTATAAATATTTCATATAATTCCTCTTTTACAAAGGAAGTGTATTTATGAATTTATTAATACCAGTAGATGATAGTGATATTGAAGAAGCACAAATCGTTTCTTTAGATAATGTAAATTATTGGTTACTATTAGAACTTACAGAAGGAAAAATTGTAAAGTCAGAGTTTTACCAATCTAGAGATGAAATTAGTGATTGGGTAGATGTACTTATTGTAAATAGTCAAAAAGAATATGTATGGCCTTTTATGGAAGAGGGTATTGCTATTTTAGTTGCTCCATTACAAAAATCAATAGAAGATATAGTAGAAGCTTATTTATTTAAAGAGCTTCATGAAATAAATTAAAAAGGAAAAAATATGTTTGGATTTGGTCGAAAAGAATTAAAAGAGTATGATTTATCAAAAGAGGAATTAGATAAATTACAATATGCGAAGTTTACAACTTCTAAAGGTGTAATATGGACTAAGTTAACACCTGAATTTACTCCTACAACTGTTGCAAATTTTGCGTATTTAGCAAATGATGGTTTTTATGATGGTTTAAATTTTCATAGAGTAATTGAAGGATTTATGGCACAAGGTGGTTGTCCACTAGGAACTGGTACTGGTGGTCCAGAGTGGGCAATTGAGTGTGAAACAAAAGGGGAAGGTCAAGTACATAAAAAAGGAAGTTTATCTATGGCACATGCTGGTCCAAATACTGGTGGAAGTCAATTTTTTATTTGTTTTGTTCCTTGTCCACATCTTGATGGTGGGCATACTGTTTTTGGTGGAATTGAACCTAATGATAAAGAAAGTTTTGAAGTTCTTGATTCTATAAAACAGGGTGATATTATAGAAAAAATAGAAATCTTTGAATCTAAAGAATAGTAAAAATTAATATTTTAAAGGGTAACAAACGATCAATTTATCGTTTGTTACCCTTTTTTTACATATATTTTTCTAAAACTTGAGGTATTTTAATACTTCCATCTTCTTGTTGATAATTTTCCATTATTGCAACGAGTGTTCTCCCAACAGCTAAACTAGAACCATTTAATGTATGACACAATGTATTTTGTTTCCCATCTTTAAATCTTATTTTTGCTCTACGTGCTTGAAATTCTCTAGTATTTGAAATAGAGCTTATTTCTCTATATGTATTTTGTCCAGGTAACCATACTTCAAGGTCTATAGTTGTTGATGCACTAAATCCTAAGTCACCAGTACATAATTGAACTTTTTGGTGAGCTAATCCTAATGATGCAAGTAAATCACTAGCACACTGTACCATTTTATCGAATACTTCCTCTGATTGTTCTGGCTTAGTAATAGCTACCATTTCTACTTTATCAAATTGATGTTGCCGTATCATCCCTCTTGTATCTCTTCCAGCACTTCCTGCTTCTTTTCTAAAACAAGGAGTATACGATGTAAGAAGTAAAGGCAACTCTTCTTCTGGAATAATTTCGTCATTGTAAAGATTTGTTAAACATACTTCAGCTGTTGGGATAAGGTATAAATCTTCCCCCTCAATTTTAAACAAATCATCTCCAAATTTTGGTAATTGACCAGTTCCTTCAAGAGTATTTGTATTTGCCATAAATGGAACATACCACTCTTCAAATCCTCGTTCTCGATTAAAATCAAGAAAATAGTTGATTAAAGCTCTTTCTAGTCTTGCCCCAATACCTTTAAGTGCAGAGAATCTACTTTTTGCTAATTTTACACCTCTAGTGAAATCAATCATTCCATTGTTCTCACCAAGTTCCCAATGCTCTTTTGGTTCAAAAGTAAATGTTGGCTTTTTCCCAATTACTTCTAATACAATATTTTCATTTTCATCAGCTCCAATTGGCACTGAATCATCTGGCATATTTGGAATACCCATAATGATGTTGTCAATTGCTAATTCATCAGCTCTCACTTCATCTTCTAATTTTTGTTTTTCATCTTTTAACTTATCAATTTGCTCTTTTAATGGAGCTATATCTAAACCTTCTTTTTTATAAGCTCCAAATTGATTTGATAGTTGTTTTTGTTCAGCCTGTACAGCTTCCATATTTTGTCTTTTAGATTTTGTATTAATTGTTCTATTTTTTAAATCTTCTAATATCTCTTTTGAAACACCTTTTTTTTCTAAAGCAGTCGCAACTGTATCAAATTCTTTTTCTAAAAGTTTTTTATCTATCATTTTATAATTTTCCTTTGTTTTGTATATGTTCGTTAATAATTTCTGTAATTTCTTCTTTTTTTATAAAATCAGCACCCATACTTACTATAAATTGACTAGCTTGGGCCACTGTTAGCGTGGTGGCTTTGACTTTACTTTTATCTACAATAACTGTATATCCACTAGTAGGATTTGGACTAGTTGGAACAAATACTACATAGATATTTTCATGTTTACTTAATACGTAAGATGGTACCCAAAGGTCATCTTTTGGATATTCAACGAGTACAACTTCTTTTTTTACATCTTTACTATTTGGTTTAAATAATTCTGTGATTTTTTTTAAGATAGAATAAATTGTACCAATTGCAGGGACTTTTTCTAGCAGTCTATCAATAGTTGAAATAAAAAAAGATTTACCAGCTTTTTCTAGAGATGCACCTATAAATACTAATAAAGTTACAATAATGACAAGTATTGCAAATGTATAAAGTCCACTATTTGTATAAGATGAAACAAAATCAAACAATTGTAACATTAATGATTTTACCCAAAAGACTAATTGAATAACCACGAATAAAGGTATTAATGCTAAAGCACCTACAAAAAGGTACCTGAAAAATTGCTTCATCTTACTCTCCATAAATTTACGGTATTATATCGAAAATTTACTAAGGATTAATTTTTGCGAATATTAAGTGGAATACAACCAAGTGGTACAATACATATAGGTAATTACTTTGGTATGATAAAAAAGATGGTAGAGTCTCAAAATGATGGAGAACTCTTTGCTTTTATTGCCTCATATCATGCATTGACCTCAGTTGCTGATAAAGAAATATTACAAAAAAATATATTTGAGGCTGCTGTAAACTTTTTAAGTTTGGGAATGGACCCAGAGAAATCAACATTTTGGGTTCAAAGTGATGTTCCAGAGGTTTTAGAACTTTATTGGATATTGTCAAATCACACTCCAATGGGATTGCTAGAGCGAGCACATAGTTATAAAGATAAGACAGCACGAGGATTTGCAACAAATCATGGGTTATTGTCATATCCTGTATTGATGGCTGCAGATATTTTGTTATTTGATTCAAATATTGTTCCTGTAGGAAAAGATCAGATTCAACATGTAGAAATTACACGAGATATTGCAAACACATTTAACAATGCATATGGAGATATTTTAGTGATGCCAGAAGCTAAAGTTGATGAAGTTGTTGCAACAGTTCCTGGAACAGATGGTGCAAAAATGTCAAAAAGTTATGGAAATACTATAGATATGTTTGGAAGTACAAAAACTATCAAAAAACAAGTTATGAAAATAGTAACAGACTCTAAAGAACTTCACGAACCAAAAGAATATGCGACTTGCAATGTTTATAAATTATGTGAACTATTTATGAATGAAGCTGAGTTACAAGAAATGCAAAAAAGATATGCAACTCCTGGTGAAGGATATGGACATTTTAAATTAGCTTTACTAGATAAAATAAATGAACATTTTGCTCCATATACAGATAAAAGAGAATATTATTTAAATAATCCAAATGAAGTAAAAGAAATATTACAGTATGGAGCCTCAAAAGCAAGAAAAGTAGCTCAAGA
This sequence comes from Arcobacteraceae bacterium, assembly GCA_963662945.1. Classification (GTDB taxonomy): domain Bacteria; phylum Campylobacterota; class Campylobacteria; order Campylobacterales; family Arcobacteraceae; genus JAIOSF01. Next base: position 1,468,591 of record OY759974.1, read on the forward strand.
GAAATTAAGAGTTATAAGAGATGCTGTTGGATTAAATTATTAATATTAGGATTTAAATGGATAGTAGTTATAAAAATATTCTTATCTCAGTCGTTGTTGCTTTATTAGGATATTTTACTGCTGGGTTCATTTTTGATGAGATACAAGCTAGGTTAGTAGCTATAGTAATATTTTTAGTAGCTATGTGGACAAATGAAGCTTTGCCTTTAGGTGTTGTATCTCTTTTACCTATTATTCTTTTTCCTGCTTTTGATATACTTAGCACAAATGTAACAACTGCTAATTATTCTAAATCTATAATATTTTTATTTTTAGGAGGATTTTTATTAGCAATTGCTGTTGAAAAAATAGGATTACATAAAGTAATTGCACATAAATTATTAAATATTTTTCCTGCAAATGTAAGAGGAATAATATTTGCTTTAGCAATTACCTCTGCATTTTTAAGTTCTTTATTATCAAATACAACCACAGCATTACTACTTATGCCAATAGCACTCTTTTTAACAGATACAATTAAATTAAAAATTAGATTTGTATTAGCTGTAGCATATGGTGCTAGTATAGGTGGAATTATAACACCTATAGGTACACCACCAAATTTGATTTTAATGGGATTTTTACAAGAGAATCAATTAGAAACTTTGACATTTATTACATGGATGTTTAAAACATTGCCTTTAGCTATTATTATGCTTACACTTGTTCCATACGTTCTGTCTTTAGGTGCAACACATTTAAGTGTAGAAAATATCGTGACAATGAAAGAACTTAATAAAGAGCAAAAAAGATTATTAAAAATTTTAGCTTTATTAATTGTGATATTATTTATAAATTCATTTTTTAAATTTAGTGAAGCTGGAATACTGTTAAGCTTTGGACTTGCTATGATGTTACCAAAAATTGGTTTTTTAGATTGGGTTGATAGTAAAAAAATACCATTTGATATTATGTTTTTATTTGGTGCAGGATTTAGTATCGCTGCTGCATTTACTGGAACAGGTTTAGCTCAATCTATTTCAGAAATGCTTTTAAGTTTAACGCAGTTAAATCCTATTATATTAATATTAATTGTAGCAACTATGATAACATTTACAACGGAAGTTACGAGTAATACAGCACTTATTTCAATAGCACTTCCAATAATTTATTCATTAGGTTTAGCTTCGAATATTGATACAACTTTATTATTAATGGTTGCAACGATTTGTGCCAGTTATGCCTTTATGCTTCCTATTGCAACGCCACCAAATGCAATAGCCATGAGTAGTAAAGTTTTAAGTATTAAAGATATGGCAAGTTATGGAATAGCCTTCAATATTCTAGCAATTATATCAACAGTAATTATAGCAATAGTTTGGTGGTAATATGAGAACTAGATAAGGAAAATTTATACTAAAAATTCTCGTATTTTTTTCTGTTCATCTATTTGAATTTTCATTTTTTCTCTATGATTCTTGAGAAAAGATATATTTTTATAGAACAGTTCAGATAGCGTTTCAAGATCATTTAATTCTAAATTGAAATCTTCTATCTGATTATTCACAAGGTAGGTTTCTACCCATTTTTGTAAAGCAATGGCTCTTTCATCACTTTCTAGTGAGTCAAGATATCGTAGACTTTTTAGAGCCTTTAGAGACCAGTTTCTTCTTTCCACGCTTCAATTAGTCCTTTAACAACTTTTTTTACTTGAGCAATAGCAGTTAAATTATTATCAACTCCAGCACTAAATAAAGTCTCTATTTGATAAAGATATAAACCATCAAGATAATATGCAACATCTCCACCATCAAAATCAAGGATATTTCTTAATTCATCAAAGATAGCAATTGAACGATTAATATAGTCAAATTTTTCTTCTACGTTATTCTCTTCAATTGCTTTTTCAACGAACGCAAGATATTTTAATAAGCCTTCATAAAGCTTTAGTATCAACATATACGGATCTTCAGTTGTCGCCGCTTGTTGGTTATATACATCTAGTCCCATCAAAATCTCCAAATAATTATATTTGAAGATTATATTACATTAATACTTAAACTATATTAAGTATGTAACAATTAGTTAGAAGATGTTGATTGTTCAATCATCATTTGTAATCCACTAAATGAAGACTCCATTTGAGATATAATTGAAGCATAAGCTGTAAATTGTGCAACCATAGTTGCATACTTTGTATCAAGTTTTTCTACAGTTTGTTCTCTTTCTTCATCTAGTGTTGTTTTTCGACTTGTCATATCATCTGTATATGTTGAGAAAAATCCAGTATATGAATTTAAATCATCAATATATTCCTTTAATGTTGTTCCAAACCCTTTATCTTCAGCAACACCTAGAAAGAAATCTTTTACAGCATCAAAGTCATTTGTTAAAGCTTCTCCCAATACATCCGTATCTACACTTAGTTGACCATCTAAATCAAATGTAAATCCTAAGTTTACAGCATTACCATCATTGACTCCATATGAATCCATAAAGAGGGATTTTAAATTACTTAATAAATCTCTTAAGGATGATGTATCATTAAGAGGTGTTTCTGTATCATAAATTTCATCTGTAATTAAAGTACTCAATTCATTATATGCGTCAACCATCTCTTGAATTGCAGGAATAACATAACTATCATCTCTAGTAATACTTAGTGTCGATGTACCAATCTCAGCTGCTGTAATTTTTAGATTACCATCAACTTGGATACTATTTGAGGAAACATCATATGCTATTCCATCTACAGTTGCTTTTAAATTTTGAGCAGTTAATGTATGATTATCAGGTGTTCCATCTCCATCTGTATCTGTAGGATCATTAAATCCTAAAGTTGTAGCTGCAGTTCCAGAGATTGTAAGTGCATTAGCTATTCCTGGATTAGCACTTTTTAATACAAGTCTATAACTGTCATCACCTATTTGTTCTACAGATGCTGTAGCCGCACTTCCCAAATTAATTTTTTCCACTAATTGTTCTAAAGTTAAGCCAGTTGTATCATACACCTCACCATTAATATTTAGTGTTTCAGCACCAAGAATAGCTTCAGTTTCAGCTAATGTCATTACATTTGATTGCCAAACATCTTTTTGGGCAATTTGTGTTACGTTTACCTGATACGTTCCCTCTTTTAATGAACCTACATCTGTTGCATCAAATACAGCAGATGAACCAGTTGTCGTAGCTGATATTTGTTCAAATGCATTATTTGTCGAACTATATAAGTCAAAAGGTTTAACAGTATTTAAAAACTCTGTCATTTTTGCTTCAATTTCAGCAATTTTTTCTACTTCAAGATCTAAATTTTCCAATTTTGTATCAATCGGATCAAGAACAGCTTTTTCTTCAGCAGCTCTTAGTTTAGTAATTACATCCCCGTTTAATGATGAAGCATTACCTGTATTAAATGCTCCAACTGTACTATAATCATAATCTGCCATAATATCCTCCTTATTTGGATTTTAATTAACTTTTTATACCTAACAATGTTTGTAACATTTCATCAATCACTGTTATTACTTTTGCATTTGCTTCATATGCAGATTGAAACTTAATAAGTTCAACCATTTCTTCATCTTTATCAACTTTTGTTATGGCATCGTAACTAGATTGTAAAGATTCTCTTACAGCACCTTGTGCTTCTTCATTGAATATTACACTTTCTCTATCATCTGCTACAACTACTCTCAAAGTTTGAAAATAACTTGAGAATGATTCTGTATTAAGTCCAGTACCATCAAAATCAATATTTTCTTTCCATTGTAAGTCAGCTAAGTAATCTAATTTCTCTTGAGTTAAATTATTTAATGAAGATCTGTTAAAAGTGAGTGTTTTTACACTTGCCCCAGAAAATAAATTAACTCCAACGCCTTTATCCGCGTCAGCATTGAGACTGACAGCATCTGTACCATATACATATGTTCCATCATCATGCTCTATATAAGAATCAGTAAAATCAGATAATGCTTTTGCAAAGTTGTCAAGCATCTCTTTATATTTATTAAATAGATTATTTCCTGAGTCAGTTTTAATATTTTCTAACATAGCATTCAGTGATCCACCAGTAATGTTTATCTCTTTATCATAGACTTCAATATGAATATCATCTGTACCAACAACACTTACATTTTCATTTTTTTCAATATTTGCTCTTCTATTTGTTGTTCCAGGAATATCACTATCATTTATTAAGACTTCACCCACAAATGAACCAGCTTCTCCATCTACGTTAGCTTCTATTACTAAATATCTATCAACATAATTAGGTGCTGGTGCAACATATTTTGAATGAAGTGGATTACTAGTTAAAATTTTATTTCCATTTTCATCCAATTCATAGTTACCATTATATGCTGTGATTTTTCCACCAATATCTTGATTTTGATTTATTTGATATACAAGTGCTTGAATAATGTTATCAGCTGTTACTACACTGTTTCCTAATCCATCTATATCTGCTGGTGTAACTCCATCTGCTTCATAAATAGTTTCACCTATTGTTACAGTTACAGAGTAAGTATTATCTAAAGTATATGTAATACTATCTCTAAGACCTTTAACTGATTCTAAACTTCCAGTAAAAACAATACCATTGCTTTCAGCATTTCCAATTGCTGGTACATCTCCTTCAAAATCTTCATAAGTAATTAATAATTGTCCACCACCATTATCTGCAATATCTTTAATTTCTTGATCAGGGTGTGATGCATTCCAAGTACTAATAATATTTGCTTTATCAGCAACAATGTTTGTGACTGTAGTAGCTGCATCATCTCCTGCTAAAGAACCAGCAACAGTAGTTCCTAAGAATACAACTGGTGCAGTAGCTGTTCCAGATAAATTCATAGTTTGTTCTTCTGATACAGGGGCAGCAAATGATGTAAAATTATTTTTAATTGTACTTTGGTAATCTTGTGTAACCGGATCAATAACTGTAATACCAGATGGGTTTCGTAATGCATAGACATCTTTTTGAGGTATATAGTTTTCTATTAAATTGAGTTGATGTACATTCGTGTCAAATCTAACAGCGGTAGCACCTCCAATTTTTATTTGGTAGCTATCTCCTCTAAATATTTCAACATCAATATATTTTGCAAGTTCTAACTCTAGTGCATCTCTTTTATCGAGTAAATCATTCGGTTCTCCACCAGTACTATCTTGAATTTGTTTACTAATATCTCCAATGTTTGATAATATACTGTTAACCTCGGCAACAACATCCTTAACTTCGGTAAGGGTTCCATTTTCTTTTGCTTCAATTGATTCGTATAATGTTTTAAGATCTAAAACTAAACTTTCCGCATTGTTAATTGTGTCATTTTTATAAATTTCATTTTGTGGACTTGTTCTTAAATTTTCAATAGATGAAAAGTATCTATTTAAATCCGCAGATAATCCAGAATCATCTGTTTCTGAAAATATCGACTCTATATCAGCTAACATTGAGTTTAATGTTGAGGTATCTGACAGTTTTGCTTCTTCTCTTATTAAGTTTTGGTACATATAGATATTTGTTGATCGTGAAACACCATCAATTGTTATACCTCGACCTGTTATCCGAGAGTCTGCATGTGACAGTTCCGAAACATCAACAGCTCTCTTCTTATAGCCAGCAGTATTCTCATTTGCAATGTTGTTCATAACATTTTCAACTTGTGTTTGAGCAACTTTAAGTCCAGTTTGTGCTACATTTAATATGTTCAACATTTTTATACCCCTATTTGATTATAACATCTTAATACAACAATTCTTAAAATTAGTTTAAAAAGGAGATATAGATTCTATTAGTTTACTACCCCAAGGTTTCTCTAAAGCATCTGTTTCATCACCCTCTTTATCATATAAAATTTTTAAGTTTGCTAGTTTTTCTGATTTGATTGTATTATCAACCTCAATGTCGTAAGGTCTAATAACACCACTAATTTCTATTGTTTGTTTTTGTCCATTTATTAGTAGTTCTTTTGTACCTCTTACAAAATAATTTCCATTTTGATAAGTTTGTTCTATTATTGCTGAAATAGTTGTTATAAACTCTTCATCAATACTAGACGTAACTGTTCCTTTAAAAGTATTATTAGACGAACCACTAACTCCTATTCCTAATAATCCATTTAATCTATCAATTTTTGCTGTTGTATTTGCGGTAGTTGTTGAAGAAGGTGAAATTAATCCACCATTTATTCCAGTACTATTTGATTTTGTAGTTGTTTTATCATTTGTTGAATCATTTGTTAAAGTTTCAGAAATAAGTATTTGAACGATGTCTCCCACTTGTAAATCTTTTTTATCTGCAAATAAAGAAGCACCTTTTCTAGAATATAAAGTGCCTTTTTTCTTTTGTATAGGTTCAACTTGTTTTATTACCTGGGTTGGTGGTTTTGTATCTAAAGTAAGTTGTTTTTTCTCAGCGCATCCAACAAATAAAATTGATATTATTAATATAAGTAAAAACTTAACTTTCATATTTATTCTCCACAATAGTTCTTATATCAAGAGCTATTTTTATATCTACATCTGTACTTTTTAACATTGCATCAGCTCCATATCGAATCATTACTGCTTCAACATTAGTTCCAAAATCACAAGTAATAAGTAATTTATCTTTAACTATTTGTATGGATTGAATATTCTTTTGATTAATGAGTTTTGTAATTAATACAGATTCTTTGTAGAGTAGTTCTTCTAATTTAACAGATTTTGAATTTAATTTTCTTTCAAGTTCTTTTTTAGTTTCAAGTTCAGTTGTTAGTTTAATATTTTGTTCTTGAAATTTAGTACTCATATGTTGGAAATATAGCCAAAACATAGCAAGTAAAGAGAATAGGGTCACTGCTTTAACCATGACCCTTTTTTTATTGTGATTTTGAACTATTATAACCATTGAGTACCTTTATTTATTTTTAACTACTTAATTACAAAAGATGTAAAAAATATATCAACTACAGCATTTCTTTTTCTATCATCATTACCTTCTGGAATAGAATCATTAAGTATATTGTTAATTTCATCAATCATCTCTTCTTTTAACATAGCTTTTCCACCTACTGTTAAAAGTTCTTCACTACTTCTTGCACTTACTTGTCTAATTACCGAGTCTATAATTTCAGCTTTTGTATCTTCTAATATAGTTTCTATTGCAGGTTCAGTTGTTTTCATTGTAAAAGAGAGTTTCATAAGTTTTGCTCTCCCTTTTGCATCAGTTATATTTAAAACTAAACTATCAACGTTTGCTTTATATGTTTCACCAATATCTTCTTTTTTTGTAGTCTTAACTTGTTCTGTTTTTGCAGTCGGTGTATCCATTTTTTCTTCTAACATACCTTTAGAATAAAGAAAATATCCAATTCCTCCTACAGCTGCTAATAAGACTATTATAAGTATTATTAAAATTATCATCATTGGGTTTCCACCACTTTTTTTCTCTGCAACTACTTCTTCTTCAGCCATTTTATTTCTCCTCTTTATTAGTTTCTTCTTTTAAAATTCTCATTTTTTTCATTATCAACGTTGAAGTTTGTGTATCTAATTTTTTTAATATTTTCATTACTCTTTTGTCGTTCATTCGTATCATTATATCAAATACTTCATCAATTTTACCGTTATTTATCATTTCATTAAAAATATTTATTACAACACCAAGTTTCATTTTATCATACATTGTCATAGCTTTTGATGTGATGACTCTATTAATTTCATCAAGTGTTTTTTTATTTTCATCTTTTAATTTTTGAATATTTGCTTCTGCAGCTTTAATTTCTTTTTGAATTTTTTCTAGTTCTACTTTGTTTTTTTGATACTCTAACTCTTTTTTTTCATAAAATTCATTCAATTCGTCTTTAATTGCAATGAGCTCTTGTTTCTCTTTGTACAAATCACCCTGTTGCACTGTAATTGCAAAAAGTTGGTTTATGAGTAAGAGTAAGAAGACTAATTTTTTAAAAAACATTTGCAACCTTTTTATTTTGAATATGTTTAATTTGCATATATTCAGATGATGTTAATTCCTCTTGTTTGATAATTTGTTTTAATTTTTCTTTTTTTTGTTCTTGAAGAATATAATTGAATTGTTCACTTTCTTTATTTAAATCAATTATAATATTATTATAATGTTCAATTTGTTGTAAATAATGTAATTTTTTTCTTCCAAGTTGAATCATATGTTCTTTCATGGTATCTTTGTGAATTTGTAAAACTCTAAAATCTGAAATAGCTCCCATAATATTCACTGTTGCTGTATTGAGTGCATGGTTAGTTTCTGAGAGTTCTTTATTTATAGTATCTATTTTAGCAACAAGTTGTTGTTTTAATAATATTTGTTGGTTGATTTGTTGTTGTTTCAATTTATAGATTTTTTCTATCATTGTGTTTTTCCAAATGTAATAATAATATCCCAAAGATCAAAAGTATATTTTTCAATATGGTCACCAACCCAAGGTAATGTAACAACAATAAAAATAGATACAATAATCATTTTAGGAACAAAAGAAAGAGAAGCATCACTAATTTGTGTAACTGCTTGAAAAATACTAATTATTAAACCAATAATCATACTTACTATAAGCGAAGGCAAACCAAGAAGTAAAATGATTTTTACTGTACTTTGTGATATTGCTATTAAGTCCATGTTACTCTTTTATTTTAATTGTTATCTCAATAGTTTTATTATTCAACAATTCACTTAAAAGTTTAGCTAAGTTTGTTCCAGTTAAATTTTCTTCTACTGTAATAGGAGTTTCTAAAGGAGTATTAAGAAGAGGTTCTTCAGTAAGTATATTTTCATTTAGACTAATATCTTCTTCGTTTTGATTTTTATCATTTTCTTCTTTATCTTCTTCTACAGTTATATCATCATTATTTTCATCTTCTAGAAAATCTTCAATTATAATTTCATCAGAATCATTTATATCAGTAGAATTATTTGTATCAGTAGAATCAATTATATCCTCTACATCTTTATCTTCTAACGTAGTTTCAGAATTTTTCCCTAAAGCATCAAGTACATCTGATTCAATGAGTGCATCTAATTGTGACAGTTCGTTATCCATGTTTAGTTCCTTATTCTTTAGTAAAAGATTTACTGATTGCTTCTATAGTATCGTCTTCTAACATATCATCAATAGAAGTTATCTCATGTGCTTTTGGTTTTGCATTTTCTATAGATTCTAATCGTTTTTCAATATGTATAATAAGGTCTTTATATGTTCTAATACTAACATCACCCATACCATGATGATCTAGATACTTTTGAGTTATACCATCTTTAGGTACTAAAAATTTAAAAATTTTAGTTGATAGAGTATCTTCTATAATTTTATTTTGATCAATTATAAATATTTGAGTAGGATCTTCTTCTATAAGTTCTTCAAGATCATAAAGGTACTCAACATCAATAACTTCACCATCTCCAATTTTAAACCGAATATTTCCATGGTCTAAAATTTTATGAATTTCCATTTTAAAAGATAGTTCACCATAAATATATATATTCAAAATAAACCTTATTAAATTATTTTCAATTATTATATCTAGAATTTATTAAAGTTTAGATAAAATGTTTTCAATTACAAAAATAGTATAGGATGTTTAATTTTGAGAAATATTTTATTGACTTTTTTTATATCGTTAACTATTTATGGTCAAACGATTAAAGATATATCAAATATTGTTGGTATCCGAGAAAACCAGCTTATTGGGCATGGTTTAGTTGTTGGACTTCCAGGGACTGGTGACAAAAGTGAATTCACTATGCAATCCTTACAAAACTTATTAAGAAATTCTTATATAAAAATACCTGCATCTTCTATTAGTTCAAAAAATATTGCGACAGTTATGGTGACATCTTCTTTACCTCCTTTTGCTAGACAAGGGGATAAGTTAAAGTTAAAAGTGGCATCTATAGGTGATGCGAAATCTATTGATGGTGGACAACTTTTATTAACACAATTAAAAGGTGTTGATGGAAAAGTTTACGCACTAGGACAAGGTAGTATTGTAGCAACAGGAGAGACCAAAACAACTGGATATATATATGAAGGTGCTATAGTTGAAAATGAAGTTGATTATTCGCTTAAAGATGAACATTTTATAACGTTAAGTTTATTAGAACAGGATGCGAGAATTGCAGCACTTTGTGAAGAAAGAATAAATGCTAAATTTGGGAAAAAAATAGCAACAGCATATGATACACGAACAATAGAAATTGCAAAACCTAATGACATGTCAATTATTCGGTTTATTTCAGAGATTGAAAATATAGAAATTGATAGTATGATGAAGAAAAAAGTTATTATAGACCCACAAAAAGAGATTATAGTTGCTGGGGCAGATATAACAATAAGTCCAGTAACAATTTCACGAGAAAACTTTACATTAAGAATAAAAAAATCTAATTTAGATGATAAAGCTTGGGCTGATCCAGCTGTTAATACAGGTACTGATATTGGAGATGATGCTAAAGTTGATAAAATACCAGGTGTACAAGTGGTTGATATAGATAATGCACTTATAAATACAAAAAATCAACCTACAGTATCAGATTTAATGAAAGCTATGAAGACTATGAAGTTAAATATAACTGAGATTATTGAAACTATTAAAATGATAGATGATCTTGGTGCAATAAATGCAGATGTAGAAATGGTGAAGTAATATGGCAGAGTTTTTAAGTCAAGATGAGATAGACGCACTATTAGATATAGCGGATGAAGACGGTGGTTTAGAAGAGATACCTGAAGATTCAGTTCCAACTTCTAAAGATAAAAGTTATGCTATTTATGACTTTAAAAAGCCAAATAGAATTTCTGCTGACCAGATGAAAGCTTTCAATGCTCTTCATGATAAAATGTTAAGAGCAACGATTAGTGAAGTTTCAGCAATGTTAAGAAAAATTGTTGATGTAAAACTTTATAGTATTGAGCAGATGACTTATGGTGAGTTTATTCTTTCAATTCCTCAAATTACAAGTTTAAATACACTTTCAATTAAACCATTAGAGGGTCGAATTGTTATGGAGTGTAACCCTGCAATTAGTCATAAAATTATTGCCCATTTACTTGGAAATGGAGATAGTTCTTTAACAGATTCTACAGAAAAAGAACTTACAGAGATCGAATTAGAAGTTTTTAATCATTTTTATCAACTTATTACAAAACATCTTAAAAAAGCTTGGGAAGATGTCGCAACAATCAATTTTAAAACTGAAAGTATGGATACAAATGCGAATGCAATTCAAATTATTTCAGATCACGAGATTGTACTTTTAGTTGTATTTGAGATAACAATTGATGATGAATCAGGGTTTTTATCTATTTGTTACCCAATATCATATATCGAGTCATTATTAAATGTGATAGTAGAAAAAATATTTGCAGAAGCTAAGAATAGAAAAGTGAGTAAACAAAAAGATATTAATGCTCTAATGTCTGGTTCAAAAATGAAAATTGATGCAATATTGGCTGAAACAGAACTTTCAATAAAAGACTTATTGAATTTAAAAGAGGAAGATGTTATTGTATTTAGTAAGAATGCTAATAGTTCATCTTCAAAGATATATATTAATAATAAAGAAAAATGGTCAGCTGTTGCAGGTTCATCAAATAATAGAAAAGCGATACAAATACAGTCGAATATAGATCATGAAAAAATGGAAACATTACGATCTTTAAAAGCATTACATGAAGAGAGATTAGAAAAAACACGAAAAGCAAATGAAGCAATAGCAAGACTTATAGAAACTAGAGATTCATTTTAGAGATTTAGTGAAGATATAATTTATTAGTTTTTTATAAAATTTTTAGTATAATCACCTATAAATAATGAATAATTTAAAGGATAATTATGCTTTTAACTCCTGGGCCAACCGCCGTACCTGAGTTTGTTAGAACTGCAATGTCAGGTGAAACACTTCACCATAGAACACCTGAGTTTGAAAATATATTTAAAAATACAAGAGAGTTACTTTTAGAAATACTGCAAATGCCAGAGGCTGTAATGTTAGCCTCTTCAGGAACAGGAGCGATGGAAGCTTGTGTTACAAATTTAACTCATAAAAAAGCACTTACGATTAATAGTGGAAAATTTGGTGAGCGATTTGGAAAAATAGCTCAAGCCCATAATATAGCTTTTAGTGAATTAAAATATGAGTGGAATACTCCTGCTTCGGTAGAAGATGTTATTAAAACAATCTCAAGTGATAGTGAAATAGATGCTTTATTTATACAGATATGTGAAAGTGCTGGTGGTTTAAGACATCCAGTAGAAGAGATTGCAAAAGCTGTAAAAAATATTAATAAAAATATAATGGTTGTTGCTGATGGTATTACTGCTGTTGGTGTAGAAAAAATAGATACGACGAATATAGATGCACTTATTACTGGAAGTCAAAAAGCTCTTATGTTACCTCCAGGGTTAGCAATGATTGGACTAAGTAATGAGGCTGTTGCAAAAATAGAATTAAAAAGTAGTGGATACTATTTTAACTTAGCAACTGAGATAAAAAAACAAAGAGAAAATACGACAGCTTGGACAGCAGCGACAACCTTGATTATAGGGTTAGGTGCAATACTAGAAAAATTAAAAGTAGATGGTTTTGATTCATTATATAACAAAACTGCACAAAGAGCTAAAGCAACAAGAGAAGCTTTAGTTGCAATAGGACTTGATATTTATCCTGCAACACCAGCTGATGCAATGACAACTATTTATACAGAGAAATCAAATGAAATAAGAAAAATATTAAAAGAGCAATTTGATTTGAATATTGCAGGTGGACAAGATCACTTAAAAGGGAAAATATTTAGAATTAATCATATGGGATTAGTTGCAGATTATGAAGCTGTTTGGGCTGTTAATGCTGTTGAAATGGCACTTGACAAATTAGGTATGAGAAAATTTGATGGTACAGCAAATAAAATATTTATGGAGATAAACTCTTAAATTATGATTTTTGAACATGAAATACCAACTGGAAGTAGATTATATTTTGGTAGAAGAGCCAAAGCTAAAAGAGAGTTAGAAAATAAAGCTAGTCTTTTTTTGCAAGATGCAGGATTTGAAGAAATACTTACACCAAATTTTTCTTATACCGGACATCAAAGTATAGATGATGATAAAGAGTTAATAACTTTAAGTGATGAAGAGAATAATTCTCTTGCGCTAAGAGCTGATAGTACTTTAGATGTTGTAAGAATTATTTCTAAAAGATTAGGAAGAACTACAGAACATAAAAAGTGGTTTTATATTCAGCCTGTATTTACATATCCTGCAAATGAAACATATCAGATTGGTGTAGAGTGGATTGGTCATAATGATATAAGTGATATAATTAATCTAAATTGTAAATTGCTAAAGGAATTATCTTTAGAACCAATATTACAAATAGCAAATATAAATATACCACTAATAATATCGAAAAAATATGATGTTGATATTGAAGTATTTAAAAATGGTGAAATTGGTGCATTGTTTGATTTAGAGATACCTTGGTTATCAAAATTAATAAGTATTCAAACTACAGAAGAATTAGAATCAATAATGGATATTATTCCTGAGGTTCTTAAAAAAGAGTGTATAAAACTTATTGATATTACAAAAAAAGTGTCATATGATAAAGTAAAAATTTCACCAGTTTATTATAGTGCAATGAAATATTATGATAATATTTATTATAGAGTCATTGATGGAAACTTAACACTTGCAAAAGGTGGAGGGTATAAAAGTGATGGTAACAAATCTTTAGGATTTGCACTATATACAGATAATCTATTAAAAGTTATGGAAGGATAAAATTTTGAGTAAAGCAGATGTAATCGTTGGAATCCAATGGGGTGATGAGGGTAAAGGAAAGATAGTTGATAAACTTGCCCAAGAGTATGATATGGTATGTAGAAGTCAAGGTGGACATAATGCAGGGCATACAATTTGGGTAGATGGTGTGAAGTACGCACTTCATTTGGTACCATCTGGTATATTAAATCCTAAAGCTATTAATGTAATAGGAAATGGTGTTGTTTTAAACCCAGAATCATTGATTAAAGAGATGGAACAATTTTCACAACTTGAGGGTAGACTATTCATATCTGACTGTGCACATTTAAATCTTCCATATCACAGTTTAATAGATCAAGCAAGAGAAAAATTAAAAGGTGATAATGCTATTGGTACTACAGGGAAAGGGATAGGACCTGCTTATTCAGATAAAATTAATAGAATAGGACAAAGAGCTTCTGCGTTATTAAATCCAGAAAAACTTTGTGAAGATGTTTTAAATTACTTTGGAGAAAATAAAGTAATATTTGATGCAATAGGAATTCAAACTCCAAATAAAGAAGAACTTTTAAAAGAAATTCAGGGATACAGTGAAAAATTATCAAAATTTATTGTAAATACAACAAATATGGTATGGACAGCATTGGAGAAAAATAAAAAAATATTACTTGAAGGTGCTCAAGGAACTATGTTAGATATTGACCATGGAACATATCCTTATGTAACATCATCAAGTACAGTTAGTGCTGGTGCTTGTACAGGATTAGGACTTAATCCAAAAGATATAGGTGTAGTAACAGGTATTGTAAAAGCATATTGTACAAGAGTTGGAAATGGTCCATTTCCAACAGAAGATTTTGGCAAAGATGGTGATATTATGGCTGAAGTTGGAAGAGAGTATGGTACTACAACTGGAAGAAAAAGAAGATGTGGTTGGTTTGATGCAGTTGCTGTAAAACATGCAAGTAGATTAAATGGTTGTGATCAATTAGCACTTATGAAACTAGATGTATTGGACGGTTTTGAAACAATTAAAATTTGTACTGCATATGAACTTGATGGGAAGATTATAGATTATGTACCATCGAGTATGGATAATGTAAAAGCAGTATACGAAGATATTGCTGGTTGGGATAGTGTAGTTGGTTGTAGAGAATTTGATAAATTACCAACAACTGCGAAAAAATATATAGAAAGAATAGAAGAATTAACAAAAACAAAAGTAGGTATCATCTCAACTAGCCCTGAGCGAGAAGATACAATAATAAGATAGGAAATAATATGAAATTAAAAAAACAACATACTCCTTATATATCAAGAAAAATAACAAAAGATATAGTAAATGCAGATTTTATAGAAGTAAGAAAAGAAAAGAATAGTATTGCTGCTGAGTGTGAGAGAATTTTAAATGAAGATATTCAAAAAGAGATAGATCTTGATGAAGCAGTAAATGAAATCTTAGAAAAACAAGAAGAAGAGATTGAGTTTTATAAAGCTGATTATAGACAACTATTCTGGATGACAAAAAAAAGAATGGCTAATGAGTTTGGTGTAAATTTAAATTTTGAAGATAGATTTTCAAATATAGCTCATACAATAATGGATTTCTTATATGAAGAAGATTTTATCCATTTTACAGTGAACGACAATCAAGTGAAAAATCTTATAGCAAATTCTATAGGAGATTTTATAAAAGGATATGATGAAGCAGATAGTGCTGCATATGAAAAAATTAAAAGCTATAAAAGAAAACTTATCCCTGGAACTGAAGATTATGACATTGTATTTAATAGGTTGTATGAAGAAGAATTGATGAAAAAAGGTTTGATATAAAAAGGAATAGTATGGAAAATATTTATGTATATTTTGAAAATGGTACATTTTTAAGCGGAAAATCTTTTGGTGCAAAAGGAACAGCTGTAGGAGAGATTGTATTTAATACTTCAATGACAGGATATCAAGAAATTATCACAGATCCAAGTTATGCTGGTCAATTTGTAACTTTTACAGCACCAGAAATTGGAAATGTAGGGGTAAATGAAGATGATAATGAAAGTAGTCAAATACACTGTAAAGGTGTATTTGTAAGAAGTTATAATGAATTTCACTCAAATTTTAGAGCACAAAATAGTTTATCTACATTATTAAAAGAGAATAATACTTTAGGTATTTGTGAAATAGATACAAGATATATAACTAAAATGTTAAGAGATGAAGGTGCTATGATGATGATAGCATCAACTGAAATTTCATCAAAAGAAGAATTAAAACTTAAGTTAGAATCAAGTCCACGAATTGAGGATATAAACTATATAGAAATAGTAAGTACAAAAGACTCTTATATTCATAAGTATGGTGCATGGAATATGGATACTATGTCATATAACAAAGCTATGATGAGTGATAAAAAAGTTGTAGTAATTGACTTTGGAGTAAAAAGAAATATATTAAATGAACTTGTTGAGTCTGGACTTGAGGTTGAAGTAGTTCCAAGTAACTTTAAAGCAGATGATTTAATTCAGAGATTTAAAAATAAAGAGATAGGTGGCGTGTTTTTAAGTAATGGACCAGGTGATCCATTAACTTTAGTAAACGAAAAAGAGCAAATACAAAAATTAATAAATGAAGATATCCCAATGTTTGCTATCTGTCTTGGTCATCAAATGTTAAGTATTGCACATGGCCATAATACATATAAGTTACCATTTGGACAACATGGTGGTAACCATCCAGTACAAAATAGTACAGGTGTAGTTGAAATTACAGCACAAAATCATAATTATAATGTACCAAAAAGTATTGAACAAATTGCAGATGTTACACATATTAATTTATTTGATAATACAATTGAGGGTGTTAAATATAAAAATAAACCCATATTCTCAGTACAACATCATCCAGAAGCAAGTCCTGGCCCGCATGAAAGTAAATATGTATTTAAAGAGTTTGCATCACTCGTTAAATAAATTTACAAAAAGGGCAACTTTGGAGTTGCCCTTTTTTTATAGAGAAATACAAAAGGATAAATATGAGTAAAGAAACAATAACATTTATAGGTAATGGAAATATGGCACTTTCTATTGCTGTTGGATTAAAAGAGATATTTAATATTGAAGTAGTTGGACGGAATAGAGAAAGTATAGAAAAATTTGAAAAAAAACTTGGTATAAAAGTTGAAAAACATCTTTTAGATGATTTTGATATTGCAAATAAAGTAATAATATTATGTGTAAAGCCAGCAAATATTCAAGAAGTTGGAGTAAAACTAAATGGTATAGCTAAAGAGTTATATTCAGTTTTGGCTGGGACAACATTAATGATGTTGAAAGAAAATATCAAATCATCTTCTACTGTAAGGGTTATGCCAAATCTAGCTGCAAGTGTAGGTGGATCTATGACGACACTTACAGGAGATAATAATTTGAAAGAAAAATCTTGTAAATTATTTGAGGCAATAGGGCAGACTCTTTGGTTAGATAGTGAAAAAGAATTGGATATTGCAACAGCAGTAGCAGGAAGTGGTCCTGCATATTTAGCATTAGTACATGAATCATTATGTGATGGAGCTGTAAAACAAGGGATGAAAAGAGCAGATGCAGTTAAAGTAGCAAATGGTTTATTTAAAGGGTTTGGTGATTTAGTATCAGTAACCCAAGCTACTCATATTAAAGATGGGGTAATGAGTCCAGGTGGAACTACTGCAGCTGCCTATGCAAGCTTAGAAAAAGGGAATGTAAGATTTAGTTTTATAGAAGCTGTTGAATCTGCATTTCAAGTAACACAAAAAAAATAGAGGTAAAGTATGGATAGTTTTTTGATAAAAGCAAAAGAAGCAACAAAAATTATTGCTAATCTCAGTGGTAAAATAAAAAACGATATATTGTACAAAATGGCAGATGCTCTTTTAGACAATAGTGATTATATTATAAATGAAAATAAAAAAGATATGGAAGCTGGAATTACAAATAATTTATCAGCAGCTTTAATGGACAGATTATTATTAAATGAAGAAAGAGTGAAAGGTATGGCTATAGCGATTAAAGAGATAGCTGTGTTGAAAAATCCTGTTGGAAGAACCCATGAAGGATGGATTGTTGACAATGGAATGAATATACAAAAAGTATCTGTGCCAATAGGGGTCATTGGAATTATTTATGAAAGTAGACCAAATGTTACAAGTGATACAGCAGCATTATGTTTTAAAAGTGGAAATATTTGTATATTAAAAGGTGGAAAAGAAGCAGAAAACTCAAATAAAGCTATTGCTAAAACATTACAAGAGGTATTAGAAAAGAATAATTTACCAAAAGAAGCAATTTCTCTTTTACCAGATAGTAGTAGAGAAGGTGTTGCAAATCTAATAAAACAAGATAAATACGTAGATTTGATTATTCCAAGAGGTGGTGAAGCACTAATAAAATTTGTAAGTACAAATGCAAGTGTACCTGTAGTAAAGCATGATAAAGGATTGTGCCATACTTATATAGATAGTGATGCAAATATAGAGAAAGCAGTCAAAATTTCTTTAAATGCAAAATGTAGAAGAGTAGGTATATGTGGAGCAATGGAAACTATGTTAATACACAAAGATATTGCAATACAAATTTTACCTATATTACAAAAAAAGTTTCAAGAATTTAACACTGAATTAAGAGGGTGTGAAAAGACACAAAAAATTATAGCAGTAAGTAGTGCTTCTGAAGAAGATTTTAATACGGAGTATTTGGATAATATTTTATCAATTAAAATTGTATCTGATGTAGAAGAAGCTTGTGATCATGTCTCAAAATATGGTTCAGGACATAGTGATGCAATTATTACAGAAAATCATACTACAGCAGAGATTTTTTTAAATAGTATCGATAGTGCTTGTGTATATTTGAATGCAAGTACTCAATTTACTGATGGTGGAGAGTTTGGATTTGGTGCTGAAGTTGGTATAAGTACAAATAAACTTCATGCACGTGGTCCAATGGGAATTAATGAACTTACTACCTACAAATACAAAATTTATGGAGATGGGCAAATCCGATAGCTATAAATAAATATTAAAACTTTTATGAAAGTTTTAAAGATAGTTTTATTTTATCTATGATAAAGTTACCTAAATTAAATATAGGAGAGAGAAGATGGCAGTAGTTATTACAGACACATGTATATCTTGTGATGCTTGTTTAGATGAGTGTCCAACAGGATCAATCGTTGATAACGATGAAAACCCAACAGGAGAGGATATTTATTATGTAAATCCAGAAACTTGTACAGAGTGTGTTGGAGATCATGATCAACCAGCATGTGCTGAAGCTTGTCCTACTGAGGGTTGTATAGTATGGGGTGAAAATCCTAAGCATGAAGGTGCAGTTGCAGGGCAACCTTGTATAGAAGATTAATTCTAAACTATTAATTTAGGAATAAAAAAGGTAAGAGATTCAATTCTCTTGCCTTTTTTTATTTTTTTAGCTATAATCCGCAACTTTAATTAATATATAGGAGAATATAATGGAACAAACATTATCAATCATCAAGCCAGATGCTGTTGCAAAGAATGTTGTAGGTAAAATCTTAGATAGATTTGAAACAGCAGGTTTAAGAATTGCAGCAACAAAAAAAATTCAACTGTCAAGAGCAGAAGCAGAAGCATTCTATGCTGTTCACTCAGAAAGACCTTTCTTTGGAGAACTAGTAGAATTCATGATTTCAGGGCCAGTTGTAGTATCTGTACTTGAAGGTGAAAATGCAATGGCAAAAAATAGAGACTTAATGGGAGCTACAAATCCTAAAGAAGCAGCAGCTGGAACAATAAGAGCTGATTTCGCAGAATCTATTGATGCAAATGCAGTACATGGTTCTGATTCATTAGAAAATGCTGCAATTGAGATAAACTTCTTTTTGCAAAAAAAGATATTTGTTAATTAAAATTAATGAAAATAGAGTTTCGAAAGATACCGCTAAATTCAAGTGAATTTGAAATTGATTCAGATTCAGTTAAATTTTCAGGAACTTTCAGTAAAATATCATCAAAACTTGCTAAAATTGATGGAAAAATTGAAGGTAATATAGATGTAGATTGTTGTAAATGTGGACAATCTATGGATATATCTTTAGATGAACCAACAACTTTTTTAGTTAGCGATGGTGTATACTCTAGTGAAGATGAAGAATATATAGTAATTGAAGTTGAAAATCATATTTTAGATTTTGATGAAATATTACAAAGTGAGCTAGAGTCACTAAAATCAGAGTATTATATTTGTGATACTTGTAAAAAAAATAACGACTATGTCGAAATAGAATATTAAGGATAAAAAATGGCAGTACCAAAGCGAAGAGTGAGTCACTCAAGAAGTGCAAAAAGAAGAACACACTACAAAATTACTTTAAAAAGACCAGTAAAAGATACAGATGGGACATGGAAAATGCCTCATAATGTAAACCCTACTACAGGTGAATATAAAAACTAATGCTAAAAATAGCAATAGATGCAATGGGTGGAGACAATGGTCCTTCACCTGTTATAGATGGCTTAATTTTAGCACTAAAAAAAGATAGACACTTTAATGCTATTTTAGTTGGTAAAAAAGAAGAACTTTTACCTTTAATTCCTCAACGATTTAATGAACGTATAACAATACACGAAGCTAGCGATGTTATAAGCATGCATGATCATGCAACTGATGCACTTAAAAGAAAAGAAAGCAGTGCTTATGTTGCTATTGATTTAGTAAAAGAGGGGCTTGCAGATGCCTATGTAAGTGCAGGGCATAGTGGTGCTTCTATGAGTTTAGCAACATTAAGAATAGGAAGAATTAAAGGTGTAAGTAGACCAGCTATTGCTACACTAATGCCTACGGTAAATGGGACAACATTAGTATTAGATGTTGGTGCAAATGTTGATTGTGATGCTAAAAATCTTTTAGAATTTGGCGTAATGGGAAGAATTTATGCTGAAGATGTTCTTGGTATTGATAATCCATTAGTAGGATTATTAAGTAACGGAGAAGAAGAGTCTAAAGGGAATGAAGTTACAAAAGCAGCATTTAAACTTTTAGAAAAAACACCTAATTTTGTTGGAAATGTGGAAGGAAATGATATTTTCAATGGAACAGTTGATGTTGTTGTTTGTGATGGTTTTGTAGGAAATATTCTTCTTAAAACAGCAGAAGGTGTAGCTGATACAATTGGTAAAATAATTAAAGATAATTTACGAAGATCACTAGTATCAATTACAGGTGCTGTTTTAATGAGAAAAGTATTTAAAAAATTAAAACTAAAAGTTGATTACGCCGAATATGGTGGGGCACCTTTAATTGGTGTTAAAGCACCGGTTATTATTGCACATGGTAAGTCAAATGCAAAAGCAATGAAAAATGCAATATTTCAGGCAATATCTGCAGCAGATTCAAATCTAAATATTGACATTGAAGAGAAATTAAGACAATTTAAGGATTAATATTTATGTATGCTTCGTTTAAGTCTATAGGTGCTTATATGCCTAGTGAGATTCGTACAAATCAATGGTTTATTGATAGAATGGATACTAGTGATGAATGGATTACAAAAAGAACAGGTATTAAAGAACGAAGAATTGCATCTGATGATGAAGAAACGAGTGATTTAGGTGCAAAAGCAGCACAAATTGCAATTGACAGAGCAGGCATATCTAATAATGATATAGATTTGATAATATGTGCAACAATTAGTCCTGATTATATGTGTATGCCTTCAACTGCATGTTTAATAGCAGAGAAGTTGGGAAGAAGAGATGTTATGGCACTTGATATAAGTGCTGCATGTACTGGATTTATATATGCATTAAGTGTTGCAAAAGCTTTTATTGAATCAGGTATGAAAAAAAATGTGTTAATAATTGGTGCCGAAAAACTAAGTAATATTGTTGACTATACAGATAGAACTACTTGTATGCTTTTTGGTGATGGGGCAGGTGCCGCTGTTATAAGTTCTACAGAAGATAAAAATGAAGCAATTATAGATATTCAATGTAGTGCTGATGGAAGTCAGAAAGACTTACTTTTAACTCCAAGTGTTCAGAGTAGCGAAGCTTCTTTTATGCAGATGAAAGGAAATGAAACTTTTAAAATAGCAGTAAGAACACTTACTTCTGATGTGCAAAAGATTATGGAAAAAAATAATTATAAAAATGAAGATATAGATCTTTTTATACCGCATCAAGCAAATTATAGAATAATAAAAGCTGTAGGGGATGCTCTAAACTTTGAAGATAATCAAAAAGTATTAACTGTTGATAAATATGGTAATACATCTTCTGCATCAATTCCAATGGCAATAAATGAATGTTTTGAAGATGGACGTTTAACAAAAGGGAAAACAATTTTACTTGATGCTTTTGGTGGCGGATTAACTTGGGGTTCTGCAATTATTAAATTTAATGGTTAAGCTATAATTAAATATAGTCTTGATACAATCAACTAAATAGCCAAACTTACTGTGAAGTAAGGACGGAAAGCTACGGATCTTGATTTTAAGATGGCCGAGTTGCAACTTACAATACAACTCTCAATTTTTAAATCAATATTTATTTTAAATTTATAGGACTAACAATGATTAAGAATCAGAAAAATGGTAGAATAAATTTTAAAATGGTATTGATATTAACATTAATCCTAGCTGGTTTTATTTACTATTGGTATGTAACTAAAGATTCTTTAGATGAAACATATAAAATAAAATCAGCAGGTGGTGATTTTGGATATAAGCAGACTTATATCAATAGAACAGGGAAAGATGTTGAAGAAAAAAAAATTAATCTATCTGATGATTATTGGACTGGCGGTAAGTTTGGTTTTTAGTTTATAATGAGGAGAATATTATGAATAAGAAAACGACATCAATTATTGCAATAATTGCAGCATTTAGTTTTATTGTGATAACAAATTTTGATACTTTAACAAAAAAAAGTGATGAGAAGTATGTAATTCAAAAATGGCAATCTACATATATTAATTCAACAGGTCAAAAAGCAAAAGATAATAAAATAGAGCTTTCAAATAACTATTGGGAAGGTGGAAAGTTTAGTTTTTAATTATAATTAAAACTAAACTCTTCTCCTTTATAGTCTATTGTAACATTCCCACCATCTTTTAAAGCTCCAAAGAGAATTTCATCTGTTAGTGGTGTTTTGATATATTCTGTAATAACTCTTTGAAGTGGTCTCGCTCCCATAAGTTTATCATATCCTTTGTGTGCTAATTCTTTTTTCGCATTGGTTGTTAACTTAATAGTTATATTTTTATCAGCTAAATTAGCTTCTAAATCTTTAATAAACTTAGTTACAATTTTTAATAATATTGGTTGTGTAAGTTGTTCAAATTTTACAACAGTATCAAGTCTATTTCTAAACTCTGGTGCAAAGAATTTTTTTACAGCTTTATCTTCATTAAGATTATCATCTTTTGCAAATCCCATAATACTAGCTTGAGTTGCACCAAGGTTTGATGTCATAATTAATATAACATTTTGAAAACTAGCTACAGTACCATTATTATCTGTAAGGGTTGCATTATCCATAACTTGTAGAAGTAAAGACATAAGATCAGGATGTGCTTTTTCAATTTCATCTAGAAGTAATACAGTGTGAGGATGTTTTTTAATAGATTCTGTTAATAATCCCCCTTTCTCATAACCAATATATCCAGCAGGGGCACCAATAAGACGACTTACTGTATGTGCTTCTCCATATTCAGACATATCAAATCTTTCAAAATGAATACCCATAACGTGAGCTAATTCTTTAGCAACTTCGGTTTTTCCAACTCCTGTACTTCCTGTAAATAAGAAACTACCTACTGGCTTATTGTCTATACCCATACCAGATCGATTTATTTTAATTGATTTTACAATTGTTTTAATTGCTTCGTCTTGACCAAATACTCTTTTTTGAAGATTTAGTTCTAGATTTTTTAACAAACTTAAATCTGATTTAGTTGCAGTTTTTGGTGGAATTTGGGCAATATTTGCAATTGTATTTTCTACATCTTTTTCTGTAATTTTAACAATTTTCCCTTTTTTAGAAAGCTTCACTGTTGCTGCAACTTCATCTATTACATCAATTGCACTATCTGGTAAAAATCTATCGTTAATAAATTTTTTACTTAATTCAACGGCTAATTTTAAACTCTCCCCAGTATATTGTACATTGTGAAACTCTTCATATTTTGCTTTTAAGCCTTCTAGAATTAATACACAATCATCAAGAGAAGGCTCTTTTACTTCAACTTTTGCAAATCGTCTACTAAAAGCTTTATCTTTTCCAAAGTCATTTCGATATTCTTCATAAGTTGTAGCACCAATAACTCTGAGTTTTCCTGAACTAAGCATAGGTTTTAAGATATTTGATGCATCCATTGCACTATTTCCTACACTTCCTGCACCCACTACTGTATGGATTTCATCTATGAAAAGAATAGCATTTTTCTTTCTACTTACCTCTTGCAAAACAGCTTTGAGTTTCTTCTCAAAATCACCTCTGTATTTAGTTCCAGCAATCATCGAACCCATATCTAAAGAATATATTTTTGCATCACGTAGAAATTCAGGTACTTTTTCATTTACAATTTCTAATGCTAATCCTTCTGCAATGGCAGTTTTCCCAACACCAGTTTCCCCTAAAAGAATTGGATTGTTTTTCTTTCTTCTTGCTAATATTTCAATAACTCTTTTTATCTCTTTATCACGTCCAATAACAGGATCAATTTGTCCCTCTTTAGCAAGGGACACAAGTTCAACACTATTTTGTTGCAAAGGTGTTTCTTGAGTTTTCTTTTTGTAATCTTTTACTTTACTAAATTCAAGTGGTGTATCATCATCTTCTTGTTCTCTAGATTCTCCATGGCTTATCTCTTCAAGAATATCAATTCTTTCTAAACCATATTCTCTTAAAAGAAAAGTACAATATGCTTTTTCATCTTTTAGGATATAGACGAACATATCTTCAACTGTTGATTCTCCTTTTCCTGAAAGTTGAGAATGTGAAACCATTTGTTCTATTGTAGTAGTTAATGTAACTGTTTCTATTGGATCTTCATTTTTATATTCTTCAGGATATTGTGGAGTGTTTTCTAGAATATAATTTTTTAGTTTTATTTCAACATCTTCAACATCTATGTTTAATTGATTTAAAATACCAAAAATAGACTGTTCTTTTAAAAGATAGACAAAAATATGTTCAATTGTTATATATTCATGTCTATTTGCTCTTGCATAGTTTACTGCTTCAGAAAATACTCTTTGTAGATTTTTACTTATTAACATTTTTTATTCCTCTTGCGCTATTGCTTTTAATGGAAAGTTAGCTTTTCTTGCCATTGTTTTTACTTGGGCTACTTTTGTATACGCAATTTCTTTTGTATAGATACCACATAAGCCTTTACCATTATTGTGTACATTGAGCATAATCGTTTCCGCTTCACTAAGTGACTTTCTAAAGATTTTTGTTAAAACTTCAATAACAAATTCCATAGTAGAAAAATCATCGTTAAGTAATAATACTTTATATTTCTTTGGTTCTGCTAAATCTAACTCATCATCTAATTTATATTCATAACTTGCCAATTTTTACCCTTTATTTATTGTACACTTTAAAGCACTTTGCACTAGTTGTTCCGCTACCAATTCATTTTCGTTGATGAAACTATCTATTTTTAAATCTTTAAAGTCATCTATTTGTGCTTTATGTGAAACTTTTAATACAATTGTAATAGTTGGATCAATACTATTAATTGTTTCACAAATAAGTCTAATTTTTTCATCATTATCAATCGCTATTATAACAGCAGTTGCATTTTTAACAAATAAAGAATTTAGCATAGTTTTAGAAGCAGCATTTCCAAAAAATACAATGTCACCTTTTGCATGTCCCTCTTTAACATGTTGTCTATCATGTTCAATTGCTACATATGCTAAATTTGAATTTCGTAAGTTTTTTACAATTTTTTGTCCCAAAATTGAGTAACCACATACAATAATATGATTTTTGATATCCGCACTTACCATCGGTTCTTCTAATATTTCAGTTCTTTGAGAATAAAATAGATTTGTAAATGCTCTTACATGTCTTAATACAAGTGAAGTAAAAATCAATGATATTATAACAACAGAAATCATAATTTGATTGAGTTCATTACTTATGAGTTGATTTGTACTTGCAAGGGCAAGAACAGCAAAAGAAAACTCTCCAACTTGTGCTAAAGCAAGTGCTGTTTTGATTGCTCTTTTTGTAAAGGTAAATATTCTTACAATTAAAAATATTATAACGACTTTTAATGCTAAAATGGCAATTGATAATCCAATTATTATAAAAAAGTTTTCAAAAATAGTAGGAATATTTACTTGCATACCAACTGAAATGAAAAAAATTCCTAATAAAATATCTCTGAATGGAACAAGGTCTGCTTCTATTTGATATTTATATTTTGTTTCAGCAATAAGCATACCTGCTAAAAATGCTCCAAGTGAGTGTGAAAATCCAAAACTATATGCAAGCCAAGCTGATGACAATACAATAAGAAGTATAGCTATTATAAAAAGTTCCTCAGTATGACTATCTACAACATGTGCTAAAAACTTTTCTAATACATAAAAACCTAATATAAATAAAATGACACCAACAACAATAGCAGACAAGATAGTATTAAAAACCATTGTACTTAAAGAAGCTTCTGCATTTGAAAGGATAGTAATCATTAGTAAAATAGGGATAACTGCCAAATCTTGAAATATCAAAATACCAACACTGTTTCGTCCATAAGGTCTATGAATATCACCATTTTCATTTAAAACTTTTAAAACTATGGCAGTTGAAGATAACGCAAGGGCAGAACCAATTACTAAAGAAGTTTTCATATCTAATGAGAATATTTTATTTGCAATAAAAGTAAAAATAATAGTGGTCACTATTACTTGTAAACTTCCAAAAACAAATACCTCTTTTTTCATTTGTTTTAGGTGATTTACTGAAAATTCTAAACCAATGGTAAACATTAAAAATACAATACCATATTCTGCAATATGATTTACATAATTATTGTTAATGTGAATAAAATCAGTAAAGGAAACTATAACAATACCTGTAAAAATATAACCAACTATTGGTGAAATGTTAATCTTTTTTAATATAAGATTTAAAATTAATGATAAAAATAGTGTAAACACTATAACTGTTAATATATCCATTTTTCCTCTTTGAAAGTAACACATACTTTATAATATTTGAATTTAACATAATTTTTTGTATAATGAACTTAAATAATGAATTTAAGGGTATGTAATATGAAATATGGTGAACAAGAGATAGTTGAATTTGATATAAATAAAGAAGAAAACTATTGGCCAAATGAACATGAAAAAAATTACCTTATAGATATAGAACTTCCAGAGTTTATGGCAAAATGTCCAAGAAGTGGATATCCTGATTTTGCAGTATTAAGATTACAATATGTACCAAACGAAAAAGTGATTGAACTAAAGGCTTTAAAGATTTATATTAATACTTTTATGTATAGAGAAATTTCTCATGAAAATGGTGCAAATGAGATTTATGATACCTTATATAAAAATCTTCAACCAAAAAAGATGAAGCTTGTAGCTGATTTTAAACCAAGAGGAAATGTTCATACAGTTATCACTATAGATAGTGAAGAAAACAATTAGGAAAAAGTAGCGTTGAAACAATTAGTATCAAGTAATGAAGCAGCAAATATTTTAGGCTTATCTTTACAAGGGATACATTATCGTATAAAAAAAGGGCAGTTAGAATCTATAAAACAAGATGGTAAAATATATGTTTATATAGATAGCTCAAATATAAAAAATCAACATCAAAATACTACTTCTTCAACAAATCAAAACAAATCATTGAATGATCAAGCAATTCACTTAAGTGAATTAGCTTTAAAATCTAAAGATGAACAAATTTCAATTTTGAAAAAAACCATTAAATTTATGAGAAGACAATATACTTCTGAGATACACAGACTTGATAAAAATCAACAAAAAATATTAAATGTATTTCAAAGTGAAGTTGATTTATTAAAAAGTGCATTTAATGAGATGAAATCAATCTATCAAGTTGAACATCAAGAGAAGCAGGAACAATCTAACCAGCACTCTCATCAAATAGGGTTACCATTTATGAATCTTAAAGAATTTTTTATTCTTATGCGAAACTACAATAAAACAGATAGTCAAATCAAAGCTATTATTTTAAATAAAATTAAGAGTGGTGATAAAAGATTTATTTATAAAAAAGATACAAAAGAGGTAATTATATTTAAAAATGATTTTTTAGATTTGATCTAAAAAAACATTTTGAACAGATACGGTACAGTTAGGTAAGATATCTGGTTTAGTGATTTGAATATTGAGTGCTGAAATATTATATTTTTTATAAAGTTTTTTTTCTAGAAAAATAATAGCATCTTCAATAAGTCCAAATTGTTTTGTTTTCATTGTTTTTTTAACTAGCTTTGCAACTTTACTATAATCAATAAATTCTTTGTCTTGTTTGTAAAAAACATACTCAAAATCAATATTTACTATAACTTTTTGAGGCTCTTCTCTTTCAAATGGAAGAATACCAATAATTGTTTTAAATGAAAGTTCTTTTATAAAAACTTTCATATTATGAGGTTGATTATTAGGCAACTTTTGTTTCCTCTCCTTTAATAAGTCTTATTATATTTGGAATATGTTTATAAAAGATAATAAAAGTAATAATGTACATAGGTGCATTAGAATCAACTCCAAGCCCATTTTGAAGGAATATTGCAGAGATAACCACTGCAACCAGACCTAAAAGAGATGAGATAGATGAAATTTTTAAAACTTTTGCACAAAATCCCCATACAACAGCACCTATTACTGTAGGAATAGGAATTAATACCAAAAATACACCAAGACCAGTGGCAACTCCTTTTCCTCCTTCAAAGCTTAGGTAAATACTATAACAATGACCAAGTACACTTAAGATTGCTATTGCCCATAATGTTTCTAAGGGCATATTCATAAGCATAGCAACTACTACTATAAGTAGTCCTTTGAGTGCATCTAAAATAACAGTTGTAATACCAAGTTTTTTAGCTAAAGCTGGATTAGTTTGTTTTACAACTCTTAAAACATTTGTAGCCCCTATACTTTTGCTACCATGTTCTTTTACATTTACACCTGCATATTTTTTTGCTAATAATAAACCAAATGGGATTGACCCTACAAGATAAGCAACAATATAAAATATGATATTTGGATTTGAGAAAAATTCCATACATTTCCTTTTAAAAATAATTACGTATTTTATCCAAATCTGCTTTGAAATTGAATTAACAAGTGCTTAACTTTATTTTGTTATTATTATCTTATAAATATTAAAAGGAAAATTTATGTTTAAAAGTTTATTGGTAATGTTTTTTATAAGTCTTATCTCTTTACAAGGAGTTGTATTTGAGAAAAAAGCAACAGTATCTCCTGTTTTAGTGCAACAAGAAAAAGGAAAATTTTGGTGTCCTGTTTCTGGAGAAAAAATAGAAGATTTTTATAAAACATCTTACATTGCAAAATTAAAAATGAATGGAAATAATAGACAATACTGTAGCTTAAGATGTTTAGTCATAGATATGGATGAATATGGAATAGATTTAGATTCAATTGAGGTCTTAGATATAACATCACAAAAATATATAAAAGCTAAAAGTGGTTACTTTGTGGTTGGAAGTAAAGTTGATGGTAGTTTATCTAGTGTAAGTAAATTAGCTTTTCAAAACATCAATGATGCACAACAGTTTGTCAAAAAGTATAAAGGAAAGATTGTTGATTTTCAAGAGGCACTTTCTGTAGCTAAAGAATCTTTGGAAAAAGATAATGAGATGATATTAAAGAAAAAGAAGAAAAAAATATATCCTAAAGGGAAAAATATATTTGATAAAGTATGTCAAAAAGAGAAAATAGACCCAACAGATTTTATTGAAATTAATGAATTAAAACAAGAAATAGTGGATAAAAAACTTTGTAAACCTTTAAAAGAAAAGGATTTACAAGCAGTAGCTTTATATATTTGGGAAGTAAAAAGATTTGGAGATTTGAGTACTTTAGAAGACAAAGTACAAGTAACTGAAGATGAGAAGTGTCCTGTCTGTGGAATGTACACATATAAATATCCAAGATGGGCAGCACAAATTTTTTATGAAGAGGGAGAACAAAAAAAGCATTGGTCATTTGATGGAGTAAAAGACCTTATGAAGTTTTATTTTGATCCATTAAGATGGGGAAATTATAAAATAGCAAAAAAAGAAAATATAGTAAAAATATTAGTGACAGATTATTATTCTCAAAAAGGGATTGATGGTACCAAAGCATATTATGTAATAAGAAGTGATGTTTATGGTCCAATGGGACATGAACTTATTCCTTTTGAATCTTTATCAGATGCCCAAACCTTTAAAAAAGATCATTTTGGGAAAAAAATAATTCAATTTTCAGATATATTAGAAGATGAGGTGTATCAATTAGATTTTAACGAATAGTTAACAGATGCTAAGATACAATATATAAATTTTTACAAAGGACAAAAATGAAAAAATTAGTTATAAGTTTATTGACAATAGTGTCACTATGTACAGTAGGTTCTTTTGCTATGAATCCAAATGGAACAGGGATGAAAGATGGTAAAGGGATGGATAATTATAGAGCCGTACCACCAAGTAAAGATACAATTATTCAAGATGGTAAGAATAAAATGTATTGTCCTGTATGTGGTATGACTTTACCAATGTTTTATAGAACAAACCATGCTGCAACTGAAAATGGACATACACATCAGTACTGTTCAATTGTATGTGAAGTAGAAGATGCTGTAAAAAATGGAAAAAAACTTGAAAATCATAAAGTTGTAGATAATACTACATTAAAGTTTATTGATGCTAATAAAGCTTTTTTTGTAGTTGGAAGTAAAAAACCAGGTACTATGAGTGTTATAAGTAAATATGCTTTTGGAACAAAAGAAGCTGCTCAAAAATTTGCAGATCAATTTGGTGGAGAGATTATGAATTTTGATGCTGTTTATAAAATGGTAGAAAAAAACTTAGAAAAAGATTTACAAGCTACTAAAATGAAACAATCAAAAATGGCAGAAATGGGTGAAATGATATACAATAAAATGTGTCAAAAAACTGATAAAAGATTTACTTCAGTAGCTGATGCTAAAACATTTTTAACAACAAGTGGTATTTGTGGAAAAATTCAAGGAAAAAAACACCAACAAGTAGCACTTTTCTTATCAAATAAAAAATAATAATTTTGAAATACAAAATCCTTAAGGATTTTGTATTTACCAAACTTAACACTACACTTTATACTTTCACTATAATTACCTTTACTCTCTAAAATTCAGTAGTCACTAAATGAAAATTTGTTATATTATAAAATTAAGAGAAACAAATTTTAGGATATAAAATAAATATGAACATAAAAGAAGAAATAGTTAAGCTTAAAAAAGAGCTTGATGTAACTATTGTTGCACACTTTTATCAAAAAGATGAAGTATTTGAAATGGCTGATATTGTAGGAGATAGTCTAGAATTGGCAAAAAAATCTATGGTGGCACCAACACAAAATGTTATTTTTTGTGGGGTTGGATTTATGGGTCAAAGCCTTAAAGTATTAGCGCCGCAAAAAAGAGTATTGATGCCAAAGATTGCTTGTTGTGCAATGGCAAAAATGATAGATGTTGATTATTATAATATGAATTTAAAAATACTCAATGAAGCAGGAATATCTAATGATGATATTCTTCCTATAACATATATTAACTCAAGTGCAGAAGTAAAAGCAGAAGTTGGGAAAATGGGTGGATATGTTTGTACAAGTTCTAATGCATATAAAATTATCAATAAAGGTTTAGAAAGTGGTAAAAAAATATTTTTTGTGCCAGATAGATGTCTAGGGCAAAACTTTGCAAAACAAATTGGACTAAAATCAGCTGTTGTTGGAATTGATGATATTGAAGATGTAAAAAGTGCAGATATAATTTGTTTTAATGGATTTTGTTCTGTACATCAACTGTTTACTCCAGAAGATGTGGATTTTTATAGAGAAAAATATCCAGAGATATTAGTTGCTGTTCACCCAGAGTGTGATCCTGCTGTGGTAGAAAAAGCTGATTTTGTAGGAAGTACTTCTCAACTGATAAAATATATTACAGAAGATATCTCACCTGAACAAAAAGTTGTGGTTGGAACTGAATTTAACATGGTTAATCGGTTAAGAGATAAAAATACTTATGTATTAAGTTCTACAAAACCTGAGTGTCCAACAATGAATGAAACAACATTAGAGGATTTGTATAACACATTATTATCAATTAAAAATAAAACTTATGATAATGAAATAACAATTAGTGAAGATGTAGCGAAATACGCAAAAATAGCATTAGATAGAATGTTTGAGGTTTAAACTTAATGGCGATTAATATAAGAAAATTTGTAAAAAATGCAATTACAGAAGATAATGGAAGAGGAGATTTGTTTTTTGATATTGCACCAAAAGGGCGATTTACTGCAAGAGTAATTGCAAAAGATGATGGAATAATTGCAGGAATTAAGTATGCAAAAGTTTTAGCACGTACTGAAAAGTTTGATTGTAAGTTTTTACTACGTGATGGAGATGAGGTAAAAAAAGGTGATATCATAGCAGAATTAGAAGGAAAAGCATCCGTACTTCTTAGTTCAGAGAGAACTTTTTTAAATCTTTTACAACATGCTTCTGGTATTGCTACAAATGCAAGTAGATATGCAAAACTTCTAGAAGGAAGTGATGTTGTACTTCTTGACACAAGAAAAACAAGACCTCAGTTAAGAGATTTTGAAAAATATGCTTCGCGAGTTGGTGGTGCAATTAATCATAGACTAGGACTTGATGATTGTTTGATGTTAAAAGATACTCACTTAAAAACTATTTCCGATTTGAAAGAATTTGTAAAAATAGCACGAAAAAGAATATCTTGGGTAACAAAAATTGAGATTGAGTGTGAAACTTTCGAGCAGGTACAAGAAGCTATGGAAGCAGGGGCTGATATCATTATGTGTGATAATATGACACCTGAACAAATACGAAAAGTTGCAGATTATCGAGATGAAGTGCATCCACATATTTTACTTGAAGCAAGTGGGAATATCACTGAAAAAACGATTGAAAGTTACTTAGGTAGTGGTATTGATGCTATTAGTAGTGGAAGTATTATTCATCAAGCAACGTGGCTAGATTTCTCTATGAAATTCGACTAAAAAAGGTTTATTTTAAATTCTAGCTTCATATAAGCAAGCTTATCTTTCAGTCACTTACTGAAGTAAGCTCCTTCTCGACAAACTTACTTCTATCTTGCTATAATTAAAATAAAACTTTTTTTATATTTGTATGTTAGAAAAATTAGAAGATTAGAAAATAGGTTAGGCTAGTGCACAGACCTGCAAATACTCCTGCGATCATATCGTCACCCATAACTCCCCAACCACCTTTTACATCTCTATCAATTTTTCCAATAATAGATGGTTTCCAAATATCAAAGATTCTAAAAAATATAAATGCAATGATTCCCATAATCCAATTTTCAGCTGTAATTCCAGATACACCCATAGCAATCCACATACCTGCTAATTCATCTATAACAATCTCTTTACTATCATGGATACCCGTTTCTTTTTCATAAATATCAATTTGTTTAACTGCAATTACAGAGATAAGAAGAGAAAGCAAAAAAAGTGTGGTGATACTTATAATTTGCAATAATCCCATACCAAGAATTAATGCTACAAAGCTTCCTACTGTTCCTGGTGCTTTTGGGCTTAGTCCACTATATCCTACTGTTACAAAAAATTTATTTAACACTATTTATCACCTTTTTCTTTTTCTATACCAAATTTTTTTCTTTTTTCCCATAGTGATTTTCTACTAATTCCAAGCCGTCGACTAAGTTCAGTATCTGGATACTTGTCTTGAAAACTGGTAACCATTAACTTTACATAATCATTAATTGTAAGTATTGAATCTACAGTTGAAAGTTTATTTGCTATTTTAAGTTCAATTTTTGGATAAGGAATATCTCCTAAATCTTCTAAAGATGAGAGAATAACATCAAAATTTTCTATTGTTTTTAATATAAGATCCTTTGAACTTTTTTTAACATAATGAAAGTCATAAATGTATAATAATTCATCTTTAAAGTCATTAGGTTCAATTTTTGTACTATTCTCTAAAGAGATAAATTTTATAGTCTTATCTAATTTTTGTGCAACTTCTAAAACTATTTTATCTGCAACTCTCTGGTCATTTGTTTCAATTGCAAAAGGAAGTGTATCTGGAATTGCTACATCATGTTCAATGTTATAAAATGCAAAATCTATATAGTTTGTTAAATTTTTCTTCATTTGTTTTAATTTTTTAAATTCATCATAATGATAAATTTTTCGTACTAACTCATCCATAATAAAAGGTTTTACAATATAGTCCATTGCACCATCTTTAAGAGGTTTTGTTACTGTAGTATCATTGATATATGAAACAAGTAAAATAATAATACTATCTTTAAATTTTGAAATAATTTTATGTACATCATTACTACTAATATTTGTAGAAAGCAAAATAACATCATAATGTTCTTCAAATTTCACTTCTTTAATATTTGATACGTGAGTACAATAATTTCCTTCTTCATGAAGTCTTATAGCAACTTTTTGTGCTAAATAAACTTCTTCATCTAATATAAGTATATTCATTTTGTTTTCCAATTATAAAATTTTAAATTTGCATTGCTTAACACGGCAACACCTTCTGCTCTTCCTACAAAGCCCATTTTCTCACCTCTTGTTGCTTTTATATTTATTTTTTGTTTTGAGATACCAAGAATTGATGAAAGTAAACTTCTCATACTATCTTTGTGTGGATTGATTTTTGGTTTTTCTGCTAAGATGGTTAAATCTATATTAACAATTTCATATCCAACATTGTAAACAAAAGTTACAATTTCTTTGAGTAATTCTTTTGAATCAGCACCTTTGTATACAGGGTCAGTATCTGGAAAAAATTCTCCAATATCTCCAGCTCCTATTGCACCTAACAATGCATCAATAATACTATGAATTACTACATCACCATCACTATGTGCTTTAAAACCAACTTCTGATTCAATTTGGATACCACCTAAAACCATTGGTTTATTATTTTCAAATTGATGAACATCAATACCACTTCCTATAAAAAAATCATTTGATGGTTCTTTTAAACAAGTTATCTCTTGTAATTCTTTTCCAAAAGTGAGTTTTGTAGATTCATTTGAACCTTGTATATAATAAACAGATTGATTTATATTTTTTATAGCACTGCTTTCATCCGTAAATTCAATCGAAGTATCTAGTGCTTGTTTCAAAATTTCTGTATTTGAGAGTTGTGGAGTTTGTATTAGTTTTACATCTTCTCGATTGATAGTTTCATTTTTATAAATAACAGTATCTGAAACATTTAATACAGGAACTATACAAGTTGCTTTTGTTTTAGATGCTACAAGCTCTTCAATAACAGTTTGTGGTATACAACATCTTGCAACATCAGTTATCATAACATAAGAAGATGTTACTTTTTGCAAAGCATTTTTAATAGATTGTTGTCTAGTGCTACCACCTGCAACAAAATCATAGTTATCTGAAAAGTTTTTCATATAACTTAACTCATTTTGATGAGAAACTATAATGATTTTATCAAAATTATGGAATGATGATATTCTTTTTGTTACGTATAACCACAAAGGTTCATCTTCTATTCGTAACCATTGTTTTTTGGCTTTTAATTCGAATCTAAATGAATTGCCTGCGCATAGTACTACTAAAGTTGTCTCGTTCAAAATGACCTCTTATTTATATAATGTGTAAAAAAGTTACGAATTATATATAATTCTCACTTAATATGTTATTAGTTAAATTTCAGATAATATTATGTGATAAAAATACGTAGAAAAGGGTTCATTTGCCATTTATTTTAAAAGAATTTCCAGCAGTACCTGGAAAAAAGATTCAACAATTTTTAATTGATGATGTTGGGTTAAGTATTTCTAGTTCTCAAAAATTATTAGCTAAGTGTAGAGTATTTGATCAAAATGATAAAGTTTTACAAAATGGTGAAAAATTAAAATGTGATTTTATTAAGATTGCCATGTTTGAAGGACAAACAAGAGGATTAAAGCCTATCTTCAATACTAGAGAATTTGCAATATTTGATAAACCATCTGGAGTAATTGTTCATCCCACTTCAAGAAATACAGAGTATTCATTACTTGATGAGATACGATTTCATTTTGGAGATAGTGCTAATTTAGCTCATCGAATTGATCAAGAGACTTCTGGTTTAGTTCTTATAACTAAAAGTAAGTATAGTGACATAATTTTAAAAGATATGTTTGAAAATAAACTTTATGAAAAAAAATACTTAGCTATAGTTGAGGGAAAAATAGATAAAAATATAACAATTGATAGTGGGATAAAAAAAGCAACAAATAGTAAAATAGGTGTAAAAATGGTAACAGCAGCTGATGGAAAAGAATCTATTACTCATATAATACCATTAGAATATAATAAAATAAAAAATCAAACTCTTGTTGAAGCAATACCAATTACTGGTAGACAACATCAAATACGAGTACATCTTGATTCTATAGGACATAAAATTGTTGGAGATCCAATATATGGAGTAGATGAAGATATTGCAGATAAATATCTCTTAAAACAATTAACGCAAGAAGAGAGACTTCTTCATATAAAAGATGAAAGATTGCGGTTGCAGGCAAATTTTTTAAAATTTCAGTTTGACAATAATACATATGAAATTTATTCAAAGCTTAAGTTTAAAGTAGTAAAATGATAACATGAAGAATGAAATGTTAAATCTTAT
Organism: Arcobacteraceae bacterium; assembly: GCA_963662945.1. Classification (GTDB taxonomy): domain Bacteria; phylum Campylobacterota; class Campylobacteria; order Campylobacterales; family Arcobacteraceae; genus JAIOSF01. The sequence goes on from OY759974.1 coordinate 1,505,302, forward strand.
TGAGTTAGCTATACAAGATAAAGAGAAGCTAAAGTCTTTAGAGAATATTTACTCATTATATGACCAATTACAATACAGCGAAAACATACAAGAAATGGCATCAAGTTTATGTGATTGGTTAAGAGAAAAATATGAAGTTCAAAATATGAAATTTTCTCTATTTGATTTAGAAACAAATTTATCGACAGATGTTATTAAAAAGGGTGAAGAGTTCTTCTTAGATGGAGAATATTCTTTTTATTTTATTATAAATACTCATACAGATATGAATGCAATAGTGGCATTTAGTGCGACAAATGAAGAACATTTCAACAGTATAAATGATGACTATTCTTTTATAGAAGCAGCTTTTTTCCAAATATCACCTATTTTACAAAATGGAATTATGAAAAAACATCATGTTGAAGCTTCCTCAATAGATAGCGTGACAAATGTTCATAATAGAAAATATCTTATAAAGCATATAAATAAGATAATATCTTTATCTCAAAATGATGAAAAAGATATTGCTTTTTTGATGATAGGTATTGATAGATTTAAAGCAGTAATTGAAGAATTTGATTATGATATTGGAGATAAAGTACTTATAGAGTTAGCCAAAGTTATTCATAGTCATATAAAAGATTTTGATATTGTTGCTAGATTAACAGGGGATGAGTTTTTAGTTGCGTTGGTGAATCCAAACTCTATTTCTCTTGTTGAAAATACTGCAAAAAAAATTATTGAAGATTTTGCTAAAGTTGAAGTAACTGTCAATCAAGAAACAGGACAAACATTAAGAAAAACAGTTTGTATTGGTATTTCTCTTTTCCCTTATGATGGAACTGATATAACACAAGTCTTAAAAAATGCAGATATATTTCTAAATGAAGCTAAAAATAAAGGACGTTCTCAATATGCTTTTTATAAAAAAGAAGAAGAGAGTAGCATAGATTTATTTTAATTTTAGCTTAAGTTGTGTATAATTCGCAACTTTTATAAAGGGCGACAAAGACGCGACCCTTTTGCTATAATAAAAAAAGGAAAGAAAATGAAAAAAGATATTCACCCAGATTTCAAAGTATGTCAAGTAAGTTGTGCTTGTGGAAATGCATTTGAAACAAAATCTAATGTTGAAACTTTAAGAATCGACGTTTGTGCTGCATGTCACCCATTTTTCACAGGTGAGCAAAAAATTGTTGATGCTGCTGGTAGAGTTGAAAAATTCAAAGCTAGATATGCAATGAAATAATGTTGACATTTGTTCCAACTCCTATAGGGAACTTAGGAGATATATCTTTTAGAACACTTGAAGTTCTAAAAGATGGGGAACTAATCTTGTGTGAAGACACAAGAATAACAAAAAAGCTTTTCTCTCTTATTAGTTCAAAATATGATATAACTTTTCCTAATTTTCAATTTATTAGTCTTCATTCCCATAATGAAAAAGAGTTTTTAACTACTGAAAATATTGAAATACTTAAAACAAAAAACTGTATATATTTAAGTGATGCAGGGATGCCTTGTGTTAGTGATCCTGGAAGTTACCTGGTTGATTTTTGTTTAAAAAATAACATTTCATATGATATTTTGCCTGGGGCTAATGCAATTTTAACAGCTTATGCAAGTAGTGGATTTTCTCATACTACATTTACTTTTTTTGGATTTTTACCACATAAAGGTTCCTCTCGTAGTGATATGTTAGACAAAGTGATGAATAGTGAGAATTTGGCTATTTTATATGAATCTCCACATAGATTATTAAAACTTTTAGAAGAGATTAATAATATTGATAAAAATAGAATAGTATTTTTAACAAAAGAATTAACAAAAAAATATCAAAAGAGATATAAAGATAGTATTGATAATATCTTTCATCAATTCAAAAATGAAACTATTAAAGGTGAATGGGTAGTAATTATAGAACCAAAACAACAAGAGAATATTGGTATTATTACTTATAATGATATAGCAGAACTTTCTCTCGCTCCAAAACAAAAAGCAAAATTATTGTCTAAATTAACAGGAGAAAGTGTAAAAGATATTTATAATAAGTTAATATCTTAAAATACTATGCAATTTGTTCAAGAAGAATTTAATGTAACTGTTGAGATTAAGAAATCAAAGTTTATTGCATATCTATTTCCTTACGAAAAATTTGATGAAGTGATGGAAAAATTAAAAGTTGAACATCCTAAAGCAAGACATTTTGTTTATGCCTATAGATATTTGAATGAATTTGACCAAGTTGTTGAAAATAGTAGTGATGATGGAGAGCCAAAGGGTACAAGTGGGAAACCATCTCTAGCTGTGTTGACTGGGATGGAGATTATTAACAGTGGAGTTATAATTGTGCGTTACTTTGGTGGTATTAAGCTAGGTACAGGTGGATTAGTTCGTGCTTATGGTGATGCAGTTAATGAAATATTGAAGTGTGCAAAACTATTTGAATATAAAAAACTTATTGAAAAAAAACTAAATTTTGAGTATAGTTACTTATCAAAAGTTGAGTATTTACTGAATAAATATGATATTATCACCACAAAAAAAATATTTGAATCAAATGTAATATTATATATTCAAGCTTCCCAAGAACAATTAGATAAGCTTGCAAATGAATTAGATAGAAAATGTAAAATAGAGGAAATAGAATTTGAAAAAAAATGATGTGCCACCATATGGGTGGATTTTAATTCTAATTAGTATTGTAAATATAATTTTTAGTACATATTTTATCTCTATTTTTTTAGCAGGGGTTGTTTTTAAAATATTTTTAGAATCTTTAAAAAAGCAATATTATTATATTCTTACTTTTTCAATTGTAACTTTTTTAATCATTGAAGTTGTACAAGGATTTAAACTATTTTTATTAACTGCAATTGCACTTTTTTTATACTATTTTATTATTCCAAGGATTAAACATACTTTTTCATCTTCAATAATGTCAGAATTTATTTATATTTTTTTATTTTATCTTCTAACATTTATTGTTACTATTTTTTATACGTTATTTAATATAAACATGTTGTATATTTTTATATATAATTTTTTAATTGATATTATTATCGTAGGATTTATTATATGAGATTAAAATTAATTATAGGATTTATATTTGTAATTGTTGCTCTTTTATTAGGGAGAGTATATTACTTAAGTATTCAATCAAATGAATATTATGAAAAACTCTCTAAAAAAAATTATATTAAAAGATTTTATACTACTTCTTCAAGAGGTTCTATTTTAGATAGAAATGGCAAATATTTAGCAATTAATAAAGTTGGATTTAGTATCAATGTAAAACCGCATCTTAGAAGTAATGAAAAATTTAAAGATGTAGAAGAAGTGGCAAATCTTATAGTGAAGTATTTTCCAAATTTTAAATACGAAGAACTACTTAAGAAGTATAAACAGTTAGACTCCCCATATAAACATAATTTGATTAAGTTAATTGATTATATTCCTTATGATGATTTCTTTAAATACTATACTATATTTAATTCAAATGATAATGTTGAAATAGAACTAGCAACTTTACGGAAATATCTTTATAAAGATGTTGCGGCACATATTTTAGGATATATGGGAAAAACAACCATCAAAGATATTGAAAATGATGAGGATAGTAAGTATTTTGAACAAACTGGTAGAAGTGGAATAGAAAAATATTATGATAAAGTTTTACGTGGAGAGTTAGGGTATCAAGATGTTCAAGTAAATTCATTATATAAAAAATTGAAGGTTTTAAATGAAGTTAAATCAACAAAAAGAGATATTCAACTTACAATAGATATTGAACTTCAAAAATATATTCATGAACTTTTTGGAAAACAAGCTGGTGCTGTTGTTGTTATGGATATTAACAATGGAGAACTTCTAGCCGCAGGAAGTTTCCCTGAATTTGATAATAATTTATTTGTTAATGGGATTAGCCATGAAGATTGGAAAAAGATTCGGGAAGATTTTAATCATCCATTTACTAATAAATTAATAAATGGATTGTATCCACCTGGTTCAGTTATGAAAATGGGAGTTGCTATTGCTTTTTTAGAAAATGATATTCCTCCTAACTTTACAGTGTATTGTGATGGAGAGATGCAATTAGGTACAAGAAAATTTAGATGTTGGAATGACAAAGGACATCATAGAACAGGTTTTGTAAAAGCTATTAGAGAAAGTTGTGATGATTTCTTTTATAAAGGAAGTTTAAAAATCGGTATAAATAGTATTCATAAAACATTAGATAGATTTGGAATAGGGAAAAAAACGGGGGTAGATTTACCAGTAGAATTTGCAGGTATAAATCCAGATAAAAAATGGAAAAAAGATACACAAAAACTACCTTGGTATATGGGAGAAACATTAGTTGCTTCAATTGGACAAGGATTTATAAATGTAACACCAATGCAAATTGCAAGATATACAGGGGCAATGGCAACTAATAAGTTACAAAGACCTCATTTATTACAAGATGAGAGTTTAATTGAGTCTGTTGATACAAATATCTCACAAAGAGATTTACGTATTGTACAAAGAGGAATGTATGAGGTTGCTAATAAACAATTTGGTACTGCTGTAAATTATATTAAATCTAAAGTTACTGTCGCTGCTAAAACGGGAACTGCACAGGTTGTTGGTATTCCTCAATCTGAGAAAAAAAGAATGAAAGAGCATGAGTTAGAATATTTTCAACGATCTCAAGCTTGGCTTACAACTTATGCCCCATATAAAAATCCTCAATATGTGGTTACTATATTAGTAGAGCATGGTGGACATGGTGGTAGTGCAGCTGGGCCAATGGCAGGAAAAATTTATGATAAACTTATTGAATTGGGATATATAAATGAATAAGAACCAAACAGAGTTTCAAAATGTATATAAGTTAATTCATTCAAGTCATTATATTCTAATAGTCACTCATATTAATCCAGATGCAGATACTTTGTCTTCAGCTTTAGCTTTAAGTAATTATATGTCTAGAAATAATATAAATCATAAGGTATATAATAGTTCACAACATTTACCTAGAAATTTAGATTTTTTACCAAGATTTGATAAGATTGTAAATACATTACCTCATACTTATGATTTGGTTATATATGTTGATTGTGGTGACCAACAACGAATTGGGACAGAACTTTTAAATTGTAAAACGATTAATATTGATCATCATCAATCTAATGATAATTATGGAGATATAAATATTGTTGATTTTCATAAAGGAAGTACGGCTGAAGTTATATATGAGTTTTTTATTCAGAATAATATTACAATAACAAAAGATATAGCTACTTGTTTATATATTGGGATATATGATGATAGTATCGCTTTCACAACTCCTAGAACAGATCAAAAGACTTTTGAAGCCTTAAATACTATTGTTGGAACAGGTATTAATATTACAAAAATATCACAAAATTATTTGATGAGAGATTCTTTAGCTAAGTATAGATTAATGCCTCAAATTTTACAAACTTTGGATTTATATTGCGAAGGAAGAGTTGCATCTATATATCAAAAAGAAGAATGGTTAGAAACAACAGGAGCAAATTTTAATGAATGTGATGATGTTGTAAATGATATATTAAAGATATCAATAGTACAAATAGCTATTTATTTAAGAGAAGAGAAAAATTATATAAGAGTATCGTTAAGAGGAAAAGATGATGCAAAAATAAATCTCTCGAAAGTTGCAAGTAACTTTAGTGGTGGTGGCCATAAAAATGCGGCAGGAGCCACATTAAAAGATGTAAGTATAGAAGAAGCTATCAAGAAGCTCTTAGAAGTTATTAAAAATTACATTTAGTATCAAATTCTTGTTGTGTAATATTTGCTATTAATGTATCAATATTTTCAGTTGATTCTCTTATAAGTGAATTCATTTTTATTTGTAATTCTTCATTTTCAAAAGGACCTATAAAGATTTGAGTTTTCCCATTATCATTATTACATATAGAAATTCTTGCTTGTTTTGAATTTGTTTTTAATACTAGTTCTTTAAATAATTTGTATTTAAGACTATTTACTAAAACAAATTTTAATTTACTATTTGATTCTATCATATTAATAATATTAGTTGTTTCCGTAGAATGTTGTATTTTATGCTCTTCTGGTATAGTTATAGTTTCATTACTTTGTTGCTCTTTTTTATCTTCTTTTGGTTCTTCTGTATGTATAGGAGTAGAAGGTTCTTTTTTTTCTTCAACTACAAGAGGTTCTTCTTTATTTTGTTTTGCAAATTCTATAAGTTCTTGTTCTTTTTTAAGTTGTATGATTCTTTGTTTCTCTTCTTGTGCTTGAGCTTCTAATTCTTCTTGTGTAAGTATTTGATATTTTGTTAATAATTCAAGTTTACTATTAAGCCTTTCAACATTTATATCACTCATTTTAAAGTCGATTTTTTTTGAAGGTTTATATTTGATTACCTCAATATTATTTTTAATTTTTTCTGTAGTATTTATATCTTTTGGTTCTTTTATAGGTTCTGGATCAAACATACCCATCATATACATTATTACAGCTATAATTAAAGTAAGAGTGATAAGACCACCAATGATAATAATAATCTTTTTTAATTTTTTTTCTTTTGAATCAGTTTCATTTTCTTGAATCTCTTCTTCATTTTCTTTTTTATCTTCTGTTGGTGTTGTTTCTGTTTCCAAAACTTCTTCAGAAATTTCTTCAGGAACTTCTTTTTTTACTTCTTCTGGATAAAATGTTTGATTCATATTTGTAAGTTCAGTTATAAAACCAATAAAGTTTTCTTCAAATTGGGTAAAAATAACTATTTCTTTTTCATCAATATCTATTAAAAATCTATAAATATTTTCAACTGATTCAAGTGAATTTCCATCAAAAATTTCTTTATGTTTTATATTGAATTTTGATTTATTACCAATATCTTCAAAACTACTAGCATTGATAGTCGTGACAAGTCCACCACAAGTATTAGATATGAATTCAGCCATTGCATCAGCAGTATCATCATCAATTTTTGATGATATCTCACTATTTGGTGCCCCCATCATAATATTAAATATTAAAGATGCACTTTGTGCTGGAACATAATATGAGAAAATAGATGTTAATTTATCAAAGGCAAATTCTACATCAATTTTTATAAGCTCACTATTTTCGAAATCTCTTTTGTCTACTTTTGTACATTCTTTTAATGACGTGTCTTTCGCTAACAAATCACTTAATGTATCAGACAAATTTTCTGGTATAATTTTTGATAAATCTGAAGCCATTATTTATTTTCCATTTTGTTTTTTAGTCTATTTTCTTTTTGTTGCTGTAATATTCTTTCTTTGTTCTTTTGGTAATATTCTTTTCTATATTCTCTCAGTTTTTCTTTTTGCTTGTCTCTGTACTCTTTATCGTATTCTAGTCTGGTTTCTTTATTCTGATTGTAATATTGTTGCTTTTTATTTTTGTATTCTTCAATTTTATTTTTTATTATCTCTTCTCTTGACTGTACATGAAGTTTTTGCTTTTTTGCAATCTCTTTTAACTTATCTGCAAAGTTCCCACCAAAAAGTTCAACTTCATAATCTATTGATTGAACTTTTTTTGCAACGGATGCCTGTTTTTTTTGCATTTTAGATTTTAAATAATAAGCTCTTTTTTTTCTCTTATGCTCTAAAAGCTTTTCTTCTCTAATTCTTTTTAATTCAGTTAAATCCATTGACTCTCACTAACCTAATTTTTTAGATTAATTTTTTAATTGATTTACTATTTGAAGCATAGTATCAGTTGTCGTGATTGACTTTGAGTTTGCTTCATATCCTCTTTGTGCCGTAATTAGGTTTACCATTTCTGTTACAAGTTGTACATTTGAACCTTCTAACATACCTTGCCTAATAGTTCCCATACCATTTAGTCCTGGTGTTTCATCAATAGGGTCTCCTGATGTATCAGTTGCAAGGTATAAACTATCTCCTTGAGGTGCTAATCCAGAAGGATTGATAAAATTTACTAATGTAATTTGTCCAAGTGTTTGTACTGCACCTGTTGCTGGTTCAGTTGCTGAAACTGTACCATCTTGTGCTATAGAGATATTTATAAGATCTTCAGGAATAACAATTTCTGGTTCAACTTTGTATCCTAATCCATTTACTAAAGTCCCTTCACTATCAAGTTTAAAAGAACCATTTCTCGTGTATGCAGTTTCTCCTGCTGGTGTAGTAACTTGAAAAAAACCATTCCCTTGTATAGCCATATCATAAGTATTCCCAGTTTCAAGTAAACTTCCTTGCGTAAAGTTTTTTTGAATACCTGCAACTCTAACTCCTAACCCAGTGTCAATTCCTGTTGGATTATTTGTATCTGCACTAGTTGCTCCAGCAGTATAATTTAAAGATTGGTACATAAGGTCCTGAAACTCGGTTCTATCCTTCTTGAATGCTGTTGTATTAACGTTCGCTATGTTGTTTGAGATAACATCAATGTCTTGTTGTTGTGCAACCATTCCAGCTGCTGCTGTGTGAAGTCCTCTAATCATTACATATCCTTCTTGTTTAAGTTCATTAATTTTACTAAAATTATTATTAAATATATATAAAGTCTAAATTAAGATATAATTTAAAGAAAATTTAGTACAATGTGATGAGATATTTAATATGAAAAAGGGATGATATGCGTATATTAATTGTAGACGATAGTTCAACTATGAGAAGAATAATTGGAAATGTTGTTCAGCAACTAGGTGTTTCAAAAGAAGATTTTGATGAAGCTGAGGATGGTGTAGTTGCATGGAAACTTTTTCAAGAAAAAAATAATTATGACGTTGTTCTTACAGATTGGAATATGCCAAATATGAATGGATTGGATCTTGTAAAGCATATAAGGACAGCTAATAAAACAGTTCCTATTGTAATGATTACAACTGAAGGTGGTAAGGGAGAAGTTATTACAGCTTTAAAAGCGGGAGTTAATAACTATATTGTTAAGCCATTTAGTGCAGATATATTAAAAGAAAAACTAGACGGACTAGTTAAGGGATAACCTATGAGTATGAGTCAAGCAGAGATTGAAGCACTTATGAGTGGTGCTGAATCTATAGAACCAGATGAAGTAGAAGAAGTATCGGCTGATGAGCAATCAAATGAAATTGCTGAAGATGTACAAACTGAAGTACAAGAGACTCAAGAGAGTGAAGAAGCAACACCAGACACTGTAGAAGATGATAATAGTAATATAGATGATATCTTAGCAGGTATAGATGGTATTGTTGATGATGGTAATGAACTAGAAGAAGAAATTGCAAATAATATAGAAGAAAAAGAAGTAAAAAAAGAAGAATCAATTGAAGATTTAATTGATTTAAATCAATATCCTATGCCTGTAAAAAATGAAAATAAAGTAGTAAATCAATTAAATGAAGTAGCTGATGACAGTGAAGAAAAAGCATCCCAAATTTTTGATGTGTTAAGTTTTATTCTTGATGAGAATAATGAAATTCAAAATTACAATAAAAGTATGGGAGAATTTATAAATACTCAAGTAGAATTATTAAGTGCTTTATCTAAAAAATTTCCAAATATAGATGTTTTTAGTGATAATTTAGAAATAGCAAAAAATCTTGTTGAGGCTTCTCAAAATTTATCAGCAAAAGTTGATGGTGAGAATAATAAAGTTTTTGAAGCTATGGAATTAATGCAATATCACGATATAAATCGTCAAAAAATAGAACGAGTAATGGCAGTTATTAGAAAATTAAATAGTTACCTAAATGGTATTTTTGAAGATGATAACGATAAGCCTGAAGTACAAATAGCAAAACATATCTCAGGGGATTCTAATGATATTGTTGGTGCAGATGATATAGACTCATTAATTGCAGAGTTTTCAAATTAAGGATAAATAATGACACAAGGACTACACCCATTAGCAGCTAATATGGTTAACCAACTGAATAGAGTTGATGTATTGTCAAATAATCTAGCAAATGCGAATACAAAAGGCTTCAAAGAAGATAACTTAGTAGAGGGGTCTTTTAATCATTATTTAGATAAAGCACAACAAAAAGATGAACCTACTTTAAAACTAAGTGAAGTTATGAATACAATACCTAAAATTGATGGTGAATATATGAATCAAGAGGTGGGCTCTATAACACAAACAGGAAATCAATTAGATTTTGCACTAAGTCAAGAAAATATGTTTTTTAAAGTTCAAAATAAAAATGGTGATATTGAATTAACACGAGATGGTGGTTTTAAAATACTAGAAGGTAGACTTGTAACACAAAATGGAAATAATGTATTAGACGATAATAATCAGCCAATAACTGTTGGAGATGATAATGAATTTGCAACAAATATATCTGTCGTATCAACTCAATTTTCAAATTTAAATAAAATAGGAAATAATAATTATAAAGTTAACGATTTCAATCAAGTTACGATTGTTGCAAATAGTAATGAAAATTTACTTCAAGGTGCAATAGAGCAAAGTAATGTTAGTACTATAAAATCAATGGTTACTTTGATTGAAGCACAAAGAAAATTTGAACAAGATCAAAAAGCTGTAAATGGAATTGATGCTTTAAATAGAAAAGTTATTGAATCTATTGGGAATAATGGGTAATACTTAGATGCAACCAAGTAGTGTAACAGATTTATTATTTCAACAATTAAACTTTCGAGGTGAGAGACAAAAAGTAATATCATCAAATATCGCTAATATTGATACACCAGATTTTAAAACTAAAGATTTAAAGTTTAAAAATGAACTAGAAAAATCTAAGTATGAATCACAATTAAAATTAACCAGAACACACAATCATCATCTTCCTTTAATGGATAGTTCAAATAAGAATAGTATGGAATTATATGAAGTACAAGGGCTGCCAGAACAAAATGATGGAAATAATGTTAATTTAGATACACAAATGAGTAATATGTCAAAAAACTCAATTATGTTTAGTGCTATACAAAATTCTATTAAAAAAGATTCAGCATGGTTTAAAACAGTTATTGATGCTTCAAGTAAAAATTAATAGGATATAGGTAATATGGATCAAATCATTAAATTTATTAATAATCTAAACTCAGGTCAAAGAGCCGTAATAATAGGTGGATTTTCTATTTTATTTTTATTTTTAATGGGTTTATTAATCTACTCAAATATTAAAGCAAAAGATGAAGAGTTAAATTATACAATCGCAACTAACCTTACAAAAAATCAAGTTATGTTAGCAAGCAACGAATTAGATGGGGCATCTATACCTTATTTAGTTGTAGGAAGTGGTAATAATCTTACATTAAAAACAAACAAAAATAATATAAATGTTGCAAAAATTAAATTAGTTACAAGTGATGCTGCAACAGCGAAACACACAGGATGGGAAATATTTGATAAAAGTTCATTGGGAACTACAAATTTTGAAAATAAAGTAAAATATTTAAGAGCTTTAGAGGGTGAGTTAGGAAGATCACTAGAATCAATTACAGGTATTTTATCAGCATCTGTTAAAATTGCAATACCTAAAGAGTCAGTTTTTACACAAAGAAAAGTACCTCCTACTGCATCTGCTGTATTAAATTTACGTGAAGGTACAGCTTTATCTCAAAGACAAATTGCAGGAATTAAAAATTTTATCGCATCTGCTATTCCAAAGTTATTACCAGAAAATATAAAGCTTATTAATCAAAATGGTTCATTATTAGAGAATAGTGAAGAAGATATTGAAAGTTTAAAATATATTCAACATGAAAAATATAAAACAAAATTAGAATCAGATTATGAGAATAAGATTAAAGATCTTTTATCAAATGTACTTGGTGGAAATAGAATGTCTGCAAAAGTATCAATTGAATTAGATTTTACTAAACAAGAAATAAGTCAAGAAATTTATGATCCGGAGGGGACAATTAGAAGTCAACAAACAACTGAAATAGCTAGTCAATCAGATGCTCAGGAACCAAAACCAGGTGGAGTACCAGGAGTACAAAGTAATATTGAAGATCCTGAGGCTCAAAATGGTTTGAAAACAACAAAAGCATCATCAGAAGAAGCTAAAAATGTAACAAACTATGAAATTTCTAAAAAAATAATAAATCAAAAAAATAATGCTTATGCAAGTATTGCAAATATAACAGCTGCAGTAACATTTGATTCTAAAATTTTAGAAAAGATTGAAAATAAAGAAGAGTTCTTAGCTGGTTTGAATGCTATTGTACAAGAAGCAATAGGATACAAAGAGAAAAGAGGAGATAGAGTTACTGTAAAAGCTTTTAAATATTTAGAGATAGATGAAAAAACAAATCAAGCACAACAGCAAGAGGATGCTTCTTTAGGTGTTTCTAGTGTGCAAAATATATTTAAAGAATATGAACAATATATTCAATATTTAATTGCAATGATTTTATTATTTATATTTTATAAAAAATTTATAGCAAATAATGAAATTGCATTAATGGGTGAAAATAAAACTGTTGGTACAAATAACTTAGACGAAGATTTTGAATTTAGTGAGTTTGATACTAATGATGCAAGAAGTAAATTAAAAGCTAAGGTAAAAAGTCAAATTTTAAATAACTTAGATGGTTTAGATGCTGAAGAAGCTGCGAAGTATGAAGTATTAATTGAACAGATAGATAAAGCAGTTTCGGACAATCCTCAAGATATAGCACAAATGATAAAAATGCTACTTCAAGAGGGCGACAGCAAGTTTAAGTCGAAAGGGTAATTAATGTCAACAATACAAGCAAATTATGAATTACTGACAGGTATGCCTATGATAGAAAAAGTTGCACACTTTTGTGTACTTATAGGAGAAGAGGCAACAGTTAAAATTTTTCAAAGTTTACCAAAAGAGATTGTTGAAGATTTATCTATTCAAATATCTCAAATAAGATCTATTGATAAAGCTATATCACTGGCAATATTAGAAGAGTTTCACCTCTTTATTAAGTCAAGTGCATATATTAGTAGTGGTGGATTTGATTATGCAAAAGATATTTTATACAAGTCATTAGGAAAAGCAGAGGCGGATAAGGTTCTTGCAAAATTAGCAAGAATGCAAGAAGCAAAACAATCTTTTGCCTATCTTGATAATATTGATCCAAAACAATTAGCTGACTTTATTAAAGATGAGTCTCCTCAAACAATAGCAGTTGTTTTAGCACATATGGAACCAGAGGATTCTTCTACAGTATTATCAAAACTTGATGAGAATTTAAGGGTAAAAGTTTCAATGCAAATGGCTACCATTAAAGATGTTTCACCAACAATTGTAAGATCAATGTCAAATGTACTTGAGAAAAAACTAGAATCATTGTTAGCATCGATTGTTACTGTTGGTGGTGTAAAAACAGTAGCCGATATGTTGAATAAAATGGGACCAAAAGCAAATGAAATTTTAGCAAATATTAATGGATTAGATGCAGAGTTAGCTGCAAAAATAAAAGAAAAAATGTTCGTATTTGAAGATTTATTAGCATTAGAAACAAATGATATTATGAAAGTTTTAGGAAATGTTGAAACAGAAGATTTAACAATAGCTTTAAAAAATGCTACAGAAGATGAAATGGATACAATTAAAAGTGCTATGTCTCAAAGAGCTAAAGATAGATTTAACGAAGAGTTTGAGATGTTAGGAAAAGTGAAAATTAAAGATATCGAAGAAGCACAAAGAAAAATTCTTGAAGTTGCAATGAGACTACTAGAAAGTGGTGAAATTGAAAGAGCAGATGAGGAATAAAAATGTCAACAAATAATGTAAATACAACAGCTAGTATTATTAAGTCACATCAAGAAGCTCAACCTTATGAATTAGGAAACTTTATTTCAAATAATCAGTCTCAAAATGACCAAATGAGAAATGTCGCTGTATTAAATGATAAAACAATTAATGGAAATGTTGATCCGGTAATTCAAGAGATACAAAAATTACAACAATCTATGATGGAAATTGCACAAAAAGTTACCATGATAGAGAATGATGGTATTAAAGGTAGAGATTTAGATAAACAACTTATTGAAGCATTAAAAGATTTAAAACATTATTCAACTTTTTTTGAGCAAGCAACATTTCAAATGGAAACTAAACTTTTAAAAACATCATTGTCAATTGCAAAAAAAATAATTGGTATTGAAGTTGGTGAATCATCATCAAAAATTGCTAAAGAAACAATATTAAGCATGATGGACAAAATTAAAACTGCTTCAAAAGTTACAATACATTTAAATCCAAAAGATTACATTGTATTGAAAGATCAACTAAATTTTGATTCCTTTGTAAACATTCAAGAAGATTCAAATGTAACTGCAGGTGGAGTTGTAATAGCAAGTGATCTTGGTAATTTTGATGGAAATGTAGAGTCTAAAATTCAAAGTATGCTTGAATCTCTTGATGCAATTATATAACTTAAATTAAATAAAACTCAAAAAATATACTTAATCTCATTTAATTATTATACAAAATTATATTTTTTATGATATAATATTTGAAAATAACGGAAAAGATGACTAAATGGAAATTACAACAAATGATTACGAAGTTCTAGTTGATACTGAAGCTAAGGTTGATGTGATGCTAGGTCATACAGATATTACAGTGAAAGATTTTCTAGACTTTTGTGAGGGAGATGTTATTCCTTTGAACAAATTAGCTGGAGAAGGTGGTGATATCTTCGTAAATGAAAGGGTTATTGGTACTGGAGATATTATTGTTATTGATGAAAAATTAGCAATAAGAGTTCAAGATGCCATGAGTCCAGAAAAAGTTGTTAATTTCTTTTTTGATGAAAAATCTGTATAGGAGTATATTATGGCAGTAGATAGTGTAGTAACAAAAAGTGCAACAGGTGTAGATGGTAATGCTTATACAACAGCTGTTAGTAATGATCAATTAACAACACAAGATTTCTTAACACTTATGCTTGAAGAGATGAAAATGCAAGATCCAACAGATCCAATGGATAGTTCTGCTTTAATGGATAGCCAATTAAAAATGTCAACTATTGAATCAAATTTAGCATTAACAGAGTCTATGCAGGCAATGCAAGCTTCTTATGCTTCATCTGCGCTTGCAACTGCTGCTAATATAATAGGTCATGTGGTAGAAGATGGCTCCACAAATGACAAAGGAGAAATCAAATCTTATGTAGTAGAAACTATAGAGAATAAAGATGGAGAACTTTATGTCAATGCAAAAGAAGTCATTGGAGTTAAAGATGCTTTAGTTAATAAAGAAACGGAATTATTAACAATATATGATGCCGATGGATATATCTATGAAGATGGTGAAAAAACAGAAAATAGACTTGCATTAGATGCTAATGGAAGATTTACTTATAATGAAGATGGAACATTAAAAATAGTTGATTCTAATAATGATGTAGTTACAGATGAAGCTATTACTTCAAAATATGCCTACTATGGCTCATCTGCTGTTTATGCTGATGAAGCAACAGTCATACCATTAGGTTCAATATTAGTAGTAAATTAAGGATACAATTATGATTACTGCAATGTCAAATGGAGTTAGTGCATTAACAGCGTTTCAAAAAGCATTAGATGTTCAGTCAAATAATGCAGCCAATGTTGGAACAATGGGTTTTAAATCTGATTATGTATCATTTTCGGATATGATGTATGATAGAAGTGTTGGTTTAGGTACAAGTATGAATAGCCCATTAAAAAGTTTTACTCAAGGGCAACTTCAACCAACAGGAAGTGAGTATGATTTTGCATTAGATGGTGATGGATTTTTTACTGTAGCTGCACCACAAGATACAAATGTATTATATTTTACAAGATCAGGACACTTTAGTAGTGATTTAAATAATAATTTAGTAGATGAAAATGGAATGTTGGTATTAGGTGTATTACCTACAATTAGTGGTGATAGAATAACTTCAGAATATGAAAAAAGAATTGCAACATCTGTTGCTAATGGGGATACAACAACTGTTTCAACAAATACTTTTGCTACTGATTATACAAAAACAGCTACAATTACAGGTACAAGTGGACAGAATTATAAAACAAGTACTGCTAACATAAATGATATCGAAGCATTAGGTACAGCATATCAACGAGCATTAACTGCCTATGCAATAGATCCAAAAGAAGGAGAAGTTGCTTCAACTCATCAAGATATTGTAGAATTTCCTTTAATCGCAGGAGATGGAAATGAATATACAATTGAGTTAGTTATTGATGGAATAAAATTTCAACAAGATTTTGATACAAGTATTGAAAATACATTGAATTTATTATCAGATAGTATAAATGAATATACAGGGATTACATCTTCTGTTGATACATCAACAGGAATTATGACAATAGAATCAATTGTTCCTGGTCAAAAGATTACAGTATCTCAAGCAAAACTTAATAGTGAAAATGTATTAATTAATACAGTTAGCCTAGAGTCCGGAACTGGACAAAATTTGGTAGATGCAATTTATGAAAAGTTAAAAGCATTAATTGAATTGAATGGTGGACAAATTGCTACAACAAGAAGTGAAGTTACGAAGCCAACAAGTGGTGGTGTTTTAAATCAACAACCTATAGTATTAGATTTAGATCAGTTAGGTATCAGTGATGAATGGTATGGTGATTTAGAAAATGATAATGGAAACCTTTATTTAGTACAAGGTGATGCTAGATTTTTAGTTGGACAATTGGCACCAGTAATATTTGCAGATAAAAGTGGATTACAACCAGAAGGTAACAACCTTTATTCTAAAAGTAGTTCATCAGGTGAACCTATTTATGTAGAGTCTATTAGCAAAGTTGTAAGTGGTTATTTAGAAGCAAGTAACGTTAAGTTATCTGATGAGTTAGTCCATCTTTTAACATTCCAGAAAGCATTTGAAGCAAATTCAAAATCAATAACAACATCTGATGAGTTATTAAAAACAGCTCTGGCACTTAAAAATTAAAGTGACCAGATTTAAGTAGTTATTGCTATTATGCATAACTACTTAAATTTGGACATTTAACTATGTTCATAATTATTATATAAAGGAATCATCATGGTTGGAGCACTTTGGACAGGGATCTCAGGACTTGGGGGATCGCAAATAGGGCTAGACAATGAGTCAAATAATATAGCGAATGTTAATACTATTGGATACAAAGCATCAAGGGTATCATTTGCAGATCAAATGTATCAAGATAAGATTGGTAAAGGGGTTACATCATTTGATGTTGAAAAGATGTATACTCAGGGAAATCTCAAAATCACAGGAGTGTCTTATGATATGGCACTTTCTGGTGATGGATTTTTTCAAGTTAAAAATGGAAATGAAACTTACTATACAAGAGCTGGTAACTTCAGAATGGGTGAAGGTGGAAAACTTGAAGATGTTGGTCAAAACACTGTTCAAGGTTGGGCAATACAACCAGTAACTCCCGATGATATAACATCTACAGATCCAAATGCGACATACTTTACAAGTGATTTCACAAAGCTTTTAGGGAATAGGGTAATTAGAGATACAACAACTATAGAAACAATAGTCGCTAAAGCTACAGACTACACACAAACTGCAACAACAGATAATCCAGTAATATTTACAGGTGCTGGATATAAATCAGCATCAACAAAAATTGCTGATGTTGAAGCATTAATTACTGAATATAATTCAGCGCTAGCAGTATATTCTGAAGCAGATCCAAAACCAACAGCATCATCTTCATCGTCACAAAAAGATCTTTTAAATTATGATTTAGCAGGTAAAACACTTGCGGAAGGTGATGAAGTATATATTTATATTGATGGTGTAAAGTATTCACAAAGTTTTGATACAGATAACGCAACTACAATGAAAAAATTTGCTGATAAACTTTCTGATACACCAGGATTTAAAGCATATGTGACTGATGATATTGCTTCACCATTTGATGTAGATACACAAACAGCTCCAGGGAATGGATATATAGTAATTGAAGGAATTGTTCCTGGACAACAATACAGAGTTACAGAACTTGGTTGGACAGATGCTAGTAATAGTAACTTAGCATCAAAAGGGACAGTAACAAATGTTCAGCCATCAGTTTTAGGTACAGGTATGGGACATATCAATTCTGTAAAAGATGCACTAGCAGAAGCTGTAAGTGGAAAACAAATGGATGTATATACTACATCAATTTTAGCAGCAGTAGATGGTGTAAATGACTTTGCATATCAAATTGAGATTTATGATAAAAATACAAATCAAACTGTAACAATACCAACAGTGCCATTAGATATATTAGCACCAGCAAACGTAGATGATTTTGTTGCTGCAATAAATGCAAATACAGCTGCAACTGATGAATTAGCTGATTATGTAAAAGCATATAATATTAATGGAAGTTTAGTTATTAAGACATTAGATGATAACTATGATGTTGAGTTTACTGGGACAATGACTGGACCAATTAAAGAGATTCAAAATTTCACAATTGCTAATACAACACCAACAGCTGGGAACGTGGCATTTGCTGGAGAATCAATTGCTCTAGCAGGGACTGAAACTACAGATGAAGTTGGGGCAGCAATTGTAGCACATTTTGCTGGAGTTGTACCAACAGCAACAGTAGAATCTGTTACGTATGATCCTACTACAGATACATTAACAGTAACATATTTATCAACAGCAGGAGATGTAGCAGAAGCACCAGCAGCAACATCAAATGGTGTTGATATATCTGCGGCAGTTGAAGTTACACAAGGTGCATTGTTAGGTGTAATTGCAAGAGATCCAAATTATAGTGGTAGAGAAGGTGCTGGAGCTGAATTTTTACAAATTAACACGATGATTAATCAAACAGCTTCAAGAAGTGATATTCAATTAAGACTAGATACTTTAGGTTTGACAGATAGTGCATTTGGTGATTTTGAGGTTGATTCTACAGGGCTTATAACTATGACACAAGATGGAGCAAGATTTGCTATTGGACAAGTTGCTGTTGCAAGGTTTACTGATAATAGAGGTTTAGATCCGGTTGGAGATAACTTATTAATGGAAACAACTAGAAGTGGAGCGGCATTATTTAACATTAATAATGATAAAATGGCTGAAATACAAGGTTCAACATTAGAATTATCAACAGCTGATTTAAGTGAATCATTAGTAAATTTAATGGTATTTCAAAGAGCTTTTGAAGCAAATGCTAAATCAATTACGACAGCAGATTCAATTTTAACGACATTAATTCAATTAAAACAAAGATAGGTAGAGATGGAAGATTTTTTACTCGTTTCTGTATTAGGTGTATTAACAGTATATTTTTATAGTAGCATGAATGTGTATAAATCTCTTTATAGAAAAATTAGCGAAGAGAAAGATATGCAAATAGAGAAGGTAAAAAATTTAGAAAAGTTAAAAGAGAAATTTGAACAACAAGTAAAATTTTCTCTTGAGACAATAAGTGATTCTCAAGAAAGCTTAAAGTCTACAAGAGAAGATTACCAAGAATTAAAACTACAAAATACTGAGCTTGAACATAGAAATAGGCTTCTTCAAGAGAGGATCAATGAGCTATATGCTTCAGTTGGAAGTCTGAATTAGTATATGAAAAAATTTAATAAAAAGATTTTAAATATAATTTTAATATCACTATTTATTACTAATTTATATAGTGAAGACGGTAAAACATTGGAGTCTCAACCTCAAATATTATTTGAACATGAAAATTTACAAGAATCACAAAATAAAAGAGAGCTGTTAATTAAATTTAATACAGCTGTTTTATATCTTGAGCAAGAAGAATATATTCATGCAATAAAACTTTTTAAACAGTCATCACAAATACTTAAAATACCTTCTTATTTGAATATTGGAATTGCATATTATAAGTTAGGTTCTATTAATAATGCATATTTGTATTTAAGAAAAATATATGATTTTAAAGAACTCCAATTTAAAGATAAATACTCTTATTTTAGTGCGGCATATTATCTTTATAAAATCACTAAAGATAAAAAATATATAGATGAAATAACTAGTATTAGTGCAAAAGCTAAATATTTAACAGACCATGAAAAACTTTTAGTTGTAGATACTTTAATTCTACAACAGAAGTATCAATATGCATTAGATTTAGCAAAAGAAGTTACTACAATTTCAAATTTAAAATTGGCATTATTAAATATAAAACTTCGAGATTACAATAATGCAAAATTTTATTTAGAACAAGCATATACCAATGCAAAAGGTGATAAATCTAAAAATGAAATATTATGGATTAAACTTTTTAATGCATTAAAAGGGAATGATATTACTAATATTCTAGATACAATTGCAAAAATTGAAGATAGAAAAAGAATTTTTAAGGTAAATCAAGACTTAAAACTTGAACTCTTTTTTAATAAAAATAAATTTACACCAAAAGAATATTTTGATCAAATTGTAAACTTATCGCATGATAGAAAAATTGATTTTATTTATTATTTCGCTCCATTTATTTTTGAAGATTATGATAGTTTGGGTGTAAATGAAGCACGTGGATTTATAATCAAAAATGAAAATAGTATTTCTGAACTTAATATGATGATTCAATACAATGCAGATTTTCTTGAAGTGGTGAAATTAGATCCAATACAAAGAACTTTTAGATTACAAAAAATGATAGATGAAAAATATGATACAAAGGCATATGAATATTATAATTTAGGTCTAACATATGCCCAAATTTATGATTATAATAATGCATATAAATATTTTAAAAAAGCATATAGTTTAGATCATGGAAATAAACTATATTCAATAATGACATTTTTAACATCAAAAAAATTAAGTTTAAATGAGGATAAAGTTTTTTGGGAAATTTTAGTTAAAAATATTTTATCAGATAAAGGTAGTTTTAATTTTATTGCTAAATATATATATAAAATATTTGAAAATCCAGAAATAGTTTTAGATGAAAAAACACTTAGTTATAAACAAAAGAAATCTATATTTTTTAGGGCACTTTATTTTATTGATAATATAGAAAAAAATGGTATTGTTAAAACAGAACCTTTATTAGTTGAGTTTTCAAAGGATCCTTTAGTATATCTTCTTAATTTAATTGCAAAAGAAAAAGATGAAAGTGATTATGCTTATATTTCGAGAATACAAGATGAATTACCTAAAATTTATAACAATACATTTTTAAAAGGAAGTTTAGTAATTACAGATTTTTATTTAGATACACTTAAAGCATTAGGACTTTTTGATACAACAGATTTTGATATACCAAATCATAATGAGCCAAGTTATTTAAGAACAAAAGCAATTGTGAATCTTTATCAAAACAATCCCATTAAAAGTATAGAGATAATTGAAGGACTACAAAAAAAATATAATTTACAAAGTGTAGATAGTTATTATATATTAGCAGCCTCTCAATTATCTTCGAATAGAAAACAATTTGCATATACAACATTAAGTGAAATAGAATTAATTTATAATGATAAAGATGCGAAATTCTTAAGTGGAATAAGGCTTTTACAAGATTTAAAACTAGGTTCAGCACCACAACATTTTATGGATAAACTTAAAGGTAAAATGATAGATTTTAAATTAGAAAAATTTGATGATTTCTTAGAATCTTTATAAAAAATTATGCAAAAAGTACAATTATAATAATTTTTATGATATAATAATTGCATATTTAATCTAAGGAGGACGGTATGCAGTTAGGAAGACTTGAAATGATGGATCAAGCACAGGTTGATTATGTATCTAAAATCTCTAAAATTCAAGAAACAGATCAAAAAGCGAAGATAGACCCTGATGAGAAGTACAAAAATGCTTCTGCAAAAGTTGAAGCACCAGATAATGAAGTTATCTTAGATAATGTGAAATTCGGTTATAACTCTGATACAAATGATTTTTTTGTTAGAATTAAAAAAGGTGATGCGGAATTTCAATATCCTACAGAAGATATGATGAAATTAAAACAAAGTTTAATGGACGCATATAGAAGTTCACAAGAATTATAATTAGGGTAAATAGTTGGCATCAGATATATCAAATATTATAAAAAGTGAAATAGCAACAACTCTTGAGAGTTTACTTTCTTTAAGTAGTAGTGTTGAAAAAGTTTCACTTTTAGATGGAGAAGAATTAAAAGGTGGTCAGTGTATAAAAGTAGCTACCACCTTTGATTTTGGCTCAAAAAGTTCTAATTGGAATTTTTTTATACCTACAGCTACAGCAACGCAATTTGAATACTTAATGTTGGGTGGTGTAACAGACCTAAAAGATAGTATAGATGATGAAATAACAGATGCAGTTAAAGAAATTATATCAACAATTTCAGGAAGTGTTGTTACAAGTGTAAATGCCCAAGGATTCGATGATATCAATGGGATGAAGTTTACATTAGGTGATACAAGCATCGTGGGTTGTGATGAGATAGTAAATAAAGCACAAAGTTATAAGTTTGTGTTTAAGTTAAATGAAGATGATTTTGAATTAATTATTGAATTTGACACTAATATTATGAACTTTTTATCTTCTATATCTGGAAAGAAACAAAATGATGACTCTCAGAGTAATAGTTCTACATCTAAAGAAATAACAGGTGCAGGTTCAATTTTAAATTCACTTTTAGGTGAAGAATCAGTAGACAATTTGCGATTATTGTTTGATATAAAGATGAAACTTAGTGTTCGATTGGGAACGAAAGTATGTCTTTTAAGAGATGTTATTAGTTGGGATATTGGGGAAATAATTGAATTAAGCCAAATGACAAATGAACCTTTAGATATATTAGTAAATGGCGTAATTATAGGAAAAGGTGAAGCTGTTATAGTTGATGGAAAATTTGGTGTAAAAATTAAATCAATTGGTGTAAAGAAAATTAATTAAATGAGAAAAAATGGATAAAACAACCGCAGGTGGATTAGCAGGAGTATGGGGATTAGTAGCTTTGGCTATTGTTCTTGGTGGTGCTGGATTTGGAGCTTATGTTGATATTCCATCAGTTATAATTGTTATTGGTGGTACTATTGCTGTTACTATTGGTCAGTATGAAAGTAGTGATTTAGGTAGATTTGGGAAAGCTGTGGGAATAGCTATGAACGAAGTAAAAGTCGAGCCAATTAATGAACTAATTGAAAAAATAATTATTTACGCAACTGATATCAAGAAAAACGGAGTAATGTCAGTAGAATCTAAAATTCAAGAAGAAACAAATCCATTTTTTAAAGAAGCTTTTAACCTTTTAGTTGACAATACTAAACCAGATGTTTTAGAAAATCTTTTGGAAATTAAACTAGAACATATGGAAAATAGACATAGTACTATGATAGCAATGTTTAGTAGTATAGGTGGAACAGCAGGTGCAATGGGTATGACGGGTACACTAGTAGGACTAGTTGCAATGCTTGCAAATCTTTCTGATCCTTCTTCTGTTGGTCCAGCGATGGCGGTTGCCCTTTTAACAACTATGTATGGTTCTTTACTGGGAACAGGATTTGCTGGTGTTATGGAAAATAAATTAACACAAAAACATAAAAAAGAACTTATTAGTTGTCAAATAATAATTCAAGGAGCTCATATGATAGCTTCTGAGGAATCAATAGGTAATGTAAAAATGAAACTAGGGGCAATAATGCCTGATAGTAGTGAATCATAAATAAGGATATGATATAAATGGCTAAAGAAAAGTGTCCAGATTGTCCTAAATGTTTACCAGGTTGGTTAGTACAATTTGGTGACTTGATGTCACTTTTATTATGTTTCTTTATTTTGCTGTTATCTATGGCAACAATGGATAAAAAGAAAGTTGAAGAATACTTTGAAATTATGAGAAGAAGTATGGGATTTCTTCAAGGTTCTACGGATACAGCAGAGGCCGAGACAGAATCTTTATCCGCATTTCATGCTGATAAAAGTGATTCAGGGAGTGGAGATGATAATGGTCAAAATTCAGAAGCTGCTGATATATCACAAAAAGTTGAAGAAGTAACTCAAGAGTTTAATGATACTAGTGAAGATGAAAATAAAAAAGTACAAATGACTATGAAAGGGAATAATGAGTTTACTCTTGATATTCCATCATCATTAATGTTTGCTGAAGGTGAATATACTTTAGAAAACCCTAATGCAAAAAGATTTATAAATAAGCTAACGAAAGTTTTAAAAACGATGACGCAGCAATTTGATATAGAAGTTGCTGGACATACAGGTTCTAATTATTTAAGAAGTGATGGAATACCAAGAGATTCATGGGATTTATCTGCATTAAGAGCAATATCTGTTGTAAAAGAACTAATAAAAAATCAAATGGATCCTGCAACACTAAAAGTAAGTGCATTTGGATCATATAGACCCAAAAGTGATGATGCTTTTGAGAATAGACGAGTAGAGTTAAGATTTGTATCAACAAGTCAAAATAATAACCGTATGGCTCAAGAGGAAAACTTTTTTGATAGGATAGAGGAATAAGGAGATTTCGATGGAAATAAATAATCAATTTTTAGATATAAATAGTATTCGACCAAAATCTTATGATAATATAAAAAATAAAAATCTTAATGAAGATAAATCACTAAGGGATGTATGTAATAATTTTGAAGCATTTTTTATGAATCAAATATTAGAAACATCTTTAAAGTCTAGTAATGTTGCAGGAGAAGGCACAGGTTCTGAAATAATCAAAGGTATGTATACTGATGCATTATCTCAAAAATCTGCTGGAAGTTTGGGTATTAGTGATATGTTATATAAATTTTTAAGTGAGAAAAAATCATGATAGAAACTACAGTTGCACAATTAAAATCCGTTGTAAATGAACTACATAGCTCAATTATATTAGACATAGAAGATGTTAAAAAAGCTAGACATGAAAGCCTAGTTCAACGAAATAATGTTAAACTAGACCTTATGGATACATTATCAGATTTAAAACAAAAACTTAATGAAGAACTCTCAAAAGAATATCAAAACGGTGTAGATATTACAGTATATAAAAATTCTATTGATGAGCTTGAAGAACAATTAGGTGAATTATATAGAGCAAATGGAAAATTAGCGGCGATAGTTTTACCAGTCAAAGAGATGTATAAAGAGATAATTGAGGAATTATCAAGCCAAAATGGTGGATCATTAGTAGAGGTGATGGCATAGTGTTTCGTAATTTTTATTTAAAATTTTTATTATCTTTTTTTCCTATAGTACTATTTTCAAATGAAATAAATGTAGTTCCTATTGCTAATAAAAACATCAATTATAAATCTAAAATTTATTCATATGATGTACGATTAGTTCAAGAAAATCAGAAGTATAAATGTAAAAAATACGTTGATGTAATTACGTTGAAAAAAAATAAATATTTTGCACAACATTATATAGCAAAAGATAGAACAATATGTGCAGAAGATGTTTTTATACCTAAGTCTAATACAATTAGATTTAAGTTTGGGAACTTAGAAATAGAGCGAGAAGGAACCGTTATAAAAGAAACCGATGAGTACATAAAAATTAAGAATTTTGATGGTACAATAGATAAGATTTATAAAGATGGAAGAAACTAGATGAAAATGCTCTCATTTTTAGGTGAGTCACCTACAAAAGCTTTACAAAATGCACAGAAAGAATGTGGACCTGATGCAGTTGTAATATCTACAAAAAAAATATCATCTAGCGGTAAAAATAGTGTTAATATGTATGAAATTACTGTTGCATTAGAAGAAGAATATGATAGTAATAAAAAAATAGCAAAACAAAAAATAGTAAATACACACGCACAATCAAATTCACAAAAGATAGATGCTCAATTTTATGACTTTAGAGCGGAAATTGAAAATATGCAAGAGTCATTATATAGAGTTCAAAAAACTCTATGGGAGCCTAAAAGTCAATTATATGATTTAGTTATTCCTCCAGAATTTATAGATATATATACTTTATTTGAAGATAATGAATTTGATCCTGAAATGACGTATAGTATTATGAAGAAAACTATTGAACAATTACCAGTAGCTATGAAATCAAGTCCTGAAAAAATTAAAAACTTTTTTAAATTAATTTTAAGACGGGTAATTGCTATAAAACATGAAGTACCATTAAGAGTTCATCAAAGAAAAGTGATGATGTTTGTTGGTCCCACTGGAGTTGGTAAAACTACAACAATTTCAAAATTAGCTGCAAGATATGCTTATAAATTAGGTATTAATTATAAAGTAGGAATTATTACTCTAGATTCATTTAGAGTAGGTGCTGTAGAACAATTACGTGCATATACAAATATTATGAGACTGCCATTAGAAGTTGTAAAAAAACCAGAAGAGTTAAGTGAAGCTATAATGAGATTAAAAGATTGCCACTATATCTTAATTGATACAGCAGGTGGAAGTCAATATGATATGGATAAAATAGAATTAATTAATCAGTATCAACAAAATGCAACAGAAACACCAATTGAAAAAATGTTAGTTATGCCAGCAAATGTGAAAACTACTGATTTGTATGAAATATATAATAGTTATTCAACTTTACATATTCATAATTTAATTTTTACTAAATTAGATGAAACAATAAGTTATGGTAATTTGATTTCATTTGCGCATAAAACAAAAAAATCAATTTGTTATTTATCTGTAGGACAAAATGTTCCTGATGATTTGCATGAGGCAAGTAGTGAATATCTAATTAATTGTTTTATGAATAAAAAACATAACGCATAAGGGTATGTATTTTGTTTGACAAAATATCAGAACAAGCTGATAAGCTTGTTGCAATGACAAAAAAACATAATAGAAATTCTAGAACAAAAGTTGTAGTAATTACTTCTGGAAAAGGTGGAGTAGGAAAGTCTACACTTACATCTAATATAGCTTATTTACTTTCAAGACAAGGAAAAAATGTCGCAGTCCTTGATGCAGATATTGGATTGGCAAATCAACAAGTATTATTTGATATTAAGCCACAAAAAACTTTTTTTGATTACCTAGATGGTGAGTGTGAGTTAGAAGATATATTTTTAGAAACAAGTTATCATGGAGTAACACTTATAGCTGGAAAAAGTGGATATCAATATGGAAAACTAAATAATAGTATGATGTTTTCAAGAGTTGTGGATGATATACTAGATCTAAATAGGTATGATATATTACTAATTGATACAGGTGCTGGTATTAATGAACATGTTCAAGAATTTTTAAATTTAACAGATAATATTTTAGCTATTACAACAACAGATCCTAGTGCTTTAACTGATGTTTATGCGCTTTTAAAGATGATTAGTTTAAAAAAAGAAAAGCTTATGTTGTGTTTTAATTATACTTCAAAGTATGAAATTGGAGAAACAATAACAAAATCTATTACAAATTTAGCACTAAAAAATAAACTTAATAGAAAATTTATGGTACAATATATGGGAAATGTAAGTGAGATGAAAAGTATTGCAATTACTGGTAGATTAAGAAAACTATTTACAAGGGAATTGAAGCAAGAAATAGCGTCTCAAGAGTTGCGAATGGTAGTTGATAATTTAGTAAAACAAATAGGATGAAGTAATTATGAAGACGGAAGAATTTTCACAACGATTATTACAAAGTCGAATATTTGATACATATGTAGGTGCAGTTTTTTTTGGCACAGTTATTTTTTTTGTTCTTAATGCATCATTTTATACACCGATTGAAATGATGGTTGGAATAGTATTTGTAACGGTGTTTTTCAAAGGACTAGCCAATTTAATGATATCAATGACTATCTCTTTATTTACTCTTTCAAATGAGCAAGATAGAATAGATTTTGAGAAATCGTCAAATACTTTAGAATCTTTAGTAAATGATTTAGCAATACAAGAAGCTGCAACACAAAGTAATAAAACTATAAATAATGGTTAAAGGATAAGGTATGAAATTAACTGAGGTAACAAATTCATTGAGTGGAATAAACAAAAGCTCTTTATTAAATTCGGTTATCAACAATGTTGATATGTCTAAAGATCATCAATCAAATACAAATGGTGAGTCGTTTGCTGAAATTTTAAAACAATCTGTAAATGAAGTTAATAATTCACAAGTACAAGCATATGATGCAATGCATGATATTGCAACTGGAAAGGTTGAAAACTTACAAGAAGCTGTTCAGAAGATTGAAGAAGCTGAACTTAGTTTAAAACTAGGATTAGAAGTTAAAAATAAAGCGTTAAGTGCATATAAACAAGTAATGGCGATGCAAATATAATTTAATTAAATTATAAAGGAGTTTAGAATGGGTTTTTTTGATGGATACAACGTAGCTACATCTGGTATGAGTGCTCAAAGAGAGAGAATTAATATAGTAAGTTCAAATATTGCTAACTCACAAACAACGCATTCTAAAGAAGGAGGACCTTACAAAAAACAAAATGTTGTTTTTGAAGAGGTATTACTAGAAACAAATAATAAGTTAAATAAAAACAGTAAAGCCTATGAAGATGAGAGTGCATTATCATTAAAGGGAGTAGGTGTTAGGGAAATTATAGAAGCAAAAGGTGAGCCTATAATGAAATATGAACCTACACATCCAGATGCTAATCAAGATGGTTATGTAGCTTATCCAAATATAAACCCTGTGATTGAAATGGTTGACCTAATAGAAGCGATGAGATCTTACGAAGCAAATGTATCTGCATTTAAGACACAAAAAGATTTAGATACTAAAACACTTGATATAATTAAAACATAGGATTGAACATGTCTGTAGATCTTTTATCTAATCTTGGTAAAGAGGTAGTATCAAAAAAAGATACGGTAGTAGATTCTAAAAAAGAAGTTTCTACAAAAAAAGAAGGAAGTTCTTTATTTGATTCTTTAATGAAAGATATTCAAAAAGATAAAGAAAATATATCTACATCAACTTCTCAACAAAAAACTGAAAATAAAGTTATTTCTGAAAATAAACATGAACATACTGCTAAATTAAAAGAGGGAACATTAGAAGCATCAAAAAAAGTTTCTGAAGGATTAGTTGATTTAGTTGTTGATAATGTAAAAAATAAAACAGACAAAGATATAGAGTTATCTAAAAGTAAGAAAACAACTGCAAAAGATGAATTATCAAAAAAAAATAATGAAGAGATAAAATCAAAAGTAGAAGTGAAAGTAACAACAATCAAAGAGGCAGTAGAAGATATTAAAAATGAGATATCAAATATTGGACAAGAAAAAAAAGATGAAGTAAAATCAAAAGATATAAAGAAAACAATAGATGAGAAAACAACTGCAAAAGATGGATTATCAAAAAATAATGAAGAGATAAAATCAAAAGTAGAAGTAAAAGTAACAACAATAAAAGAAGCAGTAGAAGATATTAAAAATGAGATATCAAATATTGGACAAGAAAAAAAAGATGAAGTAAAATCAAAAGATATAAAGAAAACAATAGATGAGAAAACAACTGCAAAAGATGGATTATCAAAAAATAATGAAGAGATAAAATCAAAAGTAGAAGTAAAAGTAACAACAATAAAAGAAGCAGTAGAAGATATTAAAAATGAGATATCAAATATTGGACAAGAAAAAAAAGATGAAGTAAAATCAAAAGATATAAAGAAAACAATAGATGAGAAAACAACTGCAAAAGATGGATTATCAAAAAACAATGAAGAGATAAAATCAAAAGTAGAAGTAAAAGTAACAACAATAAAAGAAGCAGTAGAAGATATTAAAAATGAGATATCAAAGATAAATCAATTAGAGGCTCAAGAGAGTGATACTGTTGATGAGAATAGGATAGATGAAAATCTAAAATCAAATAATATATCAAAAAATACATCAAATCAAAATCAAATAGTACAAAATTCACAAATAGTAAAAAATGATACAAGTATCGATGGTAAAACAGTATTATTGGCCAATGGTTTCTTAAATTCTCAACAAAAAAATAAGGAAACTGTTTCTTTATCACAAGTTGCAGATGCAAAAAACAATATAGAAAAAAATAAAACCCTACAATCTGTTAAAGAGAGTGCAAATATGTTGGGTTTAAAAATTGATAAAATTGATGTTGAACATACAGATAAAAATGGTGAAGTTAAAGTAGATATTGGGGATAAAAAAAATAAAGAATCTCAATTGTTAATGATGCAAAACAGAGGTCTCAATAGACTTATAATAGATAAAGACTCCAATATACATAATAATCAAAATATGATATCTGGTGAGCAAATGATTGAAGCACAAGAAGAAATGTCTTCTAAAAAAGAGAAAAATGTTATAGTAAATGTACCTCAGAATGTTGTTGAAACAATACAGAGTAAAATAATAGGTGCTCACCAAAAAGTGGGAAGTTTTATGAGTGAAGTAGCTAGAAATATGTACCTTAATTATAAACCACCATTTACATCATTTAGAATGAATTTAAATCCTGCAAATTTAGGGAGTATTGCTGTTGTAATGAGAGCTAGTAAGACGGACAATAGTGTAAATGTTAGTATGAATATGAATAATAGTTCTACAATGGAAATTTTTGCAGAAAATAAAACAGCATTACAAACAGCTCTTCAAAAGCAACTTGGAGATGGTTCAAATGTTACTTTAAATTTTGATATGCAAGATAGTAGTTCTAATGAACAGTTTGGAGAGTCTAATCAAAATAATAGTTCAGGTGCTCAATATGGTACAAGTAATACTTCTGATGAACCTACTACTGCAATTATAGAGGAAGAAAATACAGAAGAACAAGCTTATATGTAAAAGGGAAAAGCTTGCAACAGTTAATATCACTTTTAGATCAACAGACTGTTTTAGCTTTTTTACTGCTGTTGGGGCGTGTTTTGGCTTTTATGGCATTTATGCCTATCGTTGGTCATAAAACAGTTAATCCAACTATTAGAATTGCTATCTCTTTTTATTTAACAGTTTTTTTATTTCCTTTAATTGATTATGATAAAAGTTTAATAACCCAAGATACTTTTTTATTAGCTTTAATAAGCGAAGTGACCTTAGGTCTTGTGGCTTCATTTTTGGTTCAAATAATTTTTTCTGCTGTACAAATTATAGGAGATTTAATAGGATATGCTACTGCATTGTCAATGGCAAATATGTTCGATCCTGCCACAGGTACACAACAAGGTATTATAAGTAGATTTCTATATATGATTATTTTAGTTATATATCTGGAATCTGGAATGTATGAGATAACTATTTATATGTTAGCAACAAGTTTTGGACATATCTCTTTAGGTACATTTGATTTATTTAGCTATGATGGTATTTTATATGCTTCACAGGAGATAAATAGAATGTTTGCTTTTGCATTTTCTTTTGCATTACCATTGTTTTTTATAGGATTTATTTTGGATATTTATTATGGATATGGAACTAAATCGATGCCAGCATTTTCTCCATTTGTAGTGACATTTCAGATTAAATTTGCTTTGATTATGATTTTTATGATGTTTGGTCTTGAAATATTTGTAGATAGTTTTACTGCATATTTTACAAATAAATTTGAGTAGGTATTAAAATGGCTGACGATCAAGAAAAAACAGAAGAACCCACCTCCAAAAAAATAGAAGATGCCAAGAAAGAGGGAAATGTTTCTAAGTCTGCAGAAGTACCTGGTGCAGCAATACTTTTTTTTAGTTCTGTTTATTTACTATTTTTTGGAGATCCTGTATTTTTAGAGATTCAAAAAATGATGTATTTCATTTATTCTTTTATTGGACAAGAGATGGATGGTAGAAGTTATTATGTGATAGCTTCTACTGTTATGACAACAATGATTTATGCTTTATTACCACTTTTTGTTTTAGTTTTATTATTAGCAGTGATTTTTAATGTAATGCAATTTGGTTTTATAGTAACTCCTTTAAAGTTAGAATTACAAAAAATAGATCCAATGAGTGGATTTAAAAATGTTTTTAGTATGAAAAAAGCAATTGAAGCGCTAAAATTAACAGCAAAATTGACAATTATATTTATAGTTATGGTTATTATATTTGCAATTATTTGGGATTCAGTACTGGCAATGATGGATAAAAGTATTCGAGCTGCATTGGATGCAATGATTGAACTTACAATATATTTTTTATTAACAATTCTATTTATTATAATCCTTTTTGCTATAATAGATTACTTTTTTACAAATTATTATTATATAAAGCAATTAAGAATGTCGAAACAAGAGATAAAAGATGAACATAAACAAATGGAGGGAGATCCACTTGTAAAAAGTAGAATTAGACAAATTCAAATGAAAATGTCAAGACAAAGGATGATGGCTGATGTACCTAGTGCAGATGTTGTAATTACAAATCCAACTCAATACGCGGTGGCATTACAATATGATAGTGAAAAATCAGATGCTCCAGTGGTTGTAGCTAAAGGGATTAATTTTTTAGCACTAAAAATTAAAGAGATTGCACTAGAGAGTAAAATACCAATCATTGAAGATCCAGCATTAGCAAGAGCTTTATATGACCAAGTAGAAGTAGAAGAAAAAATACCAGAAAGCTTTTACAAGGCTATTGCAGAAATTTTTACTTTTGTGTATAATCTAAATAAATAAAGGGTGATTAGTATAATGTTTAATATAAAATTTTTTTTACTATTGTTATTAGTTTCAACACTTTACGGAAAGAAGGATTTTTATTATAATTTTATAAATCCTGATTTAACTCAAATTTCTCAAATTGAGAAAAGAAAAATAGTGGGTGCTAGTGATAAATTAAAAGAGATTAGAAGATATATTAAAGAAGGGCAATTAGATGTTGCTTTAAAAAATATTATTATATTTAGAAATAGTAATAAGATTCAAATGTTAGATTCATCTGCTGTTTTATTACAAAGTGAAATTTTATATAAACTAAATACAGTTACAAAAGCTGCAGATGCCAATGAGTTGCTAGAATCGGCAATTAATAATTCAGAAATTTCTCAAGATGATTTACTAGAAGCTTATAGATTATTGGTTTTGATTAAAATAAAACTAAATAAAACAGAAGAAGCTGAATATTATGCAAAAGCTATAGAAAATAGTTTTGATGATCCCTTATCTAAAGTGTACGGAAAAGTTGCATTGTCTCAAATTCATGTAAAAAGAAGAGATTATCGAAAAGCAATTAAAATATTACGACAAGAACTCATTAATACAACAAGTTTAGAAGTTGCTACAATTATTGCAGATGAACTTTATGATGCTTATATTTTAAATGATCAAAAAGAGGAAGCTTATGATTTAGTACAAAAAGTACTCAATCGAAATATTGATTATTATGCTAATGACAGTTATAAAGCATTAAAAAAAGTTGATAAATTGGTTGATGCAGATATGTCAGAATTTGCAATAGAGATTTTGAAAAAACTTATAGAAAACTCAATACATACTGATAGCATTGATAGTTTTAGATTTAAACTTGCTGATGTTTATATGAAAATAGCAGGTTTTCAAAAAGAATATTTACCAAAAGCAAAAGCAATTTATGAAGATTTAATTCAAACAAAAGAGAATAATCCTTATAGAAAAAGAGCAAAAATGTATCTTGATGAGATTATTATGAGAGAAGGTAAATTTGAACCTGCAATGATGGCAGCAAAATATAGTGACTCTGAAACAATGCAGTATAAAGCTATGATGCAAGAGTTGTTAAATGCTATCGAAGATGAAAAATTTGAACAAATTATTAGAATGAAAAAAATATATCAAGGTATTTTCCCATCAATTGTAAAACGATTTGGATATGACAGTATTGACCAAATTTATAATATGGTAAATTCAAAAATGATTGAGTATTATCTTCAAACAAATCAATGTAAACAACTTAATATTGTTATAAAAGATATTTCAGATGATGTATTATTACTTCTGATTAAAGATGAAAAAACAATAGATAAATTATTTAACTGTATGATTGAAGTTCCAGATGAAAGAACGTATGCAATAGCTAAAGATGTATATGGTAAAGCAAAGAACAACAGAATATATTTTTATTTAGAAAGAGTTGCTTTAATTTTAAATAAATATGATGATGCAAAAGCTTTTTCGCAAAAACTAGATATGTTTAGTGATGCAGATGTATTGTCTGATGAGTTTTTATATAGATTTTTAATTTATGCAAATGAAGATAATTCCCAAGCTTTACAAAATTATTTTGCATATGCAAGAGCAAATCCTGAATTTATTATTAATAATAAAGATAATCCTTTAATTATAGATTTTTATTACCATTACTACCTCTACTTATTAAAAGAGAAAGAAGAAAATGAAGCAATAATTGTTTTAAAAGAGTTATATAAAAAACAAAATGAGATGAGAGCAAGAGTTTATTCTCCATTTGTGGAAATCGAATTAGCTAAATATTCTAAATTAGATGATAATTATGATGAAGCTTTAGAGTATTTACAATATGGACTAAATATTAAACGATTAAAAGATGGGAAAAGTATAGATAGAAAAATCAAAGGTGAAGATTTGGCACGTATTTATTATGAAATAGCAAAAATATATGAGTTTCAAGGAAAAAAGAATAGATATAAAGATGCAATAAAAAAATGTCAAAGATTAAAAAATATTGATAGTTTTTACAAAAAAATGTGTGATAAAATGCAATGAGTACTATAAATAATTTAGATGATATTTTAGAAAAAATTAATACAAAAAATCTTTTTATCCCTTTTGGGAGAATTGTAAATATTAATACTTCTAGTATAGTTGCTGTTGGTTTAGAGGTCGCAATTGGTGATATTGTTAAAATAGAATCAGTAAAGCATCTTTATACTGTATTAGGTATGGTAGCTTCAATTGATGCAGATCATTTTACAATTGTCCCTTTCTCATTTATTGATGGGTTTAAGATAGATGATAAAGTATATCTACAAAAAGAAGGATTAAGTGTAAAATGTGGATATGGCTTATTAGGTAGAGTTGTTAATGCTTTAGGAGAACCAATAGACGATGGAGGAAAGATAACAAATATTGAGGGTAATTCACCAATTAATAAAGATACAATTTCGCCACTTGATAGGGGAATTATTGATCAAAGGTTTTCAACTGGTGTTAAAGCAATTGATTCAATGCTTACTTGTGGTAAAGGGCAAAAAGTAGGTATTTTTGCTGGCTCTGGAGTTGGGAAATCAACTTTAATGGGTATGATTGTAAAAGGATGTGAAGCACAAATAAAAGTTATTGCACTTGTAGGTGAGCGGGGTCGTGAGATTCCGGAGTTTATACATTATAATCTTGGAAATAATCTTGAAAATACTGTGATAGTTACAGCAACAAGTGATGAATCTTCATTGATGAGAAAATATGCAGCTTTTACAGCAATGGCAATTGCCGAATTTTTTCGAGATAAAGGGCATGATGTATTACTTATGATGGACAGTGTTACAAGGTTTGCAATGGCACAAAGAGAGATAGGATTAAGTACAGGAGAGCCACCAACACAAAGAGGATATCCCCCATCAGTTTTTGCACTGCTTCCCCAATTAATGGAGCGAGCAGGTTCTAATAAATTAGGAACAATTACAGCTTTTTTTACAGTTCTTGTTGATGGAGATGATTTAAGTGATCCAATAGCTGATCAAAGTAGATCAATACTTGATGGACATATTGTTTTAACAAGAAAACTAACGGAACAAGGATTCTATCCTCCTATTGATTTATTGCAAAGTGCATCAAGGGTAATTGATAAAGTTATATCAGTTGAACAATATAAACGTTTTTTAAAGTTAAAAAGGGTATTATCACTAATAAACGAAAATGAGGTACTTTTAAGAATTGGTGCTTACAAAAAAGGTATGGATAAAGAGTTAGATGATGCTCTCTTAAGAAAAGAGAAAATCAAAAAGTTTTTAACCCAAGGTATAGATGAGCTTTATTCTTATGAGTCTACAGTAAAAGGACTAATGGAGGTCACAAATGATTGATACAACTAGAAGTATGTTATATTACTTAGGGAATTTAAATGCTGAAAATGCGAGAATTAGTTATCAAAATGCAAGTGGGAAAAATCAAGAAAAAGGGAGTGAAGACTCTTTATTGCACTCTAGATTAATTAATCTTGAAGATAAATTAAGAGTCACTGAAAGTTTAAAACTTCAAATTACAAAATCAAATGTAATGAATGATACAGCAGATACAAGTATGAAAGAACTTAAAAATGCATTAGATAGTATTCAAACTGATTTATTAAAAGGTTTAAATTCTGGGATGGATAGAAGTGATAAGTTAGCTTTAGCAACTAATTTAAGAGGAATCAGAGATAATATTTATGATATGGTAAATGTAAGAGTTGATGGAGAATATGTTTTTTCTGGTTCAAATACAACAGAACAAACAATGGTAAAAGATGCAAATTTTGATCTTAATGGACAAGTAGAGTTTGGTGGAGATGGTTTTCTAAGACAAATTGCTGTTCAGCCTGGAAGTTATAGAGATAGAGGTATAACAGCTTATGATGTAAGCTTTTATACCGCAAGCAGTGCAAATGCTGGAGAAGTTTTTACATTTGCTGAAGGTGAAAGAATTATAGATGAAAATGGGAATGAATGGAAAATGGCTATTGATCCATATGGAGATGGTAATGATTATATTCAGCAATATGATCATAATGGGATTATTTATCATCCACCAGTAGATTTACAAATTACAGCGACAACACCTCAAGTTTACCCAAATACAGCTGGTCAAGAAACGAAGGCTACTTATTCGGTAAATGTGCCGGCTGCTGATGAAGGAAGAATATTTGAAGCAAAACACAATTATTTTGATGATTTAAATGTAATTATTAATGCTTTAGAGGGATATGCAACGGCCCCTGATGGTCAAAAAGGTGCAGTACTTTCAGATGAAGATGTTAGAACAACTTTAAGTAATGGTTTGAGCCTTACAACAAAACAATTTGATGCTTCAAATGTAGGGCATGGTGAACTTGGTGGACGGAATAAAGTATTTGAGGTTGCTTTTGAAAAACTTGTTTCTCAAGAGTCAAATTACAATATCTTACTTCAAGAAACGGGCGGTGCAGATTTGACTAAATTAGCTTTAGAATCAAAAGCTTTAGAATTGACTTATTCAGCACTGTATTCAACAATATCTAAGATGAATTCAATGTCTTTAGTGAACTTTTTGAAATAAGAAGAATTATATTTAAATGAACATCAAGGAGCTGTTTTTTAAGAAAGAGTATGTTCTTATTGCTTTTATTTTCTCAATGTTAGCAATAATCATCGTCCCTTTACCAAAAGGGATGTTGGATTTTTTCTTAGTACTCTCTTTAACTTCAGCAATTTTAATATTATTAATATCACTTTTTATTCAAAAACCAACAGATTTATCTACGTTTCCAACTCTTTTACTTATCTTAGTACTTTTTAGACTTTCCTTAAATATAGCGACGACAAGGTCTATTCTTAGTGAAGGACATAATGGACCAGAAGCAGTAAGTTCAATTATTTCAGCATTTGGAGAGTTTGTAGTTGGTGGGAATATGGTTATTGGGGTAATTATATTTATCATTCTTGTACTTATTAACTTTATGGTAGTAACAAAAGGTGCTGGAAGGGTTGCAGAAGTGCAAGCAAGATTTTCTCTTGATTCATTACCTGGTAAACAAATGGCTATTGATGCTGATTTAAATGCAGGATTTATAGATGATGTACAGGCAAAAAAACGTCGAGAAGAACTTGCAAGTGAGGTAAGTTTTTACGGAACTATGGATGGTTCTGCAAAATTCGTAAAAGGTGATGCAGTTGCTGGTATTATTATTACCATTGTTAATCTTGTTGGTGGATTAATGATTGGTATTTTCCAACATGATTTAACAGCAGCAGAAAGTTCTGAAATCTATACAATTTTAACTATTGGTGATGGTCTTGTAGCTCAAATACCAGCTCTTATTATTTCAACTGCAACTGCAATTATAATTACGCGTTCAAATACAGATGACGAAAAATTTGCAAGTGGAACTATCTCTCAACTGGTTAATGATAGTAAAACTTTAGTTATAACTGGTGTAGCTTTAATGTTGTTTGCATTAGTACCAGGATTTCCAAGTGGTATATTATTTTTTATGGGTGCTTTACTTGGAGGAATTGGATACATCGTTTATATGGTTGAAGCGGAACAAGATAATGCTTTTACACGTTTTGTAAAAGGAAGTAGTGTTACTAAAAATTCTTTAAAAGAAAAAGAAAAACAAGAGCAAGAAAAAGCTAAAAAGAAACAAACTACTGCTATGACAGAAGAACAAACTATTGATAAAACAATGAAACTTGAAGTTTTAGAACTGAAACTCGGTGCTCAGTTATTAAAACTTGTTCAAGGCGATAGTGAACTTTTAGATAAAATTAAAGGTATACGAAATAAAATCGCAGCTGAACTTGGTTTTGTAATTCCTCAAATTAGAATAAGTGATGATACCTCATTACCTATGAATGGTTACTCTTTTAATTTAAAAAGAATTCCAATTGCTAAAGGAAATGTAGAATTAAATCAACTGTTAGCAATGGGTGGAATTGCTGGAGCAAAAGTAAAAGGTAAAAGGGTAAAAGAACCAGTATTTGGTCTTGATGCAACTTGGATTAATCCAGATGATAAAGCTGAAGCATTAAATAGAGGATTTACAGTTGTTGATGCTCCAACAATTATCTCTACGCATCTTTCTGAATTGATTAAAAAACATGCTGAGGATATAATAACAAGACAAGATTTAGTAGATATTATCGATAGATTAAAAGCAGACTATCCTATTATTGTTGAAGAGGCAATGAAAGTAACTTCTTATGGGTCATTATTAAAAGTATGTAAAGATTTATTACATGAAAATATACCTTTAGTAGATATGATTACAATTCTTGAAGCAGTTTCAGATATTGCTGAACTGACAAAATCTCCAGATATCTTACTTGAGCATGTACGATCAAAATTATTTAGACTTATTACTAATAAATATACAGCAGCTGATGGTGCAATGCATATCATTACAATAAAATCAGATTTAGAGCAAGATTTTATTGGAAAACTTCAAGAACAACATGGCGTGAGCCAATTATTATTAAGTATTGGTGAAATCAATAATCTAGTAACAAAAACACGTGATTTAATAGCAAAAATTGAAGCGAAAGGTATTGCACCTATTTCTATGATTGTTGACCCTAGTTTAAGACGAAGAATATCTGAAATTTTTGAAAAATTTGGATTATCAATTGCAGTCTTAAGTCATGCTGAATTAGATTCAAAAGCAGATTTTACTATTGAGGGGACTTTAGAGTTTTAAGTATCCTTTAGATAAAATACTAAAATTTTAAACTAAAAGGATAATCAATGAATCAAGATTTAATCGGTTCTTTACTACCACTTGTCGTATTATTTGCGATATTTTATTTTCTAATCATTAGACCACAACAAAAACAACAAAAAGAACACAAAGAGATGCTAGAAGCATTAGAAAAAGGTGATAAGGTTGTAACAAATGGTGGACTTATAGTTGAAATTACAAAAGTTGAAGAAAACTTTTTAACTACAAAAAGCATAGACGGTAGTCAATTAAGAGTTGCAAAGAATTTTATTTCTAGCAAATGGGAAGATTAATCACACAATAACCAAAAGGATATAGTTCTTGCATTTTTTAAACTATAGACTAGTAATATTTCTACTAGTAACAGTCTTTGGTATAGTCTTCTCTATACCATCTTTTCTACAAACAGATGACGGTAAAAAAATCTCTTTAGGCCTTGACTTGCAAGGTGGACTTCATATGCTTTTAGGTGTACAAACACAAAAAGCAGTTGAGGGGAAAATCAAATCAGTAGCAGCAACAGTTAAATACTTTTCAGATAGGGAATCAATATTAATAGAAGATTTAAGAATTGAACCTGAACATTTAAGCTTTATACTTCTAGATAGTGATGAAGTTGTAAAAATGGATGAGATGTTAGCAGAGATTAAAGGTTTGGATATCAACAAAAGTGAAGATTTAGTGTATACTATTTCTCTTACACCAATTGAGGTTGAAATTGTAAAAGACATGGCAGTTGGACAAGCTGTAGAAACAATACGAAACAGACTTGATCAATTTGGATTGGCAGAACCATCGGTTACTAGACAAGGAAAAACAGATATTGTTGTTGAACTTCCTGGTATTAAAACACCTCAAGAGGAACAACATGCAAGAGAACTTATTGCAAAGCCTGCAAATTTAGAGTTAATGGAAGTTGATGAGCTTAAAGCAGATCAAGTATATGATTTAACAAAAAAACAAGCACAAGAATTAGGTGATTTAATTCTTGAAGAGACAGGAAACCCTCAAGTTAAGTACCTTGTAAAACAAATTCCAATTTTAACTGGAAGTGAAGTAGTTGATGCTAAGGTTGCTTTTGATCAACAAACTAATCAACCAATTATTAATTTTACACTCAGTTCATTTGGTGCAAAAGTTTTTGGTGATTTTACTGCAAAAAGTGTTGGTAAACGACTTGCTGTAGTTCTTGATGGTAAGGTGTTTTCTGCACCTTCTATTAGAGAGAGAATTGGTGGAGGAAGTGGACAAATAAGTGGAAACTTTACTGTTAATGAAGCTGGAAATGTAGCTATTGCATTGCGTTCAGGAGCTTTACCCGCACCAATTATAATGCTTGAAAAAAGAAGTGTAGGTCCTAGTTTAGGTGCGGATAGTATTCAAGCTTCTATGATAGCATTGATAAGTGGTTTTTTTCTTGTTATTATATTTATGATTGTATATTATGGTCTAGCGGGTGTGATTGCAAATATTGCTCTTATTACAAATATATTTATTATTATAGCTATTATGGCTATGTTTGGTGCGACTCTAACACTTCCAGGTATGGCAGGTATTGTTTTAACTGTTGGTATGGCAGTTGATGCAAATGTAATTATTAGTGAAAGAATTCGAGAGTTATTAAAAGAGGGTAAATCTATCCATAAAGCGGTAGAAGATGGTTATAAAAATGCTATGAGTGCTATTTTAGATGCAAATATTACTACACTTTTAGTAGCAGTTATACTTTATGCTTACGGTACAGGACCAGTGAAAGGGTTTGCGATTACAATTAGTATTGGTATTATAGCATCAATGGTTACAGCAATTTTAGGTACTCATGGTATGTATGAAGCTCTTATGCCTAAAATAATG
Organism: Arcobacteraceae bacterium; assembly: GCA_963662945.1. Classification (GTDB taxonomy): domain Bacteria; phylum Campylobacterota; class Campylobacteria; order Campylobacterales; family Arcobacteraceae; genus JAIOSF01. Next base: position 1,546,303 of record OY759974.1, read on the forward strand.
AGAGATAAAAACTTAAGAAAATGGTTTGGGGTGAAATAATGGAAATTTTTAAATCAGATAAAATTTATGATTTTATGGGAAGAAGATTACCATTTTTGGGATTTTCAGCTATATTAGTTATTACATCTTTTATTCTTCTTTTTACAAAAGGATTAAACTTAGGGATTGATTTCTCTGGTGGTACACTAATTCAAGTACAATATACAAAAGCTGCACCAATAAATGATATTCGAGATTTATTATCAAAAAATAGTGCTTTTGAAAAAGCTGTAGTTACAAAATTTGGTAGTGAAGAAGAGATTATCATTAAAATACCAACTTCAAGTACTAGTTTAGGAAAAGATATTGGTGATGAGGTAAGAGAAACATTAAAACCAAGTGGAACTTATGAGATAAGAAGAGTTGATATGGTTGGGCCTAAAGTTGGTGATGCATTACAAGAAAAAGGTATTATGGCTCTAAGTTTAGCTCTTATAATGATTTTGATTTATGTATCTTTTCGATTTGAGTGGAGATTTGCTATTGCTTCTATCTTAGCTCTTGTACATGATGTTTCTATAGCTTTGGGTGCTATAGTATTATTTAACATAGATGTAAATCTTGATATTTTAGCAGCGATTCTTACAATTTTAGGATATTCACTAAATGACACTATTATTGTATTTGATAGAATTAGAGAAGGTGTAAAAACATCAAAAGAAAATCATCTTGATGTAGTTGTTAATGAATCAGTTTCAAAAACATTAAGTAGAACTACATTGACATCATTAACAACATTTTTTGTTGTATTGACTTTATACCTTTTTGGTGGAGAGATTATCAATGGATTTAGTTTTACACTACTTGTAGGTATTATAGTAGGAACATATAGTTCTATTTTTATTGCAGCTTCATTTTTAGTACAATTAAACTTTTCTATAGAAAACTATAGAAATGCAGAAGCAGAAAAAGAGAAAAGACAAAAAGAAAAAGATAGAATAAGAGCACAATTTGAACAAGGTATGGTATAGATAATTATGGGTAGATTATTTGGTACGGATGGAGTACGAGGACAAGCAGGAACTTTTTTAGATGCAATGACTGCCTTAAAACTAGCACAAGCTGTTGGAATATATTTTAAAAAACATTCTCGTACAAAAAAAATACTTTTAGGAAAAGACACTAGAAAAAGTGGTTATATGATAGAAAACGCTTTAGTTAGTGGTCTTACTTCTGTTGGTTATGACGTGATACAAATAGGTCCTATGCCAACACCTGCAATTGCTTATTTAACTGAGACTATGCGATGTGATGCTGGTATTATGTTAAGTGCATCACATAACTCTTTTGAAGACAATGGTGTTAAGTTTTTTGATTGTCGAGGAGACAAATTATCTGTTGAGATAGAGCATGAGATTGAAAATATATTTTTCAATGATGAGTTATTAAAAAATTCGCAATGTACTCATGGAAATATAGGACGTGCAAAAAGAATCAATGATGTTATTGGGCGATATATTGTTTCAATCAAAAGTTCATTTCCTACTGATTTAAGTTTAAGTGGAATGAGAATTGTTCTTGATTGTGCTAATGGCGCTGGATATAAAGTTGGACCTACTATTTTAGAAGAACTTGATGCAGATGTTATTACAGTAAATGATGCTCCAAATGGTTATAACATAAATGAAAATTGTGGTGCGTTACACCCTTTTGAACTTGGAAAGTTAGTAGTACAATATAGAGCTGATATTGGTATCGCTCTTGATGGTGATGCTGATAGACTAGTAATTGTAGATGAAAAAGGAAAAGTAGTTGATGGGGATAAGCTTATAGGAGCACTTGCAGTATATCTAAAAAATAGAGGTAAACTACAAGGTGGTTGTGTAGCAACAGTTATGAGTAATAAAGCACTGGAAGATTATCTTTTATCAAATGAGATTGAACTTCATAGGTCAAATGTTGGTGATAAATATGTTTTAGAAGTTATGAAAAAACATAATATAAACTTTGGTGGTGAACAAAGTGGTCATATTATCTTTTCAGATGTAGCAAAAACAGGTGATGGACTGGCTTCAGCATTACAAGTTTTAGCACTACTTATTACTACAAAACAAAAAGCAAGTAAAGCTCTTAATCCATTTGAACTTTATCCTCAAGTGTTGAAAAATCTTATAGTTGAAGAGAAAAAACCACTTGAAGAGATTGCAGGACTTGAAGAGTTATTACAATCTTTTAGAGAAAAAGGTCTTCGAGATCTCATAAGATACTCTGGTACTGAAAATAAAATACGACTTTTACTTGAAGGAAAAGATAGTAAAGTAGTAAATAGTTGTATGGATGAACTACAAACATTTATAAAAAGTAAGCTATGTTAAAAAAGCTTTCTATATCAATAATACTTTTTGTAGTATTATTTTCTATAGACCAGTATATTAAACATCTTTTTGTAGATGGTTTTGAACTAAAAGGAGAGTGTATCTCTTTGGTTCTAGCCTATAATTATGGTGTTGCATTTTCTATGTTTGCATTTTTAGAAGAAAATCTTAAATATATTCAAATAGCTATGATGGTAGCAGGTATAATTTATTTAGTATTCCACAAAGAAGTATTTTATAAATATTATATACCAGCTTCATTATTACTTGCAGGTGGAGTAAGTAATATTTATGATAGATTTATTCATGGTGGAGTCGTTGATTATGTGTATTGGCATTGTGGTTTTGAATTTGCAATATTTAATTTAGCAGACGTTTTAATAGATATTGCAGTAGTATTAATACTTATCATCAGTTATTTAGATTCAAAAAAACAATCTTTAGAACAATAAATTTAATTTAAAAAATTTTCAATTTCAGAAGCTATAGTATCTATTGCAATACTCGCTTTTTGATACAATACAATATCAAATAACTCTTCTTCTATTGCATCACTTGGTTCAAGGTTATTTAAAATCGATTTATCTACAAAATTTGCTATTGTATTAACACCTATTACATTACCACTTGTGCCTATAACTACAAAAAGTTCACAATCATAAAGTTCTTCTTCAAGTTTTTGATACATAGGAGCCATCTCTCCAAACATTACAATATGTGGACGTATTTTTTTACTACTACATTTGGGACAAATATTATTTGAGTTATCAAGTTTGTTATATCCTATTTCATAAGTATAGCCACAATCTTCACATTCTACGTTTGGTAAAAAGCCGTGTAAATGTATCACATCAATATTGTGGTTTAAACCTGCTTTTTCAAATAAATTATCTACATTTTGAGTAATAATTACAATATCATTTGGAAATTTCTTTTTAAGTTTAGCTAGTATTTTATGTGCTATATTTGGTTCTTTATCTTGTAATTCCATTCTTCTCTTATCATAAAACTCTAGTGTTTTAGTTCGATTGCTTTCTAAACAACCAACTTGACATACTTCTTGAATACTATATTCTTCCCAAAGTCCACCACTTTCCCTAAAAGTATTTATTCCAGATTCTGCACTGATACCAGCACCACTTAAAATTACAACTTTTGCCATTTTATAATAACCTTTTAATGATATATTTTAGTATTGTAACAAATTTTATACTAAGTTCACAATCATTACACAATTTCTTTTTATGATACGGTATAACAAATGAGGAGTTCCAATGAAAACAAATAATTTAGGAAAATTAATCTTAGTAACTATAGTTTTAATAAGTACATTAAGTGGATATGATAGTTATAGTTCTTTTGGAAAAGAAGAAGGATTTGAAAAATATAAAGTTATCTCTTCTACTCCAATAACACAAACAATCACACAACAAGTGAGAGTAGGAGAAGAGATAAGAGATAGAGTTGTAAAAAGAGCGGTTCCTTGTAATAGAAATATAAATACAAATTCCATAGGTTTAGATACTATTATTGGAGCTGGTGTTGGATTGGCAATAGGACATCGAGTAGGGAAAGGACATGGAAGAGAAGTAGCAAAAGTTTTAGGAGGTCTAGGTGGTGGATATTTAGCAAATCAAATGAGAGTAAATAGTTATGATACTTGTTATGAAGAGAGAATAGTTCATGATATGATACCAAGATATGAAACTATAACAAAAGAGGTAATAACTGGTTATCAAAATTGTGTTATGGTTGATGGAGAAAAAATTTGTAAAGAATCTAGTGAATCTTTAAAATTTTTAAAAGTAAAGAGAACCTACAGTGTTTATTAATACTGTAGGTTTTATATTATTATTTTTGTAATTCTTCTAATGTTTGTTTTACAACATCAGAATGTTTCATCTCAACAGTTTCCCCATTGACCTTTTTCTTTTGTCGCACCTTTACATTTTCCCAAACAGCTGCAATCTCACCTTTTGGATTTATGATAAATGTTGAACGAACAACACCCATATATTTTTTTCCATAGTTTAATTTTTCTTGCCATACACCATATGCTTCACATAAAGTTTTTTCTTCATCTGCAAGAAGTGTGATTGTAAGATTTTGTTTCTCTATAAAACCTCTATGTTTTTTAGGACTATCTGGACTAACACCTAAAATAACTGCATCCAAATCATCAAATTGCTCTTCACTTGCAGTAAAATCACAAGCTTCATTTGTACAACCAGGTGTATTATCTTTTGGATAAAAATATAATACTATCCATTTTCCTTTTAAGTCTCGAAGACAGATTTCCACATCATCTTGATTTGGGTTACAAAACTCTGGTGCTTTCATTCCGATTTCTAACATTTTTTATCCTTTTTATTTTATTGCTATAAAAGTTGCGAAGTTCACCCATTTGAATATACACTCAACATGTTTAAATCCAGCATCTTTTATCATTTTCTGATTTTCATCATAACTGTAAGGTATAAGTACATTTTCTAATGCTTCTCTTTTTTGAGCAATTTCAAATTCACTATATCCTTGTTCTTTTTTGAATTTGTAATATTCATCAATAAATTGTTTATTTAAAACTTTATCTTCACAGATTACTTTCTCACTAAAGATAAAAACTTTTCCATCTTCAAGTGCATTGTAGATTTTTGAAATAAGTTTTTCTCTTTGAAGAGGTCTTATAAATTGTAAAGTATAATTAGAAATAATCACATCAGCACTTTGTAGTTCAACATTAAAAATATCATCTTGTATAAATCTAATTTGGTGACCATATCCTTTTGCTTTATGTGCTGCACGATCGAGCATAGCACCAGAAGTATCAATACCTATGAGGTTTAATTGTTCACTTGAGTGATTTGCTATATTGATAAGTGTTGTAGCTGTTGAACAACCTAAATCATAAATGGTGCTATCTTTTTGTGTATATTTTAGTGCAAAAGAGGTAGTAAGATTTAGCATCTCTTGGTAAAAAGGTACTGAACGACTAAGCATATCATCAAATACAGATGCTACATCTTCATCAAATTCAAATTGCTTTGTTATAGGTTTTTCAAATATATTATCTTTCATTAGCCGTATTGTATAATAAAAATGGTATTAAAGTATTTAAGATGAGCTGTAAAGACAAAATTTTTAAATATTTTTAGATATAATCGCTTTCATGATAACACTAGAAAATATTCAACAAGCAAAACAAAGATTACAAACAATTATAAGACCTACACCATTGGCTTACGCACCAATTTTAAGCGCAAATAGTGGTGCAGATATATATTTAAAAAAAGAAAATTTACAATTAACAGGAAGCTTTAAACTTCGAGGTGCTTTTAATAAAATTGCAAAATTAACTCAAGAAGAAAGAGCAAAAGGGGTTGTTGCTGCAAGTGCGGGTAACCATGCGCAAGGGGTAGCATATAGTTCAAGACATTTTGGATGTGAAGCTACTATTGTGATGCCAGAAGCTACACCACTTTTAAAAGTAAGTGGTGTAAAATCGTATGGTGCAACTGTTGTACTTCATGGTGCAAATTATGATGAGGCTTATAAATATGCAACAGAGTTTGCTACAAAAAATGATAAAACATTTGTACACCCTTTTGCAGATGATGAGGTAATTGCTGGACAAGGTACGATAGCTTTAGAACTTTTAGAAGAGTTGGAAGATATTGATGTAGTGATAATTCCAATAGGTGGTGGTGGACTTATCTCTGGAATTGCAAGTGGATTAAAACAACTAAAACCTTCTATTAAAATAGTTGGAGTTGTTGCAGCTGGTGCAAGAGCTATGAAAGAGTCATTTGATGCAAAAACTCCTATAGATTCAATATCAGTTAAAACAATTGCAGATGGGATTGCAGTAAGAGATGTAACTCCTAAAATGTTAGATTATGTAGTAGAACTTGTTGATGAAATTATTGAAGTTGAAGACAATGAAATAGCATCTGCGATTTTATTTTTACTTGAACAACATAAACTTGTAGTTGAAGGTGCTGGGGCAACTGGAACAGCAGCTATTATGCACAATAAAATAGATCTAAAAGGGAAAAAAGTAGTTTTACCTTTAAGTGGTGGAAATATTGATGTAACAATGCTAGCTCAAATTATCGAAAAAGGTTTGGTAAAATCTTCAAGAAAAATGAATCTAATAGTAACACTTATAGATAAACCAGGTAGTTTAAAAATGCTTACTCAAATATTTGAAAATTTGAGTGCAAATATTGTTCAAATAGATTATGATAGAGATTCTGTAGCACTAGATTTTGGTGATGCAAATGTTACTATTGCTTTAGAAACAAAAGGGGAAGAACACCAACAATCAATTCGTGATAGTCTTAAAAGTGCGGGATATAGATTTAAAGAGTTATGAAAGAAGAAATTCAAGGGATATTAGAAGATAAATCAATTCTTTTAACACAGCAGTATTTTAAACTTCAGGAGTTATTTGAAGCGAAGTATGGAAAAGATACTGTTGTTTTGATGGAGGTTGGAACTTTTTTTGAGACCTATGAAGTAAACAATGACGAGGAAAAAATAGGGAAAGCTAAAGAGATAGCGGAACTTTTAAATATTCAACTCACACGAAAAAACAAATCAATCCTTGAAAACTCACAAACAAATCCACTTATGGCAGGTGTACCTGCTGTTTCTTTTGAAAAACATATCAACCGTATTATTCAAGAACAAAAATACACTATTGCAATTATCAAACAAATTGGGATGCCACCAAATGTAAAAAGAGTATTAGATGCAATTATCTCTCCTGGTACAAACTTTGACTTTGCAGTAAGTTCAGATGAAAATAATATCACTTCAATCACAGTTGACCAAGTAAGAGGAAATTATCTTATTGGATATAGTGCTATAGATGTTACAACAGGAAAATGTTTTTTCAATGAGATGTTTGGAACTAGTGAAGACCCAAGTTTTGCACTTGATGAAGTATTTAACTATATGAATATGCACAAAACTAGTGAAGTTGTTATCACATTTTTGGATAAAAACATTAATCAAAAAGAGGTATGTGAATATCTTGAGTTATCTGGTAAAACTTTTCATATCTTAACTATGCGACCAAAAATAGCTTATCAAAATGAGCTTTTTAGAAATGTATTTGATATTCAGTCACTTCTTACTCCAATAGAACATCTTAATATGGAGAGATATGCTCTTGCGAGTGAGAGTTTAGCCATACTTATAGATTTTGTTATAGGGCATGATAGTAAGATTATAGAGAAGCTTTCGTATCCTGTAAAACTTGATGTAAGCAAATATATTTATCTTGGAAATAATGCCCTTGAACAGTTAAATATTTTAGAAATGCCCCATCAACCAAATCTTTTAAAGCTTATTAACCATACATCAACAGCTATGGGGAAAAGACTTTTAAAAGAGCGACTTACACATCCTATAAAAGATGAAAAAGAGTTAAATAGACGTTATAAATTAAGTGCAGATTTGTATGATTATCATGCTCCTATTGAAAATAGTTTGAGTAATATTTATGATATTGAGAGATTAACACGAAGAATAAAACTGAATCGTCTTCATCCTTTTGAGTTGAATTATTTGTATGATTCTTTAGGCAGTATCAAAGAGATAGTAAAATTTATGGAAAACTATAACTTTGTCAAACCACCTTGTAGTAGTGAAGATATTGAAATTTTTATCAAAACTATTGAAGAGACTTTTGATTTGTCTTGTAGTGGGAAGTTTATGTTAAAAGATATTGATTCTAACATGATAGCACGAGGAATTGATAGTAAAGTTGATGAGTTAATAAAACAAAATGAGCTATTAGAAGAGAAGCTTGATATTTTTGTAGAGCATATTTTAAAATATTTAAAAAGTGATGATAAAAATCTTATCTCTGTAACAAGGCTAGGGAAAGAGGGCTTTTTTATAGGACTTACTAAAAATAGATATTCGTCAATCAAAAAAGAGCTTTTAGAGTCTCATCTGATAATAGATGATGAGTTGTATCTTTTTAAAGATTTTTCTATAAAAGTACAAACCACAAGTGTTAAAATAACCAATAAATTAACAGCAACTATCTCAGACCAGTATGTACATAACCTACAAAAAATAATAGCTCTAAATAAAGTGATATTTAAAGAGAAGATAGAATACTATGAGAAAAAATTTGCCTCTATGCTTTTGGATTTGGTTTCATTTATAGCTGAGGTTGATTTAACAGTTTCAAATATAAAAATAGCAAAAAAATACAACTTTGTACAACCAAAGATTATAAAGCAAGAGGAAGTGAAAACTAACTTTTTAGAGCTTATAGATTTACGACACCCTATAATAGAATCAAGTGAAGAGAATGGTATCTATGTACCAAATGATATAGTTTTAGGGGATTTAACAAAAGTTTCAAAAGAGCATCAAGAGAATTTGATAGTGAAAAATTCTAAGTATGATAATATGCTTGACAACAAAATGCATGGTATTTTACTCTATGGGATAAACAGCAGTGGTAAAAGTTCTTTGATGAAGTCTATTGGTATTGCAGTTATCATGGCGCAAGCTGGTTTTTATGTCCCTTGTAAATCTATGAGATTTTGCCTTTTTGATGAGGTGTTTACAAGAATCTCTGGAAGTGATAATATCGCAAAAGGGTTGTCTTCATTTGCAGTTGAGATGCTGGAGTTAAAAAATATCTTTAATCGTGCAACACCAAATTCACTGATACTTGGAGATGAGATAAGTCATAGTACAGAAACTATGAGTGGTGTAAGTATCGTTGCAAGTGCAATCCTTAAACTTGCCTCTTTAAAATCACAGTTTGTATTTGCTACCCATTTACATCAGCTACCAGAGATAGAGGAGATAGAGAAGTTAAAAAATATCATCTGTTTACATTTAAGTGTATTGTACAACGAAGAGGATGACAAACTTGTTTTTAATAGAAAACTTTCTTATGGAAGTGGAAGTAGTATGTATGGTTTAGAGTTTGCAAAATCTCTTCATATGGATAGAGAGTTTTTAACTGTTGCAAATAGTATAAGAAAAAGACTCACAGATGATTATGATACATTAGAAAGATTATCTCAAAAGAAAACGAGTACCTACAACAAAGATTTATACGTAACTTCGTGTGCTATATGTGGAGCAAAAGTTGATGATGTACACCATATCAAAGAACAACAACGTGCTGACGAAAAAGGTTTTATAGGACATATAAATCAAAACCATAAATTCAACCTTATTCCACTTTGTAAAAAACACCATAAGCTAGTGCATGAGGGGAAGATAAATATCAATGGATTTGTAACCACATCAAAAGGCTTAGAACTGCACTATAGCAGTGTTGAGTAGTAATAATAAATATAATTAAAAAAGTGAAATAATTAATTTTAATTTATGGTTTCTATGATAAAATTTGTATAAGATGAATGGTGGTTAGTAACCATTCACTTTAATACAAGGAGTATACTATGAATACAAGTATAGTAGGAAGACATGTTACTTTAACAGATGATTTGAAATTACACATTGAAAGTACAATAGATACATTTAAAAAATACAATTTAGATATGATCTCTGTAAATGCAATTGTTTCACAAGAGCAAAAACATGGTAAAAATGTAATAACATTTGAATATGTACTAAATATAGCAAATATTGATACAGTAGTTGTTAAACAAAAAGATAAAGATTTACATAGTGCAATTGATATAGCTACAGATAGAGTTTGTAAAATATTAAGAAGACACGCTGATAAAATAAAAGCACATGATGCTACAAAATTAACAGATTTAGAGATAGCGGAGCAAGAAGATAATATTGCAAAAGAGCTTGAAAAATTAGACTCGGAGATAGTTCCTATGAAATTAGAATCTTATAAACCTATAGAGATTGAAGAGGCTTTAAATGAACTAAAAGGAAGTGATGCACAATTTAAAGTGTTCTATGACATGGATGATAATTTTAGAGTATTATATAAAATGAAAGATGGAAAAAGTTTCGGTTTATATTAATAGATAGATTTATTTTCGAAGGAAGGGGTAAGTGAAAGCTTACCCCTTTTTTAATGTCAAATTTTTTTTAAAGACCTTGGCAAGACTTCTTTATGATACTATTTTATGTAGTATATTGAGAAAACAAGCGGAGCGAGAAATGAAAAATTACTCACAAATAGTAGATTGGAGTGATGTATATAATATAGGACATGATAAAGTCGATAGTGAACATAAAAAACTTTTTGAGTTAGCGACTATAGTAGCTAGCAGTATAGATGATAAAGAGGTTTTACTTAAAAGTATAAAAGAACTCGTCAAGTACACAAAATTTCATTTTGCAAATGAAGAACAATATATGAAATCCATAAATTTTCCATTTTTAGAAGAGCATAAACAACTTCATAAAAATATTGTAGATAAAGTAAATGAAATCTTAGTACAGCTTAATAGTATGCCTCCTACTGATATAGCATTACAATTATCTGTATTTATTAAAGAAAATATTATAAACCACATTTTAACCGAAGATAAAAGAGTGCATCATTTTAGAAGAAATAGAAAAGAGCTCATTGAGATATTTCAATGGAGAGATTTATATAAAATTGAAAATAATAAAATAGATGAAGAGCATAAAAAACTTTTTGATATTGCTTTGAGAACATTAGAATATAAAGATGGAAATATTAAACAACATATACGAGATGTACTTATAGAGTTATATGACTATATGAAAGTTCATTTTACAAATGAAGAACAATATATGGAAGAAATTGGATATGAAAATAGAGAAGAACATAGTAAAATTCATGAAAAAATTATAGTACATCTCAATGAATTTATAAAAAAACTTCCAACAATAAGTATTGAAAAATTTGAAAGACTATTGATTGAGTATATGGATGTATGGCTGATTAATCATATTATATGTGAAGATCAGAAAATAATATGTAACCAAAAAATAATACAATACAACAGTTAAGGTTAAAATTCTAGAGTTTAAAGCTTTTTTGTACTATAATTATTACTTAAACTTATATTTAATAAGTACTAATTATTACTATAATAAGGAAAGAATATGCAAAAAATTCTGGGAACTCTATCATTAAAAGCGAAATTACAAATTTTAACATTTATACCATTAGCAGGTTTACTTTATTTTATTATAACAACGGTAATTCAATCTTATACCCAAACACAAAATATGCAACGATTAGCACCTCTTGTTCATGTTACAAATAATATTGCTAAAATTTTAAATGAACAACAAATAGAAAGAGGATACACTGCAGGATTTATAAGTAGTCACGGAGAAAACTTTGAAAATGAATTAATGACTCAAAGAAAAAAAGTAGATAAACTTTATACTGATACAAAAGATTTTATTTTAGCTATGGAAGTAAAAGCTGAAATAAAAGATTTACTTGAAAAACAAACTTCTTCTGTATATACAAGATTAAATGGAGTAAGAGCAGAGATTAGAAAAAATAATGTAAGAAATACACGGGCAACTAATGCTCTTAATTTTTATACCTCAATGAATAATAGTTTACTTGAAACACTATTATTATTAACACATTATAGTGATAATGCAAAAATTACAGCTCAAATAATTGCATATTACAACATATTAGCAACAAAAGATGATACAGAATTAATTAGATCTTATGGTTTAAATACTATTAATGAATTGGATAATATTACAGATGAAAATGATAATAGTAAAAATATTCTTTATGGACAAATTAAGTTAAAATCAGTTCTTGCTTCAGAAGATTTGAAATTGATAGTATTTTTAAAAGTAGCAAGTAAAGATACTCTTGCTTTTTATGAAAAGATAATAAAAACTGTTAATCTAGATAATTATAATGAATTTGTAAGATCTTTAGCAAATGATGAAGATTTAGAATTGTATCAAGGTGAAGGTGAAAAGTTTTTTAAACTTGCAACTCAAAAAGTTGTAATGTTTCAACAAATTGAGAAACATGTATCTAGTAATATTAAAAACTATATTGAAAAACTTAAAAAAGAAGCACAAAGTGCATTTATTAGTAATGTAGTTTTGGGTATTGTTATCTTACTTCTTACCCTTATTTTAGGATTAATGATTTATAAAAGAATTGATTCAGATATGAAACTTTTAAAAACAAATTTATTAGGATTTTTTGATTTTGTATCAAAAAAACAAGATGATATTCATATCAGAGATGTAGAAGGAAGTGATGAGTTTGCAGTACTTATTAATACGATTAATAAAGAAGCTTTAAAAACTAAAGATTTAGCAAGTAAAGATAATATTGTATTAAAAGAGATAGATGAAACAATAAGTAGAGTTGAAAATGGTTTTTTTACTTATAATATAAAAGCTGAAGCTGGAAGTGATTCTGTAAAACTTTTAAAAGATAATGTAAATAATATGATTAATACAACAAAAGAAAAGTTAGACACACTTAATCTTATTTTAGAATCTTATGGGCAATATAAATATGATTTTAAATTAAATGCCGAACAAAGAAAAGGGATGGCTGGAGACATCGGTACATTAAGTACATCATTGCTAGCTTTGGGAGAAGATATTTCAATATTTATGGCAACTTTTAGTAATGTTGTAGATAATTTAAACAACAATACAAATATATTATTAGATACATCATCATCTCTTTCTAATTCATCAAATAAACAAGCAGCATCATTGGAAGAAACAGCGGCATCAATTGATGATATTACTACAACAATTAAATCAAATACATCGAATGTAGCAAGGATGTCAAATATTTCTGATGAACTTCAAGATAAAGCACATAAAGGCAATACTTTAGCAAGTGATACATCAAAAGCTATGGAAGAGATAAACGAAAAAATTAATCAAATCAATGAAGCAATTAGTGTAATTGATCAAATAGCATTCCAAACAAATATTCTCTCACTTAATGCAGCAGTAGAAGCAGCAACAGCAGGTGAAGCTGGAAAAGGATTTGCAGTAGTTGCTCAAGAAGTTAGAAACCTAGCTTCAAGAAGTGCAGATGCAGCAAATGAAATTAAACAATTAGTAGAAGATGCAACACAAAAAGCCACAAGTGGAAAACAGATATCAACAAGTATGATTGATGGTTATAGTGAACTCAATGAGAAGATAATACAAACAAAAACGATTATTGATGATGTAACTGTTGCTTCAAGGGATCAACAAAATAAAATAGAACAAATAAATGCGGCTATTTCACAAATTGATCATATGACGCAAGAAAATGCTTCAAATGCAAATAATCTGAATCAAATCTCAACAGAAGTTGAGAAGTTATCTAAAGAGATTGAAGCAACTATTTCTCAAGCCCAATTTAGTGAAGAGTATAAAAAGATTGTTTGTAATCCAAATCTTGCACATACAATATCATCATATAAACGTTATCATATATCTTTTAAAAGCGATAATTTTAAAAAATTAAATGAGTTTTCTGCTTTTGCAGTAACTGATCACAAAAATTGTGATATGGCTAAATGGATAGCACAACAAGAATCTAATCAAGAGTCTTTTACGAAAGTATCTTCTTGGGATGAGTTGAAAAAAACACATGAAAATTTTCATACAAGTATACAAGAATATATCAATGATAATGCATCAAATGTAAACCAAGAACAATTAGAGAAAAAAGCATTGATTATAGAAGAAAATACACTGGATGTATTTGAAAAATTAAATAATGTTTTAAAAGAAAATTGTAATAAAAATTATTGATAGATTAAGTTTAATATTATACTATACAAAAATATTTAATAATAAAAATAAAGTAGTGTAGATGATAAAAATAGCAGTATTAGCTTCCCATAATGGAAGTGGATTTGAAGCATTATATAATGCTTCAAAAGCCAAAGAATTAGATATCGAGATTGTTGTAGTTATTTCAAATAATACAAATGCTGAAATTTTAAAAAGAGCAAATTTATATAAAATAGATAATTTTATAGTAAATCAGAAATTGTGCGATGATGTTGATGCAAAAATTGAACAAATATTACGAGAGTATAATTGTGATTATGTTTTTTTAAGTGGCTATATGAAAAAAATTTCCTCTTCTTTATCTAAAAATTTTAAAATATTAAATTCTCACCCAGCACTTTTGCCAAAATATGGTGGTGCTGGTATGTATGGTAGATTTGTTCATGAAGCGGTTATCCATAATAACGAAAGAGAAAGTGGTGTAACAATTCATGAAGTAAATGAAAACTATGATGAAGGGAAAATTATTTTACAAGAAAGCATTGATTTAGATGAAAATGAAACAGTTGATAGCTTAGAGTCTAAAGTAAAAAACTTAGAACAAAAAGCTATAGTTGCGGCTTTTAAAAAGCTACTTTAATCCAGTAAGTAAAAATATAGGGAAATCTTTATGGGGTTTTTTAGCCACACTCACTTCATGTATCTCTAGTTGTCTAAATCCAGCTTCTTTAGCACATTTAAGGATGAAGTCTTCATTAAAACCAAAATGAAATACACCAGTATCATCAGAATGAAAACTTCCATCTTCTGTATATAAATCTGACAGTGCAATAGTACCATTCTCGTCTAACATATTATGAAACTTTTTAAATAACTCTAAGATATCTTCTACATGATGTAATGTCATAGAAGATATAATTCCATCAAATTTTTTGTCAATTGTACTTTTTGACAGGTCTAATTCTAAAATTTCTAAATCACAAGCAACCAAATCTTTATTTGCTTTGAGTTCTTCAATCATAGATTTTGACATATCTATCCCAGTAATTTTTCCTACATATGGTGCAATTTCTATACTTAAAAGTCCTGTACCACTCCCAAAATCCATAATATGCATATCTTTTGTATAGGATATTTTTTTTATCATTCCATCAGCAATTGTTTGTACATTTCGTACACGTTTACTATCTTTACTATATGTTTTTGATTTATTTTCAAAATAATCTTTTTTTTCCATTTAATTCCTTTTTAAAATGGCGCTTTGCCAGTCCAGTCTCGTATAAGTTTAATTTCATCTTTTGTTAACTTTGCATCTTCATGAAGTGAAAGATAGCTTGAAAGTGGCATAGCAGCATAAACAGTCCTAAAAATCTCTTTCAGCTTATCATCTTTTTGTTTTTCAGTATAATTTCCCCAAGTTGAAAAGTTTAACCATTGTCTTCCTAAATCAACATGTTTTTTAATTAGAAAAGAAGCTGGTGCAATTGATGCATACCAAGGTCTGTTAACATTGTTTGAATGACAATCATAGCAAGAACGTTTAAAAATAGCCATAACTTCTGGAGGAGCTTTAATCTCCAAGTTTTTATCAGTTTCTGGATTTTCAATTTCAGAAGGGATAAATTGTAATAATACGAATATTCCAAAAAGAATCATCAAAATTTTTTTCATTTAATTCCTTGATTTAGTGGAAGTATAAATGATTTTTCATTTATACCTAATATTTTTAGAGTCCAAGATTATCAAGGACTTTATTTTCAACATCTCGTAAACTTACAAAAGGTTTTGTAACATAATCAGTTGCACCTGTTTTATTTGCGTGTATTACTTTATCAACAGTTGAGTATGCTGTCATCATAATTATTTTTTGATTAGGGTTAGTAGTTTTTACTTCATCTAAAAAATCTAAACCATTCATTTGTGGCATCATGATATCTAATAAAACCAAATCAAATTTTCCTTGTTTTACACTTTCAAGTGCATTTTTTGGATTTGAAAATGTTTCAATATCAAACTTTTCACTTCGAAGTAAAAATCTCTCAAGTGTATCTAAAATATCTTGTTCATCATCTATTATTGCTATTTTTTTATTCATCTCAAACTCCTTTGTTTTATTTATAAGCACAATGTTCTTGTTTTACTATATCTAACATTTCAAAAACTTTTCCTGTAGCATGTTCAATCTCATTACCAATTTCTAATAAATGTTCATTAGAATCATTTTGAGCATTATGGTCAATATATTTTTGAACTGATTTATGCACTTGAGCATGTGCAACATTTAAATTTTTCCAATTTTCTGTTTTTGTAAAATCTCTTCCCGCTGTTTCTTGCTCTTTAATCCAAGCAGCAAGTTTACATTCATGTTCATTTGTTACTTTAAAACTTGCTCTTTCATTTAATCTTGTAAAATTCGATGTTTTAAAATGTAAATGGTCAAGTTTTAAGCTGTTAAGTTTGTAAACATTCTCAACATCACATACTTGTTTTCTTGCATTTTGATCATATTGTGCGTGGTTTGCAATACTAATTAATTTTTCTGATAAAGATGCCACTTCTTTTGCTAATGAGTCAATATGTGTAGCATCACTAGCATTTTCTTGAGTGTTTTTATCTAAAATATTAATAGCATCATTTATTTGAATAATACCTTTTGTTTGTTCACTTGAAGCTTGTGCAACAAGATCTATCATTTGTTTATTTTGTTCTATTTTTGTTGTTAAATCTTCATATCCATGAATCATAGTATCGGCAATTTTTTTACCTTCATTTGCTTTATTATTTGCATTTTCAACTAATTCTTTGATGTCTTTTGCTGCATCTGCACTTCTTGAAGCTAAGTTTCTAACCTCTTGTGCAACTACTGCAAATCCTTTTCCAGCTTCTCCTGCAGTTGCTGCTTCTACTGCTGCATTAAGTGAGAGAATATTTGTTTGGAATGCTATTTGATCTATTACAGTAATTGCTTCATTGATTGCTGTTACTTGTGAGTTGATTTCACCCATTGATGATGCAGTTTTGATAGCTAGTTGTTGACCTTGAGATGAAGCTGCAATTACTTCATCTGATAAAAGTGCCATTTTATTTACATTTTCACTGCTACTTTGGATATTACTTGATATCTCTTCAACAGCTGCTGCTGTTTCTTCTAGTGATGCAGCTTGTGCATTTGCAGAACTTGATAGTGAATTTGCAGAACTTGATAATATTTCAATATTTTGTGATAATTGTTCCCCACTCATCATAATTGTTGCTAATAGTTCAGAGATATTGTTTCCAATTGCTTTTGTTCCAAAAACCATAGAGCCAATAGTACCACTTACATTGTCTACATTAAATTTATAATCAAATCTTGCATTACCATATTCTATTAAAGCTTTATCTAAAGCATCAAATTTTTCACCTAAATCAGCAATCATAGCATTTACAGAGTTTTTTAAATCATTTGTAGATCTGTTATCTGTTTCTGCTTCTACTGTATAAATAAAGAAACCAGCTCTAGCCATTTGGATTGCTTTATCAACTTCTTCTACAACCATTTGGTCTTGTTTCATTGTACTTCTTAGCTTTTCCATGTATGCATTAAAATGAATCCCTAATTTTCCTATTTCATCATTTGCTTTTACATCTATCTTTTGATCAGCACTTGTAAAATTCATTAATGCTACAACAGAGTCAGTCAGTTTAGTTAAAGGTACTATGATTGTAGAATTTAAATTTATAAGTGTTGCAACTAGTGTAATGATTGAAAATATTAGTAAAAGAATAAGTGAAGCATTGATAATAACTTGTGCATCATTAATTGATTTGTGGATAATATCAATAGGTCTTCCGCTAAGATAGATTCCTAATTTTTTACCTTCAAAATCAATTACATAATCATAAGTATAATAGTATTTATTTCCCATGAAATAACCATCTGAAAAGAGTTGTTTCATATCTATTGCTTGTGCATCATTTAAAAAATCTTTATTAACAAATTTTTGCGAAATAAGGTAATTTTTGAATTTATTTTTTTCATCAAATAATTGTACGTTCTGTTTACTTATATCCATTAACAATAAAAATCCATCTTTTACTTGATCAAATTTTTTTGCTACAGAGTTTAATCCTTGTATAAACTCTAACGAACCAAGATGTGAACCATCATCATCTTTAATTGGTACAACAGATCTTAAAGAAAGTCCAGCTTTCCCTAGTTCCATAGTATTTACAGGTTTTATTGTTTTATTTACTTGCACAACACTGTCTCTAAATGAACTTAAATCATCACCAAATTTGTCTAGTTTCCAACCTCGTACAAATGATTTATTATCCGATGTGTGAATATGTACTTTTATATTTTTAAAAGGTGTATTTTCTTTCATCTCCTTTGATATTGTTTTTAAGCTTAAAATAGCAAAATTTCTATCATTGAGTCTGAGAGATTTTTTGATTCTACCATCATTCGCAATAGAAAGTGCATTAGAAATACCAACTGCCATTTTTTCTTCTATATTACTTTGCGTAAATGCATGTAACTCTTCAGTTGCTTGCTTATATATCTCTTTAGATGCTTCTTGTTTAAAGTAGTTTAATACAAAAAAACTAGCTAATAGGACTACTACTGTAGTTATTATACTAATTATTGTAAACTTATTTTTAATTGATGTTTCTTTCATATGCCTTATCTCCTACATAGATATTGAACGTTAATGAGAGTCTAATAAAGAAAAATCTCATCATGGTTACAAATGCTAAAATATATTACTTATTGTACTAAAATAAACATAAATATTATCTATTTATTTAGAAGAATAGGGAGTATGGACGCTGGATTTGTAATGATAATTCAGAGATTGAAATATGTCTTGATTCTCTTATAAATTCTTTTGAGTCAAAATAAATAATTACAGTTGGGATTGATAAAACATTTAATTGGGCAGCAGTTTGCGTAAATTCATCTGCACTTATGTATATTTGTTTTATTTTTGGAAATTCTGTGTTAAATAAATCTTTTATTTTAGGTTGTAGTGCTTTACATACTCCACAGTTTTCACCACTAAAATATACCATTATTGCATCATTATTTTTTATAATTTCTTGTAAGTTTTCTATTTCCATATTATTAAACCAATATATATTTAGCAAGTGCTAAAAAGCTAAAAAATCCCATAATATCTGTAACAGTAGTAAGTATTACTGTACTTCCTATAGCAGGGTCAATTTCAAATTTTTTTAGAAGTAAAGGGATAACTGCACCGAAAAATCCAGCACAGAAAAGTGTTATAATCATTGACAAGGCTATAACAAATCCCAACATAATATTTTCAAACCAAGCAAAAGCTATAAATCCTAAAATAATAGCAAATAACATTCCATTGAGTAAAGATAATAAAATCTCTTTTTTAATAGCATATTTACTATTGTGTTCATCAATATCTCCAAGAGCTAATTGTCTAACCATAACTGCAAGCGTTTGTGTCCCAGCATTTCCACCCATTGAAGCAACAATAGGCATTAAAATTGCTAAGGCGATAAATTCTTTCAGTGTTTCATCAAAAATACCTATAACAAAAGAAGCTAAAATAGCTGTTAAAAGATTAATAAACAACCAAGAGGCTCTTTTTTTACCAGTTTGAAGTAATTCTTCATCTTGCTCATAATCTTCATCTACCCCAGCAAGTTGATACATCTGTTCTGTTGCATTTTGTTCAACAATATCTAAAATATCATCAGAAGTAATTCTTCCCAACAATCGATTTTTATAACCAGTAACGGCAACAACAGAAAGGTTATAATTTTCAAATTGTTTTACTACATCATCTATATTGTCATCTCCAACAACTGAAAATGGCTTAAAATTTTTATCACTATTTTTTTCTAAAATTTTTTTATATTTTAATTTAAAATCATATGTAACCAAATCTTCCAAAGCAATTGAAGCAATTAAAGTTGTATCATCATCGATTATAAATACTTGGTGGATATTCTCTATTTCATCATTTTTTTTAAGGATTTTTAATCTATCTATTGATTCTTGTATTGTTTCATTGAGATTTGCACTAAAAAGTTCTGTTTGCATGTATGCACCAGCTTTAGTTTCATCATATTTTTTAAGCCAGTTAATATCATCTTGATCTTCTTTATCTAAAGAATCTAAAACATTTTTTGCTTTTTGTTCATCAATCTCTTCAATATCTTGAATAATATCAGTTGCATCATCTGTTTCTAACTCTTCAAGTGCGTGGGAAATTTGTTCATGAGATAAAGAATTATATGCTTTTTCTCTTAAAGATTCTGGAAGTTCTAATAAAACTTCTCCTAGATATTCTTGAGGGATTTTATGAAGATATTCATAAAAAAGATCATTGTCTTTTTTCTTAATTTTTTTAAGTTTATTTGCAATATCACTTGGGTGAAAATTATCGATTTGTTCTAAGATTTCATCTAAATCTATGATGATGTTTTTATCTGACATAAAAACTCCTATATTTTATATGCAAATTCAAAATTTTCAAGTTTTAAAGGTGTGTTTTTTTTGATATTATCCCCATCTAATTCTTTTTTAAGAGTATGAGCTACTTGCATAAAATTTTTTCTTTTTTCTCCAGAGAGTTTTGTTTTAGTTACACTAATTATTGATAAAGGGTTTACAGCTTTTCCATTTTTGTAAAGACCGAAATGGAGATGTGGACCACTACTAAGTCCAGTGCTACCAACTCTGCCTATAAAAGTTCCTTGTTTTACCCAAGAACCAACTTTGATTTTACTGCTATAACTATTAAGGTGTCCATAAAGTGATTTTAAACCATTATTGTGTCGTATTATAATAGCTTTACCATAACCACCTTTTCGTCCTTTGTGGATTATTCTACCATCTGCTGTTGCAAATATTTTTCTCCCAGTTGGTGCAGCAAAATCAACACCTAAGTGGGCTCTATATCGTTTTAAAACTGGATGCCATCTCTTTTTTGTAAATCTACTTGATATTCTAGTATAACTAAGTGGTATTTTTAAAAGGAAACTAGTAAGACTTTTTCCCTCTTCGTTGTAATATCTTTTATCATCTGGATTTTGAAAAATATAGTAAGTTTTCCTTCTCATTGAAACAGAAGCTCCCAATATTTCAGGTGAACCAAAATATCGACCTTCTCTGATTTTTTGTTTAAATATGATAGCGATAGAATCATCTTTTCGTAATTTTTTAAAATTTACAGATTTTTTAAATGCTAGAATAAATTCATTTGCTAGTTCTTTATTACCTGTTGTTTCAACAATGTCTTGATAAGGAGAAGTATTAATTGTTATATTAATATTTTGTTCAATTTCAGTATAGTGTATTGGTATAATATCAAGCTCAAATACTCCAGATAAATTTTTGAAAATATGTATTTGCATATCTTCACTAATTGGAATTAGTGCTTGTTCAAGTTTATTTTTGTCATCATACATCATTTGGAACATGACACCAGCATATATCTCACTACAAAGCTCTTTATCTGTTTTTGAGAGATTGAAATATATATCTTTTTGGATTTGATGTTTATCTAAAAATGTGAGAAGAGTTTCTCCCTTCCACCAAACATCTTCTTGAACATAAGAAGCAAAGCTAATGATAACTGATAAAATAAATGATAGTATAATTTTCAATAAAAACTCTTTAGTATATGTAATTTAAGAGTTTTATTATACAATTTCATATCTTAAAAATCGGAAAAATCAATAATGGGAAAAATAATTACAATATTTTTTATAACTTTTAGTTTTACATTTGCTACATCTATAGATATAGTTGAATTGTATAGAACACAAGGAATAAAGTCTGTTGAACAAGCTATCGAAAAGCAGTTACAAAACAAAGAATATTGGGATGAAAATCTTAAATATAAAGATACAACAAATGGATATTATGAATCAATTCGTTATGTTGTAATATGTCAAAAAGAGTTAAAAGATATAGTTTTATATGATACTCAAAAAAAAGAGAATTTATTCTCTTCAAGTGTATTTGTGGGAAAAGTAGATGGGGATAAAAAAGTTGAAGGTGATTTAAAAACTCCAATTGGTGCCTATGATTTAACACAAAGACTTACTTCAGTAGATCCATTTTATGGACCATTGGCATTAACAACAAATTATCCAAATCTTTATGATAAAGTTAATGGAAAAACAGGTCACGGTATTTGGATACATGGACTTCCTCAAAATGAAGAAAGAGATGATTTTACACAAGGTTGTATTGCCCTAGATAATACAAAAATACAAAAATTAGATAACTCAATAAATATAGAAAATTCTGTTTTGGTGATTAGTGAAAATAAATTACAAGAAGTTTCAAAAGAGGATATAAGTATTATACTATCAAGTGTTTTTCAATGGAGAGATGCTTGGAAATACAGTAATGTAGAAAAATACTTGTCGTTTTATGCAGAAGATTTTAGAAGAACGAATGGGCAAGATTTAGAAAAATTTACAATTTTCAAAAAAAGAATATTTAGTAAAAAAGAAGACAAAAAAATTATATTTTCAAATATTAATGTGATTCCATATCCAAATGATCAAAATAAAAAAATATTTAAAGTAACAATGAATGAATTTTATCAAACAGCTACATACAAGTTTGATGGTAAAAAAGAGTTATATGTAGAGATTAAAAATGGTGAATTTAAAATTTTGACAGAGAGCTAATAAAATACCTTAAACTTTTATACAAGAAAATTACAGTACAATCCCGATAATTTAGAAGAACACAATAGAGGATTTGATATGTTAGATTTAGCTATTATTGGTGGTGGACCTGCTGGTTTGACTGCTGGGCTTTATGCCACAAGAGGTGGTTTGAAAAATGTTACTATGTTTGAAAAAGGGCTACCAGGTGGTCAAATAACACAAAGTAGTGAGATAGAAAATTATCCAGGACAATTAGATGTAGTAACAGGTATGGAGCTTATGGATAAATGGCCAAGTCAATGTCAAAAATTCGGTTTAAAACATGATATGAGTGAAGTAAAAAAAGTTACAAAAAATGGGGATATTTTTACTTTAACTTTAGGAAACGGTGATACAAAAGAAGCAAAAACAGTTTTAATAGCAACAGGAAGTGTTCCAAAATCAGCAGGTATCAAAGGTGAAGCAGAGTTTTTTGGAAAAGGTGTGAGTACTTGTGCAACTTGTGATGGTTTCTTCTATAAAGGGAAAGATGTAGCTGTTTTAGGCGGAGGAGACACTGCTGTTGAAGAGGCAATATTTTTAGCTAATATTTGTAAAACAGTGTATATAATTCATAGACGAGATGAGTTTAGAGCAAGTCCACATGAAGTTGAAAAAATGAAAAAATTTGATAATATTATTCAAGTTCTAAATCACACAACAGAAGAGATAGTTGGTGATAAAATGGGTGTTACAGGAATTATTGTAAAAGATAAAAATAGTTCTGAAGTTAAAACACTTGATGTTCATGGTGTATTTGTATTTGTTGGAAGAAATGTTTTAAATCAAACATTAATTCAAGAAGATGGTAGTTTTTTATGTGATGTAAATGAAGCTGGAGAAGTTATTGTAAATTTAAAAATGGAAACTTCTGTTCCAGGACTTTTTGCAGCAGGTGATATTAGAATTGATGCTCCAAAACAAGTAGTTTGTGCAGCTGGAGACGGAGCAGTTGCAGGTATTGGTGCAATTGGATATTTGCAATAATTAAAGAGGAAAAATAATGTTAAAAGTAGGAATTTTAGGAAGTACAGGTAGAGTTGGTTCTTTATTGATAGATGATTTAGAAAATGATGCAAATGCATGTGTTGGAAGTGTGCATGTATTTGATGAGTTGAAAAAAACTTTGCCAAAAGATACCGTTGTAACAAATGATATGAAAGCTATGCTTGAAGCTTGTGATGTTGCAATAGATTTTTCAGCTCCAAGTGCTACAGAGGAACTTTTAAATACAGTTATTCAAATTGGTGGGAATAAGCCTCTAGTTATAGCAACTACAGGTTTTAATGAACATCAAAAAAACCTTTTAATAGAAGCTTCAAAAGTTACACCTATTCTATATGCTACAAATATGAGTTTAGGTGTTGCTGTTTTAAATAAACTTGTTGCACTTGCTTCTAAAACTTTAGAAGATTTTGATTGTGAAATAGTTGAACAACATCATAGGTATAAAGTAGATTCTCCAAGTGGTACAGCACTAACTTTAGCAGAACATGCGGCTGAAGCTAGAGGATTAGATTTAGATGCTGTAAGAGTTTCTGGAAGAGATGGTGTAATAGGCGCTAGAACAAAAGATGAAATCGGGGTCATGAGTTTAAGAGGTGGAGATATTGTTGGTCGACATACAGCTGGATTTTATAATGATGGTGAATTTATCGAGTTAAATCATACTGCAACAGCAAGAAACACTTTTAGTAAAGGTGCAATTAGAGCAGCTAAATGGTTAATAAATCAAGAAAAAGGACTATACAGTATTAATGACTGTTTAGGATTATAGGAAAATAATATGTGTGCTATAGTTGGAATATACGGAAATGATAACGCAGCTAAATTAGCTTCAGCAGCTCTTTTTGCAATGCAACATAGAGGGCATGAAGCAACTGGAATTAGCAGTGGTGGATATAGTGATAAAAAAATCTACACTATCAAAAAAAGAGGTTATGTTAGAGATGTATATGATGCAGAAGCTTTTGAAGTTTTAAAAGGTGATATGGCTATAGGTCATAATCGATATTCAACAGCTGGTAGTGACAGTGTATTTGATGCACAACCAATTCATGCTAGATATAAATTAGGTGAAATCTCTATAGTACACAATGGTAACCTTGTAAATAAACAAGAAGTAAGGCAAAGACTTATTGATGAAGGTTCTATTTTTCAAACAGGTATGGATACAGAAAATCTTATTCATCTTATTGCTAAATCAACAAGGGATAGATTAAGAGACAGAATTACAGATGCATTAGAACATGTAAAAGGTGCATACAATTTTATTATTCAAAGTAGAAGTAAACTTTTTGTTATAAGAGATAAACATGGGATTCGACCATTGAGTTTAGGAAAACTTAAAAGTGGTGGTTGGATTGTTGCTAGTGAAACTTGTGCATTTGATTTAGTTGATGCTGAGTTTGTTAGAGATGTAAAACCAGGAGAGATGTTGATATTCTCTGAAGGTTATAAAGCTCCTGAGTCTATTCAATTGTTCACAGGTTTTGAATTTAGACCTTGTGCCTTTGAATATATCTATTTTGCAAGACCAGATAGTGTTATTGATGGAAAAAGTGTATATAGAACACGAGAAAATATGGGTAAAGAATTAGCTAAAAATGATTCAAATAGTCCAATAAAAGCTGATATGGTAATCCCAGTACCTGATAGTGGTGTACCTGCAGCACTTGGATATGCACAACAAAGTAGATTGCCTTTTGAACTTGGAATTATAAGAAATCATTATGTTGGAAGAACTTTTATTGAGCCAACACAAGAGATGAGAAATTTAAAAGTAAAAATGAAATTAAATCCAATGAAGGCTTTAATTCAAGGAAAATCTTTAATAGTTATTGATGATTCTATTGTAAGAGGTACTACAAGTAAAAGAATAGTACAAATGTTAAAAGAAGCAGGGGCAGCCGAAGTACATTTTAGAGTTGCAAGTCCAATGATTCAACATCCTTGTTTTTACGGAATAGATACACCTACAAAAGAGGAACTTATTAACGCTGTAATGTCAAAAGATGAAGTTTGTAAATATATAGGTGCAGATTCATTAGAATATCTTACAATTGATAATTTAAAAGATTCATTAGGAAGAGATAGAAATTATTCATTAGTAAGTTTTGATGGCGATTATTTCGTAGTTTAAAATTAGGAAATATAAGTAAAGTTTTGAAACATTTAAACACAATTGGTCGATACTGGCGAAAAAAGTATTCACAAAAGGTTTATAAAGTACCTATTAGTATATCTGGATTTACTTGTCCAAATATAGATGGTACAGTAGCAAAAGGTGGTTGTACCTTTTGTGAAAATGAATCTTTCTCCCCAAATTTGGTTGACAAATCAAAATTTAAATTAAATTTGCAGTCAAAAGAAAATCCATATTTAGAAAAACAGCTTTTACAACTTCAAATGCAGTTTGATGCTACAAAAGAAAGATTAGAAAATAAATATGATGCTAAAAAGTTTATAGTATATTT
This sequence comes from Arcobacteraceae bacterium, assembly GCA_963662945.1. Classification (GTDB taxonomy): domain Bacteria; phylum Campylobacterota; class Campylobacteria; order Campylobacterales; family Arcobacteraceae; genus JAIOSF01. The sequence goes on from OY759974.1 coordinate 1,572,506, forward strand.
CCAATCGTTTACAAATACATATGCACCGTTAGATACTTTAAAAGCTCTTTACGAGAAGGCTTTAAGCTTTGAAAATGTAGTTGGACTAAGTATAGGAACAAGAACAGATAGTATTACTGAAGAAACTTTAGATTATCTCCAGAAATTATCACAACATAATGAAATTTGGGTAGAGTATGGGATACAATCAATTTATGATGAAACCTTAGAAAAAATAAATAGAGGACACACTTTTGCCAATATCAAAGAGTGGATTATAAAAACAAAAGAGAGAAATCTGAATGTTTGTGGTCATATGATATTTGGATTGCCTAATGAAACACAAGAGATGATGCTTAAAGGTGTAGAAGAATCTATAAAGTTAGGTATTGATTCTATTAAATTCCATCCACTTTATGTGACTAAAAATACACTTCTAGCAAATGAGTATAAATTAGGTGAATTTACCCCTATAAGCGAAAAACTTTATATTGACACACTAGTAAAATCGATAAAAATGTTACCAGAACATATTTCAGTCTCAAGAGTAACTGCTGGGATTAGTGATAGTAGTTTACTTGACCCTTCTTGGTGTAATAATAAACATGCACAAATATACAAAATAAAACAAGCTTTGTTAAAAGAAGGATTAATATACTAATGGAAAAATCTTTACGATATGCAAGATGTGAAAAATTATTTGGTGATGATTTTACCAAATTGCAAAATGCAAAAGTTATTATTTTAGGAGTTGGTGGAGTTGGTGGATTTGCCTTAGATTGTCTATATAGAACAGGTATAACAAATATCACAATTGTAGATTATGATACTTTTGATGAAACAAATCAAAATAGACAAATTGGAAGTGATGCAGTTGGAAGTGTTAAAGTTGAACATTTAAAAACTTTATATCCAAATGTTGAAGCAATAAATCAAAAAATAGATTTAGAATGGATAGAAAATTTTGATTTTGATAAATATGATTTAATTCTTGATGCAATTGATGATATTAAACCAAAAGTAGAGCTTATTAAGAGGTATTATAAAAAACTTATTTCTACAACAGGAAGTGCTAAAAGACTTGATCCAACAAAAATAGAATATGTGAATATTTTTAAGACTTTCAATGATCCATTCGCTAAAAAAATTAGAGATGAACTTAAAAAAGCTAAGTTCGATAAAAACTTTAAAGTTGTCTTTAGTAGTGAAAATCCAAATTGTAAAGATTTAGGAAGTTTTGTGGGAGTTACAGGTTCTTTTGGACTTACAATGTGTAGTATAACAATTAAAAAACTATTAAGTGAAATATAGATAGAATTTAAGAAATTTATGATATTAAATTAAAAAGGAATTTACATGAGCGGAATTAGTAATAGTGTAGAGCAATTAACACAAGCTCATCTTCGAAATGTTCAGCAATTAGCTGTATTTCGAACAGGAAATAATGATATTTATGCTATTAATATAGCGAAAATTAAAGCTTTTATAATTACTGAAGAGGTAGATGTAACAGATACACCAAAAGAAACAGATGTAATCGAAGGTATTGCTACAATTAGAGGGGAACCAGTTACTTTAGTAAACCTTGACAGATGGCTTGGTTATTCAAAATTACCGCTTAAAGATTATAAACTTATTATATTTTGTGAATTCAATCATAAACAAGTAGGGTTTTTAGTAAAAGATATGGTTAATATTGTTGAGAAAACAACTGCTGAATTAAAAAACTCAGAAGACCAAAATTCTAAAGTAACTTATACAACTTATGTAGAAGTTGAAGGAAAAGAAAGACTTTGTACAGTATTTAATGCGGAGCAACTTTTAAGTGATATTGGTTGGACAGATATCAATGCTAGTGACTTAGATAGATATATAACAAAACCTGTAAAAGCGGATAAAAAAATCTTAGTTGCAGAAGATAGTGCAGTTGCAAGAGAAGTAATCAATCAATTTTTACGAAAAGCAAGAGCAAATTATGATATCTTACATAATGGTGGAGATCTTTTAGCCGCGGTTAGAAGTATGGATCCAAAAGATATTGGATTAATAATTACAGATATTGAAATGCCAGGAACTGATGGATATCAAGTAGCACAAGCTATAAAAGATAATTCAGCTTTAAGTCATGTTCCAGTTGTAGTAAATTCAAGTATGACAACAGAAGCAGTAAAAGGTAAAATGGAAAGAATAGGTATCGATGCTTTTGTTGGAAAAACAGATATTCCAGCTTTATATGATGTAGTAGTTAAATACCTGGGGTATGCACAATAAAATCATTTTTAGTATATAAAACAATTTGAATTTTTGATTTATATATACTTAGGTGGCCAGAAGTTATGGTAATATTTGTACCATCTTCTGGCCTTTTTAATTCTTTGTGAAAATAGAGTTTTATTTTTTCTTCCTTTAATCCTTTTTGAAAATAAAGGAAACCTTTTTTATAAGTTCCAGTAAGATTAGTAATAATATTATTGAGATTTGTTTCTTCATTAAAATTTACATTTGTGGCATTTAAATAATAGTTAGAATAGTTATTGATATATTTTATTTTTTGAATGTTTGATACTTTTTTAATCTCTTTTAAACCATTATATAAGTCTATACTATCTACAGTTATGTTGTAACTAAAACCTAGTTTTATGTTTTCAGGAGGATTAAAAATCATAATTGCTCTATCATTTTCTTTTTTTATAATTGCTATATTTTTAGATTTGTAAATCACAATTACATTTTGAAGTTGATAGTTAGAAATTGTCTGTATATCATAAAGATGTTGTATGGTATTTATCTTAGGAGATTTATTGTGTAGGATAAAATTTTGTTTATCCGTAGAAAAGATTGCATATATTGGGAGATGATCAGAGTAACCAATGTGTTTAAAGTTATTCCATCGCATAATTTTTTTATTATTGATGAGGTAATCTTTTTTGAATACATTAAAACTATTTTGCACATAAGAGATACCCTTTTGATCAAATAATCCTTTAGAGATGATAATATTATCAGGAGTATTTTTTTCTCCTTTGAAAAGTGTACTAAATTTTTCATCATTTAATTCTAGCCATAAATTGTAGTGTATTTTTTTATCTAAAGAAAGCATATCTTCAATACGAATAAAGTTTTCTCCTTCTGTTGTATTAAGAATTTGATTTATCCCTGTTATTCCAAAACTATCATTGAGTTTTTTATCATATTTAAAAGTTTGAAACTCATTATAATTGGAATTTAAATCACCTAAAATAATATAATCTTCACTTTTACTCAAAGTATCAATCTCATTTTTTAAAGCCATTGCATAAACAATTCTTTTACTTTCTGGAGCTTTCTTTGAACGCCAATGATTAACATATAAGATTAAATTTTTATTCTCTATAGATATAGTTGCTTTTAAGATATATCGTGCATATTTATCATAATTATCCACTTCTATTGTTTTTATATCAATAATAGGATGGATACTTAAAAGTCCTACTCCTACAGAAGAAGTTGTTTTTTTTACAAACGTGTGATATTTATATTGAGGTACTTGTTGTAATAAATAGTTAAGTGCCTCTTGAGATTCTATTTCCTGCAAGGCAATAATCTCTGCATTGAGATCATTGAGGACTTTTGTAATATTTCTTATTTTATTTTGAAAAGATTTTTTATTCCAAGTTTTTGTATTAGGTTTATATTCGTTATATTCAGTCCCATCATATTTTAAATCAAAAAGATTCTCTACATTATATGATGCAACTTTGAAGTCACGGGCATCAAGATAAAATGAAAATACAAATATAAAAATATATAAGATTTTCATTTTATTAAAGTTTTTAGATATTGCTTTTTAAGTATTCTAAAGCTTTCTCTTTAGCTTCTTGTATCTTTGATGGATCTTTTCCACCTGCTTGTGCGAAGTCTGGTCTTCCACCACCTCCACCACCAACGATTGGAGCAATTGTTTTTATCCAATCACCAGCTTTAATTGAGGCATTTTTAACACCAGCAACTAATAATACTTTTCCATCTTTTTCTTGAAGTAATAAAGTAGCAACTTTTTCATTACCATTTTTCATATCATCAACAAGTTTTTTTAAATCACCTTGCGGAACAATGTCAACAACAACTTTTACTCCATTGATTTCTAATTCATTTAATGGTGTTGCAACATTTTCATGAACTGCTTTAATTTCATTTTTAAGTTGTTTAATTTGCTCTTTTAGTTTTGTAATACCTTGAATAATATCTTTGTTTTTTACTTCATTTTCAACTTCAGAGATTTTTTTCAAAGCTTCTTTTGCATAGTTTATAGCAGCTAGTCCAACAACAGCTTCAATCCTTCTTACTCCAGCGCTTACGCCACTTTCTTTTACAATATAAAAGCTTCCTATATCTGCTGTGTTTTGAACATGTGTTCCCCCACAAAATTCAACACTTACATCACCAAATTCAACAACTCTTACCATATCACCATATTTTTCACCAAACATAGCGATGGCACCTTTATTTTTAGCTTCTTCGATAGGTAATTCTTCAACACTTCCAGCTAATCCTCTTGCAATCATAGAGTTTACTAAATCTTCAACTTCATCTAATTGCTCTTGTGTCATTGCTTTTGCGTAAGTAAAGTCAAATCGTAGTCTTTTATCATCATTTAAACTACCTGCTTGAGATACTGTATCTCCAAGAACCATTTTTAAAGCACTTTGAAGTAAATGTGTTGCACTGTGATGTTTAGCAACTTCCCCTCTATTTACAACAACCGCTGATACAGTTTCTCCCACTTTTAAAGAAGAACTCTCAACTTTTACTTTAGAGATATTAAGTCCATGAAGTTTTTTAGTTTCACTGATAATTGCAATATGTTGATCATTTTCTAAAGCACCAACATCACCTTCTTGCCCACCACTTGTAGCATAAAATGGTGTTTTGTCTAATACTACCCAACCAGTTTGTTTTTCTGTTAAAGTCTCCACTTGCTTAAAGTCTTCACTTAAAAGTGCTACGATAGTACTAGTTGAACGGATATGGTCATAACCTATAAATGTATTGATGCCAATTTTGTCTAGTAACTCTTTGAAGTCTCCTTCATTAAGTTCATCACCACTCCCTTTCCATGCAGCTTTTGCTTTTGTTTTTTGCTCATCCATACAAGCTTCAAAAGTGTCGATATCTACTTTTAAACCTTTGTCTTTGAGCATATCTTCTGTTAAGTCAAGTGGAAAGCCATGTGTATCATAAAGTGTAAATGCAACTGCACCACTAAAAATTTCTTTTGTATTTTCTAATTCAGCATTAAAAAGTTCCATTCCACTGGTAATTGTTTTGAAAAATCTTTCTTCTTCTAATTGAATTTGTTCTTTAATATATAGTTTTTTTTCTATTAAATCAGGATAAGCTTCTCCCATCATATTACAAAGAGTATCTATAAGTTTACCCATAAAAGCTTCTCTAAATCCAAGAAGATATCCATGTCTTACAGCCCGTCTTAAAATTCTTCTTAAAACATATCCTCTACCAACTTTATCAAAAAGTATCCCTTGTGAAAGCATAAACGCAACAGTTCTAACATGATCAGCAATAACTCTAAAACTACCTATATTTTCATTTGTACATTCAGTAGGACTTAGAGATTTTAATTGTTCAATAAGTGGAGCAAAAGCACTACTATCAAAGTTATTAAATACACCTTCTTTAATGGCAATAACTCTTTCAAGTCCCATCCCTGTATCAATAGATGGTTTTGGAAGAGGAGTCAATGTTCCATCAGCACTTCTATCGTATTGCATAAATACAAGATTCCAGATTTCTAAAAACCTATCACCATCTCCACCCATTTTATCTTCAGGGCTATTAAATTTCTCTGCACCTTGATCATAAAAAATTTCACTACAAGGACCACATGCACCTGTATCACCCATAGACCAGAAGTTGTCTTTATCTCCAAATCTCATGATTCTATCTTGTGCTATATGTTTTGTCCAAAGTTCAAATGCTTCATCGTCATTGTCATGAACTGTTACCCAAAGTTTTTCAACTGGAAGTTCAAGATTTTTAGTGATAAATTCCCATGCATGTGCTATAGCATCCTCTTTAAAATAATCACCAAAACTAAAGTTACCCAACATCTCAAAAAGAGTATGATGCCGTGCTGTATATCCTACATTTTCCAAGTCATTATGTTTTCCCCCAGCTCTTACACAAAGTTGACAACTTGTTGCCCTTGGTATTTGTGGAGTTGGGATTGCACCTGTAAATATATCCTTAAATTGAACCATTCCTGCATTTGTAAATAATAATGTTGCATCATCTGGAACAAGGGGTGCACTTGGTATAATTTCATGCCCTTTTGAGGCAAAAAAATCTAAAAACTCTTTTCTTATATTCATTCTATTTTATCCGTTTTTTTATTTGAACAAATATTTTACCCAAAATATCATTTATAGTTTGTTATAAAAAGTTTATTTAAAGAAAAAGATTGTACAATTTTCCAATAAAACAATACAAAGGAATAATAAATGGGTAAATATATTGAATTAACAAACGACAACTTTGAAGCAACAACATCAACAGGTGTTGCACTAGTAGATTTCTGGGCTCCATGGTGTGGACCTTGTAGAATGATATCTCCTGTTATTGAAGAATTAGCAGAAGAATTTGAAGGTAAAGCTGCAATTTGTAAAGTAAATACAGATGAGCAACAAGAGCTAAGTACAAAATTTGGTGTTAGATCAATCCCTACAATAGTATTCATGAAAGATGGTGAAGTTGTTGATACTATGGTTGGTGCAGCTTCAAAACAAGCATTCACTGACAAATTAAATAGTTTATTATAATTTTATAATTTTTCAAACAAAAAAGGGATTTTAGAGTATAACTCTAAAGTCCCTTTTTTTATAACTTTTATAAAGGATATTTATGTTTACAATGGGTGCAAAACTTGAAGGTGATAGTTGGGAGACAAGTAGATTAAAAGATCCTAAAAAACTCACTGAAAAAATAGAAAAAAATCAACATCAACTTGTGTTTACGTTTGAAAAAAGAAAAGGAAAACCTGTAACCCTCGTAGGTAGATTTTTTATGAGTGATAAAGAGAAAAAAGAGATTTTAAAACTTCTCAAAACAAAACTGGGATCTGGTGGAACTATCAAAGATGAATGGATAGAGATACAAGGTGATAAAAAAGAGAAAATCATAGAAGTACTTGAAGCTGATGGTTGGAAATTTAGAAAAAAATAAGGATTTGTTTTGCAAAAAGTTTTTGATGAAGTAAACTCTTTAGATCAACGATGTTATGACCAATATCTCTTAAGTGAAGATATTCTTATGGAACATGCTGCAACTGCTATGATGGATTTTATAATAAAAAATTTTGAACAAAATAGTAAAGTTTTAATAGTATGTGGAAGTGGAAATAATGGAGCAGATGGGATAACTCTTGCACGCCTTTTATATGGTAGTTTTGATGTGAGCTTATATCTTGCTAAACAACCCAAAACAGATATTGGGAAACTACAGTTAGAACGAGCTTTAAGAGTTGGTATCAAACCTACAAGTGAACTTTTATTTGATGATTATGATGTTATAGTTGATGCACTTTTTGGTAGTGGTTTTGACAAAGAGATAGATCAAGAATACTATCATTTAATTATGAAACTTAATAATTTTGTAGGATATAAAATTGCTTGTGATATACCAAGTGGAATTAACAATAAAGGACAAGTAAATCAAATTGCATTTAAAGCGCATAAAACAATTACGATGGGAGCTTTGAAAAAATCACTTTTCTTAGATGAAGCAAAAGATTATATTGGAGAAATTACTGTAGCTAATTTGGGAATAATGAGAGAACTATATGAGAATAATTCAGATATATGTATATTAGATATTGATGATTTATGCTTACCAATAAGAGATAATAAAAATACCCATAAGGGAAATTTTGGTCATCTTGCTGTAATAGTTGGACAAATGCAAGGTGCTGGAATATTGTGTGCAGATGCTGCATTTAATTTTGGTGTGGGACTTGTGAGTATAATTAACCATAAAGAATATCAACTTCCATATCATATTATGCAAACTCATAAACTACCTAATAATACTACTGCCATAGCTCTTGGTATGGGACTTGGGAATTATGAAAAAAATGAAATTCTAGAGATACTTAATAATCATTTACCAAAAATTATTGATGCAGATATGTTCTATGAACAAGATATAAAAATTGCATTAAATAAAGAAAATATTGTACTTACTCCTCATCCAAAAGAGTTCTGTGCTTTATTAAAAATTGTAAAAATTGCTGATATTGATGTAGAAATTTTACAAAAAAATAGATTTGAATATGTACAAAAGTTTTGTTTACAATATCCAAAAGTAGTATTACTTTTAAAAGGTGCAAATACACTTATAGGGCAAGACACAAAAATCTTTATAAATCCAAATGGAAGTAATAAATTGAGTTTTGGAGGAAGTGGAGATGTTTTAAGTGGTTTTATTGGTTCTTTACTTGCACAAGGATATAAAAATATAGATGCAGCGATTCATGGAAGTTTAGCACATGCAAAAGCAGCGCAAGTGTATAGTAAAAATAATTATTCAATGACACCAGATGATTTAATAGAAGCTGTGAAATCACTATGAAACTTTTAATTATTAAAACAACTTTTGATAATAAAAAAGAGGCTAAAAATTTAGCAAAAATATTAGTTAAAGAAAAATTAGCGGCATGTATTCAAGTTAGTAAAATTGATTCAATTTATATTTGGGAGAATAAAATTTGTGAAGATAAGGAATATTTACTCTCAATAAAAACTAAAAAAGAAAATTATAAAAAGATTCAAAGGAAAATTAAAGAGAATCATAGCTATGATTTGCCCCAAATTATAGCCATAAAAATCAAAAAAACAAGTAGTGAATATAAGAATTATATAAAGGAAAATACAATATGAATGATCAAATACTTAGAATAGGAAAATATGAATTTAATAGTAGATTAATAGTTGGGAGTGGAAAATATAAAGATTTTCAAACAACTAAAGAAGCAACTATTGCAAGTGGAAGTGAACTTATTACTGTAGCAATAAGAAGAGTAAATATCACTAACCCAAATGAGGAAAATTTATTAGACTATTTTAAAGATACAAATATCAAGTTATTACCAAATAGTGCAGGGTGTTTTACAGCGGAAGAGGCTATTACAACATTTAGGCTTATGAGAGAAGCTACAGGGATTGATATTATTAAACTTGAAGTTATAGGAGATGCACAAAAAACATTGTATCCAGATGTAATAGAAACTATAAAAGCTTGTGAAGTGTTGAAAAAAGATGGATTTACTATTATGGCATACACAAGTGATGATCCAATTATTGCAAAAAGACTTGAAGATGCTGGTGCAGATGCTATTATGCCTCTTGCTGCTCCTATTGGAAGTGGTTTGGGTATTCAAAATCCATATAATATAGCATTTATAAAAGATGCTGTAAAAGTACCAGTTATTGTTGATGCAGGTTTAGGGTGTGCTAGTGATGCGGCATCTGCTATGGAACTTGGTGCAGAGGGAATTTTAGCAAACACTGCAATTGCTCAGGCACAAAATCCAATGATGATGGCAGAAGCTTTTAAACACGCTGTAATTGCTGGTAGAATGAGCTATAAAGCGGGAAGAATACCGAAAAAACCTTATGCAACAGCTTCTTCTCCAATAGATGGTTTAATACAGTTTTAAAGGCTTTTTGAAGAAATTTTAAAATTTGTTCAAAATACTCTTGACATTCCAAGAATTTTTTTATATAATTCCACTCCATTTTAAGAAGATATTCTTAAAAATGTACGGAGTGTAGCGCAGTCTGGTTAGCGCACCTGGTTTGGGACCAGGGGGCCGGAGGTTCGAATCCTCTCACTCCGACCATGTGTTATTTAAAACTTTATAATAAACTTTAAACTATTTTTAGGATGGTGGGTATAGCTCAGTTGGTTAGAGCATCGGGTTGTGGTTCCGAGGGTCGTGGGTTCGAGCCCCATTATCCACCCCATATTTAAAAGTTTATTTACAAATGCTTCCATAGCTCAGCTGGATAGAGCAACGCCCTTCTAAGGCGTAGGTCGCACGTTCGAATCGTGCTGGGAGTACCATTAATTGCTATCAATTAACTACATTTATGCGGATGTGGTGAAATTGGTATACACGCCAGACTTAGGATCTGGTGCCTAACGGTGTGAAGGTTCAAGTCCTTTCATCCGCACCATCGTGTAGTTAAGTGATAGTAATAAAAAAAGCTCCAAGTAATTGGAGCTTTTTTTATGCCTAAAATATTCTAAAAGTGATATATTATATAGTGTTTATATATTTATATCGTTGCAGAATTTTTCCCAATAAACTCTTTTGAATTTACATCAGCTACTATCTCTTCTGCCATAGTATTTGTTTCTACTGCTATATCTTTTGTATGTGTGGCTGTAGAGGCATTTTTTTGAGTTTGTCTATCTAGTCCACCTATTGCATCATTTATTTGTTCTATACCTGTTCTTTGCTCTTTTGAAGAGGCAGAAACATCTTCTATTACAGCAATAGTATTTTGAATATTTTCATTTAAAAAATCATAACCATGAATCATACCATCTGAGATAGATTTCCCTTCACTAGCTTTTACCATAGCAATATCAACTAAATTTTTAATTTCATGTGCGGCATCTGCACTTCTAGAAGCTAAATTTCTAACCTCTTGTGCAACAACAGCAAATCCTTTTCCAGCTTCCCCTGCAGTAGCTGCTTCGACGGCAGCATTAAGTGAAAGTATATTTGTTTGGAATGCTATTTGATCAATAACTGTTATGGCATCATTTATAGATGTTACTTGTGAGTTAATATCATCCATTGCAGTTGTAGTCTTATGTGCAAGTTCTTCACCATCTTTCACTGCATTTGTAAGTTCAGAAGCATAGTTAAGCATTTTTTGAATATTTGAAGAATTACTTATCATCGTACTTGTGATCTCTTCTAATGCTGCTGCTGTTTCCTCTAGTGATGCTGCAGATTCATTTGAACTAGAATCAAGGACATTTACATTTTCAAGTAGTTTACTAGAATTTTTTTCTAATTTAAGCCCGTTTTCTAAACTATCTAATAACATTTTAGAGATAACATCTCCTAAATTATTAATACCATCACTTAGTTGTGCTAGTTCAGCAGTTATTTCTCCCTTTTCAACTTTTTGAGTATAATTTTGATGTGCATAGCTATCTAATACAGTAAGTATTTTTGATATATTTGTATCTATAGCATCAATCATGTGATTCATAACATCTTTTAATTTATTAAGTTCTTGATTATTTGAGTTTTTTGTAATTCTTTGTGTGAGTTTTCCACTTGTTATACTATTGGCAATTTGTGTGGTATTTTCAATAAGTTCAAGATCAATTTGTTGATTTTTCTGAATATTTATAATATTTTCATTTACTAAATGTGCCATTGTACCTATTTCATCGGAGCTGTTTTCATCGAGTAAAACAGTTTTATCAGTTTTTTTATTTAAATAATCAAAAAATTCTAATAAACCTTTTTGGAATATTACAATTGGTTTTATAAGCTGATATACTGATATATAATAACTTATTACTATAAAAAGTATTAAACATAGTATTGAGACTATGAGTGAAAGTTTCATTTGATTGTTTAATTTTGTTTCACTATCTGTTTGAATTTCATCGTAATATTTTTTTACATTTGCATCTAGTTTTGCTAAACTTTTTTTGATTTTAAAAAAATAAGGTGAAATATCTATTTGAGCAACAGTTCCAACTAAGTCTAAATCTTCATCCTCATAAGCAGGAAGTATTTTTTCGATAATTATTTTTTTCATTAATAACCAGTTTTGGTTAATATCTTCTACAAGTTTTTTATTTTCTATAAATATAGTATCATTTAAGTTTTTAAATTGATTTTCAATTACGATAAATTTCTTTTTCATAGTATCATATGAGCCAACTGGAGCTGCAAAATCACTTCGAACTTCTATCATATTTGAAAAAGTCCATTTGATATTTTCATCTAATTGTTTTATTTTATTTGCAGGTAGTACAGCTTTTGTAATAAAGTTATCTAATGATACTTTACCTTGGTTTGAGCTTACTATTGTCATACTAGCTGAAAATAAAATTCCAATTAAGCCTATAATAACTAATAATAACATTTTAAATTTAATTGATAAATTTTTCATAATCTTCCTATATAATGAGTATGAAGATAAAGACTATTGAGTCTTTATCTTGTGAAGTTTGGAACTATTCTACTGGATTTCCAGCTTTTTTCCATGCAGGTATACCATCTCTCATCCAATATACATTTGTGTACCCTAGTTTTTTTGTAAGTACAACAGCCGCTTTATATGATTTCCAACATTTTTCACCGTTACAGTATGTAATTAATGCAGTCCCTTTATCAGCAGGAAGATTTTCTGTTTGAAATTTATCAGCACTTTGATCCCAATCTGCAGATTTATTTTTATTTCCACCTTTTTCATCATAATATGCTCTTATAGCACCTTTGATTTTACTTTGAGAAACTTCCATTGGTTTTCTTGTATCAAGAAAAGTTGCACCACTATCAAATAGCTTTTTTGCATCTGCAATAGAGATGTATTTAGCACCCATAGTAGCACCCTCAGCAGGTTCAGGTGTAGTGGGTTTTGCAGCAAAAGCTAGTCCAACAAATATTACACAAAGTAATAAAATAATTTTTTTCATTTTTTCTCCTTTTAATAAGATAACAAATTCTATCAGAGTTAATATAATAGTTTAATAAAACTAATAATTAAATATTTTAAGCTATTTATAAAAAAAATAATCAAAATTAATTTAGATAGAAATATAAAATTAACAAATTGCCATATTTTAAAGTTAAAATTTTTTTTTGTGTTACTATTCTATTTACGATTGTTTATAGATAATCAGTCAAATAAAATGGAGATAAAATTAATGACAGAATTAATATTGTTTAGTATAGTTATAAGTATTATATTTTTTGGATATGAATACTTAAAAGATAGGTTTTTAGAAAAAAATAAAACACCATTTCATAATAGATTAAAAATCAAATAATATAAAAACACTTTAAATAATTTCTTGATATATTTATTAATTAGTTTGTAAAATATCTTATGGAAGCAAATCCATAACAATTTGTATTTTTGACTTGTTGAACTTGTGTGTTATCAATAATTCCACCTAATCCTATTATTTGGAAATTATCATCTTGATATTTTTCTACTATCACTTTTAAATTTTCACACCCTTTAGGATTGCCTTTATCCTCTTTGTAGAATATTGGGGAGTAAGTGATAGCATTTACCCCTTTTTGTTTAGCATTTAGGATCTCTTCTTCGTTGTGACAGCTAATTATTGTATATAGATTGTGTTGTTTTGCGTTGGCTATTTTATCGAATTGTTGCGAGGTGAGATGTACACCATCCAATTTCATATCTATAGCTTTTTTAATATCACTATTAATTAGTATTTTATCTATTTGAAATTGTTGTGCTATTTTTTGAAAGCATTTTACTAATTCAAAAGTATTGGGTGTCTCTTTATCTCTAAAACATACCATATCAACTTTTTGTTTAGAAAGTATTCTTGTAAAATTTTGTTCAAATTGTTTAGGGGTATTTCCATAAAATGATGGATCTGTAATCAGATAAGAGATAAAAAAAGGAGGCTTAATAGAAGCCTCCTTTTTTAATTTTGTTTCTATAAACATAGATAAATATTAGTGATCTTCCTCAGCCATCATAACTGAACCAGAAATATATACATAAGTAAGCATCATAAAAATAAATGATTGTAATATACCAAATGCAAATAAGAAGAAAAATCCTGGTAGTGGTGCAATCCAAGGTACAAGCATAAGAAGTACCATTAAGAACATATCGTCACCTTTGATTGAACCAAAAAGCCGGAATGATAAAGAAACTATTCTTGACACATGAGAAATAACTTCAATTGGGAACATTAAAGGAGCAAGTGCAGGAACAGGTCCCATCATATGTCCTAGATATTTTCCAGCACCATTTTCTTTAAATCCTAAGTAGTTGTAGTATAAAAATACTAAAATTGCTAAAGATAAAGTAAAATTGATATTTCCTGTTACTGATTCAAAACCAGGAACAATTCCCATCATATTTGCTACAAATATAACTAAACCAAGAGTTGCTATAAGTGGCATAAACTTTTTAGCGTTCTCTTCACCCATTGAGTCTTTACCCATTGCTACTACACCTTTTAAGTAAGCCTCAATAATATTTTGTGTACCTGTTGGCACAAGTTGCATTTTACTAACAGCAGCTCTTGCTATTAAAAACACAATAATAACTGTCAATAGTAAGTGAGCACCGATAATCTCTACTTGACCGTGACCTACAAGTTCACCCAAGAATGTAAATAATCTACCTTCCATACATCTATTCCTTTTGTTTATCTCTATTGCTTAGAGAATTTAATTTGGCAATTATATTAAAATATTTATAAATTTTTTATAAAACCACCTTATCAATTTTAAAATATATTGTTATTATTTTATAAAAATAATTAGTATGATATAATCTTCTAAAATAAAATGATGGAAAAAAAATGATTATAAAAAATGGTGCAATTTTTATAGCGGATGCACATTATAATAAAATTAGAGAAGAACTTATAGATTTTTTAAAACAAATCAAAGATGGAGAAGTTGTTTGTACACAACTATTTTTGATGGGAGATATTTTTGATTTTTTATGTGATGAAGTTGATTATTTTCAGGAAATCAATTATAAATTAATTGATCTTATAGATGAAATATCACGTCATACAGAAACAATATATTTTGAAGGAAACCATGATTATAGTTTGGAAGATACTTTTCCAAAAGTAAATGTTATTTCAAGAAAAGAACAGCCTGTTTATATAAATATGAATAATAAAAAAATTGCCTTAGCTCATGGGGATATTTTTACACCAAAAGGTTATGACATATACTGTATGATTATTAGAAATCCCTATTTATTAAATTTTTTAAATCTAATTAATATAAATAATTGGTTATCTCAAATAATTTACAATGCTTTAGAAAAAAAATATCTTTGTACTAAACAAGTGAATTTTGAAGAATTTGTAAAAAATAGAATTGAAAGTTACGGAAATGTTGATTTAGTAATTGAAGGACATTATCATCAAAATTATTTAAGTGATAAGTATATAAATCTTCCTTCATTTGCATGTGATAAACAATATATACAATATATTGATGATGAGTTTAAATTATTTAAGGTATAATATCTCTTATGGATAATTATGAATATACACAACTTTTAAAAATATTAAATCAAAAAATAAAAAATATTGAGTCGATATTAAAACCAACTATGATAGAAAAAAGACTTCAGGAAATTACTGCTTTAGAGCAAGAACCAGAGTTTTGGAGTAATCAGGAAAATGCAGCAAAAATTGCTCAAGAGAAGAATAGGCTTTTAAGTAAATTGTCAAAATTTAATAAAGCTAATTCAGCAATTACAGATGCTAATGAATTATATGAGATGGCAGTTGAAGAGAAAGATGAAGATACTCTAAATACATTATTTGAAGAATCAGATGTATTAGAGGAAATTGTACAAAAAACAGAAATAGAAGTAATGTTAAGTAATCCAGAAGATGGTAATAATGCAATTATTTCGATTCATCCAGGTGCCGGTGGAACTGAGTCTTGTGATTGGGCAAGTATGTTATATCGTATGTATTTAAGATGGGCAGAGCGAAAAGGATTTAAAGTTGAAATTTTGGATCATCAAGCGGGAGAAGAAGCTGGTATCAAAGATGCCAGTTTTATTATCTCTGGTGTTAATGCCTATGGTTACCTAAAAACAGAAAATGGTATCCATCGACTTGTAAGAATTAGCCCTTTTGATAGTAATGCAAAAAGACATACCTCTTTTGCTTCAGTTATGGTAAGTCCAGAGGTTGATGATAATATTGATATAGAGATTGAAGATAAAGATATTAGAATAGATACATATAGAGCTTCTGGAGCTGGTGGACAACATGTTAATAAAACAGAATCAGCAATTAGAATTACACATATTGCAACAAATATTGTTGTACAATGTCAAAATGATAGAAGTCAGCATAAAAATAAAGCAAGTGCTATGAAAATGTTAAAATCAAGACTTTATGAATTAGAATTAGAGAAACAAGCTGCAGAAAAAAAGGGTATTTCAAAAAGTGAAATTGGTTGGGGACATCAAATTAGAAGTTATGTTATGCAACCTTATCAACAAATTAAAGACACGAGAAGTAATATAGGATATAGTAATGTGGAAGCTATACTTGATGGTGATTTAGATAAAATGATAGAAGATGTTCTCATCGCGCAAAGTCAATAAAAGAGATAATATGAAAAAGATATTAAGTGTAGATGCCAATTTATTATATAGTAAAATTTTAAAGCAAGATATTGAAGACTATTTTACTTCTATAGGTGAAACGATAGAGTTTTATGTTAGTCAAACTCCACAACAGACACTTGATATTGTTAATGCACACGAAATAGATATTATTTTTTTAGATATTTCATCAAAGCAATTTGATGGGATTAAACTGCTTAAATATATTAAACAACAGCCTGTCAGACAATCTAAAATTGTAGGTGTAATGGATTTGTATGATCATACCTACAGATTTGAGGCTTTAAAACAAAAAGTATATAGGTATATCTATAAACCTTATGATAATCAAGAAATTCACGCGGTATTATCGAAATTTTTTAAGAAGAATTATTACAATAAAGAGATTAATCGAACAGAAAAATTTATTAATATAGAAGATATTGAATCTCAAGAGAATACATTTACAACGGAAGTTGATCAAATGGAATATGAACAGGAGTTAGTTCAGACTTATATTTCAGTACATCAAAAAACTGATGCTAAAAGCTTTTTGGAAAGTTATGAAGATTGGGCATATAGTTTAGATGATTTAGATGATTTGGAATTAGCACTTGATAGATTGATGATGAATCTTATTATGGAAAATGATTTTGAGACAACTATGCCAGATATTATTAATATTCTAGAAACATATAATAAGTTTTTATATTTATTTTTAGAATTTGATGAATTAAGTAAAGTTGTATATTCAATTGTTATGCTTCTAAGAGGAATAGATTATACTAATATACCGAGTCAAACAATGGTTTCAAAACTCTTAATGACAACTATTCAAGACCTTGTTGAGTGGAAAGAGAAAGTTTTTGTGGCACAAACAACGGAAGATGTTTATTATATAAATGATCCAATACTGAATAGTTATGTACAGTTACAAGATCTGCTTTCATAAAGGGTAGAATATTTTAGTTGAATTTTTTACAACAAATGAAGATGAAAATATCGCTTATCATGTAGGTGATATACGAACAAATGTTGATAATGCAAGAAAAAATTTAGCAAAAAAATATCACTATGATTACTTAAAACTTTGCTATATGGAACAAATACATTCTAATATCGTAAAAGTGGTTGAAGAGAATAAAACAGTTTATAAATGTGATGCTTTGGTAACCAATAAAAAAAATATTCCTTTGATGGTTATGGTGGCTGATTGTATCCCTATATTATTTTATGATAATGAAAAAAATGTCATAGCTGTAGCACATGCAGGAAGAGCTGGAACTTTTGAAAATATTGCAAAAAATACTTTAGAATGTATGAAAAAAAATTTTAATAGTAATATGAAAAATATTCAAGTAACTTTAGGTCCAAGTATTCAACAGTGTTGTTATGAAGTTTCAGAAGAGATGGCCCGAGAAGTTGAGTACAAATTTGGAAAAGAATATGTCAATCATAGAAATATTGATCTTCAAGGGATAAATAAAAAACAGTTACTCTCTGAAGGGGTTTTAGAAGATAATATTACAATATCTCCAATATGTACACAATGTTCAAATCAGCCATACTTTTCATATAGAAAAGATAAAAATTGTGGTAGATTTGCTGGTATTATTATGATGGAAAGCTAAAAATATAAAGTTTCATTGAAACTATTGTATAATGAATCTAATTTTAAATTTATAAAACACAAAGGTATGTAATTTGATAGAAACAAGATGTGGATTTGTAGCCACCGTTGGAAGACCAAATGCTGGTAAAAGTTCGTTGTTAAATTGGTTAGTTGGTGAAAAAATCACAATGGTTTCACATAAAGCGAATGCTACACGAAAAAGATCAAATGTAATAGTAATGAATGGTGATGATCAAATAGTATTTATAGATACCCCAGGTATCCACGAAACAGAAAAACTTATTAATCAGTTTATGCTTGAAGAAGCTTTAAAAGCTATTGGAGATTGTGATTTAATACTTTATTTAGCTCCAGTTACAGATAAGATAAGTTATTATGAAAACTTTTTAGAGAAAAATACAAAGAATACAAAACATATATTACTTCTTACAAAAACAGATTTTGTGTCTCAAAGTGAAGTTTTTGCAAAAATGGATGAGTATAAGCAATTTGAAGATAAATATGAAGCTTTGATGACAGTATCTATTAAAAAAGGGAGAAAACAAAAAGATTTACTTGATGAAATCGTTAAACATCTTCCTGTTTCACCTCCACTTTATGATACAGAGATTATGACAACATCACATTTACGAGAAATTTTCAAAGAGTTCATAAGGGAATCTGTTTTTGAAAATATTAGTGATGAAATACCTTATGAAACAGATGTCATTATTGAAAAAGTTGAGGAAAAGCCAAAGGTTGATGTTATAAAAGCTACTATCATTGTAGAAAAATCAACTCAAAAAGGGATGATAATCGGAAAAGATGGGGCTGCTATCAAAAGAATAGGGCTTAATGCTAGAAAAAAAATAGAAAAACTTACTGGAAAAAAAGTTTATCTGGAACTTTTTGTCTCGATTAAAAAAGGATGGACTAAAAACAAAGACTCTTTAAAAGAGTTAGGCTATAACTTCGATTAAGTTATGGCTACTAAGACTTGGGAGATAATTGATTGTTCAAATATTCAGAGTTTTAGTATAAAAGTTACTGAAGAGATTAGTGATAAATATCTTTTAGATTTTTTACGAACCTCTTTAGAAAATCAACAACTAGAGTTCAGTACAAACAGTAAATTTTATTACAATTTTATCCCCTCGTCACTCTCTTATGAGATAATATACTTTGAAGACACCTTAAAACTATCTGTTCCTGAACCATTTATATTTATAGAAGAGTGTGATACAACTACAAAAGAGCTTTTTGTAACAAATCATTATTTTTGTCTTTTTGATTCTAAACAATTACTATTATATAAAGATATAAAAAATATTTTGCAAGAAGATATTCAAACTTATATTGAGCAGTTATATAAAATAAAAATAGATAAAGTAACTGTAGTAGATGAGGAAAAATATGAGTTGATTAAAAATAAATTTTTATTACAAAATAAAAAACATTCATTTACTTTTTATTCCATGAAAAAAGAGAACTCTTTTCAAATATTTCTAATTTTTGTTTCTGTAATGATTGTATTATTTACATTTTTTCTTTATATTTCTCTAAATCCAAATCAACAAACAACAGCAAAAGATGAAAATATACCTTCTTATGAAAAAGGATATAAAAAACATCTTCTCATCTATAAAGAGATCGATAAAAAACCTGTTAATAGTTCCATAGAATTATTTGAGTATTTAGTTAGTCATAATATCTTTATTGAAAAATTAAGTTATAAAAATAGTAAATTAAATATTGTAGTAGAAAATAGTAGTAGGAAAAAACTTCTTGCAGTGATGAAAAATTACATAAAAAATATAGAGATACAATCTATACAATTTGATGAAAAGTTGAACAAATATAAAATGGATATAAGTATAGATGTTAAAAAATAATTTTGAAAATCTCCCTTTAAGGGAAAAAATACAATTATATTTTATAGTAGCCATATTTTTTATACTAGTTTTTGTATTTTTGCAGGAATTATTTTTTGTTGATGGGAAAAAAGAATCAGAGCAAAAACAATACTTGAGTTTAAAAAGCTTATCCAATAAAATCGTTGTCAAAAACAATAAAGAACTTATAGATTATATTGAAACAGAACTGGCAAAAGATACTCTATTTGTACAATCTATTACAACATCAAATCAAACTATCTCTTTAAATATAAATGGTTCATTTGATTCAGTTATACAGTTTTTACATAGAGTAGAACAACATTTGGTTATAGATGAATTTTTTTTAGATAAGAGCGATTCAAATACTACAATGATAAAAAGCAGGATTGTATTTTTAAATCATTATTTTGCAAATCCAAATCAACATGATGTTGTATTAAAAAATATAAAAAATCCTTTTGAAAATGAGAATATATCTGTTGTAGAAAAAAAGGAAAGTCAAAGAGAAAAAGAGGTACAGGTAAAATCAATACAAATAGAGGCAATTATATTTAATGAAGTTTTTATAGATGGGGATTGGTATAAAATTGGAGATATATTTCAAGAAAATAAGATTGTTCAAATAGAGCCAACTTTAGTAGAATTTGTAGATACAAAGACAAATAAAATAAAAACTATAAGGTTGGAAATTGATGAATAATAGCTTACTTGATTTTGATATAGAATATGATATTTTGGATAGTTTTGATACTGAGAAGTTGTATGAATATAATTTTATACCATTATATAAAGAGCAATTATTTGTAATAGTAGCTACATCCAATGAAGATAATGATATTGACAAGTTAGTAGATATTTTTAATCAACCAATAAAATTGATTTTTGTAGAGCATCAAGAGTTACAATTTGAATGGAAAAATCTTCTTTTCAAAAGAAGATTATATAATTTGGCAAGAAAAGCTGTAAACTATAATAAAGAGAATAACAACTCCTATATTTTGGAATTTTTTGATGAGGTTTTATCCTTTAGTATAAAAAATAATGTAAGTGATATACATTTTGAATGTTTTGAAAATAGTATTGTATTGCGATGTAGAATTGATGGTGTTTTGAATCAGTTTTTTCGATTTAATATTGCTTTGTATCAAGTGATAAGTTCTGCTATAAAATACTTAGGAAATTTAGATTTAGCACAAAGAAGAATTCCTTTAAATTCTCGATTAACAAGAAAGATAGAGGCCACAAACTATGATATTAGAATCTCTACTATGCCATCAATTCATGGTGAATCAATTGTATTACGGATACTAGACAATGGAAATATAGATAAAAACTTGCAAGATATAGGCTTCGAGCAAAAAACATTGGAAGCTATTGAAACTATTTTAACTTTAACACAAGGTTTGGTATTAGTAACTGGACCTACAGGAAGTGGGAAAACAACTACACTTTATTCTATGTTAAATAAAATAAATACAAAAGAGAAAAAAATAATTACTATTGAAGACCCAGTTGAGTATAAACTTGATGGGGTTGTACAGGTCAATCTGAATCCAGATATAGATTTAGATTATCCAACAGTACTTAAAAATGTGTTACGTCAGGATCCAGATATATTGCTTATAGGAGAGATACGAGATATAGAGTCACTTCAAATAGCTATACAAGCTTCCCTTACTGGTCACTTGGTCATTGCAACATTGCATACGAATAGTGCTGTAGAAACTATCACAAGGCTCTTAGATCTAAATGCCCCATCCTATCTTATAGCAGCAACACTAAAAATGGTCATTTCCCAAAGACTTCTACGAGTATTGTGTAGCCATTGTAAAGAGGAAGAGAAAGATTTTACTTATAAAAGTGTAGGGTGTAAGGAGTGTAATTTTACTGGATATAAAGGGAGACAAGTAGTCTCTGAGGTATTAAAAATAAATAGTGATATTGCAAGATTAATGAGTGAATATAAAGATGTGTCTAAAATTGAAAGTTATTTGGATACGCATGATTTTCATTCGTTATTGGATAATGGGAAAAAGTTACTCCTTGAGGGGAAAACTTCTTACAGTGAATTGTATAGTAAAATTTAGATGAAATATAAAATAGTATATCAGCAAGATGGAAAAATAGAGACAATCAAAGTAAATAATTTAGAAAATTTACCAAAGAATATTATAAAAATTCAGGAAAAAAAAGTAGTTCCAAATTTTCAATTAAAACATAATCATAAAAAAAATATTCTTTATATGTTTGAACAATTAACTATTATGTTAAATGCAAATATTACATTGAGTGAAGCTATAGATTTATCTTTGAAAACAGAACAAGATAAGACTATAAGAGAGATTTTGCTCATAATGCAAGATTCAATAACAAGTGGAAAACCAATAGATAAAGCACTGCAAAAATATGATTCTATCTTAGGGGAGGTAACCATATTATTTTTAAAACTTGGAATTGAAAATGGGAATATCAAACAATCCTTAAATTCATTGACCCAACTTCTTCAAGAAGATATGAAAATAAAAACAAAACTTGATGATACCTTGCGTTATCCAAAGTTGTTAATAAGTTCACTAGTAATTTCTCTTGCAATGGTTTTTATATATGTAGTACCAAATTTTGAGTATATTTTTACTATGAATCAAAATCAAATTCCACTCTCAACTCAAATTTTAATAGGAATAAATACTCTTTTGAAAAACTATTTTTATTTGGTTGTATTGGGTGTTGTTGGGGTGAGTTTATTGTTATATTACGGTGTTTATAAAAGATTTACTTTTTTTGTTCATAAATTTATCATTTTACAGCTACCACTTTTCAATAGAATTTTAAAAGATTATTATTTTTATAGATTTTTTTTATTAATATCAATCATTGTCAATTCTAAATATCAGTTTCAAATTGCAATAGAAAATAGTAAAAATATTATCCCAAATCTTTACATTAAAAGATTAATAGAAACAATTATGGGTGATATTAAAAATGGTACTTCAATCGCAACTGCATTTGAAAAAACAAAACTTTTTGATCCTCTCACAATACAGTTACTCTTCACCGCTGAACACACAGCTTCCTATGAGACTATTTTAGAAGATTTAGCTATCTATTACAAGCAAAAGTTTCAGACAAGTTTAAAAGTTTTTTCATCATATATTGAACCTGCTATTATTTTATCCATAGCATCTGTTGTATTATGGCTTATGTTAGCAATCATGTTGCCTATTTGGAATATGAGTTCTTTTTTATCGTAAATTCTGTGCCAAAGTATACCCACTAGCCCAAGCAAAATGGAGATTATATCCTCCACAATCCCCATCTACATCTAAAACTTCACCAATAAAATAGAGATTTTTTTGAAGTTTTGATTCCATTGTGTGTAGATTAATATCTTCAAGAGTAACACCACCTGCACACACTTCACAAGTTTCAAAACCTTTTGTATCTATGATATTAAACTCAAGATTTTTTATAGTATGCACAATTTTTAAAATATCTTTTCTATTTAAAAATTGTGCAGATTTTATATTGTCTGGAATCTTTGAAGCTATGATAATATAACGACTAAGTTTTTTATTTACAATACCATCAAGCCAATGAGAAATATCTCTAGTGGCTAATGTTTTAGCTCTATGTAGAAGCATATCAACTAATTTATTTTTAGAAAATGCTGGGAGAATATCAACAGTAACTTTTACACTTTTTTGGTGTTGTAATTTGTATGAAATTTCTCTACTAATATCTAAAATAGCAGAACCAGAAAGTCCATATTTTGTAAAGAGAATATCACCTTGTTTGTTTTCTACAACTCCATCTATTTTAACTCCACTAATCATATCTAAATTTTTATCATCACTTACAAGTTGTACTAAAGATGCAAATGGATCAATAATATTATGATTGAATTGTTTTGCAAAGTTATAACCACTTGTATCTCCACCAAGTTTTGGCATAGCTGTACTTCCAGTTGCAATAATAAGTTTGTCATATTTTTTATTGTTTATAATATAATATTGACCATCATAATTTATATTTTCTATTTTTGTATTTAAGTTAATAGTGACATTATTATGTAAAGCTTCATATTCAAGACTATCTACAATACTTGAAGAGTTTTGGGACATGGGATAAACTCTTCCTATTTCATTATTAACAAACTCTACACCTATGTTATTAAAAAAATCTTTACATTTTTTATAGTTAAAGTTTTCTAGAATAGGTTTTATTAGCGAAATATTTGAGTGGGAGTAAAAGTTATTTAATGAGATATTCTCATTAGTTACATTACATCTTCCATTTCCAGTAGCTAAAAGTTTTTTACCTACTTTATTATTTTTTTCAAAGATTGTAACGTGATGATTTTTTTTTGCTAAAAAAATAGATGCAAGAAGACCAGAAGCTCCTGCACCTATGATAGCAATATTGTATTGTAAAATATTTTTTTTATTCAATGGTGAAGTTTGTAGTGTATTCTTTTTGCTCATCTATAACTTTAAAAGTCCATACACCTTTTGTTCTACCTTCAATATATCTATAGTCATAGACTGAACCATGATTAGCAGGGATTGTCATTTCTCTTTCTCTTGTTACTGTGTTATCAGGTTCTATCCATTGTATACGTATATTTTTTTCATAATCAACTCTATTTACACTATACTTACAGATAATTGAGTTTTCATCTTCAAGTATTAAACAATCTACATTGTTCTCTTCAGCATACGCAAATTGAAAAAAACACAATGTGAAAAGGTATAAGAAAAAATATTTAGTTTTCATCACAGTTCCCTTTATAAATAATTCTTATTTTAGCTAGTTAGATATAATAGTTATATTAAACCCATATATTATCAATTAATCTTGTATTTCCTATTTTTACAGCTATTAATATAATACTATTTTTTATTTGCACAGTATTAATTTCATTAAATTCCCTATCTACAATAGTGATATACTCAACATTTAATTCTGAATATTGAGATAAATAATTTCTCATTTCGTTTACAATGAATGAAGAATTCGTTTTATTTGCACCAATAGATTTTGCAGCAAATTTAAGTGATTTTGAGATGTTTAATGCTAATTCTCTTTGTTGTTTATCTAAATAAACATTTCTACTACTCATAGCTAAGCCATCACTTTCTCTTACTATATCACAAGCAATAATGTTAATATCTAAATAAAAATTTTTTACCATTTGATTTATAAGAGAAAGTTGTTGTGCATCTTTTTTTCCAAAATAAGCATTAGTAGGTTTTACTATATTAAAAAGTTTGAGAACGATTTGTAACATACCATCAAAGTGACCAGGTCTTTTTTCACCTTCTAAGATGAAACCTTTAATTTTAGGTGCTTTTATAAGTACTTCATCTTTTTCATACATCATCTCTTTGTTTGGTAAAAAAAGATAATCAACACCTGCTAACTCACATAATTTTGAATCTGCTTGTTCTTTTTTAGGGTATTTATCTAAATCTTCACCTTGTAAAAATTGAGTAGGATTGACAAATATAGAAACAATTACAATATCATTTTCTTTTCTAGCTTTTGAGATTAAGCTTAAATGTCCCTCATGAAGTGCACCCATTGTTGGTACAAAACCTATTGTTTTATCTTGTTTAGACTGTTTTAGTTCATTCTTTAATATATCGATTTGATTTATTGTTATCATAGTAAGGAGTAATAATTTAGGCTTTTATATCAATAAGTGTTCTATGAACTGAACTTTGTGTTGAAATTACTTCAGCATTTGCAGTATATGCAATTGGTATTTCTATTTGTTTTAACATCTCTTTTGCTATATCAATATCTTGTGTAGTATCTTCTTGATTCGTTACATTACTTTGTAAATTTTTTTGATCTTTTTGTTCTGTTTGTTCATTATCAAGATTAAGTTTTGAAAGTGCACTAGCACTTTGTTCCAATTTTTTCTCTAGTTGGAGCATAGAATTGAGATTATTATTGATTTGCATTTTCTTCACCTTTAAGTTGAAGTAGAATTTTATTTAAGTTAGTTTGTGTTGCTATTGTATTATCAGCACCACTTGCATCTGCAACACCAGAAGCAGCTTTCTGTATTTGATCTAATTTAAATGCTGCTGCTTTAGGGTCTGTTGGAATTGATGTATCGAATCTCACACTTCCTCCTACTGCATACATTTTACCATCAGGACCTTGCTGATAAGTGTATGATATTGGAGTAGTTGTATGTCCTATACTTGCATGTATTTGTTCGTGTGTACGAACTTGTGCATCAGATTGTTTGAACTTTGCTAAAACCCTAGCAAAATCTTTTTCATCATAATTCGTAGCTTGTGATGATTGTTCAATATAGTCTTTTTTAGAAACACTATCGACAGCTTTTTCTTGCTCTGCTTTTGCTAATTGGGCATATTTTGACGATAATTTTGAGTATAACTGATTCACTGATAAGTTTTCAAAACTATCTGTAATTATCTCCATAACCATCCCTTTATATGATTTCTTTAGATAATTATATCTAAATTTCTTAAAATTAAATTAAAAATATAAAAGTAATTGATTATTTGTAGTAAGAGAAAAATATCCTCATCATTTTTGATGAGGATATAAAAAAATTATTTTTTACAATGTTCTGCTGTAAATGTACCAAACTTTTGTTTTGTACCATGTTTATCTTCATGTGTACTGTATTTGTTTTTGAATGGTTCACAACCATCAATCCAAGTTACAATACCATAAATTTTAACTTCTTTGAATCCCATTTTTCTAAAAGTTTCTGCTTCTATTGCTGCTCTTGAAGCAGTATTACAAACTACTATAATTTTATCTTTTACAAATTTTTTGTTATCATCAAGTACAACGTTTGCTAAAGCTTTTTCTGGAGCTTGTCTACCAATTCTTGTTGAACCAGGGATATGAGCACCAGCCCATTCTTCCATTGTTCTAACGTCTACAACAGCCCAATCTTTTGATGCTAACGCAGCTTTAACGTCTGCAGTAGATGCGATTTGACCATTTTTTTTAGCTTCAGATTTTAAATGTTTTGTTAAACCTTTGTAATCTACAAATTCAGATGCAGTTGCTGCACCAGCCAATAATGTTGTTGCTAATAATATATTAGTTAATTTCATAATATATGTTCTCCTAGTTTTGTTTTATTTCTATAAGTTTTACTAATAAATTAAATAATTCTTCATTATTTAGTATAAGTAAAAGTTATATGTTGATGAAAATTGTATCACTATTTTCTTATAGTAAACTTAAAAATTTAAATATAATTGACTAATAGTCAAAATATAATTATTAATTACAAATTACTATTGATTTTATCTCCGTAAATTCTTCAATTGCAAAAGTTGGACCCTCTTTTCCTATACCACTTAATTTTGTACCACCATATGGTTGTATGTCAAATCGTAAAGTTGGTATGTCGTTAATAACTACACCACCACAATCAGCTTCATCTATAAATTGTTGTGTTTGTTTAAGATTATTTGTAAAAATACTAAACTGCAAACCATACGGAGAATTATTCATTTTTAGGATAGCTTCTTCATAGTTTTTAACTTTTACAAGACTAACAATTGGAGCAAAAACTTCTTCACAGATAATTTTCATCTCATCTGTTACATTTGTCATAATTGTAGGGTAGAAATTAAGTTCATCATTTTTATTTCCAGTTATGCAAATAGCACCTTCATTAATTGCACTGTGAATCCAAGATTTTGCACGACTTAATGACTCATCATTAATTAAAGGACCTATAAATGTAGTTTCTTCATAAGGTGAACCTACTTTTAGTTTTTCAGTTTCATTCTTCATAGCTTTTGCAAATTCTTCATAAATAGATTCATTTACATAAATTCTTTGTAAACTAATACACACTTGACCACTATTGATAAAAGCACCAAAAGTACATCTTGCAGCTGCTTTTTGAATATCTGCACTATTATCTATATAAGTTGCTGCATTTCCACCAAGTTCAAGTGCGACTTTTTTAATTCCTGCTGTTTTTGTAATAATGTTACCAACGGGAACACTTCCTGTGAAACTAAGAACTCTTGGTATATCTGAGGCAACTAAAGTACTTCCAACTTCTACATCACCATATACTAAACTTAAAGCATCCTTTATTGCATATTTTGATTCAATAAAGAGTTTTACAAATTTATATGCAGTAAGTGGAGCTTCTGGAGTTGGTTTAAGGACAACAGCATTCCCACTTACAAGGGCAGGTGCTATTTTATGTGCTACAAGATTTAATGGAAAATTAAAAGGAGTAATACAAGCTACAACACCAACTGGAACCCTTTTATAATAGGAAGTAGTTTTGATTCCACTTGGCATCGCATCAGTATTAATTGTATGACCATGAAGATTAATCATTGCATGACAGCTAAGTTTGACTGTTTCAATACATCTTTGTACTTCAACTCTTGCAAATGTGATTGGTTTTCCAACTTCATCACATAAAGTTTTAGCTATATCTTCGAGGTTCTCTTCAAGTTTTTGTGCAACGTCTTCAAGCCAAGAGATTCTTTGAGATAGTTTTGAAGTTTTTGTGTTTATACTTGCAGTTTGTGCTATTTCAAGTACTTTAAGCGTATCTTCTTTTGTACACATTGGGTATTTAGAAACCACTTTTTTAGTATATGGATTTATGATATTTTCAAGAGATTCTCTTGTAATTTCATTACTTCCAAAAAAAATATTTGCAACCATTTTAACCACCTAATATCAGTTTTATTTAATTGTAACATAGATAAATTAATTTATCCACAATCTCTGATTTTATATTTAACTTATTTTTAATTAAGTTTTGGATACAATTGCGTTCATTTTAGAATAAGGGTTAATATGACATCAACATTATTAATAGTACAATTCATTTTAGCAGTTTTACTTACAATTACAGTTTTGCTTCAAAAAAGTTCAAGTATGGGACTAGGAGCATACAGTGGTAGTAATGAATCAATGTTTGGAGCAAAAGGTCCTGCTAATTTTTTAACAAAACTAACATTTATTTTAGGGCTTACACTTGTATTAAATACATTATATTTAGGGTATTTATACAATGAAGAAAATTCAAAAAGTGTTGTAGATGCAGTGGAAGTTAATACTCTTGTACCAGCATCTCCTATAAACACAACTCTACCACAAAGTGCTCCAGCTGCACCTACAAAATAGTCTGACAGTATAAAATGAGATATTTATTTTTTGTAATATTCTCATTTTCATATATATTTGCTAATGCACATATATTTGTTTATCATAGATTTGCAGATGATAGATACACAAGTGCAAATACTTCAAAAGAAGAACTTATCAAACAATTTGAGTATTTCAAAAAAAATAATTACAAAGTTGTGCCATTAGAAAAAATCATTGAAAAACTAAAAAACAATGAAAATGTTCCATCAAAATGGGTTGCTTTAACTATTGATGATGCGTATAAAAGTTTTTATGAGAATGGACTAGAAATCTTTAAGCAGTATAATTATCCATTTAGTTTATATGTGTATGTAGAAGCTACTAATAAACACTATGGAGATTATATGAGTTGGGAGCAAATAAAAGAAGCTTCAAACTATGGAACTATTGGTCTTCATTCATATTCTCATCCAAGATTGCAAAATTTAACTTCCCAAGAAGTTTTTGAAGATACTAAAAAAGCATATGATACATTTGTTGAAAAACTAAATATTAAGCCAACTTCTTATGCTTATCCTTATGGAGAATATACTCAAAACGTTACTAAAGTTTTACAGGATAATTTTAATTTTGATGCAATTTTAAATCAAAATACAGGTTCAATCAATGAAAAAACTGATCGTTTTGATATTCCTAGAATAGCACTTGTTGGGGAAGTGAATATAGCGCATAAGTTAAGATATAAAACTTTTGATGTAAAATGGTATGAACCAAAAGAATTTCCAAAAGATGGAGTTCTAAGAAGAGTTCATGCTCAAGTTGATCCAAAATATAAAACTCTGAAATTATATATTACACAAGAGGGTTGGAGAGATGTGGAAGTAAAAGATGGTGTTATCGATGAAAAATTTAATCTTTATCTTCAAAAAGCACGAACAAGAATTATGTTAGGAAGTGATGTTTTTACAGTATCTAACAAAATATTAAATAAAATTAAAATCAACAAAGGAGAAATGAATGGTAAATAAAATTTATGAAGAAACAAAACAAAATATGGAAAAATCTTTAGAATCATTAAAAAAAGATTATTCAACATTAAGAACAGGAAAAGTACACACTAGTATTTTAGATAATATTACTGTAGATTATTATGGATCACCAACTGCATTAAATCAAATTGCAACTGTTTTAGCACCAGATGGTACAACAATCAATATTACACCTTGGGAAAAAAATCTTGTAGGTGCTATTGAAAAAGCTATTCAAGAAGCAAATATTGGAGTAAATCCAAATAATAATGGCGAATCAGTACAGTTATTTTTCCCTCCAATGACTCAAGATCAAAGAAAAGAGAGTGTAAAAGGTGCTAAAGCAATGACTGATAATGCAAAAGTTGCTATTAGAAATGTAAGAAAACACTCAAATGATAAAGTAAAAAAATTACTTAAAGATAAAGAGATTACAGAAGATGAAAGCAAAAAAGCACAAGATGAAATTCAAAAAATCACAGATGCTTATGTTGTAAAAGCAGATGATATGTTTAAAGCAAAAGATGCTGAAATAATGAAAATATAAGTAGTATTGAATGAATGTAGAACAAATATATAAAGACTCTTCAGCACTTCTTGAGGGGCATTTTAAATTAAGTAGTGGAAATCACTCACAATTTTATTTACAAAGTGCAAAAGTACTTGAAGATCCTAAAACTGCAAAATTATTAGCAGAAGCATTAGCTGCGCAAATAAAAGCAAGTAAAATACAAGTAGATGCTGTATGTTCACCTGCACTTGGTGGTTTAATTGCAGGATTTGCACTTGCAACAGCTTTAGATGTACGATTTATTTTTGCTGAACGTGTTGATGGTGAGATGACTATACGAAGAGGATTTGAAGTTCAAAAAGGTGAAAGATATATTATCTGTGAAGATATTATCACTACAGGTGGAAGTGCTTTAGAAGCTGCAAATCAAGTTGAAGCTAATGGTGGGGTAATAGCTGGATATGCAGCACTTGCAAATAGAGGTTTTTGTACTCGAAATGGTTGTAGTAGTGATCCAAAAGTTAATTGTAAATTACCTAGTCATTTACCATTATTTGCACTTGAAGATTTTACTTTTGAAATGTATGCACCAGAAGATTGCCCTTTATGTAAATCTGGAAGTGTTGCATATAAACCAGGTAGTAGAGGTAACTAAACTTTAATGGCTAGATGGAGAGATACAAAAAAAGGGAACAATAAAACTGTCCATAATAAACAAACAACAAAAATTTATGGACTTTGTACCTCTCCACTTCACAGAATAAAAGCATTTATTACTGATATGTTTTTAATTATGATGCCAATTATGTATCTTACTACTTATGTAATTATGGATGGAAAAGATTCTTTCCAAGCTAGTGAGATGGCACGATGGATTACTATGATAGTTTATGGTGGTATTACAGTTGCATTTTGGGTAAAAAAAGGTCAAACACCTGGTTTTAAAGCTTATGATTTAATTCTTATTGATGATAAAACTCAAAAAACTTTACCATTAATAAAAGCGATTTTAAGATATTTTATGTTTTTAGTAAGTGCTGTGAGTATTTTAGGATTTCTTATTCCATTTTTTAGAAAAGATAAAAAAACATTTCAAGATATAGTGATGCAAACTTCAGTTATTAGGATTGAAGAAGACACTAGCAAATAGATGCTATTTTTTAAATTATCAGCATTTTATTTTTTTTATTTTGCCGCTGTTGGTGTATATGTAATATTTCTACCTAAAGTGCTTTTAGATATTGGTTATACACCTGCACAAATTGGTGTTGTTCTTGCACTTGCACCACTTATGCGATTTCTTACCCCTTTTTTATTTTTAAAACATATCAGTCTTAATCAGACAGTATTCAAACTTACTCTTGTTTTTTCCACTTTAAATACACTATTTTTTTATTTTACAATCCATAATTTTTATGCTTTCATGATTAATAATGCTTTTTTAGGGGTATGTATAAGTATACTTTTACCATACATGGAAGTTATATCAATAAAAGAGTTAGGTAATCGATATGGAAAATCAAGATTATTTGGTTCAATTGGTTTTATGATTATTAGTTTGGTTGTGGCGAGAGTATTAACTTCATCTGATATTGTGTTACATTTTTATCTAGGTACTATATTGTTTACTTCAGTAGTTGCATATAGTTTATTGAAGTATGATACTGATGAGCATGAAGGTGGAGTTGAAGATGATAAAAAATTTTCACTAATCAAATATTGGCCTTTTTGGTTAAGTTTGTTTTTAATGCAGGTAAGCTTTGGTGGATTTTACAACTTTTTTACTATTTATGAAACTACACATGGCATAAGTTTAGAAGTCACTAGTTATCTTTGGGCATTTGGTGTTATTTGTGAAATAGCAATGTTTTATTATCAAGCACCAATTTTAAAATTAAATCTTTTAACTATTATAAAATTTTCTATAATAATGACAATTATCAGATGGTTTTTATTGTATTTATTTCCTGATAGTTTAACAATTTCATATTTTACTCAAAGTATGCATGCTTTTAGTTTTGGGCTCTATCATAGTGCAGTTATACTCTATCTTTATACACTTTATTCAAATAAAAAACTTGCACAACAATTTATGTTAGGGTTTGCATATGGTTTAGGTGGTTTTGTAGGAGCTTTTACATCTGGATGGTTTTATGGAGAGTATTTGTTTCTTTACTCATCTTTTATGGCGTTTATAGCGTATATGAGTTTAGTAATATTTAAAAAAAAGAGTATGTAAACTATCAATTTTCACAATTAAAAATATAATCCACACTTAATGATAAACTTATATCTTCTTCTATTGGAGAAGTTACAATTGTTGCAGCTTCTTGTCTTGCCAATGTTTTATAGAGTATTGGTGTATGAGAGTTATTAAAATTGATTGTTTTGATATTACAATTATGAAAAATATTGTTGAGTTTTTTTGTATATTGTTTAGCATACTCATAAGCTAAAAATTCTAATTGTGATTTTTCTTCTTCTTGTTTTGTGGTAGAAATTTTATAGGAAATTGGATTTTGTGTGAGTTTTATATTGAGTTTTTTGATTTTTGCTAGTATATTTTCATATTTTTTAATATCATTAAATTCACAATAAAAATTTATATTTGAATTGTATCCAATCTCAATTTTTCTATTTTCAACATATTTATAGTCTGGATAAATTCGATATTGTCCACCTCTACAGATACCACTTTTATTTGCAGTTATAAGGGCTTTTTGAAATAAATTCTCAATTTCATTACTTGTCTTTGCAATGTGGCTTAAAGAAAAAGTTGCTACCTGTGTTGTAGGTTTTAAAGTTACTGTAAAATTTTTTTGTTTAGAAATATCTAAGGCTTGTAGTTGTAATAAGATAATAAAATAAGTTATAATAAACTTTATCATTGCAGTTCCTTTTTTAACAATATCTTGAATAAAAGTATATACTAATCCATGTTAAATAGCTCTTGTTTAAATAGTATTTAGATATACTTTTTCTCATGATTAATAATAATATTATATATAATATTCTCATTTTAGCAGATAGTTTTGATACGAATGAAATCATTCAAAGAAATCCAAACTATAATTTTATTGCAGTGAATAATCCACAAGAAACAATCTATGCTTTAGAAAAATATGATATTTCTTTAGCGGTATTTGATGTAGATATAGAAACATTTCATTTTGTTGAGTTGTTACAAAATTTACAAACAAAGCGATTGTTAAAAAATTGCTTAGTTCTAGCTCTATCAAATATAGAGAATCCTACATATTTAAAAGAAATTTTAAAAAATGGAGCTGCAGATTTTTTAAAAAAACCTTTTATGAATGATGAATTTGTACTTAAAATAGAACTTTTAATAAAAAAATTACTTGATAATAATCTTATTGAGAAGCAAAAAAAAGAGATAGAAAATAATCTGAAACAATTTAAAGCCTTGATAGATTCTTCAATAAATGCAATGTATATTTTTAAAGATAATATTTGTATTGAATGTAATAAAGAAGCTTCTCTACTTTTAGGTTTTAGTTCAAAACAAGATATAATAAACAAACATATTTTCGATATTTTTCATAATGTTTCAAAAAAACATCAAAAATTACTTTTAGATAATGAAATAGATCATAATTTTCAAACAACAGTAACAAGTAAAAAAAATAAATTGTATCAAGTACAAATTAAAGAGAGAAATATTTCATTTGATACAGATAATTTAAAAATTATTACAGCTATGGATATAACAGATATTAAAAGAAATGAAAAGATATTAGCACAAAAATCAAAACTAGCTTCAATGGGAGAAATGATAGGAAATATAGCACACCAATGGAGACAGCCATTAACTGCAATATCTATAGCAGCAAGTGGTATTAAATTTATGTATGAGTGTGAAATAGAAGATAAACAAGAAACAATGGATAGTTTAGAAAATATTGTAAAAAATACAAAATATTTATCTGCAACTATTGAAGATTTCCAAAATTTTATGAGAAATGATAGGGAAAGTACAACTTTTTCAATTAAAGATGTCTTACAAAGTACACTTATGATTGTAGATGCAAATATTAAATTAGAAAATATACAAATTATTCAAAAGTCAATTGAGTCATTAGAAATCACAACAATTCAAAATGATTTGGTACAAATATTATTAAATCTTATTAATAATGCTATTGATGCTTTTAGAGATAATAAAACTAAAGAGCGATTGATTTTTATTGAAGTGTATAAAGAAAAAGATTTTGCATCTATTAGATTATTAGATTCAGCTGGTGGAATAGATGAAAAAATTATTGATAAAATATTTGAACCATACTTTACAACTAAACACCAATCTCAAGGTACTGGACTTGGGCTTTATATGACACAACAGATTCTTTCAAAACTAGACGGTAAAATAGATATACAAAATAAATGTTATGAATATGAAGAACAAGAATATTGTGGTGCAGAATTCACAATATCTTTACCATTATTTTAAAATTTATTTAATTTTTTTATTGGTATCTTCAATTTTTCTTGCTAAAACTTCTGCAATATTTCTATAAAAGACAGCATAAATATTTCCATGTTGTCCTAGTTGATATTCATTTATTGTAAAGCCTATCAAGATATTTTCATCATTATTTGCAACACAAGTTGCTGTTCTTGCTTGATTTAAAACAATTTGCATCTCGCCTATGATTGAACCACTTGGTAAAGTTGTAACAGTTTTTGTTACTCCATATTCATCTCTTAGGTTTACTTTAATACTTCCAGCTAAGATGTAATAAATGTAAGGGTCTCTTGTATCCCCTTGTCGAAATATTGTTTCATGACGATTAAATTTTTTAAAGACAACATCTTTTATAAGTGTTTGAATTTGATAATCTGTTAAATCTTTGAAAAAATTTATTTTATTTTTTGCTCGTATAAGTTGTTCCAGTGCCTCATTATCTATCATTTTAATTCCCCTTTTACGCTTTTTTAATTTTTTCTATTTCATCTCTAAGTCGAATAGCTTCTTCAAAGTTTAAATCTTTGGCAGCTTTATGCATTTGTTTATTAAGTTCTATAAGTATTTTCTTTCTCTCGGATGCGGGCATTTTATTTAGTTTTTCTAATTTTAGTGCAGTATCATCATACTCTTCCATTTTTAAATCTTCGTCAAGTCTTCTTATAGTTGTAGTTGGAGTTATACCGTGTTCTTTATTAAATTTATCTTGAATTTCTCGTCTATGATTTGTAGTTTCTATAGCAAATTTCATAGACTCCGTCATTTTTTTAGCAAATAAAAGAACTCTACCATTTGAATTTCTAGCAGCTCTTCCCATTGTTTGTACTAGTGAAGTACGACTACGTAAAAAACCTTCTTTATCTGCATCAAGTATTGCTACTAATGAAGCTTCAGGTATATCAAGTCCCTCTCTTAAAAGGTTGATTCCAATAAGCACATCAAATTTTCCAAGTCGTAGTTGTCGTATGATTTGATTTCTCTCTATAGCATCAATTTCACTATGCATATATTTTACTTTGATACCTAAATCTGCATAATAGGTTGCTAACTCTTCTGCCATTTTTTTTGTTAATACTGTTACAAGAACTCTTTCGTTTCGTGCTACTACTTTTTTTATTTCGTCATGAAGTTTTTCTACTTGAAACTCACTATCTATCACTTCAACCACTGGATCTAAAAGTCCAGTCGGTCGTATGATTTGTTCTGCAACTACACTACTGAGTTCTAATTCTAAATCAGCAGGTGTAGCACTTACAAATAAGAAGTTTGCTTTTTTATTGATATATTCATCAAATTTTAAAGGTCTATTATCTAAAGCACTTGGAAGTCTAAATCCATATTCTACAAGTACCTCTTTTCTACTTTTATCAGCAGCATACATACCTCTAAATTGTGATAATGATACATGAGATTCATCTACTATAATAAGATATTCTCTACCCATAGTTTCAAAATAATCTATAAGGGAATAAGGTGTTTCCCCTGGTTGTTTATCTGTTAAAAGTCGTGCATAGTTTTCGATTCCTTTACACATACCTGTAGCTTCAAGCATCTCTAAATCAAATTCAACTCTTTGTTTAAGACGTTGATATTCTATGTGTTTTTCATGTTCTTTAAAATAGGCAAGTCTTTCATCAAGCTCTTTTTCGATACTTTCAATAGCTTTTGCCAATCTACTTTGTGATACAACAAAAGGGTTTACACTGTAAATAGTTACATCATCAAGCTCTTTGACTGTATTGTTTGTAAGATATTCCATTTTTAAAATAGATTCTACTTCATCTCCAAAAAACTCAATTCTGATATATTCATCTTCCCAATATGCAGGAAAAATATCTATCACATCGCCATTGACTCTAAAATCAGCTCTATCAAAAAACTTGTCATTTCGTTTATATCCCATCTCTACAAGTTTTAGCAGCATTTGTCTTTGAGAATATTCTTGCCCTGTTTCTACTTTTTGTACATTTGCTTTATATTCTTCTGGATTTCCTAAACCATAGTTTGCTGATACTGAAGCAACACAAATAATATCATCAAAACTAAGCATAGAAGCAGTTGCACTAAGTCTAAGCCTTTCTAATTCACTATTGATGCTACTATCTTTTTCTATAAATAAATCAGATCTAGGAATATATGCTTCAGGTTGATAATAATCATAATAAGAGATGAAATATTCTACGTGATTATTAGGGAAAAATCCTCTAAATTCAGAGTATAGTTGGGCTGCTAAAGTTTTATTATGAGTCATAATTAAAGTTGGCATTTGAAGTTGTTCAATCACTTTTGCCATAGTATAAGTTTTTCCTGAACCTGTTACTCCAAGTAAAGTATTGTATTTATTTCCTTTAACAATACTTGCTGTAAGTTTTTCTATAGCTTGAGGCTGGTCTCCAGCAGGAGAATAATCTGTGTGTACTTTAAATGGTGTCATAAGAAGTATTTTAGCAGATTATTGTAAAGAATTTGGTAAAGATGACACATTGTTAATTTTTATTTAGATATTAAGTGTAAGAGGTAAATGTATAATAAATTCAGCTCCATTATACGTTTTACCATCATATTCATAAGTTGTATTATGTACTTCAATACTTCCTTTCATCCCTTCAACTATAAGTTTATAAGTCATATGAAGTCCAAGACCTATCCCTTGTGCTTGATGTTTTGTAGTAATATATGGTTCAAATATTTTTGGGAGTATTTCTGGATTAACTCCACCTGCATTATCTTTGATAATAATTTCAGCATTGTCATTATTAATTGATGTGGTAAGGAAGAGAAATCTCTCTTCAATATCATTTTCTTTGAATGCATCTTTTGTATTATTAAAAATATTGATAAAACATTGAGTAAGTCCATTTTCATAACCATAAATGACAATATCTTCTTGAAGATTTAATACAATATTGATATTATTTTTTTTTGTTGAACCTTCAATTAAATGTAAAAAACTATCAATATCATTTTGCAATTTAAAAGTAGTTTTTTTATGTTCTTCTTTAACAAAGTTTCTAAAATCATCAATTGTTTTAGAAAGATATTGTGCATTATCATTTATTAGTTCACAGGTTTGATTAAATTTTTCATCTGTTAATACACCATATTGTTTTTGAAATTGCATTCCCGTAGCACCAGTTGAAATGATGGAAAGTGGCTGCCTCCATTGATGTGCAATATTTCCTATCATCTCACCCATACTTGCCAATTTATCTTGTTGTTGAATTATTTTCATTTGGTTTATATTTTCTTTTGTTTTTTGTAAAACATCATTTTTTAGCTTTTTTGTATATTCTCTATTGAGCATAATGAAGATTAAAAGTACAGTAACTATGATAATACTCATCCATTTAAAAATAAAGTTTCTACTTGTAGTATCAATGTCTGTTAGATCAATTTTATTTAAATCTTGAAAAAGAAAAATATATCCTATAGGCTGATGATGTGTATTTGTTAAGTGAAAAACTGTTAAAAAATAATTTTCTACAAATTGATAAGTTTTTGTAGTCTCAATAAGAGTATCTATATTATGCTTTTTTAATAATTCCAATAAAGTTTGATCTGCATTTAAATTTGCAACATAATAATCTCCTACAAATGTTTTTGTAAAAGGAAATTTTATTTGTTTTGTATATGATTTATCTGCCAATATAATTGGATTGATATTTTCTCTTTGTAATTTATTTGCTATTGAATTGAGTTTTGTAATTACCTCAAAAATTCCTAAAAATTTTTTGTCTTTATAAATTGGTACTTGTGCTTTGATTGTAATATCAAATTTTCCAACACTGATAGTTTGAGTTACCTTTGGTTCTTTTAAAAATTTTATAACATCTTGTCTAAAACCTAAAACACTTTCACCTTTTTGTTCAGACCAGCTTTTTATAAAACTAATACCATCATTTTTAATTATATGTAACCATACATGTTTAAAAGAAGAATCTGATGCATACATTTGTGATATTTCTTGAAGAGATAATAATGTATGGTCATTTTTTAATAAAGCATTTTGTACAACACTATCTTTTGATAAAGCTAATGCAAGTATTAATGTTGTTTCTTGCTTTTGTTCAATAAGTGTTTTAGTTTCTTGTTTTAATTGATTAGAAATAGTTAAAAGTTTTTCACTTATTTGTTTTTCTGTTTTAAAATCAGAAAATATTTTTAAAAAAACAAACAACAAAATAATTATAAAAATATAATAAAAAATAAATTGTTTTTTCATAAAAAAACTCCATATAAGTGCTAAATATCTTTATTATTGTATGTTATAGTTACATTAAAAAAATATTATCTATATTGTAACAAAAGTATCTAAAATATATTAAATTTATTTATATTCTTGTTTATATATATTTATACATAAAAAAATAACAATAAAAAATTTTGCAATCAAATTGTAATTTTTTTCTATCATAATTAACTATCTTATAAAAAAGGGGTAACAATGGCAAAGTTTATTGAAGTAAATTTAACAGAAATTTTTGAGGTACCAGATAATTGGGAAGTTGTTGAAGATGAAGATGGTAATGCCGCTTTAAAAACTGAAAGTGATGAGTATTTAGATTTTGAAACTTTAATTTTATATGCAAATGCAAATGATTTAGCAGAAGATGAAGAAGCTGATTGGGTTCCTTGCATTGATGATGAGTCATTTGAGATGTTGGATAATAAAGGTTTAAAACAAGTAAAAACAGAATTAGATATTTATGAACTAGAGGAAGATGAATTAGATTTTGAACAAGTTGAAGTTCAATAAAATAAAAGAGATAGTTCTTTTCTAATTCTATGTAAAAACTTTTATGAGCAAATTTACATAGAATTAGATTTAATGTTGTTCCAAAGGTATAGTTATAGTAAATTGAGCACCAATATATCTCTTATTATTAAACTCAAATGAAACATTTTCTGCTTTTATATCCCCTTTCATACTTTTTGTTATAAGATTATAACTCATATGTAATCCAAGTCCTGTTCCTTGAGATTGATGTTTTGTAGTAAAATATGGTTCAAATATTTTTGGTAAAGCACTTTCTGAAATTCCACCACCATTGTCTCTAAATTTTATTATTACTTTATTATTTATAACTTTTTGAGAAATAAAAATATATCTTTCACTCTCATCAACATTTGTAATCAATGCATCTTTTGCATTATTAAAAATATTGATAAAACATTGAATAAGTTCATTTGGATAGCCTTTGACTTTGATAGATTCTTCAAGTTCTAAAATAATATTAAGGTTATATTTTTTGATAGTAGAGTCTACAAGTTTAATAAAACTATCAGTATCATTTTTAAGATCAAATCTGATAGGTTTTGAGTCACCTTTGATGTAATTTGTAAAATCTTCTATAGTTTGGGAAAGATATTGTGCATTTTCATTAATAGAGTCACAGGTTGTATAAAAGAAATCATCTTTAAGAAGGTTGTACTCTTTTTGCATTTTCATTCCTGTCGCTCCTGTAGAGATGACAGAAAGAGGTTGTCTCCATTGATGAGAAATATTTGCTATCATTTCACCCATTGCAGCTAGTTTGGACTGATTGTATAACATTTTTTGTTGGTCTAATTGTTCTTGTTGGAGAAGGGTTAGTTTTGTTACATCATAAATACTACCTTCCGTTTTAATATGATTACCTTTTTTATCAAAAGTATGAATTGCTCGTTCTTCTACATATTTTATATTATTCTTGGCACTTTTGAGTTTATATTTTATAAAATATTCTCTTTTATCTTCAATGGAATTTTTATATTCTTCTTTTATCTTTGGAATATCTTCTTGATCAATGTATGATAAAAATTGATTATATGTTATTTCTTGGTCTATATCATCAATCTCTAAGATTTCATAGATTCCTTTATTCCAAGTAAGTTTATCTTTGATTTTATTATATTTCCAAAATCCTAAATGTGCAATATGAGACGCTCTATCTAACGAGAGGTTAAGTTTATCTTTGAGTATACTGACTCTATTTTGTAAAATTTTTACAGTAATGATACTTAAAAGCATAGAAAAAACAATTGTAAGTATAGAAACTAATAGATATCTTTTGTTTGTTTCTTTTGTTTGTTCTTTTTCATATTTTTTGCTTAACTGAAGTATTATAATAAGTTGGTCATTTATTTTTCTAGATACAAATTGATTATTTTGATAGAGTTCATTATTCAATATTTGTTTCGCATCATTTGGAAATTCTTTGTATATATTATGTTTTTCAAAAGAATAATTTCCCCAGTTTTTATTTGTATCATAATGTATTAAAAAATCTCCACGGTTATTGATAAGGATAGAGTCATAAAGTGGCATATTTATAAATTTTTTTAAAAAATTATCCATAAATAAATTAATAATAAGGATTCCATCAAATTTCCCATCTTTTTCAAGTGGCATGATAGCTCGAAGTGTTGGTTTATAAGGTATTTCTATTTGTCCATTTTCTATGTTTAAATCTAATGGAGAATACCACACTTTATTTGGTTCTTGAGATTTGGAGTTAAGGAAATAATATCTTTGAGATTTATTTTGTAAATTTTCTTTTTTTACCAAAAAGGGTTTACTTGTTTCATCAGTTCTATCAACTCTTATTTTTTCATAACCATCTTTATCTAGATATCTTAATTGCATAATAGTCTGGTCTGTTTCTGCGAAAGCTAGAAATAGACTTTCTACTTGTATTGTTTGATTTTTACGATATTCTTTAAATTTATCAAAATCTTTGATAGCATTTAACATATTATTTGATTTTGAGACAAAACTATTAAAAACATTTGTTCGTTCTTTTGTTTTTTTAATAGCATTTACAAGAGCTACATTTTGTGCTTGATTTGAAAATAAAATATTTTCTATTACGATATAAGAAGACACCAATAAAATTGAAAATAAAAAAAATATTAATATCAATTTTATGTTATTTTTTGACATAAATTCCCTTAACTTATTTAACTAGCACCAATTATATCGAATATTATATAATAATTTATAAAAAAAATTAATGGAAGATTAAATAAATAGGTATATACTAAAGTTATAGAAACTAAAAAAAGGTGTTAATTATGGTAGTAGAAATAGTATTTGCTGCAGGATGTTTTTGGGGAGTAGAAAAACATTTTGAGTCTATGAATGGTGTTATAGATGTGAAGTCTGGTTATGCTGGTGGAAATTACCCAAATCCTACATATAAAGATGTTTTACGACATCGTTGGATTGACAATGATAAAAATATTGTGAATTATACAGAAGCTGTAAAAGTTAAATTTGATAATGACAAAATAACCGCAAAAGAGCTTATCAAATCATTTTGGGAATTACATGATCCTACAACGAAAAACAAGCAAGGAAATGATGTAGGTAATAATTATAGAAGTGCAATATTTTATACAAATGAGAATCAAAAAGACATAGCATATAATACAAAAGCAACTTATCAGACACTCTTAAAAGAGCATGGATTTGGAGAAATAGTTACTGAGATTAAACCACTTACAAAATTTTATGAAGCAGAACAATATCATCAAGATTATTTAGCTAAAAATCCAAATGGATATTGTCCAAATCATAGTACAGGTGTAAAGTTTGAGAATCAAAAAAATAAAAACAATACGGAAGCTATAGTTCCCTTAGGAGGTAAAGAGATAGTAGTCGTGGAAGCTGAGAGTTTTTGTCCTTATTGTGAGAAGTTTAAAGCAGAGGTAAGCTCATCTTATAAGGGAATCACACCTTTACGAACAGTGTATAGTTCTCAACTGAAAAAATTTGATATTAAAACCAAGCTAGATGCAACTCCTACAATACTCTTTATAGAAGATGGCAAAGAGGTATTTGCACATAGAGGTTTTTTAAATTCTCAAGAATTCTATAAGGTATTAGGAGCATTTCAACTAGGAAAAGATTCTGAAAGTTATAGTGTTGCTTTTAATAAAGATACAGATAGCAGATTTTGTAAACAGTATGATATATTTAAAAATACTCCAGATGGGGTTTTTGTGGATAAACTTTCTGGGGATGTACTTTTTGATACAAAAGACAGATTTAATTCTGGTACAGGGTGGTTGAGTTTTTATAAAGCGGTTGATGGTTCTACTATAGAAAAGCCTGATTATAGTTATGGTATGAACAGAATTGAGGTATTAGCAAAAAAAAGTGGAATACATTTGGGGCATGTTTTTCCAAGAGTAGATGGGAAAAGAAGATTTTGTATAAATGCAACAGTCTTAGAGTTTATCCCAAGGGAAAAATTAAAAAAGTAAATTTAATCTGACATAAGAAAATTTTAGTAATCTTTCAAAAAATGTAAAAGGATTTAAAATGTATACAATAAAAATAGATAAAGAGTGCGGATGTTTCAAAAAAAGTGTTTATGAAAATAATATGAGTTTTGAGTCAAAAGATGATGCTTTAATGCAAGCAAGTCTTATGCAAACACATATGAATACAAAATTTTGTGGAAAACATAACTTTGAATTATGTGAAGATGGTAATGATTTTTTAATTAGTGTTAATATGAACGAACAGCCAAGTAGTGGATGCTGTGGTGGTGGACACTGTTCTTAGTCATTGGGCTCTTAACCAGAACTTTTGTATAATATGATATATGAAAAATGATATATTAGAAAACAATACAAGAGAAACATGTTACAGTTGCTATAGACCAAAAAGTAGTTGTATGTGTGATTATGTAAATGCTATAGAAACAAAAACTCAATTTGTAATTTTAATGCATCCAAAAGAGTTTAGAAAAACGAAAAATGGTACTGGGCGATTTACACATAACTCTTTACCAAATTCGTTACTTTTTATAGGAATTGATTTTAATCATCACACAGAGATAAATAAGATAATAAATGATTCTTGCAATAATTGTTTTGTACTATATCCGGATAAAAATAGTATAAAATTAAATGAAGTTAATATACAAGCAGAAGGTAAAAATAATATAATTTTTATTATTGATTCAACATGGCCATGTTCAAAAAAAATTTTGGCTGTAAGTAAAAATATAAATATGTTACCAAAAATCAGTTTTGAACATACAAAATCATCAGAATTTAAAATCAAAACACAGCCAAATAAGTATTGTCTCTCGACAATTGAATCAACAGTATGTGTATTGGAATTACTCACAGAACATAAAATTGAAAATATAGAAAAAGAGCAATTTGAAAAGTTTTTACAACCGTTTAATGAGATGGTAAATTATCAAATAAACTGTGTTACAAAGCCAGATATTAAAGAACCAAGATTTTTAAGGAGATAACTATTAAATCATTATTTAAATTTTTAAAAATTTTATTATTGATGGGTGTTCTATTTGCAGGATTTGTTTATGGAGTATTGAATTTTTTTGCTTATAAAGTCCAAGAAGATTATGATAAATTAGTAAAAAGTAATAGATACATTTTAAATCCATATTATACTGATTTATATATGTTGTGTATGTTGGATTATCATTTTAATCCTAGAGGAAAAGATATGTTACAAGAGTGTAATAAATTAGCAAAAATTGCAGATAAAAAACCAGATACGCCTTATTATGACTTTTATATTAAGTATGTGAAAGATTTTGTAAAATAGTTTTAAACAATATCCCTAATTTTGGGATATTGTTTTTTGTTCCAAAAGTATAGTTTTGAGTTCTTGTATCTCTACTCTTAATTTTTCTAGTTCTGATTTTGTATGATCTT
The DNA here is from genome assembly GCA_963662945.1 of Arcobacteraceae bacterium. GTDB lineage: Bacteria > Campylobacterota > Campylobacteria > Campylobacterales > Arcobacteraceae > JAIOSF01. The sequence goes on from OY759974.1 coordinate 1,617,212, forward strand.
CACTTGAATGTATCTCACTTACAAGAGTTTCACTTTCAGTGTCTTTGATTTCATTCATGGCATCTACTACAATTGCTATGATGAGGTTTATCATAATAAATGTTACGATAAAAATAAAAGGAACAAAAAAGATCCAAGCATAAGGATCTACTTCCATAATAGGTCTAACAATTCCCATTGACCAAGATTCTAAAGTCATAATTTGGAATAATGTATAAAAAGACTCACTTAAACTACCGAACCATTGTGGAAAAGATTCTCCATAGAGTTGTGTTGCCATAATAGCAAAAATATAAAATAATAAAGTAAGTAATCCAGCAATAGAAGCCATACCTGGTATTACACTTACAAGTGCAATAACTATTTTTCTCATTTGAGGTACAACTGTTACAAGCCTGAAGAGTCTAAGAACTCTTAAAATTCGTAAGATTTCAAATCCAGCACTAGATGGCACTAATGAAATAGCTACAATAAAGAAGTCAAATAAACTCCATCCATCTTTAAAAAATGGTAATCTATGCACATAAATTCTCATAGCAATCTCTATTGTAAATATAGTGATAACAACTTTATCAAAGATATGTATAAAACCACCAATAGAGTTCATAATATCTTTTGATGTTTCCATTCCCATAGTGATACCATTGAGGATAATGATAGCTATAATAAAGTTTTGAAATTTACTACTTTCTACAATACTTTTAGTTTTTTCATACATTGATTTTCTCTCATAGATTTAAATTTTTTGGAAGTTTAACATAAAGTAAATTAAGTGAAAAGTTATACAATTGAATTAACATGTTTCAATTATTTTAAACTAAATTTTGATAAAAATACTGTTGAAAATTAGATTGAATTAATCTAATTTTAACACGGCCATAAATGCTTCTTGTGGTACATTTACTTTACCAATAGCTTTCATTCTTTTTTTACCAGCTTTTTGTTTCTCTAAGAGTTTTCTTTTTCTTGTGATATCTCCACCATAACATTTTGCAGTTACATTTTTTCCAGTAGATTTTACAGTTTCTCTGGCAATAATATCTTTTCCAATACTTGCTTGAATAGCTACTTCAAAAAGTTGTCTTGGTATGAGTTCTTTTAATTGCTTAACAAAAACTCTTCCTCGTGCCTGTGCTTTTTCTTCAGGAACAATAATACTTAATGCATCAACTGGCTCACCTGCAACAAGTACATCTAGTTTTTTAAGATTTCCTGGTCGAAATCCAGTTACTTCATAGTCAAAACTTGCGTAACCTTTTGTTGTAGATTTTAATTTGTCGTAAAAATCCATTACAATTTCATTCATAGGCACATCGTATTCTAGTAAAACTCTTTTATTGATGTAGTCCATTTTAATTTGGATACCTCTTTTGTCATTTAAAAGTTTTATTACATTTCCAAGATATTCATCTGGTACTAAAATAGTAGCTTTTACATAAGGTTCTGAGATTACATCTATTTTATTTACTGGAGGTAGTTCATAAGGATTTTGTATCATAAGCTCTTGACCATCTGTTGTAAGAACTTTATATACAACTGTAGGTGCAGTTGCTATTAAATCAAGGTCAAATTCTCGCTCAAGTCTTTCTTTGATTACTTCCATATGAAGCATCCCTAAAAATCCAGTTCTAAATCCACTTCCAAGTGCAGTTGAACTTTCTGGTTCATAAGAGATTGAGCTATCGTTGAGTTTTAGTCTCTCAAGAGCATCTCTTAAATCTTCAAACTTATCTGTTTCAATTGGATAGAGTCCTGCAAATACAAAAGGTTTTGCTGGTTCAAATCCATCAATAGGTTCAGCTGTTGGATTTTTTGCATCAGTCATAGTATCACCAACTGCAATTCCCTCAGTAGTTTTTATACCAAGAACAACAATACCTATTTCACCTGTTTGTATCTCTTCTGTTTTTTGTTTATGAAGAGGATGAGGATACATAAGGTCAAGTACTTTATGCTCAACTTTAGTATTCATCATTTTAAGCATTTGCCCTTTTTTGATACTTCCATCATAAACTCTTACTAGTGCTAATGCACCAAGATAATTATCAAACCAACTATCATAAATAAGTGCTTTTGTAGGAGCATTTTCATCTCCATTTGGTGCAGGAATAGTATCTACAATTGCATCAATTAAGTCTTTAACTCCAACACCAGTTTTAGCAGAAATTAAATTGTGAGCTGTACAGTCAAGACCTATTGCTTCTTCAGTCTCTTCTAGTACTCTCATAGGATCTGCAGATGGTAAATCGATTTTATTTACTACTGGCATTAATGTAAGTTCATTTTCTAGTGCAATGTAAACATTTGCTATAGTTTGTGCTTCAACACCTTGTGTAGCATCAATGATAAGTAAAGCACCCTCTGAAGAAGCTAAACTTCTACTTACTTCATAAGAAAAGTCAACGTGACCTGGAGTATCAATAAGATTGAGTATATAGTGTTCGCCATCTTTTACATAGTCTAGTCGTACAGATTGAGCTTTGATTGTTATACCACGCTCTTGTTCGATATCCATAGTGTCCATCATTTGAGCACTTAATTCTCTATCTGCAACAGCACCACACTCTTGTATAATTCTATCAGCTAATGTACTTTTCCCATGGTCAATATGGGCTATAATACTAAAGTTTCTTATTTTATCTTGCAATTTTTATCCTATTCTTCTCTAAAATGAATTTAATTTTCTTTAGAAGTGGGATTTTATCTAAAAATTGCTTTTACTTTAGTTTAAGCTAGAAAAATTAAAATCTATCTGCATCTTCAAAGATAGGCTTTGTTAAAAACTTACCATTAGTATCTATAAATCCCCAATTATTGCCACTTTTAACTTTTGCAAATCCATTAGAAAAATCATAAGCATAATCATAAATAGGTTTTGTTACAAAATTACAATTATTATCTACAAATCCCCACTTGTTATCTAGTTCAACTCTTTTAAAATTTTCATGTTGAATATAAATCATATCCATAGAAGGGGTGATTTTAAGTTCTAAGTTTTTATTTATACAACCAAATTTACCAAATTTTTTTACAATTATTGTATCATAAATAAATTCTTGTACTTCATCGTAAATAGGTTTGACAACTACTTCAAAGTCTTCATTTATCAAACCAAATTTCTTATTTACTTCAAGTTTAGCAAATCCATTATGGAATCTACCAATTGAGTCATAAATTGCTTTGAGTTGTAATTCACCATCTTTATTGATAATACCATATTTCCCATCTGTATTTTCTACTATTGCATAAGTATTATTACCATTGTTCTCAATCCAATGTATATTGATATAGTTTGGATGAAAGTATCTCCCAAAATTCCCATCAAATCTATTTATTTTTTTGTAAATAGGTTTGATTGTAACTTCAGAATTATCTTTTAATAATCCATCTTTATTATTTACAGTGACAACTGTATCTAAATTTTCATGTGATAGTTTAGAACTACAACCATTGAAAAACATTATTGAGAGTAGGCCAAATGTATATATTATTTTTTTCATAGTATCTCTTTTATTGTTCTTTTTTCACTATTTTAAAATCAACTCTTCGTGATGCATCAACATTCTCTGTTCCATCAGGATTTAGAATTGGATTATCATAAGACATACCGTAAGGTTTGAAAGTATTTTCTATCCATTCCTTACTGATTTCACTATCTTTTGAGGCTTTGTTAACTGCATAATCTCTCACTTCTTCTGCTCTTTTTTGTGACAATAGTTTATTGAATTTGTATCTCTCTTCATCTGTTTTTGAAAGTTTGTATTCAGATGAAGTGTGACCCTCTATTCTTATCTCTTGTATTTCATCTTTATATTTTTCTACAATTTTTAAATATCGTGGAAAAAAATCACTTAAAATATCTGTAAATCCAACTTTTAAATCACTTTTCCCTGTTTCAAAAAGGGCAAGGGGATTATTGAATCTAAAAAGTAAATTATCTTTTGAAAGTTCTGCATTCCAAGGTTTAAAATCATTTTTAAATTCTTCCATTAAGGCATCATATAAACCTACAAAACTCGGTGTAACATCTTCTACTACTAGAGTTTCCTCTTGTATTGGTTCTTCTACTACGACTTCAGTTTTAGGCTTTTCAATATTTTCTTCTTGAGGTTTACAGTATGAATCTAAATTTTCTGCTTTGAGCATTTCAGAAATATAGATATTGTTATTCTTTGAGCTATTATGAAGTGGTGACATTTGATGGCTATCTACTACATCTCTTTGTGCTTTATTACAAATAAGTAATTTTGAAAGGTCTGTATAGTTATCTCTTGTAGAATCTAAAAGTGGAGTATCTTGATAATTATCAAATGTATTTACTTCTCCACCATTTTGGATTAAAAGTTTTGCAATATCATATTCTTTTAATCTTACTGCAATATGTAACGGTGTGTAACCATAAATATCTTTTTTATTAATATCACTTTTTTGTTCAATTAAAAATTGTACCAATTTTAAATCTCTTGCTCGAACTGCATCATGTAGTGCCATTTCGTTTATAAAATCATTCTTGGTTACATTAGTTGTATGGATTGAATTAACTTGATTTGTTGCTGTACAACCTCCCAATATTAGTGAGGCTATTGTTAACAATAATATATTTTTGCTCATAGTTTGATGTCCCCTTTTAAATTTAATCTATCTTTCATGTAATGATCCTTCTTTTATTTTTATTATTGGTTTTAAAAAGTAATCCATGATTGTTTTTTTGCCAGTTATAATATCTACACTGGCTACCATTCCTGGAATAATTGGAAGTTTCTCACCATTTCTTTCAAGATAATTTTTATCTGTTTTTATGGTAACTTGGTAATAACTTTTATCATCTTTACTATCTTTATCTTTTATACTATCAGCAGATATTTCAATAATTTTCCCTTCTAATCCACCATAAATTGAAAAATCATAAGCTGTTATTTTAACTAATGCTTTTTGTGCAGGTGAAATAAAGGCAATATCTTTTGGATCTATTTTTGCTTCTACTAATAATATATCACTATCAGGTACGATTTCTATTAAGTCAACTCCTGATTTTACAACACCACCAATAGTATTGATATTTATTTGTTTAATAATTCCATTTACAGGAGAACGTATAATTGTTTTTTCTAATTTATCTGTTTCAGATATTAATCTTGCATCGATTTTATTTAATTCAGAGGTTACTTCTTGTAATTCTTTATAACTATTAGATTTAAAACCTTTTACTTTTTCAAGAATTTTATTTTCAGCTTCAGAGATAGCAAGTTTTGATCTAGGAAGAGAAAGAAGTGCAGAATTTAAATCTCCATCCAATGTGTTATATTCTTTTTGTAGATTTAAAAGTTCTATTTTTGACTTTGAACCTGATTTTACCATTCGTTCTATAGTTTGTAATTGTTGTAAAACAAGGGTTACACTTTTTTTTAGCTGTTCTATTTTCGATTCAATCTCTTTTTTTTCTTGAACTTTTTGTTCAAATTGTAATTCTAAAATTCGTAAAGAACTTTTATACTCATCTATATTGTTATTATAAATTTGGATTTCAATATTTGTATATTTTTTAAGATTTTTTACTTCTGTAGGAAAGTTAATTTCTCCTTTTGGTTTTGAGGGATTATATTGTAGTTGTGCATCTAATCTAGCTTTTTTCGCTAATAATGCAATATTTTGTTCTTTTGCTTCTTCCAAAGAAGCTTGAAATCTTGTTGTATCTATTTTCATTAAAGCTTGATCTTTAACTACATGTTCACCACTTTTTACAAGTATTTCTGACACTAAACCACCATCTAAGTTTTGAACTTTTTGAATTTTATTTGAAGGGATAACTTTACCATCACCTCTTGCCATTTCATCAATTTGTGCTATCATAGCCCAAATAATGAGTCCAAGTACTATAGTAATTACACTTGCAAATAAAAAATCTATTTTAAATTTTGGTTTATCATATGCATGACCATATAAAGAGTTTACAAAACTTATATCATCTTCATTAATTTTAGTCATTTTTTTCACCTTTTGATTGTAAAACTTTATCTTTAGGTCCATCAGCTACTATTTTTCCATGATCAAGCACAATAATTCTATCGACAAGTGGTAAAATAGACATTTTATGAGTTATGATAATAACTGTTTTATCTTGAATAAGCGCATGGATTCTTTTAATAAAATCATTTTCTGTTTGTTTATCCATAGAATTAGTAGGTTCATCAAATATCATAATATTGGGATTTGTAATGATTGCACGAGCAAGTGTTACAGCTTGTCTTTCCCCTCCACTTAATCCTTCTCCTCTTTCTCCTACAAGTAAATCATAACCAGCTTCATGTTTTCCTAAAAACTCATGCACACCTGCTGCAATCGAAGCTTCAAGAACTTCTTCATCCGTTGCATATTGTTCACCTATGGTAATATTGTCTTTTATACTTCCCATAAATAAAAAAGGTTCTTGTGGTACACAGCCTATAGATTGTCTTAAATCAACAGGATCAATTTGTCTTATATCTGTTTGGTCTATAAGAATTGAACCATGAGTTGGACCATATAAATTCATTAGAAGTTTTGCTAAAGTTGATTTCCCAGACCCAATTCTCCCTAAAATAGCTACTTTTTCACCTTTTTTAATTGTTAGATTAATATTTTTTAAAGTCTCAAAATTTTGTCCTTTATATGCAAAAGTTACATCTTTAAATTCAATACTACCATTAAGATTTGGACGGCTAATATAATTTTTATTATTATGTTCAACTTCCATCTTCATAAGCTCTTCAATGTTATTCATAGAAATAATAGTTTGATCATAACGTATAATCATACCTACTATCTGTGAAATAGGAGCAACTACACGACCATTTAACATCATAGCTGCAATAATACCACCCATACTCATATCGCCTTCAAGTGATAAATAAACACCAGCAACAATAATAGCTATGTTTGATAGTTTTGAAATAAGTCCAGTTGTAAGTGTTGTAAATTGCGAAAGCATTTGTGATTTTTCACCATAATAAAGTGTTTGATTTAAAGATGCATCCCAATGGGTTTTCATTCTATTTTGAGCTCGAATACTTTTTATAATTTCTAAACCAGCAACGGTTTCATTTAAAGTAGTTTGTTTTAATTGCTCCTCTTTTGACGATTTTTCTACAACAGCTTTAATTCTATCTTTCATAATCCAAGAGAATGATAAAACTATTACAATTGTAGCAACACTAATCCAACCTAATAATCCTGCAAAGTAAAATATTACACCTATAAATAATAGCGTAAAAGGGATATCAACTAAAGTTGCAATTGTAGCACTTGTAAAAAAATCTCTAACACTTTGAAAAGATTGTAGTCTACTTACAAATTGTCCTGTAGAATTTGGTTTTTCACTAAGACGTATGTTTAACAACTGATCAAATATTTTATTACTCATAATTAAATCAGCTTTTTTACCAGCTTTTCCAAGATAGTAAGCTCTTAAAAGTGAAAAAATAAGATCAAAAATCATAATAAAAACTATTCCAAAAGTCATTGCTAGTAAAGTTTCTAAAGCATTATTTGGTAAAACTCGATCAAAAACATTTTTCATAAAAAGTGGCATTGCTAAAACAAAAAGATTTATAAATATAGCAGCAACAATCACTTTTTTATAAATTGGTAAATTTGATTTTAAAGCACCCCAAAACCAGTCTTTTGGTTTTGGAATTACAATTTCATTTGATACTTTATTATCAAATTTATAAGTTGGTTTTATTATAATTACTTGTTGTTTGAACTCTTCTTCCAAGGACTCAAGTGACATTGTTGTTGCACCTTCACTAAGACCTGGGATAATTACTGTTGCTTCATTTTTATTAAAGTCTATATTCAGTAATACACATGCTCGTTCTTTTTCAAGTATTAATACAGCAGGAAGCGCTAGTTTTGATATACCTCTAAGCTCTCTTTCAACAATTTTTGAAATAAGTCCTATTCTTTTTGATGAAATTAAAAAATCTTTAATAGACATTGATTTATTGTGGATAGGCAGTCCTGCTACTAATGATTCTTTTGAAGTATTTCTTTGGTAATAAGTTGCGATAAAAGAAAGACACTCTAGTAGAGAATCTACTGTTCTTCTCTCTTTCATTACATCATTTTTAATACTCATATCTTATCCAATTTATATATTTTTTTTTAATTTTCTTTATTGATATTTTTCATATCAATCTCATTAAGCTCTAGCGAAGAGTCTTTTATTTTTTCATCATTATACAAACTATCGAGTCTCGTATTTACGTCTATACTTTCAGTTTCATTAGAAGTTTCTTGATTTTGAGAATCTTCTTTTTTATCTGTCTTTTCATCAAACATATTAAGTAAATCTTCACTTAAAGCATCATTTGTAGATTCTATTTTTGGATTACTATCTCTTGCTACAAATGTATATTTACTACAGCTTTGTTTTTCTTGCATTAATATAACATCACTTAACATTGACATATTAAATAATAAATTATAATATGCAGATATATAGTCAAATTCTTGTTGAATTTTATCTATATTTGATCTATAAAATTCAGATTCTGCATTTAAAATATCAATAAAAGTTCGAGTTCCATCTGCAAGTTGTTTTTTGTACACTGTAAGTATATTAAAATTATCCTCAACATACATACTTATATTTTTAATTCTTTTTTGAAGATTATAAAATGTATTATATGCTTCTTTAATTTCATCTATAACTTCATTGGTAATATTGTCAAGCTTTTTTTGTTCTTCTTGTAAGAATAGTTTTTCTTTTTGTGTTGCATAGTATGTCTTTCCACCATTAAAAAGATTCCAACTTAAATAAAGTCTTGCACTATGGATATCTTGTCTTCCGTTTTCCTCTAATTCTAAATCGTTATCAAATAAACTTTGAAATTGTAGTTTTAATGTAGGTTTATATCCTGCTTTTTCTTGAACAATTTTTTCTCTTTGTTCATTAGTTTTTTCAATTTGTTCTTGAACTTTATAACTTCTTCTGAGTCCAACTTTAATCGCTTCTTCTAAACTTGGTGGTAAAAAACTTTCATTTACATTTGGTCTACAAATATCTCCTTCCAAATCTTTGCCTGTAAGCTTTTTATATAAACTTAAAGCTTTCTTTTGCTCATTTTCTTGTTCTAAGAATCTATCTAAAACTGAATGGTATTTAGAGTTGACTTGGTGTGTTTCTAAGACTTCACCACTTATTTGCTCTTTTTCTTTTGCAATTGTTAAATAGTTTTCATGAATTTTTATATTATGCTGCGAGAGTGCTACTAATTCTTGTCTACTTGCTAAGTCAAGATATGCATTTACAGTATCTAAAATAGTATTTTCTACAGTATATAAGCTTCTATATTTATTTGAATTATATTTATGTCGAAACTCTTGGGCTTCACTAGGGGTTCTTCCTCCATCATATAAAATATGCTCTAATTTGATGACAGCATTCCATCCATTTTTTTTAATCCAACCTTCTGCTGGTGGAGGAGTGTCTGGTCTATTTTCAGTTTTAGATTTTTCTAAATAAGCATCTAGATTTAGTGTAGGAAGATAATCAGCTTCTTCTTGATAAATATACATCTCATAAGCATTTCTATTTAAATGTTCTGCAATAATTGAAGGATTATTATTTAGGGTGTCTTCGATACTATTTCGTAAGCTTGTTGCATTCATATTAAGAGAACAAACAATTCCAAACATGATATAATATTTTAATTTTTTCAACATGATTACCTTTATAAAAATATTTTCATACATTATATTCTAAAAAAGTTGCTAAAAGGTTCTAGTTTATAATTTTTTTTATGATTTATTGATTTAATAAGTTATTTTTGGTTAAAATCATTTTTATGATTAAAATAATTAAGAATCTTACTATCCTTTATGTGGAAGATGATAGTGTAACTAGGGAGTTTATTACCAAGTCATTACATCTTATGTGTGATAATGTCATTGCTACGGATACTATAGAAAAAGCAAAAATTATTTATAATAATCATGATATAAATATTTTAATTAGTGATATCAGTATTGGGAAGCATAGTGGCATAGAGTTTATTAAAGAAATACGAAAAAATAATAAACAAATTCCTATTATACTTTTATCTGCCCATTCAGACAAAAATTTTTTATTTGAAGCAATTAAGTTAAACTTGATAGATTATTTGGTGAAACCAATTAATTATGAAACTCTTAAAAATTCGTTAAAATCATCAGTGCAATATTTGATTGATAATGGATATTTAGAAGTAGAATTTATTAATGGAATAAAATATAGTTTACAACAAAAGGTGGCTTTTAAAAATAAAGATATTATACAATTTACAGCTACAGAATTAAAACTCTTGACTCTTTTTTTGAATAATAAAAATAATATTTTAAGTTCTGATGAAATTATTTATCATGTATGGGAAAATGATTTTGCTACAACAGGTGCTTTAAAAAGTTTAATTAATAAAGTAAGAAAAAAAATTGGAAAAGAGAGTATTAAAAATCATTCTAAACTTGGATATCAATTAGTATTAAAATGAAGCTAATAATTATCTACTAGCTCCGTAAAGTCCTATATCTTTTACAATTTTAAAATCATCATCATCTTTTACATTTTCTGCAAATACTTTAATAGTAAGGAGTGTTGAAAGTTCTTGCATTGCTTCTACAAAACCTTTTTTACTAGAATCTTTACAAATACCATCAGTATAATCTCTTGCAAGTCTTATATAATCTAAATTAAAATCTTTGATAGTATCAAGTGGGATGAATTTTGTTTCAAATCTTTTAATAATAATTTTTGCACCAGCACTATGAATAGATTCGATAAAATATTTAAATTTTTCTATATCTTTAGCCGCACCATAAGCAGTTACACTAAAAACAAGTTGCGAAGCTATGTCACTATTTTCTAATATCAGAGTTTTAAGCCAATTTTTGAATTTTATATCAAAAACTGAGTCTAAAGCTAAGTTAATTGAAATACTATGTTGTACATTTAATTCTCTAATATGTTTGATAACTTTTTTAACTACAGCTTTATCAAAATCTAATATTTTCTCATATTTTTCCGCAATTGAAATAAATGTTCCAATTGGTATAAGTTCATTATATTTATCTTTTGCTTGAGTAAAAGCTTCTTCCATTACAATAAGGTTTTGTTCTTTCATATCTAAACAAAATGCTTGTCCAATATAACTAATATCGAATTTTTGATTATCTATGATGTCAAAAACTAAATCTCTCCATTCATTCATATCTCTTGCAAGATCATTATCATCTCGAATAAAAGCTTCATTTTGTCCAATAAGTTTTGCTTTTTCATATGCTTCATAAGCACTAGCAATAATACCAGAAGTGGTACCAATAGGATTAAATGGAGTTCCTCCTATGTGTGCTATATCATTGATTCCAAACTCTAACGCAAATTGTGTTAACTCTTTTTTGAGTTTTTCTATGATTGTTGTACATTCTTCAAGTTGTAAGTTTTTTGCAATCATTGCAAACTCTGAACCAAAAAATCTGTATGCAGTTACATTTGGAGATAAGTTTTTTAAGATATTTGCAAAAGAGATTAAAAATTTATCCACTTCTTTATTTGTATGATTTTTTGCATAAGAACCTAAGTCATCAATTCTAATGACGAAAATATATCCAGTCTCTTTAGATATAAACATTTTTTTCATATCAGTTTCAAATGTTTGTTTTAAACTCAAACCTGTTAAATCATCCAAAGAGAGTTTGTTTGTCATAGATTCTAAATTTGCATTAAGTTTTTTGATAACTCCTTCAATTTTGCCAGACATATCATTCATTGCTATTGAAACATTTTTTAATTCTGTTGTCCAAGGTAAATGTTGAATAATTGTAAATTTTCCTTTAGAAATTGATTGTGCTAAACTTTCTATATTTTTTAGAGGCTTAAGAATAAATCTTAAAAATATAATAAGAAGAATCATAGAAAGAGTAAATGCTATAATTGCATAAAGAATAGCTCCTTTGGCCTGTTCATATAGTTTTGCGTAAGCATCACCAGCATTTGCACTTACATATATAATAGCTGTAGTATTCCAACCATCACTAATTTCACTTTTCATTTCAGACATTTTAAGAGGGATTAAATCAATAAACCATTGTGGAATATAATCAAATTTTTCAGCTCTAGAAACTTGTACAAGAATTTTTGAGATATTTAGAGTTGCGGTGGCATCTACAGTTTTACTACCTTTTGTAGCTTGAAATTGAATTTTTATATTATTCCCATCGATAAAATTTTGATTTGGTTGAAAACTATATGTTATTTTTTTATTTTCTTTTTGCTCTATATTTTCATTTTCTAAGAGTGCTAATTGGTTTGTAATATCATCATCACTACTATTTTTTTCAATTTTACCAATAGTACTATCAACATGAACATTAGAAATTTCCCAGTTTTGATTATCTTGAAGATTACTATTTGCAATTAAATCTTTATCTGTAAAATTTTGATTTATATTTTCTAATCTAATCTCTTTATAAAAACCTCTATTAGCAATAGCATTCACAATTGATTTTATTTCTGGATTTTGTTTATTTGACATAAATGATTTAAGGCTCATACCTAAGCTCGTAGCAGTATCTTGAGCTTTTGTTGTTGATTCTATCTCTAAATACTCTTTTGTATTGTTGACACTTATTAAAAAGTTACCTGTAAAGATTATAAAAAATATGAAAGATATTATTATATAGAGTTGTTTAGATAGTGACATAATATGCTCCTAGTTGTAGTGTACTTGTAATCATTATATTTTCTCCATTAAAGATTTCCAGTTTTTAAGATTATTATCTCCAGCACGTTCTTCCGTTTTTCCTTTGTTTTGTGCTTTCCATAATCCAGCAGCATTAAAACTATAAATAGGTTTTAAATCTGTTCTCGCTGTTGCTAATTTTAATTTTTTATTGATATTATCTAATACAATGGGAGGTTTTCCCTCTTTATGATAATAGTTAAGTACCATATGCGCTTCTTCAAATTTGGTATTACTTCTTTTAAGTGTAACATAAGTGATTTTTAATTTTTCATCAGGGATACCCAATGTTCTTAGTGCAAAATATTTAGCAATAGCATAATCTTCACAATCTCCCGCACCAGTCCCTAAAAATTCAAATGGAGAAGCCCAATAGTCATTTTGTTTCCAATGCACACTGTCTCGTTTGTAAGTAATTTTATTAAAAAAATCATTGACTATTTTGAGTTTTTCTAATGTATTTTTATCTTTTGCACTTTGGAGCATTTGATCCCATAACAAAACTCTTTGTTTTGCTTTTGAACCATATTTTTTTTCTATTTTGATTAATTGTTCTATAGATACATATACAGGCATACTAGCAAGCAATATCGTAAAAAGTATTGAGAGAGAAAAAAGAGCGCTTGCAAAAATTTTAAACATATATACTTCCTATAAATATCTTTCCATTGTAACGAAAAACTTTTAAAAATAAGATAATATTTTTTATGATTTTAACAACCTTTTTGAAACTATTTTATTGTACAATTATTTTATGAAGAATGAAAACTCAAGTTTAAAATTATTAAAAACAAAGTCGATACTGTATATAGAAGATGAAGATAATATACGAAAAGATTTAACAAAGACATTAGAATTAATGTGTCAAGAAGTTTTTTCATTTTCAAATGCGGAAGATGCTCTTATGTTTTTCCCCCACACTAGACCAGATATAATATTAAGTGATATTAGTTTGGCAGATATGAATGGAATTGAATTTACTAAAAAAATCAGACAGGTAGATAAAAAAATTCCTATAATTCTTTTATCTGCTCATACAGATACTCGTTATTTATTGGAAGCAGCAAAATTAAAACTTGTGGAATATCTCACAAAACCTATCACCTACCAAGAATTAGAAAATTCACTTTTTTTAGCATTGAAAGAGATGCAATCTTATGAAAAAAGATTTGTTCATTTAAGTGATACAATTAGATATGATACATTTCATAAAATTTTATATGAAAATAAAAATATAAAAAAACTTTCAGCAAGTGAAACAAATCTTTTGGATTTTTTTATTAAAAATCAAAATAGGACACTATATACACAAGAGATTAAAAATTATATCTGGGAAGATTCATATGATGCTACAGATACAGCATTAAAATCTCTTATGCATAAATTACGAAATAAAATAGGGAAAGACTCTATTAAAAATGTCTCAGGAATAGGGTATTATATAATTACGTTAGATTAAAATTATAATATTGGAATAGTTATAAAAAACTTTGCTCCATTTTTTTCATTTGAAGCAGTAAGTGTTCCATTCATATTATTTTCTACAATGAGTTTCGACATAAAAAGTCCAATTCCGCTACCATCTTTTTTTTCAAATGTCATAAAAGGTTTAAAAATATCATCCATATATTTTTCACTTATTCCACCACCATTATCTAAAATTTCAGTAATGCATTTACCATTTACTTCATAGACTTTTACCTCTATAAGACCATCTTGTATGTTTCTTTGGATTAGTACATCTTTTGCATTGGAAATTATATTAATAAGAACTTGTGAGTATTCATTTTGATAACCATAAATTGTAGGATTGTTTTTGAGAATAATATTGATTTTAATATTTTTATTATCTAGTGTACTACTGAGTATATTAACTGTTCTTTTTATTTGTTCAGATATTTTAAATTTTGTTTTTTCTTTATTTGTTGCAAAAAAATTTCTAAAATCTTCAATAGTATTTGACATATATTTTAATATATGATTTGATCTATCAATCATCTCTAAAATTTCATCATTTGAAATATTTTCTTTGATTCGAACTTTAGCTTCAGCACCTATTAAGATAGAAGACAGTTCCATTAAAGGTTGTCTCCATTGATGTGCAATATTTCCTATCATTTCACCCATCGCAGCCATTTTGGATTGTTGCGTTAATATTTTATTATGTTGTTCATTTGTTTGTAAAACAGTATTTTTTAAATTTTTAAGTTCATCTTCTAAAGAAGCTATTTTCTCTAAGTATTGTTGTTCATTCATAGGTATATTATAACAAGAGAGTTATAAACTCTCTTGTTAATTTAATCCTGTAGTATCTAAATCGTTATCTATAAATACTGAAATAGTACTATTATTTGTATTCGTATATTCAGTGAAGTCTTGACCATCAATATTAGTTGTTGTATCAGATCTTTGCCAACCATCATTTTCATCTAGATTAATAGTATCACCATTATCACCTCTGATAACTAAATCATTGTCTTCATCTGTTATAGCAACTATATCTTCTAAATCAATATGAATTGTATCGTTAGAGTTATTATTACTTAAATTAATCTCTTCAATATTGTTAACACGTGAAGCTATAGAACTTAAATCAAAATTACCATCTGTATCAAGTATATCATATCCAGTACCGCCATCAATAGTTGCTGTATCTGATGTTAATGTGAATCTTTCACTCACTGAATCCATACTAATATTTAGATTAAAAGTTGCACTATCTCCATCTTCATCTGAAACTTTTACCTCAAAGGTTTCTTTATCACCATCATCATATTGAGACTGCTTTGCTTCAAAAGTATATGAACCATCCATAAAATCAACAGTTAAACTACCACCATTAGTTGTAGTAATAGTTGTCTCATCGGCATCTGTAGGTTTAGTATATTCTATACCATCTACAGTTATAGAATCTATAGTTCCCTCAGAATCTGCACCAAAGAAAATGTTACCAGAAAGTGAACCAGTAATATTACCAAGGATTGTATCACTTAGTTTTGTAGGATCTGTAACTTGTTCAACCGATGCATTATTTCCAACTGCAAGTTGTGCTAAATAACTTCCAGCTGATGTATCAATACCTGTTCCAATACCCAATGCTTGAATCTCTATATTATTATTAGTAATAAAGCTTGTCCATTGGCTAATGTATGCACTGTCAAGCCAGCTTTTTGATCCATCAGTATCTCCTGAATCTGAATTGTCATATCCATTATTATCCCAAGTACTTTTATAAGTATTTGTATTGTTAACACTTGTAAACTCAGCTGTTGGATTTCCATCTGAAAGGAAGTATGCCACTGTTGTATCAGCATTTGGAGTACCAATATTATATGAATCAACTGTTTCATCTATAGCTGCTTCATAATTTGTATATTGTCCAATACCGCTATTGCTTACATTATTTACTATTGCTTTAAAGCTATCAAAATTATTCTCTGTAACAGTCATCCAACTTTGTTGACCACTTGCATTTGAAAAATCCACCATTTTTGCAGTTTCAGCAAAAAGTGTAAGATTTACATTAACAGCTCCTTGTGACATATATGCTCCTACAGCATCAATAATAGCATCTTTTGCTAATTCAAGCCTATCAGTCTGAGTACCATCATCTAAAGTAATTTTACCATCATTATTTGTCATTGAACCAGAAACATCAAGTGTAAATACTAAGTTTGTAGTGGTTGTAGCAGTTACAGTCCCATCAGCTCCAAATGTTAGTTGAGCATTTTGATCACTTACAGTTGGTATATCATCAACTATTCTTACATCTAAAGTATTTTCTTTTGTATCTCCGTCTGTATCTGTTACTTTAATACTAATACTATCTACTACACTGTCTTTTTGATTTGCAACTGTATGGTCAGTAGTATTTTCTTTTATTTCATAACTATAGTTTACCATTCCTGTTGTAGCATCATATCCATTGATCTCAATCTCACCATAGGTAGTTGTAATAACTTTTGGAGTAGCTACAATATCTAACAATTCACTTTCAGTGATAGTTGTTCCGTTTATAGAAATATTTGAAAGACCATCTTCTGTGGTAATTTTAAATGTACCAGTTGTCATTTCTCTGTCATCATAAGAATTTGTAAGTGCTTCTTCATATACAATATTATCACCATCAATATTTGGTGTAGAATCAGTTATCTCAATATTTATTAAAGCATCACTTGCAGTTGCCTCTTTGTAATTAAGACCATTTTCATTTTCATTTGTTTCTGTTGCTCTTGCAGTGATATTTAAATTTAAGTCAGAATGTTGTTCAGAAGTAGTCATTGTTAAAGTGTCGCTGATTGTTTTTACCCCTGCCGGAACTGTAACATCCCAAGAACCATCATTATTATCAACTAAGGTATAAATATCACTTGATAACACAGCTCCAATTGGAACACCAGTAATTGATACAGTTAATGTTTCACTGTTATCTGTATCCGCTAAAGCTGCACTTATATTAATATCATATTTATATTCTGTTGTAGTTGTAACACCACCATTTACATCACAATTTAATCCACTTCCATCACCAAAAGCAATCCCTTCAATATTATTAAATGTTAATGTTTTCCCTGTATCTCTATCAACTATATGACCATCTAGATTATCATGGAAGTGAATATCGCTAAAGTAATAACTTGAAGCAGGTTTACTTAAATATAAGATATCTGTACCATCACCTCCAGCAATAGCAGGTTGATTTGCTCCAATATCACCAATAATTGCAATAATATCATCTCCATCACCTGCATTTATATTTGAACCACCTTGTATCTCACCTTTTGCTATAATGACATCATTATCATCAGTTCCTAGAACATTTCCATTTTGAACAATATTTCCTTCAAAAATAACTCTATTTGAAGTCATGTGATATGTATTATTTATTGTATCAGAAACAACTGTTGCAGAAGAGCTATCAAATGCAGTTGAATTATTTAAGTCAATATTATTGATATCTCTTGTTGCATTTTGATTACTAATATTATCATAAAGGGCTAAATCAGAGTCACCAAATGATGTTAATTCAAGATTATATTGATCTTGTGCAGGGTTGCCATTTTGATCTTGAGCAAGTTGTATAACCTGATCAGCAGATACATTTCCTTTATCTTGAAGATAAGCAATTAAGTTTCCTAAATCTTGAGATGTTGAACAAACTTCACCCACTGTAGTAGTAACTATCTCTTCTCCACTTACATTAATGCTTACAGTAGGAATATCTGCTATAGCTGTTACCTCTACAGTTGTAGTATGAGTATCACTCCATAGCTCTCCATCACTAACTTTAAAGTTAAAACTACTATCATTATCTGTATCCTTTGATGGTGTAAATGAAAGTTTTCCAGTAGTAATATCTGATACATTAATTTCAGTATTTGCAGATATTTCTATTCCATTAAGTTTTAAAACACCATTTGTTGGAAGTGATTCTATACTTATTTTTTGAGCTTCTGTTTCATCAGAATATGTTCCAAAGTCATCCATTGTTAATGTATATGGTGTATCTTCTGGTGTTGTAATAGAATCGTCTGTAGTTGTCGGTGTTGCATTTGTATCCGCTTCAGGAACAGGTGTATCAGTAGCTACATCAATAACTACTTTTACCTCTTCACTAGAATTATTTGATTCATCAATAACTTTATATTCAAATTCAACTCCTGGAACTTCATGATAAGTAATTCCACCTATAAAGTAGTCACTTGAATCTGTAGATGAACCTTGTGAAGCATACTCTTGTGCTGAGAATCTTAATTGGTCAAATACAAGATTATCTATATTAAGTGTTCCTGAGTTACTTCCAGCACTATTATTTGAACCATGTGATTCAGCTGTAAGTACATAATCAGCACCAGCAGAAGAATTATTAGAAAAAGTAAATACTCCTAAAGATTTTCCATCTAAAAATGCTTCAAATGTACCTACTTCTCCACCATTTTCGCCTTGAATTAAGTGAGTGATAGCAACACTAGCATCTGTAACAGGATTTTTAAAATCAAATATTATTGATTCTGCTTTTTGAGCAGTTGGATCATAACCTAATTGGTTAGATGGTCCACTTCCTGTATTCCCACTTACTCCTATACCGTCATTTGTAACATAATTTATACTTGCTTCTTGATTGTTTTCATCCCTTGCGATAACAGTTACATCATCACTTTGCCAACTTGCTGTGATTCCATTATCATAAATACCACCAATAGATTTTTCTTCAGTTTGAGCAGGTACTTGTTCATGTGTAGCAGACCAATATACAGTGTCCGCAGTATTCAGTAGTGTTGATGCTTCATCTAAATTAGATGCATCTAGTTTAGTATAAACATCACCAACTTGAATATAAACATCACCATAAGTAGGTAATGAAGTGATATCAAATACTAGATTATTTTCTATAGTTTCTATATCTTGTCCACCTAAGTCAGCTGGATCAGAAGAATCATTTTCTGCATTTGTTATATCTCCATCAAGACCACCACCAATATCAAGTTTTTTAAAGAATGCTATCTCTGCTTCATTTGGAGTATTTGTTTCTGATGCAAAAGTAGCAAGTACTGCATCATCTGTATCAAGATTTGAAGTTGTTAAAACTGCATCTGCAACAGGAGGATTAGTATCATCATCAAGTATAGTTACAGTTCCAGTATCACTTTCTCCTGTACTTAATGTAGCACTTAGACTAAATAGTTCATCATCTTCATTTACATTATTTTCAACAGTATCCATTTTCACTGCAAATTTACTTGCACCTTCAGGTATTGAGATTGGATTATTTGAATCGTATACAGTCCAATGAGTTCCATCAAAACTATAAGAGAATGTAGCATCATAATCTTCAGTTACAAGTGCAGTTCCATCAGCGAGTGTTAATGATACAGTACTATTAGCTTCAGCTCCACTTATTTTAACCGCAAGAACTGCTTCTTCACCCTCATTTACAATTATATTATGTGATTGAATATCTGCATCACACATTGTTCCTACAAAAATTGATGGTTCCCCTACAGGTTTTACATTAAGGTAAACTGTTGCTGTATCTTGAGCACCAAGTTCATCTTGAATTGTATATTTGAATGTAGCAGGTCCATTATAATCTGGATTAGGGGTAAATGTAATATTTCCATTAGCATCCATAGTTACAGAACCATTAGTAGCATCTTGTACACTAATCACTTCAAAAGTATGACCTTCTGGATCATTATCATTTTCCATAATTCTATCAGCTGTAATCGTTAAAGAGTTGTCTTCTAGCATATCAAATTCATTTTGATGGTACTCAGTTCCATCTCCATTATATCTATGAGCAGAGATTCCATTTTCATCTTGCCATGAGATTACATAGCTACCATCTTCAAGTGTTGTAACAGCAGGTAGTGTTTGTGCAGTAGTATTTTCACTTACAATTGTAGCATCTGATACATTTGTACCATCAAAAGTTTTAGCAAATATTGTTCCATTTTCTTCGTAAACAATTACTACACCAGCTGCAAGTGCAGTAATAACTGGATTTGCTCCAGCTGCTATAGTAACCTCAGAACCTACACCAGTAGTTGATACAGTTTTAGCCATTATATTTGTATCACTTTGGTAAGTGATAATTGCAGTTCCATTTGATAAAGCAGTTACCTCTGGATTTGTTTGATTTTCTGCCCCTGTAGCTATAGCAATATCTGAATTTGAAACTACTTCAAGCCCATTAGAAGTTAATTTTAAAGTTTGAGCATAAATATCAAAGTCACCATTTGTTCCATTTTGTGATTGCCAAGTCATGATTGCTGTATTATCATCTATCATAACAATATCTGAATCTAATTGATCATTTGTTGTTAATTGATTTACAATTACTCTATCACCAACTTCATTTCCAAGTGCATCAAATCTTTGTGCAATAACCCCAAAACCACTTCCATCGTGAGTATCGCTATAAATTGGATTATCTGTACCATCTGTTGGATTATTTGCAGTGCCATCATGGTCAGTATTATCAAGTCTAGCATCTGCTGACCATGTTACAATAAATCCACCATCTGGAAGTGCTACTATTGGATCATATTCTGCACGAGCTACTGTGAATTCTCCACATACAGGATTTCCATTTACATCATAGATTTGACCTTGAATATAGCTACTACCATTATCCCAACTATCTTGACCAACATATTGATCATCAGATGTCCAAGTAACTAGATAGTTTCCATTTTCAAGTCCAACAACATTTACATCATGTTGACTTCTTCCCCCATCTTCATTTACATTTGTAACAAAAGTATTTACTCTAGTAACATCACCTATAGGTTCTCCGTCTGCATCATATCTTTGGATAAATACATCATGATTTACTAATCCATTTTGCCATACTGTTTCACCACTATCATTTGTATCTCCATCATTGTTGAAGTCATTTACAATAGCACTTTTATACGAGTCACCACTTACTTCTGTCCATGCTACAACAAACCCACCATCTTTTAGCGCTGCCACATCTGGTTCAGATTGGTTACCATTGTCAAAAGATGTAACTTCAAATTCACCTTGTGCTGTTTCAACTTTTCCATAATCATCTGTAGCTATTACTGTGTTTGTATAGTCACCAGTATTTAAACTACATCCACCTATATCAACTGTTATCTCTTTTGTATTACTTGTTTTATCACCATCATTAACAGTAAATTCAAATGTTCTTGGATCTCTATTTTCACTATCTGTTTCAAATGTAAGTGACTTCACTGCTTCTTCGTATTGTCCAATTGTTGCACTACCACTAAGTGTAATAACTAAAGTACCATTGATTACTTCACTATTTCCACTAATTCCATTAGGTAAGTTTTCATATTTGATTTCATCACCAGTTTGGTAGTTTTTAAGAACAATTGTAGCACTTTCTAAATTCGTATCATCAACATCTGAAAGTTGAATATTATTTAAAATTTGATCAGTTTGACTTAATGTTTCACAAGGTTTTATTGTAAGTACAACATCATCATAATCTTTGTCTCCTAAACTCAAATCTTCAAATCCAAGAATTAGTCCACCATCTTCATTTACAGTTGCTATTACATGATCATGATTATCTGAATTTAAATCATTATCACTATAATAAGCAGTTTGTACAGTATTATTAATAACCATATTCCCTTGGTCATCAAATGTGATTTCTGAGTTTGTAGTAATATTTTTATCTCCTCCATCAGGGATAATAAAGAAACCTACATTTCCTACAAGATTATTTAATGTACCTAACATCTCTGCTTGTGTTCCTACAAAGCTAGCATCTTCAACATAAATTATATGTGCTTCTGTAGGATTTCCATTCTCATCTGCTAAATAGTATCCTATTGCGTTATGATAACTTGCTTGACCACCATTATATTCAACTGACATACTTGATGAAACAGTTCCCATATTTATATTTAAATCTCCATTTTCACCAGCAAAAATAAGACCTTTATCAGCGTGTGTGAAATCATCAGGAGTATATTCATCAGCAATGCCATCACCATCAATATCTATAAGCCCATCAATAGTATGTGTAGCTCTATCATTTGCACTAATTGATGTAATAACTGGAGCATCATCTTTCCCCTCTACAGTAATAGATAATTTTGCTGTATCATCTGGATTATATCCATCACTTAATGTATATGTAAATTGATCAATTTCTGATTTTCCTACATTCCAACTATCTGTGATACTTTCATTTACATCATAAGTATAAGCACCAGTATTATTGATAGTTAATGTTCCATAATCACCTGTAATAGTAATATCATCTCCATTTGTAGGTATATTGATAACTGAACCATTGAAATTGATAGCTGTTATACTTAATGGATTTGAACCAATATCTGCTTGACTATCTGTGATAACATTACCTGTTGCACTTTGTCCATCATTAGCTTCATCTTCAGCTGCTATAAACTCTGTACCAGTTTCTGTAGCAGTATTTGTATTATCTTTCGCTTCAGGTGCAATATCATTATCAGTTATAGTTGTTGTAACAACTCCATCTATATCAACAGCTTCATAGATTAATCCACTTGTAGGAGCTACGTAGTTTCCTATAGATATTTCTAAGTTTTCACTATTTTCAGCTACTTTATCATCTACTGCATCCATACTAATTGCAGTACCTAAGGCTATAGAAGTTATAGTAGTTTGTGGTGTATAATCATTATTTTCAGTTGTTTTATTTGTAAAAGTAAAGTCAACTTTTCCTAATTGAGTATCAAGTTGAGTACTATCATTGAATACTGTAGTATTTGGTTCAAATGCAAGAGCTACATAATGAGTTGCCCCACCTTCAGCTGTTTCATTAACTGTTAAGTAATTCCCTTGAGTATCTGTTAATGGGTTTCCATTACTATCTGATGCAAATACTCTAATCATAACTGTATCCTCAAAATCCACAACTTTAGCAGAGGCAGTAGCACCAGTTACATCAGTAGCTTCAAAGTTTCCACCGTTAATAGATTTTACAGTTGCAGTAATAGTTTGCTCATCGTTGTAAACATCCATATCTTTAGAAGGAATATCTAATGAACCTTTACCGTTTGCATCTAAGGTTACAGTGTATTCTGTTCCTCCAACTTCAACTGTTAATGTAGCAGTTGTTCCAGCTTGTGGTGGGTTTGTAGTTTCAAAGTTAAATGTTACATTCTCTGCATTCTCATTTACATCCGCTGTTGTTACAGTTACTTTAGTAGTATCCTCAAAATCCACAACTTTAGCAGAGGCAGTAGCACCAGTTACATCAGTAGCTTCAAAGTTTCCACCGTTAATAGATTTTACAGTTGCAGTAATAGTTTGCTCATCGTTGTAAACATCCATATCTTTAGAAGGAATATCTAATGAACCTTTACCGTTTGCATCTAAGGTTACAGTGTATTCTGTTCCTCCAACTTCAACTGTTAATGTAGCAGTTGTTCCAGCTTGTGGTGGGTTTGTAGTTTCAAAGTTAAATGTTACATTCTCTGCATTCTCATTTACATCCGCTGTTGTTACAGTTACTTTAGTAGTATCCTCAAAATCCACAACTTTAGCAGAGGCAGTAGCACCAGTTACATCAGTAGCTTCAAAGTTTCCACCGTTAATAGATTTTACAGTTGCAGTAATAGTTTGCTCATCGTTGTAAACATCCATATCTTTAGAAGGAATATCTAATGAACCTTTACCGTTTGCATCTAAGGTTACAGTGTATTCTGTTCCTCCAACTTCAACTGTTAATGTAGCAGTTGTTCCAGCTTGTGGTGGGTTTGTAGTTTCAAAGTTAAATGTTACATTCTCTGCATTCTCATTTACATCCGCTGTTGTTACAGTTACTTTAGTAGTATCCTCAAAATCCACAACTTTAGCAGAGGCAGTAGCACCAGTTACATCAGTAGCTTCAAAGTTTCCACCGTTAATAGATTTTACAGTTGCAGTAATAGTTTGCTCATCGTTGTAAACATCCATATCTTTAGAAGGAATATCTAATGAACCTTTACCGTTTGCATCTAAGGTTACAGTGTATTCTGTTCCTCCAACTTCAACTGTTAATGTAGCAGTTGTTCCAGCTTGTGGTGGGTTTGTAGTTTCAAAGTTAAATGTTACATTCTCTGCATTCTCATTTACATCCGCTGTTGTTACAGTTACTTTAGTAGTATCCTCAAAATCCACAACTTTAGCAGAGGCAGTAGCACCAGTTACATCAGTAGCTTCAAAGTTTCCACCGTTAATAGATTTTACAGTTGCAGTAATAGTTTGCTCATCGTTGTAAACATCCATATCTTTAGAAGGAATATCTAATGAACCTTTACCGTTTGCATCTAAGGTTACAGTGTATTCTGTTCCTCCAACTTCAACTGTTAATGTAGCAGTTGTTCCAGCTTGTGGTGGGTTTGTAGTTTCAAAGTTAAATGTTACATTCTCTGCATTCTCATTTACATCCGCTGTTGTTACAGTTACTTTAGTAGTATCCTCAAAATCCACAACTTTAGCAGAGGCAGTAGCACCAGTTACATCAGTAGCTTCAAAGTTTCCACCGTTAATAGATTTTACAGTTGCAGTAATAGTTTGCTCATCGTTGTAAACATCCATATCTTTAGAAGGAATATCTAATGAACCTTTACCGTTTGCATCTAAGGTTACAGTGTATTCTGTTCCTCCAACTTCAACTGTTAATGTAGCAGTTGTTCCAGCTTGTGGTGGGTTTGTAGTTTCAAAGTTAAATGTTACATTCTCTGCATTCTCATTTACATCCGCTGTTGTTACAGTTACTTTAGTAGTATCCTCAAAATCCACAACTTTAGCAGAGGCAGTAGCACCAGTTACATCAGTAGCTTCAAAGTTTCCACCGTTAATAGATTTTACAGTTGCAGTAATAGTTTGCTCATCGTTGTAAACATCCATATCTTTAGAAGGAATATCTAATGAACCTTTACCGTTTGCATCTAAGGTTACAGTGTATTCTGTTCCTCCAACTTCAACTGTTAATGTAGCAGTTGTTCCAGCTTGTGGTGGGTTTGTAGTTTCAAAGTTAAATGTTACATTCTCTGCATTCTCATTTACATCCGCTGTTGTTACAGTTACTTTAGTAGTATCCTCAAAATCCACAACTTTAGCAGAGGCAGTAGCACCAGTTACATCAGTAGCTTCAAAGTTTCCACCGTTAATAGATTTTACAGTTGCAGTAATAGTTTGCTCATCGTTGTAAACATCCATATCTTTAGAAGGAATATCTAATGAACCTTTACCGTTTGCATCTAAGGTTACAGTGTATTCTGTTCCTCCAACTTCAACTGTTAATGTAGCAGTTGTTCCAGCTTGTGGTGGGTTTGTAGTTTCAAAGTTAAATGTTACATTCTCTGCATTCTCATTTACATCCGCTGTTGTTACAGTTACTTTAGTAGTATCCTCAAAATCCACAACTTTAGCAGAGGCAGTAGCACCAGTTACATCAGTAGCTTCAAAGTTTCCACCGTTAATAGATTTTACAGTTGCAGTAATAGTTTGCTCATCGTTGTAAACATCCATATCTTTAGAAGGAATATCTAATGAACCTTTACCGTTTGCATCTAAGGTTACAGTGTATTCTGTTCCTCCAACTTCAACTGTTAATGTAGCAGTTGTTCCAGCTTGTGGTGGGTTTGTAGTTTCAAAGTTAAATGTTACATTCTCTGCATTCTCATTTACATCCGCTGTTGTTACAGTTACTTTAGTAGTATCCTCAAAATCCACAACTTTAGCAGAGGCAGTAGCACCAGTTACATCAGTAGCTTCAAAGTTTCCACCGTTAATAGATTTTACAGTTGCAGTAATAGTTTGCTCATCGTTGTAAACATCCATATCTTTAGAAGGAATATCTAATGAACCTTTACCGTTTGCATCTAAGGTTACAGTGTATTCTGTTCCTCCAACTTCAACTGTTAATGTAGCAGTTGTTCCAGCTTGTGGTGGGTTTGTAGTTTCAAAGTTAAATGTTACATTCTCTGCATTCTCATTTACATCCGCTGTTGTTACAGTTACTTTAGTAGTATCCTCAAAATCCACAACTTTAGCAGAGGCAGTAGCACCAGTTACATCAGTAGCTTCAAAGTTTCCACCGTTAATAGATTTTACAGTTGCAGTAATAGTTTGCTCATCGTTGTAAACATCCATATCTTTAGAAGGAATATCTAATGAACCTTTACCGTTTGCATCTAAGGTTACAGTGTATTCTGTTCCTCCAACTTCAACTGTTAATGTAGCAGTTGTTCCAGCTTGTGGTGGGTTTGTAGTTTCAAAGTTAAATGTTACATTCTCTGCATTCTCATTTACATCCGCTGTTGTTACAGTTACTTTAGTAGTATCCTCAAAATCCACAACTTTAGCAGAGGCAGTAGCACCAGTTACATCAGTAGCTTCAAAGTTTCCACCGTTAATAGATTTTACAGTTGCAGTAATAGTTTGCTCATCGTTGTAAACATCCATATCTTTAGAAGGAATATCTAATGAACCTTTACCGTTTGCATCTAAGGTTACAGTGTATTCTGTTCCTCCAACTTCAACTGTTAATGTAGCAGTTGTTCCAGCTTGTGGTGGGTTTGTAGTTTCAAAGTTAAATGTTACATTCTCTGCATTCTCATTTACATCCGCTGTTGTTACAGTTACTTTAGTAGTATCCTCAAAATCCACAACTTTAGCAGAGGCAGTAGCACCAGTTACATCAGTAGCTTCAAAGTTTCCACCGTTAATAGATTTTACAGTTGCAGTAATAGTTTGCTCATCGTTGTAAACATCCATATCTTTAGAAGGAATATCTAATGAACCTTTACCGTTTGCATCTAAGGTTACAGTGTATTCTGTTCCTCCAACTTCAACTGTTAATGTAGCAGTTGTTCCAGCTTGTGGTGGGTTTGTAGTTTCAAAGTTAAATGTTACATTCTCTGCATTCTCATTTACATCCGCTGTTGTTACAGTTACTTTAGTAGTATCCTCAAAATCCACAACTTTAGCAGAGGCAGTAGCACCAGTTACATCAGTAGCTTCAAAGTTTCCACCGTTAATAGATTTTACAGTTGCAGTAATAGTTTGCTCATCGTTGTAAACATCCATATCTTTAGAAGGAATATCTAATGAACCTTTACCGTTTGCATCTAAGGTTACAGTGTATTCTGTTCCTCCAACTTCAACTGTTAATGTAGCAGTTGTTCCAGCTTGTGGTGGGTTTGTAGTTTCAAAGTTAAATGTTACATTCTCTGCATTCTCATTTACATCCGCTGTTGTTACAGTTACTTTAGTAGTATCCTCAAAATCCACAACTTTAGCAGAGGCAGTAGCACCAGTTACATCAGTAGCTTCAAAGTTTCCACCGTTAATAGATTTTACAGTTGCAGTAATAGTTTGCTCATCGTTGTAAACATCCATATCTTTAGAAGGAATATCTAATGAACCTTTACCGTTTGCATCTAAGGTTACAGTGTATTCTGTTCCTCCAACTTCAACTGTTAATGTAGCAGTTGTTCCAGCTTGTGGTGGGTTTGTAGTTTCAAAGTTAAATGTTACATTCTCTGCATTCTCATTTACATCCGCTGTTGTTACAGTTACTTTAGTAGTATCAATTGTATCTGTTACATTAATAGTAACTGTTGAGTTCGTAATCTCAATAGCATCAAACCCACCACCTGTAAGACTCACTATATTTACAGTTACAGTATCTGGGTCAATATACACATCACTATCTTTTGTAGCTATATCAAAATCAAAACTAGTAGTACCAGCAGGGATAGTATAAGTTGTTGGTACGCCATTGATATTAACAACCATAGTCATAGTAGTAAAAGGTGCTTGTGAAAGGCTAAGTGTAAAAGTACTGCTGTCTTGATCTTCATTAACATCAAGTCCACTTAAACTAGCTGTAGTATTTGTATAGAATGGGCTATTTGAAGGGGGAGTATTTGTAGTTGTAGGACTCTCAGGGTTTTCAGGTCTAACACGATCATCTTCTGCTCCATTACCAGTAGCTTCTTGATTTCTATCTTCTTCTGATAAAAATGCAGTATCTTGCGGACCAGCACCAGCAGCTGTTGCTTCCATATTATCAAGCATAGCTTGGAAATCATCTATTACAGCACCACCAGCAAGTGTTGAACCATCTAAAGATAAAGCTTCTTTTAATGCTTCTACTATCTCACCACTTTCAAATTCTGGATTGTGTAGAGCAGCATCAATTTGTTTATCACCTTCTATGTTTGTTGAAACACCAAAAATAGTATCAATACTAAATGGATCCATTGGATTATTTTGTTGAATTAATTCTGCCATATTGTTAAGTACAATATTTATTCTTTCTCCATTATTTGTCATGAAATATACATTCATTGTATTATTATCATTGATTAACTGAAATTGATAACTTTGTACTCCAGTAAAATAAATTTGTTCACCTTGTGTAGGTGAAATATTCATATTACTCGTTATCTCTTGTTCTTTGATATCTCCATTTGAACTTCTAATAATCATTTTCATAGCAAAACCCCTCAATAGTTTTTATTTCAAATATTTTAGTATATAAAAGTTTCTAGTGAGTTGCTATTTTGAGAAATTTTGTAACTTTATAAATTATTATAATATAGTTAATTTTTAGTTATGATTTATTGAAAAGAAAAGTGATATAAATTAAGAATTTATATCACTTAATATAGGTTAAGTTAAGTTTATTCTACGCTAAAAATATCATTAACAGATTCGTTATTTGATATTCTTCTAATTGTTTCTGCAAATATTTTTGTTGCTGTTAAAACTGTAATTTTTGAGCAAGCTTGTTTTAATGGGATAGTATCAGTGATAACAAGTTCATCTAATGCACCACTTTCAAGTCTTTCATAAGCTGGTCCACTTAAAACACCATGAGTACAACAAGCCATAACAGATGTTGCTCCACGAGATTTTAATACTTCAGCTGCTTTTACAAGAGTTCCTGCTGTATCAACCATATCATCTACTAAAATAACATCTTTACCAGTTACGTCACCAATGATATTCATAACTTCAGATTCATTTGCTTTCTCTCTTCTTTTATCAACGATTACAAGATCAAGTCCAAGTTTTTGTGCATAGTTTCTAGCTCGTGCAACACCACCAATATCTGGAGAGGCAATGATTGGATTTGGAAGATTTTTTTGTTTTAAATAATCTGTAAATATAATTGAACCATATAAATTATCAACAGGGATATTAAAAAATCCTTGAATTTGTGCAGCATGTAAGTCTACTGTAATAACTTGGTCAATACCAGCTCTTTCAATCATCGAAGCTACTAGTTTTGCAGAGATTGGAACTCTTGGCGCTGCTTTTCTGTCTTGTCTTGCATATCCAAAATATGGAATTACAGCTGTAACAGTTCCTGCATTACTTCTTTTAAAAGCATCAGTCATAATTAAAAGTTCCATTAGGTTATCATTTGTAGGTGCACAAGTAGGTTGGATGATATATACATCTCTTCCTCTTACACTCTCTGTAATGTTTACGTTAATTTCACCATCACTAAATCTATTTAATTGTATTTCACCTAAGCTAACTTTTAAATAATCAGCAATTTTTTTTGAAAACTCTGGATTTGCAGACCCTGAAAATAGTTTGTATCCTCTCATTATATCGTCCCTTTTGTATCTATATGTATCTATTTGCGAATTATATCTAAAATCACTTTAAGTCACCAAAATCAATCTAAAAAAAAACTTCTAGTTATCTATAAGCTAATTTTTGCTAAAATCAGCCCAAAATATTAAATATGGAGTTCGAACATAATGGAATTTAATGCAAAGAAAATAGATGAAGCAAACGCAGTTGTAACTGCAACACTACAAGCAGCAGCAATTGATGAAAGCTTAACTAAAATAGCACAACAAGCAGCTAAAACACTTGATGTACAAGGATTTAGAAAAGGGAAAGTTCCTGTTGCAGTTGTAAAAAGCAGATATGCTGAAAAATTAAAACAAGATGCTGAGGGTGAAGCTTTAAGAGCTGTTTTAAATGCAGCAATGACAGAGTTAAAAATAGCAAATAGTGATTTAATTGGTGAACCATCAATTACAAAATTTGATAAAAAAGACAACGGTGATATAGATGTTGAGATTCAACTATCTTCTAGACCACAATTTGATTTAGGTGATTATAAAGCATTATTACCAGAGATCAAAACAAAGAAAATCACAGCTAAAGAGATTGATGAAAAATTAAATGAGATAGCAGCACACTCTGCACCATTAGAAAAAATCAAAAGAAAAAGAGCAGTAAAAGAGGGTGACTTCGCTGTTATTGATTTTGAAGGATTTAAAGATGGTGTAGCATTTGAAGGTGGAAAAGCTGAAAAACATACATTAGAAATCGGTTCAGGTTCATTTATTCCAGGATTTGAAGATCAAGTAATCGGTATGAAATACGATGAAGAAAAAGAGATAACTGTAACATTCCCAAAAAATTACCAAGCTACACATTTAGCAGGTGCAGATGTTGTATTTAAAGTAAAATTACATGAGATTCAAGAAAAAGCTGAGCCTGTAATTGATGATGAATTTGCTAAAAAAGTATTACCTCAAGAAGAGGGTGCTAATGTTGAGATGTTAAAAGAAAAAATGAAAGAACAAATCAAATTAGAAAAAACAGCAAAATACTACAATGAAGAGTTAAAACCAGCATATCTTGAAGCATTAGTAGAAAAAATTGACTTTGCAGTTCCTACAACAGTTTTAGATCAAGAGATTAGCCAAGTTCTTAACAACCAAGTAAGAGCTATGAGTGATGAAGAGATCAAAGAACTTCAAGAAAACAAAGACAAAATAGAAAAAATGAGAGAAGAAGCAACTCCAGAAGCTACAAAAAGTGTAAAAGCTACATTTATTATTGATGCGTTAGCAAAAGCTGAAAAAGTAGAAGTAACTGATCAAGAAGTTACACAAACTTTATACTACGAAGCGATGATGCAAGGTCAAGATGGTCAAGCTCTAATCAAACAATACCAAGAAGCAGGATACTTACCAGCTATTAAAATGTCTATGATTGAGCAAAAAGTTATTACAAAACTTTTAGATGAGAAAGCAGGAAAATAATGTCTTATATACCAGTTGTTGTTGAACAAACAGGGAGAGGTGAGAGAAGTTACGATATCTACTCTCGTCTTTTAAAAGATAGAATTATTATGTTAAGTGGTGAAGTAAATGATGCTGTAGCATCAACAATAGTTGCACAGTTATTATTTTTAGAAGCTGAAGATCCAGAAAAAGATATCTACCTTTACATCAACTCTCCAGGTGGAGTTGTAACTTCTGGTATGTCAATCTTTGATACTATGAATTATATCAAACCAGATATTTGTACTATTTGTATAGGACAAGCTGCTTCAATGGGTGCTTTTCTATTAAGTTCAGGAACAAAAGGGAAAAGATATTCTTTACCACATAGTAGAATTATGATACACCAACCATTAGGTGGAGCGCAAGGTCAAGCTACAGATATAGCTATCCAAGCAAAAGAGATATTAAGAATGAAAGATGAGTTAAATCAACTTTTAGCAAAACATACAGGTCAAGATGTTGAAAAAATTGCTCTTGATACAGATAGAGATAACTTCATGTCTGCACAAGAAGCTTGTGATTATGGACTTGTAGATAAAGTTATAGCAAGACACGAATAGAGAGTTTTTATGGTTAGAGAGATAGTAACATACCCAAATCCAATATTGAGAAAAAAATCAAGAGATGTAGAAGTGTTTGATGAAACACTTCATACTTTGCTTGATGATATGAATGATACAATGTTAAGTGCAGGTGGTGTTGGTCTTGCTGCCATACAAATTGGTGTTGATCTAAATGTTTTAATCATCAATATCCCTATTGACAACGAAGGGGAACTTGATGATGGAACACAACAGCCAGAAAATTTAATCGAGGCTATCAATCCTGTTATAACACATAAAGATGGAGAACTAGTATTTAATGAAGGATGTTTAAGTGTCCCTGGATTTCATGCAGAAGTAAAACGAGCTGAGCATGTGATAGTTGAATATTACAATAGACACGGTGAAAAACAAACGATGGAAGCAGAAGACTTTTTAGCTGTTGCATGGCAACATGAGATGGAACACCTAAGTGGTCATGTTTTTATAGAACATTTATCTTTTTTAAAACGAAAAAAGTTTGAAAAAGATTGGAAAAGAGAACTAAAAGAAAAGGGTAAAAAATAATGCAAAAAGAACCAATGACAAGTGCAGATTACGATACTTTAACATCAACATTAAATGAGATGAAATTAGTTCAAAGACCAAAAATATTAGTTGCTATTGAAGAGGCTAGACAACTAGGTGACTTAAAAGAAAATGCAGAATACCATGCAGCAAAAGAAGACCAAGCAAATATCAATAAAAAAATAGCAGAATTAGAAGACCTTATCACAAGAGTTGTGATAATAGACCCATCAACATTGGCACACGATAAGATAAGCTTTGGTTCAACAATAAAACTTATCGATGTCGATACAGATGAAGAGATAACTTACACTATAGTTGCTTCATCACACAGCAATCCAGATGAGGGAAAAATATCTTTCCACTCTCCTTTAGCAAAACAACTTTTAGGAAAAAGTGTAGGGGATGAGTGTATAGCACAACTTCCAGGTGGGAAAAAAGAGTTTGAGATAGAAGAAGTGTATTATGATGAGGATAGAATTTGTTAAATTCTACTTTATAAAGTAAATAAAAGCCACAAAGATAGCTATTAACTTCTATAAAAGGTGAGTATGTTGAGTAAAACATTAAATTATTATTCATCAAATGCACCACTACTTACAGAACAATATGAACTTGCTGATGTTCAAGAAATCCAAGATTTATTATTAAAAACATTTTCGAAAAATTATAACCTTTTAGAAATTGGTTGTGGCTCAGGAAGAGATGCTTTTTTTATGTTATCTAATGGGTATAATATTACTGCTGTAGATGGTTCTGAAAAAATGATTGTGGAATCCAAAAAAATTCACCCTGAACTATCGAACAATTTATTTCATAAAATTTTACCGAATGATTTAAATTTTAATATAAAATTTAATGGAATTTATTCTATTGCTACACTGATGCACTTAGAAGAAAACGACATTAAAAAAACTATTTATAATATATTTAATTTGTTAAATGATGGTGGAAAATTTTTAATGTCAGTATCTTTATCTAGAAATGATGTGAATGAAAATGGGTTTGATGAAAAAGGTAGATTCTTTCTTATTTTAGAACAAGAAGAATGGTTAAATATGTGTAAAGATGTTGGATTTAAAATACTTGAAACTAAAGTTAATAATGATGGTTTAAATAGAGATGGTATTATATGGTTGATTTTAATTTTAGAAAAACAATGCTAAAGTAATTATATGAAACAAGATTTAGAACAACTTTTTTTACACATAATTACGAAGGGTAGGAAAGACAATACATATAAGTTTGCATTAGGAAAATTTTTATTAGAGATTGCCTTTAATAGCACAGATATAAAAGAAATAAAAATTTCATATGATGATATTGCGGAAGCTTTTTTAAAGTATTATTGGTTTCAAGAGTGTAAATATAAAATTAAACAAGATTTTAAACAAAATTCTCAACCTCAAGTTATTTCAATTATTCAAAACTATTGTGGGACTGAATATATTGCAGATAGTTTTGATAAATATTTTCAAAAAAATAATTTTAAAAATAATATTATTCAAGAGATTAAACAAAAATGTTTATATGATGTAATTCCAAGATTTCAACCAGACGAATCAAATTTATTTTATAAACACAATCATGAAAAAAGTTTAAAAAAATATAAAATTCCAAAGCAAGAAAATAGATATATTATTTTAAATGAAAAAGCAGTAGTTTATTTTAAAACCAATTATGAACTCTTTCACAAAGCACTTATTTTAGAATGGGCTAAATTTTTAGAAAAAACAAATTTTACTCCAAAATTAATAGCAAAGATTGAGAATCTTGGCAAAACCAAAAGAAACTCTCTTTTAAAATATAAGAAAATGCTACTTTCAATAGATAAATCAAATAGATGCTTTTATTGTGGTTGTAATTTAGATAATAATATTCATGTAGATCATTTTATTCCATGGAGTTATGTTTATGATGATGAAATATGGAATTTAGTATTAAGTTGTTCAAGTTGTAATTTAAAAAAGAGTGATTACTTACCTAGCAAAGATTGTTTAGAAAAAATAAAATTAAGAAATTTTAAATACAATTTTTTACAAGTAAATAAAGATATTGACGAATATTATCACAATTGTAAGAAATCTGGGTTTTTAGAATATTCTAGTAATTGTGATAAAAGCCAATTATCACGGTAGTATAGATTAATTATACTATTTAAAAAACTCATTCATATCGCACTCTAAAATTAAAGAGATAAGGTATAAATGTTTTAAATTAAAATGTTGTTTTTTTAGATATAGTTCTGATTGCGAAACTAAACCAACAGATTTAAAACCTAATGCTTGTGAAAGTTGGAGTTGTGTTAAGCCTTTTTCTTCTCTTAGTCGTTTAACATTTTTCCCAATATTTATATAAAATTCATCAACTATTTTTTCATCTAAATTTTCAATATTCACAATTTTCCTAATTACTAGTAATTACTATTTAAGTTTTGCCTAATTTTATAATTATATAATTTCTTTATCAACTAGTAATTACTATGTAAAAGGATATAAAATCTCACTTTCAAAATTAAAAATACTAAAGAAGAAGATAGATAAAAATATTATTGAACTAGAGAAAATATGTCCGTATAGTCGAGATATTTCAGATACTATCTCTATACTTATGTCAAAAAATGCAAGTGATACTATGGTTAAGATATGGATGCAAGGTGCTTTAGAGTTGGCAAATGATGTTGAAGTCGCTTTAGAAATTCTTTCAAAAAAAGAACAGTTTGATTCAATATCGCAAACGAACATAGTACATATTCCTAAAATCTATAGATATGCAAATCCAAAAGAAAAGCTAAAAAAGTTACAA
Source organism: Arcobacteraceae bacterium (assembly GCA_963662945.1). Classification (GTDB taxonomy): domain Bacteria; phylum Campylobacterota; class Campylobacteria; order Campylobacterales; family Arcobacteraceae; genus JAIOSF01. The sequence continues at coordinate 1,652,468 of OY759974.1, forward strand.
ATAGTTATCATAGTTCATATAGAAGAACTAATCAAACAATATCCATATACCTTACTCATATATAGAAGTATAGAAGACTTACTCAATATGAATGCTTCCGATGATTTGATACAATCTTGGCTCAATAGTATTGATGATTTTGTAGCGTTACTTGATATGAAACAATAGAATATTCGTATCATTTTTGATATGTATTTATTGATTTTTCATATCATTAAGTCATAATTTACAAAACAATTTAAAAGATATAGCTAAAAAGCAGTCTATAATTCACTTTTCTATATAATGACAAAAATCAAAGAGAAACTCGAGGAAAAAAATGAAAACAAATGTTTCAATAGTTGGAGCTACTGGATATACTGGACTTGAACTAGTTAAAATTTTACATACACATCCACAATTTAACTTAACATATATAGCAAATAGTGAAGGGGATACTACTATAGATGCACTACACCCTTGTTTGACAAATGTTATCTCAATGGATGTACAAAAAGCAGACCCTAAAGCTATAGCAGAAGTTTCAGAACTTTGTTTTCTTGCACTGCCTCATAAAACATCTATGTCATTTGCTAAAGAGTTGTTAGCACTTGGTGTTAAAGTTGTAGATTTGAGTGCTGATTATCGACTTGAACTTGAAACTTATGAGAAACACTATTGTTCACATGAAGATAAAGAGAACTTACCAAGTTCTGTATATGGACTCCCAGAGTTTTATGAAGCTGAGATAAAAAAAGCAAATCTTGTAGCAAACCCAGGGTGTTATCCTACAGCTACACTTTTAGCACTTTTACCATTTGTAGAGTTTATAGATGAGAGTTCAAATGTTTTCATCGATGCAAAAAGTGGAGTAAGTGGTGCTGGAAAGAAACTCAGTGACACAACACACTATGTAACTATCAATGATAATATTTTCGCATACAATCCATTTAAACATCGACATATGCCAGAGATCATAGAAAAAGCAAAACTCCTAAAAAACAAAGAGTTAAAAGTAAGCTTCGTGCCACATCTTATCCCAGCAACTCGTGGGATGCTTGTGAGTGTATATACTACAATAGATGAAAAGATAGATGCAAAAGCAATTTTAAAAGAGTTTTATAAAAATAGTGAATTTGTACGAGTAAAAGAAACACCAGTAGATATAAAATCAACAGCGGGTACAAACTTTTGTGATATTTTCGTAGAGCAAAATGGTGATGCAATTTTTATCAATAGCAGTATTGATAATCTACTTCGAGGGGCTTCATCTCAAGCAGTTGTAAATGCAAATCTTATGTGTGGATTTGAAGCTGGAATGGGAATCAATAAAATAGCTTATGTACCATAGGCGTGTCATAAATCCAGCATTCAATTTTTTTAAGATTAAATAAAATAGCTTTAGTCGTTAACTACTTTTTATGAATCTTCAGTAATAAAGGTATTAAATACTTGGCTATATATCTTCAAATCGCGCGTAATTTTTTTGTTAATCTTAAAAAAATTGAATGCTGGATTTGACTTAGTTATGAGTATATAAATTACTGTAAAAGTTGTTTAGAAAACTCTAAAGCTTCAGTAGTGATATTTTCTCCACTTATCATCCTTGCAATCTCATTGATTCTTTCCTCTTTGTTTAGAGGTTTTACAAAAGAGATATTATTCTCTTTTTTTACTAAGAAATGTTGGTGAGCTGTAGCACTTAGTTGTGGTTGGTGAGAGATAGCAAATATTTGATAGTTTTGTGAAAGTTTATTTAAAACTTGTGCGATACTTGCAGATTCTTTTCCACTTAAGTTTGCATCAATCTCATCTAAGAATAATATCCCATTTGTATCTATCTCGTAGTGACTTCTAGCAGTTAAAAGAGCAAGTCTTAGACGATTGAACTCACCACTACTTATTTTGTCTAGTTTTGTATTGTTTAGTGTAAATTCTATAGTGTCAATACCACTTGCATCTAAACTTTTGATTTCCATATTTATATGAAGATTTTCAAGATATAAAAATTTGAGATACTCATTTATTTTTGATTCTAGAAGTGGTAAGTTCTCTTTTCTTTTACTAGAGATAGTTTCTGCTAAACTCTCTAATTCACTTGATAATTTATTGATATTTTTTTCTAAAATAGCTTTCTCAAAAGAGATATTTTCATACCCTTCTAGTTCTTTTTCTTTCTCTTTTTTGTATTCTAAAGCCTCTTTTACTCCACCAAATTTTTTATTTAATGAAGAGAGTTCTTCTATTCGTGTTAGGATTTGTTCTATATCCATATCATCATTTGAAGATAAACTATCATAAAATTTTTCAAAGATATTATTTACTTCATTTATAGCTTCATCAAAAAAAGTACTATCTTCATCAATAAGATGTAAAGCACTAGAGATTTTGTGAGTGTTGTTTAGATATGGTTGAATTTCGCTTAAAACTTCATCTACTTTATCTTTTTTCGATAGGTTATCTTTGATATGTTTTAACTCATCATACTCATCCTCTTTTGGGTCAAGTTTTTCTATCTTTTCTATCTCAAATTTTGTGTATTCGATGAGGTCATCGAGTTCTTTTTCATCATTTTGTATTTTTGTGAATTTTTTTTGTAAAGTATGAAACTCTTCATATTTTGTTTGAAATTCTTCTAAAATTGCTTTGTAAGAGTTATGATTTGTAGAAGTTAAAAAATCTAAAAAAGAGATGATTTTATGGCTATCAAAATCACTCGTATCTTTTAAATGAAGATGTTTAGAAAAAGTTGTAGTAAAATCTTTAAGATTTTTCTTTGAGATGATTTGGTTGTTTAAAAAATATCTTGTTTTTGTAGAGGTATTTTGTTTGATGATAATATCATCTTCATTCTCTATTCCATAACTTTCATCTTCAATTTTTAAGTTTTCTAGTAACACTTCACTAATAGTAGCTTTTGTATCAGTTGAACCAAATAAAGCTAAAATAGAACTCATCAAAACAGACTTTCCAGCACCGCTAGGCCCTGTAAATACTACTAATCCTTTTTGAAACTCTAACTCTATTTGTTCAAATGACAAATAGTTTTCTAAATAAAATCTACTAATCAATTTGCACCCCAATGTAATTTTTTATTTAATACATCAAAATAGTTTCTTTCACTTCTATGTATCAGTTGTGCTTTTGAAGAAGCTATTTGTATAGTGATGATCTCATTTGGTTTTAACTCATAAGTATCGTGACCATCTATAATAGCTATGGCACTTTGTTTGTTTTTATTTTCAAATGTTATTTTAAAATCAGCAGGTAAAACTAACGGTCTTTGTGTTAAAGAGTGTGCTGAAATAGGTGTCACGATAAATGCATCAGTTAGTGGATATACTACTGGTCCATTACAAGAAAGATTATAGGCTGTTGAACCTGTTGGTGTTGAGATAATAAGTCCATCTCCTGTATATTTATTAAATAATCTTTCATTAACTCTTGCATCAAGTGTTATCATTCCTGTAACATTTTCTCTTGAAATAACTACATCATTAAAAGCAACTATCTCTTCATCATTTATCGTAGCTTTTATCATCATACGATGATCGATTCTATATTGATCTTGTGTAAATTTTTCTAAAAATGATTGTATCTCATCTGGCATAATATCTGTAAGAAAACCCAAATGCCCTAAGTTGATACCCATAACTGCTTTTTGATAATGAAATCCTCGTCTAGCAACAGAGATAAGAGTACCATCTCCACCTAAAGTTACTAAAAAATCACTTTTTTGACATAATTCATCAAAATCAATTCCACAATCCATTTTAAGTTCATTGGCACTTTTTTTTTCAAGAAGTACAGTAATATTAAAATTTTCAAATGTTTTTTTTATATCTAAATAAATATCTTTTATATCAAAACAGTTTGGTTTGAGAATAAAACCAGCAACAGCTTTTTTTTCTAAAAGTTTATTATTTCGTATTACATTCATAAGTTACCCTCTGAGTTTTTCAGCTTCGTTTTTTGCAAGTATATCACATCTTTCATTTTGTGGATGTCCTGCATGCCCTTTTACCCAATTTGCTTGAACAGTGTGTAATTTTGATACTTCTAGATACTCTTGCCAAAGTTCTAAATTTTTTACAGGTTGTTTCCCTGCTGTTCTCCAATTGTTTTTTATCCAGTTCGTAAGCCATTCATTGATAGCTTGAACTACATATTTACTATCACTATAAAGTTCCACAAAACATGGTTCTTTTAAAGCTTTTAAACCTTCAATGACCCCTTGAAGTTCCATTTGGTTATTTGTAGTGTAAGAATCACCTCCGCTGAGTTCTTTTTCATGACCATTGAACTCTAAAATTGTACCCCAACCACCAGGTCCTGGGTTTCCTAGACTAGAACCATCACTATACAGTTTAATTTTTTTTGCCATATTTTTCCTAAACTAAACTTGCTAAATTAATAGTTGGTTTTCCTAATTTTGGCTCAACTGCAAAAGAAAAAAGGTCATTACAATGAGGACATCTCGATTCAAAAATTGGGTGTGTTTTTTTACATTTAGAACAGATAAACTCAAAATTTAAATCAAGTTCTGATTTGACAGGTGAGTGTTTTACTGAAATAAGCGCATTAAGTTCAAAATTTTTACTTTGTTTTGCTTCATCTAAAATAAAACCTTTGGCACTATAAATCTCTTTGAGTGTATCAGAGGCACTTACTTTTTCCCAATCAATATCTTCAAAATCTAAATACCATAAATAATCAATAATTTTCATAGGATTAAATTGCTCTATTTGTTCCCAAAAAAGTTCTTTGTTAAATTTTATAAGATAATTAGCAATAATTCTTTCAAGGTTTTTATTTGCAACAAAGTGTTCAAAAAGGTGTGTAGATTTTTTTTCAAAACTTAAAATAGGATCATCAATAATGGTTAAAATATTAAGATAAATTCTTTCTTTAATAATATCTTCATCAAGTTCTTCTAAGGCATCTAATACTTCGTTTGCTCTTGTGTATTCATTTAAATTTTGGAAAATAAGAAGAAGGTGTTTTAATGCAACTTTATTTCTTGGACGAAATTTCAATATTTTTAAATAAATATCTTTACTTCGTTGTAACAAACCACTTTTGAAATATGCATTTCCTAGTAATTCCAAAAGTTCCTCTTTTTTAACAGGCTCTTTTACATGCTCCAAAAGTGCTAGATATACTGAGATAGCTTTATTGTGTTTACCTTCATGGATAAATGAAGATGCTAAAAGTATAATAGAATCAAAAGGAAGATTATAAGTAGAATAAAGATGTGTATAGTCTTCCTCTTTTAAAGTTCCTAATTCAAATCTTTGTAAAAGTTTTCTATACTCTTTTCTTGATTGTTTTTCTTTGTAGATATTGAGTGAGTAGGTTAAAAATGATGCTATAAATACTATTGTAAATATAACAATGACACCAATTAATGGATCTCGATAATCTAAGAGTTCTAATTCTAACATTATTTAAACCTATAATTATTGAGTTTAAAAATCGTATCTTCTGCTATTTGAAGCATTTTAAGATTTAATTGTTTATATTGAATATTATCAATGTTTAATAATAATTTATCGTATATTTCACTATAAGGATATATATTAAAATATAAAAATTCTTTATCATCTTCTGTGATACTTAATTCTGCAAACCAAGTAGACAGTAGAGCGAAACAAAGCATAGCAGGATTAAAAACATCACCTTTTGCAAATTGTTTTGAAATGTTTTTATTTATATGTTCATAGGTTTTAATGATTATTGCAATACGAGTAACTCTTGTATTTCTCATATAATAATCATTTGGTTGTATTGCAACATTAATCGCTTTATGCAATTGTTTTGTTTGTTCATCAATAAAAGTTTTTATATCCGTTGATATATCGAAAATACTATCATCACTATTTTCATAAGAAAGTATTAACTCTCTACAAAATAGCAGTAGTGCTTCAGATTTGACTTTTGATGAATTGATAATCATAGCTTTAGTAGAATAACCTAATTAAAAAACTGATAAAAGCTTTTTCAACATTTTTATCACTAATAGTTTCATTGTCTTGTGCTGATTTTTCTATTAACATAGACATTTGATCAACTAAATATTTCATATCTAAATCACTGAGTTTATTAATATTTGTAACAAGTTTTTGTTTTATCTCAAAAGAATCTAATCCCTCTTTTTGCGCTATACCAAAAGCCATATTATCAAGTGTTGTCATAATATGTGATGGCAAAGTATTAAAGTTTGGTTCTGTGTTTTGAGATGCTAGTTGTTGCTGTAAAAGTTTTTCATGTAACATAATAAATTCTCTCCTAAAGTTTAAAAACTGTTCGATATAACAAGTATTAATACTGTCATCATAACAATACCAGCACTTTTATTATACAATTTGTTTGCTGTAATAAATACTAACATTACAGATACTATTAACGCTGCTAATACATCAAAAAAGTTTGCATTAAGATTTACATTTAATGGATTAAGAATAGAACTCAATCCTAATACCATTGTAAAGTTTGCCACATTACTTCCAATAATTGCACCTATTGCCATATCTGCATTATTATTTCTTGCTGCTTGTATACTTACAACGAGTTCTGGTAAACTTGTTCCAAAAGCAACTAAAAATAATCCTATAATCCACTCACTAATTCCAAAAGTTCTTGCAATATTACTTGCACTGTCAACAGCAAAATCAGCACCACCAACAACAAAGATAAAACCAATTGTTAAAAGAGTTATTGATTTGCCCCAAGCAAATGGTTCATTTGCCAACCCTTCATCAATCTCTTCCATTTGATTACTTTGAACAAGAAAAAGCAAATAAGCACCCATAAGCATTACAAATAAAAAACCATCTAGCTGACTAAGTTTACCATCTATACTCATTAAGATAAAAATAAGTATAGGGAAAAGTGACCAAGAAGAATCTTTAGCAAACAAATCTCTTGTTGGTTCTATTTTTTTTGCTATTAAAAAAACAGCCCCTAATACAAGAGAAATATTGAAAATAGTACTTCCTATTACATTTGCAACAGCAATATCACCATTTCCTTTTAAAGAAGCTCCCATACTTACAGCCATTTCTGGTAAACTAGTCCCAACAGCTATAAGAGTTGCTCCTATTACAAATGGAGAAATATTAAAATGTAGTGCTATCTTTTCACTTTGTTCGATAATAAAATCTGCACCATAAATTAATGCGCCCATTGAGACTATAAATATTACTATATCCACTTAACTGTTCCTTATTATTAAACTATCTGGAAGATTGAATTTTTTTATTAATTCTTCCTCTTTTTGTCTGTGTTCTCCACTATCTGTTTCATGATCATATCCAAGTAGATGTAATAATCCATGGATAAAAAGTAATGAAAGTTCATCTTCAAAACTATGATTATATTCTTTTGATTTTAAAGCAACAAAATCCGCTGAAATTACGATAGAACCTAGTGGTGTATTTGGCATTTTCTCATATGGAAAACTTAATACATCAGTAGGTTTATCAATTCCTCGTGTTGTTAAATTTATTTCATGAATCTCTTCATTATCTGTAAGAATAAATTCTATCTCTTCATCTGATAAACTTTGTGCGATATTATTTAAAAAATCAACACTAATTTCATAGTTAGAATTATTTTCAAATACTAAATTGAACACTTATTAATGCCTAACTCATGCATTAAAGCTTCACAAAACTCACCACTCTCTCGACCAATTCCTTCTGTTTCAAATTCAATTGAAAAATTTCCAGCAGTATCACTAATTGCACGTCGAATAACACTAGGGAAAATTTGCATTTTTTTCTCTATAACACCAATTGCAGCTTGAATTTTTTTCTTGCTTTCATCGTTGTTGTATTCAACACTCATTCTCATGTATCCCTCTTCCATTTTCATATCAGCACACATATCTCTTGACATACTTAATCCTTTTAATTATTTTTTATCATGCCCAAAAGGACATCCTGTAGTTGCTTTTTGTTCTAAAGTTTCTCTATCATTTTCATAATTTACAATATGTTTTGAGAATACTTCTAGCCAATTCCAATATGATTGAATATGTTCATGTTCTACTTTATCTTCAATATCTTTTAAAACTTCTTCCCAACAACCAAGCCATACGATTCTTGCTTTATTTGGAATAGAGAACATTTCATGAGTTTTTATTTGATCAAAGTCTCCACCATATTTTGAGATGTATCTTTCATCTCCTCCACAAATCATCATAAAATAAGAACCATTTCTTTTTTTGATAAGTGCTAATTCCTCTTCATCATCAGGAAAATAGTGTGCAATATCACTTTCTATTACAATTTCATAAAATGCATCCACCATTTTTTGAAATCCTACAGGAGTTAATTCTTCTAAAAATTCTTTATTTGGATTTACAACTTTTGGTCGTTCTCCCATTATTGCATTAGTATAATAATAATCTACCATTCTTTCCCTCTATCATTTTATTGAAATAGGAGTTATTTTATCTAAAGTGTACTAAAAAAGTTCTAACATCTTTACAACTTCATCTACTACAAAACATTTTAAATCAGTTTTCATACTAGGTTTTTCAGCTATGATTGCTTTTTTAATTCCTTGCGAATTTGCTTCTTTAAGACGTGTTTCCATACTATACACATCTTTGATTTCTCCTGTTAAACTCACTTCCCCTATAAAGACACTTTCTTTAGAAATTGGACGATTTCTAAAACTACTAATAATAGCAGCAATTACTGCTAAATCACATGAGCTTTCTTTTACTTTAATTCCACCACTTATATTGATAAATACATCATAAGAATTAAGCGGTAAATCAAGTTTTTTCTCCAAAAGTGCTAAAAGCATATTAAGTCTGTTTGTATCAAATCCTGTAGCACTTCTTTTTGGATTAGGATAGGTTGATTCAGTAACTAATGCTTGAACTTCTAAAATTAAAGCACGACTTCCTTCAACTGCAACTGTTAAACAGCTACCACTTTGGTTTTTTCTTGAATCAAAAAATCTTCTATTGATATCTTTTGCACTTTCAAGCCCATTTTGAGTCATCTCAAAAATACCTATTTCACTTGTACTTCCAAATCTGTTTTTAAATCCACGAAGCATTCGTATCTCTTTACTGCTTTCTCCTTCAAAATATAAAACCGTATCAACCATATGTTCTAAAACTCTTGGTCCTGCAATACTTCCATCTTTTGTGATATGCCCAATAATAAACATAGCTATACTTGCATCTTTGGCTTTTCTCATAAGTTCAAATGTGATTTCTCTCACTTGAGAAACACTTCCTGGTGCACTGGTTAATTTATCACTATAAATTGTTTGAATAGAGTCTATAATGGCTATTTCATAATCTTGTCGTAAAAGTTCATCCTGTATTGCTTCAAGTGAGATTTCTGAAAGTAAGAAAAGATTATCTTCATTTGCATTGAGTCTGGTTGCTCGCATTTTTATTTGCCCACCAGATTCTTCTCCACTTACATATAAAACTTTTTTACCTGTTTTAGCTAAATTTCCTGCAATTTTTAAAAGTAATGTTGATTTTCCTACCCCTGGACTTCCCCCAATTAGAGTAAGACTTCCAGGAACAACACCACCGCCCAAAACTAAATCAAACTCTTCATTATGTGTCGAAAATCGTGTAACATTATCTTGTTCAATTTGTGTAATTGGAATAGCACGTGAAGGTTCATTTGAAAGTTTATTGATTTGTTTTACAATCTCTATTTGTTCACTGCTAAGTTCTATAAAACTATCCCAAGCGCCACAGCTAGGACACTTTCCTAGCCATTTTGAACTTTGTTCTCCACAATGTTGACATTCAAATGTAGATGTTTTTTTCTTTGCCATAATCTATAATCCTAATGATTTAATAATGGTATTATAGTTAAAAGAGATTAAGAGTTGAAAAAATATTGCATTTTGTTAATTTGTTTTTTCTTCGTTTTGATTTACTTTAAGTTTATCCCATTTGAAGTTTAAATATGGTGTTACGATATTATGAGATTTTTTATAGGATAAAAAATCTTCTTTTTTTGTTATTTCTTGGATGATATTTTCCATATTTTTAAGGTGTTCAATTTCTAATTCTTCTTCCAACCCTGTATGATATTTAAGAAGAGTATCAAAAGCAAAATTGTATTCAAATCCAAGTTTCCCTTTTTTATTTAAAACTTTTTTGATAAAAATCCAATTTGAAAATATCACTTCCCAAGCTCTTTTTTGTTCACTAGTAATACATAAAGAGAAAATAATATGTTTCCATTTAAAAAGTCCAAAATATGCTTGATGATTACTCCATAACTCTTCTATCCACCAATCTTCAAATTTTGGTAAACCTTTAAATTCTGGAAGATTATCTTCTTTGATATTTTCTTTAATATTTGAAATAAGTACTGAAAGATGTAACACTAATACTGGAATATGTGTGTTTAAAACACCCAGTCTACTAATATCCTGTTTTGATACATTTTTTAATAGTTTTTCAAAATCTTCTTTAATCTCTTCAAGTTCATCATCAAGTTCATCATGAATTCGTAAATCTAACTTTATCGTAGTTTCAGCAATTGCAAATACATCATCATCTTCTAGGTTAATATCTGCAGGAAGTTCATCAACAATCATCATAGCTTCAAGTTTTTGATCATTATCTTTAGAGATATCTCTTTTGAGTCTTACTTTTTGATATTTAAAATAATTTTTTCTTTTGATAGCTTCTTTGAGACGTTCTTCTTTTTCTAACTCTTGAAGGTCGTGTTTCATTAATTCATTAAGAATCATCTGATTTTTCTCTAAAGCTTCTTTTGATTTTTCAAGTCCATTCTCTGTAGAAGCAACTGCCATAATAGACATTCTTGTTTTGCCAGAGTTATGATCGTCAAGTTGTTGTTGAAGAATTTTTATTCTTTTTTGATTTTGCTTTATTAAGTCTTGGACTGCTATGATTGCATTCATATTGAATTATTTGCCTTTTACATCTTTATAATTAATTTTTTCTCTCTTAAATATAGTATATTTTGTTATCAATTCATGACTACTAGAAGATACTAGTTTTGTAAAATCTTCTTTAGTAGTTAAATAGTTTACTAGCTTTTCCATAGACTCTAAACTTGTTGTCGCTAACTCCTCTTCTAATCCACAATAATCCCGTATTAGTGTATCAAATGCAAAATTATATTCAAATGCTAATGCCCCTTTTGAAGTGATTTGTTTTTTTATATTTATCCAGTTTGCAAATATGACTTCCCACGCTCTTTGTTGATCCGATGATTGACATAAAGAAGAGATGATTGTTTTCCATTTGTAAAGACCAAGATAAGCTTGATGATTTATCCATAACTCTTTAATCCACCAATCTTCAAATTTTGGAAAACCTGAAAATTGATCTTTTCTATCCTCTTCTAAGTTTTCTTTAATATTTTCAATAAGAGTATGAAAATGTAAAACTACCACAGGAATTTGAAAATTTAAAAGCCCTAGTTCAGATATCTGTTCATTTTGTAAATCTTTGATTAAATCTTCAAAATCACGTCTAATCTCTGCAAATGTATCATGTAGTTGTTCATGTAATGAAAGGTGCATTTTGAGCGATTGTTCAGCGACTCGAAATAAGTCTTCATCTTGAAATAGTATATCAGCTGGGAGTTCATCTAGGATAAGCATCGCTTCTAATTTTTCATCATTAGTTCTTAGTTTATCACGTTTTAATCTTATTTTTTGATAGTGAAGATAATTTTTTCTCTCTATCGCTTCTTTAATTTTTTCTTGTTTTTCTAGCTCTTTAATATCTTGTTTTAATAACTCAGCTAGCATTGCTTTATTTTTTTCAAGACGGTTAGTTCTATCTTCAATATTTGTTTCTGTAGAAGCTTTAACTAAGGCTGTTAACCTATTAACTCCAGATTCATGTTCAGAAAGTTGTTTTTTTGCAAGTTTAATATGTACTTCATCATCTTTTATCATCTCTTCTAATGCAAGTAATGCTTTCATATCGTCATCCTATTGTTTAAAGTAACAAATTATTTTTTAACATTTATTCAAATAACGCTACATTATAATTAAAACTAATTTAATATAATATTAAGAAAGGTATTTATAAAGTCTTACATTTTAAAATTACACCAGATTCTATGTGATTTGAATATGCAAATTGGTCAAATAATGCAAATTGTGTTATTTCATGTGTTTGAGTTAACGTTTTTAAATCTCTATGTAAGGTTTCTGGATTACAAGAGATATAAATAATTTGTTTAAAATTTTGTGCTAATTTTGTTGTTGTTTCATCTAAACCAGCACGAGGTGGATCTAAAAATAGAGTATTAAATTTATAACTATCTAAATTAATATCTTTTAATCTTGTAAATTCTCGCACTTTATTTATAGCTTCAACAAATTCTTCACTTGACATTCTAATAAACTCTATATTAGTGATATTATTAAGTTCACAGTTTGTTTTTGCAGATTTTATTGAAGTTTTACTAATCTCAGTGGCTAAAACTTTATTGAATTTTTTTGATAATGGTATGGTAAAGTTTCCACCTCCACAATAAAGCTCACATAAATCATCAGAAGCATTAATATTATTTAATACCCAAGTTATCATTTGTTCATTTACATATTGATTTGGTTGTGTAAAACCACCTTCACTGTATCGAAAATGGAATTTTTGATTATCTATTTTTAGTGTTTCATCAATAAAATCATCACTTAAAATAATTTTTTGTTTTCTACTTCTTCCAATAATTTTTATATGTAATTTTTCTGATAGTTTTTTTACCTCTTCTATCCAAACTTCATCAAGTTTTTTGTGATAAATTAATGTTACTAAAATATTATTTGTAGTAGAACTTAAAAATTCACAAGAAAATAATTTATGATTTAGTATTTCGTTGTTTTGAATATAGTCAATTAAGTTTGGCATTATTGTTGCTATAGCTTGACTAACAATACTACAAGAGTTTATTGGAAGTGGTTTTTTATCAATATCATTCATAGCATAAGAAAATTTTGGATTGTCATTTTTATCAAAAGTTCTCCATATTCTAAATTCTGCTCGATTTCTAAACGCACCATCTTTACTTTTTATGATAGCTATCTTTTTGTTCCAAAAATTTTCAAATCGTTTTTGTTCAATATCTATTTTATAGTTGAGTTGTTCTTCATAAGTTTTATTTCCTAAAGTACAACTACCACAAATTCCAAAATAATTACAATCCATCATTAACCTTAAATCTTATTTTAATTTGTTATTATATCCAATCAAAATAAAAGGCAACATATTTGAAACAGTCATTTCAAGAACAACTTAATCAACTTTTAAATTGTGATTTAAAATCACTCTATCCTTTGGCTCGTGAATTAAATAGAAAATTATATTTTTTTGTAGGACCTACAAATAGTGGAAAAACTTATGCTGCTATGCAGGAATTAATGAATGCAGATAGTGGAACGTATTTGGCACCTTTACGACTTTTAGCATTAGAAAATTATGAGTTTTTAAAAGAGCAAAAAGTACCAGCTTCACTTATGACAGGGGAAGAAGAGATATTTGATGAAGATGCTGGACATATTTGTTCTACTATTGAAATGTTAAATTTTAACCTTGAAGTTGATGTGTCTGTTATAGATGAAGTACAGATGCTTGATGATGAAGATAGAGGTTGGGCTTGGGTAAATGCAATTCTTGGGACACCAGCACAAAAAGTGATTATGACAGGAAGTGTTAATGCACTAGATATTGTAAAAAAAATAGCTTCTTATTTAGGTGAAGAATTAGAAATAGTAAAATTTAAAAGAAAAAATCCATTAACAGTGGATGCCACTCAAACAGTTTTACGAGATATTAAAAAAGCAACGGCATTAATTGCATTTAGTAGAAAAGATGTATTGGCATTGAAAGCAAAACTAAGTAAATTTCATACAGTTTCAGTGTTGTATGGAAACTTATCTCCAGAAGTAAGACGAGAAGAAGCCAAAAGATTTAGAGAAGGACAAAGTGATATTTTAATAGCAACAGATGCTATTGCAATGGGTTTAAATCTTCCTATAAAACATCTTTTATTTACAACAGATACAAAATTTGATGGGGTAGAAAAACGAAAACTTACTTCCAATGAAGTGATACAAATTGCAGGGCGTGCAGGAAGATATGGACATCATGAAATAGGGCATATAGGTGCTACAAGTAGATCAGTATTAAAGCATATTTCAGAAATGTTTACAAGTCCAATGACTACTATAAAACCACCTGTAAAAGTTAAAGCTACTCAAACACAAGTTGAAGAACTCTCAACACATTTGGGAACAAAAAGTTTAACAAAAATATTGCAATACTTTTCAAAACATATGAAATATGATGGGCCATTTGTGGCTACAAATATTAAAACAATGATAGAATTAGCAACCATACTTGATCCAAAAAGTGAATTATCTTTAGAACAAAAATATCATTTAAGCTCAGCACCTATTAATACACGTTCACCTTTGATTAAAAATGGATATTTAAAATATGTCAATGCTGTTTTAACACATAGAGTGATTAAATATAAATCAAGTTCAAAAACAGTTGGTATCGCAAAAACACAACTTGAACTTTTACAAGCAGAAGATGAAGTAAAAAAAATATCACTTTATCTTTGGTTATCATATAAATTCCCAGAAATTTTTCCTGATAAAGACAAAGCACAAGTGGCAAGAATACAGATAAATAATTTTTGTGAAAATTCTTTAAAATCAAATAAATCCCTTACTCCTATACAAAGAGAGTCAAAAAACCATTCAAGAAAAAGATTTAATGATAAAGATAAAAAAAGTACGAATTATAGAAAGCGGAGAGATTCAAGGGGAAGAGGAAATAAAACCATTAAATAGTTTTATGGTATAATAATTTTAAAACATTACAAAGAGACACTATGGATAACAACCTATCAATTATAATATTAGCAGCAGGTGCTGGCACACGGATGAAATCAACATTACCTAAGGTGTTACACAAAATCTCAGGTCGAGAAATGCTTTATTACTCTATAAAAGAAGCTCAAAAACTCAGTGATGATATCCATGTGATTTTATATCATCAAGCTTCACTTGTTGAAGAAAGTATGAATAAATATTTTTCAAATATAACATATCATATTCAAGATCATGAAAACTATCCAGGAACAGGTGGTGCTGTTATGGGGATAACTCCTAAAAAAGAAAAAGTTTTAATTTTAAATGGAGATATGCCTTTAATTGAAGCTAGTGAATTGGAGCAGTTAACAGTTTTTAATGAAAAAGAGACAAAAGATGAAAAACTCACTATGTCTGTTTTGGAATTAGACTGTGCAGATGGTTATGGTAGAGTTGTTATTGATAAAGAAAATGTTGTAAAAATAATAGAACAAAAAGACTGTACTAGTTATGAGTTGAATATAAGAACTGCAAATGCTGGAATTTATTGTTTTGATACACAATTTTTATTGGAAAATTTACCGAAACTAACAAATGAAAATGCACAAAAAGAGTACTACATAACAGATTTAGTTGAAATAGCAGTACAAAGTGGAATTAAAGTGCGTCCAATTGTAGTTAAAGAGGAAAATTTTAAAGGTGTAAACAGCAAATTAGATTTAGCAAATGCTGAGGTTATTCATCAAAATAGAATTAAAGAGAAGTTTTTACAAGCTGGTGTGATTATGAGATTGCCTGATACTATTTATATAGAAGAGGGTGTTTTAATTGAGGGTGAATCAATATTAGAAAATGGAGTGACACTACTTGGAAATAGTAAAATAGTTAATTCTCATATTAAAACCAATAGTGTTGTTGAAGATTCTATTTTAGAAAATAGTGATATTGGACCAATGGCGCGAATACGACCTTTAAGTATTTTAAAAGATACTCATATCGGGAACTTTGTTGAAGTTAAAAAATCAACATTAACTGGTGTAAAAGCAGGTCATTTAAGTTATTTAGGCGATAGTACCATTGATGAAGGTTCAAATATTGGAGCTGGAACTATTACTTGTAACTATGATGGAATCAATAAATATAAAACAATAATAGGAAAAAATGTTTTTGTTGGAAGTGATACGCAATTAGTTGCACCTGTAACTATCGAAGATAATGTAATGATAGCAGCTGGAAGTACAATAACAAGTGATGTAAAATCAGGTGACTTGGCACTTAGTCGTACAAAACAAAAAACAATACCGGGATTTTTTTATAAATTTTTTAATAAAGAGAAAAAATAATGAGATTATTAGAGGGAAAGAATATTCTTGTCGCTGTAACAGGAAGCATTGCTGTTTATAAAACTTTAGAACTTATAAGACTTTATATTAAATCTGGTGCAAATGTAAAAGTAATCATGACAGAATCTTCTAAAAAATTTATAAATCCTTTAACATTTGAAACAATTTCTCAAAATAAAGTTTTAGATGAGAATAGTGAAGATTGGAGTTGTGAAACTGTCAATAATCATATTGCAATTGGAAAATGGGCACATCTTTTTGTAATAGCACCAGCAACGGCAAATACTATAAATAAACTTTCAAATGGAATAGCAGATAATTTACTTCTACAAACAGCTTTAGCATACCCAAGAGTAAAATTACTTTGTCCAGCAGCAAATACAAATATGATGCACAATCCATTAACAAAAGCTAGTCTAAAGATGTTAAAGCTTTGTAATTTTAAAATTATAAATTCAGTAACAAAAGAGTTAGCTTGTCAAGATATTGGTGATGGTGCGATGGCAGAGGTTGAAGATGTTTTCCATCAAACATGTCAAGAGTTGTTAAAAGATAATTATTGGATAGATAGAAAAGTAGTACTAAATGGTGGTGGTACAATTGAAAAAATTGATGATGTGAGATATATAAGTAATTTTAGTAGTGGAAAAATGGCGGGTAGTTTAGCAATTGCCTTGTATTACAAAGGGGCAGATGTATGTTTGGTAACTACTTCAAATATAGAAGTTCCAAATGCAGTTCATATAATAAAAGTTCAAAGTACAAATGAGATGTTAGAGTTTGTTAATGACAGTTTAAAAGTTGCAAGAAAAGGAAAAATGTCAAGTGCAACTTTAATGGATAATAATAATATGCAACTTATTCAAAAAAAGCCTTTCTTTTTTGCAGTAGCAGCTGTAAGTGATTATATACCAAAATATCCACAAAATGGAAAAATTAAAAAAGATGATATTGGAAATAGTTGGAATTTAGAGTTAAAACAAAATATTGATATGTTAGAAAATATTGATAAGAATGGTATTTATACTATTGGTTTTAAAGCTGAGATGGATAAAAATACTGCAATACAAAATGCAACAAATATGCTTGAGAAAAAATCATTAGATGGTGCTTGTTTAAATATATTAGACAGTACAAATCAATTTGGAAGTGATACAAATTCGATAGATTTAATTACAAAAAATAAGAGTATAAAATTCAATACTGCATCAAAGTTAGAAATTTCTTTACTTCTTTTAGATGCATTGAAAGATGAGTTTAGTGAATAACGAATTGATTCCCAATCATATTGCCATAATAATGGATGGAAATGGAAGATGGGCAAAAGAGAGAGGATTAAAAAGAACATCTGGGCATGAAGAGGGTGCAAAAGTTGTAAGAGATATTACTACACATTGTTCTAAAATAGGTGTAAAGTATCTTACTTTATATGCATTTAGTACAGAAAACTGGGCACGACCAAAAATTGAAGTTGAATTTTTGATGAAATTATTAGAAAGATATTTTCAAAATGAGTTATTAGTATATTTAGAAAATAATGTAAGATTTAAAGCAATAGGGAATTTGACAAAGTTTTCTAAAAAATTACAAACAATAATAACAGAAGTTGAAGAAAAAACAAAAAATTGTACTGGACTTACTCAAGTTTTAGCTTTAAATTATGGAAGTCGTGATGAGATAACAAGAGCTGTACAAAAAGTTGTTGAGAAAAACTTAGAGATAACAGAAGAAAATATTAATAATAATTTAGATACACAAAATATGCCAGATGTAGATTTACTTATACGAACAAGTGGAGAGATAAGAATTTCAAATTATCTTTTATGGCAATGTGCCTATGCAGAAATGTTTTTTACTCAAACATATTGGCCTGAGTTTACAAGTTCTGAACTAGATGATATTATTTCAGATTTTCATCAAAGAGAGAGAAGATTTGGAGGTATTTAGTATCATTATTGTAACAATATTTGGACTTATATTTGGAAGTTTTTTAACTATGTTAGTTTATAGATTACCTTTGGGTATATCTTTAATTAAACCCAAAAGATCAACTTGTCCAAACTGTACACATCAAATAAATTGGTACGAAAACATACCTCTTTTTTCTTATTTGTATTTAAAAGGTTATTGTTCTCATTGTAAAACAAAAATTTCATTTATTTATCCCATTATAGAAATAATAACGGCAATTGTAACACTTTTGTTATTTTTAAAATTAGGGTTAACTAGTCAATTTTTTATGGTATTAAGTTTATTTTATAGTTTAATAGTTTTATCCTTTATAGATTTAAAATATAAAGCAGTTCCTGATTATTTACTTTTAATATCTTTAGGTATTGCAATAGCGTATATATTTACTTATAACATTGAAAATATAATTACAATCTTTATATTTGCTGGGGCAATAGTGATTTTAGAAATGTTTGTAACTTTTTATATACAAAATATAAAATCAAAAATTGTAGGGGATGAAAGTTTAAAAGAACAAAAATCTTTAGGAGAAGGTGATGTGCCTATTTTTGCACTTATTGGTGGGATATTAGGAGTAAAACTAGGAATGGTAGCTATATTCCTATCAGCTATTTTAGCTATAATTCCATCAATTATAAATATTGTAATGAAAAAAGAGAATGAGATACCATTTATCCCTTTTTTATCTTTAGGATTTATAATAGTATTTTTAAGTGAATTTTATATCTTAGATATAATGAATGTGATTTATGGAAAGTAGGGTGATATGAATAATATATTAAAAAAATATCTAAATAAAACATATGCAAATACATTTTTCCCTATTTTTCTGACGTTATATACAGTGACATCTATAATATTTTTAGTAAAAATCGCGTCATTAACTTCTGTAATACAGATTAATTTTTTTGAATTACTAGAATTATATGCTTATAATATTGCAACAATTTTATTTTATACAATACCAATTTCATTATTTATCTCTTTAGGATTATCATTAGCAAAATTATCAAGTGAATATGAATTGATTGTAATTACGAGTTTTGGTTTAAATCCTTTTCAAATATTAAAGATGTTTTTACCACTTTTAATTTCTGCTTCTTTTTTAATACTTATGGTATCTTTAACCTTAGTACCGAAATCTATTTTTTTAAAAGAAACTTTTTTGGTTAATAAAAAAACTGAGGCACAATTTAACATTAAAGCAAATGAATATGGGCAACAGTTTGGTAAGTGGCTTATATATGTTGAAAAAGAGCAAAATGGTTTATATCAAGATATAGTTTTATACCAACAAAATAAACTTGAAGATATTTTTATTGTTGCAAAGCATGCTCAACTTAATAATATGAAAACATCATTGAGTTTGAGTTTAAATGATGGAAAAGTAGTAAAAGTTGGAGAAAAAGTAAGTCAAATTGATTTTAAAAAAATGATTTTAAATAATGAATTGGAACAAACAAAAGATATAAAAACATTAAATGATCTTCTTGTTTACTGGAAAGATAAGCAAGAGAAGTTGACATTTTATATTTTATCATCTATATTTCCTCTAATATCTGCATTTTTTATTATTTATATGGGCTTTTTTAATCCACGATATAATAAAAATTATAGTACAGTCATAGGAATAGCCATAACTGTAATTTTTGTAGTGTTAGTTAAAGAATTAAGTAATAAATTTCAAACTGATGCCTTATATTATTTTCCTATTATATGGCTTATAGTAGGTTATTTATTTTATAGATATAAGATTAAACCATATTATTAAGATGATGAAAATTAAATTTACAATTAGTTATGATGGTTCTTTGTTTTACGGCTCTCAAGTACAACCTAATCATGTAACAATTCAATCTAAAATAGAAGAAGTTTTTAAATTACTCAATATAGAAACATCATTAGAGTTTAGTGGAAGAACAGATAGAGGCGTTCATGCTTTTAGACAAGTTATATCGTGTGATATTCCAGAATTTTGGAATAACCTAGTGAAGTTTAAGACTACACTAAATAAAATGCTACCTAACTCTATTTATGTGAGAAATATATCATATGTAGCTGATAATTTTCATGCTAGATTTAGTGCAAAAAGTAGAGAATACAGATATCTTATCTCCACTAAAAAATTAACACCATTTAACCAAAATTATTTAGGATATTATGAAAGTATAAATTTGGAAAATATTCAAAATGCCATAAAGGTACTTCATGGTATTCATGATTTTGAATATATGAGTAAAAAAGGAAGTGAACCTGTTTCAACCATAAGAGAAATATATGATATAAAATTTTATAAGTATAAAGAGCTTTATATTTTTAGATTTAAAGCAAACTCCTATCTTCGAAGTCAAATAAGGATGATGGTTGATTTTATTATGAAAATATCAAGTGGAAAATTAACTGTTGATGATTTGAAAAAACAGCTTGCTAAAGAGAAATTAATCTCTTGGACTCTTGCGAGTCCAAATGGGCTATATTTAAGTAAAATTAATTACTAGGTCGGCTTAATCTTCCTAAAAAAGATTGTTTACTTTTATATCCTCTTAAAGAGTATAATAACTCTTCAGTTTTTGGATCAATAACATATGTTGTAGGTGTTCCTTCTGGTAAAAATTTTGCTGGAACATCTTCAATATCCATACTTAAACTCAAATCTACTGTTACAAAGATAAAATTTTTATTTAAAAAGTTTATAACTTCTTCATCCGAAAGCGTATCTGCTTCCATTTTTCGACACCAAGGGCAAAAAGGACTGTGAGCAAATAAAACAACTGGTTTATTTTGTTCTACACCTTTTTTAAGTGCATCTGCATAAGAATCTGCATGAATTAAATCAGCGGCATTCAGTGTAAATACACTAAAAAGTATTAAAAGTAGTTTTGTAAATATTTTCATTTTATAACCTTTGTGGCATTTCATCTTTAAATGCCAATTTTTCTGCATTTTGTAATATATCTATTGCACCATCTTGAATCATTTTTTGAGCTAAATCAAAACCTAAAGTTTCACAAGTAGATAAGTTTTGTGTAAGAGATTCTTTTAAAATATGTGAACCATCTGGATAGCCAATCATTGCTTGAAGTGTAATTGTATTATTTTGAATAGTTGCATTACAAGCAACTGGTGCAGAACAACCAGCACCTATTTTTGAGATAAAATCTCTTTCAGCTTTAGTACATATAAAAGTATTTGTATCATTTACACTTAATGCTATCTCTCTAAGTTTCTCATTGCCACTTACTATCTCAATTCCTAGTGCTGCTTGTCCCATAGGTGGTATCATCATCTCTAATGGGAGTTTTTTTGTATAAGGAATATCTTTTAATAAATCAAGTCTATGTAAACCAATCCAAGCTAATATAATTGCATCATATTGACCTTCTGCTAATTTTCTAAGTCGTGTATTTACATTTCCCCGTAAATCTTTTACAGTTAAATCTGGTCTTTTATTTAAAAGTTGCATTCTTCTTCGTAAACTTGTTGTACCAACAACCGCACCTTGCGGAAGTTCCTCTAAGCTTGCAAATTGGTGTGACAAAAATACATCACTTTGATCTTGTCTTTGTGTGATAGCAACTAACTCTAAACCATCTGGAATATAAGTTGGAACATCTTTTAAACTATGAACAGCTAAATCTGCATTTCCAGCTATCATTTCATCTTCTAGTTCTTTTGTAAAATGTCCTTTTCCTCCAACTAAAGCTAAAGGTTTATCGAGAATTTTATCTCCACGACTTACTATTTTATTGAGTTCTACCTTTATATCTGGATAACTATTTTCTATTCTTTCTTTTATATGGTATGCTTGCCAAAGTGCTAAATCACTCGCTCTTGTTGCTATTACTATTTTTTCCAATTTTTCTCCCATAATTCCAATAATAATTATTTTAAATATTTTTCAAATTCTGATCGAGTAACATCATATTCACCATCAAAAAATAGACTCGGTGTTCCCGTTACAAAAGCATCATCTGACATTTTACTATCATCTTGTATCATTGTCTCAAGTCTAGGATTGTTAATCTCTTTCATAGTTATGTTTGTACCAAATTCTTTATTGAAAAATCCAAGTACTTTTTGTTCATCTTTTTCTTCATAAGCATCAAATTTGTATTTTTCTGGGAAATTTGTTTGATAAATTTTATAATCAATATTTTTTATTCCCTTCTCTTTTCCTAAAATTGCTGCTTTAGCGATAACTTTTGCAGTTGGATGCATATCTAGTGGCAGATGGTAGTAATATACAGCAATATTTTTAGGATTATCAATAATCTTCTTTAATACATAAGGCATTTCATCTATACAAATTGGACATAGAGGGTCACTAAATATTACTAAAGTATGCTTTGCATTAGGGTTCCCTTCTATAAAATGTTTTTTACTAAAAAATTTTTTATCCAAAGTAGGATACATGATAGTTTTAAATGATCTTTTATTTTTTAAATTTATTAAATCCATGGTAACATTTTTACCATCACTAAAGAGAGTATCTTTTTGTGATAATTGTTTTTTTTGAACTTCAAATTCTAAGTTAAAAGTATATCCTACCCAACCATCTTGTTTTAAATCTTTTGTAAAAACTAAATCAACTTTTTTAAGTTCTCCACCAACTCTTTGCAGTGATTTTGATACTCTTTGTTTTTCAAATTTTATTAGTTGTTCTTCTAAGTTTGTATTAGAAAATAAATTAGTGCTTAATAGTGTTGTTACTATCGATAACTTCAACATCAATAATTTCATCATCTCTCCTTGTATTGTTGTGTTTATAGTTTGTTTGAGTATATTCAAAATTTGTTGAATATGTAGTATTGTTATTTGGTTTTTTGAATTCAAATATTTTACTAAAAAGAGATACAAACATTCCAAGTTGTAAAAGTATCCCAATTATATCTGTAAAAAAACCAGGAATAATGAGTAAAAATGCACCAATAGCTTTAGCTACATTTGTTTTAACAAATTCTTCTTGAGTAATTTGTCCAGTTCTTGCTTTTTGTATGTTTTCACTTAATGAGTATTTAAAATTTTTTAAAATAATCATACCTATAATTGCAGAGAGTAAGATTTCAAAAAAAGTAAGTAGTCCACCAATTGATGATGCAATTGCAGAAGAAATCATTACTTCTAGAAATAGGTAAATTAAAAAGTATAACACAGACTCTCCTTATAGGTTTTGTTGATTATAATAAATTAAGGGTAAGTAAACACTTAATCTCTTAATTCTTTGGTATTGATTTTTCCAAGTGATATAATTTATATCTTATATCTTTAAAATTTTCAGATGTTTTGGTATCTATGAGTTTTCCAAATTCTTCTAAAACTCGTGAACTTTCTTGTGCTCTTTTAAAATTTGCGATGAGTATAGATTGTAAATCAGCTCGATTTTGTTCGGAAGTTGTAGAGTGTTTTAAAACATCATTTTGAATATCTCGAGAATCAAGAAGTTCTTCATAAAGTGAGACTCTCGCTTTGTGTCGTAATTCTTTTAATTGTGAAGCGATATTTTTGTCATTGAAGATATATCTATATATATCTTCAACAACTCTTATTCCTTCTCTAAGGCGATTTAAATTAGCATCTAAAAGTCGTAAATTCTCTTTAGTCATCACTGTTATTAAATGCAGCAAATATTTGAAGTAAAGAGATAAATAGGTTAAAAAAGTCCAAATATAAAGCAATTGCAGCTTCAATAGGAGTTGAAAAACCACCTTGAACTATTTGTTGTGTATCATATAAGATAAATGCACTAAATAATAAAGCACCAACCATAGCAATACCCAATTGTAAAATAGGTGAACCTATAAATATATTACTAATTGAACCAACTATTAAAATAATAATTGCAATAAATAACATTTTTCCCATACTTGAGAAATCTTTTTTAGTTGTAAGGGCAAACATTGAAATACCACCAAATGCAACTGATGTCATTAAAAATGCTTGTGCTACAACAGAAGCACCATTTGGCATATTAAATACACTACTTAAAAGAGGTGTAATTGTTAAACCACTTACAAATGTAAATCCAAATAAAACAGCAAGGTTAATTCCTGGTTTATCTTTTACTGCATAAAGTCCAAAAAGTAATGCAAATTCTAAAATAACTAATCCCCAATACCAACTTGAAATTGTACTCACCATATCAAGTCCAATATAAGCCCCAGCAGTTGCAGCTAAAAGTGAGCTAGCAAAAAGTTGATATGTGCTTCTTAAAAAAGCCATTAAATTAGCTGGAGCACCTGCTTTTTCATTAGATGAAGTATACGCTTCATTATCTCGTGAATAAGTAGAATTACTACCATTTGTTAAATAATCTCTATTATACATTATAAATATCCTTTATACTTTTGTATTTTGAATGAGATTCTAATATGTTTATATTAAATTTACCTTTAAGTATAGAGATTAATAAGAAATTAAAACAACAAACTAAAATTGTTTATGGCGATAGTTATAGTAAATATAAACTATAATTCGTTATAATAAAACCTAAAATTAGATTTGTAAAACATATATAGATCAATAACAGGAGACACAATGTTAGATGTTGTAGAGATACAAAAAATATTACCTCATAGATACCCTTTTCTTTTAGTGGACAAGGTAACTGATATGGAAATAGGTAAAAACGTAATAGCATATAAAAATGTATCAATTAGTGAACCAGTATTTGAAGGACATTTCCCAGGTCATCCTATATATCCAGGTGTAATGATTTTAGAAGGTATGGCACAAGCTGGTGGTATATTGGCACTAAAAAGTTCTGGATTATCTGATGAAGAACTAAAATCAAAAGTTATATATTTTATGAGTATAGACAGAGCAAAATTTAGAAGTCCAGTGAAACCTGGTGATAGATTAGAATATAGAATAGAAGTTATAAAATTAAGAAAAAATTTAATAGTACTTGATGGTAAAGCATATGTTGATGATGTTCTAGTAAGTGAAGCTGAATTAAAAGCAATGGTTGTTGATAAATAATGGCAAATATTCATAAAACAGCTATCATTGAAGATGGTGCTGTAATAGCTGATGATGTAACAATTGGTGCATACACTATAATTGGTTCACAAGTTACAATCGGTTCTGGTACAACAATTGCAAGTCATTGTGTAATTGAAGGAAAAACAACAATTGGAAAAAATAATACAATTTTTTCCCATGCAGCACTTGGAACAATTCCTCAAGATTTAAAATTTGCAGGGGAAGATGTTGAACTTATTATCGGAGATAATAATAAAATAAGAGAATTTACTCTTTTTAATCCAGGAACTAAAGGTGGTGGAGCAGTTACAAAAATAGGAAATGGAAATCTTTTTATGGGATATACTCATGTTGCACATGATTGTATTATAGGAGATAATTGTATTTTTGCAAATGTAGCTACGTTAGCTGGGCATGTAGAAGTTGAAGATAATGTAGTAGTTGGTGGATTATCTGCTATTCATCAATTTTGTAAGTTAGGAACTCAATCTATGATAGGTGGGGGTTCGATTGTTGTGCAAGATATCCCACCATTTTGTAATACCGAAGGTAATAGAGCAACAATAAGAGGTTTAAATCTTACAGGACTTAGAAGAAGATTAGACAACAGATCTGATATTGATGAGATTAAAAAAGCATATAGAAAACTTTTTGAGTCAGGTAGTCCTTTATTAGATGCAGCAAGAGAGTTAATTGAAAATAGTACAAATGAATATGTAATAAAGCTAGCAAATTTTATAATAAATACAAAAAGAGGAATACCTTTTACAAGGAAATAATAAAATATGAAAAAAGAAAAAATGAAATGTGATTTTTGTGGAGTTGAAGATAGTGAACACAATCCTTTAATATCTGGAGAACATGCAACTATCTGTCAAACTTGTGCAAAATCTGCTTATGAGATTATTCAAAAACATAAAAATGAGCATACTGAGGGTGAAATTGTTGAACTTGCCGAAGATATTGTTCAAAAAATATTAACACCAAAAGAGTTAAAACTAATTTTAGATGATTATGTAATAGGACAAGAAAAAGCAAAAAAAGTTTTAAGTGTTGCTGTTTATAATCATTATAAAAGAATCTTTATGCAAGAGATTAGCGATGATGTTACAGAACTAACAAAATCAAATGTATTACTTATAGGACCAACAGGAAGTGGAAAAACACTTTTAGCCCAAACTATTGCAAAATACCTTGATGTTCCTTTGGCAATTGCAGATGCTACAAGTTTAACAGAAGCTGGATATGTTGGTGATGATGTTGAAAATGTTGTAACAAGACTTATCCAAGCTGCTGATGGGGATATTAAAAAAGCAGAACAAGGTATAATCTTTATTGATGAGATTGATAAGATTGCTAGAATGTCTGAGAATAGAAGTATTACAAGAGATGTAAGTGGTGAAGGTGTACAACAAGCACTTCTTAAAATAGTAGAGGGTAGTTTGGTAAATGTACCACCAAAAGGTGGAAGAAAACACCCAGGACAAGACTCAATTCAACTTGATACTACAAATGTATTATTTATTTGTGGTGGTGCTTTTGATGGTATGAAAGATATCATTGCTAAAAGACAAGGTGGAAATATCCTTGGGTTTAATCAAGATAAAAAAACAAAAAAAGAACAAGACAATATTATGGAGCTTATAGAAGCTGATGATTTAGTAAAATATGGTTTAATCCCTGAACTTATTGGTAGACTTCATATGACAGCGGTACTTCAAGAGATTGATGAAGATGCAATGATTCATATTTTAAAAGAGCCAAAAAACTCATTGGTAAAACAATATACAAAACTATTTAAAATAGATGGTGTTAATTTAAAATTTGAAGAAGATGCTTTAAAAGAGATTGCTAAAGCTGCAATTGAACGAAAAACTGGAGCACGGGGATTACGATCTATTTTAGAAGATATTATGTTAGATGTTATGTATGAATTACCAGAATATAAGGGTAAAACAGTAACAATTACAAAAGATGTGGTAAATAAAACAGAACTACCAAAAGTAGCTTAATAAAAAAGGAAAAATATAATGATTTTTGATAAATTTATCGGTTGGTTTTCAAATGATATGGCGATTGACTTAGGGACAGCAAATACACTAGTATCAGTAAAAGGTAAAGGTATAATTATAAATGAACCATCAGTTGTTGCTGTACAACATGATAGATATGGAAGAGATAGAATACTTGCAGTTGGTAAAGAAGCCAAACAGATGATAGGTAAAACTCCTGTTAATATTCAAGCAGTAAGACCTATGAAAGATGGAGTTATTGCAGATTTTGAAATGACAGAGAGAATGATTCGATACTTTATTGAAAAAGCTCATAAAAGAAAATCATTTTTACGACCAAGAATTATTATTTGTATTCCTCATGGAATTACTCAAGTTGAAAGAAAAGCGGTAAAAGAATCAGCTTTAAGTGCGGGTGCAAGAGAAGTGTTTCTTGTTGAAGAGCCGATGGCAGCTGCTATTGGAGCAGGGATTCCTGTAAGTAGTCCTGATGGATATGTTGTTGTTGATATTGGTGGTGGTACTACTGAAATTGGTGTAACATCTTTAGGGGGACTTGTTTTAAGTAAATCTATAAAAGTAGCTGGAGATAGATTTGATAAAGCTATTATAGATTATGTAAGACAAAACTTTAACCTTTATATTGGGGAAAGAACAGCTGAGGGTATTAAACTAGAAATTGGTACAGCTGTAAAACAAGCAAAAGATATAACAATAAAAGTAAAAGGAAGAGATAGCTCGGGACTTCTTACAACTATTGATTTAACAAGTGAGGGTGTAAGAGCGGCTTTACATGAACCTTTAAAAGAGATTTCACTGGCAGTTAGACAAGTACTTGAAGAGATGCCACCTGATTTGGCAGGAGATGTTGTTGATAATGGTGTTGTTTTAACGGGTGGTGGAGCACTTATAAGAGGATTAGATAAATATCTTATGAATGATATTAAATTACCAGTACGTGTTGCTGATGAGCCACTTCTTGCTGTTGCTTATGGTACTAGCAAAACTTTAGATGAGGAATCTTTACTTAGACTAATTTCTAATGAGTAAAAAGTTTATTTTCTTTTTTATTACCTTCATTATCTTTATATCTTACCTTTTCAGTTTTGAAAAGGTATTAGTAGATAAAATTTATATGCTCAATAGCTCAATTAGTTCGGCATATATAAAATTATTTGTTTTTACAACAGAAACTGTAAATAAATATTTTAATCAACTTGATTATATAGAGCAGTTAAGAACATCTAATGAAATGAATATCCAATATAGAACATTGTATGAACAAAAACTTCAAGAAATTCATGAGTTAAATCAAGATTTAAAAATAACTTTAGATAAAGAAGTACCATATGAAAAAGTGAAAGTTTTGTCTTATTATAATTTTAATGATCACTCAAAAGTGCTTATTGATAAAGAAAATTTAATTACTGACAAGATATATCCATTGATAACACTCGATGGCTTTAGTGCTGGAATTGTGTTAATGAAAAATGAGAAAACAGTTGCTTATTTGAATGAAAATAAAAAATGTAACTATACTGTTTTTATTGGACAAAATGATACTCCAGGAATTACTTCTGGAATTACTGATGAGGGAAATATTATTATTAAATATGTTCCTATTTGGAAAGAAATCCAAATAGATGATGAAGTTATCACAAGTAGTATGGATTCTATTTTTCCATATGGAATTAAAGTAGGGAAAGTAGTTGATATCAAAGTATTTGAAAATACAAAAGAGGTATTTGTGAAACCTTATGCAAAAACACTAGGAGAGAGAAATTTCTTTATAACTCAAGATACTAATTCTAGTATCTAGAGATTATTGTATCCACTTCATCCCAAGAAAGGGATTGCTCTTCATCTTTTTTAAATAAATTATAAATATATCTTGCAAACATATCTGTTTCAATATTAACCTTGCTATTGAGTGTATATTGTTCAAATAAAGTATTTTGAATAGTATGGGGAATAATTGTAAGTCTAAATGTATTTTTATCCTTATCAACATCATTTACTGTTAAACTTACACCATCAACTGTTATAGAACCTTTAGGAATAAGGTATTTTATATAGTTTTCTGGTATTTGTATAAAAAAGTCTGTAGAGTTACCATTATCAATGATATTGGTAATAGTACCTAAACAATCTACATGTCCTTGAACAATATGCCCTTCAAATCTATCTCCCATCATCATGGCTGGTTCTATATGTACTTTATTTTTATAGTTTTCCATTGCTAATATATTTTGTGATTCTGGAGAAAGTTCAACACTAAAACCATCTGAATAAATTTCTATAACTGTAAGACACGCACCATTTATGGCAATACTATCTCCAATTTTTGGCTTGTAAGTTGCATTAAGCGTTAAAATATTATTATTAAAGCTGACTACGTTAGCCATCTCTCTGATTAATCCTGTAAACATAAAAAGATTATAACATAATAATAATTTTGATTGGGTATAATAAAAAATAATTAAGGAGTTGTTTATCGTGTTATTTTTTAAAAAAGGAGTGTTTATTATAAGTATTATTTTATTTATAACAGCTTGTGCTACTAAACAACCTCTTATAACAGAAAGTCATACTATTTTAATAAAAACACCTCAAATGAAATTTTATGATAAAGGATTTATCTCACAATATGAAGATTATATCCATTTACAAATTTTTCAAGTAGGAAATGTTGTTTTAGATTTAAAAATTTATAAAGATACAATTTGTCAATCAACATTGGAATGTATAAGTGCTAGAGAGTTTAATGATAAATATCTTCACAACTCATATAAAGATGATTTTTTGTATAATCTTTTCTCACAAAAAAAGATATATTATAAAGACACAATCAATAATATTTTAATAAAGGTTAAATAGATGAATAAATATGTAGGAGCTCATGTAAGTACTACAGGAGGTGTTCAAAATGCACCATTAAATGCCATAGCAATAGGTGCCAAAGCTTTTGCTTTGTTTACAAAAAATCAAAAAAGATGGGATGCAAAACCTTTTGATACAAAAACACTAGATGCATGGTTTAAAAACTTAGAAGCATCAGGAATTCAACCAAAACATATACTTCCTCATGATAGTTATCTAATAAATTTGGGAAATCCAGATGAAGAAAAACTAGAAAAGTCAAGAATTGCCTTTATAGATGAGTTAGAAAGATGTGATATACTAGGGTTAGATAGATTAAATTTTCATCCAGGAAGTCATTTACAAAAGTTTGGGAAAAAAGATCCTGATTATGATGAAAAATTACAATATGCTGAATTAGAATGTTTAAGTACAATCGCAGATTCAATCAATTTTGCACTTGATAAAACAAAAAATGTAAAAGCAGTGATAGAAAATACAGCAGGACAGGGGACAAATCTTGGATATAGGTTTGAACACTTAGAATATATTATAGATAGAGTTGAAGATAAAAGTAGAATTGGGGTATGTATAGATACTTGTCATATGTTTACAGCTGGTTATGATATAAGAACAAAAGAGGTATATGAGCAAACTTGGAAAGAGTTTGATAAAATAGTTGGACGAGAATTTTTAATGGGGATGCATATTAATGATTCTAAACCACCGTTAGGAAGCCGAGTTGATAGACACCATAGTTTAGGCGAAGGTGAAATTGGTTGGGATGCATTTTCATATATAATGAATGATGAGAGAATGAATGATATTCCATTGATTTTAGAAACAATAGACGAATCAATTTGGGATAAAGAGATTCAAGATTTATATAATCTCGTAAGAAAATAGAAACAAGAGTTTCTATTTTTTGTATATTAAGAAAAACTTCCTAAAGACATAAGTCTATCATATCTTTTTTGTTGTCTTTCCTCTTTTGAGAGTTTATTTAATTCTGCTACGCTATCAATAAAATAATCACCAAGAACTTTTATAGCTTCTTCTTTATTTCTATGTGCACCAATTAATGGTTCATTGATAACATCATCAATTAAATCATATTTTTTTAAGTCTGTCGAAGTAATTTTAAGTGCTTTTGTAGCTGTTTCAACCATTGCTTGGTCTTTCCATAAAATACTTGCACAACCCTCTGGTGAAATAACAGAATAAACACTATATCTCATCATAGCAAGTTTATCACCAATAGAGATTGCCAATGCACCACCACTTCCACCTTCACCTATAACTATTGATACAATAATCGTATCTAAGTCACTTAGTTCAAATAAGTTTCTAGCAATCGCTTCACTTTGACTTCTTTCCTCAGCTCCAATTCCAGGATATGCACCCGGAGTGTCGACTAAAAATAAAATAGGTAATTGAAATTTTTCAGCTAGTTTTGCAGCTCTTAAGGCTTTTCTATACCCTTCAGGATTTGGCATACCAAAATTTCTTTTGATTTTATTTTTAACACCTCTTCCTTTTTGCTCACCTATAACTACACACTTAACATCACCTATATTTCCTAAAAAACAAACAATTGCTTGATCATCTGCCAAGTGTCTGTCTCCATGTATCTCATAAGCATTTGTCATAAGACCTTTAATATAATCAAGTGCATAAGGTCTATCTGCATGTCGCGCAAGTTTTAGTTTTTGAAAGTCTGAAAGATTAGAATATGTTTTTTCAACTTCTTCTTGAAGTTTTTTTTCTAAAATTGATACTGCATATTCATCTGCTTTTGTTTTAGCAACAATAATATCATCTTCAATTTTTTTCAAACCCTCTTCGAAGTCTAAATAAGTAGCCATTTAATTACCTACTTTGTGTATTTTTTCATAATTACAACACCATTTGTTCCACCAAAACCAAAAGAGTTACTCATAACTACATTTAGTTCAGCTTTTCTTGCTACATTTGGAACATAATCTAAATCACAATTTTCATCAGCTTCTATTTGGTTGATTGTTGGAGGAATAATTCCATCTTCCATAGCTTTGATTGCTATAATTGCTTCTAATGCACCAGCAGCACCTAAACAGTGACCAATTTGTCCTTTTGTTGAAGTAATTGGAGGACAGTTTTCTTTTCCACCAAATAATTCTTTTAAAGCAGCTGTTTCATTTTTATCATTTACAGGTGTACTTGTTCCATGTGCATTTACATAGTCAACTTTTAATTCTCCACCATTATTTTTCTTTGCCATAGCATAAGCAGCTTTCATAGCTCTAAGTGGTCCATCCATAGTTGGAGTTGTGATATGGTTTGCATCACCACTTTCTCCAAATCCTAAAACTTCAGCATAAATCTTAGCACCTCTAGCCTCTGCTGACTCTAGAGTTTCAAGTACTAGTGCACCAGCACCTTCGCCCATTACAAATCCATCTCTATTTTTATCAAATGGTCTTGAAGCAGTTTTAGGGTCATCGTTTCTTGTACTTAGTGCTTTCATAGATGCAAATCCACCTACACCAGCACCACAAATAGCACTCTCTGCTCCAACTACTAACATTTTATCAGCACCACCAAGTGCAATTGTTTTATACGCATCAGAGATAGCATGAGTCCCAGCAGCACAAGCTGTTACTGCTGAAATATTTGGACCTTTTAAATTATGTTGGATAGTAATAAAACCACCTAGCATATTTACTAATGCCGATGGGATAAAAAATGGAGAGATTTTTGAAGGACCTCTTGAATCACATATTACCGAATTTTTTTCAATATTTGTCAATCCCCCAATTCCAGAAGCAGCTACAATACCAAATCTTTCAGAAATATCATCACTTACTTTATTTTCTGTAACTATTCCAGCATCTTCCATAGCTTCTTGTGCAGCATGAATTCCAAGATGGATAAATCTATCTGCTTTTTTCGCTTCTTTTTTTCCCATTATAGCTGTTGGGTCAAAGTTTTTTACTTCTCCTGCAATTTGTGCAGTAAAGTTTTCTGGGTCAAATAATGTTATTCTATCAATCCCAGTTTGTCCCTCTACGATTGCTTTAAAAGATTCATTAACATTATTTCCTAATGAATTAATCATTCCAATACCCGTTACTACAACTCTTTGCATATTTATATCTCCATACTATATTTTATTTATATTTATAAACTAAAAAAAACTTATTTTTTAAGATAAAACTTTATTTAATCTATAAAAAGACCTTAGGTAAATAAAAGGTACCTAAGGTGAAAAGAAAAGACCTACTTGTGGTCTTCTATATATTTGATTGCGTCTGCAACTGTTAATATTTTCTCTGCATCTTCATCTGGAATCTCAATGTCAAATTCCTCTTCTAAAGCCATTACTAACTCAACTACATCTAGTGAATCTGCACCTAAATCTTCAATAAATCTTGAATCTTCTTTAACTTCATCTGCATTACAATCTAGTTGTTCAACAACAACTTCTTTTACTTTTTCTAACATTAAATTTCCTTTTTGAATTAATTTTCGTCATTATTGTAACATATTTTATTTGAAAAATTTCTTTTTCCTATAAAATGCGGTTACACATATAACCCACCGTTTACTTTTAGTATCTCACCTGTAATATAACTTGAATGATCACTTAGTAAAAATGCAACTGCATCTGCAACTTCTTTCGCTTCACCAAATCTTCCTAATGGAATATTCTTTTCATAATTTTCTTTAACTTCAGGTTTAAGTTCATCTGTCATATCTGTTCTAATAAATCCAGGAGTTACAACGTTAAATCTAATTGCACGAGCACTACCTTCTTTTGCAAAAGCTTTCGTCATAGTATTTACACCACCTTTAGATGCAGAATAATTTGTTTGTCCAGGATTACCCATTTCTCCAACAATTGAAGAGATGTTTACAACAGCACCAAATTTTTTCTTTGACATTATTTTGAGGGCATCTCTACATCCAATAAATGTAGATTTTAAGTTTGCATTGATTACATCATCAAAGTCTTCTACACTCATTCTAATAGCTAGTTTATCTTTAGTAATTCCAGCATTATTTACAAGATAAGATAATGCACCATCAGCTTCTACTATAGTTTTAATCATATCAGCCCAGTCAGCTTCAACTGAAACATCACCTTTAATAACAGCAGCAGTACCACCATTAGATTCAATAGCTTCTTTTACAGCATCAGCAAGTTCAGGTTTACTTCTGTAGTTAATCCATACTTTTAAACCATAAGATGCTAATTCTTTTGCAACTTCAGCTCCAATACCTTTACTCGCACCTGTTACTAATACATTTGTCCCGCTAAATTTCATATACTGTTTCCTTCTTTTTAGATTATATTGCGTATTTTATCTAGTTTTTAATAAATAGTAAGAAATTGCTTTCTATTCTGCTTTTCTTATTCTCAAAAAACTAGCAAATTTAGGTTTACCATTTTTTGTAAAACCATAATATTTAAAAGTAATTGTATCTCCAATTGCTGGTGGATTTATTCTTTGATTATTACTCAATCCACCACCTAAATTAAAGTTTATATTGTTATCTAGTTTAACTTGTAAACTTTTTATTATATGTGTGCCATTTTTATAGTTATATCCTATAACAATTCCTTCCATATCTTGAAATTTTTTTACTTTGAGAATATAAGGACTTCTTCCTGTATGATAAGGTTGATTAGGATCTTTGATAATAACTCCTTCCCCTTTTAAAGTAATAACTTTATCAAGGTATTCTTGAAGATGTTGTTCATCTTTACAGAGATATTGAGGAATGATTTTTACATATTTGTTTGGATGTTGTGTAAACCATTGTTTGGCTTTTTCTAATCTTTGAAGAAAAGTACCACGTGTATTTGGAACTTCAAAAATATTAAAAGTAATTTTTTGCCAGTCTTTTGTTGGAGTATTGTCTAAAACTGTAGTTTGAATAAATTCAAAATCATTGTGTTTACTCCATAATTCTCCATCTAAAGCAAAGGGTGGAAAATTTTTAAGAAATTCTTTTGGAGCGTTGATTGTATTGCCATTTTTTGTAGAGAGTTTTTTTCCATCCCAATATCCTCTGATGCCATCAAGTTTTTCACTCATAATCCAATCAGAGATATTTTGTTCTTTATATATTTTTGGTTTTTGTACCTCAAATGAGTATACAAAACCAAAAAATAGAATAAGGATTAGAAAATATTTCAAAAAATTTTAGTCTAAATATCTTTGGGTTAGCCCTGAATAATTTTCAATTCTTCTATCGCGTAAAAAAGGCCACCATCTTCGTACATTTTCACTTCTTTTTAAATCAACATCACAATAGAGTATCTCTTCATTTTGATGATTCGCATGTGCTAAATATTCTCCCTGAGGTCCAAAAACAAATGAATTTCCCCAAAACTTTGTTCCTTCTAATACTCTAGAATCATCAATTTCAAATCCAACACGGTTTACTGTAGCAACTGGTATTCCATTTGCTACACTATGACCTCTTTGTATTGCTATCCAAGCATCAAGTTGTCTTTGTTTTTCCTCTTCTTCATCTGCTTCAAACCAACCTATTGCAGTTGGATAGATAAGCATTTCGGCCCCTTTTAATGCCATGAGTCGTGCAGCTTCAGGATACCATTGATCCCAACATACAAGAACACCAAGTTTCCCTACACTTGTTTGGATAGGTTCAAATCCTAAATCTCCAGGGGTAAAATAAAATTTTTCATAAAAACCAGGATCATCTGGTATATGCATCTTTCTGTATTTACCTGCAATTGAGCCATCTTTTTCAAAGACAACGGCAGTATTGTGATATAATCCTGCTGCTCTTTTTTCAAAAAGTGATGTTACTAAAACAATAGTATTCTTTTTTGCAATTTGACTCCAAAATTGAATATCTTCTTCCCAAGAATTTGCTAAATCAAACACATTTACATTTTCATTTTGACAAAAATAGTGAGTTTGGTGTAATTCTTGTAAAATAACAAGTTGACTACCATTTTTACTAGCTTCTTCTATTTTTGAAACGGTAACTTTGATTGTTTCCTCTTTTGTTCCATAATATTTTTGTTGAATTAGTGCTATTTTCATATTATTTATCCTTTAATTTAGGGTATTGCATCGTAACACAATGTAAACTACCATGTTGTCGTATAAGTGTACTACAATCAATACCTATAATATCTCTTTTTGGGAATGATTTTTTAAATATTTTTAGAGCTTCATCGTCATTTTTGTCATTATAAGTTGGTACTAAAACTGCACCATTTATAATAAGAAAGTTAGCATAAGTTGCAGGAAGTCTATCCTCTTCATCATATTTTGCTTCTATCCAAGGAAGAGGGATAAGTTTAAAGGGTTTTCCATTTAATTGTCTAAAACCTTTTAACTCCGCTTCCATTTTTTTCAAATCTTCATAATGACTATCTTGTGTATCATCACAAGTTTGATACATAATAGTATCATTTGAGATAAATCTAGCTAGAGTGTCGATATGGCTATCTGTATCATCACCTTCTAAAGCACCACTATTAAGCCATAAAACTTTTTTTGCTCCAAGATATTGTATAAGTTTTTTTTCTATTTGTTTTTGAGTGAGTTTTGGATTTCTATTTTCTTCTAATAAACAAGCAGATGTAGTCATAATAATATCTTCACCATTGCTTTCAATAGCACCACCCTCTAGCACAAATGGGATAGTTTTATGAGAGTATCCTTTAAATATACCTTTAAGTTTGAGTTTTCTTGTGATTTGATTATCTTTATCTGATTCAAATTTCTTTCCCCAAGCGTTGAAGGTAAAATCTTCGATTATCAGTTCCCCATCCTGTTCAATTGTTATTCCACCAAAATCTCTTGACCAAGTATCATTGCTGTCTAAAGTTATAAAAGTTAAATTCTTTTTTTTAGGAAATCTTTTTTTTATCTCTTCTAAATTTTTTGATACTATAAGTACTTTTTGGTATTTATGTATAGCATTGGCAATATTTACAAAAGTATCTATTGCATCATCAAGATATTCACACCAATCTGTATTTTCATGAGGAAATACGAGTTGTACAAACTCTTGTTCTTCCCATTCTGCTGGTAATCTCATATTAGTGCTCTCCACGTAAAAAATTTTTTGCTTCTTTTTCATTATTTTTCAAAGTTGTAAATCCTGTTCCAAATCCAACCTCTTTTTCACCATTTTTCATTTTTGTTTTTTCCATTACTTTTTCTAATCTCTCTTTTCTTTGTGCATTTCTGATTTGAATCTCAGCTTGAGTAAATTTTCTCTCTTTTGCTGGGACTGCTTTTTGAATAGCATCCAGACTATTAAGATTGGACAATATTGAAAAAAGTTCATAAGGATTTCTCACTTTAAAAATATAGGTATCATTTTTAAGTTTATCATAGAAGTCTATCTCAAAATCTTTTTCCAATGATATAATAGCCCCAATAGTATTGAATTTTACTTCTATTTTATCAGAGATAGCGTAAATACTACCATTTTTTGAAGTATAATAATTCTCATCACTTTTTGCTTTGTAGATGTTATCCCTATCAAAATATTTTTCATAACAAATTATTTCATTGGAGCTTTTATCTTTAAAACAATAATTAGCATATAAAGATGAAAAACCAAATAATATAATAAAAAATATTTTCATATTTTATCCTTGATTATCTTGTAATAAATTGTCAAGTATTTTGCATTTATAACAGTTATGACATCTTTTTTTCTTAATTGGATTGGTACAAGAGAATACAGAATTTAGAGGAATATCAAAATTGTTTTTTAAAATAGTTTGTTTATTCATTCCATAAAAAGGTGTTTCTATTGTAAATTTTGTTCTTAATCCTTGAGATATAAGTTTTGCACAACCCTGAATATATTCTAAACTTGTATCCGGATACTTGTCATTTCCTTGTAGTCCTATTGCAATTTTACAAACATTTATATTAAAAAAATGTATTGCAGTAAAAGTGAATAAAGATAAGTTTCTCAAAGGTATAATATTTTGTTCGACATTTGTTACTTTTCCTAATTGAGAAACATGCAGTATTTTGGAATAGTCTAAAGTTTTTAATTTGAGTTTATAAAATTTTGCAATTTTTTTAGCATACAATAGTTCAGTTTCTTCCCATATATAGCCAAATTTAATATATATAAGATGTATTGTGAAGTTTTGCTTTTTGTAGTGATTTATTAAAGAAGTACTTTCTAATCCACCACTAAATAATACTCCTATTTTACTTTGGTCCACTGTAATAATTCCATTGAAGATGTAAGCCCAACTGTTACTATATGAGCAATTTTTCGTGATATCTGTTCTTGATCTATATTATTAAATAAAAATTCTTCATTTGTAAGATATTTTATATCAAACCACCAATAACCATCTCTTAAAGATAACCTATCACCTTCGCTATTTTCACTACCTGATAGATTTAGCGTATTTTCAAATTTATTATTTACTTCTTCTTTTGTTGTTTGTAACAGTTTATGGTCAATTGCAATTGCAGTTGCAATAAAAGAACCGGAATGCCAAATACTAAAAAGTATTTTTTCATTTTGATTTATTGTATATGTAATGTATAAACTATCTACACCATCTACTATAAATGTATTCAGATTATCAATATTTATTTTATGGGTTTTATTATTTTTTTTGAACTCTTTAGTATATTGAGTGAGCTCCTGTATCTCTTTTGTATAGAGTTTATCAGGAAAGTTATATCTATACTCAAATACTAACTTTACTCTTTCAATTGTTTTATTATAAAACTTTTCTCTAAGTTTTTTTATAGTTGTATCAGAATCCCCTTTTAAGATGAAAAAAATAGCAAAAATAATTATAGATATAATCAAAGATTCCCATAAAAAACTTAAGATTGAAACATAATTAGCTTCAAGAGTAGATAGGTTTGAAAGGAAATAGAGTTCTTTATGAACTACTATTAATAAAATTGCAGATAATGCAAAAATAATATATATAACGAAAATCCAAGAAAGCTTCCAAGCTCTTTTAGATAAAGCTTGCAATAACTCTGAAGTAAATTCCATAATTAGATATTCTTATATGTGAGTCGTTTTACTCTTATAGCTACTAGATAGAATATAGGTGTATCTAATAGTGCTAAAGTAAGCTTTATTAAATAATCTCCAATAATTAATTTTACAATTACATCAAATGGAAGTATAAAACTAAACGCAATCATGAAAAATAAAACTGTATCAAAAAATGATGAAAACATTGTGCTTGCATTATTTCGTAGCCACCATAGATTTGTAAATTTTTCTTTCAAAAAATGAAATACTTTTACATCAAGTTGTTGTATTACGTAAAATGTAAAAATAGAGGCGAATGCAATTCTCCAATCGGCTATTAGTATAGTTGGTATAACAGCTAATATAATACCAATTTTTACTACTTTTAAAACATCTTGTTTTTCATATTTTTCACTTAAAATATCTGTTAATAAAAAAGTGAAAGGAAATAATAATGCACCATAAGTTAACCAATCGTTGATTGGAAATTGTACTGTATAATTTGCAATAACTATAAGTAAAGCAAAAATAATAGCTGAGGTATATTGTGTTTTTTTAGTCATTTGCATAAATTACCTTATGTTTGTATTTAAATCACATTTTATCCAATTTATAATTAAAAAATAACACTAGTGTATTATACTAATGAGCAATAAAATATAAATTTATAAAATTTCAAAATGAAACAGACAATAGAAGAATTTAAACGATTAGTAGAACAACAAAAATTTTATGAAGCTCATGAGATACTTGAAGAGGTTTGGTTTCCTATTAGGAAAACAAAAAATGATTGTGCATTGGTGTTAAAAGGTTTTATAAATGGAGCTGTTTCTCTAGAGCTAAATAAAAGAACAAAAACAGAACAAAGTAAAAATGTTTATCAAACATATAGAAAATATACCGATAATCATAGAATAGAAACTACTAAGAATAAAAAAAATTTTTTACAGCTGAAAAAATTTATGGATAGAAAGTTTAAAGAGAACTTTATAAACTAGCCCAAATCATTCTTAAATATAGCCCAATTGTGGAAGTATAACCAACTTCACTAAAAAGAAGATTTCTATTTTTATCATATATAAAAGTTGTAGGATATGCAGAGATATTATATTTTGAAGCATAGTGTTTGCCAAAATCATCTATCACTTTAAAAGAAAGATTATGTTCTTGTAGATAGGATTGAATTTCATCTTGAGTTCCAGAATCTACAGCTATAGTTATTACTTCAAATTTTTTTGATAGAGTTTCTATATTTGAAGCTTCAATTTTACATATGGGACACCAAGTAGCCCAAAAGTGTATTAAGATAGGTTTATTCGCTGGAATATTATAGGTTTTACGGTCTAATAAAGTGATATTTTGGAATTCCAATTTATCTTTATTAAGACTAGTAGATTTATAATAGCTTATAATATTTGCTAAAATTGTTATGGTAATTATAAATGTAATTATTTCTTTTAGATATTTTTTTAATTTCAATGTGTTAAAGTTTCGTAAGGAATTTTATCAGTCTCACCTGCAAGTGCAAACCCTTTTAACCGTAATCTACAACTATCACATACCCCACATGCTTTATCTTCATTTTTATAACAACTCCAAGTGTATTCTAAAGGAACATTTAATTCAATTGCTTTTTTTACAATTTGTTCTTTTGTCATATGAACAAGAGGGGTAATAATCTCTAGTTGAGTTTCTTTACGTGTTCCTTGATTCATAGCATTTTGCATCTTTTCTATAAATGTATCTGTACAATCAGGATACCCGCTGCTATCCTCTTGCACAACACCTATGTAGAGTGCAGTTGCTCCATGTTTTTCAGCAATTGCTGTAGCGATACTTAGAAAAATACCATTTCTAAATGGTACATAAGTAATAGGAACACCATCTTCAATTCCATTTACAGGTACATCAATAGAATTATCAGTAAGTGCACTAGCACCAATTTGAGTAAAAAATGGGATATTTATCTCATATTTTTCTTTTACATTAAGTTCAATACAAATATTTCTAAATGCTTCTAACTCTTTGTGTTCTGTTCTTTGTCCATAATTAAAATGTACAGAAATAATCTCATATCCCTCATTTTGGGCAATATAAGAAGATAATGTTGAGTCCATTCCACCACTTAATATACATACTGCTTTTTTATTCATATCTTATTCTCGCTCCTAATTAAAAAAATCTTTTTGAACATCTGTATAAAACTTCCAATTAATTGGAATAACTTTTACAATATCATCTTTAAGTAATCCTGTTAGGTTTTTATTGAGGATTATCATACTGTTGCATTTATGTAAAACCCCAACCATACCTGGAAATCTTTTTTTAGATGGGATAAAACAATCCCCATCAAACCAACCAGGAATAATAGTAGTTCTTCCTTTTTTATTTTTTAAATCTTCACTTATTTTTGTAGTGATGTAGTTGTGATAAATATCTTTACTACCAGAGAGTTTTTGAATGATAATAGTTCCAAATACTTCAAAAATTAATGCAGCTGCAAGTGGATTTCCTGGAAGATTGAGTATATATGTGTCTCCTAATTTTCCAAAAATAGTTGGTTTTCCTGGTTTAATAGTAACTCCATTAAAAAGTATATCCATCTCAAATTTTTCAAAAGCTTCTTGTGTAAAATCAGCTTCACCAACACTGATTCCACCAGTTGTAATGATAAAATCGGCATGTAAAGAGTTTTCAATCATTTGTTGTAAAGATTCAATATTGTCCTGTGCCATACCTGCAAAACTTACATCACAACCAAGCTCATTAACCCTTGAAAGAATAGTTGGAGTATTTGAATTAAATATTTGATAATCTTCTATTTTTTCATAATGAAGTTTTAATTCTTCACCACTAGTAAAAACACTTACTTTTGGTTTTCTGTATACTTTTACGTGAGTTATCCCTTGTGAAGCTAAAATAGTTATTGCAGAAAAATTAATTTCATCTCCATCAACGAGAATTTTTTCATCTTTTAGTATATCTTCACCTACAAATCGAATATGTTGATTTTTTTCGATTCCTCTTGGAATTCTAATATGTTGTTCATCGATTATGTCAACAAGTTCAAAAGGTACAACAGCTTCCACACTTGAAGGTATTCTGGCACCTGTCATTATTTTAATACATTGTGTAGGTTCTATTTGGGTTTCTTTTGGTGAACCTGCAAAAATATCGTCACATATTTTTACAATTTCACCCTCATCACAAAGTTTG
The DNA here is from genome assembly GCA_963662945.1 of Arcobacteraceae bacterium. Lineage (GTDB taxonomy): Bacteria > Campylobacterota > Campylobacteria > Campylobacterales > Arcobacteraceae > JAIOSF01. Next base: position 1,694,694 of record OY759974.1, read on the forward strand.
ACTCCATATCCATCCATAGCAGAATTGTTAAAAGATGGTAAAGAATATTTTGCATAGATGTCTTGAGCTATAATTTTTTTATTACTATTTTCTATTGGTACTATTTCGTAAGAGATTTTTGTAATATTTGATTTTATTATTCGAAGAGCTTCTTTGATACATATACCCATTCTGTCGTTCCTTAATTTTTATATGATATAATAGCAAAAATTTTCATATAGGTATATTATAAATGGATTTCGTATCAATCTCAATCACAACACATGTGTATGCAATAGTGGCTTTAATGCTCATAATGGTTTTTAATTTTTATAGTGTAATGAGAATGAAAGATTTTATAAGTTTAACTCAACGGTTACGATTTATGACACCTATATTTCATATGGCAAATGCTTTTGTAGTGTACACAGGAGCTATTGTTGCTGCTTATTCTCATGATTTAAGTCTTACAGTTATCTTGATGATTGCAACTTCAATTTTTGTGATGGTTTTAGAGATAAAAAGATATAAAAAAATGAAGTTTATTAAGTCTACACAAATTGCAAAACAACAAGAATTTGTAATGTTTGCTAAAAAAATATATAATCTTGAAATTATAGCAGTTTTATTTACATATACAATTTCAAAAATCTTCTAAAATGCAATTTACATATTCAGAAGAAGCTTCACAACCAACTATTACAATAGAAGCAGAGCTTCATAAATATCTATTTAAGGTGCGAAGACATAATATTGAAGATGATTTATATTTTAGAAATTTAAAAGATAAAAATCTTTATAGATATAAAGTGGAAACTATAGATAGAAGAAAAACTACCCTTAAACTTATTGATTATGAAGAAAAAATAATTGAGCCTACAAAAGAACTTCATATTGGTTGGTGTGTGATTGATCCAAAATCAGTAGAAAAATATATAGCTTCTTTAAATGAATTGGGTGTAACAAAAATCACATTTATAATGTGTCAATATTCTCAAAAACAATACAAAGAAAACTTTGATAAGTTAGAAAAACTACTTATAAACTCATCAAGCCAATGTGGCAGAAGTAGTATTATAGAACTTGATAGCTGTAAAAATTTAGATACTTTTTTAGAAAAATATCCAAACTCTTATATGTTTAATTTTTCACAAAATAACATTGTAGAATACAAAAATAATATAGATACAATTGTTTTAGGGTGTGAAGGTGGTTTTTCAAAAAATGAAATTGAAAGATTGCAAGAAGATAAAATCGTTGGTATCGATTCAAATTTGATTCTTCGAAGTGAAACAGCGGCTCTTACTTTGGCTTCCGTTCTTTTGAGTTAAAAATTTATTTTTTACTCCAGTGTAAAATTTCCCATTTCCCCTCATAGGTTTCAACAATCGCAGTACACGATTCAACCCAATCTCCACAGTTGAGATAATGAATATTGTTTATTGTACGAATTTCAGCTTTATGTATATGACCGCAAATAACTCCATCATAACCATTTTTTTTTGCATACGTAGATAAAATATTTTCATAATCATTGATAAAACTCACTGATTTTTTTACATTGTCTTTAACAAATTTAGATAAAGACCATTTTGTTTTTATTTTAAAAAGTTTAAATATTTTCATCAAGATAAGATTGAGATGGAGAATTAAATCATATCCATAATCTCCTAACACTGCTAACCATTTTTTAGTCATAGTGACCATATCAAAAAAATCACCATGAGTAATCAAATATCTATTTCCATCTAGTGATTCGTATTCCATTTCATTTTTTACTTCAAGAGAATCTCCTAGAACCAAAGGGACAAATGGCCGTATAAATTCATCATGATTACCTGTTATAAAATGTACTTTTGTACCTTTTTTAGCAATTTTTAATATCCTTTGAACAACATTTGAGTGGGACTGATACCATTTGAATTTTCTTTTTATTGCCCAACCATCTATAATATCACCAACTAAAAAAAGATTGTCAGATTCTGTATGTTTTAAAAAATTTGCTAAAAGGTCAGCTTGGGCAAATTTTGTTCCGAGGTGAATATCTGATATAAAAATTGACTTGTATTTCATGGGCGTAGTATACTAAGTCTTGATTGCATAACAGTTACAAAGTTATAATTGAATTGTAACTATAATTGTATACACTATCTATATGGAAAATAAAAATATTAAAATTTGCCTTTTTAGTGATACTTTTTGTGATGCAAATGGTGTATCAAGATTTTTACAAGATATGGCAAAAGAATCTTTAAATGCAAATGTAGAGTTAAATATTATTAGTTCAACTGTAAAAACTTATTGTGAAAAACTTCAGAATGTTTATATATTTAAACCATCTTTGAAAATTAAAATGCCGTTTTATAAAGAATTAGATTTAGTCCTCCCACCAATATTTAAAATAGCAAAAAAAGTAAAAGAGCTACAGCCAGATATAATACATATCTCAACTCCTGGTTTTGTGGGAATTGTAGGATTATTTATTGCATTAAAAAATAAGATTCCTGTTATGGGGACTTATCATACAGATTTTCCTATGTATATTTATGCAAATACAAATTCAAAATTAGCAAAAAATATTACAAAATTTTATGTGAAATTATTTTATAAAAAATTTTCCTCTTTAATTACTCGTTCAAATGAATATATGAAAGTTATTCATGAAGACATTTTATATAACAAAGAGAAGATATTTTTTTTACAACCAGGGACGAATATAAAAACATTTAGTCCTAAATATTATTGTAAAAATTTATGGGATGAATATAAAATACCTGAAAATGCTGTAAAGTTTTTATATGTAGGTCGTGTCACAAAAGAGAAAAATCTAGACCGATTTTTTGAAATTTGGAAATCATTTTATATGCAAAGTAAAAAGAAAGAAAGTTATCTTATTATTGTGGGAACAGGAGAATTAGAAAAATACAAAGAATTACTATTGCAATACAATATTATTTTTTTAGGACACAAAGCAAAAGAAGAATTATCAACTTTATATGCGAGTGCTACAATGTTAGTTTTTCCATCAACTACAGATACTCTTGGACAAGTGGTATTAGAGTCTTTAGCCTCTTCAACTCCTGTTATTGTAACAAATAAAGGAGGACCTTGTGGAATAGTTTCTAATGCTGAAAATCAAGTAGGTTTTGTTTTAGATATAGAGCAAAAAGAAAGTTGGATAAAACTTTTAAAAAAGATAGAAAATAATAAAATAGACTTAAATTTATTGGGAAAAAACAGTTATCTATATTCAAAAAACTTTTCTATTTCTAACACATTTGAAAGTTTTATCAATATTCATTTAGAAACTCTAGCTATAAAAAAAGGGTAAGCAATTTGCTTACCCTTTTTTATTTTATAAAAGACTGATTACCAGCTTCTTATAATTCCATGACATCTAGAACATGCATTCATCATATCAGCATATCCTTCAGCAGCTTTTGTATAAGCTTTATCATCAAGATTTAACTCAATAATTGTTGCATCAGCTGTGATTCTTTTTGAAGCATTTTCAGCTACATTTACCATGTGTTTTTTATTGTCTGGTAAAGAAGCTTTAATTAAAGTTTCAGAAGAGAACATAGCGTTCCCTTTTTTGATTTGTTCTAAACCTTCTCTTACCATTTTTTCATTGTTATTGATAAATCCGAATTGAACTTGTTCAATACCTTGTTGCATAATATTCATAGATTTAGTCATTACATCATTTGCTGATGCAAAACTTACACTAAGAATTCCAGCCATTAAAATTTTTGCTAATTTCATAATTTTCCTTTCTTAGTGAACTTCTCGCCAAATTTTAGCTTTCCATAACCATGCAAAAATTGCAAAAATTACAAGATATCCTAAAAATGGTCCAGCAAGTGATTCTCTTTGTGGTTTTTTACTATCCCCAACTTCAGTCATATATGCTATAACTTGATCTTCAGCTTCTTTATTTAAACCAACTCTTGGCATAGCAGTACCTTCAAGGTGTTTTTGTGGGTTGTTAATAAATTCATGTAAATATCCCTCACCTCTACTTCTAATATATTGAGAAAGATCTGGAGGAACTATACCCATATATGTTGAAATATTTTCTACAGGAGTTTTAGCTGCCATAGAACCACCATAGAAATCACCATATTTAATTGAGTGACATCTTTGACAAGCATCAACAAATACTTCTTTGTTTGACATTGTTTTTGGTGCAATTGATTTTAAATATGCTACGATATCTGCAATCTCACTTGGTTGCATCCAACCATACGCTGGCATTGGATGAACTTTTCCATCTACAAATTTATGTTCAGTTTTAGTAGCTTTTACAGGATCTTTAATAAAAGCAGCTAAAAAGTTTTCATCATAAATATGACCAGCTGTACTTAAATCTGGTGGTACTACACCATAAGATGCTGCAGCACTTGCATCATCCATAATTGCAGGGAAACCAGCTTTTTCAATAGCGTGACAAGCAGTACAATTTGCAGCAACTAGTTCAGCACCTTTTGTTGCATCACCAGTAGCACCGTTTAATCCATCAACATCGCTAAATGTATATTCAGGAGCTTCAACATGTGGATGTAAAACAGAGTGAGCGTAAGGCTCAACTCCCCAGTATATTGCACCAGTAAAAAATGCAACTACTGCTAATATTTTTAATTCTCTCATTATAGTGCTCCTCTTGCTTTAGCATCAGCTTTTGTAATAAATGGTAATGAAATCCATAGCAGTAAGAATGTTGCTGTAGCATAGAATCCTACCCAAGCATTTGCACCGGTTGGAGGTAATTTACCATAAACTGAAAGTACAAGTAAATCTACAATCATTATCCAAAACCAGATCATAAATCTAGGTCTTTTGTGTGCAGGTAATATATCTGGATCTTTATCTAAGAATGGGAAAACTACAAAAATAATTTGTGCTAAACCAAATATGATAAGACCAATATCTCCAGCTTTCATACCAAACATATCAAAGAAAGGTCCTCTTAATGTTTCATATGACCATAAGAAATACCACTCAGGATAAATATGAGCAGGCGTTTTCATAGGGTTTGCAGGATCAAAGTTAACTGGGTCCATTGCAAAGTTATAGTTAAAGAATACAAGATAGAAATAGAATAATAAGAATATTCCTAATATTGCGAAATCTTTAGATAAGAAAACAGGCCAAAATGGGATAACTTTTGATTCTTTTTTGTTTCCAGCTAAATATTTTTCAGCTTCAGCATCATAATCAATATCATCTGATTCTTGGTTGTTAACATGAGGAATTCTTAATGTGTAAAAGTGAACAACAATAAGTTTGATAATCACTAATGGTAATAAGAAAACGTGTAACATAAAGAATCTAGTAAGTGTTGCATCATTAACAGCAAATCCACCTCTAATCCATTCAACTAATCCCCAAGCTTCTAAAGATCCACCAGCAAATAAGTTAGTGATAACCGCAGCTGCCCAGTAAGACATTTGTCCCCATGGTAACATATATCCAGAGAAACCAGCAGCACTGAATGTTACAAATAATAACATACCAGAAATCCAGATCATCTCTCTACCTTTTTTATATGAACCATAGTAGATACCTGTAAACATATGAATATAGATGATTAAGAATACAACCGAAGCTGCAACACCATGCATATGTCTAAATAACCAACCATAAGCAACCTCTTGCATAATTGTGTAGTTTACACTATCAAATGCTAAAGCAGTATCTGGTTTGTAGTACATCATTAAGAAAATACCACTTACAATAAGAATTGCAAATGTAGTTGCAAGTACAACACCCATAGCCCATAAGAAGTTAATATCTTTTGGAATCCAATATTCTGTCATCATAACTTTCCAGAATTTTTTAGCGTTCATTCGCTTATCAAATCCTTCAGCTGTAAATAACGATTCATTAATTTTTGCCATATTTTACCCCTTACGCTCTAGCTGTCATCATAGCTTTTGATTCTGGACCATCTTCTCCAAGAGTAAGAACAGAACCTTCAACTTTAAATGGAGGTATTACAAATGGCTTTGGTGGTGGTCCAAATGTTTGTTGACCATTTGCATTAAACTCTCCACCGTGACATGCACATTTCCACATATCTTTTTTCCAAGCTGGAATACAACCAAGGTGTGTACAAAGACCTACAACTACTGTGTATCTTTTATCACCAATAACTAAATCACCGTCAAATTTTTCCATATCTGCTGTTTTAAGTAAAACAAAGATAGGTTTACCTCTCCAAGTGTGTACTTGTGGTTTTCCTGGCTCAAGTCCAATATTAGCAAGATCTATTGTAGTAAAACCTGCTGCTAATACTGAAGGAAGTGGATCCCATGCTTGTTTCATACCAACAAGCGATGCAACCCCACCAACTGCAGCAACAGCTGCAAATGAATACCCAAGAAAATCTCGTCTAGATGTTTCTTTAGACATATTTTTTTCCTTTTGTTAGATTTAAAATCTTGTAAGTATAATATCATTTAACTTAAATAGATTTGACTTGTATCAAAAATTAAGTTAAATTAAAGCATATATTACGAAAAGTAATAAACTTATACTTATAATAATTATTATATTTAGTTTCTAAAATTACTTTGATTTGCTATAAAGTAAATTTTTGATAAAATCACAAAAATTAAAAAAAGTTAAGGATTAAAATGGATTTTGTATCGATTATTATGGGAAGTAAGTCAGATTACGAGATTATGCAAAACTGTTCTAAAACATTAGAGCAATTTAATGTTAAATACGAGTTGATAATATCTTCTGCGCACAGAAGTCCTCAAAGAACTAAAGACTATATTAAAACAGCAGAAGAAAAAGGTGCAAAAGTATTTATTGCAGCTGCTGGTATGGCTGCACATCTTGCTGGTGCACTTGCTGCTGGAACTACTAAACCAGTTATTGGAGTACCTATGAAAGGTGGTGCAATGGATGGTATGGACGCAATGCTTTCAACTGTTCAAATGCCATCAGGTATGCCAGTTGCTACAGTTGCATTAGGGAAAGCAGGAGCTGTAAACGCAGCATATTTAGCTATGCAAATTTTAGCTATTACAGATAAAGAACTTGCAATAAAACTTTTAGAAGATAGAATTGTAAAAGAAAAAGCTGTAGTAAATGATTCTAAAGAGATTGAGGTTTTATTATAAAACCAGTTGCCGTATTTACTGCACCTGGATGTACTTGGTGCAGTGAAGCAAAAAATTATCTTAAATCAAAAAAGATAAAATTTAATGTAGTGGATGTTTCAAAAAACAAAATGGCATTAAAAGATTGTCAAAAACAAGGGTGTAAAGGTGTACCAGTAATTTTGGTTGGTAACACTTGGATTTGCGGTTTTGACAAACAAAAAATAAACAAAGCATTGGGAATAAAATAGATGATAACATTTTCACAACTACTTTTAAAACTACAAGAGTTTTGGGCAAAGCAAGGATGTAATATCGTACAACCTTATGATATACCAGCTGGGGCTGGAACATTTCATCCAGCAACACTATTAAGAAGTCTTGACAGCAAACCTTGGAGTGTAGCGTATGTTGCACCTTCAAGAAGACCAACAGATGGAAGATATGGTGAAAATCCAAATAGACTTGGAAGTTATTACCAATTTCAAGCACTTATTAAACCAAGTCCTGCAAATATTCAAGATTTGTATTTACAATCTTTAGAGTATCTTGGACTTGATTTATCAAAACATGATATAAGATTTGTAGAAGATAACTGGGAGTCTCCAACACTTGGTGCTTGGGGACTTGGTTGGGAAGTTTGGCTTGATGGTATGGAAGTTACGCAGTTTACATATTTTCAACAAGTTGGTGGAATCTCATGTGATCCAGTTGCTGTTGAGATAACTTATGGAACAGAGAGACTTGCTATGTATTTACAAGGTGTAGATACTGTTTTTGATATTGTTTGGAATGAAAATGAATTTGGAAAAACAACATACAAAGATATTCATCTTGAAGGTGAAATAGAATTTAGTAAATATAACTTTGAAATAGCTAATACTGAGATGCTTTTTAAACATTTTGATGATGCTTTTGAAGAGTGTAAAAAATGTTTAGATGCAGGATTGCCACTTCCTGCGTATGATCAATGTATGATGGCCAGTCATGCTTTTAATACACTTGATGCTAGAAAAGCTATCAGTGTAACAAGTCGACAAAACTATATCTTAAAGGTGCGTGAGTTGGCACTGGGATGTGCAACGATGTATAAAGAGCAAGAACCAGAAAGACTAAAAAGATTAGGATACTAAAAAAGTGCAAGTTAAAGATATTTATGATTATTTAAACGACTTAAGTCCTTTTGAACTTCAAGAAAAATGGGATAATAGTGGTTTAATAGTTGGAAATATGGAAGATGAGTTTGAAAATATCTATATCTCTTTGGATTTAGATTTAGAGATGATTGAAAAGATTGAACCAAAAAGTTTGATTATTACACATCATCCACTTATTTTTAGTCCAATAAAAACTGTAAATGATGATAAATATGCAACAAAGCTTTTAAAAATTCTAATTAAAAAAGATATTGCACTTATCTCTATGCATACAAATATAGATAAAACACATCTTAATGAGTTTGTAGGAAATGAGATTTTAGGTTTGAACTTTGAAAAAACTAATGATTTTGTATTGACTACACACATTGATATGAGTTTTGAAGAGTTACAAAATCATATCAAACAAAAATTAGGGATGAACACTTTAAAAGTTACAACAAGTGATAAAAAGATAAAATCATTATCTTTGACAACAGGTTCAGGTATGAGTTTATTACCTTTTATTACAACAGATTGTTTTTTAACAGGTGATATAAAATACCACGAAGCAATGGAGGCAAAAGCCTTAGGTATTAGTCTTATAGATATTGGACATTATGAAAGTGAGATACATTTTTGTACACTTTTAGAGGGTTTGATAAAAAACTATTTGAAAAAAAATAATAAAACAGCTATAATAGTAGCTTCACAAAATCCATTTGAATATAATTAGTAAGGAAATAGATTGAACAAACATTTAGAACAATTAGTTAAATTATCGCAATTTGATAAAGATATTGTTAATTTTGACCCACAAATCAAAAAAGAACAAGAGAAATTAAAAGTATTTACAGAAGCTGTAGATAGACTGAATGCAGATGTAGAAAAACATTATGCAATTATTGATGAGACAAAAAACAAAAGAATTAAAAATGATATTCATTTAAAGGAATTATCTGATAAGTTAGCAGAGATTGAAGGTAAACACAAACTTGCTAAAAATGAAAAAGAGGTAAAAGCTCTACAACTTGAAGAAGAGATAGCAAAAGAACAAGTAAACTTCGCAAATGAAGAGATAGTAAGACTTGATAATTTAATTACATCTAAAACTGAAGAATTAGAAGCTATTAAAACAGAACTAGCAAGTGAAGAGGAATCAGTTAAAGAGTTAAAAGATTTAATCGATGCAAATATTGCAGCACTTGAAGAGTCAAGAAACAAAGTTTATGAAGAAAAATCTGTACTTGTAGGATCAGTTGATTCTAAAGTTTTAGCTTTCTATGAAAAAATTAGAAGATGGGCAAATGAAAGTGCTGTAGTTCCAGTTAAAAAACAAGCATGTTATGGTTGTAATATGAAAATAAATGATAGATTTTATTCTGAATTTATTGTTTCTGATGAGATTATGACATGTCCACACTGTGGAAGAATTATCTACAAACCAAACGAAGAAAACTAGTTTAAAATAGCTCTTTTTAAAATATACTTCGTTAAAGTTAAATTTTTATTCAGTCACATACTACAGTATGCTTCTTCTTAAAAATTTAACTTTGCCTTGCCTATTTCAAAAATATCAAATTTATAAACTAGTTTTAGAGTTATTAAGTTGAAAAGATTTTGGAGAAGTAAAACATTATGTTTAAATATTTTTATTACTTATTAGCTACATTACTATATATTTTAGCGATACCTTATCTTCTTATAAAATCAAGAAATCCAAAATATGCAAAAGCAATACCAGCAAAGTTTTTTTTACAGGATAACCCAAAATTTCAAAAAGATAAAATTTGGTTCCATAGTTGCTCTCATGGTGAGACAGTAGCTTTAAAGCCAATTTTTGAAAGATTATCAAAAGAAGAAATCAATCTTTCTGTTATAACAAACACAGGATTTGAACAAGGGTTAAAGTTAGTAGAGAATGTAAGATATTTACCTTTTGAAATATTTTTACCATTTTGGATAACAAAACAAAAAGTACTTGTGGTAATGGAAGCTGAGCTTTGGTATATGTTGTTTTTGGTAGCAAAAAGAAAAGGTGCAAAAACAATTTTACTCAATGCACGAATAAGTGATAAGTCTTACAAGTCGTATAAAAAGTTTTCTTATCTTTATAAACATATTTTTAAGTATGTAGATAAGATTTTTGCACAAAGCGAATTGGATAAAGAAAGACTTGAAGAGCTTGGTGGAAAAAATATTGAAGTTATAGGAAATATTAAATTAGCAAATCTTCCAAAAGTTACTAAAGAGTTAGAAAAACCAGATGAGATAGTTATTACAGCTGGAAGTACACATAAAGGTGAAGAAGAGATTATCTTAAAATCTTGGAACAAAGCTATGGGAAAATTAGTCGTTGTACCAAGACATCCAGAAAGATTTGATGAAGTATATGAGTTAATAAAAAACAGATGTAAAAATAGTGATATTTCATATCAAAGATATTCCCAAAAAGAGGATTTTGAAAGTGATATTATTTTAGTAGATGTTATGGGAGAGCTTAATAATATCTATGCTATAAGTGATGTAGTAATTTTAGGTGGTGGATTTATCAAAAGTGCAGGGGGACATAATCCTATTGAACCAGCATATTTTGGTTGTACATTGATAAGTGGAAAAATAATTTTTAATCAAAAATCACTTTTTGAGTGTGTGAATGATTATTATTTAATAGAAGAAGATGAGTTACAAAATTATTTGATAAATTTAAAAAATTTAAAAAAATCAAGTTTACAAAAAATAGGTTCAATAGAACCAATAATCCAAGAGATAAAGGGATAAAAAGATGGAAAAAGCATATAAATTATTAGCAATTCAAGAGGGAATTTCAAACGGAAAAGCGAAAGAACTTATAGATAAAGGTGTAGTTACAGTCAATGGAAAAAAACTTGTGGTAGCTCGTGGAGAACTGAGAGATGATACAGTTTTTAAAGTAAAAGAGATTGCAAATGCAAGAGTTATTTTTGAAGATGATGATATCCTTGTTGTTGATAAACCAGCATTCTTAAATGCTCAAGAGGTTGAAGCTAGATTTCCTCAAGCTGTATTGTTAAATAGACTTGATAAAGAAACAAGTGGTGTGATGATGTTAGCAAAAAATGAAGAATTTCAAAAAAGAGCTATTAAAGAGTTCAAAAATCATAGAGTTTATAAAGAATATGTAGCTATCGTTGAGGGAAAAATTGTAGAAGAGGTTGTTATAGATACACCAATCTCTACAATCAAGGGGAAAACTGCAAAAAGTAGAATCGATGAAAAACATGGTAAACCAGCTAAAACTACAGTAACTCCATATATGGTAGAGGGAAATAAATCAAAAGTAAAAATCGTGATAGAAAATGGAAGAACTCATCAAATAAGAGTGCATCTTCAATCTGTAGGGATGCCTATCATTGGTGATTTACAATATGGAAAAGCTTCGAGTCAAGTTCAAAGAGTAATGTTGCATAGTAAAATTACTAAAATATTTGATTATGAATTTGAAGCAAAAGAACCAAAAGAGTTTTATCATTTTGGATTTTAATCTCTAATATCTCTATCCTAACAAGCTTTTTCTAAGCTTGTTTCCTTTTTTTAACCTTAAATCATGTGACAATTTTCTGTTACTTTTCTGTTACAATTGTATGATAAAATTAATTATATGTGAGGTTTTGTATGAAAAATTATTTAATATCTACAATTTTTATTTCTTTTGTTATTGTAATGTTTTTTGTGAAGTTTCATACTTTTGTTGAAACCACATATATCATTAATTTTTTTAGTGATAATGTAGTATATTTATTTGTATCTTTTTTATTTATAAATGCAAGTGCTTTGGGAGTCGTACTTTTGGAAGCAGGAGAGCTTATCAAAAATGATTTTATAACAACTAAGCAAGTTATGATTTCTATAAATAAACAAATGAGGCTAATTAACAAACAAATTGTTTTAGTGTTTATTGCAATGTGTTTTTTAATATATTTTGATTCTATTTTTATTGAAAATAATCAAGAATATATATCTTTTCTTAATCTGTTTATCATCACTTTTTTTATGTATGAATTGGTAATATTATATGATACTGTAAAAAGTGTATTTATCGTTTCTAAAGTAAAATAAATCTTTTTCTTTCCTAATTCTAGGAGATTAATCTAAACTTAAATTATGTGACATTATTTAGATAAGATATGGTTATAATAATAGATAAAATCAAAGGTAAAAAAGTTCAAAGACACTTAGGACAGATTTATTATAATTGACAAGACTGATGTCTATCATATCGGTGCTAGTTTGAAAGACTTTGGTAAAAAGTGCTTTGTATTCATTCTTTTTGAATTATATGCTTTTTCTAGGTTTGATACGGGGGTATTTGCTTTTTCGAGTAGATTGGAGTGTAATATATACAAGTAACAATATAATTATAATTATTAAAATAAGTAATTGAATACAATAAAAAGGTAAAAAATGAAAGATAAAATATTTTTAAGTACAAAGAATAAACTTATAGAAATTAATGAAGATGAATTAAGAATAAATGGAATTATACTAAAAGAAAAACAAGGTGAAGAAACTATTGAATATAAGCTATCTACTAGTATGCCTGAAGATAGATTAGTAGTGAAAGCTTTAGAACTAACTCAAAATTATTATATTAAATCTCTTGAAAAATTAGTATCTGCTGATAGGCTCCTTGTTTTAACTGGTGCGGGTAGTTCAAAAGATGATGCTTTATTTGGTGGCAAATTAATGACTGAACTTTGGGATCACATAACTACTCTTGTAAATCAAGACTTTAATTTTGAGACCTTTTTAAGTATTTTAGAAATTGATGGAGATGTAAAAAAAAATAAAGATTTAGAAATAGTTCTATCTAAAGCAAAACTATACTTAGAGTTTAAAAATGATAGTAATGTCAATTTTCATGTAGATACAATAGAAAGAGCAATTTTAAGTCAATGTAGTTTTTCGTTAATAGATAAATCAATACACTTAGAGTTTATCAAAAAACTTACAAGTAGAAAAACAAAGCAATCAAGATTAAAAATATTTACGACTAACTATGACAAAGCATTTGAAGAAGCTGGTGCAGAAGGTGGATATGTAATTATTGATGGTTTTTCATTTACGCAGCCTAGAAAATTTAGTGGCAAATATTTTGACTATGATATTGTTATTAGAGAAAATAGTCGTACTTCATCTACTGAAAATTTTGCCAACAATGTATTTCACTTGTATAAATTGCATGGATCAGTAAATTGGGAAAAACAAAGCAATGAAATTTTTCAAGTTGATAAACCATCTAAAGCTATGATGATATATCCGAATAGTAACAAATATGAATCATCTTATGAACAGCCTTATTTTGAAATGATGAGTAGATTTCAAAGTGAACTAAGAAAAGGAGGAACTACTACTTTGATTGTAGTAGGATTTAGTTTTGCTGATAAACATATTTTTACAATGACAATTGAAGCGTTAAATCAAAATCCAAGTTTAAATATCGTTATTATAGAACCATTTATTAATCCTGAAATAAATGAGAACTTTAAAAAGTTGTTCGAATTATCAAAAAGAAGTAGCCAAGTATTAATCATAGGTGAATTTTTTAAAGATTTTGTAACAAATTTGCCTTCTAGCCAATATTTAGACTTTAATGGTAACTCATAATGAATAAGCATATTTTTGTTAATGATAAATTTGTAGGATATATTTCGAAAGTCACACCGAACTTTTCTAATATTCATTTTCCAACACCTACTCTCCTGAAAAAATTTTGGCACTATGAGGATGAATTGTCTGGTGGAATTGTTGGTAATTATGTTGTGATTGAAGGTGAAAACTTTGGTTTTTTAGGAAAACTACAAGAAGTGTCTTTACCTGAAAAAGAACAAAATTTTCTAGGAGAACATGCTTTTTATGATTCAAGTTTTCATCCTCAAGGCAAAATAGAATTATTATTATCATTTAATTATTATTCGACAAAAATAGATAAAGGGCTTGATAAATATCCTGCTGTTGGTTCTAAAGTATATTTATGTTCAGCAGATTTAATAAAAACATTATTTGTAAGTGACAATTCTAATGGTAGTGTATCTTTTGATATAGCCAAGCTTACTAATGGTTTGGAAACTGACCTTCCCTTGAATCCCAATCAACTTTTTGGACGACATTGTGCTATAGTAGGTACAACTGGAGGAGGTAAAAGCTATACAATATCAAGGATACTTGAAGAGTTTTTACATCTAAATAAATCAAAAGCTATTTTAATAGACGCTACTGGAGAGTATGAAAACTTTTATGACTTAGAAAATGTAAAAACAGTAAAGTTCGGTGCAAATGATGAAGATACATTTTTTCACTATTCAAGACTTAGAACGATGGATTTAGTAGCTTTATTTAGACCAAGTGAAAATACACAAAAACCAAAATTAATTAACGCAATAGAAAGCCTCCGAACAGTAGAATATTATAATGTGAATAAAGATGTAAGTAATCCGACATTCAATATTTTTAAAAAAGCGAATGAACCAAAAACTACTTATAATTCTTGGTATACATTAGCTAGAGCAGAAAAAAATTTTGATAATAGTTATTTTAATATGAGAAACCTAAATCATCAACTAAACGAAGAATGTGTGAAGCTTAGTAGTGGTAATAATCAAACGATGTATGGCGATTATAACAATCAAGAAAAAGGATATATAACTTCATTATTGACAAGAATAGAGGTTCTTAAAAATAATAGTTTTTTTAATAATATATTTGGATTTAATAAACAATTAAATGATAACAATGAATTTAATCAAGAATTAGAAAATTTTTTAGATATTAATCAAACAGAGCAAACATTATTTATAATATCACTGAAAGATGCATCATTTGAAAAAGGTTTAAGAGAAATATTAACAAATTCAATTGGTAACTATTTATTGGAAGAAGCTAGGCAATATAAATTTAAAGAAAATCCTCTTGTATTATTTGTTGATGAAGCACATCAGTTTCTAAAAAAAACTATTGCTGATGATTCGTTTCAAGATTTGGAGTTAGATGCTTTCGATAAAATAGCTAAAGAATGTAGAAAACATGGATTATTTTTATGTATATCAACCCAAACACCAAGAGATATACCAGTAGGTACATTAAGTCAAATGGGTACATTTATAGTACATAGACTTATAAATGAAACAGATAGAAGTGTAATAGAAAAAGCTTGTTCAGAAGGTAATAAAAGTTCATTGTCATATTTACCTACTTTACAATCAGGTGAAGCACTTTTAATAAGTATTGAAATGCCCATGCCAATTATTATTAAAATTAAAGAACCTAATATAAAGCCTACATCATTAACACCAAAACTTTTTCAATAAGAGGAGAATCAATAATATGGATATAGTAAAATGTACTTTAGATAATAAAACATATAGTGTTAAAGAATTTGAAAAACTTGACCCTTCTGAATTAGCTCAAAAAAGAAGGTTTTTAGAGTGTAAGTGTGGAGGTCCTGCTTTTTTTCGTAAAGCTTCACGAAGTGGTCAAGGAGCATGTTTTGGTGCAAGACCACATAAAGGAGATTGTGATTTAGCTTCTCCAGACAGTGAAAGTCTAAATGGAAGTTTATCTCCTGAGGATAAAGAGTTTATAAACTCAGGAAATGAAATAAGATTAGATTTACAATATGGTGCAGTGGAAAGTAAACATATTACAGATGATGAGGATTTAAATGAAGCTGGAAAGAATAAAGGCTCATCTCATTCAGCAGAGAATGGAAAAGGAAAAAGTGTTCTTCAAAGAAGGTTGAGTACTTTACTTCGCACATTAGTTAAGGAAAAAGACTTTTTTAAAGATTCTACTCAAGAAATTTATTTTAAAGCTAAACATCCATATTATGCAAAAAACTTTTTTATACATTCTGATTATATTACAAATGAATATGTAAAAAATATTAATTTTAGAAGTTATAGAGCAATTTGGAGTTTAATATCAGATTGTAGGTATTCTAATGATGAAAAAAGTTTATGGATAAATACTGGTGGAAATGACAATATAAGTATTTTGATTGAAGAAGAATTTCTTAATGCTTTTCTTGATAGATTTAAAGTAAAAGATATTGAAGATTTATCAGGTAAATATGTTTTAAATATTGGAAAGTTAAAAGAATCTAAGCATAATAAAATTTATTCAATATTAGAAGACATATCTTATATCTCTGTAGTATAATATAAATATTTCTAAAAAATATTAAGACCTTCAACAGACTTGTATTTATATGTTTTTAATAATAATTTTCAAAGGATATACTAAACCTTACAACAAAATATGTTAAACTAAATAATCAATTTAGAAAAATCAAAAGGTATTATAAATATTATGAAAAACTTATGGACAGATGACGAATCAAGCAACTACAAGACAGATTTAGAACTTCGAGTTTATACTTCACAACTATTGGGTAGAAGTGATGAGCTAGTACTTCATGGGGGTGGAAACACTTCTGTGAAATCTATCGTTGACGGACAAGATATATTGTATGTCAAAGGAAGTGGTTGGGATCTTGTGAGTATTGAAAAAGAGGGCTTTGCTCCTGTGGAACTTACTATGTTGCAAGATATGGCAAAAGTTGAAGAGCTAAGCGATAGTGAGATGGTATCAGCTCAAAGAGAAGCTATGATAGATAAGTCCGCTCCAAATCCATCTGTAGAAGCTATACTTCATGCAATCATCCCTTTTAAATTTGTAGACCATACCCATGCAGATGCGGTTGTAACTATCTCAAACAGTATAGATGGGGAAAAATATATCAAAGAGGTGTATCCAAACTTTTTGGTTATCCCTTATGTGATGCCTGGATTTATACTAGCACATACAATTTATAAGATGATACAAGGATTAGATTGGGAGAGTTGCGAGGGGATTATCTTACTTAATCATGGGATATTTACTTTTGATGATGATGCGAAAAAATCATATGATAAGATGATAGATGCCGTGACACTTGCTGAAAACTTTTTAGATAAAAATGCTCCACTAGAGATAGAAAAATATAGCCCGCGAGGGATGCTTGATATTGATAAACTCCAACAAATCATAAGTAGTGAGAAAGGGTATGAAGTATTTGTAAAAGTAAATCAATCTCCACTAGCACTTCACTACGCTTCAACTAGAAACCTCAAAACATTTGCTACAAGAGGGGTACTTACACCTGAACATATCATACGAACAAAAAGAGAGCCACTTATCTTAGAAGATGATAATATTCAAAGTGCAATAGATAGATACAAAGAGGATTATACAGCATATTTCAATACTCACAAAAAAGATGAGATTATGTTAAATCCATCTCCAAACTGGGTAGTGGTAAAAAACTTTGGAACAGTAAGCTTTGGAAAAAATGAAAAAGAAGCAAGTATCATAGAAGATATAAACAACCACACTATGAATGCTGTTTTAAAAGCAGATATGTTAGGTGGCTATGAAAGTATAAGCTTACAAGATAGCTTTGAGATGGAATATTGGGAACTCGAACAAGCCAAACTTAAAAAGTAGGACAAAAAATGCAACAATATTTAATGGCAATAGATGCAGGAACAGGAAGTGTAAGAGCTGTAATATTTGATATAGAGGGAAATCAAATAGCAATGTCACAACAAGAGTGGACACATCTTGAAGAGGTAGGCGTTCCTAACTCTATGAGTTTTGATTGTGATACAAACTGGGAGTTAACTGTATCTTGTATCCAAGAGTCTATAAAGTTAGCTAATATTGATGCTAAAGATATAGTTGCTGTAAGTTCTACAAGCATGAGAGAGGGGATTGTCCTTTATGATAAAGAAGGAGTTGAACTTTTTGCTGTTGCTAATGTAGATGCAAGAGCAGGGGATGAGGTAAAGTATCTTCATGAGCATTTTAATGGACTTGAAGAGCAGTTTTATAAAGAGTCTGGGCAAACCTTTGCTTTGGGTGCAATTCCTCGTATTATGTGGCTTAAAAACAATAAACCAGAACTTTATAATCAAGTAGCCAAAATAGGGATGATAAGTGATTGGATACTTTATAAACTAAGTGGCATATTTTCAAGTGACCCAAGTAATAGTGGTACAAGTGGTATCTTTAGTTTAGAAAAAAGAGATTGGGTAGCTTCAATGGCTTCAAATGTAGGACTAAAAGATGATATTTTTCCAAATGTTTACGAAGTAGGAGAGGTTATAGGAAGAGTTACAGATAATACTTGTGGACTGGAAAGTTCTACATTAGTGGTACAAGGTGGTGGAGATGTACAACTTGGTTCTGCTGGTCTTGGAGTTGTAGAACTTGGAGATGTAGCTATTTTAGGTGGTTCATTTTGGCAACAAATAGTCAATATAAAAAGTGACATAACACCACCTGCTGATATGAGTATTCGAGTAAATCCACACGTAGTTTCAAACCAATCACAAGCGGAAGGGATCACTTTTTTTAGTGGTTTGGTTATGCGATGGTTTCGAGATGCTTTTTGTGATATGGAAAAGCTAGAAGCTAAAGAAAAAGGTGTAGATGTTTATGAGATACTTGAAAGCAAAGCTTCACAAGTACCAGTTGGTTCAAATGGTATTATTCCTATATTTAGTGATAGTATGAAATATGGGAAATGGTACCATGCAGCTCCTAGTTTTTTAAATCTAAGTATTGACCCAAATATTTGTAATCGCCCATCAATGTTTAGAAGTTTACAAGAAAATGCGTGTATCGTAAGTGATATAAACTTGAAAAAAATAGAAGCCTTTAGTGGTATAAAAGCTAAAACAATAGTATTTGCAAGTGGGGCTAGTCGTGGGAAACTTTGGTGCCAAATTTTAGCTGATGTAACTGGTTGTACTATAAAAGTGCCAAAAGTAACTGAAGCTACAGCTTTGGGGGCTGCTATGGCGGCTGGAGTTGGTGCTGGAATTTATAGTGATTTACAAACTGCTGCAAAAAAGCTTGTAGTTTGGGATAAAAAGTATCAACCAAATATGGCAAACCATGAAAAATATAAAGAGATAAAAGAGACTTGGCAAAAAGCGTACGATAAGCAACTAGAGCTTGTAGATGAGGGGATTACAACCTCTATGTGGAAAGCACCAGGTTTATAGGTAATTTAAAAATCGCACAATTCTATATTCAGTTTTAGTTAAGATTAACAAAAAAATTACGCGTGATTTGAAGATAGAGAGCAAGGAATTAATAGCTTTATAAATGAAGAGCTATAATAAGTAATTAACTACTAAAGCTATTTTCTTTAATCTTAACTAAAACTGAATATAGAATTGTGCTAGATTAAAAAATATTTGATACAATACAAAAAATAAAATAAGGATAAAGAATGTCAACAATAACAAAAAGGGTAACATTTATAGCAAAAGAGGGTTGTGAAGATAAAATGAAAGAGCTTTTAACAGCTATGGTTGAGCCATCAAAAAAAGAGGATGGTTGTATTTTTTATGATATTTTTCAATATGAAAATAATAGAAGAAAATTTTCAGCAATCGAGTCTTGGCGAGATGAGAAAGCTTTAGATGGACATAAAGCAACAGCACATTATGCAGTATATAAATCTAGTTATGAGCCTTATTGTGAAGATAAATATACTGATGAGTTAGAGATTTTAGGTTAATATTATTTTATAATTTTTTATAGATTGTAAAAAATTCTTGTAGATTATCAAAAAAGATATCTACAAGTTTAGGATCAAATTGTTTTCCCTTTTCATTTTTAATTATTTCAAATATCTTTTCATTATCCCAAAATAATTGATTTTTTCCAAGAGTATAAATATAATTAGCTAAAGCTACAATTCTTCCATGAATACTTATTTCTTCATCTTTAAGTCCCATAGGGTAACCATTTCCATCATATCTTTCATGACGTTCATAGGATATATTTGAAGCAATAAATTCAAATTGTTCATTTTGGAGTGTATCAAATATTTCTAGTTGTTCTTTATGATTATGTGTAATAGCTTTTTTAATAAGAAATATCTCTTCTTTATCTAATCCATGATATTTCGCTAAAACTTCTGCATATAAAGCTATTATTTCAAAATTTTTATCAAATGAATGATTTTGAGTTAAAAGATTTATAGACATATTTTGTCCCTTTCTATTTTATTTGCAGAATTGTAACTTGAACTAGTATCGTACAAGTAACATTTTATTTTGTAATGATAAAAATCGTAAAAATGAGATTAGTTGATGATATCTTTATAGTTTTCTCTTACTTCAAAAAACTCTTCTATATTATCAAAAAAGATATCTACAAGTTTTGGATCAAAGTGTTTGCCTCTTTCATTTGCAATCATTTCAAAAATTTTCTCATCATCCCATGCTTTTTTGTAACATCTGTCACTTCCTAAAGCATCAAAAACATCTGCTAAAGCTGTAATTCTTCCATAGATACTAATATCTTCCCCTTTTAATCTTCGAGGATAACCATTCCCATCATATCTTTCATGGTGTTCATGTGCTACTTGAGCTGCTATTTGTAATAATTTTCTATTTGAATGTTTCAACATCTCATAACCTAAAGATGTATGTGTTTTCATAAGAATTCTTTCTTCTTCTGTAAGGATTCCATCTTTATGTAAAATTGCATCAGGAATAGCAATCTTTCCTATATCGTGCATAGGACTAGCTTCTTTGAGTAAAAGAATTTCTTCTTTCTCTAAGCCGTAATATTTTGCAAGTATTTCTGAATATAAAGTAACTCTCTTTACATGATTGCCTGTCTCTTTACTTCTATTTTCACATACTGTCCCCATTGTAAAAATAACTTCTCGTTGGGTTTCTTTTATCTCTTCATTAAGTGCATATATTTCAGATATTCTCTGTATCATTTGTTGTTCTAAATCATTATTAATTTCAATAAGTTGGCTTTTTTGATTTTTAATAGTATTTTTAAGTTCAATTTTTTCAATTGTTTTAGTTATTGTATTTGTAAGTTCTTGATATTGTATAGGTTTTGAAACGAAACCTGAAATATCGGACTGGATTAATTCTATAAAACTTTTTGTATCTGGATAACTAGAAAGTACAATTATAGGAATGAATTTATCTTTTTTTCTGATATTTTGAATGAAAGCAAGTCCATCACTATCTTTCATATTTATTTCTGTGATAATTAAATCAAAACTTTTCTTATTGTATTTTTCTAAAGCTTCTGTTGTATTTGTTGCAGTTTCATAAGTAAGAAACATTTGGGTAAATACAGTTGTAATAGTAAGATGAGACATTGCATCATCATCAACAACAAGTATTTTAATATGATTGTTAATATTGATATTCTCGTATAATGGATGAATTGACATATATTACACCTTTAATTTTATAATCACAATTGTAACGATAAGTAGTGTCATACAAGTAACAAATGTGACAAAAACTTCAAAGATTAGACAATGTCAATCTTGAAGTTTTAAATTTTATTAGGCAATTGTCACAGCTGCATCTTCACTTACTTTTACTGTTACAGTTGGATCACTACTATTTGTATATGTTTCAAAAGAATCTCCGCCATAGGTTATATTTGAACCTTGTACCCAGTTTCCTCCTGTAAGTGCTACACTATCTCCATTATCAGCAATAATGATGAGGTCATTTGTCCCATCTGTTACATTTATAACATCTTGTAGAGTTACATTTGTAATATTAGTATCTCCATTTTGAGTTAAATCTATTTTTTCTATACTTGTTGAAGTAATAGTTGAAAAGTCAATTCCACCAACACTTAATTCAAGTCTATCTGTTTCACCAACTGTTCCAGCTGTTGTAATATTTGTAATAAGATTATCCGTTGTAGCTGTAAATGTACCACTCTCTACACTTGAAATTTTTGCACCATCATCAGATTCTACAGTTTTAAATGTGTAATTGATAGTTTCACCTTGCAGTCCCTCTTTTTGAAAAGTTAAAGTATTTAGTTTATCTGTTGCTAAATCTATATTTGAGATAGTATAAGTATCTGTACCATTATCATAGGTTACATTTGCCATAATATTAATTCCATCTTGTTTAAAGGTTACATCATTAGCACCAAATCCACTAAGTGTCAAAATACCAGTTTCTGAACCATCTAAGTCTCCAGCATTTGCATTTAAGTTAATAGCTACATCGACACTTGCTGTTTGAGTTGTATTATTTGGAGTTACACTATCAAAACCATCTACTACACTATTTACAGTAACAGTAAAAGGTTTAGAAACTGTAGTTGTAGAACTTCCATCTTTGACTACAGTATCAAGTTGTAATGATACATCTGTAGTACTACTCCAGTTTTCTGGCGCTTTTAACCATACTTTTGGGATACCACCACTTATATTTATAGTCCAGTTGTAGGTATTATAAAGAGTTCCATCTATAGTAACTGTTCCTGTTTGACTTCCTTTTGTTGCCAAAGTTTGATGAGCATCTCCAATATAAAGTAAAAAACCTTCAGGTACATCATCAATAAACATTGACATTACACTTTCTGAGCCATCATCATCTATTTGATCTGCACCACTTAGAGGAGTTGAGTTTGTTTTATCTGCAAAAATTTGGATATAAGTATCTTCATCTCCCTCACCTTTCACATCTGGTAATAATAGTCCATCTGCAACAGGAGATACTGAGATAGTAAAATCTTTTGAAGTTTCTGAAATATTATCAGCACCTGTCTCTTTTGCAAATACAGTATAGGTAAAAGTTACATTACCAGAAGCATCTTGTGTTGGAGTGAATTTTAAACTACCATCATTTATATGAGTTATATCTACATCTGCAACTGTATGAGAAGCATCAAAAGTATAAGTTCCACCTGTCCATGTAAGTGTTCCATAGATTCCACTTTTATGTGTAATAGCTATTGTAGTTGCAGCATTTGCATCAGCAGCACCTTGAACAATTGAATAAGCAGGATCATCAACCGTATCAAAACTAATATTAATCGTACTCTCTCCATCTTCATTGATATTGTTTTTTACTACAGTTGAAGTGATATCATCAGTTATAGGAACTACATCTACGCTAAAAGGCTTATCTGCTGTGGTATCTCGTGCCCAACCATCACCAACATACGCAGTGAGATTTACATCAAAAGAGAGTTGATTTGATACACCAGCATTATTTTCATTGTAGTTTTCACTTGCAATCATTTTGATTTTGCTAAGTATATCATTTATACTTGCTTGAATATTTTGCTGTTGCGCTGTTACTGTAATAAGATGTATACCATTGTAACTATTTACATGACTATCTGTATAGGAGTCAGTTCTATCAAAACTTACATTTGTTAAGTTACTAAAAGCTAGCGAATAGGTAACTGACGCAGTAGGGTCAATATTATTATCAACATTACCACCTTGACCATCTCCTATTATTTCGATGATTCTATTAGTGTTATCAGTATACAGAGCAAATTGAGTATCTTCTTTTACCTCTATAGCATGTACATTCATATCCACATCTATTTCAGAAGAGCCTATTCCACCTACAGGGTCAGGTAAATTGTTTATAAATTCGATTGTTTTGATTGCTTCTTCTATATTGTCTGACTGTGCACCAGTATCATGAGCATAAGCAGTTATTTTTACAGTTGATGTATCTGCAAAATGTCTTAATGAGTCATTAACTTTAAAATTTACCGTATAGCTTGAACCATTTGTATCTATAGCTTGAGAAGGTATATCTAAAAACCAGATATTTGTATCACCACTGATTGCCATAGTTGCGTATGGGTCATCAACAGTAATACCTCTTTGCACCCCTTCTATTACAAATCTTGTAAAGTTTTCAGAACCATCGGTATCTCCACTTGTCACATCTATATCAAAACTAAAAGTTCCCACTTCATTGATAGTTACAGTTGAAGCTGCATCATCATAAACAATATTGTTTGGAGATGTACCATTACTTGTATCAACAGAAATAGTATCTGTAACAGAAAGAAGTGAGATATTATAAACTCCACTTGCTTCTTCATTTGTACTTGTAAAAGTTTCACCATTTGCAGTCACGGCATCTGAAACAGTATATTTAATACCAAATGAGCTATCGCTTGTGTTTGCACTCCCAACATTTGTGTCGTATTTTATATACACACTGCCTGTAGCTGTTCCTGTGAGTTTATAATAAGCACCCTCATCAGTAATATTTGCACCTGCACTTAAAACAGTAGTTGCACCAGCATCTGTATAAAGAGTAAAGTCTTTTCCAGTAATATCTGCTTTATTTATCCAAAGAGCATCAAGTGTTTCATTTGTATCACCATTTTGGTGTTGTATTGCAAAACTAACTTGACTAGCTACATCTTCAGTAACATTTGCACTTGTAGTTACAGTAGCTTCTACTAATGGTTTGACAAGAATACTTACATCTTTTTCAAATGCTTTACTATCTCCATCATTTTCAACAGTAGTATGTATCACTTTAAAAGTAAAATCTCCACTAAAGTTTTTAGAAGTTTGTAAGATAACCTTGTCTAAGTCAGCCACATCAAAACTCCACTCTCTACTAGTACCTGTTTTCCCATTAAAAGATATACCTACAGCATCTTGAATAGTAAAGTTTGAACCAAGGTTTGTTATAACTATACTTAAAGTTTCTGAATCACTATCATACGAATCAAGTCCTGCTTCTTTATATAAATCTTTAAATGATATAGTTGCACCATTGTTTGTATTTGAGTTATCTTCTATAACAACATCGCTATATATATTTTTTGCTGTATCTGCATTTATAGTCTCATTTGAGTCTAATTTTTTAAAATCATCATGTACAGGAATATCAGCAACACCATCAACAACTACATTGATAGTTTTTGGAGCAGTTGTACTTGAGATACTATCTCCATCTTTAGTAAAGGCTGTTGCTTCAAAGTTGTAGTCAGCATTACTATTGTGTGGTGGGATAAATTTTAGTGAGGCATTATTATCAAAGTCTGCTATAGTTATCTTCCAAGTACCATCACTATTATCTAAAATAGTTACATTTGGATTTGTTCCACTTATTATTCCTGAAGCATCTACTGTGATAGTTCCATTTGCATCGCTATAGTATATTGCACCACCATCAGGTATCTTATCAATTATTGTGGTAATCTCTTCTCTTCCACTTGTATCAACAACAGTAGCTGTTATATCTAAATCTATACCATTTTGTGGTGCTGTTATAGTCTCAGGATTTGAATCATTAGTTGTATTTCCATTTGCTCTTCCTGCATCTTCATCTCCTGTAGCTTGAGCTGCATTAAGAGCATCTATCCCATTTGCTACATTTTTTACATTGATTATAAGATAATCAGGAGTTGAGATATTTGTATTTTGATCAGCAGGTGCACCTGTCTCACAATCTACAGTGATAACTTCCATTTTTACCTTAATTTCTCCAGCAAAAAAATCAGTTGGTTTTATTTGAAGTGTAGAGATATATTCAAAAGGGATAGTAACTCCATCATTTACATCCGTAACAGTAAGTTCATGATCTGCACCATCATTGTATAAAAATTTAAACCCAACTGGAACTCCACTTAGTTTTACTGTTGTTATCTCAGAAGCAAAAAGATTAGCATTATTTCCTCTATCATCTTCATTTGTTACATTCAATCCTGTAAGTGGTATATAGCTATAAGTTGCACTTTCATCTATTGAAGCATAAGTAACATTACCTTGTGTAAGCACATCATTATGTGAGTCATTGTTTGTGTCTGTTGTTTTTGATTCTGCTATTGGAGTTACAGTTACTTTTACACTATCATTTACTATAGTTGTATTGTCACTTCTTACTACTTCGTAAGAAAACTCTGCATCTTCTCCACAATAATGAGAAGAAGGGGTAAAAGTCACAGTTCCATCTCCATTGTTAGTGACAGTTCCTACAACCTCTCCATCACTTGTTCGTGTAATATCTATAGATTCATTTGTTCCTAAAGTTTTTTGAGTTGAAGAGGAAGTATCTGTAATAATAATATCTCCACCTATATCATTAAGAATAATATCTTTTGTAGTTTCTTCTGTTGTTGTAGTAAGAATATTTGTTGCCACATCTTTATCAAACATTAAAAATGGTTGTGTAGCACTATTTGAAATATCTCCATTGCTATCAATAATTTTGTATGTAAAACTATCAGGAGTATGTTCTGTAATAGCGATACCCGTTGGGTCAAGTTCCCAAGTACCATTTTGATTTACAGTTAAAGTCCCTAGAGTTGTATTAATAGTATAGCTTGAATGAGTAGTGTCAAATGTATATGTGGTATTATTATAAGTAAACTCTTTTAGTTCTTTCCCATTGACTAAACCATCATTTCCTGCTATGTCATTTGACAATAATTGACCACTAACTGTAGCACCAGCTTCTTTAACGATAACTTTAGTATCATCAACAGCTATTGGAATACTATTAATAGGTAGAGTTTCTTCATTGTTGTTTATGACACCTGCATCACTTTCATTCTCAATATCACCTTCATATTTTGGTTCTTCTTTTTCTCCACCCCAATATGCTTCTCTTAAATCACTTACAATATCTGTACTATCTCCATCTCTTGGAGTAAATGATAAACCTGTATCAGTATTTGTATTGAGTAAATCATCATTTTGTATTTTTTCATAATCCATAAGGCTAGGCCAATTAGCATCTCTTAAATCACTATTAATATCTGTTCTAGCACCATCTAATGCTGCAAATTGATTTTGTTGGGCTTCTTCCTTATCTGTTGTATATTCACTATCTTTTCCACCAAACTGTGTTTTTCTTAAATCACTGTTTACATCAGTTTGAACGCCATCAAGTTGTGTAAATGTAACAGATGGAGTATCTTCTGTTTCTTTTGGATTTGATGAAGAAAGGTCTAATGCTTTATTGATCTCTTCAGGACTAAAAGCTAGTTCTTCATTATTTAATCCTTGATTTAGAAGTGTTTTATCCAAAAATTGTTCATTTGCAGAAGTCAATACTAAAGGTTTAGTTCCATCTGTTGGTGTAATAGTTACCGTTGCACTTAAATAATTATTTCCATCTGGAACAATAGTCTCATTTTCATAAACTATATCACCATCTTTAAGTTCTTTTAAATTACCCTGAGAGTCTTTTACATAGAATTTACCGCTTAGATTTTTTACTACTCCAATAACTTGTGCCATTTTTTATCCTTATTTAAAATTTGTATATTGTATTTTGATTATGAATTCAAATCAATCATACTTTAGGGTGGGGTTTGTTTTTTATTTCTACCAAAAAGAAGAGATAAAGATAAACGATTTTTTACATGTAATTTTTCATATATATTTTTTGTATGTGATTTTACAGTATTGATTGAAATGCTGAAATGTTCAGAAATATCACTATTACTAAAACCATCTTTTATAAGTAGAGCTATTTCTAACTCTCTTGATGTAAGAATTTGAGTAATCTCATTTGGGATAGTTTTTTCTTTCTGGAAACTTTGAATTAATGATGTTGTAAATTCAGGATATATCCAAATCATCTTATTTTTTATTGTTTCAATTGCCGAGTTTAGATATATAGTATTCATTTGAACATTTCCATAACCTTGAATTCCAAGAGAAAGAATATTTTTCCCTTTTTCAAAAGTTGGAGTTCTATCTAGAAGTAGAATGTTTATATTATGTATCCGTGCACTAGATAAAACTTTTAATAAGTTTTTATAACAATAGGTATAATCCAAGATAAGTAATATATTTTTATAATGATAAAGTTTATTAATATCTTCTAGTATTTCTGTTGAACAACAAGTGATTTTTTGTTTCCAATTGTAGAGTAACATTAAATCTTCACTATATAACATTACATTCATTTTATCTATCTCCAAAAGCATATTGTTTTGTTTTCAAAATAGGTTTTAAGATATAACTTAAGATACTTTTTTTGCCAGTTAATATATCCACTTGTGCAGTCATACCAGGTATTATTTTTAAGTCTTTTGATTGTACCAAATCACTTTTTTGCGTCTCAATTCTTACTATATAATAAGTATTGTCATCTTTGTCTTTTATGGTATCTGGACTTATATTTACAACTTTCCCTTCCAATCCTCCATAAATAGAGAAATCATAAGCAGAAAACTTTACTATTGCTTTTTGAGATGGATAAATAAAAGCTATATCAGAGGGTTTTATTTTTGCATTTACAAGAAGTTTTTCATTTGTTGGAACTATCTCGATGAGATCATCTCCTGGTTTTACAACACCTCCTATTGTATGAACAAAAAGCTTTTGCACAACACCATCTCTTGGTGCTTTTACGATAGTTCTTGTGACTTGGTCTTCTAAAGCTTTAGAGTTACTGATTGCTCTATTATATTCAGATATAGACTCGTTAAGTTCTTGTTTTGCTTTTGCAGAAAAAGAGAGTTTTGTTTCCTCTATTTTATGTAAAATTTCATTGATTTCAGACTGTAATCTAACAATAGAAAATTCTGCACTTTTAAACTCATCTAAAGCATTATTTTCCTCTTTTTGTAATCGTAATAAATCAACTTGAGAAGCAATACCTCTTTCAACCATAGGTTCAGTCATACTAATCTCTTTTCGTATCATTTTTAAAGATTTTGAAAGATAGGTTTTTTTTGATTTTGCATCTTCAAAAGAGTTTCTCTTTTGTATAAGTTGTTCATTGAGGACATCTAAACTTGAATTAAGTTGATTGATATTTGTTTCATAAAGGCTTAACTCATTTTTGACATAAGGTTTTATAGCTTCATTGTTTGCTTTTGTTAAATCAAATGCCTCCCCTTTTGATTGTGCTGTGAGCCGTAATATTTTTGCCTCAAGAGAAAGTGCTTTTACTTCATTTGATTCAAAAGTTGAGAGAGATTTTTCATTGTTTATTTTAAGTAAAATATCTCCTTTTTTAACTACAGCTCCCTCTTTGATAAGGATATCTTCAACAATTCCACCCTCAAGGTTTTGTACTATTTGATTTTCATTACTAGGGATTACATCTCCACTACCTCTTGCAATCTCATCTATTTGAGATATTGCTGCCCAAAGGAAGAAAAAGCATATTGCAATAGACCAAAATATAAGTACAATATGAAGTTTTTTTGGATGTTTTTCTAAAACAGCACTGCTAAGACTATCCATATATTCGTAATCTTCACGAGTGAGTTCTCGTTTTTTTGGAAGTATTGTTTTTCGTTTAAATTTATTTAAATCTATCATTTTCCTGCCAACTTTTGTAAGACTTCAGCTTTTTGTCCATCTAAGATTTTTTCCCCATGATTAAAAACAATTATTCTGTCACATAGTTCTAAAGTGCTCATTTTTTGTGTCACAAGAAGAAGTGTTTTATCTTCAATAATTGGTTGAAGTTTTTTAATAGTATTTGTTTCAGTAGTTTGATCCATAGCATTTGTTGGTTCATCAAATAATAAAGTATTTGCATCATATAATAAAGCTCTTGCAATTCCTACAGTTTGTTTTTGACCACCAGATAGACCTAATCCTCTCTCACCTATAGGCATATCATAACCCAGAGGATGTGTTTTTACAAACTCATCAACTCCACCTATTTTAGAAACAACTAACATCTCTTCGTCAGTATAGTATCTATAGTTATTAAGAATATTTTCTTTTATAGTTCCTTTGAAAAGGTGAATCTCTTGAGGGATATATCCTATACTTTTTCTCAAATCTGCTGGGTCTAATTGTTTTATATCAATGCCATCAATTAAGATTGAACCACTTTGAGGTTCATATAGTTTGAGTAATAGTTTTGCAATTGTACTTTTCCCTGAGCCAATTCTTCCTAAAATAGCAACTTTTTCACCTTTATTTATAGTAAAACTTACATTTTTTAATACGGGAACTTCTGTATCTGGATAAGCAAAAGTTACATCTCTAAATTCGATGTTTCCAATAATCGCATCTCTTCTTACAAACTCTTTTCCTTTCGGTCTTTCAACAGGGCGTGTGATGATTGCATTGATAGCTTCATAGGAAGTTTTGGCATCCTCATAGTTACTAATAAGAGAAGCGGCTTGTCCCAAAGGTGCAACAGTTCTTGATGAGAGGATAATTATAGCTATTAATCCCCCCATTGTAAGATGAAAATCATTAATAAGATATACGCCATACAAAATACAAAGTATGGTATTGAGTTGTACAAAAAATGCAGTTACATTTGGAATAGAACTTGATAATAGTCTTGATTTTAAACTTTTTGTTGCAATCTCTCCTGTTGATTCTTCATAATTCCATTGCATTTTTCCTGAAAGTCCTAAGGCTTTGATTGTTTCTATATTTTGTAAAGATTCTATTAGTATCCCATTTTTATTAGCTGATGCTTCATGAGTACTTTCAATACTTTTTTGAAGAGGATTTTTTATCATGAAAGCGTATCCTAAAATAGAAAAAGAGATTAAAATGGGTATTAATACGAGGCTTCCTCCTATATATCCTATGAGTATAAGAAAAAAGATGACAAATGGCATATCAATAAGAACTGTTAAAGTTGCATTTGTTAGAAAAGAACGAATAGAATCAAAATCTTTAATGTTACTTGCAAAAGCACCTACAGATTTTGGGTGTGAAGCAAGTGTTAAATCAAGAACTTTTTCAAAAATAATAGAAGAGATAATAATATCACTTTTTTTAGCAGCAATTTCTAACATATATGTTCTGGTAAATTTTAGAAAAATATCTAAAAGATACACTACGATAACTCCAAAGGTAAACATCCACAAAGTTTCTATAGCATTATTTGGTATTACTCTATCATAAACATTCATTGTAAAAAGTGGAGTTGCCAATACGAATAGATTTATTAAAAAAGAGGCTAGAAGTACATCTTTATAAATAGGTTTTGAAAGTTTTATTGTATCCCAAAACCAATGATTTGTATGGGTATGAAGTTTTTTATCTTTATTTCCATAAGAGTAGGGTTTTTTAAGCATAAAAGCAAAACCTAAATATTCTTTTTCTAAAGTATCTATATCTATCCACTCTTCAATAGGATCATTTTCATTTGGATGAATGATTTTAGCTTCTTTTTTATCAGATGAAAAATCTTCTAAAATACAACTGTTTTTATTTGATAAAAGAAGTATCACAGGAAGTTGTAATTGTAATATTTCTTTGATAGGTCTTTGAATTAAACTACTTTTTAATCCAGCTCTTTGTGCTGCTCTTGAAAAAAGAGACTTTGGATTTTCTTTTGTAAAAAGAATATTATCATTGTATAAATGTGAAGCTGGAAGTCCAGCCATAAGTGACTGGGCACTATATGGCTTGTGATAAAGTTTAGTATATAAAACCAAAGACTCTAAAAGAGAGTCTTTTTTGTTGTAGTTAGAAGTATTTTTATCCATTAGTAAAGTTTAATTTCTACCCTTCTATTTTCTTCTCTTCCCTCTTCAGTATCATTTGTTGCAATTGGTTCTGAAGAAGCTTTTCCATAAACAGAAATTCTTGAAGACTGAATCCCTTGTTCTATTAAATATTTTCTAATACTTAATGCTCTTTTTTCAGATAAAATTTGATTTCCTAAACTTGTTCCTTCATTACTTGTATGTCCAAATAACAGTACTTTGAACTCTGGATATTTATTCATAAATTCAATTACTTTTGTAAGTTTATTAAATGAAACTTCTTTAATAATAGAAGAATTGACATTGTAATGAATTGTTAAATTTAAAATTTCAGAACATCCATCAGCATTTACAGAATGACCAAGTGGAGTGAATTGACATTTGTCTTTACTATCAATAACACCATCTTGATCACTGTCAGCATTTTTATCTTTTGCTATATAAATAGTTACCATAGCTCTATAATTTAGTTCTCTACCTTCTTGTGTAGCTCGTGTATACATATTATCTAAGCCACCTCTTTGTTCAACTATCATAATATCTTTTGGAAGACCTTTATTGATAAGTTGCTCATGTGTGTAAGTTGCATAATCTAATGCAATTTTTTGACTTGATTCTATTGTTAAATCATTTGGATATGTTGGATACCACCAAGATTGATTTACTTTTTCTGTTTTTGTTTGGACATGGTCTGTGTATCCTATGATTGTAACTTTCATATCTCTATCTTTGTATTTTTCATAAGTTTTTACAATTTCATCTAGATATTCTTGAGATTCTTGTTTTATCTCATTTGTTGATGGATTGAAGAAAACAGGTTTAAATCGTATAATTTCATCAAAATCTCCATACATGAGATGTTTATCAAGCTCTTTATCTATTTGATTATTATCAGAATTTACCAAATATGGATAATCATATAAGCCTGCAAATGCTACTGAAACACTAAAAAGTATTGTTATTATCTTTTTCATTATTTGTTACCTTCTTTAAAAGTTTTATTGTTTTTAAGTGCTTTTAGTGAAATCTCTTTATTTGGATCATAAATATCTTTTGTACATCCATAAGGCATAAGATGATTTTTATCTTCTAAATGTGAGTTATTACAAACATCAAGACTATTTACTAACATATCATTATCTTCATCTAAACTAATAGGAAGTTTATCTAGCACATATTTCATCTTATCTGTATTGATATTTACAGCATGTTCATAGCTAGATTGATCACCCATAACAACTGTTACAAGTAAACCCATAGCATCAAGTAATCTGTATTGTGCAAAAAGTTGTTCAGTTTGTGCTTTTATCATTTGTGCTCTTGAATTTACCACATCATTTTGTGCAGTAATAAAGTCTAATAGTGATCTTTTTCCTAGATTGTATTCTTCTTTATAGCTAATAAGTGTTGATTCACTATATTTGTTATATTCTTCTAACTGAGAGATTTGTTCTTTTATGATTTCATATGCTGACCAAGAAAGTTCTAAACCTTCTATAACTTGTCTTTGTAAATCTTGATGTATTTGTAACTCTTGGTGCATTTTACTAATAGCTTTTTGCTCAGTTGCCTTATCAGCACCACCTCTGTAGAGATTCCAATTTAATACAAAACCAACTCTAAATCTATCATCTGGTTCATCAAAACCATTTTTATCTGTATGATAATCGTTGTAAAGTTGTTCTATTTCAAAATCAATTTTAGGATAATAACCACTTTTAGATTTTTTGTATAAAGCCTGAGCTCCTTCTAAGTTGTAGTGACTTACTATTAAAGAAGGATTATTTCGTATTGCATACATAGTAGCTCTTTGAATTGATTCTGGCATTTGTACTTCTAGAATTGGCAGTTCCATATCTGTAACAGTTGGTTTTCTTCCTAAAATTCTTGCAAAATTAAATTCAGCATCTTTTGTATTGTTTTTTTGAACAATATAGTTTGTTTTTGCTAATGCTAAACCAGCTTTTACTTTAGAAATAGATGAAGCTGTATTTAATCCTGCATTGTAAAGATTTTGAATATCTTCATACATTTGTTGATGAAACTCAACACTATCTTTTGCATTTTGTAGAAGTTTATAGTTTTTTACAACATTCAAATATGCTTCTACCATTCGAAAGCTCATATCATTGGCTTTTTCTAAATAATGATAAGCTGCTGCTAAAACTCGTGCTTCTTGATAATCCACTTTATAAGTAGTATCAAAACCATTAAAAAGATTTTGTGTAAGTTTAAGTGAATTTTCATAATAATCATAATTCACATCTCTAATCTCATTATTAAGATTTCCAGCATCTTTATATCCAATACCTGAACGTAAATCTACACTTGGAAGATATTCAGATTCTGATATTTTTAAATCTTGCTGTGTAGCTCTATAGTTACTTACTCTTTCTGTTATTACAGGATTTGTATTGATAACTTCTGATACACTTTCTTTTAAAGTAAGTGCATTTAGGTTTGTTAGAAAAAAGCTAAAGCTTCCCACGAGAAACAAACATACAATTTGTTTTTTACTATTTTTCCCCATATAATACCTTTTATATTAATTTTCAAGTATTATAAATTGAAGAAGTATCCTACTAGTATCATTTGTAATAAAAAATATTATTTTAATGAAATATAAAGAAAAGTTTATTTTTTAACACTTTCTTATTTCTCTTTGGATAAAATGGAAAAATAAGAAAATTTAATCAAAATATTAGGATATGCTTTGTTAAATATGAAAATGTTATTTATTATTAACACGGTAATATTATTGATTCTTGCTATTTATATGCTTTTTTTGTACAAGAAAAATTCACAAAACAGAGCTACGAAATTTATAACATATTTTGTAGTTTTGTATTGTTTAGGTTTTACACTATTTATCTTGCGTAATCAAATACCAGATTTTTTATCGATGGTTATAGCGAATACTTTTTTTGCCTTAGGTTCTCTTTGCTTATATGTGGCAACAAGAGCTATTGTTGGTTTAGATTCAAAGTGGCAAATAAGATACTGGATACCAGTATTGATTATTTTTGTGGGATTCAATATTTTTACTTTTATTGATTTTAATCCTAATATGAGAGCTTTGATGTATTCAGTTTTTGCTCTATTATATTCGTTGCTTGAAATGTGGCTATTTGGATTTTATACCTCTTCTAAGTTTTATACTTTTGATAAAATATCTTCAATAGTCTTTTTCGTAGGTGCTATAATATTTTTATTGAGAGCTATAGAAAGTAGAATAATTCATATAGATGCATATTATTTTAATAATGTTAATTTAATCATTTCTTTACCAAATATTTATATGCTAGTATTAAATATCTGGATACTTACCTTGGTAACATATAGAATTAAAAATTGATTTTATAGCCTTCATTAAATTGATTGAGAATACTATCTTCAGGTAGTTTTTTTCGAAGTCGTTTTACCATATTTTTTAAACTATTGATATTGAAATTTTCCTCTTCCCAAAAATATTCAAAAATCTCATCATAAGTAAATGTCTTATTTTGTTTTGAAAATAGTAGAGATAAAAATTTCCTTTCATTACTTGTAAGTTCAACTAAAACATTAAATTGGGATAATTCCATTGTTTCAAGGTTCCAACAAAAATTATCTTTTAGATCAATTTTCTTTAAAGGAGTGATTTCATAGTTTGTTAACTCATAAATAGTGGAATTTAAAGCATCTTGCAAAGTTTTTCTATCTACTGGTTTTACTAAATATTTTGTTAATTTTAATGATAAGGCATCCATGAGAAATACTTTATCTGTATGTGCTGTTAACATAATAGCTTTTGTTGTTTGGTCTTTTTCTCTTATTTTTTTTAGAAGTTCTAGACCATTTAATTTTGGAATATTAATATCTATAATCATAATGTCAGGGTGTTTTTCTTTATAAAGTTCATAAGCTTTTTCCCCATCTTCAGCTTCATAAACCTCTTGAAAATGCATTTTTAAATACATTACATAATTTTCACGCGTAACTTTTTCATCTTCTACAAATAAGATTTTATATGGATAGTGTTTATCAGAAATCATTTTTCTCCTTTTGGTATTTGAATTGTAAATAATGCACCTTTTGCGCCATTTGTGACATTAAGATTGCCTCCTAATCCTTCTTCAATAATCATTTTTGACATATATAAACCAAGACCTGTTCCTTGTGATTTGTGTTTTGTAGTAAAATATGGTTCAAAAATTTTATTCATAATTTCTTTTTTTATTCCAGATGCATTATCTTCTATATTTATATAAATATATTCTTCTAGTTCATATGATTCAACAGTAATTAGAGGTGATTCAATATTCATAAGTACTAGTGCATCAATTGCATTGTTTAATAAAGCTAAAATAACTTGCTGTAATTCATCTAGATAACCATAACATTCTAACTTAGGATCTACTATTGTGATTGTTCGAATTTCTTTTGAAACTAAAGAGCCTTTTAAAATATTATATGATTTTTCTATCGCATTTTTAACTTTAAATTTTGTTTTTTGTTTATCTGGATTAAAAAAGTTTTTAAAATCATCAATTGTTTTTGACATATATGCTGTTAATGATTCAATTTCTAAAAGTTTTTTTTCTATTGTTGTATCAAAACATTTGTTTTTTTGCAAATATGCATCAACAATTAATACTGAGGAATTGATTTGTGCAAGAGGCTGTCTCCATTGATGTGCTATATTTTCAATCATTTCTCCCATCTGTGCTAATTTACTTTGATGCATTAGAATTACTTGATTTTTTATATTTTTATCTATCTCTGTTTTTATTCTTTCTTCAAGTGAATTATTTAAATCTTCAAGTTGTTTTTTTGCAAGTGTTAATTGTTCTGTTTTTTCTTTCAATGCAAGTTCATTTTGTCTTTGATTTGTAATATCATAACCAATATTGATAATTTCATCTGTTGGAAGTTTTACATTAGCCCACATAGTGATTAATGTTTTTCCCTCTTTTGTTTTAGGATGCCATTCTTCATATTTATTGTAATTTCTTTTGTTAAAAGATTCAATTAATTTTTTTTGATCTTGTGGGTCTGGATAAAAGAGTTTTATAGGTGCCGGATGATTTTTAATTTCTTCAAAACTCCAACCAAAAATTTTTTCACATTCTTGATTCCAGTAAGTTACTCTGCCTTGGTTATCAAAAGAGTCTAAAAGAACAGGGGCAATATCAAATAAAGTTTGGAGTTTTTTTTGATTTTCTTTTAATTGTTTTTGAGCAAGTTCTTTATTCTTTATCTCTTCTTTTAACTTGAAATTCCAGTAGATAAAGATACTGACTAGTACAAATCCTAAGAATATTATTTGTGCGATTACTTGATAATCAACAGCCAATTGATAACTAATATTATTCCATTTATTAAAAATATGTTCTCGTGTGGTATCATCTATAGAAAAAAGTGTTTTTTCAAAGATTTCATTTAGTAAAGGTTCATCATTTCTTGATGCAATTCCAAGATAAAACATTTCAGAAAAATAACCTGTGATAGAGATATTATTATTCATTTTGTTTTTTTGAATTTCATGATTTATTACCATTGAATTATCTAAAAAACCAAATATTTTTTCTTGATCTACATATGATAAACCTTCTTGGATTGAATCTACTTCAACTAAGTTAATGTGGGGATATTTGATTTTTAATAGTTCAACTATAGAATAATTTTTTACTACACCTAAAGCTTTATCTTGTAGATTACTTAGATTATTTGAAAATGGAACACCTTGTTTTGTCACAATAGCCAATGGGATTTTCACATAAGGGCTAGTAAAATTAAGATACTTTTGTCTTTTGGGAGTTTTCTCAGCTAAAGCTAAAAAATCACACTCCTTATGTTGTATTTTTTGTAAACTTTGTGTCCATGTGTCAGTTTGAATAAGTTGTATAGGTGTATGGATTTTTTCTGAAATAATTTCCATAAAATCTGCTGCAACTCCTATATGTTTTCCATTTTCTATTTTTTCTAAAGGCATCCAATTGGGATCAATACACATCTTTAAAGTCTTTTTTTTCTGGAGATAGTTTCTTTGTTCTATGGTTAAGTCAAGGGTATTGTTTTTTGTTTTATAAATAAATGCATTTAATTTTTCTTTTGATTCTTTTGGAATAAGTAAAGATTGTGCAAAAGTATCGGCAATCATCTCGACTTTTCCTAACTCAATACTTCCAATAGGATAGATATTTGTAAGCATTAAATATTCTATTTGATTTGCTTCAAAGAGTAAAGCTTCTTTAGATTTATTTTGAGTATTATATTTTTGTATTATAATATCTGCTAATTCTTCTTTATGTTTTAAAGCATACTCCCAACCTTTTATAGAAGCATTTCTAAAATTCTCAACTCGTTTAGGATTATTTTCTAATTCACTTTTTGTTGTAAAAAGATTTATATCATAAAATTTTGTTCCAAAAACAGCTGGATCTAAAATATTGTATTGAACACCTAGTTTATTTAAAGTGTGGATTTCATTTGTAGTAAAAACACTAATGGCATCCACATCTTTTTTAATAAAACTTTGAATATTAAATTTTTGTGGAACATTTTGAAAATCGTGAGGAGTGATATTAAACTGATTTAACATGGTTAGAATAGTTTGTTTATGGGAACTATCTAAAAGTCCCATGATTTTTTTCCCTTTTAAATCAGCAGGAGTACGAATATTTTTTTGTGTTACTAAAACTAAGGGTGATTGTTTAAAAAAATTAGCCACAAAAACGAGAGGTTTCCCCTGCATATAATCTACAATAAATGTAGAATAACTAAGTCCATAATCTGAATTTCCATCTAAAACTTCATCAACAATATTCATATTTTGTTTAAATTCGCTAAAATCAACATCTAAACCTACTTCTTTATAAAAACCTTTTTCTTTAGCCGCATAAAATCCAGCAAATTCAAATTGATGTTTCCATTGTAGTTGAAGTTTTATTTTTTCATTGGGTATTACATTTGAAGTATTTGATACAAGAATATCTATTGAGAAATAAAACAATATTATGATTTTTAAAATAGATTTCATTAATAATAATCTTTCATGATAAATTGGTCTAAATTTTTATATATAATAATACTTGAAATATACTTATGATACTACTATGAAAAAGTATCAAACTTATATCATTGATGATAAGTTTTAAATATTAAGTATAATTATAAATTCTGCACCTTTATATTTTTTTCCCTCATGTTCAAAATCAGTATTTTGTGCGTGGATAGTTCCTTCCATCCCTTTTGTAATAAGGTTATAAGTCATATGAAGACCAAGTCCTGTTCCTTGACTTTTATGTTTTGTAGTAAAATATGGATCAAATATTTTAGGAAGAATATCTTGGTTAATGCCCCCTCCATTATCTTTAAACTTGAGCATAATTTTATTGTTCTCTTTTTTTATGGTTATGAATATAAATTTATCTGTAATCTCTTTATTTGTATCCAATACATCTTTAGCATTGTTATAAATATTCATAAAACATTGGAGAAGTTCATTTTTATAGCCATTAATAATAACAGAGGAATCTATATTCTGGATAATATGAATATTATGGTTTTTTG
Organism: Arcobacteraceae bacterium; assembly: GCA_963662945.1. Classification (GTDB taxonomy): domain Bacteria; phylum Campylobacterota; class Campylobacteria; order Campylobacterales; family Arcobacteraceae; genus JAIOSF01. Next base: position 1,733,770 of record OY759974.1, read on the forward strand.
TTGATGGTTCAATTAAATTGAGAAGACTTTCTATAAAATCATTTGCTTTGAATTTTGATTTTAGTCTGTCTCCTTTAATAAAATTTCTGAAGTCATCAATTGTTTTTGATAAATATTGTGCATTATTATCAATTGCATCACAAGCATTATATAAAAAACTATCATCTAATACACCATATTCTTTTTGTACTTTAATTCCTGTTGCACTTGTAGAGATTACAGAAAGAGGTTGTCTCCATTGGTGTGCTATATTTCCTATCATTTCTCCCATTGAAACAAGTTTTGCTTGCTGAAGAAGTTGTTCTTCTTGTTGTTTTAATAAAGTAATATCAACAATACTTACAAGGCGAACATCTCTATTTTTTATATAATGTCCTCGTAATAAAACAGAAATAGTTGAATTGTCTTTTTTTAAAATGCGAAATTCATATGGAAATGTATCATCTTTCATTAGATTTTCTTTTGCTATATGTTGATATTGTTCTGGAACAAATGAAAGAATATGTTTCCCAATAAGTTCTGCTTTTGAACTATATCCTAAAATATCTACGCTACTTTGATTAACATCAATACAAATACCATTTTTAAAAATAGTAATACCTTCCATAGTTGCATTAATAATCTCATCAAATTCTCTTAAAGATTTTTTGAGTAAATATTGTTTATAGAGAATAAAACCTAGGAAAATTAAAATAACAATAAGAATGTCAATGAAAAGTGTATAATCTATTGGTGAATCAAAAGGTTTTGAAAGCCACTTTTCATGGATAATTTTTTTAGATTCTTCTGAAATTTTGGAAAGAGTTTTGTCTAAAATATTTAAAAGCATTATATTATCATCTCTTACAGCTATTCTAAGATCATAACTCATGCCTGAATATCCAGCTATTTGTAAGCTATTAAAATTATACATATTTTTATAATAAGATAAAACTGGTAAAGTTGCTATAGTAAAGTAAGCATCATCATTTTCTACAGCTTCAAATGCTTCTTTATAACTTTTTGTTTCAAGTATTTTAACACTAGGATAAAGAGTCTTTAATTGACTAATAAGACCACTATGTTCTTTTCTTGAAAGAGTGTTTTCTATAATTTGTTCAAGATTATTCACAAGAGGTTTATCATTTTTAGTAATAATAGCTAAATTATAACTTGAGTGAACTTTTGTAAAGTTGGCATATTTTGCTCTTTCTCTAGTTTTGATTACTGCTGGGAGAATATCACATTTTTTATTTTTTAAATATTCTTGTGATTCTCCCCAAGATTTTGTTTTTATAAATTCAAATTGTAAACCAGTTTTCTCTCCAATAAGTTTTAACATATCAATAGAGATACCATTTGGTTCACCATTTGTATTGGTGAACTCAATAGGTGCCCAATTTGGATTTGTACATACCTTTACTATTTTATTATCATTAATATAATTTATTTCCTTTTGTGTAAGTTCATTGTTATTAACATCAAGTTTGTAAATAGCATCACTAGATAGTAATTGGATTTTTGATAGTCCTAATAGTTTGTATATATCATACATTCTTTCTAATTTTTCTTGTTTTATACTTCCAAGTTTAGTAGTACCATCATAAGCTAGCTTTTTGAGTTCTTTCCCTTCATATATTAAAGCATCTTTGGACTTGTGTAGTGAATTATATTTTTTATAAATGATTTCACTTGTTTCGTCAATATGTTCAAATGCATATTTCCACCCTTTGAGTGAGGCATAGGTGAATTGTTTTACTGCATTTGGATTGTTGTTTAATGTTTTTTTATTTGTAATTAAAATATCACTATAAAAATCAAAACCATACTTTTTGGGATTAAAAATAAGAGGATCTCCTCCTAATTGTTTTAGAATGTATGGTTCATTTGAAATATATCCAACCATGGCATCTGCATAACCATTTTGTAAATCTTTAACATTAAAAGTTTGTTTTATAATATGTATATCGTCAAAAGAAATTTTTTGAGAAAATAACATTGATATAAGTGAAGCTTCTGTTTTTAAATCATCAGTTGCCATAATGTTTTTATTTTTTAAATCTTTTAATGTTTTGATTCCTGACTTTTTATCAACTAATATCATTATTGGTGAAGATTGAAAAAGAGCTGCTAAAAATATAATGTCATTTTTATTTGTATTATCCATAAATGCAGTCGATCTTACAATGGAAAATGTAGTTTTTTCTTTTATAACATCTTCAATCATATTTATATTATAGTCCCATTCTTTGATGTCCACATCAAGTCCTACATCATTGTAAAAACCTTTCTCTTTTGCCATAATATATCCAGCAAATTGAAATTGATATTTCCATTGTAGTTGCAATGAAACTTTCTCATTGGCAAGTAAAAAAATAGTAAGTATTTGCAGTGCTATAAGTATTTTTGTTAACATTCAAAAAGTATAACTGAAACTCAATAAAATATTTATTACATTTGTTGTATAATGACCAAATGAATAAGAAAAGAATTTTTTTAACAAATGATGATGGTTGGGATGCAAAAGGTTTGAAAAAACTTATAGAGGCTTTGAGCCCAATAGCAAGTTTAACAATAGTTGCACCAGCAACAGAAAAATCAGCTTCAGCACATAGTATGACATTGACACGTCCAATGAAACTTTTAAGTGTGGATGATGATTATTATAAAATGGATGATGGTACACCAACTGATTGTGTTTTTATAGGGTTAAATAATCTTTTTTCAGATGATGATAAACCAGATTTGGTAATTAGTGGTATAAATATTGGTTCAAATATGGGTGAAGATATTACTTATAGTGGAACAGTTGCAGGTGCCAGTGAAGCAGTTCTTCAAGGTGTTCCTGCTATTGCAATTAGTCAGGTTTTCAATGATTTGAATAATGTAAATAAAGATGCTTGGGAATATGAACTAGCTTGTAGTGTGATAAAAGATATAGCACAAAAAATTTTAACAGGTAGTTTCCCTTTAGGAAAGAGAAAATTACTGAATATTAATATCCCACCTTGTGGTATTGGAGAGTGTAAAGGAATAAAAGTTACAAATGCAGGGTATAGAGAATATGGAAATGATTCTCATAGATATATAAGCCCAAGAGGTGAAGAGGTTTATTGGATAGGGTTGCATCCATTGATTTGGCAAAAAGTGGATGGAAAAATGTGTGATTTTGAAGCTATAAAGGAAAATTATGTTTCAATTACACCAGTACAACTTGATATGACAAGTTACGAAGATATAGAAAATTTGAAGGAATGGATGAGATGAAAAATACCTTTTATGATGAATTATTAGGTGATATAAACAAATTAGTTGGTGATTTAAAAGATGAAAATGAATTGATTAAAATTTTGAAGAAAAGACTAACTAAAAAAGAATTTAGATATTATAAATTAAAAGTAGAAAATGCTACAACAAAAGATATGTTAAAAGAACTTGGTGTTGATAATGAAAGATTTGAAGAGATAGAAGTACAAACTATTCATAAACTAAATCAAGAAAAAATTAAACAGGAATTAGTGAAGTCATGAGTTTTATAAAAGCAATTATATTTTTTGCTTTAGGTATGCTACTTTTTACTGGGTGTGCCACAAAAATTGAACAAAAACCACATTTATCCAAAGCAAATCTCCAAGAGGTTTCTTGGGATGATATGGAAGGTTTTGAAAATGATAATTTAGACCTTTCTTTAGAAGTTTTTAAAAAAGCTTGTACAAAATCTCAAAGATATGATACGTTAAAAGATATTTGTATTAAAGCTAATCAGCTTGATATTAGTAATCCAAAAAAATTTTTTACAGAATATTTTACACCTTATAAGTTATTAGATAATAATAATGACCAAGAAGGATTAATTACTGGCTATTATGAACCTATTTTAAATGGTAGTTTAGTGAAAAATAATACCTATAAATATCCTATATTTAAAACACCAAATGACCTTTTAACTGTAGATTTTAGTAGTTTATATCCTGAATTAAAAAACTATAAATTAAGAGGAAAGCTTATTGGAAATAGAGTTGTTCCGTATGATAGTAGAGAAGAAATAGAATCAAAAAATGGTTTAGAACCTATATGTTATGTTGATGACAAAATTGATTTGTTTTTTTTACATATTCAAGGAAGTGGAAAAGTTAAACTTCAAGATGGAACGATTATAAATGTTGGATATGCACAACAAAATGGGCGAGGATATTATCCAATAGGAAGAAAACTTATAGAAGAAGGTTTTATTGCACAAGAGGATATGTCTTTACAATCTATAAAAAAATGGCTTAAAGAAAATCCAAGCAAAATGGATGAGTTACTAAATCTTAATGAAAGTTATATCTTTTTTACGAAAAGTGATAAAACAGCAACAGGAAGTTTAGGGGTTCCATTAGTTGCAAATAGAAATTTAGCTGTTGATAGAAGTTATATTCCTTTAGGATTTCCTGTATTTATAGATACAACGAATCCTCTGGATGAAACACCAATTCAACAGCTTATGGTAGCAGCAGATACAGGTGGTGCAATTAAAGGAGAAATACGAGCAGATTTTTTCTTTGGTAATGGTAAACAGGCAGAAAAACTAGCTGGTATAATGAAACAAAAGGGAAGTTTGTATATACTTATACCAAATAATATAAAAGATAAAGATGCAAACGATGAAGGATAAAGAGTGCATATAACAAATAAAATTTCTAATTTATTTCATAAATTTGCAACTTATGAATTTCCTAAAACAATACAAACGATTATTAATAACGGCTATGTAAAGATACTTGGACTTGATATGAGAGAGTTTAATGACCCAAGTAGTTATAAAACTTTAAATAAACTTTTTACTAGAGAATTAAATACTCCAAGAGCTGTTGAACATAGTTTAGATAATTTTATAAGTCCAGCAGATAGTTTTGTAACACAATGTGGTGCAATAGAAAATGAAACTTCTTGTCAAATCAAAGGAATGAGTTATAGTGTAAGAGAATTACTTACGGATGAAGTTTTATATGATGATTTTGAAAAATTAAAAGATGGGGCTTACGCAAATTTTTATTTAAGTCCAAAAGATTATCATAGATATCATGCTATTTATAATTGTCAAATTACTAAACTTATTCATGTACCAGGTAAATTATATCCTGTAAATTTTACCTATTTAAAAAAACAAGAGAATCTTTTTATTGAAAATGAAAGAGTTATTTTAGAGTGTAAAACAGATAATAATAAACTTTTTTATATGGTTTTTGTTGGTGCACTAAATGTGGGTAAGATGGTATTTACTTTTGAAGATAAAGTACATACTAATAGTGATATTATTTATCCTCAAGTGTATAAATATGAAGATTTACACGTAAAAAAAGGGGATTGTTTAGGATATTTCGAAATGGGCTCTACCGTGTTGGTATTCTGGGAAAAAGATATGGTTAAACTGGATAATATAATAAATACAAAAGTGAAATTTTCAGATATTATCGCAACAGTAAATTGAAATAGATAAAATGGCTAAAGTTGCGTATAGATTTAAAATAGCGATATTGCTAACTTTTTCGACTGTTTTATTTTCAAAAGAGTTAATTACTCCAATACCTTTGGAGATAGAATATAACAAAAATAAAGCAGCTTTAGGAAAAAAACTTTTTTTTGATACAAGACTTAGTAAAGATGATAGTGTAAGTTGTGCAAGTTGTCATATGCTAGAATCAGGTGGTGATGATAATTTACAATTTTCAGTTGGAATCAATGGACAAGTTGGTGGTATAAATGCGCCAACTGTTTATAATAGTGTTTTTAATATAGCACAGTTTTGGGATGGACGAGCAAAAAATCTACAAGAACAAGCGCACGGTCCAGTAGAAAATCCTATTGAGATGGGCGAAAACTTTAAAAATGTAATAAACAAACTAGAAAAAGATACGCATTTAGTAAAAGAATTTAAGAGAATATATAAAGAAGGTATAACAGCCAACAGTATAACCGATGCAATTGCACATTTTGAAACTACTTTAATTACACCAAATTCTTCTTTTGATAAATACCTTAGAGGGGATGAAAATGCACTTGGAAAAGAGGAAAAAGAGGGTTACAAACTTTTTGTAGAGTATGGCTGCATTTCATGTCATAATGGTGTAAATATTGGAGGAAATCTTTTTCAAAAAATTGGATTGATTAAAGAATTTGATACTTCTGTCAAATCATTGGGTAAATTTGATGTTACTGGGAACAAAGCTGATATAAACTATTTTAAAGTACCAACCCTAAGAAATATCTCTAAAACAGCGCCATATTTTCATGATGGTTCTGTTTCTGATTTAAAGACGGCTGTTGAAGTTATGTTAAATATTCAATTGGGAATTGTTACTTCTTCTGAGGATGTGAAGAAAATAGTAAAATTTTTAGAAACTTTGGACGGTGAATTTCCTACAATGGAACAGGGTAATAACTAGTATGAAAAAACCAATTATATTTGCAACTCTTTTTTTAATCGGATTATTAGTTTTAGCATATAATAAATATGATACGAAAGAGAAAATAACGAATTATTTTTATATTAGTGAGAAACTTGAAAAAATTTATACTCTCAATAATAATTTAGATCTTTTTAAAAGAAATATTTTAAACTACAATAATTATGATCATATTGAAAAAGATATAAAAGATATAGAAGAAAACTTTGTATTTATTGCCTCAAATAAGTCCATAACAAATACCTCTTTTAAATTAAATCTAGAAAAATTACAACAAGATTTTGCAAAAAAAATCTTTATAATTCAAAAAATAAAATCTTATAATGCTATTTTAAATAATTCTTTTCGATATATTCAAAAATTAAAATATAAAATTCAGTCAAGAAAATTGATAGAGTTATACTTTACAGTTTCTACTTTGGATAAAACTACAAATATAGATTATAATAAATATTTGAAGGAGATAGAAACACTTCAAGTGGTCAATAGTTCTGAAAAACTATTTTTAGCTCATACTAAAATTTTATTAAATTATTTTCAAAGTACAACAGAGATATTAGAAGAGGAAAATAATTTACAAATATTAGAAAAATTAAATAATTTAATATTGGAATATGATACTTTATCTCATAACAATATAAATAAAGCACATATGTTGGTTGCTATATTATTTATCCTTTTGATCCTTTCTATATTTTTATATTTGTATGATGCATATAAAATACATGTAAAGCAAAAAGATTTACGAAAATTTAGAAGTACTATTGAAAATAGTGATAATATCATTATTATAACTGATCAATATGAAAATATAAAGTTTGTAAATAAAGCATTTACACAAAATTATGGTTACACAATCAAAGATGTAAAAGGAAAAAAACCTTCGATATTAAAATCTGGTGAACATGATGAACAATTTTATAAAGAACTTCACGATACTATTCATAGTGGTAAAAAGTGGATAGGAACATTTATTAATCTCAATAAATCAGGGCAAAAACAATATGAAAAAGCTTCGATAACTCCTATACTTGACACTAATGGAGAGATTGAAGAGTTTGTTGCTATTAAACTTAATATTACAAAAGAGATAGAAACTCAGCAAGCTTTACGAGAAAGTGAACAGATTATGATGCAACAGTCAAAAATGGCAAGTATGGGTGAAATGCTTTCCAATATTGCTCATCAATGGAGACAACCTTTATCTATAATTTCAACAGTGGCAAGTGGTGTTAAAATGAAAAAACAATTTGCCACTATAGGAGATGATGAATTAATAAAATATATGGATGATATTGGTAATTCTGTTGAGTTTTTATCAAAAACTATAGATGATTTTAGTGATTTTTTTAAACCAGATAAACAAAAAGTAAAATTTACAGCTTCTAGTGTAGTAGATAGAAGTGTAAAAATTTTAGATGCAACATTAAAAAACAATGATATTGAAGTGATAAAAAAAGTTCAAGACATTGAGTTGAATCAACTTGATGGGGAGCTTATGCAGGTTTTAATAAATATTTTAAATAACGCAAAAGATATTTTAAAAGAGAATAAAGTTGACCATAAAAAAATATTAATAAAAGTTTCACAAAAGAATAATCGAGCAATTTTTATTATTCATGATAATGGAGGCGGTGTTCCTGCGAATATTATTGATCATATTTTTGAACCATACTTTACAACAAAACATAAATCACAAGGTACAGGAATTGGTTTATATATGTCTCATCAAATTATCACAAAACATATGAATGGATTTATTAGTGTTGAAAATGCACCAATTACTTATGAAGATGTGGAGTATTTTGGTGCAAAATTTATAGTTGATATTCCTATTGTGTAACTATATTATTTTTTGATGCAGTATTGAACAGTTTGGCAATTCTTTTTTTTCTGAATTTGTAGCATTTTCTAAAATATTTTCAAAACTATATTTTGAATTGTCGTAAATATAGACAAAAATCTCATCACCGATTTCTAAAAAGGTGTTTTCCCCAAATTCTGTATAACTTGTAGCACCAATACTTATAACCATGCCTTGCGGATAATTAGATTGTTGTATATAAGTATGTAAATCTTCTAATGGATCAGAATCTTTTTGATTGTTGAGTTTTTCTATAATCCAATTTTTTAATTGAGTGTGAAAATAGTTGTAAGTTTTTACAGGACTATCTTCGCCATAAGGATAAACAATACCATCTCTTTTTAAAAAAGAGGCAATATTATAATTATCCATAATACCCCCTTCTTCAAATGTATCTATAGGGATAATTTGTGAAGAGATACCTTTTGTTTCTTCTCCCCAATTCTTTTTCTCACTTATTTTTTTTGCTCCTTCTTTTCTGATACTACAATCATTATAAGCAGTAAAAAAGTTTGGAATAATATCTTTCACTTTTTTATTTTCATAAATAACTTCGCAAATAAGTGCTACTTCTGGTTCCATTTGAAGATTTCCCTCTTTAGTTCGAGGATGTCTAATATTTTGACTAGAAAGTGGATATATTCCTAAAAATGTTTCACTGCTTGGAAGATAAAAAGGAAATATTCCTTTAGGAGCTTTTTCATCATCGACTTGTACATTTACAAAATCACTCGCTTCTCCAGCTTGTTCTAAATGGTGTGCAAAATTCCCTGCAACTCCAAAACCTATAAATTTTTTTAAATGTTCTTTACTCATATTGCTCTTTTCTTAACGGATATTAAAAATAATTTTTTGATTGTAACATAATTTTTTTTATGCTAGTATATTAGAAACAAAAATAAGGATAAATTATGTCAACAACAACACCAATAGAAACAATTGATTTAAGTGGAACAAAAGAGGGTATTATAAGTATAGTGAATATTACAGAACCTTATGGTGCTGGAACTGATACCGTTACAAGTATTGGAATTGCATTAGTTGGTGATGATGTAGAGTGGAAAGTACATATTCCTCAAGAAAACTTAGATGCAGTTATTGAGGCTCTTAAAAAAGCAAAACTGTAAAATAATATATGGCATATAAAAAAGTAAAGCTTAATCATATTTCTAGAAAAGCTCTAGAAGTTGGTCATGTGTATAAATATCCCGTATTTTACAGGGAAACAGATAATATTTATAAAGTTTTAATTGAAAAAGATTCAAGTTTTGTGCAAGAGACACAAGATAAAATAGATGCATTACAGTTAAAAGATTTATATGTTCTAACACAAGACCATCCTTTATATGAGAGAGATACACAAGAGTATATTGGTAAAATTTTGGATGATAAGTCTGTTTCAAGTAAAGTAAAATCTGAAATTATACATGATATGGCGTCAGATACAATTAATGAATTGTTTTCTGGAGAAGTGAGTAAGTCAAAAATTGATAGAGCTGCTGATTTAGTAAATAATACTATACAGTTAATACTTAATGATGACTCAGCTGCAAAAGCTATGTTAGGTGTAACTTCTTATGATTATTATACCTATACTCATTGTGTCAATGTATCGATTTATGCATTAGGTTTTGGAGCATATTTAAAGCTAGATAAACAGAAATTAAATATTCTAGGGAGAGCTGGTATATTACATGATTTAGGGAAGAAAAATATTCCTAATGATATAGTCAATAAAAATGGAAGATTGACTGATGAAGAATTTACTACTATGAAAAACCATCCATCTTATGCTGTAGATATTTTAAAAGAATTAGGAGAAAATGATTCTCTCATTTTAGATGCAATAGAACAACATCATGAAAAACTAGATGGTTCTGGATATCCAAAAGGATTAAAATCTGATGAGATACATATTTTATCTCAAATCATTGCAATTGCAGATATTTTTGATGCTCTGACAACAAAACGTTCTTATAAAAATGCTTTAACAACTTATGAGGCACTTTCCATTATGAAAAATGAAATGTCTGATGAGTTAAATAAAAATTTGTTATCAGAGTTTATGATATTTATGGGTGATAGAGTAGATAGACACAAAACAAATTAAATACAAGAGTATTCATATTACATTAATCTTAATATGATAGTATTATAACTTAAAATTAACACAAAGGTGGTAGATGAAAAATATATTATTAGTATTGGTTTTCATGGCTTCTTTATTTGCTGGAGATGGTTTTTTAGAACCAGATAAAGCTTTTCAAACAACAATCACGAAAAATGATAATGGAGTTGAGTTTAAAATAGTTTTAGATAAAACAATTTATTTGTATGATGAGTTCTTAAAAGTCTCAATTAAAGAACCAAAACAAATAGATATTACAAAAGAACTTAATATTGCTAAGCCTGTTGAATATGATGGGTTCCAAGTACATTTTCATGAAGTTGTTATCAATGTACCGCAAAGTTTAATAGATGCAAAAATAGGTGCTGGAAATAATTATACTTTAGAGTTGGGATACCAAGGGTGTTCAAAAGAGGGATTATGTTACTCACCTATGTCAAAAGAATATAAATCAGATATAAAAACAGTAGCACCTGCTGAAACAACTGTGACTAAAGATGTCAAGGCTGAAACTAAACCTGTAAATGAAACTGATGCTATTGCACAAACTTTAAAAGATGGTAGTATTCTTTTAGTGTTAGCTACATTTTTTGGGTTTGGACTTTTACTTGCAATGACACCTTGTATTTTCCCTATGATACCTATTTTATCTGGTATTATTGTAAAACAATCAAATAAAGAGGGTGGAAGTATGTCAGCAGGTCGTGGTTTCTTCCTTTCTTTAGTTTATGTATTATCTATGGCTGCTGCATATACTATAGCAGGAGTTCTAGCTGGAGTATTTGGTGCAAATATTCAAGCTATGTTACAAAATCCATTTGTAATAATTGCTTTTGTTGGTATTTTTATAGCACTTGCTTTTTCTATGTTTGGATATTATGAGATTGGACTTCCAGCTTCATGGCAATCTAAATTAAATAAAACAAGTGATGAAAGTAGTAAAAAAGGTGGATTATTAGGTATTGCTATTATGGGATTTATCTCAGCACTTATAGTTGGACCTTGTGTTGCACCACCTTTGGCTGGGGCTTTAGTATATATTGGGCAAACTGGTGATGCAGTTCTTGGTGGACTTGCTTTATTTGTGATGAGTTTAGGTATGGGTATGCCACTTCTTGCCATTGGAATAGGTGCTGGAAAATATATGCCAAAGCCAGGTGGATGGATGACAACTGTATCAAAAGTGTTTGGTGTAGTTATGTTAGCTGTGGCTATTTGGATGCTTGATAGAATCGTTCCATTTATAGTTACAACTGTACTTATAATGATACTTGCAATGGGAAGTGCATTTTATTTAATTAAAAATGGAAATAAATTTGGGAAAATAGTTGCTATTATTTTGATGGTAGCTTCATCAATGTTCTTAATGCAAACAATGACAGCAAAAGAGGATAAACTGCATTATACTTATGTGAAAACAGTTGCTGAGTTTGATAAAGTTGTAGCACATTCTACAAAGCCAGTTATGATAGATTTTTGGGCGACTTGGTGTGTAAGTTGTAAAGAACTTGATAATCTTACTTTTAAAGATCCAAAAGTGCGAGAAGAGTTAAAAAAATATTTACTTGTAAAAGTTGATGTAACTAAAAATACTAGTGATGATAAAGAATTGATGAAAAAGTTCAACCTTTTTGGACCACCTGCATTGATTTTTTATAATAATGGTGTAGAAGATAAAAATAAAAGAATCATTGGTTTTAAAAATGCTGAAGATTTCTTAAAAATAGTAAAATAGGTTAGAATGGATTTAGTTGCTTATATTGATAGAGGGGGTATAATAGTATATATCTTAATAGTTATGAATATTATTGGATTTACTATTATGCTTTGGAAGGCATTTGTTTTTTTTATTGCAAATATGAACATAAATCAAATTGCCAGTGATATAATTTCAAGTTTACGTTTTACCAAAGAGTATGAAATAGCACAAGTGCAAGCAACTGTTGCACTTCGTGTTAAGAAACTAGAAACAGGGCTTAATACTGTCAAACTTATAGCATCAATTTCTCCACTTATTGGACTTTTGGGGACTGTAATAGGAATATTAAACTCTTTTGATAGTATAAGTCATCTAGGACTTGGTGATCCAACTGTATTTTCTAGTGGGATTAGTATTGCCCTTATCACAACTGTAGCTGGACTTCTTGTGGCTATTCCACATTATATAGGGTATAACTATTTTATTGGAAGTTTAGATAGTATGGAGATTAAACTAGAAAAAATAATTCTTGATAAGATAGACTAAGATAGTATGCGACATAAAAAAAGAGAAATCCTTACTCCTGATTTAACTCCCCTTATTGATATTGTTTTTATTTTATTAATATTTTTTATTGTAAGTTCAGTATTTAAAAAAGAGGAATTGGCGCTTAATTTATCCCTTCCTAGTTCAAATGGAAAAGAGTTAGAAGTAGAGATAAAACAGTTAAATATAGAACTGTCTCCCACTTCTTTAGCGTATTTAGGGAAACAGATTGATTTTGCACAATTAGATATTCAACTAGCAAATATTACAAAAAAAGATTTACCTGTTATTTTACGAATAGATAAAGATGTAAAATATGACAGGCTTATTAAAGTTTTAGATGCTCTTCAAAAATACTCTTTAAATAATTTGGCTTTAGTGACACAAGAGAATTAATTAAAAGCTTTTACTATATTATTAAGTGAGATTTTGAGTTCATCAAGTGGCAATGCTACATTTATTCTAAAACATTTTTCACCTTCTTGTTTTGAAAAATTTTTCCCATCGTTCAGAAGTACTTTTGCTTTGTTTGTAAGTTTGGCAAAAATTTGATTATGTGACAACTCAAATTGTGAAAAATCTAACCAAATAAGATATGTAGCTTCATTCTGAACTACCTTAAGTTTTGGTAAATTTTTTTTAAAATATTCATAGGTAAAATTACAATTATTTTCTAAATAAATATTGAGTTGCTCTATATATTCTAATCCTTTTTTACTATAAGCACTTTTAATTGCAATTGGAGCAAAGATATTTAATTCATCTACATATCGTTTTTTTATTTCATTTTGCAATATACTATTTAGGTATTCATTTTTACATAGAGTATAAGCGATTTTTATCCCAGCAAGATTAAAAGATTTCGTTGGTGAGTTTAATACAATACAATTGTTTTCACACTCTTGCATATCTAATAAAGAAGTAAAAGAGGTAAAACAAAGATCACTATGAATCTCATCACTTATGATGATGATATTATTTTGTTTACAAATTTTTGAAAGTTTTTCTAACTCTTTTTTAGTCCAAGAACGCCCTATTGGATTGTGAGGATTGCATAGAATAAGAAGTTTTGTTTTTTTAGATATTCTTTTTTTTAAGTCTTGGAAATCAATTTGATATTTATCATTTACTTTTTTTAATTTATTTTCTATGAGTACTCTATTATTGAGTTTGACTATATCATAAAATGGTGGATAAACAGGAGTTTGAATAATTACTTCATCATTTTGTTCACTAAAGGCAGAAATACAACAAGCTAGAGAACTTAAAACACTTGGCATAAGATGAATATGTTTTTTTTCTACTTCTATATTGTATTTCTTTTTTTGCCAAAATTTTATAGATTCAAATACTTCTTTATCAATATGTGGATAACCCATAACTTTTGTCTGAAGTACTTTTTCTAAATTTTTTAAAATAAATTTTGGTACTTCAAAATCCATATCAGCAATCCACATAGGTTTTGTATCTTTATCTACTTGAAATCTTTCCTCAATAGCATCATATTTGATGCAGTTTGTATTTTGTCTATTGATATATTTATCAAATTTTTTCATTATTTCTTCTTCCACACACTACATAAACTAAAAGTGTGTTGATATTTTCTACAATGCTCTTGTATTACAAATTCTACTTCAAAAGGTTTTTCAATCATTATAAAGTTTTCTAATAATATTTTGTTAAGTACATCTTGAGAGTATATTGGAGTATTGTTTTCTAATTTTCCTCCAAGCCAATCTTTTTTAGCAATATATTCTTCACTCCAAGTAAATGGAGAAGCAATGATTAATATCCCATCTTTGTTGAGTTTAGAGGTAATATCATTTAAGAATTTTTTACTATCATATAATCTATCGAGTAAGTTTATAGCTACTATCATATCAAAAGAATGAAAATTTGGTTTTAGATTACAAGCATCTCCTTGCCAAAATTCTAAGCCTTGCATATCTAGAGCATCAAGTCCTAAGTCTTTTAGTGTTACAGTTTTATTTTGTGTAATATCACCTTCAATTTTTTGTTTATAATTAATATGTTTTTTTTCTTGTAAATTAATAGCTACTTTGATAAATCTTGCTGAAAAATCTATCCCTGTTACATTTGGAAAATATTTTTTAAGTTCAAAACTACATCGACCAACACTACAACCTAAATCTAATACTTTTTTTGTTGTTGCATTGCTGTATTTTTTTGCAATTTGAGCAATTGTTTTTGGGAAGTTTTGAACTCCTAAATACTCATCTCCATAGTGAAATTCACAATATTGAGCTACTATCTCATCACTTTCGTAATATTCTATATCTTCATCGATGTTTTGTGTACTATGTACATATCGAAATCCAGCATGTTGATAAAAATGTTTTCTAAAAGCATATCGTGCACTTTTAAGTATTTGATTTCCTTTACTTGCCCAAGAACCACCTTTTATAAGATTGTGCTGTCCATCAAATGTTGGAACAGAAAAGTCATCATAGATTGGATGTACTTTAAAGCCATGGAATCCATCAATAGGTGTTCTACTCCATTGCCAAACATTTCCAACTACATCATAAAAATCTCCATGTTTATACATATCTATAGGTGTTGAAGAGGAGTAGTGATGATTGATATTTGCTTCATATGTAACTTCTTCTGGTAAGTTACAAATCTCTCTTAGTCTATAATATTGTGCCTCACTTGGTAGTGTAATTTCTTTTGAGAGTTTTTCACTTTTGTATCTACAAAATGCCTCTGCTTCATGGCAGTTTACTTCTACTGGCCAATTAAGTGGCATCTCTATAATTTTTGTTAAGGTTCTATATTTGTAACCAGTTACATCAGGTATCCAAAATGGAGGATGAATAACTTTGTGTTCATTTTTCCATTCTAGTGCTTCAGTATCCCAAAATCTATCAGTTGTATAGCCATTATCATTTACAAATTCTAAATATTCACGATTTGATACAAGATATTGTGATGCTTCAAAATCTTCAACAGTTAGAATCTCTTTTCCATATTCATTATCCCAACCATAAAAATCATGGGCATTATGAGATTTTCCCAATATAAGAGTATCTCCAGAAACTTTAAGAAGTTTATTTTGTGGTGCAGTATCACTATTCTCAAAGATTTTAAAATAAGAAGAGTCTTTTAGAAATCTTATATCAAGTTGTCTATGTAAAACAGAGGAAGTTTCAAAATGAATATTTTCATGTTCAATTCCCATAAGAATAATCCACATAGGACTATCCCAAGTTATTGGAAGTGTGAAGTTTACTGTTTGAATATAGTCACATACACACTTTTTTACTTTTTCTCTATACTTTTTTGTTTTGTCTACAGTTGGGAATTGTATATTTTGTAAATCATCCCAAGCCATTTCATCAACACCAATAGCAAAAATTGATTCCAATTCAGGGTCTATTCTAGTAGTGAGTTCTTGTGCTAAAATAAGTTTATTGATATAAAAAACAGCAGTATGTCCAAAATAAAAAATAAGTTTGTGTCTTAAAGGTTCTGGCTGTTCATAAAAAACAGAATCTTCAATAAAAATATCAAATAACTTTTCAAAACTTTCAAATGTTTCTAAAAAGTATTTTGCTATCTCTTCTCTTTTATCTTCTATACTGTTTCCATCTAATGCTATATTTTTTTGTTTCAAAACTTGCCTTCTTTTTTCTTTGATTTTATTCTACCAAAAGATTGATTTGATACAATAATGTTTATAACAAATTTAAGGGTAAAATAATGGCAACAGCAAGTGCAAGACATATATTAGTAGCAGATGAGATAGTTTGTAATGAATTAAAAAAGAAAATATTAGCAGGTGAAACAACATTTGAAAAAGCAGCACAAGATTATTCACAATGCCCATCAGGTGCAGATGGTGGAGATTTAGGAACTTTTCCAAGAGGTGCTATGGTACCTGAGTTTGATAAAGTAGTATTTGAAGAGGAAGTTGGAGTAGTTCATGGTCCTGTGAAAACACAATTTGGATGGCATTTACTAGAAACAACTTCAAGAGAAGACTAGGAGGATAAAATCCAATGGCAAAATCAAAAGAACACAGCTTTGATATCTCTGCAAAATTAAATATGCAGGATATGAAAGATGCAGTAATCCAAGCACAAAAAGAGATTGATAATCGTTATGATTTCAAAGGTATTACAAAAGAGATAGATTTTAATCCTACAGCAAAAACATTAGTTCTTATAAGTGCAAGTGATAATAAAATAGATGCAATGAAAGATGTTCTTATTTCTAAAATGAATAAAAGAGGGGTTTCAATAAACTCTATTGAAGAAGTAAAGTCTGAAGATGCAAGTGGAAATAATAGAAGATTTACCTATAAAATCATTGATAGTATTGAAGCAGATGATGCAAGAAGAATTCAAAAAGAGATAAAAGATTTAAAACTTAAAGTGACAGCCGCAAATCAAGGTGATGAGATACGAGTAAGTGGAAAAAATCTTGATGATTTACAAAAAGTTATAGCACATTTGAGAGGTTTAGAAGATTTAAAAGTACCTTTGACTTTTGATAACTTTAGATAGATAAATTGTAGAGATTTCTCTACAATTTATTTTCCATTCGTAACTTTCTTCTTCGTTTTCCATCTTCAAATCGTCTTTTGCACTCTTCTGACTCTGGATTTAAAGGTGGTACTGGTGTTGGTTTTTTATCATCACCCAAAGCAACCATTGTAAAATAACAAGTATGTGTATGTGTTACTATTTTTTTCTGAATATTCTCAGAAACCACTTTTATCCCTATCTCCATAGAGGTAGTTCCAGTATAGTTTACATGGGCAAAAAAAGTAACAAAATCTCCTACAAAAATAGGGTGCTTAAAAAGTACTTTATCAACAGAAAGTGTTACAACATAGTGTCCACAATATCTTGTTGCACAGGCATAAGCTATTTGATCCAGATATTTTAAAAGCTCGCCACCGTGAACATGTCCTGTGAAATTTGCTTTATCTGGTGTCATTAAAACACTCATTTGCATTGATCGAATATCTGTATTTAAAACATTACTATCCATTTTTGTCTCCAAAGTTTACTATAATAAAATCTTATCACTATTGTATAGTATTTATATAGCAAAAATTATAATTTAATTTAATAATGCTTTATATTCAACTTCTGTTAAAGTTTTTACACCCAAACTCACAGCTTTATCATATTTACTTCCAGCATCTTCCCCATAGATTACATAGTCTGTTTTTTTAGAAACACTTCCAGATACTTTTGCTCCAAGATTTTCTAATTCTTCTTTGATGATGCCTCGACTTACACTCATAGTTCCTGTAAGAACTACTGTTTTATCTTTAAATGGATTTTCTTCAATAACTTTTTTTTCCTGTACAGTTGGTTGGATAATAGCAAAAAGTTTTTCCATAACAGTTTTATTTACTCGTATAAATTCAAGTAAACTGTTTGCCATTTGTTCTCCAAAACCATCAAGTTTTTCTAATTGTTCAAAAGTGACATCTAAAATATTAAGTCCAAACTCTAGAGCGATTTGTTTACTAGCAACTTCTCCTATATGTTCAATACCTAAGGCATTGATAACTCTATGAAGTTCACTTCCTTTTGTTGCTTCTATAGCATTTAGAAGATTATTGATTTTTTTCTCTTTAAAACTTTCTAAGCCATCCAAGTCTTCATATCTTAAACTATATAGATCAAGTACATCTTTGATTTTTTCTTTATTTACTAGAAGTTCAACTATTTTATTTCCAAGCCCATCAATGTTGAGGCAGTTTTTAGATGCAAAATAGATGATACTATTGACTACACGACTAGGACAATCAAGATTTTGACACTTAATAAGTATATCTTCTACTAACAGTTCACTATCACATTTTGGACAGTTTGTAGGTGGTATTATCTCTTTTTCACTCCCATCTCTTCTATTCGTAAAAACTTTTGTAATCTTAGGGATAATATCTCCACTTTTGATGATGATAACTTCATCTCCAATTTTTAAATCAAGGCGTTTAATTTCATCAAAGTTATGAAGTGTTGCACGACTTACAGTTGATCCATCAATAAGTGTTGGCTCTACAACTGCCACAGGTGTAATAGCACCAGTTCTTCCAACTTGTAAAATAATATCAAGAAGTTTCGTAGTTTTCTCAACTGCTGGGAACTTATAAGCACAAGACCATCGTGGAAATTTTACTGTATAGCCTAAATCACTTTGCGCTTCTAGTGAGTCTATTTTGATAACCATACCATCAAGACCCATAGAGATTGTATCTCGTTGTTTTATAATCTCATGATACACTTCTTCAATCTCTTCCACTGTAGTACAGATAGTTTGGATTGGTGGTTTTGCAAAGCCAAAAGAGTGGATAAAATCCATCACTTCACTGCTTTTTGTAAATTCTAAAGAGTTTTGTCCCACACCCCAAACATTGAAAAAAAGTTTTCTTTTTGCTGTGATACTGCTATCTAGTTGTCGTAAACTTCCTGCCGCTGCATTTCGAGGGTTTGCAAAAGTTGGCTCCCCATTTGCCAGTCGTTCTTGATTTATTTTTTCAAAGTCATCTTTTTTGATAACCACTTCACCTCGTATCTCTATCAAACCATCGTAAGGGATAGTTAAAGGGATAGATTGGATAGTTTTCACATTTACTGTTACATCTTCCCCTGTTGTTCCATCTCCCCTTGTGATGGCTTGTTTTAAAACTCCATTTTCATAAATGATGTTTAAACTTGCACCATCAAACTTAGGTTCACAAACAAACTGCATAGTGTCTCTATCGACTACCTTAGAAGCTCTTTTTATCCAGTCTTCTAACTCTTCTGTGTTAAATATATCTTCTTGAGACCACATACGACTTAAATGATTTGCTTTTTCAAATCCCTCTAAAACTACTCCACCAACCCTTTGTGTTGGAGAGTTTGGGTCTATTAAAGTTGGATTTTGTTGTTCAAAACCTAATACTTCACGATTGAGTTTATCATACTCTTCATCTGTTGCAATTGGATTATCATCTACATAATAAGCTTTTGCCCAAGTTTTTAAAATATCTACTTTTTCTTTGTATTGTTGTTGTGTCATTCAAATTCTCATTAGTTTATAGTATTAGTAATGTATTTTACCAAATGATTGATTTGGTTTAGTTATGGTGAGGTTATTTTATAAAAAGTTAGAGAAAGTTGAGTATTGTTTTTTGGTATTAGAAATTATTTCTAATACCCATGTAATGCGTTAAACTCTAGTAAAGCACTACAATTAGTACAGCTACTACTTCCAATATGCTCATTACATTTTATACAAGGGTGTGTGATATGATCAAAATTTCTTGATACACTACAGTTTGGATTTTGTATAGCCATATATGATACATTTAATACAGGGTCGTATGCTAATGTATCAAGAATCTCTTTCGGTGTGTGGATATTTGTAGCTAATGCTCTTCTTACAACTGTATTTACATTTCGTTTTAATCTATGTAAAACACTTTCATCTGAACTGTTGATTGCTAACTGTAACTCTTCATCAATATTAATCATCGCACTCATGTTAAATCCTTATTAGAGAATTTGTATACTTTTAGTTATTTTATAAGTATACTTTATATTGTGTATTATATATACAACTACTATAATATAATATATACAAATAAGAGTAATATTGTCTTTTAAGATTGTATTCAGTTCTGAAAAATCAAGTTTTTTAAAGCTCTTTGTGGTTCATTTGTCTCAAATTCTTCAGGGTTTTCAAGTCGTTTTACAAAACTAAAAGTTGGTGCAAATTCTTTAAAAATATTGACTATAAAATTTTCATCTAAATTTGGAGCATTTAAACATGCCATTACTGTACAATCAACACTTGAAAATTCATGAAGTTTTTTGATTATTTTTTGATAATCTTTTGTTGCTTCAAAACTTCCTTTTTGAAAAGTAGGGGGATCTATGATGATTATATCAAAAGGACCATCTCTTTTAATACGTCCAAATGATTTTAAAATATTATGGGGATAAAATTTTACCTTTGTAGTATCAAGGTTATTTAACTGATGATTTATTCTACCTGTATTTAAAGCATTTTTTGCCATATCCATGTTTACTACTAAGTTTGCGTCACCTTTCATTGCAGCTAAACTAAAACCACATGTGTATGAAAAAAGATTTAAAACTTTTTTATTATTAGCAATATCTTGAATATAGGCTCTTCCATTTTTCATATCTGGAAAATAACCACTATTTTGATTTGATAAAAGATTGAGTTTAAATAGTAGCTGGTTCTCTTTGGCAATGACTTCATCATCGAGTGTTCCAACTATAATCTCTGTAGAGGTTTTTTCGATATAACGTCTTTGTAAAATTATAGTTTGATGTTGAGTATTTTCTATAAATTTGATAAGCATTTCTAAAAGTTCTTTTTCTAGTTCTATAGAGATTTCATCATAAAATGCTACACTTAAAATAGTATCAATAGAATCAATAGTTAAGAACTTCCAATCTTCATATACTCCACCTCGACCATGAAAAATTCTTTTAAATTCAGATGTTAAGTTTGAGGAGTTTTTTTCTAATATCTCTTTTACAATATTCATTAACAAATCTCTTGCACTCTACCTACATCACCAGTTGTGAGGCGTACTTTTATTCCATGTGGATGTGTTGGGGAGTTTGTAAGAATATCTTTCACTATTCCTTGTGTTAATTTCCCACTTCTTTGGTCTTGTTTTAAGACAATATTGACTTTAAGTCCTTGTTTTATATTAATTCTTTTTTTCCCATCCATATTCAAAATCCTCTATTTTTATGAGATTATATCTATTGTTTGCTATAATTTGTTAGTAATAAATTATGTATACGGAGAGAAGATGAGTTATAGTGAGATATTTATAATAGGTTGGAACCTCAATGCGTTGATGTTTGTAGTCAATCTTATTTTGGCATTTAATGTTATAAAATCAAATGATCCAGTTGAAGTATCACGAGCCCATGAAAAATTAGGAAGATTAAAAGAAGAAGTAGATATGTATTATCCAAATAGAGGATTAGAAACAATAGGTACATATCTTATCCCTTTTACTGCTTTTTATAGAGTCTCATTTCGGTTATATGAGATGAATATGTTTTTTAAAGCAAATCAAACAGCAAGTATGTTTGACTTTATGATTTATAGATATGAAAAAGATATTCAACTAGCTAAAACCAAATAGTAACTTTTGTATAGTAAAATCATAACACTTCGAGAAAAAGGTTACAAATGAAATTAAAATCACTGTATATATCGCCACAAGAGATAGAATCAGGAGCCGTTGTTATATCATTTGGACTTATGGCATTATTAAAAAGAAAGTATGAAAAAGTAGCATTCTTTCGACCTATAGTATCACAAGTTCCAAACAATGATATTGATTTAATAGTGAATAACTTCAAGCTTCAAATAGATAAAAAAGATTGTTATGGAGTTGATATACAAAGAGCAAAAGAATTAATATCTGCAAACAAAATAGATAAACTCTATGAGATACTTATTGAAAAATATGAAAATCTTAAAGCAAATTATGACTTTGTATTGATTCAAGGTGTAAGTGGAGATAGCTTATCTATTATTGCTGATTTTGATATTAACTTAGAGTTAGCAAAAAATTTTGATACAAATTTTGTTGCGGTGTTAAATGGAAAAGATAAAACATATACACAACTTTTAGAAGATATTTCTATAGAAGCATCTAATATTAAACATAGTGGTTGTATTCATTTTGCCACTTTTATTAATCGTGTCAAAAAAGAGTATATAGAAGATATCGAAAGTAGTAACAATGATTATTTACTTTATTGTATTGAAGAGGTGCAAGAATTATCAGCATTGACTATTTGGGATATACAAAATAGACTTGATGCAAAGGTTGTTTTTGAAGTTCCAGAGTATCTTCATAGAACAATAGATAATATAAAAGTTGCAGCAATGAGTTTTGATAATTATATCAAACATATTCAACCAAATGACTTGATAATAGTTCCTGCTGATAGAAGTGATATTGTTGTAGGTTCAATTGCTGCAGTTCATTCTAAAACAATTCCAAGTATTAGTTGTATACTTTTAACAGGAGATATGAAACTTAAAAAGCCTATAAAAGAGCTTTTAAAAGGATTTAATGAACATATTCCTATCTTAAAAGTAGAAGAAAATACTTTTGAAATAGCAAAAAAAGTTTCAGATATCAAACCTATAATCAAAGCAGATAATAAAAGAAAAACTTCCATAATTGAAGGACTTTTTAATTCTTCTGTAGATATGGATGCTATAGAAAAACATTTATCCTCAGATACAAATCATATAGTCACACCTTTAATGTTTGAATATTCTCTTTTAAAAAGAGCAAGAGAAAATAAACAAACAATAGTGTTACCAGAAGCAAAAGATGAAAGGATTTTAAAAGCTACACAAATACTTTTAAACTCTGATGTAGTAGATATCGTTTTATTAGGAGATGAGGTTGAGATAAAACATAGAGCAAGTTTATTGGGGATAGATATTTCAAAAGCAGTGATAATGAACCCTATGAACTCAAAACATCTTGAATATCTCGCAGAAGAGTTTTATAAAATTAGAAAACATAAGGGATTGAGTTTAGAACAAGCGAAAGAAACATTACAGACTATTCCAAACTATTTTGCAACAATGATGGTACAAACAGGTTTAGCAAATGGTATGGTAAGTGGAAGTATCAGTACAACAGCAGATACAGTAAGACCTGCATTACAAATTATTAAAACTACAAAAGAAACACCAATAGTTTCAAGTGTTTTTTTTATGTGCTTAGATACAAAAGTTTTAGTATACGGAGATTGTGCAATTAACTTGGATCCAACTGCCGTTGAGTTGGCAACTATAGCTAAAAGTAGTGCTCAAACAGCCAAAGCTTTTGGAATAGAACCAAAAGTAGCAATGCTTTCTTATTCAACTGGACAAAGTGGAAGTGGAGATGATGTAGAAAAAGTAAAAGAAGCTACAAAAATACTTCAAGAAGAAGGAAATCTATTAGTTGAAGGACCAATTCAATACGATGCGGCTATTGAAAAAAGTGTTGCTAAACAAAAGCTTCCAAATAGTTTAGTGGCTGGTGATGCAAATGTTTTAATTTTCCCAGATTTAAATACTGGAAATAATACTTACAAGGCAGTTCAAAGAAGTAGTGGTGCTGTTGCTATTGGTCCAGTTTTACAAGGACTTAATAAACCTATTAATGATTTAAGTAGAGGTTGTTTAGTAAATGATATAGTAAATACTATAGCTATTACAGCTATTCAGGCACAGGCAATTGAAGATAATAATGAAGGAAAAAAATGAAAATTTTAGTACTGAATAGCGGAAGTTCATCTATAAAATATAAATTGTTTTGTAAAGAAACAATGGAAGAGTTAAAAGCAGGTATTAAAGAAGAAGTCAAATCTCACAAAGAAGGGATAGAAAAAATTCTTGCAAAACTTACAGAAGAAAATTTGATTAATGACCCCAAAGAGATCTTTTGTGTGGGACATAGAGTAGTTCATGGGGGAGATTTTTTTACAAAAGCTACCTTAGTAGATGATGAGGTGATACAAAAAATAGAGATATTATGTGAACTTGCACCTTTACATAATCCAGCAAATTTAGAAGGGATAAAAGCAGTAAAAGCAACTTTGGGAGATATTCCACAAGTGATAGTTTGTGATACTGCTTTTCATCAAACGATTCCTAATTATGCGAGTTTTTATCCACTACCATATGAGTATTATGAAAAATATCATATAAGAAAATATGGATTTCATGGGACAAGTCATCAGTATATTGCGGAAGCCGCTGCAAAACAATTGGGAAAACCACTTGAAGAGTGTAATCTTATCACTTTACATTTAGGAAATGGTTCAAGTGCTTGTGCTATAAAAAATGGAAAAAGTATTGATACTTCTATGGGATTTACACCACTTGAAGGTTTAATGATGGGTACAAGATGTGGTGATATTGATGGCTCTTTGGTATATTATTTAGAAGAGAAGTTAAATTGTTCAAGAGAAGAGATATATAATATTCTAAATAAAGAGAGTGGTTTCAAAGGCTTATGTGGTACAAGTGATTTAAGAGAAGTTATAAAACTTATTGACCAATGTGATACACATGCAAAACTAGCCCTTGATATGTTTATCTACAGAGTAAAAAAATATATAGGAAGTTATCTTATGATTTTAGGAAAAGTTGATGCTATAGTCTTAACTGGTGGAATAGGGGAAAATAGTCAACTTGTACGACATGCAATCTATGAGTCAACTGATAAGTTTGATTTAGTACATATTACTATTACAACAGATGAAGAAAAATCAATTGCAATGCAATCAAGGGAGCTTTTAGATTGATACGATTGGGTTCAAATTCACAGACAAGAGCATTACTTTTGCGACAACACGGAATAGATTTTATTCAAAATGGTGGAGATTTTGATGAAGACAGTATCACAATTAAGGAACCAAGAGAGTTCGTAAAAGTTGCCACACAAGGAAAGTTTGATGAACTTTATGAAAAGTTTGGATGCGAAGAGATGCCTTTACTTGTGGCAGATACAGTTGTTACATCAAATGGGGAACTTTTACGAAAAGCAAAAGATCAAGAAGATGCAAGAAGAATGTTAATGTTGCAAAGTAACAATGAAGTGAGTATCATCACTTGTATGATATTTAAATCTCTTGATACAGAAATCTTTGATATCTCTACTACTACATATCATTTTAAAGAATTTGATAAAGATGATTTAGAAGATTATATTCAAAGTGGTGAATGTATGGGAAAAGCAGGAGCAATAATGGTTGAAGGTTTTTGTAAACCATATATAAAATGGGTAGATGGGTACGAATCTACAGCAATGGGTCTTTGTGTCGAGAAACTTTTACCTTATATAAAATAGTTTTGAGTATAATCGTTTTTTTATAATATAAGGATACATTTTGATACTAAAAACTATATTTTTAATACTACTGACTACTTTTTTATTTGCAACAGATGATAAAATTACTTTAGATTGGTTGGAAAAACAACCGCGAAGCTATGCAAAAGATTTTTATATATGGAGATATCTTAACAAAGATATTTCTCCTCAAGAAGCAAATGAAGCCTTGCGTCAAGTAAAATATTTCAATGATAAAATTTTTTATAGATATATTGAAAAATCAGATGATGAGGTATATAAAGATTATAAATCTTGTATAAAATCAAAAACATCTGTTTTAATTGATAAAGCTGATTATTGTATAGAAGCAGGTTTAAGTATCTATGATGCTACAAAACTATCAAAAGAAAACTTGCAAAAAGTTATCAATAAAGTAAAAAGTGAATATCCAAAATTTGCTTTAAAACTTGAAGTATTAAATTCAGCAATTCCTTTTAAAACTTTAGAAATGAGTGATAAAGAAACTTTTTTTGGTGTATTTAATGAGTGTGGAGGTGTTTATCGAGTTAAACATTTTAATCAGTTTTTTCCAAAAAGTTTAATAGATAAACTTAAAAATGAAAAAGAATTTGGACAAACTGTAAAACTTATAGTTACTACACCAACTATGAAAAAAGCTCAAAAATCACTTTTAAATCTTAATGACAAAGATCTTGATTTTAAAACAACATTTTTTTTAGCTATCAATGCAATCAAACATAAAAAAGAGAAAATAGCACTTAAGTATTTGGAATCTGCGTATACTAAAGCATACTATAAAATGGAAAAAGACAATATCATTTTTTGGCAATATCAACTTACACATGATAAAAAATATTTGGAAGATTTGGTAAATAGTTGGGATGTAAATATTTACACATTATATGCAAATAATTTATTAAAAAAAGAGCAAAAAAATATTATATATACTATTGAACAACAAAAAAGATCTCAAAATAAATATGATATTTTAAATCCATTTCAGTGGCTGAGAGTTCTTGGTGATACAAAAACGATAGATGATAAAACTTTACAGAAATATCAAAATACTTTTACTTCAGAGGAAACTTTGGGGCATTTGGCTTTTGTAAATGAAAGATACTATAGATATAAAAATTCCTATTTTGTAATGCCTTATAAAAAACATCTTAATAAATTGCCAAAAGAAAGACAATCTTTAATCTATGCTATTGGGCGACAAGAGAGTAGATTTATCCCAACCTCTATATCGAGTGCTTATGCTATGGGAACTATGCAAATTATGCCATTTTTAAGTAAAGCAATTGCAAAACAACTCAATGAACCTTATGATATAGATAAACAACTTGAAGTTAAAACAAATTTAAAATATGCAAATCATCATTTAGATTATCTTACAAAAAAACTAGACAATCCACTTTTTGTAGCTTATGCTTACAATGGTGGTATAGGTTTTACAAAACGTATGTTACAAAATGGCTTATTTAAAAAAGGAAAATATGAACCATATTTAAGTATGGAATTATTACCTTATGATGAGACTAAAAAATATGGGAAAAAAGTGTTAGCAAACTATTTTATCTATTATAATTATTTAAACAAAAACAAAAAGATAAATTTTCAAACACTTGTTAATGGGATTAAAAATTAATAGAAAATTTATTCTTTTGTAAAACTAATAGTTGTGTTGTGTTCTAAAGAATCTTTAAAAACTAGATCGAGTTGTTTCTCTTCTACATCATTAAATGTTGTAATTTGATAACTTGCCCAATTGTTTTTTAAAGCGATATTTTCAAATATTTTATCGTTTTTTGGTACTTTACTTGTAGATACTTCTTCATTTCCATTCATTGTAAGGGTATAAGTTGTTTCAGTATTTTCAGCGATATATGTTCCTACAAGAAAATTTTGTTTTCCATTATCCCAAACTTTACTATCTACTGAATTTAAGTAAGTTATATTTATTAGAGCTTGAACATCTTTATCTACAACTATTTTACCCACTTTTGTATACTGTAAGTTTTGACCAAAAATTGGTTCTTTGTTTAAAACAGATGTTGCTGATTGGTTACAACCTATAAATGACAGGGCAAGTGTTGTAAGGCTTAAGATTATTATATGTTTTTTGATACTTTTCATAAGGGTAATTATACTATTAAAATATATATTTTAGCTTTTGATTTGGTATGATTGGATATTATTGCATTATGAATACAGCTGAAAATCAACTTCAAATTAATGATATAAAAACAATAGTAGAGATTCCTGATTATAGTATATATATCTATTATGGTTTAATGCTACTTGCTTTATCTATTTTAGTGGCAATGATTTATTTTGTTTATAATTATTTTAAATCTAGAAAAAATTCTTTAGAAAAACAGTATGTAATGATTTTAAAAAATATTGATTTAAAAAATCAAAAAGAAAGTGCATATACCATATCTAAATATGGACGTCTTTTAGTAAAAGAGGAAAGACAACAAAGACTCTTTGAAGAATTACATCACAGTCTAGAAGAGTTTAAATATAAAAAAATAATAGATAAAGAGATACCAAATACTATAAAATTGAAGTATGAAACATTTTTGGAGAGCTTAGATGTTCGATAATATCACTTTTGAGTATCCATATCTTCTTTTACTTTTTTTTGTATTTGTATTATGTGCTAAATTTTGTAAGGCAAAAGTTCAGTCTTATTATATGCCTCATCTTAATATTTATCAAAAAGCTACCACTATTAATAGTACTTTGGTTTCACTTTTAAAATGGTTTGCGATTGCTTTAGCAATTATTGCATTAGCTTCTCCTATAAAAGAATTACATAGTGTGAATACAAAACAAGATGGGATTGATATGGTTTTGTCTCTTGATACAAGTGGTTCTATGAGACAAATTGGTTTTAATCCAAACATACCTGAACAAAATAGATGGCAAGTTGTACAAGAGATAGTAAATGATTTTATCAATAAACGAACAAATGATAATATAGGGCTCGTAGTTTTTGGAAGTTCAGTGATGACAGCTTCTCCCCTTAGTTATGACAAAAAAGCCCAAAATAGGATTATTAATAGTTTACGAATAGGGATAGTTGGGGATAAAACTGCATTAATCAATAGTATAGCAACTTCAATTAATATTTTAAAAAATAGAGAAACAAAATCAAAAATAATCATTGCTATAACAGATGGAGAAGATACAGCAAGTTCAATTCCTCTTGAGGTTGTACTTAAATTAGCAAAAAAATATAATATTAAGATATATACAATAGCAATAGGTGCAACAAATATATATACTTTACAACAATTCTCGAATAGTACAAATGGAAAAACTTTTAGTGCAGTGAGTAAAGAAGAGTTAGAGAATATTTATAAAACAATAGATAATTTGGAAAAAAGTAAAATTGAAAAAAATAAACTTATTTTAAAAGAGTATTATTTCTTTTATCCATTGATGTTTTCCTTTTTATTTTTATTATTTTTTATATATTTGAAAAATAAAAGAGAAAACTAATAGAGATTTATATTTCGCAGTTTAGTCCGAAAAGATTTTGAGTTGTACCTAGGACGATATCTCCATCAATTGATTTTGATACATCTCGAAGTTTGATTGTTGGATGATGTAAAAATTCAGCCATAACAGTTTGACAAAGTTTTTTGATATTTTCTTCATCTTCTGCTTTGATAAAATGTTTTTTAAGAGCATTTTGGATTTTTTTATTTATGATCTCTTCACTTTTTAGGTGTAAGTCTTTTATTACAGGTTCTACACTGAGTGTTTGGAGCCATGTAAAAAACTCTTGAGTCATTTTTCCTACAATACTATATGCCTCTTTAGCTTGACTTGCACGTAGTTCCATATTCTCATCAACTATACATTGTAGATCATCTACACTATAGATATTGAGATTTTCAAATTCTATATCTTCTATATCTCTAGGAAGTGCTATATCAAACCAATTTCTTGTATATTCAAACTCTTTTACCATCTCTTTTTTAATAATAGGATAAGGTGCGCTTGTGGCAGTTATCATAAGTCTCATAGAGTTTAACAAGGTTTCAAGTTCCTCATAAGGTCTGATTTCTATTTGATCATGTGTGTATTCTTCACCATTTCCATCACTGATAATAGAGTGGGCTAAAATCCTAGCTTTTTTGATATTTCGACTACAAATAACAACATTAAAACCATATTTGAGTAAGTGTCTACAGGCAAGTTCACTCATTTCACCTGCACCTATAACTAAAGCTCTTACACCTTTTGTATCTTTATAAAGTTGTTTTGCTTGAGCTACTGCTGTTGAAGCAACTGAAACAGAACCACTTCCTAGTTGTGTAGCATTTCGTACACGTGCAGCACATTTGAAAGCATAGTGTAAAACTCGTGAAAGATTTTGACCTGAAAAGTTTTTTTCAATTGCAAATTTAAATGCATCTTTTAATTGTCCAGCAATTTGTGTTTCACCTACTACTAAACTATCTAAAGAAGAAGCAACTGTAAAGATATGATGAATTGCACTTTCATTTTCATAAATATCAGCACGGTTATAAAGTTCTTCTATTTCCAAAGTTGAATGATTTGAAAAGTTTTCAATACCTACTTTGCTAGCTTCTTTTGAATTAGAGGTATTAATGATTAATTCTATTCTATTACAAGTGGAAAGTAATATTGCTTCATTTATAGTTGGTTCTTTGATAATATTTTTTAAGAAAGATTCTTTTTCAATTTCATTATTAAAAGCTAGCTTTTCTCGTGTAGCTATATCTGTATTTTTATGAGTAAAACTTATTACTATATATTCCAATGTTTCTAATCCCTTACACTAAATCGTTAGGAGTTATTATACAATTTTATTACTTTAATATTCGACAAAGGGTAAGTTTTAGAAACTTGCCCACTCGTCATCATCATTATTACTTGACTGAATTGGTTCTATTGTTTTTTTTGTAGATGTATTATGTTCAGTTGAAGTTGGGCTTTTATCTATTTTATGATTTTGTATAATTACATCTTTGATAATTTTTTCTCTTTTCCTTTTTTCTGGACCTTGATAATTTAAATCTGTAGGTTCTTTTCTTTTGGTCATATCTTTACCAATAAATTCTTTTGTATCAGCATCTTTAACTACTAGTTTAGCAATTGCATCAGTTTCTAAAGCAACATCGTGAGTTTGAGAAGCTATCATTGCATTTTGTTGTGTTTGTTGGTCTAAAGAGTTAACTGCATCATTAATTTGTTGTATTCCTGTTAACTGCTCTTTACTTGCCATCTCAACATCTTTTATTAAATCAATAGTTTTAGTAATATTCTCATTAAGTGCTGTATATCCACTTATCATTTGATCTGATATCTTTTTACCATGATTTGATTTATTTGTTGCATTTTCCACAAGAGATTTAATCTCATTTGCTGCATCTGCTGAACGAGATGCAAGATTTCTAACCTCTTGAGCAACAACTGCAAATCCTTTTCCTGCTTCCCCTGCAGTTGCAGCTTCAACTGCTGCATTTAAAGAAAGAATATTTGTTTGGAAAGCAATTTGATCAATTACAGTAATTGCTTCATTGATTGCATTTACCTCTTTATCTATCTCATTCATAGCTTGTGTTGTTTGATTTGCTAATGCTTCACCTTTTGAAGCTGATTCTGTTACATTTGAAGCTAATTTAGACATCTCTACAATGTGATGTGTATTATTAGAAATATTACTTGTAATCTCTTCAATTGCTGCTGCTGTTTCTTCTAGTGCTGCTGCTGCTTCATTTGAGTTTTGGTTTAGGATATCTACGTTTCTAAGAAGTATATCACTACTATTATCTAGTGTTAAACCATTTGATTTATTTTCTATAAGCATTTTTGTAATAGAGTCACCTAATGCATTTACACCATTTGCAAGTTTTAATAAATGTTCTTTTATTCCTTCCGTTTTTACTTTATTCATATAATTACTATTTGAATATTGTTCAAGTATATCTAAAACATTTTCTATGTTGATTTCAAGATGTGCACCCATTTGGTTTAATAGTTTTGTTAATTCTTGTAAAGCTGGGTTGTTACTTTTAGTAGTTACTCTTTGATATAAGTCACCTCGTTCAAATTCACTTAATACTGAAATTGTATCATCAATAACTTGTCTATCTTCTTCAATTCCTTGTTGTGTTTTTACAATATTTTCATTCACTACTTTTGCCATTGCCCCAAATTCATCTGGCGTACTAGCATCAAGTAGTTCAACTTTTGTACTTTCTCTGTTAACATATTTGAAAAATTGTAAAATGCCTGACTGAAAATCGTGTAATTTATGAATAATGTTTTTTATAAGAACAATAGCTAAAATTAAAATAAATATTATAAGTATTAAAGCTAAAATATCAGCAATATATTTTAATTTTGTTATATTTTGTGCTATGTCTGTATTGGTCTCTTTAGAGATGTTTTTTAGTAAATCTTCTGTTTTATGAATAGTAGTTCTCATATTCCCTTTAATACCTGATTTGCTATTAAGACCAATTATATTTTCTTGTTCTACAAGTGCTAAAAAGTCTTTTTTGTATATTTGCAGGTATTGACTCATTTCACTATTTGTTTGACTTATGAGCTTATCTATTTTTGCTTGGAATTTATCAACATATTTCATATCAAATCGCAACATGAAATCTTTTTCTTGTTTTCTTAAATCATAGACATTTGCTAAGAGTTTATAATCTTGACTATTTTTTGCATTTTCTTGTACTTTATGTACAGCATTTCTTAAACTTCCATATAAACTATCTTTGGGATCTAATCCTATTTTTTGTTGTGTGGATACTAATTGCAAAAAATTTGATTCGTATTCATTGATTATATTGATAAACAATTTAAGTTTAGATGTATTGATACTGTATTCGTTAAGATTTTGTTCTAATGCCAATGCATTATTTTTTAAAACTTTAACATTTTTAATAAAACTATCTCGATATTTTAAATCTTTTCTTGCAATGAAATCTTTTTCATTTCTTCTTAACATTAACATATCACTGTTAAGTTGTTTGATTGAAGTTTGGGCATTATTTAACTGTGTTGTAGAAGATATTGAATAATTTAATAACAATGTTAGAATGATCATTCCAACAATGGAACCTGATGATAGTAGTATAAGCTTTAATTTAACAGACATAAGAAAACCTTTAATTTTAACTAATTAGGAAAAAATTATATCATAAGTTAAATAAATTATAATGATTTGATTTATCTGTAATTAAGGGTAACTTTTATAACTCTTTTTTTGCTGCAGAGCTTTATTATTAAAATAAAATTTTTGAGATAAGAGTTAATAAATTGTTTGTAGATGTATAAATTAAAGACAATATAAATAGATTTTGTTATAATCAAAAAAAACAATCAAGAAAAAATATGGTAAATACAAATAAAAAAAAAGTAATCGTTGGATTAAGTGGTGGTGTTGATAGTAGTATGACTGCTTTTCTACTTCAAAAAGAAGGATATGAAGTTGAAGGTATTTATATGAAACTTCATGAAACTGTAGATGGTTATCATGAAAAAAATATAAAAAATGTTGAACAAGTTGCAAATTTTTTAGGCATCAAACATCATGTATTAGATTTAAGTAAACAATTTAAACAAGAGATATATGATTATTTTGTACAAAGTTATATAGATGGTATTACACCTAATCCTTGTGTGAAATGTAACTCTCAAATAAAATTTGGTGAATTGTATGCAGAAGCTATGCGATTGGGTGCTGATTATTTAGCCACTGGACATTATGCAAAAACTGATGGAAAATTTATATATAAAGCAGAAGATTTATCAAAAGATCAGAGCTATTTTTTAGGACAAGTTTCTCAAGAAGTATTACCTAAGTTATTATTTCCAATGAATAAATATACAAAAGAGTATATTAAAAGTGAAGCTTCTAAAATACCGCAGCTTCAATCAATAGCGACACAAAAAGAGTCTCAAGAGATATGTTTTGTTGATACAGTATATACAGATATTATTAAAAAATATACAGATATAGATATGCCTGGAGAAACATTAGATACTCAAGGAAATGTTGTAGGACATCATAAAGGTTATATGCATTATACGGTTGGGAAAAGAAGAGGTTTTTACGTACATGGAGCTCATGATCCTCATTTTGTAACATCCTTAGATAAACAAAAGAATACAATTACAGTAGGTAGAAAAGAAGATTTAGCTATAAATTATGTAATTGCTAATAATTTAAATATGTTTATAGATGATAAAGAAATATCGTGTGATGTTAAACTAAGATTTAGAAGTACAACTGTAAAATGCCAAATAATTATTAGGGATAATAAAGCTTTTATAAAATTAGAAGATCCAGTTTATGGTGTTGCCATAGGGCAAACAGCAGTTTTTTATGACAATGATAAAGTTATAGGAAGTGGCTGGATAGAAAAAACAGATTTTATAAAATAGAGGAAATAAAATTGGAAAATGCTGTTAAACAAATATTAGAACATATTGGAGAAGATCCAAATAGAGAAGGTCTTGTAGATACACCAACACGAGTAAGAAAAGCTTGGGAGTTTATGACAAGTGGATATAAAGAAGATCCAAAAGAGATAATTCAAAAAGCACTTTTTACAAGTAGTAATGATGAGATGGTAGTGGTGAAAGATATTGAATTTTACTCTCATTGTGAACATCATATGTTACCAATTATTGGTAAAGCACATGTTGCATATATTCCAAATGGAAAAGTAATTGGATTATCAAAAATTCCTAGAGTTGTTGATGTATTTGCAAGAAGACTACAAATACAAGAACAACTCACAGAGCAAATTGCTGATGCTATCAATGAAGCAATAAGTCCAAAAGGAGTTGCAGTTGTTATAGATGCAAGACATATGTGTATGGAGATGAGAGGTGTACAAAAAATTTGTTCTACTACAGTAACATCTGCACTTAGAGGATTATTTAAAAAAGAGAAAAAAACAAAAGATGAATTTCTTTCAATAATTGCATCTAGTTTTAATAAATAGTTTTCTTTCTAACTCACAATATCAAATTTAATAAAAGAGATTTTAAACTAAAATCTTTTTTATAATTTTAAATATTTCAATAAAATTTCAATTTTTTATCATTTATCTTATTAAAATTGTAATTTATAATTATATAAATCTTAGTAAATTAAAATACTTTTCCTTTTTATAAGGAAGTAAAATTGTTAAAAAAGCTATAAAGACACCTAATTCCTTGACATTTAACTACAAAAAAGATATAATCCGCGTCCATACATTGGTTAGAGTAATATAAAACATATAGTTTTGTGTTGGTTCTAATGAGTTCTTTAAAGGAAAAAAAATGGAAAAAATAAGATTAAAGTTAAAAGCTTACGATCACAGAGTTCTTGATCGTTCAGTTGCTTCAATTATAGAAGCTGTTAAAAGAACAGGTGCTGAGTTGATTGGTCCAATACCAATGCCAACAAAGATTAGAAAATATACTGTTCTAAAATCACCACATGTTAACAAAGACTCAAGAGAGCAATTTGAGATCAGAGTTCATTCAAGAATGATTGATATTGTATCTGCAACACCAGATACTGTTGATAGTTTAATGAAACTTGACCTTGCACCTGAAGTTGATGTTGAAGTTAGATCTATGGGTCAAGAGTAGGAGAGAAAGATGGAATTTATTGTAGAAAAAATCGGTATGAGCCGAACTGTTACTGTTCCTGCAACTCCTGTTACACTTGTAAAAGTAGTTGATGCTAAGGTATGTGAAGTAAACGATGGTGTAGCTATTGTTGCTTACAGTGATGGTAAAAAATTTAACAAAGCTATTGAAGGTCAGCAAAAAAAATATAACTTAAGTAAAGAGTTTAATAGATTTGCAACTTTAAATGTAGCAAACACAGAAGCTGGTGAGATTGATACAACTGCTTTAGTTGAAGGTGTAGTTGTAAAATCTACATTCACAACAAAAGGTAGAGGTTTTTCTGGTGTTGTAAAAAGACATGGTTTTGCTGGTGGTAGAGGATCGCACGGACATAGAATGGGTAAAAGAACTGGTTCTATTGGTAACTGTGAGTGGCCTGGTAGAGTTATGAAAGGTAAGAAAATGCCTGGACAATACGGGAATACAAACGTAACACATAAAAATGATGTAGTTTCTTTTGATGCAACTACAGGTATATTAGTTCTTAAAGGGAGCGTTGCTGGTGCAAACGGAACTTTAGGTAAGGTAAGGATAGCATAATGGGTAAATTAGTAGTATTAAATGATAAATTTGAAAACTCTAGCGAATTAGCACTAGGTGAAAAATTTGAAGGTATAAACTCTCACAATTTACACTTATATGTTAAATCTTACTTAGCTGGAATTAGAGCTAACACAGCAAGAGTTAAAAATAGAAGAGAAGTGAGTGGTGGTGGTAAAAAACCTAAAGCTCAAAAAGGTTCTGGAGCTGCTAGATGGGGTTCTAAAAGATCACCATTATTCGTAGGTGGGGGTCAAGTATTTGGACCAACAAACAGAAACTATAACCAAAAAATAAACAAAAAACAAAAAGTTTTAGCTTTAAGATATGCTATCAATGCGCAAGCAGAGAGAAATGCAATCTTTGTAGTTGATTCAATTAAAGTTGAATCTGGTAAAACTAA
The DNA here is from genome assembly GCA_963662945.1 of Arcobacteraceae bacterium. Taxonomy (GTDB): domain Bacteria; phylum Campylobacterota; class Campylobacteria; order Campylobacterales; family Arcobacteraceae; genus JAIOSF01. The sequence goes on from OY759974.1 coordinate 1,769,957, forward strand.
AGATGCTGCGGCAATCTTAAATAAGTTAAACCAAAGAGATACTTTAATAGTTGTTGAAAATTTTGATGATCAAACATATTTAGCGTTCAGAAACATCAAAAATTGTTATGTGATTGAAAAATCAGAATTAAATGCTTATTTAGTAGCTGCTTACCACTCAATTTTAATTGAAAAAGCAGTAATTGATAGCTTAGTATAAGAGGTATAAAAATGGCAGATATTACAGATATCAAATCAATTGTTTATACAGAAAAAACTATTGAGTTGCAAGAAAACGGTGTTATTGTTGTACAAACAAGCACTAGAATGACTAAAAATAGTTTAAAAGAAGTATTCAAAGAGTATTTTGGAGTGACACCTACAAAAGTTAACTCTTTAAGACAAGAAGGTAAAGTTAAAAGATTTAGAGGAAGAGTTGGTGCAAGACCAGATTTCAAAAAATTCTATGTTACATTACCTGAGGGCGCTGAAATAGCGAACCTTTCAGCATAGTAGAGGGAGTAGAAAATGGCAATTAAAAAATTTAGACCAATTACACCTGCAAGAAGATTTATGTCTGTTATGGATACTTCTGATATTACTTCAAAACCAACAGTTAGGAGTTTACTTGTAAACGTTAAAGCAACTGCTGGTAGAAATAGTAACGGTAGAATTACATCAAGACACAGAGAAGCTGGTGCAAAAAAATTATACAGAATTATTGATTTTAAAAGAAATAAATTAAATGTTCCTGGAACAATCGCTACTGTTGAGTACGATCCATACAGAAACTGTAGAATTTGTTTAGTGAACTATGCAGATGGTGAAAAAAGATATATCATTCAACCTTCAGGATTAAAAGTTGGTGCAACTATTGCAGCTGCTGAGTCTGGACTTGATATTTTACCAGGTAATGCAATGAAACTTGGAAGCATGCCAGTTGGTACAATGGTTCATAATATTGAACTTAAACCAGGTAAAGGTGGACAAGTTGCAAGATCTGCTGGTGGATATGCGCAAGTTATGGGTAGAGAAGAAAAATATACTATTTTAAGACTTCCAAGTGGAGAGATGAGAAAAATTCTTTCTGTTTGTATGGCTACTGTTGGTATTGTTGGTAATGAAGATTTCTCAAATATGGTTATTGGTAAAGCTGGTCGACAAAGACATTTAGGTAAAAGACCACAAACTAGAGGTAGTGCAATGAACCCAATCGATCACCCACATGGTGGAGGTGAAGGTAAAACTAACTCAGGAAGACATCCAGTTACTCCATGGGGTATGCCAACTAAAGGTTATAAAACTAGAAAGAAAAAAGCTAGTGATAAACTAATCATTTCAAAAAGAAAGAAGTAAGGGTTAAGTAATGGCAAGAAGTATAAAAAAAGGTCCATTTGTTGACGCTCATTTAGCAAAAAAAGTTGCTAAAGCAGTTGAATCAGGTGACAAAAAACCAATAAAAACTTGGTCAAGAAGAAGTATGGTTTTACCAGATATGATTGGTCTTACATTTAATGTACATAACGGTAGAAACTTTGTACCAGTTACAATTACAGAAAATCATATTGGATACAAATTAGGTGAATTCGCACCAACTAGAACTTTTAAAGGTCATAAAGGTTCAGTACAAAGAAAGGTAGGTTAATAGTAAATGGGTAAAGCTACATTAAAATTTATAAGATTATCTCCTATCAAAGCTAGATTGGTTGCTAGAGAAGTTCAAGGTATGAATGCTGAAGTTGCAATCGCATCTTTAGAATTTACACCAAACAAAGCTGCTGGAATCATCTCAAAAGTTATAGCTTCTGCAGTTGCAAACTCAGGTTTAGAGCCAGAAGAAGCAGTTGTAACAAGTTGTAGAGTTGATAAAGGTCCAGTGTTAAAGAGATTTACACCAAGAGCAAGAGGTAGTGCTTCTCCAAAACATAAGCCAACAGCGCATATTTATGTTGAAGTAAACGCAATTGAAGGAGACAAGTAATGGGTCAAAAAGTAAATCCTATTGGACTAAGATTAGGTATCAATAGAAACTGGGAAAGCAGATGGTTTCCAAACAAAGCTAAGATGCCTGAAAATGTTGCAGAAGATAACAAAATAAGAAAGTTCGTTAAAAAAGAACTTTACTATGCTGGAGTTGCACAAACAATTATAGAAAGAACTACTAAAAAAGTTAGAGTTACTGTTGTTGCTGCAAGACCAGGTATTATCATCGGTAAAAAAGGTGCAGATGTTGAAAAACTAAAAAATAGTTTAAATGCATTAGTTGGAAAAGATATCGCTGTTAATATTAAAGAAGAAAGAAAACCTTTCCTTTCTGCTCAATTAGCTGCTGAAAACATTGGACAACAACTTGAGAGAAGGGTTGCATTTAGAAGAGCTATGAAAAGAGTTATGCAAAATGCAATTAAAGCTGGAGCAAAAGGTATTAAAGTATCTGTTTCAGGAAGACTTGGTGGAGCTGAGATGGCTAGAACTGAATGGTATTTAGAGGGAAGAGTTCCTTTACATACTTTAAGAGCTAGAATTGATTATGGTTTCGCAGAAGGTCATACAACTTATGGATGTATTGGTATTAAAGTTTGGATTTTCAAAGGTGAAGTTCTTGCAAAAGGAATTCCTGTTGAAAAAACTGAAGATGATAGCAATAAATCAAAAAGACCAACAAAAAGAAGAGGTAAATAACCATGTTAATGCCTAAAAGAACAAAATACAGAAAAGTAATGAAAGGTCGAAATAGAGGTACTTCTCATAGAGCTAACACTCTTGCGTACGGTGAATTTGGACTTAAAGCTTTAGAACATAGTAGAATTGATGCAAGACAAATCGAAGCATCGAGAATCTCTATGACAAGAAGAATGAACAGACAAGGTAAAGTTTGGATTATGGTATTCCCACACAAACCTTTAACTAAAAGACCACTAGAAGTGAGAATGGGTAAAGGTAAAGGTCCAATTGAAAAGTATGTTATGAATATCAAACCAGGTAAAATTTGTTTTGAAATTGCTGGTGTACCAGAAGAGACTGCAAGAGCAGCTTTAGCATTAGCTCAAAGTAAACTTCCTTTTAAAACTAAGATAGTAACAAGAGAGGGTGAAAATGAATTATTCTGATATTAATGGAAAAACTTTACAAGAGTTAAATGATTTATTAAAAGAGAAAAAGGTGCTACTTTTTGAACTTAAACTTAAGTTAAAAACAATGCAATTAACAAATACAAGTGAATTAAGAGCTGTTAAAAAAGATATAGCTAAAATTCAAACTGCTATTACAGCAGCTAAATAAACTGAAGGATTAAAATTATGAGTACACATAAAAGAGAAATCCAAGGTGTTGTGGTAAAAAGATCTGGAGAAAAAACAGCTTCTGTTCTTGTAACAAGAAACGTTTTACACCCAAAATACCATAAGACTGTAAAAAGATTTAAAAAATATTTAATTCATGATGAAAGAAACGAATTAAATATTGGTGATACTGTGATAGCAGTTGAGTGTAGACCTTTATCAAAAACAAAGTCTTACAGATTAAAAACTATAGTATCAACAGGAGTTAACGTATGATTCAAAGTTTTACTAGATTAAATGTTGCTGATAATACTGGTGCTAAAGAGATTATGTGTATCAAAGTTCTTGGTGGAAGCCATAGAAGATACGCAACTGTTGGAGACGTTATTGTTGCATCAGTTAAAAAAGCATTACCAGTTGGTAAAGTTAAAAGAGGTGCTGTTGTTAAGGCTGTTATCGTTAGAACTCACAAAGAGGTTCAAAGAGAAAATGGATCTTTAATTAGATTTGATGATAATGCAGCGGTTATTCTTAACGATAAAAGAGAACCAATAGGAACAAGAATCTTTGGACCAGTAGCGAGAGAAGTTAGATATGCTGGATTTATGAAAATTGTTTCACTAGCTCCGGAGGTATTATAATGGCAATGAAGATTAAAAAAGGTGATACTGTAAAAATTATCGCTGGTGATGACAAAGGTAAAACTGGTGAAGTTTTAGCTTGTTTCCCAAAAACAGGTAAAGTTATAGTTAAAGATTGTAAAATTGCTAAAAAAACAGTAAAACCATCAGAAGAAAATAAAGATGGTGGATTTGTTAACAAAGAGATGCCAATAGATATCTCTAATGTAGCAAAAGTAGAAGGTGAGTAAGATGGCAGCTAGATTATATGAAAAATATAAAACTGAAGTTAAACCAGTTTTAGAAACTGAGTTTCCTCAGAATAAAACGTTAACTGCAGCAGTAGAGAAAGTAACTATATCTGTTGGTACAGGTTTTGCTATGAAAGATAGTAAACTTATCCAAAACATTACAGATACTATCTCTTTAATTGCAGGTCAAAAAGCTGTAGTTGTTAAATCTAAAAAATCTGTTGCTGGATTTAAAGTAAGAGAAGATATGCCTGTTGGTGTAAAAGTAACTTTAAGAAGTGATAGAATGTATGAATTTTTAGATAAATTATGTACAATTGCACTTCCAAGAGTTAAAGACTTTAGAGGTCTTGATAAAAATGGTTTTGATGGATCAGGTAACTTTAACTTTGGTTTAGATGAGCAATTAATGTTCCCAGAAGTTGAGTTTGATAATATTATCCAAACACATGGTATGAATATTTCTATTACAACAACAACAAGTAGTGATGAGCAATCATACAGATTGTTAGAATTAATGGGTATACCATTTACTAAAGGGAGAGCGTAATGGCAAAGAAGTCAATGATTGCAAAGCAACAAAGAGCACCTAAGTTTTCTAGTAGAGCTTACACAAGATGTTCTGTTTGTGGTAGACCAAAATCTGTTTATAGAGATTTTGGACTTTGTAGAGTATGTTTAAGAAAAATGGCTAATGAAGGTTTAATACCTGGTATTAGAAAATCTAGCTGGTAAGCTAAAAATTTAAGGAAAAAAGCCCATGATGAATGATTTAATCGCAGACGCTTTAACAAGAATCAGAAATGCTGCAATGAGAAAGTTAGAAACAACTACTCTTGTACATTCTAATACTGTAGAAGCTGTTTGTAATGTTTTAAAAGAAAAAGAGTATATAGAAGATTACAAAGTAGTTGATACAGATCCAAAGAAAAAAACTATATCAGTTACATTAAAATATGATGATAATGAAAAAAGTGTTATCAACGAATTAAAAAGAATTTCTAAGTCAGGTAGAAGAATTTACAAAAATGCTTCTGAACTTAAAAGTTTTAAAAATGGATACGGAACAATTATAGTAAGTACTAACAAAGGTATTATAAGCAATGATGAAGCTTATAAGCAAAATGTTGGTGGCGAAGTACTTTGTTCGGTTTGGTAAGGAGTAGTTATGTCAAGAATTGGTAAAAAAGCTATAGAGATACCAAAAGGTATAGAAGTTTCAGTAAATGATACACTTATTACAGTTAAAAAAGGTAACAAATCTATTGATGTAGAAACACACGGTAGAGTTGGTGTTGAAGTAGCTGATAATAGTATTAATTTTTCACTTAAAGGTGAAGAGTCTCAAGATAAAGCATATTGGGGAACATATAGAGCTTTAACAAACAATGCAGTAATTGGTTTAAATGAAGGTTTTACAAAAAACTTAGAAATCAATGGTGTTGGTTATAGAGCTGCTGTAAAAGGAAATATTTTAGAATTACAATTAGGATTTTCTCACCCAATTAACTTTGAAATTCCAAGTGATATTGAAATTGCTGTGGAAAAAAACGTTATCAGTATCAAAGGTAGTAGCAAACAAGAAGTTGGACAAGTTGCTGCAAAAATTAGAGGTTTTAGACCACCAGAGCCATACAAAGGTAAAGGTGTGAAGTATTCTGACGAGCATATCATCAGAAAAGCCGGTAAAACAGCTAAGAAGTAGGGGTATAAAAATATGAGTAGAGCAAAAGATTTATTAAGAAGAGATGCCTTAAGATTAAGAAGAAAAAAAAGAGTTAGAGGTAAAGTTAACGGTGACGTTACAAAACCAAGATTAACTGTTTTTAAATCAAACAAATATTTTTATGCACAAGCTATAGATGATATAGCTGGTACTACATTAGCTTCAGCTGATAGTAGAGCGTTAAAATTAACTGTGAGTAGAGAAAGTGTTGTAAAAGTTGCAGCTGCATTAGCTGAAACTTTAAAATCAAAAAATATTGAAACAGTAGTTTTTGATAAAAATGGATACCTTTATCATGGTGTTGTAAAAGCTTTTGCTGATGCACTAAGAGATAATGGTATTAAATTATAAGGGGCAATGATGGCAATTAATAGAGATGATTTCGAAGAAGCTATCGTTAAGATTGGTAGAGTTACAAAAGTTGCTAAGGGTGGTAGAAGATTTAGATTTACTGCTTTAGTTGTTGTTGGTGATAAAAAAGGAACAGTTGGTTTTGGTGTAGGTAAAGCTAAAGAGGTTCCAGACGCTATTAAAAAAGCACTTGATGATGCATTTAAATCATTAGTTAAAGTTAACCTAAATGGTAGTACAATTAACCATGATATTGAATATAAGTATAATTCAAGTAAAATATTATTAAAACCAGCTAGCGAGGGTACAGGACTTATCGCTGGAGGTGCTGCTAGACCAGTTCTAGAACTTGCAGGTGTTACTGATATTATTGCTAAGTCATTAGGTTCAAACAATCCTAACAACCTTGTTCAAGCTACAGTTGAAGCACTAGCTAAGATAAAAGGATAGAATATGTCAATTTTACATGATTTACAACCAGCTGATGGTAGTACAAAAAATAGAAAAAGAGTAGGTAGAGGTCAAGGTTCAGGAATGGGTAAGACTTCTACAAGAGGTCAAAAAGGTCAAAAGTCTAGATCTGGTTACAAGATTAAAAGACACTTTGAAGGTGGGCAAATGCCACTTCAAAAAAGAACACCTAAAATTGGATTTTACTCAAGAGCAAATAAACCTTACTCTATCAATGTTGATAAAGTAAAAAAAGTTGCAAATCTTGAAGAGATCACAATGGAAACAATTAGATCTGTTTATAAATTATCTAAAGATGTAACTAAAGTTAAACTTATAGGTTCAACTGTAAGTGAACTTGCATCTAAGATAAAAGATGAAAATGTAACAACAACTGGTAAATAAAACTTATGAATAAAGATTTATTAAATAAAATTTTAATTACATTAGGTTTTATTTTAATATACAGGGTACTGGCTTATGTTCCAGTACCTGGTGTTGATTTAACTGTTGTAAAAGAATTCTTCGACACAAACTCAAACAATGCACTTGGTCTGGTTAATATGTTCAGTGGTAACGCTGTTGAAAGACTAAGTATAATCTCACTTGGTATCATGCCATATATTACAGCTTCAATTATTATGGAACTACTTGCAGCAACATTTCCAGCTCTTGGTAAAATGAAAAAAGAGCGAGATGGTATGCAAAAATATATGCAAATTATTAGATATGCAACAATAGGTATTACATTTGTTCAAGCAATAGGTGTATCTATGGGACTTAATTCTTTAACAGGAACAGCTGGTCAAAGTGCTATAATGATTGATATGGATACATTTGTTGCAGTTGCTACAATCTCAATGATTGCTGGTACTATGATGTTAATGTGGATTGGTGAGCAAATTACACAAAGAGGTATTGGAAACGGTATATCTTTAATTATTTTTGCAGGTATAGTTTCTGCAATCCCAAGTGCAATTGGTGGTACAATTGATTTAGTTAATAACGGTCAAATGAGCTTTTTAGTAGTTATAGCAATATTAGTTGTTATTTTAGCTACAGTTGGAGCTATTATCTATGTTGAATTAGGTGAGAGAAGAGTACCTGTTTCATATAGTAGAAAAGTTATTATGCAAAATCAAAATAAAAAAATTATGAATTACATTCCTATAAAAGTAAATTTAAGTGGTGTAATTCCAGTAATTTTTGCAAGTGCTATTTTAATGTTCCCTGCAACAATTTTGCAAGGTACTCAAAATGCAACGTTAATAGCTATTTCTGATTATCTAAATCCAAATAGTTATACTTTTAATTTATTAACATTTTTATTTGTTGTATTTTTTGCATATTTCTATGCTTCAATTACATTTAATGCAAAAGACATATCAGAAAATTTAAAAAAACAAGGTGGTTTTATTCCAGGTATTAGACCAGGAACAGGAACAGCTGAATTTTTAAATGAAACAGCAAGTAGATTAACTCTTTGGGGTTCTGTTTATCTAGGTATGATAGCAACTGTACCTTGGCTTATTGTAAAAGCTATGGGTGTTCCATTTTTCTTTGGAGGAACAGCAGTTTTAATTGTTGTTCAAGTTGCAATTGATACTATGAGAAAAATAGAAGCTCAGCAATATACTAATAAATACAACACTCTTAGTGCTGTCGGTTTATAATTAAACAATGGCTATTCCATTAAGAAAACCTCATGAAATTGAAAAACTTCGAACCGCAGGTCTTGCGGTTGCGAAGACTCTTAAATATCTTCAAGATAACGTAAAAGCAGGTATGACACTATTAGAAGTAGATGCAATGGCTGAAAAGTGTTTAAATGATTTAGGTGCAAGAGCTGCATTTAAAGGTTTATATGGTTTCCCAGGTGCTATATGTACTTCTCTTAACGAAGTTGTAATTCATGGAATTCCTGATAACACAGTTTTAAAAGATGGAGATATTTTAGGTCTTGATATTGGTAGTGAGATTGATGGTTGGTATGGTGATGCTGCTATTACTATGCCAATTGGTACAATTAGTAAAGAAGATGAAGATCTAATTGCTTGTAGTAAAGATGCTTTATACTATGCAATTGATATTATAAAGCAAGGTATGAGATTCAAAGAGTTAAGTTTGGCACTTGAAGAATTTATTTTAGGGCGTGGATATGTACCTTTAATAAAATTTTGTGGTCATGGTATAGGGCGAGAGCCACATTGTGATCCTGAAGTACCAAATTATCTTGATAGTCCAAATGCAAAACAAGGTCCTAAAATAAAAAATGGAATGGTGTTTTGTATTGAGCCTATGATATGTCAAAAAGATGAAGAGCCAGTTATTGATCCAAAAGATAAATGGTCAGTGAGAAGTAGTGATGGTCTTAGAACAAGTCATTATGAACATCAAGTTGCAATAGTAGATGGTAAAGCCCAAATACTTACACAAATAGAAGATAAGATAAATTAAAGGAATAATTGATGGCTAAAGATGATGTAATTGTTGTTGATGGTAAGGTTATTGAAGTTTTACCAAATGCAACATTTAGAGTTGAATTAGACAATGGTCATGTAGTATTATGTCACATCTCAGGAAAGATGAGAATGCACTATATAAAAATACTCTTAGGAGATACAGTAAAAGTTGAGATTACACCTTACTCATTAGATAAAGGTAGAATTACTCATCGATATAAATAGTTTTATATAAAATAAAACTATTTATATAAATTTTAAAGTTGTAATCATTACAACTTTTCTTTTCAAATAAACAATCATTTTACAACTTATTACGAAACTTTTTTCTGTTCTGTACTAATTCGATCTTCAAGTTTTTTCTTTTGATCTATTAAGAACATAATATTTTCTTTCAAAGCCGCTTTATGCTCATACGAATCTATAATAAACTCATATAATTTAGGACGATTTTGCTTCCAGTTATGCAATGTTGTTTTATTTACCTCTAGGTCACTTTCTAGTTTTCTCAAACTTGGTCCGGTTTTTACGTTAGGTGCTGTCATTTGATTCCTTGTGTTGATTTGTAGATAGAAGTGTACCAATTATTGGAACAAATGTCAAGTAAAATTATATAAATGTTCCAATAATTGGAACAAAAGTTGATACAAGGGTAACTTTTGTATAATTCCTCGAGGTATTAATGGTTAAAAAAAAGATAGTTCATTATTTAAATTTAAATAAGTGTTTTGGTATAGAATACTGTGAGCCACTCACATTTGATAAAAAAGTAAATTCTAATAGGGATTTACCAGATACGATAGAATCTCTTAATAATTATGTAGAATATTGTAATTTATGTGAGTTATCAAAACTTACAAAAAAGAAAACACTTGGATTTGGTAACAGAGATAGCAAGATTTATATTGTAGCTACATCTTGTGATTTCCAAAATGAAAATATCTTAAAACTGTTAAAGTCAATTATTGAAAATATTTTAGAGTTAAATATTCAAGATGTTTATCTTACGAATTTAATTAAATGTGATATTCCATTACAAAACAATATAAATAATAATCATATCGATTTATGTAAAGAGTATTTTATAAAACAAGTTGATATAATTAGACCCAAGTTTATAATAGCTTTGGGTGATGTGTCTAGTTATTTATTGAAAAATGAAAACAATGTCTCTTATATATATGGTAATAGTTATGATTATAACGGTTTGAACTTTATACCAATGCTAGATTTAGAGTATGTTTATAAAAATCCATCTTATCAAGATGAACTCTATAAAGATTTTAAAAAATTCAAAATATTAATGGGGCAAAAATGAAATATTTAATTTATGTATTTATATATTTATTTGTATTTGTAGGTTGTACACAAAAAACAACGCAAACAGCAACACCACAAAAAAGTTTTAATTCTTCTATAAATACAATACAACAAACAAATCAAATTTTACAAACAAAAATCCCATCAAATGAATTGGAAGATATTAGTATTATACAAAATAATATTATTGCAATTGTGTATCCATCTGTAAATATTGGTAAATATGCATTAGAAGCTACAAATAGTATTAACACTTATTTACTTTATAAAGGAAAACCTTTTTCAATAGAAACATACGATATGTTTTTTCAAAATGAACAAAATATTATCAAAACATTCAAGCAAATTGAAGAAAAAAACATTACAAAAGTTATTGCAATGATAACTAAAGAACAACTATTAGTTTTAAATAGTGTACCAAATATAGATAAAATCAATATCTATTTACCACTTATTAATAAGTATGAAGTATCAGATATAAATAAGTTAAATAATTTACATCTCACTTTTGGTGGTATAAGTTATGATGAGCAATTTAAAAAATTATTTGGATACTCTCAAGGGAGACAATTAGTTGAGTTTTATGATAATACTCAAATAGGAAGTTTTTTACATGGCTTTTTAAAATCACAAAAAGTAGCTTACACAAAAATTATTGATGATAATAATGGCTTATATCAATATTTTTTAAAAGGGAATAGGTATGTAAATAATTCAAGTATTATTTTAAATACACCTATCGTAAAAAGTTCAATACTTTTATCATCTATAACAGCCCAAGAGTTATCTCCAGCTATGGTACTATCAACACAGTTAAATTACACACCTTTGATTTTTTCCTTAACACAAACAATGGATAGAAAAAATTTAATAGTAGCAAATTCTATAGGAAAAATTCCATTAGAATTAATAGAATATAGTGAGATATTGGGAAATAGTATTTCGTATAATTGGGTAAATTATTCATCAATTATTGGAGCAGAATTATTATCAACAAATAATATAGATTTCTTCGAAGATTTAAAAATAAAGGATAATCAAGTTGTGTATCCTGTAAATCTTTATGAGGTTAATGATAATTCATTTAGCCTCATAAAATAGTTGCTATAAATGAGATAAAATTTGAGTTAAATCTTTTTTATCTATAATAATATTAGCTTCTTTTTTTAATATCTCTTTTGCACAAAAAGCTACTCTTTTATCTGCAAACTTAAACATACTTCTGTCATTTGCACCATCTCCAACAACAAGTGTATCAGCTCTTCCTACATTAAGAAGTCTTTGGATTCTTTGTATCATTTCCCCTTTACTATAATCAAACATCATTTCACCACCAACAAGCCCAGTTAATAAACCATCTTTTTGATGTAAAATATTTGAAAAATCAGCATCTAAACCAAGTTTTTCCTTTGCAGGTTCAGTTCCAACTCTAAATCCACCACTAAAACAAACCACTTTATATCCCATATCTTTGAGTTTTGTCACAGTTTCAAGTGCCCCTGGCATTAAAGGTAAATCTCGTCCAATTTTTACAACTTTTTCATACTCTAAACCTTTTAGAAGTTCAACTCTTGTAATTAAACTTTCAAAAAAATCAAGTTCACCTCTCATCGCTTTTTCAGTGATAGTTGCAACTTTTTCTTCTAGTCCAAGTTCTGCTGCAAAAAAATCTATTGTTTCTCCATCCATAAGTGTAGAATCAAAATCAAATACTGCTAGTTTATTCAAGTGGGTTCCTTTGGGTAATCATAATTTATTACCTTTATGATATAATTTAGGAATTATACCTAAAAAGGATTAAACATAAATGTTTGAAACATTGATTAGAAAGTTACAAGAAGATAAATATATTACATTAGAAACAACACCATCTCATGAACCAAATATAGATAATATAATAAATAAAATAGAAGAGTACGGATTAGATAAAAAAGTAGATGGATTTAGTACAACAGACAATCCTCTTGCAAAACTAAAATATAATGCTTTATTTGCTGCAATAAAATTACAACAAAAATTTAATAAACCAGTTATTGCAACTGTTAGTATGCGAGATAGAAATAAAATAGCACTTCAAAGTGATTTATTAGGAGCAAATGATTTTGATATACGAGCTATTTTAGCTTTAACTGGTGATCCTGCAAATATGTCAGATCAACCACACACAAAAGGAGTATTTGAAGCAAATTCAAATATGCTTTTAGAAATTATAAATTCTTTTAACAATGGAATGGATTACGCAGGTCGTCCTTTTAAAAGTGAACCAAAAACAATATATCCTTTTGCAGTTACGAATTCTTATGCAAAAAATATGAAAAGCTTAGAAAAGAAAATGGCTAAAAAAGTTTTAAATGGTGCCAAAGGAATTATCACTCAACCTGTGTATGATGTAGATAATGCAAAAGTATTGTTAGATTATTTTACTAATGTTCAAAATGGATTTCAAGATGAGAGACAAAATGCGCAATTAATACTTGGAATTTTTCCTATTACTAGATTACGAACTGCACAGTTTTTATCAGCACACGTTCCTGGTATTTATGTACCACAAGATTGGATAGATAAATTAACAGTTGCTAGTAGAATAGGTGAAGATGAAGAGATAAAAGTAGGTACCAATTTAAGTAAACAACTTTTAAAAGATCTTCAAAATATACATCCAAAAGTGCATCTTATGACAGCAAATAAATTTGAATTAGCAAATGAGTTATTAGATTAAAATGTCAAAAAAATATGCTTCAATTGATATAGGACTTAAAAGAATAGGGTGCGCAGTATCTTTGATGTCAGATATAGTAAATCCCCAAGAAGCAATTTTGCGAAAAAATCGAGAACAAGCTAGTCGTGATGTAGATAAGTTCTTAGAAGATTGGCAGATAGATACACTAATTGTTGGATATCCAGAATCTAGTGAAGATATGCGTCCAAGAGTTGAACACTTTGTAAAGCTTTTAAAGTTTAGTGGAGAGATAGTATTTCAAAATGAAAACTTAAGTTCACAAGAAGCGAAAGAACTAACACGTGGTGAGATAAAACATAAAAGAGATGGAAGAATCGACTCTATAGCTGCAAAAATTATATTAGAAAGGTATCTTAGTTCAAAATGATTGGTGTAGATATAGTAGTAATTTCTAGAATTGAAAAGCTTATAGAAAAGTTTGGAAATAAAGCATTAGATAGATTTTTGGATGAAGAGGAACAACAACTTATTAAATCAGCTTCAACAGCTGCTGGATTTTGGGCTGCAAAAGAGGCTGCAAGTAAAGCAATAGGCACAGGAATAGGTGTAAATTGTGGATTTCATGATATAAAAATATCTAAAGATAAAAATAATGCACCTAAAATCAAATACAAAAAAGATATTCGAAAAAAGTATAAAATAAAAAATTCATCACTAAGTATTACTCATGATGGTGGTTTTGCAATTGCAGTTGTAGCCTTGGAGAAAAAATGATTAAAGTTATTGGTAAAAAACTTATTTATATAGGAGTGATGCTTTTTATTATTTCTTTAATATCATTTGTTGCAATAAATTTAGCACCTAATAGTTTTTTTGCATCAGGAGATTTAAATCCTAATATTACAGAAGAATCTATTACACATCTTAAAGAGATATATGGATTAGATAAACCTTTGTATGTGCAATTTTTTTCTTGGGTTATTAATATTACAAGTTTAGATTTTGGAATATCTTTTAGTAGTGGAATGAATGTAAAAGATGAAATATTAAATCGAATACCAATTACACTTACAATTAATATTATTAGTATGGTAGTTATATTTGTTTTATCTTTATATTTGGGTATTAAAGCTGCTTTAAATAAGGATAAGTTCTTTGATAGATTTGTTGGTCAATTATCTCTTTTGAGTTTTTCACTTCCTTCTTTTTATTTAGCTTTACTTTTAGTACTTGTATTTGCAGTTACTTGGGAAATTGTACCTATTGCTGGACTTCATAGTGGAGGGTTAGAGCAGGGAAGTTTTGAATATTATATGGATACTGCATGGCACTTACTTTTGCCCATTGGTATTATTATTTTTGGAGGTATCGGAAGTCTTACTTTATATATACGCTCTTTAACTTTAGAAATTTTAAAAAGTGATTATATCTTTTTTGCTCGTGCTCGAGATCTTGATAGTAAAAAAGTACTAAGATATTATATTTTACCAAATCTATATCCACCTGTTATAACACTTCTTGGACTAAGTCTTCCTGGGATAATAGGGGGAAGTGTGATACTAGAAACGATATTTTCTATAGATGGGATGGGATTATTGTTTTTTCAATCTGCTTTAAGTAGAGATTATCCTGTAATTATGGGAATTCTTATAATTGGTGCATTTTTAACTTTACTTGGAAATATTTTAGCAGATTTAATTTTATTAAAACTCAATCCAAGTATGAAATGAGTTATTTTATAGTTTGGGAAAACTAACTATTCGTTAGCTTTCCATTGCTTGTATAAAGCCTCATGTTCAGCAATCTCTTCTCTTGAAGGTTTTCTTCTACAAGATAGATATCCTTTACTTCCATCACAACTCTCAAATGGAAATACTGTTGCAAACACCCAATAGTATCCTCCATCTTTTGTTGCATTCTTTACATATCCTGTCCACACTTCACCTTTTTGCACTGTATCCCACAATGATTTAAATGCTGCTTTTGGCATATCTTTATGTCGTACCATATTATGTGGTTTATCTATTAATTCTTCTAAAGAGTATCCTGCTATTTTACAAAAGTCATCATTTGCAAATTTAATTATCCCTTTTGCATCTGTTTCACTTACTAGGAATGCATAATCATCTAATACTGTTTCACCTGCCATACTGATTCCTTTCTAGTTAAATTTCTTTGTTTGTGCATCTGACACTAGGTCATTTGCCATTTTACTTACATCTTGTGCTATTGATGCAACTGAGTTTGCTTCACTTGCATTCTCTTGTGTTACTCTATCTAGCATAGTCACTGCATCATTGATTTGTTCTATTCCTGTCATTTGTTCTTTACTTGCACGACTAACATCTTCGATTAGTTCTATTGTTTGATTAAAGTTCTCATTGAGTGATTCATATCCTTTTATCATATCATCACTTACTTTTTTACCTTCATTTGCTTTACTTGCTGCATTCTCTACTAATGTTTTTATTTCATTTGCTGCATCTGCACTTCTTGAAGCTAGGTTTCTTACTTCTTGAGCAACTACTGCAAATCCTTTTCCAGCTTCACCTGCTGTTGCTGCTTCTACTGCTGCATTAAGTGAGAGAATATTTGTTTGGAATGCTATTTGATCTATTACAGTAATAGCTTCATTAATTGCTGTTACTTGAGAGTTTATTTCATCCATTGAAGAAGATGTTTTACTAGCTAATGTCATACCATTAGAAACTTCTGTTTTTACACGGCTTCCTAATTCTGACATTTTAGAGGCATTATTTGCATTATTTCTTGTAATACTTGTTATCTCTTCTACTGCTGCTGCTGTTTCTTCCAAGCTAGCTGCTTGTTGATTTGCTTTATTTGCTAGGTTTGTTACACTTGTTGTCATTGTACTTGAGTTTGTTTGTAGGTGTTCCCCATTTGACAGGTTCTGTTTTGCGCTATTTGCTAGGGAGTTCCCTAGGGTGTTTACACTTTGCATTACTGCTAGCATATCGCCTTTGATTTTATGATGAATTTTAATTTTACTTCTAAAGTCATTATTTGCATAGAGTTCAACATTTGTTTTTAACTCCTTCATATTTGTTTCTGATTTATTTAAAGTATGGTTTAGAGTCTCTCTTAAAGCTTCAATCATAAAATTGTGCGATTTTGAATGAATTCTGCATTGATAGATACCTTGAGACATTTTATCAAGTGTAAGAACTATTTCTCCCAATACTTTCATATCCTCTTTTCTCATTGTATCAAATTGATCAACATAACTATTGAGTTCTGTTAAAATCAGCCCAATCTCATCATGTTTCATGTATTGTGCTTTTTCAATTTTATTTACTCTCATAAAAGCAAAATCCATAATATCATCCATATATCTTTTGAATCTTTCAATTCCACCACTAATTCTTTGTAATGCAGCATAATTCGTATATGCAATAATAACTGCAAATATAAGATTTATGATAATAATAGCAGATACTTTTGACTCACTTAAGATTGCAACTATTGAGATTGTTGCAAATCCAATTTGAGCCAAAATCATATTTATAAATATTTTCCATTTTGTTGAGACATTTGTAAACATTTTTTCCCTTTTTTAATAATTTTATTAGATATAATATCACATATTAACTGTTAATTACAACATCGTCTAATTTTTTATCTTTTATATTACATAGTACTTCATCTGCTAAATCTATCATCTCTTCTAATGAATTTGAAAAATCTATATTTGCTCCAATACTAACAGTGATATTGTATATATTGTCATCTATTTTTAAAGGGGTGTTTTTTATGATACTTTTAATCTCTTCAAAGGTATCTAT
Source organism: Arcobacteraceae bacterium (assembly GCA_963662945.1). Taxonomy (GTDB): domain Bacteria; phylum Campylobacterota; class Campylobacteria; order Campylobacterales; family Arcobacteraceae; genus JAIOSF01. Next base: position 1,786,880 of record OY759974.1, read on the forward strand.
TATTTCAGCATAAGCTCTATTTTTAAATAAAATACAAAATTGGTCAGAACCAAATCTTGAGATGATTGAGTCTTGGTTAAGATTTTGATTTAAAATTTTTCCAACATGTTTGATTGCTTCATCTCCTATATCATGACCATAAGAATCACACATAACTTCAAAATTATTTATATCTATCATCAATGTAGCTAAAAGTGTTTTTTTAGAAGTGGCTCGTTCGTAAATATCTCTACCAATTTCTAATAGATATCTCTTATTAAAGAGTCCCGTTAATGGATCTTTTTTTGATTTGTCTTGGGTATAATCAAAAAGTTCTATCACCTCTATATTGTTATTTACTCTTGCTATAAACTCTTCATTTGTAAAATCTTTATATAAAAAGTCATTTGCTCCATATTTTAAAAAGTTAGCAACAATCTCTTTTTCACTAGTGCCAGAAAGTGCAATAATAGCAACTTCATCTTTTTTATAAGTTTTTCTAAGCTCCATAGTAAACTGTAGTCCATCCATCTTTGGCATCATATAATCTACTAAAATTACTTTTATATCAGCTCTTTGTTTGATGGTTTCTAAAGCATCTATAGCACTATAGTTTATAGTAGTATTAAGATTATATCTTTTACAAAGTGATTCCATTTTTGCTGCAAATGTTTTTGAGTCATCTACTATTAAAATCTCTATTTTTGCATTCAGTATAAATCTTTTTACAACGGCAATAGTATAATCTATAGCATAACTTCCATTTTTTAAAACATAATCTATTAAATTATCATTTTTAAAAATATCATCTTTTTTTTCTAACTGTGAACCTGTTAATAAAATAGATGGTATTTTAAATTTGTTTATAAAAGATATTATCTCACCATTTTGAGCATCCGGAAGATTATAATCAAGTAATGCCAGGGTAAAATCACCCTTATGTTTAAGTATCAAGTCTGCACATTCTTTCATGGAAGCGGCAGTGTAAACTTTTAGTCCTAGTTCGTTTTCTATACCTATTTTTAGTCTGTTGAGGATAGTTTTACTATCATCAACTATTAATATATTCATAATTTTCCTTAGTCTTTATATGTTTCTCGTATTTTTAAAAATGCATCTTTATGTTGAAAGAATAGTTCTACAAGTTGTGGATCAAATTGTTTTCCTTTTTCCTCTTCAAAAAGTTTGAAAATTCTCTCATCATCCCACGCTTCTTTATAGCATCTTTGACTTCCTAGGGCATCAAAGACATCTGCTACTGCTGTAATCCTTCCATAGATATGAATATTTTCACCGCTTAATCCTCTTGGATATCCACTTCCATCCCATTTTTCATGGTGTTCATGAGATACTATTGAAGCAGCATTGAGAACTTCTCTATTGGAACCTTTTAGGACACTATATCCAATTTCGGCATGAGATTTCATCACTTCAAACTCTTCATAAGTAAGTTTTGCAGGTTTTTTTAAGATCTCATCAGGGATACCAACTTTTCCTATATCATGCATAGGGCTAGCTGTAAAAAGTATATTTGCCTCATGTTCACTTAAGCCGTAACTTAAAGCTAAAAGTTTAGAATACTCAGCAACTCTTTTTACATGATTTCCAGTTTCTTTACTTCTTGTTTCACCTATCTCTCCCATTCTGTAAATTACATCTTTTTGTGTATTCTCAATCTCTTCGTGAAGTTCAAATAGTTCAGTTAAATCATGTCTGATTGCCATATATTCTACAATATCATCTGCTTCATTTTTTATTGGAACAATTGTAGAATTTACCCAATATGTTGTTCCATCTTTTCTTTTATTTTTTAAGATAGCTTGAAATACATTACCTGATTTTATTGTATCCCATAAATTTTTTATAATCTCTTTTGGTGTATCTGGATGTTTAAAGATACTATGATTTTTTCCTATAATTTCATCTCTAGAATAGCCAGTGATTTCAATAAATTTATCATTGATGTAAGTGATTTTCCCTTTTAAATCGCTTCTTGATAAAATATTTGATTGATTAATAGCATTTTCATACTCTTGTGCTGTTTGCATTGCAACACTGAGTTTTGCTTCAGTACCTTGAAATTTATCTTGAAAATATGCTTCAATCTCTTTCTTTTGGGTAATATCATTTCGTAGTCCTATAAACTCTTCTATATTACCATCAGAGTCAACTATAGGTTTTATCATAGCATCTACCCAATAGTATGAGCCATCTTTTTTCCTATTTTTTACTTCACCTCTCCAAGTTTGTTTAAGTTCTTTGATGGTGTACCACATATTTGTATAGATACCTTTTGGCATATCTGGATGTCTTACAATATTATGATTTTTTCCCAAAAGCTCTTCTTCTGTATAACCAGAAAGTTCACAAAACTTTTCATTTACATAGGTGATGATTCCAGAGGGATTTGCTTTTGAAACGATAGAACTTTCATCGACCGCATTTTTATATTCCTCCAAAATTTTTGTTGAACAAATTATTTCATCTTCTCTTCTTTTATAGTCAATCCATAAATCAGCTTTTAAAACAATCTCTTCTATTACATATGGTTTTCGTATGATATCAACTGCACCAGCTTTTAAACCATCTCTTACTATTTCAGCATCTACATTTCCAGAGATAATAATAGTAGCTATTTTTTGAACATCTACGATTAATTGATGATATTTTTCCAAGAATCTTATACCGTGGGTTTTCCCCAACTGTACATCTAAAAACATCATATCTATTTTTTTATTTTTTATAATATCAAGAGCAATATTTTCATCACTTGCAATTTCAATGTTGTAGTATCTATTCGAAAGGATATCTTTAAGTTGCTCTTGTATTACAAAAGAGTCATCAACTACAAGTATAGTTTTATTTTTATTTTTTTCTAGTTGTTCTATTGTTTTAGTAACTTGATGAATTTTGTGAAAAAAGCTTTTATCTTTCACAATATAATCTATTACACCTCTTTGATAGGAAACTTCTCGAAATTGTTTATCATTTTCACTTGTAAGTACAAATATTTTTTCAGGAGTATTTTCAAGCTTTCTGATAAGATCATACCCATTTCCGTCAGGAAGGTTAATATCAAGTAATAAATAGTGTATTGTATGTTTTTCTACAGTTTTATAGGCATCTTTAAGTGTTGAAACACTAAAGCAGTTAAAACCATCTTTTGTAAACTCTGCTGTTAATATTTTATTGAAAGATGTTGAGTCCTCAATAATAAGTAAATTATAACTTGACGGATTGAATTTTTGATGAGAAATTGTATTGCATTGCTCTTGTGACACACGAAACCCTAGTTTTTTTAAAATTGTAAAAGTCTAACGGTATTAAACTTAATTGATGATTATAATATTAAAAATAAGTTAAATATATTTTTTAATATTTAACTATTAAAATCGTTTTATATACTTATGACAATAAGGTTGTTTATTGTGTTTGAAGTAATAGTCTTGATGGTACTCTTCTGCTTCAAAAAAAGGTGTGTTATGTGTAGAGATAAGTTGCGTAGCTACATCATACCCTTTATTTTTAAGTATATCTATTAAAGCTTGTGCGATATCTTTTTCCTCTTGATTGTTATAAAATATAGCACTTAGGTATTGATTTCCTATATCTGGTCCTTGGCCATTTTTTTGGGTTGGATCATGAATCTCAAAAAAAAGTTCAGCTAGTTCCTCAAAAGTTACAATCTCATTATCATAATCAACCCTTACAACCTCTAGATGCCCAGTTCTTCCCTCACACACCTCTTTATAGCTTGGATTGTTTAGATGTCCTCCCATATATCCACTAATGGCAGCTTTAACACCTTCTAGTTGTTCAAAGTAATATTCAACTCCCCAAAAACATCCACCTGCAAAATATGCTGATTGTAAATTCATATTGTAACCTTTCTTAAATATAATACCATTATAAAAAAGTAATACTTAATTGGAATTTATTATTTGTTAATAATTGTTTGTTACAATAGTAAACTTAAGTAAGGAGTTATGGTGATTAGTGCAAAAAAACTTAATAAAGTTTATAAAGTAGGGGAATTAGATTTAACTGTTATAAATGATTTCTCATTGGATATAAATGAAGGTGAATTTATATCTTTAATTGGACCTAGTGGTAGTGGAAAATCAACTGTCTTAAATATGTTAGGATGTTTAGATACACCAACTTCTGGAAGTTTAATTATCAATGGTCAAAATATTTCAACTTTAAATAAAACTCAGCAAGCAAATTTTAGAGGAGAACATATAGGATTTATTTTTCAAAGTTTCAACCTTATACCTGTTTTAACTGTTTATGAAAATATTGAGTATCCTCTTATTATGATACAAAATCTTCCCGAAGAAGAAAGAAAAATAAGAATTGAAAAGTTACTCCATGAAGTTGGAATGTATGAACAAAAAGATAAAACTCCTGACAAAATTTCAGGTGGACAGATGCAAAGAGTAGCAATTGCCAGAGCATTAGTTACAAATCCAAAAATTGTTTTTGCTGATGAACCAACTGCTAATCTTGATAGCTCAACTGCACACAAAATTATTGAGTTAATGAAAAAAATACAAAAAGAACACAATACAACATTTGTTTTTGCAACACATGATGAAAAAATAGTTGCAAATGTTGATAGACTTATCACACTTGTTGATGGAAATATTGTTGAAGATAAAAGAGTTTAACATGAAAAATATATTTAAAATAGCATATAGAAATCTTTTAAGAAACCACCGTCGTACACTTTTAACTGCCAGTTTGATAACACTTGGAGTCATATTTGTACTTGTATATACAGCTCTTTCTGGTAGTTTTAAAAACTATATGATAGGACAGATTACAGATTCATCTATGGGACATATACAGATACATAAAAAAGGTTTTGTTGCAAGTGTAGAAAACTTACCTTTGGATAAAAATTTAAATAAAAAAGCATTGGAATATCTAGAACAATTTTTAAATGAAAGTCCTTATATTGAAAGTTATTCTTATAGAATAAAATTTGGTGGGATGTTTTCAAATTTTACGAGTACTACGAATATTAGACTTAATGCAATTGACCCAGACAAAGAGTTTGCTACACTTCCTGCGTTGAAAGAACGACTTAATAATTTTAATGGTACTTTAGAAAAAGGGAGTATTATTGTTCCTGATATTATAACAAAAGGGATGGGTGTAAAAACAGGTGATACTGTAGTTCTTGTAGCTAATAATAAAAGTGGAAGTGTAAATGGTATCAATTTGAAAGTTGCAGGTGAAGTGGCAAGAATTTCAGGACCTGGTGGAAGAGATGGATATATTCATATAGATGATGCGAAAAAAGTGTTACGAATACAAGGTGTTGAAGTTAGCGAGATTGTTATACGATTAAAAGATGTAGCAATGTTAGAAGATGCAATGATAGAGTTGAGTCCTATTTTAAAAAAAGTAAATCAAAAAGGAAAACCTGCATTTGAGATACATACTTGGGAAAAACTAAGTCCATTTTATAATATAGTAAAAATGTTGGATATTATGAATATTTCAATACAGATAATATTAATATCTATCGTTTTAATCTCTATATTAAATGTGATGATAATGAGTGTGTATGAAAGAATAAAAGAGATAGGAACAATTGCTGCAATGGGTACTCCTCCAAAAACAATAGTCAAACTCTTCTTAATGGAGGGTTTACTACTGGGAATTTTAGGAGCTATATTGGGAGCAATTTTATCAATGTTAATTGTACAAGGACTTGATATGATGCAAATAACTTATAGTTTTGGGCGAGAAAGTAATTTAATACTTGAACCAGTTTTAGCGCTAAAAGATGTTATAATTGTGAGTATAATTGTTATAGCAATTTCTTTGATTGCATCAATTAGTCCGGCGTTGAAAGCTTCAAAGCTTGACCCAGTAGAAGCTTTAAGAACAAATTAAAAGAAAGGATTTATAAATGAAAAAATTAATTATGATGACAACATTAGCTGCTTCACTATTTGCAGTTGATTATAACAGTATGAGTTTAGATGAACTTTCAAATTTAAGAGGAACTGTTCCAGTTCAAGAAAGAGAATCTTTTAGAAGTGCATTTCAAGAAAAATTAAAATATCTTACACCAGAAGAACAATCAAAATATATGAGGGGAAATGGTCAAGGTATGCAAAATAAAAATATGAATCAGAACAAAAATATGAATCAACAAAGATTTCAAGATGGTAGCGGTGCTGGAGGTATGTATCAAGGTTCTAGAGGATTTGGCGGTGGTGCTGGTGGAAAAGGTGGCGGACGATAATGTTAAAATTATTTCTTGCTATTTGCTTTACAACTGTTATATTTGCTGATAATTTATTGATGCAAATAGATAAGAAGTTATCTCCTGGTAGTAGCGAAAGCTATAAAAAGCTTATTAATATAGAACCAGATGGAACAAAAAAAGAGTTTTTATTATATCAGGCAAAAAAAGATAGTGATAAAATGGTATCACTATTTTTACAGCCTGAGTCTGAAAAAGGACGAAGTACTTTAAGACTTGGTGAAAATATGTGGTTGTTTCTTCCTGAAGTTGGAAAAGCTATACGAGTAACATCTATGCAGAGTGTTGTTGGAGGAGTTTTTAACAATAGCGATATTATGAGACTTGATTTTTCTGCTGAATATGATATTGTTTTTCAAGAAGAGAAAGCTGATGAGATTATTTTAACAGTAAAAGCAAAAAATGATACTGTTGCTTATGATAAATTAATTATGAGTGTTGATAAAACTTCAATAACACCCAAAGAGATACAATGTTATAGTTCAACTGATATGCTTATTAAAACTTTGTATTATAAAGATTTAAAAGATTTTGGTCATGGGATTGTCCGTCCTGCTTTGATAGAAACAAATTCACCTTTATATAAAGGGTATAAATCAATTATGGTATATGGAAAAATTACACCTAAAGATTTTAGTGATGAAGCTTTTACCTTAGATAATTTAGGCAAAGTATCAGATTTACGAAGATAATTTATGCAAAAGTTATCTCTTCTTTTTTTATGTTATGCAACATTATTAGTTGCAGATGATTATAGTTTTGATTTTAAAGAACTTGAAAAAATAGAAGTAAAAACCTATGAATATACAGGGTATATAAAAGGGGAGCATAAATATCAAGATCTTAACCAAAATTCACCTAGTTTTCCATCAAAAAATAAATCAAATATGGAAAGCTATTTTGGAGAGGCTTTTTTAAATTATAAATATTTTTATAATGAATTTACATTTGAAACTGAATTTATGGCAAACTATGAAAATATTGATTTCAATGAAGAAGATACTTATACAACAAATCAACTTTTTACAAATTATAAATATAATGATAATCATCAACTAAATCTTGGGAAAAAAACAGCAACTTGGGGGAAAGGTTATTTTTTTAATCCCATTGCTTTTATAGATAGAAAAAAAGATCCGACAAATCCTGAAGCAAGCAAAGAAGGATATACAGTTATTAATTATAAATATAATAAAACTTTTCAAAATGAGCTACAAAATTTGACTTTTGACGCTGTATACTTACGAACAACTTCTCATATAAATGAAGACTTTTATAATCAAAACTCTAATACTTTAGTTTTAAAAACGTATTTGTTGTATCAAGATATTGATATAGATTTTGTTTATCTTTATAATGATAAATTACCTAATAAATGGGGAGTAGATTTTTCTACTAATCTTCAAACCAATTTTGAAATTCATGGTGAATATGGAAGAAGTGACGATAGTTTATATTCTTATTTAATTGGTTTAAAATACCTTACTGATTCTGATTTAACAATAATAAGTGAATATTTTTACCAAAATAAAGAATTATCTAAAACACTGAGTTTTTGGGATAATAGATATATGATAAATAAATTAACTCAAAAAGAGCCGTTTGATATACTTTATTTTAGTGTTTATTTTAAAAATATGTACAATTTTGATGATAATTCACAACAAAATAATTTAGGACTTATTTATACAAAAATAAAAAATCTTACTATTGACTTTTCTGTAGGGAAGAACTCGGGAAATAGTAGAAGTGAATTTGGAACAAAATTAGTGGAAAAATTCACATGGCTACAACTAAAATATAATTTTTAAATCGTTTTTTATTGAGGTGAAATTATTATTTTTTTTGTAAGATTAAGATATTCTATAAAACTAGAAAATATACTAAAGACTTTTATGGGACTCTTTTATGTTAAAATACAGGTTTTAAGTAAAGATTATTTGATTAATAGATTTACAATAGAACATTAAATTATTATGAAAAGGTTTGGAATGAACAATATAAAAAATTTAGGTGCAACTTCTGAGTTTGTTGTATCACTATAGGATTACTGATGATAGTTAGAGGTATTTTATTACTAAGTATTTTTTTTATTTTTGCTAACGCAGTTGAAAAAAAAGTATCAATCCAACTTTTATGGAAACATCAATTTGAATTTGCAGGGTATTATGTAGCAAAAGAAAAAGGTTTTTATAAAGAGGTAGGATTAGATGTAGATATAAAAGAGTATGAATTTGGAGTAAACATCGCTAAAGATGTGAGTGATGGTAAAAGTGATTTTGGAGTTGATAGTTCGGCTTTAATTTTAGACAAAATTCATGGACTAGATGTTTATTTACTTATGCCTACTTTACAAACGTCCCCTTTTGTATTATTAGCAAAAAAACGAGATGATTTAAAAACTGTTTCTGATTTAAAAGGTAAACGAGTTATGTTTACTCCAAATCAAGTAACTATGGCTTCATTGAATGCAATGTTTAAAGTAAATAATCTTTCTAGTAAAGATTTTATCTCTCAAGAACATAGTTTTAATACACAAGATTTAATAGATGGAAAAACAGATGCTTTAACAGCTTATATTTCTAATGAACCTTTTTATATGATAGAAAAGAATCAAGACTATACTATTTTTAACCCCTCTGATTATGGTTTTAATTTTTATGATAATATTCTTTTTACTTCGCAAAAACTTTTTAAAAAAGATCCTCAATTAGTAAAAAATTTTTATGAAGCAACGAAAAAAGGTTGGGAGTATGCATTTACTAACGTGGAAGAGAGTGCGAAAATTATACAGCAAAAGTATAATACGCAAAATAAATCATTAAAACATTTGATTTTTGAAGGAAATGAGCTTAAAAAATTAAGTCATTTTGGGGCAAATGAGTATCATAAATTTAAGCCAGAAATCATCAGTCAAATTATACAAACATATAATTTATTGGATATTTCTAAATCGACAGTTGATATAAAAGAATTAATATATCCAGATGCAATGTATGTTGAAAGTAGTATTGATTATACACTTTTATTAGAGATTGTAGGTGCAATTTTAGTTTTATTTATAGGATTTTATTATTGGAATAGAAAGTTATCATATCTTAATAAAACGATTCAAAAAAGTAGAAATAAAATTGCAGTATTACTTGATAATGCGGGACAAGGCTTTTTAACTTTTGATACAAACTTTATTGTTGATGATGAATATTCAACAGAGTGTACTAAAATTTTAGGAAATAATATTGCATCTCAAGATATTGCTGATTTATTATTTACAGATAGTGCTAAAAAAGAGTTTTTTAAAAATACATTAAAACTGTTATTACAAGAGAAAAATGAAATTAAAAGAAAATCTCTTATATCTTTATTACCTCAAATAATTATAATAAATAAAAAAGCTATTAAAATAGAATATAAAGTTTTGGATGAAAGTTACTTTATGTTGATTTTAACAAATATTACATCACAAAAGAAGCTTGAAAACAAAGTCAAAAAAGAGCAAGAAACGTTAAAAATGATTGTAGCTATTGTAAGTGAATCTGAAATGTTTTTTGATTTAAAAAAAGAGTACATAAATTTTATCCATTCATATTCAACTTTTGTAGACTTAGATAAAACGCCTTTACACAATATAAGTAGTATTTATAGAATGATACATACATTTAAAGGGACTTTTTCGCAATTATATATGCAAAATATAGTTGCTTTTTTACATCAATTAGAAAATGAAATATCTCATTTACAAATTAAAAGTAGTAGTTCTAATGAACAGTTATTAGAACTTTTAGATAATAGTGATTTTAATAAAAGTTTGAATATTACATTTAATATTATTAAAGAGGTTTTAGGTTCAGAGTTTTTAGAATCAGATAATTTTGTAAAGATAGATTATTTAGATATTGTAGATTTACAAGAAAAAATTGAAAATGTTTTAGGTAAACTCAAAGAAACAACACCTGAGTGTTATGAATTATTGTGTCAAGTACAAAATCTTTCTAGTACAAAACTCATAACACTATTACATCCATTTATTGCATCTACAAAACAGTTATCATCAAGACTTGAAAAAGAGATTTACGATTTTGAGATTATTGGAGATAGTAATATTGCTTTACCTGATAAATATAAACCTATGATAAAATCATTAGTTCATATTTTTAGAAACTGTATTGATCATGGGATTGAAAGTCCAGAAGTAAGATTGGAAAAAAATAAAGATGAAGTTGGTACTATCGCTTGTAACTTTGTTGTTGAAGATAGTAATTTAATCATATCAATTTCAGATGATGGGGAAGGAATTAATTTAGATAAATTTAGAACTAAACTTAAAGAAAAAAATATTGATATTACAAATTTATCAGAAAATGAAATTTATCAATTCATTTTTGATGATAATTTTACAACAAATGAAAAATTATCAGACATCTCAGGAAGAGGAATTGGTATGAGTGCTGTAAAAAATGAAGTTGATAAACTCAATGGAGTGATTAATATAAATTCACAAAAAGATAGTGGAACTACTTTTGAAATAGTAGTACCCCTTTCATAAAACTAGAAAAGGAAATAAATATGATATTAGATGCATTAATACTTCAATCAAAACTTTTTTTGTCTGAAGATATGGGAATAGATATAAATAATATAACAATTGATGAACTTAATCCAGATAAATTGATTTTAAAAGATTATACTTCAATGATTGGTACTGGTGGAACTCTTAATTTAATGATTATTATTAGTTATGATAGTAATTTATTAAATCATTTAGTGACACTTTTTATGGATGGTGAAGAGGTAGCACAAGATGAAATGGTTGAAGTGATTGATAGTGTGTCTGGAGAAACAATTAATACTATTATAGGGCTTGCTTTACCAACATTTCCAAATAGAGGTAAAGGTGTGACTATTACTCCACCAATTACGATAAATGATGCTTCAAATATTAAAAAATATAAAAACTCTAAAATAGTAAGTGCCAATATAGTAACACAATATGGTGAATTAAGTATTAGTGCCGTTGGTACAGAAGAATCAATAAAATAAGAAAAAAGGATAAAAAATATGTTAAAAGTTTTAGTAGTAGATGATTCACTTATTATAAGAAAAAAGATTACAAATTTATTAGAAAAATTAGGTCATGAGGTTGTTTTTAGTGCAACAAATGGTCAAGAAGCGATTGATGGATATAATCAAACAAAACCAGATTTAGTAACAATGGATATAACAATGCCAGATATGGATGGTATAACAGCTGTAAAAAATATTATAAAAGATAATGCAGATGCTAAAATAATTATGGTAACATCTCATGGACAAGAAGATATGGTTATTAAATCAATTCAAGCAGGGGCTGTTGGATATATGCTAAAACCTATTACTGAAGATAAATTAGCAGCTTCAATTGGTGAAGTTTTTATTGAATATGCTGTTGATGAAGAAGATGAAGATTTAGATATTTTAGATGATGAGATTTAGGATTTAAAGAATGGAAGAAAACAAACTTTTTGAAGCACTTTTAGATGTAATACCCTTTGCTGCATATGCCGTAGATATTGAGACTTATGAAGTGGTATACGCAAATAAACTAATGGGAGAAAGTTTGTATGCACCGAGAGAAAACTTTTGTTGGAAAAAAGTTTTTGGACAAAATGAAGTTTGTAGTTGGTGTACAATTTCAGAGTTAAAGCAAAGAAAAGCTATTTATCATAGTGAAAAACTTGTTACAAACTTTTTTGATGAAGTAACTGACAAATGGCTTCAAAGTTACGATGAGCTTGTTAGATGGCCTGATGGAAGAACTGTAAAATACTCCATAGCTGTTGATATTACAGAACAAAAAGAGATACAAGCAAATATGATTAAAACTCATACAAAGCTTGCAATACAAACAAAAGCGTTACGAGAAGCTAATGAAAAGTTAGAATATATGGCTACAAAAGATTACTTAACAGGGATTAATAATAGGGGTAGTTTTTTTGAACAAGCGAAAAAAATATGGGAACAGCCACTCAAAACAAATGAAAAAATATATATAGCTATGTTTGATCTTGATAAATTTAAAAATATTAATGATACTTATGGACATCAAGTAGGGGATACAGTGCTTAAAGAATTTGCTAAGAGTGTTTCCTCAAATATAGATGAAAATGATATATTCGCTAGAATTGGTGGCGAAGAATTTGTTTTATTAACTATAAGTGAAGATGAAAAAAAAGTAATAGAAAAACTTGAAAAAATGAGACAAAATGTAGAAAATTTATCTTTAACTTCTCAAAAGGAGAATTTACAATTGACAGTATCAATTGGACTAAGTTCTAAACTTGATAATCAAACAATAGATCAAACTCTTGATTTCGCAGATAAAAAACTTTATGAAGCAAAAAATAGTGGAAGAAATAACATAAAGTTTAGATTATAAATTAGGGATGCAATATGTTAGAAAATAAATTATTTGAAGCATTATTAGATGTTATTCCTTTTGGGGCATATGCTGTAGATGTAGAAACTTATGAAATTGTTTATGCAAATAAAATAGTAAGAGAAAATATGTATGCACCACAAGAAACATATTGCTGGGAAAAAATATACGGACAAAATGAGATTTGTAGTTGGTGTAGTATTATAAATCTTCAACAACGAGTTCGCGGGGTTAAAAAAGAAAAATATACTTGTGAGTTTTTTGATGAAATAGATGATAAATGGATAAAGTCTTATGATGAACTTATATGCTGGCCAGATGGTAGAGATGTAAAATACTCCATTTTAGTTGATACTACTGATCAAAAAGCAACTCAAGGTTCAATGATACAATCTCATGCAAAATTAGCAGTAAAATCAAAGCAGATTACAAAAACAAATCAAAATCTTCAAATAACAAAATTAAAACTTCAAAAAACAGTAAGAGAACTTCAAGAACAAAAAGAAAAAGCAGAAGAAGCAACAAAGTTTAAATCAAATTTTTTAGCAAATATGAGTCATGAAATCAGAACACCAATGAATGGTATTTTAGGTATGACACATTTAGCACTTCAAACAGATGATATAGTAAAACAAAAAGAGTACATACAAAAAATTGATAGTTCAGCAAAAAACTTATTATATATTATAAATGATATTTTAGATTTTTCTAAAATAGAAGCAGGAAAATTAGAAGTTGAAAAGATAAGTTTTGATATGAAAAGTGTTATAACAAATCTTCGAAATATTACTGAACTTAAAGCTGATGAAAAAAATATTTCATATGAAATATTTTATGAAGAGGAAAATAGTATTTATATAGGTGATCCAATACGACTTGGGCAAATTTTGATAAATTTAGTTAATAATGCAATAAAGTTTACTCACAGTGGAGGAGTTCAAGTTTATGTTGAAAGCTTAGATAATACTGTTAGATTTATAGTAAAAGACAGTGGAATTGGGATTACAAAAGAACAACAAAAAATATTATTTCAATCTTTTTCTCAAGCAGATGTTAGTACAACTAGAAAATATGGTGGTACAGGTTTAGGATTGTCCATATCTAAACAACTTGTTGAGATGATGGGTGGTAAAATTGAAATTTATAGTGAATTTGGAAAGGGAAGTGAATTTGTATTTGAATTACCTTTACAAAAAGGGTTAGAAGATAGTATTGACACACCAGTTCAGTCATTAAATCAATTATTACAACAAATGACATTATTGGATAAAGTGAAAATACTTTTAGTAGAAGACAATGAAACGAATCGATTTTTAATTCAAGGACTTCTTGAGTTTGATTCCATCGAGGTTGTAAATGCATATGATGGAAAAATGGCGGTAGATATTTTTCAAAAGTTTTCAAATGATTTTGATTTGATTTTAATGGATATTCAAATGCCTGTTATGGATGGATACGAAGCTACCAAAATTATAAGAGAACAAAATCAACAAATACCAATTATCGCATTAAGTGCAAATGCGATGGTTCAAGATATTCAAAATAGTAAAAATGCGCAGATGAATGAGCATTTAAATAAACCATTAGAAGTTGAATCACTTTATCGATGTATTTTAAAATATTGTACAAAGAAAAAAATAGTAGTATCTCCAAATAATAGTGAAGATATTATTGTTATCCCAATATTAAAACATATTGATATCAATTATGGGCTGACTATGGTCAATCAGAATAGAAAGTTATATGTGAAAATTTTATTAAGTTTTTATGATAATTATTCTAATTTAAATTTAGAATCTTTAAGTAAAGAAGAATTTTTAAGAACTATTCATACATTAAAAGGTTTGAGTGCAAATATTGGTGCAAAAGATTTTTATGAAATTATAAAACACATTGAAAGTGTAGAAGATAGTTTTTTTATAGAACAGTTTTATAAAGAATTGAAATTGATTTTAGAAGAAATTAAAGAGTTGAAAAATATAAAATATTCTCAAGATAATAAAGAAAAGTTAGATATTGATGAAAATGAAAAAAACATTTTGTTTGACAATCTAAAACAAGCACTGATGACAAAAAAACCTAAAAAATGTTATGACGTAATAGAGGTATTAAATAAATATAAATTAAATGAAGAAGATAAAAAACTATTTGAAAGTACAAAAAAATTTATAGAAAAATTTAATTTTAACGAAGCCCTAAAATTATTTGAAAGTGTAAATCATTAAAGAACAAGTTTTAATTTTTTTTGTTCATTATTTTTAAAAATCATTTTTATTTGTTTATCATCTAATAATAGTTGTTTAAGTATTTTTGTTTCAATATTTGTAATTTCTTTTTTCTCAAGAAAATCATCTATTATCTCTTTTGCTGAATCAATATCAGTATTTTGAGTAAATTCAATAAGTAGTGAGTTATCACTAAGTACAATCTTTTGATTTGATATTCTAAAATTTTTAAATTTGCCTGTAAGCTTAAAAAACTCTAGTTTATTTCGTCTTGATAAGTACACATAATTTTTTATGTATATAAATTTTTCTTCGATAATAAACTCCTAAATAATTACAAAATATCCTTCATATTATTATAAAAATAGACTTAACTTTAGGTTAACTTAATTTTAAACGTATACTAGGAATTACATTTTTTTTCTAGATCAGGTATTTCCATATTAAGGTAACTAATCTCTTTTAGAATTGACTGCCTAAATTGGTCTAGAGGTTTTCTTACACTATAGTATGCCCATCTTCCTTTTCTATCAACTTTTAAAAAACCTGCATCTTTAAGTATTTTTAAATGTCGTGATATTCTTGACTGTATCATCCCAAATGAGTTTTCAATGTCACAAACACATACTTCGCCATTTATATTTATAAAATGAAGTATTTTAATTCTTGTTTCATCATTTAAACTACTGATTGTTTTTAGAAATATCTCCATACTCTATCTTTATTTGAATTTTATAATAATCATACCACAAAATTTATTGTCATTATCATAAAACTCAACTCTAAAACTTTTTTGTTCCTTGTCAACAGCAAATCTATCGAGAATATCTTTTTTTGAAATAAGAATATTATTTTCATTATCAACATTATCTTTACTAAAACCAATAATATTGACCCTGAAGTTTGTAGAGGCATTAATTTTAAAGGTCTTATTTACTTCGATAATATCACCAAATTTAGCAATTTTATTTTCATTGTCAACAACTAATTTTATATCATCTTTTAAATCACAATATTCAAAGTATTGGGGAATTAAAGTCCCAACTCTTTTGTTTCCTATCATAAAATTATAATTTCCTTTGTATTTTACAATAGCCCCTAGTGGATGTTCAAATTTAAAAATATTATCACTATTTTTAAGTGGAAAATAGTAGTTTGTAGATTTTATAGTTTCTAAATCAAGGGTAATACGGTCATTGATTTTGACTTTTTTATAGTTATTTAAAATAGCTTCTAGTTGTTCAAGGTTATCTAAATCAAAATTTCTTTCATATTCAATTCCCATAATATTCATAAAACTCTCAATGGCTTTGAGTTGATATTTTACTTTTTTAACTAAATCAGTAATATTTTTACTAGTTTCTACTGCAAATGCAGGTTTATGATGTGTGATGGCAAAATAGGTAAGGGAAAGTTGCATCTGTTCATCTTTCTCTTTTGTTTTTGTATTTTTTATATTAAAAGAGTGATGATTTTCTACCAGTCCATTATTGAGGTCAACACTCACTTGTTTTGCAATCTCATCAAGATTTGAAAATTTTATATCTTTATGAATTTTAGTTTGATCTATAATAAAAGCTTGTCCCCAAGCACTAGGATTAAAAATAGAACTTTCCCATTTATGTCTATAAAATCCTCTTCCATCGTGCAGATTCAAAATTAAATCCACTTTTTTATCTAAGATAAGTTTTTTTATATTTTGTACAGTTTCATAATCTTCATCATTTTTTTCTACTTTATTGAATTTTCTATTCATATCTCCGTAGATTCCACGTTGATTTCTGACAATACTATCAAAATTGAGGTTTGGTACTATCCAAAGAGAGCCTTTTTTGATAGTATAATTTTGAATTAATACAGAAGGAGCAAAATACCCACCAGGCTCATCACCGTGAATTCCACCAATCACTAATAAAGTATTTTCCCCTTGAGCCTCTTTTTTGTGTAAATCAAAGTTAAGAATTGCTCCCATTAAAATATTTGTGATTAAAGTCACTAGTAAAAATGGTTTAAAAAGATTCATACTTTAATGTCCTCCCATAACTTTTTCTATCTCTTCAGGTTTATCATGGATTCCAAATCTATCTATAATTGTTGCGGTTGCTTCATTTTTTCCAATGATTTCCACCTCAATACCAGCTTTTCGTAATTTATATACTGACTTATCAAGTGCAAAAACAGCTGAAACATCCCAAAAATGGGCACGACTTACATCAATAACCACTTTTTTTATATTCTCTTTGAAATCAAAAGAGGCGATAAACTTATCACTACTATTGAAAAACACTTGACCTATAAATTTATAAAATTTTGTTTTTCCCTCATCTTCATAGTGTTCTTCGTGGTAAAAAAAGTGACTAATTTTATTGGCAAAAAAGAGTGAGGCTAATAATACTCCTGTAAGGACTCCCAGTGCTAAATTGTGGGTAAATACTGTGACTAATGTGGTTGAAAGCATCACAATATTTGTAGAAAGAGGTAAGGTTTTAAGCCCAGTAATAGATGCCCAATTAAAGGTACTAATAGAGACCATAATCATCACGGCAACTAAAGCAGCCATAGGGATGATAGCGACTAAATCACTTAAAAATACTACTAAAATAAGTAAAAATATCCCTGCTAAAAATGTAGAGAGTCTTCCTCTACCTCCTGATTTCACATTGATAACTGATTGTCCTATCATGGCACATCCAGCCATTCCCCCTAAACAACCAGAAGCGATATTGGCAATTCCTTGACCTCTTGCTTCTTTATTTTTATCACTTGTAGTATCAGTCATATCATCTAAAATAGTAGCAGTCATAAGTGACTCTAAAAGTCCCACAATTGCAAGTGAAAAAGAGTATGGAAAAATAATTTGTAAAGTTTCAAAATTTAAAGGGATGTTAGGGAGAAGAAAGATTGGTAAAGTATCAGGCAATTCTCCCATATCTCCAACAGTTCGTATATCAATTCCAAAATAAGCCACAACGATTGTTAAAATAATGATAGTCACCAGTGGAGATGGTAAAAGTTTTCCTATTTTTGGTATATAAGGAAAAAGATAAATGATTCCTAATCCAATAGCAGTCAAAAGATACACATGCCAAGTAACATCAACAAGTTCAGGAAGTTGTGCCATAAAAATAAGTATTGCTAGTGCGTTTACAAACCCAATCACCACCGCTCGTGCGACAAAACTCATCAATTTTGCAATACCAATATAGGCTAAAATAATTTGAAAAATTCCTGTTAAAATTGTAGCGGCTAGAAGGTATTGAAGTCCATGTTCTTTAACTAAAAGTACCATCACTAAAGCCATTGCTCCAGTTGCTGCACTAATCATAGCGGGTCTTCCACCGACAATTGAAATAACCACAGCGATACAAAAAGAGGCATAGAGACCAACTTTTGGGTCAACCCCAGCGATGATAGAAAAAGCTATCGCTTCAGGAATCAAGGCAATACCAACTACTAAAGCTGATAAAATATCTCCTCTTATATTTCCAAACCACTCTTTTTTAATATTTGTGTACATTTAGTTCCTTAAAATATAATAGTGTAATTCTATAAATCACGTGTAATTTTTTTGTTAATCCTAAAAAAACTACTTATAGAATTATATTCATAATAATAAAATATCGCGATTGTATCTAAATGTTAATTGGATGTTGGTTAAGCTATTTACTTTGAAGTATTTCTATGATTTCATCTACACTTAAAAGTTTTCCTGTACTTTTTACTGTTCCATCAACTACAAGAGCAGGGGTACTAACAACATTGTATTTCATAATCTCCATTATATCCTCCACTTTTTTTACATCATGAAATCCACCAATTTTTGTTAAAGCCTCTTTTGTATTAGCTTCTAGTGCTCTACATTTAGCACATCCAGTTCCTAAAATTTCTATTTTCATACCTATCTCCTTTTTATAAAATTATATTAAACATATACCCAACAAGAAGTATTCCTAAACCTACAATTGCAAAAAATATAGCGATAAGTTTAATATCTAATATTCTTTTTAATATCATAGCTTCTGGTAAACTTAAAGCTGTAACAGCCATCATAAATGCCAACGCACTTCCAAGTAACATCCCTTTGGCTGTTAATACTTCAACAAGTGGCATAACTCCTGCTGCGTTTGCATACATTGGTATCCCCATTAAAACAGCAACTGGCACAGCATACCAAGCATCGCCACCTGCATATTTTGCGATAAATTCTGCAGGAATATATCCATGAATAAATGCACCAATTCCAACACCAATCATCACATAAAGATATATTTTTTTGAAAATATCGGCTGTATATTCCCAAGCTTCTTTTACTCTTTGTTGTAATGTAAGTTTAATTTGAACATCTTCAAGTTCTCCCTCAATTGGAGTAACAGGAATCAAAACATATTTTTCTATATTTTTGATTTTCCCTATAAAATATCCACCAAATATAGCAACTACTAGTCCAAAACCTATATAGATAGCTGTAATTTTCCATCCAAACAGTCCAAATAACATTGCTATTGCAATTTCATTGTTTAAAGGAGATGAGATAAGAAAACTAAAAGTTATCCCTATAGGGATTCTTGCTTGCATAAATCCAAGAAATAATGGTATAGCACTACAGCTACAAAAAGGTGTAATGATACCAAAAAGTGCAGCAAGAATATTTCCACTAAATTCTGATTTTCCTTGTAGATACACACGAACTTTTTCCGTGTTAAAATAGGTTCGTAAAAAACTTACTGCAAAAATAATAGTGATAAGTAAAATAAATATTTTTATAGTATCATAGATAAAAAAATGTGTAGCACTTCCTACAGCACTAGTAGATTCTAGTCCCCAAAAGTTATAAACTAATTTATCAACAATTTTTTCCCACCAATCAAACATTATAATCCTAAAGCTTTTTGAATTTTAGGAATTAAAATCATTTCAATTTCATCGTACGTTTCTTCAAATGCCTCAAAACCTTTTCCATCTGGATCCTCAAATCCCACATGAATTTTAGGAATTGGTTTTGGAAACATTGGACAAGTTTCATTTGCATGGTCACATACAGTGATAACTAAATCAAAATCTTCATCGATAACTGTATCAAGTGTTTTACTGTGATATTCCTCTTTCCAAATTCCTTTTTCTTGTAGAAGTTTTTTTGCATTTGGATTCACTTTTCCACTAGCTTTCACTCCACTACTTTGGGCTTTTACTCCATTAAGTTTTGCATTTATAAGTGCTTCTGCTATGATACTTCTACAGCTATTTCCTGTACATAATACTAATACTTTTTTCATGTTTTTTCCTTTTTAAATTAATGTTAATAAAACTATAAATAACACAGGTGGTGTTACTATCATTCCAAATTTACTGTATTCTTTAAAACTGATTTTTACCCCTTTTTGTGATAATACATGCAACCATAATAGCGTAGCTAAGCTACCAAATGGTGTCATTTTCGGTCCTAAATTACATCCAATAATATTTGCATATATCATTGCCTCATTTCCAATGTTTGCTAATGAAATATCCATAATCATAATAGTTGGCATATTGTTCATAAAAGCACTTAAAAAAGCTGCGATAAAACCTGTACCAACAACTGCTATAAAATCACTTTGTGTAGCTAAATCTTTGAGTATTACCTCTAGATAATCTGTTAGTCCAGCATTTTTAAGTCCATAAACAACTATATAAAGTCCAATACTGAACCACACAACTTGCCAAGGTGCTGTTTTAATAGTAAGCCATGCACGAGCAGATTTTGTGTAACTGGCAATTGCTAAAAATAAAAGTCCACCACCCAAAGCAAATAAACTTATTGGAAGATTATAAATATCTCCTATAAAATATCCAACTAAAAGTAGAGCTAAAAAGAACCAACTAAATTTAAAAAGTGCTTTATTTTTTAAAACATCATCTGGATTTTTAAGAAGCGTTATGTCTATCTCTTTTGGAATATCTTTTCGTAAAACTACCCATAGTACAATTATAGAGATAATTGTACTTACAACATAAGGGATAAACATATTTGATAGATATTCCACAAAACCTATATGAAAATAATTTGCTGTTACGATGTTTGTAAGATTTGAAAATACAAAAGGGAGTGATGCACTATCACTGATAAATCCACCTGCAAGTAAAAAAGCAATAATAGTTTTAAAATTGAGTTGTAGTATTCTCATTTTAGCTAAAAGTATTGGAGTGAGTATAAGTGCAGCTCCATCATTTGCAAAAAGTGCAGATACAAATGAACCTAAAAGTAGAGCATAGATAAACATCAAATGACCATTACCACGTGATAGTTTTGCCATTTTAATAGCACACCATTCAAAAAAACCTATCTCATCTAAAACCATAGATAAAATAATAATTCCAATAAAAGCTAATGTAGCATCCCAAACTATATTTGTTACAGTTAATACATCATTAAAACTTACAGCTCCAAATAGTAAAGCAGTTATTGCCCCTATAATTGCAGTTGTTCCTATTTGTAAATTTTTTGGTTGCCAAATAACAAACAAAAGGGTGAGTAAAAATATTACACTAGCAGTGAACATCTATTTTTCCCATTCTAACTGTAGTAGTAATTTTGGATATTGTTATAGTTAAGTTGCTTGTAAAAATTGAGATAATTAAACTTATCACTTTTAACAGTTTGTTCTAAATCTAAAGTATCTACTCCATCATCATAGGCTTTTTTTAAATCTTTTCTTAATATTTGAAGATATTCTAAAGATGGTTTGTACGAGTCTTTATGGTATTCATTTCCATGACCACCTAAAATATATTTTGCGTTGTATTTACCTAGATTTTCTAAAGCTTCAATCCATCCGTCAATATTTGAATTTTTTGTATAATTTAACATTCTACCGTTAAACACGATATTCCCTACAAAAAAGAAACTATCATCTTTGCTATAAATAGCAATGTCACTTTTCTCTTCTGAAACTGCACTTAATTTGAGTATCTCTAAAGTTTTTTTGCTACCTACTATTTTATATCCATTTTCCACTAAAGTATCAGCTAAAATTACTTTCGTATTTTCTAAAACATCTGGAGATAAAATCATCTTCATTCTTTCAAACTTCTCTTTATTATCTTTTATATCATCATTGAGATTTTTATATCCTACAATTTTTGCTCCCTTTTCTTGGAAAAAAGAAGCACCTTGAGTTCTATCATCATGAAAATTTGATAAAATAACATGAGAGATATCTTTTTTTGGATAATCTTTTTTGATTATTTGATAAAATTCTTGTGCAAATTTATATGTTGGACCTGCATCTAAAACAACTATGCTATTGCCTATATCAACATAGCACATATTAGAAACAAAACCATTATTTTCTTTTGTAGGTGGATTGAAATCACCAATAACACAGTGAATATCCTTTGTAATTGTTAAGGGCTTTAGGTTGTATATATTTGCTACTAACAATAAACTCAATGATAACAATATTAAAATTATTTTTTTCATAATTTTTTCCTTTTGAATGTTTTGAATTATATCATATATATTTTAATATATCAAGATATATTGATATATAATGTTTTGAAATTTTATATAAATAGTTATATAATGGTCACATTAAAGGAAGTTAGATGACAAAAATAATTGATTTAAAAGAATTTGCATATTTTTTAAGAGTTCATAGAAATGATATTATAACAAATTGGCTTGAAAGAAATGAAGTGAAAAATATTATTCATAAACATTCAATACCAATAGTTGAAAAAAATATGAATATTTTTTATGGATTTTGTGATTGTTTTATAAGTATTTATCAATGGAATTTTACAATATCAGAATGTCAGGCAAGGATGGATTTTTTACATCTTCTAAATAAATATAATGTTACGAATAATGAACTTTATACATTGATATTACGATTACAATCAGCAATAGAAAATGCAATTTATAAAGATGGAAATCTTTCTTATAATATTCAGATGGAATTGGAAACAGTTACCATAAGTATTGCAAATGAACTTACTGATACATATGCGCATTTAAAGGATGAAAATAGTTATAAGCAAAATGAGCAGAGTAATCTTTTAGCTGAATATAAAAAAGCAGTAGATATTAGTAATATTGTATCAAAAACAAATCCTAAAGGGATTATCACCTATGTAAACGATAAGTTTTGTAAAATAAGTGGATATACACAAGAAGAACTTATTGGAAAAGCACATAATATTATACGGCATCCAAGTATGGATAGAGAAGTATTTAAAGAGTTATGGGATACTGTAAAATCTAAAAAATCTTGGCATGGAATAGTGACTAATATGGCAAAAGATGGAAGTTCTTATGTTGTTGACTCTACTGTGATTCCTATACTTGATGTTGATGGTGATATTATAGAATTTATTGCAGTTAGACATGATATAACAGAATTTGAAAAAACAAAAGAACAGTTACAAAATATTAATAAAGTTATGAGAAATAAAGTTGATGAACTTTATTCAGTTACATCCTCTTTGGAAGAAAAAGCAACAAAAGACGAGTTAACAAGTTTATATAATAGAGCTAAATTTGAAGAGATTTTTTCATATGAGATTAACAAAGCAAAACATTATAATCACAATTTAAGTGTAATATTATTTGATATAGATCATTTTAAAAATATTAATGATACTTATGGACATCAAGCGGGAGATGTTACATTAAAAGAGCTTTCAAGTTTGATTGCGAAAAATATTAAAACAAGTGATGTATTTGCAAGATGGGGTGGTGAAGAGTTTATTATACTTTTACCTGATACTGATATTGAAGGCGCTTTACAATTTGCTCAGAAATTAAGAAAATTAATTAAAGCAAATAAATTTACTGAAATAGAATTTATGACAGCAAGTTTTGGTGTTGCGCAGTTTGAGGAATATGAAGATAAGCTTACCTTATTTGAAAAAGTTGATAAAGCATTATATATAGCAAAAAATAATGGTAGAGATAGAGTAGAACAAAGTCTTTTTAATTGTGTGCACTAAAAAAATAATAATAAAAGTATTTAATTTTCACTAAAGTTAAAGAGAGTAATATTTTAGTATATAACTTTTTATTATAAAATGTTTTAAAGGATTATTATGAAAAATAATCGAATAGTGTTAAAATATATTTTTGGATTATCATTTATATTAGCGATAATGTTTCTGTTTAGAGTATATTATGATATGAAACATTATGACAGTATGTTAGATATACAAAAAAATAATTTGACAAATGATATGCTAAGTGTATTCAAAACTTCAGAAAAAAACCTTATTGCCAAATATCAGTTACTACATGCAGATTTTATTAATACTAATCAAATTGCAGAATATTTTAAAAATCATGAAAGAAAAAAATTGTATCAGTTGTTGAAAAAAGATTATGAAGATATAAAAGTAATAGATCCTAATTTTTTTGTAATGCATTTTATAGATAAAGATAATATTACCGTTTTAAGAATGCATAAACCAGAATCTTATAATGATGATTTAACAACAAAAAGACCTATAGTTGCATACGCAAATAAAGTTATTAAAAAACAAACAGGTTTTGAAGTTGGTAAAAATGGTATGGTTTATAGAATAACAATGCCTTTTGTACATAATGGTGAACATATAGGAGTTTTGGAATTTGGTATTAAGCCAAAGTATTTTGTTGATTCATTAAATGAAAAATACAAAGTTGAATCGATAATTTTAGTTAAAAAAGAGAAACTTGATGTTTTAACAGTAAAGAAAAATTATCAAGAACTTGCTGAGTATGCAATAGTTTCTCAGAGTAAATTTTCAAAAAGATTTATAGAAAAACTAGATTTAACAAAAGCCACACAGGTAATTTTTTTAGAAGATAAATATTTTTTAGTTGCAAATGAGTTAAATCTGAATGATTACCAAGGTAATGTAGTGTCAAAAGTTTTAATTATAAAAGATATTACCGAATTCATTTTAGACAAAAATGAATCTTTACTTGTGATTAATAGTTTAAATTTGATAGTATTTTTGATAATCATTGTTGTTATCTACATATTGTTTAATAGGTTCAATGAAGAGATTCAAAAAAATATGAAAACTATAACTAGTTTAAATAAAAAATCTAAATATTTACATACAAAAGCCAATACGGATGAACTCACAAATATTTATAATAAAAGATATTTTGATACTTATTTAGAAAGTTTTATTCGATATGGTAATAAAGGTTCTATTATATTTTTTGATATTGATCACTTTAAAGAGATTAATGATACTTATGGACATCAAATAGGGGATGTTATTCTTAAAAGTATTTCAAAATCAATCCGTAATCATATAAGACAAAATGATACTTTTGCAAGGTGGGGTGGGGAAGAATTTGTAATAATCCTTAATAATCTTGATTTAGAGATGGCTGTAAAAAAAGCACAAGAATTTAGAAAATGTATCCAAGAGTATCAATTTGACCAAAACATCTCAATAACTATCTCTTTAGGGGTTACACAAGTTGACCCAAATGATACGAAAAGTACTCTTATCAAAAGAGTTGATTCTTTATTGTACAAAGCAAAACACAATGGTAGAAATCGTGTTGAATCTTAATATTTTATTTTTTACTAAAGTTTAAAGAGATAGAGTTTACACAGTGTCTTGTTGATTTTTGTGTAAATTTTTCCCCTTTAAATACATGTCCCAAATGTCCACCACAAGTAGCACACACTATTTCAACTCTTCTTCCATCAGCATCTGGTAACTCTTTTACATTTGAAGCAATCATATCATCAAAGCTAGGCCAACCTGTACCACTATCAAACTTTGCATCGGAAGAGAAAAGAGGTGTATTACATTGTTTACAGGTATAGATTCCTTTTTCATGATTATCCCAATATGCTCCTGTAAAAGCTCTTTCTGTTCCTTTGTTGAGAATTACTCTTTGTTCTTCTTCATTTAATTGATTGTATGACATAATATTTCCTTTATAAAAAGTGATTATAAATTAATTGCACTTAATTAAAATTGACTCTATAAATTTAAATATAAATACTCAACTTAGGTATGATAAAAGTTCTTTGTGAATCAAACCATTTGTTGCTACGATACATTCTTTACCAAAAATATTATATGTTTCATTGTTCATGTTTGTTACAGTTCCACCTGCTTCTTCTAAAATAATCATACCAGCTGCAACATCCCATGCTTTTAGATTGATTTCATAATATCCATCATAAGTTCCTCTTGCAACCATACAAAGGTCAATAGATGCACTTCCTAACCTTCTTACATCTTGACATTGTGGCAATACTGATTCTAGGTTTCGTATAACAAAAGCTAAATCATTTTTATTTGTTGCACTTGTATAAGGAAATCCAGTTGCAATGAGAGACTCTTTAAATTGTTTATTAGAAGTTACTTTTAAAGGTTCATTATTGCAAAATGCACCACATCCAATTTTTGCTTGATAAAGTTCATCTAAGATAGGATTATAAACAATACCAATATAAGGTTTTTTATTCTTATATACACCTACAGAAATAGCACAGTGAGGTACTTGATTGACAAAATTTGTTGTTCCATCAATGGGATCAATAATAATGGAATCACAAAATTCCAAATCACTATTATCAGATTCTTCTGCAATGATATTAAACTCTTTAAAAGTAGAAGAAAATTTTTCTTTTAGAAAATTCTCAACAGCAATATCATATTGGGTTACTAAATCTTTTTTTCCCTTAAAGGTTATTTCTTTATTTGTGTAATACCCTTTTTTTAATATCTCGCCAGCTTCTTTAATAATTTGAATTAATGTATCTATCATTATTAGTTTGATAAAAAAACATTGTTATAATCATTGATTTCATAGCCTACATATAGTTTTTCTTCACCATTGAGACCATGCTCACAAATAGGTCTTTTTATAAGAGAGTTATTTTCCCATAAAAGTTTTGTTTTTGTTTTAGTATTGAGATTTGTTCCTTTTAAGTTTAAGTCTCTATATGCTTTACTTCGAGGATTAAATAACTCTTTGGCTTCTGTAAATTGAAGCCAATATTCTATTTTTTCTTGTGAGATAGGATTTTTATCAATATCTATAAAGTCATAATTGATGTTGTTACTATCGAAGAACTCTTTTGCTTTTTTTACACTTGGACAAGTTTTTATTCCATATACTTTCATATAATACCCCTTTAGAATTATTGAAATATATTATCAAAGGAAAATTTCATTTTAGTGACAATTATCCTTTACCACTTGATTATTTAAATTACAACTTAAGTATACCTGTTTCATTCAGCATTATCAATAGAACAGATATGGGAGCAATATACCTAATAAGAATAAGCCATACTTTAAAAAATCTTTCTCCCATAAATGGTACAAGAGTATTTCGTATAAGTTGTTTATCCATAATATATCCAACAAATATAGCTAGTAAAATACCACCTAAAGGCATTAGGATTGCAGCGGTTATAAAATCAAACCAATCAAATAAATTTTTATTTCCAAATGTTAAACTTTCAGAGAAACTATTTGTATTTGAAAGAAGTGCAAAGATACCGATAATATAAAAAATAGATGATATTGTGTAAGTAGCTTTTTTTCGAGAGATTTTTTTTCTTTCGACAAGATACATTACAGTAGGTTCTAATACTGAAATAGCAGAGGTGATAGAAGCAAAAGCTAAAGCAATAAAAAATGCTATAGCCATAATATTTCCAATAGCACCCATTTCATAAAAAATTGCAGGAAGTGTAATAAATACTAATCCTGGACCTTGACCAGGTTCTTGACCAGCTGTAAATACAACTGAAAATATGATAATACCCGCAACAATCGCAATAATTGTATCAAGGGAAACAATTGTTATAGAAGCTTTTACAATATTGATATTTCTATCTAATGATGCAGAATAAGAAAGAATAGTTGCCATACCAATAGAAAGTGTGAAAAAAGCATGACCAACTGCTATAATAATAGAACTTGCATGAAATTTTTCAAAATTTGGATAAAACATAAAATCTAAAGCTTTTGTAAATCCTGAAAGAGAAATACTATAAAAAAACATTATTATAAGAATTATAATTAAAGTTGGCATCAATAAGTTATTAAGTTTTTCAATCCCTTTTTTAACACCTTTTGAAATAGTGTAAGCAATTATTAAAAAAGCTAATGTATAGTAAAAAAGTTGTGTATATATATCATCTTTTAACATTGTGAGAAAGACTGTTTCCGCTTGAGAAGTATTTTGTGGTAGATTAATGACCGCAATAACAATATAGTTTAGAATCCATCCTACAACAATAGAGTAAAAAGACAATATGATAATACCTGTTAGAAATGTAAATCCAGAATATTTCCAGTATTTTTTTCCAGGAGGAGATAATGTTTCAAAAGAGGTTACAGAATCTTTATTGGTACTACTTCCCACTAAAACTTCAGCAATAAATATTGATAAACCTATTAAAATTACTGTAAAGAGATACACAAAGACAAAAATTCCACCACCATTTTCACCTGTAATATAAGGAAACTTCCAAATATTTCCCAATCCAACAGCACTTCCCGCTGCTGCTAAGATAAATCCTATTCTTGAAAATCTATTGGTATACATTTCTATCCTTTTTAGTTAGTCAAGCTCATTGTATAAACTATCCCTTTCAATTGGTTCAAAACCACTATTTTTAATAAGTTCTATAAATTCTGATTGTTTCATACCATTTGCACTAGCTGCACCTGCAGCACTATTGATAGATTCTTTCTCAATGGTTCCATCTAAATCATTTGCTCCAAATTCTTGAGCTACTAATGCTAATTTTATAGATGAAGTTACCCAATATGCTTTTAGACTTGGAATATTATCAAGAATTATTCTAGAAATTGCAAATGTTTTAAGTATCTCTTGGGCTGTTGGGAAATCTGTTACTTTTAAAAAGTTATTCTCTTTTTGATATACAAGAGGTATAAATGAGTTAAATCCTCCTGTAATATCTTGTAAATCTCTTAATCGTAACATATGATCTACTCTATTTTCTCTACTTTCAATATGTCCAAAAAGCATAGTTGCATTTGATTTTCGTCCTCTTTGATGCCATAGTTTGTGTATTTGTATCCATTGGTCGGAACTTACTTTACCGCCACAAACCCTTTTTCGCACTTGTTCATCAAAAATTTCAGCACCACCACCTGGCATAGAATCTACACCGTATTCAATCATCATATCTATAATTTCATCATAAGATTTATTGTACTCTTCACTTAAAAAATGAATCTCTGCTGCTGTGAGTGCTTTTACATGAAGTTGTGGATATTGTTCTTTTATTTTTTTGAAAATTTCAAGATACCACTCTAACCCTGTATTTGGATTATGGGCTGAAACTATATGGACCTCTTTGATGCCATTTTTTACACTATTTTCTACGGTATTCATTATCTCGTCGTGGGTCATAGTATATTGATGTGGATTTTTTCTACTTGCACTGTAGGCACAAAATTGACAAACATCTTTACAAATGTTAGTTGGATTTATATGTCGATTTACATTATAATAAGTTTTTCTTCCAAATTTGTTTTCTCTAATTTTTGAAGCTATTTTTCCAAGCTCAAGAAGATCCATATCATAAAGTTTTATAGCATCTTCAAATTGTAATCTTGTGTTATTTTTTAATTTTTCTTCTAATGTCATAGTTAATATCTTTTCTCTTTTCTTTTAATTTTATATTTTGGTGCATTGGCAATATCATATACATGTTTAGGTTCTTGTTTGTGTAAGGCTATGATATCAATTTGAGTGTCTTTATAAAACCACCCTTCATTTCTATCTTGAAGTATATTATCTTTAAATAAATTTTTTAGTTCATCACTTGTAATAATTATTTCATCAATTTCTTCAGCCATGATATTTCCTTTTAAAAAGCCATAAGACCACTTGTTTTTGTCGATATATTAGAAATACTCCCTGTGATTATTTTTTCCATGAATTTTTCCATTTCATCTTCTTTTGACCATACAGGTTTTTTCACATTGCTTAATTGTACTACTAATTCTTTTGCTCTTGAAATAGGTGCTACTTCATCTACAAGTTTGACCTCTTTTGCACCAAATGCAGTAAAAATATGCGCATCTGCATACTGTTTATGGTCTTCTTTTTTTAATTTTCTTGCATCTGCTACATAAGAGACAAAAAGATTATATGTATTTTGAGTTACTTTTTCTAGTTCTTCTTTTTCCTCTTTTGTCCAGGCTCGTGTTGGTGTTCCAGATTCTTTGTAAACACCAGCTTTTACAACTTGAGATTTGACACCTATTTTTGCCATTAATTCACTTGCATCAACACTTTGCATAATCACACCAATACTTCCTATCATACTTCCAGGATTTGCTATAATTGTATTGGCATATAAACTTGCCAAGTAACTTCCGCTAGCCATAATACCACTAGCATAAGCTACTACTGGTTTTATTTCATTTAATTCTTTAATAGCATAAGCAATCTCAACAGAAGGAGCAACTGCACCACCTGGAGAATTTACTTTAAATAAGACGCCTTTGATTGAAGGATCGTTTTTTGCTGTTTCAATCTTATCTAAAACTTCATCTGCAATCATTATTGGACCATTAAGTTCAATAATTTGAAGATTTGGACGTTCTAAATTTTGTTTATCTGTATTTGTTATAACAAAATAAAGGATAGTTAAAAATAAAACAGTTTTAAAATTGTTTTGTATAAATTGTATTGGTGCTGTAATTGGAAGAAACAGCTTACTTAAGAAGTTCATCGACCCCTCCTATAAATGTATGATTTGTTTGTGATGTATGGAGAATAATTGCTGTTGCTAAATCATCTCTATCTTCAATAGAATCAGGAAGTGTAAAACTGATAATATCTGCATCATATCCTTTTTGCAATATTCCTTTTTGAAGTCCAAGTGCTCGTGCACCACCACTAGTTGCTGCATGTAGAAGCTGTTGTGATAGTTGATTTGGTTCAAAGTTAGTGTGGATAAAAATCGCATTTTTTAACTCTTCGAACATATTTAGAGTATGATTTGAACTTAATCCATCTGTCCCCATAGCAAGAGGAATTTCTTTTATATAACTTAAATTTAATGTTGCATTATTTAAAAGTCGATTTGAATTTGGACAATGAATAATAGAAGCGCCAAGATCATGTATTTGTTGTAACTCTTGTTCATTTGCTTCTACACAATGAGTAAAACTCAAGTGTTTAATATCTTTAAATTGATATAAAAAATCACTTGGTTTTGTTAATGATTGATGTTGATCTAACATATCTTTAAAAAAAGAGCTAAACTCTCCATCACTATAATTTAACCAATTGTTTTCAGCAGCACTTTCTTGAAAATGTGCAGAAACTGGCATCTCTTTTTCTCGTGCTATTTTTAATACTTCTCTTATTAAAAAAGGGTGTGTTGAGTAAGGAGAATGTATAGCAATTGCTGGTATAAAAGTTTTTGAAGAGTGACTTTGTGCATTTTGAAGTTTTTCCTTGAAGTCTAGAAAAAGTGTATCTATCATTTCAGGTTTGCTTCCTAAAATTTCCGTAAAATAAATAACATTGATAGGGGATTCTACACATGAGTCCATATCAAAACCATACGAACTAATTGCACCAATAGTTGTTGTTCCATTTTGTATCATTTTAGCTAGTTCATTATCGATTAGTTGTTTATCTGCTTTTTCTATGAGTTCTTCTCTATTTTTAATAACTGAAAAAAGCCATTGAACAAAGTTTCCATATTTTAAAGTAGTTTTATTTGCACTAAATTCTAAATGAACGTGAGTGTTAATAAGACCTGGCATAAGAACTGAGTTTGTTCCTAAATATTCAATTTTTTCATTTGGATATTTAATTTTAAATCGTTCGTATGTATCTATATCAAGAATTTTTTCATCAAAACAAATAGCACCATCTTGAATGATAGTAAAGTTATCATCACAAGTAACAAGCCAATCTGCGTAGAAAAATTTCATGATATTATTAACCTCTTATTATATTTTAGATATTATACCAAAAATTTATAATTTACAATTAAAAGGGAAAAAAATATGAAAATTGCAGTTATTCAAGGGCCAAATCTAAACATGTTAGGTATTAGAGAGCAAAATATCTATGGACCAATGACATTAGATCAAATTCATCAACAAATGAAAGGAAGTGCTGAACAAAATGGTGTTGAGTTAGAGTTCTTTCAAAGTAATTTAGAGGGTGAAATTGTTGATAAAATTCAAGAGTGTTTAGGGACAGTTGATGGTATTATTATTAATCCAGCTGCATATTCTCATACAAGTATTGCTATTGCAGATGCAATTAGTGCTGTAAATTTACCAGTAGTTGAAGTACATATTTCAAATATATATAAAAGAGAAGAATTTAGACAAAAATCTGTAACAGCAACTGCAAGTTTAGGTGTAATTACAGGATTTGGACCATTTGGATACCATATGGGACTTATTGCATTAATGCAAATTATTAGTGAAATGCAAGCTGCACATAATGCAAAACTTGCAGCACAAGAAAAACAACAAACAGAAGAAAAATAATTTATGAAAAACTATATTCTTCAAGATGAAAATGCTGTTTATTTTGAATGTGGATATAGTTGTGATAATGTTATTTTTTTAAATATCAGTGATGAAAAATATTTTATCACTGATGCTCGATATGAAATTGAGGCAAAACTTTTTGCAAAATCTTGTGAAGTGATTGTAACAAATGATTTAGTAAAAGCTACAAGAAAGATCCTGAAAAAATCAAAAATCAAAAAACTTACTTTTGATCCAAATGATTTTAAACTTCTTACCTACAACTCTTTAAAAAATAATTTAGATGTAAAGTTTATTGAAAAACCAAATTTTTCAAAACTCAAAAGAATTATTAAAACAGATGATGAGATACAACTACTTAAAAAAGCTATGAGTCTAGGGAGAGATGGTTTTGAGAGATTTGCTTCATATATTCAAAAAGAGGGTTTAGGAAAAAGTGAAAAATATCTTTTTTTTAAAGCAAAAGAGTTTATGAGCAATACAGGAGAATTAGATTTAAGTTTTGATCCAATTGTTGCTATTAATGAAAATAGTGCAAAACCACATGCATTGCCTACTGATAAAATTTTAACTCAAAATGATTTATTGCTTGTAGATGCAGGGATAAAATATCAAAGATATTGTAGTGATAGAACCTGTACTTCAAGTGTAAACCAAAATATAAGTTTTAAGAGAAAACAAAAATTTCAAACTAAATTAGAGCAAAAAGTTTATGATATAGTTTTAAAAGCACAACAAACAGCTATCAGTAAAGCAAAAGTTGGTATGAAAGCAAGTAAAATAGATAAACTAGCAAGAGATATCATAGAAAAATCTGGATATGGAAAATATTTTGTTCATAGCACAGGTCATGGAGTGGGGCTTGACATTCATGAATATCCAACAATAAACAGTAGAAGTGATGTAATTATAGAAAATAATATGGTTTTTACAGTGGAACCAGGTATTTATTTAGGCGAGCAATTTGGTGTACGAATAGAAGATACTGTTGTTATGAAAAATGGTCGTGCTGAGATATTATAGTGTCAAATATTGTTGTTTCATGTGATTTAGGTTCTAACTCATTTCGAGTGTTAGTGTATGATTTTTTAAAAGATGAAGCTATTGGAGATTTTGAAACAACAGTTGGAACCGCTGATGGTCTAAAACAAAGTGGCAATATTTCAGTAGAAGCTCTAGAAAGAATTATCAAAGCAATCAATCAAAGCATTGAAAAACTTCATTACAATCCACAAGATGTGATAGCAGTTACAACTTCAGCAATGCGTCAGGCAAAAAACTCCTCTTTTATTATTGAACAAATTCAAAAAAAAACGGGTGTTTTATTTAGTATAATTAGTGGAGATAAAGAAGCAGAACTTACACTTTTAGGACTTCAATATAGTCTAAAAAAACAAAATATCAATAGTGAAAATATCATTTTAGTAGATATTGGTGGTGGAAGTACAGAAATAGTATTTGTAAAAGATAATACGCCTTTATATAAAAGTTTTGAAGTAGGGATAGTGACTTTATCTCAATCCTCAAATAAAGAGGAGATACTCAAAAACTTTCAAAATGAGGTTCAAAGTTATATTAAAACTTTACCTTTTGATATTCAAGTTTTACAACTTGTAGCAACAGCTGGTACACCTACAACAATTGCAGCACTGAAACATAATCTAAATTATCATACTTATGATAAACAAATTATCAATGGAACTAAAGTTTCTATGGATGATTTAGTGTATTATAAAAATTATTTAGAATCAATTCCATTAGAAGAAGCAGAAATTTTAACAGGAACAAATAGAGTACAGTTTATAGGTTCTGGAATTGATATATTTAGATTGATTTATGAAATATTAGAGAAAGAGTTTTCTGTAGTTTTTGATGAAGGTTTACGAGAAGGTGTTGCTGTAGAACAATTTTTAAAATTTAAAAGGTAAAAGAGAAAAAGATTATTTCTTTTTCTCTTTAATAACTTCCTCAACCTCTTTTTCAAAAAGATCCTCTTGTCTCATTGAAATTCCTTTCATATGTGAAATAGGTACACAAAATGCAATACCATCACCACTTGTAGTAATATGAAGTTTTTTAATTATTTCTCTTATAATTTTATCCACAATCATAGTCGGTACAATAAATAACAGCAGCTTATCAGTTTCTTCTGGTTTATGTCTATAAAAGTTATCTAGTTCAGCAAGCCCCATACCTGAAGCATTCAGTATAGTTACTCCACTTGCTCCTGCTTCTTTAGCTGCATGAAGGGCATCATCCTCTTTATCTAAAGGAACGATTACAATAACAGCAGAGAAAGCAAGATTCATAGAGTGTCTTAAGTCTGTAGCATCTAAGTTAATAGTTGAGAGTGTCATATCATCAACACCCTCTAAACTTCCATGCAGTTTTGAAATATGTTCTTTTCTTTCCTCTTTTGCTATTTCTGTATCACCTTTAATATGAAGTTTTTCAATAATGATTCCATAAGATAAAACTGTAATCATAGGAAATAGTGATGCAAATGCAATAAGACCAAATCCATCAATGAGTGGACTTCTTCCATCGATGTTTGTAGCAAGTCCTATACCAAGAGCAGCAACTAAAGGAACAGTTACAGTAGAAGTTGTAACACCACCTGAATCATACGCTATAGGAATAATATGTTTTGGTGCTATAAAAGTTAAAAATACTACAACTAAGTATCCAGAAATAATATAGTAATGAATGTGTCCACCATCAATAATTCTAAAAGCACCGAGTGCTATACCAAAAGCAACACCAGATGCGACAAAAAGTCTTAATGACATATCATTTATTTTTCCATCACTTATCTCTTTTGCTTTTTTTGCGATAGCCATAAGAGCTGGTTCAGCCATAGTGGTTGAAAAACCAATAGCAAATGCAAAGGCGTAAATTATCCATACATTTCCAGCTTGTGTAAGTTGGAATGCCATAGATTCACCAAGAGCAAAAAGTCCCATTTCAAGCCCTAAGATAAATGCATAAAGACCTAGTATAACAAGTATAAAACCAATAATTACTAATTTTAAATTTTCTATAGATTTTTTTAGAATACCATATTGAAAAAAGAAAATAATTGCAAGAATTGGTAATACATCTCTAATTACTGCTATGATTCCATGTGTTACAGATTCTACTGTAATTGTAGTAGATACTTGTGCTTTGGCTTCAATTATGACTGCTGCTACTTCTTTTGCTTCAACAAAGTTATATACAAAGATTCCATATATTTGAACAAATATCATAGGAGTAAGTGAAGCAAATGCAATAAGTCCAAAACCATCTATAATGGGGTTTCTTCCCTTGATTGTTGAAGCTAAACCAATCCCAAGTGCAGCAACTAAAGGAACTGTTACTGTAGAAGTAGTAACACCCCCTAAGTCATAAGCAAGACCAATAATCTCTTTTGGTGCAAAAAATGTAACACTAACTACAGCTATATAACCACCAATAATGTAGTAGTGAATAGGGTGACCTTTAATAATCCTATACACACCAAGTAAAATTGCAAAACCTACAGATAAGGCAACTACATATCGTAAAGTATTTGCATCAATTCTGCCACTACTAATAGCAGCAGCTTTATCTGCAATAACAGAAAGGGCAGGTTCTGCAATTGTAGTACCAAAACCAATAGCAAAAGCAAAAACCATGATCCACATAGTAGAACCACTTTTTGCAAAATCTCTTGCTAGACCCTCTCCTACTGGGAATATACCTATTTCTAAACCTTGTAAAAATATAGCAAGTCCAATACCTACTATAATCATACCAACTGTCGTGGGGATCCAATCCTCTGGAATAGTTTGCAAAATTGCTAACTGAAAAAATAGTATTACTAATACTATAGGGATTAAATCTCTAAAAGACTCTTTTAAAAGTCTTAGAAAAAAATAAAATTGTGTCATTACACTTCCTTAACTAAAATAATCAAGGGGATTATAACAAATTTTATATTATTTCTGAGATAAGTTTTTTAAACTCACGGAGATCGTGATCATAACCTAACATTACAATCGTATCTCCTGCATCAACTTTATGATTAATCCCAGTTGAGAAAAAAATAAATTTATCACTAAGCTCTTTATCTTGAATACCTAAAATAATAATATTATTTTTATGTATTTTTTTTAAATCTTCTAAATAAATACCATCAAAAATAGAATTTTTTAGTATGGTGAATTCTGCAATTTCTATATTTGAAGAACTAAATAAAATGTTGTCTAAAATATCTTGTATTACAGGTTTATGTAATGAACGAAATATTCTCATAGCTCCTATTTCTGAAGGATTAATAGTTTTATTTGCACCTGCTAAGAGTAGAGTTTTATTATCTTCTTTTGTTGAAGATAAAGAGATGATTTTTATATTTTGATTAATATTTCGTACACTTAATGTGATAAATAAATTTGTGTTTTTGTTGCTTCCCAAACAAAAAAATGCTTTAATATCATCTTTATCTAGTCCTGCTTCAATAATATGTTCATCATCCATTAAAGAAAGCTCTTTTGTTTCAAATCCAAGTTTTTTCGCTTCTAAAACTAATGTTTCATCATCTTCAATAATAATAATATGGTAGTTTTTTTGACGTAATGTAGTTGCTATTTTAGAAGCTATTTGACTAAAGCTATAAATAATAATTTTGTTTTTATTCATTTATTTGTCCTGCTTTGTTTGAGTAGGTAATATTTTTTCAGAGATTTTTTTTCTCATTGAAAGTGTTGGTTTGGATGCAATTAGTTCTATTTTAAATTTTGCAACAGATTCTTTATGTCCTATAATAATTAATACATCTGCCTCTTTGATTATATATTGATCAGGCTTTGGATTGAACTTGAATTTTTTATTATTT
The DNA here is from genome assembly GCA_963662945.1 of Arcobacteraceae bacterium. Classification (GTDB taxonomy): domain Bacteria; phylum Campylobacterota; class Campylobacteria; order Campylobacterales; family Arcobacteraceae; genus JAIOSF01. The sequence continues at coordinate 1,824,142 of OY759974.1, forward strand.
GAAGTTTCAACTATTCCAATAAGGGTGAGATTAAACTTTGTAAAATCAATATTTTCTAGTTTATGTCCAATGAAGTTAGATTTCTGAATAATCTCAACTTCATCCATAATAGCACCTTCACTATTTAATAAAATATCATCAATAGCTTCAAAGGCAATGGGTTGACCAATATATTCAGCTGCAACTAATGCACTGATTTCATTTGCAGATATAACTTCATTTGCACCAGCTAAAAAAAGTTTTTTCTTTACTTTTTCACTATTTGCACGAGCTATTATGTTTATATTTGGATTTTGTGAACGAGCAGTAAGTATAATGGAGAGATTTACAGCATCATTATCAGTAATTGCAATAATACTACTTGCTCCTTTATTAATACCTATATTTGATAAAAAAGTGGAGTCTGTTGCATCCCCTTTTATAGATAAAATATTTTGTGTATTTGCATGAGAAAAAACTTCATCTTTATAATCGATAATAATAAATTTTTGTTTTATTTTCAATAACTCTTCTGCAAGAACTTTTCCCATTCGTCCATAACCACAGATAATAACAAATTCTTTTAGGGCATTTGCTTCACCAATAACTTTTTCCTCTTTTAAAGCAAGCAGTCTTGCACTGAGTGCTGTGGTAACAATCGATGTAAAGAATGCAATAACACCAACACCACCTACAACTAAAAAGATAGTGGCAATTCTTCCTTCTGTAGTAACTGGACTAATATCTCCAAATCCAACTGTTGAAATAGTAATAACAGCCCAATAAACAGCATCAAAAAAGGTGTGAATGTTTTCATTAACACCGGCACCTTCATATATAAAAATAATAGTTGAACCAAAAGCAATAGCCATAAAAAACATAATTGCAAGTGTAAAAAACTCAAACCGTTTCTCGATGAAAACATCACTAAATTGTTTAATAGAATTTGCATACCTAAGAAGCTTAAAAAGTCTAAATAGCATTAGAATTCTTAAAATTCTTAAAGGTCTGTAATAAGGTAAAATAGCAAGTAAGTCAATAATTGACATAGGAGAAAAGATAAATTTAATTTTATCTTTGATAATGGTTTTTAGAGAATCATTGATATTGTATGTTTGATTGATTAATCGACTTTTTTCATAATCTTCTACAATTTGTTTATGAGCATGGGAGATTACCCACAATCTTCCCAACCACTCAATAATAAAAATAATGATTGCAATCATTTCATAGGTACTCAGCCAAGGAAGAGCAACATGATTTACTTCATAAATCATTATACCAACAGTACTAAGTACTAAAAAAATCATCAAAAAATCAAAATATTTTTTCTTTTTTGAACCAGTGTCTTCTAAAAATTCATACGCAAAATGTTTTATTGCATAATATCTATGAGAACCTTCTAGAAAATAGGCGAATTTTAATAGTATGCTACCCATATAAACCTCGCCTATTAAATACTAAAACTATTCAGTTGCTTCATGAATAGTACTTTTGGTTGCTTCCCATCCATCATTGGTGTCTTTTTTAATACCTTCCCACGTTGCACATCCAGTAGAAACCAAAGTAAATACGAATAGTAATAGAATCCCTAAAATTTTACTTTTCATACATTCTCCTTTATATTTGATGAGGATTTTCTTTATTTAACATATCTTTCATAGATAAATAACTATTTAAAGCTCCCACATAAGCTCTTGCACTTGCTATCATTGTATCTAAATTTAATCCATGTCCTATCATAGGTGGATTATCATCATTAAAGGTAACTTTACAAGTAACTTTTGCTAATGCATCTTTCCCTTCGCTTACTGCTTTTACATTATAATCTACTAAAGTACCATTATATCCAGTTATTCTGTCAATTGTTTTAAAAATAGCATCCATAGCACCATCTCCAATTGCAGCTTCTGTTATTTCTTGATCTTTGTATTTGATACTTACAACTGCACTAGGAACACCTCTACTACAATCAGAGATTTGAACAGCCGTAATTTCGTATATTTTGTTATGATTTAATTTTTCATCAGTAACAATCATTCGAACATCATCATCCATAATCTCTTTTTTCTTGTCACATAATAATTTAAATCTTTCAAATGCTGTATTTAATTCATCATCAGGTAAGTCAGCAAAACCTAACTGTACTAATTTGTCTTTAAATGCAGCACGACCAGAGTGTTTTCCTAAAACTATAGAATTGTTTTTTTCAATACCTATATCTTCAGGCTTCATAATCTCATAAGTTTCTTGATGTTTTAAAACACCATCTTGATGGATTCCACTTTCATGTGCAAAAGCATTTTTACCAACAATAGCTTTGTTTGGTTGCGGTTCAATACCTGTAATGTTTGCAACCATTTTTGAAGCTTGGTATATCTCTTTTGTATTGATATTTGTAGTAATACCAGGGAATAAATCTTGTCGTGTTTTTAATGTCATAACAATCTCTTCCATAGCAGCATTTCCAGCTCTCTCACCTAAACCATTGATAGTACACTCAACTTGTCTTGCACCAGCTTCAATACCTGCTAAAGTATTTGCAACTCCTAATCCTAAATCATTGTGATTATGTAATGATACAATAGCATTAGAACCAATTGAATCAATAAATCCAACCATTTGTTCTACCATAAATCTAATTTCTTGTGGTAATCTATATCCAACAGTATCTGGTAAATTTATAGTAGTAGCTCCAGCCTCAATTACAGCTTGTGTAATTTCTTTCATAAAAGATAATTCACTTCTTCCTGCATCTTCCAATGAGAACTCAACATCTTCTACGAAAGTTCTTGCATATTGTACTGCATGAATTGCTCTTTTGATTACTTCATCTGGACTCATTTTTAATTTATATTGCATATGAATTGGACTCGTTGCAATAAAAGTGTGAATTCGTTTTGCATTTGCAGCTGCTATTGCTTCACCTGCTGCTTTAATGTCATTGTCAACAGCTCGTGCTAATGAACAGATTTTACTGTTTTTAATAGTTCTTGCTATTTGTGATATAGCATCAAAATCACCAGGACTTGCAGCTGCAAAACCAGCTTCTATTACATCGACCCGTAATTTTTCTAATTGTTGCGCTATTTGAATTTTTTCTGCTGTATTCATAGACGCACCAGGACTTTGTTCTCCATCTCTTAATGTTGTATCAAATATTATTATATTTTTGTTATTTGTCATTTTATAAACCTTGTTATATATTAAATTATTTTAAATTTTTCAATTTAGACTGTGGCTTGATTTTGAATTATTTTGAGGTATGGAGAAGGAGTAGATTGGTACTTTTAAATATGATATTTTTAGATATGTATGTAGCTTTCATAATCTATCTCCTTTTTAGTGTAATTTATTTTTGTATATTGTACCAAATTTTAGTTACACTAAAACTTAAGTAAAAATAAGGTATCATATAATAGTATAAAATTCAATAAATAAAGAGAAAAGATGACATTTAGACAGTTAGGGTTATGCAAAGAAATATCACAAGCCACTGAAGATTTAGGATATTCAAATCCAACCAAAATACAAGAAGAAGCAATAGAATATCTTTTACGGAAAAGAGACCTATTAGCTATTGCTCAAACAGGTACTGGTAAAACAGCTGCATTTGTCTTACCGATGCTACAAACTATCAAAGAGTATCAAGATAAAAATGACAATAATAGAATATTATCAAAACTGATTATCGCCCCAACAAGAGAGTTAGCACTCCAATTAGAAAAAAGTATTAATAATTATGCAAAATATTTGGATATAAAAACAAGTTGTATTTTTGGTGGAGCAAATATAAAACCACAAATAAAAAAACTTGATGAAAAAGTTGATATAGTGATTGCTACAACTGGTCGATTAATGGATTTAATAGAAAAAGATAAAATCAATCTTACAAAAGTTGATACTTTAGTACTTGATGAAGCAGATACAATGCTAGATATGGGATTTGTATCGGATATTGAAAAAATTATACTCTCTTTAACAAATTTAGAACAAACAATTTTATGCTCAGCAACTTTAGGACCAAATGTAAAAAAATTATCAAATACATTATTGAAAAATCCTAAAATAATAGAAGTAAAATCAACTGATAGAGTGAATGAGCGAGTAGAACAAGTAGCATATCCTGTAACAGCTGATAAAAAGTTAGAGATGCTTTCATTTTTAATTGGAAGTCAAAATATGCAACAAGTGCTTGTATTTTGTAAAACAAAAGCAAGTGCTGAAGAGATAGTAAATAACTTAAAACTAGATGGTTTAAAGGCAGCTTCTGTACATGGAGATAAAACTCATGGAGCAAGAGCAAAAGCAATTACACAATTTAAAGAAACTGAGATAAAAGTTTTAGTAGCAACCGATGTTGCTGCACGAGGTCTTGATATTGTAGATTTATATTATGTAATAAATTTTGATTTACCTTTTATGCCTATAGATTATGTCCATAGAATAGGGCGAACAGCACGTGCAGGAAAACACGGTATTGCGATTTCTTTACTAGATGAATTTGATATGGCAGCAATTAGAGAAGTGGAAAAATATGTTGGGCAAAAGATTCCAAAATTAGAACTTGAAGGGTTTGATGTTGGTAAAAGAATTAAAATGATTGCCACAAAAAAAATTGTTGAAACAAAGGAAGATATCAAAAGAAAAAAAATAGGTGGTGCTTTTGGAAATAAAAAACATAAAAAAGCAAATAAAAGCCAACCAAAGCAACGTGGAAAGAGAATTATCGGACAAAAAAAACAATAATTTTTATATAAATTTATTTTAGGAGGATAGTGAGGAATGCCTAAACTGCAAAAGTTGTTTTTTATTATTGGTTTTATAATTATTTTATCTGGGTGTACTCAACAATATAGTATATTCAATATGGAAAATGACAAAGAAACTCTTACTCAAAAACAAAAAAATTGTAATCAACATATAAAAATTATGCAGTATGCATTGTCTTATGTTACAAACGAATTTGAGAAGGGATATTTTCATAAAAATGATTTAATAGGTGCTAAAGCACAACTATTTTTAATTGAAAATAATTCACCAAATATATTTGCTAAGAATATCAATGAGGCACAAAAATCATACGATATGGAATATAATTTAGCAAAAAAAAACAATTGTAACATAGACGAATTTACAGTATCTCCGATTCAAAAAGTTAAAGATAAACTAAAAACTTTATCAGAAGGTCAAAAATGATAGTTAATAAACCGGGAATAGTTTTATTCTTTTTATTGACAATACCTCTTTTTGCTAAAGATATTCAAGTAGATAACTTATTAGAAAAAGTTCAACATGCCAAGACAGCAGAGGAAAAACAATCTCTTATTGAACAATTAAAACAAAAATTAGCACAAGACAATAAAAAAGCGAGAGAAGAAGCAAATGCTATTATTGAAGCAAAGAAAAAACTTCCTTCTCGAAATTATAATGATAGTTCTTTAAAAAAATGAAAATACTACTTTTAGAAGATGATGCTATTTTAGCACAAACAATGGTTCAAATTTTGGAACAAGAAAATTATGATGTAACATTGGTAGAAGATGGAGAAGAGGTACTTGAAGCCACATATGAAAATAAATTTGATCTTTATTTGTTTGATATCAATGTTCCAATACTCGATGGGAAGGAGACTCTAAAAGCTTTAAGAGATGCTGATGATAATACACCAACTTTTTTTATAACAGCATTAAGAGATACTGCTTCAATTTTAGAAGGATTTGATTGTGGTTGTAATGATTATATTAAAAAACCATTTGATTTAGATGAACTTTTGGCTCGTATCAAAGCAATCTTAAAAAGACAAAATCCAATAATTAAATACAATGATATCACCTTTGATTTATTTGAAAATAGAGTAATCAAAGCAGGCAAAGAGGTTTCATTAGGGATTGTGGAAAAAGAGATTTTTTCACTACTTGTAAAAAATATCAATATTACAGTCAATAAATCAACATTTTTTGAATATATGAATAAACCAAGTGATACTGCACTACGAGTATTAATTAGTAAATTAAAAAAGGTTTTAGAACTTAATATAACTAACACAAAAGGTATAGGATATAAGCTTGAAACATTATGAAAAAAAATCTTTTTTTACAGCATTATTTCTCTTTTTTATCCCACTTTTTCTCCTTTCTAGCATTGTTTTATATATGTATCATGAAGAGAGTGTTAAAGATATAGAACAAAGAATTCTTTATCAAATGAAAGAGTATACATACGATTTTCAAGGAGATGATTTTTCTCTTGATATTGTAGAAGATGATAAGAAAAAAGAGATTTTTAAAATATATCATAGTGAAGATGGACTTTGTGCTTATTTTCAAATACCTTCAAAAGGACCTTATCTTTTAAAAGTAATTTTTGATAATGCAAAATATGAAAAGCTTTATAATCAATTTATAAAAAAACTTTTTAAATTAGCTATTATTATTTTCTTTTTATTATTTTTTCTCTCTATTGGATTTGCGTTTTATTCCTTAAGACCAATGAGACAAGCACTTCATCTTTTAGAAGATTTTCTCAAAGATTTAATTCATGATTTAAATACTCCAGCAACTTCAATTTTACTAAATTCAAAGCTGTTAAGAAGGCGTGGAGATTTTGAGGAGATAGAGAGAATAGAACTTAGTGCTAAAGGGATTGCCTCTTTATATAAAAATTTAGAATTTATGAATCCTAATGATATAGTAAATGATGAGGTCGTTGTATTGGATGAGTTAATAAATGAAAAAATAAATATTCTACAAAAAATTTATCCAAATATAAAATTTACAAAGAGTATAACTAGTACTATTGTAAAAAGTAATAGAAGTGGAGTGGATCGTATTATAGATAATTTGTTGACAAATGCTTGTAAGTATAATAAAAAAAATGGACAAGTGCATATAGAGATACAAAATCAAAAACTGATAATAGAAGATACAGGTGTAGGGATAAAAAATACTACAAAAGTTTTTAAACGATATTACAAAGAAAGCACCAATGGTTTGGGTATTGGTATGAATATTGTTAAACAATTAAGTGATATTTTAAATATATCTATTGATATAAAAAGTGTTGTTGGTAAAGGAACTTGTGTAGAACTTACTTTTAAATAAAATGTAAAATATTTTATAATATACCATAAAATATTTTACAATAATTATGAGCTATTAATCTGATTTTGTTAATTTTTCTCTAATAATTGCTTGCGCTGTAATACGATCTTCTTTCTCTACTTTAGCACATTCTCTTTCAAGTTCATCTATTAATTTATCTTGAACTTTATGATTCTTAGTATTGTTAATTTTATCTACTAACATACTAATTTGTTTTACTTCTGTTGAAAACAAGCTAGTTGCTCCAATAATTGCAAAAATTGCGATGTATTTAGTTATCTTCATTGTTTTTTCCTTTTTTTTGATGTAAGAAAGTATAACAAGGAAGTGTAAGTTAAGTGTTAGTTGAAAAAATATCCGTGTAGAATTTACTTTTGCATGTTATAGTTGTAAAATATTTTATCTATTATGATAAAATATTTTACTAAAATTATTAAATTAAATTTGTAAATGTATAGAGTTATATAGTTTTTAGTGAGATGATTTTAATTTTTCATCAACGATAGCTTGTGCTTTAGTAAGATCTTTTTTATCTAGCATTTCAAGTTCTTTTTCTAGTGTATCCATCAAGTTCTTTTTAGCTTTTACGTCACTTGTATTGTTGATCTGATCTACCAAAATACTAATTTGTTTGACTTCTGCTGCAAATAAACTTGTTGCACCAATAATGGCTAAAATTGCTATATATTTACTTAAGTTCATTGTTTCCTCCTTTCTTGTAAGATGTATGGAAGTATAACAAGGAAGTGTAAGTTAAGTGTAAGTTTAAAACAGAACAATTAATATTGATTCAGTTTTACTTAAACAAGTCATAATAAAAATTTAGATACAATCGCCAAAATATATCTGTTAAAGGAATTTGAGTTGAATAAAAGAGTCCTTGTAAAGTTTTCAGGTGAGGCACTTGCTGGTGAAGATGGTTATGGAATTGATACTAAAATATTAGATTACATTGCTAATGAGATTAAAGAACTAGTTGATAATAATATTGAAGTTGGTATAGTTATTGGTGGAGGTAACATTGTAAGAGGTGTTACAGCTGCAGCAGATGGTATTATTAAAAGAACTAGTGGTGATTATATGGGGATGCTGGCAACTGTAGTAAATGGTATTGCTATGCAAGAAGCTTTAGAACATATAGGTATTTGTGCAAGATTACAAACTGCAATCAAAATGGAACAAATAGCAGAATCATTTATTGTAAGAAGAGCAAGAAGACATCTTGAAAAAGGTAGAGTTGTGATTTTTAGTGCTGGGACTGGTAATCCATTTTTTACAACAGATACAGCAGCAACTTTAAGGGCAAGTGAGATAGAAGCAGATATGCTTATTAAAGCAACAAAAGTTGATGGAGTATATGATAAAGATCCAGTAAAATATAGTGATGCAGTTAAGCTTGAGACTTTAACATATGATGAAGCTTTAAAAGATCATATTAAAGTAATGGATGATACAGCAATTGCACTTGCAAAAGACAATGGATTACCAATTGTAGTTGCAAATATGAATGCTAAAGGGAACTTATTCAAGATAGTAAGTGGCGATTTTAGTCAATGTTCAGTAGTAAAATAAGAAGGAAATAAAATGAGATTAGAAGAGATATTAGCACAAGCGTTAGAAAGAGTAAATAATGATAGATATGTACTAGCAGTTGCTGTTGGTCAAAGAGCTGATGAATTAAGTAAAGGTGCAAAACCTTTAATTGATAGTAATCAAACTAAAAACATGAAATACACTGATATTGCAATTAAAGAGATTGCTTCAGGTGTATTAGTAATAGATGGTTTAGAATAAGACTTATTTTTATAATTTGAATTGCATTGAATAAGTTTTTAAATAGTATAAAACATACAAAAACAATTGAGGGTGCATTAAAGTTACTTAAAACACATTTTAAGTTAACTTCTGATGTTGAAAAAGCCCTCGACTTTTCAATTAATGCACACCAAAATCAGTTTAGAAAAAGTGGTGAAGAGTATGTAGTGCATCCTATATTAGTAGCTGTTATTACAGCATACTATAGTAATGATGAACATATGGTAATGGCTGCATTATTACATGATGTAGTAGAAGATACACCAACTACGCTTCCCATTATAGAAAAAGAATTTGGTAAAGATGTCGCTCATATTGTTGATGGGTTGACAAAAATCACAGAGATTAGAGAGCATGAACTTGCACCTGCTACAGATAATGCAAAACTTATAACTTCTGCACTTACATTTAGAAAAATGCTTGTAGCTGCTATAGATGATGTAAGGGTAATGGTTGTAAAGTTATGCGATAGACTTCATAATATGCTTACACTTGAAGCATTAACAGCAGAAAAACAAAAAAGAATATCTGAAGAAACATTAGTTGTATATGCACCAATTGCACATAGACTTGGTATCTCTACAATTAAAAATGTTTTAGAAGATTTAGCTTTCTTTTACTTGTATCCAGAAGAATATGAAAAAATTGATACACATATGAAAGAGTATCAACAAAAGGTACAATTAACAATTAATAACTTTTTATCAAAAACAAAAAATGTATTAGATAAAAATGGATTTACAGATAATATAAAAATATTTAGTAGAATTAAACATTATTATTCAATTTTTTTAAAAATACAAAGAAAAGGGGTAAGTATAGATGAAGTACTTGACCTTTATGCAATAAGAATTTTAGTACAAGAACCAATTGATTGTTATAATATTTTAGGAATTATTCATATCAATTTTAAACCATTAGTTTCTCGATTTAAAGATTACGTTTCAGTTCCAAAAGAAAATGGATATCAAACGATTCATACAACAGTATTTTCAGATTCAAAAATATTTGAGGTACAAATTCGCACCTTTGATATGCATGATATTGCAGAGTATGGAGTTGCTGCACACTGGAAATATAAAAGTGGAACAGTAGCTAGTTCAAATGTTAAAGGACCAAATCTTGATTGGTTACATTCTCTTGCTGCTAATGATGCAAGTGTAGAAGAATTTTATAATGATGCCAAACAAGATTTATATAGTGAAGATATAATAGTGTATTCACCAAAAGGTGATATTTTTATGCTTCCTCGTGGTTCAACTGCCTTTGATTTTGCATATGCTATTCATACCGATGTTGGTAATTATGCAATGGAATCTATGATAAATAAAGTTAAAAAACCATTATTAACACAACTAAGAAGTGGAGATATTGTTTCAATTATTACAAATAATCATATAATTCCTCGATGTACTTGGCAAGATATGGTACAAACTACAAAAGCCAAAAAATCAATTAAAACACTATGCCATAATAGATTAAAACACATAGATGATTTAAGTAGTAGAAATATTATAAATACAATTTTTTCAAGGTATAAAGAGTTTATTTTAGATGAATTAACTGATTTAAAATTAACAAATCTCAATAAAATAGTTTACAATCTTGATCATTTAAAACATACAAAGCGAACAATACAAAAATATGTACGTGCAACTGAAGGGATTTTTGCAAGATTTAAAGTGCAAGGGTTGAGTTTAAAAAAAATCCAATTTGACAATGTTTTGATATATTCAAATTTTAGCATAAATACTGTATCATTTGACCACTGTTGTCATCCAAAATTTGGTGATGATATTGTAGCTTTGAAAGATCATAAAGATGTGACTATACATCATAAACTATGTGAAAAAGCATACAAGAAAATGAAAAAAAATAATCAAATGTTGTATTGTGATTGGGTAAAAGATAAATACTATAAATATAAAATGGTTGTTAGCTTTGCAAATATGCGAGGTGAATTAGCAAAATTTTTAACATATTTATCTGTAGAACATGAAGCTACGATTTTACTTGTAGATTATGGGAGAGATAAATATGCATCGAATCAGTATTGTACAATAGATTTTGAAATAAAAAATGATAATAAAGATCAAGTTAGAGCTTTATGTGAACAAAAAGTAAAAATTATAGAATTTTATTTAACTTTAGATGCTTATAAATAGGGATAGAAATGGAATTAAAAATTAAAGAAGCACTTGGAGAGATTTCAAGAGGTTCAGAAGAAATTATTGATAATGAAAGATTAGAACAACTTTTAAAAAACTATTTTGAAAATGGTGAAAACTATTATGTAAAGGCAGGTTTTGATCCAACTGCTCCTGATTTACATTTAGGACATACTGTATTATTACAAAAGTTAGCAACATTTCAAAAATATGGGGCTATAGTTCAATTTTTAATTGGGGATTTTACAGCAAGTATTGGGGATCCAACAGGAAAAAGTGTAACAAGAAAAATATTAAGTAAAGATGATGTTTTAAAAAATGCACAAAGTTATAAAGAACAAGTGTTTAAAATCCTTGACGAGTCTAAAACTCAAGTTGTGTTTAACAGTACTTGGCTTAATGATTTAGGAGCAGCTGGTATAATACACTTAGCCTCAAATTTAACAGTTGCTAGAATGTTAGAAAGAGATGATTTTAGTAAAAGATATGCTTCAAACTCGCCTATAGCAGTAAGTGAATTTACCTATCCTTTATTACAAGGTTATGATAGTGTTCATTTGAAATCTGATGTTGAGGTAGGTGGTACCGATCAAAAATTTAATCTTTTGATGGGAAGACAGCTTCAAAAAGCATATAATATTAAAAAACAACAAGTTGTATTGATGATGCCTATTTTAGAGGGGCTTGATGGTGTACAAAAGATGTCAAAATCACTTGGTAATTACATTGGAGTAACTGATGAACCAAATGATATGTTTGGAAAAGTATTAAGTATTTCAGATGAATTGATGTGGAGATATTATGAATTATTATCTTCAAAAAGCTTAAAAGAGATTGCTCAATTAAAAAGTGATGTAGAGAGTAAAATAGTACATCCAAAAAAAGCGAAAGATCTTTTAGCGATAGAAATAGTAGATAGATTTCATGGAAATGGCGCTGGTCAATTAGCAGCAGATGAATTTACAAAAATATTTGCTAAAAAAGATATACCGACAGATATGAAAGAATATGTTTTAGATAGTGGCATTGGTATTTTGCAAGCATTAGTAGAGTGTGAATTAGTTCCATCAACTTCACAAGCAAGAAGAGATATTAAAGCAGGTGCTGTAAAACTTGATCAACAAAAAGTTGATGATGATACAATGATTTTAGAAAATAAAGAATACATATTGCAAAAGGGTAAGAAGAATTTTGCAAAAATTACGATAAAATAGATATTAGTTTAGTAGAAAATTAGAATAAGGGTAACGAATGAGAATAGGAAAGTATGAGATTGAAAAACCAATTATACAAGGCGGAATGGGTGTCGGTATAAGTTGGGACCAATTAGCTGGAAATGTATCACTTGAAGGTGGATTAGGTGTTATAAGTGCAGTTGGTACAGGATATTATCAAGATAAAAAATTTTCAAAAAAGAACGTTCAAGATAAACCTTATTCAGAAGAAAACTTTTATTCAAAAGATGCATTAGTAGAAATTTTTAAAAATGCTAGAAAAATTTGTGGAGATAAACCTCTTGCTGCAAATATATTGTATGCACAAAGTGATTATGGTAGAGTTGTTCATGATGCTTGTGAAGCGGGAGCAAATATTATTATTACAGGAGCTGGAATTCCTACAAATATGCCAGAGTTTACAAAAGATTATCCAGATGTTGCACTTGTTCCAATTGTAAGTTCTGCACGTGCTTTAAAATTGATTTGTAAAAAATGGAAAAGATATGGTAGATTACCAGATGCTGTTATTGTTGAAGGTCCATTAAGTGGTGGACATCAAGGTTTTAAATATGATGATTGTTTTAAAGAAGAATTTCAATTAGAAAATATTGTTCCTCCTGTAATTGAAGAAGCAAAAAATTGGGGAAATATGCCAATTATTGCAGCTGGTGGAGTGTGGAATAAACAAGATATAGATAAGTTTTTAGATATGGGATGTGCTGGTGTTCAAATGGGTACTAGATTTATAGGAACTTATGAATGTGATGCAAGTGATGCTTTAAAAAATGTTATTATAAATGCTGAAGAAAAAGATATAAAACTTTTAAAATCACCAGTTGGATTACCAGCAAGAGGAGTTATTACTAATCTTCAAAAAGCAATTGAAACTGGAACTGCACCGAAAGTTGCATGTATAAGCAATTGTGTTGCTCCTTGTCATCGAGGTGAAGAAGCAAAAGCTGTTGGATACTGTATTGCTGATAGATTGAGTGATGCTTATCTTGGAAAAGTTGATACAGGATTATTTTTTACAGGTTCAAATGGATATAGAATAAAAGAGTTAATAAGTGTTAAAGAATTGATGGATAAATTAACTAACGGCGAGTGATTTGAAACAATTAATTAAATTTTTTTTAATTGTTATACTAATATCTCAATATTCTTTTGCTTTGACAAAGGAGTATTACAAAGATAAATATGATACAACTAAAAGGTTGTATTTAGGTGCTATTATGTCAAATGATAGAGCTAAAGAGATTGAATATTTAAAGAAACTCATACGTTATGCAGATAAACTGAATATTGATACTTTAAAGTATCAAAAAGAGCTCAATCGAATCGATACAACTACAATAATACAAAATAAAGTACAAACAAAATCTTACTTAAAACCACAAGTATTAAAATCCAAATATACTATTAAATCTGTTGTACAAGACACAGAGAGTATAACAATAAATTTTTATGATGATATAGACAAATCTTTTATTGATTTTGACGAGAGAAAAGACAACAAATATTTTTATGATGAATTTAATATAAAAGGTAATTTTAAAGATGCAAAACCAACAAAGCTTTTTATAAAAGGGGTTAGCAAAATAACAATATACCAGCATAGTGATGATATTTTAAGAATATCATTGCGAAATCAAACAAATTTAAAAACCATTTATATAATAGGAAAAAAAAGTATTATTATAAAAGTTTTAGATTTAAATAAAAAACCTATTAAAAATAGTGTACAAATGCTTCCTCAAGATATGTTTTTCCCATCTGCAAAAACAATTGTTATTGATGCTGGTCATGGAGGTAAAGATTCTGGTGCTGTAGGCCCTGGAAAGAACTATGAAAAACATGTGGTTTTTGCAATAAGCAAATATTTAAAAAAAGAATTAGAAAAAATGGGCTTTAAAGTATATCTTACAAGAGCAAGGGATAAATTTGTAGAACTAAGTGATAGAACACATTTTGCTAATACTAAAAATGCAGATATTTTTATTTCACTTCATGCTAATGCTGTTCCAAGATCAAAAGCAAAAGAAGCTCATGGTATAGAAACATATTTTTTAAGTCCTGCAAGAAGCGCTAGAGCGAAAAGGGTTGCAGCTTTAGAAAATAAGGGTGATATGGATAAAATGAGTTTAGGAAGTAAAGATTCTCTTTTAACTATCTTAAATCAGTCAAAAATAACAGCTTCAAATAAAATTGCAATTGATGTGCAAAGAAATATGCTTTATACTTTAAGAGGTATATATGGAAAAAGTAATATAAAAGATGGCGGAGTTCGAGAAGGACCATTTTGGGTACTTGTAGGAGCTCAAATGCCATCTATATTAATTGAAGTAGGTTATATTTCACATCCAAAAGAGGGAAGACGAATTAAAACAACAAGTTACCAAAAAAATATTGCAATTGGTATTGCCCAAGGTGTGAAAAGTTATTTTATAAAAAATTAATCTATTGAAACAGTCACTTCATCCATTTGTTCAGGAAGTAAATTATTGTTTGCATATTTTAAATAGAGTTTTTTATCAATAAAGAATTTTACTAAATCTTTGTCTAATTCTCCATCTTTTACCATAAAAGACATTATTTTAAGTGATTGGTTTAATGTATTGGCATTTTTGTAAGGTCTATCTGAAGCAGTAAGTGCTTCAAATATATCTGCAATAGCTAGTATTCTTGCTTCAAAGGTAATCTCATCCCCTTTAAGTCCTAAAGGATAACCTTGTCCATTGATTTTTTCATGATGTCCACTTGCAATCTCTGGTACACGCTGTAATCTTTTAGGAAATGGTAGAGAATTTAGAATTTCATAACTTAATCTCGCATGATTATTGATGATATGTCGTTCATCATTCGTTAAAGTTCCTTTTGCTATACATAAATTATCAATTTCATTTTGAGTTAAAATATTTTGTTTTATATTGTTTATGGTAATTTGATACTGAGCTATTTTATGAACTCTTTGAATATCCTCATCACTCATAAATTCTGACCCTTTATTTGCCATTTGTATAAATAATAAATCTTCTTGAATCTGTTTTATTGTGTCATTAAATTCTTTTTCTATAGATTCATTATTTTTATTTTGAATGAGTTTATTTAAATATTCTATTTCTATTTCTTTTTTTAATAGCTCAAATTTTACTTCAACAGTATGTATTCTATCATATATGGTTTCTAATTTTGTTGATTTATCAACAACATGGTCTGGAGTAGTTATTTTTCCAACATCATGCATCCACGCAGCAACATCAATCTCTTTTAATTGGTATTCATCAAAAAACTTCTCTCTATAAAGACCTTCATTATCTTCATTGACTGCTTGTGCAATATCCAAAGCAATCTCTGAAACTCTATTAATATGCCCTTGGGTATATTTTGACTTTTCCCCAATAGCTGTTGCAATAGCTTGAATAAAAGAATCTAAAAGATTTTCTAAATCTCGTACTAATCTTTGTTGCGTTATAGACATTGCAGCTTGTGATGACATAGAAAGAATTAAATCTTCATCATCTTTTGTAAAAGCTACACTTTTTTCATCTTTGTTTTGTTTGTTAATAAGTTGTACAACGCCAATAATATCTCCATCATAATTTTTCATAGGAACAACTAGCATTGATTTTGTTCTATAGCCAGTTGCAGCATCAAAAGCTTTAGGGCCTTCAAAGTTGAATTCTTCTGATTTATAAACATCTTCTATATTAATTAGTTTATCATTAAGTGCACAACTTACTGATATATTAATATCATTTTGAGAACCATCTTCTTTATATAAAGGAAGATTTGGCCAAGGTATAGTTCCCTCTGCACTAGAGAGACTTATATTTAACGAATCTGTTTGAACTGCTGTAAATTTTAAAGATTTGTTATCATCACATAAAAGATAAAATGTTCCCGCATCTGCATTTGTTATTTTTTTAGCAGCAGTAAGAATTTTTTGCATTATTAAATGCAAGTTCTTTTCAGTAGATAGGAGATATCCTATTTCATTTAACAAGTGTATATAATTATTTTCTTGGCTATCCATGAGTTATTATACCTAAAAAAATCATAAGATTACCCTTTTGTAGTATGAACAAAAACACCATTAAAGTTTTTTGGTGGTTCTTCTATATAATGTTCACACCTTTCAATGTAAATTCTGTAAATATTTTTATTGGTTTTATCTTCCCAATTATTAAGTGTGGTAAATATTTCCAAAGCTTCCTTAAAATTACTTTTTTTATATAATTCTACAGCATGGTGATAAAGTTCTAATTCTTCATTGAGTCTCTCTTTGGAAACCTTATATAATTTGTGCATAGATTCATCTCTATTATAATCTATGATTTGCCAAATTTCAATAGGTTCTTTTTTCCCTTTTACAGTTACTAAATCTAAAAATCTAAAAATATATTCATCTTGAGGCAATCTTTCTTTTGTAAAATTAGAAATATTACATTTTGAGTTATAAAATTTACAAAGTGACTCAAGTCTTGCTCCAAGATTAATAGGATCACCAATTACTGTATAGTCACTTCTTTGACTACTTCCCATTTCTCCAGCGATAACTTCACCAGTATTAAGACCAATTCCAATATCTACAATTGGTATATTAAGTTCTTTTGACATTTGAACTACAGCTTTAAATCTCTCATCAGCTTCGAGTTTTTTATTGAGTGTATCTAAATAGTGTAGTTGTTCTAACGTAGCATTCACGGCTCGTTGTGGATGATCTGGTACATCTCCTGGTGCATTCCAATATGCCATAATAGCATCACCTATAAATTTATCAATTGTACCATGTTGATTAATGATGATATCTGTCATAGGATCCATATATTCATTCATAAATTCAATAAGAATTTTTGCATTAGGCATTGCTTCTGAGATATTTGTAAAACCTCTTACATCACTAAAAAATACCGTTACTTCTCTTGTATTTGCTGCAAAAGAGGTATCTTCAGGATTAGCAAGAAGTGATTCCATAACCTCTTTAGATACTTTTGAAGCAAATTTATTTTTAATAGCTTTTGTTTGTTTTTGTTCAAGAAAATAGTTCAATGTTATAGCACTAATACTTGTTAATATAATTGTTAAAATAGGAAATAAAATATTTAGAATCAAACCATAAGTAAATAAAGATACAAATATAAGATAAATATCTAACATAGTTACAATAGCAATAATCGTTAATGCAATAGACAAAGGTAAATAAGCTATTAACATAATGATAATAAAACCTAGTAAAAATATATGTAAAATATTGAGACCATCAACCCAAGAAGGTTTAGAGATAAAATCTTTTGTTAAAATATTATCTATAATATTTGCATGTACTTCAACCCCAGGGTAAACAGATTCAAAAGGTGTAGCTCGCAAGTCTAACAGTCCAGCAGCACTTGTACCAATAATAGCTATTTTCCCTTCAATATCTTTTTTATTAAAATTATTATTGAGTATATCTACAGCAGAGATATATTGAAAACTTTTAGCACCACCTCTAAAATTTACAATTGATCTTCCATATCTATCCGTTGGAATAATAAAATCTCCAAGTTGAATATTAATAACACCATTTTCATCATAGTTGATAAAAACTTTTTTAATATCCGAAATAACTCGAATAATTTCTAGTGCTAATGATGGATATATTTGTTCATTGTATTTTATAATTAAAGGGACACTTCGTACTACACCAGACTCATCAGGAACATTATTGAAAAATCCACTAGAATAAGAACTTTGTTGAATGATTGGCAAGTTTAAAATGGTTCCAAAAGCATTGATTACTAAATCTTTATTATATTCAGTTAGATTTTTTTCTATGAAAATTGCAGGTATATCAGGTGTTCTTTGTTCTGCAAAATCATCACGCGAAAGTTGAAATTGATATCCCAAAATAGTAGGTGTTTGTGAAATAATTGAAGCAAAATATTTGTCGTTATCTGGTATCTCTTTAGTTGTGGAAATATGATATTTTTCTATTATTTTTGTAGGATTAGTTCTATCTTCTTCTGCAAAAACAATATCAAATCCAACCAGTCCAACGCCTGCGTTTGTGAGATTGATTAATAAATCAGAAACTGTATCTCTACTCCAAGGCCATTGTCCAACTTCTTTTAATGATTTATTATCTAAATCGATAATAACGATATTTTTACTATCTTCAACTTCTCCTCTTAAAATAAACATATAATCTCTTAATCTATTATCAAAAGAGTTTAATGTTTTGGGAATATAAGTATAAAAATAAAACAAAACTACAAAAGTAGAAAGAGCTAGTAAAAAGTAAAAAAGAAACTTTTTAAAATGCTTATTCATAAATTAATACCTAATACAATCGTTTGTTTTTAAAATCGTACCATCATTAAGTAAAAGTTTTAAGGTATCTATTTCATCTGTTATTTCTTGTAGATAAAAAGGTTTTAGATGAGATAAGTGTAAAGTTATATCTTTTCTTGTAAGTTTTGTAAGTTCTTTTTGTAATAAACTCGGTGTAAGATGTTTACTGTCAAATGCTAATTTTTCCATTCTTGAGGGAAAAGAAACATCGATAATAACAGTTGAAATCTTATGATTTGTATTAATATTTTCCCAAATAGTATCACAACAGTATGTATCTGAAGTAAATAATAAAGCATGATCATTTTTTTGTATAATATAGCCATTACTAGATTTTGTATGATTGTTTTCTATAGCAGTTATTGTTATATTATCTATTATAAATGGTGTATTAAGTTCTATTGGAATTAATTCTATAGCATTACAATTTGAGTTAATTAGTGGTATTTGGGTAAAGTCAGGCCAGATTTCCCAGTTTAATAGATGATTATGTATATGTTCTAAATTTTCTTTTCTTCCATATATTTTGAGTGGTTTTTTTCTAAGTTCGAAAGTATTATCAATAAGAAATGCAATATCAATAATATGATCAAGATGAGAATGTGTTATGAGAATATGATCAATTTCAACAACAATATCATGTTGTTCATTGGTTAAATTTCCAGCATCTATAACGATATTTTTTGAAACTTGTAAAGAGGTTAAGTCTGTATTATGTGATTTTCCACCATTGGCACCTAATACTTTTATAAAGTTATTTTCGTTATTGGAAAATGATAGGTTGGCCATTCTTTACCCCTTTTGTAAATATTTTATAACATCCTGTATTAATTTACTTTGTTTTTTCTTGATATTTGGTAATTTTGTAATATCAAAAAACTGTGCATCACTGTTTTCCCATGAAAGATATTTTTTTTGTAATTTGTCATCTGTAAAATATTTTTCAATATCTTTTATATTATTGTAATTTACTAGATAAATAGCAATATCTTTTTGCTTATTTTTTTGTTCGAAATATTTTTCTAAATATTTTTTTTCAACAGTTATCGATGATTCTTCTTTGAACTCTCTAATAGCTGTTTGAAAATCTGCTTCACCTTTATCTTGAACACCTTTTAAAAATCCCCAACGATTTTTACTTGACACAGATTTACATAATAGTATTTTAATACTATTTTTGTTCACTTTATAAAGTGAAATACCATAAGCTTTTATTTTCATTTAAATAACTTTTTTATTGTAAATATAATAGGTTACAATAAATAATATAACCAATGGCATTATTATAGCAAGTTCTCCTAAAACTATGCCTCCAAATGCTAATTTTTGAAGTAAAAATAATACTCCCCAAGTTATTAATGTCGTAAAAATAGTAATAGAAGTAAAACCTGCTGTATTAAAAAATCTACTACTAGGATTTGTGAATAAAAAGATAATAATTATTAATGGTATAACAAAAAAAGGCATAAATATTTGTGAATATAAAATTGTTTTTATTTTGTTTGTGTTGAAGTCTTGATCTTCTAATAATAATATTGTTCGAACAGCATCAATAATTGAAAATTGGGTTTCCCCTTTATATACATTATTAATAATTTTAGGTTCAAATCCTTCTAGTGTATATAAAAATTTTTCATTTGTTATAGTAAGTTTAGAATCATTCCAATCTATTACTTCTGGTTTTTTTGTAATTTTGGTATCAATAACATACCATCTATTGTTTTGAAAGTAAGCTTTTTTTGCTACGATAATTTCTACAATATCATGATTTTTAGTTTTAAAAATATGAATATCTTCAGCTTTTTTTTCTAAAGGATAAAGCTTTTTAAAATAGATAAAGTAATCATCGTATTTTAAAAATATGTTTGATTTTTCATTTACAAAATAACTGTTATCTAAAATTTTATTTTTATTTTCAACTGAATAAGCAAGAGGTGTTGCTTGTAAAACTATTAATATAAGTGTAATAAAAATTGAGATGAAAATAATAGGTCGTAAAACATCAGCTTTTGATATACTCAAAGAATAAAAACTTACTAGTTCATTATTTTTAACTAATACAGTAATAGTAACAATCCATCCAAAAACCAATGAAAGGGGTAGGGTAATCGTAAATGTGAAAAAAGCATTGTATATTACATATAATAATTGTAAGTTTGCAGATTTTGGAAGATCAGCTAAGTTTTGTAATAGATCGATTCCTACAAAGAAAAATTCTAAAGAGATCAAAATAATAAAAAAGTATTTTAAATATTTTAATAAAAGATATTTTGTAATTATTTTCATATATCAGCTTTAATTGTGTATTTTGATTTTACCTCTTCAAGTGATAAGCTCTGTAAAGACTCTATCGCTTTAATAGTATGAGGTATTATATCTTCTAATACTTTTAGTTCCTCTTTTGAAAAGTCAGATAAAACATAATTTGCTACATCTGATTTATGTTCAGGTTTTCCTATACCAATTCGTACTCTTATATAATCTTTTCCAATATGAGCATCAATAGAACGAAGTCCATTATGACCACCGTGACCACCACCCATTTTAAATTTTACTGTTCCAAATGGTAAGTCTAAATCATCGTGTACTATTATAATATTGCTATTTTCAATATTATAATACTCTACGATATTTATAATTGATGAACCACTATCATTCATATAAGTTTGTGGTTTGGCATAAATATTTGTAAGATGTTTTTTCACTTCAGCTTTGAAGTTTTGATTTGTGATATTTGTAGTTTGTAGATTTTTGGTTATCTCATCGATAACCAAAAAACCTATATTGTGTCGGTTAAGTTTATATTTATCACCTGGATTACCAAGTCCAGCGATTAAGTACATAACAATCTAAACTTTAGATTATTTAGCTTTGATTACACCAACAACTGGTACTCTTGGGTCTAAGAAACATTCAACACCTGTTGGTAATTCAATATCTCTTACAAGGTAGTTGTCACCTGTATCTAAATCTGTTACGTCAAATTTGAATTCTTGTGGTAAGTTTTCAATTGTACATTTAACTGCAACTCTATTTCTGTGGTATGCTAAAAGACCTTTGTTTTTAAGACCTTTTGGTGTTCCTACAGCTTTTACTGGAACCATGTATGTAGCTCTTACACCTGGTTGTGCAACCATTAAATCAACATGTAATAATGCTGAAGTAATAGGGTGTTTTTGATACTCTTGAACAACAACTTTGTAAGTTGTTCCTGCAACATCTACATCAAATGCAACTGTTTCTTTGTTCTTTAAATATCTAACGTAATCATTTACTTTAAATGCAGCATTTACGTTTTCCATACCTTTTCCGTAAATGTTGGCAATTAGATAACCATCTCGTCTTAACTGTTTTGTTGGTTGTTTTGCGATACTATCTCTAAGTATACCTTGTAACATTTTGTTTCCTTGTTTTAAATTGAACGCGAATTTTACCCAAAATTAATTTAAGTTTAGATTAAATTAATCTTATTTCCTTAATCTTGATACAAAATCATTTTGTAGTATTTTATTTGGGTCTTCTTTATCTGCAAAACTCCAAAAATCATCCCATTTTGGATAAGCTTTTTTAAAATCCTCTTGGGAAATTCTAAACTGTTTTCCCCAATGTGGTCTTCCATTGTATTTTAACAATATCTCATCAACAGTTGTAAAATATTTCAAATATTCTGGCTTCCTTCCATAAGGAAAATGTATTTTTGTTCCTATCCAACAACTATCTGTATCTCCTGTAGGACTTAGCCAATAACTGTCTTTTTGTACAAATCGTACCTCTATTGGAGTATCGACATAAATATTTTTTTCTTTGATGGTTTCTATAACTTCACGAAAAACTTTAAAAGTATCTTTGATATCAAAAGCATACTCTACAACATCTTGTTTGAGTAAATGTGGTAAGAAAAATGCCCAATATGATTTCCATACAGAGATATTTTTTTGAGGTAATAGTATTTTTGCCATAAGTTTATTTATTTTTGGGATAAGTGTTCTTTTAAATGAGGCAAAAAAGAGTAAAAATTCATGCAAAAAGTTATTGATAAGTAATCCATAGATGAAGTATGTATTAAATTTTTTTAATTTATTTGCTTCTTCTTTTGTAGTTCTATTCCCAAGCCATATCATAAAATCATCTGTATGTGGAATCCA
The DNA here is from genome assembly GCA_963662945.1 of Arcobacteraceae bacterium. GTDB lineage: Bacteria > Campylobacterota > Campylobacteria > Campylobacterales > Arcobacteraceae > JAIOSF01. The sequence continues at coordinate 1,846,899 of OY759974.1, forward strand.
AATAAATTTAAAATGCTCATTATTTTTGAGCAGCTCATCAAAATTTTTTTCTATTTCTTCTAAACTCATCTTTTGTTCTGTTACTTCAAGATTAAAAGATGGCTCGCATTGTAAAGTGATTTTTGTTATGATTCCCAATACGCCTAAACCTACAGCATAGATATCAAACTCTTCATCACTATTATGAACTATTTTTTTCTCTCCAGTTGGAGTGATAAGTTCAAAAGTTTTCACAAAAGAGCTGAATATTTTGTAGTTTATTCCACTTCCATGGTATCCAGTACTACAGCTTCCTGCAACACAATCAAAGATATTAGTTCCTAAGTTTGAAAGAGTAAGGTTATACGGTTTTAGTTGTTTGATTAAATCTGGCATCATCATACCAGCTTCAAATGTTGCTGTATGATTTTCTCTATCTACCTCTAAAAGTTTTGAAAACTTTTCAAGACTTAATAAGATCCCATTTATATTTGGACAGTAGATGTCATTGTAACTATCTCCTCCACCTACAACTTTCAGTTTTGTTTGGTGTTCGTTACAATATTTTACTATGTGGATTACTTCAGCTTCATTGTTTGGATATAAAATTTCTTTGGCATCACTTGAATATGTTTTTGCCCAGTTTTGTCGTATATTTCTATTTATTCTCATGGGTGTAAGTTTACAATTTTTTTAATAACATTGAAGTAAACTACTTTATTGTATAATCACACAAAATTTACTAAAGAAAGATTATCGTGTCAACACTCTTAGCTGTAATATCAATTTACCTTTTTATTTTTATAGGTTTTATTGCCAAAAAAGTATTTCAAGATGATATTCATGAAAAAACTTTGATTCTTATCTCTTTATATTTTTTACAACCTATGTTAACTTTTTGGGGACTTACAAGAACGCCGATAGATTTTAATTTAGTTCTCACACCGTTTTTATATTTTATAATTGTGACAATTGTTTTAGTGATATTGATATTTCTTGGAAAATATTTTTTTGATGAACAAAAGGATAGATCAATTTTTATAGCTACTTCCCTTATAGGAAATACTGGAAATTTAGGAATCCCACTTGGAATTGCACTTTTAGGGGAAAGTAGTGTTCCTTATACAAGTATTATCAATATTGCAAATATCTTTTTTATATATACTGTAGGGATTTACTTTTTTGCTAAAAGTTCTTTTAGTTTTAAAGAATCACTTTTACAAATGGTAAAAATACCTATTCTTTGGTTTGCTTTATTTGCATTATATTTTAACTATAGAGGTTTTTCTATACATCCTCAACTTGAGCTTATTTTACAAATGGCTGCTTATGCAACTATTGTTTTACAGCTTATTATTTTTGGAGTGTATTTGGCAAAAACAAAAATTGCTTCACATAATTATAAATTGAGTTTGAGTACAAGTTTTGTGAAGCTTATATTTTTACCACTTGTTGGTATGATAGTTGTTTTTATATCTCCATTGCCAAACGATATAGCTGCTATTTTGATAATCTCATTACTTGTGCCACTTGCAGTGAATAATGTAAATATAGCTGCACTGTATGATTGTAAACCTTATGATGTAACTGCCATAGTATTTTTAAGTACGGTGTTGTTTTTAGTTTTGATTTATTTTGATTTGAGGGTTATTGATTTTATTTTTTAGAAAAAAATTTAATTAAAGAGAAGAAGCTACTTAATAGCCTTCTCATCAGCAACATAGATACATCTAGTATCTATATCGCTTCTTCGTCCTCTTCACCAGTTCTAATTCTGATGATTTTTTCAATAGGTGAAACGAATATTTTTCCATCACCAATTTTTCCTGTTTTTGCAGCTGCTGCTATAATTTTAACTACATTATCTACATCTTCACTATTTACGATTAAATCAAGTTTGATTTTTGGTAAAAAATCTACAACATACTCTGCACCTCTATAAAGTTCTGAGTGACCTTGTTGTCTTCCGTAACCTTTTACATCACTTACTGTCATACCTGTAATACCAGCCTGTGTTAAAGCTTCTTTCACATCTTCTAATTTAAATGGTTTTATAACTGCTTCAATTCTTTTCATTGTAATCCTTCTTATTGTTTAATTTAATTAAAAAGCTCGTTTAAATTCTGGGTAAGCTTCAACCCCACATTCATTAACATCAAGACCTTCAAGTTCTTCATCATGTGTTACTTTTAAAGGTATGATTTTATTTATAATGAATAATACTATATAACTACTTATAAAAGCAAAAACTGCAATTGTAATTACACCTTTGAGCTGTCCAAAAAATGTAATACCTTCACTAGGATTACTAGCAAATATACCAACAGCTAAAGTCCCCCAAATACCATTTACAAGATGCACAGAAAGTGCTCCAACTGGATCATCAAGTCTTAATTTATCAAAAAATGGAACAGCTGCTACAACTAAAGCACCACCAATTCCACCTATTAAAATTGGTTGATAGATATTGTATAAATCAGGCCCAGCAGTAATTGCTACTAAACCACCTAAAGCACCATTTAAAACCATTGTAATATCTAGTTTTTTATAGATAAAGTACATGATAAGTCCTGAGATAATTGCACCTGAAAGACCTGCTGTGTTTGTATTTAAAATAGTAAGAGCAACAGCATTTGCACTCTCTTTTGATGCAATACTTCCTACGCTTCCGCCATTAAATCCAAACCAACCAATCCATAATAAAAATGCTCCAAGTGTTACAAGTGGGATATTTGATGCTGGAATTACTCTAACTCCACCATCTTTTGGATATCTTCCATGTCTTGCACCCATTATCATTATAGCTGCTAATAATGCCCAACCACCAGTAGAATGAATAACTGTACTTCCAGCTAAGTCATACATAGTTAAGTCAAATAGAGTTCCCTCAAGCATATCAGAACCCCAAGACCAATTTACAACTAACGGATAAATTACCGAAGACATAACAATAGCAAAAATACCTAGAGGAATCACTTTTGCTCTTTCACTTACTCCTCCACTGATAATATTAATAACCTTACCAACAAAAGCCATTTGAAATAAAAATGCTGCCCAAGCACTCATACTATCACTGCCAAAATTACCAAAAGCTATAGAATAGCCAACAAGTAAAAAAGCCATAGATGCTACAGCATAAATCATTGTATTCATCATTAAAACTGATGTAACATTTTTAGTTCTTACAATTCCTGCTTCAAGCATAGCAAAGCCAGGAACCATAAAAATTATTAATACAAAAGCAAATAATGCAAAAAATGTATCAATAACATAAGATATTTCAGGTGTCATTTAAAATCCTTAGAAAAAATTATACAATTATAGCAAGAATAATTTTTTCTAAAAGAGCATAATTGTATAATTAATGTACAACTATAATATCATAGGAAGTTCTAGTTTGATTGAGTTATGGTCAAAAAATATATTTGCATTAGATTTAATTGCTTTATTTTCAAGGTTTTTTTCAATACTTTTATCAAAAGAAAGATTTTCATTTGAAATAAACTCTAAAGCAACAATTTTACATTTTTTTTGATTGATTATTTCATATTCTCCAGTTTTAATGTAAACTTGAAGTGAAATATGTTTTTTATCTTTAAAAATTGAAAAACATTCATTTAAGCACAATAAAAAGTCATTAATATTAATTTTGACTTCAGGAATAGAGATATCGTATAACTCATTAATTTCTAATTTTGAATGAAGTAGAGTACTGTTTTTTGATAAATCTATAAGACTGAAGATATTTACAAGTTTTAGTTTTTCATCTTTAATTGTATGAGTGCTATTTGATACTACTTTATAGAGTCTAAGAGCAATCTCATCATCATTTGCATAACCTACAAGTATTGCATAGTATGATTGTTTATTGTATTTTAAAGATACATATTTATGATTAAAACCAAAATTTAAACTAGCATTTGAAACTGCAAGTTGAAAAAGTTCTTTAATACTAACAAAGTTTAGTAAAAATTCTGCCTCTTTGTTATAGCTTTTTACTTTCCCACTTGAATCAAATAAAAGATATGGATTAAGATCATTTTCTATTAGTTGTTCATAAAAATCTTTCATTTTAGCTCCTAGTTTTCTAACTCAGCAGAGTATTGGTCTATTTTTTTTCGCAAAGTAATTCTATTGATTTGTAGTTTATTAGCCATTTGTAATTGAGATTTATACTCTTTTTTTGCTGCTTTTAATAAAGGAATTTCAAAATATTCCAATAAATCTTTGTAGTTGTATTCTTTTTTTAATTTGTTCAATATAAATTGTTCTAAACTATAACTCATATCTTCATCTTTTAAAGATTTTAATATTGAATTTTTAAATATAGATTTTTTCAAAGAAACACCATTTGTTGATAAATCTATATCTATATCTTTTGATTCAATATCTATTTCATAAATCTCTTTTGCCTCTTTAAGATATATTTTAATTAATTCTTCTAAATCCTCTTTTCTCTCTGCTAGTGGTGGAATATCTAATTTTACTGCAAATGAAGCTTCAATATCTTGAGGTAAATATGTTGAAGTTGCTACAACTTTAATATGAATAAGTCTTTCTAAAAATTCTTTTTTATTAACAACTTGTTCTATATTTGTAATAATTATTTCTACATATTCTTCAATATTTGCTGTTTTATTTATAAGAGTTTCTTCTAATGTTCTTGCATCAAAAATTGATGCATCTGGTAAAATATTTTGTGCTAATATTTTTTTTCCAACACCTTTAGGTCCTATAATCAAAATATTAACAGGTAAACTTGAAGAGATTTGTGCTATATTTAAAAGTTTTTTTGATGATTCAGATTTTGCTATAAATTTATTCATATTACTAATCACACTTATTTAATTTATCTTGTACATATTTTTTAACATCACTGTACAAAGAACTTTCTTTAAAGTCATCAAATGCTGCTCCACTAGCATTAGGATGTCCTCCACCATTAGCAAGTTTTTGAGCAAGAACTGATACATCTATTTTATTGTCTGCTCGAAATCCAGCCCGCCCCCGTCTTCCAATATCCATAAAAAAGTCATAATCAGGATTTGCTTTTAAAAATGCGTTAGCAGAAATTGATATATTCCCTAAGCTATAGGTTAAAAGGCCCTTGAAGTTTTTATAATAAACAGTAAGTTCTTCTTTTTTACTGTCTAAAGAATCTACAAGATATGAAGAACTTAAATTATCAAGTGTATTATTTATACCACTATTATTTAAAAATTCTTTTTTAAAGTGGTATATTTTTTCATCAAGTAAAATATATCCATCTTCCATAGTGATGTAATCTAAAGCTTTTGTTAATAAAAAGTGTTTGTAGTCTCTATGTTGTGTTGGGAACAAAAGATTGTTTATCTCAAATGATTTAGTAATCATACTCATACAAACTTTCCCAAACTCAAAAAGTTCATCTTTGTCTTTCCAAATATCTGCAGCGTTTATTGCTTGAACTAATTTAGAAAAATGAGGTTCACATTTCTCTTCAAATTTTTCATAATTTGTACAGAAATAATCATAGGTAATAAGTGTTGCAGATCTTGAAGTGTCTAAAAAATACCACTCATATTTCTCACTACTTTTTTTCCCAGTGATATGATGATCTAGAAGTTGTAAAGTGATTTTATAACCATCATTGATAAGATTAGAGATTTTTTTATCTAAGTTTTTTGATTCATCTGTTGTGAGGTTTAAATCGGTAATCAAAAAAAGAATCTCTTCATCTTTTGAAATTTGCTGTATATTTTCTAATACTTCATTTATAAATAGTTTTACTTCCAGACCATAATTAGCATTTAAAAAAGTACCTTCTGGAAAAATTTTTCTTGATATAAGTTGGCAACCATAGCCATCCATATCTGTATGTGAGATGTGAAAAAACTTCATTTTTAAAAAACCTTGTAATATTTTGTATAGTTATTATACACTAAAAGTAATTATAACTCTCTTTTTTTTGATTATAAAATATCTTTTAATGTTAAATTATCTAAAAATCCATTGATTTTATTTTGTAAATTTGCAAGTAGTGGAAAAACTGTACAACCTCCATTTACACTTGCACTACAAGTACTATTATCGCTAGTACATTCAAATACTGAAGGAAGTTTTTCTTCGGCAATAGTAGTTATTTCTAAAATAGTAAGTTCTTCACAAGATTTTTTTAAAGTAAATCCTCCATTATTCCCTTTATATGAATTAAGTATTCCATTTTTTGCTAGATTTTGCAAAATTTTAGCTAGAAAAGATTTTGATATATTAAGTTCTGTTGCTAATATATCCACATTTTTAGGTTGATCACTTTTTGCAATACTTACTAATGATAATAAAGCATATTCACTTTTTTTTGTTAATAACATATTATTCCTACTATTTTAAAGATTAGAGGATTGTACTAAAATTCTTGTAATGTTTTAATTAAGACAATTTTTGTTTTATTTGGATTAAAGTTAATTTAAGAAAAAAGGGGAGATAGCAAAAGCTACCTCCCCTTTATAAAAATAGTTTTAGTTAAAACTATTTTGCTCTGATTCCTAAATCAGCAACTAGTTGTGTAAATTTAGCGAAATCTGTTCTTCTTAAGTATTTAAGAAGTCTTTTTCTTTTTCCAACCATTTTTAATAGACCTAATCTTGAATGATGATCTTTGTGATTTTCTTTTAAATGATCTGTTAATCTAGCTATTTGTGCACTTAATACTGCTATTTGTACTTCTGCTGAACCTGTGTCTTTTCCATCTCTTTGGTATTTAGAGATAATCTCTTGTTTTACGTCCTGATCTAAAGCCATAATGGACCTCCTGATTGGTATATTTAATCTCAAATGTAATCAACACTACAAATGGAAAGCGAATAATACTAAAATAAACTTATATTTTAACTTAAATAGATAAAAATTACAAATTATCCACCACCACATAATCCCTTATAGTTTGTATTTTTGATTTTTTCAAGATAAACAAGAGTATGCTCAAGAACTTTTTTTTCTTCAACTAATGGTTGCATTAAAGCATTTTTATCTGTTAAATTTATTTTTTGATTATCCACTAGTGCTAAAACTTCATTTTTTATTTCATCAATTCTATTATTTAGAATAGTTATCATTTTCATATTTTAATCCTTATTTGGTATAATAACTACAATAAATTAAAATTTGGATGAAAATGGAATTTGATCAAAATATATTTTTCGATGAGTTTAATAATAAAATTATAAGCTTAGAGAATGCTCTTGTTGATCTTAAAAACGGAGATTATAGTACAGAAGTTATTAATGAAATATTTCGAGATATTCATACTATAAAAAGTACCTCTGATTTATTAGGTATGTTTTCTTTAGTTGGAGTTACCCATAAAGCAGAAGATGTACTAGATGCAATAAGAAATAAAAAAATAACTATGAATGATACTATATGTTCATTATTTATTGAATTTAAAGATTATATTTCCCTATCTATTAAAAATGTTTCAATGGGTATTTTTGATGATGAATTGGTGGAAAGTTTAACAATCTATTTTGAAAAAGAATTTGATTTTTATCTTCATCAAGCTTCTGATGAAAATACAAAAGAGATAGAGAAAAAAACGATTCTAATAGTGGAAGATTCTACAATTATGAGATATATGATAAAAAAACTGGCACTTGATAATGGATATAATATTTTTATTGCAGATAATGGTGCTGATGGATATAAAAAAATAGAAAATCATGATATAGATTTAATTATTTGTGATTTAACTACGCCAAATATTGGTACAAAAGAGATGATTACAAAAATAAAACAAAACATACGATATGATCAAATACCAATTATTATGCTTGTTAATTATATAAGTAATGATCTAATCGAATATGGTAAACATATTGGTGCAAGAGCTTGGCTTAGTAAACCAATAGATAATAATAAACTTTTAATGATGCTAAATAAAATACTTTAGTAAATATTCTACAAATCTCATCAAAGAAGTTCTATGGTATAATTCCAAAAATTTATTAAACTGAGTAACTAAAAATAGGATTTAAAATGAAAGTATTATTAATAAAAGATGTAAAGTCTTTAGGAAAAGCAGGAGAAGTTAAAGAGGTAAAAGATGGTTACGGAAAAAACTTTTTAATAGGAAAAGGTTTTGCTAAACACGCTACACCAGAAGTTTTAGAAGAGTGGGCACAAGAACAAGCAAACTTAGAAGCAGTATTAGAAGCTGAAATTGCAGAAGCTAAAGAGATTAAAGAAAAAATTGATAGTTTTCAATTTACAATCAAACATAAAGTTGGAGCGAATGGACATTTAATAGGAAGTGTTACGAGTAAAGAAGTTCAACAAGTAATGTATGAACAAGCAAATATTGCTATTGATAAAAAACAAATAACAATTACAGATAAAATAAAATCTATAGGTATATTTGAAGCTGATTGTAAACTAGGAAATGGAATTCATGCAATTGCTAAAATAGATGTAATTGCTGAGATTTAAGGAGTCTGATTTATGTTTGAAGCAACTACAATACTTGCATACAAAAGTGAAGATGGAACAGCAGTAATTGGTGGAGATGGTCAAGTTACATTTGGTGATACTGTTTTAAAAAATAATGCTACAAAAATAAGAACACTTTATAATGGGAAAGTATTAGCAGGATTTGCAGGAAGTACTGCAGATGCTTTTAATCTTTTTGATATGTTTGAAGCACATTTAGAAAATACAAAAGGTGATTTATTAAAATCAGTTGTGAATTTTTCTAAAGAGTGGCGAAAAGATAAAACACTAAGACGACTTGAAGCTATGATGTTGGTTTTAAATGAAAATCATATTTTTATATTAAGTGGTACTGGGGATGTTGTTGAACCAGAAGATGGCTGTTTAGCATCTATTGGAAGTGGTGGAAACTATGCAATAGCAGCAGCAAGAGCTCTAAAAAAACATTCAAATTTAGAACCATTAGAACTTGTACGAGAGTCTTTAATGACAGCTGGAGAACTTTGTATTTATACAAATCAGAATATAAAAACATTAACATTGGATAAGGAAGAAAAATAATGGATATGACTCCAAAACAAATAGTATCTTATCTTGATGATTATATCATCGGTCAAAAAGATGCAAAAAAAACAATTGCAATTGCTTTACGAAATAGATATAGAAGAATGCAGTTAGACGACGCAATGCAAGAAGAGATTATGCCAAAAAATATCCTTATGATAGGAAGTACTGGTGTAGGTAAAACTGAGATAGCTAGACGTATGGCAAAGATGATGAATTTGCCTTTTATTAAAGTTGAAGCAAGTAAATATACTGAAGTTGGTTATGTTGGAAGAGAAGTTGAATCTATGATAAAAGATTTAGCACATGAGTCTTATAATCTAGTGACACGAGAATATGAAGAGCAAATCAAAGGTTCTATAGATGAAGAAGTAATTAGACAAATTGTAGAAATACTTGTTCCTCCATTACCAGAATCTGCAAGTGAAAATGCAAAAGAATCATTTATAAAAACTTATAATATGATGGAAACTAAAGTAAAAGATGGTTCAATGGATGATAAAAAAATTACTATAGAACTTCCTAAGACAACACATGTAGAGATTGTTGATAGTAATTTACCTATGGATATGAGTGCTATTAGCGAAAGCATCAATAATATGATGGGTAAAATGGGTAAAGAGAAGATTAAAAAAGAAGTTACTATCAAAGAAGCAAAAAAACAATTAAGAGTATTAGCTAGTGACTCTTTATTAGATAAAGAAGCTTTAAAACAAGAAGCGGTAAACAGATGCGAAAATGGTGGTATTATTTTTCTCGATGAGATAGATAAAATTGCAACTGGAAATACAAGTAAAAACTCAGACCCAAGTAAAGAAGGGGTACAACGAGATTTACTTCCAATAGTTGAGGGAAGTAGTGTACATACAAGATATGGTCAAGTGAAAACAGATCATATCTTATTTATAGCAGCTGGTGCATTTCATGTAAGTAAACCAAGTGATCTTCTTCCTGAATTACAAGGAAGATTTCCTTTAAGAGTAGAGTTAAATCCTCTTGATGAAGAAGCATTATATAAGATTCTGACAAATACTAAAAACTCACTTTTAAGACAATATGAGGCGTTATTAAAAGTTGAAGGTGTAAATCTAGAGTTTGAAGATGAGGCAATCAGATCTTTTGCAAAATTAAGTGTTAGTGCCAATGAAAAAGCTGAAGATATAGGTGCTAGAAGATTACATACGGTTATTGAAAAAGTTTTAGAAGATATAAGTTTTGAAGCAGATGAGCATAATGGTGAGACAATAATAGTCACAAAAGAATTGGTTCATGAGAAATTAGAAGATATTGCTCAAAACGAAGATACAGCAAGATATATTTTATAATTACATAAGATAGGTTTGGTTAAAATAGTTAATAATTCATTTTGGAGAAAGTTATGAAAATTTCAAGTTTTGAAGATGTAGAAGCAGCAGGTTACGATATTTGTTTTGTGCACAGTGGTTGTGATGGTGATGCGGATGTTGTAATATTGGATATAAACAGTATATTTGACTATGAAGAGAAAAAACACGAAATTTGTAAAGATAAGTTCACTTCAATAGCAATTATTGATGATCCTAGCGATTATGATGCTTTTAAAAATTTTGGTATAACAGCTTGGATTAAAAGAGAAGATGTTTCAAAGCTACCAGAGCTTTTAAAAGAAGTTGAAACAAGAATGGCTGCTTAGTCTTTTTGTTATAAATGTCGATTATAGATACACATTGTCATCTTGATAATATACAATATCAAGGTGATATTGATGATGTTATACAAACTGCATTACAAAATGGTGTTGAAGCCTTTTTAATACCCGGTGCAGATCCAAAAGATTTACCAGTTGCTGTGGCTTTAAGTGAAAAATATGATGAGGTGTTTTTTGCTGTTGGAGTCCATCCTTATGATTTAGAGAATTTTGATATAAATATTTTAGAAAAATATGTTACACATCCTAAGTGTATAGCTGTAGGAGAATGTGGTTTAGACTATTTTAGACTTCCTGATAATGAACAAGAAAAACTTCAAAATATACAACTCCAAAAAAATATTTTCATCGAACAAATAGAATTTGCAAAAAAAGTAAAAAAACCTTTAATAGTCCATATTAGAGATGCTTCTGATGATAGTAGAAGAATTCTTATAGAAAATAATGCTTCAGAAGTTGGTGGTGTTTTACATTGTTATAATGCAAGTGAACACTTACTAATTTTGAGTGAACATAATTTTTATTTTGGTATTGGTGGGGTAGTTACTTTTAAAAATGCAAAAAAACTTGTGGAAATTTTACCAAAAATACCGTTGGATAAACTTCTTATAGAAACAGATGCACCTTATTTGACTCCACATCCTTTCAGAGGAACAAGAAATGAACCAATTTATACAAATGATATAGCGGTTAAAATTTCAGAAATCTTAAAAAAAACAAAAAATGAGATAGAAAATCTTACCACAAATAATGCAAAAGCCCTATTTAAAGAGTTTAATAGATAAATTTAGCTAAAATATATACAATTATTAAATTTAAATAAAAGGTATTTGTTTGAAATTGTTTTTAAAAATAATATTATTGTCTGTTATAGCATCATTTTTGAATGCTACATTAGTAAGTACGGCATTTGTAAATAGTGATTTAAGAGTTTTAGAAGAATTAGATATAAGTAGTGAATATATTACAGATTATCAACTACAGCAAGAGTTTCAAAACAGTTTAAAATATACACAGAAACGATATACACAAAAATTAAATAATGCATATTTATTCGTTCCTAAAATCAAAAAAGTTTTAAGAGAAAATAATATTCCATCAGCATTCTTATATTTAGTAATGGCGGAATCAAATTTTGTTTTAGATGCATCAAGTCATAAAAGCGCAAAAGGTATGTGGCAGTTTATGGAAGAAACAGCAAACCATTATGGACTTAAAACTGATGAATTTATTGATGAAAGAATGGATATAGTAAAGTCAACACAAGCTGCAGTAAAATATCTTCAACGACTGCATGATATGTTTGATAAATGGTATTTAGCAGCAGTGGCATACAATTGTGGTGAAGGTAGAGTTATAGAAGGATTAACTCGAGCTACAATTGATATGTATTGTGATGATGTTGGATATAAAGTTTGTCGAAAAGACCCTAAAATCAATGAATATAGAAAAGTGATTAGACTTTATCAAACAAGAAGAGTTAAATTTCATGAATTAAATAGAATTTATAAAGAAGTAAAAAAATGGAAATATAAACCAGACATTGATAAACTTTTAGTGGTTCAAAAAAGTGTTAATCGTCAATATTTGCCAGAAGAGAGTCGTGGATATATAAGAAAAATCATTACACTTGCTATGATGAATAATAGTGATTTTTTAATTAAAGATGAAAATACACATCTTTTAAATAGAGGAATTAGTGACCCAATTGCAAATATTGAGGTAAAAGGAGGAGTACTTTTACGAAATGTTGCAGAGGTTATAGGGATAGATAAAGATAAATTAAAAGAATTAAATCAACATATAAAGAGAAATATTTTACCTTTAGATAATGACACATATACACTGTATATTCCATATTCAAAACTTTCAAGATACAATGCAAATAAACAAAATTTAAAATCTACACAATATGAAATTTATAAAGTTAAAAAAGGGGATACCTTAGCTTCTATAGGGAGACAATATTCTTTAAATTACAAAACAATAAAAAAACATAATCATTTAAAATCAAATTTTTTAAGTCTTAATCAAGAATTGATAATCCCTATTGATCCAGATTTATATAAAAAACCTATTAATTATATTGTACGAGTTGGAGATACTTTAAATAAAATTGCTACAAAACATAATGTAGACTTTAAACAACTTATGAAAGACAATAACTTGAAAACAAGTATGATAAGAATAGGAGATAGAATTGTTATTAAGTTTAGATAAATTAGTAGCACTTTTTTTAATTTTATTTTTTACAGGATGTGGTAGTCGATATGGCTATGTAGATAAAAGTTACTACTCTTCATCTTATTCAAATCAACAATATCAAAAAACAGCATCAACAAGTTCAAAAATTAATGATAGTCAAGCGATGCATAGAGCTACCATGCGTCCTTATGAGGTATTTGGAAAAACGTATCATCCTACTGTTGCACATGTTAATGATCAATTTGAAGGTATAGCATCTTGGTATGGTCCAGATTTTCATGCAAAAAAAACTAGTAATGGTGAAATCTACAATATGTATGCACAAACAGCGGCACATAAAACATTACCTATGAATACAATGGTTCGAGTGGACAACTTAGATAATGGGAAAAGTACAATTGTTAGAATTAATGATAGAGGACCTTTTGTTACTGGTAGAATAATAGATCTCTCAAATAAAGCAGCTCATGATGTTAATATGGTAAAAAAAGGGACTGCAAAAGTACGATTAACAGTTCTTGGTTTTAATGGAAAAATAGCTAAAACTTATGAAGAAAAACAAGAAACAGCAACTGTTGGGAACTACTATGTTCAGGTTGGTGTATTTGCAAGAGTTGAAGGTGCAAATATAACAAAACGAAAATTTGAAATGATTTTAGATGAAAATAAATATCGAGTTGTTCTAAAAGATGGAATGTTAAATGGTACAAAGATAAAAAGAGTATGGATTAGTGGATTTAGAAGTGAAGATGAAGCACGAGATTTTAAAGAAACAAATAATCTAAAAACAGCTATGATTATAGCTCAATAAGGACACTAAATGGAAAAATTAGAACGAGTTACTAAAGAAACAAAAATTAGTTGTAGTTTAGATATTAACGGAACTGGAAAATCATCAATAAAAACTAATATTGGCTTTTTTGATCATATGTTAGAAGCATTAAGTAAGCATAGCGGTATTGATATTGAGCTTACTTGTGATGGTGATTTGCATGTTGATGATCATCATAGTGTAGAAGATTGTGGAATAGTAATAGGGCAACTTCTTAAAAAAGCAATATTTCCAATTGCAAATGTAGAGAGATATGGTAATGCAACTGTAGTGATGGATGAAGCAAGTGTAACTTGTGCATTAGATTTAAGTAATCGACCTTTTTTAGTATATGAGATGGATATATTTGGAAAAGTTGGTTCATTTGATGTTGAGTTGGCTGAAGAGTTTTTTCATGCTTTAGTTATGAATAGTGGAATTACAGCACACATTATTCAAGATAGAGGAAGAAATAAACACCATATTATTGAAGCAGCATTTAAATCTTTTGCAGTTGCTCTTCGTCGTGCATTAGTAAAAAATGAGAAGTTAGGAATTCCTAGTACTAAAGGTGTATTATAATATGATAGAATTAATTATCATTGACGTTGATGGTACATTAACAGATGGTTCCATTGTTTACACAAATAGTGGTGATGAGTTAAAAAGTTTTGATGTTAAAGATGGTTTAGCTATAGCTTCTTGGACTAAAAAGATGGGAAAAAAAGCTGCTATTATAACAGGAAGAAAATCACAACTTGTAGAACGAAGAGCAAAAGAATTGGGTATTACACATCTGTATCAAGGATATGATAATAAAGATGAGATATTAGAAAAAATACTACAAGAAGAAAATCTTACTTGGGCACAAACAGCTGCTATTGGCGATGATTTAAATGATTATAAAATGTTAAAAAAAGTGGGGCTTTCTTTTTGTGTTGCTGATGCTGTTGATGATATTAAATCTATGGTAAACATTGTATGTAAAAAAAATGGTGGTTCTGGGGCTGTAAGAGAGATGATTGAGTATATAATACAAGAAGACCAGCTAAAAGGTTTAAAAGAACTATGGGTATAAATAAGTTCATATATTTTTTACTTATATGTTCCATATTAGTTTTATTTTATGAAAAAGATGAAAAAGTTGTCGTTACAAACAATCAAGAAAAACCAGAAATTAGTTTTTATAGTTCTACTGCTTATGATATAACCACAGAAGGAGTAAATCAGGTTGTGCGTTCTAATGAGGCTTATATGTATAAAACCAGAGAAGAGTTAGTCTCAGGAACTCTAATAAGTAAGGGTGAAACAGCAAATAGTGCAAATATAGTAAGTGGAGATCATTTTCTTAAAATAGGAAATCAATTATATATTGATGGTAATGTAAATCTGCAATTAGAAAATGATATTGATATTACAACAGAACAATTAGAGTATAACATTCAAACAAAGATAGCAAAAAATAGTTTACCTTTTGAAGCTATACAATATAATCATACTTTTGATGGTAATAATTTATATTTAGATTTAATGAAAAAGTATATTAAAGCAGATAATACAAAAATGAAAATAGAGGTTATAAATGAATAAATTAATAAGTATATTGTTTTTAATAATTAGTTTTAATTACGTAAGTGCAGAAGAAACATATCTTAATATTGATGCATCATTTTTTGAAGCAGATGAAACAAAGCAAATTATGATATTTAAAGGGAATGTAAAAATGACTAAAAACAAAGATATTTTACTTTGTAAAAAATTAGTTATTAATACAGTACCATCAAAAGATAATTCGAAAAAACAAATACCAAAAGATTATAAAGCAACAGGAGATGTTCATTTTACAATACATACAGCTCAAAATATCTTAAAAGGTAAGGGTGATACTGTGTTATATTACCCAGATGAATTAAAATATATCATTATAGGAAATGGGTATTTAGAAGATACAAAAGAGGGTAAAAAAGTTACCGCAAATAAAATTTATATAGATGAAAAAACAGGACATACAAAAATAGATGGTGATGCAAATAAACCAGTAAAATTTAGACTTAAAATTGAAGAAAAGAAGGAACAAAAGTGAAAGATTTAAAAATAGTTGATGCAGCTTTTGCAACTTCTGCACAAAGATTAGATGATTCTCCACCACCAGATAAAGCAGAAATTGCTTTTTTAGGAAGAAGTAATGTTGGAAAAAGTTCTCTTTTAAATTCTTTGACAAAAAGAAAAACACTTGCAAAATCTTCTTCTACACCTGGAAAAACACAACTAATTAATTATTTTGATATTACATTTAAAGATTATAATGAAGAGAATGAGTTAAAAAACTATTATGCACGATTTGTAGATTTACCAGGATTTGGATACGCAAAAGTTTCAAAATCATTAAAAAAAAATTGGCATAAAAATTTAACAGACTTTTTAGAACAAAGAGCTTCATTACAAATTTTTGTACATCTTATTGATTCAAGACACTCAACACTAGATATTGATAAAAGTGTTGATGAGTTTTTAAATCACATTAAAAGAGGTGATCAGATTATTATTAATGCTTTTACAAAAATTGATAAATTAAAACAAACAGAATTACAAAAATTACAAAGAGAATATCCAGATGGAATTTTTATAAGTAATTTAAAGAATAAGGGTATGCAAGCTTTAGAAAAAAGAATTGCTGATTATTTATTTGGAGAATAGGGTATGGAAAAATTGAATTTTTTTAAACCAAATGTATTAGATATAGAAAAAATGCAAAAACTAGTTGCACGTGATGTGGAAAATGGTAACATTCTAGATAGAAATTATAATGAGATGGCCACAACAATTCGTTCATATACAGCAGTGAAAGATGGCGATGATATTGTAGGTTTCATTGCTCTTCATATACATACTGTAGAGTTAGCTGAAATTAGAAGTTTAGTTGTTCAAGAAAGTTATAGAAATCATGGAATTGCAAAAGAGCTTATTCAAAAGGCAATAGATGAAGCAAAATTTCTAAATTTAAAAAAGTTATTAGTGCTTACCTATAAGAAACAATTATTTGAATTTTTTAATTTTGTGGAAATTCCAAAAGAGAGTATTCCAGAAACAAAAATATGGGCAGATTGTATTAAATGTAAACATTTTCCTGTTTGTGATGAAGTTTCTTTAGTGTTGGATATTTAATCTAATTTTTGTATAATAACCAATATTGAGACTTTATATAAGTAAGGATATTGAAGATGTTTTTTAATAGTGGACTAAAACAGGAATTGGAATCTTCTAAAAATCAAATAGAGATTTTAAAAAAAGAAAAAGATGAGTTAGGAATTGAAGTAGATACTTTAAATAAAAAGTTATTAACCAATGAACAAACTAATCAGACATTAGTAAAAGAGTTACAACAGTTAAAAGATGAGATCGTCCATTTAAAAGAACATCAAGTCCAAGAAAAATCTATAGATACAAAGGATGAAAAATTAAAAACTCTTTTTAAATATCAAAATGATAATCTTAAAAAAGGTCTTTTAGATATTCAAGCAAATATTTCAGAGTCTACAGAATTAGCAAGAACAAATTTAAGTGAGTCTTATAAAATAAATTCTACTTATGAAGAATCTAAAAACAAATTAAATACTATAGTCAATGATATTGCTTCATTAAATAATAATGCTACAGAAATTAATAGTGTTGTAAGTGAGTTGAATACAAAAGCTTCAAATATTGCTGATGCTGTTGTAACTATTGATCAAATATCTTTCCAAACAAATATTTTATCTTTAAACGCAGCAGTAGAAGCTGCAACAGCAGGAGAAGCTGGTAAAGGTTTTGCAGTTGTTGCACAAGAGGTACGAAATCTTGCTACAAGAAGTGCTGAAGCCGCTAAAGAGATTACGAATGTAGTAAATTCTATCCAAGATAGTGTCGAACAAACAAATAAAAAATTTGCAATTATGACAAAAGCAATAGATGATATTTCCAATGAAACAGTAAGTTATTCTACAAATATCAATGATGTTATGGTAACTTCAAAAGATACTTTTGCGGGGCTTGGTCATATTACAGATAGAATCTTTATGAGTTTAGCAAAACTGGATCATGTTATTTGGAAAGTAAACACATATTTATCTGTAGCAAATAAGGAACCAGCATTTGCGTTTGTTGACCATAAAAACTGTAGACTTGGTAAATGGTACAATGAAGGATTAGGGAAAAGATATTTTGCTAATACACCTAGTTATTCAAAATTAGATAATCCACATTCACGTGTACATAATGGTACACATCATGTCTTTGATGAAATTAAAAAAGAGAAGTTAGATTATGACAAACTTTTAACTTCATTTAAAGAGATGGAAGATGCTAGTGATGAAGTATTTGCACTTTTAGATAGAATACTTCACGAACGAGGTTAAATAGCTATTCTCGTTGATAACAAATCATCAATTACTGTTTGACGGTTTGTTATTTCCAATTTCTTACAAGCACTTTTAAAAGCCTCATCTTCTCCAACAACATAACACATACTTTTTGCTCTTGTAATTGCTGTATAAAGTAATTTTGTATTATGCATAATAAAATGACTAAAACTCATGGGAATAAGTGCATTTTCATACTCCATACCTTGTGTTTTATGAATTGTGAGACAATAAGCAAGTGAAATTAAACTATCGAGTGTATCAAAATCATAAAATACTACCATATCATCAGTTGGATAAAGTACTAGTAGTTTAGTATTGTCATAATCTATTTTTATCACCATTCCAAGTTGACCATTAAATACTCTTTTTTCTACATATTCAGTTGAGCCGCTTTTATAGCTAGTCATTGTTTGTGATTTCATATTTTCATTTTTAATATGTATTACTTTATCTGCTAATTTATATTCATAGGTTTTAGTTTGTATCCCTGCAGATTTAGTGTTATTGATAAGTTTTTGTAGATTGATATTTAAATTTTCAACACCAAGCGGTCCATTTTTGATAGGTGTTATAACTTGAAAAAGTGTAAGAAATTTATCAATTTGTTTTTCTTGAATATATTTATACATGGGTTCTATATAATTTGCAGTAATATTTAAAATAGTGTGTAAAATATTAAGATTATTTTCAGTTCGCAAAGTATTTATCTCATAATCACTTAAAACAGCTTTTTGCACATAATAGTTAGCAATTGAGACATCAATAAATTTAAAATCTTCATAATCATCTTTATATTGTGGAACTTGACCACATCGTATCTCATTTGCAATAACAGCTATTGCTTGATGTTCATTTTGTCTATATATTTTTGTGAGTTTACAAATAGGTGCTAGTTCATATTTAATAGCATCTCTTAGTATATCTCCAGCGCCAATTGCAGGAAGTTGTCCATCATCTCCAACGATTATTAAAATTGTATCAGGATCGATTCTAGATAATATTTTATAAAAAGTGACACTATTAACCATGCTTGATTCATCAATAAGTATTACTTTATAATCAAAATAATCTTTATCACTATTTTCTATTTTTACTAAGGAAGATTGAATAGTACTACTTTTATAACCTGTTGTATCAGATATTCTTTGAGCAGCGATTCCACTAAGTGCCATACAATGAATATCATCATAACTAATTATCTCTTCAAGTAGTTCAAGTATTGCACGACTTGAGGTAGATTTACCAGTTCCTGCATAACCAATGAGTAAAATAGTATTTTCCCCATCATTGATAAGACTTACTGCTTTTTGTTGCTCACTACTAAGGGTAAAGCCTAAGCTTTCTTGTTTTTTAGTGATATAAGTTTCAAAGTCTTTAATAATTTTTTTATCTCTGTTATGTGCTTTTCTATTTTTTAAAATGTCTAAAATTTTTGTTTCACATCGAAAATAAATATTTGGAGCAAATCTATCTTTTATAGTTTCATTTATCTCCTCTTTAGCTAGAAGACTTATAAGTGCATTTTCGTATAAAGTATCTTTTTCTTTAAAGTTTAGTGCCTCATTCATAAGTGAAAAAAGTTGTTCTTTACTTATGGAACTATTTCCATTTGCTTCACAAAATTCTCTTAATGTATAGTTCATACATGCAGTAATTCGAAAGTTACTTTCTTTATCAATACCAAGTTTTGTGCCTATCTCATCTGCTCTTTTAAATCCTATTCCTTTTATGGAAGTAAGCATATAAGGGTTTTCCTTGATTTTTTCTATGAGGTTTTCTACATTCTCAAAATATTGATATATTTTATTGATAAAACTACTACTTACTCCAAATTGTGCTAAGAAACTTCCAAGTTCACGAAGATGTTTAAACTTATTCCAAGAAGTCACTATTTGTGTGAGTTTTTTTTCTTTTATTCCTTTAAATTCTAAAAGTTTAGCAGGAGTATTATCAAGAATTTCACATAATTCATCATCGTCATATTTTTGCGTTAATTCTAATGCAAGTTTTTTTGAGACACCTTTTACTATTCTCGTTAAAAAGAAAAATATTTCAGCTTCTTTAAGTTCCAGTGATGTAAAAACAAATTGTACTCCATATTTTTTATGGGTGTTCCAACGTCCTGTGATAATGATTTCACTACCAACAAGTTTTTCTAAATCTGTATCAAAATATTGACCACAAATTTTTTGATCATTTTCAAGAACTGCTATGTAGTAATTATTCTCTTGATTAAAGAAAAGTATTTTTTTTAAAGTTCCTGATAATTTGAAAGATTCATTAGTATCCATCATTAAATTGTTTCTTCTTATGTTTATCTTTTTTATATCGATTATTATTTTTGAGTTTTTCTAATAAGTTAGATTTTTTAAGTATAAGTGCTTTTTCTGTTTCAAAGTCTTTTGAGTGTTCCTGTAGAGTATCTAAAATGGTTTGTGCTAGGTTTTTAACAGCAACTGGATATTCACTATAAAGTTCACATACTTTTGCTTTTTGAAGCTCTCCATACGCTTTTAGAGTAGCTTTTTTATAAAGTTCTAGATCAAAATTATCGTATTTCAAAAGAGAAATAGCTTTTGTATTAAATTTTTCTAGAACTCTAATATATCTTAGTCGTATTGTTTTTTCATTAACTTCTTTTTGCATTTATCTACATTTATGACTAGGTACGATAGTCGGCATTGATTTTTACATACTCATACCCAAGGTCACAACCCCAAGCAGTAAAAGATCCATTTGCAATACCAATATCACAGGTAATTTTGAAACTACTTTCTTTTAAAACTTGTGCAGCTTCTTTTTCCAACTCTGCTGTAAATAGTATTTCACCTTGTTTATAAACTGTAACATTACCAAAAGTAATTGTAAGTTTTGTTTCATCACAAGCCATCCCACTAGCCCCAATAGTTGAAGCGATTCTTCCCCAGTTTGGGTCTTCTCCAAAAAGTGCAGTTTTTACAAGTAATGAGTTTGATAATGCTTTTGCAATAATTTCTGCTTCATCATCATCTTTTGCCCCATTTACTTCAAATGCAACAGCTTTTTTTGCTCCTTCACCATCAGCAACCATTAACATAGCCATATCATGCATTACAAGTCGTAAAGCTTCACAAAAAGCATCTTTGTCATAAGCATTTGATTTCCCATTTGCTAATAGTAATACAGTATCATTTGTAGAAGTATCTCCATCTACACTAATTGCATTGAAAGTTGTTTTACTATTTTTTACTAATAATTCTTTCATATCATTTTTTGGAATAGCAGCATCAGTACAGATAAAACAAAGCATTGTTGCTAAGTTCGGATTAATCATTCCAGCACCTTTAGCAATTGCACCTATTTTAAATGTTGATCCATCTTTTAATTTTACTTCATAAAAAGTAGTTTTCGGATAGCCATCTGTTGTCATAATAGCTTGACTAAGATTTGTCCCATTTTTTTGTGTTAAATCAAATTGTAATGCCCCATTTAAAATTTTCTCTTGAGGTATTCTTACACCAATAACACCTGTACTACTCATAATAGGATTTTCAATTGTAGGAAATGTATTTTTTAAAGATGCAAAAAGATTATTGATATCTTCAATACCTTTTTCTCCAGTCATTGCATTTGCATTTTTAGAGTTAATAAGTACAAAATTTGTTTTAAAACTTTTATCATATCGTAAAAAATGTCGCAAAGGTGCTGCTTTAAAATTATTTTCTGTAAATACAGCTTCCACTTCACATAAACTATCAGTATAGATAAATCCCATGTCTAATTTATTATTAGCTTTAAGTCCGGCACTAATGCCATTACAATAAAATCCATCTATATCACTTATTGTACCCTTAATAGGGAAAATACTAAACATCTATTAATTCCTTTGGTTTTTGTTTTCTATTTATTAACACTTTAGCTCTTGCTATACCCGCTTGATCACCTATAACTAAAAGTTTACACCCTTTTTGCACTTTTGTAGTTCCTTTAGGTGTTTGTATAAATTTTCCACTTGCTTCTGTTATCCCAATGATACTTACTTTTATCTTATCTCGTAAATGTGCATCTTGGATTGCTTGGTCTAAAAACCAACTATCATCATTTACATAAATCTCTTCCATATCAATAGGAGTATCTTTTTTATATAAAAATTCTTCTAAAACATTTTCCATATCTGGTCTTATTGCCATAGCACTTACTCTTTTTGCCATAAGTTCTGGTGGTGCAACTACTTTATTTGCTCCAAGTTTTTTAAGTCTTTCTATATCTTTCTTTGATTCTGCATTACAAATAATAAGAAAAGGATTCTTTCTCCCTAACTCTTTTTCATAAAGTCTTACAGAAGCTATAATTGTAATACTATCTGAGATATTTTTTGATAAAGAGATTACCCCTTTTGCACTTGAAAGATGTGATTTTAAAAAAGCACGTTCTGTATAAGTTTCTTCTCTTACATAGTAAGGGTAGTTGTTTTTAGCTGCTATCTCTTCTAACTCATCAGTAGGATCAACAATAACAAAAGGTATATGATTTTGTTTAAATTGCTCTGCTAGTTGTACTGTGTATTCATTATGATTGAATATTACAAAGTGATTACGAAGCCGTGCTATTTTATATAACATATTTCTCTCCTTGTATAGGTCTAGAAATTTACCTTTTACTAATACTTGAATAAGTGTAGTAATCGATAAAGTAAATATTAAAAATCCAAATATTATAAGGGTAATTGTGAATAATCTTCCAGCAGGTGATATAGGAGCAACTTCTCCGAATCCTACAGTTGTAAATGTTATACCTGTTTGATAAATCGCATCAAGAATAGTAAAATCATCAATAACCATATAACCAATGGTTCCAACCATCATGATTACTTGTAATAATATTAAAGGAAGTCTAAAGTGTTTAAATTGAGAGTATATCTCTTTGTCTAGGTTAAACTCTGGCTTAGAACTTCTGTAGTCCCAGCCAATAGCTTTTTTGATGTTTCTTATGTATTGCATAAAAACATCTTTATTTTTTTCTTATGAATTCTTTTTAAGAGTTCTAAGTTCTTTTGCCGAGATTTTAATTTTTCTTGTAGTACCATCTTCTAATGATATTCTAACTGTTCTTAAATTTGGTAAAAATTTTCTTCTTGTTCTGTTTTTCGCGTGACTCACGTTATTTCCAGACATTGGACCTTTACCAGAAAGCATACATCTTCTTGCCATTTTTATTTCCTTGAGTGTAAAATTATTTGGAATGGTATCTAATAACTACTTAAAATAGTCTTTAACGTTTTGGAAAAAGTGAATCAAAGTCAATATCAAAGTATCTATGAGGCTTATTATCAGTTTTCGGTCTCATTTTATCATAATTTTCACTAATATCACTATATTTTTCTTTTGTATTATCTAATAACATTCCTGCTAAAATAAGAAGAATTAATAATATAGAAGTAATATAAACTATTACTTCACTTCCTATATAAATGTCAAATTCCTCAAATAGGTATTCTACTATTTTTTTTCGCGTAAAAAATACTACAAGTACGAGTATAACACAAACAAAGAAAACTATAGTATTCATTTTTTATCCTTTATTTTGAGATTTAAACTCTAAATACTCTTCATATGTTCCATCAAAATCAATAATAGAACCATCTTCTTGAATTTCCATAATTCTATTTGCAAATGCATCAAGTAACTCTCTATCGTGAGACACACAAATAACTGTTCCTTCATAAGATAATAATGCTTCACCAAGAGCAATAATAGCTTCTAAGTCAAGATGGTTTGTAGGTTCATCTAATAGTAAAAAGTTTCTTTTTTCAAGCATAATTTTACTAAGCATCATTCTATGTTTTTCACCCCCAGAACAATTCATAACTGATTTTTCTTGTTCTTCACCATTAAAAAGCATTCTTCCTAAACAATTTCTAATTTCACCAATATCTGCTTGTCTATCAAAGTCTCTTAACCAGTTATAAAGTGTAATATCACCTTTTATAATATCAGTAGTATTTTGTGGAAAATAACTTACAAGTGCAGTTGCTCCCCATTTTACCTCTCCACTATCTGGTTTTATTTTTTCCATTAAGATTTCACATAAAGTTGTTTTACCAGCACCATTTGGACCAATTAAAGCTATTTTATCTTTTTTCTCCAACATAAAGTTAATGTCTTTTAAGATAACTTCACCATCGTAAGATTTACAAATATCTTTAACTTCTAGAACCTCTTTTGAAATAGGTTTTTCTTGTTTAAATACAATTGATGGATCTCTTCTTGAGCTTACTTCAATTGCTGCTATATCTAACTTATCAAGTTGTTTTTGTCTTGAAGTTGCTTGTTTTGCTTTAGAAGCATTTGCACTAAATCTTGCAACAAAGGCCTCAAGTTCAGCTTTTTCTTTAAGTTTTTTATCTCTTTGAGCATCTGCTTGTTTTGCTAATACAGTTGCTGCAATATACCAATCATCATAGTTTCCTGTAAACTCTCTAATTTTTTTGAAGTCAACATCAAGAATGTGTGTACATACAGCATTTAAGAAGTGTCTATCGTGTGAGATAACTACCATAGTTCCTTCATGGTGTTGTAGTTGGTTTTCAAGCCAAGAGATAGTTTCCATATCAAGGTTGTTTGTAGGCTCATCTAGGAATAATACATCTGGTTTTGGAAAAAGTACTTGAGCAAGTAAAACTTTAAATTTATCTCCACCTGTTATTGTACTCATTAAATCATTGTGTTGTGATGCAGGAAATCCAAGAGATTCAAGTATTTTTGTAATTTTTACATCATACTCATAAGTAGGGTCTTCTTCACAACAAATCATTTCTAATTCACCTAGCTTTTCACCAATCGCATCCGTATACTCTTCCATATAAAGAGCTTCTTTTTCTTTAATTGCATCATAAAGTCTTTTGTTTCCATAAAGAACAGCATCTGCTAGTGTGAAATCTTCATAAGCAAATTGATTCTGGCTAAGTACTCCCACTTTTTTTCCACTTTGTACTTGTACTTCACCATCTGTGATATCTTCAGTTCCACTTAGCATTTTTAAAAATGTTGTTTTACCAGCACCATTGGCACCTATTAGACCATATCTTTTCCCTGCGTCTAATGATAAGTTTATATCCTGAAATAAAACTCTGTTACCAAATGATTTTTTTAAATTTACAACTTTTACCATAAAATATTTATCCTTTTTTCTTTTCTATTCTGTTATATTTTCCAATTATATCGAAAGTTACCCTAATAATCTATTGATATCATTATAAAGTCCTAAACTCATAAGCCCCAATAATATAACCCATCCGCCAATTGTAAGGTTTACTAATACTTTTTCACTAGGTTTTAGCCCTGTAATCATCTCATAAAGATTAAACACTATATGACCACCATCAAGTGCTGGGATTGGAAGAAGATTTAATACCCCTAAGTTTACAGATATAAGTGCTGTAATTGTTAAAAGTGCAACAAAACTATAAGCACTAGCATCACTGATAACTGTACCTATGCTAATAACTCCACCAATCTCACTACTAGGTACTACCCCTTGAATGAGTTTTTGAACACCTAGAAAAATCATCTTACTAGCTTCTATTGTTTTATCGTAAGCAAAAGAGATTGCTTCAAGTGGTGAATAGTATATTGTCACTAATTTAGGAGCGGGTGCAATTCCTATCATTTTCTTTTGAATTTTTTCTTTAAACATATTCACTGAATCACTCATTTTAGGGTAGAGTGTTCTTGAGAGTAGTTTTTCATCTCTCTTGATAAAAAAAGTTAAACTTCCTTGAGAATTTTTAATAATATCACTTAAATCATCCCAAGTTTGAATTTTAGTATCATTAATTTTTAATATTTCATCATTTTCTTTCAATCCAGCTATACTAGCAGGAGAATTTTCTATAACTTTTCCTATGGTTGGTGCAATATGATTATTCCCTAAAAGCCCAATCATAATATAAATTACAAAAGCAAGTAAAAAGTTAGCAAATGGACCAGCTAAGAGTATAAGTATTCTTTGCATTGGTGTTTTTGTGTTGTAACTATCTGGATCATTGTTTGATAAAGCAGGGTTTAAATCTTCTTGCCCTTTCATTTTTACATATCCACCAAGAGGAATAAGTGAAAAAGACCAATCGGTTCCTTTATAGTGTTTTGTGATTAATCTTTTTCCAAATCCTATTGAAAATACATAAACTTTTACACCTAAAAGTCTAGCAACTGTAAAGTGACCAAGTTCATGTACAAAAACTAAAATTGATAAAACTATTATAAATGTTATAAATCCCATTATTTTAAATAATCCCTTATATATTCATATCCAGAGTAAAGTGTAAGTGCAACAGCAAACCATAATAGTTCAGTGCCAAATGGCCAGTTCATAATTAAAAAACCTATTGCTATCATTTGCACAACAGTTTTTATTTTTCCAGCCATTGTTGAAGCGACATCTTTCCCTTCACTTACAGCAACTACACGAAGACCAGTTATAAAAAACTCTCGTGTTAAGATAAGAAATACTGCAAATGCACTTGCACGATCTAAGACAATAAGTCCTATAAATCCAGCAAGTACTAACATCTTATCTGCAAGGGGGTCTAAAATTCCCCCAAGTTTTGTCATTTGGTCCCAGCTTCGTGCAATGTAGCCATCAAAAAAATCTGTAACTGAAGCAATAACAAAAATTAATCCTGCAAAATAATCAAACCAGCTAGGATGCCACCCTTCAAAGATAGGATTGTTTTGATCAATCATAAACCAAAGCATAAGTGGTGCTAGAACTATTCTAAAACCTGCTAATAGGTTTGGTAAATTTAAGTTTTTAGAGTTATTCATTATTTTTTAAAAGTTGTCCCACCATCAACAAGTAGTGTACTTCCAGTTATCCAAGAAGCTTCATCACTACATAAAAAGTAACAAGCACTAGCTAAATCTTCAGGTTGTCCCATTCTTCCAAGTGGAGATAGTTCTGCTGTTTTTGCTGCTACCTCTTCATAGTTTGTAAAAGCTTTTAATGCATCTGTGTCAATAGGTCCTCCACTTACTGCATTTACTCTAATTCCCATAGGTCCTAATTCTGTTGCAGCATATCTAACCATTGCTTCTACAGCTGCTTTATTTGTACCATGTCCTGCATAGTTTTCAATATATACTAAATTTCCAGTAGAACTAAGACTTACTATAGCACCACCACCATTTTTTTCCATTCTTTTTGCAGCTTGTTGTGAACAGCATACAAAAGCATCAACAGTTGCAGTATAAATATTGTCTAAACCACGTGGCTTTAGTTTCATATATTTTCCATATCCACCAACAACAGCTCTACCATAAATCATAGCATTTGAGATAAAATAATCTATAGTTTCAAAATCTTCATCAATTTTAGCAAATAACTCTTTTGCAGTTTCAGGTTCTAAGATATTGTATGGGTAGTATCTAGCTTTAATACCATAAGTTGCTTCTAAATCAGCAGCGATTTCCTTCGCTGACTCTTCATTTGAATTGTAAGTAAAAGCTACATTGATACCCTCTTTGGCAAATCTATAAGCACAAGCTTTTCCAATACCTTTTGTTGCCCCTGTAATCACAAGTGTTTTTGACATTTAATTTTCCTTCTATAAAATATAAATTATATGATTTTCTTGGATTATAGCTAAAAAGTGATTAATATATTATGGTATAATTTGAAATGAATAAAAACCATTTAATAACTAATGATATAAATAGTCTCATCAAACAAATAGCAATCCCTTCAAGTATAGGTATGTTTTTTAACACAATGTATAATGTAGTTGATACTTTTTATGTGGGTATGTTATCTACTATTGCTATTACAGCACTTTCCTATAGTTTTATTGTGTATTTTATGTTACTTTCTATTAGCTTTGGACTATCATCTGCTATTACAGCTCATGTAGGAAATTCACTTGGAAAATATAAAATAAAATTAGCAAAAATCTTTATAGCAAATGGTATAACTTTTGTAACAATAGTTGCATTACTCCTTTGTAGTATAGGATTTATTTTTGTGGAAGATATTTTTATATTGATGGGTGCTAAAGATGAAGCACTATATTTATCTCTTGATTATACCTATATAATACTCATAGGTGTCTTGCCAATGCTTATAGGTCTTGGGGCAAATGCAGTGCTTATAGCACGTGGAGATACAAAAAGTTATAGAAATACTTTGGTATTTGGATTTTTTTTAAATCTGATTTTAGATCCGTTGTTTATGTATGGATATGGTTTTATCCCAGCTTTTGGATTTAAAGGTGTTGCTTATGCTACTGTTTTTATCCAGTTTATAACTTTTGGATATATTATGTTCAAGCTTTATAAAACAACACTTTTTAACTTTCAAAATTTAAAATTATTTTTACCAGATTGCCGTGTGTATAAAAAAATTCTTGTACAAGCATTACCTCAAAGTTTTAATATGTTTATCATGTCATTAGGAACAATGGTTGTTATGTATTTTGTTTCACAATACGGATATAAAAGTGTTGCTGCTTTTGGGATAGGGTATCGAGTAGAGCAGATTATACTTCTTCCTATGTTGGGATTAAATGTAGCGGTTAGTTCCATCGTTGCTAATAATTTTGGGGCAAAAAATTTTGATAGAATTAATGAAGTGATAAAAAAGTCACTTATATATGGCTATATTATGAGTGGTATTGGAGTACTTTTTTTAGCACTAGCTGGAAAATATATCATCATGATATTTGATAATGATACAGAAGTTGTATCTGTAGCATATATTTATGTGGTAGTTGAAAGTTTTATATTTTTTGCATATATCACAATATTTATCTCTAACTCTACACTTCAAGGGATAAAACAACCTTTTGTAATACCATATATTAGTTTTTACAGACAGATTTTTATGCCTGTACTTATCTTGTATTTTGTTGTAGATATTTTTAAACTTGATATTGTTTTCGTATGGATTGTGATGGGAGTTATTATCTATAGTGCCGCTTTTTTTATCTATTATTTTACGAAGAAGAAGTTGTTGGAGTTGGAGATAAATCTTAGAAAAAAAGAGTAAATAGTTTAATTTTATTTATTCTTTGATACTGTTACAAAAGATAATAGTCTTAGCAGTTTTACCATTTGTAAACACACGATTTCCACCAATTCGCCAACCATTACTTTGTCTGACTGTCTCATCATCACATTGTATAGGTTTGTTGTCTCGAAAATCTTTGAGTAGTTGGGCTCGTCTATTCTTTTCATCGAAACCATAAATAACAATACAAATGAAAATAATAAGTGTGATATAGATTAATTTTTTATTTGTCATAATGATATATTATAACTATTGTTTGTTTGATTTTTAAATAATTATAAAAACTAACATTATGCAGTCTTATCACGATTTTACCTTAATATACACACATCATGTACTATTATCGTCTAAATATTCATATAAAACATACATAAAAATTCAATAATTAAGATTCATTTTTATTTCAAATTCCAATACTTTTTATAAAAAAATCTCTATAAGTACCTTATTTAAATGTTTGTAGTCATTTTGATATACGACATATTTTGCGTATGTTATTTGTTGATTTTTAGGCTATCTTGTATATAATGTATGTTCAATAAAGAGTTAGACAATGGATGAACTTATTATGTATAACTTTGTCCAAAACAATATAATGTATAGTTACACTAAGCAAGAGGAAAAACAAATTGAATAAATGCAATATGAACTGTTATGGCAAATGTCAAAGAAAAGTCTATATAGATGATAGGTGTATATTGCATTGTTCTAAAAACGACTATCAAAAAGATCGTAATTCAGGGTTGCTATCTGTTTTCTATAATGAGCTTATAGATTATACAATCGAGCAACTATTTCTGAATAGAGAATTACTTGATGATAAATATTCAAAAGATGAAATTATAACTTATCTAAAAAGTGATAGATTTGAAAATGATGAATATAATGGGGCTTTAAAAAAGAGCATTTTTATCCCAAACTGTATTCACTTTCCAAAAAGAGATGGGCGAGATACATTTGATTATCTGAAAATTTTAAATCTGTTTGGTCAAATTCATTTTAACTATTGTGAATTTTATCTTTCTAGTTTAAATTTAAATAATATAGAGTGTTTTTTCCAAGATTGTAAATTTAATGATAGATGGACACTTTATGATTATAGAATATTAGAAAATGAAGACAATGTAATTTATCAAACTTGTGAATTTACAAAATCAGTTTCAAATTATACACCTGATAGATCAACTGAATTAGCTATTTATAATTACTCTCAATTTGACTACACATGCAAATTCAATAAAAATTTAAAATTTGACAGATCTATTTTTAAAAATAGGCTTTTTAATACGGAACAAGATAATTTTCTTGATGAGAATTCAATAAAAATATTAGAGTTTAATAAGTGTGTTTTTGAGAAAGAATTTAAACTTAACCAATATACTATAGATATGTTTATTGTTCAACATAGTGAATTTAACGATACATTTGAATTTCAAAACAATAGTGTAAATGATATAAAAATTCAAAACTCAGAATTTGAAAAAGTTTCAGTTTTTACGAATAGCAAATTTATTGATCTATATATAAGTGATAGTGTGTTTAATGAGAACATAGATTTTAAAAGTTCTATCTTTGGGGAAAAGAATGATTTAACTAAAATTCCTACCACTTTTAAATCTGTAATAATTCATAAATCAATAAATTTTAGAGATGCAAAATTTTATTATGGATTAGATATACCAGATACAAAAATAAATGACTTATCTAGTTTTTTAAATGCAGACTTGGCTATCGAATATACTCCAAGAGATACTTTTAGAAGATTAAAACATGAATTCGATAGTATTGGGAATATTATTGAAGCAAACAAATTTTATCACAAAGAAATGCAAAAAATGGAAGAAGAGTTAAGAAAAGAACTTCCAAAAAGTTTTTTAGAATGGATAGTATTTCAAATGCATGGTATTTTTTCAAGACATTCTCAAAGTTGGATACGACCAATTATATGGATTTTGTTAATTAGTCTATTTTGTACTGCAAATATTCAAGACAATTTGATAGATACTATTTTTGCTACTTACTATTCAAATATACTCGATAATATTGCAAATTCTATAAATCCATTTTCTATTATGACCAGCAAAGACCCAATAACTTTTGGACTCTTAATATTCAAAGTCCTAATAGCCTACTTAATCTATCAATTCATAATTTCTATACGTCAAAATACTAGGAGAAAATAATATGCAAAAACTAAACGAACTATCATTAAAACAAAGAAAAGAGCTATTTAGGCAAATTGTCTAACAAGTCCTAGCAGTGAACGCAAAAGCGTCACTGAATTTAACCGTTATAATTGTCTCAAAAAAATATTTAATAAATCCAGTTTTTTTAGTCTCCTCTTCTCCTCGCTCCCATCGTCCCAGATAGGAGCGAGGGATACTTTTTTAAGTTTAAACTATATATATCGTTTTGTTAAAATGATATATAAGTTAATTATAGGAGTTCATTATGCAAACAATAGCAGTACAAGTTCAAGATAATTATGTACAAAAATTTATGAGTTATGTTAATAATCATAGTGAAAATATCTCTATTTCAAAAGATAAAAATTTAGAACAAGACCCATATTTTTATGAAAGACAAAAACAACTACAGCAAGATATTGAAGATATAGATAGTAGTAAAGCAGAAATGTTATCATCAGAACAATTTGATAATGAAATGGATATTTTTTTCAAAGACTTAAAATTAGATGCAAATATCTAAACTAAGAAGATATAAAAACCAATTAACAATTATTTGAAAATAAAAAAGGGAGAGTAAAACTACTCTCCCTTTTTGCTAGTTGTGAAGTTAAATATTACTCAACTTCTGCATCAATGATGTCGTCATCATCCTTTTTCTTCTTAGCATCAGCTTGACCTACACCAGCAGCACCAGCGTCTCCACCTTCTTTTTTGTACATAGCTTCAGCAAGTTTATGACTAACTTCTGTTAAAGCTTTTAATTTCTCTTCAATTTGCTCTTTTGAAGCATTTTCATCTTTTAGAACTTCTTCTAAAGCAGCAGCAGCATCTACGATTTTTTTCTCTTCATCTTCACTTACTACACCTTTATTTTCTTCTAAAGATTTTTTAGTTGAGTGAAGCATGGCTTCTGCTTGGTTTTTAGTTTCAATTAACTCTTTTTTCTTAGCATCTGCTTCTTTGTTCGCTTCTGCTTCTTGTACCATTTTTTCGATCTCATCATCACTTAATCCAGACGAACCAGAGATTGTGATTTTGTTCTCTTTTCCAGTACCTTTATCTTTTGCAGATACATTTAAAACACCATTTGCATCGATATCAAATGTTACTTCAATTTGAGGTACACCTCTTGGAGCTGCTGGGATGTCAGATAGTTCAAATGTTCCAAGAACTTTATTATCTTTTGCGAACTCTCTCTCACCTTGACCAACCATAATTGAAACAGCTGGTTGATTATCTTGAGCTGTTGAGAAAACTTGAGATTTTTTAACTGGGATTGTTGTCCCTTTCTCAATAAGTTTAGTCATAACTCCACCTAAAGTTTCAATACCTAAAGATAGTGGTGTAACATCAAGTAAAAGTACATCTTTAACATCACCTGTTAAAACTCCACCTTGAATAGCTGCCCCTGCTGCAACAACTTCATCTGGATTTACAGAGTTATTTAACTCTTTTCCAAAGTACTCTTTTACTACTTGTTGTGCTTTAGGGATTCTTGTACTTCCTCCAACCATAATAACTTCGTTGATTTCATTTTTCTCTAAACCAGCATCTTTCATAGCTACTTTGATGTGTTGTAAAGTTTCTGCAATTAAATCTTCAGTCATAGCATCAAATTTTGCTCTTGTTAATGTTTTAACTAAGTGTTTTGGTCCTGTTGCATCAGCTGTGATAAATGGTAAGTTTATCTCTGTTTCATTTGTAGCACTTAACTCTTTTTTCGCTTTTTCAGCTTCATCTTTAAGTCTTTGGTGTGCCATTTTATCAGTTGTTAAATCTATTCCATGCTCAGCTTTGAACTCATCTGCTAACCATTTGATGATTCTGTTATCAAAGTCATCTCCACCTAAGAATGCATTTCCATCTGTTGAAAGAACTTCAAATGTACCATCACCGATTTCAAGAACAGTAACGTCAAATGTTCCCCCACCTAAATCGTAAACTACAACTTTCTCTTCACCTTTTTTATCTAAACCGTATGCTAGTGAAGCTGCTGTTGGTTCGTTGATAATTCTTAATACATTTAAACCTGCGATTGTTCCTGCTTCTTGTGTTGCTTTTCTTTGTGCATCGTTGAAGTATGCTGGAACTGTAATAACTGCATCAGTTACAGTTTGTCCAAGATAACTTTCTGCATCTGATTTTAATTTTCCAAGAATTTTTGCTGAAATTTCTTGAGGAGTATATACTTTTCCTGCAATCTCAA
Organism: Arcobacteraceae bacterium; assembly: GCA_963662945.1. GTDB lineage: Bacteria > Campylobacterota > Campylobacteria > Campylobacterales > Arcobacteraceae > JAIOSF01. Next base: position 1,880,443 of record OY759974.1, read on the forward strand.
CAGCTGCTGCTCCATTTCTATTTACTATTTTGTATCCAACTTTATCCATAGCATCTTTTGCATGCTCTTCATCCATCATAAGACCCATAATTCTCTTAATAGAGTAGATTGTTTTTTCTGGATTTGTGATAGCTTGTCTTTTTGCTGGATCACCAACTAAAACTTCACCTTTATCTGTAAAAGCAACTACTGAAGGAGTTGTATTTTTCCCCTCTTTATTTGCTATAATTTTTGCTGCTCCACCTTCGTAAACTGCCACACAACTATTTGTTGTTCCTAAGTCAATTCCTATTGTTGCTCCCATAATGTCATCCTTTTTTATTATTTTATTTTTATTAATTTTAAATTTTATATTTGAAATAGTTTATGGACGTTACGGTCACATCTTATTTACTACAGATACTTACCATTGCTGGTCGTAATAATCTGTCTTTATACATATACCCTTTTTGCATCACTTGTACAATCTGACCATTTTCATGGTTTTCACTTTGTACTTGCATCACTGCATTGTGTACTTGAGGATCAAATTCATCTGTTTCAACTACACTTATATCGTGTTTTTCAAAGGTTGTCATAACATTTTTAATTGTTAGTTCAATTCCTTCTTTTAGTTTTTCAATTAACTCATCAGAACTACCATCTGTAGTTGCACTTTGTAAAGCCATTTCTAATGTATCAATTGTTGAAAGTAAATCTTTTGCAAACTTTTCACTTGCATAATCAATCGCTTGATATTTTTCTTTTTCTAATCTTTTTTTAATATTGTCAAAATCAGCATGTGTTCTTAAAAACTTATCTTCAGCTTCTTTAGCTCTATTTTCAGCTTCTTGAACTTTTGCTTCCATTTTTGCTTTAAATTCTTCATCTAAAGATGCGAATTTTTGTTCATCATCTACTACAACTTCTTCAGCTGGAGTTTCTGTTACAACTTCTTCTTGCGTTTCTACAATCTCTTCATTATTGTTTGTATCTTTACTCATTACATAATTCCTTTATAAAAATATTCATAATCTTTTGACAATTCACCTATAACTAACATTTTATATCTTCTATTATTTATAACTGTATCATGTGCTATACCCATATAATTGTGTGGTAAAACTTGATTTAATCCAACTTCACCTTTAAAATAGATACCATTTTCAAGTCTATCCATCACATTTCCATTTAGAAATCTATTGATATAGAGCTCTTCAAGATCGAAATCAACACAAAGTTTTAAAAACTCTTTGATATTGATAATTTCAAAATCTTTGTTAAAAAGATATTTATTGAGTTCTGTGTATAAATCAGTTGCACCAACTTGTTTTGATACCTCAAGAACATTTATAGCTTCTAAACCACACATATCATTTAAAAACTTGTGAAGCGGTCCGTTATATTTAATAGTTATAGAAAAAGAACTAAATTCTAGTAGTAAATAAAGATTTTCAATATTTAAAACTCTATTTAAAACTTGAGTTTGTTGCTCTTTTAAAAATACTGTCAATCCTATCTGTTTTGAGAGGATTATAAGTTTATCATAGTTAATCGAATCAAGATTTATGTGTAATCTATTAGCCCAGTACTCTTTAAGTGCTTCAGTTGTAGGTGTTCGCCCACTACTTGCATGCTCTTGAGCAAGATAACCTTCATCTCCTAACTTTTTAAAGTAACCTCTAATTGTAGCTGGAGAGTAAGCTATATCATACATAGATTTTAATTGTCCAGAACCAATCGGTTCAAGGTGTTCTATGTATGCTCTAATAATAGAATCTAATAAAAACTCTTTTTTATCAACCATTTATTTATAACTACTTTTCTTTAATTTGGCACTTCAAATATATGAGTGCTAATAAAATTATAGCAAATGAGTGAGTAAATGTCAAGTATAAAAATAAAAAAAATAAAAATTTAGCAAATAAATACAAAGAGTGCTAATTTTATGATTTGTAGTTTTAAAAAAAAAGGGATATTTTATAATCTATACTATACAATTACACATGACTTTTTTATACCCTGAAGTATTTTATATGATGCTAATACCACTTATATTGTTAATAGTATTAGTTCTTACATCAAAAAACACAATGGAGAAGTATTTTTCAAAAGATATTTTGGAAAAGTTAAGTGTTGGTGGAAAAACTTTAGATAAAAATACAAGAAATGGATTGCTTTTTTTTACTTTGATACTTTTTATTGTAGCACTTGGGAGACCTGTAGTAAATCAAAAAGAGCAAGATATAAAACAAAAACTAATCCCTATTGTTGTAGCACTTGATGTTTCAACATCTATGATGGCAACAGATATTTATCCAAATCGTATCTCTCTTGCTAAAGAAAAACTCAAACAAATTATAGCTTTGAGCCAAAATACAACTATAGGAGTTCTTCTGTTTGCAAAAGATTCTTTTGTTTTAAGTCCTGTAACTGAAGATTTTATTTCACTAAATTATATCGTTAAAAATCTTGAGACAAATTTGAATTTTCCAAATGGTTCAAATGTTTTTGCAACTTTAGATGCTACAAATTATATGCTTGAAGATTTTGCTGTGAAAAATCTTATTATTTTAAGTGATGGGGGAAATAGTAATGATTATAAAGATGAAATATCTTATGCAAAGAGTAAAAATATAGCAGTCTATACCATAGGAATTGCTACAAAAAAAGGTGCTGTTATACCAAAAAAAGAGGGTGGCTATCTTACAGATAAAGATGGAAATATAGTCACAGTAACTCTTAATGAATCTATAAAAAAATTAGCTTTAGAAACAAATGGTGGATATGTGGATTTTAGTTTGGATAATAGTGATGTAAAAGCAATAATTGAGCGAATCAATACACAATCACAAAAAGAGGAATTGTCAGTTCAAAAGTTTAAAACATATACAGAGCTTTTTTATTATCCATTAGGTTTGGGATTGTTTTTTTTATTGCTTGCTTTAACTTCTGTACCAACAAATCTATTCAAAAAAAATATAGCAGTATTTCTTTTAATAGGATTGTATTGTTTCCCTTCAAAAGTTGATGCGGATATTTTTAATTTTCAAACTATAGAGAAAGCGAATCAATTCTATAAAGATAAAAAATATAATGAAGCTAGTAATGAATATAGAAAATTACCTACAACTGCTCAAAGTTTTTATAATTTAGGTGATGCACTTTATAAAGAGAAAAAATACCAAGAAGCACTGGATACATATTCAAAAGTTGTAACAGAAGATACAGAGTTAGAGAGAAAAAAACTTCATAATATGGGAAATAGCTATGTAAAGCTGAATGATTTACAAAAAGCAAAAGAGTTTTATGAAAAATCTTTAAAAATAAAAGAAGATAAAGAAACAAGAGAAAATCTTGATATTGTGAATAAAGAATTAGAAAACCAAAAAGAACAAAATAAACAGCAAAACAAAGACAATAAAGATAATAAAAATCAAGATAACAAAAACAAACAAGATGAACAAAAAGAAAATAATCAAGAGAATAAGAAAGAGAATCAAGAAAACCAACAAAAGAATCAGCAAAATAAAGATCAACAAAACCAAGATAGTAAAAATCAAAAAGATCAAGACAAGCAAGAAAAACAAAATAAGCAACAACAAGATAAACAAGAAAAAAATAAAAATGATAAAAAACAAGAATCTCAATCTAATCAAATGGCAAATCAAACACAAGAGAATCAATCTGATTTAAAAAAAGAAGAGATATCCCAAATGGAAGAAAAAAAATGGATGGAACAGTTAGAAAAAGAAACTACACCAATACTTCTAAGAAAAGCAAATACACAAAAAGAGAGTAAAATAGATGATGCAAAACCTTGGTAAAGAATTATGTTATAATATAACAATATTGGATAAGGAGTTTTTATGCAAACGTTACAGTTAGATATTGAAGATAATAAGGTTGATATAGTTTTAAATTTAATTAAAAATTTAAAAGAGGGTATTGTAACAAATTATACATTGGTACCATCTAGTGATAAAAATTTAGCGGAAGACCCATATTTTTATCAAAGAAAAAAAGAGTTACATCAATTGAGAGATGATATACAAAATGGCAAAATAGAAACTTATGACTTTAATCAATCAATGGATGAACTAATTAAGGAACTTGAAGCTTGAGTATTATTGAATCTTTACAATTTAAAGATGAATTAAGAAAAATAGCACTTTATATTAAACGAGATAAAAAGAGTGCAGCAGTTAAATTTGTGACTAATTTAAAAGAACAAATTAATAATCTTACAACTTCTCCCTACAAATATAGAAAGTCTGTCTATTTTGATGATGATAATATTAGAGATATGACATATTATGGATATACAATTATTTATGAGATAAAAGATGATAATACAATTATAATTTTTACAATATTCAATAAAAACTTACCTAAAATATCTCAAATACAGGAATAATATAAAGTGGATGATTTTATACCAAGATACTATATTGATAATACTACCAATGAGAAATATACTTTTGATGAATTAATCTCTAAAAATAATATCTCAATAATACTTGGGGAACCAGCTTCTGGTAAAACTTTTCAGTTAGAAGAATATAAAAAGCAAAATAATTATAGTAAATTAGTGGAATTACTTTTAATAGAATATGAAGAAGATATTACAAATGATATTGAAATAGTTTTATTTGATTCTATTGATGAGGCATTATCAAAAAATGATGGTGATAAAATATTAATAAAAAAGCTTTTAAAATACATAAAAACATCACTGCTAATTAATCCAAATGTTAAGTTTATAATAACGTGTCGATATGTTGAGTGGAAAGAAATATTTGAAGAAAAATTAAAAGAGATAGATAACGAATTTAAAATATATTATATCCAAGAGTTATCAAATGATGATATAAATAAATTGCTTATTCAATACAATATTAATCAAGATGAATTTTGGAACTTTATTGAAGAAAACTATCTTGAAGAGTTGTTAAAAAATATATTAATGATTATACATCTAATAAAAGATTTTGATAATTACAAAGGGCAACAACTAAAATATTTTGAAATATATGAAAAAATTATTATTAATCATTTAGCAATTAAAACAGATAATGAGAGAACAAAGGTACTGGATGTACTATCAAATGATGAAGTATTTAAAATACTTTCACTAATAGCTATATATATGACACTCAATAGACAAAGAGAAATAAATATAGAAAATATACTTAAACTTGGAACGGAACTATATAAATTAGATGGTATAGAGATAACAGGAGAAAAATTAAAACTTATATTTGATACATCGTTATTTAATGGTAATATTAAAAATACAAGGTTTTTTCATAAGTCGATACAAGAGTATTTAAGTGCATATTTTATAAATATAAAAAAATTGGACTTGAAAACTATAAAAAATATTTTTGCCCATAAAGAGGGATTTTATGAAGAGTTTGAAGAGGTTATAATCTATCTTACAAATATGGAAGAGAGGTTTTTTTACCATTTTGTCGAGTTTGATCCCTTTATATTTAGAAGACATCCTTATTTAAATGAAAGTGAACAGAAAGCTTTATTGGTTTCTATGCTGAATATTCTTTCAACAAAAGATAGATATAAAGCATGGAATAGAAGAGAATACATACAAGATAGTTCTTTAACTAAATTTGATTTAATTGAGAAAATTAGCCAGATTGTATTAAATAATATTGATATAAATAAAGTTACTAATGAACTTTTAAGATATTTAAAAAGCTTATTGAAGTTTAACTATGATAAAAAGCTGGAAGATATAATCTTTAAAATATTTGAAAATTGTTTGGTAGATAAAAATAGTTGTATTAATTATATTAGCGTAAATAAAATTACTAATTTTGAATTTAATAAAAGATTGTTTGTCTTTATTAAAGATAATAATTTGTTTTCTAAAGAAACTATCTCTTTGCAATTATTTATTTTTCAAATACTTTATAAAAAATTGGATTTTAAAGAGATATTTATTTTATTGTATAGATTTGATATGTATTCAGGACTTAGAATAATAAACAAGATAGATATTGAAGATATAGTTTTCCTGTTTAAGACAATTACAGAAAATTATGGAGTTTACAAAAAAAACTTTTTATCTAAGCAAGTAATCCATTTAATATTTTTAGTTTTACAAAATACAAGAGCATTAAGTGATAAAACTATCTTATATAATATTTTCGATTTTATTGCATCAGAAAGAATATATTTAGGACATGACATTCATAGATACAAAGATAAAACTAAGGACTTTAATTTTGACGATATTAAAGATCAGTTTTGGAAATATTATTTTAAACAAGATATAAATAGGCTATATAATAGAAGAGTTTTAAGTATTTTATCTTTTTATGAAATTTCACTAGTTGATATAAAAGATGTATCAACAATATATCATATTGAGAAATATAAAGACCATTATATTTCTTTTCGTTCAATGATAGCCGATATAGATGATTTTCTTATGCAAAACATAGAATTTAAAAATCATATGGAAGAGATATGGAAAAAACATGAAGAACAGGAAAAAGAATGGAGAAGGGAAGATGAAGAGTGGAAAAAGGAAATAGAAGAAAGGGATAAGAAAGCATTACTTCAATTTGAAAAAGCAAAAGAGAAATTAAATACTATTGAAGATGTTTATATTATTTATGATTATATTGATTTTGATATAGAGAGTTTTGATGAGGAAGAAAATAATTATAGTTATATATTACAAAATGAATTAAAAGATAAATATATTGATTTTATGCAAATTATCAAAAATGAATTTATAAAGAATACTTCATATAAAACTATTAAATCAAAAGTATTAGAAAATGAATATAGTTCATTAAGTTATATTATAAACCTATATTTTAAAATTACTTCAGAAGAAGAAAGAAAAGAATTAATAAATAATAGTATTGATTATGAAAAGTTTTTTTGGCATAAGTATAAACATGGAAGATTACATGATGGACACTTCATAGAAATTTCAAAACTTTTTCAAAATGATTTTATTAGATTAGTTTGTGAATTATTTGAATTAGCAATGATTCAAAGTGAAGGAAAATATACCAAAGTATGTGGTGACTTTATTTTTTTATTTAAAGATTTAAGTATCTTTGATAAATATCATTTAAAATACTTATTAAATAAAATAAAATATATTGAGATAGATTATTTTAAATATATTGATGATTATGAAAAAAGATATTTATTAGAATTATTAGCTTTAGATGAAAATAATTATGAATTTATTAAAGAGTTATTGAAATCAGATTTAGGTAAATATGGTAACTATTTTGAGTCATTAATGCAAATTGATATAAATAAGGCAATCAATAATTATATGGATATTATATATCCTCAAGAAAATAAATATTTAAAATTTACTATACAAAAGAATTTTAATAATTTGAAACCAAACTATAAGTTTAATAACTTTGATATTATTAATATCTCATTTGAACATAGAAAATATTTTATATCGCTTTTAGGATTAATTTATCATTTAAATGAAGATAGAGAATTAGACTATATAAAAAATATTGATGACGAGTTTATTAAATTTATATTAGAAAATTATTTTGATTTTTTTAAAGAATATTTTCATCCTACTGGTACATACAGTCCTGATATTTATGATAATATGGATGAATTAATTAGGAATTTATTGAGTTTTTTAGGTAATGATATAACTAAAATCATATTATTAGAAGAACTTAGCAGTTATCCAAATGAAAGATTACAAACTAGAGTTAAATACCAATTAAACAATCTTTATAATTTAATACTAAAAAACAGAGAATTTAATAATGACTACTATAAAGATAAACTGGATAATTTTACAAAATTTGATGAAGATAATAGATTCTTTGATTATGAAAAATTAAAAAATGATTTAATAGAGATTTGCTTACATGAAACAGAAAATAGAAAGACATTATCAACTTTTAGCGAAGATGAGATGAATGATAGATTTAGAACTGACTTATTAGTAAAAGGCTATTTTATAGCCGATCAAAGTAGAGGCGGTGAGTCTGAGAGTTCTAAAAGTGTAGGTGAACGTGATATAGTCATAAGAAATAAAGAAAGTGGTATAGTTGAAACTGTTTTAGAAGCTTTTAATTTGGAAAATTTAGATACTACAATAATAGAAAAGCACTATCAAAAACTTATCCTCAAATATGATACGACAGGGAATAAACAAAATTTTATATTAGTATATTCTAAAGCAAAAGATTTTAACAGTTTATGGGATAGATATAAAGATGAATATATAGAAACTGAAGAAGATACGCAAAAAGATAACCTAAAAATAGGGTTTACAAAAGAGGGTAATATGACTATTGTACATTTATTTATAAATTTTTATTCAACAAAGGAGCCATGTCATGAAGATAATTAAAATTTTATTTATACTATTACTACCATACTTTTTATACGCAAATGTTTCCCTTATAGCACCAAACAGTTTTTATCAAGGGGATAGTGTAGAGTTCTCCTTAAGTGTAAGTGGAAAAGATATTAAAATACCTGATATAAAAGATATAGAGGGTTTTATGGTTCAAAGTTTAGGAACCTCTACACAAACAAATATTATCAATGGTGTACGAAGTGATAAACTTGTTAAAAACTATGCTTTTAAACCAACGAAAGATATTACTATACCAGCATTTGAAATAACTATAGATGGAAAAGTAGAAAAAACTCAAGCTCAAAAAATAGTGATGCAAAAAGTGGAAAAAACTGTTTCAGGTGATTATGATTTGACACTGAGTGTGGATAAAAAACAAGTTTATGTAGGTGAAAGTATTCATTTAACTCTTTTGTTTAAATATAAAAAAGATCTTAATATTATAGGTTTGGAGTTTGAAAAACCAACATTTGAAAGTTTTTGGGTAAAAGAGTTAAAAGCAAATGATAATTTACCAGTAGATAGCCATTATACTTATCAAAAATTAGAATATTTACTGTTCCCACAAAAAAGTGGAAAGTTAACTATTGAACCATTAAAAATAGAAGCTGTTACTACTCAAAGCAGTTATAGAAGTAGTTTTTTTGTTACAGCACCAACACAAAGAACGAAAGTATATTCTAACAAAATAGCATTAGATGTGAAAGCATTACCACAAAATATAAAACTTATAGGTGATTTTTCTATTGATGCTACAATTGATAAAAATAGTTTAAAAGAGGGAGAAGCAGTTTCATATAAGGTTACGATACAAGGACGAGGAAATGTTGATGATATAGATGAGGTAAAATTAACAATTCCAGATGCTACAATCTATGAAAATCCATCTGAAAAAAAATATGATATTCAAAATAATCTTTATGGAGGAGTATATACAAAAGCATTTTCAATAGTTCCTACAAAAAGCTTCACTATTCCTGAAATAAGTTTACAATATTTTGATAAAAAAACAAAAACAGTAAAAACAATCAAAACAAAAAGTTTTCCTATCAAAGTAACAGCAGCAGAAAAAAAAGTAACAAAACTAGAAGTTGCTCAAGATAAAAGCAACAGTGTAGAATCAAAAGAAACAATAGAGGTGGTAAAAATATCACAAAATGAAAAGATACTTTATTTTCTGTTTGGGCTTATTGTAGGTGTTGTTAGTGTGATATTTGTTTTAGTTTTAAAAAAACAAAAAACAAAAAAAGAGGATACACCACTTATCAAATTAGTAAAACAATCAAAAACACAAAACGAGTTATTGAAAATTCTTGTAGCTTTTATAAAAATTGATGAAGATTTAGATAAAATGATATTCACTCTTGAAATAAAGTTAGAAATAGAACAGTTTAAGAGGGTGAAAAAAGAGATAATAGAAATTTTAAATCGTTTAGTGAAAAAGGGTATACAATTAGATACAAAAATTTAATTATCGTAGTATTGTTTATAACAAATAGTTTTGCAGTAGAGTTCCAATGGGGAACTCCTGTACAAACTAATATTACTAAAGATAAAGTAGAGATGGTTATTAAAAAATATGTAGATGCAAAATATCCTCAAAAAGTAAAAGAATATCAACAATATTTAGACAATATTAAACAAACAAAAATAGAAAAATATGCAGATGTTACCTTTGTCGATGATACACTTATGTGGCAAGATGATCAAGCTACGATTTCAAAAAAACTTAATATTTTAGAGTTTAAAATATATTGTAGAGATTTGATTTTGGCAAATAGAAAAGATTGGAGAGTTCCTTCTTATACTGAACTTTTAAAGCTTGTTGATTATCAAAAACATAATCCTGCAAGTCACGAAAAAATAAAGTATATAATGCCAAATAAATATTGGAGTGGTTCAAGTAGTTTAACAACTAAAGATAACTATTTTTTTATTGATTTTGAAAATGGAACAACAAACTTTACAACAGATATGCAAAGATATAATATACGATGTGTAAGAGAAGTCTCAAAAAAAGATGGTGAATATTGATGAAAAGTTTTTTTCTATTTTTGATAATTAGCATTTCAATATTTGCAAATGATTTTGAAAAAAGTATCAATATTGTTACCGATACAACAGCCAATATAATGTGGCAAGATAATCTTGAATCAACACAATATCTTGAAGATATAACAATGGCACAAACCTATTGTGAAAATTTGATTTTAAATGGTTATATTGATTGGGAAATGGCAACGATTGAACAATTAGAAACTCTTATTGATATTACAAAAAAAGATGTCACTATTCAAAAAGAGTTTCAATATACTACTCCTACAAAATATTGGACAAAAAGTAAGTATGTAGCTGATTCAAATCAGTTTTGGTATGTAGATTTTCAAACAGGTTCTGTAAATTTTGATACACGAAATCATAAATATACAGTACGATGTGTAAGGGATATGAAATGATAACGAAATTTATTTTTCTTAGTTTATTATTTATTTCTTACGCCTTTGCTGTAATGAATCCTTATCAAACATTAGATACTAATGAAAAACTCAATGTGATGGTAAATTATTTTTTAAATGAAGAGTTAAGAAGTTTAAAACCGCCATTACCTATAAAAGATCAGCTACAAGATGATGATGCAAATTTAGACCCAATAAAATATGAACAATATTTTAATTATATTCAAAGATTAAAAGCAATACGAGAAAGTAGAATAGAAGAGCAAAAAAAGATAGATGAAAAGTATCAAGGTCAAATAGCTTTTTATAATAGTAAATTAAAAAATCTTAAAAAATTTTATGAAAATCAAAAAAATTTAGATCCAATAATACAAAAAAGTGTAAATAAAGCTTTTAAAGTTTTATATGGAAAACCAACTTTTGAAAGTGTTGCGTATGATGAAAAAGGTGATTCTTTTATCGCAAAACTTTCTGTTGAAGATATATATCATATTGATAAATATGTACCTAAAGAAGTATATTTTAGAATTTCAAAAAGTGATTTAGATAGTTTTTTTACACATTATCAAGAATCGCAAATCAATGTTGTATTTGAATATAGTAATAATTTGTTAATCTATGATAGTATAATATTCAAATATAAGGATACTACTTACAGAGGTATATTTGTAAGTGAAAAAATCGATAAAATTAAACTAGATATAAAGATTAATAATGATATATTTCGTTTAGAAAAAATATAATAAAGTATAGGGTTGTGAAGATGAAAAAAATTATAAGTAGTTTGTTATTATTAAGTTCAATGAGTTTTGCTACAAGTTATTTTGCAAAAGTAGAACCAATTAACAGTTATAATATAAAATCAAGTGTAAGTGGTAAAGTGATATTCGCCAATGATTCATTGGAATCAAAAACAGTGACTGACGAAATGATAATTAAGATAGATGATGCTGTAAATAAGATAGATTTAGCACAATCGCAATTGAAATTAGAAAATATGAAATTAATACAAAAGTTAGAAGAAGATACTTTAGAGAGATTTAAAAAAGTATCATCAAAATCAAAGTTTGATAGAGATAATCAAAAAATCGTAATATTAAACACAGCTTCAACAATTAATGATCTTGAAACTAAAATAGCAACACTAAAAGATACAATTAAAAATAAAAATTTACGAGAAAAAAATAGTTATATTTATGACGTAGCAGTTGAAGTTGGAGATTATGTAAGTCCTGGAACACCTCTTTATACAGCTATGGATTTATCAAAAGGTAAAGTTGAAATTTTTATTCCTATTGATGAAGCAGCAACAATTAAAGATAAAGAGATATATATTGATGATAAAAAATCAGATTTAAAAATAGCAAAGTTATATAATGTAGCAGATACTAAACATATCTCTTCATATAAGTGTGAGATTGTTATTCCTAATCCACAAGAATTTTCAAAACTTGTAAAAATAGAATTTAAATAATATAACAACTTGACACATTTCGAACTTTTAAAATTTAATAAACCAGTACGGCAGCTTACTTATGTGCAGTTTATTGCATATTTTGGAGCATGGTTTTCAAATGTAGCTATTTATACTATGCTTGTACAGTTTGATGCAAGTGCATTTATTATAGCTACTGTAACAGCTTTTCATTTTTTACCAGGGGTAATTCTTTCCCCATTTAATGGTTCTATTGTAGATAGAATTAATGTAAAAAAACTTATGATAATACTTTTGGCTACAGAGATGAGTATGACCTTAGCTTTTTTGTTTATTAATAGCATAAATGATGTATGGCTTTTGATGTTGCTTCTTTTTATACGAATGGGAAGTGCTTCTATTTTCTTTACAACAGAGATGACTCTTTTACCTAAACTATTAAGTGGTGAGGCTTTAATTAAAGCAAATGAGATACACTCAATGGTGTGGTCGATTACTTTTACAGCAGGAATGGCACTAGGTGGGGTAGTAGTAAGTGTATTTGGTGTTAAAACATCATTTATGATTGATGCTGTATTTTTCTTTATAGCAATTTTAATTGTACTACAGATTCAATTTAATGTGGAAATAGAGAAAGTTACACATAGTATTTTTCAAACTATTAAAGAGGGATTTGAATATTTAAAAAACAACAAATATTTGTTCCATTATATGTTTATACACTCTACAGTTGGATTTACAATTTTTGATACTATAATAACTTTATTGGCAGACAAGCATTATAAATATGTGATAGCAATACCTTTAGCAATTGGTTTTACAAATGGAATTCGTGCTTTGGCTTTAATGATTGGACCAATATTTTTAAGTAGTTGGATAACTAAAGAAAGATTATTTTATATGTTTTTAGCACAAGGTGGTGCTATAATTTTGTGGGCATTTTTACAATATGACTTTTATTTAGGACTTTTTGGAATGTTTTTAGTTGGATTAACTACTACAACACTTTGGTCTTATACTTATACAATGCTTCAAGAAGAAGTGGAGAGAAAATACTTAGGCAGAGTACTAGCATATAATGAGATGATATTTATGCTTTCAACTGTAATAACTACATTTTTTATTGGTATTATGGCATCAATTGTAACGCTAAATATAATCTCAATGTTATTAGGTGTAGCTTTTATAGCTGTAGCATATTATTATAAAAGGGTATTTTTATGAATTTAGATTTAACGATGGAAAATATAGAGATAAGAGTTTTACTTTTAGCCTTATATAAAAAGCAAGATAATGAAAGTTTCAATGATGTTCTTGGTGTGATGGAAGAAAGTAGAGTATTTACAAAAAAAGTTGGAAAAAAATATCTTAAATATTTAAAAAGTGAAAATTATATTACGGAAGATAGTTTTACAATGATAGGGTTAGAAAAAGCAAAAGAGATTGAAATGGAGTTTAAAATTTAAACTATTTTATAGAAATAGTTTGCTACAATTCCAGTCCTTAAAACGCGATCGTGGTGGAATTGGTAGACACGCTATCTTGAGGGGGTAGTGCCAACAGGTGTGCGGGTTCAAATCCCGCCGATCGCACCATTTGACAAATCTATTCTAATAAAGTTACAATCTCTTTACAATCTACAAAGGAGATTTCTCATGAAAAAAGCAGTAATATTTGATCTTGATGGTACACTTATAGATTCTCTTGAAGATATCGCAATCAATGCAAATAAAGTTTTACGACAACTCAATTGTCCTACTCACTCTTTGGAACAATATAAACATTTTGTAGGTGATGGTGCAAAAGTTTTAATGCAAAATGCAATGCCTAAATACATATCAAAAAACTATCTTACAGAGGCTTTAGAATTATTTAAAAGTTTTTATGAACAAAATCTTCATGCAAATACAAAGTTATACGAAGGTGTTAAACCACTTTTAATTGAGCTTGTAGAACAAAATATCCCTTTAGCTATTTTATCAAATAAACCCGATAAGTTCACAAAACTTTATGTAGAAACTTTATTGCCAGATATCCCTTTTGTTGTTGTTTCTGGGCAACAAGAAAGTGTTGAAAAAAAACCACATCCAGCAGGGGCATTGAATATTGCAAAAAAATTCCAAATAGACCCAAAAGATATTTATTTTGTAGGTGATACTGCAACAGATATGAAAACTGCAAAAAATGCAAATATGGTTGCTGTTGGTGTTTCTTGGGGATTTAGAACAATCAAAGAGTTACAAGATAATGGAGCAGATTTTATTATTAAGAAACCAGAAGAACTATTGGTTTTGTATTAAATAATCTGTCATCTCTTGTGCATTAATTGCTTGTGAGTAGAAAAATCCTTGTATATATCTACATCCTTGTGACAATAAAAAATCTTTTTGTTCTAAAGTTTCAACACCTTCTGCTATAACTTTTAAGTTTAAACTTGTACAAAGATTTATAATAGTTTTACTAATAGCAGCATCTTCTTGATCAGATGGTAAATCTTTTACAAATGATTTATCAATTTTTAATTTATGAATAGGAAGCTTTTTCAAATATGCTAGTGAAGAATATCCTGTTCCAAAATCATCAATTGCAATTGAAATACCTAATTGATTAATTTGGCTTAATGTTTTGATTGATTGTTCTGGATTTTTCATAATTTGACTTTCTGTTACTTCAAATTCAATTTTATTTGCTACATCATGGTATTGTATTAACAATATTTTTAAAAAGTCTATGAAGTCATCTTCTTCTATTTGTTTCATGGCAAGGTTCATTGAGAGTTTACCCGGATTTAATCCCTCTTTATGCCATTTTTGAAATTGTTTTAAAGCTTTTTGCATTACTATTCTATCAAGATATACTATCATACCTGTTAATTCTGCTAATGGGATAAATTTATCAGGAGCAATAAGTCCTAAAGAGGGATGATTCCATCGTACAAGGGTTTCCATTCCCACAAGACGATTTTCCATTGCATCTATTTGTGGTTGAAAGTGTACTACAAACTCATCATTTTCTAAAGCATCTCTCAATGCTGATTCTAAAAAAACTCTATTATATGCTTGCTGTGTCATTTGTTCATTATAAAAACAATATGTGTGTCTTCCATTTGATTTAGCTTTATTCATAGCAGCATCAGAGTTTCTAAGAAGAGTATCATAGTTTTGTCCATTATTAGGAAAAATAGATATACCAACACTTACACCTAAATATAAAGTACTATTTTCAATCAAAAAAGGTTTTTTTAACATCATCATAATGTCTGTAATATAATTTGTAATCTCTTCTGTTGATTCAATATGATTTAAAATAATACAAAACTCATCACCACCAAGTCTTGCAAGCGTATCATCAGGTGCAATTTTTTCTTTTAATCTATTTGCAAACTCTACTAAAACTATATCTCCAAAAATATGACCAAGAGAATCATTTATCTCTTTAAAATGATCAAGGTCTAGTGTCAGTAGAACAGCCTGTTTAATATTCTTTTGTGCAGTTTGGATAGCTTCTTTTAATTTTTCTATTAATAATATTCTATTTGGAAGATTTGTAAGAGAATCATGTGTTGCTTGAAATTGAAGTTGTTCTTTTTGTTCTTGAGTTTTTTTTAAACTTTTTTCTAAGGACAATTGCATCATCTTTAACTCTGTAATATCTCTTCCTGTCCCAACTGTTCCAACAACATTTCCCTGTTTATCATAAAAAGGTGCTTTATATACTTCAAGGTATAAAAGTTTTCCTTTTACATTTCCATATTCTTCAAATCTCATTGGAGCTTGATTATCAATAACTTCTTGATCACTATTGAAACAAAGTTCTCCAAAAGTATGCCATTGTGGATTATTTTTGTGGGTTTCTCTTTCTCTTAATGCAAAAAAAACATCACCTTTCCCTATTGGTTCTTGGGTGTCTTTTGCCATTAAAAGATTATCACAGATGGCTTGGTTTGCGTAGAGATAGTTTCCTTCTAAGTCTTTTACCCAGAGCATATCAGGAAGATGTTTAGTTAATAGTTTCAGAAGTTCTGAATTATGTTTTTGAAGTTCTTCAACATTAAAACCCATACAAAAGTCCTTACATTAAATATAAAAGAACTTATACTACAATATTAGTCTTAAAAATAAAGTTAATATTTGTTTTATATAATTTATAAAAAAAATAAGTAATAGTGATAAAAAAAGTAAAGAAATATCTATTGTAGAGTATAATAAAATTAAAAATTGGGGTGATATATGAAAATTGGAGTTTCTTCTTGTTTACTTGGAAATCAGTGTCGGTATGATGGTGCAGGAAGTAAGTTTGATTTTGTAGTAGATGATTTATCTAAATATTTTGAACTTGTACCATATTGTCCTGAAGAGATTATATTTGGAACACCTAGAGAGTCTATAAGACTAGTTGATGTGAATGGAGAGATAAGAGTTATCTCTAATCAAGTTCAAAAAGATGTGACAAATGAATTAACTGAAATATCACAAACCTTAGCTCAAAAAGCTTTTGATGATAACTTATGTGGATTTATCTTTAAAGCTAAGTCACCATCCTGTGGAATTGAGAGAGTAAAACTCTATGCTAACAATAGCAAAATGTGTGAGAAAAAAGCAACAGGTTTATTTGCAAAAGCTGTTCAAGAGAAACAACCTTTTTTACCAATAGAGGAAGATGGAAGATTAAATGATCCATGGTTAAAAGAAAATTTTTTAATGCAAGTATTTGCATATAAAGATTTGGGAGAATTTCTAAATTCTAAACCGACTTTTAAAGAGTTAGTAGAGTTTCATACAAGTTATAAATATCTTATTTATGCAAAATCTCAAGAATCTTATAAAAAGTTAGGTGCGATTGTTGCAAATCACACTAAAAAAGATTTAAATGAGGTTTTAAATGATTATAAACTAGCTTTTTTAGAAGCGATAGGAAAAAAAGGTAATATTAACAAAACCTATAATGTATTACTTCATATCTTTGGTTATTTTAAGAAATTAATTGCAAAAGAAGAAAAAGAACATATTTTAGCTGCTTGTGATGAATATAAACAGGGTATTATACCACTTATAGCAGTTATAAAACTTATCAATTTATATGTAACACGATTTAATGAAGAGTATTTGAAAAAACAAAAATTTTTAAACCCATATCCTAAAGAATTAGCTTTAAGATCAGATTTAAAAGCATATAAATAACTAAATAATCAATAAATTTATTATTTAATTAAGAAACTTATGTTATAATAAATGATAATAATAAATAAAAGGTTAAATTATATTATGAAACGTAATGTTATCTTAGCTTATATTGTAGTTATTTTTTTAGGTATTTTTTCTATAAGTTTTTTTATCAATCAAGATAATTATAATCAAAAAGTTGATTTAATTTTAAATAATAAATTATCTCAGTTAGAAACACATTATAAAATATTTATATTTAACCAAAAAGTACTAACAGATAATATATTTGATGATACAATCCATATACAATCAGTAATTGAAATACTTACACAAGCTTCAGAAGAACAAGATGTCAATAAACTTTCAATATTAAGAGAAAAACTCTATAAGTTACTTGAAAAAAAATATGATCATATTAAAAGAAATGGAATTTTGCAGTACCATTTTGTATTACCTAATAATGTATCATTTTTAAGGATGCATAAACATTCAAAATATGGAGATGATTTAACAAATATTCGACAAGACTTTGAATATGTGAATAAATATAAAAAAACAGTACGAGGGTTTTCAAATGGAAGAACTGCTCATGGTTTTAGAAATGTTTATCCAATTTTTAATGATAAAAAATATATTGGAGCTATTGAAATATCATTTTCTAGTGAGAGTTTACAGCATTATTTAATCAAATTAAGTAATTTACATTCCCATTTTTTGATTGATAAGCATATCTTTGATTCGAAAGCTTGGGAAAGAGATGATATGATTTTAAAATATTATCCAAGTGCAGAAAATGAAAATTTAATGTTTCATGTGACTTCTGATCATACTTACGAAAAGTGTATAGTACACAATAGTAAAAATCTTTTGCCACTTCAAAATGAAATTAAAAGAAATTTGGCAAAAAATGAAAAGTTCGTTTTATATATTCCAAATAATAAAGATGCAAATGTTCTCTCATTTTATCCAGTAACTCAAAATGTTACAAATAAAGTTGTAGCGTGGGTAGCTTCTTATGAATATGTAGAGTTGTTAGATGATCTAAAAAGTCAAAAAAATTATAATATATTCTGGACTATTATTATTTTATTAATAATTTTCTATTTTATGTATAAACTTTTAAGACAACATCAACTTATAAAGGAAAGTGAACATCAACTCTTAGAAAAAACAAAAGAACAAGATATTCTATTATCTTTATTTGATAATGGAGAAACAGTTCTTTTTAAATGGAATAATGATCTTAAATGGAGTGTAGAACATGTTTCACAAAGTGTTCATAACCTTTTAGGGTATACAAAAGAGGAGTTTTTAAGTAGGCAAATAGAATATAGTTCTTGTATTCACAAAGATGATATAGAAAGGGTACAACAAGAGGTTAAAAATGGCTCACAAACTAAGGATGGGTTTTTTGCTCATCAACCTTATAGAGTTATTACAAAAGACAATAAAGAGAAGTGGGTATTAGATTATACAACAATTTTGAAACATGATAATGGAGATATTAAAAGTTATATAGGTTATATTTTGGATATTACAGAACAAAAAAATAAAGAGAGATTGTTATTTGAACAATCTAAATTAGCTTCTATGGGAGAGATGATAGGAAATATTGCTCATCAATGGAGACAACCACTTTCAATAATATCAACAAGTGCAACAGGTCTTCAGATGCAATATGAATATGATTTATTAGATATTAAAAATATTCCACAAGTATGTGAAACAATTAATGAAAATGCTCAGTATTTATCACAAACAATAGATGATTTTAGAAATTTTATTAAAGGTGGAAGAATTTTAGAACAGTTTGTTTTGTCTGATTTGATTAATAGTTCATTGAAATTAGTAGAAGCATCGACAAAGTCAAATAATATAACAGTAGTATTGAATTTGGATGATGATATAGTTCTTTATGGATACGAAAATGAATTAAAACAATGTTTTATAAATATTTTTAACAACTCAAAAGATGCTTTGAAAGAGATAAACCAGAAGAAAAGACTTTTTTTTATTACAACTGCAAAAGAAGGTGAAGATTTTGTTAAAATTATTTTTAAAGATAATGGGAAAGGGATTTTAGAAGAAAATTTAAGTAAAGTTTTTGAACCATATTTTACTACGAAACATAAATCACAAGGGACAGGATTGGGGCTTCATATGACATATAATATGATAACAAGTGGAATGAATGGAACAATAGCTTTAGAAAATGTAGAATATGCGTATCAAGAAGTACCATATATTGGTGCTCAAATTACAATTATCCTACCAAAAAAATATAGAGATAATTAAATTAAATCTTTAGAAGGTTTTCCTATAAGATAACCTTGTGAATAATCGATTCCTATAGAATTAATATATTCTAAAGTTTTTGTGTCTTCTACATATTCTGCAATTGTTTGTAGCCGTAAATTATCACATAAAAATTTTAAACTTCCTATGAGTATTTGTATTTTACTATCAGTGGTAATGTTTTTTACTAAAGAACCATCTATTTTAAGATAATCAATATAGTCACTTAAGTTTAAAAGATGTTCAAAATTACTGTATCCACTTCCAAAATCATCAATAGCTACTTTACAACCAATACTTTTAACACTTTTAATAAATTTATAAAAGTTTTCATAGTCTGCTACACTTTCAGACTCAACAATTTCTAATACAAGTTTATGACTTACATTATAGTATTGAATTCTTTCAAATAGAAAATCTATAAAGTTTTCATTTTCTATATCTAACATACTTATATTGATTGAAAATTCAAAATCTTTATCTTGAAAAAACTTGAATGATTTATTAATAACCATATATGTTAGTGTTTGGTATTTATTTAATTCTTTTGCAATAGGCAAAAACTGGTCTGGAAAAATAAATTCATCTTTATATCTTAATCTTATTAGTGCTTCATATTTTTCTATTTTTTCTGTAAAGTTATTAAAAATAGGTTGATAATGGACTTCAATAGTATCATTTTCAATAGCATGTTTAATTTTTTTAGCTAATTCAATATTGTCTTTGTTTTGTTTGAGTTTTTGAATATGTTGTTCTGAATAAATTGAAATATCAATTTTATTTTCCACTCCATTATCTAGGGCAATCTCTGCTTCTTTTAATTTTGTTGTACCAGAGTTTATTATATCCACACCACTACAGCTTATAGCTACATCAACCAATATATCTAAGTCTTTGTCTGCACAAAAATGTTTTCCTTCTAGTTTTTGTAATAATTCTTTAAAAATAGGTTCAATATTTTCTTTTTGTGATGGAGAATATTGTAAACTAAAAGTTCCATAACTTACTATATAAATTTGTAGTACATTCGTATCTGCAAATTGTTTTAAATAGTCTGAAATTTCTAAAATAAGCTGTTCAGAAGTTTTATAACCATATAGATTTTGTATTTTTGTCATATTTTTAATTTTTATTAAAATAACTAAAGAATCTGGGAATTTATCATTTTCCAAATCTTTGATAAGAGAAATTCTATTTGGTAGATTGGTATTTTTGTGAGTATTAATATTTTCTTCTATTTCAGATTTTAAAAAATCAGGCAACTTAGCAAAATATAAAACCAAAGGAGAAAGTATAATAGATAAAAATATTATAAAATATATCAGTGTATTAGAATTATCAATATTTTGTTTTGTCAATTCATCATATTTTAATGAGAGTATTAATTTAAGGTTTTGACCATTATTAAAATCTTTTAAAACTTCACTATAAAGTCTGTCATCAAGATAGGTATCATTATCGAGTATTTCTTGAGCTTTTTGAGTACCAAATTCGTTAAAAATTGTATATGTATTAAATGTATCACTAGCTAAACCGTATTGAGGGTTTTCATGATTTAAAAATCTTCCTTTTTCATCTATTATCCATATATGATACAAAATTGCTTGATCTAAAAGTTTAAAAAATGTTTTTAAACATACGTTGAGAACAATAATCCCTTTTTTTTGATTTTTTTTGTCAAAAAGTGTTATTCCAAATCGAACTACAGGTTTTTTTATATTTTCTATATTTCCATTTTCTTTATTAAGATTTATTTCTGAAATACCAATTTCATTTTTATCTAAAGCGATAAATTGTTTAAAATAATTTTCATTACTTATATTTTGAAGTTGATTTTCAGGGACAATTGTAGATATAGCATTCTCTTGAAAAAGTTTTAAAGGTGTGCCATCTATTCGTATTTTTTCATTTCCTTGCATATCTATATATCGGACTTGTATGGTACATGGTAATGATTTTTTTATGGTTAAAAAAAGAGATTCAATCTCTGTTTTATTTATTTGATTATTTAGATATTGATTTATAAGAATATCATCTTGTAAAGCTTTAAGAGTAGTTATATATTGACTAAAAAATTCATTAAAAAATCTATTTCTTTCTTGGCATTTATATTGAATATTATTAATAGAAATATTGTTTACATCGTTTTTACTGAATTGTGTAAAAGTATAATACACAGCTACAACAATAAAAAAAATAGAAACAATATAAAGAATTATAAATTTTATTTTATAGGGGATTTTACTAAACATATTAATCAACTTTATAAATATTTTAATCTTAATGATATAGAAAAAATTATTAAAAAGAGATATAATACAAGTGAAACAAATTTGTTGTATTTACAAGTGGGTAAATAATAGTACACTTATTAAAAAAGGAGTCTCAAATGTCAAATAGTAATAAACATGGTATTTCAATAGGATTGAATCGGGTAAAAAATTATTTTTTTATTAAAATGGATATTATAGGTAGTCTCACTCATGAAGATTATGAGATTATAACTCCTATGTTAGAGAATGCTTTACAAGGTGTTGAAGAGCCAAAAATATCATTATTAATAGATGCGACGCAGTTTGATGGTTGGAGTTTACAAGCAGCTTGGGATGACTTAAAATTAGGTTTGAAGCATAATAAAGATTTTGAAAAAATAGCTTTTATTGGGAATAAATCTTGGCAAGAATATAGTATTAAAATATCAAATTGGTTTAGTTTAGGAAAAATGGAATATTTTGAAAATATTGAAGATGCTCTTGTATGGTTAAGTGCAGAAGATACTCTTGAAGTAGAAGAAGATAAAACAATGACACAAAAAGAGATTTTAAGTAGAGAAGAAGCCATTGAAAATCAATTAGAACTTTTATTTAAAACTAATATGAAAATAACAGATTGGGACGTGCCTGAAGCTGATGATAAAAGTGCAGCGACAATGATACTAGAGATATTTCAAAGAAAACTTGATAGCTTAAAAAATGATGTGAAAGATGGAAAATATGATAATTATTAATAAGAATGAGGAATTTCTATTTTTACAATAGCATTATTTTGATCATTGGAAATATCTATTACAAAGTTATGTTGATCAATAATTTTTTTAGCGATACTAAGTCCTATACCCAGTCCTTTATGTATTTTTTTTGATTTAAATGGCTTGTAAATATCTTTTAAAATTTCTTTATCAATTCCACCACCATTATCAACAAAAGAGATGGTGGTTTTATCCGTAAATACTTTTATAGAAATATTGAGTTGATTATTTGTAATTGTGCCATTAACTTTAAGTTGATCCAATGCATTATCAAGAATTGCAATAAAGACCTGTTCTAATTTTCTAGCATCCCCTTCAATATAAAATTTATATTTTTCTCTATCAATTTCAAGAGTGAAAATTTCATCTAAAATATTGATTTTAGTTATATGTTTTGCTTTATTATGTGTTAATCTTAATGCAATAATTAAAGCTCTGTAAACATTCATTTTTTTTATTTCAAAGATATTTGTATCAGAAATTTCCCTCATTGATTCAGTAATATTTTTAATTTTATTGAGTTGTGTTGTTAGAATTTCCAAATCTTGTATGATATTTTTTTTGATTTTATTTTCTTCTAATTGATTGACAGAATCTCTTAAAAACTCCATTGTACCATTAATTACAGTAAGTGGTGTATTTATTTCATGGCTAATACCACCTGTAAGTTTTCCAATAGCATTATACTGTGCATCTTCAAGTTTTTCTTCTTGTAATTGTTCATTTATCATCGTAAGTTCTATTTCTTTGGTAACATCTCTTTGGATACCTAAAAAATACTTTAAATTATTATGCTCATCAAAAATTGGGGAAATGGTAAATTGATTATAGATAAGAGTTCCACTTTTAGAATAATTCCGTACAGTAACTGTTGTAGAAGTTAGACTTTCTATTGAGGTTTTAATAGCTTTTAAGTTTTTTTGATTTTTATCATGAGCTTGTAAAAATCTACAGTTTTTACCAATAAATTCTTCACGAGAATATTCAAATTTTTGACAGGTGACATCATTCACATATATTACTGGATTATCTTCTTGGTTTGGGTCAGATACTACTATTCCATTAGTAGCTTGTTCTATTACCTTTGGTAAATATTTAAAAAGTTCACTATTTGGATTGATCATAACACTCTTTTTCTTTTTCTTCTTCTTATTGATTATGTTAGTTTAGTACCATTTTATTTAAAAGCCTATAAATTTTAATAAATTAGAGATTAGTTTTAGTTATAATCTTTGCAAAAGCTAAGATTAGTTAGTATTGTGTATTATCTTTATTAATAGGTGGTCTAAATAATGGGTATTAAGACATTAAAGAATTATTTTCGTCTTTCGATGATAATTACAACATTTAGTTTATTTTTTATATTTTATATTTTTTCATCTTATATACATACTAATTTAACAATACAAGAAAATCAAAAAATATCAGAATCACTCTCAAAACAAGTTTTTAATTCTATGTACCAAGTTATGAGAAAAGGTTGGAGTAGAGAAGAATTACAAGCATTTATTAGTGAAACAAAAAACTCATTTGAAAATAGTTCTTATGGTGTAGAAATCTATAGAGGTGAAAATGTTGAAAAACTTTTTGGTGTTATTAACCAATCTACTATTACTCCAGATGTTCAAAAAGTTTTTGAGACAAAAGAGAAACATTTTATATCTACAGACAATACAACAAAAATCATCACTCCTATTATAGCAAAACAAGAGTGTATAGTATGTCATACAAATGTTCAAGAGGGCGATATTTTAGGTGCTGTAAAAGTTGAATATGATTTTAATGATATGATTATTCAAACAAGAGAACAATACTTACTCTTTTCACTCATAATTTTACCAATAATGTTTATTATAGCGTTTGTAATTTCTCTTAATTTTTTAAAGAAAGTTAATTTTTCAATTGAAAATTTTGGAGATAAAGTAAAAAGTATTAACACTGTTAAAGATTTTAAAAATATCGATATAGTCAATACAAAAGATAGTTTTCAAGAATTTGATAAAATTATGAATGGTTTAAATTTATTAAGTGCAAAATTAAAAAATATAGCAGTTGATAAAGATATTTTAGAATTTGAGGTAAAACTTCTTGATAAAATGGTGATTACCTCTGACATTATTAAAGATTGGAAAGAATATATTAAAGATCTTCTCCATGAAATCAATATTGTTCTTCCTGTACACTGTTTAATTACTATATTTAAAACAGAAGATGAATTTTATGAAGTGGAGATATTTTGGCTCGGAAAACCAGAAGTGAATTTACAACATCATCTTGAAAATGTTGCAAAAGAGATGATTTATGAACATCACAAGCAAGAGAAAGCTGAAATGGTTATTAACCACAATATTTCAAATGAGAATTTTTGTTTAAGAACTTTAGGTGAAGATGATATAGAACATGAAGCAAAATCTATTCTTTTAGATGCGCCAAAAATAGGTGGAATTGTAGGACTTGGAATTCAATCAAGAATGGAAAAAGACTCAATACATTCTATTGTAATAGATTCTATTTTAACTACACTTTTAAATCTTGTAGGTTCAATAAAAGCCATCAATAAATATACAGAAAACTTGGAATATTACGCTACAAGAGATCCTCTTACTGGATTATTTTCTCAAAGAGTTTTTAGAGACTTATTAGAATACGAGGTAAAAAGAGCAGCTAGACATAAGTATCATTTTGGTGTTTTAGTAATAGATTGTGACAATTTTAAGCCTATCAATGATACACATGGACACAGTTTTGGTGATGAGTTTTTAAAAGCTTTCGCAGATATTTTAGAAAATTCAAAAAGAGATGAAGATATTTTATCACGTTATGGTGGTGATGAATTTACAATAATACTTCCAGAAAGTGATCACAATGAAACTTATACAGTAGCTAGAAGAATTTTAGAAAACGTAGAAAACTTTGAGCTAGCTGCACCTGATGGTTCTATGATAACAATGACTGTTTCAATTGGTATGGCGATTTTCCCAGAGCATTCAACGGAACCAAAAGAGTTATTTAACATAGCAGACTCTATGATGTATAAAGCAAAATATGAAGGAAAAAATGCTGTTAAATTTCCAACAGATGATGAAATAGAAGAGATACATCAAGAGTTAGAAGATAACTCTATGATAGTTTTAGATGCTATTAAAAATGAAAAAATAGTACCACATTTTCAACCTATTATGAATGTAAAAACAGGAACAGTTGAAATTAATGAATTACTTATGAGAATTGAATTAGATGGTGAAATGATAAGTGCTGGAAAGTTTATAGAAACAGCTGAGTCACTTGGAATTGTACACCAAATGGATTATATTGTTATAGAAAAAGCATTTCAAAAAATTAAAGAAAGAAATTATGAAGGTATATTATTTATCAATCTTTCACCAAAAGCTTTAATGATAGGTGAGTTTATAAAAAAAGTTGTGAAATTAACAGTAACATATAATATTAATCGGGATAATATTGTTTTTGAGATCACTGAGCGGGAAACTGTAAAAAGTTTTACATTACTAGAAAAATTTGTACAAAACTTAAAACTTGAAGGTTTTAGTTTTGCAATTGATGATTTTGGTAGTGGTTTTTCATCATTCCATTATATTAAAAGATTTCCAATTGATTATATAAAAATTGATGGAGATTTTATAGTAAATATTCATAAAGATAAAAAAGATTTAGCTTTCGTAAAATCTATAGTATCTTTAGCTCAAGAGTTAGGGGTAAAAACAGTTGCTGAATTTGTTGAAAATGAAGAAATATTAGAATTTTTACAACAAATTGATATAGATTATGCACAAGGATTTCATTTAGGAAAACCATCTATTGATTTTGTGACTTGATGATTTATTCTACATAATAATACAAATAGAAAGATTAGAATTATTTGTATTATTATTATTATTTGTAAAATAATTTAAATTATTTCTACATCTTTTACATCAATGCCTGATAGTTTTTCCATTTTTTCTTCAACTAAATCTAAAAACTCTGCTCTGTTTTTTTCATCCATATTATTAGCTAGCATCTCATTTATATATTTAATACCATTTGCATTGATTTTTTTTACACTGGCTAAATAATGAACAAAGGCAATAAGTTTTACATCATTTATAGAATAAAGTTTTTTATTCTCTTGTTCTTCTTTTTTAGGTAATAAACCTTTTTCTTCATACATTTTAAGTGTTCGTATTTTTGCACTTAAAAGTTCTGCAATAGAACTCAAAGGTAATATGTCTTTTTCATTGTCTAAAAGTGCCAAGTTGTTTTCCTCATATAGTAATGAGTAATTATATCAAAAAATTATTTATAACAAAGTTGATACAAAAATAAATAATACATATAGTGTGTATATTTTAATACATACTATATGTATTAAAATATACATTATTATTACAATTTAATTACATTAAAATAGTATTAATTAATAAGTATTTAAGTTTTATATGTTATAACTGTACATATATTTACATATTATATGTAAAAAATATACATAAAGGATGTAAAATATGACAATAAAAATGTTAAATCCAAAAAAGGAAAATGCAAAAGAAATCTTTACTTTAATAAAAGATACAAAAATTTTAGATCTCAATTCAGAATATTTGTATCTTCTTCAAACAACACATTTTAGTGATTATTGTTGTGTTGCGTTATTGGAAGATAAAGTAGTTGGGTTTGTATCAGGATATATTCATCCTCAACAAGCAGATGTTTATTTTGTATGGCAAGTTGGTGTTGATAGTGGTATGAGAGGACAAGGATTGGCATCTCAAATGATATTAAATATTTTAAATAGAGATAATTTAAAAAATATCAATTATGTGCATACAACAATAAGTCCAAGTAATAAAGCTTCCCAAAGAGTATTTGAAAAATTAGCAAAAAAGTTTAATGTTGATGTAGAAAAAGAGATACTCTTTGAAATTAAAGATTTTTGTAATGGGCATGAAGAGGAAGTTCTATATACAATAGGACCAATAAAAAAGAAAAAGGAAAAACATGAGAATATTTGAAAGTTTAGAATCAGAAGTAAGGGGATACATAAGAAGTTTCCCAACTATATTTACAAAAGCAAAAGGAGCGATCTTAACAGATGAACAAGATGTAGAGTATATAGATTTTTTTGCTGGGGCTGGAACACTGAATTATGGTCATAACAACGATGCAATAAGTACAGCACTCATAGAGTATTTACAAAATGATGGGATAGTTCATGGTTTAGATATGGCTACAACTGCTAAAAAAGAGTTTTTACAAACATTTGAAAACTTGATTTTAAAACCAAGAAACTTAGAATATAAATTGCAATTTACGGGACCTACAGGAACAAATGCTGTTGAAACTGCATTAAAGTTAGCACGACTTGTAAAAGGTAGAAGTAATGTTGTTGCATTTACTAATGGTTATCATGGATTATCTCAAGGTTCACTTGCAGTTACAGGAAACAATGAATATAGAGATGAGAGTTATATTAGTAGATGTAATGCTACATTTATGCCATTTGATGGGTATTTTGGAGATTTTAATACTTTAAAATATTTTAGAAAATTTTTAGATGATGGAAGCAGTGGTGTTGATATTCCAGCAGCTGTTATTGTTGAAACGATTCAAGGTGAAGGTGGTATCAATGTATCAAGTGCAAAATGGCTACAAGAGTTAGAATCTATTTGTAGAGAGTATGATATTTTACTTATTATAGATGATATTCAAGTAGGAAATGGTAGAACAGGTGAGTTTTTCTCTTTTGAGTTTGCTGGAATAAACCCTGATATGGTAACACTTTCTAAATCTATTGGTGGTGGGTTGCCAATGGCGCTATTACTTTTTAAACCAGATCTTGATCAATGGAAACCAGGAGAACATACTGGAACATTTAGAGGAAACAATCTTGCATTTGTTGCTTCAAAAGTGAGTTTGGAAAATTATTGGCAAAATGATGATCTATCAAATGCAGTATTTTACAAAGAAAAAATACTAAAAGAGATTTTAGAACAAATTGCTAAAAAACATAAAGATACTTATACAATTGAGGTGAGAGGAAGAGGTTTGGCATACGGCTTTGAGATTAAAGATGACAAAACAATAGCTGGAGAAATCTCAGAATATGCTTTTAAAGAAAACCTTATTATTGAAACTTGTGGGAGTGATAATCAAGTGGTAAAATTTTTACCACCTTTAGTGATTGATGAAGAGACTTTACGAGAAGGTTTAAAAAGATTTGAAACAGCCGTTGATAAATTATTTGCTAGTAAAAAAGAAAAATTAAGTGAGGAGTTTTAAGATGATAGTAAGAGATATAAAAGATATTATAGGAACACAAAAAGAGGTACATGCAGAGGAAGGACAATGGGTTAGTCGAAGAATGTTGTTAAAAGATGATGGAATGGGATTTTCATTTCATGAAACTATCATAAAAGCAGGTACTAAAACACATATACATTATCAAAATCATTTGGAAGCTGTATATTGTGTAGGAGGAGATGGAAAGATAGAAGATCTAAAAACAGGCGAAGTACATAAAATTTATGATGGTGTTATGTATGCTTTAAATAATCATGATGACCATAATTTATATGGTGGAAGTGTTGATATGAGACTTATATGTGTTTTTAATCCTCCAATAAAAGGAACAGAGAACCATGATGAAAATGGCGTATATCCATTAGAGGAGTAGATTTGAAGTTTTTATATGTAGAAAATTATTTAATTATCCCACGAGAGAAAAAGAGAGAATTTCTTGTGCTATTAGGTTCCTTTCAAGACTTTAGAGTTACAAATCAAAAGATAGTTTTAAATGATAATTCTCTTATTTTAGAATTTGAAGAAAATTCTGATATTGAGATTGCTAAAAAGGCTATAGAAAACTTTTTTGTAGATGAAAAAAGTATTTCTATAAAACTAGTGAAGCAAATACTTCAAGATGTTAACAAAGTAATTTTAACTTTTGAAGATAATGTTCAAAAAAAGGTAAAACTATAATTTATGAGACTATTAGCTTACAATATTAATAATGAAATTATTAAAAAACTTGAAAGTGATGAATATTATATAGTAGATAGAACAGAAGACTTAGATGATACTTTGTATCATTTACAAGTACGATTTTATAATATGGTTATACTTTATGAAGATGATTTAAAAAACTGTTTAACACTCTTACAGTCAAGTGATAATATGAATACAGCGTTTATAATACTGACAAATAAAGACGATAAAAAATTTCATCTTAAATGTTTTAAAAATGGTGCATTATGTGTTATTAATACTCCTTATGATGATGAGTTATTATGGGCAAAAATAGAATCAATTCATAGAGAAAATTTTGTAAAAAAGATTTATCATGAAAATTATTTTGGGATCGATAAAGAGCAAAAAGAGATAGTTGATTATGAGAATAATGAGTTAGAAATTAGAGGAAAAGCATATGACATATTGGTGTATTTATATCAAAATAGATTTAGACCACCAATATCAAAAGATGAGATGATTTATGCACTTTGGGATGACCCTGAAATGGTATGTCAAAATGTTATAGAAGTAAATATCAATCAAATTAGAAGTAAATTAAAAAAAAGATTTCAAATTGATATGATTGATACTGTTAGAAATAGAGGTTATAAATTAAAACACTAATCAAAGGGGAAATATATGGAAGATTTGTATCCATCAAGAGGTCTAGAAGAAAAGATTATCAAACGAATTGATAAAACAGTCTATAGTAATAAAAAATTTGGACAACAAAGTTTAGATAATATTCAAAGAGAACAATATGATGAAAATGGTTTTATAGTAATACCAAATTTATTTAGTGCTGATGAGGTGCAAGAGTTATTAGAAGATATAGAGATAATGGCTTCAAATGAAGAATTACGTCAAAATGAAGAGTTCATAACAGAACCAAATGATGATAGTTTACGAACAATTTTTAACCAACATATTTTTAGTAGTGCTTTTGAAAAAATTACCAAAGATGCCAGAATATTAGATAAAGTGCAACAACTTTTGGGTGGAGATGTTTATATGCATCATAGTCGTATAAATATAAAACCTGCTTATGTGGGAAAATCTTTCCCTTGGCATAGTGATTTTGAAACTTGGCATAGTGAAGATGGACTTCCTAGATGTAGATGTTTAACTGCTTGGATTATGTTAACAGATAATACACATTTTAATGGACCTCTATATTTAATACCAGGAAGTCATAAACATTATGTTTCTTGCAAGGGAATTACTCCTAGTAATAACTATAAAAATTCATTAAAAAAACAAGAATATGGT
The DNA here is from genome assembly GCA_963662945.1 of Arcobacteraceae bacterium. Classification (GTDB taxonomy): domain Bacteria; phylum Campylobacterota; class Campylobacteria; order Campylobacterales; family Arcobacteraceae; genus JAIOSF01. Next base: position 1,911,467 of record OY759974.1, read on the forward strand.
GTACCTAGTATTGATGCAGTAAGATATTTATCAGAAGAGAAAGAGATAGAAGCAGCACTAGGAAAAGCTGGGACATTGGTACTTCATGATGGGAATGTAATGCATGGAAGTCCAGATAATATTTCGCCAATCTCTAGAACAAATGCTTTTTTTGTTTATAACAGTATTTATAATAAACCATTAAAGCCTTTTGCTACTTCTGAAAAACGTGCAGATTTTTTATGCTTGAATGATTATACACCTATTAAGTAGAAAACTATAAAGGATAAAATACATGAAAGTATGTAAATTTGGTGGAAGCTCTGTAAAAGATGCAGTACAAATTAAAAAAGTTATTAGAATATTACAAAGTGATAAAATGAGAAAAGTTGTTGTAGTTTCTGCACCAGGAAGAGATGAAATCTATGATCAAAAAATTACAGACCATCTTTTAAATTTTGCAACAGAAGGAAAACATTTCTTTGAACAAAAGTTAGAGATAGATGCGCAACAAAGTTTCGAAGCAATCATTCATAAATATGAAAAATTGTGTTTAGATTTAGAAATAGATGTGAACTCTATACTTGAAGCACTTAAAAAAGATTTGACAGACATAGTATTTGAAGGTGATAAAAAAATCGCATTTTGTTTATCACGAGGAGAACATCATAATGCAAGAATAATCGAATCATTTATGAAAAAATCAAATATAGATGTGCAGTTGATGTTACCAGAAGAGTTTGGTTTTATTTTAAGTGATAACTTTACAGATGGAAAAGTTTTAGAAAAAACACATCAAAATATTGAAAAATATTTTGATATGAATCAAGATACACTCTATTTAGTACCAGGATTCTATGGCATAACAAAAAATAGTGAAATTGCTGTAATGAGCCGTGGAGGAAGTGATTTAACAGGTGGTGAATTAGCGTATGCACTTGATGCAGATATTTATGAAAATTGGACAGATACAAATGGTGTATATGAAGTTGATCCAAGAGTTATAGAAGATGCCAATGTTATACCACGACTTACATTTAAAGAGTTACGGCTTTTAAGTTCAAAAGGGTTCAATGTATTTCATTTTGATGCCATGTTAAATTGTAAAAAAAGTAAAATTCCTATCAATATACGAAATACAAATAATCCATCTCATGAAGGTACTTTGATTTTAAGTGAACGAGTTCCGATGGAAGATATTGTGGGGATTGCACGACTTGATAATATGGCTTCAATACATATTCAAAAAGATATGTTATCTGAAGAGATAGGTTTTATGGCAGAACTTCTAAAAGTATTTAGTGAGTTTGGCATAAATACTTATCATTATCCAACAGATAAAGATGATATAGCAATATTGGTTGACCAAGAGTGTTTAAAAGGTAATATTAATAATTTGAGAAGACAAATTGAAAAAAGACTACAAACAGACAATATTACGATTACTTACAATTTATCTATTATTACAATTGTTGGGATTGGATTAAAAGAGAATAGTTTTGTGATAGTTGATGCTATTTGGGCTTTAAAAGAAAATAATATCTCTTTTGAACTTTTTGATATGAGTCCATCAAAGATATCTTTTCATATAGGTATTTCCCAAAATATTGCCGATGCTGCATTACAAACACTTTATAATAATCTTTTACAAAATAAAGAGGAGGGGATTTAAAATGGTTAAAATTTTTTTTATTGTTACATTAATTTTAGCAAGTTTTGGATTTGCAACGACAGATCCTCATAAAATAGAAAAGAAAATTACTAGTTTGGAAAAACCTTTATATAACCCTTTTGTGGAAAATTATATATTAAATGAATTAAAAACTCTTAGAGATGAAAACAGGGATTTAAAAATTGACTTACATGAAACTATGGCAAAAAAAGAAGTAGATATCTCAAATAATGCTATAAACTATGCAACTTCTACAATTAATAATATGTTTTATATTTTAGCAGCAGCCACATCTTTACTTGTAATTGTTGGTTGGACTTCAATACGAGATATGAATGCAAAAATTAAAAATATAGTTGATGAAAAGATATCAAAGGTAATTAACGATTATGAAAAAAGAATGGAAACGGTAGAGGAAGATTTAAAACAAAGAAGTAAACAAGTGATTCAAAATCAAAAAGATATTGAGAAAACAAATACAATACACTCTTTATGGATGAGAGCAAGTTCTGAAACAACGTTGAGTGGAAAAGTTGATGTCTACAATGAAATTTTAGAACACAGACCAGATGATGTAGAAGCTATTATATATAAAGCTGATGCTGTATTAGATTTAGGGGAAGCAAATTGGGCTTTAAACCTTACAAATCAAGCGTTACAAATAGATAATAATTATGCAGATGCTTTTTATCAAAGAGCTAAAGTATATAGTGTATTAGGATTTATTGAAAATGCAATTGAGGATTTAGAAAAAGCAGTTTCATTAAATGAACAATATATCAGTGAAATAGAAAATGAAGAAGAATTTAAAGTATTAATACAAGAAGAAAAAGTTCAACAATTACTCTCTAGACTCACTAATGTTTAAAGGAATGACGATATTAAAACAAGCACCTTTATGGTGTTTCCCATTAAAATTAAATTCTTTGTTTTTAACTTGTATGCTACCTTTCATTCCATTTGTGACTAGATTATAACTCATATGAAGACCAAGACCAGTACCTTGGCTTTTATGTTTTGTTGTAAAATAAGGATCAAATACTTTCCCAATAATATCTTCAGGGATACCACCCGCGTTGTCTTTAAATTCAATTTCTACATTATTATTGTTTATAATTTGTGATATAAAAATATATCTATTATCTTCTTCATTGTTTTCAACAAGTGCATCTTTCGCATTATTAAAAATATTCATAAAACATTGAATAAGTTCATTTGGATAGCCTTGAATATTGATATTTTCTTCTAAATTTAAAATAATAGTAATATTATTTCTTTTAATTGTGGCATCAACAAGTTTAATAAAACTATCAGTATCATTTTTTAAATCAAATCGTATAGGCTTTGAGTCACCTTTTATAAAGTTTGTAAAATCATCAATTGTTTGAGATAAATATTGCGAATGTTCATTAATAATTTCACAATATTTGTAGAGTTCTTCATCTGTAAGTATTCCCATCTCTTTTTGAAGTTGCATTCCACTGGCACTTGTTGTTATTACTGATAGTGGTTGTCTCCATTGATGTGCAATATTTCCTAACATTTCACCCATGCTAGCTAGTTTTGATTGTGAAATAAGTCTAGATTCTCTGTCTTTTAGTTCACTTACATCAATAATAGAAGATATTCTTACGTTTTTATTGTCTATTATTATATTAGTACCTTTTAATAAAGCTGGTGCTTTAGTGCCATCCATTTTAAGTATGATAGCTTCATAAAGTTCTGCATTGTCTAACTGAATATTTTTTTTAACTAACTCTTTTGATTCATCAGCAATAAAATCTAAAGGAGCTTTCCCTAATGCATCTTTTTTATTTTTTATTCTAAAAAGCTCTAACGCTGCTTTATTGAAATCAATACATTTATAATTATGAGATACGATGATTGCTTCAATAGTACTATCAATAATGGTTTCAATTTGATGATGTGACTTTTCTAGTTTTTTTTCTTTTTTAGTGAAGTAAAATATCAAGAAAATTATAACAATAACAAATATTATAATTTGATTATTAAAAATATTTGAAGACGACTCTTCTTCGGCAAATACTATGTCTACAGAGAATAGAGACAAGAAAAAAATAAGTTTAATAAACAACTTCATAATATCACTTTAAATTTTTATGGTATATTTTATCATAAAATAGTTACAATCACAATTATAAAAAAAGATTAATAAGGAAAACTTATGAGAAATTGGAATATTGGTAACAAGTTAATAACTCTTATTATAGGCAGTTCTTTTATAGGACTTATATTAGCGTTAGGTTTATTTTGGTTTAAATTAGCTGGAATAGAGGAACATGTTTATGAAGATACTAGTATTCATTTGAATAATTCAATGGCAGATAAAATAGCTGGAAAAAGTGAGATATGTCTTTCAAATGCAATATCAATTGCTAATGATAATAGCTTAATTGATGCATTGAAAAATAATGATCGACAAAAAGCTATTGATGCAATGAAAAGACTTTCTGAAGTTTTTAAAAATAATACAAATTTCAAAAATATTAAAATACATATTCATGATAAAGATGGTAAATCATTTTTACGTTCTTGGAAGACTGATAGTTTTGGTGATTTTCTTTTGGATGAACGAAAAGCAATTAGCGATGTACAAAATACTAAAAAAGCAGTAGTAGGTTCAGAAATGAGTAAAACTGACGTCAATATGATAGGAGTTGCACCAATTATTGATTTAAATGATGAATTAGTAGGTTCTGTTGAATTTAAAGCAGGGTATAATTCTATTATTAAGTCTTTAAAGAAATTAGATAAAGCATATGCTTTGATGCTTTTAGATGAGAATATATTAAAAACAAAGTTAGATAATGACTCATTTCAAAAACTTTCAAAAGTAGGTAACTATATTCTTAATCAAAAAACATATGATAAAGATTTTGCATCTTATATTGCAACTGTAGATTTAAAAGAGCTTGTAACAAATAAATTTATGATGACAGATAAATATTTCATAACAATTTCTCCCGTAATAGATTATAGTGGTAAACAAATAGGGTATTATGTAATTGGTGAAGATAGTTCTGAAATTAAAGAGTTAGTTGCACAATCTCAAGGTTTGATTTATACAGCAATTGGTTTGATTATTGTTATTTTAATTATTATAACTCTAATCATATCTATATTTTCAAGAAAAATAATTATCAAACCATTACAAGAACTTGACGAAGCAATTATTAGTATTAGTAAAAATTCAAATACAAGTGCTAGGGTATCTGTAGAACGAAACGATGAGATAGGAAAAGTTGCAAATAACTTTAATAAATATCTTGATAATATCGAAGAAGGGATTAAACAAGATACAAAAGTTATTGAAGAAGCAATAGAAATTGTGCATAAAGCAAAAGATGGTTTTTATACTTATGAAATCAAACAAAAAGCATCTTCACCGCAAGTAGAACAACTTCGTGTAAAAGTAAATGAAATGCTTAATGTGACTCAAAATAATTTAGCCTTGATAGTTGAAGCACTTATTCAGTTTGGTAATGCAAAATATGATTATACTATCAATGCAAAAAGTTCTGGGAATGTAGGCTCTTTAATAAAAGGTACAAATGCCTTAGGTGCTTCTATTTCAGAAGTATTGTGTATGGTAAATAATACAGCAATTCGATTATCTCAAAATGCAGAAGCTTTAGCTGCAACTAGTGAAGAACTTTCTGCCTCTTCAACACAACAAGCAGCAAGTTTGGAAGAAACAGCAGCTGCAATTGAAGAGATCACCTCTACAATTAATCAAACAGATGCAAGAACAAATCAAATGCTACAAATTGCAAGAGAGTTACAAAAAACAAGTAACGAAGATGATGAATTGGCACATAAAACAGGTGCTTCTATGGAAGAAATTGATAAAGCAACTAATGATATTGTGGAAGCTATTACCGTCATTGATCAAATAGCATTTCAAACAAATATTCTTTCTTTAAATGCAGCAGTTGAAGCAGCAACAGCAGGTGAAGCTGGTAAAGGATTTGCTGTTGTTGCACAAGAGGTGAGAAATTTAGCTTCTAGATCTGCTGAAGCTGCAAATGAGATTAAAAATTTAGTTCATTATGCACAAGAAAAAACTAAAGAAGGTAAATATACAGCAGATAGAATGGTAGATAGTTTCAAATTTTTAAATGAAAAAGTATCTGAAGTTACAGCAATTGTAACAGGTGTAACAGAAGCTACCCATGAGCAAAAAATAGGAATGGAACAAATTAATTCAGCAGTAAATCAATTAGATAAAGCAACTCAAGAAAACGCTAATGGAGCAGAAATAGTTTCAAATAAAGCAATGGCTTTAAGTGAAATTTCAAGTCAACTTCTTGCTATTGTTAATAGAACACATTTTGATAAATCAAGGGCAGAATCAGTATGTGATGTTAATTTAGTATTTGATACCACAAAATTAAAACTTGATCATATTAATTTTAAAGAAACAAATTTCAAAGAAGTTGGTGAGGGGAAACAGTGGACTGTAAAAAATCATCATGAATGTGCACTTGGAAAATGGATAGAAAACCATACAAATGAAAAGTATACACAAAATTCTGATTGGCAAGAGTTACTCAAAGCACATGAATTAGTTCATAGTGGTGTACAAGAGTATATTAACATAGATTCTAAAAATAGAAATGATCAAAAACTTCACGCAATTGCAAATAGTATTGAAGAAAATACTTCAAAAGTATTTGATGGAATTGATAAAATCAAAATGCATAAATGTGTTGAATTAAAACTTGAAAGAGGAAGAGATGTGGTAACTCCAATTTCTCATAATACTGTAGAATATAACGATAATATAAAAGAGTATAAAAAAGAAGAAGTGACACATGATAGAAAGTCTATAGGCATCAAATCTGTAGAAGCTAATAACGATAATGATGAATGGTCAAGCTTCTAAGATTTTAAAATAAGAAAAGGTTACTTTTGTTGTAACCTTTTACGTTGAATTTTTCTATTCTATATTGAGAATTTGTGTTTTATTTTTACTTTTCTTAAGATCTTTAGCAATTATTACACTTACAATACCATCTTTATATGTTACTTTGATATTTTCTCTATCTATGTCATCTGGTAAAGAGATACTTCTATTAAAAGAACCATAGAAGTGTTCTTGTCGTATCATATTTTTTTGTTCATCCTTTGAAAGTGATTTTTTTTCACCGCTTATCGTGAGAATATTTTGATTAGTAATTGATACTTTTATATCCTTTTTTTCAATACCCGCTAATTCAAATTTGAAAATATATTGTTTATCATTTTCAAAAGCATTCATTTTAGGATATGTTTTAAATAGAGTGTCATTATTGAAAAACATAGCAATTTCATCATTAAAATTTTTATAATGATTGTCAAAGTCTGTTGTAAAAAATGATGTAGCATTAAGTGTAGTAGCTAATGTTAATGCTAAACTAGAGGCTAAAAGTTTTTTAGTCATTTGTTGCTCCTTTGATAGTGTATAAAATTATCTTTAGCTTTGAACTAAAGGGCACATATTATAAAAAATGAAATTTAAATAAAGTTTAAAAATTAGCACTAAATAACTTTAATTGCTAAAAATATTAGCACTCTGTATTGACAAGTGCTAAAAAAGTTTGTTATAATACTTTTGAAATTGGTACATAAATGTTGCCAATTCATAGTTTTAATTAAGGAGATTAAGATGTTAATTACAAGATTTGATCCATTTAAGGAATTTACAAATATGCATAAAGTTTTTCAAAATTATCCATCAGTCGTAAGGGATGGTGAGACTGCCATTAGTACATTTACACCTGTTGTTAATACAAGAGAAGGGGAGTTCGCATATCATATAGATGTGGATTTACCTGGGGTTAAAAAGGAAGATATTTCTATTGATATTGAGGAGGGAAAACTTACAATTAGTGGAGAAAGAAATATTAAAGAGGAAGTGAAGGAAGAAGACTATTATAAAGTTGAAACATCATTTGGTAAATTTCAAAGAGTGTTTACTATTCCAAAAAATGTGGATGTAGAGAATATTACAGCATCAACAGAAAATGGTGTATTAGAAGTTGTGATTCCTAAATTAGAAAAAGATAAGAATAAGAAAAAAATTGAAATAAAATAAGGAGAAGAGATGGATGCTATTGCTTCAAATATAATAAATAATAAAAGAGATTTCATAGCAATAGTGAGTATTCAAGCAATGACTGCTATTGGATGTTATCTTTTGATACCATATATGCTAAGTTAAGAAGATATATTATTTACATATTATAGAAAAAGGGAAGGTGAAAATCTTCCCTTTTTTTGTGTATAATAACTTATGAAACAAATATTATGGTTTAGACGGGATTTAAGAATATCTGACAGTGCACTTTTAGCAAATGCACAACAAAGTATTTTTCCTATTTTTATTTTTGATAAAAATATTCTTGAAACATTACCAAAGAATGATATACGAGTGACTTTTATTTATCGAAGTGTTTTAAAATTAAAAGCAGAACTTCAATCAATAGGTCTTGATTTAGCAATCTTTTATGGAAATCCCAAAGAGATTTTTCAATCTTTACAATTAAATCAATATGATGAAGTATTATGTAGTTGTGATTTTGAATCATATGGGATAAAACGAGATAAAGAAATTGAAACGCTACTACCAATGAAACGTTTCTATGATAGTTTTTTATTAAATCCAGATGATGGTTTAAAAGAGGATGGAAAACCTTACAAAGTATTTACACCTTTTTATAAAAATCTGAGATTTTTATGGGAGAGTGATAGTATTATTGAATATACTACAACACAAAAATTACAAAAGATTGAATATGATTATAGCTATATACCAACGTTAGAAGAGTTAGGTTTTATTCAACAACAATTACCATCTTTTTTAACAAAAAATGCAGAACAATTGATAGAAGAGTTTAAAGATAAACTTGATTCTTATCAGGAGAATAGAGACTATTTTTATAGAGATGATACTTCTAAATTATCCGTGCATTTACGATTTGGATTAATATCTCCAAGACAAGTGTTTAATAAAATAAAACAATATTCACAGTCAGAATTTTTTATCAGAGAGTTATTTTGGAGAGAATTTTATAATTACATTTTATATCATTATCCAGAATCAGAATTTGAAAATTTTAATGGAAAAAATATTCCTTGGCGTTTAAGCCAAAAAGATTTTGAAGCTTGGTGTGAAGGAAATACCGGAGTTCCTCTTATTGATGCTGCAATGCGACATTTGAACGAAACTGGAGAGATGCACAATAGACTTCGTATGATTGTTGCTTCATTTTTTACAAAAAATTTATTTTTACCATGGCAATGGGGTGAAAAGTATTTTGCACAAAAACTTCTTGATTATGAGTTGAGTAGTAATGTCGGCTCTTGGCAATGGAGTGCAAGTACGGGAGCTGATAGTGTTCCTTATTTTAGAGTTTTTAATCCTTATGCTCAAAGTGAAAAGTTTGATAAAAATGGAATATTTATCAAATCAGTAATTAAAGAATTTCAAGATATGTCTAGTAGTTTATTTCACAAAGAAAATAAAGTACAATCAAATCTTTTTATTGATTACCCATATTCAATAGTTGATATTAAAAAATCAAGAGAATATGCAATAGAAATTTTCAAAAAATATAATTAATAGGTATATAAATAATAATACTCTATAATAAAAATAAACTAGTAAGGGTGTTGATTGTTTAGAAATATATTTAAAAGTAGAGTTTTCGTTATACTTACTTTTGTATCTCTCTCCTTTTGTATATATTTACTTATTGACTATCTTAAAGATAAAGAGATACAACAATATAAAATTGAAACATATCGTGAAAAAGTTATTGAGTCAAAAGTCTATCTTAATACCCTTATAAAAGAAAAACAAAATACTACCTCTACAATAGGACTTGGATTATCTAGAAATAGTGATATTATTGACGCATTAAAAAATACCAAAATTAATCCAAAACTATTAGAAGAATATTCAAAGCGACTTAAACACAATACAGATTTTAAAAATGTGTGGTTTCAACTAATAACAAAAGATGGTATTTCAGTACAAAGAAGTTGGACAGATTATAAAAATGATAAAATTTCACTCTCAAGAACAGATTTACAACAAGTTTTAAAAGATAAAAAACTCTTAAATACTATAAGTGTTGGAAAATATGATATGACATTTAAAGTTATAGTTCCAGTTTTTGATATAGATAATGTAACATTCTTAGGAGTTGTAGAAGTTATTACCCATTTTAATTCAATAGCTAAAAAACTAGAAGAGAAAAAAATTGATGCGATAGTTTTAGCAGATAAAAAATATAAAACACAATTAACAAAAGCTTTCAGTAAAACATTTATAGATGATTATTATGTGGCAAATTTAGATGCAAAAACCTATTTAGTACATTATTTTCAAAAATATGGGATGGATAAATATTTAGAAAATCTTTCCCTTGATGATTTTTATATTGATTATGAGTTACATAGTATTGTAAGTTATTTTAAAATAATGGATGACGTGAGTGGTACAGTCATAGGGCATATCCTTCTTATTCAAAGTATAGATAAAATTGATATTAGTAAAATATCATATATACAATATATTCACAATATTTATCTTCTATTTTCAATCATAGTTTTAATTCTTATCTTTTATTTTTTTAATACTATTGAGATTAGAAATATAGATGGAAAATCATATTCGTTAAAAATATTTTTAACTATTTTTATTGTTTATATTGTATTAGCATTTAGTATATATAAATTAGTAAAAATAAAATATATTGGAGATATTGAAAATTATAAACAAACAGTTGTAAATCAAACACTTTTAGAGTATAACTCAATAGTTCAGAAAAATAAAGATATTTCAGAATTTATTTTTCTAGAGTTATTAAATACTGATAAAGTAAAAGAATTGCTCAAAGCAAGAAAGCGAGAAGAACTTTATAACTTATTGTTGGATAAATACAAAGCATTGACAATCAAATATAACTTAAGACAGTTACATTTTCATTTACCTGATTCTACAAGTTTTTTACGTATGCATAAACCAAACATTTATGGGGACAGTTTACTTGGGGTTCGTCAAAGTGTTGAATATGTTAATGTAAACTATAAACCATTTTTTGGTTTTGAAGAGGGGAGAGTTTATAATGGTTTTAGATATGTTTTCCCTCTTTTTGATAAGCAAAATACTTGTATAGGAAGTGTAGAGAGTAGTTTTGATATTAAAACTTTTGTTGATAACTATATGAATCTATTTGAAACAAAAAGAGTAAATTTTTTAATTAGTCAAAAAATTGTAGAGGATAAAGTTTTTAAAAGTCAACAATCTAATTATATCAAAAGTCCAGTAAAAGGTTTTTACTTTGATAGGCTTATTATAGAAAAACTTGAAACTTCTACATCAAGAATTATGCAACACAAAGCAAATCAAGAAGTCTTTGATGAGATTGCTTATAAAATTTATCAAGGTAGTCCTTTTACAGTTCATTTTAGTAATGTAGATGAACTTACAGTGGTAATTCCAATTATTAATAAAATTAGTGGAGAAGTTGTTGGTTCTTTAAATGTTTCAAAAAGTGATAGATTTATAAAAAATAGACTTCAAGAGTTTACTCAACTTATAGTGATAATTTTAATAGTCCTTGGCTTTATAATGTTTTTTATATATAGAGAATATTTATCAAAAATGAAAGCAAAAATAGAGTCAAAAAACAATCAGAAAATTTTAGACTCTCAAAATTCATTTATAGTTATTACTGATGGTATATCGATAAAAAGGGTAAATAATACATTTTTGGAATTTTTTGGTTATGAAACTCTTGATGATTTTAGAGAAAAACATGATTGTATTTGTGATTTCTTTCTCAATGAAAAAGGGAAAAATTATCTACAAAAAAACATGGGAGAGTTGACTTGGTTTGAGTATATGGAACAAAATCAAGGTATGACATTTCAAGTTAAAATAGATGATAAACAACAACAATCTCATATATTTTATATTGAATTTGATATGCAACATAAAATATATGATGATAATTTTATTTTAACATTTATAGATATTACACACTTAAAAAATGTAGAAAATCAGCTTTTATATGCTGAAAAAATGGCATCATTGGGAAATATGATTGGGAATATTGCTCATCAGTGGAGACAGCCATTGTCTATAATCTCTACTTGTGCAAGTGGAGTGCATATGAAACAACAATACGGATTGTTACAAGAAGGTGATATTGAAAAGAATATGGATTATATTGTACAAAATACACAATATTTATCTGAGACTATTGATACATTTAGAGATTTTATTAAAGATAATGACAATAAGGAATTTACACTTGTAAATATAAATGAAGCTATTAATTCAGTATTAAAAATTATGGAAGCTACATTAAAAAATAATTATATAGAAGTTATTTTTGATGCTCAAGATGATTTTGAAAAATATATGGCAAAAGGTGAATTTACTCAAGTAATTACAAATTTGATTAATAATGCAAAAGATGTATTAAAAGAGAGAAAAATTGCCAATCCTCAGATTTATATAATGACTCAAAAAAATAATAGCGATATATTGATAACAGTTGAAGATAATGCTGGAGGAATTGATGAGAGTATTATAGATAATATCTTTGAACCATATTTTACAACTAAACACAAAAGTATGGGTACAGGTCTTGGACTGTATATTTGTCATAAAATTATAGTAGAGAGTTTTGAAGGTGATTTAACTGTTCAAAATACAGTAAAAGGTGCGCAGTTTTCTATTAGATTACCAATTGATAATATAAATAAGAATTATAAGTGATAATTTAGATTATCTAAGATAACATTATGTTTTATAGGAGAATATGATGTTTAGATTTATGAAAGCTTATTTGATTTTGTTATTTTTAGGAACAACCTTATTTGCACAAGAATCTAAACTTGATAAGATTTTAGAAACAAAAACTTTAAAAGTATGTATTTGGCCTGAGTATTACGGTATATCATATCTTGATAAAAGAACACAAAAAACTATTGGAATTGATAGTGATTTAGCCCATGAATTGGCAAAAGACTTAGGTGTTAAATTAGAATTTATACAAAGTTCTTTTGCCAAATTGATTGATGATGTTACAACTCAAAAGTGTGATATTGCAATGTTTGCTATAGGTAATACACCAGCAAGAAGAGAAAAAATAAGATTTACAACACCACATTTATCAAGTGATATCTATGCAATTACAACAAAAACAAATAAAAAAATTCAATCATGGGATGATATTGATAAAAAGGGAGTTGTAGTAGCTGTAGCTAAAGGAACATATCATGAACCTGTAATGAAAAAGAAACTGCATAATGCAAAATTGCTTGTTGTTGATAGTTTTCATGCTAGAGAGCAAGAGGTGCAAGCAGGGCGTGCAGATGTTTTTATGACAGATTATCCTTTTGGAAAACGAATGGTAGCTAAAACTAATTGGGCCAAACTTATTGCGCCATCAAGCACATATCATATGACACCTTACGCTTGGGCTATGAATTATGGCGATGATAAATTTTATAACCGTGTCGAAAAATTTATTGATGAAATTAAAAAAGATGGCCGTCTTTTAAAAGCAGCACAGAGCAATGGTCTTGAACCAATAGTAAAATTAAAATAAAAGTTAAAAAAGTTTGAAGAGTATCTATAAAATTGTATTAATTTCTTTCTTTATTGTTTCAATAATCTTGGGAAGTATTCTTATTTCAATGAATATACTCAAAAGTGAAGCTATAAAAAGTCACATAAAAATTGCAAATTTATATTCAAATATTTTTGCAGAACAGCTAACGCAAACTTTTAATAATATTGAACATATTGCAAGTGGATTAACTATATTTTTAGATGATGCAAATCCTCTTCTTTTAGAAGAAAAATTTAATGATATTTTATCTACAAATCCATATATTCGTTCTTTGAATATAGTTGATAAAAATAATCTGATTATTCAAAGCTCAAATAGTATAAATATTGGTCATTATGTGAATAGTAGTAACTATTATCCAATACCTGTCTTTGACAAATATATTTTACGATTTGGAGATTTAAAATATGGCAGAGATATTGGACAAGGTGACACTCAATTAATATATATTCCAATAAGTAAAATTGTAGGAACACCTAAAGGGGAATATACAATAATCATTACAATAAATATTGATAATTTTGTTAATAGATATATTGATTCAATAGCTCAAAAATTAGATCATATTGATATAATACGTGTAGATGGGAAGTTGCTATTCTCTACTAGAGAAAATCATCAATTCAATAGTAACGTGATTCAAACAGAACTCTATAAACAGTCTGTAGAAAAAAGTTTTGCTGCGGGTGAAGAGTATATAGGCAAAAATCATTACTTAACATCTTATCAGTTATCTGAACTATATCCTTTAAATGTTGCTATTAAACTAGATTATGAACAAAGTTTACATGAATGGGAGAAAAAAAGAGAAATTATTTTGCTTTTGTTAGCTGTGTTGATATTTTTATGTACAGTATTAATTATAGCACTTATTCTTAAATATGATAAATCAAAAAATGAAGAGTTAGCTTTCCAAAAAGAAAAAAATCAAAGTAGAAAAAGATTTCAGATGATCTTTGAACAAAATAATTTTTTAGTAGCTATTTTAAAAGTTGATGGCACTATTTTACAGTTAAATAATAAGTCTTTAGAATTTTTAAAAGAAAATAATAATGAGATAATTGGTTCTAAATTTTACAAGTTGTCTTGTTGGAATGAAGAAAATGCAACTTGGTTTGAAGAGAATATTTTTGTAGATAAAAATATTAATGTTGTGAAAAAAGAGTTAATAGCAAAAGATAAAAATGATGAAGAACATTATCTTGATATAGTAATTAGTCCAATAGAATATGATGGGAATATTGAACTTGTAATTATGGGAACCGATATAACCGAAGATAAAATTAAAGAAGATAAACTAAAAAATGCTTATACTGTTTTTGACAATACAAATGATGGTATTCTTATTACAGATAAAAATGTAAAAATAGTAGATGTAAATAAAGCATTTACCAAAAATACAGGATATACACTTGAAGATGTAGTTGGCAAAAATCCTAATATATTAAAATCACAACGACATGATAATGATTTTTATAACAAAATGTGGGATGCATTAGAAAAAGATAATTTTTGGCATGGTGAAATTGTGAATAAAAATAGCGATGGTTCATTTTATGTGGAGCTACTTACTATTAATAGAATTCTTACAGAAAAAGGTGAAGTAAAAAACTATATAGCAGTTTTTACAAATATTACTCAACAAAAAAAACAAGAAAAGCTTTTAAAAGAAAAAGAACAAATATTGTTTCAACAATCAAAAATGGCAGCAATGGGTGAGATGTTAGAAAATATTGCTCATCAATGGAGACAACCATTATCTGTAATCTCAACAGCAGCAAGTGGTATTCAAATGCAAAAAGAGTTTAAAATACTCGATGAAAAAGCAATGGATGATACTTTAAAACTTATAGTTACTACAACAGCTCATTTGTCTAGTACAATAGATGATTTTAGAAACTTTTTTAAACAAGATAAAGAGAAAATGGAGTTTGCATTAGCAAAAGCAGTTGAAAGGTCTCTGAACATTGTAAAATCAAAATTTAACAATCGAAGTATTGTGATAGAAACAGAACTTGAAGATATAATTGTTGTAGGATTTGAAAATGAATTAGTACAAGTTATTATGAATATTCTAAACAATGCACGTGATGTTTTAGAAAAAAAAGAGATTAATGATAGAGTAATTATTATTAAAAGTTTTGTTAAAAATAATCAAGCATTTTTAACTATTCAAGATAGTGGTGGAGGTATACTTGAAGAGATTATTGATAAAGTTTTTGAACCATACTTTACCACAAAGCATCAAGCACAAGGTACTGGAATAGGGCTTTATATGTCTGCTGAGATAATAACAAAACATATGGATGGAGTTTTAAGTGTAGAAAATAAAATATTCCATTACAAAGATAAAAAATATAAAGGTGCATATTTTACTATAGCTTTACCTATTTAGTAAAGATACAATGTCGTAACCTTATGTAAGAGGTATATTTATAATAAAGTTTGCTCCTTTGTATTTTTCATTATTATAAGTTACTGCAACATTACTTACAGTAATATTGCCTTTAAAACTTTCTTGAATAATCTTTTTACTCATATACAAACCAATACCTGTTCCATAATATTCATCTTTAGTTGTGAAATGAGCTTCAAAAACATCATGTAAAATATTTGGTTCTATTCCACCTGCATTATCTTTAATTTCTATGGTTAAGTTATTATTAGAAGTATAAGCATCTATAAATACAACTTTATTTGTATCTTGATTTTTTAATTGGTCTATGGCATTATTAAAGATATTCATAAATACTTGAATTAGTTCATTATTGAATCCTTCTAGTTGAATTTTTGGTATATTTTTAATAATCTTTATATTTTTATTAATAAATCTTGATGAAAGCAAAAAGATTGTTTTTTCAATAGACTCATCAATAAAAAATAAGTGTTTCTGTTTTGAGTCTTTGAAAAAATCTCTAAAATCAATTACTGTATCATTAAGATGTTGAGTTGAAATAAGTGCTTGATTTAATGAGTTATCTAAAAACTTATCATCTAGAAGATTAAGACTTTTTTTGACTTGAATACTACTAATAGTTGTTGAGATTACAGATAATGGTTGTCTCCATTGATGAGCAATATTTTCTAACATCTCACCCATCGCTACCATTTTTGATTGCTGTGCCAACATTTCAGAGTTTTTCTTATTTTCAATTCTTAAATTTTCTTGTTCTGTAATATCTTGAATAGTTCCATTAATTGTGCTTAATTTATTGTCTTTGTCATATCTTCCAACTTCAAGTGTTGAAGACAGTATTAGTTCTACACCTTTTATGTGTGTGTGGAAGATAAAAGAAGTGATAGTTTTTTCTCCATTAATAATGCTAGCAATGTTTGTCTGTACGAGTTTTTTATCTTCCTCATTAGTAATAGTTTCTAATAAGGTTTGTAAAGTATGAGGCATTGGAGTTTGTTCTAGATTTAAAATTGTTAAAAGTTTATTAGAACATGATAAGGAATTTTCTTTTACAAAATATTCGTAACTTCCTAATTTTGCGATAGTTTGTGCTTTATTGAGTTTTTTAACTTCATCTTCCAATTGTTCTGTCAGTTGGCTATAGCTTTTTTCTAAAGCATAACCCATTTGGTAAATATCTTGTTCTAAAATATTTAATTCATTACTAAAACTATTTGCTGATGGTTGTTTTTCATAGAGAATATTAAATTGATTATTTTTAATTTGATGTGTAATTTTTTGCATTGAAGTAATTTTATTTAAAATACCATTTATTCTTTTTTGTAAAATAAAGTAGATAACAAATGCTATTAATAGTATGAGTAAAAAATGTTCTATTGTTTCATCTATAAATCTATTATTTAAATCAGATAAGTTATTTAAAACACATACATAAGTTAATAGTTTTCCATTAAAACCATTAATAGTAAATATATCTAAAGTATAAGTTATTTCATTTATTTTTATCAATTGTGTTTGTTTTGAAAAGTCTATTTTTTTTATTATATCTTGTGGGATTTGCATTGTTTGTTCACCAAGAACATAGTTTCCAATAATTTGTTTATCTTTTATAAAATCTTTGTAATATTTTTCCATTAAACTAGTCGTGGCTTCTTTTGAATAGAGTAAAAACACTTCATTATGGATAATATCTTTCATTGTTTGTGGGAGCCAATCTATTTTTTTCCCCATAGAAAGTCCTCCTAGCATAGTTCCATTATTATCGACTATTGGATAAGTAGCACGAATACCAGCATAAGTTTTACACATCATTACATGAGTACTATTTTTGAAAGAAGAGGTAACCCATTGTATATCTGTTCTTACATCAGAAGTATCTTGTCCTATACTTGCAAAATTAGAAAAATTTACAAAAGACTCAGCTGGTGGCTTAAAAAAATGTATTTCATGGACAAGTTTATCTTCTTGAACTTTTTTCCAAAAAGGATTGATATGTTGTTTGATAATTTCTGGATTATTTTCTAGATATCCTTTTTTGATGAGTGTATCATTTGATAAAGCTAATGCTAATGTTTTAATAGTATCGCTTTGCATTTTCATTATATTATTAAAGACCGTTTGATTTTTTGAATAAGATTCGTGTTTTGTTTCATTTACCTCTAAATAATAATGATATATTTCATAAAATGTAAAAAACAAAGTTATAAGAAGAATAAAAAAAATTAAAAATTTATTTTTAAATGACATGATAAATCCTTATAGAATTTTATAATAATAACTTATATAATGTTTAGATATGCTTTAATCTTTAGTCAAAGATATATAGTTCAAATTAAAAAATATTTTTTAGTTACTAAATTGTAAATTATTTGTTATAATAAATAGAAGAATACAAAGGAGATATTATGGCAAAGATAGCAATAACTGGTGCAAGTGGATTTGTAGGTACAAATTTAAAAAATATATTTCACCAGAATGGTCATGATGTAATAGCTATAAAAAGAGAAGATTTAAAAGAGGTAGAAAAATTATCAAATCTTCTTGATGGTTGTGATGTAGTTGTCAACTTAGCGGGTGCAAATATTATTGGTCGTTGGAGTGAAGAGTATAAAAATCTTTTGTATAGTAGTAGAATTGGAACAACGAGACATCTTTTTAAAGCTATAGAAAAAACAAAACATAAACCAAAACTTTTTATCTCTACGAGTGCTGTTGGTATTTATGACAATCAAGCTGTGTATGATGAAGAAAATTATCATTATGGTGAAGACTTTTTGGCAAATCTCTGTAAAGATTGGGAAAATGAAGCTTTAAAAGTTCAAAATCTTGGTGTTCGAACGGTTATCTTTAGATTTGGTATTGTATTGGGTGATGGTGGTGCATTAGCTAAAATGTTATTGCCTTTTAAATTAGGACTTGGTGGAACAATAGGAAATGGGAAACAAGCATTTTCATTTATCCATATTGAAGATTTAAAAAATGCTTTTGAATTTGCTCTTGAAAATGAGAGTTTAGAGGGTATTTATAATATGACAGCACCTACACCTACTACAAATTATGGTTTAACAAAAGCATTAGGCAATTCTCTTCATAGACCAACACTATTACCTGTACCTACTTTTGTACTTGATTTGATTTTTAGTGAAGGTTCTAAAGTTTTAACAGATGGGCAAAGTGTTATTCCTAAAAGATTACAAGAGGCTGGATTTGAGTTTCAATTTAAAACTATAGAAGATGCTATTGAAAATTTAGTACATAATATGTAAGTTTAAATCAATTTATAAAAAATGTAAGAGGTAGCAAAAGATAAAATTGCTCCATATCCAATAATAGCAGAACTAAGTCTTGGAGCGAGTCCCGCAGCACTTGCCATTGCACCTGCTGTTATCATAGGAGCCATGGCGGCTTCTAATATAGAAACTTTACTTGCAAGATTATCCCAAGAAAAGATTGTACAAATTGTTATGGCAATAATAGGAGCAATTATAAGTTTCACAAGTAGAGCAATACTTAATGGTTGAAGATCATTTTTTGGTAGTTTAAATTGTAGTTGTAAACCAACAGCAACTAATGCTACAGGGACAACAGTTGCTGACAAAGATGTTAAAAGAGATTCAATAGCGGTATGAAATTGAGTACCAATAAAAAATAGTGCAAAACACAATGCTATAAATGGAGGGAAAGTGATCACTTTATATGATATCATCGAAATTGTAATTTTGCTTTTTGCACTATAATATGCCGCTATAAAAGTTCCATAAGTTGCCAATGCTAAAAAAATTCCCAATTGGTCATATACCATAATATAAGGTAAGGCATTAACCCCATAAAAAGCTTCAATAATAGGAATTCCAAAAAAAGAGCTATTTGTTAAAACAGCAACTAACATCAAAGCACCCGTTATCTCTTTTGAAAAGTTTAGTAATTTTGAAAGAAACAATATAATAACTGCAGAGCAGATGATTACAGACCAAGAGATAATAATAGGTATAAGAATATCAAAAGAGAGAGTAAGCTTTGGTATTTGTAATAAAATCATAGCTGGAAGAGAAATATATATTACAAATTTATTCAATAGAGCAGCTGATTCTTGTGGAAAAACATTAAACTTATTAAAACAATAACCAATAAAAATAGTAAAAAATATGAGTATGAAATTTTCCATTGAAAAAAGGACCTTTTTATCTTTGATATTATATTTGAAGTTGTGAAATGGTATTATATCATTATCATGATAACAAAAGACTCAATAGAAAACTTAAAATCTCACCTTGATGTTGTTGACATTATATCTCAGTTTATTGAGCTAAAAAAAAGTGGAGCAAATTTTAAGGCGTGTTGTCCTTTCCATGGAGAAGATACACCATCTTTTGTAGTAAGTCCAACGAAACAAATTTATCATTGTTTTGGTTGTGGAGTAGGTGGAGATAGTATAAAGTTTGTGATGGAATATGAAAAGCTTTCATATCCAGAAGCTATAGAAAAGTTAGCTTCCATGACAAATGTATCATTACAGTATGACAATGATGCAAAAAAAGTTGATTTATCTATTATTACAAAAGTAAATAATCATTATCAGAAACTTTTAGTATATCACCCAAATGCTATGGATTATTTAAAAAGTAGGGGTGTTTCTTCCTCATCAATAGAAAAGTTTGAGATAGGCTATGCAAGTAGTTCTCAAGATACTATTAATTATCTCAAAACTAACTTCTTAAATTTAGCAGATGCAAAAGAATTTGGGATTATAGATAGTGGGCAAAATGGTTTATATGCGAGATTTATAGATAGAATAACATTCCCTATATATACAATTAATGGAAATATTGTTGGATTTGGTGGACGAACTATCACTGGACACAATGCAAAATATGTAAACTCACCACAAACAAAATTTTTTAATAAATCAAGATTATTATATGGATATAATATTGCAAAAGAGGCAATATATAAACAAAAAACAATTATTGTAACAGAAGGATATCTTGATGTTGTGATGCTTCATCAAGCTGGATTTTCAAATACTGTAGCAACTCTTGGAACAGCATTGACACAAGAACATCTTCCTTTATTAAAAAGAGGTGAGCCTAAAATTATTGTCGCTTATGATGGAGATAATGCTGGATTAAATGCAGCATATAAAGCAAGTTTACTTTTAAGTCATAGTAATTTTAATGGTGGAGTTGTGATTTTTAAAGAGGGACAAGATCCTGCTGATATGGTTGTTGGAAATGCAATAGATGAACTAAATTCAATGTTTTCAAATCCACAACCTTTTATCCCTTTTGTAATAGATTACATAATAAAAAAATATAATCTTGAAAATCCGCAAGAGAAGCAACAAGCATTACAAGAATCAAATGATTATTTAAAAACATTAAATCCTATTTTACAAGAAGAATATCAAAGTTTAGTCGCTAGAAAACTTAATGTAAATTCTCAACTTGTACAAGTACAACATTTTAATAATCAAAGAGTAACTCAAGTAAATCTAACTTCAATTAATATTTCAGAGTTAAGTATTATTAAGACAATATTAGATAATCCTTCCTTACTCAATGTAGTAAAAGCTGAATTAGAACCCGATATGTTTGAAACTCATGCAAATGAATATAATATTTTATTACAAGATATTAATGACCCAAGTTTACATGGACTGATGCTGAATGAACATATTATTTCCTATACAAAAGAAGAGCTTGATAGTCAACTGAAAATATTACTTGTGCCATATTACAAGAAAAAATTACAACAATTAAAATTTGATGAAACAATTGATTTTAAAATTAAGGCTAGAAAAACTATAGAGTTCAAACATAAATTAATTGAATTAAATAGTAAAAAACTTATTGCAGTTTAAAAGAATTATTAATAGGTTTTGTGTATAATTGCAAAAATTTATAACTATAAAGAAAAGGAAATTTATGGAGTTATTACATTCAGATAATGCACCAGCAGCAATCGGACCATACTCACAAGCAGTTAGAGTTAATGGTTTATTATATACATCAGGTCAAATCGCATTAAAAGTTAATGGTGAAATGGTTGAAAATGATATTAAGAAACAAACAAGACAAATCTTTGCAAATCTTGGTGCAATCTTAGAAGATAATCACACAAGTTTTGAAAATGTTGTAAAAATTAATATTTTTTTAACAGATATGAATGATTTTGGTGTTGTAAATGTAATTATGGCAGAAGTTTTTGGATTACATAAGCCTGCAAGAAGTACAATTGAAGTTGCTGGATTACCGAAAAATGCTATGATTGAGATGGATTTAATAGCAACTGTTGCTGATTATCATTAAATAATTTCTCTTAAAGAAAGTTTAAAGTAATTTTCAGTATAATTCGCTTCATAAATTTTAAGAGGATAAGCTAATGTACGCAATTATCAAAACAGGTGGAAAACAATATAAAGTATCAGAAGGTGATATTTTAAATGTTGATTTATTAAGTAAAGCACCTAAAGAAACTGTAGAATTCACAGAAGTAATAGCTGTAAACGATGGTAAAGCATTAACAACTGGTGAAGCAGTAGCAAGTGCTAAAGTTACAGCTGAGGTTATCGTTGAAGGTAGAGACAAAAAAGTTGTTATCTACAAAAAACGAAGAAGAAAAGATAGTAAACTTAAAAGAGGTTTCAGAAGAAGCTTCACAAAAGTTAAGATTACTAAAATAGCAGCATAAGGAATATAAAATGGCTCACAAGAAAGGTCAAGGTAGTACTAACAATAATAGAGACTCAGCTGGTAGAAGACTAGGAGTTAAAAAATTTGGTGGAGAATCAGTAGTAGCTGGTAATATCATTTTAAGACAAAGAGGTACAAAAGTACACGTAGGTGCTAATGTTGGAATTGGAAAAGATCATACAATCTATTCTTTAATAGACGGTGTTGTTAAATTCGAGCAAAAAGATAAAAAAAGAAAGAAAGTTTCTGTTTACGCTTCGTAATCAAACTTTTTTAATAACTTGAATTTAAAGGGTATTGAGGAATTTTCCTTGATACCCTTTTTTAATTAGATACAGTGCTAAGTGCTAAGTGCTAAGTGTTAACATAATATTAACACTTAGCACTCAATACTTAACACTACTAGGAGAATAATTATGTTTGTAGATAGTGCTAGTTTTTCAGTTAAATCTGGAAAAGGTGGAGCAGGATGTGTTTCATTTAGAAAAGAAAAATTTGTGGTTCAAGGTGGACCAGATGGTGGAGATGGTGGAAAAGGTGGAGATGTTTACTTTGAAGTAGACAACAATACTGATACACTTTCAAACTATAAAGGTTGTCATCATGTGAAGGCAGATAATGGACAACCAGGTATGGGGCGTAATTGTAGTGGAAAATCTGCAAAGCCTATAGTATTAAAAGTGCCACCTGGAACGCAAGTTATTGATGAAGAAACAGAAGAAGTTTTATTTGATTTAACAGAAGATAAACAAAAAGTATTGTTTCTTGAAGGTGGAAAAGGTGGTTTAGGAAATACACACTTTAAAAATTCAAGAAATCAAACACCAACATATGCACAGCCAGGACTTATGGGTGAAAAAAGGCTTATAAGATTAGAGTTAAAACTTATAGCAGATGTTGGAGTTGTAGGTTATCCAAATGTTGGTAAATCAACATTAATATCAACAATCTCAAATGCAAAACCACAAGTGGCAAACTATGAGTTTACAACACTTACTCCAAAATTAGGTGTTGTTGAAGTTGGAGATTATAACTCTTTTGTTGCAGCAGATATTCCTGGTATTATTGAAGGTGCTGCCGAAGGAAGAGGACTTGGTATTGAGTTTTTAAAACATATTGAAAGAACAAAAACACTTCTTTATATGATTGATATGGCAAATTATAGAGAGATGTTGGATCAATATAAAGTTTTAAAAGAAGAAGTTGCTAAATTTTCACCTGAATTAGCAAGTAGAAAATTTGCAATTGCATTAACAAAAATAGATGCAATACCAGCTGAAGAGTTAAATGAAAAGGTTGATGGTTTTATAAAAGCAATTGGTCTAAGAACAACAAATGAGAATAGTTTTGCATTTGAAAAAGAAAAAAACTATTTTATTCAAGATTTAACATATAATAGATATGATGAAACTTTACCATATTTTGTGTTGCCAATATCTTCTGCGACAAGACAAAATATAGAACCTCTTAAATTTGCATTATATGATTTAATAAGTAGGGATAAATGCGTAGAATAGTATTAAAAGTTGGAAGTGCTGTTTTAACACAAGATGGTAAAATTGCACATAGACGATTAGATAATTTAGTTGAATTTATTGCTTCATTACAAAAAAAATATGAAGTTATACTTGTAAGTTCTGGTGCAGTTGCAGCTGGATATACACTCCTTAATCTTGATAAAAAAATTGTATCCAATAAACAAGCACTAGCTTCAATTGGACAACCTTTATTGATGCATACATATAGAACAGAGTTTGCTAAATATGATATTATCTGTTCTCAAGTTTTAATTGAAGCAACAATATTTACAGATGAAAAAAGATTACAGCATTCAAAAGATGCTATTAATAAATTATTGGAAAATAAAGTAATTCCAATCATTAATGAAAATGATGTAACTGCAATTGAAGAACTTGTATTTGGTGATAATGACCAATTAGCTGCTTATGTTACACATCATTTTGATTGTGAATTGTTAACAATTCTTACAGATATTGATGGTTTTTATGATAAAAACCCTCATGAAAATAGCGATGCAAAATTACAAAAAATAGTACATTCAATTGATAGTGAATTATTACAACAAAAACATAGTGCAAATAGTGAGTTTGCTACAGGTGGAATTGTGACAAAACTAAAAGCAGCTGATTTTTTAATACAAAATAATAAAAAGATGTTTTTAACAAGTGGATTTGATTTACATTGTGCAAAAGAGTACCTTCTTGAAAATATTCACAACAATGGAACTTTATTTAAAGCATAAGAATAAAAGGGATAGCAATGAACAAGCAACAACGAATAGTATTTATGGGAACACCAGATTATGCTACAATAATTTTTCAAGAGTTGCTAAAAAACGATTATAATATAGTAGCACTTTTTACACAACCAGATAAGCCAGTTGGTAGAAAACAAGAATTAACACCTCCTCATATTAAAAAGTTTTGTTTAGAAAATGGCTTGAGCTTACCAATATATCAGCCTAATTCATTAAAAGAGAAAAGTACTATTGATAATATCCGTGCGTTACAACCTGATATTATTATAGTAGCTGCTTTTGGTCAAATATTACCAAAAGATGTTTTAGATATTGCTCCTTGTATTAATCTTCATGCCTCACTTCTTCCTTTATATAGAGGTGCAAGTCCAATACAACAATGTTTACTTAATGATGATAAACTTACGGGCGTAACTGCTATGTATATGGATGTAGGACTTGATAGTGGAGATATTTTAGGATATAAATATACTAAAATATCTAAAGATACTATAGTAGCTGAGCTTTTTGAAAGATTATCAACAATTGCTGCACAACTTACTATTGAAATCTTAGAAAGATTTGAAAGTTTAAATCCAAAAAAACAAGATTTATCGTTAGTCTCTCATTGTAAAAAAGTAAATAAAAAAGATGGATTGATTCAGTTTAATGATGTCAATGTTGTATATAATAAATATAGAGCATATAAAACATGGCCAGATATATATTTAGAAAGTGGCTTAAAGATAATAAATTGTGAATTAATGGAAGCTCATTCACAAAATACACCAGCACAAATAATAGCAATTGAAAAAACATATATTATAGTTGGGTGTGGAAAAGGAACAATAAAAATAATTGATGTTCAACCACAATCAAAAAAACAAATGAATGTTGTTGATTATATTAGAGGAGCGAGGTTAGAAGTTGGAGATTGTATATCTTAAAAGCGTAGATTCCACACATAAATATTTACAAAAACATATTGCCACTGCTGGATATACCCATCCACTTATAGTCGTAACACAAAATCAAACAGATGGCATAGGAAGTAGAAACAATCAATGGATTGGTTGTGAGGGTAATCTTTTTTTCTCTTTTGTTATTGATAAGAGTTATATCCCTGATGATTTACTAGTACAATCTTATTCTATATATTTTAGTTTTCTTTTAAAAGAGATTTTGGCTCAAAATGGTTCAAACATTTGGTTAAAATGGCCAAATGATTTTTATATTGATGAATCAAAAGTTGGTGGAGTTATTACAAATCTTAAGGGTGATTTAATATATTGTGGTATTGGTTTAAATCTTCTTAATATAGAGGATTTATATAGTGCTCTGGATATAGAGATTGATGTAGAAACACTTTTAAAAGAGTATAGTAAATCAATTGAAGAAAAAAAATCTTGGAAGCAAATATTTAGTAAGTTTTCGATAGAATTTGAAAAAAGCAAAGTTTACAAAACAACAATAAATGATAAAAAAGTCTCACTTAAGACAGCAGAATTAGACAGTGATGGCTCTATAATTATAGATAATAAAAAGGTATTTAGTTTAAGATGACGGAAGTTATAACAATCGCAAACCAAAAGGGTGGTGTAGGTAAAACTACTACTGCTGTTAATTTAAGTGCAGCTTTAGCCCTGGAAGGGAAGAGAGTTCTTTTACTTGATGCAGATCCACAATCAAATGCTACAACAAGTCTTGGATTTCACAGAGATTCTTATGAATACAATTTATATCATGTAATGTTAGGTACGAAAGATTTACAAGATATTGTTTTAGATGTAAAAGATATTGAAAATCTTTTTGTTGCACCCTCAAATATTGGTTTAGTAGGGATTGAAAAAGAGTTTTATAAAAATACTAAAGACCGAGAATTAGTATTAAAAAGAAAAATTGATCCTATAAAAAATGATTATGATTTCATCATTATTGATTCACCACCGGCACTTGGACCACTTACAATTAATACATTAAGTGCTGCAACATCTGTACTTATACCAATTCAATGTGAATTTTTTGCACTTGAAGGATTAGCACAACTTTTAAATACAGTTAAATTAATTCGGCAAACTATAAATAGGCAACTAGATATTAAAGGTTTTTTACCAACAATGTATAGTGCTCAGAATAATTTATCAAAACAAGTATTTTCGGATCTTGCAAAACATTTTGAATCAAAACTATTTAAATTAAATGATGAATCATACGTTGTTATTCCTAGAAATATTAAACTAGCAGAAAGTCCAAGTTTTGGAAAACCAATTATGTTGTATGATGAAAAGTCAAGTGGAACAAAAGCTTACATTAATTTAGCAAAATCTATTTTGAGATAAAGGGTTATTTATGGCATTAGGTAGAGGATTAGGTGAATTATTAGGGGAAATCGAAACAGCTTATGTAAATAATAATGATCTAAATAGAAGTAATATACTCGAATTACATGTCGATGATATACAACTAAATCCTTATCAACCAAGAAAAATCTTTAATGAAGAAAAACTAAAAGAACTTAGTGATTCAATAGTTAAAAATGGTCTAATGCAACCCATTGCTGTAACAAGAGATGGTGATAAATATATTTTAATTGCAGGTGAGAGAAGACTTAGAGCTACCAAACTTGCTGGTATTACACTTATAAAAGCTATTATATTTGATGTAGATAATAGTAAATTAAGAGAACTTGCACTTATTGAAAATATCCAAAGAGATGATTTAAATGTAATAGAAGTTGCATATTCTTATGCTGGTTTAATCAATGATTATAAAATCACTCACGAAGAATTAGCAAATATCGTATCGAAAAGTAGAAGTAGTATATCAAATATTTTACGATTATTAACATTAAGTAACTATACACAAAAAATGTTAGGCAGTGAAAAAATTTCACTTGGACATGCAAAACTTATTGTTGGATTAAGTGAAGATGAACAAAAATTAGTTGTTGATTCGGTAATTGGACAAAAGTTAAGTGTACGAGAAACAGAAGTTTTAGTAAAAAAAATTAAAGATTCTACAGAAAATACACAAGAAAGTGTAAAAAAAATAAACAATAAGTTGAATATAGATTATAAGCCTCTAGACAGCTTAAAAAAAGAGCTTAGTAGTAAAAATTTAGAAATAAAAGTTGATAAAAATTACTTTAAAATCAAAATTAACTCTCAAGAAGATATAGAAAATATCGTTAATTATTTTCAAAATCAATAAAAATCATAACCAGCTTTAATATAAATTATAGTTTCCTTTCGGTACAATACCCGCAAGTTTTAGTGTAACTAAACTGTAAAAATTGTATGGAGAAATAGATGTTAGACATAAGTCCAATATTGCTACTTGGTTCAGGTTTAGTGTTTTTATTAGTACTTGCAAGGCTAAATAGCTGTCTTTACAAGCCTTTATTTAAGCATATGGATGATAGAGATTTACAAATTAAAACAGATTTGGAAAACTCTAAAAGCAATGCAGCAGAGGTAGAAGGTATGCTTGAGGAAGCCAATAGTATTATTGCTCAAGCTAAAAAAGAGGCTTTTTCAATTCGTGAAAAAGCTAAAGCAGAGGCTATGGATTTAGCAGAAACAAAATTTTCAGAAGCAAAAGTTATGATGGATAGTAAGTATGAACAATTTATCAATACACTTGCAGATGAAAAAGTTGCTTTAGAAAAATCTTTAGTTTCTAACTTGCCTCTATTTAAAGAAGGCTTAAAAGCTAAGCTAAGCACAATATAAGGTGGTAGGAAGAATGAAGAGAATTTTATTTATGATGTTGGTTGCGTCACCATTAGCATTATTTGCTAATGATGCTAATGTGCAAACTGATATTTTAGAAAGAACAGTGAACTTCTTTATTTTCGTTGCTATTTTATATTATTTGTTAGCAGATAAATTAAAAACGTTTTTTACTGATAGAACAAAATCTATTCAAGCCGAATTAGATAAAGTTCAAGAGATGGTTAAAGAATCAGAAAAAAAAGTTCTTAATGCTAAGCAAGAAATTGAAAATGCGAAAAAAATTGCTGATGAATTAATCTCATCTGCAAACAATGATGTAGAAGCAATAAAAAGAAAAATAGAAGTTGCTATGGAAAAAGATATAGCTAATCTATCTAAAAGTTTTGATGAAAAAACAGAACTTGAAACAAAAAAAGTAAAACGAGAAGTGGTTCAAAGTGTACTTGATCAATTATTAAGTAATGAAAATATAGATTTAACTCAAGAAGAGTTAACAAATATTGTATTGAAAAAGGTTGCTTAAATGGTTGAATTAGTTGCAAAAAGATACGTTAAAGCTTTGATGACTCAAAGAGATAATGACAGTTTGAATTCAGTTTATAATGAATTAGTAACAATAGCATCTGCATTTAATGATGAAAAATTTGTTTCAATTATAGCTTCAACAGATATTGCTGTTGAAATAAAAGTTGAATTAATAGTATCATTTTTAAATAATGGTAGTGTTACAGTTGTTAATTTAGTAAAACTTCTTGCTGAAAAGAAAAGATTAGATATTATCCCAGAGATAGTAAAAGAATTAAAAAAAGAATTAGCAGTTTTAAATAACTCTTATACAGGGATTGTTTATACAAATAAAGAGTTAAGCTCTGAAGATATGAATAAACTTAACGGACAATTTTCTAAAAAATTCAATGTTAATTTATCATTATCACAAAATGTATGTGACTATGACGGTATAAAAGTTGATATAGATGGACTAGGGTGTGAGGTTGCTTTCTCTAAAGAGAGATTAAAATCACAAATGATTGATCATATTTTAAAAGCAGTTTAGAAAAATAAAGGAGAATTTGAATGAGTACAAAAATTCAAGCAGATGAAATTAGTTCTATAATCAAAGAAAGAATTGATAATTTTGAATTAAATGTAGATGTCAACGAAACAGGAAAAATTATATCTTTTGCAGATGGTATTGCAAAGGTTTATGGATTAAAAAATGTTATGGCAGGTGAGATTGTTGAGTTTGAAAATGGTGCTAGAGGTCTTGCATCTAACTTAGAAGAGTCAGCAGTTGGTGTTGTTGTTTTAGGTAGCAGTGAAGGTTTAAGAGAAGGTACATCTTGTAAAAGAGTTGGTGAACTTCTTGAAGTACCAGTTGGTCCTAATGCTTTAGGAAGAGTTGTAAATGCACTAGGTGAACCAGTAGATGGTAAAGGTGTTATCGAATCAACAGAAAAAAGATTTGTTGAAGAAAAAGCACCAGGAATTATGGCTAGAAAATCTGTTCATGAACCATTAGAAACAGGTATTAAAGCGATTGATGCACTTGTTCCAATTGGACGTGGGCAAAGAGAGCTTATCATTGGTGATAGACAAACAGGTAAAACAACAGTTGCTATTGATGCTATTATTAATCAAAAAGGACAAGATGTTAAATGTATCTATGTTGCTATTGGTCAAAAAGCTTCTTCTGTTGCGAACGTTGTTGGTGCTTTAGAAGCTGCTGGTGCTATGGAGTACACAACTGTTGTTACTGCAAATGCATCTGAATCTTCTGCATTACAATTCCTTGCACCATATACAGGTGTTACAATGGGTGAGTACTTTAGAGATAATGGTCAACATTGTTTAATTATCTATGATGATTTATCAAAACATGCAGTTGCATACAGAGAAATGTCATTATTATTAAGAAGACCACCAGGTCGAGAAGCATACCCAGGGGATGTTTTCTACCTACATTCAAGACTACTTGAAAGAGCTGCTAAGTTAAATGATGATAAAGGTGCTGGTTCATTAACTGCATTACCAATCATTGAAACTCAAGCTGGAGATGTTGCTGCGTATATTCCAACAAACGTAATTTCTATTACTGATGGACAAATATTCCTTGAAACAGATCTATTTAACTCAGGTATTAGACCTGCTATTAATGTTGGTTTATCTGTATCTAGGGTTGGTGGTGCTGCACAAGTTAAAGCTACAAAACAAGTTGCTGGTACATTAAAACTTGATCTTGCTCAATATAGAGAGTTAGAGTCTTTTGCACAATTCGCTTCTGATTTAGATGCTTCTACAAGAGCACAATTAGAAAGAGGTCAAAGAATGGTTGAGCTTCTAAAACAAGGTGTTAATAAACCACTTGTTATAGAAAAACAAGTTGCTGTTCTTTATGCTGGTGTTAACGGATTTATTGATGATATTGAACCTTCAGATGTTGTTAAATTTGAAAATGAGTTCCATGAATTTATTGAATCAAAATACTCAAGCTTATTAACAGACTTAAATGCTAAAAAGAAAATTGATGATGATATTAAAGAAGTTCTTGAAACTGCTATAAATGAGTTTAAAACAATCTTTAAAGCAGACTAAGAAGGATAATTAATGGCTAACTTAAAAGATATATCAAGACAAATAAAAAGTGTTAAGAATACTCAGAAGACAACAAAAGCTATGAAGCTTGTTTCTTCTGCAAAGTTAAGAAGAACACAACAATTGTCAGAACAAGCAAAAAGTTATGCTTTAAAAATTAATGATATTTTATCTGAAATTGCTACAAGAATAGCAAATGTTCAAGATGAAGCAAATATTAGTCGAGCTTTTGTTCCTAATGAAAATCCAAAAACAGTTGATATTGTTTTTGTAACTGCGGATAAAGGTCTTTGTGGTGGTTTTAATATGACTACTATAAAAGCTGTTAGAAAACTAATAGAAGAATATTCTTCTAAAGGTACTACAGTAAGATTAAGAGCAGCGGGAAGAAAAGGTATTGATTACTTTAATTTTCAAGGTAGAGAATTAACTGATAGTATTGTTGGTTTAACATCTGCTCCAACTTATGAAAAAGCTTCAGATTTTATTGCTGATGCGTATTCAGAGTTTAATACTGGTGCAACAGATAAAATTATAATGGTATATAATGGTTTTTTAAATATGCTTACACAAGAGCTTAAATTAAAAACAATATTACCAGTAGAGCTTAACTCTGTTTCAGTAGAGCAACAATCATCTTCTATGTTAGATGTAGAGCCGGATGATGATGAAGAGATTTTAAATGAACTAACATCTAAGTATGTTGATTTTAATATGTATTACTCTTTAATTGATTCATTAGCAGCAGAACATAGTGCAAGAATGCAAGCTATGGAAAATGCTACTAATAATGCAAAAGAAAGAGTTAATGATTTAACAGTTGAATATAATAAAGCTAGACAGGCTGCAATTACAACAGAATTGATTGAGATCATTTCTGGTGTAGAGTCGATGAAATAAAAGTAAATAGAAAGGAATAGGATATATGGAAGGTAAAATTATTCAAATTATGGGTCCAGTTGTTGATGTCGAATTCGACGGATACTTACCTGCAATTAATGATGCAATCGAAGTACCTGGTACTAAAGAGAGATTAGTATTAGAAGTAGCTGCTCATCTTGGTGATAGCAGAGTTAGAACAATTGCTATGGATATGACAGAGGGATTAACAAGAGGAACTAAAGTTGTTGCAACTGGTGCTCCAATTATGGTTCCAGTTGGTGAAGAAGTTTTAGGAAGAATTTTTAACGTAATTGGTGAGCCAGTAGATGATGGTGAAGCAATTTCAGCAGATGCTCCAAAATGGTCAATTCACAGAGAAGCTCCAAAATTTGAAGAGCAATCAACATCAACAGAAATGTTTGAAACAGGTATCAAAGTAGTTGACTTATTAGCTCCTTATGCAAAAGGTGGAAAAGTTGGACTATTTGGTGGTGCTGGTGTTGGTAAAACAGTTATTATTATGGAGCTTATCCATAATGTTGCGTTCAAACACGATGGTTACTCAGTATTTGCTGGTGTTGGTGAGAGAACAAGAGAAGGAAATGACCTTTACTACGAGATGAAAGAATCAAACGTTCTTGATAAAGTTGCTTTATGTTATGGGCAAATGAGTGAGCCACCAGGTGCAAGAAATAGAATTGCATTAACTGGTCTTACTATGGCTGAGTACTTTAGAGATGAAAAAGGTCTTGATGTACTTATGTTCGTTGATAATATCTTCAGATTTGCACAATCAGGTTCTGAAATGTCAGCTCTTCTTGGAAGAATCCCAAGTGCAGTTGGTTACCAACCTACACTTGCTAGAGAAATGGGTGCTTTACAAGAAAGAATTACAACAACTAAAAATGGTTCTATTACTTCAGTGCAAGCTGTTTATGTACCTGCGGATGACTTAACAGATCCAGCTCCTGCTTCTGTATTTGCTCACTTAGATGCAACAACAGTTCTTAACAGAAAAATTGCTGAAAAAGGTATTTACCCAGCGGTTGATCCACTAGATTCTACTTCAAGAATTTTAAGTGCAGATGTTTTAGGACAAGAGCATTATGATGTAGCTAGAGGTGTTCAATCACTTTTACAAAAATATAAAGACCTTCAAGATATTATTGCAATTCTTGGTATGGATGAGTTAAGTGAAGCTGATAAACTTGTTGTTGATAGAGCAAGAAAAGTTGAAAAATTCTTATCTCAACCATTCTTCGTTGCTGAAGTATTTACAGGTAGCCCTGGTAAATATGTTGAATTAGCTGATACAATCAAAGGATTTAAAGGTATTTTAGATGGTACATACGATCATATGCCAGAAAATTCTTTCTACATGGTTGGTGGAATTGATGAAGCTATTGCAAAAGCAGAGGCTATAAAAGCAAAAGCGTAATTGCTTAAAAAGGTATAAATATGGATACAATTAAATTATCAATAGTTACACCAAACGGAGAGATTTTTAACAATGAAGTTAAATCTGTAACTCTCCCTGGAAAAGAGGGAGAGTTTGGAGTATTACCTGGTCATGCTTCACTTGTATCTTCTTTAACAGTTGGTGTAATTGAGATAGAAAAGAAAGATGCTTTAAAAGAAGCAGTTGCGATTAACTGGGGACATGTAAAAGTTTCTGAAGACTCAGTAGATATATTAGTTGATGGTGCAGTTGCATTATCAGAAGGAAAAGAGTCAGATATATCTGCAAAACTGGAAGAAGCTAAAATTTTAGTTAATTCAGTACAAGATTCAAATGTTTCTATGGCAGCAGTTGAGTCAAAAATTAATTCATTCGCGTAAAAGATGAGATGATAGATTCAACATTGAATTATTTAGGTGGTAGTAGTGCTATATCTATTGGGGTATTAGTATTACTATCTCTTTATTTTATACTTATATTTTGGATATTTATTTATAAATATTTTAAGTTATCATCTGATATTACTACAGAGATAAACAATCTAAATTCACTCTTAGCTAGAGAATCAACAATCAATCCACTTTCAAGACTTGGACAATGCCTAAGTAGAACAACTGTAAGTAAAGAATACTTAAATGTTTGTGAAACAACACTCATTAGAGATGCAAGTAGTGGTATATCTTGGTTATCTATTATATCTTCAACAGCACCTTTTATTGGATTATTTGGTACGGTTGTTGGAATATTAGAATCATTTGCACGATTTTCAACTGCTAGTAAAGTAAGTTTTGCAACTATTGCACCTGCAATTAGTGAAGCACTTGTTGCAACTGCAGCAGGTATCTTTGTAGCAATTTTTGCATATACATTTCATCAAATACTTACAAGAAAGGTTTACGAGTTAAATACTTATTTAAAATCTCAAATAGATATTATTCTTAGTAGGAATTAAATAAAATGTATGACTATGAAAAAAAACCTGAACTAAACATTACACCATTGGTGGATGTAATGTTAGTTTTACTTGCAATTCTTATGGTTACAGCACCTGTTTTAGAATATGAAGAAAACATTAATTTACCAAAAGGTAGTAAATCAGTTAAACTACAGGAAAATAATAAAATAGATATTCTCATTAATAGTGATAAAGTTATAAATATTGATAAAAATAATAAATATGAATTTGATAATTTTTCTGATAATTTTGTTTTATTTTCTAAAGATAAAGATAGAAATACACCAGTGCACATAAGAGCTGATAAAAATTTGAAATATGAAGATGTTGTTTATATTTTAAAAACAGTGAAAGAAGCTGGATTTTTTAAAGTTGCATTGATTACAGATGGTTGATAAAAAGAATTTATATATTTCAGCTGTATTGGCTTTATTTATTTATGTTTTTTTAGTATTACTAATACTCTTATATTTAAAAGAGAGTAATGTTAAGAAAATTGATGCATTATCAAAAAATACTGTATTGCAATTAGATATAGTATTTGATACTCCAACTGATGAAAAAAAAACTATTAAAATCAAAAGTGAAAATAACAATGATTTAGCTCAAAAAGTAGTAAAAAAAACTACTTCTAATAGTTTAAAACAAAAATCTGATTTAAAATCATTATTTGCAGATGTAAAAACAAGTGCAAAACAAGTTGTAAAAGATGATATTTTAAATGTTAAAAAAAGTAGTATAGCTAGTAGATTTAAATCAAAATTTGAAAAAGAAAAAAAAGTTAAAGATGTTGTATTATCAGATTTATTAGAAAAACAAAATCAAAATAGTGTTAAAAAAGTTGTCTTAAGTGAGTCGAAAAATGAAACAGATCCTTATTTTTCAAAGATTTATCAAATGCTTTCATCACGATGGAGTCCTACAGTTTTTTCTAATAATCTTAGTGCTAGAGTGTTAGTAATTATCTCAAATAATGGGATTTTTAGTTTTAAGTTTATACAATACTCTGAAAATATTGGTTTTGATCAACAATTGAAAGATTTTTTAAATGGTGAAAGTTTAAAAAAATACCCAATAAATCCAAATAATAATACAACAAATATAGAGATATTATTTCAATCAAAAGGATAAATATGAAATTAAAACAGATTTTAATATGGTTGATATTAACAAATTATCTATTTGCACTTGATGCAACAATGGAGATAATTAAAAATAAATCTACACTTCCAACAATAAGTTATGCCATATCAACAGATACTAAAATAGAAGATGATTTAGATAACAAAGTACTTTCATTAATAAAAAAAGATTTATTGGTAAGCGGACATTTTAATAATAATGACATTAATATTGATAATAATTATGAAGAGAAAGCAGATTACAAAACATTACAAACTAATGGTATTGATTTATATTTAGTTTTACAATTGAAAAAAAATTTACAGGATAATAGTGTAGTTGTAAATACAAAACTTTATGATGTAAATGCGAATAATTTAGTATTAAGTAAGTCGTATGTGACAACAGCAGAAGTTAGATACCCATTTCTTTCTCATAAAATTGCCATTGATATTAATAATTATTTAAAAGCACCATCAATAGAATGGATGGATAAATTTATAATTTTTTCAAGATATTTAGATTCAAAAACAAGTGAAATAGTTGTATCTGATTATACATTAACGTATCAAAAAGTTGTTGTAAAAGGTGGATTAAATATATTCCCAAAATGGGCAAATAAAGAACAAAGCGAATTTTATTTTACAACATATAATTATGAAAAACCTACATTAGTAAAACAAAATTTATTTACATCAAAATCTGAAAAAATTTTATCTAGTGATGGTATGATGGTATGTTCTGATGTAAGTAGTGATGGAACAAAACTTATTGTAACAATGGCACCAAATTCACAACCAGATATTTATATTTATGATACTATCAATAAACTTAAAACGAGAATTACCGAATACAACGGTATTGATGTAGGTGGAAGTTTTGTTGAAAATGATACAAAAATAGTATTTGTATCTGATAGACTTAAGTATCCAAATATATTTGCTAAAAAGATAGGACAAAGAGGAGTTGAACGTCTTATCTATCATGGGAGAAATAATTCTCAGTGTTCAACACATGGTGATTATATAGTGTATGCTAGTAGAGAAACAGATAATGAGTTCGGAGATAATGTGTTTAACTTGTATCTTATGTCAACATATAGTGATTATGTGAGACGTCTAACGACAAATGGTAGAAATCAATTTCCAAAGTTTTCATCTAATGGTGAATCTATATTATTTATTAAGAATGATACTAAAAGTTATTTAGGTATTATAAGGTTGAATTACAATAAAAGCTTTTTATTTCCACTAAAAAGTGGTAAGTTACAATCGATAGATTGGTAGTTATATTCGTTTAAGTATCAATAGTGTAGAATAACAAGAACTAAAAAAAAATGGGGAAAATTATGAAAAAAATTATGAAAAATACAATACTAAGTATCTGTGCGATAGGTTTATTAGCAGGTTGTACTTCTAAAGATGTTGATTATGATAACACAGCAACAAGTAATGCTCAATCAGTTGATGGAAAAGCAGGAAGTATTGGTGGTTCTGGTGAACAAGCAGTATCTGACAATGAAAAAGTAGTTACAAATACTTTAAAAGCAGTTACAAATGAAGGTGTTAACACTGTAGAGAGTGAAATCGATGGAAATACTGTTTTATTAGAATCAGTTCATTTTGCATTTGATAAATATAATTTAACTGACGAGATGAGAGAAGTTGCTACATCAAATTATAATAAAATTAGTGCTACACAACAGGCTTACAATGGTTTAAAAATTAAACTAGAAGGGAACTGTGACGAGTGGGGAACTGATGAATATAATTATGCATTAGGTTTAAAAAGAGCTAAAACAGCAAAAGATGCTTTAGTAGCTGATGGTGTTGATGCTGAAAAAATTATCATGGTTAGTTTTGGTGAAAGTAATCCAATATGTACACAAAAAAATACAACTTGTTGGAAAATGAATAGAAGAGTAGATTACAGATTACTTCCATAATTTAAGAGTGTTTATTGATTAAAGTATATATTTACCTATTTTTATTATTCAGTCATAGTGTTTATGCTGAGCAGTCTGTATTTGGTGCGGGTGATTTAAATTCTCCAACACCATATGGGTTGACACCTGCCGAAGAGGTGATAGTAAAAAATAAAAAAACAACTACAATCAATGAAAAAAAGATAAAAAAAGTTGATTCAAAAATTACTCAAATTTATGATAAAGTTGATGGTTTAGAGTCTTTATTTGAAGGTGAAAGTAGAAAGTTAAATGAACTTTCTATGGATTTTAAAAAACAAACTACTCAATTTGAACTCTTACAAAAAACGTCAAATACTCACAATGAACAAATTGAACTTTTACAAGAAGATATTATTTCTTTAAAAAAACAATTAGAATTAAATACAAAAAATATAGAATTATTAAAAGAATCATTTGATAAAATTGTTACATTAGCAAATAAAATTAATAAAGAATATGTAACAAAAGATGAGTTTAATAAACTATTATCAATGTTAGATAAAAAAACAACAAGTACTAAATCAAAAAGTACAAGTAATGAAAATGTTCCAAACAAGCCAAGTAGAGAACTTATGGAAGAGGTAAGAGAACTCTTTAAAAAAGATTACTTTACAAAAGCTATCCCTATTTTAGAACATTTAATTAGTATTAAACATAGACCAGCTGAATGTAATTATTATATGGGTGAAATTAACTATTATAGAGAAAATTACAAAGATGCATTACACTATTTTAAAACGAGTATGATGTTGTATGATAAAGCAAAGTATCTTCCAAAATTATTACTTCATAGTGCGATTTCATTTGAAAAAATAGGTGATATGGGAAATGCTAAAAATTTTTACAATACAATTGTAGATGTTTATCCAGATACAGATGAAGCAAAAGAAGCTTCTAAAAAAATAAAGTCGATTAAATAAAAACAAAGGAAATAATATGTCAAAAGTAATAGCAATAGAATATACTCTTAATGATGCAAATTCAAAAGAGCAATTAGATACAAATGTTGGTGGTAATCCATTAGAATTTATTAGTGGTATGGGTCAAATCATCCCAGGATTAGAAAAAGAGATTGAAAATTTATCAGCTGGTGAAAAGGTTGACGTAATGGTTCAACCAGCAGAAGCGTATGGTGAATATAATGATGAAGCTGTACAAACTCTACCAAAAGAACAATTCGCAGGAATTGATTTAGTTGAAGGTATGACTTTATATGGTACTGGTGAAGATCAACAAACAGTTCAAGTAACAGTAAAAACAATAGCTGATAATGAAGTAACAATTGATTATAATCACCCAATGGCTGGTAGAACATTAATGTTTAGTGTTGCTATTTTAGATGTTAGAGATGCAACTGCTGAAGAGATTCAAACAGGTATTGTAGGTGGTTTAGCTGCAGCAGGTGGATGTTGTGGTGGAGGATCTTGTGGTTCTCATGACCATGGACATAGTCACTCACACAAAGAAGTAGAATGTTGTGGTGGTGAAAAGCATGGTGAAGAGCACGAATGTTGTGGTGGTCACGATGGAGAAGGTTGTAAAAACCACTAAAAACTATTTTTATAGTATTTTAAAATCCTCTTATTTTTTAATAAGAGGATTTTTTTTGTCTAATATTTTAGAGTTCAGATTCTAAACTTTTTCTAAACATAAAAAGTGCAAAGAGAAAAAATATAACACCAATTATAAATATACTTACTATACTCTTCCATACTACATTAAATCCAGCACCTTTAAATAGTATTGCTTGTGCAATATCAACAAAGTGACTACTTGGCATAAAGTACATAATATATTGTATTGCTTCTGGCATACTTTCATAGGGGGTTATATTCCCAGAAAGCATCATTAAAGGAAGAATAGTTAATATAAATATCATTCCTAATTGAGGCATATTTTTTGCAAGAGTTCCCATAAAAATTCCTATAGAGGTAGTGGAAAATAATACTAAAAATGTAGAAAATAAAAATAGAGGGATGGAACCTGGTAAAGGTACATGTAATATCCCTTGAACCATTATAAAAAGGGAAAAGGTAACACAGATTAATATTACAAGAGTGACTGAGAGTACTTTTGAGAACATAATTTCTGTAGCATTCAGCGGCATTACTAAAAGGTGTTCGATTGTTCCATGTTCTCTTTCTCTAATTAATGCAGCACTAGAGAGTAATATTGAAAGCATTATGATATTGTCTATAACTTCATTGATTGCCCCAAACCAACTGCTAGTGAGATTTGGATTATATTTATATCTCGTTACTATTGCAACTTTTGAAGTAGGATTTTCTTGAGTTTTTAAAAGATAGTTTTGAAGCTCTTGTGAAATGATTTGTTGAATATAACCACTACCTATACCAGCTTGTGTCATTCTTGTTGCATCGATATTAACTTGAATATCTGGACTATTACCTGAGAGAATATCTTTCTCAAAATTAGAGGGTATAACCACAATAAAAGTATAAAATCCACTATCCATACTTGAATCAATTTGGGATAAAGATATAATTTCAGGAGTATTAAATCTTGGTTTATAAAAAGAGGAGATAATACGATTTGAGAGAGTAGTTCTATCTTCATCTACAAAAGCAATAGAGGTATTTTTAATTTCAGTTGATGTAGCTGATGAGCCTATATAAATAGCAAAACTAAATGAATAAATGATGAAGATTAACATAACTCTATCACGCCATAAACTTCGGAGCTCTTTAATACTTAGGTTATAAATATTTAGTAAATTATTTTTCATTTAGACTTCCTGCTTTTTAAGAGCTAATATTGACAAAATAGTAATTACAAAGATAGAGATTATTAAGATTATGAACTCTTTATAAAGATCAGAAAATTCAACTGCTTTACTAAAAATACCACGACTGATATTTATATAATAGCTTGCAGGAAAAATATTACCAATAACAGCGCCAATTCCTTCTAATGAACTTATAGGTTCTTTTAAACCTGAAAATTGAATAGTTGGTAGAAGTGTTAATATAGCAGTTCCAGCTATTGCAGCAATTTGTGTTTTGGCAAAAGAGGACATAAGTAGTCCAACACCAGTAGTTGCAATTACATATAAAAATGTTCCAAAAGTGAGTGTGAGTATACTTCCTTTTAAAGGAACTTTAAAAACAAAAATTGCTAATAATACCAGTCCAAAGAAACTAATCATCCCTACAATTATGTATGGAAGTTGTTTTCCTATTAAAAATTCTAATTTTGTAACAGGTGTTGCATAAAAATTTGTTATTGAACCTAACTCTTTTTCTCTTACAACACTCAGTGCCATTAAAATAGAGGGAATAAAAATAAGTAACATAGGTATAACGGCTGGAACCATAGAGTAAATACTTTTAAAATCTTGATTGTATCTGAACCTTGATTCTATATTTACTATACTTTTTGTATCTTTATAATTAGTAGATTCTTTTTGAAGTTGTTGTAGATAAGTATTATGTATACCTGCAACATATCCTTTTATTGTTTCTGCACGAAAAGGCATTGAACCATTAATCCATACAGCAATTTGGGTATTGTAACCTTTGGTTAAGTCTTGACCAAAATTTGGCGGTATAACAAAAGCTAAATTTATATTGCCACTTTTCATATTTTGATCAAGTTGTGTTTGTGAATTAAGTTCAGGTTGTTCTAGAAAATATCTTGAGCCAGATATATTTTCTATATATTCTCTACTTTGAGGAGATTTGTCATAATCTAATACAGAAAATTTTAAATCCTCTACATCCATAGAGATACCGTATCCCATAATAAACATTAAAATAACACTTCCTAAGAGTGCAAAAGTTAGTCTAACAGGATCTCTTGTTAATTCTAAGGATTCACGATAACTGTAGCCAAATAGTCTTAGCAAATCAAATTTTTTGTGTTTTCTTGATTGTTTTTTTACAGTTATTGTATTTTTATCTTGTGAAATAGTAGTTGAATCTTCTATTGGATTAGATGCTTCTTCTAAATATGCTATAAAAGCATCTTCTAAATTCTCTTTTTGTTTTGACTTTATTAGTTGTTCTGGAGTATCGCTTGCTAGCACTTTTCCTTGATGCATTAAAGAGATTCTATCACACCTTTCCCCTTCATTCATAAAATGCGTTGAAACAAATATTGTCACATTGTCATTTCTCGCAAGATCAATAAGTAATTCCCAAAAATTATCACGAGATACAGGATCAACTCCTGAAGTTGGCTCATCTAAAATTAGCATCTCTGGTTTATGTATTACAGCAACTGCTAAAGATAGTCTTTGTCGAATACCAAGCGGTAATTCCTCTGCTAAAGTATCTTGATACTGTTTTAGATTAAATCGAATAAGTGTCTCTTCAATTCTTTGAGTTATGTTTTTTTTATCAATATGAAATAATTTTGCATGAAGTGAGATATTTTGCAGTACGGTGAGTTCAGTATAGAGTGAAAATGATTGTGTCATGTAGCCCACTTTTTTTCTCATCTCTAAAGAGTTCTCTTTTACATACTCTCCAAATAATTTTGCTTTTCCATTTGTTGGCTGTAAAAGTCCAGTAAGCATTTTCATAGTGGTAGTTTTTCCACAACCATTTGAGCCTAAAAAGCCAAATATCTCCCCTTGTTTTATCTTAAAACTAACATTATCTACAGCTGTAAAATCTCCAAATCTCATAGTTAAGTTATCTGCTTCTATAGCAAAGATATCATTTTCTTTTTCAATTTTTTTAGGAACTATAAGTTTTTCATGTCCTTTTCTTTTTTCTACTGGTAAAAGTTCAATAAAAGCTTCATCAATATTTGTGGTATTTGTTTTTTTTAATAACTCTTGCGGTGTTCCAGATGCCAAAATTTTACCATCATCCATAGCTATAATTAAATCGTAAGTTTGGGCTTCTTCCATATATGCAGTGGCAATTAATACACTCATATTTGACATTCGTTGGCGAATTTTTCCGATGAGTTCCCAAAATTGTCTTCTTGAAAGTGGATCAACTCCAGTAGTTGGTTCATCAAGTATTAACAGATCTGGATCATGTATCAAAGAACAACAAAGTCCTAGTTTTTGTTTCATTCCTCCAGAGAGTTTTCCTGCTGGTCTATCTTTGAAAGGTAAAAGTCCTGTACTCTTTAAAAGTTCATCTATTCTAGCTTTTCGTTCACTTTTTTCTTGTCCAAATAATCTTGCAAAAAACTCTACATTTTCATATACCGAAAGTGACATATAAAGATTTTTTCCTAACCCTTGTGGCATATAAGCAATTTTAGGACAATTTGCATCTCTAAAGTTTGAGTTTGTAATATCTCCACCTAATACTTCTACATTACCAGTTTGAACTTTTTTTATACCTGAGATGATTGATAATAGTGTAGATTTACCAACACCATCAGGACCTATAAAACCTATCATTTTTCCAGATGGTATTTCTAAAGTGATATTATCTAAAGCAACAACATCATTATAATGGTGTGATAGATTTTCTAACTTAGCTATAAAGTTCATATTATTCTACACTAGTTGTTGTACTCTTTGGAAGTTTATTTAAACTCGCTGGCCAAGGTGTATTTGAGTTAAGTCTTACATATGCAATACCAGGGAGTCCTGTTTTAATTTTATCAAAATATTTTTCAAGTAATTTTGAATCTATTTTAACTTTTATTCGAAACATTAACTTTTCTCTTTCTGTCTGTGTTTCTATCTCTTTTGGAGTAAATTGCGCTTGTGGAGAGACAA
Organism: Arcobacteraceae bacterium; assembly: GCA_963662945.1. Taxonomy (GTDB): domain Bacteria; phylum Campylobacterota; class Campylobacteria; order Campylobacterales; family Arcobacteraceae; genus JAIOSF01. The sequence goes on from OY759974.1 coordinate 1,954,554, forward strand.
AGGTAACAGTTGCTGGGATAGAAACATTTGGTAAAGCATCAAGGACAATTCGAGCTTGGGAACCTATATTTACCAATCCAGCTTGAGATGTAGGAAGAAAGATAGTCATATAAGTATTCATTAAATCCAACACCACTAATACTCTTCCACCATTTGAGATGATTTCTCCATTTTGTGCTATTTTATATAATACTCTCCCTTTAATAGGTGAATATAATTTACTTTCATCTATTTGAACTTGTATTGTTTCAACTTGCGCAAGTGCAGCATTAATTGCAGCATTGGCACTAATAACTTGAGCTTTTGAAGCTGTAAGGGCAGCAATAGCTGTTTGATATGCAGTTTCATCTCTTTGTAACTCTACAAGAGGAATACTTTTGTTTTTGTACAGAGTTTTTGATCTACTATAATTATTGTTAGCTAAATTCAATTCACTTTCTCTTTGTGTAACAATCGCTAGTGCATAATTTTTATTTTGTTTGGCTTGTTCGACATACGCAAGTGCTTCTTGGAGTTTTGAGTCGAGTTGTTTCGTGTCAAGAGTTGCTAATAATTGATCTTTTTCTACCGTATCTCCCTCATCTACATTGATGTTTAATAATCTTCCCGAAAGTTTTGAAGAGATATCCACTTGTGTTGTTTCAAGTCTTCCATTTCCTACTGCAAATTCTTTTGGAAGTTGTGGAACTTGTAGGTAATTGTAAATAAAATATAGAGCTATAGCACAAACTATTAAAATTATAAAGAGGAATATTTTTTTGAAGTTATCAGACATAAGTTTTCCTTAGTATGTAAGTTGAAAGTTATAAATGACTCTTAGTCACTTATAATAAAATGGTAATATCAATTTGCTGTTTTATAGCTTAAATAATTCAAAGGATACTTTTGAAATATACACTAAATTGTTACATTTTATCTGAAAAATACTTTTTATTGCTATTAATTTTATAACTAAAATTTCTTAAAACAGATGTTCAATAAAATTATAATATAATCCGTTGAACGTTTAAATAGAGATTTAAAATTTTTAATAAAGTATATGGAGTAAATATGAAAAAAGTAGCATTTATTTTCCCTGGTCAAGGGAGTCAATCTGTAGGTATGGGAAAAGATTTTTTTGAAAATAGTGATATTGCAAAAGAGATGATAGCAAAAGCTAGTGAGAGATTAGGTTTTAGTTTTGAAGAGTTGTTATTTACTGAAAATGAAAATTTAGGTAAAACAGAGTTTACACAACCTGCAATTTTATTGGTTAGTTGTATTGCACTTGAAGTTTTCAAATCAAAATATACTATAACACCACAATTTGTTCTAGGTCACTCTTTAGGTGAGTTTTCTGCACTTGTAGCAAGTGGTGCTATATCGTATCTTGATGCTGTTGAGTTAGTTCATAAAAGAGGATTATTTATGAATGAAGCTTGTGCAGGAGCAGGGGCTGGTATGATGGCACTTGTTGGACTAGATGATGCAACAGTGGAAGCTATGACAGAAGCTCAAAGAGCAGAGGGTAAAAAAATCTGGGCAGCAAACTACAATATGGATGGTCAAATTGTTGTAGCTGGTATTAAAGCAGATTTAGAAAGCTTAGCAGATGCATACAAAGAAGCAGGAGCTAAAAGAGCAATCGTACTTGATATGAGTGTAGCTAGTCACTGTGAACTTTTAAATAGTGCAGTAGAGAAGTTAAATCCATACCTAAATGAGTTTGTAACAGATAACTTTGAAACATCTGTTATCTCAAATGTTACAGCGGATGCTTATAATACAAAAGCAGAAGCTATAGAATTATTAGGAAAACAACTTGTAAGTCCTGTAAAATATAAACACTCTATTGCTTCAAAAGAGAGTGAAGTAGATATGTTTATTGAGTTTGGAAATGGGGCTGTTTTAAAAGGATTGAACAAAAAGATTTGTAAAGATGTACCTACATTAAGTGTATCTGATATGAAGTCTTTAGAGGTTACTTTAGAAACTTTGGCATAATATTTTTATAGAATATATAGTTTTTAAAAGCTCTATGGAAACATAGAGCTTTTTTAATATAAGTTACTATAGAGCTAACTTAAGGTTAATAAGCCACTTTTACAAACAAATATGTTAAAATTCAAACAAAAATTTACAAGGCTTTTAAATGACAAAACTAGCAATAATGGGTGCGATGGAAGAGGAGATAACTCCACTTTTAGAGTACTTTACTGATATAAAGAAAAATGACTATGCAAACAATACTTATTATGAGTGTAAACTTGGAAATCTTGATGTAGTTATCGCGTATTCTAAGATTGGGAAAGTATTCTCTACTTTAACAGCATCAACTATGATTCAAAAATTTGGTTGTGATACTTTACTATTTAGTGGTGTAGCTGGTGGAATTAATCCTAAGTTAGCAATAGGGGACTTAATCGTTGCAAATAAACTTTCTCAACACGATTTAGATATTACAGCATTTGGTCATCCACATGGATATGTACCAGGTGGAGAAGTGTATGTAAACACTGATGAAAAGTTAAAAAATATTGCTCTTGAAGTTGCAGCTGAAAATAATATTAAAATTATTGAGGGTATTATAGCTACTGGTGATCAGTTTGTTGCAGATGAAAAAAGAAAAGAGTTTATTGAGACTACTTTTAAAGCTGATGCTTTAGAGATGGAAGGTGCGTCAGTTGCAGTTGTATGTGATGCTTTACAAGTTCCTTGTCTTATTTTAAGAGCTATTAGTGATACAGCTGATATGGATGCTGGATTTAATTTTGATGAATTTTTAGAATCAAGTGCAAAAAACTCTGCGCAATTTTTAATGAAAGTTATTGAAAAGTTAGTTTAGAATTTAATATAAGAAACTAAAAAAGGGTTCAACTGAAAAGTTGAACCCTTTTTTTATAGAAGAAAAATTTTATGCTAATTCTTCTACAGCTTTTTTGATAGCTTGTTTTAATGGTAAATCTACCATATCACAATCATCTTCTAAACAACACTCACAAGCAGTTCCAGCACTTGTTTCTTCTTTGATAATTTCAATATCACTACCGTGTTTTGCTACGGCATCTTTTATTTCATCATATTCTACATCGTTACAGTTACATACTTGCATTTATTATCCTTTATTTCATATATGCTTTTATGATTTTTTGTTCAACTCTTGGTCTATCCATATATCCTGTTGGTACATTTTCAAGTTTTTTTACAATAGCAAAACTTTGCTTATCTTTTACATATCCAAAAATAGTATGTCTTCCATTTAAGTGTGGAGTTTCTACTGTTGTTATGAAAAATTGACTTCCATTTGTATTTGGACCAGCATTTGCCATAGCAAGTATTCCTGCTCTATTAAACATAGCTTTTGATGTAAATTCATCTTTAAAAGGTTTTCCCCAGATTGATTCACCACCACGACCAGTTCCCGTTGGATCGCCACCTTGTATCATAAATTGTTTAATGATTCTGTGAAAAATAAGCCCATTATAATATCCATTTTTAATATGTGTTTCAAAATTTTCAACTGCAAGAGGTGCTAAGTCTGGTCTTAGTTCTATCTCTATATTTCCTTGTGTAGTTTCAAGAACTGCAACTGGATTTGCTGCTTGAAGATAAACTATACTTAATACTAAAAGTATAAATTTTTTCATTGGTTTCCTTTGTTTTTAAATTAGGTTTTAATCATAACAAAAAAAAATTAAAATTAGGTAGTAAAATATTTTTACACGAGTTTAAATAAAAATTGACTCATAGTTCTAGCTTATAATATTTATTTAATTTTGTTTAGGTAAAATCACACGATTTTAGTTAAAAAAGAAAGGAAGTTAGATGTTATTAAAAGAAAAATACTCACCAATGTATTTTTTAGCCGCGTTAGGAGCAGGTGGATTATCTGTATCATTTTTTATGTATTTGATGTTTTTGATTCCACATCCAAAAACACCAATGGCAACATACGATCAGGTTATGCCAGCACTATTGAGAGGAGATTGGTTGTCATTTGTGACAGCTTTTTCATTAGTATTTATTATTGCTTTTGCATATTTTCATTTCAAACTTTTGATATGGAATATTAAGCAATATAAAGCGTTCAAAGAAACAGAAGCATTTAGTGCTTTAAAAAATAGTAATGCAGAGATTACATTGATGACAATGCCTCTTACATTTGCTATGACTATCAATGTTTGTTTTGTTTTGGGTGCAGTTTTTGTACCAGGACTTTGGAGTATAGTTGAGTATCTATTTCCAGGGGCTTTAATAGGATTTATGGTTACTGGATATTATGCAGTAAAGATATTTATGGATTATTTTAGTAGATTGATCACAACTGGTGATTTTGATTTTACAAAAAATAATAATCTTTCTCAAATGATCTCGATATTTGCATTTTCTATGGTAGCAGTTGGATTTGCAGCACCTGGGGCAATGAGTCATAATATTACTATTAATGCTATAGGTATTTTTGGTGCAATATTTTTTGCAGCTATCTCAATATTGTTAATCACTATTAAACTAATACTTGGATTTAAAAATATGTTTGAACATGGTATTGGAAGTGAAGCTAGTCCATCTTTATGGATAATGATACCTATTTTAACACTACTTGGTATTACATTTATAAGAGTAAGTTTTGGACTTGATCATCATTTTAATCAAGCTTTAGAAAATGCTTCATTATTTACACTTACAAGTTTAGTTTTTGCACTACAACTTATTTTTGGTATGTTAGGATTTTCTGTTATGAAGAAAATAGGGTACTTTGAAGAGTTTGTACATGGTGAGAAAAAATCAGCAGTTTCATTTGCATTGATTTGTCCAGGAGTTGCATTTTTTGTATTTGGTATGTTTTTTATCAATCTAGGGTTAGCGATGAATGGAGTAGTTGCAAAATACTCAATAGCTTATTTTATACTGATGTTACCATTTATATTTGTACAATATAAAACTATAGTCTATTTCTTTAAATTAAAAAATAAATTTGCATTATAAAGAGGAAAGAGGGGAGAAACGTCCCTTCTTTTTTCTATTTTATTTTTCTTTCATACTCTCTTCATAAATAGGTCTACAATCAACACAAAATCTTGCGTGGGGTTTTGCTTTTAGTCTTTGTAAACCAATCTCTTCATCACACATATCACATATTCCGTAGGTTCCATTTTTTATTTTTTCCAAAACGATATCTATATCTTTAAGTTCATCAAGTTGTTTATTTCTTGCACTAGTCATATTAAAACTATCTGAGGATATCTCTGCATAATCTAGCTCATCATAAGAAGCTTCGCTTAATAGATTTTTGATAAGAATTTGACTTGAAGAGACTTCTAAAAGAAGTTGTTCTCTCCTTATTTGTAGTTGTAATTTTAATTTTTCAATTGATTTTTTTGTTAACATAATTGTCTCCTATTCAAGTAAATGATTCATTGATTCTTTTTTTGTTTGTAAATATTTTTCATTATAAATATTTGAGGGTGTGATAGCTTTTATTCTGTTTACAACGATTATGCCATTTTCTTTTAAGAACTTTATTTTTTCTGGATTGTTTGTAATTAGATTGAGTTTTGTTACCTTTAAATTTTTTAATATAAAAGCTATAGGGGTATAGTCTCTCTCATCATCTTTGAAGCCTAGTTTTCTATTAGCTTCTATAGTATCTAAGCCTTGATCTTGGAGGTAGTAGGCATTGATTTTATTCACAAGTCCAATATTTCTTCCCTCTTGTCTATGGTAAATTACAAGACCACCAAATTGATTAATATACTTTAAAGCAAGATGAATTTGGTTGCCACAGTCACATTTTAGACTTCCTAACGTATCTCCAGTGAGACACTCAGAGTGGATTCGTACATTTGGTATCTCCATACTATTAAACTTTTCACTCATAATTGCCAAATGTTCTTGGCAACCATCTTTAAAAGCTTTTACAAAAAAGTTCCCGTATTTTGTAGGTAACTTTGCAACTTTTGAAAAAGTCATAACTCAATTGTCCTTTTATTACACAAGAGTGTGAAATTTTATAAATGCAACTTAGTCGCATTTTGTGAATAGTAGGAGATAATCACTTAAAAATAACTTATATTTATAATAAAAAGCTATTTGAATAACTATTTTATTATATTTTTTGATAGTAATTATGTAAAAATGTATATATCTAATGAAGTTTTAGAAGCGATAAAAAAATTTATTTTCTCTCTTTTTTTGTTTTTAAAATATTTCTTATTAATAATCCTATAAAAAAGAGAGCAATACTCCCATTAATCAAAGCATTTGTAGTTTCTCCATCTATATAAAAACTATAGGCTAAATAACTAAAAACACCACTTATAATTAAACACATATTTTACCTTTTTTGTTGTCTTTTATTTTTCAGTTCTATATCTTTGATATTTTCATTATTTGAACGAATTCGTATATCACTATACTCTTTTAAAAATTTTGGAAGTTTTCGTCCATTTACTTTTAGTATATCTTCCACTAAAATAGCAGCAACTTTTTGTTTCTCTAGACCCTGAAGCTCTACCATAAAATCAAATAAAAATTTAGCAACTCTATCAAGGGATATTTGCCAAGTTGAAAATGTCTGAGAATAGAGCCAATCACTAAAAGCATAAAAAGTTTCAAAGACACTTTTGTCTTTTACTAAAAGTTCAAAAGTTTGTATAAAATTTCCACTGTTATAAACAATATCCCAAAACCGTGCAAATCTTTTGAGTTTTTGCATCGTTTCAAAAGGGATTAAATCGTTTGCTAATATATCATAAGGTGGTATATCGCTATAAACCATACCATAAATTTCATCATGTCTATTAAGAGTTGTTCCAGAGAGTTTTTTTAATACTCCAAGTTGTATTTCACATTGTGTTATTGCAGATAATTTATCTAGATTTTCACCAAAACTTTTCATACTCTCACCTGGTAATCCGATAATTAAGTCAACATGAATATGTGCATTGGTTTCATTTTCCAAAAAAGCTAAATTTTCTTCTATCTTGGGGATATTCAGATTTCTTTTAATATTTTTTGCAATATCTTTTTTTAGTGTTTGTATACCAACTTCAAGTTGTAAACTGTGTTTGGGAAATAGTTTTATTTTTTCTCGCAATGGTGCTGGAAAATTATCAGGTATCACTTCAAAGTGTGTAGTATAAGGTTCTTTCTTTTCTAAAAAAAAGTCAAGAAGTTTTGTCGCAACTTTAATATTAAGATTAAATGTTCTATCGATAAACTTAAATCCTCTAGCACCTCTTTGCCATAAAAGTTCAAATTCTTTTAGAAGTTCATCTATATTAAAATCCCGTACTTTTTTATCTATTGAAGATAAACAAAATTCACAATTATAGGGACAACCTCGTGAAGCTTCCACATAAATATGTCGATTTTTAATATCATTTTCCGTATAGTATTTATAGGGAAGTACAATTTTGCTTACATCTAAAATTTGTGGAGGGAAGATTTTTTGTTCAATAATTTTATTTTCTAAGACATCTTTACATAAGTTGTAAAATTGAATTTCACCTTCACCTTGTATAATATAATCAGCAACATCTAAATTGACACGAAAAGGTGTATAACTAACTTCAGGACCACCTAAAATTATAATAGTATTAGGACTTACTTTTTTGATGATATGAATAAGTTGTGCTACATCAGAGACATTCCAAATATAAACACCAATTCCTATTATTTTAGGATTTAGTCTTAATAACTTTTCTGCAATATCCTGCATATTTTCATTTATAACATATTCTTGTATTGTCGTGATTGGCTGTAATTCGTGCAAATTTGCATAGAGATATTTTAAAGCTATACTGGTATGAGAATATCTTCCATTGAGGGTTGTGAGTATAATATTTGACATTGTGAAATTATACTGTAAATAGGATAAACATAGCTTGGTTTATCCTATTTAATGATATTTATAGAGCGACAGTTTCTAATTCTATAGTGATTTTTACTTTATCTCCAACAAGAACTCCACCCATTTCTAAAGCTTTATTCCAAGTAAGACCAAAGTCTTTTCTATCTATTTTTGCTTCTAAAGTAAATCCTAGTCTAGTATTCCCCTGTAAATCTTTTATAATACCATTGTTTTCTAGTTCAAAACTAATTGGTTTTGTTATGCCATGAATAGTTAAGTCACCATGTAAATAACCATCTTCGTATTTAGTCATTTTAAAAGTAAGTTTTGGATATTTAGAAACTTCAAAAAAATCTGGACTTCGTAAATGATTATCACGTTTTTCTATGCCTGTATCAATACTTTTTGCGACTACAAATGCATCAAATTTAGTAAATTTTTTCGCTTTTAAATCATATTCTAAATCACCATCAAACTCCGTAAATTTTCCTTTTACATTACTTATCATCAAATGTTTAATAGAAAAACCAACTTCTGAATGACTTTTATCAATTGCAAGTGTTTCACCACTTAACTGTGATGAACCAAATAAAAATAATAAAGCTACAACCATACTTTTGAGTGTTTTATTTACATAGTTAAACATAATCTCCTCCTTATTGAATATTACACTATTAAAAATGTATTATAATAATTATTAAGGAACTATTAATAAAATAGTTTAGATTTAATAAACATGTAAGGTTTTATATAAGATTTGAAGGGAAAGGAAATAAAAAAGGCAAGCTTAAAAGCTTGCCCATTCATCATCGTCACTCTTAGAAGCTTTAATAGGTTCTATTTGTTTAGATGGTTTAGATTGTGATACAGGTTTTGGTGTATCGTGTTTTGGTGTTGTAGATTTTGTTTCTACTGGTTTAGTTGGTATAGAATGTTGATTATCCATTACTTTAGCTTTTACAGTATTTTTACCAATAAATTCTTTTGTATTAGCATCACTTACAACTAATTTTGCAATCTTATCTGTATCTAATGCAACATCATGAGTTTGAGAAGCTATCATTGCATTTTGTTGTGTTTGTTGGTCTAAAGAGTTAACTGCATCATTGATTTGTTCAATTCCTGTAAGTTGTTCTTTACTTGCCATCTCTACATCTTTGATTAAATCTATTGTTTTAGTGATGTTTTCATTAAGTGCTGTATATCCACTTATCATCTCATCTGAGATTTTTTTACCACTGTTTGCTTTTTCTGTTGCATTTTGAACTAGAGCTTTAATCTCATTTGCTGCTTCAGCACTTCTTGAAGCTAAGTTTCTAACTTCTTGAGCAACTACGGCAAATCCTTTTCCAGCTTCCCCTGCAGTTGCAGCTTCAACTGCTGCATTTAAACTTAAAATATTTGTTTGGAATGCAATTTGATCAATAACTGTAATTGCTTCATTGATTGCATTTACCTCTTTATCTATCTCATTCATAGCTTGTGTTGTTTGATTTGCTAATGCTTCACCTTTTGAAGCTGATTCTGTTACATTTGAAGCTAGTTTAGACATTTGTACAATATTAGATGTATTACTAGATATATTACCTGTAATCTCTTCTAGAGCTGCTGCTGTTTCTTCTAGTGCTGCTGCTGCTTCATTTGAGTTTTGGTTTAGGATATCTACATTTTTAAGTAATATATCACTACTATTATCTAATGTTAAACCGTTTGCTTTATTTTCTATTAACATAGCTGTAACTGCATCACCAAGTGTATTTACACCACTTGCAAGTTTTAGAAGATGTTCTTTAATACCATCTGTTTTTACTCTACTCATATAATTACTATGTGAATATTGTTCTAATACATCTAATACATTATCAATATTTGTTTCAACATTATTAGCCATTTGATTTAATAGTTTAGTTAACTCTTGTAATGCTGGGTTATTACTTTGTGTACTTACTCTTTTACATAAGTCACCTTGTTCAAATTCACTTAAAACGGTAATAGTATCGTTGATAACTTGTCTATCTTCTTCTATGCCTTTTTTAGTCTTAATAATATTTTCATTAACTACTTTTGCCATCTCTCCAAATTCATCTTTTGCTGAATCATTTAATAAATTTGTATCTTGTGTTTCTCTATTGAGATAAGAGAAGAAAGAATTTAATCCAATACTAAATTCTTTAATAGAATTTACAATCATTGATGAGATTAGAATAGATATAATAATAAATACAACTACTACAACAATTGAGATAATAAGTAAAACATTATTCAATTCATTTGCTGCTTCATTTTTTAATTGTATAGCACTATGATTAATTTGAGCTAATTTCTTTTCTAAAATAAGACCCGTATTTGCCATTTTACTAATGATTGCAGATATCTCTTTTGATTCTTTATCTATTCCATTGGCATGTTCGTCTATTCGTAACTGTGCAAAATCATCAAAATATTTTATATAGCTTTGAGATAATGATAAAATTTCATCACATAAATCTCTATTGTCTTTTAAACTTAAATGAGGTTTTAATGTAGATACTTGATTATCTAAAACATTAAAATCTTTTCGCACTTGATCTGCTTTTTGAGTATTTGGTATTCGTAAAAATTGATAAACTGAGATTCGTCCTTTAAGTATTTGTTGTATAAAGACATCAGTTTGTGAAGCTGCTGCAACACGGTTATTTACCAAGGTGTTGTAGTGCATAAACACTCCACTTAAAACGAGCATAACTAAAATAATTAACACAGGGAAACTCAATAACTTATTTTTTGTTGACAAATTTTTAAACATTCAACATCTCCTTACAATATTTTGCTACGAATATTATAGAAAAAGATTATTTCTTAAAAATTTCCTTTTAGTTTATAACCAACATTATAAATAGAATCAAAGAGATTACAAGAAAGTTTTGTTTTGAGTTTTGAAAATATTATTCTTAGTTTATTGGGATTATATGTATCTTCATCATCTTCCCAAATATAGTTTAAAATATCTTCATTTGAAAATATTTTTTGTTTATTTTCACAAAAAAGTTCTATAAGTAAAAATTCTTTTTTTGTTAGTTTGATTTGTTTTTTAGTTTTAGAATAAAGTTGTTTTGTAACTTTATCCCAATAATAACCAGAATCAAGAGGTATAATATTTTCAATAAGTTGATTTTTTTTCAGTTTACAAATAGCTTCTGAAAGTATATCTTCTAGTTCAAAAGTTTTTATTGGTTTTATAAGATATTTCATAAGATTTAATTCTATAGCATCTAACAATTTTTCTGTATCTGAATAAGCTGTTAGCATAATTAGTAGAATGTTATCATTATCTTTTCTAATTTTATTTGCGACTTTAAGTCCATTGATTTTTGGAATATTGATATCTATTATTGCTATGTCAGGTCTATAAAGTGAATACTTTTCTATGGCTTCTTCCCCATCAGCTGCAGCATAAACATTTTGGAAATATAATTTAAATAATTTTGTATATTTATCTCGTAAACTTTCATCATCTTCTACATATAAAATTGAAAAGTTATTTTGAGAGATCATTTTGAATCCTTATGGTGAATTTTACACCTTGATTGTAATTGGTTACAAAAATATTACCTTTAAAATGTTGAGTTAAAATCTTTTTTGCAATATAAAGACCAAGTCCACTTGCAGCTTTTTTATTTTTTGTAGAAAAGTATAAATCAAACACTTTAGAAATATATTTTTGTGGTATTCCTCCTCCATTGTCAGATATTTCAATAAAAGTAAATTGATTGTTATCATATGTTTTGATTGTAATATTTGGATTAGTGATATTATTTGCATTAAAAATATCAATTGAATTTGAAATAATAGATAAAATCACTTGTTGAAAAAGTGTTAAGTATCCATTTATATGACCACGGCTTTCGTAACTTAAGTGTAAATGAATATGGTTCATAGATGGATTAATAATACTAATACAGTGTTCTATAGCATCATTAACAATAAAATTTTTGGCTTCTGTTTCTGGTACGAAAAAGTTACTAAAATCATCTATTGTTTGTGATAAATACTGTGTAGTATTTTCTATAGAATTAATTTTGTTTTTTAAATTATTTTCATCTAGAGAACCATTTTTTTGTTCTAAATACATATCCAAAGTAATAGAGTTGATTTGGGATAATGGTTGTCTCCATTGGTGAGAAATCATATTAATTAGTTCACCAATTACTACCATTTTTGATTGATGATAAATGATTTCATTTTTTTGTATATTTTCTTGTTCTGAAATAAGTATTTTATTTTTATAAGCAGTAAAAATATTTTCAATACTTTTTGAAAGTAATAAAAGTATACTACTTAAAATAACTGTAATTGCAATAGTTATAATAATCAGTTCTGTTAAATATTTGTGATGTTCTTGTTTTAAACTTACTATTTTTTCATCAATTGTAGTTTGTACATCGCTTGGATGAAAACCATATCCTATAGCCCAATTCCAAGGTTTAAAGCTTTTAATATAAGAAATTTTTAGTGTTTCTCCTATATGTGTGCCAGAGATAGCAATATAGGAAATATAACCTTCCCCTTTTTTTGCAGTTTCTATAATTTGTTTCGTAACATGTGTCCCTTTTTTATCAGTTAAATTGATTTGATTTTCTGAGAGCAAACTTTGTTTGATATTAATAAGAAAATTACCATCATAATCTACGATAAAGATATAACCATTTTTATCATATTCTATAGAACTAATAAGTTCTAAAATATTTTTTTGTATTTGCTCTTCAGATAATTGATATTCGGTTTTATTTTCATTATATTCAATTTCAATTATTTTGACTATTTTATTAACTTCTTTTTTTATTAACTCTTTATTGAGATTAATATAATCATTTTTTACATTTACTGTTTCTCGTTCGAGTTGTTTCTTGTGAGAATTTATTATTATTGTAGTAATAACAATAGAAAATAAAATAAATACTACAATAGGTATAATACTCATATTTCTAAGTAAATTAGTTTCGTTGTATAATTTCATAGAAAAATTATAACACTATTTATGTAAAGAGGTGTTGAGTAGTGGGAATATTACAGATAACTAAAAAAAGGTCTTTTAATCTTCTTGTAGTTTGATAGTAAAAGTTGAACCTTCATTTTCGACACTTTGAATGTCTAATTTAAATTTATGGAATTTAACAATATTTGATACCAAAGATAATCCTACACCTAAAGAGTTATTCCAAGTGTTATTTGATACACGATAAAATTTATTTGTAATTTTTTGGATATCTTTTTGTTTTATACCTATTCCATTATCTTTAACACTTATCTCTTTTTCTGTAATAACGACAAAAACATCATCTTGAGAATATTTTAAACCATTTTCTATTAAATTTTCAATAGCTATACGTATCATAGTTTCATCTGCATCAATTTTAATATCATCAGCTTCCAAATATATCTCTCTTGATGGATAGGAGATTTTTAAATCATCGATTATAGCCTTTGTTACTTTTACTAAATCTACTTTTGTAAAATTTTTTACCTGTTTACCATCTTCTAATTTAAGAGTTAAGCGAAGCCTATCAATCATAGTTGTTAACTTATCTGAGTTAGATGATATTTTTTTAAGAAATTTTTCTCGTATTGTTGGATTAATATCTTCATCTTCAAGAAGCGTTTGAGTATATCCACTAATTACTGCAATAGGATTTTTAAATTCATGGGAAATTGCAGAGATGATATCATCTTTTTGTCTATTTGAAAGTTTTAATTTTGCAGTATACTTAGATTTTTGTTTCTCTTTTTTCATCAATGTTTTAGAAACTTCACTTAAAACTTGCGTTATTTTATGAAACTCATAAGAATAGTTTGATTCTATCTTTGTATCTTTGTTTTGTTTTGCAAGATTATTTAAAAATTCCAAAATTTCTGTAGTCTCATATTCTACTTTTTTACTAATATATCGCGCAACCCAAAAAGCAATAGCAATAAAAAAAAGAAATAAAATTCCAATTTTTATTGAAAGATAAAAAAACTCTTGATTGATTTGTTCAATATCTCTAGCCATTCTAATATAATAATCTTCACCATGAAGTGTAAATTTTTTTGAAACATATAAAAGTTTTTTGTTGAGTGTGTCAGATTTTCGAATAATTGAACCATATTCTTGATATTTTGAATTGATAACTTCAGCTCTATCTGAATGATTTTCCATTAATGTTTTATCTTCATCACTCTCTCCAATAACTACACCATTTTTATTTATAATAGTAACTCTTAGGGCAATTGAGTGTTTGATATCTGCAACTATTTGATCAACATCGTTAAAGTCTTTAATACCAAGTGAAAGTATATTTATATTATGAAGAAGGTCAATCTTGGTTTGTTCTATATAAATATTTTTTATCCATATATAAACTACTATTCCTAAAATTAAAAAGATTGTTCCAAAAAGTATTATAAATTTTCTTAGGAATATATCATGGAGTCTAAGCAAAAATGTATCCTTCACCTCGTACAGATTTTATATATTCTTTTTCCCCTGTTGGGTCAATTTTTTCTTTTAGTCGTTTAATTGCAACATTTACAGTTTTTGATTTTACATCTGTAAAATCTTCCCATACATTTTGAAGAAGTACCTCTCGACTTAATAAAACATCTTTATTTTTAAAAAATTCTAACAATAAGTCATGTTCAAGATGTGTAAGATTTATCTCTTTATCTGCAATAAAAAATTTTTTTTGACTTGCTTTATAAACAATATCTTTGATTTTTTCTATTTCAACATCTTTTGTAGATCTTTTAATAACAGCATTTACTCTAGCTTTGAGAACTTCTAGATTAAAAGGTTTTGTAATATAATCATCAGCACCTCTACTAAAGCCTTCAAGGATATCTTCCTCTCTATCTTTAGCAGTTAAATAAATTACAGGATGATTATATCCTTTTTCTCTAATGCTTTTTATGAATAAACTTCCTTCAATATTTGGAAGGTTTCTGTCCATAATTATAAGACTAATATCTTCTTCTTCTAATAATTGTTCAACAAGTTTTGTATCTAAGCAAGATATAACATCATGACCATCTTTTGTCAATGTATACTCTATTAAGTCTAAGATATCTTGTTCATCTTCAACAACTAAAATAGTACTATCTTGCATTAATAATCCTTTTTTATATAATTATAGCAAGTTAATATTATACTTGGTGTATCTCACCACCATTGTTTGCAAATAATAATAAGCTAGCAATACTAATAGCTCTATCTGCCACTTTTTCACTTTTTCTAAGTGAAGAAAGCATTTGGTGATATCGTGAAAAGTTATCTGCTTTATCTGCTTGTTTGATTAATGTATTTTCAATCATTTCATATAAATCATCAGTTTTATTTTCAGCGATTAATACTTTATTAAAATGTTCTTGAATCTCATCTACACAATCAATATCAAACATTTTAACAGCAAACTCCAAAGCTTCAACTGTAGATTTTTGCATTGGTATTGCATATTCATTAATAGTTTTTATATCAACTTTTTTACAAACTTCTTGAAACCCTTTTATAAAACTTCTTGTATTAGAACAAGCTCTCACTAACTCGTTTGTAATTTTTAAATAAGAGACCATCGTTCGTAAATCTTTAGCTTCTGGTGCATGAAGTGCTAATGTTGTTATAATATCATTATCAATTTCATTTGTTTTATTACTTGTATTTTTTATAGCTAATTTAGCTTCGTTAAATTTATCTAGTTTACAATCTTTTAATGCATTAATAATAATGATATTTGCTTCAATAAGATTATGTCCAATCTCTTTAATGTTTTTTTTAATTTCATCAAGTTTTTCTTTATAATTTACTAACATATTTTTCCTTTTATCCAAATCTTCCAGTGATATAGTCTTCTGTCTTTTTCTCTTTTGGGTTTATAAATATTTTTTCTGTTTCATCATATTCTATTAAATCACCTAAATGGAAAAATGCTGTCATATCAGCTACCCTAGCTGCTTGTTGCATATTATGAGTAACTGTTACAATCGTATAGTCTTTTTTTAGTTCTAACATAAGTGCTTCAATTTTTTCTGTACTAATTGGATCTAGTGCTGAAGTTGGTTCATCCATCAAAATAATATCTGGTTGTACTGCAATAGTTCTAGCTATACAAAGTCGTTGTTGTTGTCCACCACTTAGACCTGTCCCTGGTTCTTTTAAGATATCTTTTACCTCTTCCCAAATACCAGCACCTCTGAGTGATTTTTCAACAAGTTCATCACACTCCTTACCTTTTTTGACAAGACCATGTTTTAAAGGTGCATAAGCAACATTTTCATAAATAGACTTTGGAAATGGATTTGGTTGTTGAAATACCATACCAACTCTTTTTCGTACACTTACTTCATCAACATCTTTATCATATATATTTTTTTCATCAATTATAACTTGACCATCAACTCTTGCAGAACTAACTAAGTCATTCATTCTATTTAAACATCTTAAAAATGTTGATTTCCCACACCCAGAAGGTCCTATAAGTGCGGTGATTTGGTTTTCATATATTTCAATATTTAGACTATGAAGAGCATGTTTCTCTCCATACCAAAGGTTTAAATCTTTTACATCAATTTTTGTTTTATTTTTTCCCATTTATACTACTTTTCTAAATTTTTGTGTTGAATTGTACAAATTATTAATTACAATATGGTTACATCCATTTTTGCAATAAGACTTTGAAGACAAATTTGGCAATTTTTAAGAAAATTATTATAGATAATAGTAATAAAATAAGTAACTATCCTATATTTTATGATTTACTTAACGGGAAGGTTTAAGAATATGGATTGTACAATCCATACAATAAAAAAGTTACAAAATAGTTACATTGATAAAAGGTAAATGAATATGGAAATACATACAGTAAAGAAAATGGAAAAAGAGGCAATGAAAAGCAGTAGTTTTGATTTTATCAGACTAGGCTTTGCTCTTTTTTTTATGGTTGTTGTATTAAGTTATAGTTTTATTAATACAGGCGGTATTCCAAACAATGTATTTTTAGCAATAGCAGCACTTTTTGGTGCATATATGGCTATGAATATTGGTGCAAATGATGTTGCAAACAATGTAGGACCAGCTGTAGGTTCAAAAGCTTTAACAATGGGTGGTGCAATTGTTATTGCTGCTATTTTTGAAGCAAGTGGTGCATTAATTGCAGGTGGAGATGTTGTAAATACAATTAAAAAAGGTATTGTAGATATTTCTGCTTTTGGAAGTCATACTGATTCTTTTATCTGGGCTATGATGGCTGCACTTTTAGCAGCAGCTATTTGGTTAAATTTTGCAACTTATTTTAAAGCACCTGTTTCAACTACACACTCAATAGTAGGTGGAGTTATGGGAGCTGGTATTGCAGCTGCAGGATTTAGTATTGTTGCTTGGGGTACAATGGGAAAAATTGTATTGTCTTGGATTATTTCACCTGTGTTAGGTGGAATTATTGCTGCATTGTTTCTTTTTGCTATTAAAAAGACTATGGTATATAAAGAAGATAAAATAAGTGCTGCTGTAACTTGGGTTCCAATATATGTAGCTATTATGTCTTGGGCTTTTGTAACATATATTACATTGAAAGGTTTAAAAAAAATATGGCCTACAATTGTAGATATTCTGATCTTTTTACCTGATAGTAAACAACCAACATTTTTAGTGGCTGCAACACTTGGGCTTGTAGTTGCAGTAGTTGTTTTTATCATTGTAAAGTCATCTGTAAATAAAAAGTCTTCAAGAATTAAAAACACAAGAGTTGGTGTTAATAGACTTTTTACAGTACCTCTAATTTTTGCTGCTGCACTTCTTAGTTTTGCACATGGTGCAAATGATGTTGCAAATGCAATTGGACCATTAGCTGCAATTAATGATGCTGTTATGAGTGGTGGTATTTCTGCAAAAGCAGGTATACCATTATGGGTTATGGCTGTTGGTGCTATTGGTATTGCATTAGGACTTGCCTTGTATGGACCAAAACTTATAAGAACAGTTGGAAGTGAAATTACGGAGTTAGATCAAATACGAGCATTTAGTGTTGCTATGGCTGCTGCTATTACTGTTATTATTGCTTCTCAGTTAGGATTGCCTGTATCTTCAACACATATTGCGATTGGTGGTATTTTTGGAGTAGGTTTTTTAAGAGAGTATTTAACACAAGCAGAAAAATTTGATATAGTTGCAAAAGAGAAAGAGATAGTAGATGATGAGAAAAAGTTTTTAAAAGCTTTAAGTAGTGAACTCAAAACTTTAGAAGGTAAAAAAGATAAGAAAAAAGATGATTATGAAAGAATAGTTGTTTTATATAAAATGATAGATGAAGAAGAAGAAAAACTTAAAGAGGCAAAAAGACAGCTAAAAGATGCCGAAAAAATACAATATGTAAAAAGAGATGCAGTTAAAAAAATAGTTGCAGCTTGGATTATTACAGTACCAGCAGCAGCTGTTCTTTCGGCAATGTTATATTTTATGATTAGAGGAATTGTTCTTTAATTGGATACTATTTTCAAATAAAAAAGGGGTACTTTGTGTACCCCTTTTTTTATTGCCATTTTACTTCAAATTTTTTTCGTAAATAAACGGCAAGTGCATTGAGTGATATAAGTATTGAGAGTAGTACTAAAATACCAGCAGCTGTTCTTTCAATATATGCTTTCTCTGGCATACCAGCCCAAGTAAATATTTGTGCTGGCATAACAGTTGCAGCATCCATAATAGAAGATGGACTATCAGGAATAAATGCAATCATACCTACAATAATCAAAGGTGCAGTTTCACCCATAGCTTGTGCAAGACCAATAATAGAACCAGTCATTACTCCTGGAAATGCTAATGGTAAAACATGGTCTCTTACAACTTGTATTTTTGTTAATCCTAAACCGTAACCAGCTTGTCTAATACTCGCAGGAACACTTCTTAATGCAGCTCGTGAACTTACAATTATAATTGGTAACGTCATAAGTGCAAGTGTAAGACCACCAACTAAAGGAGAACTTCTTGGTAGACCAAACATATTGATAAAAATAGATAAACCTAAAAGACCAAAAAGAATTGAAGGAATAGCCGCAAGATTGTTAATATTAATCTCAATTAAACTTGACCATCTACTATCTGGATTTGCAAATTCCTCAAGATAAACAGCAGTCGCAACACCGATAGGAAAAGCAACAGCCATAGTAACTATCAGTGTAAATATTGAACCAATAATTGCAGATGCAAGTCCTGAATTTTCAGCTATTTTGCTATCTCCTTGAGTGAAAAATAGGGTATTAAATCTTTTTTCAACTCTATCATTGTCAATTAAGCCTTTTAAAGTTTTTAAGTCTTTGTTTGAAAGTTTATAATATTGTTGTTTCATATACATATCAACTTGGTCATCAGCTAAAATCCAAAGAAGTTGTTTTGTCCCCATAAGTGATGGGTCTTTTTTTGCATTCATTGGTATATCTCTGATTGCAGAACGACTTACTAGGTTAAGATATTTTCGTTCAATTGCTTTTCTGTAACTTTGAATACTTGCTTCATTGTATGTTACTTCAACTTGAATATATGTTTGCATAAAAGCACTCTTACCTTTTGCAACCATATCACTTAAAAATATTGCTAAAAAGATTAATGATAAAACAAGCGCACCTAAAGAGAGTCCTTTAAATACTTTTGCTTTTCTGTGTCTTTTTGCTAATGTTGGATCGTAGAATACATTATTATTGTTTGTGTTTTTCATTATAAATTACTCATTTTATATTTTTCTTTAAATTTTTTAATCATCATAACCGATACTATATTCAGTACAAGTGTTACTACAAATAAAACAAGCCCAAGAGCAAAAGCACTTAATGTATCAGGAGAGTTAAATTCGAAATCTCCTGTAAGTGCGGTAACAATTTGTACAGTAACTGTTGTCATATCTTCTAATGGATTGATTGAAAATTTATTTGCATTCATACCAGCTGCCATAACAACAATCATCGTTTCCCCTAAAGCTTTAGAGATAGCTAAAAGTGTTGCTGAGATGATACCTGGAAGTGCTGATGGTAAAACAATATCTTTGATTGTCTCAGATTTTGTCATTCCAAGTGCAAGGCTTCCTTTTCTTAAACTATCAGGAACCGCATTAATAACATCATCACTTAAACTTGAAATTACAGGAATAATCATAATCCCCATAACAACACCAGCAGCTAATGCACTATTAAAAGAAGCTTCTAAACCAAAGAAGTCAGCTATGTTAACAATAGCAGGTGCAACAGTAATAGCTGCAAAGAAACCATAGACAACAGTAGGTATTCCTGCAAGTATTTCTAAAAGTGGCTTCACCGTTGTTCTTACATTGTCAGTTGCATATTCACTCATATAAATTGCACTAAATACCCCAATAGGTAATGCAACAGCTATAGCAATAAACGTAATGATAAAAGTTCCTGCAAAAATAGCACCAGCACCAAATTCACTGTGTGCAGTACCAGGAGACCAATGTGAACCTGTGATAAAATATGTAAAGCTTCTTAAGTTAAAAAACTCTATAGCTTCAAAGAGAATTGAAAATAAGATACCAAAAGTAGTGAGTATTGATATAATAGCAGCTGCTATAAGAAAATATTCAATAATAGTTTCTTTTAGTAGTGTTTTTTTATTTTTTGGTTGAAATGATTCCAAAATAATCCTTTAACGTTTTGTTAAAGTTATTTTAGAATATTTTAGTTACATATTGATTACATTGTTGTATTTGTTTTGTTTTCCTCATCAATCCATCTATCAGGTGAGGTAAAGACAGCTAACCATCTTAATATAAAAAGAAATAGTAAAACACCGCTGAAAATAAGAATATGAAAATTTGTACTATTTGAGAGTAACATCTCAAAACTAGTGATATCTTCTTTGTTTATTTTAATAACATTGACAATAAATTCTCTTAATGTCAAAATTATAAAAGCATCTATCAAAATTCTTATTTTAACACGTTTTTCTCGTAAAAAACTCATTACAGCTCTAACAATTTCAAGCATAATAATAAAGTATAGTAAATAAATTATAACTAGTACAACGCTATCTGTAACAACAGCTACAATAAATAATACTGTCGCAACAATAAGTTCAATATAAAATTTACTGTAAAAAAACTCTTTTAATTTTCGCATACTGCTATACATCAAACTAGTCCCTTTTTCTAAAATAGTGGTATTTTTGTTCTTCAAGTAACTCTTCTACATATTTTTTAACTGCTTTATTTGCTTTTTGCCAGATACCAGAAGGTAATCGTACTTCGAGTTTTTTCTTTTCTCTAAATTTAATAATTTTCTTAGGTGTTAAAATTTTATCAATTGGCGTAAAGTCATATTCTGTTAAATCAATATCATTTTTATAAAATAGTGTTTGTTCTTTAAATTTTCCCCAACCTGGAATTCCTTCTTCTGTATATGGTACTTCATAATCATTTTCAAATGTTACCATTAATTTATAATGCCCATCATCAAATACTGTTGTGACTATTCCAAGTCCAAATACTAAACCAAATACTTTATCACCCTTTTTTGCTTTTTCAAAATAACCCATTTAAAATCCTTATGTTACATTTTTAGAATTATACCGTACTATTATTACATATTGATTTCAATTTTGTCAAGCTTTACAATTAAGAATTTTAATTTCATTAAACTTATCAAATAGCATTAAAGTATTACTTTCTATTCTTGCTGCAATTTCTCTTAACTCATCATTAGAAGCTCTTTTGGCATTGCTGTCAACATATCTTTGAATTGAACTGTGGACATTTCCATGTATTGTTTTTAATTCATCCCATTGTGGCGTATTGACAAAATTTTTATTTTTATTTTCTTGTTCTTCTATCCAAGTATTCATATTACAATGTTCGTCAACTTCAACTTTCCATTGTTCATATGTACCTAGTTTTTCAAAATTTTTAGATTTTAATAATATATGTTCATTTTTAAGTTCAGCAGTTTCATACACTAGTTCTATATCACAAACTTGTTGTCTAATTTCATTTTTAAAAGTAGCTTTTGAAGAGGCATTGATCAGGTCTTCTGCTAGATTCGAGATAGATTGTGAAAGTTGTGCAATATATTGCGAGTTTTGAGCATTTATTTGTGTATTTTTATCTAAGTTACCAATTGCATCGTTGATTTGTTTGATACTTTCATGTTGTCTTGTACTTGCCGTTGATACATCTTGAATAATTTTTGTTGTTAATTCCACTTTGGTATTCAGTTCCTCATAGCCTGTACTCATTTGTGTAGAGATAGTTTTCCCTTCATTTGTTTTTGTGATTGCTGTTTGTACCAGAGCTTTTATCTCATTTGCAGCATCTGCACTTCTACTAGCTAAGTTTCTAACCTCTTGAGCAACAACAGCAAATCCCTTTCCAGCTTCTCCAGCAGTTGCAGCTTCAACAGCAGCGTTGAGTGAGAGAATATTTGTTTGGAATGCTATTTGGTCTATTACTGTTATTGCTTCATTAATTGCTGTTACTTGATTGTTTATCTCATCCATAGACTCTAATGTTTTTGTAGCTAATACTTTTCCATCATTAGAAGCAAGTGTTAATTCTTGAGCATATTGTGCCATTTGTTTTGCATTGTTTGTATTATCTAAAATATTTTTTGTAACTTCTTCAAGGGAAGCTGATGTTTCTTCAAGGGAAGCTGCTTGCATATTTGAAGCATTTGAAAGTTCATTTGCACTTTTATTGAGTGTTGTTGTATCATTATTGAGTTTATCACCTGTATTTAAAATCATTGCTAAAAATTCAGATACATTGTTTCCAATGAGTTTTGTACTTGCAACTAATGAACCAAAATCTCCATAAAGCCCAAGTTCATTTTTCTTTGGAATAGTATGTTCAAAGTTATATCTTCCATACGCTTCAAGGGCATTGTTTAAAATCGTAAACTTACTTTTGGTTTCATCTAACATTTTATTGATATTGATAATAAGATCTTTTACATCAGGAGAAACATTATTGTGATGTGGAATTTTATAACCATAGAAACCATTTGATACTTTTTGTAAAATATCATTTGCTTCTTCTAATACCTCTTTATTGTGGTTGATTAGATTTACACTTCTCGTAATATTTTGATTAATATCAGTTGCAATTGTATGAAATTCATCTTTTGTATTTATTATGATTTCTGTTGCAGAATCTTTTTTATAAGATATTACATCAAAGAAATCATTGAGTCCATGATGTACTAAACTTAAATTTTTAACAATATCTTTTGATATAACTGTAGCTATAATAAATTCTACAAGTCCTATAATACAAGATATACCTAAAATAAGATAAAGTAGGTTTGTATCACTTTGCTCTATCTCTTCATTTATAAGTTTTTTATTTGTTTCTAAAATTTGTAAAGTAGTTTTAAAATCTTGTTGTAATTGTTGTTGTAATTTATTTATATTTCTTTGACCAGATACTACGCTTTCAAGCATATTTTTATATTGAATTAGTTCTTCATTTATCTTTTTTTGCATTGGTTTATTTTCAGTAAAGTTTTCACTTCCACGTACAGATCTTCTCATTTTAAAATGTACTTTCCCTAATTCAACTAAATCTATCGTGTTTGTTAAAAAAAATGTTTTTTCATAAAGTTCCAATTGCATCATATATTGGATAAGTTTATAATCATAGACTTTTTGAAATATCTCATTAATCATATCTTTTGATTTATGCATAAGTTCTAAATGTTCATCGATTTTTTTTTGTGTATCAAAAACAGTTTGATATGAGCTTTTAGAAACTTCAAGTTGTTTTGTTAAGTTGTTAAGAGAAGTAGTATTGAGATTACTATTATCCATTGAGTTTTTAAGATTTGTCAGGTTCTGAGTAACTTGTTTATATTCATCAAAAAATATTTGATTTGCCTTTTGTTTTGAAATGTAATCAAGTTTCATAATTGATGTTTGTAATAAATTTGAATGATATTTTATGTTTGAATAATTTTTTTGCGTTTGTGAATAAAAGATGATAAGACTTATTAATATGGCAAAACCTAGAATGGTTATTGCTGATATGGATTTTAGTTTTGTTTCTACACTGTTAAATATAAACATATATAATTCCTTTTTTTGAGCGAATAATATAGTTATATTGTTACAAATTGATTACAATAGAAAAGGAGTTTGCTTTTTAAATAAGGGATAGTTAGTAAGTATATAAAAAAATTATTTTTTTAAAGCATAGAAGAAAAACTTCTTCTATGCTGAAATTTTAGATTTTGTACTATAGTGTCTTTCTACTTCTTTAGCAGCACTTTTGAACGCTTTTTTTGTAGACTTACCTACACCTCTAAAAATTCTATCTTCATTGATAAATTCAACGATATCAAGATTTTTCTTTACTTTTGTGTCAACAACTCTAAAAATGTGAAACTCTTTTTTGAGTTTTTTAATCTTTGGGAACTCTTGACTTTTTAGTACTTTTGTTTCCATTTTTATATCCTTTAGTAATAATATATTACTAATATACATAATTTAAGCTTAAAGTTTGATTAGTTATAAGAAAAACGAATATGTAATTATACTACAAAAAAACTTCATAAAGTATGTTTTTTATATCTTCAATCATATTTTTAGATAAAGTTGATTTGTTTGAAAAAATATAAAATGGAACAGTATTTAAAATAGATTTTTTTAATCGTTTTCTCAATGTTGAAACTTGGTCTATTTTGACAAGTTCATCACCATCAAAAAGGCAAAACTCTTTATCAATTCCAATATTTAATGAAACAATTCTATAGGTATAAAAAGTATTGTTGTCTATATCTTCATATTTCTTACATAAAGCTTCTAACTTATCTTGAAGTTTTTTATAATTGTTTTTACTTACATATCCAAAGCTCTCTCGAAACTTGTATCTTTGAATATCTGGAAACTCCAATAGATTATATAAGTCATTGAGATTTCTCCAAGCACTGTTGTAAAATTTTTTTCCAAATAATATCTCTTCAAATGAACAAAGATATTTTTTATCTTTGAAGTTATAAGTTTCTTTATATTTTATAGTGAAATACTCTTTTTTAAAAAGTGTGATAATCCAATTTTCATCTAACTGACTTATGATGTCTAGTTTTTTTTCATTGTTTTCTTCATCTAAAAACTTCCATAACATTGAGATAGAGTTGATTTGTTCATCATCTATGTTTGTGGATTTGAGATATTTTTTAGCAAGATAGAGTATGACATTTTCTAAAAGTGAGTCAATAACAGATATTTTATGGTTATAGATGATTTTTTTATAGAGATTAAATCGCATCTCGATCATATGTTCTATATCTATAAGTTCACTATCAAAAAAAGATATTGTAAATTGTTTTTTATTTTGGACGAGGATTGCTCTTTTTGCTATTCGTATAAAATCTATACTTCCACCAATATAACCACTTGCAAGCATATCACGATTGATATAATCAAGTCTATCAGCATCTACAGTTCCATCAATAAATTTATGCAATACCCCATAATCAAAGATTTCATCATCTTTTTCATTTAGAATATTTTTTACTATTAAGTAGATAAGTTTTGTGTAGTTTTTATCTTTTGTATTTGAGGTAAATTGCTGCATCTCATGTTCAAAAAGGAGTTTTACAAGCTTTTCTCCAATAGCTTCATGTAAGACTAATGAAGAGTTTTTTGTTATCTTTTCATAGAAAGTGATAAACTCCTTCTCTTTTTCATTTTGTGTTGGATTTGCTTTTAAAATATCATACAATTTTTCCATCGCATATTCCACTTGGTGCGAAAATGGAAAATGTCCCACATCATGAAGTAAGCCAACTATTCTTAAAGCTTGTAAAGCTACTAGATAAATATCTTTGAAATTGTTCGATTTAAGAGGTATCATAAACTCATAGAGTGTTTTATCACTAAGATTATCAATATCTTTGATGGTCAAATCAAGTTTATTTTCTTTGATAATATTTTTGATAGATTTTTTGAGTTTTTTTAAAAAATCATATTTAACATTTTCATTTGCATTTAATATGGCATTTTTAAACATATGCCCACTCATATGCATAGTTCCTAAACTGTGGATATATCTTTTTGTATTGATAGAAGGATAAGCAAAATAGGCTAGGGCATTTTGTGTCACAAAGAAAAGGCGATTGACAATTTTAGTTTGCAGTAGTAAACTTTCAAATTCACTACACTCTATATGTTTATATATGGTGTCATTTATAAGTTTTGTTCTATTTAACATAAGATATTATAGCTAGTTTTTATTACACTTTGGTTGCATATAAAATGTAATTTTATTTTTCATCGTGAGATATTTTATTTGCTATATCTTTGTAGTTTAAAGCAAATTCTCTCATTTTTGTAAATGTTCTCATAATTTGTTTTGTAACTTGTGTTGCTATAGAATTATTTATAACTGTTGCTAACATATAAACACCTTGTTCAGTAAAAACAAATGGTAATTTTCTTTGACCACCACAACTTGAAGTGCCAATTTGGCATTTCAAGTTTTCAAACTCCTCTTTTGTGAGCTGAAACATAAAATCGGATTCATCAAATTTATCAAAATGTCTTTTTACTTGTCTGTTTAAGTAAGTATAACGTTTAAAATGAGCCAATAAATGTCCCGCAGGGTAATTTATTGGCTCCTCTGATTTGTTATATTTTCTTTAATTTCATGTGTATTAAAGGAAATGGGTTACCTTGTCCATCAAGTACAGAGCGACCTGATTGAACAAATCCCATTCGCTGATAAAACCCAATTGCATCGGGATTTTGTTCGTTTACGTCAACTTTTGATGCGCCAAGATTCTCAATGGCGTATTTAGTTAACTTTCGACCGATTTTTTGACCGATATAATCTGGATCTACAAATAACATTTCAATTTTCGAATCAGCAACACCAATAAATGCTAATATCTTATCGTTACTATCTTTAAAACAATGCAAATCAACAGCATCAAAATACTGTTCCAAAATCAGAAGTTTTAACTCTGCAATTTTTCCCTCTGGTAAAAATTTATGTGTTGCTCTAACAGAAGCTTCCCAGACATTGATTAATTCCTGATAATTTTCTTTTGTAACTTTTTGAATATTCATACGATTATTTTCCGCTTTTGACTATAGGCAGTAAATTCGATTGACCATATTTTTCAAATATATCCCGAATCTGTTTATTCGTAACTTCATAACAATCACATACTCCATCTTTACGAAGTTTTAACGATGCAATATGTCTTAGTGTCGATATTTGTATAGGTGCAAGTTCTTTTGCAGCTTCAAAAAGTAGTTCATGCATAGCATCAATCTTTTCTTGTATATTAGGCAAATTTTTACGTTTTTCAATTTCTTTTTCCAACAAATTTAAAAGCTCTTGTAATTCATCAGCTAACATATCATTTCTCCTAGTAAGGTTTTAAATATAACTCTTTATTGAACATACATTATATATAAAACACCCTAAAAATCAATAAATAACATACACAAAATATGTCGTATATTAAAACAGCGAAAAATACCTTAGATAAGGTATTTTTCCATATATTACTATAAAAAATAATACTATTTAATAACTATTTTTTATTCTCAAAAATTCTCTCTGTAAACTCTGCAAATTTTCCTCTTACAGCTTTATCTAACTCTATAGCAAACATACTAAGTTCTGGATGTTGATGACTTGTATGTTTAAGAAGTGTTGTAAGACCATTGTTGTATTTATTTAGGTACAAGTTATCTATTTGTCTATTTGACCCGATAACCACACCCATACAACTTTCATCAAGTCTACTTAAAATAAGTTGCGTTGTATTTTCACTACTATTTTGCCATTCATCCATTATTACTATTGCATCACTTAGAGTTCTACCCCTTGCTTCCCCAGGCCAAAGCATCTCTATATTGTATTTGTTTATTAGCTCTTCTATTTTTGATTTTATTGATTCTTGATTTTCTTTGTTTTCATTCTTTTTGAGTCGTTTTTTTGCTATGAACTCTAAAGTATCGTATAAAGCCATATTGTAGATTCTAAATTTCTCATCATTTCCAGCTAAGTATCCTACATCTGCACCTTTATCAAGTGACTCTATAGAGTTTCTTACATATACTATCTTTTCATAAGCTCCAATATCTATAAGTCTCATAGCACTTGCAATACTCATCAGTGTTTTTCCACTTCCAGCTTTTGCATCTATAACCATAAGGTTGTACATATTTGAAAGCATAGCTTTGAGGAAAAACTTTTGTTTGAGATTTGCAGGTCTTATTACAAGTGAGTTAAACAGTGCATCTTCTATGATATCAATTTTTTCATTGACAATAATTCCATACGTTGAGTTTCCATCTTTTGACAAAAACTTATAACAAAAGTTTTGGATATGATAATCTGGGTCTATATCTTTGATATTTGATAAGTTTAAAGAGTTAAATCGTGATGAGTCCAGCTCAATCTCTTTTACAAATTCAAATGTAGGAATATCAGCTTTGTCTTCATGTAAAGTTTCTGTTTTTATATTTGCAAAAAGTGCAAATGTTCGTGCATAAATATCAATTGAGAGGAAAACTACTTTTTCCCCTGTATAGTATTCTTTTGCTACTTTTGCAACCTCTATGATTCTTTTATCATTGCTTTCAGCGATATTGTGTGCTAACACTTCACTTTCATATTTATCTTTTGAAATAATATGTATCTCAATATTGTCATCATAAAGTTTTACTACTTTGAAATCTTTTTTATAATCAATTTCTTTGATTTTTGTTTGTGCTAAAAATCTTGCGAATTGTCTTGATTGATAACCAAGTTCATTAAAAAGTTTTTTCTTATCTTCTAACTCTATTAAAACCGTTTCTGGTATTACAACAATGTTTGTGCCATTATCTGCAATATTATAAATATTTTGGATATTTTGTAAAATAACATTTGTATCAACTACGTAGATTTTTTTTCCCATAAGAAGCCTTTTTTTATTTGGTTAGTGTTTTATTTTATCTGTTTTAATTTTACTGCAAAAATACTTTAGCAATCTCATCACTAAGTTCTAGTTGTGTGGATATACCTACACAAGAACAGTTAATCTCACTTAAAACGAGTCTATCTTTCCCTTTTTTATCATAATCAAGAATATAATCCATAGTCCAAAGTAGGGGATAGCTTTGTTCGTTGAGATGTTTTTTTATATCTTTTAAAGCTTTGTTTGTAAGTTCTACCACATCTTTATATTTTGAATTATCAGGTTTGTGATATTCATACTGTGCACCACTAAAGAGTGTAGCTGAGAACTCTCCATTTTGTGGTTTTTTGTGAACGATACTTACAATTTTATCATTTACAAGGATTGCTCTTATTTCCCCTTCATTGATTCTAGGTAAATATCTACAACCTACAAAACCACTTTTCCCTTTAAAATATACTTCATTTGAATCATCATAATCAAATTTTTCTTTGAAGCTTTTAAGAAACTCATCTATATTTGTATAAAAGTATTTAGTATTATCAACAGCTTCTGTACAAACAATACTCTCATCATCTCGCAAGTTTATAAGATAAACACCAACTCCTGTTGAGCCATAGTTTGTTTTTAATACTCTAACTCTATACTTTTCAAGGATTTGTGGAAACTCTTTTTTAAACTCTTTGTATGTATGAAAAAACATAGTTCCTTTGTCTCCAACAAGTGAGTTTTTGAGTTTTTCTAAAATATCTTTAAAATCAAGATTTATCATCACATCTGGATGAGTATGTACATCAACTCCTGCATCACTTAAAGATTTTAAAAATACAAAATATTCATCTACCTCTTTTAGGTTTCCAGGATTGATTCTACTGATAACAATAGTTGCAGTTGATTTGATATATTTGTATAATTCAAGTTTTCTTTTTGGATTGTAAAAAACAACTTCACCATCTATATTGGCTATGTTTTTTAATGATTTTAAAATTGGTTTTGTATCTGGTCTAAAGCCGTCGAAATTTTTGTCACTACCTTTTGCATACTCTATAATAATTGCATATCTCTTCAATAATATTTCCTTTAGTATTCTAGTTCTTTTTCAATTTTTTCAATAGTTTTTTTAATGATTAGAATCTCTTCTTGTGATTCTTCATCTTTTTTACCATCTAAGTCTTTGAGTTTTTCTTTCATCTTTAGAAGTATCTCTTCATGGAGGAGTTTTTTAGTATCTTTTTTTTTGAGAAGTTTTTTGATTTTTTCTCGAAGTTTATGAAACATAACTTAGGCAGCTTCTAACTCATAAAGGTCAATAAGTTTTTCTGTTTTATTTATAAAATCTATCAGGATAAATTTATCCCATCCATAGTCATTTGCTACTTCTACAATATAATCTTCATCATCAATATTATTTAAACAATAAATATCTAAATCACACTCAGTAGGTACCATCACAGCTTCATAACTATTTGCTTTTGCCTGTGATATATCTGCACTATAATGTGATTTGATTTTGTTTAGATTGATTTTCATAATCTTCCTTTGTTTTAAGTTGGAAGATTATAAAAGAAGTTGATTGCAATTTGATTACTAGAAGGTTACTGTTTGATTACATTTAAGTAAGTGAGATTGTATCTATATTGGAATAATAATTTTAAAATTTGCACCTTTGAAATTTTGATTTTCATAGCTATATGCTTCATTTGTAGCTATTATTTTTCCATTGAATCTATTTGTAATAATTTGGTAACTCATATAAAGTCCAAGACCTGTTCCTTGAGAGTTGTGTTTTGTTGTAAAATAGGGATCAAATATTTTATCTATTATTTTTTCAGAAATACCACCTGCATTGTCTTTGATAGAGATAACTGCATTATTATCTTCTTTGTATGTTGATACAAAAATGAGTCTATTTGTTTCTCGATGTTCTTTGAGTGCATCTTTTGCATTATTTAATACGTTGATAACTACTTGTAAAAGTTCATTTTCATTATTATTAATCAAGATATCTTCAAAATTTGAAATGATTTCAATATCATTATTTGAAAATGCTTTTCCAAACATATCAAAGTTTTTTGTGATAATATCTTTGATATTAAATTCTTGATTATTTTGTTGTGGTTTAAGATAATTCTGAAAATCATCTATAGTTTTTGAGAGAAATTGCACTGTATCATTTACTTTAGTTAAATTTTCTGATAATTCATTTTTTTCTACATCCAGTCCATATTCTAGTTTAAAGTTAAGTCCAGTTACAGATGCACTAATAACACTTAAAGGCTGTCTCCATTGGTGGGCAATATTTCCTATCATCTCTCCCATACTTGCCATTTTTGCTTGTTGGTATAAGAGTATATCTTTTTGTCTTAGTTGTTCTTCTGCTATTTTTCGTTCACTTATATCTCTTGATGCTGCATATAAATACATCGTATCATTAAGCATAACTCCTGCCGTTCTAATCTCTACTGGGAATGTTGAACCATCTTTTCGAGTATGGCGTGCTTCAAAAGTTGTGGGATGTTTGATTAATTTAGAGATTTCATTAAGTTTAAAATTATGATCCCAATCTAAAACATTTAAAGTCTGAATTTCTTCATCTGTATATCCTAATGAAGTTGTAAATGAATCACTATACATAATGAGTTTTCCATCAGCATCTAAAATATGAATAGCATCACCAGCATTTTCTAAAATTGTTTTTACTCGACTGTTTTCATCGTGTAGTGAATGTATTAAATCTTGTTGAATTTTGTTTTGTTTTTGTATAGTTGAAAGTTGGTTTGTAATTTGAATAATCATTTTATTAAAAGTTTTAGCCAATAATCCTATTTCATCATTTGTATTTATATTTAACTTTACATCATAATTATTATTGGCAATGTTTTCAGCAGCATTTGTTAAAAGCAAGAGATGTTTTGTAAGGAGATAACCTATCGAAAAAAGTAAAACAATACTCAATATAATTTCAAATAAGGCGATAATAAAACTTTGTGTAATAAGTTCATCTTTCGCATTTTGAAGAAAAGTTGTATCGATACCAAAATATACTTCTCCAAAGTTTTGTTCTTGAAAACTAACAGTGGTTTTTGTATTGTAAACTAATGAATCTGCATTAAATTCGGTATCTATTTTGGGAATGGCGTTCTTTGAATTCCAGTTTGATGAAGCAATAATATGTTGATCTTTTTCAATAAAGATATATACTATTTTTTTTGAGTTTGTATATTCTTTTAAAATAGAATCCAAACTGGCATAATCTCTTTCAGCAAGTAAGGGTAATAATGAAGCTTGAAAGTTCGCTTTTATCTCTTGAAGTTGTATTTTTGCTTGAGAGGTAAGATGGTTTTCTATAAGTCTTAAACTATTCATAATAAGTAGACTTAATATAGTTACTTCTATAATGATAGAGAATATTATAAGTTTAAATCGTATACTTTTAAAAAAATTCATTTGATGTTTAAAAACCCTTTAGTCTCTTCTAAAACGGGAGACATTGCTTCTAGATCCTGTTTTGAAATTTCAATGTAGCCTTTATATCCTGTTTTTGTAAAAAAAACTTGTCCCGTGTTAGATTGTTCAAATGCTAATAAAGCATTTTTTAACAGTTCGATTTTTTCTTTTGATAACTGTGGATTAGCTATAGTAAAAAGATGTGGCATTGAAAAACCAGATGGAAAAATTTTGATTTCACTTTGAATATCTTTGTTTGTTAGTTGTTTAATCGGTGTATATGTTGTAATTGCAGCATCTGAATCACCTAATATCACACTTTTTATAGCACTAGTATGTGAGTTTGAGTTAATCAGTTTAAAATCAACATTATTTTTAAATCCTTCATCTAGAAGTGCTTTAATTCCTCCAATTGAAGATACAGAAAGATAATTTGACATTGAGATTTTTGTATTTTTTAAATCTTTTACTTTGAAGTATGGACTATTTTTTAATACTACAAAAAGAGGTTCTAATTGTGTATTGTATCTAAATAGGGGAATAAACCCATCTTGTATATGTATAAGACCAAAATGTGGCCCTGTTATGATAATATCGAATTGACCTTTTTTTGTATCTTCAAAAAAATGTTCATAACTATTCGCTGTATATATTTCAACTTTCTGTTGTAGTTTATTTTCTAAGAACTGTTTATATGGTTGATAAACTTTAAGTATTTTGAGAGTATCTGTGTAGGGTAAAATACCTATTTTAATAGTATCTGCTGCAAAAGAAGAAGTTACAAATAAAAAAAATGAGAAGATGATATTTTTGAATAGTGACATAAGATACCTTACATGAAAAAATATACTAAGATTATATGATAAAAATAATGTATTATTCTTTAAATATCTTAAAAAAGTAAAATGAGGTAATATTACCCCATATATCGTTCAAGTTTAGATTTTTTTATTTTTTCTAGTTCTACTACAATAAAACTATCAATACAGTTTGAAAAATCTGGGTCTATGTTAAAATCATAGAACTTAATTCCTCCATCTTCACAGAGTTCACTATATTGTTTATAAAGTGTTGGTACAGTTAAATCCATACCTTTAAGTTTTGTTTTTAAAAGCTTGAAGTCCTCTTTGTAGTCATCATAAGTAAAAGGATTTTCTAAAGCTATTGCTTGTGTTTCAAATTCAAAAGGAAGATTTGCTTCTACAAGTTTATCTTCACTTCCAAAATAATTGCTATAAAAATCTACAATTAACTCTTTTGCATATTGTGGATAATTTCCACTAAGGCTTACAGGTCCAAACATATATTTAACTTCTGGATTATGTTTTAAATATGCACCAATTCCATACCAAAGATAATCTAAAGCACGTGTGCCCCAATATTTTGGTTGTACAAAACTTCTTCCTAGTTCAATAGAGTTATCAAGATATTTGATGAATGGTTTTTTAAATCTAAAAAGTGTATTTGAGTAAAAACCATATTTTCCATAAGTTGCATTTATAGATTTTCCTTCACCAATTCTATAAGCACCAACAATTTCTAAATCTTCATCATCCCATAAAACAATGTGTTTATAATATTGGTCATATTGGTCTAAGTCTCTTTTTTTATTGACACCTTCATTTACTTTTCTAAAGCTTAGTTCTCTTAATCTTCCTATTTCATTCATAACAGCACTATTTTCTACATAGTCATACAGATAAATTTTTTTCTTATCTGAGGTTTCCCCAATAAGTTGAGAGTTTTTAAGCTCTTTTTTTAGATTTTGTCTATTTTCACTATGAGCTATAGTATTGATTGTTGTAAAATATTGTTTTTTCCCTTTTTTTAGTCCATAAAGATGTTTTTTATATTGATCTACAAGACTTAATTTTTTTGAAGTATTATCTAAAATATTTTCATAAGATATTAGTTTTCCAACTTTTACAGTGATGTTTTTGTCTCTTTGTTTAAACATTTCATCCGATAAAAGAATAGTTGAAAATGTTTTATTTAAAATTGAAACTGTATAAAATGTTTTAGAATTTTTTGCATCTACAAGTATTGGTAGAATAGGGCTTTTTGAACGTTTTGCAAAGTTTAAAAAACCTTTTTGCCATTTTCCATCTTTGATTCCTGTAGGAGAAACACGACTTACTTCTCCAGCTGGAAATATGATTACTGCTTCATCATTGTCTAGTGCTTCATATATTTTTTTGATATTATCTTTTGATTGTTTTGTTTTAAAATTATCAATTTTGATAAATAGTGAGTTTAAAGAATCGATACCTGCTAGAAAGTCATTTGCAACAATTCTTACATCTTTTCGAACACTTCCTACAAGTTTTAATAAACAAAGTGCATCTAAAGCTCCAAGTGGATGATTTGAAATAATAACAACTCTTCCTGAAGATGGAATATTTTCAATATCTTTACTTGAATAAGAAAAATCAAATTTAAAATAATCTAACACTGCTTCAACAAATTCAAACCCTTTAAGATGGGAATGTTTTTTTAAAAAATCATTTATTTTATCTTCATGTACAAGTTTTTGTGCTATTTTGAACAAAGACTTTTGTAACATTGGTGTTTTTGAACTAAGTTTTGGAAATTTATTTATTATCTCTTTTTCGATATTTATCATCTATTACTCCACATTATAATATGGAATTATAAAACAGACAAATTACTTTTTGATTACAGAAGAATCTTCATTTATAGATATACCCAGTGGTGTGAGATATTTTTTAGATTCTTTTTTTATTATCCCTAAAACTTTATCTAAATCTGTATGTGTCTTAGGATTTTGAATCTCTATTATAGCACTACAAACACCTAGAAGTTTGAATTTTCTTAGTACTCCAAATCTATCTTTTGTTTGGATAAATTCATTTTCTTTATCAACAGCATTATATAATTCTTTTACTTGATTACGAAATTTGATTTGTATATTATTAATAGTATTATACACATCTTCATAGGCTTGATTAACAAAACCTACAAAAAAATCATCACCACCAATATGTGCTATAAAAGTATCTTTAGTTAACTCTTTTTTTAAAATATCAGTAAACAAAATTATAGCTCTATCCCCTTGCCTGAAACCATAAATATCATTAAAAGGTTTAAAATCATTAAAGTCAAAATATACAATATGGTATGTTTTATTCTCTTCACAATGTAAAGCATTGGTAATGTAAAGTTCAATTTGTCTATTTCCAGGTAATTTACTCAATGGATTTTGATCTTTTGCTATTTCAATATTTCTATTATAAGAGATTGCTAAAAGATTATTTACATCAATAAAACCATAATATTGACTATTTTTAGTAATAAAAATACCATAAGAACTACTAGTATCCATATTATAAATTTCTAATATTTTATCAACTCCCCATGTTATTTCTGAAGAGATTGTATCTTTAATGAATTTTTTTAATTTTTCATTTGTTTTATCATTTTTTGCCAAAGAAACACCAAATTGTGAGTAAGATAATTCT
Organism: Arcobacteraceae bacterium; assembly: GCA_963662945.1. Lineage (GTDB taxonomy): Bacteria > Campylobacterota > Campylobacteria > Campylobacterales > Arcobacteraceae > JAIOSF01. The sequence continues at coordinate 1,990,227 of OY759974.1, forward strand.
TTAATATCTTTTTCATAGATAACACCATAAAGTTGACCTATTTTATCAATTATTGGTACAAAAGTATTTGTAGGATGATTTTTAAAATATTCAAAAAGGTCATTTAATGTAGCATCTAATTTTAATGGTTCTATAATCTCAATTTTTGATTTATCTACTATATTTGTAGTATAGCTTCTTTGATCATTTTTATATAAATCACTGATATAATGATATTTCATTCTTATTTTTGAAATATCAGTTTTAGGTTTTTGGATAAGATATCCTTGTACCAAATCTACACCAATATCTTTACAAGTGAGATATTCTTCTTTAGTTTCTACACCTTCTGCTATAACTTTCATACTCATAATATGTGCCATATTTATAATAGAGGAACAAAACAACCTTTTTTTTGCATCTTTTTGAATATTTTGGATGAAAAATCTATCGAGTTTTATAAATTTTGCTTGTGCATAATAAAGAAGTTGTAAACCAGCAATACCTGTTCCAAAATCATCTATTGCTATATCATATCCCTCTTGTTGGTATCTTGTAACCATATTAGTTATAGAACTTGGGTCTTGAAGAGTTCCTCTTTCACTCAGTTCAAAACAGATTGATTTTTTATCAAAATTAAGTTCTTCTAAAATATTTGAAGTATTTCCAGTCGTAAAATCTGGCATATACATTATTCTGTTGTCAAGATTATAGAACATTTGTAAGTTTTCTATCTCTATTTTAGAAAATTTTTTTAAAGCCATTGCTCGTAATTCTAAATCTAGTTGATAAAGCATTGCATCGTGAAATGCTTCATCAAAAAGATTAAAAATAGAATAGAAACCTCCAGCTTCATGATAATTTCGTAAAAGTGCTTCTACAGCATAGATCTTTCCACTTTTTACATTTACTATTGGTTGAAAAGCATAATCTAGTTTTGAAATGATAGTTGTCCATTTTTTATCTAACATATTTCATCCTTATGTTCAATACGACTGAAATTTTAGTAAAGAATAGTAACAGAATGATTACACTTTAGAGGTGAGTTTATTGTATCCTTTTTTTATATATTGAAGAAGAGGAAATTTGTAACGGATAAAGACATATTGTTTGATACAATGACCAATAAAACCTTTTACTTGTACAAGACCATAAAGATCACATACAGCATATCTTCCACCTAAAGCTATCAATGTACCTTCGAGTTTTGGATTACAGGCATGGAGTTTTTTATTAGCAATTTGATTTAAAATATTTTGTGCAGAACAAATTCCACTTGCACGTGCAATTGTTACATTTGCAGGCATAATTTTCCCAGATTTATCTTTAACTTGAGCGATATCTCCTGCTGCAAAAATATCTTCATACCCTTCTACTTTAAGATATTCATCAACAATTATTTGCCCTTTTTTATTTTTTGGTAAATTTGATTTTAAGATGAGGTTTGCCGCTTCAATACCACCTGCAAAAATTATAAATGAGTATTGAATTTTTGTGCCATTAGTAAGATAAAGATATTCTTTATCACAACTTTGCATTTTTGTATCAGTGATAATATTGATATCTAACTCTTTTAATCTTTCACTTGACATCCGAATCATTTTTGCATCAAATTCAGGTAATATGGTACTTCTTGAACTAATAAGAGAAATTTTAAAATTATCACAATGAAAACTTCCTCTTTTGAAAAACTGTTTTGCATAGTATGCCATTTCTGCTGCTATCTCAACTCCCGAAAGTCCAGCACCTACAACAGCAATGTGTGTTTTGTCACATTTTTTTGCTTCATCTTCTATTTTGTTGAAAAGTTGTTTTTCAAAATTTTGTTTAAAATATAATGCTCTATGAAGTTTTTTTAAGTCATTTGTATTGTTCAATCCCTCAATATTTTGTGGGAAAAAAGTTCGTGTTCCAACACAAAGTAAAAGATAATCAAACTTAATAGTTTCTAATTCAGCGGTTGAAATTTGTTTATTAGTATAATCTATATCTGTAACTCTTAGATTTTTATATTCTAAAAAAGGATGTTCAAATCCACTACAAAGAGAAGATAAATCAATAGTTACATCAGCTATTGTTCCCTTGTTTGCGATAAGATCATAAACTTCAGGTTGGAGATTATGATATGTATGTTTATCGATAAGTGTTATTTTGACATTTTTATTTTTTACGAGTTCTTTTAAGGCATAGATACCAGCGTATCCTCCACCAATTATTACAATATGTTTCAATTTTTTGTACCTATTTTTTAAAGTTTTGTTATTATAACATAACAAGATTGCTAATTAGTTACAAAAATTAAGAATTAGAATTTTGTTTAATCTTTATCTTTTTTCTTTTTTGAGAATCCTGCTCCCTCTTTTGTTTTTGCAGTTAGTTGTAAATCCTCAATTAAAGTTCTATAATCTACACCAGTTTTATGCATAGAAGAAAAACAAGTAACTATAACTGCAATAGCGTTTGGAACATCACCTTTTTTCTTGTATGCTTGTAAGTTTTTTTCACTTACTTTTATAAGTTTACTAAATTTTGGTAGGCTAATATCTGCATCTAATAGATGTTTTTTGAAGTCTATAAAAGTCATAAGATTCCATTTGAATTGAATTATTTTTTGGAATTGTACCATATTTTATTACTATTATCAATATAAGTCATTCAGTTACAATTAAAGTAGATGATGTCATAATCACTATAATTTATTACTAATAGTAATAAAATTAATACATTAGGAGACCTTCATGGCAAAAGAATTAAAGAAAAAAGCAGTAGCGAAAGTAGCTAAAAAAGCAGTAGCAAAAGCAGGTGTTAAAAAGAAAAATACTAAAAAAGTATTAAAAGTTGTTACAAAAGCAGTAGCAAAAAAATCACCAAAAAAAGTTAAAGTAGCAAAAAAAATAGCAAAAAAAGCAGTTAAAAAAGCTGCATAATTATTTGGTATAGACTTTCAAGGTCTATACTATATCTCTTTTCATCTGTAACTTAAGTGTTATTTTCTTCAGATAATATTCTATAACTTATCTTAAAAATTATTTATTTTATTATAAAATTTACCTATACAATGATACAATCATATATTCTTAATTTTAGAGGACTTTATTCTTATGCTTGATACTAGACGACATTTAAAACAATTTTTTGATAAAGCATATACTATGTCTTTACAAGTTGTTTTTGCAAGTTTTTCAATCTCATTTTTCATTGCTTTTGTAGTTGCTTTTATTCCAGATTATGGGATAGATGCAAATATGACCTATACACTTTTTATTTTACTTTTTGCTGCTGGACTTTGGATAACTGAAGCGATACCTGCTTTTGCAGTTTCTTTGTTAGTAATAGCCTTAGAAATGGTTTTGTTAGGTTTTAATAATTTTGATTTTTCTAGTGGAAGTAAAGAGTGGCAAGTATATTTACAGCCTTGGTCATCGCCACTGATCTTTTTATTTTTAGCTGGTTTTATTATGGCAGCAGCTGCATCAAAAACAAAACTGGATGTTTGGTTAGCTAAAAAAGTTTTATTTTTTGTTGGTGGACGACCACATAATATTGTCACAGGATTGATTGGTATTACCTATGTGTTGTCGATGTTTGTATCCAATACAGCAACAGCTGCTATGATGATGACAATACTTTTACCACTTTTGGGACATATAAAAGAATCAAACCCATTTCAAAAAGCTGTTTTACTCTCAGTGGTAATTGGAGCAAATTTAGGAGGAATGGCTACAATCATTGGAACACCACCAAATGCCATTGCAGTGGGAATTTTGGGAGAAAATGCTCCTTCATTTATAGGATGGATTGCTTTATCATTACCGCCATCTTTATTGGTAGTTTTTATTTTACGGCTTGTTATTTTAAAAGTATATCCTTCTAGTGAACCTTTTATTGATTTAAAATCTATAAAAGAAGTAGAGCATTTTGATGATTCTACTAAACAGTTTTCAAAAATTCCAACAATTCCAAGTTGGAAAAAAAATGTAACAGTAGCTATTTTTACTATGACGATTTTATTATGGCTTACGGGACCTTTACATCATATACCTACAACAGTTGTATCTCTTTTACCAATTATTGGTTTTACACTTTTTGGGATTCTTGATGCAGACGATATGTGTAAAATAAGATGGGATGTGATTATCTTAATTATAGGTGGATTAAGTTTAGGTTTAGCAGTTTCTAAAACAGGACTAGATATCTGGCTAGCTACACTTATATCGACAGATGGTATGTCAATACTATGGATTATGTTTATATTTTCCTATTTAGTTGTAGTAATTTCAAATTTTATGAGTAATACTGCTGCTACTAATATTATGCTTCCTATAGTGATTGCAATTGCAACAACAATATCTCAAGAAGCTAGTTATTTGGCAGTTGTAGCTGTTGCACTTAGTGCTTCTTTTGCTATGAGTTTAGCAGTATCAACACCACCAAATGCTATAATTTTTTCAAGTAAAAAAGTTCAGTCAAAAGACTTTTTAATTTTAGGTATAATTACAGCTATTATTGGACCAGTTATAGTAATAGGATGGCTTTATCTTATTCAACTATTTTAAAAAAATAAATGTAATCATTATGTTATTATAAAAGATTATAATTTACAAATCACAAAAACAAGGAAACATATATGCAGATTGAACAGTATGAGTTTAGTAAAGATTATGACAAGCCAGTAGCTTATTTTTCAATGGAATTTGCGATCCATCAAGCATTGAAAATATATTCAGGAGGACTCGGATTTTTAGCAGGTTCTCATATGCGAAGCGTATATGATTTAAGACAGAATGTTGTAGGTATTGGAATTTTATGGAGTTATGGATATTACGATCAAGCTAGAGATGAAGATAGAAATCTAAAAGTTGAATTTAGAAGAAAGTATTATCATTTTTTAGAAGAGTTAAATATTAGTGTTACAGTAGATATCAATGGAAAACCTGTTGTTGTAAAAGCATTTATGGTTCCAGCAGAACTTTTTGGTAGTGCACCTTTAATTTTACTGACTACTGATGTTCCTGAAAATGATTATCTTTCAAGAACAATTACACATAAACTTTATGATATGCATGAAGAAACACGAATTGCACAAGAAATTGTACTTGGTATTGGTGGGGTTAAAGTGCTTGAAGCTTTAAATCATAAAGTTGATATTTATCATATGAATGAAGGACATTCTTTACCTATGGTTTTTGAACTTTATCATAAAATTAAAGATTTAGAGCAATTAAAAGAGATGGTAAGATTTACTACTCATACACCAGAAGCTGCTGGAAATGAAGTTCATGATATTCATCTTTTAAATAAAATGGGTTTTTTTAACTCTACACCATTAGAAGAGGTGCGAGAATTAACGCAAATACAAGATGATAGTTTTAGCTTGACAGTTGCTGCATTAAGAATTGCAAAACTTGCAAATGGTGTATCAAAAATGCATGCAAAAGTTGCTACTGATATGTGGAAAGGATATGGCAATATTTGTCCAATTATTCCTATTACAAATGCACAAAATAAAAGATTTTGGGCAGATAAACCGATGCTAAGAGCGTTAGATGAACATGAGGGATATGAACTTATAGCTAGAAAAAAACATTTGAAAAGAGTTTTATTTGGAGAAGTAGCAGACCAAACAGGAAAAATGTTTGATCCAGATATTTTAACAATTGTTTGGGCAAGAAGATTTGCAGAATATAAAAGACCAGGATTATTAAAATATGATTTTGAAAGATTTGAAAAACTTATCACTCGATCAAAAGAACCTATTCAAATCATTTGGGCAGGAAAGCCATATCCTCATGATACAAATGCAATTAATATATTTAATGAATTAACATATATTTCAAGAAACTATAAAAGAGTTGCAGTATTGATTGGATATGAGTTAGAACTGTCAAGACTTCTTAAAAAAGGTGCTGATATTTGGTTAAATACTCCAAGAATCACAAGAGAAGCCAGTGGTACAAGTGGTATGAGTGCCGCTATGAATGGTGCAATTAATTTTTCTATTGCAGATGGTTGGCATCCTGAATTTTGTAAAGAAGAGGTAAATAGTTTTACAATCACAGGTGCAGATGCAAGTTTAAGTATCGAGGAACAAGACAAAAATGATAATAAAAATATGATGGATATATTAGAAAACACAATTATTCCAACATATTATGAAGACCAAACAAAATGGGTTGAGTTGATGAAAAACTCAATGAGTGATGTTTTGTTTGAGTTTGATTCAGGTTCTATGGCTCATAAGTATTATGAAAAAATGTATAAATTCTAGGAGAATATGATGTTAAGTAATATTGAATTAATGCAATCAGTAAAGTCTTTAAAAGATATAGATATAAAAGATAAAAGAGTTTTAATACGAGTTGATTTTAATGTACCTTTAGATTCTCACAATAATATTTCAGATGATAATCGTATCAAAGAAGCACTTCATACTATAAATTATTGTATTGATAATGAAGCTAAGAGTATAGTTTTAGTCACTCATCTTGGAAAACCTAAAAATGGATTTGAAGAGAAATTTTCATTAAAGCATATTATTAAAAGACTAGAAAGATTACTTGATAGAAAAGTTGAACTTGTTGATAACTTTATGGAGCAAAAAGAGCTTTTAAACAATGCAACTAATGCAAAAGTATTTTTACTAGAAAACATTAGATTTTTTGAGGGTGAAACTAAAAATGATGATATCCTTTCAAAAGAATTAGCATCACTTTGTGATGTGTTTGTAAATGATGCTTTTGGAACAAGTCATAGAGCTCATAGCTCAACAGTTGGAATTACAAAATATGTTACTACAAAAGTCGCAGGATTTTTACTAAAGCGTGAGATAGATGCTTTTGCTAAAGCACTTTTTAAACCAACACAACCAATATGTCTAGTTGTAGGTGGGGCAAAAGTTTCTTCAAAAATTACACTTTTAAATAATATCTTGCCTAAAATTGATAAGCTTATTATTGGTGGGGCTATGTCTAATACTTTTTTAAAAGCTATAGGATACGATACAAAAGCTTCATTAGTTGAAGATGAGTTTTTAGATGAAGCAAATAGGATTTTAAAAACTGCACGTGAATTGAATGTGAATGTTTATTTACCAGTTGATGTGGTTATTACAGATGGTATAGATCATCCAATTGATGTTAAAATAGTACCTTCCCAAGATATGTTAGAAGGTTTTAAAGCTGTTGATATTGGACCTGCAACTGTGAAGCTTTTTGAAGAAGCAATTGGGTTATCAAATACTATTATTTGGAATGGACCAATGGGTATTTTTGAAGTAGATAGATTTAACAAAGGAACCTTTAGAATAGCTCATGCCATAGCAGATACTTATGCTTATAGTATCGTTGGAGGTGGAGATACTGCTAGTGCTGCTGAAAAAGCTGGAGAGAAAGAAAATATAAGTTTTATCTCAACTGGTGGGGGAGCAAGTTTGGAACTCCTTGAGGGTAAATTACTTCCAGGATTTGAAAATTTAGAGAAAATCTAATGAATATCAAAGCTATCGATCTGTATCTTCAAAAGCTTAAAAATGGTGTAAAAGATCATGAAAGAATTGATGATGCAGATTTAGCTGATTATTTAGAGGATGTAAAACAAAAAGATGAGGATAAGTTTTTTGAATATCTGAATTCTTTACCATTAAAAATTCGTGCAGAAACTTTTATCGAACTACCAACTCCTTTTCAAATTGATTTGATTTTAAAATATGATGCAAAAGGTTTGGCTGATATTATTGAAGTTTTAGATAGTGATGATGCAACAGATCTTTTTATAGCAATTACTAAAACAGATAAAGAAAAAGAGGAAAGTATCTTTTCTCTTTTAAGCGATACAAAACAAAAAACAATCGAAAAACTTATTAGTTATGAAAGCAATGAAGCTGGTTCGTTAATGCAAACAGAGATACTCAAAGTATCTAATTTTAGAACCATAGCTTATGCAATTGAAAAACTAGGAAAGTTAAAAGAAAAAGGGATAGGAACGGTTCAAAGTGTATTTGTTACAGACAATACAGGAAGACTTATAAAATCAATCTCTATTGATGATTTAATTTTAGAAAAGACAGATAAAACTTTTGATGAAATTTTAGAAAAATATCCAGAATCTTATTCTGTAATCTCACATGATTCTGTAGATAATGTTGTAAATATCATAGAAAAATATGATTTAACAACTTTAGCAGTAGTAGATAGAAAAGGGCATCTTATAGGGAGAATTACCCATGATGATGTTATTGATATTATGCAAAAAAGAGCTACGCAACAAATCTATAATCTTAATAAAATTAATGCTGATGAACATATCTCTGAAGAGTTTTCAAAAACAAGTAAGACCAGAGCCGTATGGCTTACGATAAATTTAGTCAATGCTATTATTGCTTCATTGGTAATAGGGCTTTTTTCTCACACTATAGAAACAATAGTTGCACTAGCAGTTCTTATGCCAATAGTTGCAAATATGGCTGGTACTGCATCTGTACAAACTATGACAGTAGTTGTAAGACAGATGGCTTTAGGTGAAATTGAGTTTAGTGATATTAAACCAATATTTATAAAAGAGATAAATATTGCAGCTATTAATGGCCTTTTATTTGGAAGTTTAGGTGCTGTTATGGCTTATGTAAGATTTGAAAATTGGCTTCTTTCTCTTTCTATTGCATTGGCAATGCTAATAAGTTTTTTATGTGCAGGTGTTTTAGCTGTAGTTGTACCAATGGTTTTGAAAAAAGTTAATTTAGACCCAGCTGTTGCAAGTTCTGTTGTAGTCTTAACTTTAGTGGATATTGTTGGATTTTTTAGTTTTTTATGGTTAGCGCAGGTAATAATGCTATAATAACAAAAATAACTGTTTTATAACTTTTATAACTGTTTTGTAACCATTGTATGTTAGAATAGATTTATAAATGCGGGGAGTAATATGAATAGTCAACTAATAAAAGATAGTTTAGAAGAAAATAATTTTTCAAGTAGTACTCACACTATTGAAGTGATATCATTTGATAGTAAACAAGTAGCACGAAAAGAATATCCAATACCACATAGATACTATAAAGATCAACTCGTATTACTACCAATAAACAGTAAAAAATTCTATATGTACTGGGAATTTACAGATACATTATTACAAAAATATCATCTAGAAAATGTTACTCAGATAAAATTTAAAGTAGTTGACAGCGAAGCACATACTATAAAAGATATTGATTGCTTGGGAGAGTTGGGTGAATATTTTGTCAATGACTTAAAATATACATCAAAAATAAAAGTAGTTGCAGGATATTATAAAGATGGTGTATTTATAGAAATAATGCATTCAAATCAGATTGGTTCATTTAATACTGAGATAAATTATAAAGGTGCTGACAAGCTTGTATATCTAAAAAAAGAGCGAGGATTTACTGAAATTATTCGTTCATCATTACAACACTTTACATTAGGAATGTCATCAGCTTCTTATATCAAAGAGATAGAAAGATTGCAAGAGTTTTCAAAATTATCAAAAGATTTATTGTCTTCACATACATTAGGGGAAAAATAATATGTTAAAAGGTTATTGGATACCAGTACTTCATTCTCATCTACCGTTTGTTAAACATCCTCAATATGAGTACTTTTTAGAAGAACATTGGCTTTTTGAAGCAATCAGCGAATGTTATATTCCGTTATTGAAAAATTTAAAAAGATTATATGATGAGGGAGTTGATTTTCGATTAACAATTTCTGTTACTCCTCCATTGGCAGAGATGTTAGATGATAGACATCTTATGGAAAAATATGAAAGATATCTTGATAGACAAATTGAACTTGGGGTTAAAGAGTGTCAAAGAACACAAGATGATGAGGTTTATAGAGGCATTGCTCATTTTTACAATGATAAATTTGTAGAGATAAAAGAGTTCTTTACAAACTTTTTACAAAGAAATGTTTTGAACGGTTATAGATTTTTTAATGATTTAGGAAAAATTGAAGTTATTACTTGTGGAGCAACTCATGGTTTTTTACCACTTTTAAGTGTTAATGAAAAAGTAGTTGAAGTGCAAATAGAAGTTGCAGTTGCAGCACACACAAAACATTTTAAAAAACCACCAAAAGGGATTTGGCTTCCTGAATGTGCCTATTATGATGGACTTGATAAGATTTTAAAAGCAAATGGGATAGAGTTTTTCTTTGTTGATTCTCATGCTTTAATTTATGGAGAACCAACAGCTTTAAATGGTGTATATGCTCCTATTTATACGGAGCAAGCAGTTGCAGCATTTGCACGAGACCCACACTCTGCAAAACAAGTATGGAGTTCAAAAGAAGGGTATCCTGGAGATTTTAATTATCGTGATTTTTATAGAGATATTGGGTACGATTTAGACTATGAATATATAAAAGATTATATTGATCCAGATGGTACGAGAGTTTTTACAGGGTATAAATATCATAAGGTTACAGGAGACTCAGATTATAAAGAGGTATATAATCCTTATATTGCAAGTGAAACTACAAAATCTCATGCAGCGGATTTCCACTATAAAAGAGAACAGCAGTTTGAACATTTAGGGCAATTTATGGATAGGACTCCAATGGTTGTTTCCCCTTATGATGCGGAATTATTCGGTCACTGGTGGTTTGAAGGACCTGAGTTTTTATATAATTTATTTAAAGAGATTGAGACACATCATGTTTTTAAAGCTGTAACACCTTTAGAATATCTTACAATGTATCCCCAAAATCAAGTTATCAATCCCAGTGCATCTTCTTGGGGAGATGAGGGGTATTATGATGTGTGGTTAAATGAAGGAAATTCTTGGATATATAGACACCTTCATAATATGGCAGATGATATTATAAATCTTGCAAATATTTACCATAATGGTGCAGACTTTAATACTACGAGAATATTAAATCAAATGACAAAAGAATTACTCTTAGCACAAAGTAGTGATTGGGCATTTTTAGTGACAACAAAAACAGCAGTTGAGTATAGTATTTTAAGAACACAAGAACATATTTCTAACTTTACAAGTTTAAAAAATATGATTAATGGAAATATAGATTTTGAACTTCTTGAAGAGTTAGAGTATAAAAATTCTATTTTTAATTTTGTAGATTATAAAATCTTTGCATCATAAGATAAAAGATTTACTTTTATCTTATCTCTAGTTGTAAACTATTTTGTTCTTTATTTGTAAAAGGATAGATAAATCCAAAAGTAAGACCTTGATTTGTTAAATCAACACCTTGCTCACTTTGACTTACACTATCAAGTGTACAAATAACTATCTCTATCTCTTTTGAAGTAGTGAAAATCAACGTTTTCTCTAAATAACTATCATAAATTTCTAAAGAATTTGTTTTTATATTGTAAGGCTCTGTTTTAAGTTGTTCAGCGATGAATTTACCATTGAAAGTAAGATTTTCTAAACTTGCAAAGTGCAGATTCCATTCTTGAATGTATTGTAAAGGTTCGTTGTATTGTGCATTTACAACAATATCTAAAGTAATTGTGTTGCCTATAAACTTGTACTCTTTTTTTATTTTAGTATCATATTTTGTGTCTAAATATATTCCACCACTCCTTTGGAGTTGTAAACTGTTTTCAGTTGATTTTATTAACTCAAAAGGTTGGTTAGTAAAGTCTGAAATTTCATGAAAATTATTATGACAAAAATCTAAAGTAGATGTTTCTTTTGACACTATATGGTCAATAGCAGATTTTTTAAAATACCAATCTGTAGTTAAGAATATATCTTCGCTTACTTTTAATTTATTGTCATGAATAGTAGCAATCTCATCACTTACAAGTTCAACTTCAACTATCTCTTCGTGGTTTACTTCAATTTTACTATGATAAGCTTCTTCATATCTTGTAAGTGTATTTTGAAGATTGAAGTTTTTATCTAAAACATCTAGTTCAAAAATTTGCCCACCATTTTTTAAAGAGATGATTGTAAGAAGTGTTTGTGTATTGTATTTATATTCTTTGTAACCATTACAATCTATGTCTATTATTTCGTGTTTAGAAGGAGAAATGTTTTCACATTCTATGATATGTTTATAAGCATTATCCCTTAAATTTGGAAGATAAACTCCCCCAAAAACACCATGCCACAATACATCATTACATTGTGCCTTATAAAGTGCATCTATGTATTCTGGCTGTAGTGTTTGCTTTTTAGATAACTCTGTATATCTCTTATGAATCCAGTTACTCTCTTGATATTTTGTTAAAAAGTTTTTCCAAGTTCCACCTCTAATAAATTGTGTTGCCTGAGGGTTGTTTTCTAAAAGATGTTCTAAAGTAAGTGTATCTTGACTAGTTAAAGACCATTCTCCCATTTCGTAGTAAGAAACAGTTGGTAGGTAACTTAATCCTATTGGTGGATTGTTGAGATAAAATTCTTCAAAAGTATCAACACTTATATTTTTATTTTCCAATGTTTGTTTGAAAAAATCTCGCAACCACTCTTTTTCATAAACACTTTCATAAGTTTTTGGCCAGATACCAAACTTTTCACCATCATCGAAGATTATGGCTGCATTTTTTCCTGAAATATTAGAGAATGATTCTAAAATATTTTCTGTTTTTTCCAAACTATAAAATGGAATTGCATATCTTAAAGCTTTATTGATAGGAAAGAGGGCGATTATTTCTCCCCCATCTTCTGTTAAGAAATATCCATTAAGATTTTCAGTTTTGATACCACTTGTAAGAAGATGATAATCATCAACAACAACATATTCTATACCACACTCTTTTAAATCTTTGATTATAGAATTATCCCAAACTCTCTCAGTTAACCATAATCCTTTTGGTTGTTGGTTAAAATGTTTTTTAATATAACTATTGAGTTTTTGTATTTGTCCAATTCTATCTTTTGAAGAGATGGCACTAAGGACTGGTTCATAATATCCACCAGTAAAAAACTCTAACTGATTTGATAAAGACTTCATTAAAGTGAAAAGTTCTTCATCATGTGTCTCAATATACTCTAAAAGCCAACCACTATAGTGAACAGAACATTTAAATTTGGGGAACTCTTTTAAAACTTTAAAAAATGGTTTATAGGATTTTTCAATCGCTTCATCTAAAACCCAATCAAAATTATCAACAGGTTGATGACAGTGGATTCCAAAAAGTAATGATGTAGTCATAATTCCCCCTTTTTTGAGACATTGTATAATAATCAAGTTTAGTAACATATCAATTACGAGGATAATTGTAAAGCTAATTTGTAATTAAGTAGTAATCAATAATGAGTAATATCAAGGAAAAAAATAAGGCAATATAATTATGACGGAATCTTTGAGTAGGCTCGTAGAGTTTACAAAAAATTTAACACTTCTATATGTGGAAGATGAGCAGTATTCTAGAGAACAAACTTTGGGTATTTTAGAACTTTTTTTTGATAAAATTATTATTGCTATTGATGGTCAAGATGCCTTAGAAAAATATAATACACATACCATAGATTTTATTATTACAGATATTAATATGCCAAATATAAATGGTTTGAAATTTATTGAAGTTGTACGAGATTCTAATAAATATATCCCAATAGTGATAGTTTCAGCACATAGTGATACAGATTTTTTTCTTGAATCTATCAAGTTAGGTGTAGATGGATATTTGATTAAGCCAATAGAATCAGAGCAATTTATCTATCAAATAAGTAAAAATTTACATAATCTATATCTACAAAATCAATTGAAAGATTATCATAAAAATCTAGAGATTCAAGTACAAAAGCAAGTTGAAGAGTTAAGAGAAAAAGATAAAATACTGATTCAACAAACCAAACTAGCAACCATGGGTGAGATGATGGATGTTATAGCGCATCAATGGAAACAGCCTATTAACATTATAGCTATGCATACTTCACTTATTTGGGAATTATATGGAGAGTATAATCTTCCAATAAATTCAAAAGATATTGAAAAATGTTATTCTTCTGTAAACGTACAAGTAAAACATCTTGTAAAAACTCTTGATGATTTTAGAAAGTTTTTTAGACCAAATGAAACGATGGAAATAATAAAGTTAAAATCTCTTTTAGATTCGGTAATGGTATTAATACATGATGATTTGATTAAAAATCTAATCACTGTAGAGTTAGATTGTGATGAGAGTATAGAGATTTATGTTAATGTAAGTGAGATAAAACATATCTTTATAAACCTTATCAATAATTCAAAAGATGCTTTTAATCAAAATGAGATAGAAAAACGAAAAATACAAATTGCTTGTAAACATGATAATAACTCTGTGATAGTTCATGTTGCTGATAATGCTTGTGGAATACCAGAAGCAATTATAGGAAATATTTTTGAACCAAATTTTACTACAAAAGGTGAAATCGGAGGCACTGGTATTGGTTTGTATATGTCACGATTTATCGCTAAGAAAAATAATGTAACAATAGATGTAGAAAACCTAGATAATGGGGCAAATTTTATTTTAGAATTTCAAAAAGCTAATTTGGAATAGTTTCTGAGGGTTTCCCTGTATAGTACCCTTGGGAGTATTCTATCCCCATAGATTTTACTTTTTCATATATTTCTTGACTACTGACAGATTCTGCGATAACTTTGGCGTGTAAAGATTTCGCAAATTGTATCATAGATTCTACAACTGCCTCTATTTTTTTATCAGATAGTAAACTCTCTATATAATATCCATCAATCTTTATATAATCTATTTTAATACTATGAAGTTTTTGGATATTGCTATGGTTTGTACCAAAATCATCAATTGCAATTTGAAATCCCAAACTATTCAGAAGAGAGATGTTTTTTATGATGTTCTCATTTTCTAAAATTGTTACAGATTCAACTATCTCAAAAATGATTTTTGATGGTTTGATATTGTGTTTTGAAGAACAATTTAATACAAAAGATATAAAACTATCATCCAATAAATCATCTTGAGTGATGTTAATTGCAATATTAAGATTTTTATTTTTTATATTTTTAAAAACTTTAGAGGTCATAACTTTTGTAATATCTGGAAGTAGTTGAAATAATTTGGCATTTTCCAGATAGTAATAAGGTTTACTTACTCTATTCATTTCTAATACTCTTGCAAGGGCTTCATAGGTTTCAGTTTTTCCTGTTTGATTGTTTACTATGGGTTGATAATAAGGGATGATAGCATCAGTTTTTAATACTTTTTTTATTTTTTTCAACCATTTAAGATTGTCATCTCTTCTGTGTGTGAGTAGAGAATTACTTGAATAAAAACCATATTTATCTTTTCCTATTTGACGTGCTTCTTTGATGGCAATATGTGCTTTTCTTAAAATATCATCACCTCTGCCATGTCCAACTCCAACAGTACATGATAAAGCAAAATCATCAATATTTGTGTCTATTTTTGTATTTTCAAGAGTTTTAATGATATTTATTACAAATGCTTTGAGTTCATCTTCTGTGATTTTAGAGAATAAAAATGCAAACTCATCTGATACAACACGAAATAGTTGTGAGTTTTCAGTATTTTGTTGATGTAATAGTTCAGATATTTTAACGATAACTTCATCCCCAATACCATATCCATATTTACAGTTTATTACATCAAAATTATCAATGTTGACTAAAATAAGATGGTAATAGTTAGTACTATGAAGATAGATGTCTAGTTTATTTTTATTTTCTAAATTTGTCAGTTTATCTATAAAAATATTTGGATTTGTATTACTAAGAGTTAAAGTATTTGTTTGAGTATTTAACTCTTTGTTTTTGATATATTGTATATAGTTGGTAGCTTTATTTAAGATATTAATCATATTTGTAGTTACAAGAGGTTTGAGTAAAATATCATTTATCCCCAACTCCAAGGCTGTTTTATAAGTATTTAAATCTTGATGGGCAGATACCATAACAATATATTCCAAAGGATTGATGGCTTTAAGCTCTTTAATTAAATCAAAACCTGATAACAATGGCATATAAATATCTGTAAAAACAAGATCAATAGAATCTAAATATGTAGTATAAAGTTCTAAAGCTTCTTGTCCATTTTGTGCCATATAAACATTATTAAAAAAAAGTTCAAGTAATCCTTGTAACTCTATTCTTGATTGTTCATCATCCTCTAAACATAATACATTCAATCTTTTTGTATTAAAAGTGAGTTTTTTAATCTCATTCATGTTTTTCCTTTGGAAAATTAAGTGTAAAAATTGCACCATCTTCAGCATTTGTAGCACTTATAGTTCCATTAAAATGTTTTTCAATAATTACTTTTGTCATATATAATCCTATCCCTGTACCTTCACCTTGTTCTTTTGTTGTAAAATAGGGATTAAAAATTTTATTGAGTATTGCAGTTGGGATTCCTCCTGCATTGTCTGTTACTTTGATGATGGTGTTTTCTTCTTTATCTTTAACAGTTATTGTGATGGTTTTATTTTCTCGTTCATAGTTTTTAAAAGCATCTTTGGCATTATTGATAAGGTTTAATAAAATATGCTCAAATTCATTTTTAAAACCATATATTTTTACACCGTCACTATTTTTTATCTCTAAATGAATATTTTTACTTTTGAGTTGTGGTTCCAAAAATTCTAGAATTTTTTTATAAATATCAAGTACGAAAAAATCCTCTTTAAGTGTAGAAGGTTTAAAAAAGTTCATAAAATCACTAATAGTTTCAGACATTTTTACACTTTGTTGTTCTATAAATTTTGTTTTTTCTTGAATCTCTTCATTTTCTAAAATGTTTAAATGACTAGAAAAATTGAGTTTCATAGCAGCAGCATTGATAGCATTAAGTGGCTGTCTCCATTGATGTGCAATTGAGCCTATCATCTCTCCCATTTCTGCCATTTTCGCTTGTTGAGCTATAATTTTATTATTCAGTATCTGTTCACTCTCTAACTCTTTTAGTTTTGTAATATCTTCAAAAATAAAAAGTCTTAATTGTTTGTTTTGTTCATCTTTAATAATAGTTGATGAACCTATACATATTTTTAAACTATTCTCTTTGGTAAGGAGTTTATATTCATTTGCAATAGCTTTTTGCACGATAAATAATGTTTGATTTTCTTCCATTATTGCTGGTTTGTTCTCCTCTAAAAATAGAGAATAAAAATCTTTTTTAAGAAACTCTTTTCTGTTAAATCCTAATGTTTTATAAAAACTTTTATTGTATTTGATAAGTTTTCCATCTTGGTTGATTACAGCTATTCCGGATTTAGCACTTTTAAAAATATTGGATAGAAGTATTTGTTGTCCTTTTTTCTCTTTTTTGAGTTTTAGTTTATCTTGAATCTCATCTAAAATATCGAGTTTTAATTGGATGTTATGATTTGCTAATTCATTTTTTTTGAGAATTTCAGTAGTAATGTTTGTTGCAAATCCAAGTAGTAATTGTTCTTTTCTTGGATATTCTAAATCATTCATTGGAATTAAAATAATTTTAAAATAACTCTTATGTATTTTTTGGATTTGTCGATAATATGTTGTTTGTAAGTGAAGAGTTTCCTCTTCATCTTGTTGTAATAGAGTAGAAAGTTTATGATCTATATTAAGTTCTTTATTTGTTTTTCCTATGAGTTTTTCTTTTGATTCAAGACCAAAAATATGTGCAGTTGCATTATTTGCAATGATATATTCAAATTTTTTATTTTTAACAAAGATGGGATTTGGAGATTTTTCAATAATTGTTTTAAAAAATTCTTTTTGTGCTTTTATTTTTTCTCGTAGTTTTTTCTCTATTTTTACTTTAGTGTATAGAATATAAAAGAGAATTAATAAAAAAAGTGTACTTGAAAGAACTCTAAAAAGAAATTTTTTAAAAGAATCGTTAATTTCATCACCATTAAGATTAAATTGTAATATATACAATTGATTTGATGGTGAAAAAACCGACAAAGTACAAGTGTTTTTTTCTGAAATAATATTACGTACAATTTTGATTTCACCTTCATATTTTGGTAAATAGTTTTGGATAAAATTGTCCAATGAGATTGTTAATTTTATAAAACCAACAATTTTACCCTGAAAATAGATTGGATTTATCTTTGCATATTGATAGTTTTCCCCCATAACTTCTTCAAAAACAACTTGATCTTTTTTTAAAGTATTTTGAGAATAATTTAAATTAGTTTGTTGATGTTCCAACTCTTTTTTTATGGAAAGAAGATATTTTCCCTCATGGTTGTAAAACAATATATTATCAAGAATTGTATTGTTTCGAAATGGAGTTAAAACTAAACTTTTTAATAAAAAATCAATATTATTTTTATTAACAATATCATTACTATCTTGCAGTGTTTTAGCAATTGCAAAGGTATTAAAAAATTCCAAAAAAATATTTTTTAGTTTTTCATTGGAAAGTTTTGTAGCTAATTGGTAATCATATAAAACTTGATGATTTTTTTTTAATTTGAGATTGTGAATATCTGTTTCATAGTTGGAGTAAAAAAACAATCCAAATAATGAAGATGTGATAAGAAATGCAAAAATAAAGTATCGAATCATAGTTTAAAGGTTATTCTATATATTTATAAATATCTTCCATAATGGCATAATTTGTACTATTTGTTTTTTTGTACATTATTGTTTTACCAAGTCTTGGTACAAAGTTTTTAGGCATACTTATAAGTGCATCTTGTAAAGAGTTTTTGAGTTCTTGTGATAAACTTTTTTGAACTATTATTGGAGATTTAGGTATATCATCTGATTCCCAAATAATTATATTTGTTTTTGTGGAAATTTTTTTATCTTCTATAAGTTGATGATAAAACATCTCAGCAGTAGCTGCCATCGGAATAATATTATTTGCAACAACTAATTCAGCAGCATCATGTGTACCTACAAAAGTGATTTGTTTAAAATAATCTTCAATTTTAATATTTGCTTTTTTCATATAATAGTTTGGTACAGCGTATCCTGAAGTAGAACTTTCATCTGTAAAAGCTAATATCCATTTTTGTTTATATTTTTCAAGTTTTGATTTTAAAATATTCATGCCAGCTTCACCTTTTAAAGGTGTTGAGATATTGAGTGTTTTTGCTACCTCTGGTGTAACAACAAAGAGTGATTTATAAGTTGCAAAACCATCTTTAGTTACCCCAGTTACTATTGGTTCAACTTCAGCTACTTTTTTTGTTAGGACATAAGAAAATGGTCCTACAAATGCAAAATCAAGTTCATTTTTTGAAAATTTATTGATAATTTCGCCATAACTATTTTCGTAATTAATTTTTATACATCTATGAATTTTTTTTTCAAGGTATTTTTTCCAATCTTGATAATAACTTTCTATTTCTGAGATATTAACATAAGGTATAACACCATATCTTAGACACTTAGTATCTGCAAGAATATTAGTTATTAAAAATACAGAGAGTAAAAAAACTACTTTTGTCACATAAATACCTACATTTTAAAATGTTTGAGTGCATACATATACGAGTTTCTCTCATAAGCTGAGGGATTATCTGTATGGTGTAATGAAATACTACCAATCATCTGTTTGATTGATTCATATTCATGTTCCAGCATCCATTTTTCCATCTCAAAAAGCATATTGTATAAATACTTCTCTCCTCTTTCTAAAAGAATAGAAGCTATTGCAACACTATTAGCACCACTCATCATTGCTTTTAAAACATCTTCACCTGTTTTAATTCCTGTATTTACACATAAATCAGCATCTAATTTATTAAATAAAATAGCACACCATCGTAAAGATTCACTTTTATCTTTAGAGTTTGTAAGGTGTGCTCTTTGAGTTGCACTCAATGTTTCTAAATCAATACTTACATTAATAGGATTATCAAAAAGTGTTAAGCCATTTGCACCTGCTTCTACAAATTTTTTTGCCATATTTGCAGGATTTGTAAAGTAGGAGTTCATTTTTACATTTAAAGGAATAGAAATATGTTGTCGTAGATTTTTAATAGTATTGATATACATATTTTCTATCTCCGCACCACTCATATCAATTGAAGTTGGGATATAAGTGATATTAAGTTCTAAAGCATCTGCACCAGCTTCTTCTAATTTAGAACCATATTTAATCCAACCAGCTTCACTTACACCATTTAAACTAGCAATTACAGGAACATTCGTAGATTTTTTTACTTCACTTACAAATTCTAAATAATGTTCACTATCTAAATTATCAAATTGCATATCTGTAGGAAAATACTCTAAAGCTTCCGCATAACTATCATTTTCTTTATATAAAAAGTGGTCTAACACTTTTTGTTCATGATTGATTTGTTCTTCAAAAAGTGAATGAAGAACAACAGCAGCAATACCGTGGTCTTCTAGTCGTTTAATACCACCTAAACTATTTGTAATAGGTGATGCTGAAGCTATAATTGGATTTTTAAGGTTGAGTCCTAAATAAGTTGTTGTTAAATCAATCATTTTGTGTTCCTTTATTTTCAAATTGATGTTGTAAATTTGTATATCTTTCATAAAGCGTTTTAGCTGCATGAGTTGCAGTATCAAGATATGTTATTGCAGAGTTTTTATCTATCTTTTCAACCATCTTAAATCGTGTTTCATTATACATATAATCTTTGACACTGATTTGAGGACCTTTATAGTCTAAAGTAAGTGGATTTTCTCCAATATCTAGAAGTTCAGGATTAAATCTAAAAATAGGCCACAATCCACACTCAACAGCTTTTTTCTGTTGCTCCATTCCATATCGTAAATCATATCCGTGCGCAACACAGTGAGAATAAGCTATGATAATAGATGGACCATCATATTGTTCCGCTTCCATAAAAGCTTTTACAGTTGCTTTATCATTTGCACCCATTGAGACTTTTGCCACATAAACATTTTGATAATTAATAGCCATAGAAGCTAAATCTTTTGGTAAACCAGCTTTTCCACCAGCTGCAAATTTAGCAACAGCACCTGTCATAGTTGCCTTACTTTGTTGTCCACCTGTATTTGAATATACTTGTGTATCTAGCACTAAAATATTGACATTTTTCCCACTTGCTAAAACATGATCTAAGCCGCCATATCCAATATCATAGGCCCAACCATCTCCTCCCATAATCCATACAGATTTTTTCACTAAATACTCAACAATATTTTCTAATTCTTTTACTGTATCACTAGCCGGTATATTTTGAAGAGCATTTTGAAGTTTTAATACTCTTGCTCTTTGAAGGTTGATTTGTTCTTCTGTTTTTTGTTCGGCATTTAAAATATCATCAACTAAGACCATATCAAGTTGATCTTTTAATTGTTCTAGTAAGGTTCTGGCTTTTAAAGTATGACTATCAACAGAAAGCCTAAATCCCAAACCAAACTCTGCATTGTCTTCAAATAAAGAGTTTGACCAAGCAGGTCCTCTCCCTTTTGCATCTTTTTTCCAAGGAGTTGTTGGCAAGTTTCCACCATAAATAGAACTACATCCTGTAGCATTTGCTATAAGCATTCTATCTCCAAAAAGTTGTGAGGCTAATTTTACATATGGTGTTTCTCCACAGCCTGGACAAGCACCACTAAACTCAAACAATGGCTCCAAGAATTGAGAGTCTTTTACATTTGTATGGTCTAGCTGTTCCCTTGGTACATTTGGTAAAGAAAGGAAATAATCCCATTGTTTTATCCCTTCTTCTCTTAAAGGAAGTTGTGGTTTCATATTGATAGCTTTGAGATTTGTTTGGGATTTGTTTTTTGCAGGACAAACCTCTACACACAACTCACAACCAGTACAATCTTCAACGGCAACTGAGATATTAAATACATCATTTTCTCCAAAGTTTTTCCCTTTTGCTTTTTTGTAATGAAAACTATCAGGTGCCTTTTCTACTAATGTTTTATCAAATACTTTTGAACGAATAACAGAATGTGGACAGACTAAAACACATTTGTTACATTGGATACAAGTATCAGCATCCCACACAGGAACTTCTTGTGCTATATTTCTTTTTTCATATTGAGTTGTACCTGTTGGCCAAGTCCCATCTGCAGGTATATCAGAAACAGGAATCTCATCACCTTTATATTCTGTGATTTTTTGGATAACATTAGCAACAAAAGGAGACAAATCACCTTTTAGGACACTTTTAAGTGCAATGTCACTTGAAATTTGTGATGGTACTTGTATTTCAAAAAGATTTTCTAAACTACTATCAACAGCAGCATAATTCATCTTTACAATAGAATCACCTTTTTTCCCATAAGTTTTATAAATAGAGTCTTTGATTTTTTCTATCGCTTCTTCTTTTTGAAGTATTCCACTTATTGCAAAAAAACAAGTCTGCATCACTGTATTTATTCTTGAACCCATATTACTTTTTTTAGCTACACTATAAGCATCTATTGCATAAAATTTTAGTTTTTTATCTACAATTTGTTTTTGTGTAGCTTTTGGTAATCTATCCCAAATCTCCTCTTTTGAATATGGAGTATTAAGTAAAAATGTAGCTCCATCTTTAGCAATCTCTAATAGATCCAACTTTTCTAAAAAGACCGCTTGATGTACACCAACGAAATCTGCTTTTTGAATAAGATAACTTGATTTTATCTCTTTATTTCCAAATCGTAAATGAGAAGTTGTCATAGAACCAGATTTTTTTGAATCGTATACAAAATATCCTTGAGCATAATTATCTGTTTCCATCCCTATAATTTTGATAGAATTTTTATTTGCACCAACAGTTCCATCACTTCCAAGTCCATAAAATACAGCTTCATATTGATCGCTATTTTTCATAATAAGGTTTTTATCATATTCTAAACTTGTATGGGTAACATCATCATTGATCCCTATTGTAAAATGATTTTTAGGAAGTGGTTTGCTTAATTCATCAAAAATAGTTTTTATCATACTTGGGGTAAATTCTTTTGAAGAGATACCATATCGTCCACCTATGATTTTTGGCATAGAAAATGGTAAATTATTTTGTGATTCAAAAAGAGCTGTTACAACATCGTGGTAAAGTGGTTCCCCTATACTCCCTGATTCTTTTGTTCTATCAAGAACTGCTATTGCTTGTACTGTTTTTGGTAAGGTACCTATAAAACTTTCAATACAAAATGGAAGTGCTAGTCTTACTTTTATCATACCAACTTTTTCTCCATCTTTTGTAAGATGTTCGATAGTTTCATCAACAGCACTTGCACCTGAGCCCATTACAACTATAAGTTTTGTAGCATCAGTTGCTCCTACATAGTCAAAAAGTTTGTAACTCCTTCCTGTTAATGTGGCAAATTTATCCATTTGTTTTTGAAGAATTTTTGGAGTTTCATTATAATATTTATTGACAGTTTCTCTCCCTTGAAAATAAACATCAGGGTTCTGACTAGTACCTCTTAAAATTGGTTTATCAGGTGTCATACCTCTTTGTCTATGAGCATTTACAAGTTGGGTATCAATCATTTTCTTTAAAATATCTTCATTTAAAACTTCAATTTTATTTACTTCGTGAGAGGTTCTAAATCCATCAAAAAAATGTAAAAAAGGGATTCTAGATTCTAAAGATGCTGCTTGAGATATAAGAGCAAAGTCGTGGGCTTCTTGAACACTGTTTGATGCCATTAAAGCAAATCCCGTTTGTCGTACACCCATAACATCTTGATGATCTCCAAAGATTGATAAGCCTTGTGCTGCTAAACTTCTTGCTGCTACATGAAAAACTGTAGGTGTTAATTCTCCTGCAATTTTATACATATTTGGAATCATAAGGAGTAAACCTTGGGAAGCTGTAAATGTTGTAGTTAAACTTCCAGCTTGCAAAGCACCATGAACAGCTCCACTGGCTCCCCCTTCACTTTGCATTTCATATACTTCAGGGATTGTTCCAAAAATATTTTTTTCATGTTTTGCACTATACAGGTCGCTTAGTTCTCCCATTGGAGATGAAGGAGTGATAGGATAGATTGCTATAACTTCATTTATTTTATGGGCTACTAAAGCTACAGCCTCATTACCATCGATTGTTTTAAACTCTTTATTCATAGAAAATCCTCGTAATGAAATGGAAGGTATTATAAAAGAGTAGTATTACAGTTTAATTACACTTTGATAAATTAAATGATTATTCAGTTACCTCTTTTTATATACATTCAAGCTTTTATAGTAAAAAAGCCTATGACCTGTATTGTACAACTTACTTTCTTAATAATAAAATTTGAGAATAGGGGAGAATTAATAGTTTTGTAGTAGTTTTGTCCCTTGTAGAGAACCTTCATTGAGTGTAGATAAAGTTATAGAAAGTTTTTCTCTCTTAAAAGCACTTTGTAAAAATTGTTTTTCTAAAAAGCTTTTAATTTTGGGATGGTTTCCAACGCTACCACCTAATACTAAATGGTCAAAGTCAAATAGATTTAAAGCAGTATGAAAAGCGTGTGATAATCCATTATAAAAATTTTCAATGATTATATTTGCATTGTCAGTATTGAGTGATTCTAGTAAATCTAATCTACTAAATTCTTTATCTATTTTAAAATAAGAGCACCAATGTTTAAGACCATTTCCACTTACATACAGTTCTAAACAATCGTCTCTTCCACATCCACAAGTAAATGGAGATTTTTTAAAAGGGATATGTCCTATCTCTCCAGCAGTGTTATTTGCACCTGTTACTAATCTGTTATTATCTATAAAAGCACTTCCAAACCCAGTTCCTATATAAAAAACTGCTAAAGATTTTACTTGCAAAGCATGATGTTCTGCAATTGCTGCACAATTTAAATCATTGTCAATAGCTACTGAAATTTTGTATTTTTCCTCAATGTATTTTTTTACATCAAAGTTTGCTGTATGCGCATTTGGAGAGGAAATTATTTTTCCATTTCGTACCTGCCCAGCAAAAGATATACCTATAAAAGATATATTTGGATATTTTTTTATTATCTCATCAAGGAATTTTTTTAAATCTATTGTATCACTTGATAGTGTTGTTACGGAAGATTCATCAAATTGATATCGAAAACTTGTTCCACCAAAATCAATATACAGATTCATTTTATGACTTATATAACTCAATATATTCTTTAGTTGATTGTTTCCAAGAGTGGTCAACTTTCATATTGTGTTTTGAAATTTGTTCAAATTTTTTATGATTTCCATATAATGATAACGCTTTTGCAATTGCATGCATAAACCAAAAAATATTGTGTTCTTCATATGTGATACCAATACCCATATACTCTTTTAAGTGATTATAATCAACATCAGTAAAATCTGTAACAGTATCTCTAAGTCCTCCTGTTTTAGCAACAATTGGTAAAGTCCCATATTTCATACAAATCATCTGATTTAATCCACAAGGTTCAAATAAAGATGGCATCACTAAAAAGTCTGCCCCTGCATACATTTTTCTTGCAAAACTTTCGTTGTATCCAACTTTGATATAAACATTTGGATAACTTACAGAGATATTATTAAAAACTGTATTATAGTGTTCTTCCCCACTTCCAAGAACGATAAAGTTTGCTTCAAAATCTTTAAAAAAGTTAAAGTTTTCAATTAAAAGGTCAATTCCTTTTTGATGAGTGAATCGTCCTATAAAAACAAAAAGTGGTTTATCACATTCTACAAAGCCAACTTCTTTTAAGAGGTTTTGTTTGTTGATATCCTTGTCTTCATAAGTTTTTACCCCAAAGTTTTTATAAAGCATATCATCTTTTTTTGGATCAAAAACATCATAACTTATACCATTTAAAATACCTTTGAGTTTATAACTGTTTGCTCGTAAAACATCATCTAAATCACTACCAAAAAGTGGTGTTTGAATTTCATTTGCATATGTTGGACTTACCGTTGTTATATGATCACTATAATAAATTCCTGCTTTTAAGAAATTTACTTGGTCATGATATTCCAAAGATTCAGGTCTAAAACATTCATTCCAATCTATATCAAGAATTTTCATTGTATCTTTATGAAATACTCCTTGGTAAGCCAAGTTATGGATTGTTAATACAACTTTTTGGTTTAAATGATATTTCGTTTTAGCAAGAAGTGCTATAAGTGAAGTTTGCCAATCGTTTAAATGTATTACGTCAATTTCTAAATTCATTTGTAGCATTACTTCAAGACAAGCATAACTAAAAAGCCCAAATCTTAAGGCATTATCCCCAAAGTCACCAAAGTCATCAAAATATAATCCTGTTCTATCACATAAAATGGGATTATAAATAAACAGTTCATATTTATTCTTTTTATTAACAAAAATATCAAATTGATGAGTAATACCATCTAAGATATAATCAAATGTCAAGTCGGCATATTCTATATGAAATTTTTCTCTATCTATTGTTTGGTATAAAGGAAGAAGTGTATAAACTTTTTCTTTTTTTCTTAAAGCTTCAGGTAAACTCTGTGCTACATCAGCAAGTCCACCTGTTTTAGCATACGGATACATTTCACTTGTACAAAATAATATTTTCATTTTTTTCCTTTTTATTAACTCTCTTTTAAAATTTCTGCTGCTGTTTCAGGTAAAAAAGTATTTACCATTATATCTGTATCTAATTCAAATCCAGCAATCTTATATAAGCGTGGTAAAATTTCAATATGGAAACGGTTGGAGTTTTTTTTAGATTGAATATCTCCATTTTTAATAAGCATATTGAAATCAGGTCCACCCAAAGCATTATTTAGTTTTAGGAAGCAAAAATTAATAACTTCACTTAAAGAATAAATATCTACATCATTAAAGTCCAACAAAGATGTAAGATTTTTTTTAGCAACAATATTTATTTCAAAAGGATACCTTGAAGCATAAGGGCAAAATGCTATAAAAGAACTATTTTCAAACAATAATCCTTTTTTAAAATTTTTTTCATCAGCAATAAAATCATCAAAAAAATCCCTCTCAGTATCAATTTTATATTTCTCATAAAATTGCAATGCTTTTTGTGTAGTTTTTGGGATGAAAGGTGTTGCAATAAGTTGTGAGTGTGAATGTTCCATTGTTGCACCGGCATTTTCGCCATGATTTTTAAATATTGAAAAATATTTGATTCGGACATCTTTTTTTAAATCTTTTAATCGTAACTGTATAATTGAAAAATAGTCGAAAAACTCATCAACAGTAAAATCAAACATTTGTTTTGTATGGTTAGGTGTTTCTATGATAACTTCATGAGCCCCAAAGCCACTTTTATTTTCAAAACAGCCATTTTTGTAAGAGTTTGGTTCTACCTCTATAGAGAGTGCATGGTAAAGATTAGCCACAATTCTACATCTCCAATGCGTATCATCTCCAATTCTCAGTAGCTCATTTGGTGTTTTTTCCTCATTGCCTAATTCAAATGGACAACTTGTAATATCAGAAAGAGTTGTATTAAAAGAGTTGAAATTTGTTGGTCGTTTTGCACGATTGGGGGCAAAAAGTATCCAATGTTGTGTGAGTTTGTTATATCGAAATTCTGACATGCCTTACCTTATTATATATACCAATTGTTTAAATCTAAATCTTCTATCTCTATGGTGAAATTACCATATAAAGGGAATGATTGAAGAGTGAGATTGTTTTCTATTATAAAAAATTTAAAATCTATTCTTTGACCTATTATAATATCTTTTTGTAAAATTTCTAATTCAATATTATCATGAACATTACAAGAAAATAGTGTAAAATCATTTTGTACTATATTTTGTTTATCTTTTTGTATCTCTATATTAAATTCTACATTGTTGATAAGTATTTTTAAAATAGAGTTTTCTTTTAATTTATTAAAGTTTCCATCAAAAAAGATAAAAAGTCTTTTTTTAGAGTATCCATACCGAATATGTTTGACTATACTTTTTGTAGAATCCATCACTGAGAATTCTTTTTTTATGTCAATAATACCAGAATTTAACCACTCAAAATAATCACTTTTAACTCCATCAATTTTTGGATATATAAAGTTTATAGGTTTTGTATGAAAACTATTTTTTAGCTGTGTTTGTACGATAGGAGTTAATATTTTGTGTGGTATATCAGCTTGCATATATTGAAAAATATTGATTAGGTGTTTTCTAAAAAGTTCGTCAAACTCTTTTGCTTGGAGTGTAAAATGATCATCTCCATACCACCAAAACCAATCACTTCCAAGTGCAATCATAAACTCTTTTTCAATTAATTCAAGAGTTTGACTATCTAAATGCTCTTTTCTTTTATCAAATTCTTTTTTTGTTAAATCTAGAAGTTCCCAAGCTTGATTTTTTTCACAACTTCCTATCCAAATATCAAAGTTTCCATTTATCCAACTTCCAGTTGCTAATTGAGAAATACTAATGGTTTGAATTTCACTATCATTTGTTATTTCATCCATTGTGACTGTTTGTAACCAAGGTGTATTTTCAAAAAGAGTATAGAGTTCTTTAAAAAACTCCCAACCATTATTTGGAAAAAACTCCCATGCATTTTCCCCGTCTAATATAACATTAACAAGTGGTGAAAAATCACAATTATCATAAATATTTTTTAAATGTTTTACAAACTCAGCAGCTGCAGCTTTTGCATCTTTTTGACTATAATCAAAACCTATTGCATCACTTAAATGGTGATCTCTAAATCGTACTTGAATAGTACCATTTTCTGTATATAAGTTATAGTTTTTATAGATATTAAGTTTTGTATTATTTTTGAGTGTTTTAAATAAGATTTCTTCATCTGTACAGAACCACTGTAAATGATTTTGTGCAAAGAGTTCTGCTGTTTTAAAACTAACACTTCCTTCAGCTGGCCAAAATCCTGAAGGTTTTTTTCCAAATAGTTTTTCAAAATATGCAATAGCATATTGTGTATTCTTTTCTCCAAATGTATGAAAATCTGTAGTAATATTTGGTAATGTCACACTTGGTTTTGCCTCTAAGGCACTCTGTGTATCAAGAAGTAGTGGTGTTATAGGATGATAATATGGAGTGGTACAAAGTGTAATTTTCTTTTCTTGATCAAGTTTTTTATAAAAGTCCAAAATAGTAGGTAAAAATAGAATAAGTTCCTCTATAAGGTTTTGTTTATCTTCTTGTGTAAAATATTGTCCTTTTTGTAAAAGTGTACTAACAATTTTATTGTTTTGGCGTAAATAATTACCACACCAAGAAAGGAGAAATAATACCTCTAAATCTAATAATTCATTGCTTGAAAAATCTAATATTGTATTATGTGTGTTGAATCTTAAATAAAGTTCATAATATCTTTTTAAAGGTTTAATCATATTTTTTTCATTTGCTAAAAAAAGATAACTTTGAAGAAATTCTATATCATTTTTTGATAGATTATCAATATTTATTTTGAGTGTTTCAATGAGTTTATCATTTGCAGTATTATGAATATAAGATTCAATTTGAGATATTAAAGAGGGTACAAGGTTGTAAGTGGCTTTGATACTACTAAATTTTGAACCATACCATGGAATATCATAATAATCTTTAATAGCGTGCAAAAACACCCAAGGCATAAGAGTTTCATTCTCTTTATCATCCTTGTAGTATGGTTGATGCATATGCCATAAAAAGGCAAGTTTTAGTGTTTTATTCACTGATCCAGTTCTCTATCTTTTCTTGATATTTCCAAAATATTTTACTAGCATTTTTTTCATCATCTGCTTGAATATAAATATTTAAAAAGTCATTATGTTCATCTGGAACCATTAAAATCCACTCATCATCACTAATCCATATTTTTACACCATCCACAGAACTTGTTTTTTTATTTTTCCCATCTTCTAGGAATTTTCTCATCATTTTGCCTTTAAATTCACTAGGACAAGCTACGTTTTCACCTTTATATGTAAAATATGGAATATGAGCGATAATATTTGAAAGAGTTTTTCCAGATTTTAGAAGAAGTTCTAATATTTTGAAACTTGAAAATACTGCATCACGATTAAGACCAAATTCACTAAATGCAAAATGCCCATCTGTAGTTGCAATAAGAGTATATTCTTTTAAATCAGCGGCTTTGAGATTATTGAGTTTTCCTCTTGTAATATCTAAATTTTTATATTCAATACAATCAGGTGCCCAAGCAGGTAAAAATACTTTTACTTTTGTATCTGTTGTAATATCTAAAAGGTGTAAAACAACTAAGAGTGCGATATAGTCATAAACTAATTCACCCTCATCATCAATAATTTGAAACTTTTGTCCATTTGGATAGATTAGAAAACCACAATCTAAATTCATGGCTTTTACCATATTTCCCATATCTTTTTGTGATTTTACTACATTTGCAGCAATTTTTGATAAACTTTTATCATCATGGTATCCATTGAGTAATATGTTTTCTACTCCAAGATGATTCATGATTTTTGGATAGATATCTGCAGTTGAACCAAACATCATATCTGTTGCAATTTTAAGATTATTATTTTTAAAAATATTATGATTGAGTTTTTGAATTACTGCATCCATATATCTATTTTTAATATTCTTTTTATTTGAGATTTCACCAATTTCGGTATAAGTTACACGTCTGAAATTTTCTCTAAAAAATATTCTTTCAATTGATTTTGCAAGTTTTGAATCAATTGCTAATCCTTCACTTGTATATAATACAATTTCTGTATTTGCAGGGTCTTCAACTGATTGTCTAAAGTGTATACCAGCAGCTATATGTTCATCATTTGCCAAACTATGTCTCATAACGTTGGATGGAACACTTTCAATATCAATAACATTTATACCAGTAGAAAGGATTCCTGATAGAAATGCTCGTTTTAACATTCGTGAGCTTTTATGATAATCTCTTGAAATATATACTTTACTTCCTACAGGTAAAATAGACCCAAAAGATTCTGCAAGTTTCACACTTACATCACATGAAAGTTCTATATTAGTTCTTCCAATTACTTTTCCATCTTCAAAAATAGATGATTTATATTTATTTCCCCAAATGACATTGTTACTTACTACAGAGTTAGCATCAATAATTTTATCAGGCCACATCATAATATCTTTTTCGAAACTAGCTTTTTTCCCTATTTCACAATGTTCAGCTATTATAACACCAAAATTTGCTTTTACTTCATCTTTAATAATATTGTCATTACAAATAACGCTATTGTGAATAAGTGCTTTTTGACCTACAGAGATATTGTCCCAAAGTACACTATTTGATACTTCAGAGTGTTTTCTGATTTTTACATTAGAACCTATAGATACATTGCTAAGAGTTACACCTTCAGCTACTTTTGTATCTTTTCCAATGATAACTGTACCATTGATTCTTATTTTTTCAGGAAGAGATACTCCTTCTTCTAAATAAGCAATTCCTT
This sequence comes from Arcobacteraceae bacterium, assembly GCA_963662945.1. Lineage (GTDB taxonomy): Bacteria > Campylobacterota > Campylobacteria > Campylobacterales > Arcobacteraceae > JAIOSF01. Next base: position 2,021,396 of record OY759974.1, read on the forward strand.
TTTCAAAAGTTACTTTTTCCCCTTTATATGGAAGAGTGATTAAGCCTTTGAAAATATCATCATATACTTCTCTATAACTTTGTGGATTTCCAACATCTCTCCAATAGCCTTCAGAACTATAACCCCATAACGGAATATCATTTGACATTAAAGTAGGAAATAAATCTTTAGCAAAGTCAAAATTTTCACCATGTGGTATATATTTTAAAATTTCAGGTTCAATCATATAAATACCTGTATTAATAGTATCACTAAATACTTCACCCCAACTAGGTTTCTCTAAGAATTTTTCAATTCTATTCTCTTGAGAAGCAATAACAACACCAAATTGAAGTGGATTCTCTACACTAGTTAGTGTAATAGTTAATTGAGATTTTTTCTTTTCATGAAATTTTTTAATCTTTTTAAAATCAAAATCAGTAACTAAATCACCACTTACAATAATAAAAGTTTCATCAAGAAAATCTCTTGCAAAAGCAACAGCACCAGCAGTTCCATAATCATCATCAGGTTGAACATAAGTGATTTTTACTCCAAAATTACTTCCATCACCAAAATGCTCTTTAATAATTTCCGGTTTAAAATAAAGGAGTACAGCCATCTCTTTAATATCAAGTTCATCACGAAGTTTGATAATAATATGTTCCATCATTGGTCGATTTAATATTGGCAACATTGGCTTTGGTAAAGAGTTTGTTAAGGGTTGAATTCTTGTACCAAATCCACCTGCTAAGATTATCGCTTTCATTGTATCTCCTGTTTCTTTAATCTATATAGTTATTATATTCTTTTTTTCGTAACAAATTGTTAATCCACTTTCCATGCTTTACAGATACTAAATAACTGTCTATTCTTTTGAAAAAGTGTATGCATTTGTCTAAGAATATTTTTAATTATAATGACTGTATCTGTTACATAAGGGCCTTTATTGAGCATAACACAATCTGCTCTTTGAGCAATAGCTGCATCTGTAACTTCTGCACGACTTGGAAGATTGTTTTTCATTTTTCCCTCAAGAATTTGTGTAGCGTATATAACTGGTGTATGAGAAGCTTCACAAATATTTAAAATCTCCTCTTGTATATAAGGAAGATTATCAAAACCAACTTCAATAGCTAAATCACCTCTTGCAATCATAAGTGCATGATTTGGCCATTCTAGAAGTGTTTCAAGGATTAAAGGAAGATTTTTCAATGCAGTTTTTGTCTCAATTTTTGGAGCTATTGCTATGTGTTCTTTATTTTTAAGTTTTAACATATTTTGTAGCTTTTTTATATCTTCTGGTGTTTGTGCAAAAGATAAACCAATAATATCTGCAAACTCAACAATATCTTCAAATATTTTTTCATCTTCAGGAGTTATTGCATCAATTTTTAAATCAGTGCTTGGAAAGTTAATTCCTTTTTCTTCTTTTAAAGATGTTCCATTTTCTTTTGCTAAGAAAATATCACATACCAAACCAATTTCATTGATATGAGATACTTTACAACCAATCTTTCCATCATCTATAAAAATATCATCACCGATATTTACGTAAGGAAAAATCTCTTTATTGGAACATCCTATAACTGCATTATAAGTGATGTTTTCATAGGAGTAATCACTACAACCAATAATATCTTGATGTGTAATAATGATTTGATTTCCTTTATAAAGTTTTATATCTTCTGGCAGTTTTTCAATATTATAAAGGCAACTGATATATTTATGATTTTCATCTTTTATCTCAATAGTTGTATTTTCAAAGATAGTGATTTTTTTATTTGCATTTAGAAAAATTCTATCATTTTCTTTGATTAATTCATAACATTGTCTAGCATCTCTTTCAAAATCATCAATTTTAACTTTTGTACTTGTTTTACATATTTGAAAAAAATCATGACTTACTACAAGTGTAGCTTGAACTGAATTTGTATTACTTTTTTCAAGTTTTTTTGTAGCTACATCTGGTGTAGAAATAGGAATTAACTCTACAAGTTTTGGGTTTCTCCATGAACCAATTTTAAAAGGTGTAAAAACTTTTTGGATAGTTTGTGTTCTATTTTTGGGACCAGCTAAATCAACATATATTTTTGTTTCTTTATTTTGTTTTCCATTTTCTTCTTTAATAAAAGAAGCCATTCTATTCCAAGCAGCCGCATTATCGTGTGCTGTATTGATTCTAAAAACAGAAGTTCCATTTGCAATGAGTTCCCCTATTAGTTTTGGCGATTCCTGAGCTTCACTTGGAAGGGTTACCATAACTTTTGTTTTAAAACTTAAATCAGATTTTCCAAATACTTCACTATTTTTTAACATAATGTTTTTAGCATCATCATAATTTAATGCATCTAAATCATTTTGTGTTTGTTTATAGGGCTTATGTAATAGTTTTGATAATATAAGGATATCTTGATTAATAGAGTTTATAACACAACTTTGAGCTCTTCCTAAAGAAGATAATCCTAGATTTGTAAGATGATTTTGTAATTCTCGTAAATCAAGTGAACGTAATTTTATGTACGCTTGAAGGTTTTGTATACTTTGATTTGGATTATTTTGATCCACATTAGATAAAATCTCTTCTTTAAGTTCTAATAGTTGTGAGTAGGTTGTTTCTATTATTTTAGATTCCATAAGCTTTTTTATCCTATTTTGTCATATCTTCTGCCATCTCTAACAAACTTTGTTTAATGGCATATTTACTACTATTAACATAATCAATAGTTACAAATTCAAATTTTCCATCTTTATGGACTATTACTAATCCCTCTTTGCAGTTTTCATTTATAAGTTTATCTACAGCATAAGTTACAAACTCAACCGCCATAAGTCTATCATATACCGTTGGATTTCCACCTCTTTGTATATGTCCTAAAATTGTAGCACGAGTTTCAATACCTACTTCGTGTTCTAGCCACGCTACAAGTTCTTGAGTTTTTTTTGTTCCTTCTGCTACAACTGTTACAATATATTTTCTCCCTAAAGCAATTTGATTTTTGAGTTTTTTTGCAAGAGAGTCTAAATCTGTTTCAAGTTCTGGTATAACACACACTTCAGCTCCACAAGTTATAGCAGAAATAAGTGCCAAATAACCACAATCTCGTCCCATAGTTTCAATAACACAACCTCTTTTAAAAGAAGCAGAGGTATCTCTTATAGCATCAGTTGCACCTCTTATGATATTTAAAGCTGTATCAACACCCAGACAATAATCTGTACCAAAGATATCATTATCAATAGTAGAAGGTATCCCTACAAAAGTAACTCCAAAATCTTTATAAAACTGATTTAATGCTCGAAATGAACCATCGCCACCTAAGATGATAAGTTTATCTACACCGTGCGACTGCAAATTTTCAAATGCTTGTTTACGATACTCATACTCAAAAAATCTTTTTGAACGAGAAGAACGTAACATTGTTCCACCCTCATGCATAATACCAGCTACATCTTCATGAGTTGCAGCTTTGATATTTCCATCAATTAAACCCTCTAACCCATCGTAAATGATATAAGGTTGAATATTGTTATTAAAACAATGATCAACAAAATGTTTTATAGCAGGATTCATCCCTGCACAATCTCCACCAGACGTTAATATAGCTATTGACATATTTTTGAACCTTTATATAATATTTTAAAATCTTATAATTGTAGCTTGTAGTATAACATACAAGCTACCATATTTTTCTAATATTATTTTGTTCCTACAAATTTAACCATATCAACAAGTCTTGAACTATATCCCCACTCATTATCATACCAAGCAAGTACTTTTACAGTTTTCCCATCAACTACACTTGTCATATCAGGAACAAATGTTGAGCTGTAAGTACTTCCTATAAAGTCACTTGAAACTCTTTTATCATTATCAACTTCTATTAAACCTTTAAAAGTATTTTCACTAGCTTTTTGAATAGCTTCATTGATAGTTTCTTTTGTTACCTCTTTTGTTAGATTTACAGTTAAATCTACTACTGAAACATCAGCAGTTGGAACTCTCATAGCATAACCATTTAGTTTTCCTTGAAGATTTGGCATAACAAGACCAATAGCTTTTGCTGCACCAGTTGTTGTTGGTATCATATTAATTGCAGCTGCTCTAGCTCTTCTTTTATCTGATTTATGTTTTACATCTAAAATATTTTGGTCATTTGTATATGAGTGAATAGTTGTCATCAGACCATTTATAATTCCAAACTCTTCATCTAATACTTTACAAATTGGAGCTAAACAGTTTGTAGTACAAGATGCATTTGAAATAATCTCTTCACCTTTATATGAATCTGTGTTGATATTTAATACATAAGTAGGAGTATCATCTTTTGCAGGGGCAGACATAACGACTTTCTCAACACCATCTTTTAAGTATGCTTTACATTTTTCTGTTGTTAAAAATGCTCCTGTACACTCTATAACAACTTTAGCACCACAAGCACCAAAAGCTAAATCTTCAGGATTTCTTGAAGAGAATATTTTCACATCTTTTCCATTGATTTTCATTGTAGTATCATTAATGATTTGAGCATCAACACCTTTATGTACTGAATCATATTTTAATAAATATTGTAACATATCCATATCAGCTGTTGTATTAAGTGCTACTAATTCTAAATCATCTCTTTGAGTAACTATTTTTGTTACTATTAGACCTATTCTTCCTGTTCCATTGATTGCTACTTTTAATGCCATTGTTTGTCCTTATAAAATTTATTTGAAGATTGTAGAACAGTTTTATTTCTATTTGATTACATATTCTACACATTACTTATCATGTAATCAAATTGTATCTTGAAATACCTATACTTTTGTATAAACATTATAAAGGTGAGATTGTATGGGATTATTAAATATTGTAAAAAGTGGTGTTATTACAGGTAATGATGTAAAAAAAGTTTTTGATTATGCAAAAGAGAATAATTTTGCAATACCTGCTATTAATGTAATAGGAAGTGAATCAATCAATGCAGTTCTTGAAGCGGCAAGTATCGTAAAAGCACCTGTAATTATCCAGTTTAGCAATGGTGGTGCTAAATTTAACAGTGGAAATATACAAAGTAGTCAAGCAGATGTTATAGGTGCAATTGCTGGTGCAAAACATATTCATCAAGTGGCACAGTATTACAATGTACCAGTTATAATTCATACAGATCATGCTTCAAAGAAACTTTTACCTTGGATAAATGCACTTATTCATGAGAGTCAAAAATATTTTGAAGCTACAGGAAAAACACTTTTTTCTTCTCATATGTTAGATTTAAGTGAAGAGAGTTTGGAAGAGAATATTGAAATATCTTCTCAATATTTACAAAAAATGTCAAAACTTGGTATGACTTTAGAGATAGAGTTAGGAATTACAGGTGGTGAAGAAGATGGAGTTGATAACAGCGAAGCAGATAGTAATGCTTTATATACTCAACCAAGTGAAATATGTTATGCCTATGAAAAACTATCAAAAATATCTCCAAACTTTACCATAGCAGCAAGTTTTGGAAATGTGCACGGTGTATATAAACCAGGGAATGTAAAACTTCGACCACAAATACTTGATGACAGTCAAAAATATATCAAAGATACATTAGGGATAGAGACAAAACCTGTGAACTTTGTATTTCATGGTGGAAGTGGAAGTAGCATAAGTGATATAAAAGATGCAATAAGTTTTGGTGTAGTGAAAATGAATCTTGATACCGATATGCAATGGGCATTTTGGGATGGAGTGCGTGCTTATGAAAAAGAACATCATGCGTATCTACAAGGACAAATAGGAAATCCAAGTGGGGAAGATGCACCAAATAAAAAGTATTATGATCCACGAAAATGGTTAAGAGCAGGGCAGGAAAGTATGGTAAAAAGAGCTATAGAAGCTTTTGAAAATTTAAATTGTACAAATAGATTATAAGGAGTTTACAATGAGTGGAATAATTACAGATATAAATGCATTAGAGATATTAGATAGTAGAGGCAATCCAACAGTAAGAGTTTATGTAGAGTTAGAATGTGGTATTGTAGCATCTGCTTCAGTTCCAAGTGGTGCAAGTACAGGTGCCAACGAAGCTTTGGAATTAAGAGATGGTGATATGAAAAGATATGGTGGAAAAGGTGTGTTAAAAGCTGTTTCAAATGTACAATCTATTATAGCACCAGAACTTATAGGTATGAATGTATTGGAACAAAGTGAGATAGATTTTGCAATGATTGCACTTGATGGTACACCGAATAAATCAAAACTTGGAGCAAATGCTATCTTAGGTGTTTCTATGGCTGTTGCAAAAGCTGGTGCTATGTATAGTGATATGCCTTTATACAGATATCTAGGTGGAAGTAATGTAAGACGAATACCAGTACCATGTATGAATATTTTAAATGGTGGAAGTCATGCAGATAATAGTGTTGATATTCAAGAATTTATGGTTGTCCCACATGGAGCTCCTTCTTTTAGTGAAGGGTTACGATATGCTACTGAAACATTTCATGAGTTAAAAAAACTTTTAAGTGCTAAAGGAAAAGCTACAAGTGTTGGAGATGAGGGTGGCTTTGCACCAAATCTTGATAGCAATGAAGAAGCTATGGAACTTATAGTAGAAGCTATAAAAAATGCTGGATATAAACCTGGAAGTGATATAAGTTTAGCACTTGATAGTGCAGCTAGTGAATTTTTAGCTGCAAATAGTTCAAATATCTATGATTTAAAATGGTCACATGGCGGGATAAAAACAAGTGATGAGATGATTGAAATGGCAAAAAACTGGTGTGAAAAATATCCTATTATTTCTTGGGAAGATCCACTCGCAGAAAATGATTGGGAAGGATTTTCAAAGTTCACAAAAGAGTTTGGAGATAAAATAGAAGTTGTTGGAGATGATTTATTTGTTACAAATACAAAATATGTAGAAAGAGGTATTAGACAAAAAAGTGCAAACTCTGTTTTGATTAAATTAAATCAAATAGGAACAGTAACAGAAACTATAGATACTATTAGAATGTGTAAAGATGTAGGTTGGAGAACATTTATCTCACATCGTTCTGGAGAAACAGGAGATACTTTTATAGCAGACTTTGCTGTAGCTTTTGATGCTGGACATATAAAAACAGGTTCTGCAAGCAGAAGTGAAAGGATAGAAAAGTATAATAGACTTTTAGAAATAGAAGCACAACTTGGAGCATCAGCTCAATACTTTTGGAAATAGGATATATAAAGAATGAGAAAAACAAAGATTGTAGTAACACTAGGGCCAGCAACTGATAGTTTAAAAATGATAGAAAAACTTATTAAAAAAGGGGTAAATGTATTTAGATTAAACTTTTCACATGCTACTCATGAATACCATCAAGAGGTTGCAAAAAGGATACGAAAAGCATCGCAAAATGTAAATAAAGAAGTAGCAATCCTTCAAGATATTGCAGGTCCAAAGATACGAATATCTCATTTAAAAAAGCCAATAGAGTTAAAAATAGGGGATATACTTACTTTGACTAAAGATAAAATAGATGAAGATAAAAAAATAGTAAGTTTGAGTTATCCAATTATTATAGATAGTCTTAAAGTTGGGGAGCCAGTTTATTTTTCAGATGGAACAATTCGAGCTAAAGTAGTAGAAAAAAATGCAGATGAGGTAAAGTGTGAAATAATAGTAGCCCAAACACTTCAATCAAAAAAAGGGATGAATCTTCCTAAGTCAAAACTGGCTATTAAGTCAATTACACAAAAAGATAAAGAGGATTTAGCTTTTGGTGCAAAGATTGGGGTTGATATAGTTGCATTGTCTTTTGTAAGTAACAAAGAGGATATACAAGATGCAAAAGATATTTTAGAACAACACAATTCAAATCCACTTATTTTTGCAAAAATAGAGAAAAAAGAGGCTATTGAAAATATCAAATCTATTTTAAAAGCAGCAGATGGAATTATGGTGGCACGAGGTGATTTAGGGGTAGAGTTAGGACTAAAAAAAGTTCCACTAATCCAAAAGAAAATTATAGCCCAAGCTTTAAAAATGGGAAAACCAACTATAACAGCAACACAAATGTTAACTTCAATGATAAATTCACACTATCCTACACGTGCAGAGATATCTGATGTGGCAAATGCAGTTTTAGATGGAAGTGATGCTGTTATGTTAAGTGATGAAACAACTATAGGAAAGTATCCTTTAAGTGCCGTAGAAGTTTTAAATGAAACTATAATTGAAACAGAAAAAGCATATCCATATTATCAAGATACAGACCATGTTTCATCAGATGATTCAATTGCAGCAGCAGTTACAACACTAGCAAAAAATATCAAACCTGATGCACTTATAGCTTTTACGCGAGCTGGAAGAAGTGCTATGTCTATGGCAAAATTTAGACCAAGAGCAAAAATTCTTGTAAGTAGTTATGACTTAAGAACTTTACGAAAATTGCAACTTGTATGGGGAATAGAGGGTATTTATCTTTCTCATAAATTAAATGATGCTGATGAATTAATCAAAAGCTTTTTAACTTGGGCATTAAAGAAAAAACATATTAGTAAAAATAAAAAATATGTATTAACGATTGGTTCACCAATAAATGTGAAACACTCTACAAATGATATACGAATATTGGAAAACGAGAGTATGGAGTATATTTTAGGGAAATAATTACTTGATAAGTTTTATTGCTGTATTATTGAAATTGTAATTTTGATGATAAAGGAGTAATTGATGAAAAAAGTTATTTTAGGATTGTCTGTTTTAAGTGTTTTAGCATTTGCTAATCAAGATGTAAAAGAAACAGCAAAGAAAAGTATGATGATGTTAGGTTCAACTTTAAAAGGTGAGTTGCAAACAAAATTTAAGGAAGATCCATCTGGAATGGCTGCGATTGATTATTGTTCAAATCAAGCACAAACTATCACTGATGAGGTAAATGCAAAGTTAGGTGAGGGTGTAAGGGTGAGAAGAACAGCTTTAAAATATAGAAATGATGCAAATGAACCATCAATACAAGATATTGAAGTGATGCAAAAATTTCAAAAAGATATTGAAGTTGGGAAAAAGAGTCCTAAAACTATGATGAAAATAGTTGAAACAGATAAAAAAACTTATGTATATAAAGCACTTGCAGTTGAAAAACCATGTTTAAAATGTCACGGAGATGTAGCTAAAATGGATAAAAATATCTTAGGTAAGATTGATGAAAGATTTCCTTATGATAGAGCAAGAAATTTTGCTTTAGGTGATTTTAGAGGGGCAATAGTTGTTGAGATAAACAAATAAATCTACTTTTTAAAAAGTAGATTTAACTCTTGCTATCTCTTCTTTTGAACCAAAGTAGATTGGTGTTTTTTGATGTAATGATGGAGATTTTATATCTAAGATTCTCTTTTTCCCATCTATAGCTTCACCGTTTGCAAGTTCAATGATAAATGAGATAGGAAATGCTTCAAAGATAACTTCTAAAGTTCCATCTATATTTGATGTAGTTGCGGGACTTGAATAAATTCCACCTTTTTTAAATAAAATCTGATGAGTATCAAGACATAGTGAGTTACTTACTCGAAGACGATAACCTTCGTTGAAAAAACTGTCTAAGAGTGCTTTATGTTCTACACTAAATTCATTTGCTTTTCCAGCTGTTGAGTTGATTTTTCCTTTTGATTGTAATTCCAATGGATCTTGTTGGATAAATTCTCCATGTTCATTTGAGAAGTATTTTACCCCTTCATTTTTTGAAGCAAATACAAGTTGGAAAGTTGGACCATAAGTGATATAAATAGCAGCTTTTAGTTTATCTGCTTCAAATTCATTTTCATAGATACCAAAAATACTTCCAAGAGAAAAGTTTAAATCAAGAAGTTCAATATTATCAATAGCTACACAACTTACAAGGTATTTTCCATTTTCATTGATACTACAAAATTGTTTTTTATTTTTTCCAATGATACCTTTGACACTTTTGAGGTATTCAAATTCTTTTTCTATAACTTGTAAACAATATTCTTGTATATCTTCGTGTATCTCTTTTTCTGTTTTTGTTTCGTCAGTAAAGTTACTGTAATTTATAAAAACATTTTTCTCAATTTGATTTGCAATATTGGTTATTGCATTATAAACTTCTATCATCTATATTTGCCTTTTTTTAAGCACTATACTGTGTTAAGTTTTACTTAAGATTAAAGAAAATAGCTTTAGTAGTTAAGTTCCATATCTTCATCTTTGAAGATACTTATCCTTCAAATACTGGATTTTTATCTTCAAATCACGCGTAATTTTTTTGTTAATCTTAAGTAAAAATTAACACAGAATAGTGCTACTTTTTTATATGCCGCAATTATAACTAAAAGAGGCTTGTAACAATTTTTTGTGCATCACTTTGGATAGTTTTTAAGTGTTCCTCATTTATAAAACTCTCCGCATATATTTTATAAACATCTTCAGTCCCAGAAGGTCTTAATGCACACCAGCCATTTTGAGTATTGATTTTAAGTCCTCCAATTTTTGCACCATTTGAAGCAGTTGTTAAAATAGAAGTTATCTTTTCTCCTGCAAGTGTATCTGCTTTTATATCTTCACTTACAAGATTTTTAAGTCTATTTTTTTGCTCACTATTTGCAGGTGCATCAATTCTAGCATAGATAGGTTTTCCATGTTTTTTTATAAGATTTTCGTAGTAAATCCCTGGGTCACTTTTTGTTTTTGCTAGTATCTCAGCAGAGAGTAGATTTAAGATAATTCCATCTTTATCTGTAGTCCAAGGTTTTTTATCAAATCGTAAAAAACTAGCCCCAGCACTCTCTTCACCACCAAAGAAAACCTGACCATCAATAAGAGGTTTAACAAACCATTTAAACCCAACTGGCGTTTCAAAAAGTTCTTTGTTATTATCAAGGGCAACTCTATCTATCATAGAACTACTTACAAGAGTTTTTCCAATCCCCAAACCGTCAAAGTCTCTGTTTCTTGAAAGATAATCTATAGCAACACTTAAGTAGTGGTTTGGATTTAATAAACCTACACTTTTTGTCACTATACCATGTCTATCAAAATCTGTATCATTTCCAAAAGCTATATCAAACTTATCTTTATATTCTATAAGTCCTGCCATAGCATAAGGGCTTGAACAATCCATACGGATTTTCCCATCTTTATCACAGTGCATAAATGAAAATGTAAAATCAACAGAGTCATTAAATGTAGTAATATTTAAATTATATGCTTTGGCAATTGCTTCATAATATTTTAAACCACTTCCACCCATACAATCAGCACCAATCTTGATATTTGATTGAGCAATAAGTTCCATATTTATAACATTTTTCAAATCTTTTACATAAGGTGTCATAAAATCATACTCTTGGATACATTTCTGTTTAATAGCTTCATCAAAATCAAGATACACTACACCTTGTAAATCATTTAAGAGATATTCATTTGCTTTGTTTTCTATCCAAGTTGTGATATCTACATCTGCTGGACCTCCGTCAAGTCCATTGTATTTAAAACCACCATCACAAGGTGGATTATGTGATGGAGTGATAACAATTCCATCACTACCTTTTTTATTTAAAATAGCATGAGAAATAACAGGAGTAGGGGTATACTCGAAATTTGCAGCATAACATACCTCTACATCATTTGCAGCTAATACTTGAAGTGCTGTTTTGTGTGCTGGAGTTGATAGTGCATGAGTATCCATCCCTATAAATAAAGTCCCTGTAATATTGTGTGCTTTTCTATAATCAACAACTGCTTGTGTTACAGCTAAGATATGTGCTTCATTAAAACTATTTTTTAAGCTACTTCCTCTATGCCCTGAAGTTCCAAATGCTATTTTTTGTGTTTCATCTTCACAATTTGGAAAGTTTGTATAGTAACAACTTATCAATTCTGCAATATTTTCTAAAATCTCTTTTGGCGCAATTTTCCCAGCATTACTATTCATTTTGATAATCCTTTTTTTAATTCATTGTTTTATAAAGTGCGGAATATTTTTCTACATCTTCTCTTGAGGGTTTTCTTCTGCATGACATATAACATTGTTCACCAGCTTCATTTTTATAAGGATATACTGTAGCAAATACCCAATAGTATCCGCCACTTTTTGTTGCATTCTTTACAAACCCATGCCATACTTTATCACTTTGAATAGTATCCCATAAATCTTTAAATGCTAGCTTAGGCATATCTTTATGCCGTACAATATTATGCGGTTTTCCTAAAAGTTCATCCAATGAATATTCAGCAATTTTGCAAAACTCATCATTTGCAAAGATTATATTCCCTTTTGCATCTGTTTCACTCACTACAAAAGAGTTGTCATCTAAAATTGTTTCTTGATCTTGAGCCATTATATTTCACCTCTTTTTCTTTTCATAATTTGTGTACATTTATATTCTCTTATTTCATCTAAAATTTCAAAAACTCTATTCATATTACGTTCAACATTATTAGTTACAGAGAATACTTGCCCATTTGCATAACCACCAGCATAAAGGTCAACAGTATCTTGAACCATCATATGAACAGCTTTATGTACCTCATTTAATTCTTCCCATAATGGAGAATTTAGAAAGTCAGGATCTTTCATATTATCAAGCCATTTTCCCATATTACAACTATGATGATCAGTTACAGAAAAACGTGTTCCATCATTACATTTTTCGAAGTTCGTATTTTTAAATTTAATATGGTCTGATTTTAAAGCATTTAAGTCAAACATCATATCTGCATCACATACTCTTCTTTTTGACTCTTCAAAGAAACTTGTTCTGTTTACTGCTGTTTGTAAAGATTGTGCTAAGCCTTCATTTTCATGTGACATTGTATTGATTTTTGAAGCAACACTTGCATTTTTTTGTGTTGTTTTGTCTAATTCATTGACTGTATCACTAATTTGACTCATAGCATTTTGTTGTTCTTGTGCTGCTTTTGCAACATCTTCAATGAGAGTTATGGTTGCTGTGATATTTTGATTAAGATTATTATATCCTTCTATCATCTCTTGAGAAATTTTTTGCCCACTTTGTGCTTTTGTAGTTGCATTTTGAACTAATGTTTTAATCTCATTTGCTGCATCAGCACTTCTTGAAGCTAAGTTTCTAACCTCTTGAGCAACAACTGCAAATCCTTTTCCAGCTTCTCCTGCTGTTGCAGCTTCAACTGCTGCATTAAGACTTAAAATATTTGTTTGGAATGCTATTTGGTCTATTACTGTAATAGCATCATTGATTGCATTTACTTCTTGTGTAATATCACTCATTGCATCAGAAGTTCTATTTGCTAAAGTTTCTCCCACTTTAGAAGAATTTGTCACTTCTTGTGCAAGTTCAGCCATTTTTGTAGCATTTTGGCTACTTTGTTTAATGGTACTTAAGATTTCTTCAATTGCAGCTGCAGTTTGTTCTAAGGCAGCAGCTTGTGCATTTGATGAATTACTTAATTCACTTGAAGCATCATTTAAATCTTTAGAAGCAAATAATAATCTTTTTGTAGTATTATCAATCATAGCCAAAACACCAGACATTGTAACACCAGTATTTTTTGCACCACTCATAATTGAAGCTATTTCTCCTGTAATACCCTCAAGTTTTGGTACAGCATAATCAAATTTTGCATTACTGTATTCAACTAAAACTTTTGATAAGCTATCAAGGTTTTTATGGGTTCCTTTTACTAAACTATTAACAGAAACAGCTAATTCTTGTACCCTTTTTGAAGCAGCTTGAGATTTAATACTTGTATTCAAAAGACCTCTATTTGCTCTTACAATAACAGATTTAGCTTCATCAATAACAACTTGATCTTGTTCTCTATCTCTTGCCAAAGCATCTAAATAACTATTAAATTCAATTACTACATCTCCAATTTCATCATTATGCAGTATCTCTATTCTATCAGAAGATTGATCATTTTTGACGTTGAGTATAGAATTTTGTAAATCTTTAATTGGTTGGATAACTGTACTTCTAAGATTGATAAGAGTTGCTACTAAACTAGCTAATATTGCCAATGCAACAATAAGTAAAGCTATATAGACTAGATGAGTTGTTTTATCAATTGCCAAGTTTACAGTACTTAACTGTTCTGCAACTAGGTAAATACCTAATTTTTCTCCTTTAAAATCTTCAACATATTTAAAAGTATAAAAATACTTTTCACTTAAGAGATAACCATTTGTAAAGAGATTTTTTAAATTAATTTTTTTGCTATCTTCAAAAAAATCTTTATTAAAAAATTTTTGAGATATTATATATTTTTTTTGAAATATCATTTCTGGATTTGGTTGGGCTATTTGTTTATTTATATCCATTAATAGCAAAAATCCTTGATTTTGATTATTAAAACTTTTTGCTACAGAGTTTAAGCCTTGTATAAATTCTAAAGAACCTAGATGTTCTCCTTTATTTGTAATTGGCACAACAGAACGTAAACTAAGACCAGCTTTCCCAATTTCTAAACTATTAATAGGTTTATGTTCGGTATTTACAGTTACTACGCTTTTTCTAAAGGAACTTAAATCGTCTCCATATTTTTCAATTTTCCAATTTCTTAAATAGGATTTATTATCTTTTGTATGAATATGTATTTTTATATTTTTAAATTTAGTGCCATTTTTCATTGTTTTGTTGATAGTATCTAAACTTTCAATTGCTAATTCTCTATTATTTTGCATTAATGATTGTTTTATTTGTTCATCATTCGCTATTGAAAAAGCATTGCTAATACCAATATCTTTTTTAGCTTCCATTTTTTCATCGATGGATTGTTCTAGTTTAATTTTTGTTTTAGTATAAACTTCATCAATCATTGTGGATTTATACATTGTTAAGACTACATAAGCTACTATAATTGTTACTATAGATACTATAAATGAGATACTGCTAAATTTTCTTGATATGGTTAATCTTTTTTTGACATTCATTATTCAACCTTATAATTATAATTATTATTGTATCAAAATAGTCTTGTTAATAAAATAAAAAAGGTAACTTGAGTTTTCAAGTTACCTTTAAAAGAAATTAGGAGTTAAATTTTATAGTTTAGTGTTTTTTAGATAAATCTTCTAAAGTCAATTTTGTTCTTTTTGCAACAGAGTTTCTGATTGCTTCTCTTGTAGCATCTGGAAGTGGAATTAAACCAATTTCACCTAAAATACCATTGTTACCAATCATATCTTCAGACATAAACATATCTACATATTTACTCATTGCAGGTACATCTTTAGAGTGAGAGTTTTTGATGTAGAAAAATAAACTTCTTGCAATTGGATATTTATGAGATGCAATAGTTTCAGGAGTTGGTAAGAAACCATCTATTGTAGCACCTTGTACTTTATCTTGATTTTCCATTAAGAATGAGTAACCAAAAATACCGATTGCATCTCTATTTTTATCTAGTTTTGCAACAATTAAGTTATCATTTTCACCACTTGGAACATACGCACCATCTGTTCTAATTTCAGAATATTTTTTGTATTTTTTATTTGCTTTGTTATCTGCTTTGTAAAGATCTGTATAAACATTCATTTTTTTGAATGTATGTTGTAATACCATCTCTTCAAAAGCATCTCTTGTTCCAGAAGATTTTGGAGGACCATATACGATAATATCTCTATTTGGTAAAGATGCATCTATATCAGACCATTTTTTGTAAGGGTTTGCTATAAGTTTTTTACCATCTTTACTTGGTACTTCAGCAGCAGTAGCAAGAGCTAATTGAGTTTTTGTTAAAGATAATGGTTTGTCTGCTTTAGATTGTGCAATAGCAATACCGTCAAAACCAATTACTGCTTCAGTAATGTCATGAACACCATTTTTTTCACACATCTCAAATTCTTTAGTTTTCATTCTTCTTGATGCATTTGTAATATCTGGCGTATTTAAATCATTTCCAGCACAAAATAATTTCATACCACCACCTGAACCAGTTGATTCAACTACTGGAGTTGGAAATTTTGTTGTTGCACCTAATTCTTCAGCTACAGATGAAGAAAATGGATAAACAGTTGAAGAACCAACTATTTTAATTTGGTCTCTAGCACTAAGAGATACAGTTAACGCAGATGCAGTTAATAAAGCAATTGCAGTTTTTTTCATTGTCATTTTGAAAGTCCTTTTGTTTTTTTTCGTAGGAATTATAAATTAGAAAGATTACTGTTTGGTTACAAGTTTTATAATAGATATTAAGTTATAATCAAAAAAATTTAATAGGCAATAATATGAGAGTAATAGAGATATTTAAAGAGATAACAACTGTACCTAGATGTAGTGGTACTTTTGAACCATTTATTAATTATGTGAAACAATTTGCATCAAAAAATAATTATATTTGTAAAGTTGATAATGCAAACAATATATTATGTTATAAAGAGAATAGTACTATAAAATTATGTTTGCAATCACATTATGATATGGTATGTTTAGAAGATGGTAAGATTCCTACAATTATAGAAGAAGATGGATATTTAAAAGCAAAAGATTCAACATTGGGTGCAGACAATGGAATAGGGTGTGCCTATATGTTAGCTTTGATGGAAGAGGGTGCTAATTTAGAGTTGCTTTTTACAAGTGATGAAGAGGTAGGACTTATTGGCGCAAATAATATAGAGTTTGAATTACAAGCTTCTAAAATGTTAAATTTAGATAGTGAAGCTCAAGGGGAAATATGTATAGGTTGTGCTGGTGGAGTTGATATATTTGGGATTAACAATAAAGGGGAATATCTTAAAAATAAAGATAAAAAAGAATTATATGAGATAACTATTGATAATCTTGATGGTGGGCATAGTGGAGTTGATATCGATAAAAATATACCAAATGCTTTGAAACTTATGGCAAAAACAATAAAAGAGTGTGATGCTGATTTACTTGATATAAGTGGGGGTGAGAGAATAAATTCTATTCCTAAATCAGCTCGTGCAATTATTGTATCACATAATGAGCCACAAGCATCGCACCCTAATATGAAAATAGTAAAAGTAGAGACTCAAACACAACATTATAAAAAACTCGATGAAAATATTATTAACTTTTTATATACTTTTGCAAATGGAGTAAGAGGATTTGATAAAGAGTTAGATGTTGTATTAAGTTCAATTAACTTGGCAATTATTGAAAATTCGATTGAAGGATTAAAAATAAGTTTAAGTGCTAGAAGTATGGATAATGAAGAGTTAAAAATTCTCAAAGATGAAACAGTAGCTTTACTTAATATTTTTGGTTTTGAAGTAACAACAAATGGAAAATATCCAGCATGGAAACCAACACATAGTGATTTTACAGCAGAAGTTTTAAAAATATATAAAGAGGTTGTACCAGAAGCTACATTAAATGCTATACATGCAGGATTAGAGTGTGCTATATTTAAAGCTAAATATCCAAATATTGATGTTTGTTCAATTGGACCAAATATATATTTTCCTCATTCTCATAGAGAAGAGTGTGAGATAAATTCTGTTATGAAACTTTTTACGATTATTAAGAAAATTGTAGAGATATAAAAAACTAATTTTAAATTAGTTTTTTATTTTAGAATGTTTCGTGTCTATTTGTATAGTCTAAAGTAAGTTCTATACCTTTTTTAAATTTTTCTTGCTCAAATGGTTTCACAATCCAAGAAGTAGCACCAGCTTCTCTCCCTTTTTGTTTCATATCATTTCCTCTTTCAGTTGTTAGAACCATAATTGGAGTAGTCATATAATCAAATTTATCTCTAATTCGTCTAATAAGTTCAAATCCATCCATTCTTGGCATATTGATATCCACAATGAAAAAATCATATTCTTCTTCTGCAGCTTCTATTTTTTCTAATGCTTCAACACCATCTTCCGCTGTTTCAAAATCATTATATCCTGATGCATAAAGTGTTTGTGATACTAAATCTCTAATTGTTGATGAATCGTCTACTGCTAATATTTTCATGTTATACCTATCTTTCAGTAAAATTATTTAAAAATTATTATATCCACAAAGATACAATAAAACAAGTTTAAATTAACTTAAATTAAATTATTTTTTGCTTCTTTTTCAACTTCCTCAAGGAACCTTTGTAGTAATTGGTCTGTTGGAAGTTTTTCTATAACTTCACCTTTTTTTATAATAAGACCACTTCCTTTTCCATAAGCAATAGCCACATCTGCACTTTTAGCTTCACCTATAGCATTTACAACACAACCCATTACTGATACATTTAGAGGTGTTTTTATATGTTTTGTTGCTTCTTCTACTTCTTTAACCGCACTTACTAAATCAGCTTCAATTCTTCCACAAGTTGGACACGAGATAATATTTAAACCATCTTTTGCAATACCTGCATCTTTTAAAATAGCGCGACCAACTTCTATCTCTTTTTCTAATTCTCCTGTCATAGATACTCGTAAAGTATCTCCAATACCATCAAGAAGTAATGCTCCTAATGCTATTGAGGATTTTATAGTGCTGTGAAACTCTGTTCCAGCTTCAGTAACTCCTAAATGAAATGGGTAATTATTTAAAGGTCGGAGCATTCTGTACGCTTCAACTGTTCTTTGTACATCACTCGCTTTGAGAGATATTTTAATATCAGTAAAGTCTAAATCTTCTAAAAATTTAATATTATAAATTGCTGATTCAACCATCCCTTTAGCTGTTTGTCCATATTTATCTTCAAATTGTGCTTCTAGTGAGCCACAGTTTACACCAATACGAACTGGTAAGTTTCTTTCTTTACACGCTTTTACAATCTCTTTAATTCTAGATTGTTCACCAATATTTCCAGGATTGAAACGAATACAATCAACTACTTTTGCAGCTTCAAGTGCCAATTTATAATTAAAATGGATATCTGCAACAATAGGAAGGCTTGTTTGCTCTTTAATAGCTTTTAATGCTTTAGCAGCTTCCATATCAGGAACAGCTAAACGTACTATGTCTGCTCCTGCAAAATGAAGTCGTCTTATTTGTTCAACAGTAGCTTCTACATCACTTGTTTTTGTATAAGTCATTGACTGTACACTAATTGGTGCATCTCCACCAACTGCAACATTACCTATATATATCTTTTTTGTATCGTATCTTTTTATCATGCTGAAATTCTATCCAATTAATTATATAAATAGTATTGAAGAAGTTTTTTGCAGATAATATTTAATAGATTTTTAAGTATAATAGGACAAGAATAACCACCTCTTAAAGGAAAAATATTATGAAAATTCTTTTATCTCTTTTTGTTTTTATTATCACATTACAAGCAAAAGTTATAACTTTTTCACCATTACCTATGGATAAGGCTCCAAAACTTTTTGTGCAATATAATGCGATGTTAAAATACTTAGAAAAAGAAACAGGCTATAAATTTAAATTCATCTATTCAACATCTTATGAAGAATTAATAAAGAATTTTGAAGAAGGTAAGATTGATATAATTGAATTAGGAGCATTACCCTATGTAAGATTGAAAGAACAATTTAAAGATTCGTATCCATTTTTAACTTTTAATTCTAGTAATGGAAAACCTTATTATACTTGTGATCTTGTTACAACGGAGAATAATATAAATAGTTTTGCTGATATATCAAATAAAGTTGACGTAATTTTAACAAGAAGTTTATCAACATGTGGATATTTGATGAGTGAATATATTATGAGAGAAAACTCATTAACATTAGAAAACTTTCATTATCAATATATTGGAACACATTCAAATGTTTTATTAAAAGTTCTTTTAGAAAAAAATACCATAGGAACTGTGAAATCTACAGTGTTGGATAAATATACACAGTTTGATTTTAAAACTTTGGCACAATCCCCAAATATTCCAGGTTTTTCTTTTATTGCAAATAAAAATACTACAGTAGAAGGACAAATTAAAAATATTCAAAAAGCAATTTTAAAATTACATCCTTTGGACAATCTAAAAGATGAAGATATTGTTTCTCAATGGAGTAATAATACTAAATTTGGAGCAGTAAAAACTGATGAAAAGATTTATGATGTAGTGTATAAAGCATTGAAAACTATTCAAGTTCCAAAGGAAAATAAATAATGAAAAAATTTAATTTATTTACAAAAATTATTACACCTATTTTAATTATAGGTATTTTATTTTCTTATGTTGGTTTTATGTATTTAAATACACTCATTGAGAAAACTATTAGTCATGAAATAGAGCAAAAAGTTGAGAATAAAATTCACTATACTTATGATCATATTGAATCAGAATTTCGATTGTTATTTTATTTATATGGAACATCATCTGGGGATTATCATGCACAAAGTAAGATAATCCAAAAAGAGATATTTGCGCAACTGAAAAAATATACCTTGCTAACAAATGATATTCTTTTTATTAATGACAACGATAAAATTGTACAAATGGGTAAAACAAGTTTATCAGATGAGGAACTAGCAGCAATTCTTAAAGAGAATAAAACACAAATTGTATTGGATAAAGTAACATATAGAATTAAGCAAATGTATTTTAAACCTTGGAATTGGCATATTGTTTATCTTTTAAATACAAAAAGTTTTGACGATATATTATATAAAAATAAAATGGCATTATTAAGTATAGTATATATTCTATTGTTAATACTTATTGTACTTATAAGTATTATTTTTAAAATTTATATTAAAAATCCTATTGATATTTTATTGGAACATTTTCAACTTATTACAAAAGGTAAATATAATGTAATTGAAACAGTTTTTCATACAAAAGAGGTTGATGATCTAATCAATAATGTTAATAGAATGACTAAATCAATTATGTATAGAGAAGATGAAGCAACAACTCTTTTAACATTAACAAAACAAAATGAAGAATATATGGAAGATATATTAAGTTCACAAAGTAGTATCATTATTATTAATGATATGAAAGAGATACAAGATGTGAATGATAGTTTCTTAAGATTTTTTCATGAATATGAAACATTAAATGATTTTAAAAAAGAGCATCAATGTGTATGTGATTATTTTGTAGAAGAAGAGGGGTATATTTATAAGTTCTCTGATAAAAACTGGGTTGAGTTTATATTAGAAAATCCAAATATGGTACACAAAGCAAAAATTTACAAAGATAATACATATTATATTTATGCAATACAAGCAAAAAAATCAGAAAAATTTAATCGTATGATTATTACGATGACAGATATAACAGAATTAGAAAAAAGTAATAGTTTACTTGAACAATATAAAAAAGCTGTTGATGCTAGTGCAATTGTTTCAAAAGCTGATTTAAAAGGAAAAATAACTTATATCAATGATAAATTTTTAGCAATTTCTGGATACTCAAAAGAGGAACTTATTGGGGCAAATCATAATATTGTACGTAGTAAAAATAGTTCTCCTATTATATTTAAAGATATGTGGGACACAATACAAAGTAAAAAAATTTGGAGTGGACGTATCGAAAATAAGAAAAAAGATGGTACACCTTATTTTGTTTCAGCTACAGTGATTCCAATTTTAGATGAAAATCATGATATATATGAATATATTGCATTACGTTATGATATTACAGAAGAGGTTTTAGCAAAACAAAAAGCACAAAAAGCGGAAAATGCAAAAAGTAGTTTCTTAGCAAATATGTCTCATGAGATTAGAACACCTTTAAATGCAATTATTGGTTTTACAAAATTATTATTGAATTTACAATTACCAGCAAAAGAGGCAAAATATATCCATATTATTGACCAAAGTGCAGAAAATCTTTTAGGTATTATCAATGATATATTAGATATTTCAAAAATTGAAAATGGAAGTTTAGTATATGAAAAAATTGAATTTAATCCATTTTTGGAGTTTGAAGGAGTTATTAATCTATTTATGGTCAAAGCAAATGAAAAATCTATAAGTTTAGTACCATTTATTGATCCAAAAATTCCTCAAAAAATAATAGGAGATTCTCTACGTGTAAAACAAGTATTATCAAACTTAATAGCAAATGCTATTAAGTTTACCCCAAATGAAGGAACAGTGTTTTCTCGAATAGAACTTATAAAATCTACTACAAAAACGTGTACTATAAGAATAAGCATACAAGATAGTGGAATAGGAATCCCTAAAGATAAACAAAAACTGATTTTTCAAGAATTTTCACAAGCTGATGAAAGTACAAGTAGAGAGTTTGGTGGTACAGGATTAGGACTTAGCATTAGTAATAAGATAGTACAAGCGTTAGGTTCAACAATTGAATTAGAGAGTGAAGAGGGGAAAGGAAGTAAATTTTTCTTTGATTTAGAATTTGAATCAGATAATTTAGTGGATCGACATCTCAAAGAGTTTAAAAAACTACATGTTGCTATTGTAAATTCTAATTTAATGGAACCTTTACAATACTCTATATTAAAAGAGTATCTAGAGTCACTTTGTAATTTGGTAGAAATTACAGATTCAAATCAAATCTCTGAAATATTAGAGCAAGATATTATTTTTATTGATGAGGCAGCGGTTGATGAAGCATTAATAAATCTTGAAAATAAAAATACTTATTTTGTAGTATTATCCAAAGAGAGAGAAACTTGTGAACAGCTCCAAAATGGAGTTATCTTAAATGTACCTATTAATTCATCTTCACTTTTTGATATATTAGTTAATTTTGTAGATTTTGAGAGTTTTATTGAAACAAGTTTAGAAAATAAGGAAAAAAGTTTTAGCGGAAATGTTTTAATAGCAGAAGACCACGAGATAAATCAACAGTTAATTGGTGCACTTCTTGATATTCGAGGTGTAGATTATACTTTTGCAAACAATGGAAATGAGGTTGTAAAGCTTTTTAAAGATGGTAAGTATGATTTGATTCTTATGGATATAAATATGCCTGAAAAAAATGGTTTGGATGCAACAATCGAGATTATTGATTTTGAGAAAAAACATACCTTAGAACATACTCCAATAGTAGCATTAACTGCAAATGTTATTGAAGCAGATAAACAAAAAATTATGGATATAGGGACAGATGATTATCTTTATAAACCAATTGATGAGAAGAAACTGGATGAAGTTTTAAATAAATATCTAAATAATCTTAAAGAAGAAAGTCAAAAAGATGAAAGTTATCACTTAGGTATTGTTGTACAAGAGATGGGATTAGATGAAGTAATTGTTAAAAAAATAGTAACAAATTTTTGTAATACAATAGATAAAGATTTAGATGAATTAGAAAAGGCTGTTAAAGAAAATAACTTTGAACAAATAAAAATCTATGCACATAAAATTAAAGGTGCTGCGTTGAACTTACGAATGCATAGTGTATCAAAATATGCTCAAAATATGGAAAAAATGGCAATAGATAATGAAAATACAACTATGGATAAAAACTTTACAAGTTTAAAAAAAGCAATTAAAGCTGTTCAAGAATCAATTCTATGATTCTTGAAATTGGTTATAAATCTCTTTGATTGCATCAATGTGTTCAACAAATAAAAGAACAAGTTTAGGGTCAAAATGTTCACCACTCTCTTTTTGAAGTAGGTCTAAAGCTTCGTCAAAACTCCAAGCTTTTTTATAAGGTCTTATAGAAACTAAAGCATCAAAAACATCAGCAATTGCTACAATTCTCCCCTCAATTGGGATACTTTCCCCTTTTAAGTTATTTGGATACCCTTTACCATTGTATTTTTCATGATGAGTTAAAGCTATTAAAGCACCCATTTTAAGATATTTACTTTTTGTTTCTTTTAAAATAGAATAACCAATTTGAGCATGAGTTTTCATTATTTCAAATTCATCATCTGTGAGTTTTGCAGGTTTTAATAAAATATTATCAGCAATACCCACTTTCCCAATATCATGAAATGGAGAAGCATAATAAATAGTATCTTGTATCTCAACACTCAGTCCATAAGCTTTAGCTAAAATTTTAGAGTAGTTTGCAACTCTTGCAACATGTGAGGCTGTTTCTGGATCTTTATATTCAGCGGTTCTTCCTAAAACTATCAAAGACTCATGTTCCCTATTGATGAGTTCCTGAGTTGCTTTTTCTACCTCTTTTTGTAATAATTTTGCTTTATCTTCAACAAGGAGTTGTGCTTCTCTAAGTTTTAGTAAATTTTGAGTTCTTAATGTAAATTCACTTAAATCTAAAGGTTTATTTAAAAAGTCTGTTGCTCCAGCTTTTAGTGCATCAAGTTTTATGTCTTCTCCAGCAGCCGTAATCATAATAATAGGTGTAGAGATATTTGTTTCTCTAAATTTTTTTATAAGTTCTAATCCATTGAGTTTTGGCATCATATAGTCAACAAAAATAATATCAATATCATTGTGGAGTATAAAATCTAATGCTTGTTGAGAATCAGAAAAGTTTTTTACATTTAAGTCAATGTGATTTGCATAAGCTTCTAAAAGCATTAAGTTTTGTTCACTATCATCGATTGAAACAGCAAGAGTGTTTGTATACATATTTAAATCCTTCAATTATGAAAACATTTTAACAAAAATTTCTATCACTATCTCTTAAATCTTTATTATTAAATTTGTACTTTCAGATTCTCTTAGTTGTTTTTGGATATAATCCTTAAAAATTTACAGCTATACACTTAGGAAAGTTTTGGAAAATATTAATCTATTTGATGTCATTGTTTTATCGTTAGTAGTAATCCTTGGGTTAAAAGGACTTTTTAGAGGATTAACTAAAGAGTTATTCGGACTTATTGGTATCGTAGGTGGAGTGTTTATAGCTTCGAGACTTGCAAAAACTACTGGTGAGATAGTAAATGGTATTATCCCTGTTGATAATGAAAGTACAATATTACTTATTGGTTTTATCGTTACATTAGTTCTTTTTTGGATTATCGCTTACATCTTAGGGATGGTGTTAGAGAAAGTATTTAGTGCTAGTGGATTAGGTGTTTTTGATAGATTACTAGGTTTCTTGTTTGGTGCTGGAAAGATATTTTTATTATTTTCAATTATTGCTTATGCAACATCACAAGTTAAAATGATAAATGATAATATCCAACCGAAATTACAAGATAGTATAGTTTTTCCACTTTTATCAGCAACAGGAAGTTATATAATTAAGTTAGATACTTCTAATCTTCAAGCAAAAGTTACAGATAAGTTTGACAAAGCTGTAAAAACAGCTCAAGATTCACTTCAAGAGTTATCAAAAGAAGAACTAGAAAAAAAAGCAAATGAATTGAAAAAACAGTTAGAGGAAACAACAAGTGGAAACTGATAATACTGTATTAGAAGATTTAAAAGTTGTTTTAAAAGATAAAGGTATGAAATACACAGAGCAACGCGCTGTGATATTACAAATACTTTTAAATATTGATGACCATCTTAATGCTGAAGAGGTACATCGAATCGTAAAAGAAAAATATCCTAAACAAAATATAGGTATTGCAACTGTTTACAGAACTTTAAATTTTCTAGAAGATGTAAATCTTATCTCATCAATCTCATTTGGAAAAGATGGAAAAAAATATGAAGGTAATGTTAAAAGAGAACATCATGACCATATTATTTGTACATCTTGTGGCAAGATAGTTGAATTTATAGATGAAAGTATTGAAAAGAGGCAAGAAGATATTGCTTCTCAGAATGGATTTAAAATCACAGATCACACTATGCAAATATATGGTATTTGTCAAAAGTGCCAAAATAATTAAAAAATTAAAAGGAAAGTTAAAAATTGTTTGAAAATAAATACATACAACAAAGAATAGAAAAAGCAAACACGTTAAGAGCAGCTGGTATCAATCCATATTGTAATGAATCAAAAAGAAACACAACTATAGAAAAATTTCTTAATGTTAATAGTGATATAGAACATAAAGAAAATAAAAGAGATGAACATAGAATCTATACTGTATCTGGAAGAATTAAATTTTTCAGACTTATGGGAAAAGCAAGTTTTATCAAAATAGAAGATGAGAGTGGAATTTTACAAGCATATATAACAAGAGATAATCTTCCTGAGGGCTTTTATAATGATGTATTTAAGAAACTTATTGAAGTTGGTGATATAGTTGAAATTGTTGGATATCCATTTGTAACAGGACATGGTGAGTTATCACTGCATGCAACATCTATTAAAATATTAACAAAAGCTATCTCTCCATTACCTGAAAAATATCATGGAATACAAGATAAAGAGTTAAGATATAGACAAAGATATCTTGACCTTATTATGAATAGTGAAGTGAAAAAAACATTTCATATTAGAAGTAAAGTGATATCTCTTACAAGAAGATTCTTTGAAGATAAAGGGTTTTTAGAAGTAGAAACACCTATGATGCACCCAATAGCAGGTGGGGCAAATGCAAAACCATTTGTAACACACCATAATGCACTTGGAGTTGATAGATTTCTAAGAATTGCGCCAGAGTTATATTTAAAAAGATTGATTGTAGGTGGTTTTGAAGCAGTTTTTGAGATTAATAGAAACTTTAGAAATGAAGGTATGGATGCTACACATAATCCTGAGTTTACTTCTATTGAATTTTATTGGGCATATAAAACATACAAAGATTTAATTGCAATTACAAAAGAGTATTTTGAGTATCTGTTTGATCATTTAAATTTACCTACAATTTTACCTTATGGTGATTTGGAAGTTGATTTTTCAAAATTTACAGAGATTCCACTTATTCAGTCTTTGACAGATATTGGTGGAGTTCCAGCAGATGTTGCTATTGATAAAAGCAAAGCAATAGCATATTTGAAAAAAGATAATGTTGATGTCAATGAAAAGATGACTTTAGGACAACTTCAAGGTGAGATGTTTGATGAGTACGTTGAAGCTAAACTTATCAATCCTACTTTTATCACAGAGTATCCAGTTGAGATTTCGCCACTTGCTAGAAGAAGTGATGAAAAACCACATCTTACAGATAGATTTGAACTATTTATAGCAGGTCGTGAGATAGCAAATGCATTTAGTGAGTTAAATGATCCTCTTGATCAACTAGAGAGATTTGAAGGGCAAATGGATGCAAAAGATAGTGGTGATGATGAAGCACATGAGATGGATGCAGATTTTGTAAATGCATTATCTTATGGTATGGCTCCAACTGCAGGACAAGGGATAGGAATAGATAGACTTGTAATGATGCTTACAAATCAACATAGTATTCGAGATGTACTTTTATTTCCAGCTATGAAACCAATAGCGAATGAAATAGATTTACATGGTGATATTGAAGAAGAAAATAAATAAATTTAACAAAGGAAAAAATATGAGTTTTTTAAGTAGTAATAATTTGGCAACTGCAGATGCAGAAGTTTTTGGAATGATTGAAAATGAGTTAGAGAGACAAACAAATCACCTTGAGATGATTGCATCTGAGAATTTTACATCGCCTGCAGTTATGGAAGCTATGGGTTCTGTTTTTACAAATAAGTATGCAGAAGGTTATCCATATAAAAGATATTATGGTGGATGTGAGTTCGCAGATCAGGTTGAACAACTTGCAATTGATAGAGCTTGTAAAATTTTTGGTTGTAATTATGCAAATGTACAACCACATTCAGGAAGTCAAGCAAATGGTGCAGTGTATGCGGCCCTTTTACAAGCAGGTGATAAAATTCTTGGTATGGATTTAAGTCATGGTGGACATTTAACTCATGGTTCTAAACCATCATTTTCTGGTAAAAACTACCATGCATTTTATTATGGTGTAGAACTGAATGGAAGAATTAACTATGATAGAGTTATGGATATAGCAAAAATTACACAACCAAAAATTATAGTTTGTGGAGCTTCGGCTTATGCTAGAGAGATTGACTTTAAAAAATTTAGAGAGATCGCAGATGCAGTTGGTGCTTTACTTTTTGCTGATATAGCACATATTGCTGGTCTTGTTGCTGCTGGAGAGCATATGTCTCCATTCCCATATGCAGATGTTGTTACAACTACTACTCATAAAACATTAAGAGGACCAAGAGGTGGTATGATTATGTGTAATGATGAAGAGATTGCTAAAAAAATCAATTCAGCAATTTTCCCAGGATTACAAGGTGGACCACTTGTACATGTAATAGCTGCAAAAGCAGTTGCATTTAAAGAAATTTTAGATCCATCTTGGAAAGAATATGCAAAACAAGTAAAAGCAAATGCAAAAGTACTTGGGGAAGTATTAGTAAAAAGAGGATATGATTTAGTAAGTGATGGTACAGATAATCATCTTGTACTTGTAAGTTTTTTAAATAAAGATTTTAGTGGTAAAGATGCTGATGCTGCTTTAGGAAATGCAGGAATTACAGTAAATAAAAACACAGTACCAGGTGAAACAAGAAGCCCATTTATTACTTCTGGTATTAGAATAGGGTCTCCTGCATTAACTGCAAGAGGTATGAAAGAAAAAGAGTTTGAATTTATTGCTAATAAAATTGCTGATGTTTTAGATGATATTGAAAATGTTCAATTACAACAAACAGTGAAACATGAGTTAGAAAAATTAGCTAAAGACTTTGTTGTTTATACACAATCAACGTATTAATATTTTAGAATATTAAACTAGTAAGGAGGATATCATGGAAGTAGATGGAAAAGAATTTTTAAGAAATGTTAGTCTTGAACAAGATAAAGAAAGACTAATACAAGAACAAAGAAAACTTGAAGCATTAAAAAGAGAATCTGTAATGAAGAATAGAACATATAGTGCCCCTGCAGAAGAATCTGCGTATGTAAATCTATCTTCTCAAACTACTAAAACTCCTTATAAAGAAGAGGAAAATGTTATAGAGGATTTGATGTTAGAACCTGAAGATCCAGAGAAAAATAAAAAAAGATATATTCTTTTAGGTATTGGTTTAATTTTAATTTTTATTATAACTATTTTAGTAATAAGACTTGTATCAAATAATGATACTAAAGAAAAAATGGAAAATCTTAATCCAGAAACAAAAGAACTTGTGACTGATAAAATACTTGATAAAATTGATACAAATGAAGAGTATCAAAAAGTTATTGATAAAAAAGAAGCAATGGCTGAGATGCAAAAGCTTGAACAGTCAAAACAAAATAATCTTAATGAGATAGTAGTACCTAATGAAACAGCTCAAGATACTCCTTTAGTGATTGATAAACCAAAACCAACTGAAGAACCACAAAGAGATTTATTTGGATTAACAAAAGAAGAAGTTGCACAAAAACAAGAAGTTGTAGAAGTTGTAAAACCAAAACCAAAACCAAAACCTGTAGAGAAAAAGATTGTTGCAAAACCTGTGGTAGAGAAAAAAGTAGTAGAAAAAATAGCTACACCAACTGCTCCATTAACAACAAAAACTACAACTGTAGCTGGATATTATATACAAATTGGAGCGTTTACAAAAGAACCTGATAAAAATTTACTAACTAGTATCACAAAAAAAGGATACAACTATAATGTACATCAAATGACTATTAAAGGTACAGTTTATAATAAAGTTTTAATAGGTGCATATCCAACAAAAGAGATTGCTTTAAAAGATTTAGATAAAGTGAAAAAAGACTTCAATAATAAAAATGCATATATATTAAAATTTTAATGGTGTTTGAATATATGAATTTTTATAATAAAACTTTATTTTTAGACCAATTTACACCTGTATCTATATATCAAAAGGTAAAAGAAGTGTTTTCTGATGAGATAACTTTTCTTTTTGAATCAGTTGTAAATAGTGATGATGGAAATTTTAGTTATATTTTTATTGGGGATAGAGAAAGAGTTTGGCATAAAGACAATAAAAGTTACTATAAAAATGAAGAGGGAACTATTCAAGAGATAGATAAAAATCCTTTTGTTTTTCTCAAAGAGTATTATCGAAATATTGATAAAAAGTTTTATCATGATAAGGGAAAAGAACTTGGAATAGGACTTATTGATGGTTTTATAGGAAATATGGGTTATGATATGGTTGCAACTTTTGAACCAACATTACATAAATCAATGGATGGCTTAAAAGATGAGTTTGGTATAGCAGATTGTGATCTTATCAGACCTAAAATGGTTTTAGTCTATTCTCATAAAACTTCACAATTAAGTTTAATAACTTCTATGGAAAGTATGAGTAAGTACATAGAACTTATAGAGAAAAAATTACAAGAATCATTTGCATATACACCATTAAAAAAAGTTGAACTTTTAGATGAAGGTAGTTTTGCTCATACAAAAGAAGAATTCTTTGACATGATTGCCAAATCAAAAGAGATGATACGAAGTGGTGATGTATTTCAAATTTTAATGACAAATAGATACACAAGACGAGCTAAAGTTGATACACTAAGCTTTTATAGAGCATTACGTAGTAAAAATCCTAGTCCTTATCTTTTTTTACTTGAATATGAAGATTTTACTATTGCAGGAAGTAGTCCTGAAGTGATGGTAAGACTTACAAATGGTAGAATCCTTTTAAGACCAATAGCAGGTACTAGAAAAAGAGGGAAAACAGTTTTGAAAGACAATGAGATGGAACAAGAGATGCTTAATGACCCAAAAGAGGTTGCAGAACATGTTATGCTTATTGACTTAGGGCGTAATGATGTGGGACGAGTTGCAAAAGTGGGAACAGTACAAGTTACTGATAAAATGAGAGTAGAGAGATATTCACATGTTATGCATATGGTTTCTGATGTGGAAGCTACTATAGATGAAAAATACGATATGTTTGATTTATTTGCTGCTACATTTACTGCTGGTACTATGACAGGGGCTCCAAAAATTAGGGCTATGGAACTTATTGCACAATTTGAAAAATTAAAACGAAGTTTCTATAGTGGAAGTATTGCATATTTTGGATTTGATGGAAATATGGATAGTGCAATTACCATAAGAACTACTATGATAAAAGATGATACAGTAGTATTTCAAGCAGGTGCTGGTGTTGTTGCTGATTCTGTTCCTGAATTAGAATTTTTAGAAGTAAACAATAAATTAGCAGCAAATATAACTACACTTGAAGATTTAAGTAAAATAGAATCATAATAAAGGATAATTTTGAATAATATATTAGTAGCTCACTCTCCAGATGCAGATGATATTTTTATGTATTATGCTATTAAATTTGGTTGGGTTACTTTAGAAAATACTACTTTTGATAATATTGCATTAGATATTGAAACACTTAATCAAGCTACACTTAAAGGTGAATATGATATTTGTGCAATTAGTTTTGCTCTTTATCCTTTTGTGAAAGATGATTTTGCACTTCTTAGAACTGCTGTAAGTTTTGGTGATGGGTATGGACCAAAGTTGGTAAAACTAAAAGGGAAAGAATTAAAAAGAAATTTCAAAGTAGCATTAAGTGGAAAATATACTACAAATGCACTTTTATTTAAGATAAAATATCCAGAAGCTAGAATTACTTATATGAATTTTTTAGAGATAGAACAAGCAGTACTTGATGGAGTAGTTGATGCAGGTGTATTAATACATGAATCTATTTTAACTTATGATGATAAATTAGAAGTTGAAGCAGAGCTTTGGGATATTTGGCAAGAGTTAGCTGGTAAAGAATTGCCACTTCCATTGGGTGGTATGTGTTTACGAAGAAGTATTCCATTAAATAAAGCTATTGACTACGAGAATACTCTTATTAAAGCTGTTCGAGTAGCAAATGATAATAAATTACTTTTATCCAAAATGTTACTAGAAAGAGACTTAATCAGAGTAAATCATGATACATTGCAAACATATTTAGGATTGTATGCAAATGATGATTCTATAGAATTATCACCTTTACAATATCAAGCATTAGATAAACTTTATAGCTTAGGTTTTGAGCACGGCTTTTATGACCAACTTATAAAATCTCAAGATTATCTTATCCCTCATGAGTATCAAGAGTTGCGAAACTCTTAATACTTTATAATCTCTTATAATTATTATTTATTTTATATTTTTTCTATTAACTCTTTATTAATCTAAACTTGATAAACTTTTTATTTAAAATTTATATAAAAAAGGGGAAAGAATGAGTTATAGAATAGTGAGTGTAATATTTGCAATATTTTTAATGTTGACAAATCTAAATGCTGCAGGAAAAGTTACAGGTGGTAGTGATCATGCTATGCCAGAATGGTTTAAACAAAGTTTTCTTGATATGAATGAAGATGTTACAGAGGCCAAAGAAAATGGTAAACATGTAATACTCTTTATGAGTTTAAAGTTTTGTCCGTATTGTACAAAAATGCTGAAAGAAAATTTTGAAAATGGTGCAAAATTACAACCATATATAAAAGATAATTTTGATGTAATTGCTATTGATATCAAAGGTAGTAAAGAGATAGCTATCAATGAAGATACAACGATGACAGAGATAGAATATGCAAAACATCTCAAAGTACAATATACACCAACAATTTTATTTCTTGATCAAGATAACAATATAGTAGTAAGAATAAATGGTTACAGATCACCAGAAAATTTCAAATATATTTTAGATTATGTAAAAAATAAAGAGTATAAAAATATGACTCTCACTCAATATGTAGAGAAAGTAAAAAATAAAACACTTTATACATTAGTTGATAATGAAATGTTTGTAGAAGAAACAGATTTATCAAAAATCAATACACCACTTGCTGTTATTTTTGAAGATGGAAGTTGTACTCAATGTAACTATTTACATAATACTACATTAAAAAATAAAGAGGTGCAAAAAGAGTTGTCAAAATTTACAGTTGTAAGATATGATGCTATGTCAGAAGAAGAAATTATCACACCAGATGGTAAAAAAACTACTCCAAAACAATGGGCAAAAGATATGGTACTAGATTATAGACCAGGAATTGTACTATTTGATAAGAAAAAAGAGATAGTAAGAATAGATGCACTTTTATATAGCTTTCATTTTAAAGAATTATTTAGATTTGTAAGTGGTGGATATTATGAAAAGTTTCATACATTTTTAGATTATTTAAAACCTAGACAAGATGAGCTTTTACAACAGGGGATTGACATAGATATTTCTGATAAATAAAATAATATGTAATTAAAGGAAAAGGAGTTGAAAATATTCAACTCCTTTTTTTATACATTTATTGTTGCGTTGCTGTATAAACAGCATTTACATTATCTGTTTTAACACTACCAGCAGTCGAATTCATATTGTCATAAAAACTACCAGTTAGAACTTCATTATTTGAACCAGTAATTGTATATTTTGAACCACTATATGAGTAAGTTCCTGTCAAGTTATTAATACTGGACATACTTTGACTATCACCATTAATAACCATATTAACAACAGTAGTATTTGCACCAAAATCAAAATTTAAAGTTATCGTAGAACTACTAGGGTTGATAAATTGCGTATTATAGCTATCATATCCCATCACTTTTCCACTATAGGTTGCATTATTTGCACTAGTTAATGAACTTAGGTCACTTACGATATCTTTGTCACTTAAAACCCAAGCCTTTTCAGCTACATAATCAGCAGCTGTTCCAGTACTACTCCAAAATCCCCAGCTAAATCCAGTATCTGCACCATCTAACACTTTCATAATTGAACCAGTACCGAGTATTGAAGTAATCGTAGTATTTGTAATTAACTCGTAAGAAAATGGAACATCACCTATAGGTACAGTATAAGTTGGAGAGAGATTTATATAATGTAAAGAATTATTTGTTTGATTTAAAATATTATCTTTATCGTCATCCTTATCATCATCAACAAATTCTTGTGGATCCTTATTAAAAGTTGGAGTTCCTTCTACATTATTAGGAACTTCCCCAGTTGGTGTATTTGATTCATAAAAAACACCTTCATCATATCCTGATTCTTGTTCATTTTCTGAAGCACCAGAGTTTTGTTGCGCATTATTTATTTGTGCTGGTGGTGCATCTTGAGGTGGTGTTGGTGCTTGATTTGGACTAACTGATGTAAATTGATTTGCTCCAACTTGTTGTACACCTTGAGGAGTACTTACTTCTATAATACCATCTGTACAAGTTACAATTTCAGGTTGTGTTGGTTCTTGTGGAATATCTCCAAAGAATATTGTACCACGAATACCAATCGAAGCAGAACGTGTTTTTAGTGTAAATTTATTTGGATTTACTTTTCCTATTTGTCCTGTAATTGTTTTAAAAATTCCCTTTGCTGCTTTAAATGAAGCTTTGGTTTCATTTGGTTTTTGAGTATCATAGAAATACTCTTCTATGTCAAATGTAGAGTTTTTACCAAGAGAGATAACTGTTTTGTCATTAAATAGTAGTTGTACCCTAGCATTGGCTGTAGTTGCTATTGTATCTTTCTCTTCAAGTGCAAATCCTATGGTTGCTGGAATTGTTTTTGAATCTCTAGATACGGTTACTTCTCCACTTAAAGCAGATATTTTTCCAATATTAGCAAATAGAGTTGTACTAAATAGTAAAATTGATAGTAATAATATTCTCATAATTTATCCTTTTAGAATGCAAAAGCGTAATTAATATTTGCGCTTCTTTTTTTGTATGTGTAGAGATTGATATTTGAATCATTCTCTATATCAGTAAACTCTACCATAATTGACTTTGTATCATCTAATTTTTTTACAATACCTAAAGTGATATTTCTAGTATCATCATTTCTTTTTGGCACTAGTGTTCCAACATCTTGATATCTGTTTTTTTCTATTTGATAGCCTAGCGTTACATCATAAGTTGGAAAAATAGTTTTTGTATAAGAAATTTTATATTTATTTGTATCTTTACTTACATCTATTCTTGTACCATGTTCTTTTCTTTCAGCAGCATAAGAGGTAAAAATATTTAATTTATCTTTATTATCAAAAGGTAATAGATACTTAATTGCAACCTCTTTAATATTACTACTTCTTTCACTATCTATACTTTGTATCATCTTTTTCTTTTTATATTTTATATCAAAAGTTACAAGATGATTTGCATATATGTTGTATTTTAAAGAGTTTGTAATTCCGTAAATATAGAGTGTTTGATCATGCCCTAACCAAACATGATCATAAGTAAAAGAAGTGAGGTTTTTATATTTTTGATTTGTATATCCTATACCACTTTCAAGTGATAATAAAAGTATATCATTATCATGATAGTGATTTAGTTCTTTGAGATATGCAACACCTGTAGTTTCCCAAGATAATTTATCATTTGCTTTACTTGGAACTATTAAATTCCCAACTAAAATTGTTTTAAAATCACTATCTGATTTTTTATCTGTATTATTATTGAGTCTTAATCCACCCAATATATCGGTATATGATTCATAGGTATTATTATTAACATTATTATCCCATCCTAAACCAACAATAACAACTCTATTAAGAATATAGTTTTGTTCTTTTTGTTCAATCATTTTTAAAAATTTTTCAACATTGCTTCGAACACTTAGAGGAATAGGTGATGTTAGCACCATTTCAAATTCTTTTTTTGCTTCTTTATATGATTGCATTAAAAAAAGTGTTCTTGCGTATTCTAGTCTTACTCTATGATTTGATGGATTTGAGATAAGAATTCTATCGTAGGCAGTTAATGCAAAGTCATACTTTTTTAATTCAAAAGCACTTCTTCCATAATAATAATTTATAAGTTCATGCTCTGGATACTGTTCTACAAGTTTGTCAAATATTTCAAATGATTTTTCATAGTTTTGTTGATTAAAACTTGTCAATCCCTGACTATATTTGATGGTAGCTTCTTTATCTGTTGCAAAATTTGTACTAGCTGCAAATACAAATGTAGTTATTAAATTTATTAAAATGATTAATAAAAATTTATTTTTCATTTTTCTTCCCTTTTGCTAATTATTGTATATTTTACCATAAAGAGAATTAATAGTAAACAGAAAGTAAACAACAATATTATTTGATTACATTTTAATTACAAAATGAAATACATTCATAATAAAATTAATGATATAATCCAAAATGCTTAAAACAATAGATTTTCAAAAATATACTTCTATTCATATTGGTGGACAATATGAAGTAAAAGTTATTAATGAAATAGGTCATTATCCCCATTATAGAATTCTTGGTCGTGGAAATAATATTCTTATTTCAAATACGCCACCTCCATTAGCTATTTTAGGTGAAAAGTTTGATTACATTATTCAAAAAGAGGATAAACTTATCGTTGGAGCTGCTACATCCAGTGGCAAATTATTAACCTATTGTAGAAAAAATGATATTGCACATTTTGAGCTTTTAGCAAAATTACCCGGTAGTATGGGTGGTTTAGTGAAGATGAATGCAGGTTTGAAAGAATGGGAAATATTTAATTATCTTTATTCAATTAAAACACAAGATGGAGAGATACTTAAAAAAGATATTCCTTATGCTTATCGACATACACAAATTGACGGTATTGTTTATGAAGTGACATTTCATATAGAAAAAGGCTATGATAAAGAACTTCAAAATATGTTTAATAAAATGAGAGATAATCAACCAAATAATCCTAGTGCTGGAAGTTGCTTTAAAAATCCAAAAGAGTATAGCGCAGGGTATTTAATAGAAAATGTTGGACTTAAAGGATATCAAATTGGTGGAATGGCTTTTAGTTCTCAACATGCAAACTTTTTAGTGAATATGGGTGAAGGTACTTTTGAAGAAGCGTTTACATTGATAAATCTTGCAAAAGAAAAAGTCAAAAAACAATTTAATATAGATTTAGAATTAGAGGTGGAAATTATTTAAAGTTGCATTTTGCAATCTATTTTCATAAAATAATATTTTTATAGTACTATTCTTTTATATCAAAAGAGGAGGGTAGTATGAAATCATTAAAATCTGCTTCATTAGATGGAATTGATGCTGTTAGTATTGATGTAGAATCAACATTCACAAAAGGCTTACCAAGTTTTAGCATAGTGGGTATGGCAAATACGGCAATTCAAGAATCAAAAGAGCGTATAAAATCATCACTTTTAACCAATGATTTTAAATTTCCACCAAAAAGAATCACGATCAACCTTTCTCCTTCAGAATTAGCGAAAAAAGGAAGCCATATAGATTTGCCTATAGCTTTACTTATTGCTTTACAAGATACCAAGATAAATTTAAAAGATTTTTATGTATTTGGTGAATTAGGTCTTGATGGTAAACTTAAAGATACAAAATCTATTTTTGTACTTATATTATCACTTGTTCGACAAGGGAAAGTTAAAAATGTGTTAGTACCAAAAGAATCTGTAGAAAAAGTCTCTATGATTCCAAATATTAATATTTATAGTGTAGATACTTTAGCAGAAGCAATTTTGTTTTTTCAATTGCAAGATAAAGAAAATCATAAAGTTATAAATAAAAGTTTTGAACATAAATCTATTAATATAAACAATAAACTCTATTATTATAATATGGATTATAGTGTAAATTTTCAAGATGTTAAAGGACAAAAAATAGCTAAAAAAGCAGCTTTGATAAGTGCAGCTGGTGGGCATAATATCATCTTTGAAGGAAGTCCTGGCTGTGGAAAAAGTATGATAGCAAAAAGATTACAATATATTACAGCACCAATGGATTTAGAAGAGATTCTAGATTGTGCTAAAATGGAATCTTTACAGTTAAAACAGCCTACATTTTTACCACAAAGAACTTTTATATCTCCCCATCATAGCTCAACTAAGGCTTCGATTGTAGGTGGAACACAAATAGGAGAAGTTGCATTATCTAACCATGGGATACTTTTTTTTGATGAATTGCCACATTATGACAAGTCAGTTTTAGAAGCTATGAGAGAACCATTGGAAGATTATGAAATATCAATTTCAAGAGTAAATAGCAAAGTGAAATATCCTACAAAGTTTCTTTTTGTATCAGCAATGAATCCTTGTCCTTGTGGAAATTTACTATCACAAACAAAATTATGTAGATGTAATGATGTTGAGATACAAAGATATAAAAACAAAATTTCAGATCCTTTTTTAGATAGAATTGACTTATATGTAATTATGAATGAGGTGAAAAAAGAGGATACTTCAGATGTAACATCAGAACAATTACATGCACAAGTATTAGAAGTATTTACACAACAAAAATTGCGAGGACAAGAAGAATTAAATGGAAAACTTACTGATGAAGATATAAAAAAATATTGTGTATTAACAAAAGAAGCACAAGATATTTTAGATATCTCAATAGAAAAATTTATGCTTTCATTTCGTTCTATTAATAAAGTTTTGAAAGTATCTAGAACAATTGCTGACTTAAATAAAAGTGAATTTATACATAAAGAACATATTATAGAAGCTTTAAGTTATAGAAAAAGATAAGAGTATATCTGTAAGAATAATTTAAATATAATGTAATTAATTTTTATAAATAGGGTGTATGATGAAAATTCTTTTTTTTTATTTTCTTATTGTTAGTTATGTATTAGGTATGCAAATAGAAGATGATCCTACTTTTAAGTTAATATATCAACAAAAACAAAATAGCAATAAAATAGTGTTAATGCTTTATAGTGCAAAAACCTGTCCACAGTGTTCTTATATGAAAGAAAAAGTCTTTAAAGATAAAGAAGTGAAAAAATTTATGGATACACATTTTGTAATTTTAGAAAAAGATATAAATAAAGATGATTTACCTAATAAATTTGAATATTTTGGAATTCCAACAATGTTTTTTATAGATAGAGAGGGTAAGCAAATAGGAAAAATAGTTGGTTCATCAAGAGCAAAACAATTTTTAGAACAATTAAAAAAGGTAGTTGATAAATGAAAATAATTGTATTTCTTTTATTATATAGTGTGATTTTATTTGGATATAATCAAAAAGATATAGATAATCTTTTTAAAGATGAAGGTTGTAAAGGCTGTGATTTTAGTGGTGCAGATTTAAGTAATCGTGATTTTAGTGGATTTGAAATGGAAGATGCCAATTTAAAAAATACTAATTTAAAAAATTCTAACTTTTTTATGGCTAATTTAGAGGGTGCAAATTTTAGCGGTTCAAATTTAGAAAATACAATCTTCTGGAAAGCAAATTTGAGCTTTAGTACTTTTAATAATGTAGAAGCAATAAGAGTCAATTTAAAAGGTGCTAATTTACAAAATACAACTTTGTATGAGAGTAATTTTAGTTATAGTGTGTCATGGAAAGCAAATTTTAATGATGCAATTATTGAGAAATCAAATTTTAGTAATAGTGAGTTAGGTGATGCAAAATTTTATCATAATAATTTAACAACTAATAATTTAGAAAATGCTATTTTGTGGAAAACAAAATTTAAAGATACAATCTTAACGCAAAAGCAGTGTGAAGAAGCAAAAAAAGAAGAAGCGATATTTTTAAATAATGTAGAGTGTAAATAATTTAAAAACTAATATTGTTTCCAAGCCTTATTAAATGGAATTTTTTTATAGTAGATGTTACTACATAGTTGATTTAATCCTGTTTTTTTTAATATATAAGATACTTTTTTAGGCCAAGTTTCCCGATAATTAAAAGAGTTTTCTCGCCCACCTATCATTGAAGCAAATTTCAGATTTGTTTCAAGTTTAAAAAGAGTATCAATTCCCTCAGTTTCTATCTTTTTTTCAAGCCATTGTTTTGTTTCTTTAAAAGGTTTATATTTATGTTTTACAGTAAGCCATTTAGTTAAGAAATCATTGACAGATTGTAGTTTTGCTTTTTTAAATGCTTCAGAATTATATTTAAAATATTCTAGATTTGTAGTTGTTCCTGCTATTTGTTCTGGTCTATAATCTTTTTTCAGACTTTTAGGTCTTTGTTTCCATATAAGTTCTTTACACGCTCGTTGTTCTTTTGGATCAAAAAGTGGTTTTTTATTTTTATCATTATTACAGTAAGGTATGTTTAAAGCAGGTAATTGAATATCGTTTTTATTTGCACCAAGAGAGAGTATATTTCCCGTTATTTGTGATACATAACCACTACCATATCCAGATTCTAATCCTGCAATAGCAAGAATAACAGCTGGTGGTGTATGGTGTTTTATAGATAATTGGATTACATCATTAGTAATTGAAGAATAGAAATTTTCTACATTTTTAAATTCTCTATACTTGAATTTTTGTGCTTGTGATATTGTTAATAATAGAATTAAGATTAGTATATATTTCATTTTGATAATTTTTAAAAGTTAATTAGGGGAATTTGAATTTTTAAGAATTGACTATACAGACATTTTGGTGCGAAGACGAAATCATAGATTTCTTTCGCACAACAAAATCTCGTTAATCACGAAAAATAACACGCAGGTGTCATTTTTTTACGTGATTAACCATTTCTCTTTTTCATAATCTCATCAGCAACGTTTTTAGGAACTTCCATATATTGATCAAAAATCATAGAATATGTAGCTCTACCTT
Organism: Arcobacteraceae bacterium; assembly: GCA_963662945.1. Classification (GTDB taxonomy): domain Bacteria; phylum Campylobacterota; class Campylobacteria; order Campylobacterales; family Arcobacteraceae; genus JAIOSF01. Next base: position 2,061,546 of record OY759974.1, read on the forward strand.
GAGACATAGATCTTAAGTCTGTAGAATATCCAAACATTTCTGCAAGTGGAACTAAAGCAACAACAAGTTTAACACCAGCTCTATCATCCATAGATTGAACTAGTCCTCTTCGTTTGTTACAATCTCCAATAACATCTCCCATGTAATCTTCTGGAGTTTCAACTTCAACTCTCATCATAGGCTCTAGAATACACGCTTGTGCAGCTGCTTGTCTACAACCAGCTTTAAATCCCATAGATGCAGCAAGTTTAAATGCCATCTCAGAAGAATCCACATCATGGTAAGAACCATCATAACAAGTAACTCTGATGTCAACAAGTGGATAACCAGCAAGTACCCCACCAAGCATTGTTTCTTTACAACCTTTTTCAACTGCAGGAATATATTCTTTTGGAATTGCTCCACCTTTGATTTCATTAACAAACTCAAAACCTTCTTCGTTTGTTTCTTCTTTAGTCATTGGCTCAATTTTTAAGAATACGTGACCGTATTGACCTTTACCACCAGATTGTTTTGCATATTTGTACTCTTGGTTTACAGCACCTTTAATAGTTTCTCTGTATGCAACTTGTGGAGCACCAACTTCTGCTTCAACACCAAATTCTCTTTTCATTCTATCTACAAGGATTTCAAGGTGTAACTCACCCATTCCTGAAATAATAGTTTGACCAGATTCTTCATCTGTTTCAACTCTAAATGATGGATCCTCTTGTGCAAGTTTTCCTAAAGCATTACCCATTTTTTCTTGGTCAGCTTTTGTTTTTGGTTCAACAGCAACAGAGATAACTGGTTCTGGGAAATCCATTCTTTCTAAGATTACTGGATCTTTTTCAGAAGCTAAAGTATCTCCTGTGATTGTATCTTTAAGACCAACTACTGCACCAATCTCACCAGCATAAAGTTCTTTTACCTCTTCTCTGTTGTTTGCATGCATTTTAAGAAGTCTTCCGATTCTTTCTTTTTTCATTTTTGTAGAGTTGTAAACGTAAGTACCAGACTCTAAAACACCTCTATAAATTCTTGTAAATGTTAATTGTCCAACAAATGGGTCAGTCATAATTTTAAATGCTAACGCTGCAACTTCACCTTTTTCAGTTGAATCTACAACAACTTCTTCACCATCTTGAGTTTCACCTCTAATAGCAGCAACTTCTGTTGGGGCAGGTAAATACATAGCAACAGCATCAAGTAAAGTTTGAACACCTTTATTTTTAAATGCAGTTCCTGAAGTCATTGGAGTGATTTCCATAGCTAAACATCTAGCTTTTAAACCTGCAACAATTTCTTCTTCTGATAAATCACCTTCTTCAAGGTATTTTTCCATTAATTCTTCGCTTGATTCAGCAGCAGCTTCAATCATTTTTTCTCTATATTCTGTTGCAAGATCCATTAAATCTTCTGGAATTTCTTCTACATGGTAGTTTGAACCCATTGCAGCATCATCATCCCAAACGATAGCTTTCATTTGTACTAAATCAACTACACCTTTGTAGTTTTCTTCTGCACCAATTGGTATTTGAATTGGCACTGGATTAGCTTTTAATCTTTCAGCAACTTGTTTTTCAACCATAAAAAAGTCAGCACCAGTTCTATCCATTTTATTAACGAATATCATTCTTGGTACTCTATATTTATTTGCTTGTCTCCAAACTGTTTCAGATTGTGGTTGAACTCCACCAACTGAACAGAATACAGCAACAGCACCATCAAGAACCCTCATAGATCTCTCAACTTCAATTGTAAAGTCAACGTGACCCGGAGTGTCAATAATGTTTATTTGTAGTTGCTCGTTTGTTTTTGGGTGATTCCAGTGACAAGTTGTAGCAGCAGAAGTAATTGTAATACCTCTTTCTTGCTCTTGCTCCATCCAGTCCATTGTTGCTGCACCTTCATGAACCTCACCAATTTTGTGAGATACACCTGTATAGAATAAAATTCTTTCAGTTGTTGTTGTTTTACCTGCATCAATATGCGCAGCAATACCAATATTTCTAACTCTGTTAAGTGGTGTTTTTCTTGCCATTTTAATTTCCTACCATCTGTAGTGAGCAAATGCTTTATTAGCTTCTGCCATTCTATGAACATCTTCTTTTTTCTTGAATGAGTTTCCTCTTTCATTTGCAGCTTCAAATAGTTCGTTTGCTAGTCTTTCAACAGCAGTTCTTTCATTTCTTTTTCTAGCCATATCAACAATCCATCTCAATGCTAATGTTTGTCTTCTTACTGGTCTAACTTCAACAGGAACTTGGTATGTAGCTCCACCAACTCTTCTTGATCTTACTTCTAAAAGTGGTTTTACATTTTCAATAGCTCTTTCGAAGATATCAAATCCAGATTCTTCACCTCTTGCATCAAGGTTTGCTATTGCACCATACATAATTTTTTGTGCTATAGATTTTTTACCATCTAGCATAACTGCATTTATGAATTTTGTGATCAATTTACTATTGTAAATAGGATCAGCCATTACTTCTCTAACGGGAGCTTTTCTTCTTCTCATTTTCTAATCCTTTTACTTATTTCTTTGGTCTTTTTGTACCATATTTAGATCTTGCAACAGTTCTGTTTGCAACACCAGCTGTATCTAAAGCACCTCTAACGATGTGGTATTTAACCCCTGGTAAATCCTTGATTCTACCACCTCTTACTAGAACAATTGAGTGCTCTTGTAGGTTATGACCTTCTCCACCGATGTATGAAATTACTTCAAATCCTGTAGTTAATCTAACTTTTGCAACTTTTCTTAAAGCCGAGTTAGGTTTCTTTGGTGTTGTTGTATATACTCTTGTACATACTCCTCTTCTTTGTGGACATTTGTCAAGTGCTGGAGATTTTGATTTTTCAATCACTTTCTTTCGCTCTTTTCTAATCAATTGATTGATTGTAGGCATTGTTTTCCTTTATATAATTTGGTTAGAACAACTCTTATTATACCTTATTGTTCAGTCTTCTCTATAGTAAAATAGTAACAACTATTTTAGATACTACCTAATCTCGAAAAGGTATTTTTTCGAAAAAAGTTTTGGATTATACTGAAATGAAACTTAGAATTTAATTAGGATAGATGAAAGACTCTATAGAGATTATAGAGTCTTAGTTGTAAATTTAGTCTTGTTCGTCGTTATCTGGAGCAGATTCAAAAGAGTTTACACCCATTGCTTCAAGAATTTTTCCTTCAATTTCTGCCGCAATTTCTGGGTTGTCTATTAAAAATTGTTTACTATTTTCTTTCCCTTGACCTATTTTACTATCATTATAGCTAAACCAAGCACCAGCTTTGTCTATAATATCCATTTTTACACCATAATCAATAAGTTCACCAGTTTTTGATATACCAGAACCAAACATAATATCAAACTCTACAACTTTAAATGGAGGTGCAACTTTATTTTTAACAACTTTTACTTTTGTTCTATTTCCAATTACTTCTTCTCCTTGTTTTAAAGAAGCAATTCTTCTGATGTCAAGTCTTACTGAACTATAGAATTTTAATGCATTCCCGCCAGTTGTTGTTTCAGGACTTCCATAACCAGTCATACCTATTTTCATACGAATTTGGTTGATAAAGATAACAGTACAGTTCATTTTATGTAAAATACCTGTAATTTTTCGTAAGGCTTTTGACATTAATCTTGCTTGAACACCAACTTGTTGATCATCCATATCACCATCTATTTCAACTTTTGGTGTAAGCGCTGCAACACTATCTACAACAACTAAATTAACTGCACCACTTCTTATAACAGTTTCAAGTATCTCTAAAGCTTGTTCACCAAAATCTGGTTGTGATACTAAAAGGTTGTCTGTATCTACACCTAAATTTTTTGCATAAGTAACATCTAGTGCATGCTCTGCATCAATAAATGCACATACACCACCTTGTTTTTGACATTCTGCAATTGCGTGAAGTGTTAAAGTTGTTTTACCTGAACTCTCTGGTCCATATATTTCTATTACTCTTCCTTTTGGTAGTCCATTAATACCAAGAGCTAAGTCTAACCCTAATGAACCAGTACTAATTGCTTCAATGGGTTCATGCACTTTATCTCCAAGTCTAATTAAAGTACCTTTCCCAAAAGCTTTATCCATTTGTTTTATAGCTAAATCAAGTGCATTTTTTTGCTGTTCATTCATAATTTTTCCTCAAATTAATTTTTTATATGTGGAAGTATAGCAATTTTTTTTTAATATTGTTAAAAAAATTGCAAATTGCAATATTTTTTATTTTTATATTCTTTCTAATTATTTAGTTGATTTGCTATTAAGTAAATATAGGGTATCATAATATGTAAAAAATTATGATTAAAAGGAATATTATAAATGGTTTATATTGATAATGTATATGCTGATGAAGTTATGGACAGTAGGGGTAATCCAACTGTAAGAGCAACAGTTACTTTAAGTGATGGTACAAAAGCTACTGCTATCGTTCCAAGTGGAGCAAGTACTGGAAAAAGAGAAGCTTTAGAATTAAGAGATGGCGATGCAAGATACATGGGGAAAGGTGTTTTAAAAGCTGTTGATAATGTTAACAATATAATTGCTAATGATTTAGTTGGATTAAGTCCTTTTAATCAAGCTGAAGTTGATGCAACTATGAAAGACCTTGATGGAACAGATAATTATAGTAATCTTGGAGCAAATGCAGTTTTAGGTGTATCTATGGCTGTAGCACGGGCTGCTGCTACAAGTTTAAAGATGCCATTATATAGATATTTAGGTGGAGCAAATGCAATGACTATGCCAGTTCCTATGTTAAATATTATAAATGGTGGAGAACATGCAAATAACTCTGTTGATTTTCAAGAATATATGGTTATGCCAGTTGGTTTTGAAAATTTTAATGAAGGTTTAAGAGCAAGTGCTGAAGTGTATCATAATCTTAAAAAAATCATTGATGGTATGGGTGAGTCTACTGCTGTTGGTGATGAAGGTGGATTTGCTCCAAATTTAAAATCAAATGAAGAACCTATTCAAGTAATTATGGAAGCGATTGAAAAAGCTGGATATAAAGCTGGTGAGCAAATTTGTATTGCACTTGATGTTGCTGCATCTGAACTTATTAATGACAAAGGTTTGTATGTATTAAAATCAGAAAATAGAGAACTTACATCTGAAGAACTTGTAAACTATTATGCCGATTTAGTTGCTAAATATCCAATTGTATCTATTGAAGATGGTTTAAGTGAAGATGACTGGGATGGCTGGAAAATACTAACTGAAAAACTTGGAAAAAAAGTGCAGTTGGTTGGAGATGATTTATTTGTAACAAATGCAAATATTCTTGCTGAAGGTATCCAAAAAGGTATCGCTAATTCTATTTTAATTAAACCAAATCAAATTGGATCAGTAAGTGAAACAATGCTTACAATCAGACTTGCACAAAGAAATAACTATAATTGTGTAATGTCACATAGAAGTGGCGAATCAGAAGATGCATTTATAGCAGATTTTGCAGTTGCTCTAAATTGTGGTCAAATAAAAACTGGAAGTACAGCAAGAAGTGATAGAATTGCTAAATACAACAGACTTTTAGAGATTGGTGCAGAGATAGGATATAGTGAATATTTAGGAAAACAACCTTTTAACAAAAGATAGATTATAAAATACAGATGATAAATAGTAATAAAAAGTTTATACTTATATCAACTTTTTTGATTTTATTTACATTTGTATTAGCTTATTACATAGCTAATTTACTTTTTTATGGTAAAAATTCTTATGAAGTTTACTCAAATTTAGAAAATAGAAAACTAAAATTGCAAGAAGATATAAAAATGCTACAATATGAGAATGCAATGTTACAAAAAAAATATTTTGAACTTAAAAACTTGGAGCCTGAAGAATTATGAAGAAATTATTACTATTTGTATTTATAAGTTTATTAGCTATAAATCTAAGCGCTAGAATGAATCCTTTTGAGCCTACAGATACTTTTTATGAACAACAAAAAGAGTATGAACTAAAACAAAAACAAGAGGAACAAAAGCAATTAGAGTTAGAAAAACAAAGAAAATTGGAATTGTTAGCACAACAAGAGGCTGAAGAAAAAGCTGAACAATTACGATTACAACAAGAACAAGAAGCTCAATTGGAAAAACAACGAAAATTAGAAGCAGAAAAAGCTGCACAAATTAAAGTTGTTGCAAAAAAAGAGGAAGTAGTTGTTCCTAAGGATAGTTATAAAATTTTACCTTTTGTAAATATAAAGGTATCAGATGAAGGATTAGAAGTTTTTATTGATAAAAGATATAAACTTGTTAATCAAGATATTTTAGAAGATCAAAAAAAATTTCTATTTGATTTTAGAGCAACTGAAAGTTTTTATACGGTAAGAAAAGTTTTAGATAGTAAAGATTTTAAATCATTTGCTGTTGGAACACATATGGAAAAAAACTTTTTTAGAGTGGTTGTAGAATTAAATGATAGTGTTTCTAAATATAAAGAACATATCAATAGTAATACAAGTTATATAAAAATCACAAAAATTAAATAAAATACAAAATCATTTAACATTTTGTATTTTAGATATAAGTCTTATTAAAATCATAGAGATAATTACCTCAAAAATAGCACTCAAAATAAACGCGTAATAATAGAATTGGCTTATACTTTGATTTTGGAAAGCCAAAGTTGCAACAGCAATTAAAAGTGTCAAAGGCATTGAGTGTGATAGTGCTAGTAATATTGATGATTTAAATCCAATATCTTTAATAAAAAGCATTGAACTTATTACCCTAATAATAATCATCCCAAAAGTGATAATTAAAGCTGTATATATAAGATTTTTCATAAACAATGATTCTAGTTGAAATGAAGTACCAACCCAGACAAAAAATATAGGTACAAGCCATCCAAAACCAAAATGTTCTAATTTATGTGGTAATTGTTTATTGTGTTCAAAAAATGTTTTTATAAATACACCAGCAATAAATGCACCAAGTGCAACTTCCAAATGAAGATATAACATAACAGCAATCATAATGAAAAATATTCCCATCGAAACTCTTACATCTTGTTCTTGATTGTCATCTTGTGGCATCAAATAATTTTTAAGTTCTGGATTCCACCAAATAAGATTATGGAAAAAGTTATAAAAAATAATCATAACACCAAAAACTAAGATAAGTTCTATAAGTGTACTATAAAATTGTCCACCAAGTCCAAATTCTAAACCAGCACTTACAGCTGTTAAAACAACAATAGAAATAATTTCACCGATTAGTCCTACGGTTATAGCTAGATTTAACCACTCTTTATCCCCATACTCTTTTTTTAAAACAGCAAGTAAGCCTATTGAAATTAGAGGGAGGGTTACAATAAATATTTTTGATAAGTCAAATCCCCAACTGAAAATTGCTGCGAATATATATAATAAAGTAGAGTAAATTAATCCTTTTTTTAACATTGTTGGAGATATTTTTAGTAATTGTTTTAAGTCTACTTCTAAACCAGCTAAAAACATAAGATATAAAAATCCAAGTTCGGCAACCAATGTAAAAAGATGATTTTTTTCAATAAGTGCGAAGGAAACGGCCACTGAGCCTAAAAATATTTCAATAGGAATAGTAGGAATTCTTATAAGTTTTGAAATTAGAGGTGATGAAAAAATTATTGCAGAGAGTGTAATAATGATTGAAACTTCATTTGTCATTTGTAATTTTGCCTTATTGTGTACAGCTTGAAGCTATTGTGAATCCTAATGATTCTAGAGATTGTAAATCTTGTGAAGCTTGATTTCCATTTGTTGTAAGATAATCACCAATGACAATAGAGTTTGCACCATAGTTGAAAATATCATATTGTTTCTCTTTAAACATCAATTCTCTTCCACCAGCAACCATAATTTTATGTGCATTTGGATTATATTGTTTGGTTAGTTTGATAAGTTCAAAAGCTTCCTCCTGAGTAATACTATTTTTTACAATAGGTAAAGCTGAATTCGGATGAAAAAAGTTAATTGGAACATTCATAGGTTCAAGAGAAGCTATTGATTCTAACATTGAAATTCTATCTTCTTGAGTTTCACCTAAACCAAAAATACCACCACACACTAACTTTAGTCCAGCTTCTTTTGCATTTAGACAAGTTTGATATCTCTCATCCCAACTATGAGTTGTTACAATAGTTGGATAAAATTCGCGAGAAGTTTCTAAGTTATGATTATAGTTATCTACTCCAGCTTTTTTTAATTCTTGCAATTGCTCTAAAGTAGCTGTTCCATTACAAGCAATAATTTTTAAACCTAAATTTTGGGCTTTTACAGCACGTGCTGCTTCACAAACAAACTCCAATCGCTCTTGTGTTAAACCTTTGCCAGCTGTAACCAGACAAAATCCTATAGCTTTATTTGCTCTAGCTGTTTTGGCTTCAGCTACAATAGTATCTATATCTTTTTTTTTATATCTTTGTATATCTGCTTTATATTTTACACTTTGTGTACAAAACTTACAATCCTCATTGCAAGTACCACTTTCTATGTTTGATATGGCACAAAGGTATATTGTTTTATTATTTTTCATATTCATAAATTTTTGTTTCCCAAGTAATTGATTCAGGTTTTTTGTAATTATACTCTATTATATATTTATCCTCTGTGATTTCTAAAAGTACACATTCTGTAATGTTTTTATTTCTTGCGCAAACTTCTCCAGGATTTAAAAATAAAGTGTTGTTCTTATATTGTTGCTCGAAGTTATGTGTATGTCCAAATATTACCACGTCACTATCCGGAGTAAGATAATTTGGAATATGCATAAGTTTAAATGTTACATTTTGTATTTTGAAATAATAAGGTTCTTGATTAATATTATAGTCATTTGAGTATGGTATAAGATTATAATCATTATTTCCAAATACACTTACATAGGTTAATCCAGAATTTTTAAGTACATCCAAATTTTCTTTGATTTCTAAATCACCTGCGTGAACAAGATATTGTGCCCCTTTTGATTTGAGCATATCAATAGCTTGAGTAGTAAGTGTAGTTTTTTTATGTGAATCTGATAATAATGCAATCTTCATTGGGGGATTATAGCAGATTTAAATTCAAATGAAGATATAATTCACACATTAAATTAATACAAATAAAGATAAGAGGTTTTATATGGAATGTGAAATGCCACAAGTAAATAGCAATAAAGATGAGATAAAAGCAATTTTAGATGAAACAAAAACCATTGCTATTATAGGATGTTCACCAAATGAAGAAAAAGCGAGCAATAAAGTAGCTGTATATTTAAAAAATAATGGATACAAAATAATTCCTGTATATCCTAAAGAAGAGACAATATTGGGTGAAAAAGTATATAGAAGTTTAAGTGATATTCCTACGGATATTAAAATTGATATGGTAGATATATTTAGAAAACCTGATGTTATTGCATCTGTTGTAGATGAAGCATTAGAAAGAGGAGATGTTTGGTGTGTATGGACACAGTTAGGTTTAGTTCATAATCAAGCAGCGCAAAAAGCCCAAGATGCTGGACTAAAAGTAGTACAAAGTCATTGTACTAAGATAGAGCACGCTGCTTTATTTTAGATAGTACAAGTTGGATTACTTTGCAACTGTAAAGTTGCAATAGTTCCACTAATACCATCTGTTCTATTTTTTAAAGTTATAGTTCCACCCAGTGCTTCAGCAGCACTTTTAGCTAAAAATAATCCAAGCCCAGCACCTTTTTCATTTCCGATTCTTTTAAATGGTGCAAATAAATCAACAGTTTCATCACAACCAATACCTTCATCAATAACTTCAACTTTAATAGATTGTTCATAAGGTGTTGTTCTTATAAGTATCTCTTTATTATTTGGAGTAAATTTAATTGCATTTTGTACAAAGTTTTGTATGATTTGTGTAAGAAGTGTTTGTTGAATTATAGTTGTAAAACTTTCTATATCTGTATAAAATGAAAGAGAAATATCTTTCTCTTTTGCTAAGAGTTTAAAACTTTCAGTTTTTGTTTGTAAATATTTCACAATATCTAACTCAATTGGTTTTTCAAACTGAGCTCCCTCTTGTCTTCCCATATCTAAAATTGATGTTATCATCTGATTCATTCCATCAATCTCATCAAGAAAAACTTTTAAAACTTCTTCATATTTTTCAGGTTCTCTTTTTTTTGTAAGAGTTACTTGTGATTTCAGTTTCATAACAGCAAGAGGGGTTTTAAGTTCATGTGCAGCACCAATAAATAATTCTTTTTGATATTTGACATGATTTTCTATTCTTGTGGTTAAGGTATTTATTGAATTAGCTAAAGGGATAAATTCTACAGGCATTTTTTTTGTATCTATTTGTGTCAAAGAGTTTTCATTCATATTAGATAATTTACTTGTGATTTTTAAAATAGGAAATAAAAGAGTTTTTGACATTGCAAATGCATACACAATAATTAAAATAAGCCCACCTGTTCCTAAAAATAACAAATTACTGAATATTTTATTTAACATTTTATGAGAAGAATTTATATTTCTTGTAAGTTTTAGATATTGATTTGTATCTAAATTCAAAGGATATATTAACTCCATAAAATGGTCATTTTTAATTTTATACTTTTTATAATTGTGTTTTGGATTTTTTTCAATTGTAACAACTTCAATATTGGTATCATCATTAACCAAAACTCTTAAGTTGTCATGAACATTTGTTTTATTTTGTGCAAGTGTTACGATAAGTTTTGCATCTTTTAGAAGCTCATCTGATATCTCTTCATAGATTGTTGCCTTTGTAAAACCATAAAAAATAAGTGATAATACAATAACAAAAAATGAAGTAGCAAATATAAGCTTCTGTGAGAATTGCTTATAAATGCTTTTTGTATTCATAATTCTAGTTTTCTTCTTCTACTTTTGGTGGATAACAAAATCTGTATCCTCTTCTTCTAATTGTTTCAATAGTAGCTATATTTAATGGTTTATCCATTTTTTGTCTAATTTGGTTAATTGCAACTTCGATAACGTTTGGAGTAACTAATTCTGGTTCTTCCCAAATTGCATCTAATAATTGTTCTTTTGAAACGATTTGATCTCTATGTCTTGCTAAGTGTGTTAAAACTTCAAAAGGTTTTCCTTTTAGTTCAATTTCTACACCATTGTACATAATTTTCTCTTCATCTGGATTGATTGCTAAATCTTCGATTTTAATGATGTTTGTTCCACCAAATCTTAATCTACATTCAATTCTTGCTAATAAAATATCAAAATCAAAAGGTTTTTTAATATAATCATCAGCTCCTGTTTTTAGAGCTTTTATTTCGCTATCTTTATCATCTCTTGCACTTACGATAACTACTGATGTTCTACCGCTTCTATTTTTAACTATTTTTGTTAATTCTAATCCATCACCATCTGGTAACATCCAATCAGTAAGAACTAAATCATAATTTCTAATCTCTATAAAGTACTCTGCATCTTTAAAATTTTCTGCTATATCAACTTGGTATCCAAAGTCTTGTAGCCCTTCTTGTAATGTTCTATTTAGTGTACTTTCATCTTCTACTATTAAAATTCTCATGTAATTTTATCCTTTTGGTATTTGTATTGTTAACTTAAAGTTAAGTTAACTCTTAGTTTTAAAGGTTGGGATTATAGCATAAAAAAAACAAAATTTAAAGAGGTTTTAAGCTAAATTTTAAAATTTATCATTTTTATATATAAATACAGCTTCTAAATGGTGTTTAAATTAACTTCTGATACAATAGGCATTAAAAATTAAAAAGGTTGCATAGTATGTTAAAAAATAGTAAAAAAGTAATACTAAGTTTAGTTACAATGATTGCTATATCTGGAACGGCATTAGCTCAAACAGATAAAGTTTACGCTACAGTTAATGGTATAAATATCACTGAAAAAGATGTATCATTACTTCTAAGAGGTCAAAATGTAAAGTTCGAATCTTTACAAAAAGATCAACAAAAACAAATATTGGATAGTTTAATAGAACAAAAACTATTAGCAGAAATGGCTTATAAAACAGATATCCCAAAATCAAAAGAATACAAAGAAGAGTTAGAAAAATTTAAGAAATCGTTAGCTTTTCAACTTTGGTTAAGAGATTTTAGTAAAAAAATTACTATAGATGATAAAGAAGTAAAAAAATTCTATGATACAAATAGAGAAAAGTTTAAAACTCCTGATCAATTAAAAGCTAGTCATATTTTAGTAAAAACTGAAAAAGAAGCTCAAGATATTATAAAAGAATTATCAAAATCAAAAAAATTGAAAGATGATTTTACAACATTAGCAAAAGAAAAATCAGTTGGACCATCAGGTGCTAATGGTGGTGAACTAGGTTGGTTTACAAAAGAAAAAATGGTTCCAGAATTTAGTGAAGCAGCAAATAAATTATCAGTTGGTACTATAACAAAAACACCAGTTAAAACTAATTATGGTTATCATATTATTTATTTAGATGATAAAAAAGCTGCATCTATATTAGAATATAATAAAATCAAAGATAGATTGAAACAAGATTTAATGCAACAAAAATTTGCAGAAGATGCAAAAAAAGAAGCAGAAAAACTAATGAAAAAAGCTAAAATAGAATACAAATAGAGGATAAATTAAATGGCAGTATTAGATATCGTAAAAGCTGGAGTTCTTACAGGAAGTGAGACAAAAAAATTGTTTGATTATGCAAAAGAGAATAATTTTGCAATACCAGCTGTTAATATTGTAAACACAGAATCAATAAATGGTGTGCTTGAAGCAGCAGCTAAAGTAAACTCACCAATTATTTTACAGTTTTCAAATGGTGGTTCAACATTTTTTGCAGGAAAAGGATGTAAAGCACCAAATGCTTCAGTTTTAGGTGCAATTAGTGGTGCTAAACATATTCATATGATGGCAGAAGCATACGGAGTACCTGTTGTGTTACATACCGATCATGCTGCTAGAAAACTATTACCTTGGATAGATAGTTTACTTGACGCTAGTGAACAGCATTTTAAGGAAACAGGGCGACCTTTATATAGTTCTCATATGTTAGATTTAAGCGAAGAATCTTTAGAAGAAAATATTGATACTTGTGTAGAGTATTTTAAAAGAATGTCAAAAATTGATATTTTATTAGAGATTGAACTTGGTATCACTGGTGGAGAAGAAGATGGTGTAGATAATAGTGATGTTGATAATGCACTTTTATATACACAACCTAGTGAAGTTGATTATGCATATACAAGATTAAGTGAAGTAGGGGATAACTTTACTATCGCTGCTAGTTTTGGAAATGTTCATGGTGTTTATAAACCAGGGAATGTAGTACTTACTCCAAAAATTCTTGATAATTCACAACAATATATTCAAGAAAAACATAATCTATCTGCAAAACCTGTAAATTTTGTATTTCATGGTGGAAGTGGTTCTACACTTGAAGAGATAAGAGAAGCTATTGGATATGGTGTTGTAAAGATGAATATCGATACAGATACACAATGGGCTTTTTGGGATGGTGTAAGAGGTTTTGAAAAAGAAAACCATGATTATCTTCAAGGTCAAATAGGAAATCCAGAAGGTGAAGATAAACCTAATAAAAAATATTATGATCCTAGAGTTTGGTTAAGAGCTGGACAAATGACATTAATTGCAAGACTTGAAGTAGCTTTTAATGATTTAAATTGTGTTGGTAAAAATTAAAATATTTTTCCATAAAAAAAGGGTAGCTAAATATAGCTACCCTTTTTTATTTCAAGAAAAAGAGATTATTCTTCTCCTGAAATTTTTTCTCCTGAATAACTTACTATACCATGAGTATAATTTGAAACTTGTTTCCAACCCATATCTATAAGTACTCTTTGACAATATGCACTTCTACTACCTGTTAGACAATAAAGAATTGTAGGTTTTTCTTTTTGGTTTTCAATTTGATCAACAGTATTATAAAAAGATGTAGTTGGTATAAGATAATCTGTACCTTTAATTCTTTCTTGATGCCACTCCATCCACTCACGTACATCTACAAGATTGAATTCAACCATACCTAAATCTCTTGCTTCCAGTAAAGCTGATATTTCATCTCCATCTAGTTGTTCATGTTTTAAGATTGCTTCACATTCCTCTTTTGTTAAACCTCTTGAGTGTGTATGTGCTACTTCTTCTGCTTTTTCTTCAATTGCATTTGCAGCTGCATATTCTGGTGTACAGAAAATTCCACAGTGACATTTTCCATCTTCAGGGATCTCTTTTTCAATAGCAGGTTTACAAGGACAGATTCTATTATCAGCTGCTTTTCTTTCTTCTTTAGTTTCTCCAATAACCATAAAACAAGGGCAAAATCTTTTATTGTAGATTATTTTATTTCTAGCAAGCCCCATCATAACACCTTCATTAACATCTTCAATTGGGTTGTAAACCCAACCATTGCTAGAACACATTTTGTCTGTAAATTCTTTGGTTCTTACCATCTCCTCTTTGAATTCTGCAGATTCCATATCTATTTTTATCATCATATTCACTTACCTAATTAATAATTTTTATAATAATAGAGAAATTTTGTTAATATACACTTAATTTGGTGGTTTAATTAATATATAAAGGCTAACTATATTATAATATTTTATGAATATATTAGAACAAATTTATGAAATAAATTTCAATAAAATCAATTTCTTAGAGCGTAAAGTTTCTATTTTAAATCCAAATACTATTTTAGTTGGAAGCCCAAAAAGTGGTAAAACTTATCTTATCTATGATTATTTATCAAGATTTGAAAATGAAGATTATCTATATATAGATTTTGATGATTATAAAAATGATTTTAAAGAGATAGAAGAAAATCTAGAGATATTTATAAAAAAAAATAATATTAAAGTTTTAGTTCTAGAAAATTATAAATTTAACCTTACTTTACCAAAAGTTACAAGTACAATTATTACAACAAAAGAAATAAATGTATTAAAAGGTTTTGATAAAATATTTGTGAAACAATTAGATTTTGAAGAATTTTTACTTTTTGATACAAAACATCAGAGTACTTTAAATAGTTTTAATAGTTTTTTGAAGTTTGGGAATAGTCCAGATGTACTTGAGTATAATGAACAAAAGAAATCTGTGCGTAATTATGAAATTTGTAAACTTTATTGTGAAGATAAAACACAATTGGAGATATTGTTTATAATTATAAAGTTTGCTTCAGAAAAAAAATCTTTATATCAATTGTTTAGTAGTTTAAAAAAAGAGATTAAAATCTCAAAAGATAAGTTTTATAAAACGTGTGAAGAGTTGGAACAAAATAAACTCATATATCTTTGTTCTAAATATCAACAGCTAAAAGCAGTTAAAAAAGTCTTTGTTTTTAATCATGCATTGATAGATATTGTTTCTTATAAAAAAAATTTTAATAATTTATTTAAAAATATGGTTTTTTTAGAATTGGAGAAACGATATTTAGATATCTTTTATCTTGATAATATAGATTTTTATATGCCAAAAGAAAATCATATAGTTCTAGCAATACCATTTTTTAATGATTTGATATCTTCTACTATTGTTTCAAAAGTGATTCCAATGGCAGAAGAATATGAGATAAAACATATTTCCATAGTAACTGTAAGTAGTGAAAAAACGATTTTTATAGGAGATATAGAAGCACAAATTATGCCATTTTATAATTGGGTATTAACACTATGAGAGAAAATTATCATCAAAATTTATGTGGTATAGATGAAGCAGGTCGAGGCCCTTTTGCAGGACCTTTAGTTGTTGCAGGTGTTGTTTTGACAAAAGATATTGAAGAACTTGATGATTCTAAGAAATTAACTGAAAAAAAACGGGAAAAGCTTTTTGATATTATTAAAGAAAATAGTTTTCATCATATAGTTTTTAGTAGTGCAGAAAAAATAGATAAAGTTGGATTAAGTCGTTGTTTACAAGAATCCATAAAAGAGATTATAAAAAATCTTGATGCACAACAATATTTAATGGATGGCAATACAGCTTTTGGAATAGCAAATCTTCACTATCTTATAAAAGCAGATGCAAAAATAAAAGAGGTGAGCGCTGCTTCAATATTGGCAAAAGTTAGTCGAGATAGATATATGTGTGAAATATCCTCAAAGTATCCAAACTATGCTTTTGAGAAGCATAAAGGGTATGGTACAAAAGCACATATTGAAGCTATAGTAACTCATGGTTATAGTGATATTCATAGAAGAAGTTTCAAGATAAAACAACTTGAAACTTTTACCATAAAAGAACCTACTTTATTCTAGACTTTTTAATGCTTTTTTTATAGTAGCAGTGATTTTGTAAAGTTCATTGTCAGTAATATTATAAGAAACGATACTGTACACAAGTTTTCCAAATGGTCGTATCCAAACACCATTTTTTACACAAAATTCTTGTATAGTTTGTGCATATTTATCACTTTTGAGTTCCACAACTCCAATTGCACCTATATTCCTTACCTCTTGAACTATTTCTAGATTTTTCAATGGTTGTAATTCGTGAGTAAAAATATTTTCTATATTTGCAACTTTTTGTTGCCAAGATGAATTAATCAACAAATCTATACTTGCATTCGCAACGCTACACGCTAATGGATTTCCCATAAATGTAGGTCCGTGCATAATAACACCTATTTCACTGTTTGATATAGTATCACTGATATGTTTTGTAGTCATCATAGCAGCCATTGTCATAACTCCACCAGTAAGACCTTTCCCTACCGCCATAATATCAGGAAGAATATCAGCATGGTCACATCCCCACATTTTTCCTGTATGTCCAAAACCTGTTGCTATCTCATCTGCAATAAGTGGAATATCATATTTCGTACAAAGCTTTCTAGCTACTTGAAGATATTGAGGAGTATGTATTTTCATACCACCAGCACCTTGAACTATTGGTTCAACTATGATGCCTGCCACTTCATTTTTATATTTTTCTATGGTTGTTCCCATGTTTTCTACATCACAAAAGATATTTTGAGGTAAGTACTCTCCATATAAAGAGTGCATAGAGTTTTTTGGATCACATACACCCATACAGCCTAAAGTATCTCCATGATAAGCATTATTCAGTGCTATAAACTTTGAGACATTTTTCCCTTTTGCTTTTTTGTAAAGAATGGCAGTTTTCAGAGCTACTTCTATAGATACACTGCCACTATCAGCTAAAAATACACTAGGAAGTTTACTAAGTTTTGCAAGTTTTTTACATAGCTCAACTGCTGGTTTATGTGTAAGCCCACCAAACATAATATGTGGCATTCTATTTGCTTGAGTTTCAAGTGCTTGTATTAAAGTAGGGTGGTTGTACCCATGGATTGCACTCCACCATGAACTCATAGCATCTATAAGTTCTCTGCCATCTTCTAAAACTATAGTTTGTGCATATGTTTCTTTTACAGCGAGGATTGTTGTTTTTGAGGGGAGGGAGTTATATGGATGCCAAGTGTGTTGATTGTCAAGTTCTAATATATTCATCTTGCAATTGTACAAAAAATTTGCTATAATTCCAAACATATTTAATGGGGTCGACTTGGTATCGATTAGAGCAGTGAGTATTAGTTGCATGTCGGTTTGAACATATCGATAATCTGTTCACTTTTTTTAGACGCAAACAATACAAATTACGCTCCAGCTTACGCAAAAGCTGCGTAAGTTTAACAACTTAACGGACTCCCCCTTTTAGGGGTTGAGACCATGGAGGTTCTCACCACAGATTCTATCTATGTGGGATTAGAGGACTCAAACCAGATAGATTATCTTTGTAGCTTGATTGACTATAAGGAGACATTTAAATCTTAGCCTAGCAGTTGCTTTGCAGGTTGAGTTGCTGTATAGGTGAAGTTTTTCAACCTCTCTAAGCATGTAGACGCTAATATGAATTGTTTTAAGACTCCGGTTCAATCCCGGACGACTCCACCATTAAATAATCTAACACAATCTAATAAAATCCATATAAACAGCATAAATACATATAGTTAAGGCTTTTAATAGTCTAATATGCTATAATAAAATACAACAAAATCTATATTTTTTAGTGGGTATTATAGTGGGTATTTTGAAAATATCCCTAAAAATTAAAAACTAATACCCCCCTAATATTTATAAGGCGTATATTATGGCAAGACAAACAGTACCTTTAACAGCAACACAAATTAAAAATTCAAAACCACAAGAGAAAAAATACAAGCTTTCAGATGGTGGGGGATTGTTTTTACAAATTAATCCAAATGGTTCAAAGTTTTGGAGATTGAAATATCGGTTAAATAATAAAGAAAAAGAGTATGCAATAGGTGTATATCCAACAATATCTTTATTAGATGCAAGAGCTAAAAGAGAAGAGTTAAAAAAACTTATTGCTGATGGTGTTGATATAAACCAACAAAAGCAAACTAATAAAAAGATACTAAAACAAGTAGAAAAGAAAAAAGATAATACATTTTATAAGGTATCTCAATTATGGTTAAAGAGTTATGAAAAAGAAGTGTCTGAAAACTATCATATAAAATTAGGTAAAGCACTTGAAAATTATGTTTATCCATTCATTAAGAATGAACCAATAGAAGAGATTACAAGACTTGATTTAATAGAAGTAATGGAAGATTTAAAAAGTAAAGGGATATTGGAAACAGCAAGTCGTGTCCTTATGCTTTTAAATAAAATTTATATGTATGCAGTAACTTATGAATATGTAAAACACAATATAACAGCCGATATAGATAAGAAAGTTATATTAGGTTCAATCAAAAAGAAACACTATCCAACTTTTACAAAAGAAAATGATATTAAAGCATTATTATTATCTATTGATGAATACAGTGGTGATTATAGCACTACAAAAGCCTTGCAGATGTTACCCTATGTATTTGTACGAAGTTTCAATATAAGACACTGTGAGTGGTCTGAAATTGATTTTATAGATGAGGTTTGGAGAATACCTGCAAGTAAGATGAAAACAAAAGAAGAGTTTATCTTGCCACTACCAAAACAAGTGATAACCATACTACACGAGATAAAAAAGTTTAGTAGTGATGGTAAGTATGTATTTCCAAGCTTTAGAGGTAAAGATAATCCTATGAGTGATAATACTTTGATAAGTGCAATTAGAAGAATGGGTTACACAAAAGATGAGTTTGTACCTCATGGTTTTAGAGCTATGTTTTCAACTATAGCATACGAGAAAGCAAATGTAAAAGATGGTCATACTTTTACAAGTGAAGTTATAGAGTCATTACTTGCACATAAAGAGCCAAATAAGGTAAAAGGTGCATATAATAGAGCAGAGTATGTAGAACCAATGCAAGGGCTTATTCAATGGTATGCTGATTATTTAGATGGAGTTAAAAATGGATAAAAAAGATTTACTTTGGATAGGTAAACATAAATTTGATGAGATTAATGAAGTAATAAAAATTTATGGAGATAATTTATTAACTATGGAAATATTTGATGAATTAGATAGACGATTTAAAGAATTAGAAAAGTTAAAAAAATTAAATATTACTAACAATAACTTTACACATAAAGTAAAGTCTTATAACAAAATTAAAAAAAAGTTAAAAGAAGAATTTGATTATAACTTACCTTTAACTTTACCTTTTAATAGTCCTAGTGAAATTAAAATTTACATTCATTTACTTTTAAATAGTATAGATTTAAATAAGGAACAAATACAACAGGTATTTAAAGAATATGATAGTGAAATTATACGATTACCTAAACTTAAAAATATAGATAATGATATATACAATGAAAAGTCTACACCACTTAATATGAAGATGTGGAAGAAAACAAATTATGTTTTATGTGATGAAACGGGAGAATATATATCAATTGAAGAATGGCAAAAAAATAATAGGACAAAAATTTCAAAAGAAGATGCAAAGTTAATGGGACTAGAGCCCTCATAATCATAATATACTATATATTTAGCCAGTAAAATGTTACTGATTAAGAGCTTCAAAAAGTTTTCATAAAAATCTATACTTACATTATCCAATAAGAGCTAACTGGATGTAACACCACCTAATCGTAGCTCAATTAGTGTGGGAAATATAAAAACAAAGGTCATAAAATGACTAATGAAAAATTTTTAAGAATAACAGATGTAATGAGTTCAACAGGTTTAGCAAAATCAACTATTTGGTTATATGTAAAAGAGGGTAGATTCCCAAAACAAATTAAACTAAGCCCAAGAGTAAGTGTATGGAAGTTATCTGATGTAGATAATTGGATAAATGAAAAGATTGAAAAGGAGATTGCTTAGATGTTAGCTTCATACATAGTTCAATCATTGACTTTTACTTATTCTTTCACTGCTCTTTTTAAGAATATTTTAAGGTTTACAGATGATAGCCAAAGATAAGCTTGATGATGCTTTTAAACTGGTAAATAACTTTAAGTCTATGGATTTAAAAACTCAGACCTTTAATCAATTTCCTCTGAAACATTATAGAGTTCCTGAGGTTGATGGTATTCATAAAGGAGAGTATCGAAAAGGTATACATAAAGTAAAACCATCTACTTTAAAGTATATTCTTTTTTATCTACATAACGTAGATGAGGATATGATTATCGAAGCTCTAATAGTTCTTTTATACCATTGGAAAGTAAAAAAGAAAGATACAAAGAGGATGAGAAAAGTTTATAATAGAGTATATGAACATTATACAGTAACTAATAAAGATAGTGTACCTATGGTTACTATTAACTATAATGCTGTTGTATATTCTATTTCATTTAATGTAGGTTCCGTAAAGTTTAATAAGTTTGGATATACAACTGATAAATTTAGGTTTATAAAACTTATAGATGATGTAAAATCTAAATATCCAAATGTTAGTGTAGGTAACTTTCAAATTCATCAAGTTATTCAATTTAAAACAAAAGAACAAGCAAAAGCATTTGAAGAAGAAGCAATAAAGAATTTAGAACTTCATAAAGACTACAAGAAGTGTAAAGTATGCTTTGATGGTTATAAAGAAGCTTATTTACATATATAATTGTGTTGCCACACTCACAACCACTGCAAGTGGTTGTGTGGTAGAAATAACATTTCATATTGACTGTATTATTATATATAATATACAACCAAAAATAACAAAAATAATATCAATTTTAAAAGGTAGATATTTTTGTTAATTAAAATATATTATTCCCCCATTGGTTGAAAAAAAGAAGCCATAGGTACATCCAAAACTTTTGAAATACTATAAAGCTGTTTAATATTAAAATGCTTATTTTCTAAACCTGCCTCGATTTTTGATAGCATACTTGCAGATGAATGACCCATAGCAAGAGCAAGTTGCTCTTGTGTAAAACCTTTCATTTTTCTAAAATATTTTACATTGTTGGTTATAGTTTCAAAAAGTTGTTCAAACTCTTCTTCCTCTACATCATTATAAATCTGCATAAGTCTAATGTTTTCCCTATAGGTGTAAGATATATGTAAGTTTATAAAAGATACTATTTTTTAGTAACTCCCTATAAGTGAAAGAAAGGAACAGAATGAAGTTTTTGAAAAATTTTATATTATTAGGTGTGATTTTATTGATAAGTGGTTGTACTCAAGCACCACATCCTATTGGAGGTGGTTTATATATGACTACATCTACAGGTGCAGGATTTAGTGCAGAAGGTGTTACAAAAAGTGTGTATGCAGAAGCTGAAAAATTAGCTAAAGAGAAAAACAAAGTAGTTTATGTCGAATCAATTGATGTAGAGCAAGGTGCTTTGGGTAGAAATCCACCTTCAGCGAAACTAATGTTTAGATTAGTTGAACCAAATAGTGAAGAAGCAAAATCAAAACAAAGATTAATACCTGGTCTTCAAAGAATACAAATGATAGGAAACAATAATAATCCTCCAAAAAGTGAACCTACGTTAGAAGAAAAGCTATCTAAAATAAAAAAGCTTTATGAAGATGGTACTATAACCAAAGAAGAGTATGATAAAGCTAGAATTGGGATTTTATCTAACTATTAAGGTAGTAATATAATGATAATTAGTGACTTAATAAGTGAAATTGAAGCTTTAAAAGTTCTTAATTCTAAAGAATAAGATGTACTTAATTTAGCAAAAAAAATGACAACTTCAAAACAACAAGTTGGAATTGATACAAGTAGCGAAGAAGCAATAAGAAATGGTGAATTTCAATACAATGGAGATTCATTTACTACATATGGTTATGATTTTGATACAGATGATGGAAGAAGATATTAAATGTCAGCAATAATAGCTTTAATTTCATTTTTTATTATAGTATATATTTATGGGTCATTAATACAATATTATGAGAAACGAAAAAACTATAAAGCTGTTAGGAACATAGAGAAAATAGGTGGATTTTTCTTATTATTTGCTTTATTCTTTGGAGGAGTAAATATTGATGGTATTATAAAACCATAGTCTAAAATAGGTACTAAATATATGAAAATTATAAAAACACTATCAATATGTATATATTTTACTTTAAATATATATGGTGGAATGTTAGATAACTCTAATTCAGAAAAATTTATAAGCAGATTTGATTTGTATAATACTAAAGAATTGGCAGAATATATGTCAAATATAATGATTAAACAAGTTGGTAGTTTTCCTATAAAAATAGATGAAGTAACTATTCTAAGCAATATTACTTCATATAATAACAATATAAGAATATCTAAGCAAATTGATACTAATCATCCCTTAATGAAAAATCAAGATTTTTCTTCTTTGGGAAATATGCACCAATACTTTTTCAACTCAGAAAGAAATTATACTTGTTCTAGTATATATCACTTATATACATTAAGTAGAGATATTACTTATTATTATGACTATAGGGATTTTAATGGTAACAATTTATTTGAACATATTATAAAAAAAGACGATTGTGAAGCAAGTAATTTTAAAAAATTAAAAAAAACTACAAATAAAAATAAATTAATGTTAGAAACAACAATATATCCTTTTATTAGAGAGCTTACTAAAAGAGAAAATGATATATTTTTATTTATGGTACTAAATACAGATTATAAGTTTTTTACAAAAAAAGAAGCTACATTAATGAAAAAAAATATACGGATGATTATATTTCTGTTAGCAAACTTATCTAAATCAGATGAGACATTTAAAGATTATATAGACTTAGAAAGTTATGTTATTTTTAAAGAAAAAAATAAATTTGATTTAAAACTTAAAAATATTGCCGATAAGTTAGAAATATCTACCAAGCAAGAATATGAAGAATATAAAAATAAATATCTAGAAAAATCCATCCAAACTTTAAAAATTTATATTAAAATAATAGAAGAAATGGAAAATAAATTAGGTACAAATAGAAACAAAACTTAAATAACTATGAGGAAAAAATGTTAAAGGGAATATTATTTTTACTATTAATGCTTTCTACTATAGAAGCACAAAATTTAGAAGTTGCAGAGTTAAAGATTGATTATGATTCTCACAAATTAAAGAAAAACTTTTTTGACTTTAATGGTATTAGACTAAGTAATATGATTATAGAAGTACGCCCTTTAGATAATCCTCAATTTTTAAATGTAATTGCTGAAAGTCTTTCACCTAGACTTGACTTCAAGTTTAAAACAGAAAAAGGATATTTACTTGAAGGTTTACCTATAAAATTAATGAATCCAAATATAATAGAATCTGGAGATTTGTTTAGTAAACAAATATCTCTTTGTGATACAACTTCTTCTTTATATTTGTATCCAAAAGATAAATATACAAATACAGATGATTTCTTATCTAAACAAGTTGAAAAAAAAAGAGAATGTAGAAAAGAGAATTTGTATTTTGGTTTTAAAGCAGAAGATGTCAGAGATGAAAGACTATATAGTATTAAACAAGATTTAATATCTCTTTATAATGCTAAAGAACATATTTTAGAAGTACATTATAAATGGTACGAAAATAATTCAAACTATATGCATGATTTTTCTATTGTGCTAGGTCAAGAGAATACACGTGTAAAAAATAAACCTTATCAAGAAGTTAAATATTATAAATTAAAATTTTTTAATAATATTCCAGAACACATTAAAAGAGTTAATAAATCTTATGATGATTAATAATATTATATTTCTTTTGATAAGTTATTATTTTAAAAAGAATAATTTTAATTTAATACTCATAGGAATCAAAAAAGTTAGAAATAGGATAATTTTCTAAAGACCTATATTATAAACAATGGGGTTTATATTATTTCCCCCTATTGTAATATTTTGTTTATAGAAGTACGTAGAGAAATTTATTTAGAGATAGAGTTATGGACTATTTATTATGGTTAATAAGATATAATTGAATATAGATTTTATTTTTATTGAGCGAATATTTCATTTTAGGGGGTATTTTAGTGGGTAAAATTATATTTATATGTTATAAATGCCTAAAATAAAGAATAGTTCAATCCCGGACGACCCACCATTTAATAATAATATGTTACAATTCTTTTCATAAAATCATTAAAATATAAAAAAATGGATGTAGTATTATGAAAGAATATCTCTCTGATTTAAAATTTACCCTTGGGTTACTTTTCTTAATTATTTGTATCATTCTCTATAATATTAATTATTTTTTATCTGATGAAACAATTTCTGATGTAAAAGTTATTAAACTTAATCTCATAGACAATAATACAAGTAATTTTATAAAAAAATAAAGAGTATATATGGAAAATTATAGATTTTTAATTAAGGGAAAAGTTCAAGGTGTTTATTATAGAAAAAACATAGAAGCAAATGCCTTAAATGAGGAATTTAGTGGTTATGTAAAAAACTTAGATGATGGAAATGTTGAAGCTTGTGTAACATGTTCTGTAACCAAATTGGAAAATTTTTTAGGTATACTTCAAAAAGGATCTCCAAATAGTATTGTAGAAAAGATAGAACAATACAGTTGTGATGAGGTTTTTACTGGTGAGTTTGAAATAAGATATTAATCTTTAGAAGATATAATACGAATACAAAGGATATAAAATGAAAAAAATTATAATAAGTATAGCGACAGTCTCATTACTTTTTTTAGGTTGTAATGATAATACTAAAGAAGAAGTAAAAGAAACAACAAATAAAGCTATTGATAATGTTACAAAAGTAACAGAAAATATGACTGAAAAAGCAACTAATGTTGTGGAAAAAGTTACAGAGAAAACTAAAGAAGTGGTAAATGATGTTAGTGAAAAAACAGCTCCAGTTGTTGATGAAGTTACAACAAAAGCAAAAGCTGTTGCTACAGAGGTTACAACAAGTGTGGTAAAAGTAAAAGAAGATATAAAAGAAAAAATTCATACAGCAACAGCTCCAGCAGTAGATGGAAAAGCTTTGTTTAAAGTATGTGCATCATGTCATGGGCAAAATGGAGAGAAAAAAGCTTTAAATGCTTCTCAAGTAATACAAGGTTGGGAAAAGTCGAAAGTTGAAATAGCATTGCATGGATATAAAAATGGAACATACGGTGCTGCTATGAGAGGTGTTATGGTAGGGCAAGTAAAAAATTTAGATGATGCAAAAATATCAGCATTAGCATCATATATTTCTACATTATAATTATGAATAATCAAACAACAATAAAATTTATAAAACTAGGAGCTTTAATGATGGCTCTTAGTGTTGCATTTGGTGCATTTGGTGCACATGCTTTAAAAAATGTCTTAGATGAGCATATGACAAAAGTATATCATACAGCTGTAGAGTATCAATTTTATCATTCTTTAGGTATGTTTGTAGTGGCTTTTGTTGCTTATTTAAATAATGACAAAAGAGTAAAAATTGCTGGATATATTATGGTGATAAGTACAGCTATTTTTTGTGGTAGTTTATATACTATGACCATAACAGAATTAAAATGGTTAGGTGCCATTACTCCAATAGGTGGAGTTGGTTTTATTATCTCTTGGATTATGTTACTACTTAGTCTAAATCCTAAAATGAAATAAGTGTTTTTGAGATATAATTTTTTTATGAAAAAACTTCGGGAAGAACTTAGTAAATATCTTGTAATTGTTAAAAAAGAGAGTTATCATACAAGAGCTATGGTAATAACTTTTAAAAAATTATTGCATAAACAACTAGGTGGCAAATCAAACCCTACTGAGGAGGAAGTAAAAGAAGCAATTATGCAACTAAAAGATGTAGGTAAAATAACTGCACTTCTACCACTTATTGCACTTCCTGGTTCTATTTTAACGATTCCAGTACTTGTAAAAATTGGAAAATATTATAATATTGATATTCTTCCTAAAATGAAGAAGTAGTTATTGCTTTAGAGCTTTTCTCATAGTCTCAATTAACTCATCATCTGCTTTAGTATTTGTAAACAGTTCAAAAGCAATAACACCTTGAAAAAGTAACATATCTTCCCCATCTTTACAAGGTAGTTTGTACTCTTTTGCTTTTTGTAAAAAAGGTGTTGTCTTTCCATAAATACAATCAATTGCATATCTTGAATTTTTTAAAATATCTTCTAATACTGGTAAAGGGGTAGGGTAGTTGTCATCTTTTAATCCAGCACTTGTAGAGTTTACTACCAAATCATAGTTTTCACAAATAAAATCGTCCCAAGTGAAAGTTTTACATCCAAGTTCTTTAAAAAACTCTAATCTTCCCTCACTTCTATTGATAACAGTTGTATCAATACCAGCTTCATTAAAAGCAACAGCTATAGCTTTTGCAGTTCCTCCAGCTCCTAAGATGATAGCTTTTTTTATTTCATTAAACTCTTCAATAGCTTTCATAAAACCTGGTGCATCTGTATTGTAAGCTACTACTTTTCCATTTTCATTGATATAGGTATTTACTGCTCCTATTTTTTTTGCCAATCCTCTTACTTCATCTGCATTTTCATATGCATCTTCTTTGTGTGGTACAGTGATATTTGCACCTTTTAAGTGTTTAGCTAAAAAAACTTGTTTGATAGTTGAGCCATCTTCAAGTTGTGTTTTATCATAAACTCCATCAAATTTAATATGTGAAAATCCAGCATTGTGCATTTGTGGAGATTTTGAATGCTCTACTGGATTTCCAAAAATTGTAAAGTTGGTCATTATTTTAATCGTCCAAGAAGAAGGTTTGTCCAGTTTGTTTCTTTTGATTTATTGACATCTGTAACTTGAGGTGTTTCTTCCTCTTGTGGCTGAATCTCTTCACTAATTTCTATTTCTAGTTCTTCAATATTCTCATCAAAATCAGAAGTTGTTTCTTCATATGATGTTTTTTTATCTTCTTTTGCTTCATCACGTTCTAAACTTTTCATTAAGTCTTCTCTATACATCATTATAAACTTTTGAAAAATATTGTAACTTACATATTTGTCATATTTACCAGGATATTTTAGGTATTTATTTTCTATAAGATTATTATAAAGGATTGTTACGTTGTACTCTTCATCATAATGTTGTGCAATTGCATGTGCATCTCGTACAAGGATATTAAGTGAGACAAATTCTGTATATTCATCAGGGAAAAGTTTTGTAAGTATTCTTGTGTAATTTCGTTTTTGAAATTCTAAACCAGCTAAATCTTTTAGCATCTCTATTTGCTTTTGTAGAGGGATTAAATCTTCTAACCATTCCAAAATTTTGTCCTTATTTTGGTTAACTACAGCTTCAAAAGAACCTTTTCCTGTGTATGAATACGTATTGTTTTTAATTTGATTGCTTATAATAGAGAGTTTTTTCATAATTTCACCTTTTATAAAATGTAGATTAATTATAACATAAAAAACTCAAAACTTCTTTAATAGTTCTCATATAGTTTTTAATAATTCTTTAGATATAATCTTTGTAATAAGAAAAAAGGTATATAAGTGGATACAAAAAGTAAATTTGATTTAGTAAATTTGAATGAGAAGAGTTTAAAAAATTTAACAACATTAGGTTTTCTTTATATGACACCTATTCAAGAGAAAAGTTTGCCATATATTTTAGATAAAAAAGATGTAATTGGAAAAGCAAAAACAGGAAGTGGAAAAACAGTTTCTTTTGGTCTTGGAATTTTAAATAATCTTGATAGTACTAATTTTAGAATTCAGTCGCTAGTTCTTTGTCCGACAAGAGAACTAGCAACACAAGTAGCAAATACTTTGAAAAATTTAGCACGATATAAACACAATATAAAAATACTGACTCTAACAGGGGGAGTGCCTTATAAACCACAAGTTCATTCACTTTCTCATCAAGCACATATCATAGTAGGAACACCAGGAAGAGTTTTAAAACATCTTACTGAGAATAATTTCTCTTGCGAATTTATTAATACACTTGTATTAGATGAAGCGGATAGAATGTTAGATATGGGATTTAGTGAAGATATTAATCTGATTATTGATTATCTTCCAAAACAAAGACAAACAATGCTTTTTTCAGCAACTTATCCTGAAAGTATAGAAGAACTTTCAAATAATATTTTATCTAATCCAATAACTGTAGAAGTAGAATCAACACATTCAAGTAATAGTATCACACAAAAGTTTTACGAAGTGAATGAACATCAAAAAACTAGTTTAGTTTTAAAACTTTTTCAACCTACACAAAAAAGTGTAATTATCTTTTGTAATACAAAAATTCAATGTGATGAATTAGCAGATAGTTTAGAACAATATGATATGGAACCTCTTGTGCTTCATAGTGATATGGAACAAAAATATAGAGATGAAACATTAATAATGTTTGCGAATAAAAGTTATCCCATACTGATTGCAACAGATGTTGCTTCAAGAGGGCTTGATATTGAAGATGTTGATATGGTTATAAATTATGATTTACCAAATGACTTTGAAGTCTATACACATAGAATTGGGCGTACAGCTCGAGCTGGAAAAGATGGTGTGGCTGTTAGTTTTGTAGATAATTTGGGAAAATTTGAAGATTTAGAAGAGTATTTGAATACAACTTTTGAACTTCTTTCAAGTGATGATATAAAAACCAAAGATGATGTAAGATTAGAATATGATTATTCTACTTTATATATCAATGGTGGTAAACGTCATAAGTTAAGAGCTGGAGATATTTTAGGAGCTTTAACTGCTGGAATAGGGCTTGCTAAAGATGATATAGGAAAAATTGATATATTACCTACGTGTTCTTATGTTGCTGTAAAAAATGAAGTGTATCAAAAAGCCTTTGATGGGCTAAATTCAAATAAAATGAAAAATAGGTATTTTAAAATATATAAAAGATAAAAAGCACTCTAAATATGAGTACTTTCTTTTTTTGTTCTTATAAATTGATTTGTAAAATATATTTCACTTAAAAATAATAATAGTGATATAATTAAAAATACCATTGCTAAAATAAATGCAACAGAGATAAATATTTCACTATCAAAAGAAAATAATGAACTAAAAAATACACTTATAATAACCAAAGCAATCATAAGTCCAGTAGATGTTGCAAAAAAGATAGAAGTATTGATATTTTGAATACGCATAAGTAAAAAGGTTCTTCTTTTTATAAGGTATTTAGTTTCTTCACTACAGGCATCATCTTCTTTTTCATGTTGATTTATAATAGCATCCATAATTTCTAATTTATCGATAGTTC
Source organism: Arcobacteraceae bacterium (assembly GCA_963662945.1). Lineage (GTDB taxonomy): Bacteria > Campylobacterota > Campylobacteria > Campylobacterales > Arcobacteraceae > JAIOSF01. Next base: position 2,091,039 of record OY759974.1, read on the forward strand.
GTGTAAGTCTACTTGTTAAGACATTTAAAAGTCCAGCAACACCAGCTATTAAGAAAACTGGTGCAACTGAGAGTTGAATTAGTGTTGATATTGTTGTTACTTCAGAACCGTTAGTTGGTATAAACATAAATTACCTTTTTACTTTTGGGTATTATAACAAATTTAAGATTGTATTTTATTTTATGTAGATGAGTAAAAGTTTACTCATCTAATGCAATATCTTTACTAAAGTAAGGATTTGATAATTGAAATTTACTAAGTATTCTACTATATAAAACACTGTTTTCAAACATATTTCCCATCATTACAAAGTTTTGGATATTGAATTTCTCTTTTAATTGGTTTAGTGTTGTAATACTCATATCAGCCAAAGCTTCAAAAATAGAATATGCCAAATAATGCTCTTCTACTCCTGCTAATTTAAAGCTTATAATTGAACCAATAAAATCACTATAACTAAATCCATTTTTTGTAAAGTTTGTATCGATTTTTAATCCACCATTCCCTCTAAATTCATAGGCTTTATCACATACTGCTTCAAATCCTTTGTCTTTTAGTTCTAAAATAGATGAAATAGTTTCAAAGATATTCATAGAAGGGTTTGTTTCAAACTCTTGTACTATTTCAGGATATTTTTTAGAGAAATTTTCTAATAGTTTTATTCTTTTTTCATCACTTTTAAATTCTTCTAATACTGTCTTTAAATCAAACTCTTGAAACTGAATTACTTTTTTAACACCAACTTCATTTGATACAATAAATGAGATTCCCAAAAGACTTAGATTTGCACCTATTGCACCTTTGTTAAATCCAGCTTCTTGTGAAATATTTAAAAATCTATTGAGAACTTTATCTTCATTTAATAAGTCTAATTGTTTAGCAACTCTTGATGCTGTAATGATTGTTTTATTTTGTTGGATAACAACAACTTTTAAATCATTTGTATCTTCAAAAAACAAATAGTCAACACCACTTTCTTTTGCATTAATAGATGCCAAAAGACTTCTATTATTGTAAGGTGCTTTGATAAAGATATAATTTTTACCTGTAAGAGTTTTGAGTGTTTCATCTTTTATTGTTGCTTTGACAGTTGGTTTTTCTATACTAAATAAAGCTTTTATTTCATCTTCTGTAAGTATAAAAAGATCATCTATTTTTTCACTGTTTGTAATAAGTACAGCACAATCTTGACTATAATGTGGAGAAAAAGTTGTAAAGTCTTCATAAGTTTTTTGTACTAGATTAGAATAATGATTACACTTAAAAGATTCATCTAAATAATATTGACTACTTGGGTCTTGTATGAGTTCTAAACATTTAGGACAAGGAGCAATATTATAATCATCAGATTTAAAATCACTAGGGTATATTTTCTCATCACTGTTAATTGTTTCGATTTCTCCTAAAAATATCGAATGAGGTAAATATTTTGCAAGGTTTTCATTGAATAGTTCTAAATCTTTTTCATTATTTGTATCTATGCAAAGTTCTATTTTATTGTTTTGTTGTTTGACACTGGCATTGATTTGACTATTGTTTATAATTGTTTGTAAAAATCCTGCAAAATAAGTATTATTACTATGATAGTTTATTATTTGTTTAACTGGCACTTTGATATTCCTTACATTCACTACTTGGATCTTTATAGGCAGCTATAATATCTTCTAGAGTAGTTTCTTTTTCTTTTTTAGTGTGATTAATTCCTGCTTTTTGGAGTTCATCTAATGCTGTCTGTACAAATGTTGGAAAGACCTTTTTCATACTATCACTTAATCCAACATTTACACTTTTAATATCTTCTGGAACAATTCCTATTATATTGACATCTGCCATATTTTCTAAAAGTGAACATATTTCGAGCATCTCAACAATCTCAACTTCATGGGCTGTTTGTTTATAACTCCCAAGTCCTAAAAGTTCATTTGCTGGAAGATTATAAATAGAACCTACAGTATCTTCCATTGTGATTGTATCAAGTATTAAAACTTTGTCATAATCTTGATAATAAGTCATCAGTTGAAATCCTAAAACACCACCATCTACAAGTGTAACATCACTATCAAATGTATAGTTTTCACTTAAGTATTTTGAAGCATAAACACCAATACCTTCATCTTGAAATATTATTGTACCAGCTCCCACTATTGCTGTTGTCATATTTTTCCCTTTTTAAAAAAAATGCTAGATGAGATTTTCTCATCTAGCATTATAATGTATTACTCTTTGAGAATAATTATAGTAGTTATTGGCATAAACTATGTAAAATAAATTTTACATATAAGTTTTGCCGTGCGAAGCAATAAAAGCCAAACTGTTGGCTTTTATTTAATGCTTCTCCTCTTTAACAAATTTACTACCACCAACAACGATACTAATATCACCTTCATTCCAAAAGATTGTTCTCCATATTTGATAATAAATATGGAACATAACCCACACAATAATAGCATACATAGTATAGTGGTGAGATAGTCTTACATCCATAAATGTACCACCCGTTGCCCATACTGTCCAATCAGTCGCAACATGTAATATCCAAGGCCACCATGCCCCAATAGAACTTATACCAGAAGCAAGTCCATGCACATATAGTTGTAAACCTGTTAATAACATCCATACAAGCATAAGATGAAATACAAAGAAGAATACGGCATTAAAACTATCTGCATGACTTGAATCAAATTTTTTTACTCTATTAAGAGTAATTAAATTAATAAACACATCAAAGAACTGTTTTATATTACTCATATTTGGAATTAGCTTTTTATATGGTTTTTCAAATCTTGAAAAAAAGTATAAATAAGCAACCACAATACTACTAACGTCAAAGATAATAGCTGCCATAAAATGTATCCATCTGTTCCAAGCCATTACATATTTATCAACAGCAGGATCAGCAATAAAACTTTGATAATAAGGGTGTCCTATATAAAGTCCTGTAACAACAGCTGCAACCATACAAATAGCTACAACCCAATGGTTCCACCTCATAAAGGTGGTCATTCTTTTTACTTTTTGATAACTCATATTGTCCCCCTTATTATATAGAACAACTAGTATTGACTTTAAAGCTACTTAACTCTTTTCCTTTAGTATCTACAATATGTACAGCACAAGCAATACATGGGTCAAAACTATGTATAGTTCTTAATATTTCTAAAGGCTGATCAGGATTAGCAACTTTAGTTCCTATTAATGAAGCTTCATAAGCACCCATTCTATCTTTGTAGTCTCTTGGAGCTGCATTCCATGTTGATGGAACAACCGCTTGGTAGTTTTCTATTTTACCATCTTTGATTTTTACCCAGTGACCTAAACCACCTCTTGGTGCTTCTGCTAGTCCATGACCTTTTGCATCTTTTGATACAGTATTAAAATCAAACTCTGTCCATGTAGATAAATCCCCATTTGCAACATTTGCAGCTAGTTCATCAACCCATTCTAACATTACATCAGCTAAAAGTTCACTTTCAATAGCACGAGCAGCTGTTCTACCAACAGTAGAGAACAGTGCACTTGCAGGTGCTGCTTTTCCTAAACCTAATTTTTCACCTAAAAGTCCTAAGAAACCAGTTACATATTTTGTAATTCTTTCATCACCAGCTGCAACACCTACTACCATTCTAGCTAACGGTCCAACCTCTACTCTTGTATCATCATAAATTGGTGATTTAATCCAAGAATACTTTTCTTTTGGTTTAATATAAGAGAAACCATCAGCTTTTTTCTCAAAACCAGTATATTTAGGTTCAGTTTCACCATCATAAGGATGAAGAGGTTTATTACCTTCGTACCAAGAATGAGTAACATCTTCTGCAACTTTATTTTGGTCAAATGGATATACTTTTGACAAGTCACCATTAAGAACTACACCACTTGGAAATAAAAGTGCTGATTTGTAAAAACCTGTGTCATCAAGTCTAAAGTCACCATAAGTCATATAGTTTTTAAGACCACCACCAGTTCCATCTAATGCTTCATCTACATATTTTACACCAGCCATCGCTAAATCAGGAAGATATGCTGTTTTGATAAAATGTCTAAATTTTTTCAATAATGTTTTAAATAGTGCAATTCTTGCAGGGTTTTTAATATCTTGAACACAAGTAACACCACCAACGACAAGTGATTGAGGATGTGGCATTTTACCACCAAAGATTGCCATCATTTTAGCTGCATCTCTTTGTAAATCAAGTGCTTGAAGATAGTGTGCTGTTGCTATTAAATTTTGTTCAGGAGTAAGTTTATAAGATTTATTTCCCCAATATGCATTTGAGAAAATTCCTAGTCGACCTTGTTTAACAAATTTAGTAAGTCTTTCTTGTATTTGAATTAGTTCTGATTTACTTGTACCATAAGGAGTTTTATGCCAATTAAAAGATTCAGCTTCCGCTTTAGCAGGATCTGCTTTAAGTGCACTTGTAATATCAACCCAGTCAAGTCCATGAAGATGATAGAAATGTACAACGTGGTCATGTAAGTATAATGCACCTTGAATTAAGTTTCTGACTAGTCTAGCATTTTTTGGAATAGTTACATTAAATGCATCTTCAACTGCTTCAATACTTCTTTGGTAGTGAGTACCTGTACAAACACCACAGATTCGCATAGCTAAAAGTCCAGCATCTCTTGGATCTCTTCCTTTTAGAATAGTTTCAATTCCTCTAAACATTGTACTACTTGCGTACGCATCTTTTATAATATTATCTTCACCGATAATTGCCTCAACTCTTAAGTGACCTTCAATTCTAGTAATTGGATCTACTATTAAATGTTTATTTGCCATTACTCATCTCCCTCTTTTTTCCTGCTGCAATACTTGCTACTGCGTGAATACCGATACCAATACCAGCCGCTGTTAATAATCCTAAACCAAATTCATCTACAGATTTTTCTACACCACCAGTTGGTGCTTTGATACGACTGTCTGCGATTGGTCGTTCTGTTGCATATTTATCCCAGAATTGTGGCTCTGAACAACCAATACAACCATGACCTGCACCAATAGGCCAATTCACTGCTTCATTGTATCGTACAATTGAACAGTTGTTGAAAGTCATAGGACCTTTACATCCCATTTTATATAAACAGAAGTTATTTTCAGCCCCTTTATCTCCCCACTCTTCAACAAATTCTCCAGCATCAAAGTGAGCTCTTCTTTCACAGTTATCATGGATTCTATAACCAAATGCAAATTTTGGTCTATTTAAATGGTCTAACTCTGGAATTTGTCCTGTAAGAACAAAATGTAAAATAGTACCAGTAATATTTGCAGGATTTGCAGGACAGGCTGGAATGTTTATAATAGGTTTCCCTTTTACAACATCTTGCACACCAACAGCACCAGTAGGGTTTGGAGCCGCCGCAGGAACTCCACCAAATGTAGCACATGTACCAACTGCAACAAGAGCTGCTGCATCTTTTGCGACATGTTGTAAATGTTCCTCAAAAGTTTCAGCTTTTGCTCCGATAGTACACCACTCTTTACCTGCACCAACAGGAATTGAACCTTCAACTACACAGATATATTTACCTTTAAAAGTTTTCATTGCTTCTTCTAAATGTCCTTCTGCTTCGTGTCCGGCAGCAACCATTAAAGTTTCGTTGAATTCTAAAGATAATACATCTAAAATAAGTTCATCGATAGTAGGTGCATCACTTCTTAAAATTGCTTCAGAGTTACCCGCACAATCTTGAAGTTCAAGCCAAATGACCGGAACTCTATTCATAAGTTCAGCAGCTCGTAAAACTACTGGTGTAAATGTAGGAGGAAGCATAAGCATAGCACAGGCTGCACTTGCCCACTTCATAAAATCTCTTCTTGTAAGACCTTCTGCTTCCAAAACATGTTCTATAGATGTTTTTGAGGCAACCTCAGTTTTTTCTAACTCATCAAGTCTTCGATTCATCTTCTCCAACAAGTTATTATAATACTCATCACCACGGTTTGTATTTACTTTTGCACCTTTTGCACTGAACATTGAAGCTAATGCATCTCTTCTATCAGTCATGACATTCCCCTTTTAAATTATCTGAATATTCATTCATATAATAAAATTGTAGGGCAATATAGCTTTAATAAAACTTATACTGAATTAGGAAATGTAATAATAAATTTTGCACCCATGTATTCTTTTTTCTTATAGGTATAGGTGTCATTTATAACTGTAATATTACCTTGAAGGTGTTTCACTATAATTTCTCTAGCCATATAAAGTCCTACACCAGTACCTTTTGTTTTATGTTTTGTTGTAAAATATGGTTCAAATATTTTTTCTAAATATTCCGTTTTTATTCCACCTGCATTATCTTTAATAATAATTGTTATTAAATCATTTTCTTTTGATACTTCTATGAAAAGTAATTTTACATCTTGAATGTTTTCAAGTGCATCATAAGCATTATTAAGAATAACCAACAAAATCTGTAAAAGTTGATTTTTAAAACTATTTATTTCAATAGGCTCTATTTGTTTTACAAGAGAAACTTCCTTCATTTTATCTCTTAAATGTATTAACTTTAGTGTTTTATCAAGAATTTTATCAATTTTAAAATACTCTTTACTTACACTTGTAACAAAAAAGTTTCTAAAGTCATCTATGGTATTTGAAAGATATTCAGCATTTTCATTAATATTCTCTAATGATTCATCCAAAAATTTGTCATCTAATTGCCCATATTCTTTTTTTGCTTGAATTCCAGTACTTGAAATAGTTATTAAAGAAAGAGGCTGTCTCCATTGATGAGCAATATTTTCAAGAAGTTCTCCCATTGCTGCCATTTTTGATTGTTGATAGAGTAATGTTTCTTTTTCTTTAAGGGTTGCTTCGACTTTTATTTTATTTTCAAGTAATTGATTTGTTTGTATTGCAACTTGCTCAAATTCATTAAATTTAAGTGTATTTAACTCTATTTTTTTGTTTTCATTTACAAGTGTACAAATTGATTTTATGAGATTATTAATATCTGTTGTAAGTGATTCTTTAATTGTTTTTAATATGAAGTAAAATAAAATTGAGAATAATATTCCTAAAAATAATGTTGTTACAATATCTTTATAAAGTTCAGATAGTAGTTCTTTCTTTTTGATTTCTATACTATTATTTATATCTTTAAATGTTTCTCCAAATCCAATATAGAGTTGCCACTTATCAATTCCAACTACATAACTTATTTTGTCTAAAGTTTTGTCTTTTCCTAATGGTATACTATAGGTTACAAAACCACTTCCTGATTTTGCTACTTTTATTAGTTCTTGTACTACTTTAAGACCATTTACATCGGTAACATTATAAACATTTTTCCCTTTTGCTGGTTCTGTGTAAGATATTCCATCGTAAGAAGCAGAAAAAATATAGTTGCTTAATGTAGTTCCAAATCGAAAACTATCTATTTTTGCTAAAAAGTGTTGTTTTAGTTTTTCTTCTATATCTGTTAAAAATACCCCAGTTCCAATATAACAATCAAATGGTTCAAAATATTTAAAATAAGATATTTTCTTTTCAAATACTAAGGTATTGTGATTTTGCCACTCATACTCAAAAAATCCCTCTTTTTTCTCTTTAACCATAGTAATAATATCATGAATAGATTTTTTGTTACTTTGGGTTGTAAGATTAAATACATTTTTACCTTCAAGATGTTTTAATCCTGAGACTAATAAAAATGTACCATCAAGCTTCGTCATAAAAACATATTGATCACCTATATCATAAAATTTTAATTCTCTTAATGATTCAATAATAATACTTTGAATATTTGGATTATTTTTTTGTGTTTTATATAAATTTTCTGCAATGTTGTATGCTACATCAACTCTTTTTTGTAACTCTTTTTTTGTTTTTTCTTGAAGTTTTTTTCTTGAAGATTCTATATCAGTTATAAAAAAATCAACTTTATTTTTCATTAATTCTTTTTTTGCATTTAATGTTTCTTGTTGAATCTTTTCTTTATCTTTTAAAAAACTATTATAAGATAATAATGCATTAAATAGAATTGTAACAACTATAAACACACTAAATACAATCATTATTGCAGTATAGAGTGTTTCGTATAAACTTTTTTTCATTATTTTTGTCTTACCTTTAGGCAATTATATCAAAATTTGAATTACAATAAAGTAACAAATTAATGTGTCGTACACACGGAACATACATCAAAGCTTTTAAAAACTATCTGTGCTACTTGGGTATTATCTAATCCTATTATCGCTTTTTGTGAGATTCCCAAATCTTGTTTTGTCCCATTACTTAAATTCCATTGTGTTGGAGTAATGATTTGATAGTCTATAATTTGATTTTCTTTTATAGTTACTTTATGAATAAGTGATCCGCGTGCTGCTTCAACTATACCAACTCCTGTTGCATTGAGTTTAGAAATCTCAATTTTTGGTTTTATATACGAAGGTTCTTTCAAATTGATCTGTGCTATGAGCTCTTTAGAATGAATAAGTAGTTGTGGAATTTCACAAATTCTTGCCAAAATTCTTGAAAAAATGCTATCTTGATATCGTCTATGACTATCTTTAATAAGAGGTGTTTTATTTATCATTGCACGACTTAGAGCTCCCACTTCATAGTAATAGTTTTTAAATTTTACATTTTTTGCATAAGAGTTTTTATTTGGATGTTCATTGACATATTTTACATTTATATTGTGATTTATTTTTGTTTTTACGCCACGTCCACCTTGAAAATAACTATTGTTTCCAAAAGCAATGAATCTATCAAAACTTTTTCCTATTTTAGATATTTTTTTCTGTTTTAAAGTATTTAAAATAAGAGGTAAATCTCCTGTAGCACTTAAAATCTTTTCAACACTTTCACAAGCTAAAAAATCTTCAATATTTGCATTGATAAGAGTATCTTGGTAGAATTTAATAACTTCATCTATATAGTTTTCCATTTTTAATAAATCTGTGCTTGTGATTTCACTTACAATTCCACCAACAATAGCATAAGAGTTATGTGGATATTGTCCAGCTATGGTAGCAATTGCTTTTGACATAAGTTGTGAAGGATATGTTGCACCTTTTATATTTTGTTTAAATCCCAGAAGTGGAAAAAGTGTAAGATATATCCATTTAAAATGATTTTGAATTATCTCAAAATTTAGTGTCAGTTCTCGTGCTATTTTAGCTTTTTGTGAAATCTCAATGTTCTCATAACAATTTTCAAGTGCTTGAACTGTGGCAATGAGATGTGCATGATTACAAATGCCACAGACTCTTGGATTGATTACAAGTGCATCAAGAGGATTTTTTCCTTTGAGTATATTTTCTATATGTCTTGAACTTGTAAACTCAATATCTACAAAATCTATTTTTTTATTTGTAAAACTAAAATTAAGTTTCGCTTCACCCTCTATTTTTTCTATAAGTTCTATCATCAGTTGTCCATCAGTTTTATTTCAAATCTCTCTATTTTAAAAGCTTTTGCAACACCAGCTAGTGAAAGGTAAGCGCGTTTTGGAACTCCTAATGGAAGATTTTGTGGTATCCCCATATTTTTCTTGGTTTCAAAAAGATTTTCTTTTGGAAAAGTTGGTTCTGTACATCCCATACAAGGATGTCCTACTCGTGTTTTTGAGTTTATTTCATTCCAAAGTATTTTATTACAACTACCATTTGTATAGGGTCCTTGACATCCATGGTCATAAAACATACATCCTTCTAAATTACCAAATTTATGATTATCAATTTTATATTCAAAATATTCGTTTCTTGTACAACCATTATGTATAGTAGTTGCATAAAATTCTTTTGGTCTAAGATAAGGATCTAATTGAAGTTCGTAATCTTTTTTTATACTGTATAAAGTATTAACCAAAATTTCTGGATGAATAGGGCAACCAGAGATATTAATAGTTTTATTTTTTAAGTGTTGATATCTGTTATGGACTAATTTTTGTCTAAAATGAAGACCATATTTACTATTTTCATTATTTAAAAAAATACCACCAAAAGCGGCACAAGTTCCAACAGTGATGATTTTTTTTGCTTTGCTACCATATTGTTCTATGATAGTTTTTATATCTACATCGGCTTTTGTATGACCATCTTCTAGAGTCCCATCAATAAGTAACACATCACAAGGTAGATCTTTAGAAACAACATCTTGTAAACTATAATTAGTTTCTAAAGTAGGGTGATAAATAAAAGTAAAGTCTTGTAAAAACTTTTCAATATGGGGATAATTTAAAAACGAGTGTACATTTCCATGACATGAAAGTAAATTAAGCCATAAAAGTTTCATAAACTATACTTTGAGAGCCTTATAAATGTTATTACTAATATCATCTATATAGCTGTTAAGGTCATTTGGGAGGATATTTTCACCTTTTAAGAAAACCATACCACCTAAATATCCCATAAATAAACCAAAAGCACTAAAAAAGTCTTGGTCTCTAAGTTCTTCATTTTTAACGCCATCTTCAAAATAAATCATAATCTCTGTTACAAAATCATTAACACAAATCATCCCCTCACAGCCATCTTTAAATACTTCTCGATTTGATAAAAAGACTCTTAAAAAATAGTCAATCATCTCAGGGCGTAAGTTTGCTGTTTGAAAATATACTGTAACAATTTGTTTTGTTTTTTCTTGGGTTGAGATATCTTTTTCATTAATACTTTTGAGTTGTTCACCTAAATATTGTGAGATATGTTTAATAATCTCTTTTGCTAAAATATCTTTTGATTTGAAGTAGTTGTACATATTTCCTACACTCATTTTTAAAGCTTTGGCAATATCAGGTATAGTAGTTGTATAGAAACCATTTTTTGCAAAAAGTTCCAAGGCACCTTGGATAATAAATTCTTTTTTTAACTCTTTTTTAGTTTTCAATGTAATCTTCCTATAAACTTTTATTGCCTATTATACAATTTATGGTATAAAAGTATGTAATTGTAATTTTTTAGTAACTAAACTATGTTATATTTCTAATATTGAAAAAAGGTGGAAGCTATATGTCTGAATATGTTTTAATGTTGATATTTTTACCTTTGGTCTTTGCTGTAGCAATACTTTTTAATAGTGTGAGAGTCCGAAATATTGCTACTTATTTGTTTGTTGGATTCTTGATTGTTATTTCTTTGAAATTATTTTTATCTAAAACAATTATTGAACTTAATTTTAATCATATGGTGCATACTGTTTTTCTTGTTTTAGATTTTATTCTTTTAGGATATTTTCTTTCACAAGGGGTTAAATATAAAGATAAACTTATAGGTGTATTTGCAAGTATACAATTGGTATTATTTGTGGTATTTTTACAGTTTTTTCCAACTATAACTTCTCACGATATTATAGTTGATAAAGTATCATTTGTGATGTTACTGATTGTAAATATTATTGGTGGGATTATTATTATTTATTCTTTACAATATATTCAAAGTGAAGATTTTAAGGCTTGTAAAAAAAATCTTTTTATCTCTATTTTATTCTTCTTTATCGGAGTGATGAATTTAGTTGTTACTACAAATAATGTTGAGATATTTTTTCTAGCTTTTGAGCTTACAACTTTATGTTCATATATTCTTATTCGATATAGAAATGATGAACTCTCTATACAAAATGCGAGAAGAGCTTTGTGGATGAATCAAATAGGTGGCGTTGCTATTTTGTTAAGTTTATTAAGTGGAGTGTATTATTATGATACAATATATTTTGATACTTTAATTAAACATATTAATGGATTGTTTTTACTTCCTATCTCACTTTTAGTTCTTGCAGCTTTTGTTAAAGGTGCATCAATACCTTTTGATAAATGGCTTTTAGGGGCAATGGTAGCTCCAACTCCAGTAAGTGCAATTTTACATAGTGCAACAATGGTAAAAATAGCACCTTATCTTATTTTAAAAATAGCCCCAGCTTTTTCCTCGACTATATCTCTTGCAGTTATATTTTTTGGAACATTTGTATTTATGTCGGCTTCTCTTTTGGCTTTAGGAAAAGATTTTTTTAAAGAGATACTTGGACTTTCTACAATTGCTCTTTTAGCCTTAATGATGGCAATGGCTTCAATTGGTACACCTGAGGCTATAAATATTTGTTTAATACTTATTGTTTTTCATGCTATTTCTAAAGCTTTATTATTTTTACAAGCAGGTATTTTAGAAAAAGTATTTCATTTGAAATATTTACAAGATATTGATTATTTGATAAGTAGGTCAAAACTATTGGTATTTTTTATTGTAGTGAGTTTTGCTTCTTTAACACTTCCTCCTTTTGGAGTTTTTATAGGAAAATTTGCCTCTATAGAACTGATTTCATCTTTAATAAGTGAGAATATATTTTATATCTTCCCTTTATTATTTTTATTAATTGGTTCTGTCTTTTTAACACTTTTATATTTTAAAGTTTTAACAAAACTTATAGCTTTTGATGATCAAATACATGAAAAAGTGGTAATAGATTGGACATATAAGTTTACCTCTTTTATTTTAGTTGGGCTTTTATGTTTGGGAATTTATATAAGTTATATCAATGATTTTATGACACATATAGAGATATTAGTAGCTGGTTTTTTAATACTTGTTACTTTTGGATTATTATATATGTTAACCTTGAAAAATATCAAAAAAGTAGCCCCTTATAATTGTGCTGAAAAAGATACAGTGCAATTAAGTGCATACTATTTTATAATTGAAGATAAATTCAAAGAATTAATAGTCTACATATCTATTTTTTTAATGGTTCTTATAGTCTATATGGGGGTAATATAATGGAATATTTATTGATAATATTAGCTCCAATTTTTGGTGGATTGATTTATGGAATAGAGAGGGTACTTCGAGCAAGGATGCAAAATAGAATAGGACCACCAGTATTGCAACCTTTTTATGATATGTATAAATTAATGGGGAAAGAACCTTTTATAGTAAATAATTATCATATTGTATTTGCCATTATGCATCTTTTAACTTTATGGATTGCAGTAGGTTTGGTGATTTTTGGTGTAAATCTTTTGTATGTGATATTTATACATCTTTTATCGTCAATATTTTTAGTTCTTGCTGGATATAGTGTAAACTCTGTATATTCACATATTGGTTCAAACAGAGAATTACTATCAATAGTGGCATATGAACCTATATTGATATTTGTTGCAGTTGGATTTTATATACTTAATAGTAGTTTTGATATTGAAATTATACGATCACAAAAGAGTGAAGTTGCACAACTTTTTTTATTGTTTTTCGCATTTTTATTAGTCATACCTATTAAGTTAAAAAAATCTCCTTTTGATGCAACAGAAGCTCACCAAGAAATTGTAGGTGGAATCGAGGTTGAGTTTAGTGGAGTATTTTTTGAGATAGTGTATATGGCAAAATGGATTGAATATGTTTTTATCTACAGTATTTTATTACTTTTTGCAGGAGATAGTTTTTTATATGGTAGTTTGATGTTTATATCTGTGTTTTTAGTGGTTAACTTAGTGGATAATGCAACAGCAAGGATAAAAATCAAAAACTTATTGCAAATTGTATTATCAATAGGTTTAATTTTAAGTATTATAAATTTAATATTAGTTGGATTAGGGGTTTTAGATGTTTGAAAAATATAGAAAAAAATCCCCTTGGATACTTCACTATAATGCAGGAAGTTGTAATGGTTGTGATATAGAAATTTTAGCGTGTCTTTCTCCTAAGTATGATTTAGAGAGATTTGGTGTTGTAAATACAGGAAATCCAAAGCAATCAGATATTTTTCTAGTGACTGGTCCAGTTACCTATAGAAGTAGAGAAAGACTTGTAGAGCTTTATAATCAGATGCCAAATCCAAAAGTTGTCGTTGCAGTTGGAAGCTGTACTTGTACTGGTGGAGTTTTTCGTGGTATGTATAATGTTGAAGATGGGATTGATAGATATATCCCTGTTGATGTGTATATCCCTGGGTGTGCTGCAAGTCCTGAACTTATCATGGATGGTGTTGTAAAAGCTTTAGAAATTTTAGAAACAAAACAAAAGGGCAATGATGATTGATAAAAGAGAAACTACTTTAAAAACAGTTGTTGAAGATATAAAAAATTTTTATGAGAAAGAAAAACATCATTTTTTAACACTTAATGGTCTAAAAATAGATGAGGAAACAACACAAATACAATGGATATTTGCAACTTATAGAGAAGTTGATACTCTAACAATGTTTTATGTAAATGTAAAACAGTATGAGGTAGTACCAAGTATTGTAGAGATACTTCCTAGTGCGATAATCTCACAAAGGGAGATTGTAGATATGTTTGGTATTGATATTGAAGGAAGTAGTAAAGGACTTTACTTAGACGAAGACAGTGAGCAGATGCCACTGGGAAGTTGTGGGATATAATTATGGCAAATAAAAAAATTATCAATATACCACTTGGAAGTCAGCATATCTCACTTTTAGAACCAGTTAAATTTAAATTTGCATGTGAAAATGAAAAAATAGTTGCAGTAGATAGTGATGTTGGATTTGTACATAGAGGGATAGAAAAAGCGTGTACTACTAAGTTTAATTTTGATGCAGTACCGTATGTTGTAGCTAGAATTTGTGGGCTTTGTGCTATTACACACTCTCTTTGTTATACAACAGCTGTGGAGAGTTTACTAGAAGGTGAAATAACACAAAAAGCAAAATATCTTCGTATATTACTTGTAGAACTTGATCGTATCCACTCACATATGTTGTGTTTATCTCACACAGCAGAAAATGCAGGATTTGAAGCTATGTTTATGCAAATCATGGGTGATAGAGAATATGTGATGGACTTGCAAGAGAAAATCACAGGAAATAGGATACAGTTTGACTATGTCAGTATAGGTGGGGTAAATCGTGATATTACAACTGATATTATCAAAGATATTAAAACAAATCTAAAATTGATAAAATCAAAAGTAGATGAGTATATTTATGAGTTTACAAACAATTGGAGTTTATCACTAAAGTTTCAAAATATAGGAACTTTAACGTTAGAGGAAGCATATGATTACAATGCCATAGGACCACTTGCTCGGGCAGCTGGGTTAGCAACGGATGTAAGAAGTGAGACAAATTATCTTCCTTATGATGAGGTGGGATATAAAATGCAAGTGTCAATTTTGGGTGATATACATTCACGAAATATTGTGAGACTTAAAGAGATTTTAAATTCTATACAGATGTGTGAAAATATTGTAGATGGATTACCTGAAGGTGATATATTTACAAAACTTAAGGGGAAACCAAATGGAGAAGCTCTTATAAGACTGGAAGCACCAAGAGGTGAGTTAATGTATTATATAAAAGGGGAGGGGAAACCACTTTTAAATCGTATGCGGATTAAAACGCCAACATTTTCTTGTATCCCAGCTTTTATGGAAGTGTTTAAAGGTTCAAACTATGCAGATGCACCAGCTATATTAGCATCGTTTGACCCATGTATGTCGTGTACTGCTAAGTAGGATAAAAGATGTTTAGTTCAATAAAAAAAGCTTTTAAAAACTTATTTACCAAACCACAAACTATAGACTATCCTGCCTCTCCTATAGAAAAACCTGCAGGTCATAGAGGACTTATAGAGTATGGGGAAGAGCATTGTATCTATTGTCTAAAGTGTGAAAAAGCTTGTCCACCAGGTGCGATTCTTTTTGTACCTACGGGTAATCCAAGTGAAAATCCAAAAAATAAAAAAAGCCAAGAGTACAAATACAATTCACACCTTTGTATCTACTGTGGAGAGTGTGTAAGAGCGTGTCCAAAACCGCAAGAAGCACTATGGCAAAGTGAAAAGAAACCAATGATAGGGATAAAAGAGGATAGGGTAAATGATGGTTGGTTTGAGATAGAGGCTTTGAAAAAATCTAAATAATATTGAAGTTTAAAAAGAGTAATTCTAATATTTTAGGTAAATTTACTATTTTAAGTCAGATGTAAATTTAAATATAATAACATTAATGATAACTATTAAAAGGAAAATAAAAATGATTAGAGAAAAGTATAAAATATATTTAAAATATCTTTATGAAAATGAATATCAAATTGAATTTTCTACAGAAACTCTTAATGAATTTCTCGAAAATAAATTAAACTGTAGTAAAAATGAATTTCAGTTAATTCACAAAAAAGCTATCGAGAAAAAACATATTTTTATTAACAATGGCATATACTGTCTTTCTTTTGATGGAATTGACTATTGTGAACATTGTTGTTTAACTGGGGATAAATTATCAGATTCTAAACTTGATTTAAACTATCAACCTATTTAAATTTTTGAAGAATCAAAAAAACACTTTCATCATTTTAATTTCTCTCGTTCTATCTTCTCCTGAGGTGGAATACATACTATTAAGTAATCAAATAAAGTAAAACTACAAATTTTACAAAACATTACATTGTGCAATATTTTTAACCTCAAATCAAAAAAGATGATAAGATAAATATAAATAACTAGAAAGATATCTTATTGACATTTTTATATAATAAATATATAATAACTATATCTTTTCTATACTTTGGAGGGATAGATGTATTTTGAATACGATAAACAAAAAAGTATGAAAAATAAAGAGAAACATGGTATTAGTTTTGAAGAAGCAAAATTATTATGGAATGATGAAGCAACTGTAATACCTGCAAAAGATATTAATGGTGAGATGAGATATGCACTTATATCAAGACTACAAGATAAATGTTTTGTAGCAATTTTTACCATAAGAGATGAAAAATATCGTATTATAAGTGTAAGAAGATGTCGAAAAAATGAGGTGACAATTTATGAAAAAAATAACAACTGAAGAATTTGATACAAAATTTGACAATCAAGAAGATATAAGTTCCTATTTAGATGAAACAAAATCCCTAAAACTAGCTGATTTTGATAAAACAATAAAAACAAAAAAAATAAATGTAGATTTTCCAGAGAATATTTTGATACAACTTGACCAAGAAGCTAAAAGAATAGGGGTAACAAGACAATCTATCATAAAAGTTTGGATTGCAGAGCGATTAAAAGAGGAACAAAAATATAAATTCGTAGGATAAGAGAATACAAAAATAATTGATATACATCAATGCAACTATTCTAAAATCTTTCTATAATTTCTTAAAATAATTAAGGAATAAAAATGACAATAAATCAATTTATGACAGCAGACCATAGAGCTTGTGATGAGCAGTTTGCAAATCTTGAAAATATAGTAGATAGTGGAAACTTTGAGGGTGGAAAAACAATGTATGATGAGTTTGAAAAGCATATGTTACACCACTTTGATATGGAAGAGAAAGTTATGTTTAAAGAGTTCAATGAATGTGGAGGAGGGCATTGTAATCCTACTGGTGTGATGATTATGGAGCATGAACAAATGAGAGCTTTATTTACTCAGATGAAAGATGCCATTGAACTAAATGATAAGGAAAGATTTTTAGGATTAAGTGAAAATCTTTTATTTGTGATGCAACAACACAATATGAAAGAGGAGCAAATGATGTACAATATGGCTGATGAAAATCTTCCAAGTGATGAGATTATCCAAAAGATGCAAAATATCTAAATATGTATAATGAAATCATACTTGACTGTAGAGAATTAGAAGCCCCTGAGCCTTTAAATCTTGCAGTTTCAAACTTATCTAAACTAGATGATAATAATTATATCAAAATGATACATAGACTAGAACCTATGATGTTATTGACTATCCTAAAAGAGAATAACTATGGATATGATATAAAACATACTAGCAATGAAGTTTTAATTTATATCTATAAAAATAATGAAAAAAAGAGAGAATATATCGAATGTTTGCAGGACTAAGTCTTGATCAAGCTCCACCATTTAGAGCACCTTTAAAGTTTTTTTTAACAGCACCTATTTTTGCTCTTATTGCTGGAGTTTTATTACTTTTTGGGGATAGCTTTGAAATACATTCTCCTACTACAATTGCTACTATACATCTACTTACTATAGGATTTATGGTGATGATAGTTTTTGGGGCATTGCAACAGATGCTTCCTGTTGTTGCAGGTGCTGTTATACCTAAACCTATGATTGTAGCAAATACTACTTATACACTTTTAGTTCTTGGAATTATCTCTTTTGTAGTAGGTTTTGTTTTATATAATAAGTTACTTTTTTTTATCGCTTCAAATTTTTTACTTTTAGGTTTATTTTTGTTTACTTCTATTGCTTTGGTACAACTTTTAAAGGTACAAAAAAAATCATGGATAGTACTGGGTATGACACTTTCGTTAGTGTTTCTAATGGTAGCTTTTTTCATAGGTATCCATCTTATTATCTCTCATGCACTGGCTAATATCTCTACTTCTCATTATGATATTGCACTTATACATTACAATTATATATTTTTTGGATTTATCTTTTTACTTATAGTTTCAATCACATTTCAAGTGGTTCCAATGTTTTGGGTGGCAGATGCTTTTTCTCAAAAGCAACAAAAATTTATTATACTGTTTACTACACTTGTTTTGATTTGTTATGGTTTTAATATATTTATGAACTTGGGTTTTGATACAGTTTATAAGTTTTTAATGAGTGGTGTTATACTTTATTTTGGATATATAACTATACAAAAATTAAAAAATAGAAAAAGAAAACTCAAAGATATCTCTGTATATTTTTATATAACTTCAATGATATTTTTGATGATGGGTACTCTATCTTGGATAGTGCAATTGCCATTACAATTTCTAGGTATCATTTGGGAGCTTGGTTTTGTTTATACACTTATGAATGGGATGTTATATAAAATAGTTCCTTTTCTTACATGGTTTCATCTAAGTAGTAAAGGTATTTTTGATATCCCAACTATGAGAGATATGATAAGTATAAAATGGAGTCAAATGCAGTTTAATCTTCATCTTGCAAGTGTATTGTTTTTTATTGGGGGATTGAGTTTTAGTAGTGAGTATCTTATCAAATATGGAGCAATCTTTTTTATAGTATCAAATATACTTCTTTTTATAAATCTCTATAAAGCAGCTAGAATTTTTTTAGTGCGTTTTTAGCCTTTTGATAGGTTTCTTTTGTATTAATATTTAAAAACTGTTCATAATTTTCAAAAACTATCTCTTGATAGTTTTTTGAGTTTTTTATCATATAGTTTATTTTATGAATATCTTTCTTTATCATCTCTTGAATAGTTGGTAAAACATCTCTTGAAAATACTCCACAAAGATTATGTATATTATTATCATTATCTTTTGCAATAGTGATAGAAAAGTCACTTGAATTTTTGATGAGCTTTTCTATAGTCTCCTTTTCTACAAAAGGTGTATCTACTGTGATTATAAAAACTTTTTCATCTTTTAGAGTTTGAAATATTGTCTCTAGTGCTATCATTGGAGAAAAAATAGTTTGATTTTTATCTAAGATAAGTTGTTTATTTGGAAGTTGAAGTTTCTCATATTTATCTGTTTTTGCTGAGATATATATATTGTCAAATATGGGAAGAAGTTTCCTATATAGATACTCAATCATTGTTGTTTCATTATCAAATTGCATAAGTGATTTATCTTCACCCATACGACTACTTTGTCCACCACTTAAGATGACGCAAGGTATAGTATTAGGCATTTGATGCTTCACTTACGAGAAGTTTCCCAACTTCAAGATTTGAATCAACAAAACTTTTGATTGGTAAATCTTTCAGAGCTTTTCTCTCATCTATGGAGTCAATTTTTACTATGATATTTGAATTTGGTTCAAAATGCAATACTGCTTCACTTATAAGTCTTTTTCTTTTAGGATTAGACACGGTTATGATGATAGCTCGTGCTTCATCTACTTTTAGAGACTCCAAAACAGGAAGTTTATCAAGGTGACCAAAGTATCCCATATAGCCTAACTTTCTTGCGAGTAATACATGTTTTAAGTTATCTGAGATGATAACAAATGGTATCTCTTGTGTACTTAATTCTTGTGCGACAATTCTTCCTAGCATAGAAAATCCAGCTATTACCACATGGTTTTTTGCCTCAATTGGAGTAATAACATCTGATTCATAAAACTCTTTTGCAAAATATGATGAAAGTTTATAAATATTATTTACGATAAATGGTGTCAGTATCATCGAAATTACAGTTATAAGTATCAAAAAACTTGCCATTTGAGGAGAAATCAGATGATTTGAAAGTGCTAGTGCAAAAATAGCAAATGAAAATTCCCCAACGCTAGCTAGCGCAAGAGCAGTTTTTACGGCACTATTTTTATCTGATTTTTTTATCATAATTATATAGATAACTATCGCTTTAAATAAAAATACTCCCACAAAAATAGCAAATATAATATGAAGATTGTTTAAAAAGTAAAATACATCTATTTTAGTTCCAACACTAAAGAAAAATGCTCCTAAAAGCAGGTCTTTGTAGCTAGAGATATCTGATTCTACTTTTACACTATATCCAGTATCAGCTATAATCATACCAGCAATAAAGGCACCCAAAGAGTAAGTAAACCCTAAATCATGAGCTAAAAGTGAAGCCCCAATCACTATAGAAAAAACAGCCCCTAAAAACAGTTCTTCTAAACCACTTGAAGCTGAAGATCTAAGGAGTATATTTACTATTTTTTTCCCAATTGTAAACATAAATAAGATAATTATCAATGCAGATATAAAAGTTTGAAATAAAACTTCTGTTAAAGATAATGTATCATTTGTTAGAAAAGTTATAAGTAAAAGTATAGGTATCACTGCTAAATCTTGAAATATTAAAATTCCCAATGATTTTTCCCCATAAGGTGTATGAATATCTTTTGATTCCTTAAGATAAGTTAACACAATAGCAGTTGATGAAAGGGAAAATGCTAATGAGATAATAATCGAAGTATTAAAATCTAATTTAAAAATAAAATAAGAGATGATAAATATTACCAAGGTACTTAAAATAACTTGTAAAAAACCATTTACAAGAAGTATCTCTTTCATTTTACGAATTTTGTCAAAATTGAGTTCTAATCCGATAGTAAACATCAAAAATACAATTCCAAATTCACCGATTAATTCAAGTGAATGTATGTCAATGCCATTAAAATTAAAAATATAACTAATAATAGTACCAGAAAGGATATATCCAATAATATGTGAGATACCATATCTTTTAAAAATAATATTGAATATCGTAGCAAATGAAATCGCTAAAAAAATTGCTATAAGTATATTGTTCATGAGTATATTATATCAAATATTTTTAAAAGAATTTCTCTTGAAATGTATTATATTTTATACAATGAATATTAATCTTTACTATAATGTTTGTGAAGTTCTCTAATTGTTTCATAATCATCTTTTCTAAAGAATGTAAGAATATCAAAAACCTCTTCTCTTGTTCGTCCAAGATTTAGTAGTGTTTCAGCAGCAAGTCTTAAACTACCTTCGGCAGCTTCTGGCATTGCCCATGTTGCGCCATGTTTTAATAATGCATCACGTGTTTCCATATCTCGTGTTCTTGAAAGAACTTTTAAAATAGGATATTGTGCTCTTATGTGTGAGATTATTTTTGAAGATGTATGGTGATTATCAACTGTTATAATAACTGCTTCAACTCTCTCAAGACCTATTTTATTTAAAAATTCTAGTTCACTAAGTTCACCATAGTATACAGCTCTTCCCTCTTTTTGTCCTAGTTCTACTCTTTTAGAGTCTATATCAAAAGCAATATAGGGAACACCAGCATATTCTAACATTGTAGCAACTAATCTACCTACTCGCCCATATCCAGCAATGACAACACCTTTCCATAACTCTTCTGGTACATAGGCAGACTCTATTTTGATAGGTTCATTATTTAATTTAAGAGCAAGTTTATCTCCAATATTTACTATCATTGGTGTAAGAAGCATACTAAAAGAGATTATTGTTACAGCAGCAATAAAAAGTTCATCACTAATTACACCTAATGCTTTAGCAGAACCAAAAAGAACAAATCCAAATTCTCCACTTTGTGACAAAAGAAATGAAACGGAAGCAGCTGTTGATCTACTATATCCCATATATAACATTAAAACAAATAAAGCAATAATTTTAATCCCCATAATTACAAAAAGATGTTGAATTAAAATTAAAGGGTCATTCATCATTGCATGGATATCGATAGACATCCCAACTGCAATAAAGAACATAGTCATTAAGAGTCCTTTATAAGGTTCGACATGGGCTTGTATTTGATAATGATATTTAGAACTTGATAGCATCATTCCCATAATAAAAGCTCCCAATGCCATTGAAAGACCAGCATGTTCCATTGCCCATGCTGCAAAAATTACCGCAAGCATAACAGAAAAGAAAAAAGCATCACGATTTTGATTTCTTGCTAAATAATCTAAAATTTTTGGAATGATATATTTCCCCAATGCTATCAAAGTTATAATTGAACCAAGTGCAATAAAAATTTGTTGCCATAAAGAATGTCCTTGAGAAAGATCTCCCCCTTTGGCCAAAATTGGAACTAAAGCTAGTAATGGAACAACAGCGAGATCTTGCATTAATAAAATTGCAAAGCCACTTTTCCCTACAGGGGAATATAATTGTCCTTTCTCTTGTAAAATTTGCATTACAAATGCAGTAGATGAAAGTGCGAATGTAAGACCTACTAATAATGCAACTTGCCAAGACTGAGAATAAAAAGTACTATAGATAAAAATTAAAATACCAGATAGAATAATTTGTGCACTTCCTAAACCAAATACTTCTTTTCTCATATCCCAAAGTTTTTTAGGTTGCATCTCTAAGCCTATGACAAAGAGTAATAAAACTACACCAAATTCAGTAATATGTCGTACCGCATCAACTTTATTTGTTAAAATTGGACCAGGAGAATAGGGACCTACAATTACACCAGCAATTAAAAGTCCTAATATACTACCCAGACCAAGTTTTTTAGAAAGTGCAACAAGTAAAGTAGCAACAGCAAATAGATAGAATGTTAAGTTTAATAATTCAGAATTATCCAATTTATATTTTCCTCTTAAAATTATCTTTAGATAATTTATAATGATTATTATATCTATTAATCAATTAGAATTGGATTGCATTATATATTGATTAATAAACAAGGTTAATGTTATTTTAATAGATTTTTTATAGAATAAGCAAAGTTAGTAATTAATAAAAGGAATTTAAGTATGACAAAATATGTTGAGACTTTTCAGGATTTTATATCCAAAGAAGCATTTAGTGGATTTTTACTTTTTACTGCAACTGTAGTTGCCGTTATTGTAGCAAATTCTTCACTTTCGCAAGAGTATTATAATCTATGGCATGCACCACTTGGTGTAACTATGGGGGATATGAATATCTCTATGAGTTTATCTATGTGGATAAATGATGGTTTGATGGCACTATTTTTTTTAATGGTTGGATTAGAGATTAAAAGAGAGATGCTTATAGGTGAGTTAAGCAGTGTAAGAAAAGCTTCTTTTCCTGTAATTGCAGCAGTAGGTGGAATGGTGATTCCTGCACTTATTTATGTAGGATTAAATCCTGAAAATCCAATTGGTTTTGGAGTTCCTATGGCTACAGATATTGCATTTGCATTAGGAATTTTACTGCTTCTTGGTAACAAAGTAAATCCAGCATTAAAATTATTTTTAGTAGCACTTGCTGTTGTTGATGATTTGGGGGCTGTTTTAGTAGTAGCAACTGTATACACAAGTGAAATTCATGCAGCTTATTTTCTCCATGCTATTTTAATTTATGCATTGATTTGGATACTCAATCTTAAAGGTGTAAAAGCACTTTGGCCTTATCTAATTCTTGGAATTTTTTTATGGGTTTATATACATGCTATAGGTATTCACGCAACTATTGCTGGGGTATTATTAGCTTTAGCTATACCTATTAGTTCAAAAATTGAAGAGAGAAAATTTATTGAAACTTCAAAAAAAGCAATAGATGAATTTGAAAAACACATCGATGAGATACCAATTTTAAATCATCATCAAATAGATGCTTTAGAAAATATAGCTTATGGATATGATAAAGTACAAAATCCATTAGTCAAATTAGAACATCAGCTTCATGGGTTTAGTGCATTTTTTATTATGCCACTTTTTGCTTTTGCAAATGCAGGAGTTGTTATAGATTTTAGTGGGGTTTCACAACATCTTATGATAGTTTTAGGAGTTGTTTTCGGACTAGTTATAGGAAAACCTATAGGAATAGTAGCTTTTACTTATCTTGCATCAAAAACGAAACTTATTCATAAACCTGATAATTTAAGTTGGGAAGAGATAGTTGCTGTTGGATTCTTAGCTGGGATTGGGTTTACAATGTCTATTTTTATAACTCATTTAGCGTTTGTAGATGAGAGTGTAATTAGTGCAGTAAAACTTGGAATTTTTATAGCTTCTTTTATAGCTGGAGTTCTTGGAGTTTTACTAATAAATAGAGCTTCTAAAAAACAGTGTAGTTAAAATATGTTAACAATTATTGTTGCTACACTATTAATCTCTTTAGTGGCTAATATATTTTTAAAGAGATTTAACCTTCCTACAATTATAGGTTATATTGTTACAGGTACAATTATTGCCTATGGATTTGGACTGCATGATGCTGTCCATAACCATGAACTTAAAGAGATAGCAGAATTTGGAGTAGTTTTTTTAATGTTCACTATTGGATTAGAATTTTCTATAGAACATTTAAAAAAGATGAAATATGAAGTATTTGTTGCAGGTACTTTACAGATAGTTATTACCTCTTTTATAGTGTATCTTATGGCATATTATATTTTTGATATTACACAAAAAACCTCTTTTATAATCTCTCTTGCAATTGCCTTATCTTCAACGGCAATTGTTTTAAAAACATTTAATGAAACAGGAGAAATAAATAAACGATATGGACAAAGAAGTTTAGGGATTTTGATTATGCAAGATATTGCAGTAATCCCTATCTTACTTATTATAGGTTTTATGAGCAATAATAATCAAGGGGAAATCTCATCAGTTTTACTACAAATGGGATTGAGTGCATTGGTTTTACTTGTTTTACTAGGAACTATAGGAAAATATCTTTTAGAGCCATTTTTCACTCAAATTGTAAAAACAAATTCTGATGAACTTTTTATTACTACGATTCTTTTCTTAGCAATAGGGGCTTCATATTTAGCACATATTTTAGGATTTTCATACTCTCTTGGAGCCTTTATTGCAGGAATGTTGATTGCAGAAACAAAATATAAACATCAAGCTGAAGCAGATCTTATCCCATTTAGAGATATTCTTCTAGGAATCTTTTTTATTACTGTTGGAATGCAAATAGACTTTAATATTATTTTTTCATATATTCATATTATAGCTATGCTATTGGTGGGTGTTGTTGTTTTAAAATTTATAATTATCTATTCAATAGTAAGAACTACTGAAAATAGTAAAATAAGTTTGCAAACAGCATTAAGTTTGGTGCAAATAGGAGAATTTTCTTTAGCTTTGTTAGAACTTGCTAGAACAAATGGACTTATAGGTCCACCACATGGTCAAATTATGATTGTTACTATTGTAATTTCAATGATTCTTACTCCAATTATTTTAAAAAACATCCCTTTTATTGTGGATTTATTTATTAAAAAAGAGCAAATAGTTGAGAATCAAATAGAGTCAAGTGATTATACAAATCATACGATTATTATAGGTTTTGGAGAGTTTGGACAAAATGTTGCAAAAGTATTAAGGAATGATTCATTCCCTTATATTGCTATAGAGAATAACATAGAAACGTACCATAAAGTAAAAGCGCTGAATGAACCAATAATATTTGGAAATGCAGTAAAAAAAGATATTTTAAAAACGGCAAATGTCAAAGAGGCTAAAAATATTGTAATAGCTATAGATAATCCTAAGAAGCTTTACCATGTGTGTCACACTTTACAACATTTTCTTTCAAATGAAAATATAATTGTTAAGGTACATAATAGTGGAGAAAAGCATATAATTGAAGAATTAGGTATTCAAAATATTATAGTTGAAAATGAAATTAGTAGTCAAGAAGTTTTAAAAAAACTTTTATAAACTAGAGGGTTTCCTCTAGTTTATACTTTTAGTTAAACTCTGGTTTTGGAGTTTTATCTGTTATTACCGGTAAAATAGGGTAAGTTATAGTTGGTTTTTTCCCTGTTAAAGAGTTTAAGAAAGTTACAATTTGTTCACTCTCTTTATCAGTTATTTTAATACCTAACTGAGTAGAACCCATCTCTTTAACTGCATCTTTTAGTGACCAAATATTACCATTGTGGAAATATGGTGCTGTTTCTTGGATATTTCTAAGTGTTGGAGTTTTTACCATACCATCTTTATTTCCTTTAAAATCACCCTTTGCATAAGAGTATTTTGCGTGAATTTGGAATGGTTGCATAGTACCACCAAGACCTATATCTGTATGACAAGCAGTACAACCTTTATCAATAAATACTTTTAAACCTGTTTTTTCCTCTTTTGTTAATGCATTTGCATTACCATTTAAAAATGCATCAAATCTTGAAGGTGTTATAAGGGTTCTTTCAAATACAGCAATTGTATCTGTAATAAGTTCAAATGTAATTTTTACATCATCTCCATAAGCTTTTTTAAATTCAGCTACATAATCAGGCATAGAAGTTACACGTGCAAGAACTAAATCTTTTGGAGCTGCCATCTCTGGACCTGCTTGAACTGGACCTTGTGCTTGCGCTTCTAAGTGAGGGTCTCTTCCATCCCAAAATTGTACAGCATTTAAAACTGAGTTATAAACAGTTGGAGAGTTTAAATGATGTGGGTTTGCTGTCCATTTGTGACCAATTGCAGCACCAACTCCATCAACACCACCCATTGCTAGGTTGTGACATGTATTACATGAAATTAGATTACTTTTTGAAAGTCTTGGATCAAAATAGAGTTTTTTCCCTAATTCTACTTTACAATCTGTAATAGGATTTTTTGGATTATCCACTAACTTTAATACCTCTAATTTACTTTGTGGGATAGCTTTAAGACCTGAGTCTTTTGCTGATTTGATAAGTGAAGTATCACTCATACCAAATAAACTTACACTTGTAAACAATGTAGCTGCAGCTACGATAGATAATTTTTTCATAATTTTCCTTTTTGAATAATTTCAATAATAAGTATAAAGAAAAAAAATGTGAAAATTATGTGGAAATTAAATTTACCTAAAATAAAAAGATTACTTTTTTAAAGTGATAATAAACAAAGCACCACCTTTACTATTTTTAACTTCTAACTTCCCTTTACTTTTTTCAATAATCATCTTTGACATGTAAAGACCTATCCCTAGACCTTTCTCTTTTGTGGTAAAATATGGCTCAAATATTTTTTCTAGAAGTTCTTGTTTTATTCCACCTGCATTATCTTTTATCTCTATTTTTATGGTATCTTTTTCACTATATGTATTTATAGTAATATTTGGATTTTTGATTGATTGTTTTATAAATTGATCTTTTGCATTATTCAAAATATTAAAAATCACCTGTAAAAACTCTCCTTTATATACTTTGATAGAGATATTTTCATCTAGAGTACACTTTATATCTATATTATGTGATTTAAAACTATCTTCTAAAAGGTTTATCACCTCTTTTATAGATTTACTCAAATCAAAAAGTTCTGTTGTATTTGTATTTCTAAAAAAATCTCTAAAATCATCTATTGTATTGGAAAGGTATTTTAACTGTCCATTAGCAAGTTTTATTTTTTTATCAAAATATTCTAGGGTTAATTTATCTTTTTTATATGCTGTGTTGAGATTCATTAAAATATAAGAAAGATGGGTAAGTGGCTGTCTCCATTGGTGGGCAATATTACCTATCATCTCTCCCATTGATGCTAGTTTACTTTGGTATGTGAGGTTGTGAAGTTGTTTCTGAGATTGTTTCAATTTTCTATAAAAAAGTGTAAAAAGGGTCAAAAAAAGTGCAACAAGTACAAATAGTATATTCAAAGTTATATAAACACTCTTTTGTACCATATCTCTTTGCTTTATCAGTAACAACTTCATTTTTTCTAAAAGTGTATCTATGTTTTTATTGATTGCTTCATTTTGATATTGTAATTGAAAATTGATACTACTTTGTAAAGTTTTTACCTCTTTTACAAAAATCTCTTTAAATTTATTATCTATTTTTAAGTCATAATACTTCACTAAATCCATATCATAAAACTCTTTTTGCTTATTTGAAAGTAAGTCAAGTCTTATGTTATTAAGCTTATTTTTTGTCTCAAGGTCAAAGTTTGCTAGTTCATAGTGTGACCTATCTAAAATAATCGATATTATTTTTTCATCGGTTGCTCTTCTTGCTTTAAACCTTTCCAACCAAATAACTTTTTGACCAAATTGTATATCTAGTTGATCTAATATATTTATATAAGAGGCTTCAAAATGAACATTTTTTGCATCATTTTTTATTTTTTTAATCGATTGTAGACTCAATGTAATATCTTGATTTATAATATCAAAATTGTCTACTTTCATATACCCTTTAATATAATTATTTAATTTATTATTTAAAGCTATAAGTGTATTTATTTTATCATTGTGATCAAAAAAAAGTTGTGTATTTTTTTTGTGAATGAGAATTGTATAAAACATAATCAAAAAAACTACAAGTAAAGTTATTAATACTATATAGATATTATTTCGTATAAGATATTGTCTCATTTGATTATATTCACTTCCCCACTTAAAGATTTTAAAAATTCTTCAATATAAAAGAGCTCCTCTTTTTTTAATTCGATTCCCAATTGAGCTTTTGCAATTAACTCAATAGCTTCTTTAAGGGTTTTTATACTTCCATTGTGCAGATAAGGGGAGGTAAGTGCTACATTTCTAAGTGTTGGTACTTTGAAATAAAATTTATCATAATCATTTTTTGTTATATTATAAAACCCAAGATTTAGATCAATAGTAAAAGAGGAGTTGGTGTCATTATTATTCTGAGAATTATGGTTCAAATCTTTAATAACACTTGGATCAACCAAACCAAAACGGGCATATAAACCTCCTCCGATATTTATACCGTTGTGACAAGATGTACATCCTTTTTTATAAAAAAGCTTATATCCTTTTTTTTGATCACTATTTAAAGCTTCTTTATCTCCCATAAGATACCTATCAAAAGCACTAGGAGTTATAAGTGTTTTTTGAAACTCTTGAAGAGCATCGCCAATATTGTCTTTGGTGATACCATTTTCATACAAATTATTAAATAGGGTATTGTAGTTTTTATTTTTTTTAAGATTTTCAATAAGATTTTCAAAGCTATTTCCCATCTCTTTAGGATTTGTAATAGGAAATTGCACTTGATGAGACAAACTTTCTCCTCTACCATCCCACATCTGTCTGAAGTTAAATACCGCATTGAGTACTGTTGGTGTATTTATATTTCCCATTTGCCCATTGATACCAAAAGATAATGGAAGATTGTCAGTACCACCTAGTTCAAGATTGTGGCAACTAGCACAAGAGATTGTATTATCTTTTGAAAGTATCGTGTCAAAATAGAGCTTTTTACCAAGTAATGCTTTTTGTTTATCATACTCTATGGCTTTTGGTAGGGGTAGCATCACCTCTACACCATACAAGTTTATTACAAAAGAAAATAATAAAACTAAAAGAAATTTCAAAATATTTTATCCTGCAAGATTGATTTGATATCCTATACCAGATATATTTTTAATACTTGATTTTGAAGTTTTTTTTCTAAGTTCTCGTATAACAGAACGAAGTGCATCTTCACTCATATTTCCATCCCATACATAACTATTAAACTCTTCATATCTCAAAGCCCTATTAGAATTTTTGATCAAATACTCCAAACATAATAACTCTTTTTTTGTAAGTATGATTTGTTTATTCTTAAAAAAAAGTGTTTCATTGAATATATCAAATGTATATCCTCCAAAAATATGAAATATTGATTGTTTAGCTACAACATCTTCAACACAACTATTTAAAACAGGTAATAAAGTATCTTCCATAATAGGTTTTACAAGATACTTAATAAGTCCAAGTTCTATAGCTTCAACTAAATATGAAGTTTCTAAAAAAGCTGTAGCTATAATAATCTTTGTAGTTTTATCAGTTTTGCGTATCTCTTTTATCATCTCTATACCATTGAGTTTGGGCATTTTTATGTCAGTGATAATAATATCTGGTTTTAACTCTCTGTATTTTTCTAATCCCTCTTTACCATTAGATGCTTCATAAACATTGTCACAATAAAACTCAAGATATTCAACTGCATCTGCTCTTATAAAATCTTCATCATCTATATAGAGTATTTTTAAATTTTTTAAGCACTCCATAAGTTTCCTTTTTAAATAATCTACACTATGATAATAGAAGAAAAATTACAACATAAACAAATATTCTTATCACTTCTCTTCTATACTTCCATCTATTTTTACATATAAAGTATAAATATATACTTACAGAACTATATAAGGACAGCTCTAAAATATTTTGATAACTTGTATGAACCAAATAGTACTTTATTTTGTAATCAAAAAAGGGATATTGAGTTGATTCAATATCCCTTTTCATAAATTGACTACACTATAATTATGACATAATCTCTTCAATAGTGATGTAATCACCAACTCTACCAGTCATTTGCTCTACATCTGTATTTACTGGAAGTGTTTTTTTACCTGGAACCCATCCTGCTGGACAAACTTCACCTGTTTTTTCTGCATGTTGCCAAGCTCTTACTTGTCTTAAAAATTCATGCACATTTCTTCCTACCATTGGAGCTTGTACCTCTTGGGCTACTACAGTTCCCTCAGGATTGATTAAAAATCTTCCTCTAAGTGCAATACCTTCCTCTTCAATCATAACACCAAAAGCTCGACTAACTGCACCTGTAGTATCTGCACCAATTGTAAGTTGTAATCCTTTTAATAATGGCTCAGTTTCAACAAATCTTTTATGTGAAAATTTTGTATCTGTTGATACTGCTAATATCTCAACGCCAAGTTCTTGAAACTCATCATATTTTGCATTCATTGCAGCTATTTCTGTTGGACAAACAAATGTAAAATCTGCTGGATAAAAACACACTACTGACCATTTACCTTTGTAATCTTCACTACTTACTGTTTGGTAGTGACCTGTTTTTGCGTTATACGCATCCATTTTAAACTCTGGAGCTTTTCTTAATACTAATGATGAACTCATATTTTTTTCCTTTTTTTCTATTATTTTATTTTCGTCTGTAGAGACAACTTGTTTTTCTTCTATTGGTTTTGCACCTGTATCGCAAGCCATTTTATTTCCTTTATGTTAAAAGTGATGAAAGTATATCTAAAGGAAAAAAATTATCCTTTAGAAGTAATTATTATAATATTTTATTAAGATTAATATAAGTAAATGATTATTTAATTATAAGGAAAGAGTTGTAAAGATTATATGAAAAGTAAAAATAATCCCAAGCCAAGGATAAACACTAAACTTCCATACTCAAATACTTTTTTTAAAGTATTGTTTTGTGAGGATTTTTTCCTTACATTGATACTTAGGTAGGCAGTGATAAAGATGATTAAACTCATCCCTAAGCTCATAAATATAGCACTTAAAAATCCTACATAATAAATTCCAAGTCCAAAAGTAAAGATAAAGATAGTTACAGTTCCAGGGCAGGGTACAATTCCTGCAGCTAGTATCACCCCTAAATCTTCACTTTTTGTGTTACATCCGCTACATCCACAGCTTGGTGCATTTGGATTGTGTATAGAAAAAGTAAGTTTATTTGTAGTTTTATATTTTTTATAGATAAGGTATAAAGCTATAGATATGATAATAACAGCACTTAATTTTGTAGCCACATATTCAATATCTGTTATAAAGCTTATAAATAATAAATTAAGAACAAAATATATAAACATAGTAAGTAAAAATGCACTAAAAGTATGAACAACCCCTATAAGTAATGAGATATTAAAAGCTTTTACAACAGAGCGATTTTCACTTAAAAAGTAGCTAGAAACTAAACTTTTTCCATGACCAGGACCAAGGGCATGCAAAATTCCATAAGCAAAAGAGAAGAATAATAGCCACAAATAAGAGCTAATAGAATTTGTTTGTTTTATATCAGTTAAAAGTGTTTGAATTTTTTCTTTATAAAGTTTTAATTGCTGTGATAATTCTTGAAACAAATCTGTTTTATGTTTGGATTCTATAACAGTTGTTATATTTTTTTCAGGAGTCTTTTTTAGTACAATTGATGGGTCATTAAACTCAATTATTGCATAATGTTCAAAAGGTTTAATAATATATTTACCCTGATAGTTTTCTAAAATTATATCTTCTAATTTAAAGTTAAAATTATTTTGCTCATCTAAAAAAGAAATTCTTAATATATGGTTGTATTGAGGCATAAAGTCTGCATCAAAACTAAAAGAATAATACATAAAACCATTTTCAAATAACATTTTTTTTGAGTTAGGTTTGATATTTAAAGGTTTTTTTGAGATAAAATGTTTTTGTGCATAGGTTATATGTGTAAGATAATTAAAATTATTGAGATAATCTTCTAAAGCTTTTGTAATAGCTTCTTGTTCTTCTTTATCAAATTTTCCATTTGAATTTTGATCATATTGCGTAAGACTTGAAACAAATTTTTTATCAAATTTCCATTGAACTTCAAAGTGTGTTGTGGTTGGAAGTGTGGATACTTTTGTTGTAACAGTTACAACTGGTATATCCATTTGACATAAAGCACAACCAAAACTGGCTGTGCTTGTAAAAAGTGTTAATAAAATATAGAATAAAATTTTATTTATTGGCAATTGCATTTGCTAATTGTATTAAATTTTCACTCCATTTTGGATTAAGAGGACTTACTTTTATTACAGGTATTCCAACTTCTTGAGCTATTTGCTTTGCTACTTTATCACTAAATTCAGGCGCAGTAAAAACTGCTTTTACTTTTTCTTCTTTTGCTTCATCTATTAAATATGCTACTTGTTTTGGTTTTGGATTTTTCCCACCAGCTTCAATTGCTACTTGTGTAAGTCCATAATCTCGTGCAAAATATCCCCAAGCTGGATGAAATACCATAAATTTTGTGCCACTTGCAGTATCTATCAATATTTTTTTGATAGTATGATCAGTTTGATTTATTTTTTCCAAAAATTTTTCATAGTTGTTTTTATAATATGCTTCATTTTTACTATCAAGTTTTACCAAGGCATTAAAAATATTTTTTGCTATGATTTTTACATTTGCTGTACTTGTCCAGATATGTGGGTCTAATGAGTCATGTTCGTGTTCATGGTCATGATCTTCTTTGTCTGTTTTATGTTCATGCTCGTGTCCATCTTCCTCATGATGATGTTCACCCATAGGAATTTTTTCAACTCCTTTTGCAAGATTAACAATCTCCATATTTTTATTTTGGTCAGCAAATTTTGGAAGCCATGATTCTTCAAATTCAACTCCAATAGAAAAATATACATCAGCATTTGAAATATCTTTCATTTGTGATGGTTTTGGCTCATAAGAGTGAGGAGAACTTCCTGGTTTTACCATTAGAGCTACATTTACTTTATCTGCTCCAATTGCTTTAACAAAAGTTTGTTGAGGCAATACACTTACTACAGCATTTACATTTGCATATAAAAAACTTGTAGCTGTAAAAATAGTTGTTACTAGTAATTTTTTTATCATTTTCTATCCTTTTAGAATTTGTATTTTAACATTAATGATGTAACTTTTGTATCTACATCATCTTGTCTTTCTGGTAATTCTTTACCATTTTGATATGAGTATTTTACCATTATATCAAAGTTTTTAAATTGTTTTCCAAAACTTACCATATAGGTTTTGTCTTGTTCCATTGCATGATGTTGTACTTTGTTTCCATCATCCATAACTGTAAATATTCTTTTCCCAAAAAAAGCACCAACACCAGCAACATATCCTTGATAATTCATACCTAGTTTTACACCAGTAGTAAAATAATCTTTATCTTGGAAACTATAAGTTGCATATTTATCACCATCTATTTTGATAGTTTTTGCAATAACTGATGCTTTTAATTTTGTTTCACCGATTTTAAAACCTTTGAAAACTGATACATCATATTGATTTACATTAAACTGCTCATAGTCACTTTTATAGTAATCAAGTGCTACACCAAAACCTTTGTTAATATTATATATTCCACCTAGTCCATATACTTTCCCTTGATCTGTTGGAGCAAGGTTATCAAGTATTTTGATATAACTTGTTTTTAAAGTAAAAAGTTCATTGAAATTATACTTATAATTTACATTGTATTTTTTTACATGTAAAGTATCAATAGGTCTATGAGTAACTGGATTTTCTCTATCTACACTATCTTGCTGATAGTTTAATTGTATTGTAGAGTTTTCATAATTATGCATTGTTCCAACTGTATAAATTGTACCATCTTTTTTGGTTTTAGAGTTAGTATAGTCTTTGATTCCTGCATCTAAATATATGTTACTATTAGCAGTTAAAAAAGAGCTACAAACAACTAAACCAAACACTAATTTTTTCAAATACTTCTCCTTGTTGCAACTTAGTTGCATTTAATATTTCGGAAGTATATATGAAAAAATCTTAAGTGCGACTTAGTTGCATTACAATAAGTTTTATTCCTTGATTAAATGCTCATATCTCTTATCAGTCAAAAGTTTCATAAAAGCTACCAAAGCCTCCACTTTTCTTTCACTTAAAGGCTTTCCAACAGTTAAAAGTTTCATATCATCTTTGGCAATCTCTACTTCTGGTTTATTCCAAACTTTTCCTGTCTCTGGATTTATAGTATTTTCTTTATTGGTATATTTATCATAAAACTTTACAACAGTTTTTAAGTCTTGAAATACACCATTATGCATATAAGGGGCTGTTACCGCTATGTTTCTTAGTGTTGGTACTTTTATTTTTCCATCGTATTGTTTTGCATTTGGTAGTTTTTTTATCTCTGGATTTTGTAAGAGACCATGATCTACGAAAGTATGTGGATCTACTACATTTTTTTCCATTAAAGTTTTGTTTTGTGGTACTCCTATATTGTGATACTGGTAGTTTGAAAAAGTTTCTTGAGGTGCATCTTCTGTTTTTAGCATATGACACGAAGCACAATTTGTGTTGTTGTTACTAAAAAAGAGTGTTCTTCCCAAATCTTCTAAAGCAGTTAGATCATATTCACCTTTTAAAAATCTATCATATTTACTATCAAAAGGGGCAAATTGTTCTGTTTTTTCAAAACTTGCAATGGCTTGTGCCATCATAGAGTAGGCTTTGTCACTATCTTTGAAAATATCTTCCCCATAGATTTTTTTGAACTCTTGATTGTATGTTGGACTATTTTGAAGTCTTTTTACTAAGTATTGGGCTGAGGGCATTCCCATCTCTACAGAGTTCATAGGAGGTCCACCTGCTTGTCCCTCTAAAGTATGTTCTCTTCCATCATAAAATTGTCCACCAATATATTGTTTTTTCTTTTTATCGTAGTGAAATTTTGGACTAAACATTGCATAAGAGGCAGTGGGTGCATTTCTATCTCCGATACTTTTTCCATCATCTCCTAAGCTTCCTGCCCCTTTTACACCATTATCTCTCTCATCTATAAATCCATGTTGTGGATTGTGGCAGGTTGCACAGGATTGGGTTTTGTTTTTGGATAAAATAGGGTCAAAAAAAAGTTTTTCCCCTAATGCTATCTCTTGTTTCTCTTTTAATTTTGCTGTTTGTGTATCAATATTATTTGAACTACATCCTGCAAATATTATTAGGGTAGTTGCTATTGATAAACCTATTTTAAATTCTTTTGCCATATTTAACTCCTAGTTTTTTAAATGGGATAAATAAAAGGTTTGATATTGTTTGAAAATCTTTTATCTCTACTCCAAAATGTATTTTTTCATTGTTTTTTATTGTGTGTGAAAGTTGTAAAGTTCCAAAAACTTTATCCCAGATTGCTAAATATCCACCATAGTTTTTGTTGTAGTATTTTGTACTATGGTGTAGTTGATGTCCATAAGGGGAGATAAAAATATTTTCTAAAACTTTTGGATAGGAAAGTTTGATATGTGAATGTCTTAAATTTGAACCCATAAGTGAGAAAAAAAACAATATCACATTAACTCCAACTATCTCAATAACACCAATCATCGCACCAAAAAAGTATATAAATATTCCACTTACAAGCCCAATACTTAAAGAATACCGCAGTGCAAATAAGATATTTTCTATTGGATGTATTCTATAAAAAGTGAGTGGATTTAATACTTTTGCACTATGATGTACTTTGTGAAATTCCCAAAGAATAGGGATAGTATGTAAAAACCTATGTATCCAATATCTTGTAAAATCACTCACTAGAAAAAGAGTAATAGTAAAAAGTATCATCACTTCTGTGTAAGAAAAATATGTAACTTTTACAAAACCATAATTTTCTAGTAAAAATTTATAAGTCAAAAGTGTTATCTCTTTTGCACTTACAATAATTGGTAATATCAAAAGTGTTTTGATAAAAAATGAAACTATAAAATATTTATAGTCTAGTAGGGCACTTTTATGAAACCATAGTTGAGGGCTTAAGTTTATCCTTCTCTCTTTTTTATACACTAAAAGATATACGGAAGCTATAAAAAGTGATGAGAGGATATACACCCAATAGATTCTTTTACTTGGACTAAAAAGTGCTATAAAAGAATCAACTAAACTA
Organism: Arcobacteraceae bacterium; assembly: GCA_963662945.1. Classification (GTDB taxonomy): domain Bacteria; phylum Campylobacterota; class Campylobacteria; order Campylobacterales; family Arcobacteraceae; genus JAIOSF01. The sequence goes on from OY759974.1 coordinate 2,127,698, forward strand.
GTTTCCATATATCAATCTCCGTCCGCATCCAAGATTTTTGCTGTAACTTTTAACTCATCAATAAGTGAAATATAATAAGCTATATGAAGTTTTTTAAGATTTTCATATAACTCTTGCGTGTGTGTTAAATCATCATTTTTTATCTTGGCTGTATTTTTCAAGGCATTATTGAGATACTGTGTAGTTTCTTTTAATACTTTTGTTGCACCATAATCTTGTAAAGTATCTCCAAAGTTTTTAAAACTTTGAGTATCAAGTACTCTTTTGTGTGTTTCAAGGATTGATTGAATTGCTAAAACACTATTTTTACTTATAGTATATTCAGCCCTTGAATTATCTGGTTTGTTTTCATGTTTTTTTGTAAAACCAGCTGTATCTCCAACTCTCCACTCGGTAAGTTTATAAGAGTTTTCACTCAAAGAGTTTAATATAATAGCATTTGCTTTAAGTTCATTTTTTATAAATTTTTCTTTTTGTTGTAAATATCCATTATAAATCTCAGTAAGATTGTTTTCCATGGTTTGTAAAATAATAAGTGTAATATCTTTTATTCTTTGATTATGAAGATTTTTTGTAAATAAGATATATTCTAAAGCATTGATAGTTTTATGTGAGTTTTTATACAAACTTATTTTTAAATCCTCAGAGCTAGCTATAATCAAATCAAGTTGTTCTTTTATATCTTCATTGCCTTGATGAAAAGTATCTAAATATCTTGGTGTATCTAGATAGTTTTCATCTAAATCTCCCAAGATATAAAAGGCTTCTATGCTTTTCCAACTTTTTACAATATTTTTAAAATCATTTTGTACCATACCGAAGTTATCTTGTTTGATATGTTTTTGTAAAGTTTTTACATCTTCTATACTTTGTTTACTATTTTTTAAAATAACATTGTCATACAAAGAGATTAAGTTCTCATTTGCAAATAGTGTATTTAGTAAAAATACAACTCCTAATATCCATCTCATCTATAATTCCTTTATATAGTTTATAATTTTATTTCGTTGATTTTCGGTTAAGCTCATAAAATCATTTTTGATTTGTAAAGCTTCGCCTGCGTGCCATAAAATAGCTTCTTCAATAGTTTTTGCTCTTCCATCATGTAAAAATTCAGGTTCTTTCCCTAAAGTTAATTTATGTTTTCCTATTCCCCAAAGTGGAGCAGTTCTCCATTCATTTTTATTTGCTTTGAACTCCACTCTTCCATCACTTAAACCTTCACCCATATCGTGCAGTAACATATCTGTAAATGGTTTTATCACATAGCCAGAGTTCAGAGTATACGAAGGGATATGGCACTTTACACAACCAATTTGTGCAAAAAGTTTTTCCCCTTCAAGTTCTGTTATAGTTGATTTTGGAATTTTTAAATTTTTTAAATAAAATGCAATAGATTCCAGTCTATGCATTGGCAAATCAAAAGGTGTGCCAGCTCTTAATGTATCTCCTTTTGGAGCTTTGAGACAATTTTCTTGGGAGCTTGTACAGTTCTCATTTGGGAATAGGGGAGTTGTGAGACTCATATCATTATGGGCTGCTGCTGCACTTTGGTGTATCACTGATGGTGCTGAAGCTTTATAAGTATATCTTCCAACTTTAAAAGTTTTTTCAGATGGACTATAGACAATATTTGCTTTTCCTGATATTCCATCATTATTTTTATCTTCTATATCTTCATTTTTTAAGATTTGTTCATCGCTTAATTGTTCTAAAAGTCCCAAACCTAGAAGGGCAGGGGCAAGTCTAGAAGATAGTGAAACTTTTTCATTCATCTTTCCATAGTTTAAATGGGTAAGTTGATTTTCAACTCCATGAAATGGTTGTTTTAGTGTAACTATTTTTCCATCTGGATAGGTTACTTTGATATCTTTATATGCTATAAGTGGCTTTGCTTCAAAAGGTACATCTTGTGAACCATTGATACTTATTTGTGAACCATAGGTTTCTTCACTTACAAAACCATTGTATTTGAGCATATCTTGATGTTGTTTTGAACCATTTGAGGGAATTGAAACTCTTAATATATATGATCTTGATATAGAACCATTTTCATTATAAAGTGAGCCTTTGCCATTTTTTGGATGACAGCTAATACAGGTATTTGCATTGAAAAGTGGACCTAGTCCATCTCTTGCAGTTGTAGCACTTGGTGCTTCTACCCAAGGGATTCTATAAAAACTTTTTCCTTCTATAAACTTATCTATTTGTTCATCATTTAAACCTGAGACTTGTTGTGAAAAAATATTTTTAGAAGAGTTTGTTGTTGTATAAATCTTATCAAGTTTTTCTTGTATTGTTTCATTTGATAGAAGTGCAGTGGTAAAAACCACTGTACTTAAAAGAAAACTATATTTTAGTTTCTTCTGCATCTGTTACATCTTCAACTGATAATTTGATACCATTTGCACCAGCAATATCTACCATTTTATCACCTAATTTTCGTAATTCATTTTTTAGTTTTACGATTACTTTAGCTTGTGGATCAGTTGGATGAATCTGATAATCAAAATGTCTACTTGTTTGAGCAATTGCATTGATTGATTCAATTTTAGATTCAATTTGACCTAAAAGTTCTAGTATCTCTTTTTTAGCTTCAACAGACAAAGCATCTATAGGAGCTGTTCCATAATCTACACCTTTATATGTTCCCATAAGAAGATTTTTAAATCCTTGATAGTTTGTAGCAATATCTCTATGAGTATTATCACTAAAACAACTATGCTCATCCTCTTCACTAGGAGTTAAAACAGCAACTGCAATTCTTTCATTTGCTAGTTCTGATTTTATAAATACACCCATCCCTGCAAAAATTTGTTTTAAGGCTTCATTTTGAGCAATGTTTTTTGAACTATCACTATTTATTCCTAATATTGCAGCTCTATAGTTTGTCATATCTCCTGTTTTCCAAGCATCTGAAATGATTGTTAAATCATCAACAATTTTTTGAGCACTAGCTTTTAGGTAAGCTAATCTTCTCTGTGCATTTTTATCTGTAGTAAAGTCACTTAAAGGTCGCTGACCTGCAGTTAAAGCACCTTTTGTAATTGAATCTTTTACAAAGTTACTATAATCTTGATCTTGTCCCCAAAGTAAAAATTCAACAGCATGGTATCCTGTAGCTACATTTGCTTCCCCACCATTTTCATTAAGTGCTGTTATTGCATCAACTGTGATATTTGTCACATCTACACTTGAACTTCCTTCACCACCTGGGTTGAATTTACCTTTTGTATCTATGATATTTCCTGATGTTTTAGCACCTTTTGCATCAATAGTATAATCAATCATATTTTCATCCAATGGCCAAGCATTGATTTGTCCCTCTAGTGCACCATAAGTTTCTGCTACCCAACCTTCTTCTGCATCAATAGGACCATTAGAAAGTCTAAAAGCTTCAGTTAAACCATAAGATTCTCTAGAGATTAACCAAGCGGCTTTTGCTTCCACTAAAGTATCTTCTGTTGGATTTGCTGTGAATTTATCAATAGCTATTTGTAAAAGTTTTGCATCATTTAAGGCATCTTTATAGTTGTCTTTAGCAATATTTGCATAAGTTTCTAACAGTGATGGTTCATTTTGTATTTTGGCAGTTGATGGATTATTTCCAGTACAACCACTTAAAGCTAAAATAGCAGCAAAGCTTAGTCCTGTAATCATTGTTTTTGTTGTTTTTATCATCATCATTCCTTTTATTTTGAGACTAAAAAGCCAATTTCTTTATCAATTATATGTAAACCGCGACCCTCTAAACCTACAATATCCATCTTGTCAAGGATACCTTTGAATAGCGCTTCTTCTTCATGTTGTTCACTTAAATACCATTGAAGAAAGTTAAATGTTGCATAATCTTTTTGTTCTAAAGTTAATTCAACTAATTCATTGATTCTACTTGTAATAAAAAGTTCATGTTTATATGTTTTTTCAAATACATCTTTAATATCTTTAAAAACAGTATCAGGAGCATCAATACCTGAAATAACCGCTTGTGAACCTGTTTCGTTGATATAATTGAATAACTTATACATATGTCCTAATTCTTCTTTTGAATGATCTGCTAGAAATTTTGCAGCACCATCTAGACCTTGTGCTTTACACCAAGATGACATCGAAAGATATAAGTTTGAAGAGAAATGCTCCAAATTTATTTGATGATTTAATTTATCTAATACCTCTTTTTTTAACATTGGATTTTCCTTTATTTATGTTATAATAAAGTTCAATATTTTATTGAACACCACAAGTTAAAGATGTGTAGTTTGGCGGCTTACATCTTTAACTTTTTTTATTTTAGAAACTGTAAACTAACTGTGCACTATAATAAGTACTATCATCGTTTGCAACATGAGCATCAATATCAGCAAATATTAAACTCACTGTAAAATTTTTATATAATTCTTTATCAATTGTAAAGTTAAACTCTTTTTCTGTTTCGTCTACAGTTCCATTTTTATAGTCTGTTGAACCATAAATTGCTCCAAAATCAAATCCTGCTACACTATAGTTTGCACCTATATAGTAAGTATCAGCATCAGTTCCATAAACTTGATTTCCACTATCTAATGGATTGATATTTTCACCTAAAGCCTCAAGAGTACCAATTCCTCCATCTTTATCTGTAGTGATATATCCTGCATTGACACCAAATGTATCGTTTGCGTAACTTAAATCTACAGCAGCAATATTACCATCTACAGTTCCTGCAACATCTTCATCTGTTGTAGTGTATTTAGCAATAGCACCAAAACCATTCATATTAAAATCAATTTTCCCACCAACTGCACTAAATGTATCTTTAGCATCCATATAGTATGCACCTAATGCTAAATTATCATTGATTGTATAAGTTGCATCTATTACATAAGCACCATCACCATTTGTACCAATATCAGAAAACTTGTAAAGTGCTTCATCATTTGCACTTGCACTTACTTTATCAGTATAACCTACGATTAAAGTAGTATTTGGAATTGCAGTTATAACTCCAACAGCAGCTTCATGGTAGTCCGATATCCATTCTAAATCAATCTCTTGTCTACCAAGTGTAAGTGAAAACACATCATTTGCATATCCTACATTTGCAATATTTAACAATGCTTTTGGAACATCTCTACCATCTTCATAATCACCATTTTCTTTTTCATCAAGTTCAGTACTTGACATAAATCCAACAGCTGCTTTAAATCCATTAAGTGTATCTGTTTCATAGTTTATGTTGATATGTCCTAGACTATATCCACTGTCAGGTGTAGTTCCACCATTGTCGTTACTTACAGTATACGCTGAAATTTCTCCACTTGTTTTTCCATTTTTAAATGCATCTTCTAAAGTATTGCTATCAGCTACTAAATTACTTGTAAGTAATGCTGCTGTTAATATGCTTAAGTTGATTTTTTTCATTTGATTCTCTTTCCTTTTATATCAATTCATCGATTTTGTAAGTTCAATATTTTATTGAACGCCATTATTAAAGATATGTAATTTGACGGCTGTATCTTTAATGTGTGAAATTTCCCTTTTTGATTTAATTAGTAAGGTGTTTATGTCTATAATGAATTCCATTTACCTTTGAATTTTTTTTAAGAAAATTAAAAAACTGTCGTAAAAAGTTCATAACAATTAACTCCTTTCTAATTAAATTAAACAATGAAATTATAATTATATTAATATTCATTATCAATATGAAATCTTATTATAAATATTCTTAATTATTTCTTATATTGATAGTTATTATCAGTATTATTAAAATATTTATATCAATTTAAGTTAGAAATATATACTATACCTAGAATTTAGACTTATTGGAATACTAGTAGCATATAGTATTTTATATAATAACAGAGGAAAATATAATGGAAAGTTGTAATTTTGGTTTAAATGAACATAAACCTTTTTTCAAAGAAGAGATGCACCATCACCATCATCATGAACATCACCATGGAGAACATACACATCATCACGAACATTCACACGATCATAGAGGTACAGACAAAAAAGTATTGAAAATTGCATTAACTATAACTTTTATTACAATGCTTGCTGAGTTTTTTTATGGTTTTTTATCACATTCTTTAGCACTGATTTCTGATGCTATACATATGTTTACACACTCATTTGCACTTATTATTTCACTTGTTGCAATTATTATTGCAAGTAAAGAAGCACCATTAGAGAAAACATTTGGATATTATAGAGCAGAAGTTCTTGCTGCATTTATAAATGGAATCACTATTATACTTTCGATTGTATGGATTTTATATGAAGCAGTTGATAGGTTTTTAAATCCACAAACCATAGATATAAAAACTGCAATGATTGTGGCTGTCATAGGACTTGTAGTAAATATTATTACAGGTGTTATTTTGATGCAAGGGGATAAAGATAATATCAATCTTAAATCTGCATTTGTTCATATGTTAAGTGATGCTTTATCTTCAGTTGCGATTATTATTGGATATATTGTTATATCTTTTACAAATTGGTATTTTATAGATGTTATATTAGCTGTATTGGTTGCTTTTGTTATTGGAAGATGGGCTGTTGATGTTTTAAAACATTCTATCAATACTTTAATGGAAAGTTCCCCTATAGATATAGAAGAGGTAAAACAGTATATTGAGCAACATAAAGAGGTAATCGAGTTACACGATGTACATATTTGGGAGATAACACAAGATATGTATAATATGACAGCACATGTGAAGATTGAAAAAAGTTCTTTAGAAAATTATGAAGAGCTTTTAAAACAGTTAAACAATCAATTACAAGAGAAGTTTAAAATTGTACATACTACCTTTCAGTTTGAATGGTAGTATACTATTTTTATAATGATTTGTTTTGACAATTTTTACATATGCCATACAACATCATAGTATGGCTTTGAAGTAAAAAACCATTTTCTATTGCCACGAGTTCTTGTATTTTTTCAACTTCAGCATCATAAAACTCAACAATTTTTCCACACTCCACACATACCATATGGTCATGATGAGAGGTCAGTGTTAATTCATAAACTTTACTTTCAAAACCATCTATGGATATCCCTGTGACCGTATTAAGTTCTTCAAGTAAATTTAGAATTCTATAAACAGTTGCAATTCCAATATTTATATTATAAGTACTTTTGACTCTTTTTGCCACATCTTCAGCACTAATATGTTTATCACAATCAAATAATATTTTTAATACATATTCTCTTTGATTTGAATTATTTAATCCTAATGATTTAATAGTTCTTCTAAATTTTAATATATATTCATCATAAGATACTGTTAAATTTTTTTTCATATTGAAACCTTTAATAATCATTCTAAAGTAAGTCAATTATCAATTGTGATAATTAATATCAAAATATTAACAGAGAGTAACTTTATTTAATCTTAATACTGATAATAGTTATCAAAAATATTAATATATTTAATGTAAGTGCTTTTGAAATTAAAAAATAACTTTCATATTAAATGTAAAACTTCGTGGAGAACCTACATAATAATTTGTAGTGTCTTCTAAGATATCCGCACTTCCTACACTTGCAACATATTTTTCATTGAAAATATTTAATAACGATAGTTGTAATGAGAGTTCTTTTGCAAAATTTAATTTCTTATATGTATATCCATACGACAAATCAAAAGTTACATAATCATCTATTTTTTCTTTATTTTCAATATCAGCATATCTCTCCCCTATGTATCTTCCATTGAGTGAAAATAGATGATTATCTATTTTGTAAGTTGTTCCTGCTTTTAAAGTGAATTTAGGAGTCTCAGCTACTTCATTTCCTTTGAGGTTATATTGAGTTCCTGAGTAATCTATATTACTCTTTACTTCACTAAATGTTAGTGCTGGATTGATAAAAAACCATAGATTAGGTGTAGGTTCAATACTGCTTTGTATTTGAGTTCCGTACACTACTGCTTTACCTATGTTTTGAAGATAATCGATACCAACAGTAGGGTCATATGCCGAACTTAATAAATCATCATGGATATTGTAAAATAAACTTAAAGTCGCTTCCCCTTTTTCAAAATATTTTCTGATTCCTACATCAATAAGATCAGAAGTTTCCATATCCCAAGACTCGACAACTGATTGGAGAGTTTTCCCTTGTGCAAGTAGCTTTGTTCTTAATCCATTTTTGTTAGCAGCATATTGTGCAGCAAAAGAGTATCTATATGGTCTTTGATATCCTTTCCCCCATTTTGCAAAAAACTCTGTAGCTTCATCAATCTCATATCTAGCCCCAATAGTTGGAAGTAAAAGATTATATTTCATTTCATCTACACTTCCTCCAGGTGCAATTGTTCCTCGACTAATTGCAATATCATAATCTGATTCTAAATTATTTCCTAGATATGTATCGTTTGCAGCTTCTTTATAGTAAAGATATCGAAGACCAGCTTCGATTTTTAGTTTCTTGAAATTTTTACTAGCTGAGATATATGGAGAAATAAGATCTGTAGCTCCATGGTTTTTATTAAGCCATTTCCAACCTTGATGAACTCTAGCAGGTGTAGTAGAAACCTTTCGCACATATTTTTCAAGCCAACTACGTTCTAACCATATACCACTTTCCATGCTAAAACTGTTAAAATCATACTTTGAATCCAATTGAAATCCAACGCGTTTTGCATCTACTTGTCCATATCCATCCCCTTCATCACTTTTTTCATCATACCCTGAACCGTAAATTTTTAAAAGAGAATCTGTTCCAAAAAGTTTTTGTTTAAGTGACAATTGAAGATCATCATAACTTGAATCTGTTTTCCAATAATCATAATAGTCAATTGCATTTGGATTATTAGATTGGTAATCTTTGTTGTAGTTTGCATTAAGATTTAAAATTTCATTATAGGTAAGTCCCATAAAATTATGTTTTTTTTGTTCATTGTGAGAGTAAAATATTTCTATTGGGAAAGTTTCATTACCTGTATTTACCCCAATAGCTAAATTTCTTTTTTCTCCTAAATCACCTTTGCCTTTCCATTTTTTTGCATTTGCTTGACTCATTGAGATAAAAGCTTTGGAATAATCATCTATTTTTCCAGTATCAGCCCGTAAAAATAGTTTGTAAAAATCATCTTCACCCATACTTAGTGAAAGTTCCCCTTGTGTTACATCAGAGGGTCTTTTAAAAATAAGATTTATGAGTCCAGCTTTACTTCCTACACCACTTCCAGAACTTGGATTTAAAGCACCATTATAGTGTTCAATAGTTTCTAGATTTTCTAGATCATAAATCCCTTGTCTTGGGCCTATGGGACGAATAGAATAGTTTGGAACCCCCTCTAAACTTATTGCCATAAAGTTGTCATCTACTCCACGACTTCTTGCACTAGTTTCACCTAATCCGTATGGATCTTGAGTCTCTACTATAAATCCAGGTTCAATATCAAGGGTTTTATAGATAGAAGATTTTGCTTTATTAGAATAAAGATCAATACCATTACTTTTAATCTCATTTTTTTCTCTTAAAGGATTACTATCTTGTGTTGTAGGATTTTCTGGTTGGTATCCAATAACTGTTATAGGGGCAAGATCTACAGCAAAAAGTGCAGTGCTTGTAAAGATCAATGTAAAAATTTGCTTTTGCATTATACATCCTTAGGATTTGATTTTTTGACAGAATATCAATTCTCTTTTAATTAAAGTATAAAAATATCGTTTCTTATATACTTTTAGGACTATTATTTTTCAAATGGTAAATATAACAAGGATTTTGAAAGACATCTTCAAGCTTATTTTGCTTAATAATTTCAGGAGAAAAGTTTTCTAAATAGGTGCTTGCAATGTGGGTAAAACCAATATTATCAAGCCACAAAGGATAAACTCCTGCTGAAAAACCAGCAAGTATCACCATCTTTGCTTTTTTTGTAAATTGTAAAAGTGCATCAACTGTTGACCCAATAAGAGCAGCTCCTGTAATAACAACAATTGAAGCTTCACTTACTGCCTCATATTCAAAGATATCATTATAAACTTTGTTTTGTGAATCTGTTTTTGTTCTACAAAAAACAGTTACATCATATTTATTTTCTTTCAATTTATTAACAACAGGGGATAAATGTCCTATAAAAACTATCTTGTCAAGTTCATTACTATTTTTCATAATAAGTTTTGTAAGTTCTTCTCTAAGATTTTCTCTAAGTTCTAGTTTTTCTTTTGAAAGCGTATATTGTCCAATCGCATTAATAGTAGCAAGGGTTACAGCTCTTAAAGAGATATCATAGGTTTTTGATTGCAATATCTCTTTTATGGAAGAACATTGAATAGTTTCAAGTTGACCTTCCCCTTTAGGGGTAAGTGCTACTCCTGTAAAAATCTTTTTTTTATCACTAACTCTTACATAGGTAAGAAGATCACATATCTCAAAATCTATGAATTCTAAGTTATTTTCTTTTGCGCAGTTAAGGGCTTTATTTTTTAAATCGTCTAATATCATGGGTGTTCCTTATGTGAATGTATTTGTTCAACAGATTCTTGGTGAATATGTCTAAAAAAAGTAAATGGATGACCATCTTTCCAAAAAATCTCACAGTTAATACCGTATAAATTATTGATCATCTTTTCATCTACACTTAAACTTGTCTGAAACTCTTGAATTGTTTTATTATTTATCATTACAATGTTATCTCCATAATGAAGGGCATTTTGAAGATCATGGAGTACTACAAAAGTAATAAGATTATTTTGTTTTGTCTTTTGTTTGATAATCTCTAAAATCTCAATTTGATTTTTTGGATCAAGGTGGGAAATTGGTTCATCTAAAAGTAATACTTTTGGTTCTTGTATTAAAGTAGCTGCCAAAAATATTTTTTGTTTTTCCCCTCCACTTAGGGTATCTATATTTCTATGTAAAAACTTTTTTAAATCAAACTCATCAATATATTTATCAATGATTATATAATCTTCACGTTGTAAAAGTATGCCACTATATTTTCTACGAGATAGCTCTAAAATATCTATAACACTTAAAGATGTTCCTGTGTTAAATTGTCCCATATATGCTATTTTACGCGATAGTGTTTCTATTGGAAGATTTGAGATATTTTCCTTATCAAGATATATCTCACCCTTACAATTCAAAATTTTAACGATAGATTTTAAAAGGGTACTTTTCCCTGCACCATTTCGACCTAAAATAATATTTAGCTCACCACTTTTGACCTCTAAATTAATATTTTGAAGTAATATTTGATTGTTAATTGAAGTTGAAAGATTTTTTATAACGAACATACTACCTCTTTTTTTTGTATAGAAAATATAAAAATAAAGGTGCACCTAAAAGAGAAGTAAATATTCCTACAGGGATTACAATAGGCAACATAATAGTTCGAGAAATAATATCTGCAAAAAGTAAAAGTCCACCACCACTGAGTATAGAAAGTGGGATAAGATATTTATGTGAACTACCCACAACAAGTCTTACAATATGTGGAGCAATAAGTCCAACAAATCCAATAATCCCAAAAAAGGCAACACTTAAAGCACTTAAAAGAGAAGCTAACATCATCACTCTAAAGGTAAGTTTTTTGGTATCAATTCCTAAAGTTTTAGCATGGTCATCTCCTAGCATAAGTGCATCAAGCTTCCAAAAAAGTTTAAAATAAATTAGAAAAATTAAAATAAGTACAATAGCGATAACTCCAACTATATCTAAACCTGCTTTAGAAAGATCTCCAAACGTCCAAAACAAAGTAGCAGCTGCATCAGTATCATCTGCAAAATACTGTAAAAACATTGTAAGAGCTGAAAAAAATGCACCAAGAGCTACACCAAAAAGTATTAACGATTCAGGAGTCATATTGGAACGTTTTCCCAAAGAGATGATAATCATAGTAGTAAACATACTAACACTAAATGCTAAAAATGCTGTCATAAATCCTGCACTAAAAGTGGAAGAGACTGAGTAAACTTGCAATATGATAATAGCAAAACTAGCACCAAAAGCACTTGCTTGCGATATTCCTAAGGTAAAAGGGGAAGCTAAAGGATTTTTTAAAACAGCTTGCATTAAAGTTCCAGAAAGTCCAAGTGCTGCCCCTACAAAAAAAGCAGCAAATGTTCTTGGTACTCGAATATCATAAAAGATGAGGGAAAAATTATCTGCACTATTATTTAGTCTTGCAATATCACTAAAGTCAATTCCATTATTTCCACTTAATAAAGAGAGAATAAAAAGGAATAGAACGACAAGGGAAAATAATAAAATAGTGAAAATTTTATTTTTAGAATATAAAGACCTACTATACATTATAATTTATAAGGATTATTCTTTTCAAAAATCTCAAATCCTCTCTTCCCTAAAAACATTTTGTAAATCTCTTTTTGTTTTGCTTGAAAATCTATATCTTTTTGAAGATATGAAGCGATAAGCCAGCTGTTTATAAAGACATTTTCAATATTTGTATTGTAAAAGTTATAAGGATAAAGCCAATAAACTTGTTTTTGTTGAAATGCCGTAATGCTATTAAAAATTTTTTTATCTTTTTCTAACTCTTCATTGATAATCTTTTTACTTAAATAATCTAGAAATATTATCTGTGGATTATAAGAGAGTAGGGCTTCTTTATTGATAAAAAAATGTCCTTTTTGATCTTCTAAAATATCATTTTTTAAATGAAGTAGTTCAAATGATGGATAACTACTCTCCGTACTTGTAATCCCTTGAATCCCTTTATATCCAATTCCCCCAATATAAACTTTTTTATTAGTTAAAGTTAAAGAGCTAAGTTCTTTTTCTTGCTGATTTATAAACTCTATAAGCTCATTTGCTCTTGTCTGCTTTTGTGTAATTTTGGCTATAAGTTTTAAAGAGTTTTTTATAGATTGAAGTTTGTTATCTTGTTTTACTCCACCATAAGTAGCTCCATAACTTAAAACAACCACAGGAATATTTGTTTTCTTTTGGATAAGTTCTACTTGCTCTTTTGATAAAAAAGAGGTAAATATTATATCTGGATTTAGTGATATCAGTGTTTCAAGATTTGGCATTTTACCTGGTCCACCTTGTCCGACAACTGGGAGTGATTGAAGAGTTTTTTTATCAAATATTGTACGATAGGGAGCTTTTAAATCATATTTTTTCTCCAGCTTTTCTATTCCTACAATATGGTCTTGAAGATTCAAATAGCTTACAAGCCTTAAGGCACCAGGACCTAAACAAACTATTTTTTTTGTATCTTTAATCTCAACTTTTCTATCAAACATATCATGTATCGTTATACTTAACAAAGAACTTGTAAATAACATTGCTAAAAGAAATAATTTTATCACCTATAACTACCTTTTTTAATTTTTCAAATCATAAGTTAACTTTATTAAAACTATTGTTAAAAACTATGATACTTATATATTTTTGGGACTAAATGTTATAAAATTGCTCCAGAATCTTAATAAGTCTAGATAACTTCTAAAATTTTTTTAAGAATAAGTATTAAAAGGAATTTTATCCTTTTATTCCATCAACTCTTGGTAATAATAGAAACTTTCTTGTTTGTATAAAATACAAAATAAAAGGAAGAATCCAAAATAGTATAGATATATACATCAATATCATAGAGTAGTTCGGAAAAAATGGTATTAAAGTTCTAGATAGTGTTGCAAAAATAAGTAAAATAACACTAGTGGCTATCCACCAGTTCGATTTAAGAACTCTTCCTGTATGTACATGTGCAATAATAACCATAACCATAAAAAAGGATATTCCAAAAGCACCAGTTGTTAAAAAATGTCTAAAATGAGTTTCATTTCCAAAATTATCTAGATGTGAAAAGCCTAAAAAGCCATAACCTAATGCCATCATAATAACAACACAACTTAAATACCAAACAAAAGGTTCTTTTAGTATGGATTCAAACTTGAGATTATAATCATTTAAAATTCCTAAAATTGCAGCAAAACAAGCAAATCCTAACCAGCTTAAAATAGAATTTGTTGGATAAAAATACTCTATAGTTGCAAATAAAATGACAGTAAATATTGCTAAGTTATAACGAAAAGGTTTTGCTATAAATACATCATCTAATTGTTTGTGTTCAAGTATTTCATTGATAGCTTCCATATTTACCCGTCTTAGTGCAAGTAAAGTAAGAATCATAAATCCACCGACACTTACTTTGAGAATCTCTAATGCGTTTAGGGAAATAAGTTGTGCTTTGGAAGCAAAAAAGAGTATCTGTAAAACTGTGAGAAATACTATAGTATAAGCAATACTTGCATGTCTTTGTAATTTATCTAAAACTACAGGTTTAAAAGCCCATACTATAATATAAATCCATAATGCTATATTAATAAATCCTACAACATAAACACCTACAATATCAATAGACCAAAAGCTTACTCTTCCAGCAATCCATAAGAGAATAATATTACTTAGTCGTTTTCCTACTATAGGAATAAGTCCAGGGAAAAGTTCTGGAAGACCCGTAAAAATAAAAGCCATAATTCCTGCGACTCCAACTCCAAATAACATTTCATAGATATGCCAACTCAAAGGATCATCAAAAATATTTAATCTACCGCTAAACACAAAAGCCCATAAAAATATAAGTGTTACCATATAAAGTGGAAGTATTAAAAATATTGGACGAAATCCATAAGCTAAATAGGGAGGGATATTATCTTCATCTGGATAAAATTTATAATGTTTTGTAGCATTTTGTTTTTGATTAATTTCCATTATATTGCCTTTATTTCAAATGTATTGATAACATCACAGTCTGTTAAGAACTCTTGTGTTTTATTAAAAATAAATTTATCATCTCTATTATTTTTTTCTTCATCTATTGTATATGTTTTGATAATTTCACCGGGGTCACTTTTTAAAAGTAAAATTTTATCACTTAATCGAATCGCTTCCATTAAATCATGTGTAATAAACAGAACACTTGTACCAAACTCTTCACAACTTTTAAGTACAAAGTCTTGTAACTCTCTTTTGAGACCAATATCAAGTGCTGAAAAGGGTTCATCCAAAAAAAGTAATCTTGGTTTGGTGATTAAAGCTCTTGCAAAATTAACTCGCTGTTTCATCCCTCCACTTAAATCTTTTGGATATTTTATAAAATCTTTCTCTTCAAGTCCAAATCTTAGAGCTATTTCACAGGCTTCCTTGTATGCTGTTGTATATTTTTTTGTTGCAATAATAGGGAGCATTATATTTTCAACTACTGTTTTCCAAGGAAGTAACCTAGCATCTTGAAAAGCAAAAGCCGATGAGGTAAAACTATTTGTTATCTCTCCTTCTGTAACATCAAGAAGATCACTACAAAGTTTTAATAGAGTTGTTTTTCCACCACCACTTGGACCTACTATACTTATTACTTCACCTTTTTTTAGTTCAAAATTGATATTATTTAAAATTTGTGTAAATCCAAAGTAAAAATTTAATTCACTTACTTTTAATCTCTCCTCTAATCTCTCCATGATTCAACCTCTTTTTTAATTGGTTCTAAAACAATATATTCAACAAAAAGTAAAACACCAACCATTGTCATAACTAAAGCTAAAGCAGTTGGGGTATCAAGATGACTTCTAGCAATTGCTAGTGAAGCTCCAATACCATCATTGGCACTTAATAGTTCTGCCATAATTACAATTTTCCAACTCATACCAAGTGCTGAAACCCAAGATGGAAAGAGATATGAAAAAAGATGAGGAAAATAAAGGTCTTTGCATTTTTGCCAAAAACTTAAATGAAAACTATCCATCATCTCCTTTAAATCTCCTTCTAAAGTTCTACTCCCTTGTAATGCACCAACAAATACAATAGGGAAAGAGGCAATAACAACTGTAAACATCACAGTCATATCCCCAAAACCAAACCAAATCATGGCTAGTACGATCCAAGCTATAGGTGGAATACCCACTAAAATAGTAACTATAGGACGACTCATAACAGAAGCTGTGATGAAGTATCCAGCAATTAGCCCAAAAAATGTTCCAATAGTTAAAGATATTCCAAATCCCATCATGCCTCTTTTTATAGTAAGCAGTAAATCTTCTATAAACTCTTGTTGTTCAAAAAGTGAAAAAACAGTTAGTAATACCTCTTTAGGGGATGGTAAAACTAAGTCACCATAGATTTGATTTCCCATATCCCAGAAAGCCAAAAAAAGGAAGATTGAGGCAATACTACCCCAACCACTCCATAAAAACCAAGGAAAATCTTTGAGTATTTTTATAATGGTTTTCATTTAAAATACAAACCTTCATCAGGAATTTTTCCACCTATAAGTTTTGGCTCATTTTCCAAAAGTATTTGAAAAAACTTTTCTAAATCTTCTTTAGCATCCATTGCACTTACCGCTTCAATTTGAACATTTGGTATTGAAAGACTTACTGCTTCTGGTGAAAAGAAATCTATATATTCTTTTACTAAATCCCCAGCTTCTTGTGGATTATTTTTATACCAAGAAACAGCTTTTTTATACTCCTCTTCAACTCTTAGGGTTATTTGATTATCAAGTTTACCCACAACAGCAACAGCAGCTTGTGGAATTCTTCCATCTACTTGAAAAACTTTCCCCCACTCTTTTTGCAAGTTCACACTTCGATAAATATCTGGAGCAATAAGTTTTAAAGGAAATGAACCTGTTTTAATCATAGCCATTGAAGTTGCAGGTTCTGCTAAAAGAACATTGTTTGCTCTTCTTAAAATAAGCATCTGCATAGCATCAGGAGGTGTTGGTGCATACTGTATATCAAAATCTTTTTTAGGATTGAGTCCCGCTTTTTTCATGATAGCTTGAAGAACAATATCTGGCATATCGTTTCTAAAAGGTACTACTATCTGTTGCCCTTTTAAATCTTTAATTGTTTTGATATTTTTATCTCTTGATATAATTTCTAAAATTCCCCAAATAGATACATTTAGAATTTTTATATCCTCTTTTTTATTGTATAAATTTGCAGCAACATTTGTGGGAATAGCAACGATATGAGCCTCTTTTTTTAAAAGTATGGCTCTTAATTCATCTGGATTTTTCCATAGTCTAAATTCTACTTTTGAAGCTACATCAGCTAAAGCTCCACTTTCAATCATTTTAAAAAATGGATGTGAAACTGTAGCAACGGGTCCTGCAATGATAAGTTTATCCATCTTTTGCATAGCAAAAACATTGACAATAAATAAAAATAGTAATAATAGTTTTTTCATTAGAAACTCACATTCATACCAGCAAAGTAGTATCGTCCACTGCTACTTCCAAGTATATCATCGATTTTTTTATCAGTTAGATTATCTATACCAGCATAGAGTGAAATATGTTTTGTATAATCATAGTTGATATTCCAATTTAGTGTTGTATAACTGTTTGTTGTACTATCTACTATTGTTTCTGTTGGAGTACCTCTATTGATAGTTTCTTGGTAGTATTGCTCCCCTACATATTTTGCCCCAATTGAACTATCGATATCTTCAGTGATATTGTAAGCAAGTTTTAGATTTATAATTCTATCTGGATTAAATTCTAGATCTTCATCTGTTTGTTCATTTTTTGTTTTAAGTTCTGTCCAATTAAATTGAATATCAAGCTTGTTATTAATTTGATGTTGAATACCTAGTTCCATACCATAACTTTTTGCTTTATCTAGATTTTCAAAAGTATAATAAGTACCTTTGTTTACTTGACTTATTAGATCTTCAATCTTATTGTAAAAAAGTGCAAAATCATATTTTGTATTTTTAATTTGACCATTAAAGCCTACTTCATAAGTTAAAGTAGATTCAGGTTTTAAATCATAAGTAGTTTTTCCTAAAGTGGCATCTGCTGTGTCGGCTCCTCTTTGCATACCACTTGCAGTATTTTTAAAAATATACAATTCTCTTAAGTCAGGGGCTCTGTATCCTTGTGCAACATTTACTCTTACATTAAACTCTTTTGAGAAGTTTTTAATAGCTCCAAATTTAAAAGTTGCTTTACTATCATTATTGCTTATATCATCATATCTTGCACCAAAAATAGCATTAAGTGTATCATCTATAGTCCATTCATCCTGTAAATACACCGCTTTATAATCTACATTTTTTTCAGTCAATTCACTAGATTGAGTAAAAACACTTGCTTCTCGCTTCTCTTTTCTTGATTCAATACCAGCTGTTAAGAGATGACTTTCGTTTAAAAAGTAGTTTGCTAGAGCTTCAAAACTTCTCACATCTACATTTGCCGTCATACCATTTTGAGCAGAGTTTGCTTGACTTGAATATTTTAGTTCACTCCAATAAGGTGTTGTAGTTGTATTTTTCTTTTCATAATAACTTTTATACCCTCTAAGTTGTACAACTAAATCATCAGTTGCATTTATTTTAAAATCAATTGCAGTATCGAGTCTTTCATTTTTATCTTCTGAATCTACTGGTATATTATATACAGGTATAAAACCAGCCCCTGCAGCAACATTTGATGGATGAAAATATCCTATATAGCTTCCATTTCTCTCTTCATCAAATTTATTGAACTCAAATCCAGCTGTTATGCTATCACTAAATTCATATTCAATTCTTCCACCGTAAGTTAATATATCACTTTCCTCTTTATAAGTAACATTATGAAGGTAGTTATCATTTAAACCATTTAATTGTGCAGATAATCCCACGGCAGCTGATGGCTTCACATTGGTTACTCCTGTAGGTATTTGTTTTACATAAACATCCGCATTTTCTTGTTGTGTATAAGGTGTTGTTTTTGTTTTATTTATATAAAAGCTATAACCTAGTTTCTCTTTTTTCCCTTTTACACTTAGATTAATATTTTTATTTTCATCATCTCCATGTTCATTTTGCCCATATCTAATACCAAAATTTACTGTAGGAGTAGAAGTTGGTTTTTTTGTGATGATATTTATAATTCCACCTGTTGCGTCAGCACCATATAAAGTACTCATAGGACCTTTTACTATCTCTATTTTTTCTATTTGACTAGCTGGAATTCTATCTAAGTCATAAGGATTTGATACTTCCCCTCCTAATCTTCTTCCATCAACTAAAATGAGTGTACCATTTGTACTCATTCCTCTTATACTGACAGAAGATTTTGATTTACTACTTGCATTTGGAAATGTTCCATATTGTATATTTAACCCAGAAGTACGACTTAAAATATCCTTGAGTGATTCTGCACCCATTTTTTTAATATCTTGTTCTGTTATTACTGAAACACTTGCAGCTACACCATCAATCTTTTTTTCTGTTTTCGTTGCAGATGATATTGTTACAACATCTTCTAATACTATTGTGTCATTTGCCATTAGTAAATTAGAAGCTATGATACTTAGTAATATCGTTTTTTTCATTTCATTCTCCATTTTGTATTCTTACTTAAGATTAAGACAGCCTATTTAGGCTATCTACAGCGAATTATTTTTTGTATCATAGTATCCCTTTTTTGAATTATACTATTAATGATAATCAATATCATTGACTTATATCAAGATTTTATCGTAATTGAAAACTAATAGGTAATATAAGGGTTGTAGTATTTTTTGGTTTTGGTAAATTTTCAGATGTAATAGCTTTTACAGCATTAAGCGCGGCATCGTCTAAACGTTTTTTCCCTGATGATTTATGAATGAAGTATGATAGTAATTTTCCTTTTGAATCTATCGTAAGTTTTACTTCAGCAACCCCAGTCCATCCCATCCGTTTAGCAATATTTGGATAAATAAGATTGGAGAGTACCATATCACGGATAATGGCAAAATTTGTTTTGATAAAAGCTTGTTTTTGAGCTTGTTTATTTGGCTGCATTGATTCTGGTTTTACGATATCTTTGACTATTTCTTTAACCTCTTTTTTTATAGGTTCTGGTTCTTTGATAGGTTCAGGTTTTGGTTCTTGTTTTTTGTGAACTATTGGTTTATGTTTTGGTTCCTTTGTTTTTATAGGCTTTGGTTTTGGTTTTTCAACTTTTTTTGGTTCAGGTCTTGGTTCTTGTTTTTCAATAACCTTAGGCTTTGGTGATTGATAACTTACCAAATCTATAGAAACCATTTTTTCTTTGTCTGCTTGTTTTATAAGTTTGTCATCACTTAATAGTACTACTCCTAAAATTATTGAATGCATCAAAAGAGAAAAAAATATCCCTTTTGATTCGTTTGTTTTAATCCATGCCATTGAAAAATTCCTCAAGAGTTAATATGTTATCCAAACTTGCCATTGTTGGGGAGTAAGAATAGATTTAATTTTCATAAGTGCTTCAATTTTGTATTCTAAAGCTTTTTGTTTGAGATTCGTTACATTGTCAATTTTGTTTTGAAGTTGTGCATCAAAAATAGAGGTTGTTTGCTTTACCTCTTTTTGAATTGATTTTTCAAGTAAAAATATTTCTTGAATAAGAGGATTGTATTTCCCATGCATAATTGGTCGTACATCATTAGCAAGTTGTACTTGTTGTTCCTCATTAAGTTTTATCTTTCCTGATTTAAATATTTTTCCACCAGGGAAGGGGAGGGGTACTATATCATGAACCATCATCCTATTTTTTTTTAATTCTTTCATCTTATTGTCTGCTCCAAATAGAGGGATAGTTATTAATAATAAGATAGTTATAATTATTTTTTTGCTGTACATATTTGCAATCCTTATGATAATTGTTTGATTGGCTGGCTACTATCTTAAATAAATTAGAATTTGCTAGCTATATGAAATTGATAATTGATATCATATAATAATGTTTCTTAAATTTTTTATAAAAAGAATTTACAATATCAAAAAAATAAGCTTAATGCCCATCACAATAATTGGAACTATACATATACTTTGAGGTTTCAGGTTGCAATAAAGTATGTGTTACTCCAAAATGTTGAAGCTTATGACGAATTTTTTCTAAAAGTTGTTCTATCTCTTTTATAGCTTGATTATTTTTCAAAATAATATGTGCCGAAAAATATTTTTCTTTTGATGATGGATGTATCAAATGTACATCATGAATTGCTTCAATTTCATCAAATGATAACAACATTTTTTCATATTTTGAAATATCTTCTTTATTTGCATCCATAAGACTCATAAAGCTTTCTTGTAAAACACCAAAACTACTTTTTAATATATAAACTCCAAAAAGAAATGTTATGATAGGGTCAATGTATGGAGTATTTAAATACATAGTTGCAATTGCTCCAATTATTACCCCAAGAGATATACCCGCATCACCTAACATGTGAAGGTATGCAGCTTTCATATTTAGATCTTCGTTATGAGAATGTTGGTGATTACAAGAATGGGAATGTTCATTATCATGATTGTGTTCTTTGTGTCCATGATGATGGTGTAAGTGGTGATAGTCTTTAAGTAAATATGCACTAATTCCATTTACGATTAAAGCAACAGTTGCCACGAGAATAACACTATTTGTTTCTATAAGTATTGGATTAAAAAACCTTAAAACAGCCTCATATAATATATAGGTCATTGTGATACATAAAAATAGAGAATTGACAAAAGCAGCCATCATCTCAGCTCGAACAAAACCAAAAGTCATTTTTGAACTAGCAGCTTTTAGGGCATAATATGCGGCAATCAATGCCACAAATAAAGCTAATACATCTCCAAGATTATGCAAAGCATCCGTAATCAAAGCCAACGAATTAGAAATCGCACCATAAACCAACTCTAAAATAACTATTGTTATATTTAACATAGCTACAAACATAATTCGTGAATTAACACTAACTTTTTTTTCCATTAAAAATTTCCTTTTATTAAAATAAATCTATACTTCATCTTATGCTATGAGTATTTTAAGTCCAATAAGTATCAAAACAATACCACCAAATTTTTCTGCATTTTGTTCATATTTAGCTCCAGTTCTTTTTCCTATATACACTCCTAAATAGCTAAATATAAATGTCGTACAACCTATAACTACTACTGAAACATAAGGATTTAAATCAAATAAATGAAGTGTAAATCCAGCTGCCATAGCATCAATACTTGTGGCGATGGCTAGTGTTAAAATAATACGATTTGAGACACATCTTATCTCCTCTTCCACTTTTTCTTGATATGATTCATAAATCATTTTTGCCCCAATTAAAGATAATAGAGCAAAAGCAATAATACTATCATATCCACTAATGTACTCTTCTAATCCAACTCCACCAAGATACCCAATAAGTGGCATCAAAGCTTGAAATAAACCAAATAAAAATCCTGCTTTGAAAGCAATAATTTTAATGTTTTTTTTCTCTTTTATTCCAAGACCAATAGAAACAGCAAAGGCATCCATACTCAAAGCAATAGCTAAAATCAAAACCTCAAACATCTGAGTTCCTATAAATCAATAATAACAATATAAAAAATAGTAATCCACTAAAAACAAAAGGTAAAGAACTCGAAAATCCATATAATATAGTACTCACTAATGGACCAAAAATCATCCCTATTCCATTAGCTGAAGATACCGTGCCTGCTGCATATCCTTGTTCATGATTTTCAACAGAATTGGCTGTTATTGACATAATAGATGGAAACAAAAAGCCCATTCCCAAACCAAAAAGTGAAGAGAATAACAAAGAAACCCAAATCTCTAAAGAATATGCCATCCCAATCATTCCCATAGCCAAAAGAATAGTCCCCAATTTCATAAAAGTATGAGGTTGGAGTGTTGTTATTTTTGTAACAATAATTTGAGCTACTATAAGAGTAAAACCTATACTTCCCAAAATATATCCTGTCACTTTTGCAGCCTCCAGGTCATTAAGTTTAAAAATATCAAGTGCAAAAAAACCTAAACAAGAATTAATAGTCATAAAAGCAAACATAGCTAAGAAAGCAGAAAATATAGGGATAAAAAGCCTTTTATCAAAAAACTTTGTTGTAACTTCTTGTTCAATATGAATTTTAGGAGCTCTTTTAATACTAAAATACAAAACAATAGCAGCTATAAATGGCAATATTGCAAAAGTATAAAGAGGCATTTCAAGCCCGTAAATAGCCAATGCCCCGCCTGCAATAGGACCTAAAACCATACCAATACCATTTGCGGCTCCTAGTTTTGCCATATAATTAGATCTAAGATGTGGCTCAACTTTATCAGCTACAAATGCAGCTGAGACTGGCGATATGGCAGAATAAAATATACTAATGGCTCCTCTTGTTAAAATAAGAACAATTAAGGATACAATAACTAAAGGAGGATTTTCTAAAGCAAAATCTATGAAAATTGCTAACACAAGATAAGAGATAGCTATCCCTAAAACTCCAGTTATAAGTACTGGTTTTCTTCCTATTTTATCACTTTTTTTACCCCAATATCTGGCAAAAAACACCCATGCTATTGCTCCAAAAGTTACCGTAAATCCTGCATGCCATTCTTGTAATCCAAGATTTCTAACTATTGGTCCAACCACTGGCATAAAAGCCATACCGGCAGTTGCACATAAAATATTTGTGAGCATTAATGGTTTAATTTCTTTCATATTCAATTCCTTTAAAAAATAATAATACATACATCATTGAAATAAATGAAAACAAAGAAGCAACAATAATCATAGTGCTATAACCAAAAGTTCCTGATAAAGATACTCCAAAAGCACTAGCTAGAACTCCTATGAGCATAAAAGGGAAAAATTGTAAAGCATATTCTGTAGTTGGAGATTTTGTTGATAATTGATCCATCATTAAAGCATGAATAATTGGCATAGATGCACTATAACTTATAAAAATAACACTCATAGATAAAGAAGCAAATAAAATATTTGTGTATCCATTAATTAAAAATAATAGTGTTAAAAATCCTAAACATTCAAAGACACTAATACCAATAAGCATCGTTTTTCTTGAGAATATTTTTAATAAATATCCACTAATTACAGAAGCAATAATTCCTAAAATACTTCCAACTACTCCATTTATAAAGCCAATTTTATCTAAGCCATAACCAATATCAACCAATATGGGACTTAATAAAGCATAAGAAATACACATTCCTATTGGATAAAGAATTAACAAAATAAGTAGTAAAACTCGCCCTTTTTTATTCCAAAATTGAAAAAAAAGTTTCCATGATATATCATGAGTAGTATGTTCAACTACACATTTTGATTCTTTATAAAGTAACAATTGAATGAAAGTAATAGTTGTAATAAATGCTAAAAGTAAAACTGTCAAACTCCAACCAAAATACTCATAAATAGTTAAAGCTCCTCCTACTCCTAAAATATTTCCAATTATTCCTCCAGAAGTTTTAAGTGTTCCTCCTAATCCTCTTTCACTTTTTGTTAAAAGTTTAAATGCTAAACCTTCAGCTGCTATATCTTGAGTAGCAGCTAAAAGTCCCACTAAAATTAAAGCAGTGATTATGATTAATTTATCTTCTATTACATTAAAAAAAGAGGTAAAAATGATTGAAACTATCAGCAAAAGTTGAACCATTTTAAGAAAACCAGAATAATTTCCATGGTGTCTAGTAACATATTTGTCTACCCAAGGTGCCCATAAAAATTTTATTACCCAAACCAAACTAATCAAAGAAAAAAACCCCAATTGTTCAAGTGGCATCCCACTTTTTCTCCAAATTGCAATAATTGCAATTGAAAAAAAAGAGAATCCTACATATTGAGTAACATATAAACTAGCTAATAATAAAATAGATTGAGGAGTTAAACAAGAACATTTATTCATTTATATTCCAATCTTTAACTCTTTGTTGTGCTGACCACATACCATAATATCTACCATTTTTTGTTACTAGCTTATCATGTGTACCACTTTCAACAATTTCTCCATTATCAACCACAAGTATATTATCCGCTCCGGCGATAGTTGATAATCTATGGGCTATAACAATAATAGTTTTATTTTCTACTAGCTTATCTATGGCACTTTGTACTGCTACTTCACTTTGGGTATCTAATGCGGCAGTAGGCTCATCAAGGATTACAATCGGAGCATTTTTTAAAATAGCTCTTGCTATTGATATTCTTTGTCGCTCACCTCCACTTAAACTTCCCCCAATATCTCCTATTTTTGTATTGTATCCATTTGGCAATCTTGTGATAAATTCATGGCAATAGGCACTATTTGCCGCTTCTTCTACCTCTTTGTCTGTGGCATTTGGATTTGCCATACGAATATTGTTTATGATAGTATCATCAAATAAATAAACATCTTGAAACACCACAGAGATATTTTTCATCAAATCTTCAGGTGTCATATTTTTGATATTTATTCCACCAATTTTGATATTTCCACTTTGTGGGTCGGCATATCTCATAATCATTTTAGTAATAGTAGTTTTACCGCAACCAGAGTGTCCTACAAGTGCTGTCATTGTTTTATTCGGTATAGCGAAACTTACATTTTTCAGTACTTTTGTTGCATGATTATGATAAGCGAAACTCACATTTTCAAACTCAATGTTATAATCTTTTATGGTTCCCAATGGTTTGTTTATTTTGAGAGGTTCAATATCCAAAATAGATTTGATTCTTTTAAATGCTGAATCCATCAAATCAAATACTGATACTACACCTAAAAAGATTGATAATGGTTCAGCAAGTCTTGATATGACAATAATTGCAGCAGCTAGAGTAATAAACGACAAGGTATTATCAAGAACAAAAAATGCCCCGATAAATACAAGTATTAGTAGTGTTACTTCTATCAAAACTCCCATTAGTACAAATGGAACTTGTCCTTTATAAAGTCCTTGTTTTTGCACCTTTTTGACATAAGCTATTGAGTCTTGTAATTTTTGTGCATTTACACCTACTTTATTGACAGCTTTTAGTACTGGTAAGCCTTGAATATACTCTACAAAATCTGATTCTAATATCCCGTTAGCCTGATTGTATTCACTTTTCTCTTCATAAGAAGCTCTTCTTTTCCAGCTATATAGTGGAATAGCAAGAGGAAGCATCGCAAGCATTATAAGTGCAAGTCGCCAATCTACAAAAAAAGTAACTACAATTATCGTTATAGGTACAATTACAATTTGCAAAAACATAGAAGCTACCATTCCCATGTGTAATACAGACTCATCGACATTACTTGAAAAAGTAGAGTTAAGTTCACCTGTTTTATAAGTTGAAAGTTTCTCTAATGGCATCTCTCGTAAAGCAATTCCAAGTTTTGTTCTTAGATCATGGGTTACATCGACAATTTTTCCATTATAGTCAAAATCATGTCCTTTCCATTTTGCCCAAAAAGACAATATGCTAAAAAGTACCATTAAACCAAGATAAAGGACAATATCAGATATTACTAGTGTATCTGCGAACATTGATAAAAGTAGTGGATAAAACATACCAAAAGCAAGACCTTGAAATACAAATGCTAAAGTAAAATAGACTAAACTTTTTTTAAAACCACTTCCGTATTCACCTGCTAACTCTAAAGTTAATTTATAGATAGCATACATAGAGGCAAATTGATTCTTTTTCATTTTATACCTCCTATATGGTGTATATCCCAATTTTGTGCTTTTTCATAATTACTCCAAAGTTTTGCATAAATACCGTTTTGTATTGTTAAAAGTTCTTGATGTTTACCTTTCTCTTGCACTTCTGCGTTATCAAATACGATTATTTGGTCAACATCTTTGATGGTTGAAAGTCTATGTGCTATTACTATAACTGTTTTATTTTTCATCAAATTTGCAAGTGCTTTGATAATCTCCTCTTCATTTTCAGGATCAGCAAACGCAGTAGCCTCATCAAGCACCACTATAGGGGTATTTCTCAAAATTGCCCGTGCAATAGTGATTCGTTGTTTTTGTCCTCCTGAAAGATTTGTCCCTCTATCTCCAGCCATAGTTTCATAACCATTTGGCAAACTTAAAATAAAATCATGGATTTGAGCTGCTTTGCAAGCTTCTATCATATCTTTATCTGTTGCATTTTCATTTGCCATTTTGATATTGTTTGATAAAGTGTCATTGAACAAAAAGGTATCTTGAAATACAAATGAAACAGTATCCATCAAAGTTTGTGAATCAATATCTTTGATGTCAATACCGCCTATTTTGATACTACCGCTCGTGACATCCCAAAACCTAGGTATGAGTTTTGCCACCGTACTTTTCCCTGCTCCACTTGGTCCTACAAGTGCTGTAACAGTATTCGCTTTGACTTCAAAATTGATATTTTTTAGGGCATAGTTGTCTTTTTCATTGTATTTAAAATCAACATTTTCAAACAGAATATTTGTATTTTGTATTTTTTTATGTGTGTTTGAGTTATGAAGTACTGGTATATCCATAATTTCTTGTATTCTAATAGCTGCAGCACTTGATTTTTTGACAAAATTGCTCATCCACATTAGAGGCATTAATGCATCAGCCATCCCAGTGCTTACAAGTAATGCTGCAATAAATGGCGCAAACTCTAAAGTTCCATTCATCAAAAAAAAGAGTCCCATAATCGTAACCGCAAGAAGTGTTGGCATAGGACTAAGAACAGTCATTGCTATTTTTGCAGGAGTACTTGTAGAGCCAAACCACGCTTTAAGATTTGTTCTATATTTTGCAAGGGCATCATTGTATCTTTTAAATGAAGTTGTCCCATCATCAAAAGTTCGTACAACCGGCATAGCTTGAACAAATTCAATAACAGCCTTGTTGATTTCACTTTGGCTTTGCTCATAGTTTTCCCTATGGCTTACAGAATCTTTCATCACAAATTTCATAAGCACGGCACCCACCAATAAAATAGCAATAGCAACTAATCCCAAACGATAGTCAATCACAAAAAGTGCAACCATAGAAGCAAGTGGAGCTACAATCGCCTTGGCAAGCATAGGTGTCGTATCAGCAACAAATGCATGAAGATTTTTCACATCATCAAGAAGCACTTTTTTGATAGCACCTGTTCCAAGAGTGATAATATGCCCTAGTGGAATTTGAGCTAAATGGGTAGTAATATCTGTTCTTAAAATTTGTTCCAGTTTAAAAGCACCCAAATGAGAAATCACAAAAGAGTAAAATTTAGTTAAAAACGAAAGAATAGTGATAGAAGCTAAAAGTATCAATGCTTCTTTAAATCCAAGTTCAAAACCAAATAAATTGATAGTTCCACCCATAACAAGCCCAATAACATAAGCCAAAAAGACAAAACCCACAACTGATAATATTCCACTAAAAGCAGAAATCACCATAGCCCATCTAATATAACTATTTACAGGAGCTATAATAGCCCAAAGCCCCCGTTTTTTAGTATTTTTTGTATTCATTTTTATCCTTAAAATTTATATCTGGCACCAATACCAAAAGTTCTTGGTTCATTGAATCCTGCTATTTGCATTCCTGATGATGAGGATCTAAATGAATCTATATACTCTTCATCGGTGATATTTTTGATATACCCATAGATATCCCAATCTTTTATCTTATATCCAACTTTTAGATTTGAGATAATTGCTCCATCAGCCGTAACCATAGTGCTGTTTGCTCCATCAAAATAGCTTGTGTCTCCTCTAGCAAAAGCATCCAATCTTCCATAAATTCCACTATCTGATACATACGCTATCCCAACATTTGCTGTGTATTTAGGAGTATTTTCTATCCTTTTACCATCGTAGATGGCGGTTCCTGTATCGTAGTCATCGTACTTAGCATCTATAAATCCTATCGCACCTGAAAGTTCGATATTATCTGTTAAGAAATATTTTCCATCTATCTCTATCCCTTGAGTATGGGCTTTTTTAGCATTGTCTGTAATCCAAATAGTTCCTCCACCTGCAACTCTATAGATATGAATATCCTCTATATCCATTCTAAATACCGAAGCATTTAAAAGATAGTTTTCACCTGTATATTTCATACCTACTTCATAGTTAGTCGATTTTTGTGGGTCAAAACTATTTTCAGCAGTTGCTCCACTATTAGCAAAATAGTTAAAACCTCCAGGCATATATCCTTTTGAAACAGAGGCAAAAGTGGTTAAGCTATCACTGTTTTTATATGAGAGGGCAACTTTTGGTAAAAAAGTATTCCAAGACTTGTCATCTTTATATACAAAATCTGGAAGTGCAACACCACCAAAACTTGACTTCATGGTCAAATCAATATCTTTTTTGATTTTTTGGTATCTTCCACCAAGGGTGAGTTCAAACTTCTCAGCAAAGGGAATCATCGTCTGACCAAATACAGCTTGAGTTTTACTATTCGCTTTGGCATAAGCATCAGATACATAAACAGCTCCCATATTCATCATCTCCATACCATAAGGTCCGATATCTCTTTCTTCATCATCAGCATAAACTCCAGCTACCCATTTTATATCTTGAATTTTTCCTGAGAGTTTAATCTCTTGGGTCCAAGTATCCGAATTTGTATAATTGAACATTCGTAGCCCATCATTTATGGTACCAGAGATATAATCTCCGTCATAATCCCCATCTAAGTTAAATTTTTTATGAGTGGTTGTAGAGTCTAATGTTATATTATCAAAATCATAATTTAGATTTAAACTTTGAGATTTGACTTTTGATTCTTCATAGGTAGGTACATCAAAGTTTGCATTTTTGGCACTATCTCTTTTGATACTACTTATTGGAGTAGAAATATCTGCTGTATTAAGTCCATCCATCCAATTTGTTTTTGAATAGTTATCAGTAATAGTTAATTTTGTCGAAAACCTATCTGTTGGTTTAAATAATAAAAATGCACTTGTTTTTCTCTCTTTATCTTTATCTGCGTTTTTGTCCATCCCTGGATAATTGTTGCTTATCCATCCATCATCAGACATAAAAGAACCATTTATTCCTGCAAAAAGTTTATTTTCTATCAATGCACCACTTGTATTAAAAGAACTTTGCATATAGTTATTGTTACCATATTCAGCACCAATACTACCACTCCACTCATTAGTAGGATTTTTTGTGATGATATTGATAACTGCACCGATTGCATCTTTACCATAAAGTGTCCCTTGAGGACCTCTTAGTATTTCTACTTGTTCAACATTTGCCAATGATGGGTCAAAGTCATATCTATCGTAATAGGGCACACCATCTACATAAATAACAACAGGATTGCTATTTGTAAACATTGAAAGATTTAATCCTCGAAACGAAGTTTGAACACCATTATTTGAACCGCTTGTAATCATATTTGGTACTTCTTTAACTACATCATTGATAGTTTTAATCCCTTTTTCTGCTAATATCTCTTCATCAATTACTGTGATACTTTGCGGAACATCTTTGATGTTTTCCTCTATTTTATTGGCACTAACTGATACATCATCTAATTTGATAGTATCGTTTGCAAATAAAAAGTTTGCACATACGATAGATATCCCAAGTGCTAATTTCTTTGTATTCATTCTTTTCCCTTATCTTTTTATTAAAATTAAAGTAGAACTATATTATAATTGATATTAATTATCAATATCTAGATAATGTTATAAGGATTTATTTTAGTGGGAAAAGGATTTTAATTTTATGAGTAGTTTTATATCTTCAAATGAGTTATGGGATAAAGTGTGCGAAAGTGTTGACTATCCAAACAATCCAAGAGGGAAGACAAATATTAATATAGCACGAGATTATGGTGTGATGAATATAAATCATTATAATACAGGGGTTGGTATAAAGTATACCTCCATATCTGGGTTATTTAAAGATGATACTGTAGTAGAAAATACCAACTCTTTTGATATTAATTTTTTGTGTTTTAATAGCGGCAATAATATTTATATGGAAGATACAATAAAACATAAAAAGGTCAAGTGGGATTCAAATATATGTTGGAATGGTGAACTATTTACAGGGCATAAGTGCAATAGTTTTTATCCAAAAAATCAACTTATTCAGTTGCACCAGATAAGTTTTGATAAAAATTTGTTTCAAGAACTTATTCAAAATCATAATAAATTTAAAAATACAAAATCTATACACAAAGGGGATTATATAGATGTGAATTTTAACAATCATATAAATATAAATCAAAAAACACTGCTCAATGATTTAGTTCAAACTTCAAATTTAGATGGTGATAAACTCCAAGAACTATATCTAGAATCAAAACTTTTGGAATTGGTCTATACAAGTTTAACTTCAATTGAGACAAAAGAAAAAACTGATAGTTTTTATTTGAGTCAAAAAGATATAGAGTGTTTATATAATGCAAAAAAAATTTTACTTGAAAATATGACAAATCCTCCATCGCTTAAAGAGCTATCTCATAAATCAGCATTAAATGAATTTAAGCTCAAAAAAGGCTTTAAACAACTTTTTGGAACAACTGTCTATGGTATGCTTCAATCATATAGACTCGATTATGCAAAAAATCTTCTTATCAAAAATGATATTTGTATTCAAGAAGCAGTAACAATGGTTGGGTACAATAGTATGAGTCATTTTAGTAAAGTTTTTAAAGAAAAATATGGTTTTCTACCAAAAGAGATAAGAAAGAGTAACTTATATCAAATTTAAGTAATAAAAATTTGATATAAGTAAAATATTGCAATATGGCATGAGATATTAATTTTGAGAATTACATAGTGAAAAAGAAAGTGGAACTGATTTTTTTGCTAAATATGTTTACTATTTAGTAAGTATTAGTTTATTTTCTTTTGTAATTCTCAGTGTATAGATTGCTCCATTATGGAGTATTTTTACCACTTTTTTATCATCAAATACTATTTTTGAATCTATTAGTTTTATATTATCCTTCATGCTGTACTACCATTGATATTTTTTCTATCCCTTTTTGTTTTAATAAGTCTACAATAAAGACAAATTCCTCGTAAGGGGTGAGTTTATCTGCTTGTATTGAGACAATATCTTGTTTTGTTATCTCATTTAGTTTGATTTTAATTTCCTCTTTTAGTATTTTTTTATTGTTAATAAAAAATTCTTTTTGCTCATTGATAGCTATATCAAATGTTTTAGATTTTATTTTTTCTTGTGTAACTCCACTTGGAAGTGTTATATCAAGTTTTCCCAATGCAATAAAAGAAGAGATAGTTAGTATTATTGCTAATAATACTAACATAACATCAATAAGTGGAACAACATTAATTCCTTCAACTTTTTTTAATGACTTCATCTTCCCACTCGCTTATAATTAAATCAACTTTTCGTAAAAAACCACCATAAATCATAGTTGAAGGAATTGCTACAATAAGTCCAGCTGCTGTTACTTTTAAAGCAAGTGCTAAACCTATAATGATTTTTGAAGTATCTATCGCACCTCCACTTAATCCAATATCATAAAACACTAACATAATTCCACCAACTGTTCCTAGTAACCCAACATAAGGTGCATTAGAACCAATCAATGAAATAATTGTAAGATTTTTTGTTGTTACTCGTTCTAGTTGATTGAGTGTTTTATAACGGGAAAAATCAGTATTTCTATAAAATACCCATCGCTCTACCGCGTAACCAACTACAAGGATACTCATAAAAAACAGTATCCCTAAGCTTCCATAA
Organism: Arcobacteraceae bacterium; assembly: GCA_963662945.1. Lineage (GTDB taxonomy): Bacteria > Campylobacterota > Campylobacteria > Campylobacterales > Arcobacteraceae > JAIOSF01. The sequence continues at coordinate 2,160,075 of OY759974.1, forward strand.
TCAACTAATAATTTTATATTTTCCATTTTTTCTCTACTTTTTATTTAGAATTAGGTGTGATAATTTCATTTATGAAATAACTTGTATATCAAAATTTTTATCAAATTTATACAAAACCTTATTTTTATCTAGAATATTCTGAATATTTAAAAACTCATCAATGTTTGTCTCTTCTTGAAATTTCATATTGACAACTCGATTTGTATTTTTATCAAATTTAAAAGTTGTAAAATTATTTATTTCATCAATTGTTTTTTGTCCCATTACTTATCCTTTTTTATAGAATATCATTTCTGATTTGTTCACACCAAGCGATAATTCTTTCTTGTGTAAGGTTGTCTTGATTATCTTCATCAAGTGCAAGTCCTACAAAACTATTATCTCTTACTGCTAGTGATTCATCAAAAGTATATTCATTAGAAATTTCCCATCTTCCAATAACTTTTGCCCCATTTTCAATAACTTTGTCGTAAATAGTTCCCATAGCATCAAGATAATTATAAGAATATCCATCTTGATCACCTAATCCAAATAGAGCAACTGTTTTTCCTGAAAAATCTATTTTGGTAAAACTCTCCCAATGCTCATCCCAATCATCTTGTAATTCACCATCACCCCAAGTAGAAGAACCAAGTATCACTTTATCATATTGAGATATTGTTTCTATATCACAAGAAGCTATGTCAAAAGTTTTAAGACCACCTAGAATTTTTGCTATATCTTTAGCGATATTTGAAGTATTTCCTGTACTACTTGCATAAAATATTGCTGTTGCCACTGCATCTCCTTTTTTTTCTTAATAATGAATTGAGTGAATAAGGTATAACTTTGATTATATACTCTTCACTACATGAATCTAACTCTTTGAGTTTAATTTGAATATGTTTTGTAAAATTATCATGTTTTGGATACACAAGATATATTTGTGGAATATTTCCTTGAAGTATGATATTTTTTGCTGTTTCTATCTCTTGTTCAATATGGAGATTTGTTATATCAATCTCTTTATGAATAGGGATAACTTTTACAGGTGAGCTATCAAATGGTGTGATATCAATACTATCACAATTTTTAGTCACATATCTATTTTTTGTGTCCCTTGCTATTTTTTTATATACAAAATCAAAAAAACTGTTTTGATTGTCTTTTGTAGAATCATATATTCCTAGTAATCTGTTACATTCATTTATACTCATTTTATACCTCTTTGTTTACAATTTTCATTTGCATAGCACTCTTTACAATCTGTAATTCCCATGATTTTTACATATTCTTCATACAAACAACTGGCACTTTGTTTTGAACAAATTACGGGTAAGTCTCTTTTTTTTGCTTCACTTTTAAAGTGTTTCATAGCATTGTGATTAAGATATGAAGTCAGCATTACTACACACTGTGTATCTTGTGGAATTGTTTTTTTACAAGCACTTGATTTGTTTCTTGCATCCCAATGATTAATTTTTGTTACACCTAACTCTTTTAAAACATTACTTAATGTTGTTACTTTGTCACCACCTATAATTAATGCACACATAATTATCCTTTCATATTAATAATCATTATCAATATGAAAGTATAAAGAGATTTTGCTTAAATGATTCTTAATATTGATAATAATTATCAATAAGATATTTAAATTTTTTATGTTATAATCTCTAATAAAGATTTATATTGGAGAGATAATTTGGATAATAGTAAGATAATAGATAAATTGAAACAAGTAATTAAAGACAAAGGTTTAAAATATACAAAACAAAGAGAATTAATCTTTGAAACTATTTTAGATTGTGAAAAACATTTAAGTGCAGAAGATACATACAATGTTATCACAGAAAAATATCCAGATGAAAAAATTGGAATTGCTACAGTTTATAGAGCTTTAGCATTTTTAGAAGAAGCTCATCTGATATCATCAATTTCAGTTGATAAAAATATACGAAAATTTGAGACAAATTTTAAAGAACACCATGATCATTTGATATGTACAGAGTGTAATAAAATTGTAGAATTTGTAAATGAAAAAATAGAAAAAGAGCAAGAAAAAATAGCAAAAGAAAATAATTTCAAGCTATTAAATCACACAATGTATTTGTATGGTATATGTGAAGATTGTAAAAAATAGATATTTGGAAAGGAGAATAGATGTTTGAAGTGATGTTATTGGCAATTGCACTTAGTATGGATGCGTTTGCAGTTTCAATTGGTGTTGGGGTCAAAGCAAAAATTTTTGATAAATACTTGGCTGTAAAAGTAGCACTGTTTTTTGGTATATTTCAAGGACTTATGCCATTATTCGGTTATCTTGCTAGTATTGGATTAGGAAGTTTTATAGAATCAATTGATCATTGGGTAGCATTTATACTTTTAAGTTTGATTGGTGGAAAAATGCTTTATGATAGTTTTGGTGAAAATACAGAAGATGAAATCTCTTCAACAACAAATAAAGTTTTATTATTACTTGCCATTGCTACAAGCATCGATGCTATGGCTGCTGGATTTACTTTAGAATTAATGAGTCTAAATCCTTTTGTGTCTATGATTGTTATAGGAATAACTACTTTCATTTTTAGTTTTATTGGAGTGTATTTGGGGACTAAAGGGGCAACTGCTTTAGAAGATAAAGCTGAAAAGTTAGGGGGAATTGTACTCATAGCAATTGGTTCAAAAATTTTATTAGAACATCTAATGAGTTAATATAAAAGATACTTAATATGATAATCATTATCATATATAAGTAGCCTTTAAGATTAGTTATCATATTATTTTGATAATGATTACTAATATAAAGGAATAAAATGTTTCCACATTTAATTTTTTCACTACTATTTACTAGTTGTATTTTTGCAAATATACAAGAGGTAAATATTTACTCTCACAGACACTATGATACAGATAAGCAACTCTATAAAATCTTTGAAGAAAAAACAGGTATTAAAGTCAATATTGTAAAAGCAACAGCAAATGAACTAATCAAAAGGTTAGAGAGTGAAGGAAAAAATTCACCTGCTGATATACTTATCACATCAGATGTAGCAAGGTTATATTTAGCACAAAGTAAAGGTTTGTTACAAAAAATAGATTCTAAAGTTTTAGACGAAACTATACCAAAAAATTTACGACATAAAGATGGATATTGGTTTGCTTTAACCAAAAGAGCTAGAGTAATTGTTTACAATAAAGAAACCGTAAATCCATCAACAATTATTACTTATGATAGTTTGCTCAATTCGGAATTTAAGGGTAAAGTCTTAATGAGAAATTCAAGTAATATTTACAATCAATCTTTACTAGCTTCAATGATTGCAAATTATGGGGAAGAAAGAGCACAACAATGGGCACAGGGTATGGTAGACAATTTTGCAAGAGACCCAAAAGGGAACGATATAGATCAAATGAAAGCAGTAGCTGCTGGAATGGGAGATGTTGCTATTGTCAATACATATTATCTTGGAAAATTATTAAGCTCACAAAAATTCAGTGAAGTTGCAGTTGGAAAAAAGATGGGTATAGTTTTTCCAAATCAAAATACAACAGGAACTCATGTAAACATTTCTGGTGCTGGAGTTGTAAAATATAGTAAAAATAAAGACAATGCCATAAAACTCATAGAGTTTTTAGTTTCAAAAGAAGCACAAAGTTTATTTGCCCAAGCGAATTATGAGTATCCAATAAACAAAGAGGTAGAACCATCAAAGATAATAAAAGCGTGGGGAGAATTTAAAGAAGATACACTTCCGTTAGATCAATTAGGTCTCTATAATGAAAAAGCAGTAAGAATATTTAATAAGGTTCATTGGAAATAGTGTGAAAAAACTTTATATTGCATCAAATTGGATAAGTTTTTCTACAATCATCACACTTATTTTAGTAACGCCTATTATTTTAATTGTACTGAATGCTTTTGGGACACAAAGTGATACTTTAATTCATTTGAAACAAACTGTATTAAATGGTTATATCATCAATACGCTTATATTATTGGTTAGTGTTTCTATTTTAGCTTTTATTTTTGGAGTTGGTGGTGCTTATTTTGTCACTTTTTATGACTTTAAATTTTCAAAGTTTTTTGCTATTGTTTTGGTATTACCTTTTTTAATTCCTTCTTATATTTTGGGATTTATCTATTCAGATATTTTTGGGTTTTATGGTATTGTCCATATGTCTTTTATGGATATGGGAGGAAAAAATTATTTTGATATACTTAATATGAAGTCAGTTATCATAATACTTTCACTTGCTTTATATCCGTATATATATCTTATTGTAAAAGCTTCTTTTGCAAAAAATTCTAGTTTTTTACTAAATCCAGCATTATCTTTAGGTGCTAGTAGATTGAAAATATTTTATAAAATAATTTTACCATTATCTCGTCCTGCGATTATTGGGGCTCTTTCTTTAGTAATGATGGAAACAATTAGTGAATATGGTTTAGTAAAATATTATGGAGTTGATACTTTAAGTACAGCTGTTTTCACAGCATGGTTTGGCTTAAATGATCCAAATAGTGCTGCATATATTTCAACTATAGCTATGGTAATGGTATTTACTATTTTAATAGTTGAAAAACTTAATCGTGGAGATGCAAAGTATAAAATTGAAGCAGTGCCTACTGCTATTAAAAAAATAAAACCTACAAAAGTAGGGCAGTTGGGTATTATTGTTTTTGTATCATTCCCTTTTGTTTTTGGTTTTTTAATTCCTATTCTTTGGATAGCTTTTTATTCTTTTGAACACTATACTTTGATTGTACAAAATGAGTTTATAACTACAGTTATAAATAGTTTTATAGCAGCATTTCTTTCCGCATTTTTTATTATTTCTATAGCTATTCTTTTAGGATATAGTGCAAGAGTGTTTGATAATACTTATATGAAATATCTTTTAAAAGTAGCGACATTGGGATACTCAATTCCAGGTGCAGTTATTGCTGTTGGTATAATAATTTTAAGCACTTCAATTGATAATTATTTAATTGACATTTTTCAAATCAATGGTTTGGTGTTAGGTGGAACATTATTTATTCTTTGTTTTGGATATGTAGTGAGATTTTTAGCTGTTGGATTAAATAGTGTTGAATCTTCTTTTGAAAAAATTGGTTTTGGAGTAAATAAAGCTTCAAGAAGTTTGAATAAATCTCTTTTTCAAACTCTTTTAAAAGTAGATTTACCATTGATAAAAAGTGGAGTTGTGGCAGGTTTTATTCTTGTTTTTATTGATATTTTAAAAGAGTTACCAGCAACATTGATTTTGCGACCTTTTAACTATGATACATTGGCTACTAAAACTTATGAGTTAGCTTCTATTGAGATGGTACAAGAATCTTCTATTTATGCTTTAAGCATTGTTCTAGTTTCCATTATACCAATTATTTTTATACTTAGGAATTATAAATGAAACATATCGTATCTTTACAAAATATCTCTAAAACTTTTGAAAAAAACAAGGTTTTAGAAAATATCTCTTTAGATATTGATAAAGGGAAAATCATATCTCTTTTAGGAAAAAGTGGAAGTGGTAAGACAACTTTATTAAATATTATTGCAGGTTTTGAAACAAGTGACAGTGGAATGATGGGATTGAATAACAAAATCATTTTTGATAGCAATAATTTCATTGAACCACAAAAAAGAAATATAGGTTTTGTATTTCAAAACTATGCACTTTTTCCCCATATGAATATTTTTGACAATGTAACTTTTGGAGTAGATAATAAATCTTTGGAAGAAAAACAAAAGATTGTAAATGGACTTTTAAAATTGGTAGATTTAGAAGGTTTAGAAAAAAGATACCCACATGAATTATCAGGAGGGCAACAACAAAGAATAGCACTTATACGTGCTATGGCATTAAATCCTCAACTTATACTTTTAGATGAACCTTTTTCAAGTATAGACAATATGGTGAAATCTACTATACAAAAACAACTTTTAAGTATACTAAAAAGTAGTCATAAAACAGCTATTATTGTAACTCATGATGCCAATGAAGCAATGGCATTAAGCGATAAGATAATCTATTTAGAAGAGGGTAAAATAGTCCAATATGATACCCCACAGAATATTTATAAATATCCAAAATCAAAACAAGTTGCAAGTAGTTTTGGAGTAGCTAGTTTTATAGTTAAAGAGGGAAAAACTTATTGTATTAGACCTACTGATGCAAGTTTTGTGAAAAATGGTACATATAGGACTGTTATAAAAAGTAAATTATTTCAAGGTGAAAAGTATATTTATGAGGTAAAGATAAATGATGAAGTTATCATCTTATATTCAACAAATGATATTCAAGAAGAGTATGCAAACATAGAGATAAATTGGGAAAATGCATCACTTATTGATTAGTGTTGGTTTCCCAAAATAATATCCTTGTGCATAATCAACACCAACTTCTTTAATTTTTTCAAATACATCTTTTGAATAAACAAACTCACCTATTGTTTTAATATTGAGTTTACGTGCAAAATCAACAATTGTTTCAGTAATAATTTTAGAATCATTATTGACATCAATGTTTTTAATCATAGAAGCATCAATTTTAATATAATCAACTTTTAATTTCATAAGATATTCAAAGTTTGAATATCCAGTACCGAAGTCATCAATTGATATTTTACATCCATAAGGTTTAATTTCATTTATAAACTCTACTACTTTTTCAAAGTTTTCTATACCTTCTGACTCTATGATCTCAAAAACTATTTTATTTCCAATATTACTTTGTTTAAGTCTTTGTTTTATTAGTGTCACAATCTCTTGATTTAAGATATCATCTACACTTAAATTAATTGAAACCATACAATCTAAATTTTTAAAAGTATCAAAAGTTTTGTTAATAATGATTGTTGTCAATGCACTGTAAAGTTTATTCTTTTTTGCTAATTCAAGAAAATAAGCAGGAGCTATATATTCCCCATTGTCATCTAACATTCTCATTAAAGACTCATATTTTACAATTTTCTGAGTTTGACAATCAACAATTGGTTGAAAGAGTGGTACAATTTTGTCATTTTGTATTGCATCTTTAATTTTTTTTGTCCATTTAAGATTTTGTTCATATTCATGTTCAACTTGCATCGATGGATCATAAATCAAAAAGTGTTGTTTTCTTTTTTTTGCAATTTTAAGGGCGATATCTGCATTTGTTAAAAGAGAATGATCACCATGTGCAATTCCTATAGTACAGTTTATAAAAATACTATTGTGTAGGTTATCAATATCAAAATTTTCTTTATTGAGTTTAGAAAGAAGTGTATTTGTGAAAGTTTCAAAATAAGCTAAATCATAATTTTGATTAAATAATATTGCATATTCATCAGCATTAAGTTTAAAAAGTATTGTATCTTTTTCAAGTTTTTCATTTAAAAATAATGCAAGTTGTTTAAGTATCTCATCACCAACAATGTGACCATAAAGATCATTTATCTCTTGAAATTTATCTATATTAAGAAGCATTAGTACATAATAGTGTTGTTGGTCAAGGTATTCTATGAGTTTTCTTCTATTAGGTAGTTGTGTTAGATGATCATTATAAAATTGAAACTCTATTGAATCTAACATCGTATTAAATACTTCTTGCATAGACCCTATCTCTTCAACATTATCAATAATATTTATTCTTTCACTTAAATCGTGACTTTTAGAGATATTATGTATAACTTTAACAAAGTTTTTGATTGGTTGGAGAAGATGTTTATTAAATTCAAAAAAAAGTATCATAAATAATACGGTAGTGAAAATTATTATAAAATAAATAAAAAAGTTAATCATCTCACTAAGAGAAACTTTTAAATCAACTACAGGGTAGGTTATGTTGATTACTCCAAGTATATCTTTTTCTTTTGCACTTAAGTGACATTTTAAACACTCTTCTTTTGCAATAATTGGATAAAAGTATTCAATATTTTCATTTTCTAAAATATTAAGAACTTCTTCTCCCTTTAATGCAGTTTGTATTTTTGTATTACTTTCTCTTGCTAGTTTATCTTTTTGAAAATCATCAAAATCTTTTACAACAATTTCAGAACGAAATACATCAATTTTTAAATCTTTATTCACTTGATTTAATCTGTAAACTATTTGTGCTAACTCTTCTTTATTCCAACCTTTTGCCATAGCTGAATATAAAGATTCAAAGATAAACATACTTGTTTGTTTTGCATCTACTTTAGAAAGTTTATGAATAGAGTCTCGTTTTAAATATTCCCCATATAAATAAGCAACAAATAGAGTCAGTATTAAAGTAATAGCCATTATTTTTGCTGTAATTTTAGTATATGATGTTTTATTGATAGTATTTCCCACGCAAAATCCAAAGTATTAAATTAGATTAATAGTATCGAAAAATAATACATTTATCCCTTAAAGAGTCTCAAAAAAGTTTTAAAATTTTTGATTGAAAATTGATATTAAAAAAAGGAGAAAAAAGGTCTTAAGATGACCTTTTTTATTTTTATACAGCACCCATTAGTACTTTTGTGCTTTCTCCAATTAGTTCACACATTTCTTCATAAGATTTTGATTTCTCTTCAACATCTGCTTCAAGTAATTCTTCATAAAGTTTTTCAATTTTATCTTCATTGCTTTTGATTGATTTCATATCTGATTTATCTAAATCAGCTAAATCTAATAATTCATTCCAAACTGAACTTTCATCAAGCATAAAAGCTGTGAATTTTACACCTTCGTATTCAAATGTACCATTTCCTTCTAAGTCTGTTACATATAAAAGATTTAATCCATCTTTGCTAAAAAATTGTTTGTATTTTTCAAAAAGAGGTTTGAAATGATTAAAACTTTCTAACTCACAAGCAAAAAATTTGATTGCTTCACCTTCATTAATCATAATAACTTGTCTTGCTTGGATTTTTGGAGGTAATTTTCTATCTGGGCTTAATTGTTTTCCCTCTTCAACTATCATAGCTCCTCTGTAACCATAAAGTCCGTTACTTAATTCACCACTAAAAGATGGTTGCCAATCTAATTCATTTTCTTTCATATACTCAATAACAGTTGCCATTGTAATTCCTTGTTGTAATTTATCAATTGGCTATGCAAGTATTGTTCCAAAATGTATTATTGAAATATTATACGGCAATATCTATAGAATTTACCATACCAGCTCCACTTCCATCTTCTTTAAGAAAAACTCCATTACTTTTTTGTACGGCTTCTGTGTTGTCAATACTACTTTGGTATTTAAAGCCACTTTGCACATCTCCTAAATAGATTGCACCAACATTTAAATCAAGTAATGAAACGAGTTTACCTTCACCTTGTTCATCTATTTGCCAAATTTTTAATTTGTTAAAAACGTCATCATTTTCATCTATCCAGTTATTATGGTCTTTATCATAAATAGACAAATCTTTAAACCCATTTCCTGATTCTGTTCCAAATAGTTCACTACCATTATCTATAATGCCATTTTCATTTTTATCTAAAGCTAAATATCCAGCACCTTGTTTTAACATTGGAATTAAATCTTTTTTTCCATCATTATTTAAGTCAAATTCAAATTTTAATTCACTTAAATTTTCAAAAGGATTAACATCGTCATCATAGTTAATCACTAATGGGTCAAGGAAACTTTCATCTCCTATAGATATTCTTGTGCTATGTGATTCGTATAATTCTTTGGAATAAGAGATAGATAAATTAATATTAAAACTTTTATTTGGAGTTTTTATTTCTAGTGAGGTACTAAAATCTACAGTTTGTTTTTGATAGTACTCTTCTGTTTGTTTATAAACCATTCCAAAAAGTCCACTATTATTTTGTGTTCCATTGTCTCTTTGTACATAAGGATTTTGTTGAGGATAATCTAGACTAACAGATTTGCTTTTTGGATACATATCTATGGTGGTTTTATCTCCATAAAGTCGACCTAAAAGCTTTTCTATTAGAAGTTTTTTTATTCTATCTTCAAGACTCATCGTATCTTCATAATCATAAATGATTCTACTTGAAGATACAGTTGTTGTTTGAGAATAATTAAAATCAAGAAAAAAAGCATTACTCTGTTGACTTTTATTTGCTTCTTCTTGATTTGCATTATTTTGCCCAAAGTGTATTCTTAAATCAGTAGTCGTAGAATGTGAGTACTGAAATGTTGATTCACTGTACATATTGACGTTTGCACTTTCTATTTTCATTAAAAACTCCTTAATTTAAACTATATCAAAGAATTGTATAATAAAAAAGGGTCTTTGTCAATACCTATTATTATAATTTTTAAAATTATCTAGTTTGGTTTTTTATATCCTAACTTTGTCATAATATCCATAGGACTCATATCATAGTTTTCTGCAACTTCTTTAAATTTATCATCTTCAGAAGCTTCTATGCCTAAAGCTTTTAGTTTATCCAGTAATTCTTTTGGAGATATATTTAAAGCCATTGCTACATCTTTAATTTTCTTTTTTCCTAATCCTGTAAGAGCAACTATTTTTTCTCCACTTGCTTCAAAGTTCTTTTTTAAAAGACTATAAATAAATTGTGGACTAACATTATTTTCTTTTGCTATTTGAGATAAGCTTTTTTCTAGTTCATATACAATATTATTTTTTTTGAGTATCTCTTCACTTTTTTCTAAATTAAAACCAACTTTTTTACAAAAGCTTTTTAATGATGAGAGTTCTGCATGAGAATAGGGTGCTGTACCATATTGTTTTTCCCAACTCTCTTTTATATCAGAACCAAAATCTAAAAATGTAGAAAATGGTGTAATTTGGTAGAGAGTACCTGTTAAAAATACTATAGTTAATAAAATAGCTATAATCATATCTTGAGTAAATACTATCATCTCTTTGGCAGTATTTTTCATATAACTTGTCATTGGCTTCCAATTATAAAAAACATGTAGTATAGTTGCTATAATAAAAAGAACCATAAAAGTTGAATGTATATCAGCATATTGAGTTTTAGTCAATCCTAAAAGTTCCCAATTTGCCCAATTTGCAATTCTTCCAGGAGGTGTTATAAATAACATAATACCAGTATAAGTCATAACTATCATTGATAGTAACATTGTGAGTGAAGTTGTTTTTTTAAGGTTCATCTAAAATCCTTTTAAAGTTTATTGAGTGTTAAAAACAGTTTACCTTGTATTATAGCAAAGAATAGGATATATAAAGTCATTAAGATAGTAAAGTGAATTCCAAATATTCCTATCATAAAAGGAAGCATAGGTATTTTTATAGCACGTGCATAAAAGAAAATTATAAGAAGTTCATCTTTGACACCTTCCTCTCTTAATTCAGATATTAAACCATACCACGCATACATTGGACCATGACTTATAATACCAGCTACTAATGCGTAGAAAATTCCTTTTTTTCCACTATTTTCTCCAAAATGTTTGATGATATCTTTTGGTTTTAAAAAATAGTTAATAAATGCAGTTAAAATGATGATAAAGATAAATATAGGTATGAGTGTATAAAGTATTGAAAAAAAAGATTTTAGGGAGATAAGAGCATTATTTGTGTCAAAAAGCAATAATAAAATATATGTGAAGATAACCACATATAAAAATTTTAATCCTTTATATTCTATGGTGTTTTTCATCTAAAAATCTCTAAAGTTAAAACAGTGAGATATGCAACAAACATTGTTGCTCCTAAAGTTAAAATATTTTTATAAAAAGTAAATTTTAAACCAAATACACTCACCTCTGCTGGAAGTTGGACAATACCCAGTGTTACCCAAGAAAGGATAAAGGCACTGACCGCGTATAATGATACACCTTGGGTTAGTAATTGATCACTTATGATATAACTAACAGCAGGATTTCCAGATGAAATAGCTCCTATAAAAGTACCTGTAAAAATATCAGTTATTTTTCCATATCCAAAAAGATGGGCTAACATATCTGGTGTTATATAGGTTTGCAAAATTCCAATAAACCCAATAACTCCCAACAGCATAGGTATCATTGATAAAAAATTGTCTAGTGCTTTTTTTAAAGCAAATTTTGGCGTCATATTTTCTTTAATTTTTGTATCCATTTCTATTCTTTTATAGTATTTTATAAATTTTATCGCAAATCTTCTATAAAAGATATTTTTTCATATTTATATTAAGTTCCCCTATGATAATATTCTAAAAATTTTAATATAAGATTTACCTATGAAAAAAATAGAAAAAACAAATACACCGAATTTCATCGATAGAATATTTAAGAAACTCAGTAATATTGATAAAATACTAGAAAATAAAATAGATAAAATTTTATTACAATTGATTAATATTTTAAGATATGTTTTTATTATAACAATGATGTTGTACTTATTTATTTGTATTATGAGTTTATCACATAAAATTATTTCCCTTACAATTAGTCAAGGTGCTTTAGATTTTCAATCAATAAAAATGATTTTAACTGATGGTTTATTTACTCTAATTGTTATTGCAATTGTAAAAACACTGTTTATTAAAAATGGTTATGATTATGCATTGACATTTTTAGAGATAGGATTTGTTGTTGTAATACGAAAATTAATTCTTTTAGATGCCTCCCCTGAAGAAGCTATGATGACAATGACATTAGGCGCGACATCTGCTTTATTTTTTATTCTAATTGTGTATGTGCATAATATAAAAAATAAAGCAAAAAAAGAGGAAGAGTTACTTTCCAATAGCAAGTAGATAGAGAATATTATTCTCTGTCTTTAAAAACTCTTTTGTTTCCTCATCATAATAAGCTCCAATCCCACTACAACCTATTTCTCTTAGTTCTGATTTTAAATAAATAATTTGTGCAATAAATCCACTTAAAATATTTACTTTTTGGTATGCATGATTTTCATTTGAAGTGAAGTAAAAAGTTACTGCACTTTGTCCTCCAAGGTTTTGTTCTAAGCTTAAATAACGAGATCTTGCACTAAAATCACCTTCACTTTGAAGTTGATTATTTTTATATAAGCCTTGAGCCATTCCTTGCACTCTATGAACAGTATAAAATATATCAATATTATTAGAAGTAGCAAATGTAAAAAGACTTTGCGTGATAAATGCAAAATCACTTTCTTCTATAGGTAGTTCTCTAAATGCTCTAATAGAACGACGATTTAAAATAGCACTTTTTAGCTGTTCTTTAGGAATTGAATCAAAAAAAGTTAGATTCGTAATATCATCGCTTAGATAGTTTGCAGTTTGTTTATATTCTTTTTCTATAAATTGATTTGTTTCTAAAAAATCACAACCACTCACAAATGGTAATCGTTGTCGTAAAGGTTTTGTTTCTTTATCAGTTTGAGTTGTTGAAGAGATTACACAAGTAAACATCTCATCATCTCTAAACCCAAAGATATCATTTAAACTAAGTTTATCAAAATCAAACACTATTTTTGATTCTTTCTCCATTACACAAAGTGCTGCATAAATGCTTCCTAAAGCATGACCAGAATCTAGAAAAATATATCGAATACTTCTATCTCTATATTTCCACGAACTTCTAAAATAAATAGAAGAGATTAAAAAAGTAATCCCTTTTTGTTTTGATTTATCTTTAAAATAATATTCGACTCCATCATTGTCAATTTCTTGGAGTAAACATAATGATTTAGTATGAGGTTCATAATGATATACACCACTTATCAGTCCATTGATACCTCTTAATTGTACATATATTTCACAAGGATATAAAGCTCCTGCACTAGGATTTGTTCTAAGATAATATTTCCCCTCAGGATACTCTTTTTCAAAAGTAATCCCACCTATTAGATTGAGATTTTTTAACTCAGGATAATCATCTATAAAAAATCTTTGAGAAAAATGAGGATAAGTTTTAAAGTTTTTAGGTTGCGTTCTCCAATCTAAAAAGTTGGCATTTTTACGAATACTCATATAAGAATGGTTTGTTTTATTATGTTGATGTGACATTATTATAAATCCTTTAAATTGGATTATACATATTATATACCATAATTATATTTAACTATTTAGTTACTAAAAAATTTTATAAATTTTTTTATTTTACCAACAATAAACTCTATTTCTACCTGTTTCTTTTGCTTGATATAAACCTTTATCTGCTTTTTCTAAAATCATTTCAAAAGTTTCAAAATCATTTTTTGCACAACTTAGACCAAAAGATGCAGTTACATTTTTTACTTCTGGAAAAGTATGCATTTCTATAGCTTTTCTTATTTTTTCTGCAATTTTTTGAGCAGTTAGTATATCTGTATTCGTTGTTACTAATACAAATTCTTCTCCTCCCCATCGAGCAAAAATATCGTATTCTCTAATTTGTTTTTTTACTATAGTAGCTAGTTCTTTAAGAACTTCATCTCCTACACCATGACCATAAGTGTCATTTATATTTTTAAACTTATCTATATCTATCATCATCACACACATAGAACTTGTAAAAGGATTGATATCTTTTAGTCTTTCTTCTAAAGCTCTTCGATTGAGTATTTTTGTAAGAGAATCTATTTCTGCTTTATTTTTTAATGTTATGTTTATTTTTTTTAGTTCTATTTGTTTTTTTTGTAAAATAGTTAAAAGATAATTAAAAAATTTTGCTACAAGTCCAACTTCTGTTCCTCTTTCTTCATGTATTTTACTTTGAATATTCCCTGTTTTCATAATCTTTACAATACTTTCAATAGTATCTACCCAAGGAAGTTTTGCATTATGTTCACTTACATTTAAACCTAATACTTCATGTCTTTTTCGTACTCTTAAAAGACCTATTTTTGCTAAGAAAAGAAAAAAAGCTATACCAATAAAAAAAGCAAAAACAAAAGCCGTAGAGATACCAAGAGTTTGTACTAAAATATACTCTATACGAGTTTGTCCTTCTTGAAGTGGTGCAAAAATACCAACAGCTAATGTTCCCCAGATACCTGCAAATCCATGAACTCCAACAACACTTAAAGGGTCATCTATTTTAAACTTCTTTAAGATAAGTTGGTCAAAAAAGAACATAATAAAAGCTGACATTAAACCAACAAAAGCTGAAATATGTGTTGTAAATTGATCACAACCAGCCGTAATACCTACAAGACCTGCAATAAGACCAAATGAGAAAATTTCTACACCAACTTTATCTTTATTGATAAGACTTATGAGCCATCCTCCAAGTCCACCAAAGGCAGCTGCAATAGTTGTATTTAAAAGAATTGTAGTTACGAGTGGGTCAAATTTGAGTAAACTTCCTGCATTAAATCCAAACCAAGCAAAAAAAAGTATAAAAACACCAAACACAATGAAGTTATGATTACTTGGGGCAAAATAATTTATACGACCATGTTTAAATTTTCCTAATCTTGGACCTAATATTAATGCCCCAGCTAATCCAATCCAAGCACCAATGGAGTGTACAACTGTAGAACCTGCAAAATCTTTAAAACCTAGATTTTGAAGCCATCCATTTTCTCCCCAAGCCCAATGTCCAAAAATAGGGTAAATAAAAGAAGTAACAATAATTGCAACTACAATATAAGCATTAAACTTCATTCTTTCAGCAACAGCACCCGATACGATTGTTATGGCAGTTGCTGCAAACATTGCTTGAAAAAAGAAAAAGCCATTTTCATTTAAGTTTGTTCCCTCAATTGCAAAATTACTAAAACCAATAATTCCACCAATATCAGTACCAAACATCAGTCCAAAACCAATAAGCCAAAAAAAGATAAGACTAAATACTGTATCAATGAGGTTTTTCATAGCTACATTGATAGTATTTTTTGATCTTACTGTTCCAGTTTCAATAAGTGCAAAACCAAGTTGCATCATAAACACCAAAAATGCACAAAGCAGTATCCAAAGTAAATCAATATTTTCCATGAGTATTTTATGTCCTAAAGTTATTTTTTTATTCTAGCACATAAAATAGTTGAAGAGTTTATAGGGATTATATACTTTTTATACAATATTTATTGTTTTACTATTTCTTGAAGTTTTGAAATATTTAAAAGTGTCAAAAGTTTATGTCCATGTACATCTTTTGGTGGTTGGACTATACTTTCTCCTATCATACCACCACTTATGAGATGATTTTCAAATGGTTTGATGTATTGTGTAGGTATTTTCATAATTTCACCTAATCTATCTACAACAACTCCAATAGTGTGTTTTCCATCTGAACCCTCATAATTAACAATAATAATATCATTCTTTTTGCTCTCTTTGTCATTTTTAATAAAAGAACTTATATCTAATACACTCACAAAATATTCTTTATGTGATATCGTCCCTTTAAAATGATTTTCGATTTCTGTACTAATAGGAGTTTCTAGATGTTCTAGCCCTACTGCTTCTATAACTTGCTTTTGTGGTACTCCAACCCATTTTTCACCAATATAAAAAGTTGCTATTTCTTGTACAGTTTCATTTTGCTCTATAGGATACGTGTAATAATGATTTTCTATCGCTTGTGTTGTTGTTATATTATTATTTGATATATTCCCAGCTTCTATAAATACAAGAGCAATAATATCATTTACATAATCATCATTTTCACTTTTGTATTCTCTATATCCATTAGAACAAGAGCTACCTACAATATAATATTTATTTTCAAATTCTATAATTTGTGAAGTAGATTCACCATGGTGTAGATTGAAAAAAGAATCATTGATATTTAAAATATCACCAATTGTATAATTGCTATTTGAACAACTTACTATGGTTTTTGATTTTTTTTCAACAAAGAATGAAAACATTTTATCATCAACCTTTGGGAGAGCATCTTTTAACATATCTTGGAATTGCGGTGTACTATCAAATACAATTCCAATACCACCAACACTTTGGTTACTTTCTACACTTGTGATGCTTGCACCATAAATATAACTATGTTTTCCATTATATAGAGGTGTAGCTTCAAATGGTGAAACTGAATATTTAGATGAGTTTTCCAAATGTAAAGTTTTGTTTATCCAGTCATTTGTTAGTTGTTTTCCAACAAGGTGCGTTTCATTTTCATTAGAAACTGCGAGGATGATTCCATTTTTATCATAGATAAAAAGATTTGTATAGACTGTATAAAGATCGTTAATATATTTTAAGATACTCGATATTTGTTCTTTTTGTATATCAGAAATTGATTCATTTTGAGAAAGTATCTCTTTAAATGTACTTGTTAATGCCCACCATCTACAATCATTGGCTCGCTCATAAAGATTTCTATCCATAATATCAATAGAAAGTGATGATAAAAATACCGCACTATCTAGAAGTGAAAGAATAATAGTTTCATTGAGTTGTTCTATTGAAGTGTTAAATGATTTTTTTGTATTTTCACCAGTTTGTCTTACTTCCCGTAAAATAGATCGTGCAAAATCTGCTCCACCTAAACTACTATTTTCATCTGTTTGAGATACATTACCATTCCAAACTGCACGGTCTAATTCATCTTGAATAGTTGTTGCTTTGATTGGAATTGCTAACATCTCTTTTTTAAAAATATCTTCATTATTCATAATTGATTGAAGAATAGGTGCTTCTATTTCTATATTTTTATCATTTTCATGAAAAGCACTACTAAGTGGTATCATAATATGACCAAGCCATCCTAATCCAAAAAAACCTTCATAACCATTAGTTTTACAAGTTTTAATAAGATAATCACGTCCTGCAAAAGAGGTTATAGCAAATGGTTGTTCTAATTCTATTTGGAGTTTTGCACCAATTGGTATATGATAAACATCACTTGAAGCAATAGAAACACCATCACTATCTAATAATAAAATAGTTTCTTTATTCTCTTTTGCAACTAATCGTGCAAAAACACCTTCCATCTCATTTTCAAATTTAAAACAAAGAGAGAGAAAACCAATAATTTCATCACTCTCATTTGTTTTTGTTACTTTGTATGTATATACTAAAGATTTTTGATGATTTGGTAAAAAGTCATGATATTTAAATGTTTCAACGTATTCATCATTTGTATTGAGTGCTTCATTGATAATAGAATCATTTGTTTTTGTAAGAGTATTTGAATCATCTAGTTTTGCAACAATATTCCCCTGCGTATCAAATAAGACAATATCGTAATAGACACTATATTTAGCTACATATTCTTGAAATCTATTTTTAATAGAAATGAGGTCTTCTTTATAAGTTTTTTTAGCAATTCTGAAATTTGTATCATCTTCATCATCTTTATGTATTTCGATTTGTTCAATAGTTTTTGGAAGTTTTAGTAAAAATTTTCGTATATCATCATCTGTTGCTAAAAATCCAATATCCGCTGTTCTTTCAAAAAGATTTCTTATTACTATGTCAACTGCAACTTGTGCTTTAGACTTCATTTCATTTATGACTTTATTTAACGTTGCATCTGCAAGATGAGATATAAGTTCATTTGTTAAATTATTAAAATTTGTTTTTGTTTGACTCATATCAATACCAGTAGAACCTAATTGACTCAAGAGAATAAGTTGATCCCAGGTTTTACTTATATCATTGAGTTCTGTTTTAAATTCTGTAACATTTTGCATATATTTAAGAAGTTCTTGAAACTTATTTGATTTTGAATCCATATCTTAACCTTTGGTTTATCTATATAAGGGAAGATTATATCATAGTTGAGTCTTAAATAAGTCTCAAAACATAAATAATATATAATAACTTATATAAAATATATACAATTATATGTTTATTTAGTGTTTTTTATATTTTTTTGTTAATCTTGCAAAATCATAAAAATCACTTAGCATTAGATAACGAATTTGTATGTCATCAAACTTTTGCAATAGTGGCGAAAAACCTTCATGAAAAAGTCTTACATCATTGATAAATTCTTTTGGATATTCTAATTTCTCTTCTTTAAGTTTGCCAAAACAGGTCATAAATTCAAGAAATAATTTATTGACAAGTTTTTCTTTTTCTGGAGTTTGTTCCTGTAAAAACCCACTAAGTTTTTCAAACTCTACACATATTTTTGTTAAACAATCATTCATTTATAGTTCTTTTTATTAATTTCAAAGAGGACATATTCATTTTTTATACCAAGTGATTAATTACAGTGTTGTAATAGAGTTGATATAAGTTTAAGTTAATTTTAATTTAGAAAGTAATATTCTTGAGTTATTTTAAAATTTACGGGAAGAAGTTTATGAAATGGCTAATTATTTTTATTATTTGTAGTTCATTATTTGCCAAAGATGTCATACGATTTTCTCCTTTACCTATGGAAAGTGCCTCTAAAACCTTAGAGATATTTAAACCATTTATAGAATATTTAGAAAAAAAAAGTGGAAAAAAAGTTAAATTAGTTTACCGTGCTACAAATCTAGAGATAATAAAAGGACTTAAAAATAAAGAGATAGATTTAGCACATTTTGGTCCATTACCTTATGTTATTTTAACCAAAGAGTATAAAGATATTGTTCCTATTGCACAATTTCTTGAAAAGAATGGTAAAAATAGCTATACCTGTACTTTATTTAAAAGAAAAGATACAAAAATAGATCTACATAAGATTCAAAATAAAAAATTTGCACTGACACATAAATATTCAACTTGTGGATATGTTTTTGTTGAAGATATGTTGAAAAAATATGATAGTTCTTTAACAAATAATGAATTCAAATATTTAGGCTCTCATTATACAGCAATTGCTGATGTTGTTACAGGAGATTATGATATTGGAGGTGTGAAAACATCCATATATGATCAATTTAAATATTTAGATGTTGAAGCTATCGGAATAGGAGAGGAAAATCCAAGTTTAATGTTGGTTGCAAATACAGCAACACTTAGTAAAGAAGAGATTATTCAATTTCAGACAATCATTACATCTGCTACAAAAAAAGATAAGAAGGATTGGGATGTAAAAATTAATAGTGCAGCAAAAATACCAGACATTCAAGCTTTATTACAGTATCAAAAAAGAGTAGAAAATATTGAGATAGAAGATGAAAAATAAAAGATCGTTAATTAGTCTTATTTTAGTTCCTATTACTTTAGTTTCTATTGTAATTATTTTTATTACTTATGAAACATTTAGTCATTATTTACAAAAAGAATATGAAAAACAACATTTATCCAAAATAGAACAAGATGCACAAAGACTTTTTTTAATTATGAAAAGTAGATATACAAATATAATATTTCAATCTATTGATGATAAAGAATATTATATAAGATTGGTACAAGCTTTAAAAGTAGATTTGCAAAGAGATTTAAAAAATGAACTATCTTATTTAAAATATGATGGATATATTTATGATATAAATACTGATTCTATGATTGAATTATATATGCAAAATAATTTTATCCATATGAAAAATGATTCAAACATAAAAAAAGCTTCTATAGTATCAACACAAGAGGGCGATTTTATAGTTAAACAAATAGAATTTAAACCTTTTAAGTGGGTAGTTGTAATTTCTAAAAATACTGATGACTTACAGCGAGATATAGAAGAAAACTTGCTTATTACACTTCTTTTTATGATTATAATGCTCTTTTTTATTATTTTGATTTTTTTATTAGTATTTAACAAATACATAAAAAAAGATATTGTAAAAATTATAAACCATTTTAAAAATAAATTGGTAAATAATCAATATGAATTATTACAAGTAGATATGGTTTCTCAAGAAACACAAGAACTTGAAGATGGATTGAATAGTGCAATTTTAGAAATAGAAAAATATGCTAAGCAATTAGAAATTGCAAATCAAAATCAAGATATATTGTTATCATTATTTGATAATGGAGATACAGTTTTAGTCAAATGGAATAATGATCAAAACTGGAGTGTTAAATATATTTCAAAAAGTATTTCAATTTTATTAGGGTATAAACAAGAAGAATTTTTAGAACATAAAATATCTTATAAAGATTGTATATATAAGGATGATTTGGATTATGTAGAATTTGGTGTTAAAAAATCTTTGTCAAAAAAATTTAGATTTTTTAAATCAGAACCATTTAGATTAGTAACTAAAAATGGGAAACTCAAATGGGTTATTAGTCATTCTATACCTGTAAAAGATAAAAAAGGAATTGTAAGTCATTTTGTAAGTCACATATCAGATATTACTTATTTAAGAGAAAAAGAAGTAATAGTTTCACAACAATCTAAATTGGCTTCAATGGGTGAAATGATAGGAAATATTGCCCATCAATGGAGACAGCCATTATCGATTATTTCAACAGGTGCTACTGGTATGCTAATGCAAAAAGAACTCTCTGCACTTAATGATGAAAGTTTTGAACAAACTTGTAATATGATAAATGAAAATGCACAATATCTGTCTAAAACTATAGATGATTTTAGAAATTTTATAAAAGGCGACAGAGTTAAAGAAAAGTTTACTATTGAACGAAGTATAAATCGTTTATTGAGTTTACTGGATGGTTCCATTAAGCATCATAATTTGACAGTGATTGTTGATATAGATAAAACAATTGAAATAGATAGTTATGAAAATGAACTGACACAATGTTTGATGAATATATTTAATAATGCAAAAGATGCATTGAAAGAAAATAATAAAGAGAATGATAGATTAATTTTTATAAGAGTGAAAAGAAAAGACAATTTTGCCATTATAAAAATAAGAGATAATGGAGGAGGAATACCAGAAGAAATTTTGCCAAAGATTTTTGAACCATACTTTACTACAAAACATAAAAGCCAAGGTACTGGACTAGGACTGCATATGACTTATAATTTAATAGTATCAGGATTACAAGGTACAATTGAAGCTAAAAATGTTAAGTTTAAATATCAAAATACTATGTACAAAGGTGCAGAATTTAAAATTGTATTAAAAATTTAATGAATACTTTGACAAGAGTCACTACTTTGACAAGTTGGTACTGAAATTCTTTCGCAAATATTTGTGTTAAGTAATTTATTTATTTTTTCTATATCAAATCCACATAAATAACTACTGCCAATTTGAAGAAGAGGTCTTTTAATTAAAATAGGCTCTTGACACATTCTCTCAATCAGTTCTTCTTTTGTAAAGTCTTCTATTTTTAATTCATTATTTTTTATTTTAGGTGCAAATTGATTTACCATGGCACTTTTGTTTAAGCCTTGAAAAAAAGGTTCTAACGTTTCTTTTGTCCATGGAGTATCAAGCAGGCTTTTTGTTTGATAAGAAAGACCATTTTTTTCTAAAACTTGTTTTTGTCTTTGGTTTCCAGAACAACCTGTTTTTTCATAAAAAACTATAGTGTACTTATTTGGTATAAATTGCATTTTTTTCCTTAATTCATATATGGTATATCTAATGTAGCATCTCTATCACTAGCACTGAAATCATAACTATCATCAGTATTGAGTTTTGACAAATTTTTTTCGACCATTTTGATTTGAAGTATATGATAGTTACTTTTTTCAATGTTATATTGTATTTGTGTTTTGTAATAACTTAAAATAATTGGATGAATTTTATCTTGATTTTCAAGCAATTTTTCTAAAAAACTTTTTATTTTAGAGATATCATATTCATCAATTTTTTTTAACTTTCGTAATAAATTTCTTACAAATTGTTTTTGGTGGTATTGTTCGCTAATAGTTAAAAGTTTTGAAGCAGCATAGATATCTGCTACAGTTTCAGAATAATTATAAAGATATCGAAAGTGTTCACAAACTATCTCTATATATTTTGGATAGTGTTTCAGTACAAAAACAAGCTCTTTTAAGTCTCCATCCATCAACACTTGGAATAAAGTTGCAGTTCTTTTTTGTATCTTTTCCCAGTGACCACTACCCTCCGTAGTATTTAAATCACCTAAAAATCGTTCATAATTTTCTAAATCATATTCTTCTTCCATACCGTAAATATGCAAGAAGTGTACCTATATTAAATAAAATTTATAGGGAATAAATAGTTGTTTGATTTCTCCCATTATTTTTTGATTCATATAGAGCTATATCAGCTTTTTTGATTAAAGTTTCTTCTGTATCATCAGTAGTAAATTGACCAATACCTAAACTAATCGTTTTTTGTCCTATTTTGTCAAAATTATAATTTGCAACCTCATTTCTGAGCTTTTCAGCTAAAATAAATGCTTGGTCTTTATTAGTTTCTGGACAAATAATAAGAAACTCCTCTCCTCCAAATCGTCCAAAAACATCTGATTCTCTTATAAGGTTTGTTATTAATTTTGTAATTTTAAAGAGTACTTTATCTCCCATTTGATGTCCATAGTTATCATTAACATCTTTAAAATGATCAATATCTACAATGATAAGTGAAAGATTTTTAGAATATCTTTTAGTTACAGACAATTCATATGCTAAAAATTCATCAAGTTTTCTTCTGTTTAAAATACCTGTAAGTTTATCTATTGAAGAGAGTTTCTCTAACTCTTTTTTAAAAGTGATATCTTGACCAACAGATACAAAAGACTCTATCTCTTGGTTTTCATTTCTAATAACTATGATATTTTGTTCTAACCAAAATTCAGTTCCATCTTTCTTTTTATTGTGTAGTTCTCCACTCCAGTTATCATTATCTAAAAGAAAGTTCCACATTTTTTTGAAAAATTCTTTTTTTGTTTTTTCATGTCTGATAATATTCATAGGTTGCCCCACAAGTTCTTCTTTACTGTATCCGCTTGCATTTTCAAAAGCAGTGCTAACTTCTAGTATCTTTGTATCTTTTGTTGTTTTAGCACTTACAACATATTTGTCCAAAATTGAAGCAAATCGCTCTAATTCTTTATTTGCCAATAAAAGTGCTTTTTGTAATTGTGCTGGGCGAACGGAAGCGTAAAATGCCATAATAAGACTAGCTAAAATACTTAATAGTATAATATAAAATGTTGCTTTTAACTTATCAAATAATATTGCACCCTGGTATGATTCTCTTGGTTTTAGTACCATTAGTGCCTTATCTTCATTATTTAAAATATCATTTAAAGGATAAACATAACAAGAATCACATTTAGTAGGATTGGATAATAACTGGATGGCATCTTTAGAAAAATCTTGACTAAGTGTTCTTGAAACACCTTTATATTTATTAAATGAAAATTGATCATCAGGATGCATAATATAGTTACCATCTTTATCAATAATAAAATGATCAAAAGCAGATGAACTACGAATTGAGTTAAATAAGTTTGTTGTGAGCATATTTACTATAACCATACCTATAAATTCATTGTTTTTATCAAAAAGAGGTTGTGCAACTCTTAGTGTTGGTCGATATGGAACTTCAATTTTTCCATGTTCAACATTTAAATTGAATTTTGAGTGCCATATTGTAGATTTTTTTAGTTGTGAGACTTGTTCAAAATAATCTCTATTTTTTTTATTTTGTAGTTTTGTAGTTTCTACTAAAAAAGGTTCATTTTGTTCATTTGTTCTATCAACTCTTACTATTTCCATCCCATTTTTATCTATATATCTTAGTTGCATAATTTTTGTATTAATACCAGCTATTGATAAAAATATATTGTTGAGCTCATAAAGTTGATGCTGGTCTTTTGTTTCTAGATAGCTTTTCATTGTAGGATTTTTAGCTATACTTTTTACAATATTATCAATATCTTTAATTTTCTCTTTAAGTATAGTAAATTTTTTGATAATCATCACTTCATTAGCTTTATTGTCTAAATCAGTTTTAAGACTTCGTAGTTGAATGTTATAACTGATAATACCACCAAAAATAGATACTATCATCCCAAAGAGTATAAAATAGATTGTAAATACAGTTTTAAAATTTTTTTGAGTCATTCTTTTGAATACCTTTTCATTTGATATCTTTATAACATAAATTATTATAAATTCTACTGAGATAAATAAAATATTGTGTAAGTTTGGATGAAAAGAATTATAATTAAATAATTTATACACTAATTTTTTAAAAAAGAAATTTTTAAGAAATAATCTTTGCTTATAATGAAATAAAAGAAAAAAAGGTAGTGGTTATGAATATGTATAGGTTATCTACAAAACTTATTGAAAAACTAAAAAAAGCCTCAGTAAAAATATCAAAAAAACAAAAAAACAAAAGAAAATAAATTATTCTTTAGGTACACTTTATGAATATAATAAAGCATATTCATAAAGGTAACAAAACTATGTTAGAAAAAATATCATTTGGTACATATCGTACTACATTTCAAAATCCAGTTCACCAAGAAGCTATAAACTATGCACTTGATAATGGAATAAAATCTATAGATACCTCGTCAAACTATATGTATGGAGAAGCAGAAGTTTTAATAGGACAAGCTTTACAAGGTAGAATCCGAGAAGAATTTACAATAGTTTCAAAAGGTGGATATATACAAGGGCCAAACCTTCAAAGAGTAAAAGAAGGTTGGAAAGTTGAAGAACTTGTAGAGTATGACCCTAATTGTTTTCATAGTATCTCTCCAATGTTTTTAGAAGATCAAATTTCTAATAGCTTACAAAGATTAAATACCTCATATATTGATTGTTACTTACTTCATAATCCTGAGTATTATCTTCTTACAAATTTAAAAAGTAATGCAACCGATGAAGATATAAAAAAACATCATGCAATTATGCAAGAACGTATAAAAAAGGCATTTGCATTTTTAGAAATAATGGTAACAAAAGGAAAAATAAAATCTTATGGTATTAGTTCTAATTCTTTTGCAAAGAAAGAAAACGACTATCATTTTTTAGAGTATAAAAATCTTATTGAGTATGCAAAAGAAGTATGTGGAAAGAATCATCATTTTAAAGTGATACAACTTCCTTTTAATATGTATGAAAAAGATGGAGTTCCTTGTGCTAAATGGGCATATGAAAATGGCTTGGAAGTCCATGCAAACAGACCATTAAATGTTTTTTTTATGGGTGGAATGTTAAGACTTGCTTCTTATGAGTCTTGTGAAGATTTTGATGAATTACTAGAAAACGTGCGTAAAATAAAAAACGATAAGTTACAAAAACTTATTGATGATCTTCTAGAAAACCAATCAAGATTTGGATTTGCAGGTGATGTTGATGATACTATAGAATATCAAGTGATACCATATATTATACAAGGAATACAAATAGAGCAAGAACATTATCAAACAATAGATAACTTTTTAACTTGTTATAAACAAAACATCAAATATTCATTAGGAAAAATTACTGCAAAAAAACTTGATTTACAAGAGCCACTTGATAAAATTGCATTAGAATATTTATTGAAAAAACATTATATTTCAAAAATTTTAGTTGGTATGAGAACAAGAAAATATGTTGATAAAGTTATATCATATACACAAGAGGAAAAATAAAAATGAAAAAAATAAAACAGCCATTTAATCCGAATGCTTTTGATGTAAATTTAAAAGTATCTGATGTAGTAGAAAAATTTCCGCAACTTTTAGAAAACAATTATCAAACAGTAAGTTTAAATGAAGAACTTACAAAATTAAATTACGAGATAGCTTCAAGAGATTATGAGGATAAAAAATATGAATCTATCGAAGAATATTATGATTTAGATGTGGATTATATCGTATAGCTCTTCAAATCTATAATGTTCTTTTAGAAGCTTTAATGAGTTTTTAAAGGTACGAGTTTCTTTTTCATCAAATTCAGAACCATTGAGTTTTAATTTATCGTAAATAGTATTAAGTTCTTTTTTTGACAGTTGTGTTAAGTCTTCATTATGCATTAGGTCTTTAATTTCATTTATATCTGATTGTGGCATAGGAAAGTCAGTATAATATTGTCCTATTTTATTTACACCCCAAAAATCAATTCCTAATCTCAGATAAAATTGTAATGAAGATGAAACACAATGCATTTTGACTCTTTCAATATCTGCTTGAAGAAGTATATTATTAAATAGTAAAGTTAAGAGTTGTTTTGCATAACCTTGAAATCGAGATTCAAATGGAGTAAGAATATTATGAATTGTAAGGTATTGATTGTTTCTTGAAATATGAAAAAAAAGATAACATACATCTTCTCCATTATCTTCTAAACAAAGGCAAGGAAATTTATTCCAACTATAATAACTATCCCACCAATCAAGTGATTGTTGTGCAAATTGCTGTGAACCTGCGTGTTTGATGTGGGCGATAGATTGAATGTATTGTTCTCTGTTTAAATTTTTTGTTGTCATTTTGGCTCTCTTTCGATTACAGGCCAAATGTCTAATTTTAAGCAATAAATCTTTATTAAATAATACTCTGCAAGTACTATACCACTACTTTATTTCTACCACTTTCTTTTGCTCCATAAAGTTTGTTGTCAGTAAGTTTATATATCTCTTGAGCTTGATAGGTATCATTAAAATCTATAATAAAAAGTCCCATTGAGATAGTAACATATTTAGAAGCAGAATTTCCTGTATGTTCAATATGTAAAGCTTCAATATTTTCTCTAACTTTTTCTGCCATAGAAAAAGCATCTTCTGAAGTTTCTACAGAGTAAAGCATACCAAATTCTTCTCCACCTAGTCTAAAAATATAGTCGCCAGCTCTATTTAAACTCTTTGTCAAAGACAGTGCCACTTTTTTGAGGACACTATCCCCTTCTTGATGACCATAAGTATCGTTGTATTGTTTAAAGTGGTCTATATCCATAATTGCAAATGCTAAAAGTTTTTTGTCTCTTTCGGCTATTTTTATTTGTTTTTCAAATATCTCATCAAAATATCTTCTATTGTATAGATTTGTTAACCCATCTGTAATAGAGATAGTATGGAGTAGTTTGTTAGCTGTAATATTTTGTGCATAGGAGTGATAACCAATAATCTTGTTATTTTTATCTTTCATAGTAGTAATATTAAGATGTATCCAGTAGGTATTTCCCTCTTTATTTACATTTTGTAGCTCTCCACTCCAGCTACCATTTTCTTCTAAACTTTTATAGAGTTCTTGATAAGTTTCTTTTGGCGTATTGATGCCTGAAAGCATATTATGTTTTTTCCCTATAAGTTCCTCTTTTGTATATCCTGTAAGTTCACAAAATGCACTTGAGACATTTACCATTTTAGATTCTAAATCTGTAGTGGAAAAAGCTACATACTTATCAATAATTTTACTCTCTCTTGAAAGTTCTTCTTGTGTTTTCATCAACTCATTACTAAGCTTTACAGGGGCGATTGCCATTAAAAATGCTATAGGGATAGAGATAATAAAGATAATCAAAGTAATAGTTATGATATAGCTTGACTGCTGTTTTTTCATCTGCTCTATTTTATCTTGATCAAATTCATATAAAAGTATAAGACCATCTTCATTATATAAACTATCTGATATATTATAAGAGAATATCCCATCGGTACTAAATTGTTTCAAATTTAAAATTTTTGATGCAACTGCTGGAAATTCTGTTTTTAAAGAGATGTTTTTATTGAGATGTTTTGACCAAGAATAATCCTCTATATTTCCTTTTGTAGTTTTTTCATAATGGATAAAATCACCATTTTTATCTATAATAGAGACTTTAAAAAGTGCTGATTTTATAATTTCATCAAGTATAGATTTTGCAAATATGTTTATGATAACAATACCTTCATATTTATGCTTAATATACATAGGCATTGCAATTCGTAAGGTTGGAGTAAGGGGATAGCTGATTTTGTTGTTTTCAATATTAAGATCAATTTTTGAGCTCCATATTTCATTCTCATTTTTCCCTTTTGTTTGTTGAAAATAATATCTATCAGCTTTGTTTTGAAGTTTTTCATCTGGCATAATATAAGGTTTTGAAGCTATGTTATTTCTATCAATTCTTATATTTTCTAAACCATTTTTATCTATATATCGTATTTGCATAAGTTCATCAACAACAACCATATGACTTTTTAAAATCTCTTGCATATTTTCTTTGAACTTTTGTTTCATTTGAATATCATCGTTATTTATACTTATATATTGTTGGAAAGTTTTATTTTCATTGATTGAATGTAAAATATTTTCATAAATCTTTATATGATTACTTAGAGTTGAAATTTTTAGTTCAAAACTACTTTGTGCTGAGTCATAGAGTTCTTCATTGATACTCTTTTTTTCATAGTAGGTGCTTACAAAAAATGAGATAAAAGCAATAATAAGTCCAAATATTCCAAAAAGAAATATAAAAAGAGCTCGAACATTAAATGAACTTGAAAATATAAATTTTGTAAAATTACTTGATCCTTGCATAGAGTACCTTTTTCTTTGTTTTGTAACAGAATAAATTAATTGTACTATAAACTATCTATATCTTTTATAATCTTTTGAATATTAGTAGAGTAACTAAAACAGCTACTTATCTTACACGCTAAATACTCATCACTATCATACTCTTTTTTATAAACAAAGGGATAGTTGAAATCTTTTGGTGAAAATTTTTCAAGATTTTCTTTTCTTGCTTTGATAAATACAGGTTCATATTGAAAATACAAAGATGCCATTGTAGTATTTGGAAAATATGAGGGATATTTGTTGATATGTTCTATGTAGTATTGCATTGATTTTTTTACTATCTCATATACTTTGTAATCTTCTTGCATAGAACTATAGAGTATGAGGTTGTTAAAAAGTACCCCTAAAGCACTTGCATACCCACTCTCTTCAATATCTGCATAAGTTTCAAATCCATCATTTGATTCTATCCATCTTCCATCTTTGTAAAACAGTTCAATTGATTTTTTTACAAGCTCTTCATAGAGGGTGAGATATTTCTCATCTAAAGTAATTTGATAGGTTTCAAACAAGGTATCAATCAAAAAGCTATAGTCTTCTAATATCCCACTTTGAACAGGTGTTTTCCCTTTGATTGTTTGGTGGTAAAGTTCCCCATTTTTATACATCAAAGATATTAAACTATCAAGTGAGCTTAGTGAGTTTTTTAGGTACTCTTTATCTATTGTAGAAGCTATGAGTTTCCCTTTTAGATACAAGGCATTCCAAGCTGTATTTATTTTATTGTCTATAAATGGATACTCTTTTGTATCGCGGATTTGTTTTAAAAGTGTTATAACTTTTTTTAGGTTTTGTGGTTTGTTTACCCCTAAAATCTCTGGGTTTGAATACTCCCCATCAAAGTTTCCATCTTTTACAATTCCTAAATATTTAAGTGACTCGATGGCATCTTTTTCATCAATACCATTTTGTTCTAAATACTCTAAACTCTCTATATAATCAAAGACAAAATAATACCCCTCTTCATTTTTCCCTTGGGCATTTTTGCTATCTGCATTACTTGCACTTTTATATACACCATCTTCTAAAAATCTTTCATCAATTTGAGAAATTGTTTTTTCAATAATCTCTTTAAACAAAGGCTCTTTTGTAATTTTGTAAGCTAAGGTGTATGCTTCAAGAGCTTCTGCATTGGTATATAACATCTTTTCAAAATGTGGTATTGTCCATTTTTGATCTACACTATATCTATAAAAAGCCCCCTCAATTTGATCAAATATACCACCTCTTGCCATAGCTTTTAGAGAATCTACAGCCATAGTTAAAGCTTCTTTGTCACCGTTGATTTGATAGAGTTTTAAAAGCAATATAAGATTTGTAAATTGTGGAAACTTTGGATGTGTACCAAACCCTTTATACTCTTTGTCATAACTATTTTGAAATTGAGTGATAAGAGTATCTACTACCTTATCATCATAAGTTGCTTTTGAGAGTTGAAAGTTTTCTTTACTGTTTACCACTTCAAGGATATGTTTCCCTTGCTCTTGTAATTTTGTCCTATCAAAAAGAGCAATCTCTTTTAATACTTCTATAAGTCCTCGTGAGCCATATCCCGCATATTTTGGTACATAGGTTGCAGAAAAAAATGGCTCTTTGTCAGCTGTCATTGCAATAGTAAGTGGCCATCCACCACCTCGTTTATTCATCACTCTGTAAACTTTTTGATAAAAACCATCAATATGAGGAAACTGCTCTCTATCTATTTTTATAGAGATAAAATCTTTGTTTAAAATCTTTGCCACCTCTTCATCTTCAAAAGACTCATGTGCCATCACATGACACCAGTGACAAGTGCTATATCCAATAGATAGAAAGATAAGTTTATTTTCTTTTTTAGCTTTAGAAAAAGCTTCATCTCCCCAAGGGTACCAATTCACTGGATTGTCTTTGTGTTGTAAAAGATAAGGGGAAGTTTCATTTTGTAATTGATTTGCCATAATAATTCCTAAAAAAATAATAAATAATAGAAGAGCTTTTGTAAACATAGTAAACTCCTTTTGATTAATCATAGCACTTGATTATTAAGAGATATTGAAAATTATAATTGAGTTTTTTGAATAATATTGGATTTATTTAAAGAGTTTGGAGAAGGAGCTATTTATCAAAAATAACCAAACTTCTCCCAAATGGTATCTTATTTTTATTTTGAGATAAAGCCCATATCACTTCATATGCAGGTGGGATTCTTGGAAAAATCCCCTCCCCATCAGTAAAGTATAATAACATACTAGACATTGGAATATTTGCATCAATATACTCAAAAGTAGGGCGATAGTCTGTTCCACCTCCACCTTTGAGTGGAAAATCCATCTCTTCTCCACCCATAAAACTATGGTGCGAGTGTACCTTCGCATCTGCTATAAGAAGTTCTATAGAAACAGCAGGGAAGTTTTGCATGATAGATTTAAACTCCCCTATAAATGCTCCTAAGATATCTTCTCGTATTGACCCAGAGGTATCTATGGCAACTATGAGGCTTAGTGTATCACTGGTTAAACTTGGCAGTGCTACACCCCTATAGATATGTTTTTTGTTTGGTGGCATGAAGGCATAGTTATTTCTCATGTGACGATTGATGGCGTTGTAAAGTTCAAATTTCCAGTCGATGTCGTTTGCTTTGATTTTTTTGGCAAATCTTTCAAGTCCTAGTGGAGTTGAGCTGTTTTTTAGTGTAACTTCTTTTGCTAAACTAGCTGCATAGTCCCACTCCTCCATAGTTTTTTCATCATCTGGATTGTTGATATTTTTGAAAATAGAGCTATCTCCATCTTTTTCTTTTATAAAGCTTTCTAAGTTTTTTACATCATCATAACTACTTGTACCATTTTGTTCTGCAAATTCTTTTTTAAGTATCTCATATATCTCTTCAGAATACATATTTTTATACTCAGTGTTGTAGTTTGCACCCTTTGGTATTTTGAGTTTATTTTTGGCTAACATATTATTTATAGCATAGTCAGTTGCCAGTTGCCACAATACACCTTTACGATTTAGTTTTCTTTGATTGTGTGCTAAAATATGGTGCATAACGCAGTTTGTAAGGATAAAAAAAAGTTCATCTTGTGAGAGACTTTCTATATAAGTTGGATTATAGATAAATCTTTTACCATTACTTGCAAAATAATCTATAGCAGAATTTTCCTCATGCTTTAATCTTGAAGCTAACATCCCAAAGTAGGGGTGTTTTGCTGTGAGTTGACTTTTTGCTTTGGTTAATTTAAGAGTTGCATCCATTAGTGTAGTAAGGTATTGAACTTTCTAGCCCATAGTGGCCAACTTTTTATATAATCAAGTGCAATATCACGGCTTCGTAAATCTTGCACTATCATAACAGCAAATTCTCCTGGTAAATTAAGAGTATATTTAAGAAGATTATCTAATTCGGCTGCTCTTGTTTCTTCGTCTATTTTCATAGTAAGTGAAGTACAAAGTATATGTAAAGCAGAAGTTTCTTCAGGTACATCTGTACTAGTTCCATCAAGAATTTTATCTATATCTGGCAGGTTTTTTGCAACACTTTTAAATCCTAAAAAGGAAGCAGCCAACTCTTGCCCAATAGCACCACTTACCATATCCATAAGAAGGTCATCATCTGGCGTTGAAGCTAAAATCTCATTGACATATTCCCAAGTTCGTGGAGTTGCAAATGCTTTTGAGTCATTTTGTGTATTAAAAGCAAAAAGAGCATCTGGTCTATAAGAAGTAAAAGCGATAATAGTAGGGTCAATATCTGTAGTTTTTGCCCAAGCTTGCCAAACATCTAAATCAACTTCCATATCAAGGTGAACAAATCTATTTGCAAGTGGTGAAGCCATACGAAATACAACGCCTCTATCACTTTCTCTATTTCCAGCAGCAACTATAGCCCAACCATCAGGCAAAGTGTATTCACCTATTTTTCTATCAAGGATTAACTGATAAGCACTTGCTTGTACCATAGGAGCTGCTGTGTTAAGTTCATCTAAAAATAAAATCCCCTCTTTAACACTTCCATCAGGTAAAAATGAGGCTTTCGCCCAAACAGCACTATTATCTGCACTATCAAAAAATGGTATTCCTCGTAGATCTGTAGGGTCTAAAAGTGAAAGTCGTAAATCTATAAAACCTATCTCTCTATCTTTTGCAATTTGAGATACGATTGAAGACTTTCCAATACCTGGAGGTCCCCATAAAAATACTGGTACTTTTCTTTTTGTTAAGTGGTCTATTGATCTTTTTGCTTTACTTGGATTCATATATGCTACTCCTTGGTTTGTTAAGCTTATGCAAGAAGTATGCCTAAGTGTTATTTGCTTTTTATTATAATCCTGCGAAATGGAAATACATATATGCAAACAATAAGTATTTTAGGAAGTGGTTGGTTAGGCTTGCCTTTTACTTTTAAAAACCTAGTTCAATATACAGAAAACTCACAAATAAAAAAGTTAATTTTTTATCAAGTCCTGCAAAGCTTCGAAAACTGTTGATAGCTAAGACGAGGCTTGACAATTATATTGTTCAATATAATATTTCATATCAAACAAATCAATCTGCTGATAGTACGGAGCATAAGGAATCTTAGGACGCTTAAAAATAACACCCCTAACAGCCATTACTCCAAGAGCACCTGCAACGTAAGAATTTGCAGTAGATGAAGGAATGTGACCTTTCCCAGCAAGTAATTCCTCTACAGCATAACCATAATGAATGTCACTTGTAGGATTGGGATAAACCCCTTTAGCTAATTTTTTAAAGAACGTGTCTTGTGTTTCATTTTCATCCAAACCAAAATACTGGTCAAAAGAGATTCCACATTCTTTATCAAAAACAAGACAGATTGAACCTTGTCCCACTAAGTAATTTGAAACAATAGGCTTGCCTGTTTCATAGGCATACTGATTTAGCTTTTGCTTAACATTACCAGCAGTCACATCAATAGCATCCATAACAAGATCAGCCCAATCTACAATCTCCTTATAGTTTTCAAGAGTCACTCCATCGTGATACTGCTTTAATTGAACTTCAGGATTAATATCCTTTATCGCCTCTGCTACACATTCAACCTTGCTTTTGTCCATTGTTTTCATACTTGAACTAAACTGACGATTTAAATCAGGAGGATCAAAAAGGGCAACATCAGTAATGAGTAAGTTTTCGCAGCCAAGACGCACAAGAGATTCAGCATAACGTCCACCAACTCCACCAACTCCTAAAATTGCAATTTTCGTATGACGTAGCTTTTCCATCTCATCACTACTGACTGTTCCAATATTCCGCCCAAAAGCCTCATCATAGTTGAACATTTTCCCCTCCAAATAACAAAAAATTTAAATAAACAATAATATAATATATATTAATGTAAGATAAATATATTTTAACTACTTAAAGTATATATTACAAAAAAGTAAAAGTGGAAGAGTATGTTTAAAGAATTTGATCATATAAAATTCAATATATAGTTTAGGATATTTATGCATAGTATAAGCATATTAGGAAGCGGTTGGCTTGGGTTTCCTTTGGCAAAAGAGTTATCTGCAAAGTACGATATAAAACTAACAACTAAAACAAAAAGTAAAATAGCTGGTTTAGTTTTTAAAAACATAGAACCATATTTAATAGATATAGATAATCTTTCTCAAACTATTGAAGAGTTTTTAGAAGCGGATATTTTGATTATCAATATACCATCAAAAAATATTGAGGCTTTTAAAAATTTAGCCCAAGATGTAAAAAAATCACAAATAAAAAAGTTGATTTTTATAAGTTCAACTAGTGCATGTAGAGATGAGAAAAGTTCCCTTTTAAAGATAGAAAAAATATTTCAAAATATTGATAAACAAACTACTATTTTACGCTTTGGTGGACTTATCGGATATGGAAGAAACCCAGCAAACTTTTTTAAAAACAATAAAATAGTACCAAATCCACAAACACCTGTAAATATGATACATAGAGATGATTGTATCTGTATCATACAAGAGATTTTAAAACAAGATGTTTTTGATGAGGTTTTTAATTGTTGTAGTCCTACCCATCCTACAAAAAAAGAGTTTTATACTTATTGTGCTATATCTTCTTGTTTGCCTATTCCTACTTTTGATACAGTAGAAAACAAAGAGCAATATACTATAATTTCAACTGAGAAACTAATAGATAAATTAAACTACCAATTCATCCATCCTGATTTGATGAAAATACAACTATAAAAGAGTAACAATGAAAGTAAAATATATAAAAAAACTGATGATCTCAGGTATCAGTGTAACTACAAACAATACAAATGAGATGAATGAAGAGACACAAAAGATAGCACCACTTTGGGAGAAATATGACACAGAAAATATTTATGCAAAAACTTTCAATAAAGCAAATGATTCTAGTTTTTATGGGGTGTATTCTAATTATGTTTCAGATTTCAATGGTGACTATGATGTAACAGTTGGGGTGGAAGTAACAACGCCAAAAAATGCAATAATCATAGAAGATGAAAGATACTTAGTATTTACAAAACAAGGGGAACTTCCAGATGTTGCTTTTGAAGCTTGGCAGGAGGTATGGGATTATTTTGCAAACAATAGTGAATATGAAAGAAAATATACGGTAGATTTTGAAAAGTATTCAAAAGAAGATGAGATAGAGATTTATATAGCTATCAAATAAAGGGTAAGACTAGATGTCTATAGAGATAAAAGACCATGCTGATATTTTTGCAGAAGAATTTACAGAGTTAAAACTTCACGGACAAAAGATAAAATATGCTGAATTTGAAGAGTGTACTTTTAAGTCATGTGATTTTAGCCAAACTACTTTTTTAGCTTGTAGATTTATAGATTGTTATTTTCATAACTGTAATCTTAGTGTTGTAAAACTCACAGATACAAAACTTGGAAATGTTGAATTTATCTCTTCAAAACTCATAGGAATTGATTGGACTATGTGTGATTGGAAAAGTTTATTGGGTGATAAAAGATTAAGTTTTTATGAGTCTATCTTGGATGGAAGTAATTTTTATGGATTGAATATAGATAGAATTATTTTAAAAAATTCTCAGGTTAAAGATGTAGATTTCCGTGGATGTTCTATGAAAAATGGTAATTTACAAGGAAGTGATTTTCATAGAAGTGTATTTGAAAATACATATCTTGAATATAGTAATTTTACAGATGCTAAAAATATATCTTTGAAAATTTGTGCAAATCATTTTAAAGAAACTATTCTGCCACACTTTGAAGCACTTAATTTACTTGAATCACAAGGCATTATCTTAAATTGAAAAAATGTAATAAACTTCTATGGAATAGATAATGTAGTACTTTTAGAATAAAATCTATAAGGAGTCACTATGCAACATCATGTAGTAGTAGAAAAATTGTGCGGTTGTGCAAAAAGAAAGAATATGCCTCAGATTAAAACATTTGAAGATAAAGAAAGTGCTTTGAAAGTAGCACGAGCATGGGCTCAAGAGTTAAATAATACTTTTTGCGGAGAGCATGAATTTAATGTAGTTGAAGTAGATGACAACTATGTTATCTCTGTGAGTTAAGTTATTCTTTTGAAATACAATTTAAACTAAATTTAAGTTTAAGTTATGTAAAGTTTCACAAATTAACAAGGAGAAAACATGAAAAATAGATTTACAACACAATCATACTTTATGCAAAGTGCAAGTACAAAAGAAACTTCACTACTCCTTCTTCTCAACACACTCTAATATTAAAATAGTAATTTTAATTTAAATCAAAACAAACAACATATACGCAACATTAGTGTAAAACTTTACGGGCTATTGCCTTATAGTTCTACAAATTTTATTATAATAATTTTAAGGAAAAAACCATGAGTTTTAAAAAATATAGACAATATCCTATTGTCAAAAATATAGTTCGCCAATGGCCAAATAACAGTATAACAAAAGCACCGATTTATTGTTCTGTGGATTTAAGAGATGGAAATCAAGCGTTAGTAAACCCATTGAGCGTAGAGCAAAAAGTGGAGTATTTTAACTATTTAGTTAAGATGGGATTTAAACACATAGAGGTAAGTTATCCAAGTGCTAGTGATACAGATTTTGCATTTACAAGAAAGATTATAGAAGAGGACTTAGTTCCTGATGATGTATATATTCAAGTATTAATCCCTGCACGAAAAGAATTGATACAAAGAAGTGTAGAAGCATTAAGAGGTGCAAAAAAAGCGATATTTCATTTGTATAATCCCACAAATGAGTTTCAAAGAAAAGTAGTATTTCAAAAAACTGATGATGAAATAATTGCTATGGCAGTTGAAGGAATAAAAGAGTTGAAAAGATTAACTGCTGATTTTGAGGGAGAAGTGATGTATGAATATACACCTGAAAGTTTTTCTCAAACTGATTTAGAATTTGCAAGTCAAATTTGTAATGCAGTAATAGATGTAGTACAACCAACACAACAAAATAAGATGATAATAAACTTGCCAAATACGTTAGAAGCGTGTACGCCAAATATCTATGCAGATAGAATAGAATGGATGTGTGCAAACTTGAATAAAAGAGAAAATATCTTAGTAAGTGTTCATCCACACAACGATAGAGGAACAGCCGTAGCCAGTGCTGAGATGGCTATATTAGCGGGAGCAGATAGAGTTGAGGGGACATTGTTTGGAAATGGTGAGAGAGCAGGGAACTTAGACTTAGTAACTTTGGCATTTAATATCTATTCGCAAGGGATAGACCCACAAATAAGATTAGATTTTATAGATGAAGTCAAAGAGTTTATAGAAAAAACAACGCAGATAAAAACACATATACGACACCCTTATGTGGGAGATATGATATTTACAGCTTTTAGTGGTGGTCATCAAGATGCTATCAAAAAAGGGTTTGATTTTTATAATCAAAGTGACAAAAAATATTGGAATGTACCCTATTTACCAATAGACCCAAAAGATATAAAAAGAGACTATGATAAAGTTGTCAGGATTAACTCACAGTCAGGAAAAGGTGGAGTAGCATTTATAATAAGCGAATTTTTCGGCAAAGAGATGACAAAGGATGAAGCCATAAAATTTGGAAAAATTGTCAAAGAAGCATCCGATAATCAAGGGGTAGAGTTAAGTAAAGAGGAGATTATATCTTTGTATAAGGGTATGAAAAACTAAGCATTATATCTTTTATAAAAGATTAGATAAAATTTATAAAATATTATTTACAAAAAGGTGTAGTATGGGTGTTTTTGTAATAGGACAGATAAAAATAAAAGATGAAAAAAAGTGGCTAGAATATAAAAGTAAAGTACAAAGTACACTTGAACCTTATGGTGCAAAGATTCTTATAAGAGGTTCTCATATAGACTCGTTTGTAGGAACACTTGAATATCCAGATGTGGTAATCATAGAGTTTGAAACAGAGCAAAAAGCACAAGAGTGGTACAACTCAGAGAGTTATCAAAGTATTGTACCTATAAGAGAAAAGGGTGCAGATATTATTTTGCATCTGTATCAATAGATAAATGATTATGAATTTTAAAGAACTAGATAGCTATTTACTTTCAAAACAGGGTGCAACATTTGATTATCCTTTTGATGAGGTGGTGCGGGTGTATCGTGTGGGAAATAAGATGTTTGCACTTATGGTAGATGAAGAAAATCTCAGTATAAATCTAAAATGCGATCCTCTCTATGCCCTCGAACTTCGCTCGATTTATGAGGGGATAAAAGCTGGATATCACATGAATAAAAAACATTGGAATACAGTAAGTGTCGGCGGCGATGTGGATGATGAACTTCTAAAAGAACTTATAGACCATTCTTATGAGTTGGTTTATAACAAATTGCCAAAAAGAGAAAGGTTATTGATTGGATAATTTTTAGTTAAAACTTTGCAAACCTGAACGAATTGTAATATAATAAGAAACCAACAATATGAAGGGGTCTATTATGAAAAATGTTTTAATAATAAATGGTCACAAGTATTACAAAGGGATAGCTGAGGGAAAGCTAAATGGTGCATTTGTTCAAAAGGCAAAAGAGTTTTTTGAACAAAATGGTTTTGAGGTAAAACTTACAGAGATAGACAAAGGTTATGAGGTACAAGAGGAGCTTGAAAAGTTTTCTTGGGCTGATTATATTTTGTTTCAATACCCAACAAACTGGATGGGTGTACCTTGGATTACAAAAAAATATATAGATGAGATATTTTCAGGTGGAGCTGGAACTGTTACCTATGCAAATGATGGAAGAAGTAGACATGACCCATCAAAGAGATATGGAACAGGTGGTTTAATGGGTGATAAAAAATATATGTTAAGTATCACATATAATTGTCCTGCTTGTGAATTTGATAACAAAGATGGTTTTTTTGAAGGATTAAGTGTTGATCAAGCTAATTATCTAGTACATAAAACATTTCAATTTTGTGGGATGCAACAGTTAGAAACATATTCTGTACACGATGTATTTAAAGGTGAGTTAAATATGGAAGAAGAATTAAAAAGATTTGAAGGAATACTTGCAAAAAATTTTTTATAAAATTTTTTACAATTTAAGTTAAGTGACTAAACTATTTTATGAACATAAAGTAGTTTTACATTTATTTTCATCTGTTATTTTTCCATGTGTAGATGTGTATGAAATTCCCCACTTATACATAGCTTCTAAAACAGGTTTAAGTTCTTTGCCAATAGTTGTGAGAGAGTAAACAACTTTTGGAGGAACTTCTGGAAATACTTCTCTATTGATAATATTTTTTTCTTCTAACTCTTTGAGTTTTACTGTGAGCGTTTTTTGAGTAATTTCACTTATATCTTCGTGAAGCTCTTTAAATCTTTTATTGCCATCTAATAAATGCCAAATAATTGCTAACTTCCACCTATCATTAAAAACATCTAAAGTAACTGCAACCGAACATCTATACTCTTTATCATTAATATAATACATAACTAAATCCTTATAATTGTTATTATAGCATAAAGAGAATAAATCTTCATTACTTACCTAAAGTAAAGTAAGAGTAATTTAAGTTAATAATAAATATAATTTCACAAATAAGGAGTTTACAATGAAAAAAGTTTTAATAATAAATGCACATCAATATTATGAAAATATTGCAGAAGGAAAACTAACTCAACACTATATTGATAAAGCAAATGAATTTTGTACAGCAAATGGTTTTGAAGTAAAAAATACAGCTATAGATAAAGGCTATGATGTACAAGATGAGGTTGAAAAATTTGCTTGGGCGGATTATATTTTATTTCAATATCCTGTGTATTGGATGACTGTACCTTGGATCTCTAAAAAATATATTGATGAGGTATTTTCAACAGGTGTTGGAACTGTAACATACCAAAGTGATGGAAGAAGTAGAGATGATGCTTCTAAAAAGTATGGAAGTGGCGGTCTAATGACTGAAAAAAAATATATGTTAAGCCTTACATACAACTGTCCTACAAGTGAATTTAACAATAAAGATGGTTTTTTTGAAGGATTGAGTGTAGATGAAGCAAACTTTGCAGTGCATAAAACATTTCAATTTTGTGGTGCAAAACAGTTAGAAACTTACTCTGTACACGATATATTTAAAGGTGATTTAGATTTAGATAAAGAGTTAGAAAAATTTGAAAATATATTAAAAAAGAATTTTGTATAAATAGCAATTTTTAGATTGTTTTTCATTCAAAATATCGATATCATTTCACGATTTAATAAAAAGGAAACAAATGGAAAAAAGTGAAACCTCATATAAGTATTTTATAGGGATGACTATAGCTATGATACTATGGGGTATCGCTTGGACTTCTGGAAAAGTGGCAGCTGAACATGCAAATGCACCAGTTGCAGCTTTTTGGCGTTATGCTATCTCTCTTATTACTATTATCCCTGTAATACTCTATTTGAAAGTATCATTGAAAACAAATAGAAGAGGTTACTTTTATATGGTTTTAGGGGGATTGTTTACTGCACTTTTTAATTATCTCTTTTTTAAAGGATTATCTCATGGAGCAGCTGGATATGGAGGTACTTTAGTAACGGCCATTGCTCCCATTATGACCTATTTTTTATCTGTACTTTTTTTTAAAACTCCTATAACATCTCGACAAGTTTTTGCTTTATTTATAGGAATTATTGGAGCGATTGTTTTACTTCGTATACCATTTGATGGTTTGAGTTTTTTAAATGTAGATAGTTTATACTTTTTTGAGTGTGCAATTGTTTGGGCAATAGTGACCATCATTTCTCAAAAGGCTTCTTCATATGTTTCTCCACTTTTTTATACAATGGTTGTTTTTGCAATTGCAAGTATTATTAATATGTTATTTTCTTTTCCATATCACCCGTTTGCATTTTCTAGTTATGATTGGCTTTTTTGGTCAAATATTATTTTTGTAGGGATATTACCAGGTACTTTTGCCACAACATTGTTTTTTCTTTCAGCTGGAAAAATTGGGGCTCATAGAACTGCTGTATTTATGTTTATTGTTCCTGTTGGTGCTATAGTTTCTAGCTTCATAGTATACAATGAAGTTATTGTACTTTCAACTATCATTGGATGTTTATTTGCTTTTGTGGCAGTAGTGTTGTTTAATATGAAAAAGAAGGTTGTTTTATAAATTAGCAATTTTTGGATTGTATTAAAATTTTAATTTTGTTAAACTTTTAAAAAATATTTGGAGTTCGTTAATGAATAGTAGTTTAAAAACTTTAAATAACAACTACAAACAGATTGAAAAAGCTATTAAATATATAGATGAAAACTTTAAAGAACAACCTTCCATAGATGAGATAGCTCAAAATATTGGTATGAGTAAATACCATTTCATACGAGTGTTTAAAGAATATGTAGGTGTGACACCAAAACAGTTTTTACACTCTTTAACACTTAACTATGCAAAAGAACATATCAAAGAATCAAAATCTATCCTTGATAGTAGTTTGGATATTGGACTTTCAAGCACAAGCCGACTCCATGAACTTTTTGTAAACTTAATAGGGGTGACTCCAAAAGAGTATAGAGAAAAAGGGAAAAATGTAACTATAACTTATGGATATGGAGATACTCCTTTTGGAGAAGCACTACTTGCTTTTACATCTAAAGGTATCTGTTATCTTGGATTTATAGATAAAAATAAAGAGGAAAATTTTGATAGATTTTATGAAATTTGGGGCAATGCAAATCTCATACATGACAATGAAAAAGCAAAAGAGTATATAGAAAATATTTTTATTAAGAATAAAAAATATAATCTTTTAGTCAAAGGGACAAATTTTCAAGTGAATGTTTGGAAAGCTCTTTTAAATCTTCCAAATGGTGTAGTTACTACCTATCAAGATATGGCTAATTTTATTGAGAAACCAAAAGCAGTACGAGCAGTAGCAAGTGCTATAGGAAAAAATCACATAGGATATCTTATCCCTTGTCATAGAGTTATTGCAAAAAGTGGTGCAATGAGTGGATATAGATGGGGTGTGATGCGCAAAAAAATATTAATTGCCTATGAAGCTATCAATCAAAAGTAATATATTGTGAGGGTATATTAATTAATTGATTTGGAGATATCTTTTATTGCATTGAAAAATACTTCTGAAAAAGCTTTTACAGCAATAGGAATCTCTTCTTCTAGAAATCCTCCAAATCCCATGCATATAGCTTGAATTGTCGCAGTAGAATCATAGTGTATATAATAAAGTTTTATTTTTTTATCTTCTGCTTCTTTATTGAGTTTGTCCCAATCTAATATTACAGTAGGTACAATTACTATAGATAAACCACTCCCTTCTCTTAATATGGAGATATATTTATCTAAATACAATAATAAATTTTTTTTCATAATATCGTGTTTTTTTCTATTGAGCGTACGAGTTTTACGAATATGTTTTTCCCAATAACCTTCTTTTATAAAAAGTTCAAGTGTTTTTTGTGTATCAATTGGTACCCCTGAGAAAGGAAAAGTAAATAGATCTTGATATTTTTTTAATAAGGTTGTAGGTAACACAAGATAACTTATTCTCAGAGCTGGAGAAAGAGATTTTGATAGTGTACCTGTATAGATGACACAATTGTTATGGTTAATACCTTGCAGTGCTGGTATTGGACGATTGTTATAGCTTAATTCACTGTCATAATCATCTTCTATTATATAAGCATTATTTTGTGTAGCCCATTGTATAAGCTTAAAACGGTTTGCAATAGGGATCGTAACACCTGTTGGATACTGATGTGATGGGGTTACATATAAGAGTTTCGATTGACTTTTTTCTATATCTTTTAAACTAATTCCACTTGAATTTATAGGAATATCTTCAATAGAATAATCAAATTGCTTGAATACCTGTTTCACAACATTATATCCTGGAAATTCAATTGCTAGTTTTGAAGTAAAAGATTTCAATAAAGAAGCAATAATAAACATAGAGTCTGCAAATCCACTACACACTATAATTTGTTCAGGAGTAGATTGTACTCCTCTGCTACTACTGAGGTATTTAGATATTTGTATTCTAAGTGAAAGTTCCCCTTGTTTATTTGGATATTCTCCAAAATCAATTGTATCATTCATAACTTTATTATGTAATCGTGTCCATAATTTATTTGGAAAATTATTATTGTGGAGTTGAGCTGGAAAGAAGTTATATAAAAAATTAGATGTTTCTGGTGGAGAAGATTGTTTTTT
The DNA here is from genome assembly GCA_963662945.1 of Arcobacteraceae bacterium. Lineage (GTDB taxonomy): Bacteria > Campylobacterota > Campylobacteria > Campylobacterales > Arcobacteraceae > JAIOSF01. Next base: position 2,203,792 of record OY759974.1, read on the forward strand.
AGATTTATTAAAAGGTAGATAATGTTCAATTTCATCACTTACAAAATAGCCACTTTGTGGACGACTTTCAATATAACCTTCAGCAAATAATTGACTATAAGCAGACTCTACAGTGTTTTTACTTATTTGATAATCTTGAGCCATTTTTCGTATAGAGGGAAGTTTACTCCCTGCTGATAATTCTTTTTCTATTTTTTCTTTTATTTGATTATAAAGTTGAATATATAAAGGTGTAGAAGAATTTATTAGTTTATAGATAACTGTCCTTTTTTTTTATATAAATCTGTACCTTGTAAAAGATACAGTTAATTGTTATTATAACACCAGAAAACTTAAATAAGTAGAGTTTATGGAGGATTATATGAAAACAAAAATAGCAAGAGTTTTATTTATAAAAGTTGGAAAAGTTACAACAACAATTTTAGAAAACAGTAAAAGAAAAGAGTTAACTTCTGGAATCAAAAAATATCCAGTACAAAATGCTTTTCTAACAAAAACAGGATTTCTTGATGATGAACAAGGTGATTTAGAACATCACGGAGGAGAAAATAAAGCACTTTTTATGTTTTCTCAAAAAACTTATGAAGAGATAAATAAAGAGTGTAAAATGGATTTAAATATTGATGAAGTGTCTCATTTTGGAGAAAATATTATTTTTTCAAATGTTTCAGAAGTTGATATATGCGTTGGGGATATTTATCAATTAGGAGAGGTAAAAATACAGATTACACAACCAAGACAACCATGTTGGAAATTAAGTGCCAATACAAATAAAAAAGAGATGACAAAATTTATTTTTCAAAGTGGTTTAACTGGTTGGTATGCAAAAGTTTTAATAGAAGGTGTAGTTTGTGTAAATGATGAGCTTATTTTAGAAAAGAGAAAATATCCCAACTTAAGTATTAAAAAACTTAATCAACTTATTGTAAATCCATTATTAGATGAAAAAATAACCAACGAAGCACTAAATTGTAAAGTATTAGGAAAGCCTTTTTGGGAGTCATTGTCAAAAAGATATAAATTTAAAGATGAAGATGAACAGTTTTCATTTTATCATACTTAAAAGGGAAGAGATGAACGAAAACAATTATTTATTGCCATTATATAATAGATTAGATGTCTCATTTGTAAAAGGTAAGAATTCTATTTTATATGATGAACAAGGGAGAGATTATGTTGATTTTTCTTCTGGAATTGGTGTGAATAGTTTGGGTTATTGTGATAAAAAAGTTGTTAAAACGATAACTAAGCAAGCCAATAAAATTTTACACACATCAAATATTTACCATATAAAGTCACAAGAAAAATGTGCGAAAAAAATAGTTACATTAAGCACCTATGATATGCAGTGTTATTTTTGTAATAGTGGTGCAGAAGCAAATGAAAGTGCCATTAAACTAGCTCGAAAATATGGAAATACAGCTTTTTGTAAAACAAAGTATAAAATTATAACCATTAAAAACTCGTTTCATGGAAGAACAATAGCAACTTTAAAAGCAACAGCACAAGAGGAAAAACATAAATATTTTGGACCTTATCCTGATGGATTTGTTTATGCTGATAATATAAATGGGGCGATAAATTTAATAGATGATGACACTGTTGCAGTTATGCTTGAACTGATTCAAGGAGAAGGTGGTATCTTTATGCAAGATAAAGAGCAAGTAAAAAAGTTAAGTGAGGTATTGAAAAAAAAGAAATTATTATTGATAATAGATGAAGTTCAAACAGGTGTTTATAGAAGTGGAGAATTTCTAATGTCACATCATTATGAGATTAGACCAAATATTATAACTTTAGCAAAAGGCTTAGCAACAGGAGTTCCAATAGGGCTGATGATGACAGATGTAAGAAATGTTTTAAAGCAAGGTGATCATGGTTCAACTTTTGGAGGAAATCACTTTGCGACAACTGTGTCAATTAAGGTTTTAAATATTTTAGAAAAGTATCAAAATAGTGGAAAACTTGAATCAAACATTAAATACTTTAATGATTATTTAGACTACTTTATAGAAAGATATCCATCTTTGTTTTTATCAAAAAATGGCTTTGGTTTTATGCTTGGACTCAAACTTAAAGATGAAACAAAGCTCAATGAGATTGTAAAGTTATCTTTAAAGCAGGGTGTTTTAGTACTAAAATCAGGAAAGGATATAGTGCGATTTTTACCACCATTGAATATATCAAAAAAAGAGATAAAAATAGGATTTAAAAGATTTGAAAAGGTTGTAATAAAATTGAAAGGAAAAAATATATGAGACATAGAACAAAAACACATTTACTTACACAAGAAGAAGTTGAAAAGTCATTTATACGGGCTGTTATTGGTAGAGATGTTATGAAATGTGTAGGAAGATATTATAAATAAGAAATAGCAATTTTTGGATTGTGTAATGTTGTTAGTTAGGTTATGATTTTAAAAGTAAATAAAAGGAGATAAAAATGAGTTTTATAAAAAATGAAAGTCTAGAAAAAGCAGATTATGAGGTATTTTCAATAATTGAAAATGAGTTAAAAAGAGAAACAAATCACTTAGAGATGATTGCATCAGAAAACTTTACTAGTCCTGCTGTGATGGAAGCAACAGGAAGTATTTTTACAAATAAGTATGCAGAAGGTTATCCATATAAAAGATATTATGGTGGATGTAAATTTGCAGATCAAGTTGAGCAGTTAGCTATCAATAGAGCTTGTGAAATTTTTGGTTGTAAATATGCAAATGTTCAACCACATTCTGGAAGTCAAGCCAATAGTGCTGTATATGCAGCATTGTTAAGTGCAGGAGATAAAATTCTTGGTATGGATTTAAGTCATGGTGGACATTTAACTCACGGAAGTAAACCATCCTTTTCAGGAAAAAATTATAATGCTTTTTCTTATGGAGTGGAACTAAATGGATATATTGATTATGATAAAGTTATGGATATTGCAAAAGTTATACAGCCAAAAATTATTATTTGTGGTGCAAGTGCTTATGCTAGAGAACTTGATTTTAAAAAATTTAGAGAAATAGCAGATGCTGTAGGAGCAATTTTGTTTGCTGATATTGCACATATTGCAGGACTTGTTGCCGCTGGTGAACATATGTCACCTTTTCCTTATGCTGATGTTGTTACAACAACTACACATAAAACACTAAGAGGACCAAGAGGTGGTATGATTATGTGTAATGATGAAGAGATTGCAAAAAAACTTAACAGTGCAATTTTCCCAGGAACACAGGGTGGTCCTTTGATTCATGTTATTGCTGCAAAAGCAGTTGCATTTAAAGAGGTGTTAGATGTTTCATGGAAAGAATATGCAAAGCAAATAAAAGCCAATGCAAAAGTATTAGAAAAAGTTTTAATCAATAGAGGATATAATTTAGTAAGTGGTGGTACGGATAATCATCTTGTACTTGTAAGTTTTTTAAATAAAGAATTTTCAGGTAAAGATGCAGATTTAGCACTTGGAAATGCAGGGATTACTGTAAATAAAAACAGTGTACCAGGAGACACAAGAAGTCCTTTTATCACAAGTGGTATAAGAATAGGAAGTCCAGCTTTAACAGCACGAGGAATGAAAGAAAAAGAGTTTGAATTTATAGCAAATAAAATTTGTGATATTTTGGACAATATTCAAGATCTAAAATTACAAGAAAAAATTAATAAAGAATTAGAAGAGTTAGCAGGAAAATTTGTTCTTTATAGTAAATCAACTTTTTAATAATAAAATTAAATATATTCATTGCCTATGAAGCAACAAAAAAGGAAACTGATGAAATCACAATTTGAGATAAAAGATAAAAAACTTATAGAGAATATTTTAGCAATAGTAGAGTATGGAACTTTAGCACTTTGTAAAGATAACAAACCTTATAGTGTGCCAGTAAATTTTGTATACAGTAACGATGTTATCTATTTTCATGGAAGTAAAAAAGGGAAGAAAAAAGAGTTTATGTTAGATAACTCTTTTGCCTCTTTTAGTATTGTAGAGTCTTATTCTATGATACAGTCATATTTTAGTTCTACAGATAATACAGCTTGTAGCGCAACACATTTTTTTAAATCAGTTAGTTGTGATGGAAAAATAGAAATTGTAAAAAACTATGATGAAAAAGCTATAGCGCTACAACTTTTGATGGAAAAATTTCAGCCTGAAGGACAATATATACCACTTAGTGATGGAATTTATCAAAAAATGATAGATGCAACAGAAGTTTTTAAATTACATATAGAAAAGATAAGAGGTAAAATAAAAGTTGGTCAACATTTACCTCCTGAGAGATTCGATATGATTATCAAACATTTAGAACAAAGAGGAAGTGATATAGATAAATTAACTATAAAACAGATGAAGGCAAATATATGAAATTAAAAATCGCACAATTAGAGGATATAGCTGATGTTTTAAAACTTCACTATAAGTATCAAGTTGACTCTATAAAAGAGGAAGACAAAAAAGATGGTTTTGTAACAACACCATTTACAAAAGAGCAACTTACAAAATTGATACAAGAGGAGCAGGGGCTTTTTATAGCAAAAAAAGATAATAAAGTAGTAGCTTATGTGATGGCTGCCTCTTGGCAGTTTTGGTCAGCTTGGCCTATGTTTGCATATATGATTGAACATCTTGGAGAGTTAGAATATTTAGGTCAAAAATTATGTGTAGATAACTCTTATCAGTATGGACCAATTTGTATCGATAAAAGTGTAAGAGGAATGGGAGTATTAGAACAAATCTTTGATTTTGCACGAGAAAAGATGTCAAAGAGATACCCAATACTTGTAACTTTTATTAATAAAATAAATACGAGATCTTATGAAGCTCATACAAGAAAACTAGGACTAGAAGTGATACAAGAGTTTACTTATAACAATAATCATTACTATGAACTTGTTTATGATACTTCTAAGAGTGTAGAATCAATAGTGTAGCTAAAAGTACTCCCTTTATTGACTTGTGACTCTACACTTATCTCAATATTATTTTTAACACAGATGTTTTTTACGATACTTAGTCCTATACCAAAACCACCTGTTATTTTGTCACCTCTATAGTATCTATCAAAGATTTTTGTGGTATCTTTTATCCCTATACCTTGATCTTGAAAAGTGAGATGAATCTTATCTTCTTTTTGTTGAAGAGTGATTGTGATGGTAGATTGTTCTTTTGAATATTTGATTGCATTTGAAAGATTATTATCTATGATTCTATAAAGTTCAATCTCATTGAAATTTAGTGTTATATCTGAATGAATATTACCTACGAGGTTGATTTTTTTTGCAGTTGCTAAATCATTGAAAAATTCAACTCTTTTGTCTAAAAATAAAGATAAATTAATCTTTTTTTTCTTTTCAATTCCACTAAATCGTTGCATATAATATTCTAAATCTTCATAGATAATACTCATATTTTTTAAAGCAGATTTTATCCTAAGTAGATGTTTATCCTCTTTAATTCTCATTTGTAGTAAATCAATATTTACCCTTGCTACACCAATAGGAGTTTTAAGTTCATGCATTGCATCTTTTAAAAAATCATCAAGATAAAGATTGAGTTTTTTATAAGGTTCTGTACTTTGTTTGATAGTAAAAAATGATGAGAGAAAAATTAAAGATATCATAGTTAAAATCAAAATAATAGTGTTGTATATCACTTGTGAATTGTCAATATTTTTACAAGTAATAATATATTTTGCTCCAAAAATATTATTTTGAAGATATTGTTTATAACATATTTTTTGTGAGCTTTGAAAAAACTCACTTTGAAATACTAGTTTTTCTTTAGAATCTAAAAGTGAAAAAAGGGCTTTGTCTTTTTCATCAAAAATAGCAGAAGTAAAAATATTTGAGCGTGGATAGTCAAATAGATTACTATTTTCGTCTTCAAATAATTTCATTTTTAAAATTACTGAAGAACTATAGTTTTTTAACATCATTTTATCTTTGATATTTTGATTTTCAAAAGAGGCTTTTAGATAGAAATATATAGGAATGAAAGCTATTGCTAAAGTAAGGATAACTTGAATAATAATAAACTTAATATCATTGGTTTTATTTATCAATTTTATATCCTACAAATCTTTTTGTAATGATAAAGTTTTTGTCAGTTTTGGTACGGATTCTTTTTATACACATCCGTATATCTGCGTATTGAATATCTTTGTTGTCCCATATATTTTCATGTAAAGATTCAATAGAAACATAAAAACCTCTATTTTGAATAAGAAAGCTGATGACTTCACTCTCTTTTTGTGTTAAATCAATAGGTTTTTCTTCTCTGTATAATATATTTTTTTGTATATCAAATACAAAGTTGTTGTGTAAATATATTTTATTTTCTTCTGATGCGAAACATTTACTTTTGATGAGTTGATCAATTCTATAGCGTAATTCAATTAAATCAAATGGTTTTTTTAAATAATCATTACAACCTAGTTCATATCCCTTACTTAGATTTGACATATCTGTTAGTGAAGTTAGTATAATTACAGGTGTTTGTATACCCTGTTCTCTGATATTTTCAATAAGAGTGAAGCCATCAGTTCCTGGTACTCTAATATCTAAAAGTAGTAGATTGTATTTATTTTCATAAATGGCATCTAGTGCATCATCTCCATTATCAAAATCATCAACGTCAAAATCTAGTTCTTCTAAGAACTCTTTTATTGATATTTTATAAAGGTAGTCATCTTCAAGGAGTAAAATTTTCATATTTTCACTTTATTATAATATTTTGTTTATTTTGTGTTGTTTCTTTAATCGGTATGGTTGTATTGATACTTCCTTTATATTCATAATTTGGTAGATAATTAAAATTTTGATTTGTATTGTTAAAACTAGCTACTAAGTAACCCATAGTTTCTTTATCCATACTTCCCAAAGATATAAATGTAATGATTGTATCATCTATCTGATAATAAAATTGTTTTTGAGATAAAATCTCTTTATTATTTAGTAAAATATTATAGAGATTTTCATTGTATTTTTCTTCAATTATTACATAATTATATAGCTTTTTATTGTTTTGATGGTATTTTGCAATATTGAGAAATTTACTATCAAGTAATGGTATGACATCAATTCCAGCTAATTGTAATCTTTCTTTTATAGTTGAATAGTCTATTATCACTTCTAGTGAGCCAATATATTTTTCTTTATCAAAAATTGGAGAGATAGCTTTGATATTAAATCTTTTACCAAGTTCATTTGATACAAAAGGTTGTTTTGATTGTTTTACTTTGACTAAACCTTTTCTAAAATTTGAAAGATTGAGTCCAACATCTTTATCTTCCCAACTTCTTACAAATACTTTTAAATCTTTTGTATGTACTTGAATTTGGATATTTTGTTGTTTTGTGTATTGAGATATGGAAGCCAACAATGTATTGAGTTCATCTTTTAACTGTTTTGGATTATTGTTTTTTAAATTATCAATAATATATTGATTTTTTGAAAAAAGTATTGCTAGTGATAAAGCATATTTTTTTTGATTTGAGATTTCACTTTGTATAAGCTCAACATTATTGGAAACAAGTATGTCTATTTGGTTTTGTTGTATAATGTCGTTATATTTTTTGAGAAAAAAGAGTAGTATAAAAATTATAATGAGAAAGAAGATTACAAAGTTTTTATATGTTTTTATCATAGACTCATTGTAACCAAAAAAACTTGGAAATATCCTTTTTGGATATTTCAAGTGTTTTTATTATTTGATTAGCTTATCGCCTCTAATTACATCTATGTCAAGACCTAATGCTTTGAAGTTACTTCTTACAGAATGTTTTTCTTTTAAAACATTTGAGTGATAAATCCCACCTTTTCCATCTGGTAATAAACCTTTATCTAAATCAAAATCAGCTCTCTCTTGAGCATTTACATAAAGCATAACATCCGCAGCATCTTGATCACTTAAACTTCCACCTTGACCTAAAGGCATTTTTAGTTTAACCCAAGCAGCACCTTTATCTAGTTTACTCATACCAGCACCAGTATTGTAAGATAACCATTTACCATTTGCATCTTTTCCCCAAAGTGGTGGAAACTCTCCCATCCCTTCTCCATTTGCATTGTGACACATTGCACATTGGTTTTCATATACTTTTTGACCATTTACATAGTTTGCATGTGTAGCTTTTTTTTGTATTGGATTGAAGTGTTTTATCCCTGCTGGCCATAATTTTTTATTTGTAGGACCCCAAGGACCTTTGTCATTTAAATGCATCGGTTTCCCATCTGCTAACCAAGTAATATATGTAGCAATAGCCATAGAAGCTTCACTATCATTTACTAGTCTTTTACCATTCATACTTCTCATAAAACAGTTATTTGATCTATCTTGTAAAGTTTGAACTGCTTTCTCTCTTTTTGACCATGTTGGGAAAGAAACAGCTGTATCTAACCATGAAGAAAGACCATCAGCTGTTCCAGGTTTACCATCTTCACCTCTTAAGTGACAAGAAGCACAGTTAAGTTTATTTCCTACAAAATCTTTTGTAAGTGGATGAGTATCAGTATGTAAAGCTATCTCTTCACCTAGTTTAACTAATTTACCAAGTTCTCCTTCTGGATATGCTTTTGGTGCACTACCAGCAAATAAATATACCGAACAGGCAAGACTCAAAATCGCAAGTTTATGTAAAGACTTCATTTATTACTCCTATTAATAAGTTTTCATAAGGTAATAATAAAGTAACAATGTAACTCGAAAATAACAAATACTTATTTTTGTAATTTAGGAGATTGGATAAATATAAAAATTGCGTTTAAATTTTATTTTATAACTTTTAGGGTAGAATTTTACCAAACAATCGTTTGGATAAATGTATGGCAATAAAAAAAACATCAAGAGAAGAGATACTTAAAGAGTCAATTAAACTTTTTAAAATACGAGGATATTATAATACTTCTATGGCAAACATTGCTGAGGCGTGTGGACTTATAAAAGGGAGTATTTATCATCATTTTAAAAGTAAAGATGAGATAGGTTTAGAATCATTAAAATATATTCACTTATATTTTGAAAAACATATTTACTCTTTAGTTGATAGAAAAGATTTAACAGATAAAGAAAAGCTTACCCTTTTTGTACAAAAAACTGATGAATATTTCTTGCATAGTGAAGGTGGTTGTTTACTTGGAAATCTTGCGCTAGAGGTTTCACATGAAAATTTAGAATTTAAAGAAGAGATTAAATCATATTTTATGGCTTGGGAAAATGCGTTAGCAAAAATATTAAAGGCAAAATATGGTGAAAATGAATCTCTTTCATTGGCAAGAGAATATATTGCACTCACGCAAGGTGCTATAATGATGATGAATTTATATAATTCACCAGAAAATTATCTGAAAGTTGGTAAAAAAATCACTAATTTACTTTAGTGTTTTTTTTTACTCTATTTATACAAACAATCGTTTGGTTGAAAAAGGAAAAAAATGAATATATTTACACAAGAACATCTTGATATAAGGGATAAATATGGTACAACACAAAAAGCAAATTATTGGTTAAATACTTTAGATACAGAGAAGTTAGATACAAGAATGATAAAACTGATTGAAAGTATTGGTTATTTCTTTTTTGCTACTTCAAGTAAAGATGGAAGAGTAAATGTAAATTTTAAAGGGAGTGATAACAAAAAACTTTTAAAAGTTTTAGACCCAAATACAATGATTTTTCCTGATTATACAGGAAATGGAATCTTACACTCTATAGGAGATATACAAACAAATCCTCATGTAGGATTATTGATTATTGATTTTTCAAGAGATGTACGAATCAAAATAAATGGTCGGGCTACAATTATAGATGATAAAAGTGAGATAGTAAAATATCTTGATATATTTGATTCTTTTGAATTTGAAAGATTGATAAAAATTGATATTGATTATGTATTGCCAAATTGTTCAAACAAATTGCATGTTGTGAGAGATGATATTTTAGCAAAGGAGATAAGATGAATTATTTTCAAAAGTTTCAAGGGCAGGGTGTCGCATTGCCTCCAAAGTCAAGTGTGAGTGACATTCTTTTTGCATGGATTGGTGGATTTATAGCTATTGCAATGATAGGTTATCTTACAAAAAATTATGATAACTTACTCGTAATGGGTTCTTTTGGAGCCTCCTGTGTTTTATTATTTGGTTATCCCAAAAGTCCATTTTCTCAACCAAGAAATGTCATATTTGGACATTTTTTTTCAACGTTGATAGGATTGTCTTTTTTACATTTGATAGGAAATGAGTGGTGGAGTATGGCATTGGCTTTAGCTACAGCAATTGCTGTAATGATAGCTACAAGAACTGTTCATCCACCAGCTGGTTCAAATCCTTTAATTGTATTTTTACTTGGAAGTAATTGGGATTATCTTATTTTTCCTAGTTTGTTGGGCTCTATTATCTTAGTTGTAGTTGCAGTTTTTTATAATAATTTAGATAAAAAAAGAGCTTATCCTGAATATTGGTATTGAATGATTTATACCTTAACTCTTTAAAGGAGTTAAGGTGTGTTGTCCTTCTTAGAGAGTATAGAGTTTACGATAGTTTATAATATCTTGTACACTTAGTATTGGCATAGAGTATTTTTTTGAAAATTGGATTACTTCTTCCCCTTGTGTCATAGTTCCATCTTCATTTGTGAGTTCACATAAAATAGCACTAGGTTCTAAGTTTGAAAGTTTCATCAAATCTATACTAGCTTCAGTATGTCCTTCTCTTTCTAAAACACCGCCATCTTTTGCACGTAAAGGAAAAATATGACCAGGAGAAACAATGTGATTTATCCCATCTTTTTTAATAGCTGCTTGTATAGTTGTAACTCTATCTTGCGCTGAAACACCTGTAGTTACATTTTCTTTTGCTTCAATTGAGATTGTAAAAGGTGTTTGATATTTTGAGTTATTTGTTTGTACCATCATTGGAAGTTGGAGTTCTTTTACTTTTTGAGAAGTTAAACAAAGACACACGATGCCACTGCACTCTCGTATAAGGAGTGCCATTTGTTCTTTAGTGATATTTTGAGCACTGAAAATTATATCAGCTTCATTTTCTCTATTTTTATCATCTGTTACAATGACACCAGTTCCTGATTGTAATGCTTTGATAGCATTTTGTACGTTTAATTCAAAGTCTAAATTAGACATTTTTTGATTCATTAGTTAACCTTTATTATTGAGTAAACTTATTGAATCAGGGCTAATATTTAAGTAATATAATCCTAATGTATGAACAGTAGTAAAACTTTTTATATTCTCTTTCATCCAGACTATGACTGTTGGTTTTGGATTTGCACCAAATCTGCTTGACCCTTACAAAAGTAAGGCGCTCGTGGACTTCTATAAAGTATAGTTACCACCAGTAAGGAATTTCACCTTGCCCTGAGAAATAAATTTGGAAAAATAGTAACTAAATTTTGCTTATAAAATGAAGAAATAGAAAGTTCAAGAAAATGAAGATAAAATTTAAAATTAAAAAAATTATTTATAAAATGGTATGACAATTTAAATCTTAGAAACAGAAATTTATTGTAATAGTAATTACTCGACAAGGGATAGTTAATGACCCAAAATATAAAAGCACATCTTTTAGTTTTAGTTGCAACTTTTTTAATAGCTGGCTCTTTTATAGCTTCACAAAAACTATCAGGTGTTATTGATCCTATATCTCTTACCCTTTGTCGGTTTGTATTTGCTTCTTTAATATTAGCACCATTTATCGTATTTAATAAAAAGTATCGAATTAAAGTTCTTACAACATTACCAAGAGGTATGATAATAGGGTTGTTTTATTCTCTTTATTTTATAGGACTGTTTAAAGCCTTGGAGAGTACAACAGCTTTAAATACTGGTACACTCTTTACTCTTGTACCTTTGCTTACAGCTATTTTATCAATCTTTTTTCTCAAGCAAAAATTTTATTTAGTACAGTTGATTACTTATATTGTAGGTATTTTAGGAACTTGTATCGTTATATTTAAAGGTGATTTAGAACTCTTTTTAAATTTTCAATTAAATCAGGGTGATATTATATTTTTATTTGCCATTATTGCAATGGCTTTATATTCAATTAGTACAAAACTACTACATAGAAAAGGTGATGAGCTGATTGTTTTAGTTTTTACTACATTATTGAGTGGAATTCTTTGGATGTTTTTATCAGTTGTAATTATGGATATAGCTTTACAGTGGGAGAAGTTAACAGGTAGTTTGATTTACTATATGATATATTTGATTATAGGAGCAACACTTGTAACTGTTTATTTGTATCAACAAGCGGCTATAAGTATTGGACCTAAAAAAGTGATGGCTTATGTGTATTTAAACCCTGTTGCTATTGCTTTTTTGCTTTTTTTACTCGAAGGAAAAACTATAGGAATATGGGTAGCAATTGGGATTGTAATCTCTTCTTTTGCTACAATAATACTATTATCAAAGGAATAAATACTAATAGAGAATAGGCTATAATATTTTTTATAAAATACAAAAGAAAGCTAATGGAACCTTTTAAAAATATATACAATAAAACAGAAATAGTAAAATTAGCAAATGAAATTGCTGCTGCTTATCCTCCTTTTGAACGAGAACAATTTATAAGTTATATTATAGATGATCTATGGGAACAAAAAGAGTTAAAGGAAAGATTGCGAACTATTACTTTGGGTTTAGGAAAATTTTTACCTACAAATTATCTTGAATCTCTTGAAATCTTAAAAAAGGTACACCATAAGTTTAACGGACTTTTTCATTTGATATTTCCAGATTTTATTGAAGTTTATGGTTTAGAGTATTATGATGATTCTATTGAAGCTTTAAAGCTTTTTACTCAAAATTGTTCAAGTGAGTTTGCTATACGACCTTTTTTAGTGAAGTATCCACAACTTATTGAAACTTTAAAAGAGTGGACACAAGATAAGAATGAACATATCCGAAGATTAGCAAGTGAAGGTTCAAGACCTAGACTTCCTTGGGGAATGGCACTTCAAAAATATAAAAAAGAACCAATAAAAGTAATCGAAGTATTGGAACTTTTAAAAGATGATGAGAGTGAATATGTACGAAAAAGTGTAGCAAACAATCTTAATGATATTTCAAAAGATAATCCAAAACTTGTGAAAGAATTATTTAAAAAGTGGTATGGGAGTTCTAAAAATACAAACTGGATAGTCAAACATGCATCAAGAACACTTTTAAAAGCTGGAGATAAAGAGGTAATGGAGATTTTTGGTTATCATTCAGATGATATAGAAGTGGTGGATTTACAAGTAAATGAAAGAATAAATATGAATGAATTATTGAATTTTTCATTTGCCATACAATCAAAAAATATTTTAGGTAAATTACGAATAGAATATAAACTAGGTCTAGTAAGACAAAATAATAAAATGGGATATAAAGTCTTTAAAATCTCTGAAAAAGAGGTGAAAGAAAATAGAGTTTTTGTAGAAAAAAAACATCATTTTAAATATGTTACTACAAGAAAATATTATGAGGGGATTCATACCCTAACAATCATCATAAATGGAAAAGAATTTTTAACAAAAGAGTTTGAGTTAGAAGGTTGTTCTTGAAGTATATTCGAAGAAAGAATTAGTTTTATGTTAGAATAATTTTATGAAAAACAAATATACTCTAACAGCTTTTGAAAAAGATAGTAATTCTCCTCTTGCTGAACTATTTTTACAAACAAGAGATTTCATAAAAATATGTATAGGAAATAGAGTTAAAGAAAAGTATCGAGAAAATATAACTTCCTATTTTTCTACTGAGGGTGGATTTTGCTATCTCAAAGCTTATGATGAGTATATTCATATTGGTTGGTTTAGAGGTGTAAATATAGATGATAAGTATCATCAACTTTTTGGAAATGCTAAAACAATACGAGCTCAAAAAGTATATAAACTTGATAAAATCACAAGAGATACTATTCGATACTATGTTGAACAGACGTTAATATTTTTGATAGAACATAATGAGTTGATGAAGATAAAAAAAGGGATAAAAAAATATGATAGAGAGCTTTGATTTTACAAAGATGACGCTAAAACATGACCAATATGATGGTATTACAATTGATAATACAACAATACCTGATAGTGTGTTAGAATTTGAAAAAGAGTTGTTTTTAATTATAGAAAAAATTAACAATAAAAAACTTTTATGGATAAAACTCTCTATCGAACAATCTAAATTTATCCCAATGCTTACAAAACATGATTTTGTTTTCCATCATTGTAATGAAAGAGATATAACTCTTGTAAAAAAACTTATTGAAAAGCCTGTTATACCAACTGCTACAAATCATACTTTAGGGGTAGGGGCTGTAGTATTTGATGGAGATCAACTTCTTGTTATCAAAGATAGAATTTGGCAAAAATACAAATTACCAGGAGGACATATAGATGATAGAGAAAATATCTCTTGTGCTTTAAAAAGAGAAGTGTATGAAGAAACTGGTATTGAAGTTGAGTTTGAATCTATCATAAGTCTTGGACATTTTTCTCCAGCTCAATTTGGGGAATCAAATCTCTATGTCGTTTGTCGCGCAAATCCTTTAAGTAAAGAGATTAATATTTTAGATAGTGAAGAGATTATGGATGCTAAGTGGATAGATATCCAAGAGTATCTTGCATGTGAAGATGTTCATAGTTACAATAAAGCAATAGTGAAAAATGCATTAGAAAATAGTGGTTTTAAGATTGATACTCGTACTGATTTGATTACAAGAGAAAATGTAAGTTATGAGATATTTTTTTAAGGGATAGAGATGTATGAAGAATATTTAGAAGAGAGTGAGATTATAAACTTTTCCAATCCCAAGATACAAGCTTTAGCAAAAACTTTAGCACAAGATTGTAAAGATGATGAAGCTATAGCAAAAAACTGTTTTTTGTATGTAAGAGATGAGATACATCATAGTGGAGATTTTAAAGATAAAATTACTACACTAAAAGCTAGTGAGGTACTAGAATATAAAACAGGATGGTGCTATGCAAAGTCTCACCTGCTTGCAGCACTTCTAAGAATAAATCATATCCCCACAGGATTTTGTTATCAAAGATTGAGTTGTGGGGAATATAAAGATGAGGTATATTGTTTACATGGCTTAAATGCCATATTTCTTAAAAAATATGGTTGGTATAGAATTGATGCTAGAGGAAATAAAGCGGGTGTAGATGCACAGTTTAATCCTACTTTTGAAAACTTAGCTTTTGAATTACAAGACAAAGAATTTGATATTGCAAATATATATTCAAAACCACTAGATGTTGTTGTTAATGCTTTAGAATCTTATGGAACTTATGATGAGATGATTAGACATTTTCCTATAGTAGATGAGTTTATTTGTAAAGTTACCCTAAAAGATGCACAACAACTTTCCTCTTTGAGTAATAGTTTGTTAAAGTATCTTTTTGAAGAAGAGACTCCAAAGTGGTTTGAAGATTCTTTTAATGTTGAAGAGTTTGAAAAAAGAATTTTAAGCTCCGAGTACAAACATTTTGGCTATGTGATTGAAAACAAAATAGTTGGATTTATCGCTATAAAAGAGGATAGTCATCTTTTTCATCTTTTTGTAGATGAAAAATATCATCAACAAAATATTGGAAAAAAACTATGGGAGTTTGTTAAAGAGAATATTGATTTTGAAGTTATGAGTACAAATGCTTCTTTATATGCCATAAATGTTTATGAATCATTTGGATTTACAAAAGATAAAGAGATACAAACTTATAAAGAGTTAGAGTTTTTACCTATGATTTATAAAAGAGAGAAATTATGATCTTTTTTACAATAATAACAATAATACTTCTTGTCATTATGGGATTGTTTCATTTTTATTGGGTTGCTGGTGGCAAAATAGGTTTGGATAAAGTTATCCCAACCAAGGAAGATGGAGAAAAGTTTTTTAATCCTAGTAATCTTGCTACAACTATAGTAGGTGTTGTATTATTGGGATTTCCATATTTGGCTTATTGTTTAGGTTTTGAGATATTAGAAGAGAATAGTATCTGTATCTATTTAGGTAAAGCAGTTTCTATATTATTTTTACTTCGTGTTCTTGGAGAGTTTAAAATGGTAGGAATTTTTAAGAAGATAAAAACTACATCATTTGCTCAATATGATACTTTCTTTTTTATCCCATTATGTTTATATTTGGGACTATATTTTGGAAAAGAATCTTTATTATTTTAATAATTGTATAACAAGGAGTGCGAATGAATTATATAATTACAAATGAAAATATAAAAATGCCTACTATAATCTATGGTACTGCTTGGAAAAAAGAGTATACAGCAGAATTAGTTGAGATGGCACTTTTAAGTGGCTTTAGAGGTATTGATACAGCAGGTCAACCAAAACATTATCAAGAAAATCTTGTGGGGGAGGGGCTTTTAAACGCTTATGAAAAAGGAATCAAAAGAGATGAACTCTATATTCAAACAAAATTTACCCCAATAGATGGGCAAGATCAAAGTAATATGCCATATTTAAAAGAAGATTCTCTTGATATTCAGATAATTAAATCCTTTGAAAATTCTAAAAAAAATTTACATACAAATTTTATAGATTCTTATGTTCTTCATTCACCAATTTTTCCTGCTACTAAACTGAACATTGCTTGGAATACTATGGAAAGTTTTTATGACAAAAAAGAGGTGGGACAACTTGGTATTAGTAACTGTTATGATTTAGATGTTTTACAATATATTTATAAAAATAGTAGAATTAAACCAGCTGTTGTACAAAACCGTTTTTATGCACAAACTTCTTATGATAAAGAGTTAAGAGAATGGTGTAAAGAAAAAGGCATTATTTATCAAAGTTTTTGGTCACTTACAGCAAATCCACAGCTTTTAGAAAGTGATATTATTAGCAATTTAGCTCAAAAATATTCAAAAACAAACTCACAGATATTTTATAGATTTTTAAATCATATTGAGATTGTACCACTTATTGGTACAACGTCACAAACGCATATGTTAGAAGATATTGCTATTTTTGAGTTTGAACTAGAAAAAAGTGAGATTGAAAAAATATTAACTTTACTAGGATAGTTAGTATAAACTATCCATATCAATTGTAGCATTTGCACTTTTGATACTATGAAGAAGGCTTATAAGTTTTGATGGGTTGGATGAGCGAAGTAGTAGTTCATATCTATATTTATTTGCTACTTTAAATATACTACTTTCACCAAATCCTATAAGTTCTACATCTTTTTGTGTTGCAAAGAGTTGTACATATTTATCTAAATCTTGTTTTGCCAATAGATGATTTGTATGACTAAAAACAACACGGGAGAGTTTGAGATATGGTGGATACAGATCAACTCTTTGTTTAAGCTCATCTCTTAAAAAATCTTCATAATCACTTATTTGAAGATAGTTATTGAAAAATTCTTCATTTTTTGTTTGTATTAAAACTTCTCCAAAACCTTTTCTTCCACTACGACCTGCAATTTGTATTAAAAGAGACAAAGCTTTTTCTCTCACTTTATAACTAGTCATATTTAAAACTGAATCAATTCCAAGTACAACGGCTAGTTTTACATTGTGATAGTCGTGACCTTTTGAAAGCATTTGAGTACCTACAAGTATATCTATTTTGTTTTCATTGAAATCTTTAATTACCCTTTTGAGTTCTTTGTTTGTTTTGATACTATCTCTATCAAATTTTTGGATTACTTTATCTTTAAAAATATCTTGTAACTCTTCAACAACTTGTGCAGTTCCAAGTCGGAAACTTTCAATAGTTCCTGTTTTACAATGAGGACAAAATTTGTCAATTGGTTGTGTGTAGTTACAATAATGACATTGTAAAGCATTGTTGTTTTTATGAAGACTTAGACTTACTGAACAAAATGGACACTCTATAGATTTTCCACAATCCTTACAGATTTGGTATTTGAAATTTGCACGAGTAGGAAGAAACACTATCACTTGATTTTTATTTTCTATTGTTTGTGAAATTTTTTCTATTATTGAAGATGAGAGTTCTAAATTCGAATTTACAAATGATATTTGTTTCTCTGACTCAAAAAAGGTTTTTTTGAGTCTAAAGTAGGGGATTTTATGAAAGCTACCTAGACTAGGTGTTGCACTTCCCAATATTACTTGAATATTGAATTTTTTCCCCATATATATTGACAAATCCTTAATATTTACTCTTGGTTTTTGATCTGATTTATAAGAATCATCATGTTCTTCATCTACGATAATAAGTCCTAAATTATCATAGGGTAAAAAAAGTGCAGACCTTGCACCTGCAACGATTTTAACTTTTCCACTAAGCAAGTTCTCTATAATAGTTTGTTTTGTTTTCTTTTGTATTTTAGAGTGCCAAATAGCAATACTTTCTTTAAATACTTTTTTTAGTCTTTGTTCCATTTGAGGACTGAGTGATATCTCTGGAAGTAAAAGTAAGGCTTGTTTGTTTTGTGATAAGATATTTTCTATAGCTTTGATATAAATTTCTGTTTTCCCACTTCCTGTATTTGCAAATAGTAAACTTGTAGAGTTTTCTTGTATAAAATTATAAGCTTTTTGTTGTTCTTTTGAGAGTTCAATATTACACTCTATTTGTGGTTTTTCATCAGTTTTTTCTATAGTAAAAAAAGGTGTGTAAACACTTAAAGCTTCGCCCAAACTACATACATAGTATTTTGAGACAAATGAAGCTGTTTGTAACATCATCTGATCATAATAAAAGTTCAATATATTTGTAATATTTACACATTTAAAAGAGGGTTTTTCTACTTCCTTTACAATTACACCTTTTAAAAGTTTTTCACGATTACGAAGTTGTACCTCTACAAGAGTACCTATTTTTATCTCGTTTTCATATTGAAAAGTAAGTGGTTCTAAAGGAGATTTTAATAGGGCTATTTCATAATAAAACATTACTGGGTTAACTCTTGACAAAGTAAATTATCAGAATCACATTCAAAGCTATAATCATCATTGTCATAGATAAACTCTACACTATTTTGATTATCTAAATACACTTTGTATGTGTCAAAAGATACTTTAGACCAAGCGCCTATTTTAGGTTCACTTGAAGCTTTGATGGGATTTTGCAATATTGTACAAAAAAGATATTCATCATTGTCATCAAGAGTTACTAAACAATTTGTTTGTCCCTGCAGTATCATCTTATTTTTATAATTATTGATAGCTTCTCGAATAAGAAGAATGTCACTTTTTATTTTAGTTATATTAGCACTTTGAAGTGTATTATTTAATTTAGGAATAGCAACAACTAAAATAATAGAGATAATAGCAATTGTAAAGATTATCTCTATAAGTGAAAAAGACTTCTTATTTCGAGGTGTCATTTTATATAATTCTCTTTTTTATCAGTGGTATCAAGTTCTTGACCAATCTCTTTGTATCTATTAAAATAATATTGTACAAAATTATCTATATTTGTATCACTTGAAGTGAAATATTTACCATTTTTGATTGCATACTCTTTTAAAAATTGTGTTGCATCTTTCTTACTTAAGTAGTGAGATGCAAGTTTTTTATAAGTAGATATATACCATTGTTTTAAATTTTCTAAAGTTTTTTCATCAAGATTGATAGCTAGTTTTGAATTTATCTCATCCCACATTAGAGTTTTTGTTTCAAAAAGTCCAAAGAGATGAATAAGTCCTTCACAATAATATGGTAATACTTCATCAACTTCCATCCAACCTATTAAAGAGATAGCTCTTTTTACAGTGTCACTTATTACAAACTCTTCAAGCTCTTTTTCATCGGAAAGTTTATCCATAAAGAAACTCACCAAGCCACCTGTTGTAGCTTTAAATTCTTCTATATTTTTAAAGTTTCCTGTTTTATTCATAACAGATTCTGTTTCTTCATCACACCATAAGATATGACCAAACTCATGACCAATAGTGGTGATATCATATACTTGGTGCCACTTTTTATCTTCTTGGAATAAAAATTTTCTCTCATTCGTTAAAAATTCTTGTCCTAAAATTTCTTGAGACAATTTTAAAAATGGTTTTGCTCTTTGTCCTTGAAGTATCTCATCACTGAAAGCAAATATCTTTTTTCCCTCTTTTTGTGATACAACTTCATCATTTGGTACAACTTGTGCTGAAAAAAGTCCATTAAATTCTGCTGCAAAAAACAAAGCGGGTCGTCCGAGATAAAGTTGCACTTTATCCAAACTTTTGAGTGAAAAATCATAAATGTTTTTTTCATCATTGTTTTGTTGAATATTTTTAAAAAGTTCACTAAACATTGCTTTGATTTTTTCTACCCTTTGGTTATTATTTTGGATAGATGGATTGACAAGTCTTATATCCCATTCTAATGCAACAGCTTTTCTAAAATGATCTTCATAATATTCAAGGGGATGACCAATTTGTATTGGTGTTGTTATTTTCATCCACGCAGTATCTACATCTGCCCATTTTGATACTAACATTTCAGTTCGTCTTTCACTAAATGCTGTGATGATTGCTTGAAGATATTGGATATATTCCCATTTTTGATTATAAACTTCATCTTCTAGTTCTATTAAACTATCGACAAACTCTTCAAGTGCATCAATAACGGCTGTCACTTCTTTCTTAAAAGCTGTAATATAAGCAGCACTTTTATAGGTATCATCCTCTTTTACAAGCATAGAATAACTTCTATCAGCTATAAGTCCCTCATGTCCTTTGTCAAATAAATTATTTTCTTCAAGATAGTTCATAACTTTTTCATCATCATTATCAAACTTTTCAAGTAGTTCTTTATTAACACCATTTATAATAAGTTTAGTCCAAGATGATTGCCAAACTGACATAGCAATACCTACACCATAAACACCTTTAAAAATTTCTCTATAAAAAGGAGTTAAAAGATTGTTTTTTGTAATAAAGTCAACTCTTTGATGTTGTATATCAAGCCAGTATTCTTTTACAAACTGATATGCTTGTTCTTGAAGTTCTATAATTTGATTATCATCATAACCAGCTTTTTTTAATACTTGTACTAAACTATCATCCCTTAAATTTACAAGACGAGTAAGTAATGCTAGCTTTAAATCATCATTAAGTGTAAGATTTAAAGAATTTGCAAATACTTTAATAATCTCTAATTTTTCATCTTCATTATTTTCTAAATATTCATATAGTTTATTTATATCATCTTTTTGTGTACTAATAAAATCATATAGTTTTTGGATATCTTCTAAAAATTTTTCTTGTGTCATCCTATATTACCTTTAAGGTTTGAATTTTATTTTATCATACCAAAATATATATGAAAAATATATAATTTAAGCTTTATTTTATCATAAATTAGAGATAATTCCGTCTCTAAAATATGGAGTCATAGCAAAACGGCTAATGTACGGGATTGCAAATCCTTGAGGTCTCGGTTCGAATCCGAGTGACTCCTCCATAAAATCAGAATACTTTTATCATTATAAATATTATACAATATCAAAATTTATTTCGCTATACTTCTAAAAAATTAATTATTAAAGTAGCCATATGAACCTTTTATCAAAAAATAGTTCTCTTGAAGAATCAATAACAAAAATGAGAGCTGTATTAGCAGATGTAGGTTCTCAAATAACTTTCTCTACAGAAAAACATCCTTTAAAAAACTGTTACTCAGTAAATCTGACTTATGATGGTGCGCCACAGCATATTTTTTCAAATGGCAAAGGGATATTATCTCTTGCAAGTACAGCAAGTGCTTTGGGTGAGTTTATTGAGAGATTACAAACAAATAATTTCTTTACAGAGTTTTATTTGCCAGAACGAAAATACTATCCAGATGAGAAAGTTTTTGGATTTGATGAAGAATTTATTGACAAAGATTTAAAAACTTTTTATGATCCACATAATGAATTAATGCCAGAAGATTTTGTAGATTATAATAGCGATTATATAGATAAAGTTGTATCCCTTCCTTTTGTAAATTTATCTCATAATGAAACTGCATATATACCTATTAATATTTTGAATAATCTTTACGTAAGCAATGGTCTTGCAACAGGAAATACTCCAAAAGAAGCCCAAGTTCAAGCATTAAGTGAAATTTTTGAAAGATATGTAAAAATTCAAATTATTAAAAATGGTTATTCTTTACCCAAGTTTCCAGAGCATATTTTAGCGTCTTATGAAAAACTTTATAATGATATTCAAGAGTTACGAGACTTAGGTTATATAGTGGAAGTTCTTGACGCGTCACTTGGTGGAGAGTTCCCTGTGACTGCTATATCATTAATAAATCCAAAAAATTCAACTTTATTTGTCTCTTTTGGGGCTCATCCTATTTTAGAAGTGTCACTAGAAAGAACTATGACAGAATTAATGCAAGGTAGAAATACAAATGAAATGGATAGTTTTGAAGTACCTACTTTTGATATGAGTTTAGTAAGTGATAACTTTAATATAGAATCGCATTTTATTGATTCAAACGGGAAAATTGGATTTAGTTTTTTAAAAGCAAAAAGCGATTTTGAATATAAAAGTTGGGAATACAATGGGAATAATACAGATGATGAATATGAGTTTTTAGTGAATATTACAAAAAAACTTGATAAAGAGATTTATATACGAGAATATAATTATCTAGGATTTTATTCATGTCAAATTATAGTTCCTAGTATATCTGAAATATACCCGATAGAAGATATGATTTATCATAATACAAACAAAGGAAAATTTGTAAGAGATATGATTTTAAATTTTGAAGATTATGATCCACAAGATGTTCTTGATGCTGTTGAAGAGTTGGATAATAATTTAAATATCGAAAAACATATAGGGGTAATTTTTAAAACCAATTTTACATTACTTGAATTGAAAATACAACTATACCTTATATTGGGTAACTTTCAAGAAGCAATAGGATTACTTGAAATTTCAAATCATCCTATGGGATATATATTGGCACAACTTTGTCGTATCTATGAAGATGAATTAGAATGGTCAGAATATGAAGATGCTCTATATAACATCTTTTCAAAAGAAAAAGTTGATAAAGCGGTTAGTATTTTTAATGGGGAAACAAATTTTATTGACATAAATCTTCATGAAGATTATAACAATATACTAAAATTATATGATAAATTAGAGATAAAAAAATATCAATATTAGCCTAGATTTAATCAAAAATTGTTGCAATTTTTGCTATTATAAAAAAAATAGGAATTGTTATGAAACAAAGCTACGATAGTTATAAAAATAAGATTTTATTATATATTTTTCTTATAGGAATTATGATGCTTTCTATAATGTCATATATATTGTCTTATAATTTTCATTCAAAAATGGATGATAAATTTGTAACGTTATCAAAATCACTTACAACAGTAATAAGTCAAGAAGAGCTGCGAATAGTACAACTTTACCAATCTAGATTAATTAAAAACTTAAAATCGTACGGTGTTATAGAGGCTATCAGAAAAAAAGATAGAAAAACTTTATATAAGTTAATAAAACCACGTTATGAAGAACTTATAAAAGAGAATAAGAATTTCGTAGTAATGCATTTTCATACGGCAGATAATAAAACATTATTACGGATGCATGATGTAGATTATTATGATGATGATTTATCGAGTTTTAGAGATATTGTTGTTGATACAAATACAAATAAGCATGCTCACTTTGGCTTTGAAAAAGGAAAACATGGGTATTTTTATAGAATTATAGTACCAATTATTGATAATAATGAACATTTAGGAAGTGTAGAGTTTGGATTAAAACTGGAGTATTTCACAGATAATATTAAAAGATTATTACCTGATATGAATTTTGGTTTGATGTTTTTAACTGAAAATTTAAAAGATAAGAACTATAAAACTCTTGATAAATATTCGTTAATATATGATGAAGATAATTTTTTTAAACCATTATTAGAGAAAATTAATTTGCATAAAAACTATAATATTTTACAAGAAGGAAAACATTATTATATTCTAAGCAGTAATATTTATATTAAAGATTATCATGATAATGATGCTATTAATATTTTATTTGCTATAGATATCACTAAATTTAGAAATAGTTTAATAAATCAGTACCTTATTTTACTTTTTATTGGTGTTTTGACTTATGCACTTTCATTTATCATTATTAATATGGGATTTAAGAAATATATAAGTTCTTTACAAAAGCAATCAAAAAAACTTCAAGAATATGCAAAAATAGTTGATGAGTATGTGATAGTTTCTTCTACAGATTTAAAGGGTTATATTACTTATGCAAGTGAGGCTTTTTGTAAAATAAGTGGATACACCAAAAAGGAATTATTAGGTTCTTCTCACAATGTAGTAAAACATCCAGATATGCCACAATCTGTTTATAAAGAGATGTGGAATACTCTGATTCGAGAAAAAGTTTGGCATGGGGAATTAAAAAATCAAAAAAAAGATGGAACACATTATTGGGTTGATGCTGTTATATCCCCTGTATATAATGTAGAGGGTATTTTAAAAGGGTATACTTCAGTAAGACAAGATATTACAGATAAAAAAAAGATTGAAGAGATTTCCCAAAAAGATAAATTGACACAGATTTACAATAGATTAAAGCTTGATGAGATATTGGAATCAGAGATAGATAGAGCTAAGAGATATAATACTGTTTTTTGTGTTATTTTAATGGATATTGATAAATTTAAAATAGTAAATGATACTTTTGGACATCAAGCAGGGGATAGTGTATTGATTGAAATTGCTCAAATATTATCTAATTCTTTACGAAAAACAGATACTCTTGGAAGATGGGGTGGAGAAGAATTTATGATTATTTGTCCAGGTATAACTATTGATGGTGCCGTTATCTTAGCAGAAAATATAAGACAACGAATAGAAAACTATGATTTTAAAATAGTTGGAAAACTAACTGGAAGTTTTGGAATAAGCCAGTATGAAAAAGGTGAAAATGAAGAAGTTATTGTAAAAAGATGTGATGAAGCTTTATATGATTCAAAACATACTGGAAGAAATAAAGTGACATATAAGTAGTAAATAGAATTTACTTAGCTATAATAAACAACTAGATACAATCGTAGCATGGAAATAAATCAAATACTAGATAAGTACCTTAGCAAAGAAAGATTGTCAGATATTATTTGTAAGTATCAATTATATTATCAAATTGGTCTTGGAAATGTAGCTTTAGAATCATTACAAGATTTGAAAGAAACTGTCGATAAAATAAATCAATTAAACCTGCAAGTACGTTCAGAGGTAATAATTGACTCTTTAAGTCAAATAATATCTTCACATCAGGATGATTCAAATTTTGATTTAAATTTTGAATATTATTTACGATATACAGCTTTAGTACATATGTTAGATGATTTTATAAAAGCAGACAAAGATTTAATCCATCCTGAACCATTTCGTGATTTGATGTATGAACAGATTCAAGATGATGTTTTTTTTACAAAAACAATGCAACAACAATTTGAAGCTGACTATAAAGCAATATTGCCTTCAATTGCAGCAACAATAACAGTTGATATTGCAAAAGATGTAAAAAAAATTATAGAAGAGATGATAAATACAAATAGCATATCATAGAAGAAAAGATTAAGTTATAGTTTAATATAATTAGTGTAACAAAATTGATACATCTTAGTTGTATCACAAAATCTCAAGATGAATTATTGGATATTTTGCCAATAAACTACTCAAACAAAATCAAAAGGCAACACAATTTAATGGAAGAAACAACTCAGCCAGAAACACAAAACACAGAAGAAACAAAAAAGAAACCTACTCGAAAAGCAACAGCATCGAAAAAATCAAGAACACATGTGCCTGTAAAAGGTTTAACAATAGAAGTACTACGAGAAAAAACTACACAAGAACTTATTGATAGTGCAAATGAACTAGAGATTGAAAATCCACAAGAGTATCAAAGACAAGATTTAATCTTTGCAATCCTTGAATCTCAAACAGAACAAGGTGGATATATTCTTTTTACTGGTATCTTAGATATAAAAGAGGCAGGATTTGGATTTTTAAGACCACTTGATGGAAAATTTAGTGATACATACAGTGATTCTTATGTAAGTGCTACACAAATTAAAAGATTTGCATTAAGAAGTGGAGATATAGTTTCAGGACAAGTTCGTCCGCCAAGTAAAGAGAGTGAGAAATATTACGCACTTTTAAAAATAGAAGCTATTAACTATCTGCCAGTAAACCAATCAAAAAATAGACCATTATTTGACAATCTTACACCATTATATTCAACAGAAAGATTTAGATTTGAGTATAATCCAGATAAATTAACAGGTCGGGTAATGGATCTTTTTGCACCTATGGGAAAAGGGCAAAGGGGGCTTATCGTAGCTCAGCCTAAATCAGGGAAAACAGAGCTTTTAAAAGAACTTGCCCATGGTATCACAGCAAATCATCCTGATACAACTTTAATGGTATTATTGATTGATGAAAGACCTGAAGAGGTTACAGATATGCAAAGAAGTGTAAAAGGGGAAGTATATAGTTCTACTTTTGATCTACCTGCTCAAAATCACATTAAAGTTGCCGAAATGGTTATCAATAAAGCAAAAAGAGAAGTTGAAATGGGAAAAGATGTAGTAATTCTTCTTGATTCTATTACAAGATTAGCTCGTGCATATAATACCGTAACACCAAGTTCAGGTAAAGTACTTTCTGGTGGGGTTGATGCAAACGCACTTCATAAGCCAAAAAGATTTTTTGGAGCAGCTAGAAATATAGAAGAGGGTGGTAGTTTAACTATTATTGCAACTACTCTTGTAGAAACTGGTTCAAAGATGGATGAAGTTATTTTTGAAGAGTTTAAAGGAACAGGAAACTCAGAAGTAGTTTTAAGTAGAAAAGCAGCAGAGAGAAGAGTTTATCCAGCAGTTGATGTTGTAAAATCGGGAACTAGAAAAGAAGAGTTACTGCTTCATCCTGATGAGTTACAAAAAATATGGATACTTAGAAATGCAATGGCTGAAATGGATGAAGTGGAATCATTAAAATTCCTTTACAAAAAAATGAAAGAAACAAAGTCAAATGCTGAGTTTCTAATCTCAATGAATGGTTAATAGTTTATATGAAATTTAATAATTTATCTCATAATGAAAAACTAGAAATTCAAAAAAAAGTTTTAGAAGTATTAGAAGTTGTTGGTGGGAAAAATCATTTTTTAGGACTTATAGAAGATGTGAAAGAGGCTTCTCAACATCCTTTGTTAAATAAAACTGGAAGATACCATTTCCCAAATGGTACAATAACTTGGGGTAAACAGATCTTTAAAGAAAAAGTAATAGCTTTAAAAAATATGCTTATTCAACATGACGATGATAATATTCTTACAATAAAAGATGCAAAGCTACAAAAAGAGGTAGAAAATAGTATTAAAACTCTTGGTAAATTGTTATTTGTTATAGAAACAAAAGATGGACAAAAATTTGAGTTTCAGCCATTTATAACTATTAATGAAACAAATGTAGAAATTAATCCAATATTCCAAATTTTATTTTTTGATAGTATCAATAATACAAAAAGAATTTTAAATTATAAATAGGAGTTACTTCATATGAGGGCAGCTGTATTTGATAGTGGAGTTGGTGGTTTAACAGTTGTCAAATCACTACTAGAAAATAAACTTTTTGAAGAGATTATTTATTTTGGAGATACTGCACGAGTACCTTATGGAGTTAAAGACAAAAATACTATTGTAAGATATTCACTCGAAGCATTGGAGTTTTTCAAAAACTTTGATGTAGATATCTTAATAGTTGCTTGTAATAGTGTAAGTGCATATGCTTTAGATGAACTTCGGGCAAATACTACTATACCTGTTATTGGTGTTATTGAATCTGGTGTTAAAGCACTAGAAAATAAAATATCTTCAAAAGACTCAAATATTTTAGTTATTGGAACTAATGCGACAATTAATTCTAATAGATATGAAATTGCATTGAAAAAATTAGAATATAAAAATATCACTTCTATAGCAACAGGTCTTTTTGTACCTATTGTAGAAGAAGGTATTTATACTGGTGAAATACTAAACTCAACTATGCATCATTATTTTAAAAAATTACAAAGTGTAGATGCAGTGATTTTAGGATGTACACACTTCCCATTAATTGAGAATGAAATTTCACAATATTTAAATAATGCAGTTACTATACATAGTGGTGATGCGATTGTTGATTTTTTAAAGTTAGAGTATAACTGTATTAATAGATTTGAGACAACAAATATTAAATTTTTTGCTTCAGAAAATCCAGATAACTTAAAAAATGTTGCAAAAATTTGGCTAAAAGGTTTATTATAATGGATAATCAAATGACAAAACAAAGACAAGTATTAGCTTTAAAATATAGACCAAAAAGATTTGAGGATTTAATTGGTCAAGATACTATTTCAACTACACTGGCTCTGGCTTTAGATACAAACAGATTATCTCATGCTTATCTTTTAAGTGGTTTAAGAGGAAGTGGAAAAACAAGTACTGCAAGAATTATGGCAAAAGCACTTGTTTGTGAAAATGCACCTACCTCAAAACCTTGTGAGAATTGTCAAGGATGTAATAGTGCAAATGAAAATAGACATCTTGATATTATAGAGATGGATGCTGCATCAAATCGTGGAATTGATGATATTAAAGAACTTATAGAACATACAAAATATAAACCTACTAGTGCAAAATACAAAGTATTTATCATCGATGAAGTTCATATGCTTACTACTCAAGCATTTAATGCACTTTTAAAAACACTTGAAGAACCACCTGATTTTGTAAAATTTATTTTAGCGACTACAGATCCTTTAAAATTACCAGCTACAATATTAAGTAGAACGCAACATTTTAGATTTAAAAAAATTTCTGATAAAAATATCATACATCATTTAAGTCATATTTTACATATTGAGAACATCAGATATGAAGAAGCAGCATTAGAAATTCTTACTCGTGCTGGACAAGGAAGTTTACGAGATACATTAACATTATTAGATCAAGCTATTATTTACTCAAAAAGCATTATTACTGTTGCTACAGTAACAGATATGTTAGGTATGATAGATCCTTTATTTATGGATAATTTATTTGATGTAATTTTAAAAAAAGGTGATATACGCCCAATAATAGAATCGTTAGAAAACTATGAAGTTGGACAGGTTTTAGATGAAATAGGTATTCATCTAAGACAAAAAATGCTTTTAAATGATGTAAAGTTTGATATATACGTTTTTGATAGATTTTTTAAAATACTTGCAGATTCAAAACAATTATTAAGTATGAATAGTGATGGAGGTTTTGTTCTTATTTTAACTTTATCTAAAATGGTTGAAGCTGTAAATCTTAATACTATTGATGAAGTAATTAAACAAGTTCAGAGTGAGCAATTACCTATAAGGGAAGTAGCCCAACCAACAACAATTATAGAAAAAAATATAGAATCACCAGTTTCTCATGAAAATCTAATAACAGAAGAGAGTTCAAATACTCAATTATCAGAATCTATAATTAATGAAAAAGAAAATGAAATAAACGTAGTTGAACAAGATAACTCACAATTATTATTTAAAAAACTTATTGATAATATTTATAATAAAAGTTATGAATTAGGTGAATGTTTCGAAAAAAGTTTTACATATTCATCATATGAAAATAATATATTGAAGATAAATAGTGTTGCACAAGGGGATTGTAAAACATTGTTATATAAAAATTTTGCTCATATAAAAATATTTGTTGCAGAAGTTTTTGGAGATGAAACAGAATTAGAATTTGAAAAAATCCAAAAAGAAGCTACAAAGGAAACAGCCCGGATAGTTCAACCATCTTTTAATAATTCTGTTGGCTCAATGATAGAAGATATAGAATTGCACGAAGACACTCCTTCAAGTTGTGTTGCAAGTATGAGTGCTATGAAAGAACCAAATTTATCTCAAGTAGAGTTAAATATAGATGATGTTCTTAACTCAAAAATGGTAAATAGTGCCATTCAACTTTTCCAACCGCGAAATCCGCCAAAAATAAAATCTAAATTATAAAGTTAAAAAAGCCCTTGAAAAAGGGCTTTTTTCATATATGTAAATAGCAGTAAAAAAAGAATTTCAAAATTTCAGCCACACTTAAGCTGTAGCTCTTGACAAAGCCAAAAAATTTTATTATAATTCGCGTCCAATTAAAGTAAGACACTTTAAGAAGAGAGTATAAACGGGTTGTTTAGATTCAATAACTTCAAGAAGAGAGAAAAATTAATTAGGAAAAGTTCTTTAAAAAAAATAATGTTAATAAATAAAATCAAGTTTATTTAAATTACTGAGAAGTAATCTTTATAAACTAGATACAAGAAGAATTAAATATAGAGTAATTTATATTTGATAAACTTCGTCTATAAACTTTATGAGTTTTAGTTTTAAAACTAAAAACAAATAAATATAATTGAATCTTTAAAAAGATTCAGTGATTTTTAGGTAAAAACTTAAAAGTCAAGATTAAACAAACCAAACTAAGAGATTAGTTTTTTATGGAGAGTTTGATCCTGGCTCAGAGTGAACGCTGGCGGCGTGCCTAACACATGCAAGTCGAACGAGAACGGGATTTAGTTTACTAAATTTGTCAGCTAAGTGGCGCACGGGTGAGTAATATATAGTTAACCTGCCTCTAAGAAGGGAATAATTGATGGAAACGTCTTGTAACTCCCTATATGCCTTTAATACACAAGTATGCAAGGGAAACATTTATGGCTTAGAGATGGGACTGTACAGTATCAGTTAGTTGGTGAGGTAATGGCTCACCAAGACAATGACGCTTAACTGGTTTGAGAGGATGATCAGTCACACTGGAACTGAGACACGGTCCAGACTCCTACGGGAGGCAGCAGTGGGGAATATTGCACAATGGAGGAAACTCTGATGCAGCAACGCCGCGTGGAGGATGACACATTTCGGTGCGTAAACTCCTTTTATATAAGAAGATAATGACGGTATTATATGAATAAGCACCGGCTAACTCCGTGCCAGCAGCCGCGGTAATACGGGGGGTGCAAGCGTTACTCGGAATCACTGGGCGTAAAGAGCATGTAGGCTGGTTTGTAAGTTGGAAGTGAAATCCTATGGCTTAACCATAGAACTGCTTCCAAAACTACTTACCTAGAGTATGGGAGAGGTAGATGGAATTTCTGGTGTAGGGGTAAAATCCGTAGAGATCAGAAGGAATACCGATTGCGAAGGCGATCTACTGGAACATTACTGACGCTCAGATGCGAAAGCGTGGGGAGCAAACAGGATTAGATACCCTGGTAGTCCACGCCCTAAACGATGCACACTAGTTGTTGCGATGCTAGACATTGCAGTAATGCAGTTAACACAGTAAGTGTGCCGCCTGGGGAGTACGGTCGCAAGATTAAAACTCAAAGGAATAGACGGGGACCCGCACAAGCGGTGGAGCATGTGGTTTAATTCGACGATACGCGAAGAACCTTACCTGGCCTTGACATAGAAAGAACTTACTAGAGATAGTTTGGTGCTAGCTTGCTAGAGCTTTCATACAGGTGCTGCACGGCTGTCGTCAGCTCGTGTCGTGAGATGTTGGGTTAAGTCCCGCAACGAGCGCAACCCTCGTGTTTAGTTACTAACAGTTCGGCTGAGGACTCTAGACAGACTGCCTACGCAAGTAGGAGGAAGGTGAGGACGACGTCAAGTCATCATGGCCCTTACGGCCAGGGCTACACACGTGCTACAATGGGGTATACAAAGAGCAGCAATACGGTGACGTGGAGCAAATCTCATAAAATGCCTCCCAGTTCGGATTGTAGTCTGCAACTCGACTACATGAAGTTGGAATCGCTAGTAATCGTAGATCAGCTATGCTACGGTGAATACGTTCCCGGGTCTTGTACTCACCGCCCGTCACACCATGGGAGTTGATTTCATTCGAAGCGGGGATGCTAAAATAGCTACCTTCCACAGTGGAATTAGCGACTAGGGTGAAGTCGTAACAAGGTAACCGTAGGAGAACCTGCGGTTGGATCACCTCCTTTCAAAGATATAACTTAACTATTCGTTTAGTTGAGTTCAATGAATAAAAAGTTATATAATAAGATATAACAAATTGATGTAAAAAATAGTACAACATCGAGACGAAAGTTCTTTAATCTCATAAAGACATCTTGCTATCTAGTTTATAAAGATTATATGAATAATCTTAAAAGAACAGAACATTATTTATTAACAAAGATGTTAAAACATCCTAGTCAATAATGAGAGATCATTATTAACTAAGTATTCATGGGCCTATAGCTCAGCTGGCTAGAGCGCTCGACTGATAATCGTGAGGTCACAGGTTCAAGTCCTGTTAGGCCCACCATGGGGAATTAGCTCAGCTGGGAGAGCGCCTGCCTTGCACGTAGGAGGTCAGCGGTTCGATCCCGCTATTCTCCACCATAGGAAAGAGATACAGAAGAAGTTAAATATTAGTTCTAATTGTAGAATTAATATTTGATTTCAAAAGAGATCAAAGAGTTATTTAAAAACATACTGTTAAAGTCTTTATTTTTCTAAAGAAAATAAAAATACAATTTTAAATATTATTTTATTGAAGTTACATTTAATAAGATAGTAGCTAAAGAATAATCATAACAAAGCAAAAAAGAACTGTATTAGCAATAATACAAATTCTTCTTTAATTTATCAAATAAGCTATTAAGGGCTAATGGTGGATGCCTAGACTATAAGAGGCGATGAAGGACGTACTAGACTGCGATAAGCTACGGGGAACTGTCAAGAAGTTTTGATCCGTAGATTTCCGAATGGGACAACCCAACATACTATGTATGTTACACCTACGGGTGAGCGAACCAAGGGAAGTGAAACATCTCAGTACCTTGAGGAAAAGAAATCAATTGAGATTCTGTTAGTAGCGGCGAGCGAAAACGGATTAGAGCGCCAAGTGATAATATATTAGATAGTAGAAGTAGTTGGAATGCTACGTCATAGAGAGTGAAAGCCTCGTATACGAAATCTTTTATATGGTACTAGACTTGGGAATGAGTAGGTCGGGACACGTGATATCTTGACTGAATATGGGGGGACCACCCTCCAACTCTAAATACTACTTATAGATCGATAGTGCACAAGTACCGTGAGGGAAAGGTGAAAAGTACCCCAGTGAGGGGAGTGAAATAGAACCTGAAACCATTAGCTTACAATCATTCGGAGCCCTATGTTTTATACAGGGTGACGGACTGCCTTTTGCATAATGAGCCTGCGAGTTGTGGTATCTAGCAAGGTTAAGCCAAGTGTGGAGCCGTAGCGAAAGCGAGTGTTAATAGCGCGAATTAGTTAGATGCTGCAGACCCGAAACGAAGTGATCTATCCATGAGCAGGTTGAAGCTGGTGTAAGAGCCAGTGGAGGACCGAACCCGCAGGCGTTGAAAAGTCTTGGGATGACTTGTGGATAGGGGTGAAAGGCCAATCAAACTTCGTGATAGCTGGTTCTCTCCGAAATATATTTAGGTATAGCGTCATGTTATTAGCATATAGGGGTAGAGCACTGAATGGGCTAGGGCTGCTTACCGCGGTACCAAACCCTATCAAACTTCGAATACTATATGTGGAATCATGGCAGTCAGGCGGTGGGTGATAAAATCAATCGTCGAGAGGGGAACAACCCAGACTACCAGCTAAGGTCCCTAAGTCATACTTAAGTGGAAAACGATGTGGAGTTACTGTGACAACCAGGAAGTTGGCTTAGAAGCAGCCATCTTTTAAAGAAAGCGTAACAGCTCACTGGTCTAGTGATTCTGCGCGGAAAATATAACGGGGCTAAAGTATGCACCGAAGCTGTAGATTCTAATTTATTAGAGTGGTAGGAGAGCGTTCTTGTCAGCATTGAAGCCATACCGGTAAGGAGTGGTGGAGCGGCAAGAAGTGAGCATGCAGGCATGAGTAGCGATAATTAAAGTGAGAATCTTTAACGCCGAAAACCCAAGGTTTCCTACGCGATGCTCGTCATCGTAGGGTTAGTCGGGTCCTAAGTCGAGTCCGAAAGGGGTAGACGATGGCAAATAGGTTAATATTCCTATACTTATAATAGAGCGTGATGTGGGGACGCATAGAGTTAATCGAGCTGGCTGATGGAATAGCTGGTCGAAGGACGTAGGTTGTTAAGTAGGCAAATCCGCTTAACATTAGACCGAGATCTTACAGGCCGAACAAGCTCTTCGGAGTGCGTTTGGAATCGATGATACTGTCGTGCCAAGAAAAGCCACTAAGCATATCTATTATAACCCGTACCGTAAACCGACACAGGTAGGTGGGATGAGTATTCTAAGGCGCGTGGAAGAACCCTGGTTAAGGAACTCTGCAAACTAGCACCGTATCTTCGGTAGAAGGTGTGCCTACTAAAGTTTAGTGACTTGCTCACGAAGGCTTATGAGGTTGCAACAAAGAGTCCCTCCCGACTGTTTACCAAAAACACAGCACTTTGCTAACTCGTAAGAGGATGTATAAGGTGTGACGCCTGCCCGGTGCTCGAAGGTTAATTGATGGTGTCAGCGTAAGCGAAGCACTTGATCGAAGCCCGAGTAAACGGCGGCCGTAACTATAACGGTCCTAAGGTAGCGAAATTCCTTGTCGGTTAAATACCGACCTGCATGAATGGCGTAACGAGATGGGAGCTGTCTCAACCAGGGATCCAGTGAAATTGTAGTGGAGGTGAAAATTCCTCCTACCCGCGGAAAGACGGAAAGACCCCGTGCACCTTTACTATAGCTTGACACTGCTATTGGGATATTCATGTGCAGGATAGGTGGGAGACTTTGAAGCTGGGATGCTAATTCCAGTGGAGTCATCCTTGAGATACCACCCTTGAATATTCTGATAGCTAACTGGGATGAGTTATCCTCATTCAGGACAATGTCTGGTGGGTAGTTTGACTGGGGCGGTCGCCTCCTAAAAAGTAACGGAGGCTTACAAAGGTTGGCTCAATCCGGTTGGAAATCGGATGTTGAGTATAATGGCATAAGCCAGCCTGACTGTGAGACAGACAAGTCGAGCAGAGACGAAAGTCGGTCATAGTGATCCGGTGGTTCTGTGTGGAAGGGCCATCGCTCAAAGGATAAAAGGTACGCCGGGGATAACAGGCTGATCTCCCCCAAGAGCTCACATCGACGGGGAGGTTTGGCACCTCGATGTCGGCTCATCGCATCCTGGGGCTGAAGCAGGTCCCAAGGGTATGGCTGTTCGCCATTTAAAGCGGTACGCGAGCTGGGTTCAGAACGTCGTGAGACAGTTCGGTCCCTATCTTCCGTGGGCGTAGGAAAGTTGAGGAGATTTGCCCCTAGTACGAGAGGACCGGGGTGAACGTACCACTAGTGTACCAATTGTTCTGCCAAGGGCATCGTTGGGTAGCTACGTACGGATGAGATAAGCGCTGAAAGCATCTAAGCACGAAGCCAACTCCAAGATTAACTTTCCCTGAAGGTCCCAGCAAGACTAGCTGGTTGATAGGATAGATGTGTAAGTGCAGTAATGCATTTAGCTGACTATTACTAATAGACCGTTTGGCTTATTTATAAGATTATCTTTAGTTTACTATCTTATTAAATGTAATAAGATATATTTAGAATGTATTTTTACTTTAGAACAAAGACTTTAACTGTATTACTTTATACACAACTTTTAAATGAGACATTTTAAATGTTGGTGGTTATAGAGGAGAGGAAATACCCAGCCCCATTTCGAACCTGGTAGTCAAGCTCTCCATCGCCGATAATACTGCCGGGTCCCCTGGTGGAAACGTAGGTCGCTGCCAACTTTTAAGGTGTCTCTTTTTTTTACTTCTTTTTGGAAGCTTTTATGCCTCCTTTTGCTTTTTTCTATTCTTTTTCTTTTTAAATTTATTACAATTTTGTTATTTTTACTTTTTATTTTTTCTTCAAACTTAATAACTTTACTAATATTATTTTATATTTTGTAATAATATCTTTTTGTATTGTTTTTTCAATTTTTGTTTTTGCATTACTATACATTGCTTTTGAAGTTTAATAAGACTTTTATATTCTATGATTTCTTTTTCTAATTCAATAGCATTCATTAAATATTCTTTGTTATATTACAAAAAATTTTATTAATTGTATACTTATTGATTTGATATATCAATAATAATTATATTATATTTATTTTCATAATATTGCATTAAAAGCTTTTGAAGAGTAGGTTGGTGAGATGGAGTGAACCAAGCATTATTTGATATAGCGATTGCATATGGAGTATCCAAATTGTTATAAATTTTATCTGTCGTTGCTTCATAACATATTGCATTTCGAAACTTTGTTCCTTTTATACTAAAAGTTGTTGGTATAGCTGCTGTAACATAATCTTTTGCACCATTATAAAAAGTGTCATTTACCCAGTTTCTTAATTTTTCAGGAAGTGGTACAGCTTCGCCAAAAGGTACTAATACAACTTTATTTGCAACTTCTAAATGTCCATTTTGGAATAGATAAGATGAATTATACAAAAGATTGTCTTTTTCATAGAGTGAACCTGTAAGTATTGATATTTGTTCTGAATATCGTAAAAGTTTATGGAGTAGTGTATTTTGATGATTTAAAATTAATGGAAAAGCTGTTTCTGGTAATACAATCAAGTCATTTTTATTTTTAATGGCAGTTTCTATTGCTTGAAAATTATTGTTTATAATCTCTTGTTTAAACTTTTTATCCCATTTATGTTCTTGTGGTATTTTGGTTTCATATTTGTATATTTTAATATTAGGCTGTTCAACAGAATTTTTAGTAATATGATACTTATTGATAAAGAAAAGTATAATAATAACAATAGCATAACATATAGGGATAGTTGTTTTATATTTATCTTTATATTTTATAAAAAGTCCAGAGATAATAAGTATTACTAGAAATTCTATTTTTGAGGTACCAAGATAGCTATTTATAAATGGAAGTTCTATTTTAAACCAATTAAATCCAAAAGGCTCTATATAACTTAATAAAAAGATATAGGATATTTTATAATATATATTATTGACTATTCCTATAAAATAGAAAAGTATAGCATAGAGTAAACCTATACCTATTAGTACAAATGGTATCATAAAAGATAATTCATAATATATAAAACTGTAACTAAGCCACCAGAACCATAATATTCCTACAAAAAAACCACTGGCAAATAATTCTTTTTTATTTAGTTGAAATATAAGTAAAAATGCATAAAGTGCAAAGAGTGTATTTATAAGTTTTAGTGATAGACCAAAATATTCTAAATATACAAATAGCGTTAATAATATGGGTGTAAGGACTGATTTATATGTAAACATAACTTTATTTTAGCATAATTTATAAAAAAACAATAAATTATTAAGTTTTTAAATATTAATTAATGTTAGTTTTGTTATGATTTGTCAAATTAAGACAAATAGGAGATTTAGGTATGAACAAAAGTGAATTAATTGCAGCAGTTGCAGACAAAGCGGGTTTAACAAAAAAAGATGCTGGTGCAGCTTTAGAGGCTACATTAGAAACTATTACAGAAACATTAGCTAAAGGTGATTCAGTAGCTTTTATTGGTTTTGGTACTTTCAGCACATCTAAAAGAGCTGCTAGAGAAGGTGTTAATCCATCAACTGGTGCTAAAATTAAAATTGCAGAATCAACTGTTGCAAAATTTAAAGTTGGTGCTAAATTAAAAGAAGCAGTAAAATAGTTTTATTATTTATTGTAAAAAAAAGGGAAGATGAAAATCTTCCCTTTTTTTATTTCTCTGAAGAGTAGTGACTAATCCTCATACTCTTCATCATAATATTCAAAATCACCATCCTCTTCTACAAAGTGAGGAAGTACATAATCACTCGGAAGTTTAAATTCTTGATATGTAGCTTCAAATTGTTCTTGTTCTGCACTTCGTTCACCTCTACCACGTGCTACAACCCTTAATGGTACCCCTTCAAAATCAAAAGTATCTCTTAGGAAGTTAATTAAATATCTTTTATATGAAAAGTGCAGTAATTTTGGTTTATTCATAATTACAGCAATTGTTGGTGGGTTTGTATCAAACTGTGTTGCAAAATATATTCTCAATCGGTTACCATTTGGACTTGGAAGAGAATGTCTTCTTACTGCAAGTTCAATAGTTTTGTTAAGATCTGATGTTGAAATTCTTCTATGGTAGTTTTCAAATATAGTGAGAAGTTTTTCTTCTAGTTTTTTGATGTTTCTTCCTGTTTTAGCTGAAACTGCTATGATTGACGCATAGTATAAAAATTTAAATCTTCTTCTTATTTCTTCAACTATTTTCTCATAAGTATCCATATTCTCATCCCATTTATTTAGAACAATAATAGTACCTAGTCCAAATTGATCAACAAGTCCAGATATCTTTTCATCTTGATCACTTAAAGGTTGTGAAGCATCTAAAACAACTAAAGCAATGTTTGCCTGAGCTAACATATCTTCTGTTCTCATAAGAGCAAACTTTTCAATCCCTTGAATTTTCCCTCTTCTTCGTAATCCAGCTGTATCAATAAAAGTAATTTTTTTATCACCAATTTCATAAGTTTCATCTACAGGGTCAATAGTTGTACCAGCTATTGGGCTTACAACTGATCTTTCCTCTCCAATGAGTGCATTTAAAATAGAACTTTTTCCAACATTTGGTTTTCCAATAATCGCAACTTTAATATGGTTTGGATCAATTTCAACTTTATCTTCTACCTCTACAGTAGGTTCTATTAAGTCCTCTAATTCCTCTTCGCTTAAGTGGCTTCTTCGTTCATCTTCAATTTCTTGAGCACTTGGAGGTAGTTTTTCATACAACCATTCAAAAAGTTTTTTTGTACCTCTGTTATGAGAAACTGAGATTCCAAACATTTGATCTTCATTGATACCAAATTCATAAAAATCCCATAGTCTTTCTAATTCTTTATCATTATCAATTTTGTTTACAACTAAAGCTAATTGTTTTCCTAAACCTTGTAATTCATAAAAAAGGTTTCTATCTTCATCATCAGGTATATTTTTACCATCAACCATATATAAAATTATGTCAGCTTCTTTAGCAGTTTCTATTGCTTTTCTTTTTACATTTGTAAAAATCTTAAATTCACTACCATCTTCCATAATCTCATTTTTTGATTTACTAATTCCACCTGTGTCTAACATTAAAGCTTGTCGACCACTAATTTCGATTTCTCTTCTTCTTACATCTCTTGTTGTTCCAGATACATCACTAACTATTGCTACTTTTTTTCTAGCAAGTCTATTAAACAGTGAACTTTTTCCTACGTTTGGTTGTCCTATTAGGGCTATTTTTATCATATATTGTTACCTTTTTATTCTACTAATTCATTATTTGTTTCAATATGAAGTGTTTGTGTTGGAAAAGCAAAACTTGTTCCGTTTTTTTCTATTATTTTCATTATTTCAAGATATGTGGTTTCTCTTACTTTCATAAACTCACCCCAATTGATAGTTTTTGTGAAGTAATAACAAAAAATATTTAAACTACTTGAAGCAAATTCACTAAAATACACATGAATTGTTTCTTGATGAATATCTTCATTGTTTTCTAACATAGTTTTAATATCTTTTATAATATTTTCTAGTACTTCACCTTTTGTACCATAAGTTACACCAATATTCATCATAATTCTTCTTTTACCCATAGCCGACCAGTTTAGGATGGCACTATTAGCTAAAGTAGCATTTGGTACAGTTACAAGTGCTTGTGCAAAAGTTCTTACTTTTGTACTTCTTATTCCAATTGTTTCAATAGTACCTTCAACTTGAGGTGTTTTTATCCAATCACCTATTTTAAAAGGTCTATCCGTAAATATTACTAAAGAACCAAATAAGTTAGCAGCTGTATCTTTTGCTGCTAATGCAAATGCCATACCAACAAGACCAATTGATGCCAGAAATCCGCTTACATTGTATCCCCATTCTTGAAGAACTGCTATAAATCCAATTATAAATATAAAAAATCTAATTGATTTGATAATGAAATTTGCAACATCTGTGCTGATTTTATCACCAAATCTATTAGTGATTTTATGAAGATTTGTAGATAAATTCGTAAGGATATTTAATATTCCCCAAAAAATAACTATTATAAATCCTGATCTTAAAATTTGATCTATCACTTGTTGGATATTATTATCAAAATGTAAAATACTTAATGCTAAATTTGCACCAAAAATAATAAACAAAAAATCTATAGGTTTCTCCACAGACTCCAGTAATTCATCATCAAATTTTGTTGCTGTTTTTTTCACAATAGCATAAGAAATTTTTCTAAAAATCACTCTAAAAAATTGAAAGAATGAAAATATTAAAATGGCATAAATATATTTATCTGTACTTGGATTAAAAATCTCTATCATCTAAATCTAATTCTCCTTAATAATAATGCGATTTTAACTAAAATTGTATTAAAATCCCGATAATGAATAACATACAAGAACAAAACAATATAAATCTCGCTGTAAAATATATGCTTTTATCTTCTTTCCTTTTCGCTTTTACAGGAGGATTTGCAAAAGAACTTAGTGTTTATATGAGTTCTATTGAAGTTGTATTTTTTAGAAATTTAAGTGGTGTGATCATTATTTTATATGCCATTTATAAATCACCATTACGGCAAAAAGGGGGAAGACCTTTTTTACTTTTCGCTCGTGGTTTTATAGGTTTTACTGCACTTCTGATGTATTTTTATAATATAGCGAATATCCCTTTAGCTGAAGCAATTACTTTTAGTAAAGTTTCTCCAATATTTACTGCAATATTTTCTTATCTTTTATTAAAGGAACGATTATCACTTCTTGCTTGGAGTGGAGTATTTGTAGGTTTTTTTGGTGTTTTATTTATTACAGGATTTGATATAACATCTTTAGATAAAACAGATTGGCTTGGTATTTTAAGTGGTGTGGGTGCTGGACTTGCTTATACTTCTATACGAGAGCTTAGAAAATATTATGATAATAAAGCAATAGTATTATCTTTTATGTTAGTTGGAACAATAGGGCCCATAGTATTAATGATAATTGGAGAATATTATACAAGTACGACTTTTGATTGGATGATAGCACCTTTTGTTATGCCATCAGGAATTGCTTGGTTTTATATAATTGGACTTGGGATATTTGCTACATTTTCTCAAATATATATGACGAAAGCATATTCTTTAGCACAAGGTGGAATTGTAGGAACTATTAGTTATACAAATATACTTTTTTCAATTATTATTGGTATGTTTTTGGGTGATATGTTTCCAACATCAACAGTACTTATAGGTATTTGTTTTATAGTATTAAGTGGAATACTTGTAACAAAGAAGTGAGATGTAAAACTATATTAGATATAATTTACATATAAAATTTTGGGAGTGAGTAATGAATTTAGATAAGGTAATTTCTGGTTTTTTTATCATTTTAGCTATGACATTGAATTTTGGTTTTTTTTATGGAGATGCTTTAGATATAAATATGCATAGTAAATATGAACTATTTGCAGCTATTATAGTAAATATTATTGCCACTGTATTAAAACTTGGTGATAAAACACAAATGGGTTCAGTTCTTATAGCTACGAGTTTAGTGGCAGATTTACAACTAATAGCGGCTGCTTCAATTTGGACTATATATGGTGTAGGTGGAACAATTGAACCAGAATTATTTGGTGTTATTATTTCATTAAGTGGTGGAGCATTATTGGCTAATATAACTTCCGTAATACTTTATATTGGTGATACTTTAAAATCAAAACGTTAATGTTAAAAATTATAAATTAAACATACAATAAAGATATAAAATTATGAATAATAGCTCATTATGGATCATTTTACAAAGGATGAGACTCCCTTTTACAATTATAGTTCTAACATATGCTATAGCTATGGTTGGATTACTTATGATTCCTGGCATAGATGACAAAGGCAATATTTATCATCTCTCTATTTTTGATGCTTTTTATTTTATATCTTACACTGCTACAACAATAGGATTTGGAGAAACGCCATATCCTTTTACTTATGCTCAAAAGATGTGGGTGTCTGCTTCAATATATCTTACTGTTTTAGGATGGTTTTATGGTATTGGTACATTAGTTTCACTTTTACAAGATAAATTATTTTTAAGTGAGATTGCTAGGGCAAAGTTTGTGCGATCTGTAAATCGTATCAAAGAAGATTTTGTTATTATCCTTGGATATAATGAAACTACAAGTGAAATTATTCGAAAGATGATTGATGATAATATGAGAGTTGTTGTGATTGAAAAAGAACAGCAGAGAGTTGATTATCTTAATCTTGAAGGTTTTATCCCGCATGTACCAGTGCTAGTGGCTGATGTACATAGTCCTATTTCTTTAGAATGTGCTGGTATTAAATCAATTCATTGTAAAGCTATCATTTCATTGTTTGAAAGCAATTTGTTGAATATGAGAGTAACTTTAGCTTCTCGAATACTTAATCCTCATCTGAAAATAGCAGTACGTTCTTCTACCGATATTGAAACAGCAAATTTACTTGATGCTGGTGCAAATATTGTTGAAAATCCTCTTGAAATCATCTCTTATCAAATAAAAATGGCATTAAATTCTCCTAGTTTATTTAAACTTGAAAATTGGCTTTATAATATTGATACTCTTGATTGTAAAACTTTCTCAATACCTAAAGAAAAGATTATGATTTGTGGTTTTGGTAGGCTTGGTAAAAGTGTCTATAATATATTTACAAATAATGGAATACAACCAGTTGTTATAGAGATCAATATGGATGTTGTAACAGAATCTATAGCCAAAGGTCTTGATACAATTGTGTGTGGAAATGCAGAAGATAGAATATTATTAGAAAAGTTAAATATCAAAGATATGAATTTAGTAATTGTAGCTACTAATGATGATACAACAAATCTTTCGATTGTTTCAACAATTAGAAGTGTAAATAGACATACAATGATAATTGCAAGAGAAAATGAGTTATCAGATTTTTCAATATTTTCGAATGCAAGAATTGATCATATATTTTTGCCATCAGAGATATTGATACATAAAACAACAAATGCTATTATTAATCCTTTAAGTGAGCAATTAATACGACATTTACAATCAAAAGATGAAGAATGGGGACAACAACTTTTATCAAAATTAATCAAAAATATTAATATAAATCCAATAACATTTGAATTAAATATAAATAAAAATGAAGCAATAGAATTATTTCACTACCTTTCTAACAGTGAAAATAAAGTAACATTAAATGATATAAGAAAATCAAGACGAGATAGAAATCAATTTAATAACATTGTACCATTATTAATAACAAGATGCGGGGAAGATATTCTACTTCCTTCTTGTGATATAGAGTTACAGATAGGAGATAGAATACTTTTAGCATGTGATGAAAACTCACAAGATGATGTAGAATATATTGTTAATAATGTATATGAATTTCATTATATTATGACAGGACAAGACAAAAATTATTTAAATAAATTTATCAGTAGGAGTTAAAATGATAATACTAACGGGACCATGTGTAATAGAAAATAGAGATAATGTTATGAAAATAGCAGAACAGTTGGCAAAATTAAATGAAAACAAACGAATAGATTTTTACTTTAAAGCAAGTTTTGATAAGGCAAATCGTACAAGTATAGATAGTTTTAGAGGACCAGGACTTGATGAGGGATTAAAAATTCTTCAAGAGGTAAAAGATACTTTTGGGTATAAACTTGTAACAGATGTACATGAAACATATCAAGTAGCCCCAACTGCAGAAGTTTGTGATGTGGTTCAAATACCAGCTTTTTTATGTAGACAAACAGATTTACTAATAGCAGCTGGACAAACAAATGCAAAAGTAAATATAAAAAAAGGGCAGTTTTTAGCAGCAGCTAGTATGAAACATCCTGTTGCAAAAGTACTTGCAACAAGAGGTGTTCATGAAGTAAATTATGAAAACAGTAAAGAACATGGTGTATGGCTTTGTGAAAGAGGAAATGTATTTGGATATGGTGCTTTAGTTGTAGATATGAAAAATCTTATAGCTATGAGGGAGTATGCACCTGTTATATTTGATGCAACACACTCTGCACAAGTTCCTAGTACGGGTGAAACAACTGGTGGAAATAGTGCAATAGTTCCAAGTCTTGCTAAAGCTGCTGCAGCAGTTGGTGTGGATGGATTTTTCTTTGAAACACATTTTGATCCAAGTGTAGCATTAAGTGATGGACCAAATATGTTAAAAATTGATGATTTATATAAAACAATTGATGATATTTTTAAGATTCAGGACGTTTTGGGTTATTAATCAATTTTTCGATATAATCCATAACATTTAAGAAAATAGAATACTAAAATTTGGGAGAAAAGATGAATATAATAGAGGGTCAATTAAGACTAAAAGGTACTGAAAAAATCGCAATTATCAATGGTAGATTTAATCATATTATTACAGATAGACTAGTTGAAGGTGCACAAGATGCATTTAAAAGACATGGTGGAAATGAAGAAAATCTAGACCTTATTTTAGTTCCAGGTGCATTTGAGATACCATTTGCACTACAAAAAGCACTTAAAAGTGGAAAATATGATGCTATTTGTTGTGTTGGTGCTGTTATAAGAGGTGCTACGCCACACTTTGACTATATATCAGCAGAAGCTACAAAAGGAATTGCAAGTGCAACAATGCAACACAATATTCCTGTATCAAATGGAGTTCTTACAACAAATACAATAGAACAAGCAATTGAAAGAGCTGGAAGTAAAGTTGGAAACAAAGGTGCAGAAGCTATGGTAACTATTATTGAGATGTTAGATTTATATTCTCAAATGGATAAGTAATTTATGGCGACAAGAACACAAGCTAGAGAGTCAGTAATAGGGTTATTGTACGCTTATGATTTAGGAAATGAAGCTATTGCAAAGTTTTCTGATGAAATTTTAGAAGATAAAAAAATAAGAAACAAACAAAAAGATTTTGCTTTAAAT
The DNA here is from genome assembly GCA_963662945.1 of Arcobacteraceae bacterium. GTDB lineage: Bacteria > Campylobacterota > Campylobacteria > Campylobacterales > Arcobacteraceae > JAIOSF01. The sequence continues at coordinate 2,248,741 of OY759974.1, forward strand.
TTATTTAATGGAACCATTGAAAATTTACAAGTTGTAGATAAAGAGATAGAAGAACATTTAAAACAAAGAGAAATAAATGACGTAGGAAGTGTTGAAAAAGCTATTTTAAGACTTTCAATTTATGAGATACTTTTTAGTGATTTAGATAAGCCAATTGTTATAAATGAAGCGATTGAGTTATCAAAAAGATTAGCAAGTGATAATGCACCAAAGTTTATCAATGGTGTACTTGATAGTATAGAGAAAAAATAGTATGAAACTTTGTATCGCATTAGATAACCATTCAAAAGAAGAAAATCTTGAATTAGCAAAAAAAATTCAAGAGTTTGATATATGGTTAAAAGTTGGTTTTAGAAGTTATATTAGAGATGGTAAAGAGTTTTTAGAAGAGTTAAAATCTATTAATCCAAATTTTAAAATATTTTTAGATTTAAAACTTTATGATATCCCAAATACTATGGCAGATGCAGCAGAGGAAATCTGTAAATTACCTATTGATATGTTTAATGTTCATGCTTCAGCTGGTAAAGCTGCAATGTCTACAGTTATGGAAAGAATTAAAAATGTACAGAATAGACCACTGGTATTGGCTGTAACAGCACTTACAAGTTTTGATAACGAATCATTTGCTTATATTTACAATGAAGATATAGGTCAAAAAGCTACAAAATTTGCAAGAGATACTTTTGAAGCTGGACTTGATGGTGTTGTCTGTTCTGCTTTTGAAAGTTTAGATATTAAAAATAATACTTCAAGCAATTTTGTTACACTTACTCCTGGTATTCGACCTTTTGGGGAAGATGCAGGGGATCAACAACGAGTAGCAGATATAAATCTTGCAAAAAAAGAATTAGTTGATTTTATCGTAGTTGGAAGACCAATTTATAAATCAAATAACCCAAAAGAAGTTGTAGAAAAGATTTTAAAAAACATCTAATTTTTAAGGTGTTTTTTAATATAACTTCACTATAATTTCATCTCTTAGGACGAGTGGGTGAGCGGCTGAAACCACATCCCTGCTAAGGATGCGTACTGGCAACGGTACCGAGAGTTCGAACCTCTCCTCGTCCGCCACTGTAAAAGCTTTATTCAAGGCTTTTTAAATCATCATTTTAATACTGTTCCACAATTAAATTGCAGTTTGTTTTAAACTATTAAAATTAGATTTTCAATTTAAAAATATAATGAGAGTATTCATGATATTAAACATTTTAAATTCTTACTTTTTCTCTTTAAAATTTGAAATATAATCGGCAAGAATTCTTATATCATCTTTGGACAAGTCTTTAATAATACCTGTCATTAAAGAACCAAATCTATGTCTATCTCTTTGACTTTTTTGATAAAGTGTTAGTGCCATTTGCAGCTCTTTTTTATTATAGTATGCAATTACATCAGAGATATTTAATGCTGATTTTTCACCTTCTATACCATGACATCTTTGACATTTTTTTTGGAAAAGTATTTCTGCCTTTTCATTTTCTGCTTGTGTATTTGATACATCACTCTGAATTTTCACTTTGGTGTCACAACCACTGAAGATAACTATAAAGAGTAATATTAGAATAAAATGCATAACACCCTCCTGTCAAGTAATTTATTTTTAAAGATATCATATACACTATAAATATAAGGTAATATTTTTGAAGTAAATATTATTACAATAAAATTATGGGAACAAAAATGTTTAAAAGATAGGGACAGCTATTAAGTGAATTAAAATATATCTGGTTAACTAAAGTTATTAGATATTTGAAAAAAGATAAGAAATGGAACAAGCCTAAAAGCTTGCCCATTCTTCGTTATCTATATGAGAATCTTTAATCGGTTCTAATTGTTTAGATGTTTTAAGTTGTGATACAGGTTTTTCTGGAGCTTGTTTTGGTGTACCTTGTTTTGAAGTTTTAGTTTTTTGTGTACTACTTGTAGTAGCTGTTTGATGTTTATCCATAGTTTTAGCTTTTACAGAATCTTTTCCTTTAAATTCTTTTGTATCAGCATCACTTACAACAAGTTTTGCAATCTTATCTGTATCTAATGCAACATCATGAGTTTGAGAAGCTATCATTGCATTTTGTTGTGTTTGTTGGTCTAAAGAGTTAACTGCATCATTGATTTGTTCAATTCCTGTAAGTTGTTCTTTACTTGCCATCTCTACATCTTTGATTAAATCTATTGTTTTAGAGATATTTTCATTAAGTGCTGTATATCCACTTATCATCTCTTCTGCAATTTTCTTTCCACCATTTGCTTTAGATGTTGCATTTTGAACTAGAGCTTTAATCTCATTTGCTGCATCTGCTGAACGAGATGCTAAGTTTCTAACCTCTTGAGCAACAACTGCAAATCCTTTTCCAGCTTCACCAGCAGTTGCTGCTTCTACTGCTGCATTTAGACTTAGGATATTTGTTTGGAATGCAATTTGATCAATAACAGTAATTGCTTCATTAATAGCATTTACCTCTTTATCAATTTCATTCATAGCTTGTGTAGTTTCATTTGCCAATGCTTCACCTTTTGAAGCTGAATCTGTTACATTAGATGCTAGTTGAGACATCTCAATAATATTTTGTGTATTACTAGAGATATTTCCTGTAATCTCCTCTAAAGCTGCTGCTGTTTCTTCTAGTGCTGCTGCTGCTTCATTTGAGTTTTGGTTTAAGATATCTACATTTTTAAGAAGTATATCACTACTTGCATCTAATGTTAATCCATTTGTTTTGTTTTCTATTAACATTGTTGTGATTGCATCACCTAATGTATTTACACCATTTGCTAATTTTAAAAGATGTTCTTTTATTCCATCAGTTTTAACTTTGTTCATATAGTTACTATTTGAGTATTGTTCTAGTACCTCTAAAACATTATCAATATTTGCTTCAACATTAGAACCCATTTGATTTAATAATCTTGTTAATTCTTGTAATGCTGGGTTATTACTTGGAGTGCTTACTCTTTGACATAGGTCACCTTGTTCAAATTCACTTAAGACTGTGATTGTATCATCGATAACTTGTCTATCTTCATCAACACCTTTTTTTGTTTTTACAATATTCTCATTTACTACTTTTGCCATAATACCTATTTCATCATTTGTATCAATATTTATAGGTTGTGCATCTTTTGCTTCTCTATTTAAGTATTTGAAAAATCCTAAAAGACCCTCTTGAAATACTGTTATAAGTTTTGATACATTATTTGATATTAGTACACTGATAAATCCAATTAACGCAGCTACTACAACAAATGAGAGAATAAGTGTTATTGAGAGATTACTTTTAATTTTTTCTCTTTCTGCTTTTTGGTCAGCTCTCATTGCAGTTGCAAGAGTTACAGCTTTTCTTGCAGTATCTTTCATTTTATCCGATAATACTAAAGATTGCTCTCTGTATTCGATAAATTGACTAAATGATTTATAATACTTGTCAAGTGCAATATTTGTATCATCCATCATTTTTTTGTTTTCTTCTTTTTTAAAATCTGCTTTCAAATTAGCAGTTACTTCTTTTATATTTTTAATTCTTTTATTTACTTCATCTATATACTTTTGATCTTTTCTTATGATATAGTTTTTTTCCGCAATTCGTATCTCTTTTAGATCTTTTACTGTTCTATTAGTTAATGAAGCTTTTTCCATTTTATCAACAATCTTATCTAATGGTGCATTTGCTTTTATTAAAGTTTCTCTTTGTTTTTTCTGTTCGTTTCTTGCTTTATTGGCTAATTCTTCTACCTCTCTAGCAACTTGTTCCATATCATTTTGTTCTTTTATAGATTTATCTCGTACAGTTACATAATCCTTAAATGCCTGATGGTACTCTTCAATTGCTCTCCCAGTATTTTTCATTTGCTCTTTATTAACTTCTTGAGAAAATTTTGGTATATACTTATTTACTATCTCAAGATTTTCCATTATGGTTTTATCAATTTCATCTACATACTTTTGGTCTTTTCTTCGGATATAGTTTTTTTCTGATATTCTAGATTCAAGCATATTTTTTACTATTTTGTTAGCTGCACTTGATTTATCTGCTTTGTCATCTAAATTTGACATTCCATTTACCACTATTAGATATAAAATTACTAATGATACTACAATAATAGCAGGTATCATCATAAGTTTTGTTCTTATGGTCATATTGTTAAAAAAATTCATTTTCCCCTCTTGATTTTTATTTATTTGAAATTTATAACATTGAAAAGTGAAGAAATAGTGAAGATTTCAGAAAAAATAATAATTTTTTATTATAGTATTTGAAATTCTATATATAATAAAAAGTATTGTTTGAAAATAGATAATAATTATAGTCTAAGATGTTATTTTAAAACCTGTACCATAAACATTTTGAATTGTATTTTCTGGAAGTTTTTTTCGAATATTTTTCATCATGGTCTTGAGAGTATCGATACTATAGTTTTCAAAATCATCCCAAACCTCCATAAGTAAAGTATCATAAGATATTGTATTGTTGAGATTTGAGAAAAGAATACGAAGTATTTCTCTCTCTTTAGGTGTTAAATTTATTTCGATAGATCCATTAAAAAGAGTTTTCGTACGACAATTCCAAAGGTATTTGTCTTTTAAATGGATAATTTTATTTGGAATGATACTAAAGTTTTGAATCTCTTGCAGCGCAAGTTCTAATGCACCAAATAAATCTTCTGTACTAAAAGGTTTTACGAGATATTTTGTTAGTTTCAATTCTGTTGAAAGCAAAAGTTTTTCTACGTCAGAACAGGCTGTAGTCATGATAATTCTTGTTGAATGGTCGTTGTCTCTTAGTTTTTGAGCAAATTCTATACCATTGCAATCAGGCATATTAATATCTAACAGTATAACATCTGGTTTTTTATTTTGATAAACTTCATAAGCTTCAAGCCCATTTTTTGCAGAATTAAATTCTTTTACATCATCTTCTAAAATACATTTCATCATTTCTCGAATCTCTTTTTCATCATCTACATGTAAAAGTTTAATTTGATTTAATTTCATTTATTTCCTTTGGAATTATGATAGTACAAAGTACACCATCTTTATAATTTTGAATCTCTAGAGAACCCTTCATTGATTCTTCAAGAATTATTTTACACATATATAATCCTATCCCTGTACCTTGATTTTGAAATTTTGTTGTGAAGTAAGGTTCAAAGATTCTGCTAAGAATCTCTTTGTCTATACCACCTGCATTGTCTTCTACAGTTATGACAATATCATCTTGATTGTCCTTAACTTCAATCGTTATTATCCCTTGTGCTATTCCCTTTAGAAGAACAGCATCTTTTGCATTATTTAAGATATTGAGAATTACCTGAAGTAATTCACCTCTATATCCTGTATAAGAGAAAATTTCTTTTATATTTAGATTTACTATTATGTTGACTTCCCTAAATGCATTATGTACAATTTGTAGTGCTTCATTTATAAGTTCATTGATATTAAAAAGAGTTTTGTCTTTCGTTGGTTTAAAAAAATTACTAAAATCTTCAATTGTTTTATTCATATTTTTTATGGTTGAATCTGTATTGTGTATATAATTTTTTAGAAAATCTTCATTTACTTGATTTTTTTTGAGTTTGATTTCAAGATTTATAATATTCATCGCTAATATTGATAAAGGCTGTCTCCATTGGTGGGCTATATTAGCAATCATCTCTCCCATGGCAGCCATTTTTGCTTTTTGTTTTATAATATCATCTTGTTTAAGTTTTAGTTTGTTGAGTTTATCTATTTGCTTTTTGTCTTTTTCAAACCGATTAAAAATAACATAGATGATTAAACTGAGTAAAAATATTATAAACATAAAACTTGATATAACGATGATGGCTCGTTTAATATAAAGAGAATGTTCTTTTTTTTGATTTTGTTCACTTAGTTGTAATATGAGATAAAGCTTGTTCTCAAAAGGTAGATTTAATTCTTTGAAAGCAAAGCTATCTCCTTTATATAGTTTTTTATCTAAAAGAGCTAAGTATTTTGTGTCTATTTTAAAAGGTTGTTTTTGGAATTTACTCCATGACTTTTGTGATTCATAATGATGAATAATATATCCATCTTTATCAACTATAATAGCATCAAATAAGGTTGAATCAAAAAGTTTTTCAATAATTGCTAATGCATAATAATTTAAAATAACAATTCCTTGAAATTTACCATTTGTTATAATTGGTGTAGAGATTCTAAATGTTGGATTAAAAGGAATATCTAATTTACCATTTTCTATGTTTAAATCAAGTTTTGAAAACCATATCATTCCATCTTGAAGTTCTTTTGTTTTTTGAAAATAATATCGATTTGATTTGTCCTGAAGTGTCGTTATATGCAAAATATTATTTTTTGTATCTCTATCGTATCGTATTTTTTCTATCCCTTTTGCATCAATAAATCGTATTTGCATGATAGTTTTATCTGACTTTAGAATCGTTTTAAATAACAGTTCTACTTCTTTTTGTTTTTGTTGTTTTTGTGCATATTGTAGTAAATGAGAATTTTCTTTAACAGCTGTTAAAGTGTCTTTTGCACATGAAAGACGATCTAAAAAAAATGATTCTCTTCTATAAATTTTTTTTAATCCATTATCTACAGTGATACTATTTAATTGTTTTTTGAATAGAGTATGATCAATATATGTATATATAATAATAAGGCAAGATGCTAGGAAAAATGTCACTAATGGTGCTGTAAATTTTAAATTTCTTGTTTTTATTGTATAACCTTTATTTATATCTAATTTGTAATTATATTCAAATTTTTTAAAATCTTCACTAAATCTTCACTATTCTATTTTAGAATTCGATTATAAAAATATTAAGGAGTTCTCATGACAAATTTTAAACAAACAGTTACAATCTCTACACATACTATTGAAAATCTATTGGTTGTATTACCTAAAAAGTGTTCTTGCCATTTATGCGAAAGTACAAAAGATGTGGCTAAAAAAAATCTTGGTGAAAAAAAATACAAATCACTTTGTACTTCATTGGGGATATTTAACTAATCATCACAATCAATTATAATAGTTATCAAATTTGATAACTATAATGTATTTCTAAAAAGCCCATTGCTCTTTTTTATGAACAAATTTGCTTATCTTAGCTATACTTCTACGCAATATGGAAAATTTAAAACAACTATTACACAAAATGCTCATCATTGGTTTTGATGGGCAAGATATTTCTAATAATGAGACACTAAAAACTCAGATAAAAAATGGTTTAGGTGGAGTGATTTTATTTGATCATTATATCAATGATAAAACAAAAAGTAAAAATATCTCGACTCCAGAACAACTGAAAAAACTCAACTTTACACTTCAAAGTATTAGTAGTCATCCCTTAATGATTTGTATTGATCAAGAGGGTGGAAAAGTTGCAAGGTTAAGAGAGCAAAAGGGATTTAAAGAAACAGAATCTGCAAAAACGATTGCATCTTTTTCAGATAGTGAAGCAAAAGAAGCGTATGAGAGTTTAGCTTTACAGTTATCGCAACTTGGAATTAACTGTGATTTTGCTCCATTAGTTGATTTAGGAATCAATAAAGACTCTAAAATAATCTATGGACTTGATAGGGCTTATGGAGAAGATACACAAACTGTAGTTAAGTATGCAGAGATTTTTATAGATGCACTTACAAAACATCACGTCATCAATGTTTTGAAACATTTTCCTGGTCATGGGAGTGCTAAAGGAGATTCTCATGAAGGATTTGTAGATATTACAAAAACTTGGGATGAGTGTGAGCTTTATCCTTATAAAAAATTACTTCACAAAACCAATATGATTATGAGTGCCCATGTTTATAATGCTAAATTGGATGAAAAATATCCCTCTACACTCTCATATGCTACAAATACTAAACTTTTAAGAGAACAGTTGGGATATGATGGAGTATTAATTACTGATGATTTGCAAATGTTAGCAATTAAAGAGCATTATAAAAAAGAAGAGGCGATTGAACTTGCTATAAACTCAGGCGCAGATATGCTAATGTATTGTAATCAATTAGGCAATGATGATACTAATGAAACTATTGAGATGATGGAATATTTAGTAAAAAGTGGCAAAATCTCAGAAGAGAGAATACGAGAAGCAAATAGAAGAATAGATAAACTACGACAAGGTATCTAATGCAAGCAGGGTTTTCTTCTATTGATTGGGCGATTTTTATTGGTTATTTAAGTGTATTACTTGTTACTGCACGTTACCTTGCAAATGCCAATATCACCTCTTCAAGGGAGTTTTTTACTGCAAAAAATTCTATGATGGCTTGGACGGTTGCATTATCCTTACTTGCTACTGCCCAATCTGCTGCTACTTTTTTAGGAGCACCTGAATTTTCTTATAGATTTGATTTAACACTTCTTGGCTACTCTGTTACATCATTACTTGCAATTTATATCGTGGTAAAAGTTTTGATTCCACGACTTTATGCGATGAATGCTGTGAGTGTATATGAACTACTTCAGGAACGATATGGTGAAAATGCTAGACGAGATGTAGGGATTATGTTCTTAGTAGGAAGATTGTTTGCCAGTGGTGCAAGACTTTACATGGCTGCACTTGCTTTAAGTATGATACTTTTTTATGATATTAGCTTAGTTCATGTGAGTTTATCTGTAGTGTTACTTGTGATAGGGGCTTTAATTTTTACCTATTTTGGAGGGATTAGGTCTGTTATTATTAGTGATATATTACAGATTATTGTTTATTTAGGTGCTGGAATTGCAGTGGCTGTATATTTGTATCTATCAATATCAATGGATTTTTCGACAATTTATCAAACTTTGAGTGAAGTAGAAAAATTAAAATATATAGATTTTGAACTTAGCTTTACCAATGAGGGGAAATTTAATATGTTTGCACTTCTTACAGGATATATGCTTTTAAATATTGCAGCCTTTGGACTAGATCAAGACTTAGCTCAAAGGGTACTATCTTGTAAAAATAAAAAAGAGGCTGGATGGTCACTTTATGGTGCTACACTTTTAAGTATACCAGTATCTATGCTTTTTCTAACTATCGGATTATTACTTTTTTTATACTATCAAGAGCATACAATCAATCAAAAATTTGCAGGGGAGAGCATCACTATTTTTATGTATTATATTTTAAATGAGATGCCAAATGGTTTAAAAGGTTTTGTAACCATTGGTGCAATTGCAGCAGCACTTAGTAGTACAAATTCAGTTTTAGGGGCAATGAGTAGCGTAGCTATTGAAGATATTTATAGGCCACATAAAAATAAAAACAGTGTAACAGTAGATGAACAACATTTTGTAAAAGTTGCTAAAAGTTTGGTATTGGTTTTTGCCGTAGCATTAGCACTCATGGCGATTGTAAGTTTTATTGTTCATAGCCATAGTAACATTCCTCTTATTAGTTTTGCTTTAGGGGTAATGGCATATGCTTATAGTGGATTGCTTGGTGTCTTTGGTAGTGCAATCTTTACTAATCGTGGTAATTCTAAACTCATCCCTTATGCTCTTATAGTTGGTTTTATAAGTGTTTTTTCGATGCAAGGTTATACTTTTGGTTTAAATATAGGATTTTCATGGCAGTTAGTGATAGGAACTGCACTTTCATTTGGAGTGATGCAACTTGGAAAAAAGTAATCTATTTATTGGGGTAATGAGTGGTACAAGCCTTGATGGTATCGATATAGCTTTATGCTCTATTTGTGAAAATAAAATTGAAACTTTAAGTGCAAAAGAATACAGCTATGATACAAATATAAAAGAAGATGTATTAAACGCTATTGCAAACAAAGTTTCACTTGAAACTATTGGTACACTACACCATAGATTAGCAGTTATGTATGCTAAAGCGTTAGAAGAATTTTTAACTGAATTTCATATTGATTCTAAAGATATTGTGGCAATTGGTCTGCATGGTCAAACTCTTTGGCACGCTCCAAATATCCCCTACCCTTTTTCACTGCAATTAGGGGATGGCTCATTGGTAGCAAAGAGGTTACAAATTGATGTTGTAAATGATTTTAGAAGTGGTGATATAGCAAATGGTGGACAAGGAGCTCCTTTAACTCCTGCTTTTCATAAGGCTTTATTTGATGATAAAAATACTGCTGTACTAAATCTTGGAGGTATTGCAAATATCACTATTTTAAGTGATGATTTTATAGGTTTTGATGTGGGGGTAGCTAATATCTTATGCGATTATTGGATAGGAAAGCATCAAAATAAGCTTTTTGATAAAGATGGAGTATGGGCAAGTGAAGGGAAAGTACATAAGGAGCTTTTAGATTTACTTCTTAGTGATCCATATTTTAAACAACTACCACCTAAAAGTACAGGGCGTGAATATTTTAATGCTGCATGGTTAGAAAAACAACTAGAATCATTTAGTACCATAAGTGCCGTTGATGTTCAAGCAACTTTAATAGAATTTACGGTTCAACCTATTATAGAAGCTTTAAAAAACTACAAAATTAATAGATTGATTGTATGTGGCGGTGGAGCACACAATAGTTTTCTAATGAAAAAACTTTCACAAAACTTAGACAAAGTGGCAGTTTTAAAAAGTGACGACATAGGAATTAATAGCACTTTTTTAGAAGCAATAGCTTTTGCATGGTTAGCATATAAAAGAATGAATCATCAAGCTATTGATTTACAAACAATTACAGGGGCAAATAAACCATCAATTCTAGGAGCAATACATGCAAAAGATTAAAGAATTTTTAGAAGGTACTCCTTATGCGGATTTTACCATTGAAGTTGCTTCAAGTGATGCAAGTTTTAGACGATATTTTAGATTGTACAAAGGAGATGAAACTTTAGTCCTTATGGATTCATCTTTAGAAAAAACATCGCTAGAGCCTTTTATAAATGTTACTAATCGTTTGCAAAGTGCAAATCTTCATGCTCCAAAAATTTTTCATGAAGATAGAGAAAAAGGGTTTTTAATTATAGAAGATCTTGGAGTAAAAAATCTTCTTGATGCTCTAAGTCAAGATAATTTTAAGTCTCTTTATAAAAAGTGTATTGATGAGATTATCACTATGCAAAAAGTTGATGCAACTGCATTGCCTCTTTATGATGAGGCTTTTTTAAAGCTAGAGATGAACTTAATGCCAGAGTGGTTTTTAAACAAATATTTAGAGCAAAATTTAAATGAACAAGAGATTGCCATCATAGAAAATACTATTGATTTGGTTGCAAAAAAAGTGCTTTCTCATCCTCAAGAATGTTTTGTTCATCGTGATTTTCACTCAAGAAATATTATGCACTGTGAACCACTTGGAATTATAGATTACCAAGATGCTATGAATGGTTCTATTGTTTATGATTTAGTTTCACTACTCAAAGATTTATATATCCAGTTTGATCCACAAGATATGGCTGAGTTAGCACTTTATTTTAAAGAGCAAAAAAAACTACAAGTAAGTGATGAAGAGTTTTTAGAGTGGTTTGATTTTATGGGACTACAGCGTCATTTAAAAGTACTTGGTATTTTTGCGAGATTATACTTACGAGATAATAAAGATGGGTATTTAAAAGACCTACCTCTTACTTTAGATTATGTACTACAAGTGTGTAAAAAATACTCTGAACTTGACGCCTTACATCAATTACTCTCTAAAGTAACATTACCATGATAGCTATGATACTTGCTGCTGGACGAGGGGAGAGGATGCGACCCCTTACCGATAATACCCCAAAACCCTTGCTTGAAGTTAAAGGGAAACCACTTATAGTGTGGCATATAGAAAAGCTAGTAGATAAAGGGTTTAAAACTATTATTATAAATATTGACCATTTAGGTGAGCAGATACTACAAAGTTTAGGTGATGGCTCAATTTGGGGCATTAAAATCATCTATAGTGATGAGAGAGAAACTGGTGCTTTAGAAACAGCTGGGGCTATTATCAAAGCATTACCCTTTTTAAGTGAAATATTTTTAGTAGTAAATGGTGATATTTGGTGTGATTATGATTTTCAATTAGATTTTCATTTGGATAATAAGTTGGCACATCTTGTCTTAGTGCCAAATCCAGAACATAATCCAAATGGGGATTTTCAATACTTAGAATCATATTATACATTTAGTGGTATTGGTTATTATAGTAAAAAGATTTTTGAAAATTTAAGTGCAGGTAAACGTCCACTAGCTCCAATTTTAAAAGAGTTAATTAGTGAAGAAAAAATCAGCTTTGAACTTCATAGTGGAGTTTGGAGTGATATAGGAACACCAGAGCGTTTAAATGAGGTGAATGCTCTGTAAATATTTAGCTACCGCATCTTCATTATTACTAAACTCAGAAACAAAAGTAGCAAGTTCTTTTAACTCTTTGTGTGCATTGGCAACAGCAACTGATGTATGAGCTAGTTTAAACATCCCAACATCATTAAGATTGTCTCCAAAAACAGTAAACTCTTTATAGTCTATCTGTGTTATTTCATGAACTTTTTGTAAGCCATGTGCCTTATCTGCATCTTTATGCAGAAGCGTTAAAAAATAACATCCAAGATACGCTTCTGGTGCTAAGATATATTTTATCTCATCTTTAAAAATAGATTGTAAGTTATCTTGTAACTCCTCTAATTGTTCTTTTTCTCCAAAATAAACTAGTTTAAAATTATCCTTCATTGCTTTTATATTAGAACACTCTTGAAGATTATCATCACCTTTATATCTTTTTAAAAGCTCTTTTTGATGGCTATTTGTTTGAGTTGGATATAAAAAAGCCTCATTAAGATGTTGGTCTTTTAATGCTAAAACAAAAGGATAAATACCAAGCTTTACCCCACACTCTATAATCTCATTACCCATCTCATTTGATAAAGTTTTCATATCTAAAATCTTTTTTTCAGGTGAAATAATAAGTGAACCATCAAGTAAAATCATAGGGGTATTTATGTGAAGACCTTGTAAAAATTGTTCACTTTTTTTATATGTTCTTGCTGTTGCAATACCCATAATATGATTTTGTGCCATAGTATTCCATGTTGTTTTACTATGGTCGCTTATAGTAAGATCATTACGTAAAAAAGTATGATCAAGGTCTGTTAAAAAAAGTTTGGACATTCGTAGCCTTTAAGTATTTTTTAGTCAAGATTATTAAAAAGCCCAGTGGTCTCTTTTATTTCTCCATGGGCTGTATGGCTTGTTCCAATAGCTTGGGAGTTCTTGCCCATCATTTATATTTTGATAATACTCTTTTTCATGAGCTTTTATCTCTTCTCTGATTTTACTTACATATTGTTTTTGTTCATTTTCATCAATTTTACTTTGAGGAAGAGTCGCTTCTAATAATTCTTCTTCAAATTTTGCTAAATTAAAATTTTTATTTAAAAATTTAGTAATATTAATAACATCTCTTTTTGCATTTCCTAAACAGCTCGTTGCACCAGGTGAAGGGGTCATATTAAATACTATTCCATCTCCAGTGTTTATAGATGCTTCCCCCAACATTAGTTTTCCCTCTGTTTTATTTAGAACCTGTGGTCGTACACCACCAAAACCATCTGCATATCGTATATCATCTGTTTTGAGTGATGGGATGATTTTTCTTGCATTTTTTACAAAAAGTTTTTTATTGATATATGGTATTTCAAATAAAAAGTTTCTAAAGATATAGTTTCGTATATCACTATCTTTTAAAAGGTCGTAGAATATTTTGATAATTTTTTTATCAAATCGAAGTGTTGTCCAAAAATCTTTGTATGTTCCACTTTTATATCTTTCTAACTTTGGTAATACAAGGGCCGTTGGTCCAAATCGTGTAAGTCCATCTTCTAAAATATCTGGATCTCCATGTAAGGCCGCAAATGGAAGTTTTGGATTTTGTACCATATACACTTTTCCATTAAGAATTTTTTGGTTTGTCATATAGAAGCTTCCTGCAACTGGTAGACAACTATATTCAAGTCCATATCCCATTTTATGTGCTAAAAATAGTGAATGAGCACCGGCATTTACTACAACAAAATCAGCTTCATAGGTTTCATTTGCTGTTTTTACTTTGTAAGTATCATTTTCTTTTTGGATATCTAAAACTTGTGAATTTACAAATAAATCTACAGTTTTCCCATCCTCTTTTTGTGCATTTTCTATCAAACTTACAGACATTTTTTTATAATCTACTGTAGTCCACTCTCCAATGGAACCCACTCCAACAATTGTTTCTGGTCGCTCTTTTCCATTTTCATCAAATATAAGTTTTGGTTCTATAGTTTTAAGATGCTCTTTATCCCATACTTGAAGATTTGGGAAAAGTTCTTTGAACTCTTCATATCTTTCAAGCATAAATTCAACCTCTTTATCTCCTACACCCAAAGCCATTTTTTGATGAGAGAAGATAACTTCATTTTCTAGCTTGTGTTGCAGACAATATTTTTCAACCATTTTGGCTGTTTGTTTAGTAATTGAAGCTTTTGCAAGAGTATAGTTTGTTTCAATATCCCCAAAATGGATAGTTTGAGAGTTTGCTTTTCCTGAACTATTAAGGGTAGAAACCCCTTCATACTTTTCTAAAATACAAATAGATTTTATATCTGTATATCTTGCCAATTCATACGCTAAAGCAGCTCCTGAAATACCTGCACCTACAATTACAACTTCATACTTTTTACCCACAATTACACCTTATTTAGTTAATAGAGATATTGTATCTAAAATTCAATTATGATAGTAAATTGGAAGCGAGTTTTTCCAACCCTTTTTTTTGTAAGATGTGTAAATTGCTCATTTGTGTATATTCAAAAGTTTTTTCTTTGTAATATTCTAAGATTATTTTATCAATTTGTTCTTTTTGAGAGATGATAGTTTCTAGAAAACTTTTCATCTCACTTGTTTCAAACTCATCAAAATTTTGAAGTTTTAAAAAAAGTGCTTCTAAAAGCTCTTCATTTATGAAGTTTTGTGCTTTGTTTAGAAATTTTGTGGCTTCTGCTTCTACAGCGTAAATTTCATCATTCCATTTTCTTCCGTGTATTAGTTGGTCTACTGCAACATCAATGAAAACAGGGACAATATCTAAAACTTGATTGAGTTCTGTAAAATCATTATCAACCAAATCCCGAAATAACATTCGTGTTCTATTGCGTATTTTTTTTCGTAATTCTTCATTTTCTATAACTTGTGGATTAAGTATTTTAAATCGTTCCAATGCTCCTAATCGTGAGTGATTAAATGCCATAATAGAAACAAGTGGATGAGGGTCTTTGATTTGGTCTGGATGGGAACCAGATGGTCTACAAAATGCCCAGTAGAGTCTTGCTTCCATATCTTTATGGTTTATATATTTTTTATCTCCAAGTGCTTCAAAGTTCTCTTCATCTTTAAGTGCTTCCACTTCCTCTTTATAGGTTAAATTGAATAACTCTTCCATAACTTTCAAACTTTGTTAAATTTTTTTTATCACTTATGATAAAGAGGGTTTTTGACACTAATGGATGGGTAATATCAAATTCTCCATCACTTAAAACCATCAAAAGGTTCTCACTTCGTATATCTGTATTTTTAAGATATCGTAATACTTCGTTGAAGTTTGTACCTCCATCACTTTTAGGAATATATAAATCTTTCTCTTGCAAAGGATTAAAACTATCAAAACTAATGATATGGTCACTTTTTACAAACCTGTCAAAAGGCAAAATTGTTACTTTGTATTCATAAAATCCTTCACATATATCTTGAATGATACCTAGAAATTTTTTATACTCTTCAAGTGTAACAGAACTACTACTATCTAAAGCTATATAAACCTCAATAAGCTCATCACTTTTTTTTGTCCCTGGTAGATAAAGTCCAGTATGTATATATCTTTTATTTGGTCTAGAAAATGTTGTTTGCTTTTCAAATAAAGATGCTGTAAGATACTCTTTAAGTACATCTTGTAAATTAATATCAGGACGAATAAGTGTATCTATTTCTATTTGAAGTCCACCATATTTATGTGAAGTTTTTTTTGCAATAGTGAGTGCTTGTATAATAATACCATCTAGTTTTTCTTGGTCACCTTGAGAAGTTTTTTCATCTGGAACTTCTTCTAAGTCTAATTTTGAATTATCATAGATGTAAGCATTTTTATCCCCATCTGGATCAGGTGCTACTTTTGCCTCACTGCTTTGTTCTTCATCACTATTTGAGTCTTGATTTTGTTCCTCTTCCTCTTTTTGATAGAGTATCTCATAGACCTCTTCAACACATTTATCTTTTAAGTCCAAGTCAAGTATCTCATCAGTTGGTTTTATTCCAACATTTTCAAAGGTATCAAGAATATTATTGATAACCAAATCACACGCTTGATTCCAGATATACATATCTCTTGTTTTTTGTCGATAGGGATGTTTTAGGACAATATGAAGAAGGGTGTGTGCATAAAGGTAAGTGATATTTTCATCACTATATTTTTCTAACTTTTCTAAATCAATAGTTATTTTTGCCCCATTTGTTTGAAAAGCACTATTTGTATTTTGTTCAAAAGTTGTAGGGATTGATAATGCAAGGACTGATAAAAAAGGGTGGTTAAATAAAAAATTTACCCTTAATTTTGCAAATAATTCTTCATAATTTTTATCAGTCATAGTATCACTTTTATTGGTTTACTTTATAGTATGCAATAAATGTGCCGACTATAAAGTTTAAGAAAGTAAATCCATTAATTCCTCATTTTTATTAAATTCCGCATAATCATATGCTCTCTTATTCTGAATAGTATAATAATCTATATTTGCACCTTTTCCCAATAATCTTTTTACTAAATATGTATCATTAATTTCCGTTGCAAAAACTAAAGGTGTAAATCCATTTCTTTCTCTAATATCAACATTGACTAAATTATCTAACAATAAATCAAAAATTTTATAATAATTGTCTTTTTTTTGTTTATAGCTAAAATTGTGAAATTCTTTTCTAAAAAATTTTTGAAACTCTTTTTTATCTAGACCTACATTATCAAAATCTAAAGTTATCTCATTGTCAAAAATATTATTGATTAGTGGATTAGCTTTAATGATTTTACTTAATTCTTCTTTTGATGAAGATACACTTCTCGATGCATATTCTAAAAAATTTGAATAATCTTCTGAATTTAAATTTGATAATCTTATGAGTTGAATACAATAATATAAATATGAAACTTCATCCAAAGTACATTTCTCATTTAAATCTACATTATTATCAAGAAGTAGTTTAACAATATTTACAAAACCTTTTTCAATGGCATAGGACATTGCAGTCTCTTTCTTTTTTACTAATTTGGCATTCAGTGCTTCTATAGACATTTTAGGAATTAACAGTTCCATTATCTCTATTTGTTTTTCTGTAGTATGATAAGTGCTTCCAAAAGAATATATTAATGCAGTACAGTTATCATTTAGTTTTTGTTCATTTACATCTACATTAGCCTTTAAAAGTTTTTTAACATCATCTATTTTAGATAATTGACAACAATGCATAAGTTGAGTAATTTTGTTAGGTAAGCCTTTTTTTATCCATTTGTTAGGATTATCAAAATCAATTTTTATATTTTCCAAATCTTTTGTATTTACTGCTGCAAAATTAGAAGAAATAAAAAGATTAGATGATTCTTTAGACCCTGGAAATAAATTTTTAAAATAAATATCAAATTGTTTTTGCATATCTAAAAGAAAATGTTGATTAATTTTTTCTGGTAAACTTTCTAAAAGTTTGTAAAAGTATGCTTGGTTATAAAATTTTCTAAAAGGACTACTTGCTTTATCTAAGTCAATCTGTACATTTCTTGTACTTTGTGATGAAACGAATAAACCTTCTCTAATAATATCTTTCATATTTATACCAACAACATTTTTACCATATTTAAGTGCTTCTAAATAATATTCAGTAGATTTCTTATATTCTCTTTTTTGTGCATAAAATCTAGCTTTCATAAATAGACAATAGGGATTGTATTCAATATCAAACCTCTCTTCTACTTCTTTTAAAGCTTTAAAAAATTTAGATTCTGTATGTTCATCTTTTTTATTAGTAGGTGCAACACATTCATATAATTTTGAAGTAAGTTGTGCGTATTCAAAAAATGTTTTATCTATATCCTTTTCATCTATACTTATAACAGTAGATAAATCAAAATCTTTATAAAAAAAGTCGATAGGTAAAAATGAGCTAATTTTAGCGATAAATGACTCTTCTTCCATTTTATACAATATATCAAATTTATTTCTATTATTTAAAATATATTCTTGCATCTCTTTTGCTTTATTAGAAGAATCACTATTTTTAACAAAATAGTCTAACATATAGAATAAATCAAAATTATTGTAATAATATTGTTGTAGATACAATTCTAATAAGTCAGATTCTTTTGTTTGCAGGTTTTGTTTAAACATTTCAAGTTTATTAGTTATCTCTAAATAACTAAGCATTGTAATTGTTTTATAATGTTTAACTAATAAGTTTGTTAGTTCAGTACCAAAATATTCTTTTGATTTTGAATATAGGTATTGAATAATTTTGGCAATTTTAAATAATGTATTTAAATCAATTTCAGAAAATTTATTTGAAAACTTTGCTAATCGTGAAAGTATATTGATATGTTCTCGATTAGGAAGATTTTTACCATTAATCCAATTATTATAATCCTCTTTTTTTAAATTATAGTCTTTGTAATTATCATCTAAAATTTTATATATTTCATCTTTTAAACTAATATTTTCTTCAAAAGTAGATTCTAGTAGCTTAAAAAGTTTTTGTATAGAATTTTCTTTTTCATCTGGCAAAATCGAATCTATCAAAGTTAATTCTCTTTTTTGTTTTAATAATCTATCAAAGACTAAATGACTTAAAAAAGGAATAAATAAATTAATTGCAATTAGAAAATCTAATTGTTTTTGGGATGTAGCTAATGTTTCATTATGAAGTTTATAAAGATTATAAAATGAAAGAAATTCATTTATTAGCTTTTCATAATATTCATACTCTTTATTATTTGAACTATTAAAAAAAGTATATAAAACATCTTCAATAATTTTATTTTGAGTATCAAAATATTCTTGTGCAGATATTTCATCTTCTTTTATAAATCTCTGATAAGTTTTTGTATCATCTTTTTGATATATATCTAAGCTCTTAATTAAAAAGTCTAATATAAAACCATTAGTTCTATGTTTTGAAAATTCTATTCTTATTTTTTGCACTCTCTTGTCCAATCAATTTTCTATATTAAATTTTGCATAAATCATAAAATTCCTCAAATACAATAAAGGAGTGAAGATGAATGAAATAACAGTTAATTGGCACATTATACAAAAGTGTAACTATAAATGTTATTACTGTTTTGCAAAATATGATAATTATGAAAAAAAAGAAGTTCATAATTCAAAAAAAGAAATCGAAGGTCTATTAAGAAAAGTTTATCAATCTTTCAAAAAAGAGTTTAAAGATCATAGTATCAGATTAAATATTGCTGGAGGTGAACCAACATTATCTAAAAATTTAGATTTTATTATTAAATCTGCATATAAAATTGGATTCAATATATCTATAATAACTAATTCTTCAGTTTTAACAACAAGATTTATAAGTGAAAATGCAAAACATATATCTATGTTTGCAATAAGTATTGATAGTTTAAATAAAAATACAAATTTAAAAATCGGAAGAATAAGTAATAAAAACTTTTTAGAAATTTATCAGGTTTTAAAAAATATCAGTCTTTTAAGAAAATATAACCGTTCTATTAAAATTAAAATCAATACAGTAGTCAATAACTATAATTATTCGGAGTATATAGGTGATTTTATTAGTCTTGTAAAACCTGACAAATGGAAAGTATTTCAAGCATTAAGTATTAATAGTAATGAAGAATATTGTTCAAAAGAGCAATTTAAAACCTTTATATACAATCACAAGAACTTGAATATTAATACATTTTCTGAAACAAATGATGAGATGATAGATTCATATATTATGATAGACCCTTATGGAAGATTTTATCAAAATAGCGGGGTAATATATCAATATTCTAAATCCATACTTGAATTAGAATCAGATGAAATTATAAATCATGTTAAATTTGATTTAAAAAAATATAAAAATAGATATTAGGAGTTAGAAATGAAAGACGAAAAAATAGCAGTATTTTTTGACTGTGAGAATATATCAGCTAGTTATGTAGATTCAATTTTTGGTGAATTAGCAAAATATGGAGATGTGATTATAAAACAATCTTTTAAAGATTGGGGAAATTCTAACAATAAATCATGGAATAGAGAGCTACATGAAGAGTTTGCCATTGAGGCTATTCAAGTTTTTTCTGCAAGAGGTGCTAAAAATAGTTGTGATATGAGGATTCAAAGAGCTATAAATGAAACAATTAATCATAAAAAAATAGATATTATTGTTTTAGTATCGAGTGATAGTGACTTTAGAGATTTAATCATAAATGTTAAAGCTAATGGTTTTAAAACTATTGGCTTTGGAGAATCAAAGACTTCATTATCTTTAAAAAGTGCATATTCCACTTTTATAGAACTTCCTATAAAAGAACATTATGAAAAAAAGAATGATAAAGAAGTAATTAAATTATTAAAAGAAGCTATACAAAAAACAATTAAGGAAGGTGACTATTCTTTAGTTTCTCAAATGGGTAACTACTTAAAAAATAAAAATTCTTCATATAATCCAAAAAACTTAGGTGCTACTACTTGGGGAAATATAATTAAAAAATTTCCTAATTACTTTGAATGGAGTCATCTAGATAAAGAGAAAAGTCAGATGATTGTAAAGTTAAAAAAAATATTTTAGTACTAAATAGGGGATAATATATTAAATAATATACTCCCCATATTTCTCCAACCACTCCTCAAATTCTTCTAATTCCGCTATTGCCTCATCTTTGATAATCAAATCTTTTATTAACATTACAGAAAATTCTACTGGAAGTCCTTTTGAATATGCAAAAAGGTTTTTTGCTTGATTTGTATTGTTATATTTTTCAATAAGTGCAGCAGTTAGAGCATAAAGACTACTTGGTTCTGTTGGTACATCAGAAGAAAGCCCCTCTAAAATAGCATCTATATCAGGCAAGGTTTTATACACTTTTACAAATGAGGTAAACTCAATTCCTGCTCCATATCCAACAGTTCCGTATACTATTGGAGAGATTTTACCAATCTCATTTGTATTTTTTAATATGTTAGATAACATAGCCCAAGCTCTTGGTGTACAAAATGCTGGATTAGTTTCACTTGAACTAGGAACTTCGCTACTTAGTAAATCTGGGCGAAATCCTAAAAAACCTATGATAAAAGGATGAATTTCATTTTTGATAGCCCAAGCTTTAAAGTCATCAAACTTTGCTTCTAAAACTATATGTACCATTCTATTTATAAGTGGACTTGGAAGTTTAAAAACAATCCCTTTGTCATCTATTTTATTCCCTGCACATACAATTGCCCAATTTTTCGGCATAGTATATTCACCTATTTTTCTATCAAGTACAAGTTGATAAATTGCAGCTTGTACTGAAAGTGGAGCAGAGTTTAATTCATCTAAAAAAAGTATCCCAGAAGAGTCTTCATCACTTGGTAAAAATACTGGTGGCATCCATATTGTTTGATTATTTTGTATAGTTGGAATACCTCGTAAATCTACAGCATCAAGTTGAGAAAGTCGTACATCTATTATCTCTAGGTCATTTTTCTTTGCTATATCATTGACTATATATGATTTTCCAATCCCTGGACTTCCGTGTATAAATACTGGTGTATCTGTTTGAAGTAAGATATCAAGTTGATTGTATAGTTCAGCAGTTCCAATTGCAGGTGTTATCATAATAGGCTATCCTTGGTATAATTTGGATAATACTTTGCATATTTTATACCACCTAGCTACTACTAAATAAAAAGAAAAGCTTGAAAATCTATAATTAAATAATTTTCTTCGGACTAAATCTCCTAAATAAAATTATTGCTATTATAAAAGTAATAGCTTCAGCCATTGGAATCGCTAAAAATATCCCTTGTGTATCAAATAAATATGGTAATGTAAATATAAAAAATACAGGAAAAATAAAACTTCTTGATAATGCAATAATCATTGAGTATAAAGGCTTGTGAATTGCTGTTAAATAAGCAGAAATTATAAGATTAATACCATTAAAAAGAAAAGCTATCCATATAAATGTTGCAAAGTCTAAAACTATTTTTTTTGTTTGATAATTTGTATCTTCTAAAAAAATATTTGCTAAAGTATTGGGTACAAATAAGAGTAATAGTATCATTACAATACCAACCAAACTTGTAGTTATAAAAGCTAATTTTAAAAATTCTTCTATTCTTTTATTCTCTTTTGCACCAAAATTTTTACTAATAATTGGTTGTAAAGAGTCACTTATTCCAAAACTTATCATTATCCCAATCATTAAAAGATAATTTATAACTGTAAATGCAGCTATTCCTTCTATACTGAAATTTTTTATCATTACATAGTTAAAAATTAAAGTTGTTATTCCTATTGAAATTTCATTCACAAATTCGGAAGCTCCATTGTAAGTAGCTTTGATAATTTGTATATAACTTCCTATTGGTTTTACAAATTTGATTGTTGCTTTTTTTGAGAAAAAATGAGGTAAAAGAATAACCAATAAAGTAAGTTGAGAGATACCAGTAGCTAATGCTGCTCCAAAAATACCTTTTTGTAAATATACTATCATAAACCAATCCAATAACACATTTATAATTGCACTTAAAAGTAGAGCTATAAAAGCAAGATTTGGTCTATTATCAACTCTTACAAAATAATCTAAAACTACTCCAATCATCAAAAATGGAATAAAGATTAACATTATAGATAGATATTCAATTGCTATAATTGTCAAATTTTTATCTGCACCAAAAAGATGTAAGATAGTTTCTATATTTAAAAATAGAACTATGCAAGTTAAAAAACTAAAAAGAGTGATGCAAAGCATAGTTTTGCTAAAAATAATAGAAGCGTTTTTAGTATCTCCTTCTCCTATAAGTTTTCCAGATACAACACTACTCCCAATTGCTAACATTAAAGCAAATCCAAAAAGTAAAGAGAAAATAGGAAAACTTATATTTATAGCTGCAAGTCCAGAATCTCCAACATAATTTCCTATAAAAAATCCATCTACTATACTTGCTGATGAAATTGCCAACATTCCTAATACTGATGGTATTGAATATTGAAAAAAAACAGATAATATTTTATCTTTTGTTACATTCATTTAATTTCTTTTAATTTTTTCTTTTGATCTAAATCACCTTTTATAAATACAGGTGATTATAGAAAGTTAATCTTAGTTTTAAATAAACTAGTGATTTATATTTAGGAGTAACTTATAGGAATATAGTAACTTACTTTAAATTTTTCATCTTCTTCTAAAAAATGATTTTTTTCATAGATGGCATAGGGTGGATTAGTAGTGGTTTCATAACCACTATTAATAAGCCAACTAAAATAAACCCAATTCATAAATTTTAAAATATCGCCATATTGTCCTTCAAAATTAAATTGTGCGTAAACACCGCTTGGTATGATAAGTGTTGGAAGCGTAGCTTTTGGTATCTCTTTTTCTACTATGATACAAGCGATATATTGACATTCACTAAGTGGAGTGATAGTTGGATTATCGTGGTGAAGTCCTAATTGTTTGTAGTCTTTGATATGATTACATAAAAGCCATGTTTGAAGTTTTTGCCAAGTTTGTTTTATAGATATATTATATCCTTTATGTCTGATGTAATAAGCCCTCATTGTAGGCATCTCAACAATTTTTGGCATAAGATTTGAAAAATCAATGGTCGCACTTGAAGCAGTAGGTGAAGTGGTTAAAATATCATTTGTAAACTGTTTGTATTCTCCATTTCGCCATTGTTTTGGTGTGATGTGAAACTTTTGTTTAAATACCCGTATAAAAGCTCCTTGAGAACTATATCCACACATTTTTGCTATCTCTGTTATAGTAGAGTTTTTATTTGTAAGAAGTAGTGTGGATGCTTTTTGGAGTCGTATAGATTTTATTGTTTCATAAATATTTTGTCCAAATTCTTCTTTAAAGAGTCGTTGCATATGAAATCTACTTGTATGTAAATCAAGACTTAACTCATCTATATTGATATCTATATCAATATGTTTATAAATATAATACATTATATCATTGGCTATTTTTTTATGTTTTTCTAGAGTATCTTTTTTCATAAGATATATTATAGCAAAAATTAGTATATTTTTAAGCAAAAATAGTTTATTTTATTAGCAAATATAGAGAAGAATAAAATTTTTAAATCTCCTATAATGACGAAAATTTAGAAAAAAGGGATAGTATGAAACGATCATTTATAAGACAAATACTAGAATCAATAGACAATGAAACAATCTCATTTGCAGGTGGATTACCTGATGAACATTTGTTCCCTATTGAAGATTTAGCAAAAGCTAGTGCTATAGTGTTGCAAAATAAAAAACATTTCCAATATACAATCAGTAATGGTATTACACCTTTAAGAGAAAAAATTGCAAAGTTTTACAATGACGAGGGATTTGAAACAAAACCATCAAATATATTAATAACTACAGGAAGTCAACAGGCACTTTTTATTATTGCAAAATATTTTGAAAACAAAGAAATATTGATAGAAAAACCATCGTATTTGGGTGCTGTAAATATTTTTAAGATGAATAACTTAGCAATGAGACCTGTATCTTTGGAGTATGATGGTATTGATATAGAAGAGTTTAATTCTTTGTATCCTGCTACGAAATTGGCTTATTTAATACCTGATTTTCAAAATCCAAAAGGTTCTTTATATTCTCAAAGTAAAAGAGATGCCATAGCAAAAACAGTATTAGAACACAAAGGTTATATCATAGAAGATGCTCCTTATAGTGAACTTTATTTTGAAGAGAAATCAAAAAGCATCAGTAGTGAGATACCAAATAACAGTTTCCATTTAGGTTCATTTTCTAAAACATTAACACCAAGTTTTAGAATAGGGTGGGTAAGAGCAAATGAAGAGATAATATCAGCATTAACTATGATAAAAGAGACAATAGATTTGCATAGTAGTGGGATATCTCAATATATTTTGGATGAATATTTAAAAGATGAAACCAAATATAAAAAGCATTTGGAACTTTTAAGATATGAGTATAAAAATAAAATGGAATATTTTGCAGAAGCCTTAAAAGCAGAGTTACCAGAATTTCATTTTGAAAAACCAAAAGGTGGAATGTTTGTATATGGAAAACTTGAAGGAGTTGACACTAAAGCCTTAGTGTATGAAGCTTTGAAGAAAAAAGTTGTATATGTACCTGGAAGTGAATTTTATCTTGAGAATACTTTGTGTGATGAGATACGATTTAATTATACACATTCATCAAAAGAGGAAATGAAGATTGGTTTACAAAGATTAAAAAGTATACTGTAAGGAAGAACTATGAATGTATTAAAAAATATTGTGTTTGTTACTATTGGTTCTTTTTTTATAGCGTACTCAACAGTTGCTTTTCTAAATCCAAATAGTGTAATCACTGGTGGTGGAGTAGGGTTAGCACAACTTTTTTATGCACTTTTCCCAACTATTACTTTGGGTGCTTGGATAGCTATTATTAGTATCCCATTGATTATTGTTGGTATGAAGTTTTTTGGAAAAAGCTTTGTTATTAAAACTTTTATCTCGATTGGACTTATCTCTTTGTTTACAGACATATTAAAAGAGGTTTTAAAAATATCTCCAACTACCCATGAAACTATACTTGCCTCTATCTTTGGTGGACTTTTGATAGGGTTAGGAGTTGGACTGGTGATGCTTGGTCGTTCTTCAACTGGAGGTACAACAATCTTAGCAGAAGTAATAGCTATGAGGACTAGATATAAAACATCACAAATCATTTTAGTGATTGATGCTATTATTATGTTTGCTTCAATTTTTGTGTATGGAGATGTTGAAAAAGCATTATTTAGTATTATTGGTGTATATGTTACTTCAAGAGTTGTTGATCTTTTACTTTCTGGAAAACCAGCTCAAAAAGCTGTGAGTATCGTAGCAAACAATGTTGAGGTGTTATCGGAACAAATTTTAAATCAACTAGGGGAACATGGAACAATTTTACAAGGTATAAACTTAAATCAAAAAGATTCAAGGACTTTAATACTTGTGATTGTAGATATATCTAAGTTACAACTTTTACGAGAAATTATTAAAGAATATGACCCAGAGGCTTTCCTTGTGATACAAGAAGCTTCTGAGTTATATGGGAGAGATTTTTAGATACATATTTCTGCAGAGATTTATTATTTTTTAATAGATAGTTTTTATAATTGTATATTTTTTATATATAAATGCGAGTTTTTTCTTGTTATTTTTTTATATAATGGTAACTTGTTTTACAATATGGTTTAGTGGTAAAACAGTAATTAATGGTAAATGTGGAAAAATAATGTTAGATAAATTAATAAATGAAGATAGGATAGAGATACATTTTCAACCTATTGTATCTATGAAAGAAAATAGGATATTTGCATTTGAAGCACTCACTCGTGCTTATGATGAAAATAATGATTTTATATCTCCTCTTTTTCTTTTTGAACATGCAAGGAAAGAAAATCGTTCAGTTGAATTAGATGATTATGTAAGAAAGTTAGCATTGTATAAGTTTGTAGAGTATTATAGTAAAGATAACACATTATTACTCTTTTTAAATTTTGAAGCTTCTATGATAGATGAAGATGTAGGTTCTAGTTTTTTACAAAATATAGATAACTGTAAAATACCTTATCAAAATATAATAATTGAGATAAAAGAAGATAGTGTTCGAGATAACTATTTTCTGGAAAAATTTGTTTTAAAATACAGAAAATTAGGTTTTTTGATTGGTGTAGATGACTTTGGTACTGGATATTCAAGTTTTGATAGACTTGCTTTGATTAAGCCAGATATTGTGAAGCTTGATAGGTCTTTAATCTATAATATTCAAAACAATTATATTAATTCTGAGATTCTTACTTCAATCTCAAATATGTGTCATAAAATAGGTGCAGTAGTATTAGCAGAAGGTGTTGAACAAAATGATGAGATACTCACTTGTATGACAAAAGATATTGATATTTATCAAGGTTTTTTCTTTTCTAAAGCACAAGATATTATTGATACAAAGATTATACAATTAGTAGAAAATAAGATAAATGAGATACAAAAAGGGTATAAATTACTTTTACAAGACTATTATGAAAAAGAAAAAAAGCTCTTAAAAAGATCAAAAAAGATTATCAAAAAAACTTTAGATATTTTAAATAGTGATACAAAAGATTATAGAAAACAAATAACAAAAATCATTCAAAATGACAGTCATATAGAAGCGATTTATCTCCTTGATTTGGAGACAGGATTACAAATTGGTGATACGATTATAGAAGAAATAAATCAAAGATTATTATACAGTCCTACAAATGATGGTCATGACCATAGTTTTAAAGAATATTACTTATATACAAAAGATTCTAAAAATAAAGAATATTTGACAGATAAATATATTTCTAAAGCTACAGGTAATATGTGTAATACATATTGTTTAAAAATTAAGCTGCAAGAAGTAGATTATATCTTATGTTGCGATATTGTTGATGAAAAAAATATGATGTAGTTAGCTACATTATAGAATCTCCTCAATTGAAAGTTGTGATAAAACTCTATTATCAAAACTTTCAAAACTTTCAAACTCCTCTTTTTCATCTCTATATTTTATCATGAGTGTTTTTACAATATATTTTGCTTTTTCCAAAGGAACTGCTTTTGCTAATACTCTTGCTTCTTTAGCTTCAAGTGTTGCTTTTCCACCTAAAAAGATATGAACTCCATAACACGAGTTGCCATCTTCATCTTTTGCTTTACAGCCTTCAAAACCTATATCTGCAACTCCATGAATTCCACAACCTTTGACACATCCTGACCAATACATTCTTACTTTTCCATTTTTTATAGGAACTTCATGGGCTAAAAAGTTTGCCATCTCTATGGCATCTGGTTTATTTGGTATTACTGCAAATGCACAAGTTGCCGTTCCTGCACAAGCTATTTGATGGTTGAAATAGATATTATTATACGGTTTATATTCTTTGAATAAATCACTATTTTGCACAATTTCAGTGTGATTTTTATCTGTGATAATATATAAACTTTGTTCAACAGAAAGTCTTATTTTCCCATCAACCATTGAAGATAAATGACCAATTTTTGTTAAATCAGAACCTTTAAAAATACCACTTGGAATACTGAAGTGTACTGCTTTTAAATTTTCACTTAAATTAAATATTCCACTTTCATCTAGGATATATTCCTCTTTCGCCAATATCTCACCACTATTTTGATAGTTGATATTTGTTGTTTCTTTTATAGCGTTTACAAATTCATTCATACCTACAGCTTCTAGTAAAAAGTGTAATCTATTTTTATTTCTATTGTCTCTAAATCCATATTTTTTAAATAGTTCTACTACAGCTTTAAAGGTTGGTATAATCTCATCCTTTTTTATAAAAAGACCTGTATTTGTTGCTTGGACACCAACTTTCCCACCAAGATAAAGATTAAAACCTATCTCTTCATCTTTTTTAGCAACGATAAAACAACAATCGTGTCCATAAATATTACAATCATTTGTATCTGTTCCCAAGATTGCTGTATTAAATTTTCGTGGCAGTGTCGCTATCCACTCCTCTTTTTTGAAAAATATTTGTTGCAGTTCATCAATGATTGGTTTACATACTATAATATTTTTATCTCCTAAACCATCAAAACTACTAGTAACAATATTTCTAAAGTTATCAACACCAGTTTGAAAAGTAGAAATCCCCACACTATCAAGTTCTTGTAATACTGTATTTAAGTGTTTTAGTTCTAAAAATCTAAATTCAAGTTGTTGTCTAGTTGTTATATCTATATAATCTTCCCCATATTGAGTGGATATTTTACCCAGTTTTATAGCTTGCTCTGGAGTTAATTGACCTGCTGGGATACGAATACGAAGCATAAACTTTCCATCTTTTTTTAAAAACAGTCCAAAACATTTTAAGAAAAAACTACTATCTTCATCAGACAAATTTTCTAAACCATTAGCACAAATTGTATCTAGCTTTTCATAGACACTCATAGGTGTTTTTAGTTTTTTAATATCTTCTATTTTATTGATTTTTTTATTTCTAAGCGTATATGCTTCTTCTAATACTTTCATATT
The DNA here is from genome assembly GCA_963662945.1 of Arcobacteraceae bacterium. Classification (GTDB taxonomy): domain Bacteria; phylum Campylobacterota; class Campylobacteria; order Campylobacterales; family Arcobacteraceae; genus JAIOSF01. The sequence goes on from OY759974.1 coordinate 2,277,937, forward strand.
ATTTCCTTATTAAAAATTGAATTAAATTTTACTACATCCCCAAAAACCAAGATAGCTGGTCTCTCCATCTCTTCTGAATCAGCTACAAGATTTTTTAAAGTTGTTGTAACTACTTTTTGATTTTGTCTACTTGCATTTGAAACAACTGCACAGAGTTTATTTTGTGAAATATCTAGTTTTAAAGACTCTTGTACTATCTCTTTTGCACGACTAAGTCCCATCAAAACTACAACAGTATGATTTTCTTTTTTGAGAAGCTCTACCCAGTCAAGATTTATACTATTTCCTTTTAGATGTGCAGAAACTACAGTAAAACCAGCTGCATATCCACGAGCTGTTATGGGAATACCTGCTGTTGAACATCCACTGATACTTGAACTAATACCAGGAATAACTTCTGTAGGTATTTGTTCATTGATTAAATCTTGTAATTCTTCAGCACCTCTACCAAATACAAAAGGATCTCCACTTTTAAGTCTTGCTACACTTAATCCCATTTTTGCATATTTGATGATGAGTGCATTTATCTCTTCTTGAGATTTACTATGAAAATCTTTTTGTTTCCCTACAGATATTTTAAGTGTGTCTTTTGGAACTATTTGCATAATTTCATCACTAATTAAATGATCATATAAAACTACATCAACAGTTTTAATGATATTGTGTGCTTTGATTGTCAAAAGTTCTACATCGCCTAAACCGCAACCTACTAAATACACTTGTGTTTTTAAAGTGTTTAGCTCTTTTTGTGTTTGTTGAACATCAATAATTCCAGCATCTCTTTGCTGTTGTTTTTTTTCTAAATAGCTTTTTATATCTTTTGGGATAAGTTTTGCACATTCATCACGAAAATATTTTGCAGCAGTTGGTGAAGCTCCATTTGATGATACAGCTATTTGTAAAGGCTTATTTGGGGTTAATGCCATAAAATAAAAGTCACAATATTCTGGTACATCCACTACATTAAGTAAAATATTATGAGTTTTTTTATAGTTTAATAATTTGTCGGCTACTTTAGGATTGCCCGTTGCATCTATAATAATATAGAACTCTTTTATATCCTTTAATATAAACTTTTTTTTGATGATATTATTTGTAGTTTCTAAAATTTCATTTTTAAAAGTATTACTAATAATAGTAAACTCTATATCATTCTCTTTTAGTACAGTAGCTTTTTGTAAAGCTACATTTCCTCCACCAATTAGTAAAATCTTTTGATTTTTTAAAAGTATTGGTAATGTTTTATTTTTCACAACTTTTCCCTTAAGTAATATTGAACTATAATAATTTAGTAAGAGTATTCTAACATTAATTTAATGTAAAATTAATATTATATTGTATATTAAATATATAAATTATTTGATAATAATTTAAAAATAGCTGTTATACTTACAATATCAAATAATATTTAATGATAAATTAAGATTAGGAATGAAAAATGGCAGGATTTAAAGATTTAAAAGGACAAGGACATGCACCAACGCTGTTTATGGCTTTTTTGTATTTCGATATGAGTTTTATGGTTTGGACTATGTTAGGTCCTTTAAGTACAGAGATAACAGAAGCTTTAGCAATGGCAGGTCATCTTATGACAGCAGGAGAAAAAGCAACACTTTTATCACTTCCTATATTAGCTGGTGCAATTTTACGAATAGTGTTAGGATTTGGTGTAGATAAGTTTGGTGCTAAAAAAACAGCACTATTATCACAAGGTATTGTAATAGCTGCTCTTTTAACAGCATATTTACAAGGAAATAGTATCACATACAATCAACTTCTTATAGTTGCTCTTGGACTTGGATTTGCTGGGGCTAGTTTTGCTGTTGCATTACCGCAAGCTGGACAATGGTATCCTCCAAAACTTCAAGGGGTTGTTTTAGGAATTGCAGGGGCAGGAAATATTGGAGTAGTTATTGACTTCTTGTTTGCACCAAAAATTGCAGAACTTTGGGGATGGGAGTCTGTATTTGGCGTAGGTGCTTTGATGGCTATTATTGTATTTGTAGCATATTTCTTTTTAGCACAAGATGCACCAGAATCTGTATATAAAGCAAACCCAAAAAGATTAAAAGATTATGTTAAACTTTTAAAAGATAAAGATACTTGGTGGTTCAATTTATTCTATGCTGTAAGTTTTGGTGGATTTGTAGGGTTTGCGGGATATATGAAAGTATATTTGATGAATACTTATAGTGTAGATATGTCTGCATTTGGATTAGATTTTCTTGATGAAGGAAATGTAAAAGTTGTTGCTGGATATTTTGGAGCATTATGTATCTTTGCAGGAGCTGTTTTAAGACCTGTTGGTGGTGCCGTTGCTGATAAATTAGGTGGGGTAAAATCTTTATACTTTTTCTATGGAACTGTGGCATTATTGGCTATAATTAATGCAACAATTACACTTCCTTTTGGTATAGCTATTTTTGTATTGTTTTTAATTATGGCAAATCTTGGTATGGCAAATGGAGCAGTATTTCAACTAGTACCTCAAAGATTTGGAAAAGATATTGGAATTATGACAGGTATTGTTGGATGTGCTGGTGGTTTAGGTGGAACAGCACTTATTAAAACTCTTGGGTGGTCAAAAGGTGCTTTTGATGGATATACAGCTGGACTTATAATATTTGCTTGTGTTGTTTTAGTTGCAATCGCAGGAATTAGTTTGGTAAAAACAAGATGGAGAACAACTTGGGGAGTATCTGCTGGAGGAAGAATATAAAAAATAATAGTAGGTTAAAATGAAAAATACAAATATGCATATTTCTGGATTCACACTTGCTAAAGGAAAAGAACTAGTAGGGGATGATTTTTATGATGTAAAAAACATAGAAAATCTTACTATTGGAATAGTTTGTGACGGTGTTGGAAGTGCCCAAGAGGGAAGAGTTGCTGCAAAAAGAGTAGTGAATCACCTTATGACAAACTTTAAAAATAGACCACAGGCGTGGTCTATAGAAAAATCTATTAAAAAATTTATAACTTCAATTAATGCAATTTTATATCAAGAATCTATGGTAAATTATGAAAGACCAGAACTTGTAACAACGCTTACTATTATTGTAATAGAGGGAAATAGACTTTATGGGGCAAATGTTGGAGATAGTAGAGTATATCTTTTAAGAGAAGAAAAACTTACGCAACTTTCTCTAGATCATTCAATGGAAGAATCAGGATATGAAAATGTTCTTACCCAAGCAATAGGAATAGAAAAAGATGTAGCACCTTATTATTTTGAAAATATAATTCAAAAAGATGACAAAATTCTTCTATGTAGTGATGGTTTATATAACATTATGAGTGAAAATAGACTTGAATCTGGAATACCACTTGGAGCAAATTCACTCGTAAAAAAAGCAAGTTCTCTTATGGAAGATAATCTCCCTGATGATACAACAGCTGTTATTTTACAAGTACAAGAAGTGAGTTTACTAGAAGAATTAAAAAAACAAAAACTAGCAATACCGACAATCCTAAAAGCTGGGGATGAAATAGATGGTTATATTTTAGAAAAATCTCTTATTCAAAATAATAGAACATGGTTATGTACTAAAAATAAAAAACAATATGTTTTGAAATTTGCTCCAACGGAGGCACTTGAAGATAAAGCTATCTTAGACCTTTTTGTACAAGAAGCTTGGAATGCCAAAAGATTAAAAGCTGGATTTTTTCCAAAAGCAGTTATTCCGAAAAAAAGAACATGCAGATATTATGTCATGGAAGCTCTTGATGGAGTTGATTTAAAAACATATTTGAAAAAAAGAGTTTTAAGTGTAGATGAGTCGATAAATCTCGCTAAAACACTTTTAAAAATGTCTCAATATCTTATAAAATTTGATTTAGTGCATGGGGATATAAAACCTGAAAATATTATGATTACAAAGAGAGCTGATAAAAAATTCTTTAAAATTATAGATTTTGGAAGTATCACAGAAGTATATAGTATCAACTCAAAAGCAGGAACTCCCTCATATCTTTCTCCTCAAAGATTTCAGGGGGATGCGATAAGTGAAACAAGTGAAATTTTTTCTATAGGGGTAACTCTTTATGAATCTTTGACAAAAAAGTTTCCATACGGAGAGATAGAACCTTTTCAAAATCCTACTTTTAAACAAGCAAAATCATTAAAAGAGTTAAATAATAAAATTCCACATTGGCTAGATAGTGTGATATTACGAAGTATAGCTATAGAGGAACAAAACAGATATAAAAACTATTCAAATATGATGTATGAGTTAGAAAATACTCAAAAGGTAAAACCGTATTTTAATAAAAATGCGCCACTATTAGAAAAAAATCCACTTATGGTGTATAAAGTTGGATTTTATTTGATGTTAGTTATAAATTTTTTTATGTTTTTAATGTATCACAAGTAGACAGAAGATATAGTATTATATCTTCTCAATCTTCACAGCACTATGATTATAGTCAGGCTCTAGTGAATCTTTATCTAGTAAGTCATTTGTTAAATAGTTTACATCTCTATTACTTATGGGGATAAAAAGTGTTTTTTCTCTGATAGTATCAGTGATAAGTGCTTTTGTGAGAAGTTCTCCTCTACTTGAAAGTACTTTTATTTCATCGCCATCTTTTATATTAAGTTCTTCTGCATCATTTGGATTAATTTCACAAAAATTTAGTTCTTTAAACTTTAAAAGTGTTGTAGGAAGATTTGTTTTTGTTCCAGAGTGCCATTGGTCTCTTGTACGACCTGTTAGAAGTATAAAAGGGTATTTTAATGAGGCTTTTTCACTTAAAAGCTTATTTTCTACAAAGTGAAGATTTCCTTTTTTGTCAGGTGTTAGAAACTCCTTAATTCTTTGTCCCCAAATAAATGGCTCATTTGAGAGAGTATCATAAGAAGCTTCATGGATATTCATATATGAGTTTAGTTTTGTCATTGCTTGGAACTCTTCAAATATCTCTTTAGGACTATTGTAATTAAAATATCTTTTGAAGCCAAGTTTTTGAGCAATAAGTTGAAAAATTTCCCAATCTGGTTTACAATCTATAGATATACGGGTAAGTTTTTCTTGTTTTGTGATAGTTCTATCAAGATTTGTTTGTGTTCCCTCTTTTTCTCCCCAAGGAGCAGCTGGAAGTCTTATATGTGCATATTTTGCAGTTTCACTATTTTCATAAGCATTGATTTCTACGATAAATGGTATTTTCTTGATAAGTTCTTCACTTCTGTTTCTATTTGGAAGATGATAAATAGGGTCTGTGTGACACACTATTAAAACATCTAAGTTGGCTTCTAGCATCTGAGTTGCTGTGAGTCCTGCTTTATTGTCAATTTTATCTGTTTGCCAAAATTCACTCACTTTTTTGATACTTTCATTATCAAACCCTAGATGAACAGCCAACATTGTAGATAATCCACCAACTTCTCGTCCACCCATAGCATTTGGCTGTCCAGTTAAACTTAAAGGACCATTTCCAGCTTTAAAAATTTTCCCAGTAAGAAGATGTGTATTGATAAGACTTAAGTTTTTATCTACCCCTTGACTTGATTGATTCAGTCCCATAGTCCAAGCAGTGATAATATTGGGACTATTTTTATATAGAGTCCAAAATTCTTCAAACTGTTCAGCTGATAAACCTGTTCTTTTTAACATTTTAGTTACAGGTACTCTTTTGAATTTATTTTTGAGAAGTTCAAAATTATTAATATAATTTTCTACAAATTCTTTATCATAAAGTTCTTCATCTATCAATCTTTTACTTACAAGATTAAAAAAGTCTATATCACTTCCTACTCTTAAAGGGATATATATATCTGCAATTTTTGCAGTTTCAGTATATCTAGGGTCAATTACGACAATTTTTAAACCCTCTTTTTTTGCTTTTTTTATTTGATTGTGAAAAACTACATGAGCTTCAGCAGTATTTGCCCCTGCAAGGATAAGTAAATCACTTTTAAAAATATCATTCATTCGTACAGGTACAAAGTCTGCACCTATAGATTTTTTATAAGCTACAACTGCAGATGCCATACAAGTTCTACTATTTGTATCTACATTATTTGTTCCTATGAAACCTTTACAAAGCTTGTTTGCTATATAGTAATCTTCTGTTAAAAGCTGTCCTGAAAGATAAAAACCTATTTTATCTTTTGGTGTAGTTTTGATTTTGTCTGCAATTATACTAATAGTATCTTCCCAAGTTGATATTTTATATTCATCGTTTATATCTTCTCTTATATGAGGTCTTAAAAGTCGTGTTGGTGTTTGGATACTTATAAGTTCAGAGATTCCTTTACTACAAAGTTTTCCTTCATTAGTTGGATAAGTGACATCTCCTAATAGTTTATGTTCATCATATTCTAACCCACAACCTACACCACAATATCCACAAACAGATTTAATCATTTTCTTTTCCCTTTATATCTTTATTATTATATCTTTAAAAAATTATAAAATGATTATACCATACTAATTAATGAAAAATTAAGAATATAATGTATATAAATTATACAATAAAGCTGTATATTCTTTTTTAAAATTAATGTATACTTCCCTTATTAAACATTTATAATGTAAATTTAAGGAGAAAAAATGTTAAAAACAGTTTTAAAAGTTGGTCTTGGGATTTCAGTTGTAGCTTCTACACTTTTAGCAGCACCAGAAAAAACAAAATTAAAAATAGGGTTTATTGCACTAACAGATTGTGCACCATTGGTTATTGCAAAAGAGAAAGGTTTTTTTAAAGCAGAAGGTTTAGATGTACATGTTGCAAAAGAGGGTGGTGGATGGCCAGGTATTCAGCAAAAAGTAATAAGTGGAGAATATGATTTCTCACATGCATTAGCTGGTATGCCAATAGCTGCAACTTTAGGGATAAATGGAGATGCACATTTACAAGCATTGTTAAGTTTAGATTTTAATGGTAATGCAATTACTTATGGTAATAATATTATTAAAGAGATGCAAAAATATGGTTTAGATAAAACATCAAGACCTGTAAGTGCAGATAGTTTAAAAAAATATATTGATGAAAAACATAAAACAGAAGGGTCAAATTATGCACCACTTGCTTTTGGTATGGTTCATCCAGTTTCAACACATAACTATGAATTAAGATATTGGATGGCTGGGTCTGGTATAAAACCAGATGAAGATTGTACAATCAAACCATTTCCACCACCTACAATGCCACAAAATTTAATAGCTGGTAACATTGAGGGATATTGTGTAGGGGAACCTTGGAATTCAAGAATTGTACTTAAAGGTGCAGGAAGTGCCCTAGTAACAAACTATGATATTTGGAACAATAATCCAGAAAAAGTTTTACAAGCAAGAGCAGATTTTGTAGAAAAATATCCTGAAACTACTAAAGCAGTTATGAGAGCAGTTATAAAAGCACAAATGTGGTTGGATGAGTCTTGGGAGCATAGAGAAGAAGCGCTGAAATTTTTAGCACAAAATAACTATGTAAAAGCACCAGTTGATGTCTTGAGAAAATCTATGTCTGGAACATTTCTGTACAATAAAGGTGTAGATTCTGAAAATCCAATGTTTAATGTATTTGCAAACTACTATGCTTCTTATCCATTTTATTCTCATGGTATGTGGTTTATTACACAAATGTACAGATGGGGACAACTTGACAAACCAGTTGATATGAAAGCAACAATTGAAAAAGTTTATAGACCAGATTTATTTGCTCAAGTTGCAAAAGAAGTAGGGTATACATTACCACCAAGTCCTTGGAAAAAAGATGGAGTTGATGAATACAATAAATTCATTGATGGAAAAGTATGGGATCCTAATAAAGCTGTTGAATATATTTATGATACATTTAGTGTAACTACACCTAAAGTATCTAAAGAAGAATTAGCAAAAGTAAACAAATGGCAAGTTGAAACAAAACAACCAAAATATGTATGTCCTTATGGACCAGCTGGATGTGCTGATCCAAAATATGTTACGAAATAGTCTTTTGACTATTTTGTAATCGTAAAAGGTATATTTTAATATGTATCTAGGTTAGATGTATATTAAAGATATATCTTAAAATTCAAATCAAAGTAAAGGAAAAAAATGAATAAAGAAATTCTAAAAAAAATACTGTTACCACTTGTGGTATTTATAGTAATCATTCAGATTTGGTCTGGTATAGCACAAGTTGTTAATGGCTTTCCAACACCAACAAATACTTATGTTGCAGCTTTTGGTGGAGAAACAACTGATGGAGAGGTATTAAAAGGTGTTTTAGCGGATCCATTTTATATAGAAAACCAAGATGATAAAGGGATTTTTTGGCAAATCTTAGAATCACTTAAAAGAGTATTTGGAGGTTTTGCATTAGCTATTATTGTAGGTGTTCCTGTTGGATTATTTATAGGTATGAGTAAAAGTGCTCAATATGCGTTTGACCCATTCATACAAATACTCAAACCAGTGTCTCCACTTGCTTGGTTGCCATTATTGTTGTTTATTTTCAAAGATATTAATTTAACAGCAATTTCAACTATATTTATTACTTCTATTTGGCCAATTATTATTAATACAGCTTTAGGTGTACGAAGTGTCAATGAAGATTATATGAATGTTGCAAAAGTTTTAAGATTTACACCTTTAGAAAAAGTCATTCAAATAATTTTACCAGTGGCTATTCCATTTATCTTTACAGGTATGAGACTAAGTCTTGGTATTGCTTGGCTTGTTATTGTCGCTGCTGAGATGTTAACAGGTGGTATAGGTATAGGTTTTTGGATATGGGATGAGTACAATAATTTAGCCTATGCAAATATTATTATAGGGATTATTATAGTTGGTATAGTTGGATTTATGTTGGATTTAGTTATGGGTAAAATAGCAGATTTCTTTGATTATAGAAAAAAAGGTAGAGCGTAATGGAAAAAAAGTTTTTAAGTTTAGAAAATATTGAGAAAAGATTTCCAATTCCAGGAAAAGATGATTATGTGGCTGTTACAAATGTAAATTTAGAGATTAGAAAAGATGAGATTATCTCTATTATTGGACACAGTGGATGTGGAAAATCTACTTTATTAAATATGATATCAGGTCTTGATGCACAAACTGATGGTCACATCATATTAGAAAATAAAGAGGTAAAAGGACCAGGTCCAGATAGAGCAGTTGTATTTCAAAACCATTCATTACTTCCATGGTTAAGTGTATATCAAAATATTGAAATGGCTGTGAAAAAAGTGATGCCAGAACTTTCTAGTAAAGAGTTACGAGATAGGGTAGAAAAATATATTTCTATGGTCAATCTTGATCATGCAAAAGATAAAAAACCAGATGAGATAAGTGGTGGTATGAAACAAAGAGTTGGTATTGCTAGAGCATTATCAATTTCTCCAAAAGTATTACTTATGGATGAACCATTTGGTGCTTTAGATAGTTTAACAAGAGCAAATCTTCAAGAACATCTTATGAGAATACAAGAGAAAGCAAAAAATACAGTTATTATCATAACACATGATATTGATGAAGCTGTACTTTTAAGTGATAGAGTTATTATGATGACAAATGGTCCAGAAGCTACTATTGGTGAAATATTGGAAGTTAATTTAGAGAGACCAAGAGACAGAGTAGCTTTACAAACTGATCCAGAATATATTAGATGTAGAGAAGCAATCTTAAGTTTTCTTTATGAAAAATTTGCAAAAGAGGATGAGTAGAACGAACTTAGATAGGTTCGTTTTATGAAAGTTTTATCTCTTTTAACATTACCGTTAAGTCATTATTTAAACTATTGATTTTAGAGATGATTTCATTTCTTTGTTTTTCATCTAGTTTAAATCGTGTATCAATAAATTCGTAGATTTTAAAAGTATCTGTAAATATTTCACTCATCAAATCTTGTTTGATTTTATCTTCTATTTTTCCCATGGTGTTTTGTCCTATATAATTATATAGAAGTACTTATGCAATATGTATACCTTGCGTATGAAGTTATAATAATTTCTTCTTTATAGCTTCAATCATCACTTTTGTAGCTTTATATCCCGCTTCAATAGACTCTTCTTTAGAATCAAAGCTACTAAAACTTTTTGGCTCAAAATTTGGTCTTATGATAAAGTCTGCTTCACTTTGCTCCTCTTTACTTATCTCACAACTTTGTAATCGAAGCGTTGCCATGGCAATATTGAGCATCTCTTCTTTTGGTTTGTTTTTTTTACCACAATAAATATCAACACCAACTACAATATCAGCACCCATTGCCTTTGCAAATCGTATAGGAATGAGAGATAAAATTCCACCATCAATATAAATATTTCCATTGGAATTTATAGGTACGAATGCCACTGGTACAGTTGAAGATGTTTGAACCGCTTTACCCATATCTCCTTTTGTGATAAGAAGTGGTTTCCCATCTGTTAAGTCTGTAACAGCTATACCTAGTTTTATGGGAGTATTTTCTATGTCAATATTATTTGTATTTTGTTGTATCCAAGTTGAGAGTTTTTTCCCACCTATTAATCCACCATCGGAAAATAGATTTATATCAGCTAAATCTTTCTCTTTAAGAGATGTGACTATTTTTTCAATTTCTCTATATTTCATGCCAGAAGCATACAAAGAAGCAGCAATAGAACCTGCTGAACTTCCTGTAACAATATCAGGTTTTATACCAGCTTCCTCTAAAGCTTTGATAACACCTAAGTGCATAAAACCTCTCACACCACCCCCACCAAATGCTATACCTAAAGTTTTATTTTTTGTTATTTCAATTTTTTTGATACTTTCTAATGGAGTAGCATTTAAGTCATCATATTGATTTTTTGAGGCATAATGATTGAATATAAAAAGAATGATGATAATGGTAAGAAGGGAAAGAAAGAGTTTTTTCATATTTTAAACCTTTTAGTATCTCTTAGTTTAGGGCTTTATTTTATCATAAGATTTTGTAGCAATCAAGGATTGTTGTGTAACCATAATGTAGCTTACCATATTTAGATAAGCTACATGGTTACTTAAAATTCATCTGCTTGTTTTTTTTCTAAAATTGAACTTTGGGTTATACTTTTATAAAAATATGCCAAACCTATAAACATAATCGTTGTACCAAACAATAAATAAAAAGCAGAATCCATATTTTTATAGTCATCTAAAGTGATTTTAAAAACAACCATTAAAGTTTCAATAGATAAAGCAATAATAATTGAGATTAAAAATTTCCCCAAAACCTTATATTGTCTATCATTTGCATGACTAAAAGAGTGAAAAATAACCTCATGTTCAAATATTTGTTTTGCCAAATCAAAAATAGCAATCCCCAATGTAACTGATATTATAGCTTTAAAGGTTGTTTCAAAAAAGTCAAAACCTAGAGGATTTGTTGTCATTGTCATAAAAGTATATCCACCATGACCAATTAAAACAATAGAAATAATCCCTAACATAAAAGAACCGAAAATATAAATGAGTCTTTTGAACTTGTCATAGGTACTGTTATAATCAATAAGTTTTAATTCTTCAAGTAAATGTATCAAATTAAAATCAAAGATATAATAACTGTCATTTTGTTTTTTTACAACTGATAAACTTGCTTTTCCCGTCCTATAATGGATATATGGATTTGAGATATAAATATTGTCTTTATTTAAATCTAATCTCATAAAATAGTGACTTTTATCACTTTCCAAATGCATCTCATCGACACTTTTTCTACAAATCACTGGGCTACTTTGTTTATAGTTTTCATCTACACTATAAAGTAATTGAATATATCTGTTATTATCTAAAATATATTTAGAGTTTTTGATATAATCATCTGGCAAAGTTTTAATAACAATTGAAATAAAATTGTCAACATTTATCTTGTGCTTTTTGTATATGTTTATCACTTCTCTCATGGTATCTCCTTTGTAGTATTTTGTTCAAAGATACGCAAGAATTTCTAAATAAGACATAAACTATCTTATTTAATTTAATTTTATTAGTTTGAAGATTTTTTTTTGAGAAGCTGTCTATAAACAATCATATCAGAAAATTGAAAATTTAGATTTTCATAAAATTGATGTGCTTTATAGTTATCTTTATCTGTTAGAAGTGTGATTCTTTGTATTTGTTTTTTTGTGAGATATTTTATAGTATATTGTAAAAGTTTTGTTCCCACAGACTTTCCTCTGTGTTTAGGTGTTATTATCATATCTTCTAGAAGTGCAACAGTACCTCCAAGTGCAGAACTTATCGTATAAAGTATATTTACACAACCTATGATTTTTTCTTTTTTAACTACAACAAATATCTCACCAATATCATTGTTATTGATTATTTTTCGTAAAGCTTTTTTATGAAGTTTTTTATTGAAAACAAATTCTACCTCTTGGGTAAAAAGATGATATAAAAGCTTTGTAATAGCTTTGATATCTTCTGATGTAGCTTTTCGTATTGTCACTATTTTAACATTTTAAAAATTTTTGGAGTTACTGCTAAATCGATAGCTTTAAATCCATCAAGATTTTCGATAGTTTTGTTCGCACCAGCTTCAAGAAGTAGTTTTACCATATCTTCTTTCCCTGCACTTGCACTATACATTAAAGCGGTAACTCCATTGTCATTCATTTTATCTAGATTTATTCCTGCATTTACCAGTAATTCAACACAAGTGTAATCTTGTCCAAAACAAGCATTCCAAAGTGCTGTATTTCCATCTACATTTGTAATTTCTAAGTCTGGTTTTGTATCTAGTATCTCTTTTGCTATATCACTTCTAGCTTCTCTTACAGCTTTCATTAAAGCACTGTTTCCATGTTTTCCAACTTTGTTGATATCATTTTTATCGTAGTCATTTTCTTCTAGCCATTGTAGTGTTGTGTTACTAAACATTTTGTTCCTTTAAAGGTGTTTTTTTTAAGTGATGAGAGAGATCACTATCCATACTAATAAGATGCAAATCAAACCAATGTGGTATTTTTTCTTTATAATAAGCTTTTAACATATTGATACCAAATCTATTCTGAGATAAGTTAATAAAATAGTTCATCTCTGCTAATACTTTACAATGTTCATCTTTGTGTTCTTTAGATGTTCTATATCCAGATTCATCCATGAGTTCCTCTTCAATACGAAAATGTATTTTAGAGTGTTCATAAAGTTTTATTAAATAGGTTCTATAGCTGTTATCATCAGTGATATCAACACCATTATAAATATCTAGAAATTCTTTATGTAAGGTGTCTATATCTTCATTATGAAGGAGATGTTTTTCATCTTCAAAGTGTTTCATAATGAGTTACACGCCCATCCAGTTTTCATGGGTGTGTCCTTTTTGCTTAAATTTGATTGCAGCATCTAAAGCTGTATCAAAATTTTCGATATCAAATTCAGTTGTTAAATTTGGTACAATCTCTTTATATACGATTTCACCCTCTTTGTTGATGATAAAAATTGATTTTGCACAAAGGGTATCGTTAACATTCACACCCATTTTAAGACTAAAATCTTTAAAATCACTAGAAGTGTCAATATTCTCTAACATTTTTGTAATAGGTTGCGCACTAATAATGTAAGTTAATGATTTTGCAATATGTTTATTTATAACATTAAGAAAATCATCTGTAAGGCTTTCTTCATTTGGTACAGAGATAAGAACTTGTACTTTACTTGCCATCATTCCAATTACTTTTGTTTCTCCATTATCCATTTTTACTCGTATTGCAGGTGCTTCACTTCCTATAGATCGCTCTTTTTTTTGTAAAACAACTTTTTGATTATCTATTTCTATTTCCAAATTATTATCCTTTTCATAATTTACTATACTTAAGTTATGCAATATATGTACCAATGGAATAGATTTTGTATATATCAAAAATGTAAATGAGTATATTGGCAAACAAATCCGCAGTTACCATATACTAAAACTAAACTTCAATATACTCATTTTACCAAACTAATTAGATAAATCTTAAAATGAATATGAAATATGATTGATTTTGAGATTTATCTAAAATCAAAAACAGGAGAAAAATATGGCAGTATTAATAACAGATGAATGTATAAATTGTGAGGCATGTGCAGGTGAGTGTCCTGTTGCAGCAATTTTAGAAGATTCTAACGAAAAAAATCCAAGTGATGATAAATTTTATGTAAAACCTGAGTCTTGTGTTGAGTGTGTAGGTCATGCTGATGCACCAAGATGTGTTGAAGCCTGTCCAACAGAAGGTGCAATCGTATGGGATATGCCATATACAGCAGAGTTTAACGAATACTTCAAAGAGAGAAATGAAGCTGGTATTTACAATATTAGAGAACACAAGAAAAAAGGTCTTATGCTTCCAGAAGTAAAAGCGCAACCATATATGGAAGAGATTTCAATGAGTGATAGAGAATCTCATGCAAATATAGGAGAATGGTAAGATGTCAGTATATATTACAGACAGTTGTATAAACTGTGATGCATGTATAGAAGAGTGTCCAGCAACTGCGATCGTAAGTGCGGATGAATCACCATTAGCAGATGCTGAATTTACTTATGTAAAACCTGAAAAATGTATTGAATGTGTAGATACAACAATACCAAAATGTGCTGAAGTATGTCCTACAGAAGGGTGTATTGTATGGGATATGCCTTATACTGAAGAATATGACTCATACTATTTAGATGGACAAGAAAATGGAATCTATAGTATTAGAGTTCATAAGAAAAATGGGATTTTAAGCCCAGCAAATCAACCTCGACCTTTTAGAGAGTCTATCTCTATAGAAGACAGAGAAGCTAAAATGGCTGTAGAGGTTTAATTATAAACTTCAACTAGATAGTTTTCAAACTATCTAGTATAAATTCTTCCCATTATTTTTATTGTATAAAATTTATTCATGATTCTCTTGGATATGTAACTCTATTATGTTACACTTTTATCATGAAAAATATAATATTTACAGATCTAGACGGAACATTTTTAAATCATCATAACTATTCTTTTGAAGAAGCACAAGAAGCACTTGCTATTATAAAGAAAAAAAAGATACCACTTGTTTTTACTACAAGTAAAACAAAAATTGAGGTAGAACAGTTACAAAAAAAAGTTGGTATAGTTGAACCTTTTATTGTAGAAAATGGTGCAGCACTTTTTATACCTAAAAACTATCAAAACTTAGAGTTGGACTTTTTGAAAGACTTTGAAGAGTATAAAGTTTTAATATTTGGAAAGACTTATGAACAAATTTTGAACTTTTACAATCAATACAAAGATGAGTTTGGTATGCTTGGTTTTAGTGATATGGATGAAGATGAGATTGCTAAAGTTACTGGGCTTGAAATTCAAAATGCCAAATTTGCAAAACAAAGAGAATTTACAGAACCTTTTATTTTAAAAGATATTACAAAACTAGAAAAACTCAAAAATCTAGCTTCAACTTATAAAATTAAAATCACTCAAGGTGGTAGATTTTTTCATCTTATTGGAGAAAAACAAGATAAAGGAATAGCAGTCAAAAAAACTATAGAACTTTTTGAAAAACTTTATGATGAAAAGATACACTCTCTTGCTCTAGGTGATGGAGAAAATGATATTAAGATGTTAGAAGTTGTAGATACCCCTATAGTAATCAAAGATTATAAAAATGAATATCTTAATATAAATTTACCCAATATGCAACAATCTACTTATCAAAGTAGTCAGGGATTTAATGAGATGATTTTAAAAAATGTGTAGAAAAGAAGAGCTAGAAAAAATCTATTTTCAAGCTGTAAAAGCAGTATTACCAAAAACGATTGTAAAAGAAAATCTACTTAAATATAAAGATAAAAAAGTCTATGTTTTTTCAATAGGAAAAGCTGGATTTGATATGGCAAAAGAGGCTGAGAAAGTATTGAAAAACAATATTTTAGGTGGTGTTGCTATCTCTAATAAAGAAGGTAAGTTAAAAAAGATAAAACATTTTACTTCTACACATCCACTTGTTTCTCAAAAAAGTGTTAAATCAGCTAAATTACTGCTTCAAGAGATTAAAAAACTCAAAAATACTGATAGTTTTATTTTCTTTCTAAGTGGTGGTGCTTCTGCTATGGTTGAGCTACCCAAAGATGGTATGAGTTTAAATGAATTTAAAAAAATATCTTCCAAACTTTTAACTTCTGGTATTGATATAAAAGAGTTAAATAAAGAGAGAAAAAAACTCTCACAAATAAAAGGTGGAAAGTTAGCAGATAAATTTAAAACCAAAAAAGGTGTTGTATTTGTTTTAAGTGATGTAATAGGGGATGATATGAACACTATAGGTTCTGCTCCTATGAATAATGGAAAGTTTACACATACACTTATAGGAAACAATACAAAAGCACTTCAAGAAGCTAAAAAATATATTTCATCTAAAGTAGAACATACAAAAATCATAACAACAACTTTGGATATGAATACTTCAGATGCTTCAAAATTTATTGAAAAATGTATCAACAAATATGATAAACGATATAAAAGTTTTTCTTTACTTTTTGGTGGCGAAACAACTACAAAAGTAAAAGGAACTGGTAAAGGTGGAAGAAATCAAGAGTTAGCTTTAAAGCTACTAGTACAAAAAAGTATTACGAAAGATATCTCACTTTTATGTGCTGGAAGTGATGGTGGAGATGGAAACTCTGATGCTACGGGTGCATTTGTTGATTTTGATATTTATAAAAAAATTGAACAAGAGAAGTTAAATCCAAAAGATTATTTAAAAAATAGTGATAGTAATACATTTTTTCATAAATTAGGGTACGATTTTGTAACAGGAAAAACTGGTACAAATGTAATGGATTTTATAATAGTATTAAAAAAGCCTAATTAGTTTTTCTTGCATAATTATTACAAGTTGATTACTGAAATGTGTAGATTTTATACATCTCTTCTATTTTCTATAGAGGTTAATGTTGTTATAATCTATACATAAAAAAATGTAAGGTGAATATATTATGGCAGATTTTTTTCAAAACGGTAGTATAACTACATTACAAAATGTTTCTAATTTAAATTTAGAAAGTATGGAAAAAGAATTAGAAAAGTTTAGTAAAAGAAGAAATATGGTTCTTCTTTTACCAGCTCTTTATAGTGAGTTTGAAACGCCAGCTATGAAGAAAATACTTCAAGAACTCAAAGGTGTAAAATATCTTTATAAGATTATCTTAGGTTTAGACAGAGCTACAAAAAAACAATTTGAAGATGTTAAAAAAATTATGGCAACTTTGGGTGTGAAAGTAGATGTTTTGTGGAATGATGGTCCACAAATGAAAGCAATGTATAAAAAGTTTGATGATAATGACTTTAGAAGTACTAATATAAAAGGAAAAGGTAGGAATGTTTGGACTATGATAGGTTATGCCTTATCTGATCCAGATGCTTATGCTTTTGCTCTGCATGATTGTGATATTGTAAATTATACAAGAGAAATACCAGCAAGACTTTTTTATCCTATAGTTCATCCAGCATTAGATTTTGAATTTAATAAAGGATATTATTCTAGAGTTACAGATAAGCTTCATGGAAGAGTTACACGGTTGTTTTATTCTCCTCTTATTAAAGCTTTGAAAAAAACTTATGGTACAACTGAATATCTTGATTATATGGATAGTTTTAGGTATTCACTTTCTGGAGAATTTGCATTTATACGAACACTTGCACGAGGTATAAGAATCTCTCCAACGTGGGGACTAGAAGTTTCAACATTGAGTGAAGTGTATGAAAATACTTCAGTGAGAAGAATTTGTCAAACTGAAATTATGGAAACCTACGAACATAAACATCAAGAGTTAAAAAATATAGAACCATCAAAAGAGTTAGAAGGTGGTGTTGCAAAAATGGCTATTGATATAGCACAAACTATGTTTAGAATTATGTCTCAGAGAGGTGTAACTTTTTCAAAGGAATCTTTAAAAACATTACGAACATCATTTTTTCAAGAGAGTCGAAGAGCTATATCAAGATATGATGCACTAGCAAAATTCAATTCACTTCATTTTGATAGAAAAAAAGAGATTGAAGCAGTTGAGACTTTTGATAAAGCATTAAAACAAGCTTGTAAAGAGTTTTCAAAAGACCCTTTAGGTGTTCCTTCTCTTTCAGCTTGGATTAGTGTTCGTTCTGTACTTCCTGAGTTATCAGAAGAGTTTATAAATATTGTGAATAAAGATAATAAATAATGGCAACAGAAGAACACTATACTATGCACACTACAGAAGATAGAATCAAGTTTATCAAAGAGTCATTGTTTGCTATTTATAATGAACATGATGCAAAAAAAGCCTATAGTTCAATATTGTTAATGATAGAGATTTATAAGCAAAAAATAGAAAGTAAGCCTTATATACTTAGTCAAAAAGATGTTATCTTAATCACTTATGGAGATCAAATATTTCACGAAGGTGAAACAGCACTTGCTACACTGAATAGATTTTTAAACGAGTATGTACAAGATTGTATCAATACAGTACATATTCTCCCTTTTTACCCTTACTCTTCAGATGATGGTTTTTCTATTGTAAACTATAAAGGGGTTTGTCCATTAAAAGGTTCATGGAAAGATATTAAAAAACTCTCTGAAAACCATAGATTAATGTTTGATGGTGTTATAAATCATGTAAGTCATCTCAGTCGTTGGTTTAATCATTATTTAGAAAATGATCCAGAATTTGCAGAATTTTTTATAGATTTAGATCCTCTTACAGATTTAAGCAATGTTGTAAGACCAAGAACATCTCCTCTTTTAACAGAGTTTACAGATATTGAAGGAAAAATTCGACATATCTGGACCACGTTTAGTAATGATCAGGTGGATTTAAATTACGCAAATTATAAAGTACTTTTAAAAGTTTTAGATGTATTGTTATTTTATGTGGAACATGGTGCAACTCTTTTACGACTTGATGCTATTGCTTTTATTTGGAAAGAGATAGGAAGTAGTTGTGTTCATCTTCCTCAAACACATGAATTGATTCAATTAATGCGTCAAGTAATTCATGAAGTTGCACCTGAAGTTTTTATTATCACTGAAACAAATGTACCTCATGATGAAAATATCTCTTATTTTGGAGAAGGTGATGATGAAGCGCAGATGGTTTATAATTTTGCTTTACCTCCGCTTTTAGCTTTTTCTGTGTTAAAAGGTGATACTACAAAACTTACTGCATGGGCAAAAACTTTAACACTTCCTAGTGATAAGGTGTGTTTTTTCAACTTTACGGCAAGTCATGATGGAGTAGGGGTTCGAGCTGTTAATGATATTCTTGATGATGAAGAGTTAAACTTTTTAGTAAAATCTTGTGAAAACCATGGTGGATTAGTTTCTTATCGTGCTGTAGGTGATGAAGAAAAATCACCGTATGAATTAAACTGTAGTTATATTGATATTTTAACTGACCCAAAAGAGAGTATTGCTTTACGAATAAAAAGAATGCTTCTATCTCAAGCAGTTGTACTTTCAATGCCAGGAGTTCCTGGGATTTATTTCCATTCTTTGGTTGGTTCAGAAAGTTATCATGAAGCCGTACGAAAAACAAGAAGAAATAGGGCAATTAATCGAGAGAAATTAAATTTTGATAATATTAAAGAACAATTAGAAGAAGATGGGAGCTTAAGAAAGTTACTTTTTAAGAAATATAAACAACTTATCTCTATAAGAATTAATGAAGCAGCTTTTAATCCTTTCTCAAAATTTGAGTTTTTAGATTTTGGAAAAGACATCTTTGCCATAAGACAATATGCTGAAGATGAAGATGAGTCGATCTTAGCATTACATAACTTTGCGAATCATGAAGTAGAAGTTGATTTAAGACAAGTTACTTCTGAGATATTAATAGATATAATTGCACACAATATTGGTATTAAAAATAAAGTTATTATGCAACCGTACGATGTATTATGGTTGAAAAAAGATAAAAAAGAAAAACAGAATCAGAAGGAGAAAAAATGATCAAAAAATGTTTATTTCCAGCAGCAGGATATGGTACAAGATTTTTACCAGCAACAAAAGCTATGCCTAAAGAGATGTTGCCTATCTTAACAAAGCCACTTATTCAATATGGAGTTGAAGAGGCTATGGAAGCTGGATGTGATGTTATGGCTATTATTACAGGACGTGGTAAGAGAGCTATTACTGATCATTTTGATATCTCTTATGAATTAGAACATCAAATAAAAGGGAGTTCTAAAGAAGAGCTTCTGGGTGATATTAGAAATATTATGGATAAGTGTACTTTTACCTATACGAGACAAAATGAGATGAGAGGTTTAGGTGATGCTATTTATAAAGGAAATGTACTTGTAGGATTTCAAAATCCATTTGCTGTTATCCTTGCTGATGACCTTTGTGTTAATCCTGATGGTGATGGAATATTAAAACAGATGGTTGATTTGCATTATAAATACAAATGTTGTGTAGTAGCAACTATGGAGGTACCAAACGAAGATGTTCATAAATATGGTGTAATTGAGGGTAAAGAGATTGAAGAGGGTGTTTATATGGTTTCAAATATGGTTGAAAAACCAGACAATGATAAGGCACCTTCTAATTTAGCTGTTATTGGAAGATATATTTTAACTCCAGATATTTTTGATATGATTAAAAATGTAAAGCCTGGTAAAAATGGCGAGATTCAAATTACAGATGCTTTATGTGAACAAGCGAAAAAGGGGATGGTAATAGCATACAAATTTAAAGGGAAAAGGTTTGATTGTGGAAGTGTTGATGGTTTTGTAGAAGCTACAAACTATTTTTATAA
Organism: Arcobacteraceae bacterium; assembly: GCA_963662945.1. Taxonomy (GTDB): domain Bacteria; phylum Campylobacterota; class Campylobacteria; order Campylobacterales; family Arcobacteraceae; genus JAIOSF01. The sequence goes on from OY759974.1 coordinate 2,298,607, forward strand.
TAAATTAAATACAAAAGAGAAAAAGTAGTATATTATGATTCAATTTAAACAAAATTTCAAACAAGAACTTGGGAAAAAAGAGAAACAACGAATCGAAGAAGTTTTTCATACGTTAGAAGAAGAAAAAAACTCTGGAAGAGTTGGTTATTATAAATTGTATGAAACATCAAAAACTATTCTAAAAGAGATTAAAGAATATAAAAAGAATAGTAAGGCTTTAAAAAATAAAAAAATAAAAAACATTGTAGTTATAGGTATTGGTGGTTCTAGTTTAGGAACAAAAGCTGTATATGAACTATTGAAACTGAAACAAAAATCTTCAATAGATATAACTTTTTTAGAAAATGTTGATCCTTTAGATATAGCTTCAAAAACAAAAAATTTAAAGAAAACAGATTCTATTTTTATCATCATATCAAAATCAGGTTCTACAATAGAAACTACTTCTATTTTTAAATATATACTTGAAAAATTTAAATTAGATTTGAAAAAAGATAACAATAAAATAATAGCTATAACAGATAAAGATTCAAGTCTTTCAAAATTGGCTTTTAAAAATAATATACCACAATTTAATATACCACTAAATGTTGGAGGAAGATTTTCTGTATTAAGTGCAGTTGGTGTTGTTCCTTTAACACTTGCAGGGTATAAAGTGGAAAAAATTTTAGAAGGTTCTCAAGATTTTATTGAATCATTTTTTAATAAAAATGAAAATCATATACTTGAAAAAGGATATTTTTATTTTAAAAATAAAGAGAAATATTGTATTAATACTTTATTTAGTTATTGTACATATTTTTCATATTTTAATGATTGGTATGTACAACTTTGGGGAGAAAGTTTAGGAAAAATAGATAGTTGTAATAAAAAAGTAGGACTAACTCCTGTTGGGCTTGTGGGTTCAATAGATCAACATTCATTTTTGCAGCTTATTATTCAAGGTGTAGAGAATAAGACAGTAAGTTTTATTCAAATTAAAGATTTTGAAAAAGAGTTACAAATACCAAATATGAATCTAGATTTCTTAGAAAAAACAAATTATATCAATGGGCATAGTTTTGATACACTTTTAAATGCTGAGTGTAATGCTACAATTGAGAGTTTAATTGATGAAAAAATTCCAACAGATTTAATACTTTTAGATACATTAAGTGAAAAAAATATTGGTATACTCTTGAGCTATTATGAGTTACTTACTTCTTGTGTTGGAGCTTTTTTAGATATTAATACTTATGATCAGCCCGGAGTTGAATTTGGGAAGAAAAAACTAGTAAAAAGATTTAGTTAAAATTTATAGTCATTTTCTAATTCCTAAATTTAAGTTTTAATAAAAAACTTATGGAACACTTATTGAATATACCTTCTTATATTAAATAAAAAGGATTATGATATGAGTTGTTCAACAGGAGGATGTGGTACTACTAATGATATGGGATTTGACCCAAATGATCCAGTAGCAGCAGACATCCATGCAAAAATCAACAATCACCCTTGTTATAGTGAAGGTGCTCATCAGCACTATGCTAGAATCCACGTAGCAGTAGCACCTGCATGTAATATCCAATGTAACTATTGTAACAGAAAATACGACTGTTCAAATGAAAGTCGACCAGGAGTTACAAGTGGAAAACTTAGTCCAGAAGAAGCAGTAAAAAAAGTACTTTATATTGGTGGAGAGATTCAACAACTTTCAGTTGTAGGAATCGCAGGACCAGGTGATGCATTAGCAAATCCACAAAAAACTTTTGATACTTTTAGAATGCTTCAAGAAAAGGCACCAGATTTAAAACTTTGTTTATCTACAAATGGTCTTAGAATTGCAGATTATATTGATGAGATAGAAAAATATAATGTAGATCATGTTACTGTAACAATTAATACTGTTGATCCAACAGGTGAAATAGGTGCACAAATATATCCTTGGGTACACTGGAATCATAAAAAAGTATGGGGTGCTGAAGGTGCTAAACTTCTTTTAGAAAAACAACTTGAAGGGATTAAAGCATTAACAGATAGAGGAATTTTAGTTAAAGCAAATTCAGTTTTAATTCCAGGTATTAATGATAAAGATTTACCAAATGTTGCTAAAAAATTAAAAGAGATGAATGTATTTTTACATAACATTATGCCATTACTTTCTGCACCAGAATTTGGAACTAAATTTGGTTTAGAGGGAGTTCCAAGTGCCACAGACCAAGAAACTATGGCTGTACAAGAAGCGTGTGGTATGGATATGAAACTTATGAAACACTGTAGACAATGTAGAGCAGATGCTGTTGGACTTATAGGTGAAGATAGAAGTGATGAGTTTGGAAAAGAGATGTTTGCAGCATTAAGTTTTGAAGAGTTAGAGAAAAAATACAATATAAAAGCCAGAGCTCAAAAACATGAGATGATAGAAAATTGGAGAACTCATTTAGAAGCTGCTAATGAGAGAATTAAACTAGAACAAGCTACTAAATTAGAACTTAGCTCAACTGGTGAAACAAAACTTGTTGCAGTTACAACAGCTGGTGAGGGTATGATTAATATGCACTTTGGTTCAGCACAAGAGTTTTTAGTATATGAGGCAGGTGATAAAGCAATTAAGTTTGTAATGCATAGAAAATTACAAAGTTCATACTGTTCTGGTCCAGAAAATTGTGATGGAACAAATCCAATAGAAGAGATAAAATACACACTGAAAGATTGTGATATTTTATTAACTGAAAAAATAGGTGATTGTCCTATGTCTGAATTACAATCAATTAATTTAATTGCAGATGAATCTTATGCAAATATGCCTGTTGAAAAATCTGTTTTTGAAGCAGTTAAAAAACACTTTTTTACAAATACACATGAGAAAGAACTAGGATAATTCCTAGTCTTTTTCATTACTAAACTATAATCTTATGAAAACAAATCCTAAAATAATATTGTTAAAAGGGAATGGACCTATAACTATCAATAGTGAAATGATGGAACTTTTCACAATTACAACTTCTCATGGAATGATAGGATTACCTTTAAAATCATTGCATGCTGATAAAGTATATATTGTAGATGATTTAGAGAAATTTTGGAATATTCACAAAATGATTAAAGAAAAACCTTGTTGTTTTATTTATTCTTATGACAAATTGGAAAAAGATGATTTGGAGAAAATTAAAGCGTTAGAGATGAATTATATTTAATTTGAGAAAACAATTTTGTTTTCTCAAATAGTTGTAACTTTTATTTAAAAGCTTGACCATTCATCATTAGAACTTTTATCTTCTATAACAGTTTCAAGCTTTGTTGTAGTATTTTTTGTTTCATGATGAACAGATTTTTTGCTTTTATGTTCTACTTTTTGATGTCTAATATTTTGATGTGCAGGAGCACCCAACTTACAATTTGCAAATTTAAGTTCGTTAAGAATATCAAATATACTTGATATGTCTTGTTCTACTTGGTTCGAAAATTTTGTTAATTGTTGATTTGTTTCACCTTTAGCATTATGATCTAAATAGTCTTGTACACTTTGATGATATTTTGCATGAATCTTTTTTAAAGATGACCAAGCTGATGTTTTTGTAAATGGTGTTTGATTACTTTCTTCTATTGCTATCCATTTACCAATTTTACATTCAGTTGGTTTTTGAACACTCCATGTTTTCTTTTCATCAAGTGATTTGAAGTAATCTCGTTTAAAAATAACATGGTCAAAAAATAAATCATTTAATTCGTACACTAATCCAACATCACAAATTTGACCAATTGTATTTTCATCAAATTTTGCATTCGCAGCTACATCTGTAAGATCATCAGATAGTCTTTTAACACCTTTTGCTAACTCAGCAATATCTGTTGCATTTGAAGCATTTTGTTGTGTAGCTTTATCAAGAGTACTTACAGCATCATTGATTTGTACGATTCCTAACTCTTGTTCTTTCGATGCAGTTGTGACATTATCTATAATAACTTTAGTATCTGTAATTATAGTATTTAATGATTCATAACCAGTAATCATTTTTGTAGCTATATTTCTACCTTCGTTTGCTTTTGTTGTAGCACTTTGAACCATTGCTTTAATCTCATTTGCAGCATCTGCACTTCTAGAAGCTAAGTTTCTTACCTCTTGTGCAACAACGGCAAATCCTTTACCAGCTTCCCCAGCAGTTGCAGCTTCTACGGCTGCATTAAGTGAGAGAATATTTGTTTGAAATGCAATTTGATCAATAACACTAATAGCTTCATTGATAGCAGTTACTTGAGCATCAATTTGTGACATTGATTCAGCAGTTTGATTTGCTAATTCTTGACCTGTAGTTGCCGAATGTGTTAAATCATTTGCAATTGTAGACATTTTAACAATATTTTCACTATTTGTTTTTATGCTACTTGTTATCTCTTCTAATGCTGCCGCTGTTTCTTCTAGTGAAGCTGCTTGTGCATTAGCAGCAGTTGAGAGTTCAGTTGAAGAATTTGTTAATGAAACAATATTATTTGCTAGTTCATCACCACTTGTTTGAATCATAGCAAAAATTTCTGATACATTATTCCCAATAGCTTTTGTTTGAGTAATAACTGTACCGATTTCCCCACTAACATTATCAATTGATAATTTATGTGAGAAATTTGCTTTACCAAACTGCATTAAAGCTTCATTAATAGTAATAAGTTGCACTTTCATAGTAGAAATCATATTATTTAATACATCTTTTAATTCATTAATGTTTTTATTATTAGCTTGACCTTTTACTTGATAAACAAAGAAACCACTACCAACTCTATCCACAACTTCTTTAATCTCATCAATCACAACTTGATCTTCTTGGAGCCCTTTTTGTATTGAATCCATATATTGATTAAACAATTCTGAAGCTTTTCCTATCTCATCGTGTGCTGTCACAGATAATCTTGTTGTAATATCATTTGAAGTTAAAAGTTTCTCAAATCCAATTTGTAAACTATGAAGAGGGTTAATTACACTTTTAATGATAGCAAAATAGAGTAATGATAATGCAATAGTTAACAATATAAGTGTTAGGATAATAAAAGATGCCATTAATGTAGCTACATTATTTGATGCTTCATTTTCCATATTTGCAATCTCTTTTTCTATATCATCTACATAAACACCTGTTCCTACTATCCAATTCCATTCTTTAAAATAAGCTACATAAGAAATTTTATTTTGAGGTTTATCAAATCCTGGTTTTGCCCATTGATAATCAATGTAACCACTTCCTTTTGTTTGAGCTACTTTTACCATCTCTACAAATAATTGTTTCCCATTAGGATCTTTTAAATTTGCAATATTTGTATTATTTAATGAAGGTTTAATAGGATGCATAATCATTTTTGGTTCAGTATCATTTATCCAAAAATAATTATCACCTTCTTTTCCATATCTCATTTTTGCAATAGTTTTTAAAGCATCTTTTTGCATATTTGCCGTAACATTGTCGACGTATTCACCAGTACCAATAATCCAACCAAATGGTTTAAATGTAAATATATAAGAAACTTTATCTTGTGGTTTATCAAAGCCAGGTTGTGGCCATTGATAGTCTACAAAGCCTTTTGAATTATTTTTAGAAAGATTCACCATCTCAATAAAAAACTTTTTACCATTAGGATCTGTTAAGTTTGATAAATCTTTTCCATCAAGACTTGGTTTAATAGGATGCATAACCATTTGTGCATTCGTATTGTGTATCCAAAAATATCCCGTTTTTCCATATTTACTATTTTTAACTATCTCAATGAGTTCAGACTGTATAGTTTTACTGTTTTTATTTTTAAGATAATATTGTTCTAAAATATTTTCTAACATTTGTGCTTGAGTAACAAGTTTTTCTTGAACTTCAACTTTTACTTTCTCTTTTGATGTTCTTTCATAAAAAGACTCAATTGTTTTAAGAACAATATCTACATTTGATTTTAATTCATCTTGCTTAGCACTAAATGCTTTCTCTTTAAAAAGTGCAACATCTTGTGCCGAAGTTTTTTTGATGTTATATATACTGATGCTTACTAAAATCGTAGACATGGTTAATACAATAACTGCTATTGCAACGGTAAGTTTCCATTTGATTGATATATTATTCATAATATAGGCTCTCTTATAATTTTTGTTATTATATTTAATATGAATAGCAAATAAATAGCATAAATAGTAAAAATAATAATATTAATAATTTTAAAGGTATAAACTTAAAATAATATTTTTAGCTGTATATATGTAAATTTTTGTTTGATGAGTGGAATAATTCTTGCATTATAAATACTATATAAAGGTTAGTATTATGGCAATTATAAATGACACAACATTACGAGATGGCGAACAAGCTCCATATGTATCTTTTACACTTGAAGAAAAACTTCAAATTGCACAATTACTCTATGAATCAGGTGCTGATGAACTTGAAGTTGGGATTCCTGCTATGGGTAGTAAGGAACAAGAAGAGTTAAAAGAGATATTACAATTACAACTTCCAATTCAAATTATGAGTTGGAATAGGGCAACTATGGAAGATTTAGAAGCATCGATAAACTGCGGTGTGAAAGCTGTTGATCTTTCTATTCCTGTATCCCAAATACTCATAGATGTTAAATATAAAAGTAATATTGACATAATGTTTAAAAACCTTGAAGAGGTTATATTAGCTGCCAAAAGAGAAAATCTTTTCGTCTGTATTGGTGGTGAAGATGCAAGTAGGGCTGATAATGAACTCTTAAAAGAGATTATGAGTTTTGGAAAAACTTTAGGTGCTGATCGTTTTAGATATTGTGATACTGTTGGAATTTTAACGCCTCATAAAACTTATGAAAATATTTCTTATTTAAGTGAGCTTAATTTACTTGATATAGAGATGCATACACACAATGATTTTGGTATGGCAACTGCAAATAGTATTGCAGGTATAGAAGCAGGTGCAAAGTCTGCAAATACTACAGTTATTGGTTTAGGAGAAAGAGCTGGAAATGCTTCTTTTGAGCAAGTACTTATGAGTTTAGTGCATCAATTTGGTGAAAAGAGAGTTATTAATTCTCAGAAATTAAAAGAATTGGTGAGAAAAGTTTCAAAAGCTGCTAATAGAAAAATAGATAATAATACACCAATCATAGGAAAACATATCTTTTCTCATGAATCAGGTATTCATGTAGATGGTATGATAAAAGCTAAAAATGCATATGAAGCTTTTGATCCAAGTGTTGTAGGATTAAATAGATATTTTCCAATAGGAAAACATAGTGGTAGTGCGACACTTTTATACCATCTTAAAGCTATAGGAATAGAACCTTCTAAAGAGAAGGTAAAAGCACTTTTACCAAAGGTAAGAGAGCTTGTGACAAATAGAAAAAAAGTGTTAAATCCTCAAGAATTAAAAGAGTTATACTTATGTTCATAGGCTGGATAAGAAAAGATACATTTCAAGATGATTTAGAAAAATTATCTACTAATGTGACATTAGATAAAAATCTTGTCTCAAAAACGGTACAAGAAAATCAAAGTTTATCTTTTGGTGCATATAACAGTGAGAGTGATTTAGAAGCAATTATCACAGCATATAGCTTTAAAAACTCAATACTTATAAATAATCTGTATTATTTGAAAGATATAGAGTTAGATATTATAAGAAGGTTGTTTACAATACTTTTAAATAATATTGACCAAACAACTTTGCCTGTACTTTTTATGGCAAATCAAATGGAACAATCTTTTTTAAAAGAATTAGGCTTTAATAAATATGCAAATTTTAAAAAAGCAGTACACAAAGGTGCAGCAGTTGCTTTTAACTTTTCAAATGCAACCTCAAAAAGTATTAGTAATCCAAATTATATACCAACAGTGACAAAACTTGATGTGGATACTTTTAAAGAAAATAGAGTAGAGTATATATTACATATAGTTGCAAAGCAATCTTCACTTATGTTATCAACACAATTTGGGTATCAGCACTCTTATGCACTTAGTAAAGAGATAATAAAAATATCTCCATGGATTATGGTTGATGAAGCATTTACAGATGCAGAAAAACTTATGAGAGGAGTCTTATACCATCGTGGTTTAAAAACTATTGTCTCTTTTATACCTTCAAGTGCAAAAGAGATAGTAGAACTTTACAAATCTTATAAGTTTGAATTTGTAGAAGAGTTTGGTTTAATGTATTTAAATAAAAAACCAAACATTAACTTAGATTCAATCTATGGGTTTTAAATTTAAAAAAGGGGAATAAAATGGGATTAACAGAAGAAGAAAAAGAGATCAAAAAAGAGTTTGCTGGATATAAAAGAAAAGTAACTGAAGTTGCTGGAGAGATACATGATATTGTTGAAGATAGTATATGGACTGATTATGTAAAACTACCAGAATTAAGTGCTAAAATCGGTGTTTTAATGGATGAATTAAATGCCTTTAAAGCACAACATGACTTTTTAAAATAGTGTGTTATTATGGAAGATAAAACTTTAAAAATCATTTGCGAGTGTGGGAATAAAAATGTTGCCCAAGCAGTTGAAATATTTAAAGCAACAGATCTTCCATATAAAAAAGCAAAAAAACTAGTAACTGAATGTAATAAAACCTGTTGTAGAAGACCATTAATGGCATTGTATAATATGGTTGAATTTGGTAATATAGATTATGAAGAGATTGATTTTTTAATTGATCAGATGAATGAAAGGTAAGGTATAAAATGGATAAATCAATGGAAGATTTTATAAGATGGTTAAAGTCAAATAGTCTTTGTTCAAATATACCTACAGACAAAGAGCAATTAAAAAATTTATCTATACTTGATTTAAGTAAGAAAAAAATCAGGGAATTACCAAGTAGTATAGAAGCTTTAGAGAATTTACAAATATTAAAACTTTCTAGTAATCGATTAAAAAAATTACCAAATGAGATAGGAAAACTTAAAAAACTTAAAAATCTACAATGTGAAAATAATCTTTTGGAAGAGTTGCCTACAACTATTGGAGATTTGAGTTCATTATTGGTTTTAAATATCAATGGAAATAAGATAAAAAATTTACCAGAAGAGTTTTATGAACTTAAAAAGCTTACAAGGCTTACTATTGCTGCAAATTCTTTAGAATATTTATCTCCAAAGTTAGCAAATTTGAGTAAACTTTTATATCTTTCATTAGATACAAATTGTTTGAAAGAGTTACCAGATGTATTTAATACGATGAATTCTTTATATTATTTAGATATTTCATATAACGAATTTAAAGTTTTACCAGACTCTATTGGAGATATAGATGAACTTGAAACATTACTATTAGAGGGAAATGAGATTGAAAATTTACCATCTTTAGAATCTCATGATATGTTAATGAGGTTAAATCTTAATGATAATAATATCAATGAACTCAATTTTGATATAAGTAGCTTAGAAGATTTACAAATATTAACTCTAGACAATAATAATTTAAAATACCTTCCAGATAACATATGTAAATTAAAACATCTTAATCACTTAAGTGTTTCAGCAAATCAGTTACAAGAGTTACCAGAGTGTATTGGTGAATTAGAAAATCTTTTAGAATTAGATATTGAAGAAAATGAAATTAGTGTTTTACCTTCAAGTTTTGAGAATCTAAAAAAACTAAAAAATCTTTATATAGATAATAATAAAAATTTAGAAAGACCTCAGTTAGATTCTTTAGAGTTTTGTGATATATAAGATTTAAGTGGGAAGTTATTAAAAACTTGCCCACTCATCGTCATCACTGGAGTTAGATACTACAGGTTTTATTGTTTTATCTATATTTACTTTTGTAGTAGGTGTTTTTTCATTAGAGTGTGGTGAAGGGATTTTTTCTGTAGGTATACTTTTTGGATTATTAGTAGCATTTATAGTTTTTGCTCTTACCGTATCTTTACCTACAAACTCTTTTTCATTTGCACTTTGTACTGCTTGTTGAGCGATGCCATCTGTTTGCAGTGCTATCTCATTTGTTTGTGATGCAATATTAGCATTTTGTTGTGTTTGTTTATCAAGTGAGTTAACTGCATCATTAATTTGAACTATACCATTCTTTTGTTCTTTTGAAGCAGTTTCTACATCTCTTATTAGTTGTATGGTTTGAGAGATATTATTATTGAGGTGTTCATATCCCTTAATCATACTATCAGATATTTTTTTACCTTCAGTTGCTTTATTAGCTGCATTTTCTACTAAGGTTTTTATCTCATTAGCAGCATCAGCACTTCTACCTGCTAGATTTCTCACTTCTTGTGCAACAACAGCAAAACCTTTTCCTGCTTCACCAGCTGTTGCTGCTTCTACTGCTGCATTTAAAGAAAGTATATTTGTTTGGAATGCAATTTGATCAATAATTGTTATCGCTTCATTTATTGAAGTTACTTCATTATTAATCTCATCCATAGCAGAAGTTGTTTGATTTGCAAGGTTTTGACCAGCTTCAACTGATGTTGTAACTTCATTTGCAAGATTTGCCATTTGAATAATACTATTTGTTGTACTTGAAATATTACTTGTTAACTCTTCAAGTGCAGCGGCTGTTTCTTCAAGTGCCGCTGCTGCTTGATTTGAGTTTGTATTAAGATTTTTTACATTCTCTAATAGTTTTTGAGAACTATTTTGAAGGGTAAGTCCACTTGTTTTATTTTCAACCAACATTTCTGTTATAGCATTTCTAAGTTTGTTAATATCAATTAATAATAGTTCAAAAACGCCTCCTTTTTCAATACCTTCAATAGAAAGAGAATTTCTATAATCTAAATGTGCATATTGTTCAAGTATTAAATTAATATTTGTAAAATGTTTTTTTGTTTCACTTATCATCTCATTAACATTATTTTTGAATTCATTTAAAGAAGTATTTGAAGTTGAAGATTTAATGTGCTCTGAATACCATCCATGTTTTACTCTATTAATAACACTTTTTGCTTCCTCTATAAGTTTATTATCCTGATCAATTTCAGTTTGTAAAGTATTGATATTTTGATTAATGATTTTAGCCATTTGACCAATCTCATCATTTGCACTATCATCTAAAAGTTCGGTACTTGATTGTTTTCGATTAAGATAATTAAAAAATGATAATAAACCATTTTGTAAGGCATTGACAGAGTTAACTATTCTATCACTTAATAATTTGAAAATAAGTCCTAAGAATAGAATAAGTGCTATACCAAATATTAGTATTTCCATCTCTACTGTATCTATAGAGTTTTCAATATTTTTTCCTAGTAGGTTATTTTCATTTCTATGCTCTTTTATCCATATTTCCAATGCATTAGAAAGTTTTTCTGCAAATGGATCTAATTGTAACATCATTGTATTACCAGCATCAGTTCCTTCATGAATATAACTATTAGCCATTTTGATACCTATGTTATAATAGTTTGAAAAATTATCTTTAAAATCTTCCAATTCTTTTACCATCTTAGGCTCATTATATTTTTTATGCTCTCTAATAAGGTAATCTAATATTTTATTTCCATCTTCATAATATTTTTTAGCTTCAACAAATCCATCATCAAAACCCTCTTTGGCTTTTGTAGCAGAGATATCTGTAAGCCATTGTTGTACTTGTATCACATCAAGCTTAAGATATAAAAAATTGAATGCATGAGGTAATACTTCTTCTTCTTTGTCTTTAATTGCATTTTTTATATGAGCAATTTGTGAATAGTTTATAAAAACATTTACTATATTTAACAATATAACAATAGTACTAATACTTATGAGAACTTTTCTGATGGAGATATTTTTTAGCATATTTTCCCTTTTTTATTGTAATGGCAGTATGATGTTAAAGTTAGCACCTAAATATTCTTTTTCATTTATCTTAAAAGTTTGATTGTTTACTTCTATTTGACCATTCATACCTTCTACAACCATTGTGTATGTCATATGAAGACCAAGACCTGTTCCTGTTTTTTTATCTTTGGTTGTAAAATAAGGATCAAATATTTTTTCTAAAATATTATCTGCTATTCCACCACCACTGTCTTGAAAACTTATTATGATTTTATCATTATTAACTTTAGAACTAATTGCAATAAATCTATCATCTTCATCAATAGTATCTAGTACATCTTTAGCATTATTAAAAATATTCATATAACATTGTATAAGTTCATTAGGATATGAGTTAAGAGTAATGTTTTTTTCTAAATGAAAAATCATAGTGATGTTATGATTTTTAATAGATGCTTCAACTAATTTTAAAAAGCTATTAATATTTTCTTCCAAATCAAAATGAATTTTAATTCTATCACCTTTTATAAAGTTTCTAAAATCATCAATAGTTTTTGAAAGATATTGTGCATTATCATTTATCATATCACATGTAGTATTGAATTCTTGATCACTGAGTGTTCCAAATTGTTTTTGCATTTTCATACCAGTTGCACCTGTTGAAATTATAGAAAGAGGTTGTCTCCATTGATGAGCAATATTTCCAATCATCTCCCCCATAGATGCCATTTTTTCTGATTTGAAAAGTTGTTTTTGGGTTTTAATATTTTTTTCAACTTCCTCTTTTACTCTTTGTTCTAAATTTGCATTTAAAAGTTGTAATTCGTGGTCATTCTCTTCTAGTTCTCTATTTTGTCTCTCTAATGCGATAGTTTTTTCGTATACTTTTTCTTCTAGATTTTTGTTTAATAATATAAGTTCTGATTCATTTTCTTTTATTTGTTCAAGCATATTGTTAACTTCTTTTGATAATAAACCAATTTCATCAACTCTATTTGTATCAACCTTAATATCTCTTTCTCCATTACTAATTTTGTTTGTTATAGAAATTAGATTGTAAAGGTTTTTTGTTAAATTTGTTGAGAGAAGATACGCAATGAAAACTCCTAAAATAATTGCTAGTATTGTATATATGATACCATTTTGTGTTATTTGATTAAGAATTTGCGTATTATTTTTTAAAGAGATAGAAACTCTTGCCCAACCAATAAATTGAGATTGTCTTAATATTGGTACTGCAATATCTATAATATGTTGATTGTCAATCAAAATTAAAGTAATAGGTTTTGATTTTAACATAGAAATACTGGTTGTATCACTTAGATATTTATTAAGATAGCTTTTATCTGTATGGGCAATTACTTTTCCATTTGTATCAATTATCATGGCATATGTTAGATTGGGATAAAGAATAATTGATTTAACAATCTCTTCTAATCCTATATAGTCATTCGCTAGTACCCAAGATGTTGCATTTTTAGAAAGTGTCGTTGTTAGACTAATAGCTTGGATTAAACTTTGATTGTGTAAAAATTCTTTTTGGTTATTTGTAAGTTCAATAATAAATAAAGTCATAAACAGTATATTTGTTATAACAATTGCAACCATAAGCTGTCGTTTAATTGTTTTTGTAAAAAAATTATTAATAGTTTGTATCATTTTGTTCCACCTATAGTTCTTACTTCCTTTTCAAATTTTTCTAAAAACCATTCTACTTGATTATATGTTTCTGTATTAGCTTTTTCAAATTTACTTAACTCCATAGGTTTTAATATATCTTTTCCCTCTTGGGTTGTATGAAGATTAAAAAGTAAAGTTGCAATCTCATTTACTAGTTCTTTAGGCATACTATTTTTAGCTACTAATCCATTATTTGGTAAACTTTGTGTTTCCCATTTAACGGTTAGTTTATTTGCTATTGTTGGTCTATCTTTTTTGAAAGCTTCCCATGGTGGAGGCCATGTTGCAGCTGCTACTGATTTTTTTAGAAATAAATTCATAATTGAAGATTCTTGAGAACCTACATAACTATTCTTAATATCTTTATTTACATCTATACCATGTTTGTATAAAAAGTATTGAGGTAACATTGTTGCTGCTAATGCAGTGGCAGCAGGATAACTAACAGTTTTCCCTTTTAAATCTTCAATAGTATGAATGTTACCATCTTTTCTTACAAGAATGATTCCTTTAAAGTTTTCATCATCCCCCATTTTCCCAAAGATAGTATATCCATGTTTTAATGACTGAACTGTTTGATATGGGTTGGGAAGTGCTAAGTCAAAGTAGCTAGAAAAAAGTTTTTTATTATATGCTTCATAATTTCTTGATGCTTCAAGTTTTAAATTAATTGAGGGAATATTATGATTAATATAGTCAACTAAAGGTTGATATACTTCAAATAATTTTTTAGGATTATGTAAAGGATGGACTCCAAAGATATAAGTTTGTTTTACAAATATTGGTTTCTCTGAATACTTGGGTGAATATTCATCATTTTTAGTATCACTACAACCACTCAAAAATATTATCAAGAAACAATATACGATAAAAAACTTTAATCTGTTTGACATTTTATGACTCTTAATTTTATTTAATACGATTTTATCTAAATATTGCTTTTGTTACGAAATATCTATAATATTTTATTATAATAATATCAAGACTACTTAAGAACAAAGTCTTTTTTTAATTGTTGCATAATAGTAGTGATTATTTCCATTTCACTAATATTTACAGTTTCAGCTTTTAATTTTTCTATATTTTTTAACAATGGAGAAAACTTTTTTATTGCAGCTTGTGAAATTGATTGATCAGTTTTAATTTTTGATTTTAACTCAACAAAATAGAGCAGGACACTTTTATTTCCAATAAGCGCAGCATAGATACTAGGAAGTATACCATAGTGATCAGGTATATTTTTTATATCACTATCAATATGATTAATCAATTTAATTACTTCTATATTATTTGACCAAACTGCACTATGTATTACACTACGACCAAGTTTATCAACTATTTTATAATTAAATCTTACTCTTTTAAGAAGTGCTTTAAAAAGTTTTTTATTACAAGGTGTTTGTGCAACTATCTTACTAACAACAGTCCATCCTGTTTTATCTTGAACATTATGGTCTACTTTTGCACTTATTAACATACTCAATCCAGTTTCAAAATCAATATCTGGATTGTCTTGTTGAAAAGCATGAAGCACATATTCAAAAAAGAGGTTACTTCCATCACTATTAACCATTTTCAAATCAACACCAGCTTTCAGGTAAAGTTTAAATAAGGGAATATTATCATAAATTAGAGGTTTAAAGAAAATAGGATTTCCTTCAGAATCAAAGAAGTCCAGCTCTCTTTTATAGTATTTGAATATTGCTTTAAGTACATTCATAAATCGTGTATGTCCAACTGCATATTTCATCACATCATTGTCTATGAAGTCCATTTGCCCATGGTTACTTAATACAAGATTATTTAAAATTTCAAAAACTGTTTGACCTTTATTGTTTTTTAGAGTTGGATTTGCACCATGTTTCAATAATAGGATTGTAATTTCAAGTTTTTCTATTCCCCCATAACAAGCATAAAAGAGAGGTGTTTCACCATTTTTATTTTGTAAATTTACATCAATTTTTTTTTCTAATAACATTAATGTGGATTGTAATTCACTTGATTTAATAGTTTGAAAAAGAGCATGTTCATTGTTTTCATTTACTGCATTTATATCCAGTCCAATTTCGATAAGTTTTTTGCTCATTGATAAAAGACTATTTCTTTTAGCTTCATCAGCAGGATCTATATTTGATAAGGCAGAGAGTACTTCCATAAGAATTGTATTTTTATTTGCAACTCTTGAATTTATATCAAACCCATTTTCTAAAGCTACTTCTATGATATTAAAAGCTTCAATACCTCTTTGTGCAATAATTGATAAATAGGTATTACCCTCTTTGTTTCTATGGTTTGGACTTGCACCATTTTTAATAAGTTTCAACGCAACTTCATCATTAGATAAAGCAAAAGCATGGTGTAAAATATTGTTATTCTCTTTGTCAATATTATTTATATCTAGCTCTTTGAGCGTTAAAAGATATTCTATAAAATCTATATGACCGTATGATAAAGCATCATATAAAATATTTTGTCCTTTATTATCTTTTGAATTTATATCAGCACCATGTTCTATAAGAATTTTCGCCATCTCATGGTCACCCAACATTACAGAGTCTTGTAGTTTTGTTCTTCCATGAATATCTTTTTTATTGATATCTGTTTCAATTTTAGAAAGGATAACTTGTACTACTCTATGGTATTGATTTTCTATTGCAATGTCAAAAGGAGTAAATCCATTTTTATTAGCCACATCAATTTCAATTCCTTTTTCTATTAGCCACAGTGCTGCCTCAGTTTTTCCGTTGTAGATAGCAAGGTATAAATAGTTTTCACTGTTAGTATTTAAATGGTTTATGTTGATTTCATATTTAGTAAATGCTTTTTCTAATTTTGTTTTGTTAAAATTATTATTAATTAGTTCATTCAAAAATAATTCATTTGTATTCGTATTGTTTTGTATTTTTTGAACGAGTTTTTTTATCATTACTTATCGCTTTTTAAAAAGTTATTTATTTTAAAGTATAATAACATTTTATCTAAAACTACTTAATCTTAGGTAGTTTTAAAACCATATCTTCACCTATCATTATTCTATTGCAATGACCAGCTATTTGTTTATCTTTTGTAATAAAGTTCATATTCATATAGGAATATTTATGAGTGATTTCTCCTCTTTGTAAACTATGAAATCCTAGAATAGTTACAGGTGTATTTAACATGGTATCTTGAAATGTAGATGAAATATATTTTTTGGAAGATGCTTGTTTTTCATCTTGTGGTTTAAAGGAACAAGTTCCGGTACTACATCTAATTGAATCATTTTTATTATAGGTAAAAATTCTATACTCGTTAGCTTTTATATTCCCTTCAAGTATAAAAGGAAAAGGTTTGTAGGTATTTATGCCATACTCATGAGCAATATTATCTAAGTATTCCTCAAATTGTTTTTCTGTGTAGATAGTATTTGGAACTTTAAAAGTTGCCCATTGTGGGACATTACTATAGAGCAAAAATGAGGCTTTTTTATTGAATGTTTTGTCAAATTTAATCCATTTGTGTGACATAGAAGTAATATAAGGTTGTTGATTAAAAATTTGAATTTCCCCTTGTAAATTTTCTACTAAACCTATGGCATAGAGCGAGTTTTTATTTTTTATTTTGTTTAAATCAATGGTTTGATTTGTTTGTTGATATTCTAAAAGTGATGTTAAGTTTCCAAATGAATATACCTTTTGATCCCATATTTCATTGGCAAAAAAGTTACTTACAATTAAGATGAGTGCTAAGACTATTTTCATATTAACTAGAACAACTACACTTTAAAGCTTTGAAATTTTTGTTTGGTTGTGTATATTTTTCAAATGCCTTGTGTTCATTATAGGGATTGTGTGCAATTTTTAGTAAATCATTTACTAAAGAATAATCCCCATTTTCAGCTTGGTCAATAGCATCTTGAAGCATATAGTTTCTTAAAATATATTTTGGATTTATGGTTTTCATTTGGGTCAATCTTTCTTCTTTTGAAACAACTTCTTTCTCTAATCTTGTTTCATAAAGTTCAAGCCAAGCTTTTAATTGATGTGTAGTTATAAAAGAAAATTCTTCACAGCTTATATTCCAAAAAAATGAGGTGTAGTCTATATTTTCTGAGTGTAAGGCACTAAAGAGTCTTAAAATAAGTGAAGTATCGTCTATCTTTGTATTGTACAATCCTAATTTTTCTTTGATAAGTGAAAAATATCTTTTTTTGTATTTTCCTATAAAAGTATCATTGTAACTCTCCATAAGTTTGTGATCAGCAATTGGAGATAAAACTTTTGCTAAAACACTTAAATTCCATTGTGCTATAAAAGGTTGATTTTCAAAAGAATATCTTCCCTCATGGTCAGATAAATTACATACAAATCCTTTATCAAACTCTTCCATCATAGCATAAGGACCATAATCTATCGTAAGACCTTCGATAGACATATTATCTGTGTTCATAACTCCATGCATAAATCCAATACTTTGCCACAAGGCTATCATCTCCATAGTTTTATCAACAATTGCAAAATAGAGTTCTTCATATTTATTATTGAGATTTTGAAGTTTTGGATAACTCTCTTCTATAACGAAATCAGCAAGTTGTTTAAGATTTTGTTCTTTATCTTTTCCAATATAGGCATATTCGAAACTTCCAAATCGTATCCAAGAGGTTGAGGCTCGTAATACCATAGCACCTTGTTCATATTCATAATCTCGTAAAACTTTTGTATCAGAAGTTATCATAGCAACAGCTCTTGTTGTAGGAATACCTAATCCATACATCGCTTCACTTAAGAGATATTCTCTTATTGTTGAGCGTAAGACAGCTCGTCCATCACCGTTTCTAGAATAAGGTGTTAGTCCTGCCCCTTTGAGTTGTAAATAATAATTATTGATTTTCCCAAGATTGATTGCTCGTCCATCACCAAGATTTGGTACAAAGTAACCAAATTGATGTCCTGAATAGGCTTTTGAATATGGAATAGCTCCTTTAGGTAAGTATTCTCCATTTAAAAATTGTAAAAATTCTTTTGTTTCTAAACATTCATCGTCAAAGCCTAATTGATGTGCTAAAGATTTGTTAATACTTACGAGTTTAGGATTTGTAAGTGGTGTTATTTTTAATTCAGAATAAAAAGTTTTATTCAGTTGAGTTAAAATATTGCAATTGAGTTGTATCTTGTTCATTTTATTAACTATTCTCTTCTTTATACTGTTCAATAAAATCAGAAAGGAGATAGTTTATAACAGATTCATAAATATCAGTTTGTATCTCCTTAGAATTTGAATCAAAAAAATCATCTTTATAGTATGTAATACCCATATTTTCTATAGATTTATTTCGTGTAGGAATTGTATCTTCGACAATAAACATACTGATATGCATTACATATTTTTCATTGATTTGTATTCCTTGAATTTTAACTATAAAATTTGAAAAATGTTTCGTAGTAGTTTTAATATGTAGTTTATCTAGGGTTTGTTCTAGGTCATATGTTATTTTTTCTAAGTTTGTTTTGGTTGTAAGTTTACTTTTATCAATTACTTTGAGGTTTACCTCAGTTATCCCTTCCAGTGAAAAAGGAGATAGTGCGAATAAGTTAGTGACTATAAATAAAGTTATAAAGAGAAGTTTTTTCATGATTTTCCTTTACTCTTGAGAATAGTTTCATCTAATACATTTATAAATTTTTTCTTGGTTTTGTATCCAAAAGAAGTATTAATAATTTTTTCGTTTTTAGAATCAATAAAAAAGATTGAAGGGACAACTTTTGCAACAAATTTATCAGAAGGATAAAGTTTAGTATCTCTATTAAGAATTAATGGAGTGAAATTTTGCATCACTACATTACTAATCTCTTTTTTACTTAGTGTTTGTTTTTCTAGTTTTTCACACCAAGGGCAAGTATTGGTCACTAAAACTAGCATTAAAGGTTTATTTGTTTGTTTGGCATTTTCTTTAGCTTTTTCATAATTTGTAAAGTAATGGTTTTTTTGAGCAAAACTATCCATTGATGCAAAAACAAATGATGAAAGTAAAGCAATAAAAAAAATATTTTTTAACATTAGAAATCCTTATTTAAGTTATGAAACACTATCAAAACTTTTTTAAAGTTTATTTAATATAAACTTGTAATGTAAAATATTTTAATGGTGAAAGTTTAGATCAATATTAATTATGAGGGGATGTTATGAAAACATTGTATATTATAAGACATGCAAAATCTAGTTGGAAAGATATTGCTTTAGATGATTTTGATAGACCTTTAAAACAAAGAGGAAGAGATGATACTATTCTAATGGCGAAGAAACTAATTGAATTGAATATCTCTCCAGATTTAATTATTTCAAGTCCCTCTAAAAGAACAAAATGTACAGTTGATATAATGACAAAAGAGATGGGATATAGCAAAGAAATTTTATATGAAGATAAAATTTATGAATCAAATATGATTAATTTAAAAAATGTCATTAAAAACATCAATAATAAATATAATACTGTTTTTCTTTTTGGACATAATCCTGGATTAAATATGTTGGCTGAAGACTTATGTGATTTTGTTAAAAACATAGCTACAACAGGTATAGTAGAAATTCATTTTGACTGTGATAATTGGAGTGAAATATCCAAACAAAACAGTCATTTTATTAAGTATATCTATCCAAAAAAATATAAATAATATAGGTTGATAATTTAACTTATTTAAAGACCATATAAAGTAAAATTGAAAAAAAGAAGGATTTATAAATGAGATTGATTTTAGCTATTTTAATACCTTGGTTAAATTTTTTTACCATAGGAAAACCAATTGCAGGTATTATTTGTTTGATTTTACAACTTACACTTATTGGTTGGTTGCCAGCTGCCATTTGGTCTGTATACTCTTTAAGCCAATACAATACAGATAAAAAAATAAAAGAAGCTTTGAAAAAATAATTTTAGAAAATAAGTTCCTTTTGTGTACAATCTAGTTTATTATGACAAAAGGTATGTAACTTGGACGACAAATATACAATACTTTCAAAAGTATTTGGACACAAAAGCTTTAGACCTTTTCAAGAGGAAGCTATTGAGAGCTTGCTTAATCACAGAGATTTACTGACGATTATACCAACAGGTGCTGGAAAATCACTTTGTTATCAACTTCCCGCTTTACTTATGGAAGGTATATGTGTCGTAATCTCTCCACTGATTGCTTTGATGCAAGATCAAGTGACTGCGCTCAAGGCAAATGGAATGAATGCAGTTATGATAAACTCTTCATTAACTGAAGAACAAATCAATGAAACTTTTACTCAAATTCAACAAGGCGAAATAAAATTTTTATATATCGCTCCTGAGAGATTTGCTGCTTTTGGTTTTATTGAGTTTTTACAATCAATACAAATCTCTTTTTTTGTAATTGATGAAGCGCATTGTGTAAGTGAATGGGGACATGAATTTAGAGTAGATTATAGGAAGTTACGATTACTAAAAGATAACTTTCCAAATATTCCAATAGCCGCATTTACAGCAACAGCAACTGCAAAAGTTCAGTCTGATATTATTTCAAATTTATTACTTCACAATCCTACTGTTTTAAGAGGAGAAACAAATAGAACAAATCTTTTCATAGAAGTAAGAAATAGAGTTGGAAATGGAAAAGAACAGTTGTTGGAGTTTCTTAAAAATAAAAAACAAACTACTGGAATAGTATATACATATACAAGAAAAGAGACAGAACAAATTGCATTGTATTTACAGGAAAAAGGTTATCATGCAAAAGCATATCATGCAGGGCTTAATGCTGGTGTAAGAGAAGAAGTATATAAAGAATTTATAAATGATAAGTTAAATATAGTAGTAGCAACCATAGCTTTTGGTATGGGGATAGATAAAAGCAATATTCGATTTGTAGTACACACCTCTATGCCTAAAACTATGGAAAACTTTTATCAAGAGATAGGCCGTGCTGGAAGAGATGGACTTGATTCTCATACTCTTTTACTCTATACCAAAGCAGATCAAATAAGTAAACTAGCACAGATAGATGATACTATGAGTTTAGAGTATAGAAAGGTTTTAGAAGATAAATTACAAAAAATGTACCAGTTTTGTAGTTCTTCTCAATGTCGTCATCAATCAATTGCCAAATATTTTGATGATGAGATACTTCCTTGTAAAACAATGTGCGATAATTGTACAAAAGAGAAAGTAGAACAATTCGATATTACGGTAGAGGTACAAAAGTTTTTATCTGCTGTATATAGAACAAATCAAAGTTTTGGACAAAATCATATTATAGATATCTTGCGAGGTTCAAATAATCAAAAAGTATTTCAATTTAATCATAATGAGTTAAGTGTTTATGGCATAGGAAAAGAAAAAAGTAAAAATGAATGGAATGCAATAATAGATAGACTTTTTGATATAGAAGCAATAACTGTAGGAGAATATCGTTCAATCAAGCTTACTTCTTATGGTATGGAAATACTAAAAGGACAACATAAAGTTTTTATAGACAGTGATAAAGTTGGTATTTTAGAGATACAAGAAACAACAACTACTAATGAGAAAGTATATTCTCAGTTTTTTGAACAATTCAAATTATTAAGAACACAAATAGCTTCTCAAGAAAAAGTTGCTCCTTATATAGTATTTAGTGATAAAATTTTGGTAGAATTAAGTGATAAATTACCTCAAACTAAAGAAGAGATGTTAAGTATTAGTGGAATAGGTGAGTTAAAATATGAAAAATATGGAGAAAAGTTTTTAAATCTTTGTAGAGAATTAAAACCAAATCAAAAGAAAAAACTTACTAAAACATATTTAGATACATTAAACTTGATAGAAGATAATAAAGATATAGATGAAATTGTAACCATACGGCAACTTCAAAAAGCTACAATTATTTCACATATAAAACTTTTAAAAGAGTATGAACAGTTAGAGCAGATTCAAGTTGATAGATTAATAGAACCTTTAAAAAAAGATTATCCAAAAGATATGAAAGTTTGGATTGAAGAGAGATTAGAAAAATATAGTATAGAGGAACTCAAATCTTTAGTTTATTTATATGAAGTTTTATTTGAAGAAGAAAGGATAGTTGAATGACTTTACAGACAGATGACAGATATAAAATGGTTGAAAAAACGATGAAAAAGTTGGGGTATGATAGAAGTGCTTTAATTGAAACACTGCATACAGCACAAGAAACTTTCGGATATTTAGAGAATGAAACTTTAAAGTTTATCGCTAGAAGATTAAAATTACCATTTTCAAAAGTATATGGTGTTGCAACGTTTTACCATTTTTTTAGGCTTAAACCAAAAGGGAAACATACGGCAGTTGTTTGTATGGGAACAGCTTGTTATATAAAAGGTGCCACTGCTATTTTAGAAAGCTTAGAAAGTAGATTTGGTATTAAAGCTGGAGAAACTACAAAAGATGCTTTAATCTCTGTTTTAACTGCTCGTTGTGTTGGGTCATGTTCTCTAGCACCAGTTGCCATATATGATAATAAATCTGTAGGAAAACTTACCCTAGAAGAAGCAGAAAAAACTATACAGGAGCTTATCAGATGATACAATCATTAGAAGATTTAGAAGAGATAGCTAATAAGAAAAAATGTACTGAACAAAGTTGTAAAGATGAACTAAGAATTTGTATAGGGAGTAGTTGTGCAGCTTTAGGTTCTCAAGAGATGCAAAAATCTTTAACTAAAAAAGTAAAAGAGAAAGAGTTACAAACGAAATGTAAAGTAAAAGGTGTAGGATGTAATGGCTTATGTTCTGCTGCAATTATGGTATCTTCTTATGATAAGTCTAATAATAAAGAAGTGATTTATGGTGGTATAGAGACTACTGATGAGGATAGATTATTAGATTTAGTTGAAAATAATGTCGAGTTAACAGATAAACTTCTTGATACAAATACACCATTTTTTACACAACAAAAGAAAATTGTATTAGAAAATGCAGGTATTATTGATCCAAATGATATTGATGATTATATTGCACATGATGGTTATAGAGCATTATTTACAGCATTAGAAGAGATGACACCGATAGAAGTTATAGAAGAGGTAAAAATATCAGGACTTCGAGGTAGAGGTGGAGGAGGGTATCCTACAGGATTAAAGTGGGAAACTGTCTTAAAAGTTGAAAGTGACCAAAAGTATATTGTATGTAATGGTGATGAGGGAGACCCAGGGGCTTTTATGGATAGAGCAGTAATGGAAGCAGATCCACATAAGATACTTGAAGGTATGGCAATTGCTGGATTTGCTTGTGGAGCTAGTAAAGGCTTTATATATGTAAGAGCAGAATACCCAATAGCAGTTGAAAAATTAAATAAAGCAATAACACAAGCAAGACAAAAAGGTATCTTAGGAAATAAGATTGCAAATAGTAATTTTGATTTTGATATAGAGATACGACTTGGTGGTGGAGCCTTTGTATGTGGTGAAGCAACAGCATTGGTAGCTTCTATTGAGGGAAATAGGGGAAATCCTAGACAAAAACCACCACATTTAAGTGATTATGGTCTTTGGGGTGAACCTACTATTTTAAACAATGTGGAAACATTTGCAAACATAGCACCAATTATAAGAAATGGTGGAGAATGGTATAAAGCAATAGGAACTGAAAAATCAAGTGGTACAAAAGTATTTGCTTTAACTGGACATATTCAAAATACTGGATTGGTTGAAGTACCTATGGGTATTTCCTTACGAGATTTAATTGAAAAAATTGGTGGTGGCGTTCCAAATGGTGGCAAACTTAAAGCTATTCAAACTGGAGGACCAAGTGGAGGTTGTATTCCTGATGAGATGCTTGATATTCCGGTAGATTATGATTCCTTGAAGGCTGTAGGTTCTATTATGGGAAGTGGTGGACTTATTGTTATGGATGAGAGTTCAAATATGGTTGAGGTAGCACGATTTTTTATGGACTTTAGTAAAAGTGAGTCTTGTGGAAAATGTGTACCTTGTAGAGTTGGAACTACAGAACTAACAGAACTTCTTGACAAGTTTATTAAAAAAGAGGCAAAACAAAGTGATTTTGAACTTTTAAAAGAGATGTGTGTAGTTGTAAAAGATGCAAGTCTTTGTGGTCTTGGACAAACAGCACCAAATCCTGTATTAAGTACTATTAAGTATTTTGAAAAAGAGTATTTAGAAGGAATCAAAAATGATTAGAGAAAAAGCTAGAGTAAAAACCTTTAAAATAGATGATATAGATGTTACTGGAAGATCAAATAGTACAATCTTAGAGATAGCAAATGAACATAATATCAAGATACCAACTTTGTGTTATCTAGAAGGATTAAGCTGTGTTGGTGCATGTAGAATGTGTTTGATTGAAGTAAAAGGAAGTTCTAAACTAATACCAGCTTGTACTGCAAAGATTAAAGAAGGAATGGAAGTTATTACAAATTCTCCAAGAATAGAAAAACACAGAAAAATGATACTTTCTATGATATTTGCAGAAAGAACTCATACGTGTAGCGTGTGTGTCTCAAATGGTCATTGTGAGTTACAAGATTTATCTGTTGAGTTAAATTTAGAACATAGTGTTGTTCCATATATTCATAAAAATTTTGATATTGATGCTTCCCATAAAGATTATATGTATGATCCAAATAGATGTATTTTATGTACTCGATGTGTAAGAGTATGTGATGAGGTTGAAGGTGCTCATGCTTTAGATATCTTAGGGCGTGGAATTGATTCAAAAATTATTCATGATATGAATGAGCCTTGGATCGATAGTGAAAGTTGTACAAGTTGTGGAAAATGTGTTCAAGTGTGTCCAACTGGTTCACTGTTTGAAAAAGGTGTTAGTGCAACAGAGATGGTGAAAAAGAAAAATATAGTTACAAACTTAATCCAAATGAGGAAAGATAGATGAAAAAGTTGCGAGTAGGAACTATTTGGCTTGATGGATGTTCTGGATGTCATATGTCTTTTTTAGATATGGATGAAAGACTAGTTGAATTATCACAATATATGGATGTGGTCTACAGTCCGTATGTGGATGCAAAAGAGATACCAAGTGATATTGATCTGTTTATCGTTGAGGGTGCTTTAAGTACAGACCATGATATTAAAATTATTAAAGAGATTAGAAAAAATTCTAAATTGATTTTAGCATTAGGTGATTGTGCCGTTACTGGAAATATTTCAGCTATGAAAAATCTTTTTGGAACAGATGCTGTTTTAGAGAAAGGATATTTTGATTTAGCAGATGAAAATAAAGGGCAATATCCAAGTGAAGTTGTACCAACACTTTTAGATAAAGTTATCCCCCTAAACGAAGCTATTGATGTAGATTATTTTGTGCCAGGTTGTCCAACTCCTGCTGATGCAATCTATGAAGTTATAAAAGCGATTATTGAAAATAGAGAGATAAAAATAAGTGATTATACAAGGTTTGGTAAATAATATGGAAAAGAAAAAAATAGTAATCAGCCCCGTAACAAGAATAGAAGGTCATGCAAAAATCACAATAGACTTAAATGAACAAGGAAGTGTTGATGATGCAAGAATCCATGTGACACAGTACCGTGGTTTTGAGAAGATGTGTGAAGGTCGTCCTTATACAGAGATGCCAGCACTTACAGCTCGTACATGTGGTATTTGTCCTGTGAGTCATGTTATCTCTTCTACAAAAGCATGTGATAATCTTCTTGCAGTTCGTCCACCTAAGGCTGCTAGAAATTTAAGAAGAATTATAAATTTAGCACAAATTATTCAATCTCACGCTTTGAATTTTTACCATTTAAGTAGTCCTGATTTTGTGTATGGATTTGATGCAGCTCCTGAAGATAGAAATATCTTTAAACTGATGCAGACACATCCTGATATGGCAAAAGATGGGATAGCATTAAGAGCTTTTGGACAAAAGATTATTGAAGAACTTGGTGGAAAAAGAATACATCCAACGTGGATAGTTCCAGGTGGAGTAAGTCACAAAATTACACAAGAACAAAAAGATAATATATTGGCACAAATTCCACACGCTATGGAGATAGCACAAAAAACATTGAAATACTTTGTTGAAAATCTTCATAAATTTCAAAAAGAGATTGAGAGTTTTGCTTCATTTCCATCCTTATTTATGGGACTTGTCAATAAAAAAGGAAATTTAGAACACTATGATGGATTTTTACGATTTATTGATAGTGAGGGAAAAGTGTTAGAAGATGGTGTTGATCCAATATCATATAAAGATTATATTGGAGAAGCAGTTGAAAAAGATAGTTATTTAAAATCTCCATACTATAAACCACTAGGATATCCAAATGGTATGTATAGAGTTGGACCATTAGCAAGACTGAATGTAGCAAATGCTTGTGGCACACCATTAGCTGATAAGGAGTTTGAAAGATTCAAAAACTTAAATAATGGGAAGCCAGTGTTAAACTCTTTTTATTATCATTATGCAAGAATTATTGAGATTATTTACGGTATTGAGAGAATAGAAGAGTTATTAAATGAACCAGAAACATTAAGTGATAATATTCGTTCTCATGCAGATATAAATAGAAATAAAGGTGTAGGTTGTAGTGAAGCACCGAGGGGAACTTTGTTTCATGATTATGAAGTAACTAATGATGGAATTATTACAGGGGTGAATCTTATTATTGCTACAGGAAACAATAATCTTGCTATGAATGCAGGGTTAAAACAAGTGGCACAGACATTTGTAGATGGAAACAATATTACAGATGGAGCTTTAAACAGAGTAGAAGCTGTAATAAGATGTTTTGATCCTTGTTTAAGTTGTTCAACTCATGCAACAGGAATTGTAACTTCAAGAATAGAAGTGAGAGACCACAATAAACAAATTATAGATGTAATACATAGGAATTAAAAGTTTGAGAGTTATTGTTGGTTTTGGAAATGATTTAAGAGGTGAAGATGGTTTTGGAGTTGATGTGATAAAAGAACTTCAAAAATATACTTTAGCAAATACAAAACTAATAAGTATTTTTCAACTTACACCTGAGTTGGCACTTGATTTAAAAGATTATGATGAAATTATATTTTTAGATGCAGCTTATAGTGAAACAGAACATTATGCATTAGCTTGTAATCTTGAAAAAAATTATAATAATAGTAGTATTACACATCATATTAGTATTTTTATGATTGTTAATATTTTAAATAATCTTTATAATCATTTTCCTAAATTTACAGTATATTCTATGCTAACTAATAGCTTTGAGAACATCAAAAGTGAAAAAGAATATCAAAAAAACATAAAAACTATAGTAAAACATATAAAAAACTTATAATATAAGTCTTTTTTAAGACTATATAATGCTATAATGACGCTCATTAATTTTATAAAGGAAAAAAATGAACAAAACAGAATTAATTGAAGCTATTGCTTCAAAGTCAGGGTTAACAAAAAAAGATGCAGGTCTTGCACTTGATGCAACATTAGTAAGTATAACAGATGCACTTGTAAAAGGTGATAGCGTTCAACTTATTGGTTTTGGTACATTTAGTACTTCTAAAAGAGCTGCTAGAGAAGGTAGAAACCCATCAACTGGTGCTACTATGAAAATAGCTGCATCTACAGTAGCAAAATTTAAAGTAGGTGCAAAATTAAAAGACGCAGTTAAATAATTTAACTCTCTTCTAATAAAAAAGGCCTCTTCAAAATTGAAGAGGCCTTTTTTTTAATGACTACTAAATATCTGACATAATTGTATTGATATCTTTTTTAGTTATATTTGTTTGTAAAACTTTATCCCAAGTTTTATTTTCTGCTTTATTTATAATTGAGTATTGAAAATTATTTGAATATTTGTAAATTTTTTTATTTCCATATCTAGATTCTAAGATTAAAGGAGGAAGGTTTTGTTTATAAAAATATGCTAATGCAATATTCTCTTCTGATATTTCATTCTTTGAAATTTTCAAAGGTTTATCCATAGATATAATTTTTAATTTATTAGGTGATATTCCTAATTTTACTAAGAATAAATATTTTAATAGGGCATATTCTTCACTATCTCCATATCCAGTTCCTATAAACTCTAAAGGTGTAGACCAATAGTTGTTCTTTTTCCAATGTTTGTTATCGCTTAAAAAATGAAGATTATTTACTAATTAATGTACTTTTACAAGTTTATAGACGTTATCTTTTTTTACGAGTTGCTCTAGGTTGTTATTGACAAAATCAAGTCTTACAATAGCTTTATTCCCATATTTTCTATTATATGCAATTAAAGTTTCACTATTTAATGAAATCATATAAAAGTAGTTTGACTGTAAATCAGTATTTTTAGCCATACTTTTTAATTTATCAATATCATTAGAATCTTTTTTCCCAATAATAAGACTTTTTATAGCATAAGTTTTTATATCATTATGAAGAAAAGTATATGTTGATTTAGAAAGAGTGGTTGTATGGATATGTTTGTTAGTGGTTATCTCTTTATCAACTTCTAATAATTTTAAATTTTGGTATTTTAATAGTAAACTTGATGGTGCTCTAGTTACATAAAAAACAACATCAATTTTTCCTTTTTCAAGTAAATCTAATCCTTCTTTGATGGAAAGTTCTAATGTTTTTCCAAATTCAATATTATAATTTTGTTCAACATAAGCAGCAGTAACACTATTACCACTTTTTTTACCACCACAAACCATTGTTTTCCCATTTAAATCTTCAATAGTATTAATTTTACTTTTTTTATTTACAATAATATGGAGAGTTTCTTCATAATCTTCATTGAGTATTTCAACTAAATCACTTGCTTTCTTATTATATTGTTTATAAAAAATATCTAACATTGCCAAAGCATCTGATTGTACTATTGCTACATCTGCTTTTTTTTTCTGCAATTAAAAGCATATTTTCTACAGAACCTGATGTTGTGATAACTTTAGCTTTTCCATCAAATAGTTTTTGATTAAGTTCTAAACCAACTTTATAATAATTTCCAGTTTTTTCGCCTGTTGCAATTATTTTGTCATTTGCTTGTAAAAATACAAAAGTCAAAAAAAAGAAAATGATTCCATACCTCATTGATTTCCTTTAATGTAAAATTTTAATCATTATAATTTTATCGTAATAATAAATTTTACTCCATTTTCAATATTTTCTACATTAATTGAGGCATTAATCTTTTCTAAAATCAATTTTGAGATATGAAGTCCAATACCTGTTCCTTCGTTATGTGATTTTGTTGTAAAGTTAGGGATAAAGACTTTATCCAAAATTTCAGGAGCTATTCCTCCCGCGTTGTCTTGTGTTGAGAGTTGAATGCAATCTTCATATTTTTTTACATCAATAAGTATTTTTCTATTTTTTATGTTTCTTTCAATAAATGCATCTTTGGAATTTGTAATAAGATTAAGTAAAACGTGTTTAAATTCATTTAAAATGATATCTATAGTAATACTAGTATCACCTGTTATCTCAATTGAGATATTGTGTTTTATAAGTTCATCTTTAACTAACGTTGTGACAGATTGTAAAAGATTTTTAATTGATACATTACTTCTTTTTGTATCTATTCTAAAAAAGTCTTTAAATTCATTAATTGTACTTAAAGCATGTTCAACTTGATTATTTATACTTTCTAAAGATTCTTGAAGATAACTTTTATCTAAATCATTGTGTATTAGTTCATTTTGAACCGATTGTGTTCTTAGTTTAATAATAGATAATGGTTGTTTGAATTGATGTGCAATACTATCGATCATTTCCCCCATTGCAGCAAATTTTTCTCGTTCTTGTATAAATTTATTTTTTTCAAGAACTTCTTCTAATTGTTCCTGAACTTTGTGTTCTAAATAGAGATTATATTCTTCTAGTTTCTTTTTATTTTTTATTTTTTCAACACTTTTATATATTAGCGCTGTAAATTGCTGAAAGTCTAAAGGTTTAATAATATAACCATCTATACCAAGTTTTATTGTTTCTATAAAATATTCTGGTTTAATATATGCCGATAATATCAATATAACTACATCTGAAGACATCTTTCTAATTTCTGAAATCATGTTGATCCCATTCATATTTGGCATATCTATATCAGAAATGATAAGATCAAATGAAGTGTTTTTGAATTTTTCTAAAGCATCGATTCCATCATTAGCAGTAGTTATATTTGTAAAAAATTCAGATAAAATATCAATTGTAATTAGTTGTAAGTTTTCATCATCTTCTACATACAGTATATTAAGATGATTACTAAAGTTTTTTACTTTAATTAGTTTTTCCATATTTATCATTATTAATATCCTTTTTTAAGCAAAATATAATGTTTTGAAAATATAACATAAATTCTGTTAATATAAAGAAAAAAAAGATACAATTCGTCTGATGAAAAAAACACTATTAGCAATAACATGTATTCTAATTTTATTTGTACTAATAAACTATAATTATTATCAAACTAAAATAGAAGAAAAAAATATTGAAATTTATAAAACTAACACTAAAAAAATCAAAAATATCTTTAGAGAACTCGTTGCACATAAACAAGGAAGAACAGCTGCAATAACCTATATCCTTAGTCAAGATACAAAAATAATAGAAGCCTTAGTTACAAATGATAATTCTCTTATCAATTATACAGATACAATTAAGGGAATAGAACAATATGATAATTATAAAAACTTATGGATACAAATTATAGATAAAAATGGAAAAAGTTTCTATAGAAGTTGGACACACCATGTTGGAGATAGTGTAACAGCAGTACGAGATGATATAGTGTCAATGATAAAAAATCCAAGAGCTATGAATCAAATAAGCACTGGTAGATTTGATATGACATTTAAAACAATTCTTCCTTTATATAAAGGGAAAGAGTTTGTTGGGATGATGGAAACAATTTCTCATTTTAATTCAATTGCAGATGAATTGAATTTAATGGGTATCAACAGTGTTATGCTTGCCGATAAAAGTTATAAAAAAAGATTTATAGAACCATTAACGGGATTATTTATTCATGATTATTATGTTGTAAATAAAGATGCATCAAAAGAGTTAATGAATCTTATTAACAATCATGGAATTGATAAATTTATCAATAATAAAGATTATTTTATATTAAAGAACTATTTAGTAGTAACAGATGAAATTAAAAATATTGAAAATAAGCCTATGGGATATTTTATACTTTTTAAAAATTTAGATGATATTGATATGTCTCAAATTCATGAGTTTAAAATATCTTATTTTAAATTGTTAATAATATTAGGTGTTTTTACTACTCTTTTATTATTACTTTATATCAATAGAAAGTTTGTGAAAGCTTTAAATAAAGAAGTTCGACAAAAAACAAATAAAATAAATAAACAAAAAGAGTATTTAAAGTCATTGCTAGAAATATATGATAAACATGTCATTTTTTCAAAAACAGATTTAAGTGGAGTGATTACCCATGTAAGTGAAGCTTTTTGTAAAATAAGTGGATATACAAAAGAAGAACTTATAGGACATAATCATAATATTATTCGACATCCAGATATGCCAAGTATTACCTTTACGTATTTATGGGAAGAGTTAAAAAAAGAAAATAGAGTTAATCTCGAGGTGAAGAACCTTAAAAAAGATGGTGGATATTATTGGGTTGATGCGGAAATAGAACCAGAATATGATAAAGAGGGTATCCTTATAGGTTATAACGCTGTAAGGGAAAATATTACGGCAAATAAGGATATTGAAGATATTCAAAAAGAGATTATTTTTACTATGGGATCTATAGGAGAAAGTAGAAGTAAAGAAACAGGAAACCACGTACGAAGAGTTGCAGAGTATTCAAAATTATTAGCGACTCTGTATGGCTTAAATGAAGAAGAGTGTGAAATATTAAAACAAGCAAGTCCAATGCATGATATTGGAAAAGTTGCAATTCCTGACTCTATACTTAATAAAGCTGGTATTCTTGATGATGAAGAGATGTTCATAATGAAAACACATGTTGATAAAGGTTATGAAATGTTAAAAACATCAGATAGACCTTTGTTAAAAACAGCAGCAATCGTAGCATTAGAACATCATGAAAGATGGGATGGAAATGGTTATCCAAAAGGGCTAAAAGAAGAAAACATTAGTATTTATGGAAGAATAACAGCTATTGCAGATGTTTTTGATGCATTAGGTAGTGATAGATGTTATAAAAAAGCTTGGAATGATGATGCGATTTTTCAATATTTTCAAGAAGAAAAGGGAAAACACTTTGATCCAAAATTAGTAGAATTATTTTTTGATAACTTAGAACAGTTTCTAGAAATTCGAGAGATTTATAAAGATAAACTCTAAATAAACTCTTGGGCGATAGTATCTCCAAATTCCCAAAAAAGTTTTTGAATGATTTTTTTATCTTTTATTTTACTATCAAATTCTTCAAAATCCTGATTAAATCTTTCAATATAATTAAATATATCTCTTAAAACAAATTCTTTTTGAGTATGATATTTTTCATTTTTAAGTGCCGCTTTTATAATGGTTTCATCGAAAAGGTCTGTTTTTTGCAGTATGCTTATATCATATTGTACAGCATTTGTTATATATTCTAAATCACCATGAAACTTTTCACATAAATTATCAAAACATCCTAGCTTACTCACAAATCTTTTATCACTTAAAAGATCTCTATCAATATATTTTAAAATTTTTTGTTTCATATCATGATCAAAAGTATAATTCATAATATCAATTATAAAATATTTATTTCTTCTGAGGTTTTGTGCATAGCGTAAGTTTTCGATGTTTCTTGTAGTTGCCATAAGAGCTATCTCGTGATCTAGTTGGTAAACTTCTGGCATATGTTGTAATATAGCTGGTTTGAATTTAGCTGGATCATCTAAGTTCTCTTCTTTTGATGCTGCTAAAAGTGCTAACTCTCTACTGGCTTGTAGACTTTTATCTAAATAGATGTATGTTCTATTATATTTAGCTATGGCATCTCTTGCAAATTCAAAATCTTTTAAAAGATTTTTATCTATATTATTTAATATATCATCACCCATACCATTATTTATATGATGATTCCACATATCTTTTTTTGCTGCATTTTGAGGTGAAGTACTATGTGAAGTTACTCCTAGAAGTCGTATCATAATATGCTTGTTTGAGTAGTATTCATAAGGGATAGCTTGTAGTAATAACTTTTTTTCTTGCCAATACTTAACATTATCAAATATACTATCAATTATTTTTGTCAAGAATACCCTTTATCATATTTGTATTATATTCTTAAATAATAACATAAAAGTTACAAAATAAAAATTAATATTAATATATTGTACCAATTTTTTCAATAAGAATATCATTATGGTCTACAAATCTATCACATTTTATGCCACCAACATCAAAGCAAAATTTTTGCCATAAAGTTGTATGTCCACCATTTTCCTCTTCAAATTTACCAAAATAGAACATAAGTGCATGGGCATATTCATGGGGTAAAACATAATTTATCATGTAATTCTCATTTTCTTGAAATCGTTTTTTATTAAGTTCGATTTTGATTTTTCCATGTTTATAACTAGCAAGTCCATAAAGATTAATAGGAAGTTCATTTGTAACTATTATGGGGATGTTAAAATGTATATTGTATTTGTTGAGTATTTGTTGTTTTATAAGCTTATTTTTATGGTTTAGTTTTGAAATAATCGCTTGTGGTAATGGATTGTCTCTAAATTGTATATCTTTATATGTGATATACATAAAGAGTAGAAGTGATATTACTGTTATTGCGAGAAATATTTTAAAAATTTTATTCATTTTTATATTAGATAGTAATCTCTTGTACTTTTTCTTTAACTTTAGAATTTTCTTTTTCCATTTCAGTACCTATTTTTATAATAATATTAGTATAATACCGAAAATTTATTAAAGGTGAAAGCTCATGGAAAAAAAAGGTATTTTGATAATTGGGGCAGGTGGTGTAAGTACAGTTGCTACAACCAAATGTGCTATGAACATAGATACATTTGAACATATTACATTAGCAAGTAGAACAGTAAGTAAATGTGAAGATATTGCTGCAAGTGTAAAAGAGAAAACAGGTGTAACTATAGATACTACTTCAATTGATGCAGACAGTGTTCCAGCCCTTATAGAGCTTATAGAAAAAATCAATCCAAAAGTTGTATTAAATGTGGCATTACCATATCAAGATTTAACTATCATGGATGCGTGTAGTGCAACAAATACACATTACATAGATACAGCAAACTATGAACATCCTGATGAAGCAAAATTTGAATACAAAGAGCAATGGGCTAGAGATGAAGATTTCAAATCAAAAAACCTTACAGCACTTTTAGGAAGTGGGTTTGACCCAGGTGTAACTGGAGTGTTTGTAAAATATATTGAGCAAAACTTTTTAGATACTATTGAGTTTATCGATATTATGGATTGTAATGCAGGGGATCATGGATATCCTTTTGCTACAAACTTTAACCCAGAAATTAACCTTAGAGAAGTAAGTGCAAACGGAAGATATTGGGAAGATGGAAAGTGGGTTGAGACAAAACCTTTAGAGATAAGAGTTGATTGGGATTATCCAGAAGTTGGAGTAAAACCATCATATCTTTTATACCATGAAGAGTTAGAAAGCTTATCAAAAAATATCAAAGGTTTAAAAAGAATTAGATTTTTTATGACTTTTGGTGATAGTTATATCCAACATATGAACTGTTTACAAAATGTTGGTATGTTGGGAATTGAACCTGTTGAACATAAAGGGATGATGATAACTCCAATAGAGTTCTTAAAAACACTTTTACCAGATCCAGCTAGCTTAGGACCAAGAACTCATGGGTTGACAAATATTGGATGTATTTGTGAAGGTTTAAAAGATGGTGTTAGAAAAAAATACTACATCTACAATATTTGTGACCACCAAGAGTGTTACAAAGAAACAGGAGCACAAGCTGTAAGTTATACTACAGGAGTTCCTGCAATGATTGGTACTAAACTTGTTTATAATGGAACTTGGGATTTAAAAGGTGCTGTAAATGTTGAAGAGTTTGACGCAACTCCTTACATGGATGAACTAATGACTCAAGGGCTTCCTTGGAAAGTTATTGAACTAGATATCTAAGTTTTCATATTCTATTTATTACAAAGCTCTATCATTTTGATAGAGCTTTTTTTATTTCCAAAACAATACCACCAAATGGACACTTTTAAAATATAAACTTCTAAAAATCAATTAAGGAGCTTATATGAGTTACACAAAAAAAAGATATATCACTTATATCTTAATTAGTGCGTTTATTATGGTGGTGCCATTTATTACAATAGATGGAAATCATCTTTTACTTTTATCTTTTGAAAAGTTGCAGTTTCATTTTATGGGATTTGCATTTAATGTGGATGAGTTGTTTATTATGCCATTTTTACTTATGTTTTTATTTATAGGTATATTTGCTATTACTGCAATGTTTGGTAGAGTTTGGTGTGGTTGGGCATGTCCTCAAACAATATTTAGAGTTATCTATCGAGATTTAATCGAAGGCACACTACTTGATTTAACAGAGATAAAAAACAAACAAAAAATTGCAAATTATTCTTCTGTATCTAATCTTGTAAGAAAAGCTGTTGCTATATTGTTGTGGTGTGTTATATCTGTAGTTATCTCTACAAATTTTATCTTGTATTTTGTACCAACAGAAGATTTTTTCTTATATATGCAAAATCCAAGTGAACATATATTTATGATTTTATTTATTTTAAGTGTTGCTGGTTTTTTAGTGTTTGATATACTTATAATGAAAGAAAACTTTTGTGTATATGTATGTCCATATTCACGAGTTCAAACAATACTTTATGATGATGATACAAAACAAGTTATATATGACACAAACAGAGGTGGTGATATATATAATAGTGGAGAAAAAAGTATATTTAATGTAAAACAATGGTCATCAAATGAGGAGTGTACCACTTGTGAAGCATGTGTAAAAGTTTGTCCTACACATATAGATATTAGAAAAGGTTTACAAATTGAGTGTATAAATTGTTTAGAGTGTTCTGATGCATGTAGTACAGTTATGGGAAAACTTGGTAAAAAATCATTAATAAACTGGGGAAGTACAAATAGTGTATTAAACAAAGTTATAAACTCTATATTTACTAAAAGAAATAATATGTATTTTATCGCATTAATTTTAACAGTTATACTTGCTAGTGTATTTGCAAACAAACAAGAGCCAATATTAGCACATATAAATAAAACAACAACTCTGTATAGTATAAAACAAGATGCAACAGTAACAAATAATTTTATTTTAACAATACATAACAATAAAAATAAAGCCTACACTTATGATATAAAATTAGATGATGAAAGGTTTTTTGTAAAAAGATTTGCAAATAAAGAGATAAAAGCAGGGAAAGAATCTAAATTTGTATTGATACTATCTTCTAAAGATAAATTATCTTTAGATAAAAAGAAAGATAGCATATTAAAATTAAATGCAACAATATACGCTAAAGAAGATAACTCAATAGCTATATCAAAAGAACTTTCATTTATATATCCTAGTGATGATAGTTTTAAATAGTTTTTTCTAAGAGGAGGGTAAAGACAACCCCTTCCTCAATATTTTTTACTTTAATATCCCCACGAAAACTTTTCTCTAAAATTATTTTAGAGAGATATAGTCCAATACCAGTACCATCACTTTTAGTTGAAAAATATGGTTCAAATATTTTATCTATAATTTGTTTCTCTATCTGTTTCCCATTATTTTTTATATCTATAATAACTTCTGCTTCATTACTATGTACAATTATATCAATTTGTGGAGATTCAATGTCACTAAGAGCCTCAGAAGCATTTAGTAAAATAGACAAGATTACTTGAGACAGTTCATTTTTTATCCCCTCTATCTTTACATTTTCATTAATTTTAAAGTCACAAGATAATTGAATATTTTTTCTTTTTAGTTCAGCACTTAAGACTGCAATACTATTATTGATAGCTTCTTTTAATGTAAAAGTTTCAAATTTTTTTGATGGTGTATAAAACTCTTTAAAGTGATCTATTGTGGTTGACAAAAATTGTAACTGTTCATCTATTTGATTTGTTTTTTTATTAAAATATGATTCCTCTAATTTATTATTTGAAAACTTTTTTCTTAGGTTCATAACTATATAAGAGATATTATTTAGTGGTTGTCTAAATTGATGTGCAATATTCCCTATCATCTCTCCTGTTTTTGCGAGTTTTGATTGTTGTAATAACATATTTTCATAATCTGTTTTTTGTTGTTGTAGGTTAGTGTATTTATAAGATATGGATATTGTAAACAAAATAGCTTCTAAAGCAAATGCCACTAAAACGATATCTAACAATCCAGACTCTGTATAGATATGTTTAAAATTAAATATAAAGAGTAGCAAACAAAATAGTGACCATCCTATTACATACACTAAAGTTGGTTTGTGTCCATCTTTAATATTAAAAATAACAGATATAAATAAAATAGCATAAATTACAGTATAGGGAATATATTCAAAAAGTATATAGTGGTAAAATGAGGTAAGTATTACGATATTTAAAAGTAGGGTGTTTATGATAAGCTCTTTAGTGTTTTTAATAGTTGGTAGAAATTTACCTTTATAAAATGATAGGGCAAACACAATAGCACTAAATGTTGCAAGTAATAAAAATATATCTTGTGCTATTTTATTGTCATAAAAGAGGTTACTATATAATATTATATATCCTAAAGAGAAAACTTGCATAAAACAGTAGCTAATATAGATTAACTCTTTTGAGGCAATATATCTTATCA
Source organism: Arcobacteraceae bacterium (assembly GCA_963662945.1). Lineage (GTDB taxonomy): Bacteria > Campylobacterota > Campylobacteria > Campylobacterales > Arcobacteraceae > JAIOSF01. The sequence continues at coordinate 2,336,732 of OY759974.1, forward strand.
GAGTATAAACAATAGTCATAAAAACTATACCAAAAGTGATACCATAAAACAGTATCATGGTTATATCATAATTCAATTTTATATCCTGTACCAGAGAGATTAGAAATAGTATCTTTTGGGAGTTTTGATTTTAGATTTTTAATAACAGTTTTAAGTGCATCTTTTGTCATAACAGAATCATACCAAATATAATTTTCTATCTCTTCATAAGTAACATATCTTGTCTTATTTTTAATAAGAAGTGAGAGTAAGTCTAACTCTTTCGTACGAAGTTTCACAATCTCATTATTAGTGATCAAAGTTTGATTATAAGTATCAAATAAAGTATTCTTGGAAAGATTAACTATATTTGTATTGTTGTTTTTAATGTTTTCTATACATAAGTTTATAGCTTCATCAAATTCTTTTTCTTCAATAGGTTTTACTAAATACTTGATGAGTTTAAGTTCGATTGCTTGAAATAAATATTCTTTATCACTATATGCCGTAGTGATAATAACTTGTGTTGTATCATCTTTTTCTCGTATTTTTTTTACAAACTCCAAACCATTTATTTTTGGCATATTTATATCTGTAATAATAATATCTGGTTTATGAATATTGTATAGACTCAAAGCATCAATAGCATTTGAAGCATCATAAATTGTATCAAAATAGTTTTCTAAATATTCAATACCATTTTCACGAGCTATCTCATCATCTTCTACATAGAGTACAGTTATATTTTTCACGAATTTATTTTCTCTTAATTATGTGCAATTTACCTAAACATAGATAGTCTTTTATTGTATCTTTTTTCAAATTTATTTGGACTTATAATAGGTTGATACTATTATCTTAATCTATTTAAAATATCTAAAACTCCTATCCCAAATATTTCCTCGTTCCAGTTCTCTTGAGGTGGAATAAGAAATTTATTCATCTAGGCACTATTCACTTTGATAGAGCCTTTTTTTATTCCCACATTTGAGAGGTTAAGATATATGGTATAGTTTTTGAATATTAAAAAATAAACACAAAGGAATTCTATGGTTTGTAAATTTCAAGAGATAAGTGATTTTTTTCAAAAGTATCCACAACTTATAGATGGCATTCAAGAACAAGAGTTGCAAGAGTTATTTGAAACATTCCCACATGCATGTAAATTTGTAAAATCACTTGATGAGGATATTGTTAATTGTGATAATTTGGAAGTAGTATCAGGGAAAACTTTAGAACTACTTGATAATGCGTATGAACACGAATATACAAAAGATGATATTACAAATTTTGCTGGTGCTATATGCAAAGTATTTGATATTGTTAAAGCACCAAAATATCATGTTCCATTTATTATAGTTATGTTGTCTAAACTCTGATAGTAACTGTTGTTATGTAAACAATTACTATCTTATCTCAAACTTCAACTCCTCTAGTCTAGCAATCCTATCTGCAGTTGTAGGATGTGTTCTAAATAAATCTCCAAAACTTATATTATGTCCACTAAATGGATTGACTATAAACATATGAGCACTCTCTTGTGTTGCGTTATGAAGTGTCCCTCTTTGTGCATATTGTTCAAGTTTTGAAAGAGCTGATTGTAAAAACTCAGGAGCACCAGTAAGTCTTGCTGCACCTTCATCTGCCATAAACTCTCTACTTCTACTTACACTCATTTGTACAATTGAGGCTGCTATTGGTAAAAGAATAGCTAAAAGTATCATCACAATTGGATGACCACCTCTTTGGTTGTTTCCACCAAAAAATGCATTAAATTGCATAATATTTGCTATCCAAGCAATAGCACCTGCAACAGTTGCTGCAATAGTTCCTATAAGTATGTCATAATGTTTAACATGTGATAATTCATGAGCGATAACCGCTTCTATCTCTTTTTCAGTAAGTATTTCTAACAAGCCACTTGTAACTGCAACGGCAGCATTCTTTGGGTTTCTCCCAGTTGCAAAAGCATTTGGAATATTATCTTGGATGATATACACTTTTGGCATTGGAATATTTGCTTTATTTATAAGTCTAGCAACTATTTTGTAGATAAAGTGATTTGTTGAAAGTTCTTGTGCTTCATAGTGTGCTAAAACTTGTTTATCTGAATAATAATATGCATAAAAATTCATAGCACCTACAATAATGAGTGCTATCATAGCTCCATTATTTCCTGCAAAATAAAATCCAACAGTTACAAATATAATTGAAAGCAATGATAATAAAAATATTGTTTTAATTTGTTCCATTATAATCCTCTTATTTATTTTATTTTTTATAATAAAATAGTAGCCAAATATTAGCACTTGAAATCTTATAGTGCTAAATTAATTTATAACTTAAATATTTATTTTAATCTTGTAGTATGTAGTTAATATTTTATATAATTTTAGTTACTATATTAAAAACTTTCTAGGGATGAAAATGTTTGATACACTTACAGCATTATATGTTGAAGATGAAATTTTGGTTAGTGATATGGTGTTAGGATTACTTCAGAAATTTTTTAAAGAAGTAATGTTTGCACAAAATGGTCAAGAAGGATTGGATATATATTCTCAATATCAAGATAAAATTGACATTATCATTACGGACATTAATATGCCTAAAATGGATGGTTTACAAATGTGTTCAAAAGTTAGAGAAATTGATCAAACAATCCCAATCATAATTACAACAGCGTATAACGACAAGGATTTTTTACATCAAGCAATTGAATTAGGTGTATCAAAATTTGTAACAAAACCTATGGATATGTCCTTACTTCTTGATAGTATTAAAAAAAGTGTTGAACCTATACTTTTAAAACAAAATTTAGAAAAAGAAAGAGAATTGTACGAGGAAGAGAGAGTAAGAAATGCTAAGTTTGCCGCAACTGGAGAATTAGCAGCCGGTATAACACATGAAATAAACACACCACTTACATATATTAAAGCCAACTTTGAAATGTTAGGTTATGATATCGAAGATTTACCTGACTCTAAAGAAAAAGACAATATACAAAAATCATTAGAAAAAATTAATGATGGTTTACATAGAATAGAAAATATTGTAGGTTCAATGCGAGAGATGTCTCAACAATCTACAGTGAACAAAGAAAAAGTAAATATATATTCTACAATTATTACGGCAGCAACATTAGCATATAATAAAATAAAACATATTTCTCATGTGTATATAAACGGAAAAGAATTTAATTTAGATATGGATAAAAATGAATTTGAATTTATAGCAGAGGCACAATTACAAAGAATTGAACAAGTATGGATTATTATCATCAATAATGCGATGGATGAGTTAATGAAAATGGAAAAGTTTGATGATAGAAAACTAGACATTAGTATCAGCTCTGAAGATGAAAATATAGTTATTGTATTTAAGGATAATGCAGGAGGGATTGATATAAATGTAATGCCCCATATTTTTGAACCATTTAAAGGAACGAAGAAATCATCAGGAATGGGGATAGGATTAAGTATAGCAAAAAAAATTATACAAGAGCAAGGGGATTGTAAAATAGAGGCATATAATGAAGATAATGGAGCAGTTTTTAAAATTACGTTAAAAAAATAATTTACTTAAAATAAAGGAACTATATGAAAAAAGTAATGATTATCGATGATGAATTAGATATTTTAGATGTTTTAGAAAGATTTTTATCAAGAAAAGGTAAATTGGAAGTAGAAACTTATTCAAATGCAGAATCTGCTTTAAAAAAATTACGAGCAAAGCCCTATGATCTTATTTTATCTGATATTATGATGCCATTAGTAAGTGGCATAGATATACTTAAAGAAGTAAAAAGCTTTAAACCAAATAGTAAAATAATACTAATGACAGCATATAGTAGCCAAACAAAAATTGATATAAGTGAAAAATTTGGGATTGATGAATATATTAAAAAACCATTTGAGAATTTAAATGAAGTTGAAAAGAAAATATATTTTTTATTAGGTATATAATGGCGACCCCGATAAGATTCGAACTTATGTTTACTGGAGGAAATCCAGTCGTCCTTGGCCACTAGACGACAGGGTCATTTGAAAAATGGCATTATAGTATAAGGGGAGTTTATGATAGCTTAAGGATGTAATATCCTTAAGAGTTTATTTGTTCTTTAATATTTGAAGCTATTTGCGTTATTCTCTTTATCTTTTCATTATTGCTTAAACTAGTATCTATAAGATGTTTTACAAAAGCACTACCAACAATAACTCCATCTACATTTTTAGCTTTTTCTTGTGCGTTTTTTTCATCAACACCAAAACCTAAGTAAATAGGTGTAGATGTTGAAGTTCTAATGTTTTCAATGATCTCTGTTAAATCTTCATTTGCACCACTTCCAGTAATTCCAGCATAAGCAACCATATAAATAAATTTTTGACTATTTTCTGTAATAGTTTTTATTCTCTCTAGACTATCTGTTGGTGCTACAAAACTAATAATAGTTTGATCATATTTTCCAAAAAGTTCTCTAAAAGGTTCAGCCTCTTCATGTGGTAAATCTGGAATAATAGAACCTTGTATTCCATATTCTTTTCCTTTTGCCAAAAACTTTTCTAAGCCATAATGAAAAAATGGATTCATGTATCCCATCCATAAGGTATCCATTTTAGGTGCAACTTGACTTGTTATCTCAAATAAATCTTTTAATTTAAAACCATTTTGGAGTGCCAATAAACTTGCTTTTTCTATTACTGGACCATCTGCAACTGGATCTGAAAAAGGAATACCTAATTCTAAGGTATCAACACCAGCTTCTTGCATGCTTAAGGCTAAATCAACTGTAAAGTTATTACTAGGGAGAGATGCGGTTATAAATCCAACTAATTTTTTCATTTTATTCCTAAAGTTATTAATCTTATGATAATTGTATATTGGATACAATCATAACATAATATATATAACAAATTTATGATACTTAGAATAAGGGATAAGATGAAAAAGCAATCTATTACATCTATACAAAAGTCAAAAGGTCTACAAAAGCTTACAATGATTACTGCTTACGATGCACTTTTCGCAAGATTATTTGATGGAGAAGTTGATTTCATATTGGTTGGTGATAGTTTAAATATGAGTTTTGCAGGAAAAAAAGATACATTAAGTGCTACTATGGATCAAATGATATATCATACACAAGCAGTATGTAATGGGGCAAAAAATAGTTTTATTATATGTGATATGCCATTTGGTACATATTCAGATATGGATAGTGCTTTTTTAAATGCAAAAAGAGTTTATCAAGAAACAAATGCTGATGCAGTTAAAATAGAAGGTGGAATTGAAAAAGCACATATCGTTAAACATCTTACAGATAACTCAATAGCTGTTGTTGGGCATATTGGGTTAATGCCACAAAACTTTAGAAGTGAAGGTGGATATAAAGTTAAAGGAAAAGATGAAGACAATATCAAAAGACTTATTAATGATGCACAGGCTATAGAACATGCTGGCGCATTTATGATTGTTCTTGAAGGCGTAAAAAGTGAAGCAGCAAAAGCCATTACAGAAGCTATTTCTATTCCAGTGATTGGTATAGGAGCTGGTGTTGACACAGATGGACAAGTGTTAGTTTGGTCTGATATGTTTGGTTTTTTTGAAGAGTTTAAACCAAAATTTGTAAGACAATATTTAGATGGTGCAAGCTTGATTAAAAACTCTTTAAAAAAATATAAAACTGATGTTGTAAATAAAGATTTTCCTTCTATTTCTGAAGTATATTAAAATATTTAGCTAATTATTAGTTTTTAATAAAATATCGATATAATAAATTTTAAGTATATAAAAGGATGGTCTGATGGATAGTAAGAGAAGTATATTAACTGCACTTGCAATTGCAATGGCAGTAATTTTTTTAGCAATGATTATTAATATTACTATGAACTTAAGAGACTTCGGGTTTAATAGTGCAAAAACTAAAGCACAATTAGTTGCTGATAGTGTTAAAAATGGCTTAACTGCACATATGGTAAATGGAATTATGGAGAATAGAGACTTCTACATTAACCAAACAAAAAACTTACAACATATTGATGATATTTGGATTGTAAGGTCTCACACTGTAAATAAACAATATGGAGAAGGTAAAGAACTTATACATGATAATATTGATAAAGAAGTTTTGAAAACTGGCGTATCAGTTGAAAAAATAAATGAAGAGTTACTTGGACATAGCACTTATCGTATTACTATACCTTACAAAGCAGAAATTACAAAAGAGATTAATTGTTTATCTTGTCATGAAGCAAAAGTTGGCGATGTTTTAGGTGTTATATCTATGGTGATGACTATGGATGATATTAAACAAATGAGTATAAAAATTATTGCTTTAACTTCATTTATATCATTATTTTTAATACTTTTCATTATATGGTTTGTAAAACGATTAATAGTGCCATATCTTTCTATATTTGATTCTATTAAAGATGTAATGAAACGAGCACATAATGGTGATTATAGTGCAAGAATTGAAGAATTTAATAGTGGTGAAGCAAAAAATGTTGCACATTGGATTAATGAACATATGAGTAAATTACAAAGTATTTTAGTCAATATTGAAGATAAAATAGATATTTTCCTTACAGCACATAAATCGAATAGTGTATTAGATCCTATGGTTGATGTACAAAATACAGTATCAAGGTTAGCAGATATTTATAGATTTAGAAAAACTATTGAACATGATGAAAGTATTGAAGAAGTATATAAAAGAATTGCTACAATACTTGAAGATAAGTTTAAATTAACTGATTTTAATTTTCTTGAAGCAGATACAACAAATAAAAAAGTGGAAGTTGTTTATGTAAATAAAGAATTAAAATGTGACCCGCTAGCAAAAGGATGTCGTGCAGATAGAACAAATACTTTAGTAGATTCTTGTCAGTTTAAAAAAGTATGTGGTGCAATAGATGAAGAAAATTCATATTTATGCATTCCTTATTCAATATCAAATGATATGGATTTTGTTATTTCTATAAGTACTGCTTCAAAAGAAGAAAACGAAAAATTAAGAGAGATGTTGCCTTTTATTCAAGATTATGTTGATGCTGCAAAACCTGAAATTGTAAGTAAAAAGCTGATGCAAATTCTTGAAAAAAATGCAAGTACAGATCCTCTGACAGGTTTATATAATAGAAAATATCTTGAAAGATATATTGACGGTTCATTATATAGCGGTATGTATAAAAATATACCTTGTGGATTAATGATGGTAGATATAGATTTCTTTAAACTTATTAATGATAATTATGGGCATGACATAGGAGATATTGCTATAAAAACTATTGCAAATACTCTCATGGATGTTATTGGTGATACTGATGTTGTAATTAGATTTGGTGGTGAAGAATTTATTGTTATATTAAATAACTGTACAGAAGAACGACTTCATGATACAGCTGAAAAAATTAGAATAGCATTCTCTCAACAAAAAATACAAGCAGGTGCAGAAATCTTTAGTAAAACAGTTAGTATTGGAACAGCATTATTCCCAAATAAAGATCACAGTTTCTGGAAATATGTAAAACAAAGTGATGTTGCTTTATACCAAGCAAAACATTCAGGAAGAAATAAAGTAGTAAGATTTGAAGAGGGGATGGAATAAGATTGCAATTTGTTAAGTATTTTAACTTTCGTTTGAATTTGTGGTATAGTTCTAAAAAATAGGATTATAAATTGGAAAGATTAGTAGAGTTAGAAAAAATGACATTTGAAGATACTAGTGATGAAGTAACACTTCGTCCTAGTGTTTGGGATGATTATATTGGACAAGAAAAAATCAAAAAAAACTTACAGGTATTTATTCAAGCTTGTAAAAAAAGAGATGAAGTTTTAGATCATATTTTACTTTTTGGCCCTCCAGGTCTTGGGAAAACAACTCTTAGTCATATCATTGCTAATCAGATGGAATCAAATATGAAAGTGACAGCAGCACCAACTATAGAAAAAGGTGGAGACTTAGCTGCTATTCTTACAAATCTAGAAGAGGGTGATATTCTTTTTATAGATGAAATACATAGGTTAACACCAGCAATTGAAGAGATTTTATATCCAGCTATGGAGGATTTTCGTTTAGATATTATTATAGGTTCTGGGCCTGCTGCACAAACAGTGCAGATTGATTTACCAAAATTTACACTTATAGGGGCGACTACAAGAGCAGGAATGTTAAGTAATCCTTTGAGAGATAGATTTGGAATGCATTTTAGATTAAACTTTTATAATGATGTTGAACTCTCAAAAATAGTTTCAATTGCTGCAAGTAAACTTAAAAAAGAAACTCAAAAAGAAGCAAGTTTAGAGATTGCAAGAAGAAGTAGGGGAACTCCTAGGGTAGCATTAAGACTATTAAAAAGGGTGAGAGATTTTGCAGATGTAGAAGACGAAGATACAATTGAATTACATAGATGTAAATATGCTCTTGACGAATTAGGAATTAATGATAAAGGTTTTGATGAAATGGATTTAAAACTTTTAGAGTTACTTTTATCAAATAAAGGAAAGCCAATGGGATTAAGTACTATGGCGGCTGCTTTAAGTGAAGATGAAGGAACTATAGAAGAAGCAATTGAGCCATATTTACTGGCAAATGGTTATATACAAAGAACAGCAAGAGGAAGAGTTGCAACTGTAAAAAGTTATGAGTTATTTAGATTAACGCCTCCAAAAGATGCTGAAAATATGTCTCTTTTTGAGATTGGGGATTGGGAATGAAATTAGATACGAAAGAATTAAAAAATATTACTTTATTATATGTAGAAGATGATGTACTTATTAGAGAACAAACAAAAATAATTTTAACAAAATTATTTAAAAAAGTTTTTTGTGCAGATGATGGACAAAATGGATTAGAACTTTTTAAAGAGCATCAAAATGAGATTGATGTTATAGTTACAGATATAAATATGCCAAATATGAATGGTCTAGAGATGATAGAACAGATAAATATTTTAAAAAGCTCTATACCTACAATTGTGACAACCGCTCACACTGATTCAAATTATCTTATTAATGCTATTGATTTAAATGTTGATAAGTATATTGCAAAACCAATACAAATAAAAGATTTAACAATTGCAGTTGTTGATAATGTTTTAAAATATAGAAGAGCAAATAATATTGAAAATCTTGCTAAAAGTTTAGTTTCAAAGAGCTCAAAAGATGATAGCTTAAACAATACATTAACAAATCAAGTTGAAATTTTACAAAAACAGAATAATTATTACAAAGCAATTATAGATAATCTTGTAGTGACTTTTAAAATAGATAAAAATGGAACAATTATTGAAACATCTGATAAGTTCTTGAGATTTTTTAGTTATACAAAAGACAATATAATTGGAGAGAATATTAATATTTTAAAATGTGAAAGTTGTGTGCAAGAAACTTTTCAAAAATTAATGTTAAGAGTAATACATGCAAAAAAAACGATAGTATCAACATATACTTTAGCAACGAGTGATAATAAAAGTATTAAATGTGATTTAACATTGACCCCCAACTACAGTCAAGATTCACTTATAGTTGGATATACGGTTTATATAGATATTTTATAAGATTTTATGAAAGTCTATCTTTGTAGCTTTCATATCCATAGTTTCTAATAACTTTAAAGTTTCCGTCTTTCTTTTTTATTGCAATTGAAGGTAAATTAATACCATTAAATGTAGTTGTTTTTACCATCGTATAATGTATCATATCTTCCAATATAATTTTATCTCCAATTTTTAATTGATGATCAAATGAATAGTCCCCTATAATATCCCCTGCAAGACAAGTATTCCCACCAAATCGATAAGTGTATTTCTTTTCAAAAGCTTCACCTGCACCTCTAATTTGTGCTCTATAAGGCATTGCAAGAGTATCTGGCATATGACATTCTGCACTTGTATCTAGTATTGCTATTTGCATTCCATTGTCAACTATATCTAGTACAGTTGCTTCTAAATAACCAGTTTTCCAACCTACTGCTTCACCTGGTTCCATGTATAGTGTAAGATGTGGGTATTTACTTTTAAATTGTCGTAAAACATTTATTAATCTCTCCACATCATAGTCTTCTCTTGTAATATGATGACCACCACCAAAATTTAGCCATTTTAATTGTGAGAAATATTTACTGAAATTTTCTTCAAATTTTGCTAAAACAAGTTCTAAAGCATCAATATTTTGTTCACAAAGGGCATGAAAATGTAATCCATCTATTATTTTTGGTAATTCTTTAGGAAAGTTTGAGATGGTTGTTCCTAAACGACTATATGTACCACAAGGATTATATAAATCAACATCTACAGTTGATACTTCAGGATTGACTCTTATTCCAATACTATTATTTGAATTAATTTTGTCCTTATATAGTTCAAGTTGATTAAAAGAGTTAAATACAATATGATTTGAAATTTTTACAATTTCATCAAATTCATTTGGTTTAAATGCTGGTGAATAAGTATGTACTTCAAGTCCAAATTCTTCTTTAGCCAAAATAGCTTCATTAAGACCACTTGCACAACAACCCTTGAGATATTTTTTACACATATCAAAAGTACTAAACATAGCAAAACCTTTTAATGCAAGAAGAATTTTTATATCTGCTTCATCTTGCACTTTTTTTAAAAGTTTTAGATTATTTTCTAAAAGTTCCTCTTCACATACATAACACGGGCTTGGTAACAAGCTACTAGAATTCAAATCCACCACCACTTCCTTTATTCATACTTTCATATACAACTTTAATATAAGTGTCTCTTACATCACATTGTAAAATTTTATCACATTTCATGCAAGAATCAATATTATGAGATACTTGACATTGTTTTAAAACAATAAGTTGTTCATCTAAGGCTAATTGCCATTTGTCTTTTTCTATTTCTTCCATTTATTTGTAAGAGTTTTTAACCATTTCAATTTCATATGCACTTCCAAAAAAACAAGGGCTTGTATCATGTATATGAGCCGTTTTTATATCAAGTACTCTATTTTGTCCATCAATTGCATATCCACCTGCTGTTTCAAATACATGAGCAAATGGAAACACTTCAAAAAGTTGTCTTAATTTTCCTTCAGGTTTATCACTAGCACCTGGATATGAAAACAATCCACCGCCTCTTAAAAGTATATGATGTAAATCAGGAACCATTCCACCACTATAAGTAAGATCATAACCTTCTTTGAACATTTTATTTATCATCTCTTTATGCTGAGGATACCAACATTGTTGTGTTGAACCAGGCGAGTTTATATTTCCTTTCTCATTCATAGTTATATCTTTGATATAATTAAATTCTTCATTATTCATTCGATAAAGTTTTACACTTTTTCCATCACAAATAACCATCTCTACCCTTGGACCAAATACTACGTAAACTGAAGCAACAATATTATTTCCAGTAAAGTCATTTTTATAAATACCATAGATAGAACCTACAGATAAATTTACATCAACTAAACTACTCCCATCAAGTGGATCATAGGCAATAAGGTATTCACCAACTTCATTAATATCAACAATGTTATCTTGTTCTTCACTTACAATCTGTTTTACACATGATAATTCTTTAAAATTATTTTCTATAATAATATCACTTTGAATATCAAGTTTGAGTTGTGTATCTCCAGTAGAATTCTGTTGTTCACTTTTACCAGTATCCCCTTTTTGAATAGTTTGTTGTATTTGTATCGTTGATTTTTTAATTGCTTCTATTATTTCATTCATCTAATATTATCCTTATATTTTTTGTCCGTTTTGTTTGATCCATTCAATAATTTGATTTGTATTATTTAAATCTAATATTGTCATATCTTGTGGTAAATCTTTTATATTGATTGAATTATCAGTTGCAATACAATCACTTTTTTCAAAATAGTTGTTATCTATCGTATCTCTTTGAACACATATTCTTGGTAATGGAAGAGTTTTTAATCCCTCAACTAATAAGATATCGAATTTACCAAACATATTGGCAATATCCTCTATGGAAGATGTCTCTTTTTTAAAAATGGTTGTTCTTGTAGGTGATACAACTGCTACTTCACTTCCTGTTTGAGAAAATTTAAAACTATCTTTTCCTTCTTTATCAAACATAGCTTTATCACATGGGTCATGTTTGATAATTGCAACTTTATAACCTTGCTCTTGCAATAGTGTTGAAATGTTTATTATTAGTGTTGTTTTCCCACTATTTGATGGACCAGTAAAAGCTACGGCTATTCTATTAGTTGTATTATTCATAAGTGTGATTATACCAAATTAATTCTTTAGTTAAATTTCTCTTTAAAAGTGCATTTTTGACATAATTCTTCAGTAGCGATATTTTGTTTAAATCCTTCAATGATATTTATAGCTCGTTGTGATTGAAGTATATCTTCTAGTGTTTCGTTGTGAAGATTTCCTAAGTTAATAACACCTGAACTGTCTAAACAACAAGGTACAACAGTTCCAGAACTTAAAATAGCAATTTGTGAGGTTAATCCATGACAGTAACCATTAGTAGTTATTGTATCTTGTAATGAAGGCCATTTAAAATATTTATCAAAATCTATTAAAATTTGGTTGTCTAATCTTATCGATTTATCAAGTGAAATATTTGATAAGTTTATATTAAATTTGTGAGAAAGTAAAGTTAAAACTTGCATGTTAAAATCATTTTCACTATTTTTAGCATCCAAATTCCAGAGTCTGAAATTAATAAAATTATGTATGTGTTTTTTTAATTTTAAATCACATAATTTAAACATTGGTTGAAGATATTCTTCTAGTGTTATGTTCATTTCATTTTTATTATAGCTATTGAGTGAAAAATTAATTTGTTTTATTGCTTTATGTAAAAAGATATTTAAGTCAAAGTTTTTTAAGTAATAACCAGTAGTAGTAATATCTACTTTGATATTATACTTAAATGCTATGTCAAGATATTTTTCGAGGTTATTTAAAGTTAAAGGGTCTCCAAATACATGTAAAGCAATATTTTTTGTAAAAGGTTGTATCTGAGTTAATATACTTTCAAAGAAGTTTAAATCCATAGTTGTAGGTTTTGCAGTTTTTGTAGGGCAAAAACTACATTCTAAACCACAAATATTTGTAAGTTCAATATAAACTTTATGAAATTTGTAGTGCATTTTTTATTAAATTAATATTACTTTTGAGTTTTTCTACTCTTGGTTGAAATTCTTGTTTATTTTCATTATAATGCGTTGAGCCATCAATAGCAATTAGTTTATCATCAAAGTGTTCAATAGTTTGTTTTTGTATATCTTCATCTGTAAGACTTAGAATTAATTCAGGTGTTTGTTTTTCTAATTTCATTATAGTATGCTCTAGTGTATATTTATTGTCTATATCAATATTGAGATAGTTGCACATTTCTATATAAAGATTGTCTACACTTGAAGCATATCTGCTATAAATAGTTCCAGCAAAGTCGTTTAGATACAAATGAAAATTTTTATAGTTAGATAAGAATTCAATATTTTCATCAATATCCAGAACTGTATTATCATCTTCATAAAGTTTATTGTACATATGTCTCATACTTATATAAAGTATCTCACTACAGTTTTTTTGAATTTCTTCTAAAAATTGTTTTTTTGTCATTTTTATCCTACTTCCAAAGAATCTTACGAAAAAAAAAGAGAGCTAGAAAAGCTCTCTTTAGATTTTCTATAATTATTGTATATTATAGTTTTGGTCCAGCAGATGTAAAATCAAAACTAGTATCTTCTGTCAAGTATTTTTTAAAGTTATTAATATACATACCTGCAAGTTCTTTAGCCATTTCATCATATTCTGCTTTATTTTCCCATGTATTACGTGGATTTAAAACTTCTGTATCAACTCCATCAAGAGTTTTTGGAATAGCAAGATTAAAGATTGGTAACGTATCAAATTCACTGTGTTCTATGCTTCCATCTAAAATACCATTGATACAAGCTCTTGTATTTTTAATACTCATTCTTTTACCTGTACCATAGGCACCACCAGTCCATCCTGTATTTACTAAGTATACATTTACATTGTGTTTTTCAATTTTTTCACCAAGTAATTTTGCATATACAGTTGGATGTAAAGGTAAAAATGCTTCACCAAAACAAGCACTAAATGTAGCAGTTGGTTTATCAATACCTCTTTCAGTTCCAGCAACTTTTGCAGTGTATCCACTTAAGAAGTAATACATTGCTTGTTCATTTGTAAGCTTTGATACAGGAGGTAAAACACCAAATGCGTCAGCACTTAAAAATATAATATTTGTAGGATGTCCAGCTATTGAATTTGGTTGGATATTTTCTATGTGGTTAATTGGGTAAGATACTCTAGTATTTTCTGTTTTACTACCATCATTAAAATCAACATTACCATTTTCATCAGTTACGACATTTTCTAAAATAGCACCTTTTTTAATTGCTGCATAAATTTCAGGCTCACTTGAAGCATCTAGATTGATAACTTTTGCATAACAACCACCTTCAAAGTTAAATACACCATTATCATCCCATCCATGTTCATCATCACCAATTAAAGCTCTGTTTGGATCAGTTGAAAGTGTTGTTTTACCAGTTCCTGAAAGTCCAAAGAATAGGGCAGTTCCACCATCAGCTCCAACATTTGCAGAACAATGCATAGCCATTTTCCCATCTAAAGGAAGCCAGTAATTCATCATTGAAAAAACACCTTTTTTCATCTCACCAGCATACCAAGTTCCACCTATTACAGCTTCATTTTCTTCAATATTGAAAGCTACATATACTTCAGAGTGTAAACCTTGTTCTTTCCATTTTGGATTAGTAGTTTTACAAGCATTGTATATAGTAAAGTCAGGTGTAAAGTTTTCTAACTCAGATTGAGTTGGAAGGATAAACATATTTTTTATAAAGTGAGCTTGCCAAGCGATTTCAGTGATAAATCTTATTGATTTTCTACTATCAAGACTTGAACCACAGTATACATCTGTAACATATAAGTCTTTCCCGCTAAGTTGTTGTTTAGATGTTTCTCTTAATGAAGCATAAGTTTCTTGGTCAACATACCTATTTACATCTCCCCATGATATATATTTCGAAGATGGGTCAGCATAAGCAAAATATTTATCTTTAGGACTTCTTCCTGTAAATATTCCTGTATCTATTATTAACGCACCACTAGAGGCTATTGTGGCCCCTTCATTTTCAACCGCATGGTCTATTAACGTATCTATATCTAAGTTGTGGTAAACCTGACCTACATTTTCTAAACCAAGTGAGTTTTTAATATCTGACATATCTCTGTTTTCCTAATTTTATTTGAATATTGATAAAAGAACACCAGCAGCAACGGCAGAACCAATTACTCCTGAAACATTTGGACCCATAGCATGCATCAATAAAATATTTGATTTATCATACTCTTGTCCCACTTTACTTACAACTCTTGCTGACATAGGTACAGCACTAACACCAGCTGCACCTATCAGAGGATTGATTTGTGAGTCTTTAGAACTAAATTTATTCATAATTTTAGCCATAATAACACCAGCTGCAGTTCCTGCACTGAATGCTAATAAACCAATAATCATAATCCCCATAGTATCAAGTACTAAGAATTTATCAGCTGCAAGTTTACTTCCAACACCAAGACCTAAAAATATTGTTACAATATTAATAAGTGAGTTTTGCATAGTATCACTTAATCTATCTACAACACCTGACTGTTTTGCAAAGTTTCCTAAAGCAAATGCACCAATTAGTGGAGTAGATTCTGGTAAAATTAAAATAGCCATCATAAGTATTAAAATAGGTAAGAAAAGTTTTTCTAATGGATGCACTTTTCTTAATGGTGGCATTTTAATTCTTCTTTCTGCATCTGTTGTTAATGCTTTCATAATTGGAGGTTGTATTACTGGTACAAGAGCCATATATGAATAAGCAGCAACAGCAATTGCACCTAACATTTCAGGAGCAAGTCTATTTGCAATAAAAATTGAAGTAGGTCCATCGGCACCACCAATAATAGAAATTGCACTAGCCGATTGTAAATCGAATCCTATCATAACTGCACCAACTAGAGAACCAAAAATTCCAAATTGTGCAGCACCACCTAAAATAGCAGTTTTTGGATTAGCAAGAAGCGGACCAAAGTCTGTCATTGCACCAACACCCATAAAAATTAGAAGTGGAAAAAATTCATTTGCAATACCCATATTATAAATAATACCAAGCATTCCATGTTCTCCACCCATATTGGCTAAAGGAATATTAGCTAATAAACCACCAAAAGCTATAGGTAATAATAATAACGGTTCAAATCCTTTTGCAATAGCAAGATAAAATAGTAAAAATACTATTCCAAACATAATAATTCTACCCCATGATTGTTCAAAAGCAGTCATAGGTCTTGCATTTGCAGGATTTGGTTCAGCAGTCATTATATCATCACTAGGATTTAATATTGCATTAATACCTGTAGTCTCATAAAACGAACTCATAAGTTCAGTTAAAGTTTTTGGTTGATACTCTTTCTTTTCTGTTTCAAGTGTTTCTGCGGCACTATTTGCGTAAAGATTACTACTAAATAGTGCAAAAAGCATTAAAAACAGAATAGAGATAATTTTTTTATTCATATTTCTCTCCAAGTTTTTATCCCCACTAGCCAATAACTACTATAGTTTGACCCTCATTAACTGCATCATTTGGTTTTACTGCTACATCTGTAATAGTTCCAGAACAAGGTGCTTCTATATCAATTTCCATTTTCATAGCTTCTAAAATAGATACTACTTGACCTTTTTCAACTTTATCACCAACACTTACTAAAAGCTTCCATACATTTCCACTCACTGTTGCACCTACTTGTGTTCCTGCACCATTTGTTGCAGGAGCTGCAGCTGGAGTTGCTGTTTGAGTTTGTACTGGAGCTACAACTTGAATATCTGCATTACCTTCTGCAACTTGAACGCTAAACTTTTTACCATCTACAACTACTGTATAGTTACCATCTGCCATTTTTTTATCTTCCTTATTATCTATTTTTGTTTCACAAGTTAAATTTTCACAATCACTAATTTTTCTTATATTTAAAGGAGACTCTCCTTTTAAGAACGCTATACCTTTTTCATCACAAGCAGCTGCAATAAATATATTTTCTTCTGTTGTTTCTAAACCTTCAATTTCTAATCTTTCTTTCCATGCTGCTATTGATTTAGTAACATCATTATCAGCTAAATCAAGTGGATTTTCTTTTGTAGGCTCAAGTTTTAATTTTTCACTTGCTAGTTTTACTATTGCTGGATCTGGCTCAACTGGAGTTTTACCAAAGTACCCAAGTACCATTTTCCCATAACCTGGAGCTATTTGTTTCCAAGGTCCAAAGTTTACATTTGCGTATGCTTGTTGCCAATAAAATTGAGATACAGGTGTTACAGATGTTCCATATCCACCTTTTTCAACAACTTCTTGCATCGCTTTAATAACTTCTGGGAATTTATCTAATGTACCATTATCTCTCATCATTTGTGTATTTGCAGTTAAAGCACCACCTGGCATTGGGGAAAATGGAATTAAAGGAGAAACTTGAGTAGCTTCTGGTGGCATAAAATAGTCTTTTAGACAATCTTTTAATACTTCTTGATATTGTAATATTTTTTCAATACTTAATCCACCTAAATCAAAATTACTTCCTTTTGTTGCATGAAGCATTGTAAGAATATCAGGTTGACTTGTACCACCACTTACTGGAGCATTTGCTAAATCTATACCATCTGCACCAGCTTCAAGTGCTGCTAAATAAGCTGCAACACTTACTCCCGCAGTTTCATGAGTATGAAGTCTAATATGTGTATCATCACCTAAAAGTTTTCTTGCCATTTTAATAGTATCATATACTTTTTTAGGGTTTGCAGTACCACTTGCATCTTTAAAACAGATAGAATCATATGGTAACCCACTATCAAGTATTTTTCTTAATGTATTTTCATAAAATGCTACATCATGAGCACCTTCACAACCAGGAGGTAAATCCATCATTGTAACAACAGCTTCATGTTTTAAACCATGATTTTTTATACATTGTGCTGAATATTCTAAATTATTTACATCATTTAAAGCATCAAAGTTTCTTATTGTTGTTGTTCCATGTTTTGCAAATAATTTTGCATGTAAATCGATAAGCTCTCTACTCCCTGTATCTAGCATAACTGTATTTATACCACGAGCAAGTGTTTGAAGATTTGCATCTGGTCCAACGATATTTCTAAACTTATCCATCATATCAAACGCATTTTCTTGTAGATAGAAAAATAGTGATTGGAATCTAGCTCCACCACCAAATTCAAAATGTTTTATTCCCGCATGTGAAGCAGCTTCGACAGCTGGAAAGAAATCATTCATAAGGACTCTTCCTCCAAAGACAGATTGAAATCCATCTCTAAATGTTGTGTCCATTATATCTATATATTTTTTTGACATTATTAACCTTTTTGATTGTTATAGTGTATTATTGCAGCTGTGATTGCTGCTATTGTATCTTTTTCATCAGTAGTATTTGTAGCCTGAGGTTTCCATTGAGACAATTCTTCTTTAGGTTTCTCTGGCAAATATTTTGCTATAAGAATCGCTTGGGCCTTAAGTGCAAAAATCATTACTATAAGAAATAGAAAAACTATTCCCATACCAAGAGCCATAAATTTTAAAGACTCTACGACTAAATTTATTTCTTCCATAAATGTTCTCCATTTTATTTTAGTAACCAAATTGTAATTACTAAAAATTAAAATTTCAACATTTTATATTAATATTGCTTTAGTAAATATTTAATGCCATAAGAATGGCATTTTATTTTTAAAATTAATCAATTTTATAGGATTATTTCACACAATTTATAAATAAATATATCAACTTTATCACTTATATTTTTCAAGTTTTTTTTCATAAATGCTCCTGTTTGTAATTTAAATATTCGAAATAATTACATAAAAAAATAAAATATTTTAAAAAAATTGCATTTTGCAATTAAAAATTTGACATTTATTGCAAATGTATGTATAATTAGAAAAAAAGAGGTGTAAAGTGTTAAATATTAATGAAATCATTGAAAAATTACGAGATGTGCTTTCTAGTGAAAAAAAATCTGGAAAAGTTTTTGATAAAGATATTGCAAATGCGTTAGATTTAACAAGTGTTAATTTTGCAACTATGAAAAAAAGAAATAGTGTACCATTTTCAAATATACTTGATTTTTGTGCTTTAAAAAAAATATCAATTAATTGGCTATTATATGGACAAGATCCAAGTAGTCTAGTTGATAGTACAGACAGATATTGGATAAAATATTTTCCAACAGTAAGTGTAAGTGCAGGAGGTGGGGCATTTGAGGGAGAAGATGATTTTGAAAAATTGGATTTACCAGATTTTTTTGTAAATATTATTGGTGGTGAAGACAATTTAAAAAATATAGAAGCTATAAATGTTACAGGAGATAGTATGGAACCAACATTAAATAATGGTAACATTATATTTATTGATAGAACGAAAAATGATACTGCTAAAGATGGAATATATGCTTTTGTGAATGAAAATGGATTATTTGTAAAACGAATTCAAAAAAGAATTGATGGTTCATTAGATATTATATCTGATAATAAGGAGTATCCAATGCAAATAGCAAATAAAAATGACATAACCATTTTAGGTAAAGTTGTAAGTTCTATAGGTAAAGTATTTTAAATTTAATATGAATTTCGATTAAGTTTAATTTCAGTATTATTGTCAATATATTTTGCTATAATATTCAAAATTTAATTTTAGAATGGAGTATTTGCTTGGACAGTCATTCCCCCTTGTGGTTAGTTTGTGAAAGAAAAGGTTATTTATGGAATATTTAATCTTTTTATTTGTGTTGGTGATTGGTATATCATTTTTGTGTTCAATTTTGGAGTCAGTTCTATTATCTACAAATGCTTCTTATATAGCAGTATTGGAAGATATTAATCCAGCGGCTGGTAAGCTTTTAAAAAATCTTAAAAAAGATGTAGATAAATCTATATCATCTATCCTTATTTTAAATACTTTTGCTAATACCCTTGGTGCAACTGCTATTGGTGTACAAGCACAAAGTTTATTTGGAAGTGAGAGTAATCTCGTACTTATAGTATCTATATTCTTAACATTTTGTATTTTATTTTTTGCTGAAATTATTCCAAAAACTATTGGTGCTATATATTGGAAAGAGTTAGCTCCTATTGGTGCAAGAATTATTAATATCTTTATTATTATCACTTATCCTATAATAATCTTTACCCTTTTTGTAACAAGAAAGATTAATAATAGTAGGGAAGCTGAAACTGTTTCAAGAGAAGAGTTGATTCATAGTGCTTTATTAAGTGAAGAAGATGGTGTTATTAATGATATGGAATCTGATATTATTGAAAATGCTTTAATGTTAAAACAGAAAAAGATCAAAGATATTTACACACCAAGAAGTGTTGTTTTTTCTGTTCCTAAAGATACATTAATCAAAGATTTACTTGATGATAAAAGAACATTTAAATTTTCAAGAGTACCTGTATATGATGGAACAATTGATAATATTGTTGGAATGGTATTAACGAAAAAAATCTTCAAACATGCAATTAAAGATCCTGATGTAACAATTGAATCAATTATGTCGAAGGTTGACAGTATTAATGAAAATATACCAGTTTTAAAAGCTTTAAGTAGTTTTATAAAAGCTAAAGGTCATATGTTAATTGTAACAGATAGTTATGATCAAACAGAAGGTATTGTTACTTTAGAAGATTGTGTTGAAACATTGTTAGGTTTAGAAATAATGGATGAATTAGATACAACAGAAGATATGAGAAAATTAGCAACCGCAAAAATGCGTGCAAGAAGAAAAGAAAAAGAAAATGAACAACTAAAAGCTGTGTAAAGAGATTTTAACTCTCTACATAGTTTTTAAGGTTTCTTCCTACTTTTGGGTGTTTTAGTTTTTTAATAGCACTTGATTCTATTTGTCTTACTCTTTCTCTCGTTACATTAAGATTATTTCCAATCTCTTCTAGAGTTCTATCACTTCTATCTTCAAGTAATCCAAATCTCATTCTTACAACCGCTTGTTCTCTTTCATTAAGTTGACCAAGTATTTGATCTATTTGACCAAGTAGGTCATCATGCATAATATTATCAACTGGTGTTGGTGCTTGTGTATCGGCAACAAAGTCACCAAATTTACCATCATCTTCATTTCCAATAGGAGCATCAAGAGATACAGGTTCTTTTGTAATTTTAATAACTTGTTTTACTTTATCAACAGTTAATCCAACTTCTTTTGCAATCTCATCTACATCAGGTTCTCTTCCATTTTCTTGAATACCTTTTCTGATGATTTTATTAATTCTATTAATAGTTTCAATCATATGAATTGGAATTCTAATGGTTCTTGCTTGATCTGCAATAGCTCTACTAATTGCTTGTCTAATCCACCAAGTTGCATATGTCGAAAATTTGTATCCTTTTTTGTATTCAAATTTATCGACAGCTTTCATAAGACCGATATTACCCTCTTGGATTAAATCAAGGAAAGGTAATCCTCTATTTGTATATCTTTTTGCAATAGAAACAACAAGTCTCAAGTTTGATTTAGCCATTCTATTTTTAGCTTCATCAGTGATTTTTTTACCTAACTTAATTTGTTCAAGAACTTCTTTAAGTTCATCTTCTTCTAAATCAAATCCACCTTCACTAGCTTGTGCAGTTTGGTAAAGCTTTTTAATTTCCATATATGTAGAAACCATTGTTGCTTCTGGAACCATACCAATAATATCAGCTTTTGAAAGAGTTAAAATCTTATCTAATAGCTTTTGATGATTCTCAAGAAGTGTATCATTAAATAATGGTAGTTTATATTCAAGTCTTTTTAACTCAACTTCAAATCCATCAGAACTAGAAAGAGAAGTTTCCATAGCTTTTACAATTTCTGCAATTAATTTACTTGTAGGACCAAGTTCTATTAAACTTTCTTTAATAATTTTCTTTTTAAATGCACATTGTAAATCAAATAATACTAAATCAGATTCATCATCACTTTTTGGACTTTCTTTTGAAATAAATTTTAACCAATCTTTTTTTGCTTTTTCAAGTAATTTAAAAGATTCAATTATTTTTTCAGCTCTTTTATCTAACTTTCTATCTTTAGTATCAAATTCATCATCTTCTGTTTCAATATCATCATCAATATCGTCATCAATATCATCATCGATGTCATCTTCATCTTCATTATCATCATCAAAGTTTTTAAATAATTCTTTAACTTTTCTTTCTCTATTTACTAAAGGTTCTTTGTATTCTAAGATAAAATCTATAAGATATGGTACTGAACATATAGCATCAAGGATAGTATTTTCACCTTTTTCCATATTTTGACTTATTTCAATCTCTTCCTCTTTTGTAAGAAGTGGTACTTTCCCCATCTCTCGTAAATACATTCTCACAGGAGAATCAGATCTACTCCATTCTAAAAGTTCTTTACTTTTTAAGAGGTCAAATTCTTCACCTTCTTGGTTTTCTTGTCTTTTTATTCTAGCATCTTCTTTTCTTTTATACTCAAGTTCATTTAATTTTTTAGCATGTTCTCTTGAACTAATTAAATTTACATTAAAAAGTTGTTTTTGCGCTATTATTTTTTTTACAATTGCTCCCGTTGGGGCTTTTGGAAACAATAAAATTAGTTTTTCATACGTTAGAACACCATCTTTATTGTCTTTGAATATTTTGTCAATTAGTTTATTGATATCTTTAGTTTTTGCTGCCATGTAAATATATAGCCTTTGTAGTGTGAATTTTTTAATCTATATTATACCCAAACTTAATTGAAAAAATGATTAATTAATAATAATTTAGATAAAATGCAAAACATTTTAGATTGAAGGAAATAGTATATATGAATAAAATTACTGGAAAAGTATGGAATTTTGGTGATAATATAGATACGGATTTAATTATTGCTGCAAGATATTTAAATAGTAGTGATCCACACCATTTAGCAAAATATGTTATGGAAGATGCAGACCCTGATTTTGCTACAAAAGTGCAACCAGGTGATATCATTGTTGCTGGAGAAAATTTTGGATGTGGTAGTAGTAGAGAACATGCACCAATAGCTCTAAAAGCAGCAGGTGTTGCAGCTGTTGTTGCTCCTAGTTTTGCTAGAATATTTTATAGAAATGCTTTTAATATGGGACTACCAATATTTGAACTTCCAGACGCTTTAGATATTAAAGAAGGTGAACTAATCTCTATTGATTTAGATGCTGGAACAATAGAAAATATAGATAAAGAAAAAACATATAATTTTACGCCGATTCCTCCATTTATGCAAGAATTATTAGCAGATGGTGGATTAATGAATTATGCGAAAAAGGAAGCACATGGCAAGTTATAATATTTCATTAATTAAAGGTGATGGTATAGGTGTTGAGATAGTTAATGAAGCTGTCAAAGTTTTAAATGCTGTTGGAAAAAAATTTAATTTAGAATTTAATTATTCTGAATATTTAATGGGTGGATGTGCAATTGATGCAACTGGGAATCCTCTTCCACAAGAAACTATTGACGGTGTATTAGCAAGTGATGCTTGTTTGTTTGGTGCAATAGGTGGACCAAAATGGGATTCACAACCTAGAGAACTTAGACCAGAATCTGGATTATTAAGATTTAGAAAAGAGATGGGTGTGTTTGCTAATCTTAGACCAGCAGTTGTTTATGATGAACTAGTTGATGCAAGTAGTTTAAAACCAAGTGTTATCAAAGGTGTTGATATTATGGTTGTAAGAGAACTTATTGGTGGTATATATTTTGGTGAACCAAAAGGTAAAACTGAAGAGAAGGGATGGAATACAATGGTATATACTGTTCCTGAAATAGAGAGAATTGCACATGTCGCATTTAAATTAGCAATGAAAAGAAATAAAAAAGTATGTTCTGTAGATAAGGCAAATGTTCTTGATGTTTCACAACTTTGGAGAGATACAGTAACTAGAATTTCAGTACAGTATCCAGAAGTAGAATTATCACATATGTATGTAGATAATGCAGCAATGCAACTTATAGCAAATCCAAGACAATTTGATGTAATGTTAACTGGAAATATTTTCGGTGATATTTTATCTGATGAAGCATCAATGTTAAGTGGTTCAATTGGTCTTTTACCTTCAGCTTCAACAGGTGAAAAGACAGCTGTATATGAGCCTATTCATGGAAGTGCACCTGATATTGCAGGATTAGGTATTGCAAATCCTATTGCCACAATTTCAAGTGCTAGTATGATGCTTCGGTATTCATTGGATGAAGAAGCTGCAGCTGATGCAATTGATGCTGCTATTAAAAAAGCAATGGCTAATGGTTACAGAACAGGTGATTTAGCTGCTTATGATTGTAAAGAGAAAGTAAATTGTTCACAAATGGGTGACATTATTGCTAGTTATATATAATTGACGTTATAGTAAATACAAAAAAAGGGAAAGGTAATAAGTACCTTTCCCTTTTTTATGAATAAGTTTTAATAATCTTCTTAAAATAATTCTATTTGAACTTTTTCTTGATATCTTATAACTTGATCTCGTCCTTTTTCTTTTGCTTCATAAAGTGCGATATCTGCATTTTTAAGTACAATGTCAAAATTTGTAGAGTCATGTGGAAACATAGAAAAACCTACACTAATTGTTTTTCTTAGTTTATTTCCAGCATATATGTTAATTTCATTTTGACTTACTTTTGTTCTTATTTTATTTGCTATTTCAAGTACAGAGTTTTCACTGTCAACACCAATAAGTAATATGATAAATTCTTCTCCACCATAACGTACAACAATATCAGATTCTCTTACATTTTCACTTAAAATTCTACCTAACTCTTTTAATACTAAATCTCCAACATCATGTCCATATTCATCGTTTACAGCTTTGAAATGATCCATATCAAGCATTAAAACACCAATATTAATATTTTCTCTTAGTGCTTGAGGAATAAGTTTTGTTAAATGTTCATCTAAAAATTTTCTATTGTAAAGTTTAGTTAAACCATCTTTAAATGCAGAAGATTTAAGTGCTTCAAGAAGAAGTTTAACAATTAAAGAAGGTGTCGCTTCCATGAAATAATTTTTGATTAATGGTATATTTCGAACTAATTCATCTAATTCTGCTTTTGTATCTAAAATAAAGTTAATAATTAAGATAGATTGATCTCCAATATCAATAGAAGTACAATAATATAATTTCTCTTTATTTGAAAAATTTGGACACACTGAATGATCTTTAACACTCATAACATCATTAGTACTTCTTACAACTCTACATAAATCAGGATTATTTTTT
Source organism: Arcobacteraceae bacterium (assembly GCA_963662945.1). Lineage (GTDB taxonomy): Bacteria > Campylobacterota > Campylobacteria > Campylobacterales > Arcobacteraceae > JAIOSF01. Next base: position 2,362,048 of record OY759974.1, read on the forward strand.
ATGACATCAATACAATAGCTTTCATTTATTTTTGAATAAACTATTTCTGTTTTATTATTTTGGTAGTTTTGTTCCATAAAATTAAAGTTTTTTAGTCTAAATCTATTTTGTAGAACCTGAGCAAGTCTACTATAGATTTCATATTTATCTTTATCTACTTCAATCTCTTTTTTAAATTGATATATATCAGATAAATCACTAATAATTCTTTGAGAATTTAAAAGAGGATTATTTGTATGAGAGAGTTGATTTCCAATAAAAATATTCAGTTTATTATCTATATCTGTAAAAGTAGTACTTAATCCATTTACAAGTTGATTGTATTCATTAATTAGTTGTTCTGATTCATCAGACAAACCTTTTCGTTTAATAATATTCGTAAAAATACCATTAGAGATATTTTTTATTTTACCACTTAGTTCATCTATTGTTTCAAGATGGGGTTTTAAAGCTCTATTAGCAAAGAAAAGAACTAAAAGAATAGCAATAAATGTAAATAGCATGATAGTAATAGCAAGTCTAAGACCAGAGGTTCTAATATCTGAGATATCCATAACGATACTTACAGCACCTAATGTTTCACCATAAGAAACATCATGACATGTGATACAATTTGCAATATTGTTTTGCTCTGCTCGATAAGGGATAGTTACTCTTACTGTCGTTTTATCAAAAGTTTCATTTAAGATATATTTCATTTTAGAAGTATTTAAAACTTCAATGTCAACTTTGTCTCTTGGTTTTTCTAGTCTATTCGCTTTCCCATATTGTTTAATTACATTATCACCACGTATAATCCATAGTTTATCAATATGCTCTATATCAGAAACAGAATTGATATAAATATCTCTTTGGTGCATGTTATTATTAACCATGTAAGAAGTTAATCCATTTTTAACAACTTCAGAAATAGTTTTTGCTTTATCTATAGCAGATTGTATGCCATGTTGTCTAAAGTTTAATGACTCAATAATAGTAAGACCAACTCCAACAAATAACATAATAATAATGAGTTTAATTAATACTTTTTTTTTCATTTATAATCCATTATGATCCATTTAAAATAGTTCAATAAAATTTTCTTGTTCTTTTTGAAATCTAAATACATTATTTCTTCCAACATCTTGTGCACAAATTAGTGCAGTTTCTGCATTTTTTACAATTGTATTTATGTCTGTTGAATCTTCTGGAAACATTGAAACACCAATACAAACAGTTTTTCTAAATTTATCATTGTTTGGAGATAGCAAGTATGTTTCTGCAAGTTTTTCTCGAAGTTTATTTGCTAATTCAATAGTTCGTTCTTCCGTATCTACATTGACAAGAAGTACTAAAAATTCAGCACCACCAAAACGAACTGCAATATCTGATGAACGAATATTATACTTTATTGTATCTGCATATAGCTTTAAGAATTTATCCCCAAATTCATCTCCATGTTCATCATTTACCGCTTGAAATCTATCAATATTTATTAATAAAGCACCTAAGTTCATTTTTTCTCTAAGGGCTAGTGGAATGAGTGTTTTCATCTCTAGATTAAAAGAAATTCTATTTTCTAATTTAGTTTGAGGATCAATTAAAGCTGAATTTTTTAATTCCAAAAGTATATGTTGGATATAAATAAGATTCATAGTTTCTTTAAAATAACTATTAAAAGTGAGTTTATCGTATTCTGATAAATTGTCATTAGCAACAGTTATTTGCATAATAGACTCATTGGATACTTTAGTTGTATAAGAATATCTATTATTCTTTAAAACACCTTGAGAATAGAGAACTTCTTCTTCAATATCAGAAATTAGAGATAGTTTAAAACAGTCTATTGAAAATTCTTTTTTTAATTCTTTGGCAATTTTTTCATAAAGTACTTGAATAGATAAGTTATCTTCAATAGAGTGTTTAAAAAGATTAATTTGTGTTAATTTATAAATAATATCTTTAACTTCATCAATATGTACTTCATCTACAATATCATTTAATCTTTCAATAAGAGTATCTTTTTTATTCACTATCAAAACCTATAAATATTTGAGCCATGACTTAAGTGATGCTCTTTGTTTAAATAAGGTAGTACTATTACCATGTCCTGGATAAATAGTAATATCTTTTTCCCAAGTTAAAATTTTATTGATACTTTGTATCATATCAGAAGGATTCGAATAAGGAAAGTCAACTCTTCCAATTGAACCTTCAAATATAAAATCACCACTAAAAAGAGCATCTTCAATTTCTATTGCACTACAACCTGGAGTATGTCCTGGAAAGTGATGAAACTTGACTTTTATTCCATTAAAGTCAAATATCTCTTTATCTGATACTTGAATATCTGCTTTACTTGAAGGAGTTCCTTGAGAAAAGGGATCATTTTCTAACATAAAACAATCATCTTTTGGACAATAAATAGGGATATTATATTTTTCTTTTACCGCACTATTACTCCATACATGGTCAAAGTGTCCATGAGTATTAAGAATTGCTATAGGATTTGTTACATTACTGCTAATCCAATTTAAAGAATCTACACCAGGGTCTATGATAAAATCTTTATCATTAATTGTAACAATATAACAATTTGTTTGATATGGACCCATTGGTGCTGATTTTATATTCATTATTTAAACCAACCTTTTACAGTATCAAAGATTCCACTAAACATATCTTCATGTGGTTTTGATTCTATTCCAAAACTTTGTTGGAGTTTTTCTAAAAGTTCTTTTTGTTCACTATTTAAACTGTCTGGATAGATAATTTTAATTTGAACAATAAATTTTCCTTTACCATATCCATTAACACTTTTAACACCTTCTCCTTTAAAAATAAACTGTTGTTTATCTTTTGCACCAGCAGGTATTTTTACTTCAATTTCATCTTTTAAGCTAGGTACTTTTATAGTATCTCCTAGAGCAATTTGTGTAAAAAATATAGGAACTTCAAGGTAAATATCATCATCATGTCTTACAAAGTGTTTATCCTCTTTTACATTGATAAGTATATATAAATCACCTCTAGAACCATCAGGTGCAATATTCCCTTTTCCACTTACTCTAATTCTATTTCCATTGTTAACACCTTCTGGAATATCTACAGTAAATCTTTCTTCTTTTTCATGATATCCAAGTCCAGAACAATCAGGACATTTTTCACTCACAGATTGTCCAGTTCCTTCACAGTGTGGACAAGTTTGAGCAAAAGTCATGAACCCTTGTCTCATATGAACTTGTCCTTGACCATTACAAGTACTACAAGTAGAAAGTTTTCCACCTTTAGCACCAGTTCCACTACAAGATTTACAAGCTGTTTTGTATTTAAACTTTATCTCTTTTTTTACACCAAATATAGCTTCATTAAATTCAAGATTAATATTTGTTTCTGTATCTAGGTTATAATTATATGTTTTTCTTTGTCTTTGGCGACTTCTGCCACCAAAACCTCCAAACATCTCTTCAAAAATACTACCTAAATCATCAAAGCCACCTCTTGAGAAACCACCACCTTGTCCGTGTCCTTCTAATCCTTGTTTCCCATATCGATCATAAATTGATCTTTTCTCTTCATCACTTAAAACTTGATATGCTTCATTTACTGCTTTAAAATTTTCTTCAGCTTGGCTATCTCCTGGATTTTTATCTGGATGGTATTGCATAGCCATTTTTCTATATGCTTTTTTGATACTACTTTTATCTGCATTTTTTTCTACTTGTAAAATTTCATAATAACAAAGATCTGTCAAGCTTATTCCTTTTTTTATAATTTATAATAGGTGATTATTTTATCCAAATTAAGCTATAATCAATCTTATGAATAAAGGATTAGAAAAATTTTATGATCTTGTAGAAGCTTTTGAAATGCTTCCAACTATAGGTAAAAAATCAGCAATTAGATTAGCATATCATATAGTCACAGAAAATACGTATACAGGTATGAAACTCGCACATAGTATAGAAACAGCAATAAGAGATATAAGGCAGTGTACTCGATGTAACGCAATGAGTGAAAATGAGATATGTGAAATTTGTCTGGATAGTGATAGAGATAGCAGTAAATTATGTATTGTTCAAAGCGCAAAAGATATATTTATTATAGAGGAGTCAAAGCAATTTAGTGGTAAATATTTTGTTATTGAGTCTTTGGAAGATGAAATAATTAAAAAATTATTAAGTCTTATTCATTCTGCAGGGGTTAAAGATATTTTGTTTGCAGTAACACCTAGTTTGGCAAATGATGCATTTATTTTATATATTGAAGATAGATTGAAAGATACAAATATAGAATTTACAAAAATAGCACAAGGTGTTCCTACTGGGGTGAGTTTAGAAAATGTAGATATTCTTTCTCTTTCTAAGGCAATCGCTGGAAAAACAAAAATTTAGTAATTTATAATAACTTACTAAGTTTTTGTACTTTTTTAAAATATTTCATATTTCGTTCAATTGTATACTTTTCAATTTTATCTAAGAGCTTTGCATCTGTAACATGAAGTTTTTTTAATCTTGATAGACCATTAAAATTATCATTTATTTTTCCAAGTAAGTCTTTCAAAGTTGTTAAAGTTTTTAGTTGTTTTCTTTTTTGTTTTTTCAAATTTTTCAAAGCATAGAGAGTATGTTTAATTTGTATTCTATATTTATGAAGAGTTTTTTGTTCAAATATAAGAGCTATGTTGTTTTGAATTTTTGGAAAGTCTAAGGGATGAACGATATTTTTACTTTTGATATTTTCTGGTATTTTGAGATTCTCAATGTATAAATAAAGTTGTTGGAATAATTTATTCCGAGTTTTATTTGAGTTTTCAATAATTAAATTCATATCAAGAGCTTTTTTATAAGAGGGTTTAAGTGACTCAACATAGGTACTAAAAAATACATCCATATCTCTTATTGTATTGCTTAGTTTGATTATTTTTTTTAGTTTGGGATAAAAAGGGTCAGAATCATCTACTAGGGATAATAACTCTCTAGTTTGTTTACGTAAAATATGAATATTACCAATACTGTCATTACTACTTAAAAGTAGTAAATTAACAGTTTCAGTTAAATTTTTGAGTTTTACATTTAATATACACTTTTCCATAGTAACTAAGACTACTATAAGTGTAATTAAAGTTATCTAATAAAATAGAGTTACTTCTTACTCTCAACAAATTTTTGGATTCTATTAATACCATCTTTGATTGTTGCTTCATCTGTAGCAAAAGAAAGTCTAAAGTACCCCTCAAGCCCAAATGCAACACCAGGTACAACTGCAACACCAACTTCTTCTAAAAGTCCTTTTGAAAACTCCATAGAATCATTTGATACTTCTTTAATATTTACAAAAAGGTAGAATGCACCACTAGGTTTTACAACTGATAAACCATCTATGTTGTTAATCATCTCAACTGCAATATTTCTTCTTTTTTCAAACTCTACTCTCATAGATTCAATATCATTATCTGCACTTCCATCAAGAGCAGGAATAGCTGCAGCTTGAGTAATAGAATTAATATTTGATGTTGATTGTGATTGTAATTTTTTCATTGCTTTTACTAAAGCTTTGTCTTTAGATGCTAAATATCCAAATCTCCAACCAGTCATTGCAACAGATTTACTGAGTCCATTAACTGTAATTGTTCTGTTGTACATATCTTCACTTACACTAGCAACAGCTGTAAATTCTAGATTATCATAAGTGATTTTTTCATACATTTCATCACTAATCACAGTGATATTTGTATCTTTTAAAACTTCTGCTAATGCTAAAATTTCATCTTTTGTATAAACACTTCCTGTAGGATTTGAAGGACTTGTTAAAACTAACATTTTAGATTTTGGAGTAATTGCAGCTTTTAATTGTTCTGGTGTAATTTTGAATCCACTTGCGTCATCGGTAATGATCTCTACAACAGTTCCACCACTGTATTTTACAAGCTCAGGATATGTTACCCAATATGGTGCAGGAATAATAACTTCATCACCTTCTTGGATTCCAGCTTGAAAGATATTAAATAAGCTGTGTTTTGCACCAACACTTACAATTACCTCAGATGGATCGTAGTTTAGATTATTGTCTCTTTTTAGTTTACCACATATAGCTTCTCTACAAAGAGGAGTTCCCTCAACAGCTGTATATCGAGTATCGTTATTCTCCATAGCTTTAATTGCTGCATCTTTTATAATTTGAGGTGTACCAAAATCTGGTTCACCTGCACTAAAACTTAGCACATCTTTTCCTGCTGCTTTTAATTCTCTTGACAGTGTAGTGATAGCTATTGTAATTGACTCAGAAAGCCTATCCATTCTACTTGCAATTTCCATATATTGTTCCTTTTGAGAAGTTCATTTTATTTTGTGGCGAATTATACATAAATATTAATCAATATTTTATTAAATTTAAGATAGCCTAATATAAAAATTTTAGGAATTTAAATGAGATTAATTATAATTGGATTATTAGTAAGTTTGATTTTTATAGGATGTGGTTATAAAGCAGATCCAATTTATGTTGATAATGATAAAACTGAACAAAAGGTAGAAAAGTAATATATGATATATGATTATTTAATTGTAGGTACAGGGGTTGCTGGATTAAATGCAGCAAGACTTGTTCCAAAAGATAAAAAAGTATTAGTAGTATGTAAAAAAACACCTTGGGAATGTAATACATTTTGGGCACAAGGTGGAGTTGTACGAGCTAGAGACAAAAAAGATATACCACTTCATATCCATGATACCATGGTTGCAGGGGTCAATTTAAATGACCTTAAAGCTGTTGAAACATTAAGTGAACACTCAATAGAAGCTATAGACAATCTTATGGCAAATGGTTTTGTATTTGATAAAAATGCAAAAGGTGAATTAGCTTTTACAAAAGAAGCAGCACATAGTACAAGCAGAATTTTACATGCTGATGGAGATGCAACTGGACGTATGTTACATATGTTCTTATTACAACAATGTCCCCATGAAGTTGTGACAGATTCTATAGTAATTGATCTTTTGTATGAAGATGGAATATGTTATGGAGCACATTTAATAGCTAATGGAAAAGATAAAATAGTATATGCGCACAATACAATTCTTGCAAGTGGTGGAGTAGGTTCTATTTATAGATATCATACGAACTCAGTTACAATTGCTGGTGATATTCAAGGTATTTGTATTGAAAAGGGTATAAAACTAAAAGATATGGAAATGATGCAATTTCATCCAACAGTATTTATTGAATCAGATTTACCAAGAAAACAGCTTTTAACAGAAGCATTAAGAGGTGAGGGTGCAATTATTGAAGATGAAGATGGTTATGCATTTTTAAAAGACTATCATGAAGATGCAGAGTTAGCACCAAGAGATGTTGTTAGTCGAGCTTTATTTGATTATCACAAAAAAACGGGTTCTAAAATATATCTTTCATTTAGAAATTTTGAAAAAAATGTATTTAAAAAAAGATTTCCAAATATTTATAAAAATCTTATGGATATTGGATATGATCTTCCTTTTGAAAGAGTTCCAATTAGTCCTGCATTTCATTATAGTATGGGTGGAATTGAAGTTGAACTTAACTCAAAAGTAAAAAATAGTAAAAATCTTTATGCTGTAGGTGAAGTTGCTTGTACCGGTGTACATGGTGCCAATAGATTAGCATCAAATTCATTACTAGAAGGACTTGTTTTTTCTAAATTAGCAGTTGAAACAGCTGAAAAAGAAAATTTTAAAATTGATTTGAAAAATTTTAAAAATAAAGACAATCAACCACACTATGAATTACAAAAAACTACAGATAAAGCAATAAAAAATGCTTTAAGAAATTTGATGTGGACTAGTGTTGGTATTGTGAGACAAAGACAAGACTTAATTGATGCTTTAGAAGAGATAGATAGCTTTTTAAGTGAGAATGTAGGCCGATTACTTTTTTTAAGGTTACTTACGGCAAAATCCATTATTCAAAGTGCCTTGGATAGAAAAAAATCTATAGGTGCGCATTATATTAAGGAGAAATAATGGTTAAACTACTTTTAGTTAGTTTAGCAAGTGTATTTGCATTTGCAAGTGGTGGAGGAGCCTCTACAGGTGTTGAGATACCTGATTTAACAATGACATGGGTAGGTATTGCTTCTTTGATTATTTTTGTTGTTGGGTATTATTTTGTTGCAATGGAAGAAAAATATCATATTGACAAAGCAAAACCAGCTTTATTAACAGGTACTTTCCTTTTTATGATGATTGCTGCATATTATGCATTTAATCATATGAATATGGATTTAGTTCATACACAAGTACAACATCTTATTTTAGAGATAGCGGAAATCTTCTTCTTCTTATTTGTTGCTATGACATATATTGAGTCTATGATTCACATGGGTGTATTTGATAGATTAAAATATAATTTAGTATCAAAAGGATATACATATAGAAAATTATTTTGGGTAACAGGATTTTTAGCATTCTTTATCTCTCCTGTTGCAGATAACTTAACAACAGCGTTAATTCTTTCAACCGTTTTAATTACAATTGAAAGAGAAAAGAAAGAGTTTTTAGTACCAGGTGCTATAAATATTGTTGTTGCTGCAAATGCAGGTGGTGCATGGTCTCCATTTGGTGATATCACAACACTTATGGCTTGGACAGCAGGAAAAGGTGCTTTCTCAGATTTCTTATTTTTATTTCCAGCTGCAATTTTAGGGTATCTTGTAACTGCATATTTATTATCTAAAATTGTACCAAACACAACACCAGAATTTGATGCTTCTACAGAAAAAAAACCTGAATTAATGAAAGGTGCAAATGTTGTTATTGGATTAGGTGTATTTACAATTTTTTGTGCTGTTATAGGACATCAAGTTTTACATGTACCAGCTATGTGGGGTATGATGTTTGGTTTAGCATTATTAAAAATGTATGCATACAGAATGAAAAAAGTTCATAAAACAGAATTTAATATTTATCATTCTATGGCAAAAATAGAAAATAATACATTATTATTTTTCTTTGGTATTTTAGCTGCAGTTGGAGCATTATATTTTATTGGTTGGTTAGCATTAGCAGCACATGTTTATTCTCCAGATGTATTTGGTCCAACAGCATCTAATATTGGTGTTGGTTTTTTATCTGCTATTGTTGATAACGTTCCTGTTATGTCTGCCGTATTAAAAGCAAATCCAGATATGGTTCACGCACAATGGATGTTAGTAACACTTACAGCTGGTGTTGGTGGTTCATTAATCTCTTTTGGATCAGCAGCTGGTGTTGGAGTTATGGGTAAATTACCAGGAGTTTATACTTTTGGATCTCATATGAAATATGCTTGGACAGTGTTAATAGGGTATATTGTTTCTGTAGCTGTATGGTATGGACAATTTATTGTATTAGGAATTGGTGCATAACTAATTCTTACTTTCTAAAAGGCTAAGGAGAAATCCTTAGCCTTTTTTTTACCTTCTTTTTGGTATAATCTGCCTAATTATAGTATTTTAAAGGATTTTATTTGAAACATGTGCCAATATTAGTTTTAGACTTTGGGAGTCAATATACACAACTTATCTCAAAAAGATTGAGAAATAGTGGATTTTATTCTGAAATAGTTCCATATAATGAATCAATCGAAGATATAAAAGCAAGAACTCCTAAAGGGATAGTTTTGAGTGGAGGACCTGCTTCAGTTTATGCAGATGATGCATATAAAGTAGATGAAGCTATTTTTGATTTAGGATTACCAGTATTAGGTATTTGTTACGGTATGCAAACAATTGCACATTATTTAGGTGGAAGTGTTATACCTGCTGATCATCATGAATATGGAAAAGCAAAGTTAAAAGTTGAAGATGCTAGTTGTCCTATATTTAAAGATGTAACAGATGAAGAAGTTGTATGGATGTCTCATGGTGATAGAGTAGAGTCTTTACCAACTGGATTTAAAGTAATTGGTACAAGTGAAAACTCACCTTATGCAGCTATTGCAAATGAAGAAAAAAATATTTATGCATTTCAATATCATCCAGAAGTAACACATAGTGTTGAGGGTGCACATATGCTTACAAATTTTGCAAAGTATATTTGTGGATGTGAAAAAAACTGGAATATGGGAAATTTTGCTAAAGAGCAAATTGAAAAAATTAGAGCACAAGTAGGTGATAAAAAAGTTCTTTGTGGTGTAAGTGGTGGCGTTGACAGTTCTGTTGTTGCTACACTTTTAGCTGAAGCAATTGGAGATAAATTAGTACCAGTATTTGTAAATAATGGACTTTTAAGAGCCAATGAAGTTCAAGATGTTCAAAATATGTTTGTAACAAGAGGAATTAATCTTATTACTGTAGATGCATCAAATGAATTTTTAAGTAAATTAGCAGGTGTTACAGACCCTGAAACTAAAAGAAAAATAATTGGTGAAACATTTATTGAAGTATTTGATAAAGAAGCTAAAAAACATGATGGTATAGAATTTTTGGCACAAGGTACTTTATATACAGATGTTATTGAATCTGTTTCAGTTAAAGGACCTTCTAAAACTATTAAATCTCATCACAATGTAGGTGGACTTCCTGATTGGATGACATTTGAACTTATTGAACCATTAAGAGAAATTTTTAAAGATGAAGTACGAACTTTAGGACTAGAACTAGGATTACCTTCTCAAATGATTGGAAGACATCCTTTTCCTGGACCAGGACTTGCTATTAGAATTATGGGTGAAGTTAATGAAGCAGATTTAACAATCTTACGACAAGCAGATACGATTATGTTAGAAGAACTACGAGCTAGTGGTTGGTATGATAAAACATGGCAAGCTTTTACAGTACTTTTAAATGTAAAATCAGTTGGTGTTATGGGAGATAATCGAACTTATGATAACACAGCTTGTATAAGAATTGTTAACGCAATCGATGGGATGACTGCGACATTTGCATATATTCCACATGATATATTGGAAGTTATGAGTAGAAGAATTATTAATGAAGTTGATGGAATCAATAGAGTAGTATATGATATCTCTTCAAAACCACCAGCAACAATAGAGTGGGAATAAAAGTTAAAATTTTACTTCATTTTGTACTCAGCCCAAGTTTGAAGTACTAATAGTACATCTTCACTTGGACTGTGCAACAATCTAAAGCAAACTCTTAACTTTTCAGTATTTTAGAAATTCCTTATTTTTGTGACACTAGATGTGACATTTATTTGATATAATTTAATTATATTAAAGGAACTCAATGAAAAATAATTTAAAACTACAAAAAGCTTTTTCACTTATTGAACTTATTTTTGTTATTGCTATTTTAGGTATCATTGCAACTATTGCGGTCCCAAAACTTTTAAATTCTAGAAGTAGTGCAGTTGTTACAACAATCAAGCAAGATATTAGTACAATAACAACAGCAATACAATCACAATATATGTTAAATGGTAATATTGATAAAATTACAGACTCAGTAACAATAAATGAAAAAAATTGGAAAGTCGAAGATAAAAAATTAGTGTATGATATTGATGGTAAAGATTGTGTAACCATTGAAGTAACAACAAATAGTTTAGTAGTAACAATAAAAGAAAAATCTAGTAGTTTGTGTCAAAAACTTTATGATGCAGGTATTAAAAATACAACATATGATTTAATATAGGATAACATGGATAAAGTAGTTTTTTTAGACAGAGATGGTGTGATAAATATTGAAAAGAATTATCTTCATAAGATTGATGATTTTGAATTTATTGATGGTGTTTTTAGCTCATTACAATATCTTCAAAAACTTGGATATAAGTTTGTTATTATTACAAATCAATCAGGAATTGGAAGAGGATATTATAATCCTAAAGACTATGATATCCTAACACACTGGATGAAAGAACAATTTAGAAAAAATAATATTGAGATTGTGGAAGTCTTCTGTTGTCCGCATGCCCCAAATCAAAATTGTAATTGTAGAAAGCCGAATACCGGGATGATTGAAGAAGCATCTAAAATATTAAATATTGATTATTCTAATTCATGGCTTATTGGAGACAAAGACTCAGATATCCAAACAGCAATTAATGCAAATATAAAAAATACTATTCAAGTTCGTTCTGGACATAAGTTTAATGAAAAGCAATCAAGGGCAGACTTTATCATAGATTCTGTTAAAGATATACCAAATATTATAAAAGAGTAAAGTTATTTTAGATAGAATCTTACAAATTTAAAAAATATTGGATAAAGTATGTTAGAAACTATAAAAAAAGAGTTTGAATCTCATCTTAAAATTATTCAAACTGTTCAAAATAATATGGAAAGTGCTATTCAAGATGTTTCAAAGATTGTTGTAGAAACATTAAAAAATGGTAATAAAATTTTAATTTGTGGAAATGGTGGTAGTGCTGCGGATGCACAACATTTTGCAGCGGAGTTAACTGGAAGATATAAAACAGAAAGAAAAGGACTTCCTGGAATCGCTCTGACAACAGATACTAGTGCATTAACAGCAATTGGAAATGATTACGGATATGATAGGGTTTTTGATAGACAAACAGAAGCTTTAGCTAATAAAGGTGATCTTCTTATTGGTATTAGTACAAGTGGAAATAGTAAAAATGTTATAAGTGCTTTACAACTTGCAAAAGAGATGGGATGTAAGACAATAGGTCTTAGTGGTAGAGATGGTGGAGCTATGAATGATGTTTGTGATATAAATCTTGTAGTGCCAAGCGATAATACACCTAGAATACAGGAAATGCATATACTTTTTATACATACAATATGTCAAATAATTGATGATAATTTTTAAGGAATATTAATGAAAATTTTAACTGAAGAACAAAAAAATATTTTATTGGAAAGTATTAGAGATATACCTGATTTCCCAAAACCTGGAATAATTTTTAAAGATATTACAACTTTACTAAATAATAAAGAGGCATTTAAATTATTGATGGATCATTTAGAAGCTAGATATAAAGATATGAATTTAGATTATGTTGCTGGACTTGATGCCAGAGGTTTTATATTTGGTGCTACATTAGCAGATAGATTAGGTATTGGGTTTGTTCCTATTAGAAAAAAAGGAAAACTTCCTAGTGCTACAATTTGTGAAAAATATGAACTAGAATATGGTTTTGACGAAGTTGAGATTCATCTTGATGCTTTTCATAACAATGAAAATGCAAATGTATTGGTAATAGATGATTTATGTGCAACAGGTGGAACAGCTACAGCTGCTGCAAAACTCGTACTTGATGCAAAAGCAAATTTAATTGAAACATGTTTTTTAATGAATTTAAAATTTTTAGCAGGGGATGAAAAAGTAAAAAAATATTCACCTGTTTATAGTGTACTAGATATTTAAAGGATAATTTTATATGGCAAATTATATACCAAAAGCAAGTATTTATGATCCTGATTCAAATGGTCATTTTGGAATGTTTGGAGGACGATATGTTCCTGAAACATTAATGCCAATACTATTAGAATTAGAAGAAGAATATAAAAAGTATAGATTCAACAAAAAATTTTGGGCAGAAGTAAATCATTTGCTAGAAGAATATGTTGGTCGACCAAATCCATTATATTTAGCTCAAAATATTAGTGATGAAATAGGCGCAAAGGTATATTTAAAAAGAGAAGATTTAAATCATACAGGTGCACATAAAGTAAATAATGTTATTGCACAAGGTTTATTAGCAAAAAAACTTGGAAAAACAAAAGTTATAGCTGAAACAGGTGCTGGACAACATGGTGTTGCAACTGCAACTATTGCTGCATTAATGGGATTAGAGTGTACTATATTTATGGGTGCAAAAGATGTTGCAAGGCAAGAGTTAAATGTATTTCGTATGAAACTTTTGGGTGCAAAAGTTATCCCAGTAGAATCAGGAAGTCAATCATTAAAAGATGCTATGAATGATGCCATAAGATATTGGGTTACAAATGCAAGAGATACGTTTTATATTATAGGTACTGTTGCAGGTCCACATCCTTATCCTATGATGATAAGGGATTTTCAAGCTATTATTGGATGGGAAGCACGAGGGCAAATTCTTGAAAAAGAAGGTACATTACCTGATTATGTATTAGCTTGTATTGGTGGTGGTTCAAATGCCATTGGAATGTTTAGTCATTTTCTTGAGGATAAAAAAGTAACTTGTATAGGTATTGAAGCTGGTGGATTGGGAATTGATACAGATAAACATGGATGTAGTTTAAAAAAAGGAAGTCCTGGTATTTTACATGGTCAATGTTCATACTTACTTCAAGATGAAGACGGACAAGTTCAAGAAGCGCATAGTATAAGTGCAGGACTTGATTATCCAGGAATTGGTCCTGAACATTCATATCACAATGATTTAGGAACAGTTGAATATGACCATGTAACTGATGATGAAGCATTAGAAGCTTTTGTTTGGTTAAGTCAAAAAGAGGGAATTATTCCTGCTTTTGAATCAAGTCATGCTATTGCTTATCTTAAAAAAGCAAAAGAAAGATTTCAAGGAAAAACTGTAATTGTAAATTTATCTGGTCGAGGTGATAAAGATATGATACAAGCAAAAAATATTTTAAAATTTGACTAGGTAGAATTATGGATTTTTTACAAAAAAACTCAGGGAAGATTGCTACAGTTTTTTTTATATTCTTTTTTTCATATTTAGGATATAACCTTTACCATGCACCAGTTGTTGGGCTAAACGAAAAGTTTTTATATCTTATGAAAGAACATGGATATGTTATTCTTTTTGCTTGGAGTATACTTGAAGGTGAAATGGGACTTATCATGGGAGGACTATTGTGTCACACAGGTGATATGTGGTTGCCATTTGCCATTTTTATAGCAGGACTTGGTGGGTTTGTAGGAGATCAAATATATTTTTATATTGGAAGATATAATAAATCGTATGTACATAAAAATTTTAAAGGACAAAGAAGAAAATTTGCATTAGCGCATTTACTTCTTAAGAAATATGGGTGGCCTATAATATTCGTACAAAGATATATGTATGGTATGAGAACAGTTATTCCTATATCTATTGGGCTTACAAGATATAGTGCCAAAATGTTCGCATTTATTAATCTTTTAAGTGCTTGGGCTTGGGCAGCTATGACAATTGTTCCTGTATGGTATTTTGGAGATGAAATACTTAAAGTGTTAGAAATTGCAAAAGAGTATTGGTATGTTGCTGTTCCATTTGGAATTTTAATTGCAGTTAGTATTTTATATTATTTCTCTACTGCAACAAAAAAAGAGAAGAAAATTCGGCAAAAGGAAATATAATGAATTTAAATTTAACAACAAAAAAAATAGAAACAGATATTGAGATAATATTCGTTAAAAATAAAAAAATAAAAACAGATAAAGAGATATTAGAGCTATTGGATTTTAAGGGAGAAGAGGAACAATCTGTTTTACTTCCAGAATTAAAAAAACTATATGTTGGTTTACCACAAACTGATAATGAAAGTATTAAAATAGCAGTATCAAGTGCAATAAAAAAACTAAAAACTACAAATTATAAATCAGCTTCAATAAAATGTAAAGAGAGTTTACCAGCTTTTATAGAAGGATTTGAATTAGGGAACTATAGTTTTGATAAATACAAATCTAAAAAAGATGATAAAGAAGAGATTAATATTTATATTGAAGTGAATGAAATAGATAAAGATATACAAAATAAATTTGAGAAGCATGTTGCAATTTGTACTTCAGTAAATATGGCTAGAGATTTTGTTAATACAGCACCTGATGATTTTTATCCAGCTGTTATGGCACAAGAAGCTATCAAGATTGCTACAGATAATGAGTTAGATTGCAAAATTCTTGATGAAGATTATTTAGAAGAAAATAAAATGGGTGCAATGTTAGCTGTAGGTCGAGCTAGTCGTCATAAATCCAAGCTAATTCATCTTACATACAAACCAAAGAAAAAAGCGAAGAAAAAAATTATTTTAGTAGGAAAAGGTCTTACTTATGATAGTGGTGGTTTAAGTTTAAAACCAAGTGATTTTATGGTGAGTATGAAAAGTGATAAAAGTGGTGGTTGTGCAGTATTAGGTGTAATGAATACTATTGCATCACTTAATTTACCTTTTGAAGTTCATGGAATTATTGGTGCTGTTGAAAATATGATAGGTGGAAATGCTTATAAGCCAGATGATATTTTAACAGCTAGAAATGGTACAACAATAGAGGTAAAAAATACAGATGCAGAGGGTAGATTGGTTTTAGCTGATTGTTTATGTTATGCACAAGATGAAATTGAAGATATTGATTATATTTTAGATTTTGCTACATTAACAGGCGCTTGTGTTGTTGGAGTTGGAGAATATACTAGTGGTGTTATGGGAAATAATTGTGAGTTAAATGATACCTTTGTAAAGTATTCAAATGAAGCTGGAGAACTGGCTACAAAATTAGATTTTAATAGATATTTGAAAAAAACACTTAAAAGTGAAGTTGCAGATGTGTGTAATATTTCAAATACAAGATATGGCGGAGCCATAACTGCTGGAATGTTTTTAGATAAATTTATAAAAGAAGAAAATAAACAAAAATGGGTACATATTGATATAGCAGGACCTGCATTTGTAGATAAAGCTTGGGGTTATAATAGTGCTGGTGCAAGTGGTGCTGGTATTAGGATGACAATAAACTTTTTAGAGAATTTATAAAATGAACATCAATGAAAAAATTCATGATGATGCACACCTCGATTTAGAAGAATTAGCCAATAGAAGAGCAGAAGTTTATCTGACTGAACAGTTTCAGAAACTTATTTTAGAAGCAGAAGCGTATGTAGAACAAATTCAGCCAGAACAATTAGATTTAAATGACAAAAATATTTTGCTACTTGATGTTCGTGAGCCTGAAGAGTTTGCAAGTGGGTATTTAAGAAAAGAGAATCATCTTACAATTCCACGAGGAAAGCTAGAATTTGTTGCAATTAAAAAAATACATGAACAATATGGTCATGATGTTTCAATTGTGACATATTGTTTTAAAGGACCAAGAGGACTTTTAGCAGCTTATCAGTTGAAAAAAATGGGTTTTAAGAATGTAAAAAATTTAAAAGATGGTCTTGTAAACTGGTTAGCTTCAGGACGAACTCTAAAAAGTTATTTTGGTGAGATTACTTTAGTAAAATCAAAATAATAGATACACAAGATTTTTAATCTTGTGCATTCTCATCTAAAGTCATACAATCATCATGGTCAATGTACGCCATGGTTCTTAGATGACATCTATACTTTTCAATATCGAAATGTTTGATATTTGTTACTCCATCTTCGATAGCAGCTTGTGCTACAGCAGAAGCTACCCATACAAGAACTTCTTTGTTAAATGGTTTTGGGATAATATGGTTTTTCCCATATTCTAAAGTCTGATCATTATAAGCAGCTTTTACATAATACGGTATTGGTTGTTTTGCTAAATTAGCTAATGCAACAGCTGCAGCCATTTTCATACCTTCAGTTATCTTTTTAGCTTGTACATCTAGTGCACCTCTAAAAATAAAAGGGAATCCAAGGACATTATTTACTTGGTTTGGATAATCACTTCTTCCTGTTCCTATAATGGCATCATCTCTTACTTCCATAATTTCTTCAGGTAATATTTCAGGAGTAGGGTTTGCTAATACAAGTATAATTGGATCTTTAGCCATAATTGAAACCATTTTCTTAGATACAGTACCAGCAACACTTAATCCAAGTAATACATCAGCATCTTTAAGTGCATCTTCTAAAGTTTCATCTTCAGTTTGAATTACGAATTCTTGTTTATATTTATTTAAATCTTCTCTTTTGTGATTTAACACACCTGTACTATCACACATTATAATATTTTTTGCACCAAGTTTTTTATACATATTAGCACAACTCATTGCAGCACCACCAGCACCACTAATAACAATTTTCATATTTTTTATTTTTTTATTTACAAGTTCACTTGCATTTATAAGTGCAGCAGTTGTAATTATAGCAGTTCCATGTTGATCATCATGCATAACAGGTATATTGACTCTTTTTTGGAGTTCCTGTTCTATTTCAAAACATTTTGGTGCTTTAATATCTTCTAAGTTGATTCCACCAAAACTAGGAGCAAGGGCAGCACAGATATCAACAATTTTTTTAGGGTCATGTTCATCAAGTTCTATATCTACTCCATCTACGTTTGCAAACTTTTTGAATAATACAACTTTCCCTTCCATTACAGGTTTTGCGGCAAGTGGCCCAATATCACCTAGTCCAAGTACAGCTGTACCATCACTTATGACAGCTACTAAATTTCCTTTTGCAGTATATTTATATGCAAGTTGTGGGTCTTTTTCTATTTCTAAACAAGGAACAGCTACTCCTGGAGAATATGCTATTGATAAATCTTTTTGTGTTTCACAATCTTTTGTTACGTGCGTACTTATCTTTCCACCAAGATGGTAGTGGAGTATCTCTTCATCTGTAATTTTCATTATTAACCTTCAGTTTTTTTAAATTATATCAAAAAAACTATAAATCAATATTACATTACTGTCCTGATTCCTCTGTTGATTGAGTATTTCCTTTAAGTTCAGCAATTTTAGCATCTATTAGTTCAAGTGTTTTAGCTTGAGTGTCATAAGATATTTGAGGTAGTTCTCCTCCCCACATCTCTTGAGCCTCTTCAAATCCTTTTATAATACCTTCTCTTCCTTTTTCTAGTTTCTCTAAGTCATCTCCTGAAAAACTAAGAACAAAGTCTGCAACTCTTTGAGAAGTTTGAGTTACACCAAAGAATCCATTTTCACTTATTAAAGCTGTTGCTTCATCAGTTGAGAGTTCAGTGATAGGTTTCCCTTCATAACCGGTATTTGATAGATTAAAAGACTTATCATTACTTTTGCCAGATAAAAAGTCTAGAATACTTTTTTGAGC
Organism: Arcobacteraceae bacterium; assembly: GCA_963662945.1. Classification (GTDB taxonomy): domain Bacteria; phylum Campylobacterota; class Campylobacteria; order Campylobacterales; family Arcobacteraceae; genus JAIOSF01. Next base: position 2,380,894 of record OY759974.1, read on the forward strand.
ATCAGTATTATTTTTAATTTTATCACTTGCATCCATAGAAAATAGTATAATCTGTGCATTCATCGATAAAGATACTTCTATAGCTGATTTTTCAAGTTGTTCTTCTAACGTAAGTTCTTTACTTTGTGTATGTTTAGAGTTTTGTTGAATCGTAGCATTTTGTAAGGCTTTTTCATTTGCTTGAGCGTAGCCATTTGAATTAATCTGCATAATTTATTCCTCCAATTTAAGTTATACAGTAATTATAAGATGATTAAATTTAAACTAATATTAAGAAAAGTGATTATATTTGAAAACGTTTTTACCTTTATAGTAAAAACGTCTTTTCTGGAAGCTATTTTAAGAGGTTATACATTAAATCGGAAATGCATTATATCTCCATCTTGAACAACATAATCTTTCCCTTCAAGTCTAAGTTTTCCAGCTTCTTTACACTTAGCTTCACCACCTAAGCTTACAAAGTCTTCATAAGAGATAACTTCAGCTTTGATGAAACCTTTTTCAAAGTCATTGTGTATTACAGCTGCTGCCTGTGGGGCTTTTGTCCCTTTTCTAATTGTCCAAGCTCGTACCTCTACTTTACCAGCTGTAAAGTATGATTGTAGACCTAATTTATCAAAAGCTGTATGTATGATTTTTTCTAGTCCTGATTCTTCTACACCAAGATCATTTAACATCTCTTTTGCTTCATCATCTTCCATACCTACAAGTTCTTCTTCTATTTTTGCACAAAGCATGATTAAATCAGCATTAACACTTGTAGCATGTTCCCTTAACACATCAACAAAAGCATTTCCCTCTACTAAACTATCTTCATCTACATTTGCACCATAGATAACATCTTTGTTTGATAAAAATCTTAACTCTTTATCTAATGCTATGAAATCTTCATTTTCTAAATCATCAAATGTTTTTACAGGTTGAAGTTGATCAAGATGTTCTGCAACTTTTGTAGCTACATCTAAAATAGCAGCAGCTTTTTTATCAAATTTTGCTTGTTTTTTAAGTCTTTCTATTTTTTTCTCTAACTGAGTAATATCTGCATAGATAAGTTCAGTTTCAATAATTTCAATATCTCTTAATGGATTTACATCACCCTCAACATGAGTGATATTTCCATCCTCAAAACATCGTACCATATGTAAGATAACTTCAACTTCTCTAATATTTGATAAAAACTGATTACCAAGACCTTCACCCTTAGAGGCACCACGTACTAGACCTGCAATATCTACAAAGTCAATTGTTGAGTGTTGAATTTTATCAGGAATAACTATCTTTGCCAATGCATCAAGTCTTTTATCTGGAACTGGTACTATCGCTTTATTTGGTTCAATAGTACAAAACGGATAGTTTTGAGCCTCCGCATTTTGTGCTTTTGTTAAAGCATTAAAAGTTGTACTTTTACCTACGTTTGGAAGTCCTACTATACCTACACCTAATCCCATATCAAACCTTTTATATTATAATTTATTTTCGCGATTATACTTTAATTTTGGTTAATAGATTATTATATTTGTTTTCCAGCTAAATAACCACTACTAAAAGCCCATTGAAGATTGTATCCTCCGCAAGGTCCATCTAAGTCTACAATCTCTCCTGCAAAATAAAGTCCGCTAATTATTTTGCTCTCCATTGTTTTTGGGTCAATCTCTTTTAAACTTACACCACCTCTTGTAATCATAGCTTTATCAAAACCATCATGCCCATTTATTGTAAAAGGTGTCCAAGCTAATAGTTTGACAAGTTTGTTTTTTGCACTTCCATTGATAGTTTTAAAAGTTTGTGAAGGGTTTATTTCACATATTTTACATATTTCGATGATAACACTTGTTGGTAAAAGTTTTTTTAATTGTTCCTCTGTGGAATTTTGTGGATTTTTTGTAATTTCATTTTTAATATGCTGTAGAATATCATCTTCATTCATACCTTTTGTAAGATTAATAAGTATTGGTACCTCTTTGTATGTATCTAAATAAGGTGTTATCTCTCTTGCAAAATCAAGTATTACAGGACCTCTTAATCCTTTTTTTGTAAATATTAAATCACCAGTAGCTTTGAGCTTTTTGATTTTATTTTCATTAGAATCAACTTTAATAGTGACTTTCGCAATAGTATCAGCTGTACAGTTTTCCTGCCATCTTTCAACTGTATGTAGAGGCATCATTGCTGGATAGATATTGGTAATAGTGTGACCTAATTTTTTTACGATCTCATATCCATCACCAGTTGAACCAAGAGTAGGGTAGCCTAGTCCACCTGATGCTAAAATTATTTTATTTGTATGAAATAGATTATTTTGAGTTCTTATAGCTTTGATTTGATTTTGTTTTGTAATAATCTCTTCCACTTTTTGATTGGTTTGTATTGATACATTGAGTTTAAGAAGTTCATTTTTTAAAGCATCAATAATGGTATTTGAATTGTGTGTAGTAGGAAAAATACGAAAACCATCTGGTATATGAGTTTCAACACCAATCTCTTTAAAAAACACAATAAGTTGGTTATAGTCAAGTGTCTCTAAAGCATCTCTCATAAATCTTCCATTTTTTCCAAATGACTTCATAAAAGTTTCATTATCCAGTGTATTACTTAGATTACATCTACCTCCACCAGTAGCTTTTAGTTTTGAAGCTATTTGAGGAAGTTTTTCTAAAAGTAGGGTAGTTTTGTTGTTTCTTGCTGATTGAATTGCTGCAATAAGACCTGCTGCACCACTACCAACTACAATAACATCATAATGTGTCATTTTTTTCTTGCTTTTAAGTAAGCTCTTTTTGGTGCTGGATACCCTTCAATAGTTTTATTTTTATCATTTGGATCAAGGAAGTTATCTAAACTTTGTTCAAATGTCCAAGGTGTAACTCTTTGTTCATTTGCATCTGTTTTAGTAATCTCTATAAGTTCTATATCTTTAAATCCTGCGCGATGAAGCCAATTTTTAAAGCAATTGACTGTTGGGATAAAATAGATATTTGGAATCATCGCATATCTTTCTTTTGGAACTAAACACACTTCATCAACTCCCTCTATCATAAAACTATCAACAATGATTTCTCCATCTTTATTTAAAGCTCTATTTAAAGATTTTAAAGAAGCAATTGGATCACTTCTATGATAAAGAACACCAAGCATAAAAATAAAATCAAATTTATGTTCATAATATTCAAGATGTTCAACACCTAACATCTCATATTTTATATCACTTTTGACAAAATGGTTTACTATATCAAATTGTGTTTTAAATACAGCAGATGGATCAAAACCTACAAGTTTCTTTGGTTTTTGAGAAAGCATTCTAAACATATAATATCCATTATTACAACCTACATCAGCAACAATTTTATCTTTTAAGTTAAAATGTTTTTCTAGCAAATTATATTTTAAATTACTTTGCCATTCGCTATCAATTTTTATATCACACAGAGTAAATGGTCCCTTCCTCCAAGGGATAAGTGCTCTAAGATTTTCATATAAAAACTGTGTTTCTTCTTGTGATAAGTTTTTATGAACAGTGACCCAGTCATTTTCTATAATAATATCAGCATTATTTGCATCAATTGTTTGAATATTTGTTAAAGCTTCTCTCATGGGAACTATGTTTTTCCATTGAAGCCATTTTTCCCGTTCTTGTCGTATCATATCTAAATTCATAATGTAAGTTTACTTTAATATTCTTAAAGTTGATTTTAACTATAATCACAAAAAAAATAAAATAAGGATAAATTTTGAGTAAAATAAGATTTTCTTATATTTTTATTGCTTCAATTTTTTCTTTTTTATTATTAACATTCACTTATTATCAAAAAACACATGATATGGCTGTTGAAAATGCTAAAATTAAAATAAATGAGCTTTTATTAAATTATGAAGCAGTTCGGGCATATGTAAGTAAAATACAAAAAGAAGAAGTATATTTATTACAGAAAAAAGGGATTGTTGATAAAGAGTATTTTAGTCCAGCATTATTATCTTCAACTTTTAGTGCCAAAAATGTTAATATTTTTTATAATGAATTTAAATCCAAACTTCATCAAAGTCCAATCACAATTCGATTTGCTAGTGATAATCCAAGAAATATTGGAAATAAAGCTACTAAAAAAGAATCAAAAATCTTAGAACAGTTTAATAAAAAAGAGATTCAAGAGTTTAGTGAAATCATAGATAAAGATGGTGAACCGATTTTATATTATGTTTTACCAACAAAACCAACTACTGACAAATGTATGAAGTGTCACTCTGATCCAAGTTTAGCGCCAAGAGGATTAATAGAAATCTATGGAGATAAAAATGGATTTTATGAAAAAGTTGGAACAATTAGAGCAGCATTATCTACAACTTATCCTTTAAAAAATGATTTTCAAAGTGCAAATCGTACATTTTCTATCTTGACTTTAGTAACTTTTATAATATTTACTGGATTACTTATTTTAGTATATTTTTTTACAAGAAAAATTCATGAGGCAAATGTTACTTTAGATAAAAAAGTTATTCAAAGAACAAAAGAACTTAAAGAAGAGCAAGAACATATGAAAGCTATTTTGGACATTAATCCAAATATTATTATAGTGATGAATAATGATAAAATTATTAGTGCAAATAAACAGTTTTTTAAGTTTTTTCAATGTAAATCAATCGAAGAATTTACTAATAAATATAAATCTATTAATAATTTTATAGTTGAAATTGATAAAAAAGTTTTACCTGATAATAATCAAATTGATGGGATGGTTTGGTATGAATATTTAGCCAATGTAGAAAAAAAAATACATCATGTTGCCATAGATTTTAATGGGGTTAGAAGTTGTTTTCTTACAAGCGCAACACATTTTAGTAATCAAGGAGATATATTAATAACTTGCAATGATATAACAGAGCAAATTAACAAAGATAAACTTCTTCATGAGCAAACAAAGTTAGCTGCTATGGGTGAAATGATAGGAAATATTGCTCATCAATGGAGACAACCATTATCTGTAATATCAACAAGTTCTACAGGAATGCAACTTCAAAAAGAGCATAATATGTTAGATGATGATAAATTTTATGAATATTGTGAGATTATAAATGATAATGTTCAATATCTTTCAAAAACAATAGATGATTTTAGAGATTTTATTAAAACAGATAAAGAGAAAACAAATTTTATATTGGCTGATAGTGTGAATAGTTTTTTAAAATTAGTAGATGGCTCTATTAAAAGTGATAATATTAATGTAGTATTAGATATTGATAAAGATATTGAACTATTTGGTTATCCAAATGAGTTAGTACAATGCTTTATGAATCTTTTTAATAATTCAAAAGATGCATTAGAAAATATTCTTGAAGAGGAACGATATATTTTTATAACAATTAAAAAAAGTACTAATCAAATAATTATTTATTTTAGAGATAGTGCAGGGGGAATTGCTCCAAATATTCAATCAAAAATATTTGAACCGTACTTTACTACAAAACATCAATCACAAGGTACAGGACTTGGTTTGCATATGGTATATACTATGATAGTAGATAGTATGAATGGAACAATTGAACTAAATAATGTAGATTATGAATATGAAAATAAAAACTTAACAGGTGCGGAGTTTATTATTAGATTTACTCTGTAAAACTTTATTTTAGCTTCCCTGAGAAGACTAATCTCTATAAATTACTGCTAAAGATAAACTTCTTTTGTTATAATCTCCCATTATTTTTATATAAGGATTTTTATGGGTTTAGTAGTAAAAAAAATTGCTGATATATTGTTCTCTTATTGGACAATGTTAGGTCTGTTTGTACTTTTAGGTGCGGGAGCTGGTGTTGCAACATTTATAGAAAATGATTTTGGAACATCAACTGCGAGAGTTTTAGTTTATAATCATATATGGTATGAAATTGTTATGACACTTGCTGCTATCAATTTATTAGGTATCATATATAGAAGAAAAATGTGGAGACAAAAGGCAAAATTTATATTTCATATTTCATTTGTAATTATGTTAATAGGTGCTGGAATAACTCGATATGTTGGATATGAAGGTATTATGCATATTAAAGAGGGACAAACACAAAATGAGATGATATCTTTAGAGCCTTATTTACAAATAACTATTAATGACAATGGAAAAATCTATTATGCAGAATTTCAAAAAGAGTTTAGTGCAATAGGGAGTAACTATTTTAATCATAATATTGAATTTGGTAATAAAACTCTAAATGTACAATTAGATAGTTATAAGTTTGCTAAAAAAGCAAAAGCTACTATGAACCTTATTGGAACTAAGTTTACAATCGATGGGGAAGAAAAAGTAGAAAAACTTGTTGGTCAACGTGGAAGTCAAGGATTAACAAGAGAGATTAACTTTAAAAATAATATTCAAGTAATAGCAACATATGGTTCAAAACCTTTAACAGTACCATTTGCAATAAAACTGAATGATTTTCAATTAGAAAGATATCCAGGAAGTATGTCTCCATCATCATACGCTAGTGAAGTAACTCTTATAGATAAAGCAAATAATGTACAATTTGATTATAGAATATTTATGAATTCAACACTTAAATATGGTGGTTTTCAATTTTTTCAAAGTTCTTATGACCCAGATGAAACTGGAACAATTCTTTCTGTGAATAATGACCCAGGAACTATCCCTACATATTTAGGATATTTTTTACTAGCTTTAGGACTTTTAATGAACATGTTTGATAAAAAATCAAGATTTGCAAAACTTATTAACTATACAAAACAGTTTAATAGTATTGCTTTAGTATTAATGGCAACAGTTTTTCTTTCAAACACATCTTATGCTACAGAAACACAAAACCCAACTATTAGTTATTTAGAGAAATATAAAGTTGAGTCTGTTGAAACGGCAAAATTATTTGGTAATTTAGTAACTCAATCAAGTATGGGAAGAATGAAACCAGTGGATTCACTTAATAGAGAAATACTGAATAAATTAGCAAGAAAAAGTTCATTTTTAGGGATGAATCCCAATCAAGTAGTACTAGGTATGATAACACGACCAGAAATTTGGAGAGATTTAAAAATGTTAAAAATAACAACTCCAAAACTTAAAAAAGAATTAGGACTTGATGAGAGTAGAAAATATGTAGCTTTCTCAGAAATGTTTACTCCAGAAGGAGAATATAAATTAAAAAAATACATTAATGATGTAAATGCAATGAATCCAAACCAAAGAGGTACCTTTGAAAAAGATATTTTAAAACTTGACGAAAGATTAAATATTGCCTATATGGTATATTTTGGAAATTTATTTAATATATTTCCACGACCTGATGATGGACATAATCATGATGCTACTAAATGGTACACACCAATAGATGCTATGGACCAGTTTCATGATAAAGATAAAGAAATTGTGCAGCTTATGGTAAGAGGCTTTATTGATAATGTTGTAGCTCAAAAGTATGAAGATGCAAATAAATATATCGGTTTGATTGGGCAATATCAAAGAAAAATAGGAAAAGATATAATACCATCGGAAGATGTAATAAATAGTGAAATTTTATTTAATGAACTTTCAGTATTTTCTCAATTAACATTAGCTTATATACTTCTTGGTGTAGTTTTATTTATTGTTTCATTTTTAACAGTATTTAATAAAAATTGGTCTTCGAAAAAATTGAATACTGCTATATTTGTAATACTTGCAGTATTATTTGCAATACATACTTTTGGTATGGGACATAGATGGTATATAAGTGGTCATGCACCTTGGAGTGATACTTATGAATCATTAGTATATATAGCTTGGTCTGTTATGTTTGCAGGGGTAATTTTCTTTAGAAAATCGCTTATGGCATTAAGTGCTACGGTTGTGATGGCTGGAGTGTTTATGTTTACAGCACATTTAACAGGTATTGATCCTCAAATAACAAATCTAGTGCCAGTACTAAAATCATATTGGCTTACAATTCATGTATCTATTATCACAGGTTCTTATGGATTTTTAGCAATTGGGGCAATGCTTGGATTTATGTCTATGGTGTTATTTATATTTAGAAGTCCAAATAAACCACATATAGATCAAAATATTAATCATATCACAGCTATAAATGAAGCAGCCTTGATTTTAGGACTTGCAGCTTTAGTAGTTGGAAACTTTATAGGTGGAGTTTGGGCAAATGAATCTTGGGGAAGATACTGGGGCTGGGATCCAAAAGAGACTTGGGCTTATGTTGCTATAGTGTTTTATGCTTTTGTAATACATCTTAGATTTATTCCAAAATTAAATACACCATATGTATTTGCAGTTGCTTCAACTTGGGTTTTCTCAACTGTACTTATGACATATTTTGGAGTAAACTTCTATCTTAGTGGTATGCACTCTTATGCAACAGGAGATCCAGTACCAATTCCTACTTGGGCTTATGTATTGACAACTATAGTCTTTATAGTTACAGTACTTGCAGGTAGAAAAAGAGATTTACCAAAATTAAAAGTATAAAAAAAGGTGGTCATTTGACCACCTTTTTTATTTCCCTATTTTTATAACACTTTTTAAAAGCTGATAGAGTAAAAATAAAAATATAAGTGGAAAAAAGATAGTTTTAAAGCTAAATGCAATAATAAGATTTAAAATATAATCACTTGTTTTCTCTGTTGTATCTTGATACTCTTTTACTTTTGTTTTATAATAGTCTAAATTAAAAATATTATTTGTTACACTATTAAATGATTGTTTTACAGAATCGTACAAGCTTTCATTTTTAGGAGAAATAGTTTCTTTATCTGTAATAGTTTTATTTGTAATATTATTTATATCTTTTGAAGATTGCTCAATGAGATTTTTACTTATCTCTATATTATAATCATTTTTAACATAATGTTCATAGACAAAACTATTTAGCATAGACATTATAGGTATACTAAATCGTAAAAATATTAAAACTATTGTGACTCGAAAAAATATATCTCTAATTTTTATATCATTTGAAAATCTCACAAACATCCAGATGTTCAGAATAATAATAGCTATGACAACTATTAAGGTAAAAATATCTCCAGTAACGAAATTTAAAAGTATTTTTTGAATTCCTAAAGATGTTATACTAGCTAACATTATCCAAGAAAATTGCTCGACTAAATCGTTGATGGGATCTAATACTTCACCAATACTAATAGTGAGTAATGGAGCATTTATCTCTGTACCTTGGGCTAAAGAGATAGCACCATTGAGACCTTTTGCAACTGCAAATACTTTAATTGCATTACTTAAAGAGTCCTCAACTATTGTTTCACCTTTTTTATCTATATCAATGCTATATGATACGAAAACAATAATAAATGAGAGTAGAACAATGAATATTTTGTTGAGATTTGATGATTGATATTTTGTGACTTCTTGTAGCATAGTTTATTCCTATATCGCATTTGTATTAATTATACTGAAAGTATATAATAAAGAAGATATAAAAAAAGGTTGTCAATTATGACAACCTTTTTTATCCTATTTATAAGAAAAACTATTTAGATAAAACTTCTTTTACAGCTTTACCAATCTCAGCTGGACTTACAACAACTTTAACACCAGCAGCTTCAAGAGCAGCCATTTTTTCAGCAGCTGTACCAGCACCGCCACTTACGATAGCACCAGCATGACCCATTCTTTTGCCCTTAGGAGCAGTTTGACCAGCAATAAATGCTACAACTGGTTTAGTGATATTTTCTTTAATAAAAGCAGCAGCTTGTATCTCTAAATCTCCACCAATTTCTCCAATCATAACAATAGCTTCAGTCTCTGGATCTGCTTCAAACATAGGTAGTAATTGTTTATATGAAAGTCCAATAATCGGATCCCCTCCAATACCAACAGCAGTAGTAATACCAAATCCCTCTTTACATACTTGGTTTGCACCTTCATAAGTAAGTGTACCAGATTTAGAGATAAGTCCCACATTTCCTTTTTTGAAAATTGCACCTGGCATAATACCAATTTTACACTCTTCAGCAGTAATAATTCCAGGACAGTTAGGTCCAATAGTCATCATACCATGTTTAACTGCATATGCTTTTGCAGCTTGCATATCTCTCACTGGAGCACCTTCTGTGATAATAACAGCAAGTTTGATTCCAGCATTAGCAGCTTCCATTACAGCATCTGCAACAAATACAGGTGGTACAAATATCATAGATACAGTTGCACCTGTAGCTTCTACAGCACATCTTACAGTATTAAATACTGGTTTTCCTAAATGCTCTTGACCACCTTTATTTGGAGTAACACCACCAACAATATTTGTTCCATAAGCTATACATTGCTCTGCATGGAAAGTTCCCTCTTTCCCTGTGAAACCTTGAACGATTACTTTTGTATCTTTATTTACTAAAATTGACATTTACTATACTCCCTTATTGTGCTGCCGCAGCTTCAACTGCTTTTCTTGCACCATCACCTAAATCTGTTGCACTTATAACATTATCAATACCTGCATTTTTTAATATTTCTGCAGCTTCTGGTGCGTTTGTTCCATCAAGTCTTACAATAACAGGAACTCTTACATCTACCATTTTTGTAGCTTCTAATATACCATTTGCAATTCTATCACATCTTACAATTCCACCAAAAATATTAACAAAAATTGCTTTTACTTTTGGATTCTTTAAAATTATTTCAAAACCTTTTGCAACTGTTTCTGCATTTGCTTTTCCCCCAACATCAAGGAAGTTTGCAGGTGTTCCACCCATATAGTTAATTGTATCCATTGTACCCATAGCAAGTCCAGCACCATTTACCATACATCCAATCTCACCATCTAATGAAATATATGATAAACCATATTGACTCGCTTCTCTTTCATCTGGATCTTCTTCACTAATATCTCTCATATCTTCAATATCAGGATGTCTTCCTAAAGCTGAATCATCAAATCCCATTTTTCCATCAAGTGCTAAAAAGTCACCACTTCCTGTTTTTATAAGTGGATTTATTTCTATCATTTCTGCATCATTTTCCATATATACTTTATATAAAGCTGCTGCAAATTTTATAAATTTAGATTGTTCATTTTTATCAGTGATACCAAGTCCAAATACTAATTCTCTACCGTGAAAACCTTGAAAACCTATAGCTGGGTCAATCGCAACTTTAACAATCTTTTCAGGAGTCTCTTCTGCTACTTTTTCAATCTCCATACCACCTTCAGTTGAAGCCATAATAATTGGCATTTCTTGTGCTCTATCTAAAACAACACCAAGATAAAGTTCATCTCTAATATCAGCACCTTCTTCTATATATACTTTATGTACTTCTTTTCCCTCTGGTCCTGTTTGGTGAGTAATAAGCGTCATATGTAAAATTTCACTTGCTAGTTGTTCAACTTCTTCAATAGAACGTGCTAGTTTTACTCCCCCTCCAAGTCCTCTTCCACCTGCGTGGATCTGAGCTTTTACAACCCAAAGATTTCCACCTAACTCATGTGCAGCGGCAACTGCTTGAGCTGGTGTATTTGCAACGATACCTCGAGGTGTTGGTACATTGTATTTAGCAAAAATTTGTTTCGCTTGATATTCGTGAATATTCATCGTTTCTCCTATGTAAGATTTGAATTTAAAAAATTATAGCTAGTTAGTGATTTAACTATTTTTATATCTAAATTATAAATGTATTTTTAGGTAAAATAAGTTACAAATTGTATCAAAATTGCAAAAAAACTAGTTTTTTAACTTATAATATGTTTCGTTTAGATACTTTGTTACCTTCTCTTGTTCTTCTGGAAACCATCCAATATGTAGAGAATTGTCACATGTACTTACCCATGATGCTAAGTTTTGAATATTTTGAACTTTTTCATTCATTTTATCAAAGTCACCATCTACAATATGACATTTTTTGCAATTTGCTTCATCAAATAGTTTCTTACCTTCTTTAGCTTCGTTACTCAAAGGTGAAGCATATACAGTTATACTACAAGTAGTAATCAATAGAGACTTATAAATTATCTTAGTTACATTAATCATTTTAAATCCTTTCTATTAATATTAAAGTTTATAAGAAATTACGTTAAATGATGATTAATTTTTAGAGATAGTTAGTTATTTTAGAGTGATTAATAAACCAATACCTAGTATATTGGTTTATTTTATTTCATAAAAGTAAGATTAACTTACTTTACTTCATATTGTTCTCTACCCATTTGATATAGGTCAGCACCATATGTATCGTTAATAACTGTTACAGGAAAGTTTTCAACTGTAAGTTTTCTTACTGCTTCTGGACCTAATTCTGGGTAAGCAATAATTTCTGCTGATTTTATTTGTTTTCCTAGAAGTGCACCTGCACCACCAGTTGCACCAAAATAAATCCCACCATACTCTTTACAAGCATCTTTTACTTCTTGGTTTCTTTTCCCTTTTCCTATCATACCTTTTGAACCATGTTTTAACATAGTTGGAGAGTAGCTATCCATTCTGTATGATGTTGTTGGTCCAGCACTTCCTATTGGATCACCTGGTTTTGGTGGAGTTGGTCCGACAAAATATATTACACTTCCCTCTAAATCAAAAGGAAGTTCTTCACCAGCTTCTATTAAATCAACAAGTCTTTTATGTGCAGCATCACGTGCAGTATAAATAACTCCACTTAAATATACGATATCACCAGCTCTTAACTCTCTTGTTTGTTCTTCTGTTAATGGTGTTGTTAAATTATATGTTTTTGACATTTTACTTCCTCTAAAACTTATATAGTGATATGTGTATGTCTTGAACTATGACATTGAACATTTACAGATACTGGTAAACTTGCAATATGGCAAGGGTTTGATTCTATATGAACTGCAAGTGCTGTTTTTGTTCCACCCATTCCCATAGCTCCGATACCAAGATTGTTTATTTCAGTTAAAATTCTTTGCTCTAATTCATCCATTTCTGGGTCTTCATTTTTTGTCCCAAGTGTTCTAAAAAGTGCGTGTTTTGAACTAATAGCAGCTTTTTCAAATGTACCACCAATACCAACACCAACGGTAATAGGAGGACATGGATTTGGTCCAGCATTTGAAATAACTTCTTTAACATAAGCAACAATTCCATCTTTACCAGCAGCTGGTGGGAATACAGTGGCTCGTGATACATTTTCACTTCCACCACCTTTTGCAGCATACTCAATATCTATTTTATCTCCAGCAACTATATCGAAATGTATAATTGCAGGTAAGTTATATCCAACTGTATCTTTTAGATTTGCTCTACTAAATGGTTCACAAGTTGAAGCTCTAAGATATGCATCTTGATAACCTTGTTCTGTACCTTTGTTGATTGCATCTTTTAAAAGACCACCATTGATTTTTACTTCATCACCAACTTTTACAAAAAACACAGCTAAACCTGTATCTTGACATAAAGGTCTTTTTTCATCTTTTGCTATATCCGCATTTTCTAAAATTTGTTTTAATACCTCTTTAGATACAGGTGATTTTTCCTCTTCCATAGCTTTTTTTAAGGCATCATACGCATCTTGTGGTAAATCTGTACCACAATGTACAATGATATCTCTAACAGCTTTAACCACATCGTCAAACTCTATTACTCTCATGTAAACTCCATATTACTAAAATCTTTTATAAGTCTATCTTATCATCAAACTATTTAATAAATTCTAAAAAAAAGGATAAGCCCAAAAGCTTATCCTTTTTTGTGTAAATTTGATACTTTCTATTTAGAAAAAATTATTTGTTGTTAATACTGCAATACCTTTTTTGATTGTTGCAACAGATTGATCAAATTTATTTTGAAGTTCATCATCTAAATCTAGTTGAATGATTTTTTCTACACCATTTTTTCCAACAATAATTGGAACACCCACAGATACATCTGTATGCCCATATTCTCCATTGAGTAAAACTGATGATGGAATGATAATTTTACTATCATTTAAAATAGCCTCAACTGTCACTGCAACACATCGTCCAGGTGCGTAATATGCACTAGTTCCAAGATGTTTTACAATCGCAGCTCCACCTGTTTTTGTTCTTGCAATAATTTGTTCCATATTCTCTTTAGAAATGATTTCTGTAATAGGTACACCACCAATAGAAGAAAGAGAAGGTACAGGTATCATATTTTCTCCATGATCACCTATAACCATAGCTCTTGTTTGTGCTCTTCCATATCCTAAATGATTGTTGATTTGATAAGCCATTCTTGAACTATCTAAAGCCCCAGCCATACCAATTATTCTATTACTTGCCCATCCTGTAATTTTATGACAAACATAACTCATAACATCTAGAGGATTTGATACACAAATAATGATTGCGTTTGGTGAATAAATTTTAATGTTTTCTACTACCTCTTTTGTAATTTTTGCATTTATTAGAAGTAAATCTTCTCTAGTCATTTCACCTGTTCTTGGAACACCTGCAGTTATAACTACTATATCACAATCTTTTATATCAGAAGGTTGAGTTGCTCCAATTACTTTTGTACCAGAAGGAGAATAAGATGTTGCTTGTTCTATATCGATAGCTTTTCCTATAGCAATATCTGTATTTATATCATAAAGAATTATTTCGTTGCAAGCGCCTGTCATACTTAAGCTAAATGCTGCTGTTGCACCAACCGCACCTGCACCAACAATTCCAACTTTTCTATTTGTCATATTGTATCCCTAAAGTTATTCATATTTTAATTATCTAAATTAGCATAATTAAGATTATAAAATTTACTTGATTAGTTTATTTTGTAGTTGAGTATTAAAAAGTGTAACCTTTTGACACTTTACTGAATAATCCACAATTCATAGTTTTCATTGTTACTTTGAATTATATTTATTGTATATAAACTCTTCTTAAAAGATATTTAATTATAATATAACCTATGGATAAAAGAATTATATGTCAACGATGTAAATCCTACTATGTGACTTGGGAAAAAAATAAACCGCATGGTTGTCGTGCTTATGGGTTTAAGTCACAAGCTTTACCGTCTATTGTTGTGAAACAAAGTAGTGGTGTAGAGTGTAGTTTTTACGAACCAAAAAATAAAAATTTATAAGTACTATTATTAAAGAAAATGATTGTATCATAATTGAAGAAGAATATATTAGGAGAAAGAATTGTTATATGAAGAGTTAAAAACAACTGTTAAAAATCTAGGTTTTTCTACAATTGAAAGTTTTGCTAACTATGTAGGTGTTACACCTAGTGATATATTAGACTGGGAACAAAAAGATGAGATACCTTATACAATAGCTCTTATAGTACATCTACTTCAAGGTGAACAAGAGGTTCCAGGAGAAAATAATTCCTTAGATCTTTTAGTTGAAGAGTGTTTGCCACTAGCAGCGTTACTTGAAGAATCATCAAGTTTTCCTGCAAAGTTAGAAGAGATGTTTGTATTACAAAAAAAATTAAATGATGATACAAATGGAACAAATTGGGAATTAGGTATCAATAAATATGATAAAGAGATTAATTGGTTAAGATGTATCCATATGGAAGTTGCAGAACTAATTGATTCTACACCTTGGAAGCATTGGAAAAATATCAGTGAGCAACCAGACTTAAATAATCTTCATGTGGAACTTGTAGATGTATGGCATTTTTTAATGAGTTATATTTTACAAGAAACAAATATCCCAAAAGCTGTATCCTTAGTAAATACACATTGTATCTATGAAGCAGTAGAAATACAAGATATTGATGTAAAACTTATAGTAAAAGAAGCTGAAAAACTTTCTTATATAGCATTTGCAATTGAAACTGGAAATATGCCACAGTTTAGTGGAGTTGAAAGATTTATTGATCAGTTCTTTAGATGTTGTAAACTTTCAGGACTTAGTTTCTCTTGGCTACAAAAGCTTTATATAGGTAAAAACTCTTTAAATAAATTCAGACAAGACAATGGATATAAAGAGGGTACTTATATAAAAGTATGGAATGGACAAGAAGATAATGTAGTGATGATAGAGATATTAGAAGGATTGGAAAATGCTTCTTATAATACTGTATATAAAGAGCTACAAATAAAATATGATATGTTGGATTCTTAAGAATTCGTAAAAAACTTATAACTTATTATTAGAAAAAGGTATCGACTAGCTTTTGCTATAACAACTAAAAAGATAAATTTTTTTAAGTTGTACCTTAACATACCAGCTACAAATGTTATTGGGTCGCCAATTATTGGTACCCACGACAACAACAATGAATATCCCCCAAATCTATCAAAATAATTTTTTGCTTTAGTGATATGTTTTTCCTTCACGACTTTGTGATTAACTAAATACTTTTCACCCTTTAAACCTAGCCAATAATTTATCAATGAACCTAATGAGTTACCAAAAGTAGCAAAAAAGAAGAGTAAGTAAAGATTTAAGTTAATGGAAATATCATATAAAAGTAATGCTTCACTTCCCATGGGAAAAATTGTTGCAGATATTAATGAGATAAAAAATAGATAGATGTAATTCATGTGGTATAATAACTAATTAATATTTAAGTAGTCTATAACTATAATTAATTTATACACACAAAGGTTTTTTTATGAATAATATTATTTTTGCATTACTGTTTAGTATGACGTCTTTATTTGCTGTTGACATGGATAATGATTTAGTTCAGGATAATGTTGATAGTTGTCTTGATACACCAGCTGGTGTGTTTGTTGATATGCAAGGGTGTACTAAAGAGATAGAAAGAGTTGTTCATTTTGATCATAACTCTTATATGCTTGATATAGAGAATATGCAGTTATTGCAAGAATATACACAGTTAGCAAGTGAGGCTTTTGGATATGATATCGTATTAAAAGGGCATACAGACTCAACAGCTGATTATAAAACAAATCTAATCCTTTCAAAAAAGAGGGTGTATACAGTTATGAAGCATTTGGAAGAAGCAGGTATTGATACAAAAAGAATATCTGTTAAGTGGTATGGGGAAACTATGCCTATTGCTACAAATGTAACACCAGAGGGTAGAGCAATCAACAGAAGAGTTGAAATAATCTTAAAATAAAAAATTATAGAATAGTATATGTGCTTCAAATAGTAACATTAAAACATTATATGGAAAAATCTATATAACTATTAAAAACTATATTAAACATTATACGATATGATATCTTCAGTAATGTATGAGAATCATATATTCTATTTAATTTAATTGAATAATGAAGGGGAAAATATGTCTTTAATGAAAGCACCTGAAAATACTCCAGTATGGGTTGATACAAGCCGATGTAAAGCATGTGATATATGTGTTTCAGTTTGTCCTGCCGGAGTGTTATCAATGAAAGCAGAACCGTCGTCTACTTTAGGAGCGATGATAGATATTGTTGCAATTGATAGTTGTATAGGTTGTAATGACTGTGAATTAAACTGTCCAGATTTCGCAATATATGTTGCAGATAAAAAAGCAGATAATATTAAATTTGCAAAATTAACAGATGAAGCAAAAGCAAGAGCTGCTGCAATTATAGAAAATAACTATAGATTACCTGAAAATTACGGGAAATAAGGAGAAAATTAATGGCAACTAGAGAAATAATATCTACTGGTAATGACTTGGCTGCAATTGCAGCTGTTGATGCTGGTTGTGAATTTTTTGGAGGGTATCCAATTACTCCTTCAAGTGAGGTAATGCATACTATATCAGATCTTTTACCAAAAAATGGTGGAGCTGCAATTCAGATGGAAGATGAGATAGCAGGTGTTGCATGTGCTATTGGTGCTTCTATGAGTGGTGTAAGAGCTATGACTGCAACTTCTGGACCAGGGATTTCACTAAAAGCTGAAAACTTAGGACTTGCTCAAATGGCAGAAGTACCTTTAGTAGTAGTAAATGTTATGAGAGGTGGACCTTCAACTGGTTTACCAACAAGGGTATCTCAAGGGGATGTTGCACAAGCGAAAAATCCTTCTCATGGTGATTATAAATCTATCACATTATGTGCAGGTAGTTTAGCTGAGTGTTATACAGAAACAGTAAGAGCTTTTAATCTTGCAGATAGATTTATGCAACCAGTTTTTGTGTTACTAGATGAAACACTTGGACATATGCATGGAAAAGCTATGATACCTACAAAAGAAGAGGTAAAAGCAGGAATTGTACCAAGAAAAAAATTCGAAGGCGCACCTGAAGATTATAGACCATACGGTGTTGCACAAGATGAGCCAGCTGTATTAAATCCAATGTTCCAGGGGTATAGATACCACTTTACAGGATTACACCATGATGCAAAAGGTTTTCCAACTGAAGAGATTACTACTTGTAGATTATTGATTGAAAGATTATTTAATAAAATTGAAGCTCATGAAGATGAATTAGAATCTTATGAAGAATATATGATGGATGATGCTGATTTTATGATCATAGCTTATGGTTCAGTATCACTAGCAGCAAAAGAAACAATTAGACACTTAAGAAAAGATGGTATTAAAGCTGGTTTATTTAGACCAATCACTTTATGGCCAAGTCCAGCTAAAAAAATCAAAGAATGGACAAGTAAAATTCAAGATGTATTATGTGTTGAGTTAAATATTGGTCAATATAGAGATGAGATTCAAAGAGCTTCTGGAAGACTTGATATTGAAGGACTATTTAAAGTTAATGGTAGAGCGTTATCTCCATATGAAATAGTTGAAAAAGTGAAAGAGATGAGAGGTAACTAACAATGGCATTTAATTATGATAAATACTTAAGATTAGAAAAAATGCCAACACTATGGTGTTGGGGATGTGGTGATGGTGTTATTTTAAAAGCCGTTATCAGAGCGATAGATAAATGTGGTTGGAAACAAGATGATGTATGTGTGGTTTCTGGTATTGGATGTTCTGGAAGATTTTCTTCTTATGTTGATTTTAATACAGTACATACAACTCATGGTAGAACAGTAGCATTTGCAACAGGTATCAAACTAGCAAATCCAGATAAACATGTAATTTGTGTTGCTGGAGATGGAGATGCACTAGCGATTGGTGGAAATCATACAATTCATGGTTGTAGAAGAAATATTGATATTAACTTTATAGTTATCAATAACTTTATCTATGGTCTTACAAATTCACAAACAAGTCCTACAACACCACAAGGTATGTGGACTGTATCTCAAAAAGCTGGTAATATTGACCCAACTTTTGATGCTTGTAAGTTAGCTATTGCTGCTGGTGCTTCATTTGTAGCAAGAGAAACTATGCTTGATCCTAAAAAACTAGAAAGAACTTTAGTTAAAGGTTTTGAACATAGAGGATTTAGTTTCTTTGATGTTATGTCTAACTGTCATATTAATCTTGGTAGAAAAAATAAAATGCAATCAGCTATGGAAAACTTAGACTGGATTGATTCTATTACAACTCCATTAAGTAAATATGAACAATTATCTCCTGAAGAGCAATTAAATATGTTCCCAACAGGTGTTTTAAAACATGATACAAATGTAAGAGAATACTGTGATATGTACGAAGATATTAAAGCTGTACAACAAGGTAAACGAAAAGTTATTACTCAAGATGACTTTGAGAAAAAAATATAAGGAGACACTATGGCTAGAACATTAATGAGATTTACAGGTGTTGGTGGACAAGGTGTTCTTCTTGCTGGTGAGATTTTTGCAGCTGCAAAAATCAAAACTGGTGGACACGGACTAAAAACAGCTACATATACATCACAAGTAAGAGGTGGACCAACTGTTGTTGATATCACTTTAGATGATGAAGAGATTTTTTACCCTTATGCAAATGATGGAGAGATTGACTTTATGCTTTCTGTTGCACAAGTAAGTTTTGACCTGTTTAAAGGTGGGGTATCTGAGGGTGGTACAATTGTTATTGAACCAAACCTTGTAAAAGCTACAGAAGAAGATAGAAAAAAATGGAATATCGTAGAGATACCAATTATTACTATAGCAAAAGAAGAGGTTGGTAATGTTATTACTCAATCTGTTATTGCTCTTGCTATTGCTAATAACTTTATGAGTGCTATTGATAAAGACGTTCTTAGAGAAGTTATGCTTTCTAAAGTACCTGCAAAAGTACATGATGTAAATATTAAAGCGTATGATTTAGGATATAAATATTCTGATGAAGCAAAAGCTGCAATGAAATAATTTTCTTTTATAGATATAAAAAAAGGGTGCTATGTTTATAGCACCCTTTTTTATTGTTTGCTAGTAGTTAATTATCATTTTCATAAAAATCTTCGTCATCATCCTCATTTTCATCGTCAAAACCATTAATCCCATATAAATCATCTTCGTAGTCTGGGAAATAATCGTCTAAAATATCATCTTCATCTTCAAAATCATCATCATACATAGGTTACTCCTTTGAGGTTATAATTTAATATTCAAAATATATCATTTTTGAGATAAAAAAAGAGTCTGTATGATGTTTAATATTAATACCCAAAAATCTTCATAAGTATTTTTGATATACACCCAAACTGCAAGTTGGGGATGAGGGAAGTATTTGTGTTTGGTTGGAGTGATGAGTTTTTAGTATGTATCCCCAACTACAAGTTGGGAACGAGGGAAATATGAGGGAGAATATTTAATTATATTCCTTCATTGTCAAAAAAATCATTATCTAATATTTTAACTTCGTAATAACTTTGAACTTGTACACCTACATTGTACTTATGCATTAAATCTACTAGTTTAGAGCCACTAATTAAAATAATTGTATGGTGTGCTTCTTTTGCTTTAATTTTAGCATTTTCATCAAAAGAAGATGTTGTAACAAAAATACCTTTTCTTGTGTCTCCGCTCATTGCACCAATAAAGTTTCTTATATCAGTTTCTCTTACTTTATTTTCACTATATCTTTTAGCTTGAATATATATTTTTTCTAATCCTAGTTGATCTTCGTTAATTATACCATCAATTCCACCATCTCTTGATTTAGTTGTTTCAACAAAATCTCCATACCCCATTTTTTTCAAAAGTATTAAAATGATTTTTTCAAAGGCATAAGGATCCACCTCTTTAAGTTTTGTAAGTAATTCATCTTTAATTTCACTTTCAATTTTAGCAATTCCTGAATCAATTAAATCTTGAGGAGTAGCATTGTTTTGAACATCTATATTTGAAGTATTACTTGGTTGCTCTGGTTCATAAAATGATATAACATTTGATTCAATTTGTTGTAAAGATAAATTGTTAGGATTAACCTTTTTACCTTTTTCAGTAATTTGAATGTGCCCTCTTTGCGGATAATGAACTAGTCCACCTTTTTTTAAATAAGATTTCCCCCAAGCTATTCTATTTTCAATTAATCTACCACCACTCTTTGTCGTTTGTGATAATAATTCACTAGGTAAATTTTTATAGTATTTTTCTTCAACTTTTTTAATTAAATCTCTACTTTTTAATATTTGACCATCTTTTAAGATTTCAAGTATAGGTAAAAAAGTTTCATTAAATTTTGGTATTTCCATTATTTCTCCGATATTTATTATTTGTGCAATAATTTATATTTTATACAATTCCCCAATAATCAATAAACTCATCATCCACATCTATAATCTTTCTCTTTCTCAAATCCTCAATCACACTTGTTGTACACACAACATCATCTGGCCATCTTCGCTGAAAGTTATCATGTGAGTTTTTATTTGTAGCATCTATACTTATTGTATGCCCATCTATATAGATATCTCTATTGCTATCTATATTGTTTACAACTCTCCATACTAGCATATATGGATTGTCTAAAGTATTGTTTTTCTCATCTACTATTGCTAATATTTTGATATGTGAGAATAGGGGTTTTAGTTCCTCTATGAGGTACTTTTGACTTCTGTTTTTTTCTACACTTATTACTACTATTGGATTCTTTGTATTTGTGTAGTATTGTTTTAAACCTTTGATATCTTTTGAGATATTTTGCATCTTTTCTAAGAGTAGGGTATCTTCTAAAACGTCAATACCAAGTTCCTCTATCTCATCCCCTGTACAATCAACTCCAAGCTTTCCACCAATAGCAAACTTAGGACTACTATGGTCAAGTGCATCTACTACACCTTTTGTGATAAGGAGTTCTTCTGCATTTACTCTATTTAAGATATATGGGATAATCTCATCACTAGATAACTCTGGTGCATCTTGATTTACGAAAATTGCATGTTTTACAAAACTCATCTGACCTACACCCCAAAATGCATGCATAATTTGTTGTGCGTGACCTGGGTAGGCTGTTTTTATTTTTCCTAAGATAAGGTTGTGAAATACACCATTTTCAGGCATATAGTAATCACATAAATCAGGGGCTGTAGTTTGAAGTAGTGGAAGGAATATTCTCTCTGTAGCATGACCCATATATTTATCTTCTAAAAGCGGTTTCCCTACAACAGTTGCTGCAAATACTGGGTTTTTCTTAGATGTGATGGCTGTTACTTCTAAAAATGGATACTCCTCTTCTAGGGTATAATATCCAGTATGATCTCCAAAAGGTCCTTCAATTCGCATATTCTCAACATCTACAAACCCCTCTATTACAAAGTCCACATCGTGTGGTACATAGATGTCATTAGTTATAGATTTTACAAGTTTTGCATTTTCTTTTTTTACAAAACCATAAAGCATGAGTTCAAATACACCAATAGGAAGTGGAGCTTGTCCACACCAAATATACATAGGATCACCACCGATACCAATACTTACAGGCATTTTTTTGCCAGCTTTTTTATACTCGTGGAAGAAGTGGTTTGAGTCTTTATGGATTTGCCAATGCATCCCTAAAGTTTGGTCATCATACACTTGCAGTCTATACATCCCTACATTGTGCATCTTTCCATCTAAGCTTGTTGTATACACTTGCCCCATAGTGATGAATGGACCTCCATCTTGCTCCCAAGTAGTAAGGATTGGTAAGTCACTAAGTTTTGCTTCACTTCCTGTTTTTATAATCTGTTGACATTCCCCTTTCCCACTTAATCTTTTTGGAAATACCGATTTGAGATTGAAAAGTTGCCCAAACATAGAGAGCTTATCCATAAAACCACTTGGTGGTTTCATCTTCAATAGGCTTTGAATCTCAGCTGCTATTGTATCCCCATCTCCTATGAAAAGCTCTACCGCTTCTTCATTACAAAAAACATTCATTAAAACAGGTGTTGTAAACTCTTTATGATTTTTTTTATCTATAGGATTTGTAAAAAGAAGCGCTTTGCTATCCTCTTTTTTTACTTCTATATAGGCAATATGTGGAATCTCTAAGTAAATATCAAGAGGTTCATCGATAACTTTTAGTAAATTGTGTTGTTTTAATTGTTTTATTATTTTATCTTCCATGGAAATTATTATATCAAAGTGAGGCACGAAACTTCCTGAAAACGAGCTGGAATTTTCCTGAAAAACAACTATAAATTAATATGATTTTAGTATCTCTTAATAGTATTTTTTGACAAATTCAAAAAAAGAAAACAATTCAGATTAACTCAGTAGTACCTAACAATGAATATGTAATAATATTCGAAAGTAAATAGTATTCATTATGGCGTAAAATTAGAAATAAGGTTTTTTTAGGTATGATAGATAGGATAAATAAGTTACATGTAGATTCTGCAGATATTAAGATGTTGTATGTAGAAGATGACTTAGTAGCACAAGAACAAACTTTAGAATTTCTAAAAAAAATATTTGATAATCTTTATATTGCCAATGATGGAAAAGAGGGTTTAAATAAATTCCAAGATAATGAAATAGATATGGTTATTACAGCCATAGATATACCAAAATTAAATGGAATGGAGATGCTCAAAAAGATAAAAAAGCAGAATCAAAACTGTCATACTATAGTTTTATCCAAACACAATGAAGCTGATATATTACTTCAATCTATCCAACTTAATGTAGATGGATATATTTTAAAACCTCTTGATTTTGAGCAACTCCTTGATACTATAGAAAAAGTGGTTGAAAAATTTAAATTTGAATACGAAGCAAAAAATCACGAATATTACCTTGAACAATATTTATCGCTTCTTGATAAAAGTGGTGTTATCTCTAAAACAGATACAGAAGGTGTTATCACTTATGTAAATGATAGTTTTTGTAAGATAAGTGGATATAAAAGAGAGGAACTCATAGGGCAAAAACATAGTATCACAAGACATCATGAAAATACAAATGACATATATGAAGAGATGTGGAATAATATAAAAATTAAAGAGGAGCCTTGGGAAGGGGTTGTTAAAAATAAATCAAAAAGTGGAAGTTCCTACTATGTAAGAACCATTATTACCCCTATTAAAGATATTAAAGGTGAAGTTGTAGAGTATGTGGCTGTTAGAGATAATTTAAATGCTATTATAGATGATAAAAAATACCTTTTTGAACAAATAGAGGAAAATCACCTCTCAATTTTAGTTTTACTCCAAATAGATGAATTTGATATGCTAGAAAAATTTTATAATGCTGCGACAGTTGATCAAGTGGAGAAAAATTTTGCACTTAACCTTTTGTCGTATCTTCCTCAAGAATATAGATTTGAAAATGTTTATGCAATGGGGAATGGGGCTTTCGCTTTATTGACAGAGTTTAATGATTTTCATGATACGAAACTTAATATTGATGAGTATCTTAATAAATTTGTGGATAATGTAAAAAATTCTCATTTAGAATTTGATGATATAGAGTTTGATATTCATATTACTGTAAGCTATGCTATTGGGAAGTTTATGCTTTATGAAGATGCAAAAGAGGGACTAGATAATGCTTTAAAAGCAAAAACAAAAGTGAATTTTTCAAATGACTCTTCTATTGTTGCTTCACAAGAAGCAAAAGAAAATTTAGAGATGATTAGAACTGTAAAAATTGCACTGGATAACTATAATGTAGTCTCATACTTTCAACCAATTATAAATAACAAAACAAAAGAAGTTGAAAAATATGAATCATTGGTGAGACTGATTGATGAAAGTGGGGAGATACTTTCTCCATTTCATTTTTTACATATCTCTAAAAAAGGGAACTATTACAGTAAAATAACCCAAAGGGTGTTAGAAAATTCTTTTAAAATTTTACATACTATAAATACAAAACTTTCTATAAATATCTCAGCTAAGGATATAGAAAAAGAGCAAACTAGGATACAAATATTTGCCCTTTTAGAGCAATATAAAGATGATGCACATAGAATAGTTTTTGAACTTTTAGAAGATGAAAATGTAACTGATTTAAAGATGATCAAAGATTTTATTTACGAGGTAAAAAGCAAAGGGGTTCAAATAGCTATTGATGATTTTGGTGCAGGATATTCTAATTTTGAAAGAATCCTTGAATTTGACCCAGATATAGTTAAAATAGATGGCTCTTTGGTAAAAAACATAGAAAATGATACTTTTAGTAGAAATATAGTTGAGACAATAGTTCTTTTTGCTAAAAAACAGAATATTGAAACTATTGCAGAATATGTGGAAAATGAAACAATTTTTAATATTCTAAATGAGATAGGAGTTGATTATTCACAAGGATATTATTTTGGAAAGCCAGAAGAGTTATAGCTATTCTGGTTAGATATTTCTTTCAATTTTTTTTTCTAATAACTCAAGATGAACAATAAGATTATAATATTCTCCTTTGTATGAAAGAGGAACTTGTGTTTTTGTTTGTATTTCATCTTTTAAAGTTTCTATCTCTTTTTTTATTTCATCTCGATTTTCATTATTGTTTATTTTTCTGTTAAGTATGTCTAGTTTTTCATACCATCGATATATTTTAGCACGTGTAGTTATAACATATAAAGGGATGATACTTTTAAATAGAGGAATAATAAGCCAAATAAGTGGGATGATAAGAAGTTTTAGTCTATCAATATTTGAAGCCACCCAATATGGAAATATCTTTTCAAGCCAAGATTCTCCATTGAGCAAGTAAAGTTCTGCATCATCATTTATAACAGTATCTATATGTTTTGAATTTAAAAATTCATCTGCATTTTGGAAAAATGTTTTTCCTCCATGGATTTGTTGTACTTTTTTTAAGAAGATTCTTATAAGTTCACCAGGTAGATCTGGATTACACACAAGGTTTTGTGTTGTACTTAATAGATTTACATCTTTTGATGGAAGATTTTTGTATAAATCAATACTTCCCTCATACAGTTTTAATGCAATAAGATAATCAAATTTTTGTGTATAAGCATTGATCCGTTTTAAACTCATTAGTTCTATATCAGGGTCTGCAAGAAGTGCTTGAATATTTGGATTGTCTTTTGTAGCAAGTGTTATAAAAATATCTATTTTTTTATTTTTAAGTTGTTTTAATGCATCTTCATCATAGATATAAGTTGTATTTACATTCTCTATTAAACCATTTGATAGAGAAAGTTTTTGTGCTAAATCATAGGTACCATCATTTGTCATACTGATACCTAAATTTTTTCCTGTAGCTTCAATAAGATAATTTAAACTATAACCATCATTTCTATAAAATATCCAAAGTGGTTCATAATATACACTAGCTAGAGATTCAAAGTTATATTCTCTTTTGTTTATAAGTAATCCACTATGTACAAATCCTATATCAGCTTTTTTTGTATCTAGATATCCAATAGTGTCTAAACTACCAAGAGTAGGTATCACTTCAAGATCAACACCTTCTGGTTCTAGAAGTGCCTTATAAGAGATGGCATAAGCATAGCTATCACTCCCCACAGCACCAGTTGCAATTCTAAGTGTTTTTTTAGCTACTGGGGCAGTAAGTTGAATATATACAAAAGAGATTATTAATAAGATAATAAATATGATAATCCAAACTTTTGAAATATTGTCAAATATTTTTTTCATAATAGTACCTTTTGTATATATAAATCGTTACAATAAAGAGAAACTATTGTACTATAATTGAATTAAATTTGATATTAGTAATAAAATAAATGCTACAATATTTAGAAGTGAAGGTAGGTTTGAGAATAAACTTTAATATATAGTTAAGAAGGAAAATATTTATGGGTGAGATGTCTATTGCAACAAAAATATTTGTTGTTGTTTTAGTTGAAATTATTATATCAACTGTTATTCTAACAACACAGTCTACGCATACCATAAAAAATATGGCAAATGATGATATTCAAAGATATGAAACACAAGTGATTGAAGCAAAGAAACTGTCTCTTCAAAACTATGTTGAACTTGCCAAAGATGTACTTCAGTTATATAAAAATAAAGTAACTTCTACTACAACAGAAGAACAATTACTGCAAATAAAGAATGATGCAGTAAAAGCTATAGACTCAATGTTATATGGGGATGATACTGGATATATTTTTGTATGGACATTTGATGGTGTACCTTTAGCATACAATACACGACCAGATTTAGTTGGTAAAAATCTTTTGAATATTCAAGGGGGTGGCGGTAAATTTGTTATAAAAGATCTTATAAAAATTGCTAAAGAAACAGATGGTGGTTTTTATGAATATCAGTGGAGAACTGTTAAAGATAGTCCTTATCAAAGAAAAATTTCTTATGTTTATGGAGATAAAGATTGGAAATGGATGATAGGTACAGGGGAATATTTAGCCAATGAAGAATTAGAGATAGCCTATAAGAAAGAACAAATACTGACTAATACAAAACATTTGGTTAATACAACTTTATTGAGTGCTCTAGCACTTATTTTAATAGTAGCACTTATTTTATTTATAGTAATGAAAAGTATTATAAATAAACCACTTCAAAATTTACAAAATGGATTAGATAATTTTTTTGCATTTTTAAAGAATAAAGAAAAAAAGATTTTGCCCATAAAAATCATTTCAAATGATGAAATAGGCAATATGACACAATCAATCAATGAAAACATAAGTGTAAGTGCACAACTACATAAAGATATAGAAGAACAAAAGTTACGATTTCAACTAGCAATAGAAGGTTCTAATGACGGTTTGTTTGACTGGGATGTGGCACATGATACTATTTATTTTTCTTCAAGATGGAAGTCTATGTTGGGATATGAAAAAGAGGAGATAGAAGATAGTTTCAATGAATGGTTAAAAAGAGTACATATTGATGATAAAGAAACTTTACAAAATGATATTACGGCACATTTTGAAGGTAAAACAGAAGTATATGAAAATACACATAGATTACAACATAAGAATGGAAGTTGGGTATGGATACTTTCAAGAGGAAAAGCTCATAGAGATAATACAGGTAAAGTTATTCGAATGGTTGGTTCTCATTCTGATGTAACAGAGATCACAAATTATAGAAACTCTTTACAACAAAAAGTACAAGAACAATTAGAAATTATACGCTCTCAAGATCATCAATTACTCGAACAAGCAAAACTGGCATCACTTGGAGGTATGCTTTCTAATATAGCGCATCAATGGAGTCAGCCACTTCATATTATCTCAACAAGCGTATCAAATATTATGCTTCAAAAGGAATTTGATGAATTAACGTTAGATGAAGTAGTTGAACATATGGAAATAATCACAAAACAGATTGAGTATTTATCTAATACAATAGAAACATTTAGAGGTTTTGTAAGTGAAGATGAAAATTTTAAGGAGCTTAATCTTCAAAAAGCAATAACATCAACTTTAGATATTGTTCGTTCCTCTTTTGAAAATGATTCTATAGAGATTCAAGATATGTTGGATTATAAACAAAATACGATATTAGAGTTAAGTGAAAGTGGTTTATCTCAAGTACTTTTAAATATTTTTACAAATGCCAAAGATATTTTGATAAAAAATAAAATTAAAAATCCTTGGGTGAAAATAATCTTAGAAGATAATGAAGATGAAATAATTCTTTCTATAGAAGATAATGGTGGTGGTATTGCACAAAATGATATTAAAAAAGTATTTGAGCCATATTTTACTACAAAACATAAGGCACAAGGTATTGGTCTTAGTCTTCATACAAGTTATAAAATAGTAACGGAAAGTTTTCATGGAAAACTTTATGTAAAAAATACAGAAAATGGAGCAAAGTTTTTTATAGAGTTACCTAGAAAAAGATAACTTTATATACCAATATCTTCATTCCATAGTGCAGGATTATTTTTGATAAATGTTTCCATAAGTTGGCAACATTCACTGTTATTTACTACAGATATTTCTACACCTCTTGATTTTACATATTCTTCTGGTCCACGAAAAGTGTGGTTTTCGCCTATAATTACTTTAGGAATACCATATAGTAAAATTGCACCACTACACATATCACAGGGAGATAATGTAGAGTAGAGTGTTGCTTTTTGATAATCAGAGGCACTAAGACGTCCAGCATTTTCTAAACAATCTATTTCGGCGTGTAGTATGGAACTTCCATTTTGTACTCGTTTATTATGTCCTCGTCCTACTATTTTATTGTCAATTACAAGTACAGCCCCAATAGGTATACCACCTTCTTGTAACCCTTTTTTTGCTTCTTCTATGGCAGCATCTAAATATTTATCCATATTTGTCTCCTAAACTAGTAAAATAATATTGTGAAATATAAGCTATTTATACCACTTTACAGAATAAAAGCTTAAATTTATTCAAATAGCTTTCTTTTTAGAAATAATTGTGATATACTCCATTTACAAAAAGATGGTTCGAGTTACATCTTTAGTCTGCATTATATTGTTTACTTTTCAGTTACAGTACATTCATCCTAAAAGAAAATCTCATATTATATTTTTACAGCCTTAGAAATTTGGCATATTTAACAACAAAGGAATTACAATGGCAACATTAGTAAACGGAACAGTAAAATGGTTCAACAGTGAAAAAGGTTTCGGTTTTATCGAACAAAAAGATGGTGGAAAAGATGTATTTGTACATTTTAGACAAATTAATAGCAATGGATATGAAAGAGCTTCATTAAATGAAGGTCAAGAGGTAACTTTTGAAATTGGTGAAGGTCAAAAAGGGCCACAAGCAGAAAACGTTACAGGTTTATAATAACTATTTTATTTAGACATAAAAAAAGGGTGATGTTAAAACATCACCCTTTTTTATTAGATTTATTCAATTTTAACTCAAAGATTTTAATTCTGCTTCAACTTTTTCAAGTTTTTCTTGCGCTGTTGCTAGTCCAGCTCTATTTTCTTCTATAACATTAGCAGGGGCATTTGCTACAAATCTGTCATTAGAAAGCATACCGTTTAATTTTTGTACTTCTTTTTCTAGTTTTTCTTTTTGTTTTTCTAATTTTGAAATAATAGGTGTCATATCTATTTCACCTGTTGGGATATATACTTCAAGATTATCACTTACATCTGTGATTGCATCAGCAACTTTTGCCACTACAAACTCTATAGTTTCACACTTGCCGAGTTTTTCTATAAATGGTTTCATAACTTCTACATTCATATTGCTATTTAGTTTGATATATGCTTTTGGTATTTTGCTATTCCCCATATCAATAATAACTTTAGCTCTTCGTATTGCTGTGATTGCCTCTTCAATAATAGCAAACATAGCTTCAGCTTCAGTATCTTTTTTTATATCTTTTGGAAAATTCATAACCATAACTGACTCACCATCTTCAAGTGTAGTACCCGAAAGTTTATGATATAGGTGTTCAGAGATAAATGGCATAAATGGAGATATCATTTTTAGTGTTTCTTTAAAGATAGCACCAAGTTCTACAATACTTTCTTTAC
Organism: Arcobacteraceae bacterium; assembly: GCA_963662945.1. Classification (GTDB taxonomy): domain Bacteria; phylum Campylobacterota; class Campylobacteria; order Campylobacterales; family Arcobacteraceae; genus JAIOSF01. Next base: position 2,411,447 of record OY759974.1, read on the forward strand.
TAGCTTTTGAATACTCAATTCCCCAGTCACAGAATTCATTCCATACAAATTTATATAAAGAACTTGCAGCTTCATTAAATTTATAACTTTCGATTGTATCTCTTATCTCTTCAACAGCTGTTGCCAATCTACTTTGCATCCACTTTCCAAGAGGTGTAGTGATTTCAATATCTTTTAAGTCAGGGAAAGTTTCCACATTTAACTGTAAGAAATTAGAAGCATTGTAAAGTTTATTTGTAAAGTTTCTAAATTGCTCTAGGTTTTTTGCACCTAGTTTTATATCTCTTCCTTGAACTGCTAAGAATGCAAGTGTAAATCGGATAATATCTGCACTATGCTCCTCAACCATATCAAGAGGGTCAATTACATTTCCTTTTGATTTTGACATTTTTGCACCATGTTCATCTCTTACAAGAGCATGCATATAGATATCTTTAAATGGCAGTTGTCCTTGGAAGTGTTCTCCCATCATCATCATTCTAGCAACCCAGAAGAACATGATATCAAAACCAGTTATCAGTAAACTATTTGGATAGAAGTCTTTTAAATCATCTGGTGTAAATGTACCATCCATTTTGCCATTGTTCCCCCAGCCAAGTGGTGAAAAAGCCCATAATGCAGAACTAAACCAAGTATCTAGTACATCTGGGTCTTGTGTAAAGTTTTTAGATGCACAATGTGGACAAGCCTCTGGCTGGTCTTCTTTATCAGCCCATTGATGACCACAATCTTCACATGTAAATACAGGTATTCTATGTCCCCACCAAAGTTGTCTTGAAATACACCAATCTCTTAATTCATCCATCCAAGCTCTATATGAATTTAACCAATGTGGTGGATGAAACTTAGCTTCTCCAGCGTAAGTTTTCTCTATAGATTTTTTTGCAACTTCACTTCGTACAAACCATTGTTTAGAGATATAAGGCTCAACAATATTTTTACATCTATAACAATGCCCAACTTGATGAATATGCTCTTCTATTTTTACAATATATCCAGCTTCTTCTAAAGCTTTTACGATAACTGGTCTAGCTTCAAGTCTCTCTAGCCCTGCAAACTCTCCACAGTAATCATTTAAAAGACCTTTTTCATCAAAAACAGTAATAAACTCTAAATCGTGTCTTTTGCCTACTTCGTAGTCATTTTGATCGTGAGCTGGTGTAACTTTAACAACACCTGTTCCAAACTCCATATCTACATGAGAGTCTGTAATAATTTTGATTTTTCGCGTCGTTAAAGGTAAAAGAACCTCTTTACCTACAATATCAGTATATCTAGTATCTTCAGGATGAACCATAATAGCACTATCCCCAAAGTATGTTTCAGGTCTTGTTGTTGCAACTTCAACTTGACCACTTCCATCTGCAAATTTGTAAATCATATGGTAAAATTTACCATTTACTTCATCGTGTTCAACTTCAATATCTGATAAAGCACCATCATGTGTACACCAGTTTACCATATAGTTGTTTTGTACTATCATCCCTTCATTGTATAGGTGAACGAAAGCTTCTTTTACAGCTTCTTTAAGTCCATCGTCCATTGTAAATCTTTCACGACTCCAAGCTGGACTTACTCCTAGTTTTCTCATTTGATGTACGATTGTTCCACCTGAATAATCTTTCCAAGTCCAAACTCTCTCAAGGAATTTTTCTCGACCAAGCTCTTCTTTTGTAGTACCTTCAGCTAAAAGTTGTTTTTCTACAACATTTTGTGTTGCAATTCCAGCGTGGTCAGTTCCCGGTTGCCAAAGTGTTTTAAACCCATCCATTCTTTTATATCTAGTGATAATATCTTGTAATGTAAATGTAAGTGCATGTCCAATATGTAAGCTTCCTGTTACATTTGGTGGTGGCATCATGATGGCAAAGTTTTTACCATCTTCTTGGATAGATTTATTTCCATCTATTTCAAAATAACCTCTATCTTCCCATATTTTATAGTATTTGTCTTCAGTCTCTTTTGGATTGTATTTGTTGCTCATATTTTCCCTAAGTGTGTTTATTTAATCGCGATTATACTGTAAAGTCACTTATTATTCACAAAAATGCAAATGGAGTTCATGGTACTTGACATTATTACTAATTAGTAATATAATTTTATTAGGAGTTTGAAAATGAAAGTAAAAACAACAAAGACATATGGAAAAACAGCTGATAAATCAATGCAAACATGGATGCAGATTTTTAGAACTTATAATAAAATAAGAGCTAAAGAAACAGCATATATTCAAGCATTTGATTTAACAATGAATCAGTTTCAAGTTTTGGAAGTATTGTATCATCGAGGTGATTTAAATATTGGTTCCATAACACAACTTACCATGAGTACACCAGGAAATATTACAGTTGTTGTAAGAAATCTTAAAAGAGATGGGTATATTACTGCTATTGCTGATAGTAAGGATAAAAGAGCTTCAATACTTTCACTTACACAAAAAGGGAAAGATGTTATTGAAAAGTTGTTTCCAAATCATGCCAAAAATTTTGAAAAATATTTTGAAATATTGAGTGAAGAAGAAACGGATACTTTATTTAGAATTTTAAGAAAGTTACATAAAGCACAGTAGCTTTTTTTTCAATAAGTAATACTAATTAGTAATAAAGGATAGTATAAAAATGTTACCAAGTTTATTTATATCACATGGAAGTCCAGCTTTAGTTTTAATGGAAAATGATACTACTAAGTTTTTCCAGGAGTTGTCATCTTTATTTGATAGACCTAAGTATATATTAGTAATATCTGCTCATTGGACAACAAAAGAATTGAAAATATTGGCAAATGATGAACCTTTTTTGATATATGATTTTTATAATTTTCCAAAAGAGATGTATGAGATGGAATATCCAGCATTAAATTCTATGAAAAAAGTAGATGATATTGTAAGTTTGTTGAAAAAAAATAATATATCTATAACAAAAGATGAGGATAGATCAGGATATGATCATGGTGTTTGGTCTCCTTTAAAATTAATTTATCCAAAGGCTGATATCCCAGTTATACAACTCTCTTTACCAATGAACTATACACCAAGGGAATTAATAAAATTAGGGGAAGTTTTATTTAAACTCAGAGAAGATACTCTTATTTTGGGTAGTGGAAATATGACACATAATCTTGGTGGAGTGAATTGGAGAGATATAGAAGCTAAACCAGTAGCTTATGCACAAAAATTTAGAAATTGGGTAGTAGAAAAACTACAAATAGGTGATAAAAAGAGTTTGGAAGATTATATGAAGCAAGCTCCTTATGTAAGAGAAAATCACCCAACAACAGAGCATTTTTTACCATTGTTAGTAACTTTGGGTGCATCCAAAGATGGTATTGGAAAATCTTTGCATGATAGTTATATGTTTGGAAACTTATCTATGGATAGTATAATATTTAGGAGTTAAATATGTTGAAAAAATTACCAAAAGAAAATATGGGAACATCAAATTTAGGTTGGTTAGAGAGTAGGTTTCATTTCTCATTTGCAGATTATGTAAACTATGACAATATGAATTTTGGAGTGTTAAGAGTTTTAAATGATGATATTATTCATCCTCAAAGTGGTTTTGATACACATCCACACAGAGATATGGAAATTATCTCTTATGTGGTGCAAGGAGAGATTACTCATAAAGATTCTATGGGAAATGCAGAAACATTAAAAAGGGGAGAAGTGCAATATATGAGTGCAGGCACAGGCGTTAGGCACAGTGAACATAATTTGCATCCCAATAAAGATTTAAGACTATTGCAAATATGGATAGTTCCATCCCAAAAAGGTTTAGAGCCTGTGTACGGTTCACATAAATTTGATGAATCAGAATCAAAAAATAAACTTCTAAATATAGTATCTTCAGATGAAGGAGATGCTAAAATTAAAATCCACCAAGATGTAAATATCTATGTATCTAAGTTAGAAAAATCGAGAAGTTTAGATTTTACTGTAAAAAAAGGGAGACAAATATATTTTGTTCAAATTGAGGGAATATCTAATATTAATGGTGTAATATTAGAAGATGGCGATGGAATGGAGATAGTGAATGAAACAAAACTAGATATACAAGCTTTAGAAAATTCCCATTTTTTATTTATCGAAATGAGTGATTCCTAATCTTATTGTATAGTATCTAGAACTATAAGATATTTTCCAGCTAAATTATAATATGCTGGATAATCTGGTGCTTTTGCATATTTATGAAGCCATTTTGAGCCTTTGAGTACATTTTTATGAAGTACTAGATTGTTATCTAAAAATCTATTAAGTTCATCTGTTGTACGTACACAGCCATGAGAATTTGGTATTCCCATTGGCATTGATGATTTATGTGAATGTAAAGCAAAGTCTAACTTATCTCTTATAAGTCTCCATTTATCAGGATTTTGGATTTTATTTCCTTCTTTATCAAAAGTATTGTATCTTACTGTTGTATGTTTCCCAAAATAAAAAACATATCTATCTTTTTCTCCATAGCCTAAAGTAATATTATCTTCATTTTTTTTCCCATCAGAACGCCAACCAAGTTGTGTTTCAAATACTCCAGCAGGTGTTTTTAAATAATGGTTGTCTCCATATTGGATTTCTGCTTCTCTTTTAATATTTCCACTTGATATTAAATCTCTTCCAATGTATTCATATTGTTTTGATTGATTATCCCAAAGAGCAATGATAAAATATTGATTTTCTAAGTCAATAATACTTACAAATTGACTCTCTTCAAAAGATATTTTTTTTGTCTCTAGTTTTGCTAAAATTTTATCCCAATACTCTTTGTCATAAAGTGTTTTAGATAGTTTTTGTTTTAGTATTCTTTGTAGTTTTTTATCTTTTTGAACACTTTCCCACGTTTTTAGTCTTTTGATTTGTTTTTTTAAACACTCATACTCTTCTTGACAATTTTTTTCAAGAAAATGGGAAAACCTTTGTTTATAACTGTTGAGTTCTAATACATTTTCTTTAAATTCATCTTGAAGTTGTTTTACATCTATATCATTAGAAAACAGAAAATTTACAACTAAACTTATTATTAATATCAATCTTATCATAATCTTATTTTATACAATTTAAACTAAAGATATGATATTATCGCGACTATATGAATAAATTATAATAAAAGAGAGTTGAATGAAAGAATATAGATTACTTATTGAGACAAGTGATACAAAAGGTTTAGTATATAATATTTCTAAGGTATTATTTGAACACAATTTAAATATTGTAAACAATTCAGAATTTGTTGATAATGAAACAGAAGAGTTTTTTATGAGAACTGTTATTACAGGTAGTTTTGATGAAAAAGTTTTAATCGATGATTTAAGAGGTGTATTACCACAAAATGCAAATATTAAGCTAACAAATAGTGATAAAAAAGATATAGTAATACTTGCAACAAAAGAGATGCATTGTTTAGGAGATCTGCTTATAAAATATATGGCAGGCGAATTAGATGCAAATATTACAGCAGTTGTATCAAATCATGATAGTTTAAGAGCATTAGTTGAAAAATTTGATATTCCATTTGAATATGTATCTCATGAAAACTTAAGTAGAGAAGACCATGAAAACTTAATTATAAAAGCTATTAAAAAATATGATTATGAACTCATAGTATTAGCAAAATATATGAGAATTCTTACACCTAATTTTGTAAGAACATTTCCAAAACAAGTTTTAAATATACATCATTCTTTTTTACCTGCATTTATTGGAGCAAATCCATATAAACAAGCACATGAAAGAGGTGTAAAGATTATAGGTGCTACGAGTCACTGGGTAACTGATGATTTAGATGAAGGGCCGATTATCGCTCAAGATATTACAAGAGTTGATCATAATTACTCGTGGGAAGATATGAGAGATGCTGGAAGAAATGTAGAAAAAGTTGTGTTATCAAATGCTTTGGATTTAGTTTTAAAAGACAAAGTTTTTATCTATGGTAATAGAACAGTTATTTTATAGGTTTCAAGCTTATGTTTAATATAGTTTTATTAGAACCAAGAATGCCTGGAAATGTGGGAACTATTGGAAGACTTGCTTATGTAACTGCTTCAAAACTTCATCTTATAAAACCTTATGGTTTTGGTGAAATTACAGAAAAAGAAGTAAGACGAGCAGGACTTGATTATTGGGAACATTTAGAAGTATTTGAATATGAAAATATAGAAGAATTTTGGGAAAAGAATCCAAAGACAGATAGACATTTTTTTGCCACAACAAAAACAGATAAACTCTATTTTGATGCACAGTATCAACCTGAAGATTATTTTTATTTTGGTCGAGAAGATGCAGGACTCCCTGAAGAATTATTAGAGAATAATAAAGAAACTTGCATCAATATCCCAATGACAAACAATGCTAGAAGTATCAATATCGCAAATAGTGTTTCAATAGTTGTTTATGATGCAATACGACAAAACTATGAAGCGTTTTCGAAACTTTAAAGGATAAGTATTGATAAATATTTTACTACTAGAAGATGACGAACTTTTTAGCCTTTCTTTGATTGATTATTTAGAAGAATTTGGTGACTTTAATGTAACTCATGTAAATACATCTACTAAACTTTTAGAACTTACTTTTGAAAATAGATATGATTTATATTTACTTGACATAAATTTACCTGATATAAGTGGATTAGATTTACTAAAAGAGTTACGTTCTAGTAGTGATGAAACACCAGCAATATTTTTAACTTCTTATAAAGATAAAGAAACTTTAAAAGATGGTTTTCATAGTGGTGCAGATGATTTTTTAACTAAACCTTTTGATATGGATGAGTTGGTTTTACGAATTAACTCTTTAATCAAAAGATTTAAAAAACACTCTATAGTAAATATAGGAAATATTGAATTTAATTTTGATAATAAAACTGTCAAAAAAAATGGTGAAATTATCAAGTTTAGTTTAAAAGCTTTAGACTTATTTGAATTATTTTATCAAAATAATAATTCAATTGTTTCAAAAGAGATGATCATCAATAAGCTGTGGAATGTAAGTGAAGAGTATAGTGAAGGTTCTATTCGTGTTTATGTAAACAATATTAAAAAGCTGTTTGAAGATGAAGAGCTTTTTAATATATCAAATTTAAAAAATATTGGATATAAGATTGAATATTAAACAAAGAGATTTTTTAATATCAAATACAATAGTAGTAGTATTTACAGTATTACTTACTTTGATAATATATAATTTTCTTACAGTAAAGTTTGGATTCAACCAAGATACATTTTATCCTATCACTTTTGTTTTACTTTTATTTGCAACAGTCTTTTATTATTTCTTGAGTAAATCCCTTTTACAACCATTATTTAAAAGTGAAAAAGAGATACAAAATCTTATAAAAGAGACACTTCATGAGATAAATACACCTGTTGCAACAATTAAGATGAATACAAAAATGTTGCAAAAAAAAGAGGAAAATCCGAAAAATCTTGAAAGATTAGAGAGAATTGAAACCTCTTGTGATAATCTACTGAATCTTTATACTCAGATGGAATATTCACTTAAAGAAAAGATAGATAGTGTGACAGTTGAGAGTTTTGATATCAATGAGATAATCACAAAATCTATTGAAAAATTTAAAGATATAAAAAAAGATATACAAATAAATTATCAACCACAATCATTGATGATAGAAACCGATAAAAATGGGTTTGAAAGAGTAATAGATAATCTTATTTCAAATGGGATTAAATACAATAAACCAAATGGAAAAATAAATATATTTTTAGAAAATTATACATTAAAAATAAGTGATACAGGAATAGGAATAGACACAAAAAATCTTTTTCATGTGTTTGATAAATATTATCAAGAAAATAGTTTAAATAGTGGAATAGGGCTTGGACTTAATATAGTAAAAGCATATTGTGATAAGTATAAAATTGATTTAAAAATAGACTCTACAAAAGATGTAGGAAGTGAGTTTAGTTTAGATTTAAAAGGGATAATTTGGCAACAAAACAAATAGACTACTTTGATAAAAGTTTTCATATCAATTATGAGATAGTAAACAATGATAAATCAGAAGTGATAGTTTTTCTTCATGGTTGGGGAAGTAATAAAGAGATTATGAAACAAGCTTTTGGAGAGAAACTAAAAGAGTTTAAACATATCTATATAGATATGCCAGGGTTTGGGAAAAGTGATAATAACTATATCTTAACAACGATAGATTATGCAAATATCGTAAAAATATTTTTAAACAATCTGAATATAAATCCAAATGATGTAACTATAGCTGGACACTCTTTTGGTGGAAAAGTTGCAACTACACTTATGCCAAAACTTCTTGTGTTGATGAGTAGTGCTGGAATTGTTGAAGAAAAATCTGCAAAAACTCTTCTTACAATTCGTATGGCAAAAGTTTTTAATAGATTTGGACTAGGAAAAATTACAAAGATGTTTAGAAGCAATGATGTTAATGGGATGCCTCAAAATATGTATGAGACATTTAAAAATGTAGTTGATGAAGATTTTTCTGAATATTTTAAAGGGTTTTATAAAGAGGCGTTAATATTTTGGGGAGAAAATGATACTGCAACTTCTTTAGAATCTGGAAAAACTATCCACAGTTTTATAAAAAATAGTTTTTTCAAATCCTATGATGCAGACCATTATTTCTTTTTAAAGTATAGTGACGATATCTCTAAAGAGATAGAAAATAAACTAATAAATACTTAGATGTAAAGGAAAAATTAAAGTTTTAATAACTTTTAATTCATTATATAAGTTCATTTAAATAAAGTAAAGATATTATACATAATGGTTAAAAACTCAGATATACTAAAAAATATTCCTAAAACAATTATTCTAGAATTGAAAAATAATACAATAATTGAGTGCTATGGCGATAAAAAAAACTTGTCAGATTTAAAGAACAAAAAACTACAAGATATATTTAAAAAACAAACATATGACAGTTTAAAAAAGCTTCTTGACAAAAAGTATGACAACATTTTAATCACATGGGACAATAAAGAGTATGAGGTACATTTTAAAAATAGGATACTCTATTTTCATGATATTACACAGTATAGTAATGTTGAGTTAAAATTAAAACAAAGTTTAACTGACTTAAGATCAAAAAAAGAGGAATTACAAGCTGTATTTGATCTTGCTGCAAATGGTATATCTATTTTAGATAGAAATGGTATGTTTTTATATGCTAATAAATTTTTTCAAAATATGATGGAATATACTATGGAAGAACTTTACAACGAATCGTGTATTTCTCTTTCTGCTCCTGAATATGCAAAACCTTCACAAACAGCAGTGCAAAAAGCTATTCAATATGGAGCTATTGAAAAGTTTAAAAAAGTGTGTATTACAAAATCAGGTGTTCATCTTAATGCTAGTATGTCTTTATCTTATCTAGAAAGTAGAGATGAAATTCTTATGATTACCTCGGATATAACAGAAGATATTCAATATCAAGATAAATTAAAAAAACAAGTAGAGATTGAAGTAGCTAAAAGAAGTGAACAACACGAAGTTATGTGTCATCAGTCAAGACTTGCAGCAATGGGAGAGATGATAGACTCTATTGCACATCAGTGGAGACAACCTCTTAATAGCTTGGGAATTATTATTCAAGGCTTAAGACATATCTCTACTCAAAAAAATATCGATGTTAAATTTTTAAAAGAGATTGAAGTTGAGATTATGGAGAAAGTAAACTATATGTCTCAAACAATTGATGATTTTAGTATGTTCTTTAGAATATCTAAACAAAAAGAGAAATTTAATGTTTTAAAAAGTATTCAAGATGCAATAAGACTTATAGATATTCAATTGAAAAATAATCATATAGTTTTTGATATAAATGTAGATGATAATCTTGATTTAAATGTACTGGGTTTTGTGAATGAATTTCGTCAAGTAGTATTAAATATGATTCATAATGCAATGATGGCAATTGTCTCAACAAAAAAAGAAAATGGAAAGATAGAGATAATTATTAAAAGTAATAGAAAAAATTTACATATAGAGATTAGTGATAATGGTGGTGGAATTTCAAAAGAAAATATGCCAAAAATATTTAATCCATACTTTACAACAAAAGATAAAGGGAGTGGAATAGGGCTTTATATGTCAAAAGTGATTATTGAAAATCATATGGATGGATTATTAGCAGTAAAAAATAAAAAAGATGGTGCACAGTTTACCATTATGTTACCACAAGGAAAATAGATGGAAGCGATACATAAAAGATTACAATCCTTAACTTTACTAATAGCAGAAGATGATGAGAGTACTTTAAAATGGTTGAGTAGAGTTTTATCACTTTATTTTAAAGAGGTAAGAGGTGCAAAAGATGCTATGGAAGCATTAGAGCTTTTCAATGAAAAACCATCGGATGTGATTATATCAGATATTCAAATGCCACAAGTTGATGGATTGCATCTATTACAAAAAATTGCATCAATTTCACCAAAAACTATTCGAGTTGTTATGACAGCTTTCAATACTCCTGAATATATTAATAGAGCTGTGGAATCAGAGGTGCATTTTTATCTTAAAAAGCCAATAGATATAGATGAATTTTTGGTTGCAATTGCATCAAATATCCCAAAAGAAGTTATAAAAGAGACTTTAGTATCCTTAGGTAAGGGTTATTTTTATGATACTTTACAAAAGTTAGTGGTAAAAGAAGATGCAATGATTAGACTTACTAAAAAAGAGATTTTATTTATTGAATTATTATTACAAAATAAAAAATCAATTGTAAGTATAGAACAGATTGAAAATAGTATTTGGGAAGAACCTGTAACAGCAGATGCTATTAGAATGGTTGTTGTTGGAATACGAAAAAAACTTTACCAAGATATTATTGAAAATATAAAAGGTCTTGGATATAGACTGAATTTAGAACAAAATCTTATATAAACCTTATTAATCTCTTATAGTAATCTTTTTATTTTTAGTTACGATTGTTATGTAACTAAAAAAGGAGATACATATGAAGAAAAAAATTCTTATAGTTGGTGGTGGTACTGCTGGTACTATGACTGCAAATAATCTTGCAAAAAAATTGATGCCTGAAATTGATAGAGATGAAATAGAGATTACAATGATTTCTAATTCAAAATATCACTATTATAGACCAGGTGCTATGTATGTTGCTTTTCATAAAGCTGAAGGACATGAGTTTGTTCGAGAACAAAGAACACTTTTAATGTCTGAAATTAACTTTGATGTAGAAGAAGCTACTGAAATTAATACAAATAATAATTTTGTAAAAACTAAAAGTGGTAAAAAATATGATTATGATTTTTTAGTACTGGCAACAGGTTGTGAAGCTGCACCCCAAAGAATTCCTGGATTAAAAGAGGGAGGAGATTGGTTTTATACGTACGAAGGAGCTAGAAAACTTGCTGAAAAGTTTCAAAATATAAAAAGTGGAAAAGTATTAATTACGGTAAATTTCCCAAAAACACCAAATATTCCACATCAATGTGGTATTGCACCTGTTGAAACAACTATAATGCTTCATGATTATTTAACTGAAAAAGGGGTTAGAGATAATGTTGAAATAATTTATACATATCCAACAGAAGCACAAAGTGTAAAAAATGGATTATTTTTACAAGAACCAACTTCTAATGTTTTACCAGCTATTTTTGATGGAGTTGGTATAAAACATAAAACTGGTTTTACATTAAATAAGGTTGATCCTCGAAATAAAGTAGCATATTCAGAAGAGGGTGAAGAGATTCAATTTGATATTTTAATGTCAACACCACCTTTTATAGCTACAAAACTTATACGAGAATCTGGAATCTCAGAAGCTTTAGATGATGAAGGATGGCTTCCTACTGATAGAAAAACCTTAAAAGTAAAAGGTTTAAAGAATGTGTATACATTAGGTGATACTGTAGATTTACCCGTATCAAAAGCAGGTGGAACAATACATAACCAAACAGATATTGTTGCTGATAATATTGCTGCTGAGTTACGATATGGTTATCCAACAGAAAGTTATGATGGGCTTGTTATAGCTATAGCGCAAATGGGGCTATCTTGTGGTATGCCACTTTGGTATGATTATGAGGAAGATGTTCAACCAACACCTTGTAGTAAGTTAGGTAGTTTTGTAAGAAAAGGTTTTAATAAAGGTATCTACTGGGCAGCTGCTCGTGGAATGGTATAGGAGAAAATTATGAGTGAAAAAGTAGAAGTTTTAAAAACTAAAGAGATGCAAGAGTTAGAAGCTAAAATGACAATGTTGGTTCAAACAGGACGAATAGATAATCTAATTGACCTTATGGCAGTTGTATCAGATAACATAGAGATGACAACACAACCAATGGTTGAAAAAATGATTGGAACTGTAGATAATTTGGCAACAGCAGGATTTATAACAGAAAATGCGGTACGGTATGCAAAAAGAGAAACGGCAAAAAATCCAACACCTACACTGTTTGGTATATTAAAACTGATGAAAGATGAAGAAACAAGAAAAGGTCTTAGTTTTATGCTTAATCTTACAAAAGGAATTGGTAGACAGCTTTAAATTAAGTTAATGTTTTGTTAATAAATTCTTGATACTATATAATTATTTTATTCAGTTAGGAGTGTAAAAATGTGTAGTATAGAAAACAAACTTAGCACGTGTTTAAATGAAGATATAGGAAAACTTCTTTTACGATTAAGTGTAGCGGTTTTGATGTTGTTTCATGGTGTAAGTAAAGCAATTAATGGAATTGATGGAATTAAATTTTTAGTTGATAGAGCAGGTTTGCCAGAGTTTGTAGCTTATGGGGTATATTTTGGTGAGATTGTTGTTCCTTTATTATTGATTTTTGGATTATATACTCGAATTAGTGCTTTAGTTTTTGTTATTAATATGGTGTTTGCAATTCTTTTAGCGCATAGTGCAGATTTATTTGCTTTAGGGAAAACTGGTGGACTTGTGATTGAATTGCCATTATTTTATCTTTTAGGTGCATTAGTTATCTTTTTTATAGGTGCTGGAAAATACAGCTTGGATAATAAATTAAATGTTCAAATGAGTGAAAATAAGAAGGAAAATCTTGAATAAAATAGTGAATAAACTGATTTTTTTATTTTTGATTTCAATTGTCTCTGTACAAGCAGAGACAATGTTTTTACTAACAAAAGTACCAAAAGTATATCTTGTAGTTGAAAACTATAGTAGTAAAGTTTCTATGGATGTTAAAAAAGAGATACTTGATGAGATGAAAACGGTTACTGATGAATTAAAAATAGATACTTCAGGATATTCACACAGAACACTTGGTTTTATGCTTTATGATACAACTATCGATAATCACTTGACATTAAATATTGATTTAGTTTTAGGTGAAGAGGTGAAAAGATTAGATGATAATCAAGAGGTATATGCTTTAACTTATGAAAAACGAAAACAGATAAGTTTAGATAACAAAACAAAAGATGAAGTTCAAGAACAGTTACTTGATAATATATATTTACTTCTTACTGAGTTTACAGAACAATATAGAGGGGATAATATATGAAGTTCTTATTTTTAATTATGCTGTTGTTTTCTCAAATATTTGCAAAAAGTTATACTGAATTTGGCAAAGAATTTTCTTATGAGTTACACTATAAAGAAGCAGTAGAAAAAGCTAAAAAAGAGAAAAAAGATATAATGCTTCTGATGGTGTCGAACTTTTGTCCTTGGTGTCAAAAACTAGAAAAAGTTGTTTTATCAAAAGAAAAAATCAATACTCAAATTCATACAAAATATATCCCATTGATTTTAAATAAAGATGAGGGTAACTATCCAAAGCAGTTTGAAACACCAATGGTTCCTACAGTATATTTTATAGATTATAAAACTGAACAAATCAAAACGAAAGTTATAGGATATAACAATAGACAAGATATGATAAATACAATAAATAATCCATAATAATAAAACAACATACTTTTTGATATAATATCAAAAAATTATAGGTTAGTTATGGAATATTTTGAAATATTTACACATGTAGTAGTCGTTATGAGTTTAGGTTGGTATATGATTACCAACCTTCAATGGTACAATTATAAACTTCAAAGAGTTATACTTAAACATCACAAACAACAATGGCATATAGTATATTTTGCAACACCATTTGTTCTTTTTTATCTTTTACCTTTTTTATATTTTAGTATCTATTTTTATCTTTTATATCTTACTAGTTTTGTAATGTGGAATAGAAATTTAGATAGACCACTTGTATTAACTCATAGAGTAAAAAGATTTTTAGGAATACTACTTTTTACTACATTTGCTATAGATGCTCTTGTAATGGCTAGTACAACTAACTTTTATGGATTATTTTTACCTTTATTTTTGACATACGTTATCACTACTATTTTAGAAAAAATATTTTTTATTGCATATAAGCAAAAAGCAAAAGGGCGACTTCATACAATTATGGGGCTTCAAACTATTGCTATTACAGCATCTTATGGAAAAACATCTATTAAAAATTATTTGTATCAAGTATTAGATAAAAAATTCAATGTCTATATGACTCCACGAAGTGTCAATACAATGGCAGGAATTATGAAAGATGTAAATGATGATTTACCATTAGATACACAAATCTATATTGCAGAAGCGGGAGCTAGAGAAACTGGTGATATAGAAGAGATAGTAAATTTCCTAGAACCACAGTATGCTATTATAGGAAGTGTTGGAGAGCAACATATTGAATATTTTAAAACCTTAGATAATATTATCCATACTAAAATGGAGATATTAAAATCTCCAAAACTAGTACATGGTTTTGTGCATGATAGTGTGCCTATTTTACAATATGACACTATCACAAAATATCCAAACAATTTAAACATCACACGAAGTGACTTAAATGGTATTTGGTTTGATATAAACCTTGATGGAACAACAGAACATTTTCACGCTCCAGTTCTTGGAAGTTTTAATGCTATAAATCTAACATCAGTAATACTAATGGCAAAAAAACTTGGTATGAGTGTAGATGATATTAAAGTAGCATTGCATAACTTAAAGCCAGTAGAACACAGACTTCATCTTAGCCGTGCAGGTGGTAAACTTATCCTTGATGATAGTTTTAATGGAAATCTTGAAGGGATGTTGGAAGCTATTCAAATAGCTTCAACACATGAGGGTAGAAAAGTTATCGTAACACCTGGTTTAGTTGAATCAAATATGGAATCAAATGTAGAGTTAGCTCATGCTATTGAGAAAATTTTTGATTTAGTGATTATAACAGGGAGTTTAAATGCAAAACTTTTTGATAAAGTGATTAAACACACAAAACCAATTATTCTTGAAGATAAATCAAAGTTGCAAGAAGTTTTAGCAAAAGAGACACATATTGGTGATCTTATACTTTTTGCAAATGATGCACCAAACTTTATATAGGAGAAGACTATAAACTAGTTTATAGTCTCCCTTTATCTTTTATTGTAACTCTTCTCTTACAATCTTTACAGCTTTCACCATATTTTCTAAACTTGGTTTTACCTCTTCCCATTTTCTTGTTTTTAGTCCACAATCTGGATTTATCCATAATTGTTCTTTTGGTAATACTTCAAGAAGTAGTTTAATTTGTTTTACAATTTCATCTACACTTGGAACTCTTGGACTATGGATATCATAAACACCTGGTCCAACTTCTTGTTTGTAACCAACCTCTTTAAATACTTTTAGAAGTTCATTTCCACTTCGTGCTGTTTCTATAGAAATAACATCAGCATCCATAGCTTCTATAGTTTTTATAATATCATTAAACTCACTATAACACATATGTGTATGTATCTGTGTCTCTTTATTGGCACTACTTACAGAGATTTTAAAATCTCTAACAGCCCAATCTTCATAGATTTTAATTTTTTGAGTTCTTAATGGATAGCCTTCTTTAAATGCTGCTTCATCTACTTGAATGATTTTAATACCAGCTTTTTGTAAGTCATCAATCTCATCACTTAAAGCAACTGCAATTTGTTTTGATACTTCATCTCTTGGTTTATCATCTCTTACAAAAGACCAGTTTAGAATAGTAACAGGACCTGTTAACATCCCTTTCATGATTCTTTGTGTTTTACTTTGTGCATAAGTTATCCAATCTACAGTCATAGGTTTTGGTCTGCTAATATCTCCATAGATAAAAGGTGGTTTTACACATCTACTTCCATAGCTTTGTACCCAACCATTTTGACTAAAACCATATCCATCTAGTTGTTCACCAAAGTATTCAACCATATCATTTCTTTCAGGTTCTCCATGAACTAATATCTCTAAATCACATTTTTCTTGAAACTCAACACAATCATCAATATAGAGTTTCATTTGTTTTTCATACTCTTCTTGTGTAATTTGTTTGTTTTTGAAATCTTTTCTAGCTTTTCTTACTTCTTGTGTTTGCGGAAATGAACCTATGGTAGTTGTTGCTAAATCTTCATATTTTAAAATCTCTTTTTGGATTTTGATTCTCTCTTCATATATACCATCTCTTTGAAGTTTTGTATGGTTTTCAACTCTTGTTTGAACCTCTTTATTATGGATACGCAAAGAAGTTTTTCTACTGTGATTCGCTTTTTTATTTTCTTCATATTCTATTTTTTCATCTGAATTTAATCTCTCGATACCATCAAAAAATATTTTTGATACAAGGGAAATCTCATCAAGTTTTTCGTATGCATAACTTAACCAGTTTTTGATTTCTAAATCCATCTTTTCTTCATATTGTAAAGTAAAAGGTGTATGTAAAAGGCTACAAGATGAACTGATGATGATATTGTTTTTATCTACAGACTTAGCAATTTTCTCTAAAAGCTTCACTGTTTGTTCAATATCATTTTTCCAGATATTTCTTCCATCAACAACACCAGCTATGAGTTTTTTATCACTAGAAGCAACTGTCTGCAGTGATTCTAGATTTTCAACTCCATATAAAAAGTCTAAACCAATTCCCCAAATAGGTGTATTTACCAATACTTTTGTAGCTTCATTTGAGTGTTCAAAATATGTTGTTACTATGATTTTGATATTTTGACTTACAGTTGCTAATCTATCATATGTAAGTTTTATAAGACTTAACACTTTTGGTTCATTATCTTTTACAAAGATTGGTTCATCAATTTGTAGTGTGATATTCTCATCAAGTTGTGAAATCTCTTCTAATAACTCTTCATAAATAGGTAAAATTTTATTTAAAAGCTCAAAAGTATCTCCTCTATCAATTCGTTTTGAAAGTGCTAAAAATGTAATAGGACCTATAATATTGATTTTTGTTTTTATCCCTTGATTTTTTGCCTCTTTATATTCTTCAATTATTTTTTTACTATTAAGTTTATATTGATCTTCTTTTGATAACTCAGGTACTATATAATGATAGTTTGTATTAAACCATTTTGTCATCTCCATAGCTACATTTGACTTATCTCCTCTTGCCATAGAAAAATACAATTCCTCATCACACAGATGTTGAAATCTTTTAGGGATAGCACCTAACATAACGATAGTATCAAGCATATTGTCATACAGACTAAAGTCATTTGAACTAATATATTCTATTCCAGCATTTTTTTGGTATTCCCAATGTCTTTTTTTGAGTTCACTTGCAACTCTTTTTACCTCTTCAAATGAACATTTTTTTGCCCAAAAACTTTCTAATACTTGTTTTAACTCTCTTTGTTCTCCAATTCTTGGAAATCCTACGATGTAATTTTTTCGAGGAAAAATTTCTTCGAAACCGCTATTCACTTTTTTTGACATTACTAATCCTTTAGTTTTATTATTGTTATTATTGTTTTGAAATGATTTTATTTGTTTGAATTAAAGTTGTAGTAGAGGTGGATGAACACCAGTTCTTCTAAATGCGAAGTAAGTTGTATAGTATGGACATCTTGGGATATAGTGATAACTAAGAAGTGCAAGTCTTGTTTTAAGTTTGTAAAAACAATTACAATGACAAGGTTTATTTTTTAGAGTAGAAGTGACTAATAAAAGCTCACAAGGTGGTTCTTCCTCTTCCAACTCTTTTTCTTCTTGAGATATGTTTTTATGAAGTAGAGAAAATAGAGATGATACTTGACTTTGTAGTTTTTGTTCTACAGATGATGCAAGTATGGCACTTAGTGTAAAGTAGTTTTTCCCAAAACCTTTTAATAACTTCATTTCTCTATTTTTCCTTTGATTTTTGGAATTTTATTCCTTTTATCCTTAAATTTATTTAAGAGGATTGAGCTTTTGTTTAACTTTCTTTGGTATTTGTGCCATTTTTAAAGTAGTTTTTTTGATAAAATTATCATTTTTATCAAATTGGTTTACTTCTAAAGAGTTATTTTTTTTATCAAAAGAGATAGCTTTATAGATAAAGCCATTCTCTTCAAATACAATATTTTTCAACACTATTTTGTTTCTGTTTTCTTTTTAGTTGTAGTTGTTTTTTTTGCCGTAGTTTTTTTTGCAGGCACTTTTTTTGTTGTTGTTTTGCTTGCAGTTTTCTTTGCAGGTGCTTTTCGTCCACCTTTAGTTGGTTGATTTTTGATAATCTCTTGTATCTCTTTAAAATTTAAAGCTTTGATATCTTGTTCATCAAGCTCTTTAGGAAGTTTGTAGTTCTTTTTCTTTGATTTGATATAAGGACCATATCTTCCCACAAGTATTTGAGTATCTTCTTCTGGAAAGTCTTTAATTAAAGATTTTGCTTTTGCTTCTTGAAGTTCTTTGATTACCTCTAATGCTCTTGAGTGTGTTATGGTATATGGATCATCTTCTTTTAAACTAAAAAATTCACTTTTTACTTGTAAATATGGACCAAATCTTCCAATATTTACTTTTATCTCATTCCCATTTTCATCATTTCCCAAAGCTTTAGGAAGTGTTAATAATGTTTGTGCTTCTTCAAGTGTAATACTATTTACACTTATATTTGCAGGAATTGAAGCTATTTTTGGTTTTTCTTCATCTTCTTTGTCACCTAGTTGGACATAAGGACCATATTGACCAACTCGTGCAGTTACAGGTTTTCCTGTTTTTTCATCAATACCAAGTTCTCGAATATCTGAAAATTTAGCACGAGGAGCATTTTCCTCTTTATCTTCAATATTTTTTACAAAAGGTTGATAAAACTCTTTCATAACATCTTCCCAAGCTATTTTACCTTCAGCTATTTGGTCAAATTCTTCTTCAATATGAGCAGTAAAACCTAAATCAACAATATGTTCAAAATGTTCCACTAAAAAGTCATTTACCACTGTACCTATCAAAGTAGGTGCAAGTTTTTTATCTTCTGTTTTGATGATATATTCTCTTGCTTGTATAGTAGCAATTGTTGGTGCATACGTAGAAGGTCTTCCAATTCCCTCAGCTTCCATTTTCTTAACTAAACTAGCTTCTGTATATCTTGCAGGTGGTTTTGTGAAGTTTTGTTCACAAGTTAAACTTTCAAGATTTAACACAGTTCCTTTTTTGACTGTTGGAAGGATTACATCTTGATTATCTAAAGCTGCTTCTGGATCATCACTTCCTTCTGTATAAGCTTTCATAAATCCAGCAAATACTATTCTTGTTCCTTTAGCTTGAAATTCATATTCTTTATTTTTTCCAGCACTGATTTTATACGTTGTATTTGCTACAACAGCTTGTGCCATTTGTGTTGCTATAGTTCTTTTCCAAATAAGACTATAAAGTCTATATTGGGCATTATCAAGATAAGGTCTTACATCACTTGGTTTTAAAGCAAGATTTACAGGTCTGATTGCTTCGTGAGCTTCTTGTGCACCTTTTGCTTTGCTTTTGTAGTGTCGTGGGCTTCCTAGTGCATACTCTTTTCCATATTCACTTGAAATCACCTCTTTTGCCATAGATGTAGCAAATGTCGAAAGATTAACACTATCTGTTCTCATATACGTAATAAGACCACCAGTATGTCCTGGAACATTTACGCTACCTTCATAAAGCTGTTGAGCCACTATCATAGTTTGTTTTACACCAAAACCAGCTTTTCTACTTGCTTCTTGTTGCAATGTTGAAGTTGTAAAAGGAGGAGCAGGGTTTCTTTTGCTTTCTTTTTCTTCTATATCTTCTAGGATATATTGTCCTTGTTTACAACTATTTTCTACAACTCTTGCTTCTGCTTCATTATTTACTTTTGCTGTTTTACCATCAATTTTTGCTAATTCTGCTCTAAATTCTGGAGTATTAAATTCTGTTTTTATTTTCCAAAATTCAACAGGGATGAAAGCTTCAATCTCTCTTTCTCTATCAACAATAATTCTAACTGCAACACTTTGAACTCTTCCAGCACTTAATCCGTATCGTACTTTTTTCCATAATAGAGGAGAAAGTTTGTATCCAACTGCTCTATCTAAAATTCTTCTTGCTTGTTGTGCATCTACAAGATGTTGATCCACATCTCTTGGGTTTTCTAGTGCTTCAAGAATTGCATTTTTTGTAATTTCGTGAAAAACGATTCTTTTTATTGGATTTTTTTGTATTTTAAGTGCTGGGATAAGATGCCATGCAATAGCTTCTCCCTCTCTATCCTCATCGGCCGCGAGGTAGATAACTGTATCTTTTGTGATCTGTTTCTTTAAGTCGGCAATAACTTTAGTTTTATCTCTTGAAATCATATATTGCGGTTCAAAATTATTCTCTGGATCAAATCCAAGTTTTGATTTAGGTAAGTCTCTAACATGCCCCATAGAAGCCATAACTTTATAGTCATTTCCTAAGAATTTTGAGATTGTCCGTGCTTTTGCAGGTGACTCCACGATCACTAAGTTTTTCATTGATTGCCTTTTGTTGCAACTCTATATTATTATGTTGCAATAAATTTTGTGAAGCGAATAGTAACATAAAAATATTTAATAGAAATTAATCCATCAAAATAATCCCTTTTAGTGTCTATTTACTAAAGATTAGATATAATTGCCTAAAATTACACAACATAGGATTAAAATTGTCACAACAATTACTACAAAAACAAGCGGATACAATTAGATTTTTAGCAGCTGATATGGTACAAGCTGCGAATAGTGGGCATCCTGGTGCTCCAATGGGATTAGCAGATATAGCTACAGTTTTAAGTAAGCATTTAAGACTTGACCCAAATAACACACAATGGTTAAATAGAGACAGATTAGTTTTTTCAGGTGGTCATGCTTCATCACTTGTTTACTCTTTATTACATCTTTGGGGATTTGATGTAACTTTAGAAGATTTAAAACAATTTAGACAAACAGGAAGTAAAACTCCAGGACATCCAGAATATGGACATACAAGTGGTGTAGAGATTACAACTGGACCATTAGGGCAGGGTATCGCAAATGCTGTTGGTTTTGCAATGGCAAGTGCTTATGCAAAACATTGTTTAAATAGTGAAACAGCGCAAGTTATCGATCATCATGTATATTGTTTATGTGGTGATGGAGATTTACAAGAGGGTATCTCTTATGAAGCGTGTGCTACTTTAGGACACCAAGGAATTTCAAACTTTACACTTATTTATGATTCAAATGATATTACTATTGAGGGTGATATCTCTATTGCTTGGTCTGAGGATGTTGCAAAAAGATTTGAAGCTATTAACTTCAATGCTGTGACAATTGATGGGCATGATTTTGATGCTATTGATAAAGCTATAACTGATTCAAAAAACAGTTCAAAACCTACAATTATCATAGCGAAAACTGCTATTGGAAAAGGTGCTGCTACATTAGAGGGAAGTCATCATACACATGGTGCACCACTTGGAGCTGAAGAGTTAGCTGCTTCTAAAACAAAAGCTGGTTTTGATCCTGAAAAATCATTTTTTATACCAGAAGATGTAAAAGCAGCATTTGATAAAACAGAGTCAGGTGCTTTACAAAGTAAAGCTTGGGAAAAACTAGTTAAAAAAGACTTACCATTAAGTGAGCAAAATGAAGCATTAAATGCACTTTTAAATCCAGATTTTTCTAAAGTAAATTATCCAGATTTTAGTGATGTAGATTCTATGGCAACAAGAGATTCAAATCACAAAATATTAAATGCAATTGCTGGTGCAGTTCCATCATTTTTAGGTGGAAGTGCAGATTTAGCACCATCAAATAAAACTGAGTTGATGGGACTTGGTGATTTCCCAAGAGGAAGAAATATCCACTTTGGTATCAAAGAACACTCAATGGCAGCTATTACAAATGCTATGAATATTTATGGATTATTTAGAGTATTTAGTGCAACATTCTTTATCTTTAGTGATTATTTAAAACCAGCTGCAAGAGTAGCTGCACTTTCAAGTATCCCACAACATTTTGTATGGACACATGATAGTATTGGAGTAGGGGAAGATGGTGCAACTCATCAACCTATCGAGCAACTAAGCCAATTTAGAGCATTACCAAACTTTTATACATTTAGACCTGCTGATGCTACTGAAAATATTGAGTGTTGGAAAACTGCATTTACACTAAATGCACCTACAGCTTTTGTATGTTCTAGACAAAAGTTAACTAACTTAAAAGGGCAAAAAGTAGTTGGAGATGTTTCAAAAGGTGGATATCTTGTAACAAAACACGATAAAGCAGATGTAACATTTATGGCAAGTGGGAGTGAAGTATCACTTTGTCTTGAAGCTGCTAAGTTATTAGAAAAAGCAGGAGTATATGCAAATGTTGTATCTGTTCCTTGTTTTGATTTACTTGTAGAGCAAGATATAGATTATATTGATGAAATCATTGATATGAACAATACTTTTGTAGTAGCTGTAGAAGCTGCAACTGCTATGGAATACTACAAATTTGCTGATGTGGTTATCGGTATGACTGGATTTGGAGAGAGTGGACCTGCTGAGGAACTTTTTGAAAAATTTGGTTTCACACCAGAAAAAATCGCTGCTAGAGTTCAAGAGATAGTAGCGTAACTCTTAAAATGGCAGATATCAATAATGCAGTTGTGATTGTCTCAATCGCTGCGTTATTGATAGGCTTTTTTCTTTATATTATTTTTTAACTTATTAAAATATCACTTTGGTCTAAATCCTATTAAATTATCATTTGTCTTTTGAGTATCTTGTAAGATTTGATGTAAGAGTTCAAAAGCTTCATCTATTCTATGAGTATTGTAGTTTTGATGTTGTTGGTCAATTTTAATCGTTTTTTCTATCTCTTCTATTCTCTGTGCTATATCTTTATAGTTTAAAGCAAATTCTCTCATTTTTGTAAATGTTCGCATGATAGTAAGAGTCACTTCTGTAGCAACTTGACTTTTTAACACCGTTGCCAACATATACACTCCCTGTTCTGTAAAAACTTTAGGTAAATATTTTCTATCTTTTAAGCTTTCTTTAAAGGTCGCATTTTGCGACCTTAAGATATCTACTTCTTCCTTTGTCATCTCAAAAAATAAATCGCAAGGAAATCTTTCAGGATTTCTTTTAACAGCTTCATTTATCCTTTTTGTTTCTACATTGTATAAATTTGCTAAATCACTATCTAACATAATATTGAGATTACGAACTTTATATATCTTTGTTTCTATATTATTTACAATTTCCATATCTGATACTCCTATTTTTTCTAAAGTATCTTATCATCTTTTTTAATTTGAGATTGAAAATATGGCATATTGTAATATTTATGTTTTTTAGCAGAGTGTTTTTTGTCTGTTTATTTTTTCTTCTATAGTTTTAGTTGTATTATTAATATTGTCGTATAATGATTTTCTTTGGTCATGTGTAATATCTTCTGATAGTAAATATTCTAATATGTTTAATGTTGTTTCAACAAGTATATAATCCTCTTGAAGGTCTTTTTTATATTTTTCAATTCTTTGTATTGATGATTTTATTTTATCTTTCAAAATCATTCTTTTTCTCAATTTCTTTTAAGTAGTATTCAAGTACAAAAATTACATTATCATTTTTTTCTAACCATTTATGTATCTCTTTATTTGAAGCATTTGTATTTAGTAAAATATTTATCTTTTTTAATAATATTTTAGTGAATAGATATTTTTCTTGGATTGTTTCATAATTTTTATCTATTCTTTGTTTTAGGTTTATTATTGTTTGTTGCAAATTTTAGCCTTTGAAAAATATTTCAAATTTATCCTATAGGATAAAGATTTTTTAATTATATAACTATAAAGTTTAATTTTAAATTAACTCTATAGGATAAATAAGATGGAAACCGATTTTAGTAACTCAACAAAAGAAGAAATAAAAAAGTTTTATGAAAATATTTCAAAAAAAGTAAAGTTTTTTCGAGAAAGTAAAAATATAACTCAATTGGATTTAGCTTTGGATATAGGGATAAAGTCTGTAGCCTTTTATTCAAATTGTGAAAATAATAAATATGATAAACATTTTAATTTAGAACACTTGTATAAAATTGCCAAGTCTTTGAAGGTAGATATTAATGAGTTTTTTAATTAAATGTTATGATTATTTAGTAGGTATAACGTCTGAACTGAAGGACGATGACCCCATCAATATGTTTGCTGGCTTCTTTTTTAACTAATACATAAAAGCTAATTTAGGCTTAAATATTTGCAGGGGTCACGCGTTCTTTTTCCTGTATTTTGTTATATCTTATATAGTTTATGCTAATTATTACAGTCTATCTGCATAACAAGTCCCATTGTCTTTTTTACCCCATTTATTCTCAATATAAATATATTCTCTATCCTCAGGTTCATAGTGATGAAATTTATAAGTGTAACTATCATTTTTATATATAATGATTTCAGTTTTGAAATCATCATATTCTGATAATTTCTTTGAAAATGAATCAACTTTCCAAACGGTATATTTATTGTTAACAAGAATTTTATTACTATCTAAATATCTACCAAATACTTTTATAGTGATATTGTCACCACTTTTCATTTTACATTCTAAATTATATATAAATGCCTTTGCATTTGTAAAAATTCCAAAGATTAATAATATGCTTAATAAGAACTTCATTTGAATATATCCTTTTATAAAGTAAATAGCTATTTTGTAGATATAACGACCGAGTTGAAAAACAAGGTGTTATTTTTAATAAGATGTTCAAATCTTCATCTAAGTAATTTTACAAGATAAAGCTTAAATAATTGTAGTGTAACCTTGTTTTTCTTTCCAACGATTTGTTAGATTTTATAATATCTCAATATATGAATTATCTTTTTTTATTTCTTGTCTTAAATTTAGAATAAATTCAAGTTTTAATTTTCTGACATATTGTTTTAAATATTTTTTTGGCAAAAACTTAGTCCACATAGGTAAATCAAATTTATCATTTAAATAATATTTATCAAAATATATTTTAACAATTTTTAAATTTTTTCCTTTTGTGTTTGTTGGAATAAAACATCTCCATGGTTTTTGATTATATAATATATTATTTTTAAAAGGTGTTGATTCATTCATACTAATTTGTTGAACTTTTCCAGACCATTTAAATACAAGAACTACACCTTGATTTTGAAATTCCTGTCCGTAGTTATACCCTTGCTTTATAGAACAAAAACAATTTAAACAAGAATCACCATTATAAATATTTCTTGAAAAAGGTATAAATTGTTTGCTTTTAATAATATTTAATGCAGAAGTTAAATTTGTAATATGATAAATATACAATGATAGTCCTTT
Source organism: Arcobacteraceae bacterium (assembly GCA_963662945.1). Taxonomy (GTDB): domain Bacteria; phylum Campylobacterota; class Campylobacteria; order Campylobacterales; family Arcobacteraceae; genus JAIOSF01. The sequence continues at coordinate 2,437,019 of OY759974.1, forward strand.
TTTATTACATAGTAAAATTTGATTTATAAATCTAACGTTTGACTTGAGAAATAGTTGTGCCCGCAGGGTCAACTATTTCTCTCCAAGGTTTTGTTAGACTTTTAATACAACTATCCAATGTATAAATCATTCACCATTAATGGTACTTTGTGTAATTTATAATCAAGTTTTTTCATTAATTTTTCTTGCTCGTTTTGAATAAAAGGTTCTTGTCTTCTTTGAGTATCTTGTTTATATGTCCTAATTTCTTGTAGCATCTCTCGATTATGCTCTTCTTGTCCTCTTATCATTTCTCTTAATTGACGCTGATTATGTCTAATTTCATCTTGACCATTTAATAAATCAATGTGAGTTGGTTGCTCATTATGTATATGTATCTCTTGATTTATATTTATAATTTGTCTATCTTGAGCAAAGATAGAATCTAATGATGTATTAAGTCCATATATGATAACTCCTTCTGCCAAAATAGCTAACACTTTTTTTCCATTCAAGTGATACTTGTGTGGCGAATTTAATTCAATTTTTGTAAAGGACAATGCTTGTTCATCAACATAAATTGGTTCATACTTTCCATGACTATTCCCACACATAATAATTGGTCTTTGGAGGCTGTGAAATTTTTTCCAAAATGATTTAGCATCTCTCTCTTTACTTTCAAGAAATACAAAATCATTATAGTTTTCAATAGTGTATTTTTCAGCTTCTTTTGGAACTGTTGAATATAAATCAAAAGAACGAGTAGCAATGATAAAATCTGAATCATGTGCACCATCTGCATATAGTTTTTCCATGCTTTCAAGCATAGATAATTTCATATAATATTCACCAAGGAAAGTAACTGTATGTCCCATCATCCAGTGAGGTTGAATTGTTGGTGATTGGAAAACTGTATTAATATTCATTTATTATGTCCTTTTGTAGTCTAACGGTTGAAGTGAGCTAATAAATTGCCCGCAGGGTAATTTATTAGCTCCTCTGATTTGTTAGACATTAGTAAAATTTTTCTATATCTATAATTCATTAAGTTTTATAGAATTTTTTCTCTATTGATTTTTTCTTGATTTAAAGTAAAACCTTTGTTATTAAACACAGTTATTTGTAAATAATCATTAGATTGGTCATCAATATAGTCTCTAAAATTAATAAAATTATTTTCTTCAATAATTTTAAAATCATTACTTATAATTTTTGAACTATTATTAGACTCTAAAACTATAGATAAACTTTTAATTAAAAAATATGTAAGTGATTCAGTTATTTTAATTACTGTATTAACCATAGGGTATTCATATACATCAGAATCTATGAGTAGTATATTATCTTCTGTATCTTTAAAGCATGAAAAACAACATTGAATGTATGGTTCAACAGATGATAAGTGGGTAAGTATGTTTCTAAAGCTTTTTTTATTTCCTTTTTCAAGTAAATTAAATATATGTGATTTTAATTCATCTATTTCTTTTTGGAGTAATTTTATATTATCCTTTGAATGATTTTTAACATATGATTCAAATAATTCAAAGTCTGATTGCTTTGGCTTTTTTAATTTTCTAGCAGGTTTTCCAAAATTTTTATAAACAAAGTTGAAAAAGATATCTAAAGTGGATTTAGAATGCATAATAAAAGATCCAAAATCAGATGCAATTGTTACTTCATTAAATAATAATAATTCATTGTTCTCTTTATCTTTTATTGTTGTTGTGTTATGAGATTGTTTTATTAAATTAATAGATTTTTGTCTGATTTGATAAGAATAATATAGGATAGTAAACATTTTTTCTTTAAATGAGTTAGTGTCTTGTAAGCTAGAACTATCTAATTCTTTATGTACTTCTTTGTACATATTTAATGCATTTTCATTAGCAAAACCTTCAAAATATGGATATAGTAAGCTTCTATTATAACTCGTATAGTTTTCACCATTTTTATTAAAATATAAATTCAAGTTCATCCTTTGTCTAACTCTTTATTGAAGATACATTATATATAAAACACCCTGAAAATCAATAAATAACATACATAAAAAATGTTGTTTTATTTATTCGTTATAAAGCCTTTAAATAAAAGTCTTCTTACACATTTTACTGTAAAAAACATTGCAATTTAAGATATTTTTTAAATAAATTTTAAGTTTTTGCTACAATTTTTATGTATGTTTAATGTCGATATTTCGATGATAATAGTACATAATGTATGTATATTAAGACAATATCGTAATAAACCTGCATTATGTTAAATATATTGGGAGAGATATTATAAGTAAATAAAATCGAATGAACTGTAACCAAACTTTACAAAAATATTCTCTTATAATCAATCTAAATCCTTATTAGCAACACTTTATCTCTCTATGCTATAATATCTCATAATTAACTATTAGGAGAGCAGAATGATGGGATTTACAAAATTTAAAGGTACAGATGTAACATTAGAGGGAACACAACTAGAAGTTGGGGATATGGCTCCTGTTGTTACTATAGTTGGGGCTGATTTAGAAGATATTGAAGTTGGTGGTTCAAATGACCAAATACAACTTATCATCTCAGTACCATCTCTTGATACAGCAACTTGTGCAGCTGAAACTCGAAGATTCAATGAAGAGGTTGGGGCACTTGATATTTGTACAACAACTGTTATCTCTATGGATTTACCATTTGCAAGTGCAAAGTTCTGTACAACAGAAGGTATAGATAACCTTGAAGTTGGAAGTGATTATGTTGATAAAGAGTTTGGAAAAGCTTATGGTGTATTGATGACTGACAATAAACTAAAAGGTTTACTTGCTAGAACAGTTTTTGTAGTAGATAGAAATGGTATCATAGTATATAAACAAATAGTTCCAGAAGTTACAGCTGAACCAGATTATGAAGAGGTTTTAGAAGCGATTAAAGGGGCAAGATAAGGTGTCTTATCAGTCTTGGCACCAAGAACACGCCCAAAAGCATAAAAAGCTTCTAGAGAAGCTAAAAGATTTAAGTGACAATGAGATTATAGAGTATTTTAGTTTTGAAAATATGGTTATCAAAGAACCAGATTTTTGCCCTTTATACAAAGAGAATAGAAAATGTCACAATATGGAAAATCTGAATTGCTATTTTTGTGCTTGTCCAAACTTTAGAGTAGAGGAAAAACAAAGCACTTGTTCCATAAAAAGTAAAGATGGTGGAAGTATAAAGTCTCCTGATGGTTTTATCCATCAGGATTGCTCAAAGTGTACAGTTCCCCATAAAGTAGAATATGTCAAAAAACATTTTGATAGAGATTGGTTAAAAGTTATGAAGAATAACTTTTAACTATTTCTGTACTTCCCAAGTAACTTCAACTAAAAGCTTTGTATCTTCATAGATTTTTCCAGTAAAGATATCCCCAATACTATAAGTTCCTACACCTTTTGGAGTACCACTCATAATAATATCTCCATCTTCAAAGCTCATAAATGTTTGAATCTCTTCTAACATCTCTAAAGGTTTATATATCATCAGATCATAGTTTGCGTATTGGACAAGTTTATCATTGATAAAAAGTTCTAGTCTTAGTTTTGTAAGATCACCATTAAACGTCACAAAATCACTTAAAACAGCACTTCCATCAAAAGCTTTTGCTCGCTCCCAAGGCCAGCCTTTCTCTTTAATCTTATTTTGTATATTGGCTTTTGTTAAATCAAGTCCAAATCCTATACCAGAGATTTGCTTGTTTTGAATGAGAAAACAAATTTCCCCCTCAAATCTTGTATCTGGTGTGAAGTAGTGTAGTTGATTTGTTATAGCAGAGTTTGGTTTGTTGAATACTACCATTGTATCAGGTGTTTCATTGTTTAACTCCTTTATGTGTTCTACATAGTTTCTCCCTATGCAGATTACTTTTGATGGTGTTATACAACTATCGTTAAATACTAGGGTTTTCATACTTTATACATCCTTTTAGGTTACCATATTGTATAATGGTAACCATATTTTTAGTATTATACTATAGTTAAGATGTATATTTGTTATAGATGATTATCACTTTTACCACTGTTTATCTTCCTCTTTTTTCTCTTCATCATCTTCATTAGATATATCAGTTGGTTGATTGTATTTTCCACTTTTCATAGTATCAATTCTTTGTTGTATTGCATCTAACTTTGATTCAAAACTCATACCACTAGCTGTTGCAGAATCTGTATCATTTTGTGAAGAATCTTCTTCTCCTACTTCAATTACTGCTTGTCCATTGAGTCTTTTTTCCAGCTGTAATAGTGCTTTTTCTATAGTTTTTATTTGTTTGTTTATATCTTCATCTGAAATATCTGAATTTCCATTGTTTTTCTCTCTAAGAAGTTTTCTAATCTCTTCAAGTAGTTGTTCTATGTATTCTAATTCTGAAACTGTATAACCAGTTTTTAAAACAGAAACAATATCTTCAACCAATTCTCGTAATTTTGCAAGTGGATCTTCATCATTGAGGCTTTCTCCATTGAGTGATAGATAGGTTTTATTTAAACCATTGTACATATTGAGTATCTCTTGATAATACTCTTTTGTCTCTTCATCTGGTGCTGTATCTACTTTGATTTGATAGCTTGCAATCTGTTTTTGAACAAATTGTCCAGCATCTTCTTCACTGTAATCCATAACTTGTAATTCAGGATAAGCTATAAGTTTCTCACTATGTTCAGTACCTGTTAAATCATACATAAAAGTATTTAAAACTTTTTCATCATCGATTTTCTTTACTGTGTTAAATATCGCTTTATTAAAGTTTGTATTTTCACTAATAGCTGTAGTACTCATCAAAATACCAGCTTTTCTATCACTTTTCATCAATGTTTGTTTTATATAGTTGCCATCTTCATCTTTTTGCATTACAAAATCTTTGAGTTGGACAATTTGATCATAAGAAAGGTTTTCTATCTCTTCATAAGTAACGTATTTGTCCTTTACTATGGATTCATAAATTGCTCTATCTCTTTCACTTATTTCATTTGTAGTGTTTTTAACTTCTGTGAGAGTATTTGTATCTTCCACAGGAGGTAATTCTGTATTTGTTGTATTATTAGCAGGTGTTGTAGTATTTGTTCTTGTATAGCTAGATAGAGTTGCTTCATTTTCTTTGATCTTATTATAATTTTTTGTTAGTAGTTCAAAAAAACTACTTATAGTATTTTTAAACTCAGTAGTTGAATGGGTTTTATTTTTTGGGTCAAGTATAGTTTCAACACTGTTTTTAATATCTTCATAGGTGTAGTTTTGATATGAGTATACAATCTCTCCATCAACTATTTTAATATTTTTTGGAAACATTGTAATTGAAGCCATCATAACTTCTCCAAAATCCATAGAGTTAAAGGTTTCTACAAGGGCTTGTTTTGTTGTACTATCCATAGATTGAGGTATCAAACTTTGTGTTTTCCCAATGCCATCTTCTACTATTCCATCTTTATTAAAATCATATTTTTCATAGTGATGTACAAGTAGGTTGTATGCACCTTCATCGCTTAAAGAATCTACATCTATCTCATTTACAAGTCGTGTATAGTTTTGTAATGTTGAGAGTTCATCTTTTGATAGAGAATTTAAAAACTCTTTTGCATTTGAAACAGTGACATTTTGTGATTGGGCTTCTTCATATATCTTTTCAAAACTTTCTTTAAACGGTTCTCTCACTTCATAAAAGCTATCCGCCATTTTGAGATTTTTCATAATAGATACATGTTCAGAATAATTTGTATTTGTAGTCATAGATTTACTCCTTTAATTTTATATAATAAAATCATATCAAAAAGATGTCACAGTTGTGTCACAGTTGTGTCACAGTTTTTTATTTTAGTTTACAACCTGTTAGAGGAATAGTTTCTATAAGTTTATATTCTAGCTTACTTCTAAGACGATAGATTAAAGTTCGTAAAGTACTGTTTGATACTGTATTATATTCCCAAAGGTGATGTTCTATAGTTTCAAATGGTACAGTTTTACCTTTATTTTTATATAAAATATATAAAAGTGAAGATTCTTTTGTACTTAATTTAATAGGGTTATCTTTGTAGTATAATGTTTGATTTTTTTCATCATAGTAATAATTATTACCCAAACTTTTATACTCTTTATTTCTTATTTTATTTTGTTTGTTTTTTGATTTAAAAATACCTAAAAGGATGGTAGATTTAAGTTCATCAATTTTAAATGGTTTGAGTAAATATCCTACAGGATTTGTTTCTATAGCTCTATTGATGGTTTCATCATCACAAAATGCTGTAAGATATATGATAGGAATATCATTTGTTTTTTTGATTTCATAAGCTATGGTGATACCATCAATACTATTTTCTAAGTTAATATCCATCAAAATAATATCTGGTGTATTTTCTTTGACACAAGCTATTGCTTCTTCAAAAGTTGTAACAGTATTAGTGACTTCAAAACCTAGATTTTGTATTGCTCTTTTGATATCAAGAGCAACTATTGTTTCATCTTCTACTATTAAAACTTTTGTTTTTAATTCCACGATATCACCACCTTTACCCCATCTTGTGTATTATGTTGAAATTTTCCTTTAAGTTGTTTTGTTGCAAGTGTTTCAACAAGAATTAATCCTAAAGTATTAGCATTGTTTTGTTGTTCATATCCTATCCCATCATCACTAATTGAGAGTAGATAGTTTTCATTTTCTTTTTTAAGGCTAATATTTATGGTTCCATTTCCATCTACAAAAGCGTATTTAAAAGCATTGGTAATAAGTTCATTGACAATAAGTCCACAATATACAGCTTGTTCTGCTTTTATATTAACATTTATGTCAAATTCTATTTTTATATCTTGTGTTTCAAAACTCTCTTTTAGTTCATCTACAAGTTTTTCAAAATAATCATAAGCATTGACATACGAGGGATTTTCTTGGTTATAAAGAAGTTCATGAAGTGAACTCATAGCACTAATTCGATTTTGAATAGTTTGAAACATACTTTTAATTTTCTTTTCTTCTATCTCTTGACTTTGAAGTCTTATAAGAGAGATGATAGTTTGCATATTATTTTTTACTCTGTGATTGAGTTCTTTTAAAAGAAGATTTTTTTCATCGTAGGCTTTTTTTAAAGCTTTTGTTTTTTCTTTTACTTGATATTCTAATCTTTGTTTTTCAAATTGTTGATTAAGAATTAGTTCCATATTTGCTTCATTTTTCTTTTGTTCTAGTTGATTTATCTTGTCTGCTAAAGCAACAGAAAATACTAATGCTTCAAGGATTAAAGTGCTTTCTACAAAATATTTAAAATCATCAAAAATATAAAAAATACCTAGACTGGAAAAATACATACAAAAAGCAGCCATCGCAAATAAAAACCAACCAAACATTACAAAATAAGCTTGTCTATTTTTTTTGAGAGTTGCATAGATTGTGATACTTATTAAAAAAAGTAGTAATATCACTGAAAAGAAACTTCTATATTGGTTAAATCGATCTGTTATAAGAAATACAAAAGATAATATGATAAAAATTAATAAGTAAATGTTTAAAGTATTATTCCATTTTGGATATTGTGAAAGTTTTAAAAATGACTTTACTAGAAGTGCCAACATAAATACAGGGAAAGCCACTAAAATACTTGCATATTTGACTAATAATATAGTGATATCTTGATTAAAAATATAAATTGAACCAAAGCCAGTATAGACAAGTTGATGAACAATAATACCTATCATATAAAGAATATAGAATAGATAGTTTTTATCATTTGTAATAAAGTATATAAAGAGATTGTAAATTGTGAGTATTAACATAGAAGCAAAAAACATAGCTAGTATCATATTGTGTTTTTCTACTTGCTTTTCAAAACTATTTATATCCCAAAGATTTAGTTTCACTATCAGGGTTGTTATATAAGAAGATGCTTTTATATAGTATGTTTTTGTTTGATTTGGATTTAAAAAGATTTCAAAACTGGGGTTGAGACTTTCTCTTATATAATTTATTTGAAAAAGTCCATCTTCTAAATGGTTTGTATCATAATATAATTCTACATTTGTAGTTAAAGGATTCCCATATTCTAATACTTTTTTTATAGGTTGATTTGACTGATTTGTGAGTGTAAATTTTACCCATAGAGTCAAATATGGAGAATATCCAAAACTTAATGTTTCGCTATTGTTTTTTTGAAAACTTTTTGTTTTGATTTCTTCAAAAGAAAGCTTTTGTGTATTATCTATAAATATCTCACTCTGTGTCAAAATCTCTTGGTTTGAAGTAGTTTGAGTGATAGAAATTGTTTCATTTGAAAACATAAAACTAAATAAAGATAATAGTAAAAAAAGTGATTGCATAAAATTCATAAGTTATTTTACCAAAAAGATGTCACAATTGCGTCACAGTTTTGTTATAAGTAGATATAAATAATATAAATATATAATACACAATTAAAAATATTTGGCAAAGGGCAGGGATGTTCAATAATACTTATTGGGCTTTGGGTAACGAGGGTTACTATCGAGTAAATGATGGAAAACTATTGTATGCACCTGCAAATAATGTTGATTATTCTGTTGATGAAGATTATGAAACAGAAGTAGAGATTGTAACACCGCAGCAACTTGAAGAGATAAATAGGATTTTAGGTACACATTACACCATAGATGAGATTAATTCTTTATAATTTAATTCTTTTTAGTTAAAATACAAAATCAAAATAATATAAGAGTAATCAATGAAAAATAAAATAGCCAATTTCTTTACAACATCTTTACAAGGATTCTTTTGGTTAATACCAATTGTAGCGATAGGGATAATTCTTGTAGTTGTGTTTGAGAAGTTAGCTTCAATAAATGCTATTATTGCAAGTTTTTTAGGAATTCAAGCTAGTTCAAATAGTATCTTATTTGTATTGTGTGGTTTAGTATGTATTGTAATAGTATGTTATATAGCAGGACATATTCTCAATACTTTTTTAGGAGAATGGTTTAATAAAATTATCCATAAAATACCATACTATAAAAATATAGCAGATTTTTTTGAACTGTTTAATTCTGCCAAATCAGGTGATCAAGATGTCCTTGTAGTTGCTATAAAAGGTTTTGGAGTAAATAGTTACAATATAGGACTTATGTACAATACAAATGAATCACTTATAAAAGGTCACTATTCTGTAGTATTAAGTCATATGCCACTACAAGGTGGATTTATCTTTGAAGTACCAGGTGATGAGATATATGTGATAAAAGAGGCAAAATTCAATCATAATTTAGAATATCTTCTAACATCAGCTAGTCGTTCAATGGCAGATATACTAAAAATAGAACCAACAGAAATAGATTCTTTGATAACATTAGTAAATTATAAAAAAGGAAAGTAATGAATAGATTTATAAAATTGATGATACTCGTGAGTATTACATCTTTATTTGCAACATCATCGTTTGGAGCAAAAAAAGTCAAATGGAAACTTGCGATGACATGGCCAAGTACTTTAGCACCACTTGCAACGTCACCACAAAAGTTAGCAAAACTCCTAGAAGAGATGAGTGGAGGTAATTTTATTATTGAAGTGCATGGAAAAGAGAAACATAAAGCAGCTCTTTCTATTTTAGATATGGTAAAAAATAAACAATATGAGATGGGACATACTTCTTCTTACTACTACAAAGGTAAGAGTATAAGTACAGCACTTCTGACAACTACACCTTTTGGTATGACAAGTAGTGAACAGTATGCTTGGTATTATTATGGTGGAGGAGAAGCTTTGACAAAAAAAGTGTATGATCCATTTAAAGTAGATTGTTACCCAGGTGGAAACACTGGAGTTCAAATGGGTGGATGGTTTAGAAAAGAGATTAAGTCACTTGCAGATTTACAAGGACTTAAGATGAGAATACCAGGTATGGCTGGAGAAGTTTTTGCTAAACTTGGAGTTAATGTGACAAATATTCCAGCAGGTGAACTTTATACAGCACTAGATAGAGGGACTATAGATGCACTAGAATGGGTTGGACCTGGTATGGATATTAAAATGGGATTTCATAAAGTAGCTTCTTTTTATTACACAGGATGGCATGAACCAGCTTCAGAGATGCATTATTTTGTAAATCAAAGAGCATTTACAAAATTGCCACCAGAATATCAAACAATGTTAAAAACTGCTATTAGAGCGGTAGCAGCAGATATGACTTATGATAATTTTGCTATGAGTGTTGATGCGTGGGAAAAAATGAAAAAAGAGTATCCCGATATTAAAGTGAAAACATTTCCAGTAGAAGTTCTAAAGGCTATGAAAAAAGCAACTGATGATGTTATGAACTCTTATGCTAAAAAAGATAAGTTATTTGATGAGGTGTACACTTCACAAATAAATTATATGAAGAAAGCTAGAGAGTGGACAAAAATATCAGAGTATGATTATATTACCACTACAGAAAAGGTAAAATAAATTGCATCACGATAAACCAAATATTGCTAGGTTAAAAAGGGTTGAAAGTTTTTTCAACTCTTTTATTGATATTATAGGAAGAGTAATGGGAATATTGTTACTTCTTATGATATTTAATGTTTTATTTGATGTGCTTATGAGATATTCCTTTCATAATTCTTCTGTTGGAATGCAAGAGTTAGAATGGCACCTTTTTTCAGTAATAACACTTTTTGGACTAGGGTATGCACTTAAAGAAGAAGCTCATGTAAGAGTTGATTTTTTGTATGATAATTTTTCTAAAAAAACAAAAGCGTATATCAATATTTTTGGTACAGTTTTATTTTTATTTCCTCTAGCATTATTAATCATTTTTGGTTCTTACGAATATGTGATGGACTCTTATAGTATGAATGAGATTAGTCCAGATCCAGGTGGATTAACTCATAGATGGATTATAAAAGCTATGATACCTTTTGGATTTATATTTCTTATTTTAAGTGGATTAGTGTATATATTAAAAAATATTATCGTATTAAAAGAGTTAAAAAAATGATAGGTATATATATGTTTTTTACTGCACTGCTACTTTTAGCAGTTGGTTATCCAGTTGCTTTTAGTTTTGGGGCTATATCTGTTATTTTTGGATTTATCGCTGCTTTTTTTGCAATATTTCCAGATGGTGGGACACTTGTAGAAGTTGGTGAAGAGTTTTTCTCTATGTTTTCTATGATGCCTTTTAGAATTTATTCTACTATGACAAATAAACTTCTAATGGCAATACCACTTTTTATATTTATGGGAATAGTTTTAGAAAAATCAGGTCTTGCTGCACGACTTTTAGAGTCTATGGGAACACTTTTTGGAAAAGTAAGAGGTGGATTGGCTATAAGTACCGTTTTAGTTGGTTCATTATTAGCTGCTTCAACTGGTGTTGTGGGTGCAAGTGTAGTAGCTATGGGTATTATAAGTTTACCAGTGATGTTAAAATATGGGTACTGTAAAAAACTAGCAACTGGAACTATTTGTGCTTCAGGAACTTTAGGGCAAATAATACCACCATCAATCATACTTATTATTTTAAGTGATGTATTTGGACAGGCAGCTGGAGATATGTTTAAAGCGGCTATTATTCCAAGTGCTATTTTGGTTGGGGCTTATATTGTATATATATTAGTGATAGCAAATTTAAAAAAAGAGTTAGCACCTATTATTGAAGCTCCAATTTCAGATCATGCAATCAGAGATGCAATATTTGCCATAATTCCTCCTTTATTGCTTGTATTAGTTGTTTTAGGTTCTATTTTTGCAGGTATAGCAACACCTACAGAATCTGCATCTGTAGGTTCTGTTGGTGCAATTGTTTTGGCAATAATGTATAAATCATTTAGTTGGAAACTTTTAGAAGAAGCTGCACTTGAAACTGTTAAAGTAACTGCTATGGTTATAGCTATTCTTATAGGTGCAACAGCTTTTTCTATGGTTTTTGTATATACAGGTGCTGATGCTCTTGTAGAAGAGTTTATGCTTGGACTTCCTGGAGAGAAATGGGGATTCTTGATTTTATCTATGGCTGTTATTATGATTCTTGGATTTTTTATTGATTTTTTTGAGATATCATATATTGTTGTACCTATTTTAATACCTATAGCAAATACAATCGGCATTGATCCAATTTGGTTTGCAATATTAATTGCTATGAATCTACAAACCTCATTTTTAACTCCACCTTTTGGATTTAGTTTATTTTATCTTAAAGGTGTGGCACATAAGGGTGTAAAAACTATAGATATTTATAAAGGTGTTGTGCCATTTATTTTAATACAAATTGCTGTTTTAGCTTCTATTATTATCTTTCCAGAAGTTTACGGTTTTGGTTAAGACATATTTTTTTTTAATACTATGTGTATTGTTTTGGTCTGGTAATTTTGTATTAGGCAGATTTGTTAAAGATGATATATCTCCACTTGAATTAGCATTTTTTCGGTGGTTTTTTGTATTAGTTATAGTAATGCCAATTTTAGTATTGAATTTTTCAAAACTTTTAAAAATAGTAAAAGAAAAATTTGGAATACTTTTAGTTTTAGCATTATTGGGAATTAGTGGGTTTAATACTATACTCTATGTTGGTTTGACTATGACTACATCAACGAACGCTTTGATTATAAACTCTAGCGTACCAATTCTAATACTTCTAATGGCTTTTCTTATTCTTAAACAAAATATCACGAGAAATCAAATACTTGGAATATTACTTTCAACATTTGGAGTAGTTTTTTTAATCCTTCATGGAAAGATAGAAAATATTTTATTATTAGAGTTTAATAAAGGAGATCTTTGGATTATTTTCTCTTGTATTGTTTGGGCTTTATACTCAGTATTAATGAGATTTAAACCAAAAGAATTAAATGATATTGAGTTTTTTGCAGTGATTGTTTTGATTGGTTTTATAGCACTTGTACCTTTATATCTTTCTCAAGGATATACTGTACAAAAAGAGATAGCACTTTTAAAGTCAAATTATTATATTTTTATTTATGTATCAGTTTTTGCTTCTACACTTTCATTTTATTTCTGGCATTATGGAATAGATAAAATAGGTGCGACAAAAACTGGGCAATTTACTCATCTTATGCCAATATTTGGAAGCTTTTTGGCGTATGTATTTTTAGATGAAGTATTACAGATTTATCATATTATAGGAATGATTTTAATTTTTATTGGAATATATCTTTCATTATTTTATAAACCACAAACAAATTAGTTGTTTTCTAATTGTTGTAGTTTTGTAAAATATACATGCCCTAAATAAATAATATAAAATACAGAGATAAAAAAAGCTACAAATGGAATAAGAGAGATTACATATAAAAATATTGTACGAAGTCTCATACTCCCTTTATCATTATAATAAATTTGAATAAACTGCTCTTTTGATGTGATAGTAGAAGCTATATCAAAATGAAGCATCTTGTGAAAAAAGTAATAAAAAGGTAGATTGATAGCGATAATATTTACTAATGGTATAAAATAAAATGGTATTAAAACAATAAGTAAAAGTATCATCACTAAAGCTGTTTTTATAATCTTTCCTATACCATCTATGATACTAAAATTTGATTCAACTTCTAAATTCTCATAATGTCGTTTATGGATGATTGCTAATATTCTTGGAGTTAAAAATCCTATAATGATAAGTGAAACAAAAATAGAAAGATACCCTATGGCAAAAAGTCCAACAGTATAAACTAAAAAGCTTACTATCCAAGATGTGACAGTATATTTCAGTAAAAAGTCTAAGATATTATTCCCTGTGTAACTTTCATGAGTACTTGATTCTATCACTTCAGCATTTTGTACTTGAGTTTGGTGTTGTTCTATTTGTATTTGTGCATTTTCTAAAGCATCAAGTCCAAAACTTGCTGCTGAGAAAAATACTATATATAAGACCAATGCACTTCCAAGAAGTGGATAGAGTATCATTGTGAGCATCTCTTTTGTTAAATAGTCTTCTATACTTTTATTAAATATTTTAATTTCACTCATTATCAACCTTAATATTATTGATGAAAAGTTGCAAAATCATCTAAAGATATTCTAGGTGTTCTGTAATTATTGATTATATTATTTGTATCTTCATAACCTAAAGCCATACCACAAAGTAGTATTTTATTATTTGGTATATTGAGTTCTTCTTTTACAATATCAGGATATTGGGCAAGTGCAGCTTGTGTACAAGTTCCAAGTCCAAGTTCTACAGCACTTAACATAACAGATTGTAAAAACATTCCATAGTCTAAATAAGAACCTTTTTCTAAGAAATCATCAATAAAAAAATACAAAACAACAGGTGCATCAAAAGCTCTATAGTTTTTAAGCCATTGATTGAATTGTTTTTCTTTATCTTCTCTTTTAATATCTAAAGTTGAATACATCAAAAGACCAGTTTCTTTTCTACGTGTTTTATAAGGTTCTTCCCATTTTAAAGGATAGTAATTATAATCCATTCTTTCAGGTTCATTTTGCGTAAAAGCTTCAACCATTTTATTTTCAATAGTTTTCTTTTTATCTCCACTTACTATTGCTACTTGCCATGGTTGCATATTTACCCCTGATGGAGCGTGTTTTGCAGTTTTAAGAATTGTGTTGATTTTCTCTTGCTCAACATCTTTTTTTAAAAATGCTCGTACAGATTTTCTTTGTTTAATTGTTTCTAATATGTTCATGGTGAGTATTATACCTAAAATTCATTTTCATTTCATTTAGATTTAATAAAATCCATTTTTTTAAGATTAGGAGAAAAATTGAGAAACATATCACAAGGAAAACTAGTATTTCTAGTTGCTTTATTTTTAGTTATTTTTGATAATGTATCATTTTTTACAAATGTTACAGAAGTGTATCCATTGAGTGGAAATAACATATATTTTATTGGTTCATTAGTAGTTGTTTTATTATTCTTTACCAATATATTATTAACATTGTTAAGTTCAAAATATACAACGAAATTATTCTTAATACTAATAGTTTTAATTTCAGCGTTTACAAATTATTTTATGAATACCTATAGTGTTGTTATTGATGATAGTATGATACAAAATTCATTGCAAACAAACTTTGCAGAGTCTTTAGATTTGTTTAGTTTACAGCTTCTTGCGTATGCCTTTTTTCTAGGAGTAATTCCCGCATATATTATATATAAGCTTCCAATTGAATATAAAAGTTTTAAACAAGAAAGTTATGCAAAATTCAAATCAATTATACTCTCTTTGATCATTATAGTGATATTGGTATTGAGTTTTAGTAAATACTATACTTCATTTTTTAGAGAACATAAAACACTAAGATACCATACAAATCCTACTTACTGGATGTATAGTTTGGGAAAATATATTAATACAACTTTTAACAGTGCACCAACAGTAGTACAATCAATTGGAGATGATGCAAAAATTTCAGAAACAATGAATGAAAAAAAAGAATTAGTTATTCTTGTTGTTGGGGAAGCAGCCCGTGCTGATAGATTTTCATTAAATGGTTATGAAAAAGAGACAAATCCATTATTGAAAAAAGAAGATATCATAAATTTCTCAAATGTCTCATCATGCGGAACTTCTACAGCTGTATCAGTGCCTTGTATGTTTTCAATTTTTGGAAAAGATGATTATGATTATAAAAAAGGAATTGGTACACAAAATATTTTAGATGTGATTTCAAAATCTGGAGTTGAAGTACTTTGGAGAGATAATAATTCAGATTCAAAGGGTGTAGCTTTAAGAGTTTCGTTTGAAGATTATAGAACACCCCAACGAAATACTATTTGTGTAGATGGAGAGTGTAGAGATATAGGTATGCTTGTGGGACTTGATAAGTTTATTGAAAAAAATAAAGGGAAAGATATTCTCATAGTCTTACACCAAATGGGAAATCACGGACCAGCATATTATAAAAGATATCCAAAAGAGTTTGAAAAATTTACGCCAGTTTGTAAAACAAATCAGTTAGAACAGTGTACAAAAGAGGAATTGAGTAATGCTTATGATAACGCAATACTCTATACAGATTATTTTCTTTCTCATGTGATTAATTTTTTAAAACCTTATGGAAATACACATGAAACGGCAATGATATACTTAAGTGATCATGGAGAGAGTTTAGGTGAAAATGGATTATATTTACATGGTATGCCATATTTTATGGCTCCTGAGTCTCAAACAAAAGTTGGAGCAATGATGTGGTTTGGTAGTGAAGATATAAAAGAAGATGTGAATGTAGATAAATTAAAAACATATAGAGATAAACCTTTTTCTCAGGATTATTTATTTAGTACTTTATTAAATATTTTTGAAGTTGATACAAAACTTTATGATAAAAAGTTAGATATATTATATGACGCTACAAAATCTCAATAAACAGATACTTATAACTTTTATTGTTTTAGTATTTATTATTATATTATTTGGTATAACCAACATTGATGAGATTGTACAAGATAGTTTTTATAATTTTAGTACAAATCAATGGATTTTAGATAGAGAGTTACAACCATATAAGTTTGTATTTTATGATGGAATTAAAAAGTTTTTAATTTTTATAGTGGTTATATTAATTACTGTATCTTTATTATTTTGGAAAACAAAATTAATACAAGAGTATAAAAAAGGTATTTTTGTGGTTGTATTATCTTCAATTTTTATTCCACTTATAGTGGGTGGATTAAAAAAATGTACAAATATGCCTTGTCCAAAACATCTAGTAACATATGGTGGTGAGTATCCTAAAACAAAAGTATGGGAAACATATCCTGACTCATTTCAAATAGAAAAAAAAGTGAAATGTTGGCCAGCAGGACATGCAAGTGGTGGATTTGCATTATTGAGTTTATTCTTTTTATTTAAAAGTAGAAAAAATAAATTGCTATCATTAATCTTTGCATTAGGTATAGGATGGAGTATGGGAACTTACAAAATGCTCATCGGTGATCACTTTTTAAGTCATACTATTTTAACTATGATTATTGCTTGGTTAATTATACTATGTATTGTAACCATTACAGAAAAGTTCAATAGAAAAAATATGAAGGAATCAAATGAATAATAAACCAAAATACCATTTATTTAAAAATACACAATATGCACTCGATGGTTTAAAACATATTTTAAAAACAGAGAACTCTTTTAAACTAGAACTAATACTGGGTATTTTTATATTTAGTGCAATATATATTATTGACATAGCATTGATTTACAAATTAGTGTTGGTTGTAACTGCATTTATTGTTTTGATAACAGAATTATTAAATAGTGCAATTGAAAATGTCGTAGATTTGGTTACAAAAGATATACATCCACTTGCTAAAACTTCGAAAGATATAGGTTCAACTGCTGTTATGTTTAGTATTATCTTACATCTTTTATGTTGGTTTTTTATTTTAATATAATCATTAAGCTAATTTAGATAGTATAAGTAATTATTATACTTTAAGGATATGATTATGAAAAAACTATTTATATTACTAATGTTAAGTTTACCTTTTCTAGTAGCAAATGCCAATGAAGATGCCGCAATTGCAAACTATAAAAAAACCTGTAAAAAATGTCACGGTAGTGCTTATTATGTTGCTAAAGAAAGAACAACGCAGGAGTGGAAAGAATTATTTGATAATAATGGTAAAAAACTTTATGAGGCACATTTTAAAGATAAAAAAGCTACTCAAAAACTCAATTCAAATTATTTTATTAAACGAAGAGAAGATTTACAAGAATTTCTTATGAAAAATGGGAAAGATAGTGGAGTAGTTCCTCCTTGTAATAGTACAACTTGTGGTTTTTATGTTAAAGTCCCACCAAAAGATAAAAAGCCAACACCTGGACTTTTTAAATAGATAAAATTAAAATAATTAGCACTTGAATTACAAAAGTGCCAATTATTTTTAAAACTTTAGCTTTCTTTTATAAACTTATGTTAATATTTCAGTTCAATAATTTAAAATATTAATTAAGTAATAAAGGAAAAATAATATGGCAAAACATGAATTTCAAACTGAAGTAGGGCAGTTGTTACAACTTATGACTCACTCTTTATACTCAAATAAAGAAATTTTCATAAGAGAGTTAGTATCAAATGCAAGTGATGCTATTGATAAACTAAACTATTTAAGACTAACAGAAGATAATTTAAAAGAAAAATACGCGGACTTTAAAGGTCAAATCAATATTAAACTTGATGAAGAAGACAACTCTATAACTATTGCAGATAATGGTTTAGGGATGAATGAAGAAGATTTAATTGCTTCTATTGGTACTATTGCAAAATCTGGTACAAAATCATTTGTTGAAGCTTTAAGTGGAGATGCTAAAAAAGATAGTAACTTAATCGGTCAATTTGGTGTTGGTTTTTACTCTGTATTTATGGTAGCAGATAAAGTTGATGTTATCTCTAAAAAAGCGGGAGAAGAACAAGCTTACAAATGGACAAGTGATGGAACAGGAAGTTATGACTTAAATCCTTGTGTAAAAGATGAATCAGGTACTGTAATTTACATCAAGTTAAAAGAAGAAGAAAGAAGTGATTATACTTCAAAATACAGAGTTGAATCTGTAGTTAAAAAATACTCAAATCATATTGCATACCCAATTTTCTTGAACTACAACGAAGAGGTAACTGAAGAGTTAAGTGAAGAGGATAAAAAAGCTGGTAAAGAGGCTAAAAAATCTATTGAGAAAAAAAGAGAACAAATCAATGAAGCTACAGCACTTTGGACACAACCAAAAGCTAACTTAAAAGCTGAGGATTACAACGAATTCTATAAAACAATCTCTCATGATAGCGATGAGCCACTTGTTTATGTACACACAAAAGCAGAAGGTGTAAGTGAATATACAACATTATTTTATATTCCTAAAAAAGCACCAATGGATATGTATAGAGTAGATTTCCAACCAGGTGTTAAACTCTATGTAAAAAGAGTATTTATCACAGATAGTGAGAAAGAGTTATTACCTACATATTTAAGATTTGTTAGAGGTATTATTGATAGTGAAGATTTACCATTAAATGTTTCAAGAGAGTTATTACAAGAAAACAGAGTTATGGCAAATATCAAACAATCTTCAGTGAAAAAGATCCTTTCAGAGATTAAAAAGCTAGCTAAAGATGAAGAAAAATATAAAGATTTTATAAAAGAATACAATAGACCTTTAAAAGAGGGTGTTTACCAAGATTATACAAATAAAGATGCAATTTTAGAACTTCTAAGATATAAATCTACAAATGATACAGAAGCTATGACTTCACTAGCTGCATATAAAGAGAGAGCCAATAGTGAACAAAAAGCTATTTACTATATTATTGGAGATAATGAAAAAGTTCTTAGAAATTCACCATTACTTGAAAGTTACAAGAAAAACAATATAGAAGTTTTAATTCTTGATGACAAAGAAATCGATGAGATTATCACACCATCGATTGGTGCATATCAAGAGTGGGATTTAAAAGATATTACATCTTGTGAAGCTCCAAAAACAGAGCAAACAGAAGAAGAGAAAAAAGAGGTTGAAGAAAAATTTAAATCAATCATCGAAAAAATCAAAGGTGTATTAGGTGAAGCAGTAAAAGAGGTAAAAACAACTACTAGACTTTCTGATTCTCCATCGTGTGTAGTAAAAGATCCTAATGATCCTATGGCTTCAATGGCACATATGTTTAGACAAATGGGACAAGAGATTCCAGAATCTGCACCAATTCTTGAAATTAACCCAGACCATGCAATTGTACAGTCTTTAAACGGTTGTGCAGATGATGCAATGATTGAAGATGTTTCTTGGTTACTGTTAGACCAAGCAAAAATGTCTGAAGGAATGGAGATAAAAGATTCCGTTGCATTTACTCAAAGATTAAATAGAGTTATGGCTAAAGCTTTCTAAGGGAAGATTTAACTAATCTTATAAAGGGTTTCTAATATTTATTTAGAAGCCCTTTTTTTATGCACCAAAGAGTAAAATTCAATAAAAAAGGATTTGTCATGGTTAAATATATTTTGTATATCTCTACTCTTCTTATATTGTCTGGTTGTGTAAAACCTTATTTAGAACATACACAAGAGCATCAACTGACTATTAATAATGATAATAAATCATTCAATATTCCAATTACAAATCAAAAAAAGCATAAGTTTAATTACGCAGTCTCAGATGGTTTTACTTTGAGTGAAAAAACATTTCATTTAGAATATATTGAGTTAAGAAGCGGATATGATTGGGCTGGTTTGGCAGATGGGTATTATCAAGACTTATTAAGAAAAAGAATCAAAGGGTTAAAAAAAGTATCTCATGAAGTAGTTGATCTAGCAGATATTTTTTTATTTACAAAAGATGGAAAATATTTCTATCTAGTAACTTTATATGGTGGGAGTAGTAATACTTTTATTATAGACTACACTGGGGATATTGTTACAAAAATAGTAGGAAAAGATAAATATATTGCAAAAAGTGAACAATTTGATACACGATTTGAAGAAAGTATGATTGATAATGATATAATTGCTCATTATTTTAAAAGTAATGATGGCAGTGAACAAGATGGCGTATTACCATAATAGGGAGAAAAAGTATTGAAAAAAGTTGAAATAGAGAAGCCAGAAGAATATCTAGCTTTAGTTGCACAAAAAGCAAAAGAGTATTTATATCATGATCATCCAACGGAAGGGATTGATTTTTTTTGTGATGATGAATTAGAAGATATTGGTTGGCACTCTAGTGTTTTTGAGTTTATAACATATCGAGATATTGCAGAGTTTATAGAAGAAAACTGTGAGGGTACACTTACTTTTAATGACCATCCAATGGGATTTAACGGTTTTGTAGAAGTTGATAATATCGAAGATGTACGGCAAAAAGTAAAACAATTTGTTGTTGAAAAAATAAAAAGTAATAAACTAGATGAATATGATGATGATCAACAAGAGTCGTTACAGTTTTTTGGTATTGCGATTTAATTGGTTTGAATTACTAGTTTAATTAGAATTTGAAGGGGAAGAAATGAAATCAACAAAAAAATATTCAGACAAAGAAAAAAGTTCTATTTTTGATAAGATAATAGATCCCAAAGACAAAGATAGAAGTTTAAAAATATTTGCAATAAGTTCAGTTGCTATTTTAGTGTTGCTTGTATTGATATCTTTATTATTTGGGAATGGTGGTTTTTCTGGTGACTTTGGAACTATTGTAAATACTTATAAAGAATAGAATTTTATTTTACAGATAAACTTTAAAAAACAGTATCAAGTTAAATGCATCGTGTTATTATAAAGTAAAACAGAAGGATTAAAAATCCTCTATTTTTATAGTTGTTTCTTCTTGAGTAGTTAAGTTTTTTACCCAAATAGTGTTATTTGAAATTTCTGTCTCTCCTACTAGAGCAACAGTTGTGGCACCTTGTTTTTGTGCGTTGTTTAAGTGTTTTGAAAAGCCTCTACTTTTATAATCTGTTATTACTTTACCTTGTGCTCTTTTTGTATTTACTAAAGAAAATACTCTATCAAGTGCTTCTTCACTCATAGCACCTATGTATAAAACTTCTTCTTGTGTTTGTTTCATCACGATAAGTTCAAGAAGTCTTTCAATTCCTATAGCAAACCCAACAGCAGGTGTTGTTTGTCCACCTAAAAACTCTACAAGTCTATCATATCTTCCACCACCAGCTATGGCACTTTGGGCTCCAATATTATCACTTACAAACTCAAAAGCTGTTTTTGTATAGTAATCAAGTCCACGAACTAAATTTGAGTCAATTTGATAAGCTACACCATTTGTATCTAAAATCTTTTTGAGTTTTTCAAAATCAGCATCACAAACACCACATAAATTATCTGTGATTTTTGGTGCATCTGTTAAGTTTGTTTGACAATTTTCATTTTTACAATCAAGTACTCGTATAGGATTTAATGATTTTCTTCGTACACAATCATCACATAAATCAAGTGTATCTAAATGTTCTACTAAACTATCTCTATATGCAGGCATACACTCTTTACATCCAAGAGAATTTAACTGTAGTTTGTATCCTATTTCAAAGAATTTTAACATCTCATCTATCATCAAAATAATTGAAGCATCTTCATAAACGCTAGCTTCTCCAAATGATTCACAACCAAATTGGTGAAACTCTCGAAGTCTTCCTTTTTGTGGTCTTTCATATCGAAACATTGGTCCTGTGTAATAAACTCTTTGTATACCACCAGCTCTGTCTTTTTTGTTTTGTACGAACCATCTTACAACCCCAGCAGTTCCCTCTGGTCGTAAACAAACATCGTTTTCACCTTTGTCTATAAACTGATACATCTCTTTTGAAACGATATCACTACTTTCTCCAACACTTCTTTTAAAAAGTGCTGTCTCTTCTAAAATTGGTGTTTCGATATAACTATATCCATATTTTTTTGCAATTCTTGAACAGTTTTCTATAAAATATGTAAATAGTTCACTTTCATTGTCTATAATATCTTTCATACCTCGTAGGCTTTGAATATTTGCCATCAGTCTCTATTCCTTACTTTGTTATTTCTAGTGCTTATTATATTTTGGAAGGGTATCACAAACTTGCTTTTAAGTTGATATAATGGCTTTTTAATTCATCATTTCCATGTTTGATAGCACCATTTATCAAAATATCACATCTTTTTATGACTTCTTGTTTCACTTCGTTTTTATAGTTACTTTGAAGATGTTTTAGTAATGCTTGGATTCTATAACTATCCATAAGAGGTGTTTCAAATGAAAGTTGTCCACTATGACCTGCTATTTTTGTGATAAGTTTTTCATTGATTAAGCCTAGCTCATACTTATCAAGTATTCTAAGCCACAAATCATAATCTTCACAAGCTTTTAACGCTTCATCAAATAATCCAACATCATCAAAAATAGATTTATGACACATCACAGTTGATGCACCTATAAGTGTATTTAGTATATTTTCTTTAAAGCAAAATCCACTAGGTTTAAGCTGGTGTTTTTTTTGTTTGATGATTTTGTTATTAAATAGCCAAAGTTCATCAGTGTGTGAGAAAAGAATGTGTGAATTGGTTTTATGAAAAGCTATTTGTTTTTCTATCTTATTTGACTCCCAAATATCATCACTATCTAAAAAACATATCCAATCATTTTGTGCTTTTTGTATCCCTTGGTTTCTAGCACTGCTTACCCCTTGATTTTCTTGGTAAATATATTTGACTGGATATTTGTCTACAAGTTGCTTTGTATTATCTGTTGAACCATCATCTACAACTATAATTTCATCCACTTTTACAGTTTGATGAAGGGCTGAAAGTAGGGTGGTTTCTAAATGTGTTGCACGATTATAGGTTGGAATTATAAGTGATATTTTCATTAGTATAAGATATATCTTACATATATTTTTATTTGTGTAGGTTCTGTAGGTCGTGGATAATCTTTATAGGCTAATTGAATAGTTTCTACAGTATTTTGGTCAAGTGCTGTATAGTTTGAACTATCAGTTATTCGCACATTTGAGATATCTCCATTTGGATGGAGAATAAATTCAATGACATTTATACCACTTTGTCTTGTTTTGATAGAAAGTCCAGGATATACAAGATATCTTTGTGTTATCATACCGATACGGCTTAGGTTGTTTTTAATATATGTTTTTTGCTCTTTAGAGAAAGTAAAATAAGTATCTCCATAAAGTTTAATATAGTTTTGTGTTATTTGGTCAAGTTGTTTTATCTCTTGTATCTCTTTGTAAATCTCTTGATTTTGTTTCTCTCGCTCTTTTTTTTCCTCTTCCATTCGTTTTAAATCCTCTTTAGAAACAGTAAAAAAACTTTTTAAGTCTGGTTGTTGTGTTTTAGGAACTTGTATAGCTTTTGGCTTTGAAGTTTTTTGTGCAATAGGCTTTTTTACTGGCTTTTCAATTGGTTGTAAAATTTTCTTAACCTCTTTATTTATAGTTGGCTTTTGTTTTACAATAGGTTTTTCTTTTGGAGTTTCTGGTTTTAGTTTCACAAACTTTACACTTGAAAAACCTTTTTTTGGAGATGATTTTTTTTGTACATTTGTAGTAGGATATGTTAATTTCATATTTGCTATTTTTTTATTTATCAAATCAAATGCAATAAAATGGATGATAAGTGATATTATAAAAGCTGCTATAAGTGTGATAAAAATATTTTTTTTCATATTTGGTATTTTATTGAAAACTAGATTAAAACACTATGTTTTAATTTTGATTTTGTAATGTTTTGATATAATCGCCTCAAATAAAATAGATAGGAAATATAATGTTCGAAAAAAGTATACAAGCTTATGAAGATGCAAAAAAAGTTATTCCAGGAGGTGTTGATTCTCCAGTGCGAGCTTTTGGAGGAGTTATTGGAACACCAGCTTTTATAAAAAGAGGAGAGGGAAGTTTCATGTATGATATTGATGGGAATAAATATCTAGATTTCGTACAAAGCTGGGGACCACTTATATTTGGACATTGTGATAAAGATATAGAAAATTCTGTATTAGAAACAGTGAAAAATGGTCTTTCATTTGGAGCACCAACAGAACTTGAAACACAACTATCAAACGAAATAGTAGAGATGTTTGATAACATCGACAAAGTAAGATTTGTATCAAGTGGAACTGAAGCAGTTATGAGTGCCATTAGATTAGCACGAGGTGTTACTGGGAAAAATGACATCGTAAAATTTGAGGGAAATTATCATGGTCATAGTGATAGTTTACTAGTTGCAGCAGGAAGTGGTATGGCTACATTTGGTGCTCCTAGTTCTCCAGGTGTTCCAGCTGATTTAACAAAACATACACTACTTACAGAATACAATAATATTGCACAACTAGAAAAATGTTTTTCAGAGTCTAGTGATATAGCGTGTATCATCATAGAACCAATAGCTGGAAATATGGGACTAGTTCCAGCAACGCAAGAGTTTTTAGCTAAGTGTAGAGAGCTATGTGATGCAAATGGTGCATTACTTATCTTTGATGAAGTTATGAGTGGATTTAGAGCTTCTTTAAAAGGTGCACAAGGGATAGTTTCTACTGTTCCAGATATTGTAACATTTGGTAAAGTTATCGGTGCTGGTATGCCTGTAGGTGCATTTGCTTCACGGCAAGAGATTATGTCACAACTAAGCCCAGAAGGGAAAATCTACCAAGCAGGAACACTAAGTGGAAATCCAGTAGCTATGGCAGCTGGGTTAACAAGTCTAAAGAAACTAAAAGCAGATAAAGATATCTATACAAGACTCAATGCAAAAGCGGTCAAACTAACATCTGGACTAAAAGAGGTAGCTACAAAACACAACATCCCACTTCAAGTAGATACAAGAGGAAGTATGTTTGGATTTTTCTTCTGTGAAGATGCTCCATCAAATATGAAAGAGGTTGGGAAATGTGATTTTCCTAGATTTGCAAAGTTTCACAATGAGATGTTAAAAAGAGGTTTTTACTTCGCTTGTAGTCAATATGAAGCAGGATTTATTTGTGATAGTATGACAGATGGGGATATTGACGCTACTATTAAAGCAGCTGATGAAGTTATGAAAAAATTATAGAAAGTTCGTCAAGAATTATAGATAGTTTATTTAAAAAGAGGAAAGATAATTGTATAAAAAGTTAGTGTTAAAGTCAGTTTCACTTTTTAGTATAATATTCTTATTCTCAGGGTGTTTTAACATAGGTGTTTCTACGGTAGAAACAGAATATCATATTTTAAAATATGAAGAATTATCTTCATTTTCATTATTGGATGATGTAGTTATTCCTAAAAATAGTTTTTTGCTCCCTAGGTGTTGTACTGCAAAACCTTTACAAAATAAAAAAGGTTATTTTAGATCAAATTATCCACCTAAAAAACATTATACAAAACAAGAATTTATTTCTTTTTGGGGATTGCCTGATAAAAAAGAGATAAAAGGAAAACTTGAATATTGGATTTATAATAGGGGATTGTCTTGGAATGGATTAACAGTTTGGTTAGTTTTACCTATTCCTATTTTAGTTCCTACAGGTTATAGAAAAACAACACTTATTTTTGAAAAAGATATTGCGAAATATAGTATTTTCGAAACAAGTAGAACACCTTTTTTAGGTTTGTTTATTCCTTTTGGATATAAGGCAGAGCTTGGTTTTGTTGATAGAATGGATCATGTATTTCGTAAAAAGTTTGAATTAAAATATGAAGATTCTTCAGATTATAAGATAGAGAAGATAAAATAAGATAATAATTTTAAAAGGTTCCATCAAGTATTTCTAACTAAAAAAAGGGGACAGGTACAATAAAATAAAAAACCTTTCCTTATTCTACTCATTTTCTAAAATATGATGAATACTAAAAACTCATCACTTTAAACAAACACAACTAACCCACTTAAAGAAACAATATATATCATTTTGATAAAATAATGTATATTTTAAATATTGGAGTTTATTATGACAGCACCAAAACAAGAGGCAAAAAAAATCATTGATTCATTTTTTTAGGTATATAAATTTCTATTACTTCGGAATTGCAATAGTAAAACATACACCATCTTTCATATTCTCAACTGATAGTTTTCCATATATGTACAAGATACTTTATAATAAAAGATTTAAAATAAAATAGGATTAGGCATAAATTATCTATAAATTAACTGGTTAAAAAGAAATTTTTCTTATATACTTTTTCTATAAAATAAAAAGGAAAATATTATGAGTCAACAAATAGATAGTAAGGTAGCCATAGTGACTGGTGCATCAAAAGGAATAGGAAAGCAAGTTGTTATTCAATTAGGAAGATTGGGAATAACTACAGTTATAAATTATAATTCAAATGAAAAAGAAGCCCAAGAAATAGTAGATGAAATTATTTTTGATGGTGGGAAAGCTCTAGCTTTACAAGCAGATATATCTAAAATTAATGCACTAGAAAAACTTTTTGAGCAAACAATTAAAATCTATGGAAAAGTAAATATTCTTATTAATAATGCAGGATTAATGATAAATCATCCAATAGCAAATGTTAGCGAAGAAGAGTTTGATAGACAAATTGCAGTCAATGTAAAAGGGACTTTTTTTGCCTGTCAACAAGCTATGAAACATATGGAAAACAATGGAAGAATTATAAACTTTTCAACTTCTGTTACAAGTGCAATGTTTCCAGCATATAGCGTTTATGCTGCTTCAAAAGGCGCTGTTGAACAAATCACTAGACAACTAGCCAAAGAGTTTGGAGAAAAAGGGATAACTATAAATGCAATTGCTCCAGGACCTGTGAAAACAGAGCTATTTATGAAAGGAAAAACTGAACAGCAAATTGAGATGTTAAGCAAAATGAACTCTTTTGGACGGCTAGGAGAGAGCGAAGATATAGCAGATGTGATTGAACTTTTAGTTAGTGAAAAAGCACATTGGATTACAGGACAAACTATAAAAGTAAATGGTGGGTTTATTTAAAGAAACATATCATAAAATATGGAAATAGGCAAGGAATTTTCACATGAATATATTAGATGAATTTAAAAATATAGTTCAAAAGATACCTTTGGAAGAAGGGATAAATGGAACAAATATTCCTTTTGTCAAAATTTTTAAATCCCTAAGTAGTGGAGAGGTACTTCATACTGTCTATGAGCCATCACTCTTTATAATCTTGCAAGGCACAAAAACTGTATTCATAGGAGATAAAATCTTTGAATATGACAGTTCATCATATTTTGTCTCTTCAACTTTTTTAGCAGTATCAGGGAAGATTATCCAAGCAAGTCCAAAAGAGCCTTTTCTATCTATACAAATACTCTTTACCCAAGAGCAAATTTTTCAGGCTCTTGAGGAGTTTTCTATGAGTTTGAATAAAGTAGATACTACAAACTTTTCTGCTTCAACGTACTATTTAGACGATGATTTAAAAGGTTCTATTTTAAGACTAGTAAAATTGAATGATAGACCAAATGATATAGAGGTATTATCAAAGATATATCTAAAAGAGATACTCTATCGACTCCTAGTGTCAAACCAAAATATAGAGTTACAACAACTAGCTTTCATAGAAAGCAACTCATATAAAATATCAAAAGCAATCTCTTTTATAAATCAAAATCTTCACGAAGCTTTTTTGATAGATGATATAGCAAAATCAGTCAATATGAGTATCTCCTCTTTTCACAAACATTTCAAAACTATCACAGGTATAAGCCCACTTCAATACGTAAAAAAACTTAAACTTTTAGAAGCAAAACGATTGATGACTTTAGAAAATATGGATATAGAAGGAGCTTCTTTTTATGTTGGTTATCAAAGTACTTCTCAATTTTCTAGGGAGTATTCAAGTTATTTTGGAATGGCTCCAGGTAAGCATAAAAAGCTTTTGAAAACTGTTTAAATAGAGTCTTAATAAAGGACTCTTATTTAATTTAAAAATCAGTACTTAAGATTAACTCTTTATTTTTTTCTAATGCTTGCTCTATGGTATCTATTTTATCTTTTGCATAAGAGTATGAATCAGAACCTAAAAAAAGATGGAAAGGAACCTCATCTAATAAAGATACTCCATAAATTACTTTTGCAAGTTTTTCTGGATTGCCTGGTTGATTTTGATTGATATTATCTTTGTGCATTGTAATCATTTTTTTAGCTTCTTTATAATCTAAAATCTCATTTGCAGGAGCTTTCATTGAGGTGGATTCTAAAAAGTCTGTTTTAAAATAACCTGGATATACTAGTGTTACCTTTATACCAAACTCCTCCACATCGGCTTTTAAACCTTCTGTTAATCCTGCAACAGCAAATTTAGTAGAACAATAAATACTAGAACCAGGAAAAGTACCAATAAAACCACCAATACTTGAAATATTGAAAATATGTCCAGATCTTTGTTTTCTCATGATTGGTAAAACTGCACTTAGTACATTAAGTAATCCAAAAACATTTATGTTAAAATTATCTTGTATTTCAATTTCAGTAAGTTCTTCTACAACGCCAAATAAAGCATAACCTGCATTGTTTACAAGAACATCAATCCTACCAAATTTTTCAATTATTTGATTAACTGAAATCTCAATATCTTTTCTATTTGATAAATCAACTTTTAGTGGTAAAAAATCGACATTTGTATTTAAAGAGTTATCTATCTTATCCACATCTCTGGTTGTCCCCACTACTATATGACCTTCATCTAAAAAATATTTTGCCATTTGATAGCCTAAACCTTTAGATACACCTGTTATAAAATAAACTTTTTTATTCATTGTATTTCCTTAATATGTATTTTAAATAATAAAGTAAGTATATTTAATCTATAAGCAGATGTAAATACATATTTCTATGAACTTCTTGCCTAATTCTATATCTACATGAAGTTTTTTTTGATAGATGATATTGCAAAATCAGTCAATATGAGTATCTCCTCTTTTCACAAGTACTTTAAAACTATTACGGAAATTAGCCCTTTACAGTACACAAGAAAACTAAAACTCCAAGAAGCAAAACGATTAATGAACTTAGTAAAATCCGAGGACAGTATACTAATTAATTTAATTACAAATTGCAATATATTTAATTTTGTATCATTTTTAATCTAAATAATGGAGATTCAATGATATGTGACTTTGTAGATTCTAAAAAAATAGCTTTGATAAAAGAGTATTGCCATTAAGTGACTTTAATCTGATATTTAAATATTAAGTGTATATAATGTTTATATGAAAAATATAGACAAAAACATTATCGCTTTGGGTTGGGTGAGTTTTTTTACCGATATGGCATCTTCTATGGTCACGATTTTGCTTCCTATTTTTGTTGTGTATATACTCAATGAAGGGGTGGATATGCTTGGTGTTATCATAGCTATT
Organism: Arcobacteraceae bacterium; assembly: GCA_963662945.1. GTDB lineage: Bacteria > Campylobacterota > Campylobacteria > Campylobacterales > Arcobacteraceae > JAIOSF01. Next base: position 2,466,744 of record OY759974.1, read on the forward strand.
GCCACTTTTGCATCATATATATTTAGAATACTTTTTGGGTACCTAAGTGACAGATATAAAATCGTCAAACCTTTTGTGGTTTCAGGCTACCTTATCTCAGCCATCACTAAACCACTTTTGGGTTTTAGTGAAACATTTTCAAGCGTAGCATTTTTAAGAGCCTCTGAAAGATTAGGAAAAGCAGTGCGAAGTGCATCAAAAGATTCACTTATAAGCACTTATGCAAAAGAGAACTCTCATGGCAAAACATTTGGTTTTCATAAGATGATGGATATAGCAGGGGAACTTAGTGGTGCAATCATTATATTTATCCTATTTTTGTATCTTGCAAAAGATGAAAATACAATTAGACTTATATTTGAATCTACTATTATTCCGGGTTTTTTAGCGGTTTTCATAATGATTTTTTTTGTAAAAGATTCACCTAAAACAACTACAGAGAATACAGCTGTACTTAACAAAGAGGACTACAAACTTTTTCCTCTTTTATTTATCTATTTTGGATATTTGTTTTTTGTTGTCAGTGAACAGTTTTTTATAGTATATGCAAAAGAGGAGGGATTTTCTTTATCGACCATCCCGCTTTTTATTATTCTATTTACTTTTGTACAAACTATTGTGAGCTACTACGGAGGTTTACTGGTTGATAAAATCGGAAGTTTTAAAATCATCTTTGTATCTTTTATATTTGGGATATTATCAATACTTAGCGTAAAGTTTAACCTTTGGCTCTCTTTTGCATTTTTAGGTTTATTTACCGTTTTGAGTCTTAATGCTATAAGAATTTATATTTCATTAAATGCGAAATCAAAAGCTTTTGTATATGGTGTATTATATGGAGGTGTAGCAATATTTAGTGCACTAGGAGCTTTAGTTGTAGGTTATATTTGGCAACATTATGGGATGGAAAGTGTTTTAGTATTTAGTACTACTGGAATGATATTTGTAACTATCGTGCTTATCATTGTTTCATATAATAAAAACTAGATGAAACTAAAGAGTAAAAATCTCTTTAGTTTTTATTATTTCACATCATAACATAAAATTCTATTATCAAAAAATGTAGGGATATAGAGTTTTTTAGTTCCCATATCGTACCAAATATCAGCTGCATTTATTTTATCAGCAGTTCCATCTATAATTTGTTCACTTTTTGTTTGACTAGAGATGAAAACTCTTCCAGCCCAATCTGAAGTGATGTAGCTTTTTTCATCAAATGGTAGGATTCCATCTATACCATTGATACCAATTTTAGCTTTAAAAGTAGAGATTCTTTTGTTTTTTTGATTTACTGTAAAGATTGTTCCCTCTTTTGTCCCTATGATAAGTTGCTCATCTTTTATCCATACACCATTTGGTCTCTCTCCCATTAGGTTTCCACTATTGAGCCATTTTGTCATATTTTTATTTTGAAGTTTATATATAGCTTTGTTTGTTGGAGAATAATCAGATACATAGATAACCCCATCTTTTGTAGCAACTACATCATTTAAAAACTCTGCTTCTTTTATATAGTAGTTTTCGATAATATCTCCAGTAGATAAATCAACGACTCTTAGGGTATCTATATCACTTACATACAGTTTATTATCATATATAGCCATTCCTTTTGGTGCATCAAAACCTTTTGAAAACTCTAGAGTCTTTACTTTTCCTGTCAGGTCTAAAATACTGATGAAACCATTGCCATCTTTATCGGTTGGTTTTCCATTGATATTTGCTACAAAAAGTTGATTGTTTTTATTGTCAAGAAGAACACTTTCTGGCACTTTTAATACAGGTTCAGATTCCCATACTTTAGTTACTTCTACAGCTGTTGCATATGAGATGAGAGTTGTTGCTAGTAATAGTTTTTTAAACATTATTTACCCCTTTTGATTTGATAAATAATTTTATCACAAAAATTTTAAAGAAACTTTGGTTTTATATCTTAAGTGATAACTTGATATACTCCCAAAAATATTATAGAGGAAAACAGAATGATAAAGCATATAGTTTTTTTAAAGCTTTCAGATGAAGGTATGAAACACAAAGATGATATGATAGTGAAGCTAAACAGCTTAAAAGATAATATTGATTTTATTCGAGCATTAGAAGTTGGAGTAAATTTTGCACAAGAGGATAGAGCGTATGATTTGGCTTTAACTGTTATGGTTGATGATAAAGAAGCATTAGACAAATATGCAAAACATCCTTACCACTTACCAATTATAGAATTTATCAAATCACTTGGAACTATCTCTAAAGTAGTTGATTATGAACTTCCAAAAACAGTTGAGGGTGAATTTAACAATGCAAAAGTAACGAAAAAAGCAAATATCTATTTTGGTGGACAAGTTACAAGTAGAACAGTTATAGATAGTGATGGTACAAGAAAAACTTTAGGTATCATGATGCCAGGAAGCTATACTTTTGGTACAGAACTTGCCGAACATATGGAAATCTTAGCTGGAGAGGTTGAAGTTGAACTTAAAGGTGAAGAGATGAACTGTGAGACTATAAAAGCTGGTGAGTACTTTGAAGTTCCTGCAAATAGTAGTTTTGACATAAAGGTTAAAGAGATCACAGATTACTGTTGTACTTACATCAAATAGGTTTATGATGGAAGAAAATAAAGAAAACATAGAACAAAAAGAGGTTCCAAAACATAGAGATAAGATAGAAGCTTTAGACAATATGTCTTTAGGTATCTCTATAGTTGTTGCCATAGCTTTAGGGGTAGGGCTTGGACTTCTTTTAAAAAGTTGGACGGGATATACTTGGACACTTTGGGTAGGTGTTTTTTATGGTGTAAGTGCAGCGATTTTAAATGTATATAAAGCCTATAAAAAAGCTAAAAAAGATTTAGATAAACTAGCCGATGATCCAAAATATGCTCATCTAAAAAAATATGGTTATAACGACCAAAAAGATGACGACGATAAATAGTAATGAATTTTAATACTGTCAAGATATTATTTATAGTTGATTTTATAGTTATTTTAACTTGTGTGATTTTTGGTCAGTTTCAATGGCTTTTAAATACACAGTTAGCTTTTGTAAGTTCACTACTTGTAACTATGGGGTCTTACTATGGTTACAAAAAAAATGTAGAAGCAAGAGTTGAAGATCATATAAATGACGATGATAACTATGATGAACTAGATAAGATGGATGATAAGCACGATTTATATTCTCCTGAAGTTGAAAATATAGAAAAAAAAGAAGAATATACAAAAGAAGAGATAAAAGAGGCTATGAAGCCTATTAAACAAAACTATTTTGCAAATTTTAAATCAGGTTTTAGTGGTATGGCTTCTTTGTATAGACTTTCTGGATATGTATTTTTAATTATTTGTTTCTTTTTTCTTAACAACAACGGATATTTGCATATCTGGTCATATATGTTTGGATTTTTAATAGTTCCAATCGCTTCACTCATTTTAACTTTATACCTAAAAAATAAGAATATATAATATATCTTTTATTCCAAAATTAGTTTGTAATTTTTTTAATAGACTAATATCCATAGGTATATACTTCCTTAATAAAAGTTTTAGTTGTTAATATAAAGAATCTTTTCTATATTAACTTATTTTAAACTATGTAAGGAGTTTATCATGGATACTAGAGGTACACAACTTAGACAAGTAGCTTTGATGCAATATGCTTGTGATGAAGAGGAAAAAATGTCAAAACTCAATGTTTTATGGGCTTTGAGTATGGATTTAAAACACGACAATATGTTGGTATATCCGTTGGATATTATGGTTGAAGATGTAAACGATGTTTGTCAAAGAAAATATGTAGATGGGGATAACTTTTATGAGTATCATGCAGAAAATGGCTCACATTGGTTAGTATCAGAATCTATTGAAGTTCAAGACCTAGATGCATTTTTTCAAATTTATTTTCATACAGATGAAGTAGCGGCTTGATAATCAAGCCGCTTTTATTTGTAATAGCCTGATTTAAATCCCTTATCTTCTGGGTATTTGTGGAGTTTAAATTCTTTATAAACTTTGACACAAGTTGGAATTTTCTTTTCATAGCCTTCTTGTGCTAATTTTCGTGCTCTTCCAAAATTTGGAAATACTCCATAACCATTTGCAAACATTATAGCTAGATTACAACTTGCTGGTTGGTATTGATGTACAAAAAGTGCTTGTTCAAACCATTTAACTGCCATCTTATAGTCTTTATCTACACCTAGACCGTGCAATAAAAAGATTCCAACTTTATTTTGCGCTTTTGCGTATCCTTCTTGTGCTAGTTCTAGAAATATATCATAAGCTTTTTTATAGTTATGTTTTTTATAGTTTTTATTTGCATAGATGATTGCTGTGTTGTATTTTGCTTTTTGATTTCCATATACAGCAATTTTTGAAAAATAAAAAAGTGCTTTTTCTAAATCTTGTTTAACATATTTTCCATTGTAGTATATTTTTCCAAGAATAAAAATAGCTTCATCATTTCCTGTAATTGCAGATTTTTTATAAAAGTAGAGTGCTTTTTCAATATTTTTTTCTTCAAAAGCTTTTGTAGCATCTTCAAAATAGCTGCAAAAAGACTGTGTGAAAAAAACAATAATGATTAAAAAAATTATTCGTAAAATCACTTGTCCTTTTTTCAATTATTTTATAACATTTTACTCAAATTTTATTAAATTTAAGTTTTTCACATCTACAAATTTTGTATACACTTTAAACCCCTTAACAAAGGGAATTATTAACAATTAAAAATTCAAAAAAACATAATATACATTTCTTTTAAATAGATTAAAATATTAAAAAAGTCTTTATAAAGCCCTTTGTTAAGGGATTATAAGATTAAGTGTGAAAAAAAATTATTAATGAAAATTTCTAATAAATTTTTAAATTTGTGTTATATTTTATAGTTTTTTAAGGTTAAATGTTCATGTGAATAGTGTGTGAATAACTTCTAAAAAGATGAAATTTCTCTAATCCCTTTTGTTAAGGTGTTCATGAATAATTTTTGCATCTTTTTGATTAAGTACAAGTGATAATTGTTCTATGTCCGAATGATAAATTTCTTCAAATGTTCCAAAATAGTCTAATAGTTTTTTTATTTTTGCTTCACCAATTCCATGAATATTTAAAAGTGAGATTTGTTTATCTTCTCGTCGTTTTTGTTTTTTATGAAAAGTGATAGCACTTCTATGTGCTTCATCACGAAGTCGTTGGCAAAACTGCAATCTTTTATCAGAAGGTTCTAGTCTAAAAACTTCATCTTTTGTATAAAGAATATCTTTTGCACTTCCTTTTGCTCTATGTGCCTTTGCATCAACTTTTTCTTTTGCAATTGCTACTATATCTAAATTTACTCCAACACTTTGTGTTATATCATAAGCTAGATTGAGAAGTGCCTGTCCACCATCAAGTACCCACAAATCTGGTGGTGGGTTTTCATTAAATCTTTCAACTCTTCTTGTTAGCATCTCTTTCATCTGCCCATATTCATCTAAAGCATCTAAGTTGTATAATCTATAATCCTCTTTACAAAACTTATCTTCATCCCATACAATCATAGCACCAACTTTAGCTTGTCCCATCATTTGTGAGTTGTCGTAACATTCAAATCGTGTTGGTGTTTTGTATAATCCAAATAGCTCTTGAAGTTGCTTATAAATGATGTTATTTGTATTTGTTTTATCTAACTTTAATAGCTCTACACAGTTATTTTTAGCTACTTCAATAAGTTGTTTTTTTATACCTATTTTTGGAAGATTTATTGAGATGCTTTTACCATATCTTTGGCTTATAAAAGATTCTAATTCTTCTATATCTTCTATCTCATCTGCTATTAAAATGGTTGATGGAATTGTTGGTAAATCTTCGTTATAGTAGTTTACAATTGCTGTTTTATATATCTCATCAATAGTTGTAATCTCTGTAATATTGACATAGTTATGAATAGTAGAGATAAGTTTTCCTTCTCGTATAAACATTTTTATTACAACTGCTTTGTTTACACCTAGTTCTACTGCAAAAAGGTCTAGGTCTTCATTGTTAGCAAAGTCCAGTGTTGATTTGATTTGTGATTTTGAGATGGTTTGGATTCTATCTCTCATTTTCATAGCTTCTTCAAAACGGAATTGTTCACTATATGTTTCCATTTTTTTTGTAAGGGTTTCTATGATTTTTGATTTGTTATTAATATATTCTAAAGCTTCTTCTATCAGTTTTGCATACTTTTCTTTTGTGATTTTCCCTTCACAAGGGGCAAGACACTTTTGTATCTGATAAAACATACAAGCTTTACCACCTTTAACACAAGCTTTTTTTTGTACCAAAGGAACTATTTCATAGATAGTATCTAGTAAGTCTCTTGCCCCACTACTAAAAGGACCAAAGTATTTGATATTTTTTCCTTTTAGAACTTTTCTAGTAATCTCTAATCGTGGAAAAGTTTCATTATAATCTATGTAAATATATGGAAATGTTTTATCATCTCTTAGAAGTATATTGTATTTTGGTTTGAGTTGTTTTATAAGAGAGTTTTCAAGTATAAGTGCATCATTTTCACTTTCTACAACGATATAGTGCATATTGTCAACTTCAGTTATCATCTTGTAAATACGACTTCCTAGTCTATCTGAAGGTGCTAATGTAGGGGTGAATTTAAAATAACTTTTCACTCTATTTTTAAGCACTTTAGCTTTTCCTATATAGAGAAGTTTTCCATTTTTATCAAAGTATTGATAAATTCCTGGTTGTGCTGGTAGATTTTGAAGTTTTTGCTCTAAAGTCAAATATTCCCTTAAAAGTTTTGATTTGGTATTATACAACATTAGAATTAAATAGGAAATCAATGACTAACTTAAATATAGAAAATTTTGAGATAACAAAACTAACAAATCCTTCATTTGTAAAGCCAGTTCGACTAAACTATAGTATAAACCAATCAGAAAAAACATGGGAAGCTGTAAAATCACACGATAGTGTAGCAGTGCTTTTATATCATACAACAAAAGATGCCTTTTTGCTTGTAAAACAATTTCGAGCACCAGTTTTTATGAACCATGATAATTATAAGTTTACTTATGAATTATGTGCAGGGATTGTTGATAAGAATATTTCTTTAGAAGAGATAGCCAAAGAGGAGATAGAAGAGGAGTGCGGGTACGAAGTAAAGAGTGATTCTATAGAAAAAGTATCTTCTTTTTTTACAAATGTAGGAGTAAGTGGAGCGAAACAACATCTTTTTTTTACTACGATTGATGAAAGTATGAAAATAGGCGAGGGTGGCGGAGTAAATGACGAATATATAGAAACAGAGTTTGTTTCTATTCTTGACTCAAAACAGTTTTTATTTGATGAGTCAAAAGCAAAAACACCAGGGCTTATGTTTGGATTTTATTGGTTTTACGAGAAGTTTAAAAGATAGTTTACTCGTAAATCTCTTCTACAAAGTATCTATTGTTTTTTACATTGATTTTAAGCTTTGTATCAAAAATAGTTGAGAGATTTTCACTTGTAAGTATCTCCTCTTTTGATCCACTTTTATAGAGAGTATGGTTGTGCATTAAAGCTATGTTTGTAATATCTTCAAATATCTCTTCAAGATGATGTGTCACTAAGATAATAGAGCTTTCTTTTGCTAGTTTTTGCAACATCTTCAAAAAATTGATTTGTGCTTTTATATCAAGTCCAACTGTTGGTTCATCGAGAATAAATGCTTGTGGACTATGGATAAGTGCGCGGGCTATGATACACTTTCGTAACTCCCCTGTAGACATAGTACTTACTCTTTTATCTTTCAAGTGTAGTATCTCTAAAAATTCCAATGTTTCACGAACTTTTTGGTGCTGTTGTTCTGTAAAGTCCTGATGTTTAAAGATACTAAAACTACTATAAAATCCACTTTGTACAACTTCATAACCAGTGAGAAAAGGAACTTTATCGTGGAAGAAGTTATGCAAGTCGTTGCTGATAACGCCTATTTTTTCTCTTAAATCAAAGAGTGAATATCGAGACATACCAAATATCTCTTTTGTAGAGTTTTTATCAAATCGTGGATGAATTTCTGACTGGATAAGTTTCATCAAGGTAGATTTTCCAGAACCATTCGCCCCAAGTATTGCCCAATGCTCCCCTTGTTTTATAGTTAAGTTAAGATTTTGTAAGATGATTTTTTCATCATAACCTACATTGATGTTTTTGAAGTTTATTATGTTCATATTATTACTTATTATTGATTAATCTTTGAAATAAGATATCTTCTAAATTTCTACTTGAATCTACAACTATTAAGATATAAATTTTTGTATTATCAATTTTATAGATTATTCGCCATCTTTTATGGATAATTTCTCTATATTTCAAAATTCCTATTTGCTGGAGTTCGGGTACAACTCTTTTTCGTTCTGGAAAACAATATAGATTGTCGCACTCTTGTTTTATCTCAAAAAATATCTTTTTTGCTATATCTATACTATCAGTTTTAATGTACTCAATAATAGCCTCTAAATCAAACTGGGCACTTTTTGTCCATAATACTTCAAATTTTTTCATAAGTTGTTAGTTAAATAATTTTTTTTCTAGATTTGTAAACATATCGTCTTGTTTAATAATATTATTGTTTTCTATATCATTTTCACTTTGTACAATTAGTTTTAACAAATTCAAAGAATTTTGTAAATTTTCATAACTTTTTATATCTTGAACAACTGCTTTTGCTTCACCATTTTGCGTTATGATAACAGTTCTTTGTGTTTCATTGACATTGTTTATAACATCAGCAGTTTTTGCTTTGAGGTAACTAATTGGTTTTATATCTTGACTTAAATTCATATAATCAACCTTTTATTTAAATATGCTATATTGTATCAAATTTAGATTTAATTTGGTATTAGTTAAATTGCTTTATAATATAAAGTAGTTCTATGTTAATATACTACCTAATATCTTAGAAGAGGGTTTCAACCAATGATACTTATCCACACCGCACTTTTAAGTGAAGCACAAACTTTTATCGAAAAATATAAATTGACAAAAGTGAACTCTACACCTAAAATATATGCTAATGAAAAGATCGTAGTCGTTATAGGTGGTATTGGGAAAGAGAATACTTATAATTCTTTAGACTATATATTTGAAAACTATGCTATCTCAAAAGCTTTTAATATTGGAATCGCTGGGTGTAGTGATACAACTATAGAGATGGGGGAGTTATTTTGTACCAACAAAGAGTTAGAAGATATAAATACTATGCAATGTAAAACAGTAGATGCGCCACAACTTCCATCAAATACAACACCCAATACTCTTTATGATATGGAAGCTTCTTATTTTTTAGAGATAGTGCAAAAATATTTATATGAAAAAGATATTTATGTATTCAAAATAGTATCAGACTATCTTGATAGTACAATTCCAAAAAAAGACTTTGTAAAAAAGCTCATCAATGACAAATTTACTCAAATCTCAAAATATCTCTAAAAAAGGATTTACACTTTTTGAAGTGCTTATTTCTCTCGTAATATTAGGTGTAGTTCTTGCAAGTGTTTCAAAGCTTTTTGTAAAAAATGATGATATAGAAATATATTATGAACTCCAAAAAATCGAGAACAATTATATAGAAACTAAAACTATACAAAACAGTGAAAATATCAAATTTCAATCTCAATAAATCTATGCCTTAGTGAGTTTTTGATACAATATCAGACTAAATTTTATCAAAAGGTTTCATCAATATGGATAACATCTATTCTTTGAATATCGAACGAGCAGTGTTAAGCTCAATACTGTTTGATCATGAGATTATTGAAGATATTTTAGGTGTTTTAAAACCTTCTGATTTTTATCTCCCTGCACATCAAAAAGTATTTGAAGTTATGGAAGCACTTAACCATGCTGATATGCCTATCGATGAAGATTTTATACGAAAAAGAGTCGATAGCAAAGAGGTAAGTGATAGTGTCCTTATCGAGATACTTTCAGCAAATCCTATTTCAAATACAATGTCATATGTAAAAGAGATAAAAGATGGTGCAGTTAAAAGAGAGTTAGCAACACTAGCAACCGAGATAAAAAAACTTACAGTTGAAGATAACATTACAGCTTTAGAAGCAGTTGACCAAGTACAAAACAAGCTTTATAGTATCACTATGGATAGTGCAAGTAGTGATCTTAAAAATATGCAAACAGTCATCGAAAACACACGAGAACATATACGAAAAATGCAACAACGAGGGACTAGCTATCTTACTGGACAAACTACAGGTTTTACAGCTCTTGATAAAAAAACGACAGGATTTAATCCCGGAGATTTAGTTATTATTGCAGCTCGTCCAGCTATGGGAAAAACTTCTATAGTTTTAAATACAGCATTGCAAAATCTAGAACGTGGTGACGGTGTTATCTTTTTCTCACTAGAGATGCCAGAAACGCAGCTTATGATAAGACTTATTAGTGCAAAAACTGGTATACCTTTACAAAATGTAAGAAAAGGGGAACTAGACCCAGACCAAGCACAAAAAGTAGAACAAGCATTTCAAGACTTAAGTACAAAAAAACTTTTTGTTGACGATGGTGGAAGTGTAAATATTAACCAATTACGGGCTCGTGCAAGAAAAATAGCACAAATCGAATCAAATAATATTAAACTTATTATCGTGGATTATTTACAACTTATGAGTGGTACAGGTGGAAGTGATAGACGACTTACAGTAGATGAGATTAGTAGGGGATTAAAACTTCTAGCACGAGAGATGCAAATACCTATCGTTGCTCTTTCTCAGCTAAATAGGGGATTAGAAAGTCGTCCAGATAAACGACCAATGTTAAGTGATATTAGGGAGTCTGGGGCTATTGAGCAAGATGCAGATATTATTATGTTTGTATATAGAGATGATATCTATAAAGAAAGAGATGAACAAAGAAAAGAAAAAGAGTCTTTAGATAAAGGAGAAGTTCCTCCATATAAAAGTGCTTTTATTGATAAACCTATAGAGGAAGCGGAGATAATCATAGGAAAGCAAAGAAATGGTTCAACGGGAACAGTAAAACTAGACTTTCATAAAGAACTTACAAAGTTTATGGATAAAGAGGAGCCTTTTGGTGCTGCTCCTATTATTACTAGTTATGAAGCTGTTGCTGATGCTTCTGTTGATACTGTTATTGATATACCAGAAGGTATGCAACCTTTAAATCAATCAAACAATCAGCAACCAAATAACCCGCCTCAACCACCACCATCAAATTTAGATGTGGATATACCAGATATTTTTTAAGGATGATTTTTGAGTAAATATATACTTTTTGATACAGAAACAACAGGTGCAGCAGTAGAAGATAGAATTATCCAAATTGGTGGAATGATAATCAATAGTAAAACAGATATTGAGGTGTACGATGAACTTTGTAGTGCACCATTAGAGATAAAACTTGAAGCTATGGAAGTTCATAATATTACACCTGATTTACTAGTAGGGAAGCCACCATTTATACAAACTACTTTTTATGGAAAACTTCAAGAGGTAAACAATCCATCAAACTATCTTATTGCCCATAATATAAATTTTGATTTAGATATGTTAAAAAAAGAGGGGTTTGTAAATCAATTTACACTTATAGATACTCTTAGATGTGCAAAACATTTGTATCCAGAACTTCCGTATCATCGATTACAATATATTCGATATGCACTTGATCTGTACAAAACAGAACAACAAGAAGCTGATAGTTTAAATATCACTATTAAAGCTCATGATGCTATTGGGGATGTTTTAGTTATGAAACTTTTTTTACGACAGTTAGTTGTGCGATGTAATGAAGTTTATCCTGATTTTAATACTATGGAAAAGTTAGCTGAACTAACTCAAACACCTGTATTTATCAAAACTTTTAGATTTGGAAAATATAAAGGACAAGATGTATTAGCAGTTGCAGCTCAAGATATTGGATATTTACAATGGATGCGTTCTAATATGGCTGATCTTGATGAGGATATGAGATATACTTTAGATAAAGCTATCGGGCAACCTAACTAGAAAAAGTTCTAGTTAGTTAGCTTATTTGCCAGTTTTTTAATATCTAGTATTGTTAGAAGTTGGTTATCTCCATTTTGTTCTACGGAAACTATACTTTGGATTAAAGCACCACCAGTAATAAGATTGTGCTCTAGTGGTTTAAGTTTTTTTGTTTCTATATCAATGATATTTTCTAATTTACTTACTAAAAGTCCTACAAAGTGGTGTTCTTCACTATCTTCATAATCCACTATTACGATTTCATTATAGTTTGTATCTACAGGTTCTTTAATAAATGATGAAATATCTAAAACACTTACCGCCATTTTGTTATAGATGATGGTACCTTTGAAACAATTTGTATCGTCAAAGTTAATTGCTGTTTCTAGTTCATTTATACTTACTGATTTTACAACATCTTTACAATATGAACCAAGATATTTACTTCCGATTCTAAAAGTAGCTATCTCTTGACAGTCATTACAATCTGATTTTGTGATTTCATTACTTAAGAGTTTTGGTTTTGTTGTTTCAATTGGTATGTTTGCTTCACTAATATATGAAAAGAAAAATGAATATACATCATTTTTATAATCATCACTACCATTTTTAAACTCTCTATATCCGTTTGAACATTTTACACCTATAGTGTAAAATTTGTTATCTAAAGTGATAATTTCACTATATGTTTCACCATTTTTAAGATTGAAAAATTTATCATCTATATCTAAAAGTGTACCAACTTTATATTCCTCTTTTGATGAAGAAATAATTGTTTTATCTTTTGAAGTAAATACCCCAAATACACCATTTTTAACTTCATCTTTTACAGTTCTTGGCATTGATTCATCTATCATAGCTTTAAATTCAACTTCTGAATCAAATACAATACCAATACCACCTACAATTATATTTTCATTTTTAGCTGATTTGATTGGTGCGTTGTAAATATAGGTTGGTCTACTATCATATAATTCTGTTTTTTCAAAATCAGAAACACAATATTTTGAAGCATCTTTCATAGTTAATGTTTTATTTGACCAAATAGTATCTAACTTTTTACCAATAAAGTGTTGTTGGTCATCTTGTGAAACAGCTATTATTACCCCATTTTTATCGTATATAAATAAATTTGTATATACTGTATAGAGATTGTTGATATATTTTAAAGTTGATGAGAGTTTTTCTTTTTGTGTATTTGTAATACTTTCATTATCAAGAGTACTTCTAAATTCTGAATTTAATGCCCACCATCTACAATCATTTGCTCTTTCATAAAGATTTCTATCCATAATATCAATCATAAGTGAAGCTATAGAGATAGTATCATTTAAAATAATTGTTTTTGTAAGATTAATGATTGATGACTTGAAGATATTTTTTGTCTCTTCCCCTGTTTTTGCAATCTCATTTAAAAGCAATCTTGAAAAACCTTTATCTGAATCTTTATCTTTACTTTGCGATACATTACCATTCCATACAGCACGGTTTAGATTTTCTTGAATATTATTTGCTTGAATTGGTATTTGTTTTAATTCATCTGAGAAATTATCTCCATATTGTAAAATAGCCTGAAGAATATCATCAGAGATATCAATATCATTTTGATCTTCTAAAAATGCGTGTTCTAATGGAACCATAATATGACCATACCAATCAAGACCTTTAAATCCTTGATATCCCTTGGTAGCAGCTGTTTTAGAAAGATAATATCTTCCCCCAAATGATACAATTTTATGCATACCTTGTGTTGCAATCTCTAGTTTTGCATCAAGAGGTATTTGGTATTTGTCACTACTTGCTATTACAAAACCATTTTTATCTAGAAGTGTAAGACACTCTTGATTGTTTTTATCAACAAGATTGTTAAATATACCATTCATTTCATCAGTAAATCTAAAACAAAGAGCTAATACACCAATCGCTTCTGAATCTTTTTCATTTGTCTTTGTTACCTTATAAGAATAAACTAATGTTTTTTTATACTTCGGTGAAAAATCATGGTATTTGTATGTTTCTATATAGTCTTCATGTGTATTTAAAGCTAATTGTATAATCTCATCATGTGATTGTTTTAGTTTTGTTGATTCATCTAAATTTACTAAAACATTTCCATGTGTATCCATAAGAACTATATCAAAATAAACACTATATTTTTTTACATATTCCTCAAATCTATTTTTAAGAGAACTAATATTATTTTCATAAGATTCATCATATTTTGAGATAGTTTTATTTAAAAAATCTCTTATCTCATCATCTGTAGCTAAAAAACCAATATCTGCTGTTCTTTCAAAAAGATTTCGTATAACAATATCAACTGCAATCTGTGCTTTTGCTTGCATTTGTCTTGATGTTTTTTTGATTGTTTCGATTCCTAAATGATTTAACAATTGTTCTGTTAAATTTGCAAAACTCTTTTTTGTAGAATTCATATCAATATTATTTCCGCCAAGTTGCCCCATAATTGTTAGGTTGTCCCAGCTTTTTTCTAATAATTGTAAATTTTCTCTATAATCCTCTACAGATTCCATATGTTTAATATAAGGTGCTATATTTTCAAATATTCTTAACCCCTTATAGATTTTCAAGCTTTTATTTAATCCGCTATTACTCACTTGTTACCCTTTATACTATTTAATTATTTTTCATAATGAATTATATAAATCTTCTTTATAAAAGTAAACGAATATGTTGTATATAAAGTAAACATTTACAATTATGTAAAAAATTATTATTTTATAAATAGAATAAAATTAAAGGTTAAAAATAAAATATTCAGTAGAATAAAATTTTTTTTACTAAATATAGAAAAAATACTTATGAGTATATAAAAAAGGAAAAAGACTAAAGGTGTTGCAACTTCTATAGGCTTGATAGGATAATTAATAAGAAAGAGTAAAATATTATCCAATAAATTACCAAGTTGTAAAATATGTAACAAGGCAACTAAAGGATAAAAAAGAGTAAATAAAAGTGTAAAAATAGGGGAGTACAATTGTTCTATAGTTGTTGTAGGAAAGAAAAAATGTACTATAGGGTTCATTGCAAGATAAATCCAAAAGTTAAATAAAATAAATTGCAGATATTTATTAAAGTTTTTAAAATAATGTAGAAATAAAAAAATATAAAATACACCCGCTACACTAAACCATAAAGAAAGTGAAAATAATAATTTAGGAAAGAGGGCGATTATAAAAAGTACTACGATAAATAGTGTTTCAAAAGAAAGAAGTTTAATATTATTACGTAAAAGAAACAAAGCAAATACAAACATTATAAATGCTCTTAAAAGTGATGGAACCATATCAACAAAAATAAGATAACTAAAAAGTATGATACTAACTACAATCATAATATCAAATCTTTTATTACGATATGGAAAATAATTTTGATGAAAAGAATTATAAAGTAAATGAAGTATAAAATAAAGTACTAAGCTTACGACACCTAGATGAAAACCTGAAAGTGCTACAAGATGTGATATCCCAAAATTTGAACAAACATCTCTCATTGTTTTATCAACAGGTGTTGCTAAAAAAAGTGCATTATAAAGTGATCCAATACTTTTGTTTTCATGTTGATTACTTATAAAATGAGAAAGAGTAGTTTTTGTATTTGAATTCTCTAGTATGGTAATATTAAAGCTTTTTGTATAAAACCCTTTTAAATAATCATAAAAAGTGATTTTTTTTGTAACAATAAAAATATTGATTGTTTGTAATGTTTGATAAGATGTGTTTTTATTTACTGAAGTAAAAAATGTAAAATCAGTTGTGTGTATTTTTAGTATATTATAATCTACTTTGTCATAAATATTTACTATCTCACCCTTTGTTTGAAATATTTCATTAGTGGTAAATTTTTGATATTGGAAAAAATTAAGAGATATATTAAAGAGAAAAACTATAAAAAGAAAAAGAAAGAGGTAGCCCCTCTCTTTAGTGTTTTTAAAGAGAGGTAAATGCTCCATTAAATAAAATTATGTTAGTGATGATGTTTGATAAAGATGCATCAATCCATCATAGAAATCTTCACATTTAAATTCATCTATAACACCTGATGATGTTGATAGATTTTGATAGATTTTTTTCAATGTAGCTTTTCTTGATGGATAAAGTTCACTTAAAATTATCGCTGAAACTTCTTTTCTCATTAAGATTGCTGGAGGAATAATTCCTAGTCTAAAAAGCTCCATAATTGATTCATTGTGATATTTTACATGATGATGACTACCATGTGGACAAGCATTTGTACTAACAAGTGTTGTACACTTATCACAATACACAAATTCACTCATAATTTCTATTTTAATATTGAGTGTTTCAAGGGTATCAACTATAGATACAAATTCATTATGATCCCAGTATGCACCAAGTCCAGCATGGTTTTGTCCAATAATAAGTTTTGTAGCACCATAATTTTTTGACACTATTGAGTTAAGTGTAAGCTCATTTAATCCACCAAAAATGTAAGTATTTTCTAAAGGAAGAAGTATCACTCTATCTTTTGGTATAAAATTATCTAAAAAGTATTTAAGTGTTTGATATCTTACTTTGTAACTTAATCTTCCATCATCGTGATATGGTTTTTGTAAGAAGATAATTAATAAATCACACTTTACAAGTGCTGTTCTTATAAGTCTTTCATGAACTCTATGAAATGGTTTTCCTGATAAAATGATAGAAGAAACATTTTTTGCTTCAAGATTTACAATAGTTTTATTGATTTTTTTGATATTGTTTCTAATATCATCAAATTCAATTGTATATTCTCCACAAACAGCAATATTCCCAAGTCTTTTATACGTATCTTTTACACCAGGATGTTCTGGATTATTTGTTCCATAGATTTTTTGAATTCTTTCATCTTTATTGATGTGAAATATCTCATCAACAATAAGTTGTCCACACTCTTTATCTTCACATATAAGAGTCAGAACATCTCCTTTTTTAGCATTTTGTAAAACAATGTTGTTTCTTTTTCCTGCAGGTGAAAGGATAAAAGAGAAAGGGAAAATAGAACCATTGTAAAGCCCAGTTGCATTTACCTCTTCTGATTCTTTTTTATTCATCAATTTTGTAACTGGTTTTAGTAAACCATCTCTTGCCATAGCAAGTGTTGCTACAGCTTCTCTATCGATATAAAGTAAGTTATTTGAAGTTTTCATCAGTTTTACTTAAATGCCGGTTCTAAAAATGGAATAATTTGTTTTTTTCTACTTAAACAACCTTTTAGCCAGAATTGATCATTTTCTATTTTTACATCCCAAGCTTTTTCAACTACATCAGGACTATCTGTTGCTACTAAGATTTGAGAACCCATTTCAATAATATCTGTTAATACTAAAAGAACAGTATCATTTCCATCTTCCTCTTTTAGTTTTTTGATATCTGCTATTAGCTCATCTTTAATGCTATCAAAAATTGATAAATCTACAACTTCAAGTTGTCCAACTCCAACTTTATGACCATACATATCAAAGTTTTTATAATCTCGTTTTACAAGTTCTCGTGTAGGTACACCTTCTACTTGTGATTTTACTTTAAACATCTCCATACCAATTGCTTTAAAATCTTCAATTCCAGCAATAGCAGCTAATTCTTTACAAGCTTTTGTATCTATTTTTGTACAAGTAGGTGATTTAAAAATTACTGTATCACTTAAAATTGCACACATCATAGCACCAGCTAAATCTTTTGGAATTTCTACTTCATAGTAGTCAAACATCTCTTTAATAACAGTATTTGAACATCCAACAGCTCTAATCCAAACATCAAGAGGACCAGCAGTTACTAGACCACCTAGCTTATGATGATCAGCAATCCCAACTAGATTTGCTTCTTTTAAATCATCAGGTCCTTCTGTGTAGTTATTATAATCAACCATAAATAGGTCACAACCAGCAAAAGATGTTTTAAGTTCAGGAGTTTCAAGATTAAATTTTTCTAAAATATAAGCAGTTTCAGGGTTGATATCACCTTGTCTTACTGCTTTTGTTTCTTTCCCAAGTTTTTCCTGTAAATAAGCCATAGCAATTGCACCAATTATACTATCGCTATCTGGTATTTTGTGTCCACATGTGTATAACATTTATTATCCTATAATTTGATTTTTCGTTATTGTAATATAGTTGTATTAAAAATATGGTTAATTATAGAGTAATTTACTGCTTCTATTTAATAAAATTTCTTTATTTAAGCTTTAAAATAAAAAGTAATATTTATTATAATTATATAAAGTTTAAGTTATAATTTTTCACTGAATAGTGGAGAGTATAAATGGAAAAAAGAAAAATTATTTTAACTATTATATTTGCAGTTATTATTGTGATTCTCTATACTATGATGAGTCATGGAAGTAAAAGAAAAATTGAAGAGTTTAAATTATCTAAAATAAAACAATATGAATTGATTTATGAGTCTATATATAATAAATATGAGCAAAGAGCAGAAATAATTTTAGATACAGTAGTAGATGATAAAAAAGTTTTAGAGTTGTTTTCCAAGCGAGATAGAGAGGGACTATATTTATACTTAAAAAATAAATGTGAAATTTTTAGCAAATATAATCTAAATCAATTTCATTTTCACTTACCTAATAATGATAGTTTTTTAAGATTTGATAGACTTAATTTATATGGAGATAGTCTAAGTGGTATTAGAGAAACAGTATCTTATGTAAATAAAAATAAAGTAGCAATAGATGGATTTGAAGAGGGAAAAATTTTTAATGGATATAGATATATTTATCCATTATTTTATGATCAAGAACAAAAAAAATATCTAGGTAGTGTAGAAGTTTCCTTTTCTGCATATGGTATGATAAGTGAAATTATGCAGCTTTATGATGCAAAGGCAAACTTTATTATTTCAAAAGAGATAGTTGATAAAAAAGTATTAGAATCAGAAATGACAAATTATATTGATTCTCCATATCCAGATTATTATTATTTGAAGGCTATAAAGGACAAATTAACTATTGAGTATAGTAGCATTGATACAAATTTGCCAAAAACTATTACTGATGAAGTTACTAAAAAGATAAAAGATAAAAAAACTTTTGCTATATACAATAATGATAAAGAGATGTTAGAGATAATTATTCCAATACTCAATCCTATATCTACAGAGGCAGTAGCAGCAATAATTATAGAAGTAGAATCAGAGTTTATTCAAAATAAAAAAGTAAATTTTTTTATAATCTTTTTTATTATAGTACTATTATTAAGTATAATCTACTATATAATTTTTAGACTTTTTACACTCAATAGCAAACTTTCAGACAATCAACAAAAACTCTATTCTATTATAAATGAAGCAAATAGTGGTATCGCTACATTAGATAAAGAGGGAAATTTTTTAGAAGTAAATTATATGTATACTAAACTTTTAGGATACACAAGAGAAGAATTTAAAACTTTAAATTGTATAGAGTTAAGTACTGCTAAATATGAAAAATCATCAAGACTAATATTAAGAGAAGTTCTAGAAACTGGAAAAGTGATAAATATAAGAAAAGAGTGTATATCCAAAGATGGTACTATTATACATATGGAACTTTCGTTCAATAGATTACCAGATCGTAAATCTTTTGTAGTTGTAGCAAATTCACTTGATGAAAAATTAAAATTAGAAGCAGCACATAAAGAATTAAAATTATTAAATGAAAACTTATATGAAAAAGTGAAAGAACAAGTAGCTAAATTAAGATTACAAGATAAAATGCTGTTCCAACAATCAAAATTAGCTGCTATGGGAGAGATGATGGATGCAGTTGCTCATCAATGGAAACAGCCATTAGGGGTGATTCAATTAAAGGCAAATGAGATTGAAATGATGGTTAGTTTTAATGAGCTAACAAATGAATATGGATTGGATGTATCAGAAAAAATACAAAGACAAGTGAATCATCTTATTGAAACAATTGATGAGTTCCGAAGTTTTTTTAGACCTAAAATGAATTTAGAAGAGATAACCATAAAAAAACTTATAGATTCAACCTTGTTATTAATGAAAGATGAACTTGTTAAAAATACGATACAAACTACATTTATTGGTGATGAAACTTTAACAGTTAATCTTATCCCAAATGAGTTTAAACATGTACTTCTTAATATAATCAGTAATACAAAATATGAATTTGAGAGACAAAATAAAAAAGATGCAAAGATAGAGTTTATGGTGGAAACATTCAATGATACAATACAATTAAAAATTCAAGATAATGCAGGAGGTGTTCCTGAAGACTTAATCTCTACTATTTTTAATGTAAATGTCACTACTAAACCTGAGGGAAAAGGTACTGGGATAGGGCTTTATATGTCTAAAAATATTATAGAAAAAATTCATGGAACAATTAGCGTTAAAAATAATGATAAAGGTGCATTGTTTATCATATCTATACCAAAATAGTTGTTATGATTTTGGTAGTGTTATTGTAAATACTGCCCCAGTATATTCATTATTTTCATATGAAAATGTTTCATTTGCAGCTATTAATGTACCTTTAAAACTGTTTTTTATAATTTGGTAGCTCATATAAAGTCCAATACCTGTACCAATACTTTTATGTTTTGTAGTAAAATAAGCATCAAATATTTTTGGTAAAATTTCATTTTGAATACCACCACCATTATCTTTAATAGAAAGTATTATATTTTCATCTGTAGTGTATAAATCTATAAATATAAAGTTGTTTTCTAAATTTTTAGAAATCAAAGCATCTTTTGAGTTGTTAATTATGTTGATTATTACTTGGAGTAATTCATTTTCATTCCCAATAATTTCTAAATCATCAGCATTGGTAAGAATTTTTATATTATGACTTGTAAAGTTCTTCCCAAACATTTGAATTGTTTTACTAATAATATTTTTGATATTAAAAACTTTATTCGTTTTTTCAGGATTTAGGAAGTTTTTAAAATCATCAATTGTTGCTGAAAGATAATGTGTAGATTCTAAAAGGATATCTAAGTTTTTTATCTCATCTTCTTTATTAAAGATATTGTATTCTAGTTTTAACTTAATACCACTTGCAACTGTACTAATTACACTCAATGGCTGTCTCCATTGATGTGAAATATTTGCTATCATTTCACCTAGTGCTGCCATTTTTGACTGCTGTATTAATAATGTTTCTTTTGATTTTAATTCAGTTAAATCCATAACAGTAGTAATTCTTACAAGTTTATTTGTTTTTACTAAGTTATTGCCTCTTACAAAAGATGGGAAAGTACTACCATCGTATCTTTTCATATAGATTTCATATGGTTTTGTGTAGTTTTGTCCAATATTTGTTGTTACAATATTTATATAATCATCTGCAACAAACTCTATAGCTTTTTTTCCTAACATAAGAGACTTTTCAGGATAACCGTATAAATGTATTGCTTCTTCATTGACATCTACACAATACCCGTTTTCAAAAATAAATACTGCTTCCATTGTAGAGTTTAAAATATGTCTTATTTCATTATAAGATTCATTGAGCTCTTTGGTTCTTTGTGCTACTTTTTTTTCAAGATTTTTATTAAGATCTTGAAGCTCTTTTGTTTTTTCATCAACTATGTTTTGTAAATTTTTATTTGCTTTTTTCAGAATAATTTGTCGATAAACTATAAATAAAGCGACAATAAAAATAACTACCAATATTTGCCATAAAATTGTATAGTCAATTTTTTGTTCATATTTTATTGCTAACCAATTATTCAATATATTTTGACTTTGTGTTTTATCAATACTTTGAACAACTTTTTCCATAATGTCCAATAAAATTGTATCATCATTCCTTACACCTATTCCAAGTTCCCATTTTTCATCAAATTTACCTGCAATTTTTAATTCACCTGTAAATTGTGTTTGAAACATATACCCAACACTTGCAAGTGTTCCTATATAACCAAAGAGTTGCCCATTTTTTACTTGCATCAATCCTTTTTCAAGGGTATCAACTTCAATAATATTTAAAAATGGATATTTTTGCTTAAAAATTTCAACAAATGCATACCCTTTTGGAATTCCAATTTTTTTCCCCTTTAAAGCCTTGATGTCATTTATAAAAGTAACATGAGTTTGAGTAGCTATTACAAGAGGAACACTTAAATAGGGTGTTGTAAAATTCATATATTTTTTTCTTTGTGGGGTTTCCATTACCAGCGAAAGAAGATCACATTTTCTTTGCTTTGCAAACTCTAGTGATTGTTCCCAAGTTTTAGTTGGTATAACTTCTATTTTTTTCCCAAGATTTTGTTCAAATATTTTAAAATAATCAGCACTTATTCCTATATATTTCCCTTTTTCAAACCTTTCAAAAGGCATCCAACTAGGATCTATACACATAGTAATTGATTTTTTATTTTTTAAATGTTCTATTTCAAGTTTTGTAAAATGAATTTTATTTATTTTTGATAGGGTTTCATTAACACCTAACCATCGTTTTGTAATATTGTTTTTTTCTTCTTGAGTGACATTATCCATAGCTTTTTGTAAGATATTTTTTAATAAAGGTTTATCTTTTGCTACACCTATGCTTATATCAAAGTTTAGAGCTTTTTCAATATCAAGTTTGACATTTTTTATATATAAGTTGTATTTTTGTAAGAAATAATTAATAACTGCAAAGTTTTCAATTAAAGCATCAGTTTTACCTTCAATAACAGAATATATACATGCTAAAGTGTCATCATATGTTTTTATTTTAATCTCTGGATAGTTTTTTTCTAAAAATTGAATTAAATAAAAATCATCAGGTATAGCAACTATTTTTCCATTTAGATCTTTTAATTCATTGATATTGTCGAGATTAGTAAATATGGATTTTGTTAATCCTTTATAGGGTGTAGTTAAGTTAAGAAATTCCTCTCTTTTTGAAGACTTTACAATATTTAACATTACGTCGAGTTGCTTATTTTTTATCATTTTTATAAACTCTGCCCAACTAGGACCTGTAATATATTCAATTCTTAGACTTAATTTTTTTGCTAATAGATTCATATAATCTATAGAAAAGCCCTTTGGTGTATCATTTTCGTTATAATTAAATGGTGCCCAATTTTTCTCATTGTGTACTCTAATTGTTGGATGAGATTTTAAATAATTTTTTTCTTCATCCGTTAAAATTATTTTCTTTTCATCTGGATTATAAATAAAATCTGTAATTGCTATATTACCTTTAATAAGTCCCATAAGGTTATAAATATCGATAATCCTCTGAATTTTAGACTCTTCTATCTTCCCAAGAATAGGAGTATTGTAGTAAGCAAGTTTTTTTAATGTATTTGCTTCATAGAGTAAAGCTTTTTGTGTTTTATGTTGTGTATTATATTTTTTTAGTATAACATTAATTGTTTCATCAATATTATTAAAAGCATATTCCCATCCCATTAAGGAAGCTTTTTGAAAGTCTTTTACTAGTTTTGGGTTTTTATCTATAAGTTTCGTAGAGGTAAAAAGAATATTATCATAAAAACTAAATCCATAATCTTTAGGATCCCAAATATTATAAGCAATATTTTTTTCTTTTAATTTAAATATTTCATTAGAAAGATAAACAGATTGAATATCAGTTTCCCCTTTTAATAAAGCATCAATGCCATATTCAAATTTTTGAATTTTTATATCATCTAATGAAACTTTTTGTGAATAAATCATACTTTTAATATTGGCTGTTTTACTATGACTATTTGTTAGAGAGATTGTTTTACCTTTAAAGTCTTTGATTGACTTTATGTTTGATGATTGCAAACTCACTAACACATGAGGTGATGATTGATAAATAGCATTTAATAATTTTATATCAGCACCTTTGATTTTATCTAAGATAATTCCAGAATAACCTATAGCAAAATCTACTTTTTCGTCGGTTACATCTTGAGATATATTTGAACCAAGTTTATATTCCTTAAACTCTACATCAATTCCAAAGTCTTTATAAAAACCTTTCTCTTTTGCCATATAAAAACCTGCAAATTCAAATTGATGTTTCCATAAAAGTTGCAATGATACTTTTTGATTTTCGTTTGCTGAAATAGAACCTATGAAAAAAAGTGTTAATAATAGTAGTATTTTATAATATTTCATGTTATATTTTACAATTTCTAACTTGAAAAGTTACTTTTAAAGTTATTATTCTTTGAGACAACAATCTCTTTTTGTTTCTCTTTTCTACGAGTATCTTTTTCTACAAAAATTTTCTTACGAGTTACTGGATCCATTTCTGTATAATACATTACAGCAGAATAGGTTCCAGGAGTAGGGGTAAATACTTGTGCCTGTTCTGGATTCATTTTTAGTTCTTGTGTTGTAAATCGTTTAAGTTCATACATATCTTTCTCTTCACATCCAGGATGAGCGGCTATAAGATAGTATGTTAAAAACTGCTTTTTCCCAGCCTCACGATTGAGTTTATCGTAGAGTTTTTTAAAATCAATTAGTGTTTGTTTCCCTGGTTTTCCCATAAGATCAAGTACATGTTGTTCTGTATGTTCAGGTGCTACTTTCATTTGACCTGAGATATGGTGATTTACTAAAGACTTGAGGTAATCATATCCAAATACTTTATCTTCAGTAATAAGATCATAGCGAATACCAGAAGAAACAAAAGCTTTTTTTACTCCTTCTATTTGTCGAACCTTTTTATTCATATTTATTACTCGAGAGTGATTTGGTTTCATAGAATTACAAAGATGTTTTGAGTCTACACATCTTTGGTGGTCACAAGTTCCAAGTTTAAGTTTTTTATCACATTCATAACCATACATATTTGCAGTAGGACCCCCAAGATCTGAGATGATACCTTTAAAATCTTTGTACTCTTTGAACTCTTTTACTTCATCTACGATAGAATTTTCACTTCTTGTTCGTATGGTTCTTCCTTGGTGTACACCAATGGCACAAAAATTACACTCTCCCCAACATCCATGGTGTGTTTGAATAGAAAATTTTATAGTTTCAAGGCACTTTACTTTTCCATCTTTTTGATGAAAGGGGTGTAACTCTCTCATAAAAGGCAAAGCTGCAACTTCATCCATCTCTTTTTCATCTAAATAATCACATGGAGGATTTTGTATTGCATATCTTGTATCTACTTTTTGACAGAGTCCATTGGCACTTATTGGGTCATTGTTATCATAGAAAAGGTCAAATAAGTCAATATATTTTTCTTTGTTTTGTAAACATTCATCGAAAGAGGGGAGTTGATGGTATGACTCAACAGGTTCTTTACTTACATAACAAATCCCTCGTATATTTGTATAATCTTCTCCACTATCAAGTGCAAAAGTAAGTTCTTTTAATGCAATCTCACCCATACCATAGATGAGTATGTCTGCTTTACTATCAAAAAGAATTGGTTTTTTGAGTTTATTTTGCCAATAGTCATAGTGTGTTACTCGTCTAAGACTCGCTTCAATGCCACCTAAAACTATAGGGACGGTATTTTTAAAATATCTTCGTACTAAATTTGTATAGACAAGAACTGCTCGGTCTGGACGTTTATTGTTTTTCCCACCAGGAGTATAGTCATCTGTATTTCTAAACTTTTTAGTTGCTGTGTAGTTAGCAACCATAGAGTCGATACTTCCACCGCTAATACCCCAAAAAAGTCTAGGTTCTCCAAGTCTTTTTATATCTGTATCACTATTGATATCAGGTTGTCCAATTATACCAACTTTGTAACCTAGTTTTTCAAGCATTCTACCAACAACTGCAACACCGATAAAAGGACTATCGATATAAGCATCACCACTTACAAGTATTACATCACATTGAGACCAACCAAGCTTTGTCATCTCTTCTTTTGTTGTAGGTAAAAACATATTTCTCTTTTGTTGAATTTTTTGGATTATAGCTAAAGTGGAGGTATAAAAAGCTTAACTTTTAAATTAGGGGTGTAAATATATTATTTTTTAAAATTATTAATTATTGTTAAACGAATTAATCTATGAAATTATTTTCTAAAGGTAAAGTAATTATAGTTTGAGCTCCTGTGTAATTTTTATTATTATACATATATGTTTTATTAAATGTTTCAAGAGAACCCTTCATATGGCTAACTATAAGACTATAAGACATGTGAAGTCCTAGTCCTGTTCCTTGTGATTGGTGTTTTGTTGTAAAATATGGTTCAAATATTTTATCAATGATATTTTCAGGAATACCTCCTGCATTATCTTGAAAAGTTATAACTATGGAGTTATTTTCAATTTTTTCTGAAATAAAAATATATCTTTCATTTTCTGGATTATTTTCTATTAATGCATCTTTTGAATTATTAAAGATATTGATAAAACACTGAAGAAGTTCATTTGGAAAACCTTTTAGTTCAATATTTTCATCAAGATCCAATATTACTTGAATATTGTGTTTTTTTATTGTTGCATTAACAAGTTTGATAAAACTATCTGTATCACTTTTTAAATTAAATAAAACAGGTTTAGAATCTCCTTTGATAAAATTTCTAAAATCATTGATAGTTTGTGAAAGGTATTGTGCATTATCGTTAATAAGAGTACAAGTTTCTTCCAGTGTTTCATCACTTAGGTTTCCAAACTGTTTTTGTACTAACATACCAGTAGCTCCACTTGATATTATAGAGAGTGGCTGTCTCCATTGGTGGGCAATATTTCCTATCATTTCACCCATAGAAGCTAATTTTTCTGATTTGAATACTTGTTCTTGCGCTCGTTTATTTTTTTCAACTTCTTGTTGAATTTTTAACTCAAGTTCATTATTAATCTTTTTTAATTCTTCTGAATATTGCATAATACTATGTTGCATATCATTAAGAGCAAAGGAAATTAATCCAATTTCATTATTTTGATTATTAAATGGTATATTAATATTTTTATCGGGAGAATAATTGTTTAATAACTTTGCAATTTTTCGTAAAGGGAACAGAAGTTTTTTAACATATAAACTAAATAGTAAGAAAAATATTATAAATAAAAATAACACTTTGATTAAAAGATTTGTATAGCTGTTTATAAGCTTTTGATAATTTTCACTAGAATATGTCAGGATTATTGTTCCTATGATTTTTTTAGAATTTGGTTGATAAATGGTATTTTCAACAACAAAAGAATCTCGAATATTATTTTCAAATTTTTCTGATTTTCTCTCATTGATGAGTTTATTACCTCGTAGTACTTTTATATCCAAAATATTAGGATTTACGATAAGCTGCTCAGTTAATTGATCAATTCTATCGTTTAGATTTAAATAAATATTTACAGCAATAAGAGGTTCGATAGTACTTAATACCAATTTTGCTTTTTCCATCTCGACATTATAAAATGCTTCTTTGTTTATTTTCCCAAAAACATAAAAAATAAGTAAAATTGAAAATAGGGTTGCTAAAGCAATTAAAAAAACAATTTTACTAGAAAGTGATTTTATATTTTTTTTCATTTTTTTACTTTATGTCAAACTATTCTTTATATTTTTGAAAAACACTATTACGTAAATCTGCATATAAGTTTTTTGAATCTAACTTATAAAGATTCTTTTCATTCCCTGATGGCACATAATCTTTCTCAATAAATCGAACCATTTGTAGTAAAGCATCTACAAAATCTATTTTTTTAGTATGTAGATTCTCTTTTTCAAGATAAAGTACAGTTGATTTTTCAATTACAAGTGAAAACATTAAACCTTTTTTGAGATTATTAATATCATATGAAAAAGAGATAATTCCCTTCTCTTTAGCTATTGTAGCAATCTTTTCAATATGTTCTTCTAAATTAAGAACATAAATTGCAGAAGCTTCAGTTTGCTGTGAGAAGTTTGTAAAATCAACTAAGTTAACTTTATAGTTATATTTATCTAATTGACCATTAAAATTGTTATTAATAAACTTTTCAATTGACACAGCAGTTTGATAATCCGATTTATTGTAAACAATAGTGTAAATTATTTTACCATCAATAAGTTTATCCTCTATTTTTTTATCCAAAAGGAGAATTTTAGGGAAAATAGATGCTTGTGCTTTAAGTATAATATCATCATAATTATATCCAAAGGCAAAAGAGAGAAGTGTTAAATAAAGAAATACTATTTTTTTCATCTAAAACTCCTTTCTTAAAGTTATAAAGAAAGTTCTACCATCTTGAAGGTAGTCTTCAGAATAATAATATGGATAACGTGCTGATGGATATTTTACAGTTGCATCACAAATATTTTTTACACCTAAAGTTAGATCATAGTTATATTTAGAGTTTTTATAGTTTAGTGTGACATCTAAAGTAGTATAATCAGGTACTTTATCACGTGTATCCTCAAGTACTCTATCTTTTGAACTGACATATTGGACAATACTACTAAGCGATAAGGCATTATTGAGATTGTAAATATAATAACCTTTAGCTAGATGATGTGCAACATTTGTTAAATCTGTCTTTACTCCTGTATCTTTTATCATTGAACTACCAGTTACATAAGAGTAATTCAAATATAACTTATCAACAGAAGATAAATGACCAGAATACTCAATTTCTAAACCATATAAATCTGTATCTAACGCATTTTTATATATAGGATTAGCAGCTGAATGATATATTTGATCTTTGTTGATTAAGTAAAAAAGATTTGATTGTAAATATGTGTCACTTGAAAATTTTTTAATATATGCCAGTTCAAATGCATCTACTTTTTCTGGTTCCAAATCAGTGCTACCTCTTCTAGCACTATTATTCTTTGTAAACATCTCTTGCCATGATGGATTTCTATGTGCACGAGAGTAGCTTGCTTTAAATATATTGTTTAAATCTTGTTGATATACCATTGATACTCTAGGTTCAAGTCCAGCATCTTTATAAGATGTTTTTTCATAGTTAAAACCATACATAAAGTTAAGATTATTGCTATATTGAAATTGATCTTGCAAAGAATATATCTGAATATTCCGTTTTGCATTTTTATCAAAGAATGGATAAGTATCTGTATAATCAACAAGTGTCACATCACCTGTTGACCAGTTTGATAGTTTCGAGACCATATCTACAGTTTCCTCTTTAAGTAGTCGATAACCAGTAGTGATAATATGTTGATCAAATCCATTATATGTAAGATAAGAAGATTGGTAAAGTGTTCGCTGTTTAGCTAGATGCTCTCCATAAATTCCATCAGGAAAGTTTACTACACTAATAGTTCCATCTACACTATATTGATATGCATCTATAAATCTAAGACCATTTGGAGCTAGTTTTGCTTTTGAGTCAAAGGCATCATATTTAACCCCAGCTTTTATCTCAACATTGAAATCATTAATATCTTTGTTAAGCCCAAGTTCAAGATAATAATTTGGTATCTTTACCCTATCGTCATCTTGTGGCAATGAGTAGTTGATACCATAAGCACTTCCTTGTGTGTGGTCTAGGTAACGTCCCTTAACAAAAAAGTCTTTGTATTTAAGATTTAGACCTAAAGAATAATCTCTTAACCAAACTGGTGCATCACCAGTTTGGGAAAGACCTCTATTATCAAATCCGGTAATACTCATAGAGCCAGTAGAGTACCCATCTGGACCTGCATAGAGTTTTTTATTATCTTCCTGATAATAAAAATCTATTGTAGCATCAAGATTTTCTGTTTTAAATTTTTTAATAAATCCACCCATTCTATAATCATCTGAACCAGATTTAAAAACGAGTTTGTCTGGTGACTCGAAATCTTTAAAGTCTTCCGCATATGTAATTACTTTAATAGAGCCTGCATAAGCATTGACTCCGTTTGTTTTACTTCCCGGACCTCTAACTACTTCTATTCTTTTTATCATCTCTATTGGCATTCCAAGGTATTCGGAGTATGAATCAAAAAAGAGATTGTTAACTAATACATCATCAATGAAAAGTTTTGATTGACCGTATCCAAGAGAGTTTGAACCACGAAAGATCGGAGTTTTAATATTCATATTGTCTGTAGCCATATCTACTCCAGGAACAAGTTGAAGTGCTTCTTGTAGGTTTAATACACCTAGCTTTTCTAACTCTTTTCCCTTAAATACTGAGATTATATAAGGTTGATAATGTTCATTTTGTTTTGTAACTGTAGCAACAGTAT
Source organism: Arcobacteraceae bacterium (assembly GCA_963662945.1). Taxonomy (GTDB): domain Bacteria; phylum Campylobacterota; class Campylobacteria; order Campylobacterales; family Arcobacteraceae; genus JAIOSF01. The sequence continues at coordinate 2,496,771 of OY759974.1, forward strand.
TGAATCTATTCATATCCTGTGAAATAGAATTTAATATATCATTAGTTTGAGCATTTAAGTATGTAAAACTACTGAGTGAAAGTGAACCAGTAATTAAAATATTTTTAACTAATTTAAACTTCAAACTATTTCCTTACAAGTATATTTTCATAGTACAAGGAATATTCTAACATATGAAAACTGTTTTATCACTTTAATTATTATTATTATTTTATATAAACTTATTAATTTTTCAGTTTAATACAGTATTTATATGAGCGATAATATCAGTATAGTAATTATATTTAGTTATATAATCACTTGTTCTGGTCTAATTTTTGTATCAAGGTGTAAAATAGAAACTTTTTTATATTTTTTCCAGTATTTTTCAAGTTGAGGGTTTAGCTTCTCAAGTTCTTTTACAAGCATCATACTAGGATATTTAAATTTATCATAGTCTTGTTGAATTTCACCAATAGGTTGATATGGAATTTTAAACATATTGACAAGTTTTATAAATTTTTGTTCCATCATGCCATAACAATACTCAATGCCATGTTCTTTCA